>NZ_JAINVF010000025.1 GCF_020400585.1 Streptomyces sp. NK08204 | reverse complement strand
ACCTAGGCTGCTGAAACCCGCCGAGCAGCGCGAACTGCTGACGTACGGGCTCGGCATCACGAACGTGGTGGCACGGGCCACCGCACGCGCCGACGAACTGACCGCCGAGGAGTACCTCGAGGGCGGCCGGCTGCTGACCGCCAAGGTGACCCGGTGGCGCCCGGAGTGGCTCGCCGTGGTCGGCGTGACGGCGTACCGGGCCGCCTTCGGGGACCGCAGGGCGCAGGTGGGGCCGCAGGAGCGGACCATCGGCGACAGCCGGGTGTGGGTGCTGCCCAATCCCAGCGGGCTGAACGCGCACTGGACGGCGGCGACGATGGCGGAGGAGTTCGCCCGGCTGCGGGACGCCGCGCCGGCCTAGGGCGGGTCTGTCTCCGTGACCACGGCAAGGAGCTGGAACTCCAGTTCCTTGTCCCACTGGGACACGCCGAGGGCCACCCAGCGCCCCGGCCCGGGCGCCTGCCACAGGTGGACGTCCGGGACGTGCTCGCTCAGAGCCGCCCACGGCTGCTCCACCTGCTCGCCCTGCATCGCCCGGCGCAGGACGCTGTACAGGCTGAAGCGCTGCGGCGGCCCCCACCGCTCGGTGAGCCGCTGGGCGAGTCCGTCCCGGTCGGCGTCGAACTGGGCCTCCGTCTCCGCCCGTTCCGTGCCGTCGTCCTCCCAGAAGTCCCCACTCGTCCGTAATGCGGCTATGTGATACCCGGGGCCGCTCTCGCCGTGCTCCGTCCTGCCGTGCGCCCGGGGAAACTCCTGGGCGCACAGCAGGTCGATGACGTTCAGACAGCGCACGAGGTCCATGCGGTCCAGTAAAGCGGCACCCACTGACAAGTGGCGGTCTGTCAGGCGTCCCTGCGGTGGATGCTCCACGCCCCCGCGCCCAGCGCCGCAGCCGTCCACAGCGCGGTGACCGCGAGCCCGGTCCAGGGGCCGAGCGCACCGTCCCAGGTACTGTGCAGGGCCACCTGGCCGGCCCGGTCGGGCAGGAAGTCCGCGGCGCCCGCGGACAGGTCGCCGATGACGAAGGACACGATCAGCAGGAACGGGATCAGGACGGAGAGGGTCGCCACCCCGCTGCGCAGTACGGCCGCCAGTCCGGCGGCGAACAGCGACATCAGCGTGAGGTGCAGGCCGCAGCCGACCGCGCCGCGCAGTCCCTCGGCCCAGCCGGGACCGTGCCGGCCGAGGACCGCCTTTCCCACCAGCAGCGTCACCAGGCCGGTGAGGAGTCCCACGGCCAGCACCGGCAGGGCGATCGCCGTGGCCTTCGCGGCGAACCAGCGCCCCCGGTCGGGCGCGGCGGCCAGCGTCAGCCGCAGCGCACCGCCCCGGAACTCCGCCGCGACGGCCGTCGTACCGAAGGCGATCGCGGCGATCTGACCGAAGCCGATGCCGAAGAACGCCGAGAACAGCGGATCCGTGTCGTCGGCGTCGGCCGAGGCGAGCGCGGAGAACGCCACGGTGGCGACGACGATCGCGGCCAGGCTGCCCACCAGCGAACGGAGCGTCCGGATCTTGATCCACTCGGCGTGCAGAACGGGGACGAACGGCATGGTCAGGCCTCCTGGTGCAGGGCGGTGAACTCGGCCTCGGCCGCGGTCAGATCGAAATAGGCCTGCTCCAGGGTGGCTTCCCGCGCGGCCAGTTCGAGTACGGGCACGCCCGCCTCGGACATGAGGCGGCCGAGTTCGTCCACGCGCGCGTGGCGCACGGTCCACGTCCCGTCCTCGTCCCGGGAGGCGTCGTGACCGTGCCGGGCGAGCAGGTCGCCGAGCGCGGCGGGCTCGGTGGTGCGGATCCTGACCTCGGGGCGCACGCGCGCGTGGATGAAGTCCCGGACGGGGGTGTCGGCGAGCAGGCGGCCTCGGCCGAGGATCACCAGGTGGTCGGCGAACGCGGCGGTCTCGTTCATCAGGTGGCTGGAGACCAGGACCGTACGGCCCTGCGCCGCGAGCCGGCGCAGCAGCGTGCGGATCCAGACGATGCCTTCGGGGTCGAGGCCGTTGGCGGGCTCGTCCAGCAGGATCACCTCGGGGTCGCCGAGGAGCGCGGCGGCGATGCCGAGCCGCTGCCGCATGCCGAGGGAGTACGTCTTCACCCGGCTCCGGGCCACCGCCGCGAGGCCGGTCTCCTCCAGGACGGTGTCGACCCGACGCTCCGGGATGCGGTTGCTCGCCGCCAGGGCCAGCAGATGGTCGCGGGCGGTGCGGGATCCGTGCGCCGCCCGTGCGTCCAGCAGGGCGCCCACCCGGCGCAGAGGGTCGCGGAGTCCGGCGTAGGCGTGGCCGCCGATGGTGGCGGTGCCGGAGGTCGGCCGGTCGAGGCCGAGGACGACCCGCATGGTGGTGGACTTTCCGGCGCCGTTGGGGCCGAGGAAACCGGTGACGCGGCCGGGGCGGACGCTGAAGGTGAGGTGGTCCACGGCCCGCTTGGTGCCGTACTCCTTGGTGAGGTCTCGTACGTCGATGCTGGTCATGGCATCAGCCTGGCGGGGTGCGCGGCTGAAGTTCCTCCCCCGCCGGTGGAGATCGTCTCCCCCGCGCGGGGGAGGTCCCTTGTCGGGGCTGCCTGCGACGATGACCCCATGGCCCGCTTCCTGCGCCCGCTGCTGCGGGGGACGACGTACACGCGCCTGCTGCATCTGTGGGTGCCCATGCTGATCGTGAGCGTGTGGCTTTTCATCGACTTGTCGACTCCCTGGGTGCCCGCGCTGTTACTCGTCCCGGTCGGTTTTCTGCCCGCCGTGCGGATGGGCGAGGGTGTTCAGGCGAGGCTGCTGCTGACGCCCGGCGAGGAGGAGCCGGGCATCTCCGTGACGCCGTCGGCGACCTGGCGGGACCGGCTGCGCACGGTGCTGTGGCTGGAGCTGCGGATGGTCCTCGGCGCGGCGGCGATGTTCGCCACGGTGTGGCTGCCGGTTGTCACCTACGAACTGGCGAGGTGCGCGTGGGGACAGGCGCCGTCCGGTCTTCCACTGCTGGACCGGCTGCCTCCGGAGCGGGCGTACGCCCTGCTGGTGCCGCTGCCGCTGCTCGCCCTGTACGGGGCTGTCGTGGGGCTCGGCGAGCTGGTCACCGCGGGTGCGCGCCGACTCCTCGGGCCGTCTGCCGCCGAGCGGCTGGCCGCCCTGGAGGAGCGCACCGAGCAGCTGCTCGAACGCACTCGCATCGCACGGGAGTTGCACGACTCCATCGGGCATGCCCTGACGGTGGCGGTGGTGCAGGCGGGTGCCGCGCGGGCGGCGGGCGATCCGGGATTCACCGACCGCGCGCTGGAGGCCATCGAGGAGACCGGCCGAGCCGCCCTCGCGGACCTGGAGCGGGTGCTCGGGGTGCTGCGCGAGTCGGAGCGGCCGGCCGGCGCCCGGCCCACGCTGGCCGACGCCGATCGCCTCCTGGGCTCCGCGCGTGCCTCCGGCGCCACAGTGGACGCCGAGGTGACCGGGTCCGTCGCGGCGGTGCCGGGGCCCGTCTCGCGGGAGGGGTACCGCATCCTCCAGGAGGCGCTGACCAATGTCCTGCGGCACGCGGGTGCCGTACCGGTGCGGGTACGGGTGTCCGTGGCCGGGAGCACACTCGCCGTCGAGGTCCGCAATCCGCTTCCGGCCGCGCTGCCCGAGCCCGGACGGGGCAGCGGGCTGCGGGGCATACGGGAGCGCGCGGAGTTGCTCGGGGGCAGTGCCCGCACCGGACCGGACCAGGGCGACTGGCAGGTGCGCGCGGAGCTGCCGCTGGGCTGATCCGCGCCGGCGGACGGGTTGATCTACGCTGGCCGGATGCCTGTGACCGTGCTCCTCGTCGATGACGAACCCCTGGTCCGTGCGGGTCTTCGGGCCGTGCTGGAGGCGCAGCCCGACATCGAGGTGGTGGGCGAGGCGGCCGACGGTGCGGCGGTCATCCCGCTGGTGCGCCGACTGCGGCCGGACGTGGTCGCGATGGACGTGCGCATGCCTCTGATGGACGGGATCGAGGCCACGCGCGCGCTGCTGCGCACGGTCGACGCGCCGCCCAGGATCCTGGTGGTGACCACCTTCGAGGACGACGAGTTCGTGTACGAGGCACTGCGCGCGGGGGCCGACGGGTTCCTGCTGAAGCGGGCCAGGCCGGCCGAGATCGTCCATGCCGTGCGGCTGGTCGCGGAGGGCGAGTCGCTGTTGTTCCCGGCGTCCGTCCGCCGCCTCGCCGCCCGGTACGGCGACGCCGGCCCTGCGGCCCGTGCCCCGCTGTCGGCGGCCGGACTGACGGAGCGTGAGGCGGAGGTGCTGCGGCTCATGGCGCGGGGGCTGTCCAACGCGGAGATCGCCGACCGGCTGGTCGTCGGGACGGAGACGGTGAAGTCGCATGTGAGTGCCGTGCTGGCCAAGCTCGGGGCACGCGACCGCACCCAGGCGGTGATCGCCGCGTACGAGTCGGGGTTCGTCGCGCCGGGCTGACCCGTCTTCGCCGCACCGGGCTGGTCCCGAGGGCCGCCGGATCGGCGGAACCCGGAGCTCGCCGGGGTGGGCCCGGCCGAGTACGATCCGCCCCAACACGCCCGCGAGCTGGGAGGACGACGGTGGGGCAGCTGACCGGCGGCGATCCCTCGCTGCTGCGAAGGATCAATTCCGCGGTGGTGCTGCACTCGCTGCGTGCCACGGACTGCGCGACGCTCACCGAGATCGCCCGGGTCACGGGTCTGTCGCGGCCGACCGTCGAGGGGGTCGTCGAAGGGCTCGTCGAGGCCGGGCTGGTCGTGGAGTCGGCGGCCGACGACGGAGCCGCACGCCGTCAGGGGCGGCCCGCCCGGCGGTTCCGGTTCCGGGCCGAGGCGGGGCATCTGCTGGGCCTGGAGATCGGGGCGCACCGGGTCGCCGCGCTCCTGTCCGACCTGGACGGGCGGGTACTGGGCGCGCAGACCAAGGAGGTCGACGAGACGGCTTCGGCCGACGAACGGCTGGAACGGCTGCGCGGTGCGGTCGCGGAGCTGCTGCGGCGGGCCGGCGTGGCACGCGGCTCGCTGCGGGCGGTGGGGGTGGGCACGCCGGGGATCGTCGAGGCCGACGGCACGGTACGGCTGGGTACGGCCCTGCCCGAGTGGACGGGGCTGCGGCTGGGCGAGCGCCTGAGCCGTTCCTTCAAGTGCCCGGTGCTGGTGGAGAACGACGCCAACGCGGCGGCGGTGGCCGAGCACTGGAAGGGCGCGGCGGCCGAGTCGGACGACGTGGTGTTCGTGCTGGCGGGGTTGAGCCCCGGGGCGGGTTCGCTGATCGGCGGGCGGCTGCACCGGGGGTACGGCGGGGCGGCCGGGGAGATCGGCGCGCTGCATCTGCTGGGCCGGGAGGAGACCCCGGAGACGCTGCTGTCCACCACGGACGAGCCGTTGCATCCGCTGGACGAGCAGGCGGTCGCGGAGGTGTTCGCGCTCGCCCGGGAGGGTGACCAGCGGGCGCTGGCGGCCGTGGAGCGGTTCATCCAGCGCCTCGTCCACGACGTGGCCGCGCTGGTGCTGGCCCTCGACCCGGAGCTGGTCGTCGTCGGCGGCTGGGCGGCCGGCCTGGACGGCGTGCTGGAGCCGCTGCGCAGTGAACTGGCGCGCTACTGCCTGCGGCCCCCACAGGTCGCGCTGTCCCTGCTCGGTGAGGCGGCCGTGGCGACCGGCGCCCTGCGCCTCGCCCTCGACCACGTCGAGGAGCAGCTGTTCGCGGTGGAGGGCACGGTGACGCGGCGCCGAGCCGTACGGTGACGGCGCCGGCCATCGGGCCGTGCCCGCCGGACGGGTTCACCGGACGGCCACGGCACCGTCGTGGCTGGTGCCCTGATGAAGTGGCCCCGCCCGGCGTTCCGGGCGTGGGCGCAGACCTGGCGGGGTCAGGAGGCCTGGCGCTCGGAATCGTGGTGTATTTCCACGCCGGCCGGGTCGCCGAAGGTCAGCCGGCAGGTGTCGGCGCGGTAGGTCGCCACGGACAGGGCGGCGGTGCGGCCCGCGGCGAAGTAGCGGGTGGTGACGACCAGGACGGGCGCGCCGGGGAGCCGGTCGAGTTCCCTGGCGTCGTCCGCACGGGCCGAGCCCAGCTCGACGGCGCGGTCCTGGCCTTCCAGGGTCAGGTGCTGCAGCTCGCGCAGCACCGCACGCGCCCGTGCCGCGCCGGAGGGGGCGTCGATCGCGCTGAGGTCGGGCACCGAGACGGCCGGGACGTAGAGCAGCTCCGTGGCGACGTGCTGGCCGTGGGAGGTCCGGATGCGGCGCACGGTGTGCAGGGGCTCGCCGGAGGCGGTCTCCAGGGCGGCGGAGACGGCCGCCGGCGGCGCGGCCTGGACGCAGTCGACGGGCTGCCAGGCGTCGTCCTCGGCTTCCGGCCAGGTCTGCTGTCCCGCGCCGACGGCCACGCCGACACGCGGCGGCGCGACGGTGGTGCCGACGCCGCGGCGGCGCTGGAGCCGGCCTTCCAGCTCCAGCTGTTCCAGCGCCTGGCGGAGCGTGGCGCGGGCCACGCCGAAGCGGGCGGCGAGGTCGCGCTCGTTGGGCAGGATCTCGCCGACCGAGAACTCGGAGTCGAGTGCCTCGCTGAGCACGGTCTTGAGGTGCCAGTACTTCGGTTCCGGCACCGCTTCCAGCTGCGTGGTCCCCACCCTGTCCTCCGCAAGAGCCGTGGTCCGGCGGTTTATGGCGCCCTTGTTTATTAAAGGTTGTTGCAGTTCTCTGCGACGATAGGGCGGCCCTCACCCTTGGTCAAGACCAATGCCCGACCCCTGGGGGCTACCCGTCGGTAGTGATTGCTGACAAGCTGTCTATGGTGTCCGTCCGCAGCCCTGACGAGGAGCGCACATGCCCACCACCGTCGCCATCAAGGTCCCGACCCCGCACGGCCCGACGGACGTGACCGTCGCGTACGCGCGCGTGGGACGCGGTGAACCGCTGGTCCTGCTGCACGGCATCGGCCACCATCTGCAGGCATGGGACCCGGTGGTGGACATCCTCGCCACCGAACGCGAGGTGGTCGCCGTGGACCTGCCGGGGTTCGGCGCGTCCCCGGCCCTGCCGGCCGGGCTGGCCTACGACCTGCCCACGACCGGCGCCGTCCTGGGCGCCCTCTTCGAGGCGCTGGAGCTGGAACGCCCGCACGTCGCGGGCAACTCGCTCGGCGGCCTGGTGGCCCTCGAGCTGGGCCGGGAGAAGCTCGTACGGTCCGTCACCGCCCTGTCCCCGGCCGGTTTCTGGACGCAGGCCGAGCGGCGTTACGCCTTCGGCGTCCTGATCACGATGCGCGGCATCGCCCAGCGGCTCCCGCTGCCGCTCGTGGAGCGGCTGTCGCGCACGGCGGCCGGCCGCACCGTGCTGACGAGCACCGTCTACGGCCGTCCGGCCCGCCGCGCGCCGGAGGCCGTGGTCGCCGAGACGCTGGCGCTGGCGGGTGCCACCGGGTTCGAGCAGACCCTGAAGGCGGGCACCACGGTCCGGTTCACCGACGACCTGCCTGGCATGCCGGTCACCGTGGCCTGGGGCTCCCGGGACCGGGTGCTCATGCGCCGTCAGGGCGTGCGCGCCAAGCGGCTCATCCCGCACGCCCGTCTGGTACGGCTGCCCGGGTGCGGCCACGTCCCCATGAACGACGACCCGGCGCTCGTCGCCCGCGTGATCCTCGACGGCAGCCGCTGACCGCCGCAAGAACCCCGATCCCGCGAACGGCCGAGAACACCGGCTCGACGGCTCGCCGACCTGGCGGGCCATCGACCTGGCGGGACGCCGGCCTCGCGGGACGTCGGCCTCGCGGGACGTCGGCCTCGCGGGACGTCGGCCTCGCGGGACGTTCGTCCCCGCCCCACAAGCCCTGTTTCATCACCCCCCGTTCTTGTTGAATCCACGTTTCCGCTGTGGCTCCCCAGTTGGGTGTTGACCCCAACACCGGCCGGATCCATCCCCGGAGGCACAGCCATGTCACACCCTCAGCTCCCGGACCGCCGCAGCATTCTGCGCGGTTCCCTCGCCGCCTCCGCGGCCCTCTCGCTGCCCGTGAGCATCGGCGCGGCACCGGCGTTCGCCCGCTCCGGGCGCCCCGAGGCGAGCTGGGGCGTGCAGGCGGGTGACATCACCACCGACTCGGGCCTGGTGTGGGTGCGTTCGGACCGGCCCGCCCGGATGGTCGTGGAGACCTCGGCCACCGAGTCGTTCCGCGACCCGCGCAGGTGGCAGGGCCCGCTGCTGGGACCGGGCACGGACTTCACCGGTACCACCCGGCTGCACGGCCTGCCGTCCGGCGAGCAGATCCACTACCGCGTGGTGCTGGAGGATCCGGACGACCCGCGCCGCACCGGCGAGCCGGTGACCGGAACCTTCCGCACCGTCTCCCGACGTCACCGCGACGGCGTGCGCTTCCTGTGGTCGGGCGACCTCGCCGGCCAGGGCTGGGGCATCAACCCCGACTTCGGCGGCTACCGGATCTACGACGCGATGGCGAAGCTGGACCCGGACTTCTTCCTGTGCAGCGGCGACAACGTGTACGCCGACGGCCCGATCGCCGCCACGCAGGCCCTGCCGGGCGGCGGTACGTGGCGGAACATCACCACCGAGGAGAAGTCGAAGGTCGCCGAGACCCTGGCCGAGTACCGGGGCAACTTCCGCTACAACCTGCTGGACGACAACCTCCGCCGGTTCAACGCCCAGGTGCCCTCGGTCGTCCAGTGGGACGACCACGAGGTGCGCAACAACTGGTACCCGGGCGAGGTGATCGCCTCCACCGACACCCGGTACACCGAGAAGAGCATCGACGTGCTGGCCGCGCGCGCCCGGCGGGCGTTCAGCGAGTACTTCCCCGTCTCGACGCTGCGGCCCGGCACGCAGGAGGGCCGGATCTACCGCGTGCTGCACCAGGGCCCGCTGCTGGACGTGTTCGTCCTCGACATGCGCTCCTACCGCAACGCCAACTCCCCCGACGACCAGACCGTCGACCCCCAGGGCATCCTCGGCCGCGAGCAGCTGGAGTGGCTCAAGCGGGAGCTGTCCCGGTCGCAGGCGGTGTGGAAGGTGATCGCCGCCGACATGCCGCTCGGTCTCGTCGTGCCCGACCCGATGGAGGGCAAGCCGGACTTCGAGGCGGTCGCGCAGGGTGACCCGGGTGCTCCGCTGGGCCGTGAGCTGCAGATCGCCGAGCTGCTGCGCTTCATCAAGCACAGGAAGATCACCGGCACGCTGTGGCTGACCGCGGACGTGCACTACACCTGCGCCCAGCACTACCAGCCCTCGCGTGCCGCGTTCACCGACTTCGAGCCGTTCTGGGAGTTCGTCTCCGGCCCGCTGAACGCCGGCGCCTTCCCGGCCGGCGCGCTCGACGGCACCTTCGGTCCGGAGCGGGTGTTCGTGAAGGCGCCCCCGACGGCGAACGTCTCTCCCGCCGGCGGCTACCAGTTCTTCGGCGAGGTCGACATCGCCGCCGGCGGCGAGCTGACGGTACGGCTGCGCGAGCAGGACGGCACGGTGCTGTTCACCAAGGCGCTGCAGCCGGGCCGGGTCGGCCAGTAGGTGTCCGCGGAACCGCGGTCCCGTACTCTCTAGGCCGTGCCGCGCACCGGCGTCATCCCCCGGTGCGCGGTATGCTCCGGCATTCGCCAACTCCCCTGCCCGGCGTGTGTCTTTGCAGCTCAGACCTATTGTCAGTGGTCACCTCTACGGTTTTCCCATGACGCGATCACTGCAGGCAGTGGCCTATCGCCGGTCCTCCGTGCTGCGCTCGGGGGCGGACGGGCGGCTGCTCGGGCTGGAGACGTCCCGGGGTGCGACCCCCACGGGCGCCGAGGACCATCCGAGGTTCTTCGCGGGCTTCCTGACCTCGCCGCAGGTGGCCGCCGCCGGGCTGCTCGCGGTGGCCGACGTGGCGGCGGCGCGGTACTACCAGCCGCAGCTACGCGCCTCGCTCGACCCGGTGGTCACGGGCAACGGCGACCGCCTGCGCTTCGAGTCCTTCTCCGGCTGCGGCGGGGTGTACGCACGCCTGGACGTGCTGCCCCCGGGCCTGGACGGCGGCGAGGTGGGGCACGGGACGACGAACGTCGACGTCAACGACCCTCTGCGCGAGGCCCTCTCCCGGATCGGCGGTGACGACCCGCTGCACCTGCGCGTGGGCCCGGAGGAGCTGGCCGTCACCACGCTCGACGGTCCCGTGGTGGAGAAGAAGGTCCCGCTGCCCGACCGATGGCTGCGCGGGTTCGCGGAGGCCCAGGTGATCGCCGCCGGGTTCGATCTGCGGGCCGAGCTGCCGGCGGACGAGGCGGTGCGGTTCCTGCGCGGGCTGCCCCGGACGGGCGCGGGCCGTCGGTCCGCGGCGGGCCCGCGCTGGGTGGTGCCGGTGGGCCGCGGGCTGCGGCCGACGACCCGGGCGGTGCCGGGCGCCGTCTGCCTGCCGGGCCCGGAACGCCTGGTCGCGCTCCAGCGGGTGCTGCGGCACGCGACGGCCCTGCGCGTGTACGGGCCGCCGGTCACCGGTACGGCCGCGACGGCCGCCGCCTGGGAAGTCGTCCTGCCAGGCATGCGACTCACACTCACCCTGTCGCCGGACGCCTCGCGCGGCTTCTCCGGGGAGGGCGGCGTCCTGGACGCCCTCGCCACCGACGACGCGGCGGCGGACGCCGAGCTGGTCGCGGTGCTGCTGGCCTGGGAGCCGCGCGTCGACGTCGCCGGACTCGCGGCGGCCTCGGGCCTGACGCCCGAGCGGGTGCGGGCCGCCCTGGTCCGCCTCGGCACCTCGGGCCGGGTCGGGTACGACACGGCGGAGGCGGCCTACTTCCACCGTGAACTGCCGTACGACGCCGCGCGCGCCGAGCGGCACAACCCGCGCCTGCGTGCCGCGCGGGCGCTGGTGGCGGCGGGTGCGGTCACGGTGGACGGCTCGCTCGCCACGGTGACCGCCGAGGACGGTCATGAGCACCGGGTGCGCGACGAGGCGGGTGTTCTCACGTGCAGCTGTCTGTGGTGGGCGAAGTACCGGGGCGGGCGCGGACCGTGCAAGCACGCGCTGGCGGTGCGGATGGTACGGCGGGGTGCCCTGCCGGCGCAGGACACGGCGGAGATCGAGGGGGGTGTGCGGTGAGCGCGCTGATGGCGGCGGTACGGACAGGACGCACGGCGGAGACGCTGCGCGTGCTGGCGGAGATGACGGACGAGGAACGGCGGGCGGTGCTCCCCCGGTTGAAGGAGCTGCGCAAGGAGCTGCGGGCGATTCCACGCCGGGAGGCCGGTCCCGAGCGGATCCATCCGGCGCTGCACCTGGCCGGAGCCGCCTGTCACACCGGTGCGGCTGCGGCGGCAGGCTGGCTCGCGGCGACCGACATGCGCTGGAGCCAGGCGCCGGCCGAGACGCTGCTGCGGGCCCTGGAGCACCGAGACACCGGCTGGCTGGCCGATGTCGCACAGCGGCTGGCCCAGCGGCCGGTGTCCGCCCGGGTGCCGTACGAGCTGATGGCGGGCCTGGCCGGCAGGTCGGGCCGCGAGGTGCCGGTGACGGACGCCTATGTGATCGGCTGGATCCAGTATGTCGGCGGCCGGCGCCGCGGCGGTGTCCTGGAACAGCTGCGCCGTGAACCGCATCTGACCCCGCTGGTCACCGGGCTCTTCGCCCTCAAGGACCTCGGTGAGGTCCGGTGGCTGCTCGGCGACGGACCGGACTCCTGGCAGTGCGCCCTCGCGACGCTGGCCCAGGAGGGCTCCCTCGACCGGACCTTCGTGATCGACGCCTGCGTGGCCCGGCTGCTGCGCGGCGGTGGTCCCACGGACCACCGGATCTTCCTGCCGCTGCTGACCCGGCTCGGCCTGACCCGCGAGGAGGAGCGCGAGCGGGTCGCCGACTGGACGGCGCTCGCCCGTGACGCGGTCTCCCCCGTGGCCGCCCACGCCCAGGCGGTGCTCGCCGCCCTGGCACTGGACGGCGAACTGACCGTGCGGCAGCTGGCCGAGGTCTCCGAAGGACTGCTCTTGCGCGCCGAGAAGAAGCTGGTCCGGGCCCAGCTCGTCCTTCTCGCCAAGCTCCTGTCCCGTGACGCCGCCGCCGTTGCGGAGCTGCTGCCGGTGGTGGCCCAGGCGTTCGGCCATGAGGACACCCAGGTGCAGGAGCGCGCCCTGAAACTCGTCGAACGGCACGCGGGCGAGCCGGGCCTCGCCGAGATCGGTGAGGAACTCGCCGTGCTCGCCGACCGGTTGCCACCGGCCCTGCACGGGCGGGCGTCCGCCGCGCTGGGCATTCCCACGGTGGACCGGGCCCCGGAGACGTACGAGGAGGTGCTGCCGCCGGCGCCGGAGCCGGTCCGGCTCGCGTCCGCACCGAAGACGGCGGTCGAAGTGGCCGAGGAGGTTGGGGCGCTGCTCGCGTCCGGCGGTGAGGACGTGGCCGTGTTCGAGCGGGCGCTGGACGGCCTGGTGCGGCACGCCTGCCGGGACCCGGACGCACTGCGCGATGCGCTGGCACCGGTGGTCGCGAACCGCTGGTGGGTCACGGCGGACCACCCCCACTGGCCGCGTGTCGACGACATCTTCGGCAGCAGCCGCTACCGCGTGCTCGACGCCCAGCAGGGCCTCGACCTGCTGCTGGCCACGCTGGACGGCAGGATTCACACAGCGACGCTGCACACGGCGATGCGGCGCGGGCCGGACGAGCACCCGTGCCCGCACAGCGGCCTCGCCCGCGTCTTCGACGCCCGACTGCGCGAAGTGGCGTACCGTCTGCGGGCGGAACCGCTGCCGCTGCTGCTGGCCACGCCCAGCTGGAGCACTGGCCTGCTGGAGCCGGACGAACTGGTGGACCGCCTCGCGGAGTACCGGCGGCTGGACGCCCGGATCGGCGCGGCCGACTTCGCCCAGGCCCTGCTGCGCGTGCGCCGGGACGACCGGACGGCGGCCGAGGAAGCGGCCCGGAGGGCGCGGGCGCTCGGCATACCGGAGGGCGCGCGGCTCGCCCGCTGGCTGACCGCCACCGATGCCGCCGAACCCTCGGTCAGGCGCCGGGCCAGGGACGCGCGGATCCTGCTGGAGCTGGGCGAAGTACGGGAGTTCCAGGAGGGTTTTACGCAGGCGTTCCACCGGCTCGGCCGGCCGCTGTCGATCTTCGACGACCGGTGGTACTGCCACCACTGGAACCAGGCGATACGCCCGCACTGGCTCGCCGTACTGCCCGAGCGGCGGGAACTGGTCGCGGCCCGGCTGCTGAACGACCTGGCGAACGCGGCCGTCGCGGACGGACGGGGTGCCGCCGTTCTGCCGCTGCTCGCCGAGTCCGGCGGCGAGGCCGGCGAGGCGGTGCACCTGTGCGTGGCCTACGGGCTCGGCGCGCGGTACCCGGAGGACCGGCTGGCCGCCGTGGACGCTCTGCTGGTGCTCGCCGCGCGGCAGCAGCTCGATACGGAGCGACTGGGCCTGGATATCGCCGAGTTGGTGCGGCGCGGGGCGCTGAAGCCGCTGCGCCTGGCCGAGTCGGTGCGGACGGCGGCGGCCACCGGCGCCAACGCCACGATCTGGAGCGCGCTCCGGCACACCCTGCCCCCGCTGCTCGCCGGCCTGGCGGCCGCCCGGCCGGAGGCGGCCGCCGTGGCGCCGCGGGGCCTCGGGGAGCTGCTGGCCGTCGCGGCGGACTGTGCCGAGCGGACCGGGGCGCGCGCGGCACTCCCGTATCTGGCGCAGATCGCCTCGCGCAAGGGCGGCTCGCGTCTGGTGGCCGAGGCCCGGCGGCTGCGGGAGGCGCTGGAGCTGCGGTAGAAACCGCAACAAACAGGGCGGAGCATGCTTAACCCATCGGTCACAATCAGTTCGTGATCACGCAACACCTCTGCTCCACAGTGGCTGCATGACTCCAGACATGTCCGATGTGACCCGAACGAAGCACGGCAGGCCCGTGCACCACTGGCGGCGGGACGTCGTCGAACTCGCCGCCCTGTTCACGGCGGTGGCCGTGGCCGACGCCGTGGCCAACGTGATCGGCCACGGGCCCGGCGGCCCGGCGCTGCTGGTGATCTCCGCGATCGTGCTCGCCGCGACGACGGGCTTCCACATCTGGTGGGCACGCCGCCACGGGCACGCACCGCCGAGGGCGGATACCGGTGCCCGGCCGGCCGACGGGACACGGCCGGCCGGGCAGCCCGCAGCGCCGCAGGCAGCGGACCGGGGCGCGGACCGGGCGAGCGTGCTGTGGCGGATGCGGACGACCGTGAAGGACGAGCCCGGTTCGCTGGCCGCCCTGTGCACGGCGCTGGCCGCCGGGCGGGTCGACATCCTGAGCCTGCAGACGCACCCGCTGGCCGACGGCACGGTGGACGAGTTCCTGCTGCGGGCGCCGGACACACTGCCCGCGGCCGAGATCACCCGGGCCGTCGCACGGGCCGGCGGCGCGTCGACGTGGATCGAGCGGGCCGACGCCCATGACCTGGTCGACGCTCCGACCCGTATCCTCGGCCTGGCGGCCCGCACCGCCCTTGATCCGGCGGAACTTCCGCTGGCGCTCAGGCAGTTGCTGGGCCGGTGCACGATCCGTTCGCTGCCCGGCGTGCCGGTCGGCGGGGGCGGGGCGACGGAACCGGTGCCCGTGGAGGGTGTCCTGGAGGACACCGTCATGCGGCTGCGGGATCCCGAGGGTGGGGTGCTCACGGTGGAGCGGCCGTATCTGCCCTTCACACCGGCCGAGTTCGCGCGGGCCTGCGCGCTGGTGGAGCTGGACAGCCGACTCGGTCCGCGGATTCCGGGCGGCCAGGACGTGCTGACCCTGCCCGAGGGCAACGACATCACCGTGCGCCGCGTCGACACCGGCGCCCTGGCAGCGGCCAGGGCGATGCACGAACGGTGCTCCTCGCGCACCCTCGGCATGCGCTACCACGGGCCGGTCGGTGACGCCGACCGCTATCTGAACCACCTGCTCAGCCCCCGCTTCGGGCGGACCCTGGCCGCGCAGACCACCGCGGGCCGCATCGTCGGCCTCGGACATCTGCTGTGGGACGGCGACGAGACGGAGGTCGCGCTGCTCGTCGAGGACGCGTGGCAGCGGCGCGGTATCGGCACCGAGCTGCTCAGCCGGCTGGTGTCGATGGCGGTGGAGGCGGGCTGCGAGAGCGTGTACGCCGTGACGCAGGCCTCCAACACGGGCATGATCGCCGCGATGCGCGGGCTCGGGCTGCCCCTGGACTACCAGATCGAGGAGGGCACCCTGGTGATCACGGCCCGCTTGGACGCCACCCCGGTCGCCTCCCGGCCGTCGTACGCCACTCGGCGTGAGCAGCTCGGCGGCCCGTCCCGCAGGGGCTGAGGCCGCAGCCACGCGCAGCCCTGCGCACCGGACGCGGCGAGCGGACGACGAGGCCCCCCACAGGTACGGCGGCCCGGCACTGGCCGGCCGGGCCGCCGTACGTCTCACCTCCTCAAGGCCGTCAGGCCTTCGCCTCCTGGAGCGGCACGGGGGTCAGGATCCGTTCCCCGAGGGCGTTGTCCAGGTCCGCCCAGAGATCGTCGACGTCCTCCAGGCCCACCGAGAGGCGCAGCAGCCGGTCGCTCACCCCGGCGCCGCGCCGGTCATCGGCGTCGACGATGCGGTGGCTGATGGACGCCGGGTGCTGGATGAGGGTGTCGACGCTGCCGAGGCTGACCGCCGGGGTGACCAGCCGGACGCGGGAGATGACCTCGTGCGGGTCGCCGTGCACCTCGAAGGCGATCATCGCGCCGCCGAGCCGCGGATAGTGGACGCGGGCCACACGCGGGTCGGCGGAGAGACGGCGGACGAGTTCGGCGGCGTTGGCGGAGGCCGCCCGTACCCGCACCGGCAGCGTGGAGAGCCCGCGCAGCAGCAGGTAGCCCGCCAGCGGGTGCAGGACACCACCGGTGGCGAAACGTATCTGCCGCAGCCGTCCCGCGAACTCCTCGTCGCAGGCCACCACGCCGGCCAGCACGTCGCCGTGGCCGCCGAGGTACTTGGTGGCGCTGTGCAGCACCAGGCGGGCGCCGAGTTCCGCCGGGCGCTGCAGGACGGGCGTGGCGAAGGTGTTGTCGGCGAGCAGCGGGACCGAGCCGCAGGCGTGGGCGACGGCCCGCAGGTCGAGTTCGGCGAGGGTGGGGTTGGCCGGGGACTCGACCATCACCAGGCCGGTGTCCGGGCGCAGCGCGTCGGTGATCCCGGCCGGGTCGGTCCAGGTGACCTCCGAGCCGAGCAGCCCGGCGGTCAGCAGGTGGTCGCTGCAGCCGTACAGGGGCCGTACGGCGACCACGTGCCGCAGGCCCATGGCGGACCGGGCGAGGAGGACCGCGCTGAGCGCGGCCATGCCGCTGGCGAACGCGACCGCGGACTCCGTGCCCTCCAGCCGGGCCAGGGCGGTCTCGAAGCGGGCGACGGTCGGGTTGCCGAGACGGCCGTAGACCGGCGGGCCCACCGGGTCGGCGCCGTCGGCGGCGAAGGCGTCGATGCGGGCGGCCTCGGCGCGGCTGTCGTAGGAGGGATAGGTGGTCGACAGGTCGATCGGCGGGGCGTGCAGCCCCTGGCGGGCGAGGTCGTCGCGGCCGGCGTGCACGGCCTCGGTGGCCAGTGCTCTCGATG
Source organism: Streptomyces sp. NK08204 (assembly GCF_020400585.1). Lineage (GTDB taxonomy): Bacteria > Actinomycetota > Actinomycetes > Streptomycetales > Streptomycetaceae > Streptomyces. The sequence goes on along the minus strand of NZ_JAINVF010000025.1, from coordinate 86,346 downwards.
CGGTGCGTACGTGGTCGTAGGCACCGGTGCTCGCTGAGTCCATGGCGGGAAGGGTGAACACAGAACGGATGACCGGAGGCAAACCCCGTGCTACGTTCGGCCAATGGCCGAATCTGTCGTACTGGATCCGGTGGACCTTCATCTGCTGCGCCTGCTGCAGAACGACGCCCGGACCACCTACCGCGACCTCGCCGCGCAGGTCGGGGTGGCGCCGTCGACATGTCTGGACCGGGTGGCCCGGCTGCGTCGCTCGGGCGTGATCCTCGGGCACCAGCTGCGGCTGGACCCGGCCAGGCTCGGGCGCGGCCTGGAGGCGCTGCTGTCGGTACAGGTCCGGCCGCACCGGCGGGAGCTGGTGGGACCCTTCGTGGAGCGGATCCGGGCGCTGCCCGAGTCGCGCACCGTGTTCCATCTGACCGGGCCCGACGACTACCTCGTGCACGTGGCGGTGGCGGACATGGCCGACCTCCAGCGGCTGGTGCTGGACGAGTTCACGGCGCGGCGCGAAGTGGCCCGGGTGGAGACCCGGTTGATCTTCCAGCAGTGGGAGTGCGGGCCGCTGCTGCCGCCCGGGCACGCCCAGAGCTGAACTCGCCCCTACATGCCCGAAACACGGGTGACGCAGGCTTCCTCGTCGTAAGAGGATGGTCGGCATGTCTGAGACCAAGAGCCCGCTGCCCCGTCAGGTGGCCGACGCGTATGTGGACGACCTGATCGCCCTGGACCCGATCACCGGGACCTACCTCGGTGTGCCGGACAGTTCGAGCAAGCTGCCCGACTACTCGCCCGCCGGCCAGGAGGCCCGGGCGGAGCTGGCACGGGCCACGCTCGTGAAGCTGGACGAGGCCGAGCGGCTGCCCGGCGCGGACAGTGACGTGGAGCGCCGCTGCGGGCGGCTGCTGCGGGAGCGGCTGACCGCCGAACTCGCCATGCACGAGGCAGACGAGCATCTGCGCGCGATCGGCAACATGCACACCCCTGGCCACGCGGTGCGGGACGTCTTCTCGGTGACGCCGACGCGGACGGAGCAGGACTGGGCGGCGATCGCCGAACGGCTGCGCGCGGTGCCGGCCGCGCTCGCGGGCTACCGCGAGTCGCTGGCGCTGGGCCTGGAACGCAAGCTGTACGCGGCTCCGCGGCCGACCACGACCTTCATCGGCCAGCTCACCGAGTGGACGGACACGGACGGCCAGGGCCGTGGCTGGTACGAGGACTTCGCCGCCGAAGGCCCGGACACCCTGCGCACCGAGCTGGACGAGGCTGCCCGCACGGCCACCGCCGCCCTGCTGGAGCTGCGCGACTGGCTGCGGGACGTGTACGCACCGGCGGCCGAGGGGACCCCGAACACGGTGGGCCGCGACCGGTACGCGGTGTGGGCCCGGTACTTCAACGGCACCGACCTGGACCTGGACGAGGCGTACGCGTACGGCTGGGCGGAGTTCCACCGGCTGCTCGGCGAGATGCGGCAGGAGGCGGAGAAGATCCTGCCCGGCGCGAAGACGCCGTGGGAGGCCCTCGCGCACCTGGACGTGCACGGCCGGCACGTCGAGGGTGTCGAGGAGGTGCGCGAGTGGCTGCAGGGCCTGATGGACAAGGCCATCGAGGACCTGGACGGCACGCACTTCGAACTCGCCGAGCGGGTACGGCGGGTGGAGGCCCGGATCGCCCCGCCCGGCGGTGCCGCGGCGCCGTACTACACGGCCCCCTCGGAGGACTTCTCGCGTCCCGGCCGCACCTGGCTGCCGACCATGGGACTGACCCGGTTCCCGGCGTACGACCTGGTGTCGACCTGGTACCACGAGGGCGTGCCCGGCCACCACCTCCAGCTCGCGCAGTGGGCGCACGTGGCGCAGGACCTCTCCCGCTACCAGGCCACGGTCGGCGGGGTCAGCGCCAACGTGGAGGGCTGGGCGCTGTACGCGGAACGTCTGATGGACGAGCTGGGTTACCTCACGGACCCGGAGGAGCGGCTTGGCTATCTGGACGCGCAGATGATGCGCGCGGTCCGGGTGATCATCGACATCGGCATGCACCTGGAGCTGGAGATCCCGGCCGACTCCCCCTTCCACCCGGGTGAGCGCTGGACTCCGGAGCTGGCGCAGGAGTTCTTCGGTGCGCACAGCAGCCGCCCCGCGGACTTCGTGGAGAGCGAGCTGACCCGCTATCTGACCATGCCGGGTCAGGCGATCGGCTACAAGCTGGGCGAGCGGGCCTGGCTGCTGGGCCGGGAGAAGGCGCGCGAGCGGCACGGCGCCGGCTTCGACCTGAAGGCCTGGCACATGGCGGCACTGTCCCAGGGCTCGCTGGGCCTGGACGACCTGGTGGACGAGCTGTCCCGCCTCTGATCCTCCGGGACGGGGTCTCCGGGTGGCGCGTTCCCCGCGGGGTCGCTCACCCGAACGGCATTCCCCGGGGCGCGAGGCCCCCGCCCGGCTTCCATGCTGGCGAACGGGACATGACCGCCGTCCGGAGGCACCCGCGCACCGTGGTGGGGGACACCGGACTTCGCCACCGGAAGGTCGGAGCGTCGATGAGACTCGTCGTCGATCTCAACAAGTGCCAGGGGTACGCGCAGTGCGCGTTCCTCGCGCCCGATGTCTTCGCCCTGCACGGCGAGGAGGCGCTGATGTACGACCCGCGGCCGCAGGAGGAGCAGCGGGAGCGGCTGGCGCGGGCCGTCGCCGCCTGTCCGGTGCAGGCGATCACGGCCGACGGGCTGGACGGCGGACAGGGCCGGACCGCGTCCGGTCAGGAGGTGTCCGGCCGGGAGGCGTGCGATGGCAGCTGACTACGCCGACTACGTGGACTGGCTCAGGCACGAGGGCCGGATCGTGATCGTGGGCGCCTCGCTGGCCGGCCTGCGGGCCGCCGAGACGCTGCGCGCCGAGGGCTTCGCCGGTTCGCTCACCATGATCGGTGACGAGCCGTACGAGCCGTACGACCGGCCGCCGCTGTCCAAGGCCGTCCTGCTCGGCACGGCTTCCGCACGCCACACCGAGCTGCCCCAGCGCCGAGAGGTCGACGCCACGTGGCGGCTCGGTGTCGCGGCGACCGGTCTCGACCTGGCGGCCAAGCGCGTACGGCTCGCCGACGGGGACGAAGTGGAGTACGACCGGCTGCTCATCGCGACCGGTGTCCGGGCCCGTCCGTGGCCGAAGGAGGACGAGGCCCGGCTGGACGGCGTCTGTCTGCTGCGCACGCGCGGCGACGCGGCCAGGCTGCAGCAGCGGCTGAAGGCGGGGCCGCGCCGGGTGTTCGTCATCGGCGCCGGCTTCGCGGGTTCGGAGGTCGCCTCGGCCTGCCGGGACATGGGCATCGCCGTCACGGTGGCGGAGCGTGCCGGTGCCCCGCTGGTCGGCGCCCTCGGCGGGGTGGTCGGCGCGGTCGCCGCCGACCTGCACGCCGACAACGGCGTGGACCTGCGCACCCATGTCACGGTGACCGCTCTGGAGGGCGACTCGGCCGGCCGGGTGCGGGCCGTCCACCTGTCGGACGGGAGCGTCGTCGAGGCCGAGGTCGTGGTCGTCTCGCTGGGCTCGCTGCGCAACACCGAGTGGCTGACCGGGTCGGGGCTCGGCGCGGGGCCCCGGGGCATCGCGTGCGACGCGGGCTGCCGGGCCTTCGACTTCCGGGGCATCGTCACCGACGACGTCTTTGTCGCCGGTGATGTCGCGCGGTCCCCGCACGCACTGTTCGGATACCAGTTCCTCTCGCTGGAGCACTGGGGCAACGCCGTCGCCCAGGCGGAGACCGCCGCGCACAACATGGTCTGCCGGGGTGCCGACCGCCGACCGCACCTGTGGATGCCGGCCTTCTGGTCCGCGCAGTTCGGGGTGAACATCAAGTCGGTCGGTGTGCCGCCGATGGGCGACCAGCTCATGATCACGCAGGGGTCGCTGTCCGAGCGCAGGTTCGTCGGCGTCTACGGCTGCAAGGGCCGGATGATCGCCGCCGTCGCCTTCGACAACGCCCGCTGGCTGGAGTTCTACCAGCGGCAGATCGAGCGGGGCGCGCCGTTCCCCGTGGAGTTCCCGACCGTCGACCGGCGTCCCGAAGGCCGGCACCCGGTCGCGGCCGACTTCCCCGACCCGTCCCTGCCGACCCACGGCCCCACGGTGACCCTGACCGGCTACTCACCGGCCGACCAGCAGTTGGTCTTCCACCCCGCCCGGCACTGACCGCCGCCCGGCCCCCACGCTCCAAGGAACCCGTCATGACGCGAGCCTCGATGCTGCGCAAGATCACCGACTTCGCGAACCGCGCCGACCCCTATCCGATCTACGAGGAACTCCGCAGGACGCCAGTGCTGCACGAGGAGCAGGACGGTCCGTACCTCATCAGCTCGTACTACGACATCGAGGCCCTGCTCCATGATCCGCGGATCAGCTCCGACGCCGCCAACCTGGCCGCCGCCGGGGACGACGAGTTCTCCGGGCCGGAGGCGACCGGGCTGCCGCCGAGCTTCATCCGGCTCGACCCGCCGGAGCACGACCGGCTGCGGCGGATCGCCAACGGCTCCTTCGGCCCCCCGCACCGGCCCACCCGTGTCGACTCCCTGCGCGGTGAACTCACCGAGATCGTCACCGACCTGATCGACGCGTTCGGGGACGCGCGGCAGATCGACGTGGTCGACCGGTTCGCGTACCCCTTCCCGGTGACCGTGATCTGCCGGCTGCTCGGCGTGCCGCGCGAGGACGAACCGCGCTTCCGTGCCTGGGTCGACCCGATCGTCGCCAGCCTGGACCCCGGCGACCGCCCGAGCGCCGAGTCCGCGCGGGTCGCGCAGGACGCACGGCTGCAGCTCGCCATGTACCTGAACGGGCTGGTGGAGCAGCGCGTCAGGGAACCACGCGACGACATGCTGTCCGACCTGGTGAACAGTCACGGTCCGGACGGCGTCATGACCACGATGGAAGTGCTGAGCACCGCGGTGCTGCTGCTCATCGCCGGCCATGAGACGACCGTCAACCTGATCACCAACGGCATGCTCACGCTGCTGCGCCACCCCGAGTACCTCCAGCGGCTGCGCGACGAACCGGACCTGTCCGTGAAGATCGTCGAGGAACTCCTGCGCTACGAACCGCCGGTGCAGCTCGTGCCGCAGCGCACCTGCATCGCCGACATCGAGCTGCGCGGGGTGACCATCCCGAAGGGCTCACGCATCTGGCTCGTCCTCGCCGCCGGCAACCGGGACCCGGAGCGGTTCAAGGAGCCCGAGCGCTTCGACCCGGACCGCGGGGACATCCAGCACCTCGGCTTCGGCAGCGGCATCCACAGCTGCTTCGGCGCTCCGCTGGCCCGGCTGGAGACCCAGGTCGCCCTGTCCGAGCTGGCCCGGCGGCTGGAGAACCCCCGCCTGCTCGAGGACCCGCCGCCCTACCGGCAGAACGCGCTGCTGCGGGGTCCACGCCATCTGGACGTCGCGTTCGACGCCCTGCGCTGACCCCCGGGGGCGGGTGACCGCGGTCAGTTCGCGAGCCGTCTGAGCTGAACCAGCCCGACCCAGGTCTCAGGTCCCGGCTGGACGTAGGCGGCACGCACCGCGTACCTGCCCGCTTCCAGGGGGACGCGCAGGTGTTCGGTGCGGTCCGCCGTCCCGCCCGGCCAGGCCGAGTCGAACAGCAGCACCGGTCCGGGCACCTGCCAGTGGATCTCGGGTGCCCACAGCGCCGAGTCCAGGGCGTCGGGGACGCCGGCGAGCAGTTCCTCCTCCGAGTCGGCGGCGGCCCACCGTACGAAGGTGCCGTGGTCCGGCAGGAAGGACGTCGAGGCGGGGTCGTCGCCGAACACCAGCGCCGCACTGTCGCCGACCGGGAGCAGTCCCACGTACCCGTCGACCTCGCACGCCCGGTCGTAGTCCGTGGCGGGTTCGGAGCTGTCCGCGCCCGCCCAGAACGGCAGCACCGCCTCCGGTATCGCTATCAGCGGGCCGCCGCCCGACTCCACCCACTCCAGGGTGCCTGGATCCGCGTATCGAACCATGGGCAGAACCTACACGGAAGCCAGTGGTCCGGTTCCCTTGCGGGGATGTCCCGCGGACTCAGCAACCGCATGCGCCCTCGACCGGCGCGGTCAGCGGATCGGCGTCGCGGCGGGCGGGGCCCTGCCAGGTCTCGTACTCGAAGCCCTCGCGGACCCAGTACTCGAAGCCGCCGAGCATCTCCTTGACCCGGTAGCCGAGTTCGGCCAGGGCGAGGGCGGCGCGGGCGGCGCCGTTGCAGCCGGGGCCCCAGCAGTACGTCACCACCGGCACGGACCTGTCGAGGAGTTGACCGGCCTGCTCGGGGATGAGCGCGGTCGGCAGGTGGACGGCTCCTGGGATGTGCCCCTGGTCCCAGGACTCGGTGGAGCGGGAGTCCAGCACGACGAAGCCGGGGTCGCCGCCGGCCGCGAGCGCCGCGGCCACGTCGGAGACGTCGGCGTGGAAGGCGAGGCCGGCCCGGAAGTGAGCGGCGGCCTCGGCCGGCGCGGCGGGGGCGACGCGCAGGACGGGGTTCACGGGCGTCGTGGAGTTGCCGGTGGTTGCGGACTTCGTAGTGATCATGACTGAAAATCTATGACCCCCGGCCCGCTCGCTGAAGTGCTGATTCCCGGCGTTCCCCTTGATCTGCCGGGGTTTTCCCTGCTATCCATCGCGGATGACCGTGTATTCCCCGGATGCCACCGACTGGCACATCCTGGACGTCCTCCAGCGGGACGGCCGGGCCAGCTACGCCGAGCTGGCGCGTGCCGTCTCCATGTCGTCGAGCGCCGTGACCGAGCGGGTCCGGCGGCTGGAGGAGGCCGGCGTCATCCAGGGCTACGCGGCGGTCGTCGACCCCGAGCGCCTCGGTCTGCCGATACTCGCGTTCGTCCGCCTGCGCTACCCGAACGGCAACTACAAGCCCTTCCACGACCTGGTGGCGGCGACGCCCGAGATCCTGGAGGCGCACCACGTCACGGGCGACGACTGCTTCGTCATCAAGGTCGCCGCGCGGTCCATGTCCCACCTGGAGGAGGTCTCCGGGAAGATCGGCGCGCTCGGCTCGGTCACCACGAGCGTGGTGTACTCCTCCCCGCTGCCCCGGCGTCCGCTGGGCCGCTGACCGTCACACGCCCCGCTGCCGCAGCACGGACCCCGACCGCCCCTTGACCACCTCCAGCTGGGCGTGGATCCGGCGGCGCAGGTCGGCGACATGGCTGACGATGCCGACGCTGCGGTCGCGTTCCCGCAGGCCGTCGAGGACGTCCAGGACCTCGTCCAGGGCCTGGTCGTCGAGGCTGCCGAAGCCCTCGTCGATGAAGAGGGTGTCGAGGCTGACGCCTCCGGCCTCGTCCGTGACGACGTCCGCGAGGCCGAGGGCGAGCGCGAGGGAGGCGAAGAAGGTCTCGCCGCCGGACAGGGTGGCGGTGTCCCGTTCGCGGCCGGTCCAGGCGTCGACCACGTGCAGCCCGAGACCGCTGCGCCCGCGTCCGGTGCGGTCGTCGGAGTGGACGAGGGTGTAGCGGCCCGAGGACATGCGCTGGAGGCGTACGGTGGCGGCGGCGGCGACCTGTTCCAGGCGGGCGGCCAGCACGTACGACTCCAGGCGCATCTTGCGGTCGTTGTCGGCCGAGGTGCCCGCGGTGAGCGAGGCCATGCGGGCCACCCGGTCGTACTCGGCGCGCAGCGGCGCCAGGCGTCGTACCCCGTCGGTGGCGCGGGCGGAGAGCCGGTCCAGCTCGGTGCAGCAGCGGGCGGCGGCGTCGCGTGCGGAGGCGGCCTCCTGCAGCCGCCGTTCCGCCTCGGCCATGGCCTGTTGCGCCGTGGCGACATCGGCGGGCGGCTGCTGGGCGGCGGCGGCCGTGCCGGCCTCGGCGAGCATCGCGCGGACCGCGGCCTCTTCGGTCTGCCAGGCATCGAGGCGGTGTTGCAGCTCGCGGTGGGCGGCGGCGTCGAGGAGGGCGCCGGCCGCGGCCTGCGGTGTGTCGAAGCCGGCGCGGTAGGCGGCGTCGGCGAGACGGGCGTCGGCGTCCTTCAGGCGCTGGGCTGCGTCCTCGGCGGCGCGCGCGGCGTCGGCCGCCTCGGTGAGCAGGGCCGTCTGCCGCTCCAGTTGCGCGGCGCGCGCGGCCACACTCGCCGCGGTGCCGCGGGCGCGGTCCAGCTCCGTCCGCAGGGCCGTCCGTTCCCGCTCCAGGGTGTCGCGCCGGGTGAGCCGTGAGGCGGCACGCACGGCGGCCTGCTGACGGTCGGCCAGCCGCCGTTCCCGCTCGTGCTCGGCGCGCCTCAGCTCCTCGCGGGCGGCGTGCAGGGCGGAGCCCTCGCGGCGTGCGCGGGCGTACTCCTGTTCCAGTTCCTCGGCCTCGGCGGCGAGCCGGGCGGCGGGGGTGTCGCCCGCCTCGGCGCCGGCCGCTGCCAGGGCCTCGCGGACCACGCCGAGGCGCCGCTCGTCCTCGGCGTGCTGCTCCTCGGCCCGCTGGTGGGCGGCGAGGGCGCGTTCCTCGGCGTCGCGGTCGACGTGTCCGGCGACCTTGCGGGCGGGCGCGGGATGTTCGGTGGCCCCGCAGACGGCGCAGGGTTCGCCGTCGACTAGGTGCGCGGCCAGTTCGGCGGCGATGCCGTTCAGGCGCTGTTCCTTGAGGTCGAGCCAGCGGGTGCGGGCGTCCAGGGCGGCCTGCCGGGAGGTGTGGGCGCGTTGCAGGGCCTGCTCCAGGTCTCCGGCCAGCTGGTCCCGCAGGCGGGCTGCGTCGAGCCGCCTGCGGGCGGGTTCGCGCCGGACGGCGAGCTGTTCGGCGCGGGTGGCGCTCTCCTGGGCCGCGTCGACGCGGGACTGGAGGCTCGCGCGGGTGGCGTCCCAGTCGGCGAGCCAGGCGTCGGCCTCGCGCAGGACGTCCTCGTCGGCGCGCTCCTGCCGGTCGAGCCCGGCCTGTTCCTCGGCCAGTTCGGCGAGCCGGCGCTCGGCACGCCGGGCCGACTCCAGGCCGCCCAGCTCCTCGGCGAGGCGGCGGGCGGCGGCGGCCAGACCCGCCGGTCCGGCGGCGGCGAAGGAGTCGGGCAGCATCCCGCGCGCGCGTGCCTCGGCACGAGCGGCTCTGTCGTGCTCCCTCTCTGCGGCCTCCCGCAGCTCCAGCGCGGGCGCCACCGCTTCCGCCTTCCGGGAGCGCTCCATACGTTCCTGGGCGGCGCGGTGCGCACCGGCCCGCTCCCTCAGCCGCTCGGCGCGCTCCTGCGCCTCGGCGAACCGGCTTTGCAGCCGGGCGAGTTCGCGTACGTCCTCCAGGGTGCGCCGGGCCGTGGCACGGGCGGACTCGGCGGCGGTGAGCCGGCTGTGGGCGAGGGTGAGGCGTTCGCGGGCGGTGCTGCGGGCGACGGCGGCGGCACCGAGCACGGCCTCGGCCAGGCCCGGGTCGCCCGGGGCGAGGTCGGGCAGCTCCATGGTGCCGCCCGCCTCCTGCTGCATGCGGTGTGCGTCGGCGAGCAGCGCGGCGTCCCCTTCGCGCACCCGGGCCTCGGTGGCGCGGCGGCGCTCGGCGAGCCGCTTCTCGACGTCGGCGAAGCGCTGGGTGTCGAAGAGGCGGCCCAGCAGCCGGCCGCGGGCCTCGGCGTCGGCGCGCAGGAAGCGCGCGAAATCGCCCTGGGGCAGCAGGACGACCTGGCAGAACTGTTCGCGGCTCATGCCGAGCAGCTGGGTGATCTCCTCGCCGATCTCCTGGTGGGAGCGGCTGCGGTCCCGCCAGGCGCCGGCCGTGCTGTCGTACTCCCGCAGCCAGGTCTGGGCCTTGTCGACCGTCGTGCCCTTGCCGCGCAGCTTCGCCCGCTCCCGGGGCGGCTGCCGGGTGACCTCCAACCGGCGCCCGGCGACGGTCAGTTCGAGCCGAACCTCGGTGCGGGTGCCCGGTTCGGCGTGGTCGCTGCGCAGGTTCATGCCCTGGCCGCTCTGCCGGGAGCCGGGCACGGTGCCGTACAGGGCGTAGCAGACGGCGTCCAGGACGGAGGTCTTGCCGGCGCCGGTCGGGCCGTGCAGCAGGAAGAGCCCGGCGGCGGACAGCGCGTCGAAGTCGACGGTCTGGGAACCGCCGAAGGGCCCGAAGGCGGTGATGTCGAGCCGGTGCAGCCTCACCGCGCCCCCTCGCGCACCGCGTCGTCGGCGCGGACCGCGTCGAAGGCCTCACTGAGCACGGCCGCCTCCTGCTCATCGGGCCCGGCGCCGCGCACGTGGGCGACGAAGTCCTGGGCGATCTGCTGGTCGCTGCGGCCCACGAGCCGCCGGGCGTAGGAGACCTGGGGGTCGTCCGGTGCCCGTTCGGGGGCGAAGACCAGGCTGAGGGTGTGCGGGAAGCGCTCGGTGAGCCGGGCCATGGGGTCGGTGGGGCGGACCGGGTCGGTGAGGGTGGCCTCGATCCAGGAGTCCTCGTGGCGGGTCAGCTCCGGGTCGGCGAGGAGGTCCTCCAGGGTGCCGCGGACGCGGGCGAGGGGGCGGGGCACGGGGCAGTCGACGCGCTCGGCGGTGACGGCTCCGTCGGCGTCGAGGTCGACGAGCCACATGCTCTTGCGGTGGTCGGCCTCGGAGAAGGAGTAGGCGAGCGGGGAACCCGAGTAGCGGACGCGCTCGGTGAGGGTCTGACAGCCGTGCAGATGCCCGAGGGCCACGTAGTCGACGCCGTCGAAGATCCCGGCCGGTACGGCGGCCACCCCGCCGACGGTGATGTCCCGTTCACTGTCGCTGGCCCGGCCGCCGGTGACGAAGGCGTGGGCGAGGACGACGGAACGGGTACCCCGCGGGCGTGTGGCGAGGTCGGCGCGGACCCGGTCCATGGCGGCGCCGAGCACGGCCTCGTGCCCCGCCCTGTCCACCGCGAACTCCTCCTTGACCAGGGCCGGTTCGAGGTAGGGCAGACCGTAGAAGGCCACGTCCGAGTGGTCGTCGGCCAGCACCACCGGGGTGCCGACGGCGGACGGCTCGGTGCGCAGGTGGATGCCCGCGCGGTCGAGGAGTCCGGCGCCGACGCCCAGGCGGCGTGCCGAGTCGTGGTTCCCGGAGATCATCACCGTGGGCACACCGAGGTCCGCGAGCCTGTGCAGGGCGTCGTCGAACAGCTCGACCGCGGCGAGCGGAGGCACCGCGCGGTCGTACACGTCCCCCGCCACGAGCACCGCGTCCACGCCGCGTTCGCGGACGGTGGTGACGAGGTGACCGATGAACTCGGCCTGGGCACCGAGCATGTTCACCCGGTGGAAGGCCCGGCCGAGATGCCAGTCGGACGTGTGCAGCAGTCTCATGATCCCCGAGGTTAACGGCGGGGTCTGACATCGCGCTGATGTCAGGCGTCGCCGTACGCCTCCCCGCCCAGCTCGAACCCGGCCGTGCCCGCCGTCGCATCGGCCAGCCACGCCCGGAAGGCGTCCACGTCGGCGTCCGGCAGGCCGATCTCGATGGTGACGGCCTCGCCGTAGCGCACGTCCCGCACCTCGCGTCCCGTGGACCGCAGGTCGTTCTGCACCTTGCCCGCGCGCTGGTGGTCGACGGTGACCGTGGCCAGCCGGAAGCGGCGCCGGGTGATCGTGCCGAGGGTGTCGATGGCCTCGCCGACCGCCCCGCCGTACGCCCGGATCAGCCCGCCCGCGCCGAGCTTGACCCCGCCGTAGTAGCGGGTGACGACAGCGACGACGTACCGCATGTCGCGGCGCAGCAGCATCTGGAGCATGGGAACACCGGCCGTGCCGCCCGGTTCCCCGTCGTCGCTGGCCTTCTGGACGGCCGCATCGGCACCGATGACGTACGCCCAGCAGTTGTGGGTGGCGTCGGCGTGCTCCTTGCGGACCGCGGCGAGGAACTCCTGCGCCTCCTGCTCGGTGGCCGCCGGGGCGAGCGCACACAGGAAGCGGGAGCGGTTGACCTCGGTCTCGTGCACGCCCGCGCGGGCGACTGTGCGGTACTCGTCCTGCATCCCGCAAGCCTAAGCGCAGCCGCACCCCCGCCGGTCCGCGCTACCTCTCTCCCCGGTCGTCTCCCTCCCCTCCCTTCTTCCCCTTCTTCTCGCCCCGCGGCACGGTGAACGACGTCAGCAGGGCCACGCCCGGGGCGAGGGCCGGCCAGCCGGTGCCGCGCCAGGCCAGTACGGCGATCGCGGACGTGGGGAACTTCACGCGGACCCGGTCCAGCGTGTCGTCCAGGCCGTCGCCGGCCAGTTGCAGGACCAGATCCTCCAGACCCGGGTTGTGGCCGATCACCAGCAGCGTCTCCACCTCGGCCGGTGTCTCGCGCACGACCTCCAGCACCTCGTGCGCGGTGGCCCCGTACAGCCGCCGGTCGTAGCGGACCTGGGGCGGGGTGCCCCACTGCGCGGAGGACAGCTCCCAGGTACGGCGGGCGCGTACGGCGGTGGAGCACAGGGCGAGATCGGGCAGGCAGTCGGCCTCGGCGAGGGCGCGCCCGGCGGCCGGGGCGTCCCTGAGACCGCGCGGCGCCAAGGGGCGACGGTGGTCCTCGACGCCCTCGGGCCAGGCGGACTTGGCGTGCCGCAGCACCACCAGACGACGCAGCGGGCCCGCGCCCGCCCGCTCGATCACGCGAGGCTCCCGAGGTCCCGGGCGAGGTCGAGGGCGAGCAGCCGGTCGGCGTAGGCGTACGTCTCGAAGCGGGCGCCGTCCGGCACGCCGGGTCCGCTCGCCACGTCCCGCAGGACGCCGAAGACCGCGGGCACGTCCAGGTCGTCCTCCCAGGCGGCGCGCAACCGCGCGCGCACCTCGTCGGGCACCGGCCGCGAGGGCTGCCGCGCCCATCCGGCAACGTCTCGCCGCCATCGCCCGAGCGACCGCGCGGCGCTCTCCAACAGGGCGCCGTCCATCCGCACCGGTTCCCGCCGCGGGACGGAGAGCAGGGCCAGGCGGAGGGCGGCGGAATCCATGTCGGCGCCGGCCAGGAGGGCCGGCAGCGGGGGGAGGGGGCGGGGCGCGGGCCGGGACGGGGGTAGGGGGGTGGTGCGGGCCGCGGCACCGGCCGGAGCGTCCGCGACCCGGCCTCCTCCGTCCTCAGCACGGCGCGACCCGCCCGGACCACGGTCCAGCCCGCCCGGACCGTGCTCCAGCCCGCCCGGACGACGATCCATGGCGTCCGGCCCGTCCGCAGTCCTGTCCGGCCCACCCGCACCCTGGTCCGGCCCGCGCCCAGCGCCACCGGGCCCCCCTGCTGCGCCATCGGGAGCCTCCGCAGCCCCGCCCGGCGGCTCCCGGCGCGGCCACTCCACCGGTGCCACCGATACCACCGCTCCCTCGCCGCAGGTGTCCTCGGCACCCTGTGGTGCCACGTGGACGACCTGGGCCTCGCCGAGTCCCGAGGCGAGGTCGTGGCCGTCCTCGAAGGGGCGGACGGAGAGGGTGGTGGCCGCCGTGCGGAGTGCGGGGCGGTCACAGGCGGCGGTGAGTGTCGTCCAGACGGGGGTGCCGCCGAGTTCCAGTGCGCGGCCGAGGACGTCGGCGGTGAGGAGCACACGCAGGGACGTCGGGTCGAGGCCGCAGGCGTGCGCCTCGATACGGGTCAGGCCGCGCCGGACGGGCGCGGCGGCAACGGACTCACCGGTACGGGCGTCGAGGATGCGCAGCACGCAGTGAGCGTAGGCGGGCCGACGGCCGTACGCAGGCACCTGGCCCGGATTACGGACGCCGTGGCGGCCCGATCGGGACACCGTGGCGGGAATCAGCGGCAGCCGGGTGCTGTTGCCGCGACGACAGTTCCCCGAGCAGCCCGAGGAGGCGGCCGTGTACGGCGACTACGGCGACGAGGCGACGATCCGCAGGATCCTGACCGAACTGGGTGACACGTGGGCCGTGGTCGGCCTGTCCTCGAACCGGGGGCGGGCCGCGTACGGGGTGGCGCAGGTGCTGCAGCGGTTCGGCAAGCGGATCGTCCCGGTGCACCCGCGGGCGGAGACGGTACACGGCGAGCGGGGCTACGCCTCCCTCGCGGACGTGCCGTTCCAGGTCGACGTGGTGGACGTTTTCGTCAACAGCTCCCTGGCCGCAGCGGTGGCCGAGGAGGCCGTCGCGAAGGGCGCAAAGGCCGTGTGGTTTCAGCTCGGTGTCGTCGACGAAGCCGCTTTCGAACGGACCCGGAACGCCGGACTTGACATGGTCATGAACCGCTGCCCGGCGATCGAAATTCCCCGTCTGGGCTAGCCCATCTCACTTTCTTCTCACAATTGACTGATGAATATTGACATTCACGCTTGGTGTCTGACCTGGGGGAAGTCGACATCCAAGACGAACAAGATCCCAGGTCAAGATTTGGAAAACAGTCTTTTGCCAGGACGGAAAGCGTTCCTAGCCTGTGACCTTCCTGCTCGTTAATGATGCGTATACGACCTGAGAGGTCACTTGACATGGTGAAACTCGACCATGCCGCGCCCACAACCACGAAGGACACAGCCGGCGGACTGCGCCGGGATGTCGGCCTGATCGGCCTGATGTGGGCCTCCGTGGGTTCCATCATCGGATCCGGCTGGCTCTTCGGCGCCCAAAAGGCGGTCGTGGTGGCCGGTCCCGCGGCGATCATCTCGTGGGTGATCGGCGCGGTGGCGATCGTGCTGCTCGCCCTTGTGCACGCCGAACTCGGCGGCATGTTCCCGGTGGCGGGCGGCACCGCCCGTTACCCGCACTACGCGTTCGGCGGCCTGGCCGGCATGTCGTTCGGCTGGTTCGCCTGGCTCCAGGCGGCGACCGTCGCGCCGATCGAAGTCGAGGCCATGGTCGGCTACGCGAAGCACTGGAAATGGGCCGAAAGTCTGCAGCACGCGGACGGCACCCTGTCGGCCAGTGGTTTCGCCATCGCCGTCGTCCTGATGGCGGTCTTCGTCGGAGTCAACTTCTTCGGCGTCCGTGCCCTCGCGCACACCAACAGCGCCGCCACCTGGTGGAAGATCGCCGTCCCCCTCGCCGCGATCTTCATCATCGCCATCGGCAACTTCCACCCGGGCAACTTCACCTCCGAGGGCTTCGCGCCGTTCGGTGCCAAGGGTGTGCTCGCCGCGATCAGCTCCAGCGGCATCATCTTCGCGCTGCTCGGATTCGAGCAGGCCATCCAGCTGGCCGGTGAGAGCCGCAACCCCAAGCGCGACCTGCCGCGTGCCACGCTCGGCTCGGTGGCGATCGGCTCCGTGATCTACATCCTGCTCCAGGTCGTCTTCATCGCCGCGCTGCCGCACACCTCGTTCGCGCACGGCTGGGCCAAGCTGGACTTCCCGGGCATCAGCGGCCCCTGGGCGGGCCTCGCCACCCTGGTGGGCCTGGGCTGGCTGGGCCTCGTGCTGTACATCGACGCGATCATCTCCCCCGCCGGCACCGGCCTGATCTACACCACCGCCACCTCCCGCGTCTCCTTCGGTCTGGCCAAGAACGGCTACGCCCCGAAGCTGTTCACCAAGACCGACAAGCGCGGTGTGCCGTGGTTCGGCCTCATCACCTCCTTCGTCACCGGTGTGGTCTGCTTCCTGCCGTTCCCGAGCTGGCAGGAGCTGGTCGGCTTCATCACCTCGGCGAGCGTGCTGATGTACGCGGGTGCCCCGCTGGCGTACGGCGTCTTCGCCGACCGCCTGCCGCACATGGAGCGCCCGTACCGGCTGCCCTTCGGCAAGGTCATCTCGCCGATGTCCTTCGTGGTCGCGAACCTGATCATCTACTGGGCCGGCTGGGACACCCTGTGGCGGCTGGGCTTCGCCATCCTGCTCGGCTACGTGCTGCTGGGCTCCTACGCCTGGTACGCGATCCGCAAGAAGCTGTCCGACGCGCCCCGGCTGGACTTCAAGGCCGCGCAGTGGCTGCCTCCGTACCTGGTGGGCATGGGCCTGATCTCCCTGGGAGGCGGCTTCGGCGGCCAGGGCATCATCCCGCTGTGGTGGGACATCGCGGTCGTCGCGGCCTTCTCCCTCGGCATCTACTACTGGGCCAAGGCCACCGCGTCCAAGCCCGAGGAGATCGAGCGCAGCATCGGCGAGGTCGTGGTCACCGACGCCCCGGCGCACTGATCGCCCCCGTTTTCCCCGGTGTCCCGTCAGCCGATCCGTGGCTGACGGGACACCGTCATGTACGGGTGCTGCGCTCGGCGAGCCGGTGGTCGGCCAGGTTCAGCGCCTCGTCGACCAGCCGGCGCAGATGTCCGTCGCCGAGCGAGTAGACCACCCGGCGCCCCTCCTTGCGGGTCTGCACCAGGCCCGCGAGGCGCAGCCGGGCCAGATGCTGGCTGACGGCGGGACGGGCCGCGCCGCATGCCTCGGTCAGCGTGGTGACATCGGCCTCCCCCGCCGTCAGGGCATGCAGCAGGGTCAGGCGGGTGCGGTCGCCGAGCAGGCCGAGCAGCTCGGCGGCGAGGGTGAACTGCCCTTCGCCCGGAGTATGCGTATGCGCATGATGTGCAGGTGATAGGTGCATGCGTGCGCTCATACGCACATAATGGCGGTGTGGGCGCCACGCGTCCACACCGCACGCCGAAAGGGGACGCACGTGAGCGACCGGCATCCGCACCACCACGGACCCGAGCAGGAGCACCACGACGGGCACGGGCAGCACCACGGACACGCGCACGGGCACGAAGCGCACGGTCACGGCCGCCAGGAAGGGGACGCACACGGGCACCGCGACGGGCATGGACTCGGGCACCACGACGCGCAGGGGCGCGGGCACCACGACGGGCACGAGCACGAGCGCCCCCACGCCCACGAGCACCCGCACGGGCCGGCCGACCGCGCCTCCGCCCTGCGTCACCGCCTCGCCCATCTGCTCACCCCGCACTCCCACGAGAGCGCCGACAAGCTCGACTCCGCCCTGGAGTCCTCGGCGCGCGGGATGCGGGCCCTGTGGGTGTCGCTGGCCGTGCTCGGGGCGACCGCGGTGGCGCAGGCGGTGGTGGTGGCCCTGTCCGGGTCGGTGGCGCTGCTCGGGGACACCGTGCACAACGCGGCCGACGCGCTGACCGCCGTACCGCTGGGCATCGCCTTCGTACTGGGCCGCCGCGCGGCGACCCGGCGCTTCACCTACGGCTTCGGGCGGGCGGAGGATCTGGCGGGGCTGGCGATCGTGCTGACCATCGCCGCGTCCGCGGCCTTCGCGGCGTGGGCGGCCGTCGGACGGCTGCTCGACCCGCGACCGGTCGGGCATCTGCCCGCGGTGGCGGTGGCCGCGCTGGTGGGCTTCGCGGGCAACGAGTGGGTGGCCCGGTACCGGATCCGCGTGGGCCGGCAGATCGGCTCGGCCGCGCTCGTCGCCGACGGCCTGCACGCGCGCACCGACGGGTTCACCTCGCTGGCCGTGCTGCTGGGCGCGGGCGGCTCAGCCCTGGGCTGGCAACTGGCCGACCCGATCGTGGGGTTGGCGATCACGGCCGCGATCGCGCTGGTGCTGCGGGACGCGGCCCGGGAGGTCTTCCGTCGGGTGCTGGACGCCGTCGACCCGGCACTGGTGGACCGGGCCGAGCAGGCGGTGCGGGCGGTGCCGGGCGTGCGCGGGGTCGGTGAGCTGCGCCTGCGGTGGATCGGGCACCGGCTGCGGGCCGAACTCGCGGTGGTGGTGGACGGCGAGGCGACGGTACGGCAGGCGCACGCGATCGCCGTCGAGGCCGAACACGCCCTGCTGCACGCGGTACCGAGGCTGACGGCGGCGCTGGTGCACGCCGACCCGGCGCCGGTCCCGGGCGAGACGGACCCGCACCTGGCGCTGGCTCACCACGCGACGGCCTGACGTCAGGCCACCCCGAGCCCTTCGATCACCACGGCCCCCGGCAGTTGCGCGAGTGCCTTGCCCGGCACGAGCAGCTTGCCGCGCCGGCGTCCGCTGCCGACCAGGACGTAGGGCAGGTCGACGACGGCCGAGTCCACCAACACGGGCCAGCCGTCGGGCAGTCCGACGGGGGTGATGCCGCCGTACTCCATGCCGGTCTCCCCCGTCGCCGTCTCCATCGAGGCGAACGACGCCTTGCGGGCGCCGAGTTGGCGGCGTACGACGCCGTTGACGTCGACCCGGGTGGTGGAGAGCACGACACATGCGGCGAGCGTGGTCTCACCGCCCCGCTTGCCCGCGACCACCACACAGTTCGCAGACCGCTCCAGCAGGTCGCGCCCGTAGTGCTCCACGAAGACGGCGGTGTCGGCCCACTGCGGGTCGGTCTCGACGTAGAGGACCTGGCCGGCGGGGACGCTGCCGCGCCAGGCGCGTACGGCCTCGGCGACCGGGTGCGTCAGCTCGGCGAGGCAGTCCGGAGCGGGCGTGGCGGTGTCGAAGTCTCCGATGGGTGCACGCATGGCCCGCACGCTAACAGGTCCTCGGCAACCGGTCAGCGGCGTCCGGTCAGCGGACCGGCGGGACCGAGACCGCCATCACCATCTCCATCGGTACGTCGCCGTGATTGCCGTAGGTGTGGGGGGTGTTGGCCTCGAAGGAGGCGCTCGCGCCGGCGGGGACGCGGTACTCCACGCCGTCGACGGTGAGGGTCAGCTCCCCGGCCGTGACGTGGACCAGCTCGACCGTGCCGGGCGGGTGCGGGTCGGAGGGGCTGTGCTCGCCCGGCATCAGGCGCCAGTCCCACATCTCCAGGGGGCCGGGGGCCTCCGCGCCCGCGAGGAGCCGGTTGTAGCTGCCGGCGTCCGTGTGCCAGAGCCGGACGGCCTGCTCGGCGGGGACGATCCGGACGCTCGGGCCCTGCTCGTAGTCGAGCAGGGTGGTGATGCTGATGCCGAGCGCGTCGCCGATCTTGACCACCGTGCCGATGCTGGGGTTGGTGCGGGCCTGCTCGATCTGGATGAGCATGCCGCGGCTGACTCCGGCGCGGGCTGCCAGCGCGTCCAGGGTGAAGCCGCGCTCGGTGCGCCAGCGTTTGACGTTGCGCGCCAGGGACTGGGTCAGCAGGTCGAGGTCCGACACAGGGAGTCCAATGGTCGAGTGCAATATTGTGGATGGCATAGTGCAATGAACTGAACTACGGTGTGGTGCACCTGATCGTTCACCGAACTGTACTGCGAGGCGGCCCGTGACAGCATTCTTCGCCCTGGCCACCAGTCTCCTGTGGGGCCTGGCCGATTTCGGCGGCGGGCTGCTGACCCGACGCATGCCCGCGCTCACGGTGGTGGTCGTGTCGCAGGCGATCGCGGCGGCCGTCCTGGGTGTGATCGTGATGGTCACCGGGGGCTGGAGCGAGGCCGGGCCGCGGCTCTGGTTCGCTTTCGCGGCGGGCCTGGTGGGGCCGGTCGCCCTGTTCTCCTTCTACAAGGCGCTCGCTCTCGGCCCGATGGGCGTGATCTCCCCGCTCGCCACCCTCAGCGTGGCCGTCCCGGTCGGCGTGGGTCTGTTCCTCGGCGAGCGTCCGGGGCTGCTGCAGTTCGCGGGCATCGCCGTCGCCGTCACCGGTGTCGTCCTCGCGGGCGGGCCGCAGCTCAGGGGCGCCCCGGTCCAGCGGCGGACGATCATGCTCACGCTGGTCGCGGCACTCGGTTTCGGCACGGTGTTCGCCCTGATCACGGAGGCCTCGACCACCGTCACCGGCCTGTTCCTGTCCCTGTTCGTACAGCGTGTGACCAGCATCGTCACCGGCGGCGCCGTGCTGTACGCCTCGGTCAGGCGGGGCACCGCCGCCCTCCCCGAGGGCGGCTTCCCGTGGGTGTCGCTGCCCGCGCTCGTCTTCGTGGGCCTCGCGGACGTCGTGGCCAACGGCACGTACGCCGTCGCCACCCAGCACGGCCCGGTCACCGTGGCGGCCGTCCTCGCCTCGCTCTACCCGGTGGTGACCGCGCTGGCCGCCCGCGGCTTCCTCAGCGAGCGGCTGCGCGCGATCCAGGCGGCGGGCGCGGGCCTTGCCGTGCTGGGGACGGTACTGCTGGCGACCGGCTGAGTCAGCTCTCGGCCTCCAGCCGGGCCGACGGTACGGCCTCTTTGCCGTCCAGGTCGGCCAGCGCCCGCAGCTGCTCCGGCGTGATCCCCTCCGGGACCGGCACCGGCGCGGGGCTGCGCAGCGGCGGCTGCCAGCCGTCGCCGGGCGTCCAGCGCCGTACGACCCGGGCCGGCGCCCCCGCCACCACGGCGTGGTCGGGGACCGTGCCCCGCACCACCGCACCGGCGGCCACGACCACGTTCCGGCCGATCCTCGCGCCCGGAAGGATCACCGCGCCGGTACCGATCCAGCAGCCGGGGCCGATCTCCACAGGCTCCATGCGCGGCCACTGCCTGCCGATGGGCTGGTGCGGATCGTCGTAGGAGTGGTTGGTGGAGGTGACGTACACGTACGGCCCGAAGTAGCAGTCCCTGCCGATCGTGACCGTGGTGTCCGCGATGACATGGCTGCCGCGGCCGAGGACGACCCCGTCGCCTATGCGCAGGATCGGGTCGGGGCCGAGATCCAGGTCCGGCATCAGACCGGCCGTGAGTGTGACCTGCTCGCCGATGATGCAGTGGGCGCCGAGGTGGATCCAGGGCTCGCCGAAGACCGTGCCGAGCGGGAAGGCCAGCCGGGTGGCTTCGCCGATCGAGCCGAAACGGAAGCGGCCGGGGTTCTCCGCCGTCACCGAACCCGTGCGTTGCACCCAGGACCAGCCCGTGTGCACGACGCGCTGCACGAGGCGGCGTCGCCAGGATGAGAACGTGTTCTTGCGCTTCGGCACGCGCTCACGTTACTCACCGGTCGCCTCCGGCGGACGGGCGGGCTGCTGTGATCTTCGCCCCAGTCCTGTCGTACCGTGCGTCGTACTACGGACATGACACGGACATGAGGTGACGGTGATGACGCACAAGGCGCTGATCGTGGGCATCGGCGGGAGGGAGCCGCAGGTCGACCCGGAGGCGTTCGTGGCGCCGACGGCCTCGGTCATCGGGGACGTCACGGTGCACGCGGGGGCGAGCGTCTGGTACGGCGCCGTGGTGCGGGGTGACGTCGAGCGGATCACCGTGGCCGCCGACGCGAACGTGCAGGACAACGTCACGCTCCACGCCGACCCCGGGTTTCCGGTGAGCGTCGGTGAGCGGGTGTCCATCGGGCACAACGCCGTGGTGCACGGGGCGACCGTGGAGGACGACTGCCTGATCGGGATGGGGGCCACCGTGCTGAACGGGGCGGTGATCGGTGCCGGGTCGCTCGTCGCCGCGCAGGCTCTGGTGCCGCAGGGGATGGTGGTGCCGCCGGGATCCCTTGTCGCGGGAGTGCCGGCGAAGGTCCGACGGGAGCTGTCGGAGGAGGAGCGGCAGGGGGTGACCCTCAACGGCACGCTCTATGCGGAGTTGGCCAAGACGCACCGCGGGGTGCACGAGTAGCGCACGAAGGGTTCAGTCGCCGGCGGTGACGGGCTCGGGTTCCTGCCGGGCCTGCTGGGCCTTCTTCGCCTTGCGCTTCACGATCAGCATGGACGCCAGGCCGATCGCGACCGCCGCCACCAGGCCCAGGTACGAGAACTTCTTCAGCCAGCCCTCGGCGACCACGCCCACGTAGTAGATGACGGCCGTGGTGCCGCCCGCCCAGCAGATGCCGCCGAGGACGTTGGCGGTCAGGAACTTCCAGTACGGCATCTGCAGGACGCCCGCCAGCGGGCCGGCGAAGATGCGGAGCAGGGCGACGAAGCGGCCGAAGAAGACGGCCCACATGCCCCACTTCTGGAAGGAGCGCTCGGCGGTGGCGACATGCCCCTCGCTGAAGTGTTTCGGGAACTTCTTGCCGAGCCAGGCCAGCATGGGGCGTCCGCCCTTGCGGCCTATCGCATAGCCGATGGAGTCGCCGACGACGGCACCGGCGGTCGCGCACAGGCCGAGGACGACCGGGTTGATCCCGGAGTGCTGTGAGGACATCAGGGCCGCCGAGACGAGGACGATCTCGCCCGGCAGCGGGATGCCCAGGCTCTCCAAGCCGATCACCAGGGCCACCAGGGCGTAGACGGCGGCCGGAGGCACCGTGTCGAGCCATTCCTGGACGTGCACCGCCGGGTTCCTCCCTGTCGCTGGCCCTGACTTCCGGGTGCGCCGCACGTAAAGGGCACCCCAAGGGAAGGCTACCTGGTCGGCACCGAACGGCGGCCTTCACGCACGCGTCACTGTCCCTGCCGGCCCGGCCCCGGCGAACTGCTCCACCCCGGCCCGCTCGGGGCTGCGCCGCGCCCTCGCTCCTTCCGCTCCTTCCGCCGGCGGAGACGGCGCGCCCGTCACTGCGCACCGCTCGCCGCACCCGTCACCCGCACCCTCGTGCGCAGCCGCAGGTCACCCGAGGACGCGCCCACCCACACCGTGCGGGGCCCGGTGCCGAGGGCCCAGCCGTGCCGGTGCGGGTCCCACGACGACAGGGAGCGCCGGGTCACCCGGACGGTCACCCGGCACCCCTCCCCCGCCGCCAGCGCGATGCGCCGGTAGCCGCCCAACACCCGTACGGCCTGGTCCAGTCGGAGGTCCGGGGAGGGGCCGAGGTACACCTGGGGCACGTCGATGCCGTCCCGCCGGCCGGTGTTGTGCACGGTGAAGGTCACGTCCAGCCCGTCGCCCGTCCACCGGGCCGCCACATCCGCATAGGCGAAGGAGGTGTACGACAGCCCGTGTCCGAAAGGGAACAGCGGGCGCACGCCGTTGGCGTCGTACCAGCGGTAGCCGAGGTGGATCCCCTCCGAGTAGTCCTCCTCGCCGTCGACGCCGGGGTAGCGGTGCGGGTCGCCCGCGACCGGGTGGTGGTCGTCGTCGGCCGGGAAGGACTGGGTGAGGCGTCCGCCGGGGTCGCAGTCCCCGAACAGGACGGCGGCGGTGGCGGCGGCTCCCTCCTGGCCCGGGTAGTACATCTGGAGCACCGCGCCGGTGCGCCGCAGCCAGGGCATCGAAGTGGCCGAGGAGGTGTTGAGGACGACGGTGGTGCGCCGGTTGGCCGCGATCACCGCGTCGATCAGGGCCTCCTGGTGTCCGGGCAGGGCGATGGTGCCGCGGTCCAGGCCCTCGGTGGCGTCCTCGTAGGCGAACAGGACGACGTGCCGGGCGGCCCGTGCCGCGGTGACGGCCTCGGCCACGTCCGCGGCCCGGGTGGCACCGGTGATCCGGCGCAGCCTGAACAGCTGGCCACGGTCGCCGCCCTGCGCGCTGATGTGCAGGGCGTGCGGGCCCTTGGTGAGGCGGAGGGTCCTTCGGCGCACGGCGAGTGCGTCGGGGGCGCGGGAGAGCAGACCGCCGAAGAGGATGTACTCGTCGTATCCGGGAGCGAGCGGGAACAGTTCCTGTCCGTCGAGGAGCACCTTCGGCCGCAGCGTGGGGGTGCCCGAGTAGTGGATGAGCAGGGTCCAGTCGTCGTCCTCGGGGGCGGTGAGCGTGCCCTCGTAGGTCCAGGTGTGCCCGGCGGCGACGTGCTGGGCCTCGGTGTCGAGGCGCGGGGCGAGGGCGTCGGGCGGGAACGCCTTGCCGTACAGGTCCTCTCCGAGGGCGTACACAACGGGGTCGGCGGCGCGGTCGCGGATCGCGTCGAGGGGGCTCGTCGCCGCGTCGGGGACGACATGGGCGCTGCCGGCGCCGCTGACGAACGGCAACGCCCCGGTGGGTCCGATCACCGCGATACGGCCGGCGTCGAGGGGCAGGGTGCGGTGTTCGTTGCGCAGCAGCGTCGCGCCCGCCTTGGCGACCTCCAGGGCGACCGCCGCCCCGGCCCCGGCATCGCGCTCGGGGCGGGCGGGCGGGGTGCCGTCGAGGAGCCCGAACCGGTCCATGACGGTGAGCACACGCCGCACGGCCCGGTCGACGTACCGCTCCGGCACACTGCCGTCGCGTACGGCTGTCTTCAGCGCCGTACCGAAGCAGGTGTCGTCGGGCATCTCCATGTCGAGCCCGGCGGTGAGCGCGGCGGCGGTGCTGTGCGCGGCGAACCAGTCGCTCATCACCCAGCCCGTGAAGCCCCACTGCTCGCGCAGGATGCCGGTGAGCAGCGTCCGGTTCTCGCAGGCGTAGGTGCCGTCGACCTTGTTGTAGGCGCCCATCACGGCGCCGGTGCCGGCCCGGACGGCGGCTTCGAAGCCGCGCAGTTCCAGCTCGTGCATGGTCCGTTCGCCGGCCCGGACGTCGAGGGAGGTGCGGTCCTTCTCCTGGTTGTTCAGCGCGAAGTGCTTGACGGTCGCGATGAGCCCCTGGCCCTGGATGCCCTCGATCTCGGCGGCGACCAGGTCGGCGGCGAGCAGCGGGTCCTCGCCGAAGGTCTCGAAGTTGCGGCCCGCGTACGGGGAGCGGATGAGGTTGACCATCGGGGACAGGAGCACGTCCTGGCCGAGAGCGCGTCCCTCGTGGCCGATGACCCGGCCGTAGCGGCGGGCCAGGTCCGGATCGAAGGCGGAGGCGAGCAGCACCGGAGCGGGCAGGGCGGTGGCGTGCCGGGTGACGCGGACCCCGGCGGGTCCGTCGGCGAGCCGCAGCGGCGGAATGCCGAGGCGGGGGACGCCGGGGACGTAGCCGGCCTGGCCGAGCGCATCCGGATCGTCGGCGCCGTGCAGGAGAGAGACCTTCTCATCGAGGGTCAGCTTCGCGATCAGGCCCTCGACGCGGCGACCGGCGCCTGGCCCGGGTCCGCCGGCCGCGAAGGCGTGCCGGACCGCAGGGACCGTGCCGACGGCGGTCGCGGCGGCCGCGATCGCGGCGGCCGTCAGGCGCAGGGTGGAACGACGGGAGACGGGGGCGGGCATGGGCCGTCACTCCTTCGGTGCGCGGGCACGCGGTTGTGCACCGCTGAGCGCCCACGCGCCTCCCGACCGGGATATGACGCCCCGTCGGACAACACGGGGGCGGACCGGAAACTAGGCCTCGCGATGACTCGTGTCAACGATGTCGAGGACGTCGACGGCGATCGACGGGGGCCGGTGGCAGCCGAAGGGGCCCGTCCTCCCGGCCGGGCCCCTCACCTACAGCGTGTCAGGCGTGTCAGTCCTTGTCGTTGGGCCGCAGTGTCCAGGTCACTTCCATCTCGCTGGTGACGGCCCCGTCCTCGCGCTGGATGACGACCGTCACCGGGAACTCGGGGCGCTTGCCCGCGTCGAGTTCGGCGACGATGTCGGCGATCGGACGGCCGAGGGTCGCGGTGGCCTTGACCGGGCCCAGGGCGATCTTCTTGAAGGCGATCTGCGCGGTGACCGGCAGCGGCACGGCGCGCGAGAGCTGGTCGCCGAAGGCCGCGAGGACGATCGCACCGCTCGCGGACTCGCCGAGCGTGAACATCGCGCCGGCGTGCGGCCCGCCGACGTGGTTGCGGTACTCGCTCTGGTCCGGCAGCGACAGGACAGCCCGCTCCGGAGTGGTCTCCAGGTACTCCAGGTTCAGGGTCCGCACCATCGGAACCGCGGCGGCGAGCAGCTCGCCGATCGACATCTGGTCTGTGCTCATGGCCGCGATGTTACTAGCGAGTAGGTCGGGCTGGCCAGAGTCCACGGCCCCCCGCCGTCCTCCTGGTACGCCCCTGACAAGATCCGGTGACCGAATCGTGTCCACGACACGACTAGGGTTACTCCCCATGTGGCCAGGAGATCAGCCGCCCGGGGGCGCGCAGAACCCGCAGAACAACCCGTACCAGCAGCCGGGTTACCAGCAGCCGAATCCGTACCAGCAGCCCGGCTACCAGCAGTATCCGCAGGCGAACCCGTACGGGCAGCAGCCGCAGTGGGGTCAGCAGCAGCCCCCTGCCGCGCCGCTGCCCACACCCCCGCAGGGCGGCGGCGGACGGACGAAGCTGATCGCGGTCATCGCGGCGGCGGCCGTCGTGGTCGCCGCGGGCGTGACCGGATATCTGGTCCTGAGCGGCTCGAAGGACGACGAGGCGAGCAACGGCAAGGGCAAGCCGGGCCAGTCCCCGACGGCGGCTCCGACGGCGACGCCGTCCACCACGGACAACCCGCGCGGCGGTGGGGCGGAGAAGCCGACGATTCCGGGCTGGAAGGTCGTGGTGAACCCCAAGTGGGGCATCGCCTTCGACGTGCCCGCCGAGTGGGAGGTCGAGTCCCCGGGCGCGGCCTACTCCTTCGACTTCCCCAAGGAGAAGGACAAGGGCATCACCATGTCGGGCCTCGCCGAGTACCAGTCCAAGTGGTGCACGTCCGACGACGACAAAGACGGCCGTACCGAGGACACTCCGCTGGCCGTCGTGGGGTCCAAGGGCGCGAGCGGTGCGAAGAACACCGACGAGATAGCGGTCAACACGCCGGCCTGGTGGGTCTTCGGCGGCTACACCATGCCCGACAAGAAGAGCATCACCTTCGACCAGAAGGGCACGCCGTTCACGACCGCCTCGGGGATCCAGGGCAGCTACGGCTGGGCGCACTCGACGGACACGCCCGCCAAGGGCAAGTGCGCGAGCGACGGCAAGGCGCTCACGTTCGGCTTCAAGAACTCCAATGACGACTACGTGTCGTTCAACTTCTTCGGTGCGAAGGGCGTGCACGGCGAGGTTGCCGACGCGACCGTCCTGAAGATCCTCCGCACCGTCCGGCTGCACGGAACCCCGACGAGCGACTGAGCCCCCAGACACACGCCGGCCCGCCCCGCCCCGGCGGGCCGGAAGGCCGACGAGGCCAGACACATGAGCGACAGCCGTGCTCACGTGCCCTGAGTGGTCTCTCTGTTGCGGAGCCCCTGTCAGGGGGCGGGAGTGCGGCTGCCGAAACAACGCAACGCGGCAGGGGGCCGGTACCGGGCAGGCGGTGTCAGCCGATGCCGAAAGCCCCGTCGGGGGGCTCGGGTGAGGGTACGGCGTCGGCGTCCTGCACGGGACGTGCCGTGCCGATGAAGTCCCTCAGCGCCGTGCCGTGTTCGACGCGGGCCGGGAAGGCGTCGGCCGCGGTGCGGCGGGCCAGGGCCGTCGTGTCGAGGGGCCGGTGGGCGGCGACGAGCACGCCGTTGCCGAACCTGCGCCCGCGCAGCACCCCCGGTTCGGCGATCAGTGCCAGCTCCTCGAACGCTGCGGCGA
The DNA here is from genome assembly GCF_020400585.1 of Streptomyces sp. NK08204. Lineage (GTDB taxonomy): Bacteria > Actinomycetota > Actinomycetes > Streptomycetales > Streptomycetaceae > Streptomyces. The sequence goes on along the minus strand of NZ_JAINVF010000025.1, from coordinate 59,464 downwards.
ACGTGGCCAGTTGGGAACGCAGGAAGCCGAACGGCGCCCCGTCGGCGAGGTTCGCCAGATAGACCCCGCCGGGCCGCAGGACGCGCTCGGCCTCCCGCGCGTAGGCGAGGGAGGTGAGGTGCGCCGGGACGCGGGAGCCACCGAAGACGTCGGCGATCAGCACGTCCGCGGAGTCGTCCGCGGCAGCTTCCAGCCAGGCCCGGGCGTCGGCGTGGTGCAGCGTGACGCCCGAGCCCGCGGGCAGCGGCAGGTACTCGGCGACCAGTTCCAGCAGCCCACGGTCGGCCTCCACCACGTCCTGCCGGGAGCCGGGCCGGGTGGCGGCCACGTACCGCGGGAGCGTCAGCGCGCCTCCACCGAGATGCAGCACGTCCAGCGGCAGCCCGGGCTCGGCCACGGTGTCCAGCACGTACCCGAGCCGCCGCGCGTACTCGAACTCCAGATACGCGGGGTCGTCGAGGTCGACGTACGACTGCGGGGCGCCGTCGACCGTGAGCAGCCAGGCCCGCTCCCGGTCGACGTCCGGCATCAGCTTGGCGGTGCCGTGGTCGACGGCCCGGGTGACGGGTATGGCTTCGTTCACCTCTCCATTGTGCGGGGATCCGGCAGGCGCTTTAGCCCACGAAGACGACCGTGCCCGCGCCCACGGTCCTGCCGCCCTCACGGATGGCGAAGCCGAGACCCGGCTCCAGCGGAACGTCCCGCCCCAGCTCGACGGTCATCTCGACCGTGTCCCCGGGCCGGGCGGCCCCCGCCTCCCCCAGGTCGACGTTCCCCACCACATCCGCCGTACGGATGTAGAACTGCGGCCGGTACCCCGTGGCGAGGGGCGTCGTACGGCCACCCTCGCGGGCGGACAGCACGTACACCCGCGCCGTGAACCGGCGACTCGGCACCACACTCCCCGGTGCGGCCACCACGTGCCCCCGCCGCACCGCGTCCCGTGGCACCCCGCGCAGCAGCACGGCCACGTTGTCCCCGGCCTGTGCCTGCGCCATGGGCTTGCCGAAGGTCTCCAGGCCGGTGACGACGGTCTCGGCGCCGGCCCCGAGCACCTCGACCCGGTCACCCACCCGCAGGGTCCCGCGCTCGACGGCTCCCGTGACGACCGTGCCGCGGCCGGTGATGGTGAGCACGTTCTCCACGGGCAGCAGGAAGGGCGCGTCGAGGTAGCGCTCGGGCACGGGCACATAGGTGTCGACCGCGTCGAGCAGCGCCTCGATCGACGCCGTCCAGCGCGGGTCGCCCTCCAGGGCCCTCAGCCCGGAGACTCGTACGACGGGTACGGCGTCCCCCGGATACCCCTGGGCGGTGAGCAACTCGCGGATCTCCAGCTCGACCAGGTCGGCCAGCACAGCGTCCTCGCCGTCGTCGACGGCGTCGGCCTTGTTGAGGGCGACGACGATGTGGTCGACGCCCACCTGCCGGGCGAGCAGCACGTGCTCCGCGGTCTGCGGCATGATCCCGTCGAGTGCGGAGACGACGAGGATCGCCCCGTCGAGCTGCGCGGCGCCGGTGACCATGTTCTTGACGTAGTCGGCGTGGCCCGGCATGTCGACGTGGGCGTAGTGCCGGGTGTCGGTCTCGTACTCGACGTGCGCGATGTTGATGGTGATGCCGCGGGCCGCCTCCTCCGGGGCCCGGTCGATACGGTCGAACGAAACGTACCGGGTGGTGCTGTCGGTGCCGCGCTCGGCCAGGACCTTGGTGATGGCGGCGGTCAGGGTCGTCTTGCCGTGGTCGACGTGGCCCATGGTGCCGATGTTCAGGTGCGGCTTGGTGCGTACGTATGCCGTTTTGGACATGGCTGTACCTCGAAGTCTCTGGCGGTGCTACGGGAATGCGGGACCCCGGGGAACTGGCCGACCCTCCCCCTGCGGGGTCCGCCGGACGATCCGGAGAGGGTCAGCTTCGGGCGCCGTCGACAGCGGCCACGAGGATCAGGACGGCAGCCTTCGGGGCATCCGCGACGGCGGATGCTGCGAGGTGGAAGGCGTACCGGAACATACCGAGGATCATCGTCGACCGTCTGCCCGGCGTCGAATGGTTTTCCCTCGGGGGGAGTTCGGCGGACGGGCAGGGCCGTACGGCGATCACACGCGTTCGTCGGTTAATGTCACCGGATGCTCGATGCCAACCGCTCCGGCACCGCCCCGGCCTTGCGCAGGGCGCTCCTGTCGCCGTACGCGCGCCTGTCGCTGCTGGTGGCACTGCTCGCGGCAGCCGCGGTGTGCGTGCTGCTGTTCGAGCCACAGCGGCTGCTCACGCAGGGCTGGCCGCCGCGGCTCGGCGGTGCCGCGGCGGTGCTGGTGTTCGCGGTGGCGTACGGGCTGTGCGCGGTGGCGTTCGTGCCGCGCCCCCTGCTGAACCTGGCGGCGGGCGCACTGTTCGGTTCCCGGCTGGGGCTCACCAGCGCGCTGGCGGGCACGGTGCTCGGCGCCGGGGTGGCCTTCGGTCTGGGCCGGTTGCTCGGGCAGGACGCGTTGCGCCCCTTGCTGCGCGGACGCTGGCTGAAGGCGGTCGACAGCCAGCTCAGCCGGCACGGCTTCCGGTCGATGCTGGCGGCCCGCCTCTTCCCGGGTGTGCCCTTCTGCGTGGCGAACTACTGCGCGGCCGTCTCCCGTATGGGCTGGCTGCCGTTCCTGCTGGCGACCGGCCTGGGTTCGATCCCGAACACCGCCGCCTACGCGGTCGCCGGCGCCCGCGCCTCGGCGCCGACGTCCCCCGCCTTCATGGCGGCGCTGGCCGCCGTCGCCGTGCCGGCGCTCGCGGGTGGCGTGGTGGCCTGGCGCAAGCGCCATCAGCTGCGCGGTCGGTGATGGGTCAGGCCGCTCCTCATACCCCTTCCAGGATCATCGCGTTGGCGAGTCCGCCCGCCTCGCACATGGTCTGGAGGGCGTAGCGGGCGCCGCGCTCGCGCATGGCGTGGACGAGGGTGGTGGTCAGGCGGGTGCCGCTGGCGCCGAGCGGGTGGCCGAGAGCGATGGCGCCGCCGTGCACGTTGACCTTGGCGAGGTCCGCGCCGGTCTCCTGCTGCCAGGCCAGGACCACGCTGGAGAAGGCCTCGTTGACCTCGAACAGGTCGATGTCGTCGAGGTTCAGGCCGGCCCGGCGCAGCACCTTCTCGGTGGCCGGTACGACGCCGGTGAGCATCAGCAGCGGGTCGGAGCCGGTGACGGCGAAGCTGTGCAGACGGGCGAGCGGGCGCAGGCCGAGGCGGGCGGCGGTGTCGCTGGAAGTGATCAGGACGGCACTGGCGCCGTCGTTGACGGGGCTCGCGTTGCCGGCGGTGACGTTCCACTCGATCTGCGGGAAGCGCTCGGCGAAGCCGGGGTCGAAGTAGGCGGGCTTGAGGCCGGCGAGGATCTGCGGGGTGCTGTCCGGCCGTACGCACTCGTCGCGGGCGACGCCGTCCAGCGGCGCGACCTCGGCGTCGAAGAGGCCGTCCGTCCACGCCCGGGCCGCCTTGTGGTGCGAGAAGACGGCGAACTCGTCCATCCGGGCGCGGGTGAGGGACCACTTGGCGGCGATCAGCTCGGCGCTGATGCCCTGCGGTACCAGGCCCTCCGGGTAGCGCTCGGCGACGCCCGGTCCGAACGGGTCCTTGCCCGCGGGCACGTTGGACCACATCGGCACCCGGCTCATCGACTCCACCCCGCACGCGACGACGAGGTCGTACGCGCCCGAGATGACGCCCTGTGCGGCGAAGTGCACGGCCTGCTGGGAGGAGCCGCACTGGCGGTCCACCGTGGTCGCCGGGACCCAGTCCGGGAAGCCCGCCGCGAGGACGGCGTACCGGGTGGTGTTCATGGCCTGCTCGCCGACCTGGTCGACGGTCCCGCCGATGACGTCGTCGATCAGCGCCGGGTCGACGCCGGAGCGCTCCACCAGGGTGCGCAGGGTGTGGGCGAGGAGCTGTACGGGGTGCACGTGCGCGAGGGAACCGTTCGGCTTGCCCTTGCCGATGGGGGTGCGTACGGCTTCGACGATGACTGCGTCTCGCATGGTGCGGGCCTCCCGCGACGGCCGCGACGGACAGCCGCGGCGACCATTAGTAAGTAGGAAATTCAAACTCACCCTAGCCTAGTGCGTTGGAAAATCAAACTCCCCCCTGCCCCTCCACTACACTTCGGTGCATGGCCGCCACGAAAGACCCGCGCCCCTGCTCCATCGCCGACGCCCTCGCGCTGGTCGGCGAGAAGTACTCCCTGCTGGTCCTGCGGGAGGTCTGCCTGGGCAACGGCCGCTTCGACCAGCTCGTGCGCAACACCGGCGCACCGCGCGACATCCTGGCCGCCCGGCTGCGCCGGCTCGTGGACGCCGGGATCCTCACCAAGCGCGCCTACAGCGAGCGCCCGCAGCGCTTCGAGTACCGGGCCACGCAGGCGGGACTCGAACTGGAGCCGGTCCTGATGACCCTGAAGGAGTGGGGCGACCGGCATCTCCGCAAGGGAGCCGACCTGCCCATGGTCGTCAAGCACGTCTGCGGCAACGAGCTGATCCCCGTCGTCACCTGCCGGGCCTGCGGCGGCGAGGTACGCCACAGGGACCTGACGGCCCACCCGCAGGCCCCCGGCTGGACGGTCGCCGGGCCCGGGGCGGCGTAGGAGGGGGAGACGCCCACTGCCGCCGGTACACGTGGAGCCCCGGCCGCACCTCCCGAACCGGCTTTGCCCGAGGGGGTCCGGCGCACACCAAGCGCAGTGAGCGCTCCCCCCTGCGCACCGTATGCGGAGGCGCCCGGACCGGTCAGCCCCCTTGCGGCGCCGCCCCCACCGCCATCGTTTCGGACATCTTCCGGACCCCGCGCATCCGCGTCCGACCTGCCCGACAGGCCGGTACGACCGGCCACTTCACCCCCGCGCAACACATCGTTCCGCGCCACCGATGACCAAAGCCCTTACGGTCTGTGTAGCCACGCGGTAGCGCAGGGTCAGTGCCTACCCCTAGGCTTGTCCCCATGTCCCCCGATTCCATGCCCCTTGGCTCCGCACGGTCTGCCGCCGAGGTGAACGAGCACATCCGGGCGCTGTGGCTGCGTTCGGGCGGCATCCTGTCGACTCAGGAGCGCGCGGAGTACGAGCTGTTGGTCGTCGAGTGGGCCGAGGCGATCCGCGGGGCGGTCATCGAGGCCGCCTGACCCGGGGGCGTTGACGCTAGGCCCGCAGAGGGGCGAGCAGTTCCTCGGCCACCGGGTACGGCCGCTCCCGCGGCAGCAGTGCCGTCGCCTTCTGTGACTCACCGGCCCGTACCAGCGCGTGGATCTCCGTCGCGAGCGGTGTCACGTCCTCGATGCCGGTGATCCACTCGTCGGCGTACCGGGCCGCCGCCTCGCCCGCGAGCCCCAGCTGCAACGACCGGTACGGCAGCGGGTTGTGGCGCAGATCCCGCTCGGGGTCCCATTGGACGCGGGCCGGGGACCGCCGCAACTGCTGTTTCCAGGCGTCCTGGTTCGCGTGCAGACCGGGCGCGTAGTGCGACAGGCATGCGTGGCGCAGGGCCCATTCGAAGCCCTCGCGGCTGATCTCGACGGCGAGGACGGTCTCCTGTCCCTCCTTGGTGCCCCAGCCGCAGCGGTACATCATCCACAGGAAGGACGGTTTGATCCAGGTCATCCGGTCCCGCTTCCAGGCGGACGGGAACCGTCCGGTGCGGGCCGCCGGAACGCCGATCTCCGGCCGGTAGGCCTGGTAGACGGTGACCGTGGACTCCGTGTGACGGGCCCGGATTCGAAATCTCGGCTCTTCTTCGACTGACTGTTCGTTCACAGGCACAGCGTCGCGGACCTGCGCTGCCCCGGACCACCGAATATCGCCGCACCCCTCTTGGCTCCACGCTCCCCGTGCCCAACACTGTGCCGATGACGCAGCGCGCGGAGCTAGCGACCGTAATGGACCGGCTGGCCGTCGACGACCTGATCACCGAGTACGCGATGGCGGTGGACGACGGGGACTGGGCGGCGTACCGAGGGCTTTTCACGGCGGACGGACGGGCCGACTACCGGTCCGCCGGCGGAATCGAGGGAGGTGCGGGCGACGTCGCCGGATGGCTCGCCGGAAGTCTGGAGCTGTTCTCGATGCGGCAGCATCTGATCGTCAACCGCCGGGTGGACTTCGGCATCCTGGACCACGACACCGGGGACACCGCCCGGGTGCGGGCCGACTATCTGAACCCCCTGCGGTGCGCGGGCGACGGTGACGGCACGGCTTCGGACCTGGTGTGCGGCGGCCGGTACGACTTCGCGCTGCTGCGCACACCGGAGGGCTGGCGGCTTCGCCAGGTGGTGGTGCACGAGAAGTGGCGCCGTCTCCCCGAGCCCGATCCGGCGTCCGTACCGGACTGATCCGCTCGACCGGTCCCGTCACCCGAGCCCGGCCCGGGACGTCACTCCGGCCGGCCACCCGGGCCGAAGCGCGCGCCGCCCGACGGAGCCGGCGCACGCGCAGGCACCCCGACCGGAGCCAGGGCGGATCGGCGGGCCGGAGCCAGTGCGGTCGGCGGGCCCGCAGCCCGGCCGGTCAGCCGGACCGCCGAACCGGGAAGGCCAGTTGGGCCGGTGCCCCGGTCGAGACGTGCCGGTGTCCCGGCCGGTGGGCCGAAGGCCCCCTGTCGGAGATCGCTTCGGGCGCGCACACTGGAGCCAACGGCTGGTAGGGAGGCTCCGTATGACGACGTTCGACCACTGGCTGACCTCCCCGTGGCGACGCTCATCGGCCGCCGCCCTCGCGGGCGCCCTGCCGGTCCTCGCCTTCCCGGCGCCGTCGCTGTGGTGGTTCGCGTACGTCGCCCTGGTCCCCTGGATCCTGCTGGCCCGCTCGGCGCCGACGCCCCGGCGTGCCGCGTACGACGGCTGGTGCGGCGGCTTCGGGTTCATGGTGGCGGTGCATCACTGGCTGCTGCCGAACCTGCATGTGTTCATCTTCCTGATAGCCGCGCTGCTCGGCGCGCTCTGGGCGCCCTGGGGCCTGCTGGTCCGCAGGTTCCTCGGCGGTCATCCCTCTCCGGGGCGGAGCGCGGCCGCGCTGCTCGTGCTGCCCTCGGCCTGGCTGACGGTGGAGCTCGTCCGCTCCTGGCAGGGGCTCGGCGGCCCCTGGGGCATGCTCGGCGCCAGCCAGTGGCAGGTGGGGCCGGCGCTGCGGCTCGCCTCGGTGGGCGGGGTGTGGCTGCTCAGCTTCCTGCTGGTCGCGGTCAACGTGGCGGCGGCGGTGCTGGTCGCCGTGCGCGAGTCCCGGGTGCCGGCGCTGGCAACGCTGGTCGCCACGGCCGCCGCAGCCTCCGCCGCCTGGGTCTGGGCGCCGCGCCCGCACGTGGACGGGCAGGTGCGGATCGCAGTGGTGCAGCCGGGCGTGACGGACGGCCCCGACCGGCGTTTCGACCGCGAGGAGCAGCTCACCCGGCAGCTGGCCGGGCAGCGCGTCGACCTGGTCGTCTGGGGCGAGAGCAGCATCGGTTTCGACCTGGCCGACCGTCCCGACCTGGCCCGGCGGATCGCCGCGCTGTCCCGCGCGACCGGCGCGGACGTGCTGGTCAATGTCGACGCCCACCGCTCCGACCGGCCCGGCATCTACAAGAGCGCGGTGCTGGTGGGACCGGACGGACCGACCGGTGAGCGCTACGACAAGATGCGGCTGGTCCCGTTCGGTGAGTACGTCCCGGCGCGCTCCGTGCTGGGCTGGGCGACGTCCGTCGGGAAGGCGGCCGGCGAGGACCGCAGGCGCGGGTCGGGGCAGGTCGTGATGAACGTCGGGCACGGGCTGCGGATCGGCCCGCTGATCTGCTTCGAGACCGCGTTCCCCGACATGAGCCGGCACCTCGCCGAGGACGGCGCCGATGTCCTGCTCGGCCAGTCCGCCACCTCGACCTTCCAGCAGAGCTGGGCCCCCGCGCAGCACGCCTCGCTGGGCGCGCTGCGCGCCGCCGAGACCGGCCGCCCGATGGTGCACGCCACCCTGACCGGGGTGTCGGCCGTGTACGGCCCGGCGGGGCAACGGCTCGGCCCGTGGCTCGGCACCGACGCGAGCGCCGCCCGTGTCTACGACGTCCCGCTCGCGCACGGCCTCACCCCGTACGTCCGCTACGGCGACTGGCCGGTGCACGGCGCGCTGCTGGTGCTGGCCGCGCTCGGCGTCACGGAGGGGGCACGGGCGCTCAGGCTGCGCCGGACCGGTCAAGCACCGCTCGTACCACCCGCTCGCACAGCTCATGAGTCGCCAGTGCGTCACGGGCGCTGAGCACCTTGCCCGCGCGTACGGCGTCGAGGAACGCGAGGACGGCCTGCTCGATGCCGCGCTGCCGGGCCACCGGCACCCAGTCGCCGCGGCGGCGCACGGTCGGCTGTCCCTTGTGGTCGATCACCTCGGCGAGGTTGAGCACCTGACGCTTGGTGTCCTGCCCGGACACCTCCAGGATCTCCTCGGCGGAGCCGCTGAGCCGGTTCATCACGCCGAGCGCCGTGAAGCCGTCCCCGGCGAGCTGGAGCACGACGTGGTGCAGCAGTCCGCCCTCGGTGCGGGCGCGCACGGTCACGTCGTCGACCGGGCCGGGCACCAGGAAACGCAGGGTGTCCACGACGTGGATGAAGTCGTCCAGGACCATCGAGCGCGGTTCCTCGGGCAGGCCGATCCGGTTCTTCTGCATGAGGATCAGCTCGCGCGGGTGGTCCAGGCACTGCAGGTAACCGGGGGCGTACCGGCGGTTGAAGCCGACGGACAGCGAGACGCCGCTGCGGTCGGCCAACTCCACCAGCCGCTCGGAGTCGGCGAGTTCGTAGGCGAGCGGCTTGTCGACGTACACCGGTATGCCCGCCTCCAGCAGCCGTCCGACGATCTCGGGGTGGGCGACGGTGGGCGCGTGCACGAAGGCCGCGTCGAGGCCGGCGGCGAGCAGGGAGTCCAGGGTCGAATGGCGTCGGCCGGCGGGCAGGTGCAGGGAGTCGGCGACGCGGTCGAGCGTGGCGGGCGTCCGGGTCTGCAGGTGGAGCTCGACACCCGGCTGCGTGCTCAGCACCGGCAGATACGCCTTCTGCGCGATGTCCCCGAGTCCGATGCAGCCGACCTTCACGTGCTCTCCCCTACCGCGTGCCTGCGTGTCTCCTCCCGGCAGCATACGGCGGTCGCCAGTCCGCGATCCCGTCGTATCCCCGCAGGAACAACGCCGGCCCGGCCTTGGAGAGCGCGCTGACCGCGGTGTCGCGTACGGCGACGGCGGCGCGACTGCCGCACATGTTGAGCCGGGCCACCCTGACGGCCCGGCGGGCGATGGCGCTCGTGCGCGGCAGCCGGGCCCGCGTGTAGGCGGCCAGGTCGTCGCGGTGGTGCGCGAGGACGACGGCATCTTCGATGGCCTGGTTGCCGCCCTGTCCGAGGGTCGGCGGCATGGCGTGCGCAGCGTCGCCGAGGAGGGCGACCCGGCCTGCGTGGTAGGCCGGCAGGGGCTCGGCGATGTGGTGCACGTCGTGGCGCAGGACGTCCTCGGGGCGGGCGGCGGCGATGACGGCGGGGATCGGGTCGTGCCAGTCGCCGAAGCGGCGCAGGAGTTCCGCCTTCTCGTCGTCGGCCGCCCGGCCGCCCGCCGGGACCGTGGCGGCGGCGTAGGCGTAGACCCGGCCGTCCTTCATCGGGTGCGTGCCCCAGATACGGCCCCGTCCCCAGGTCTCGTGCGAGGCGAACTCGACGCCGGGCAGCGGGACCACCACCCGCCAGGTGGTGAACCCCGCGTACACCGGCCCCGGGTGGGCGGGGAACAGCGCTCCGCGGACCCGGGAGCGGATGCCGTCGGCGCCGACCACCAGGTCGGCCTCCAGCTCCGTGTCACCGACGGTCACGCGGGCGGGCCGCTCGCGGTCGCCGCGGTCGGCGAGGGTTGCGGCGGTGGCCGTGCGGACGGCCTCCGGGGGGAGCAGCGCGGCGAGGCGCTCGACCAGAGTGGCCCGGGGCAGCAGGACCAGGGGGCCGCCGAAGCGGGCGGCGGCGGCCTCGGCGCTGGAGCGGGACAGCCACCGGCCGCTCGGTGTGCGCAGCCCTCCGTCGCCCTGCCAGGCGGCCAGGTCGCGGATCTCCTCCCCGATGCCGAGCAGGTCCAGGGCGCGCAGGGCGTTCGGGGCGAGCGAGATGGCCGCACCGGCGGGCTCCAGGGAGCGGGCCCGCTCCACCACGGTGACGTGCAGGCCGCGCTGGTGCAGGGCCGCCGCCGCGGCCAGACCTCCGATGCCGCCGCCGATGACGATCGCACGCTCGGACTGCGCCATGACTCCTCCTGAAGTTGAGACTACACCTGTAGTGCCAGACAGACTGTACTACATTCGTAGTGAGCCAGATAGGGTCGGCCCATGTCCGTACGCACCCCGAGCGCCTCCCGCGCCGATCTCGTGGCCGACACCGCCCTCGCCCTGCTGGCCGAGCGGGGAATGCGCGGGCTGACGCACCGTGCGGTGGACGAGGCGGCCGGACTGCCACAGGGCTCGACCTCGAACGTGGCGCGCACCCGGCAGGCGCTGCTGGAACTCGCGGTGCGCCGGCACGCCGAGCGGGAGGCGCGGATGCTCGCCCTGGAGGAGATGCCGGATCCCCCCATCGGACCCGACGCACTGGCCGACGCACTGGCCCTCGCGGTCCACCGCTCCCTGACCGGCAACCGCGACCTCTTGATCGCCCGCTACGAACTGGCCCTGGAGGCCACCCGCCGCCCCGAGCTGCGTGCCTTCTACGACGCGACCGGCGCGGTGTTCAAGAAGCAGATCACCGCGCTGCTGACCGCCGTCGGCTCGCCCGACCCGGCCCGGCACACGCTGTCGCTGGTCGCGTGGGCGGACGGGCTGATGTTCTCCTGCGCGGCCGGTTCCTTCAGCGCCGAGACACCAGGCCTGGAGGAGCTGCGCAGGGGGCTGCGGGAGCTGCTGGGCGGGCTGCTGGGCACCTGAAAAAGCCCTGGTGAGAACCCGCACGGTGTTGCGAGGATGCGGGCATGACGACTGAACGCCATGAGCCCGCCCAGACCGCCGGTGAACGCGCCATGCTGGAGGGCTGGCTGGACTACCACCGGCAGACCCTCGCCTGGAAGTGCGAGGGGCTCAGCGACGAAGAGCTGCGGACCGCGTCCGTACCGCCCTCGGAGCTGTCCCTCATGGGGCTGGTGCGCCACATGGCGGAAGTCGAGCGGGGCTGGTTCCGCGAGGTGCTGGTCGGTGACGACGCCGGGCCGATCTACTGCACCGAGGAGGACCGCGACGGCGAGTTCCACCTCACCGAGGCCGACACCTGGCAGGAGGCGTACGCCACCTGGCAGCGGGAGATCGAGACCGCCCGGCACAACGCGGCCCGCCTCGGCCTCGACGATCTGTCCGAGGGACGGAGCAGGCGCACCGATGAGCCCTTCAGCCTGCGATGGATCTACACCCACATGATCGAGGAGTACGCCCGGCACAACGGCCACGCCGACCTGGTCCGGGAGCGGATCGACGGCGCGACCGGCGACTGAACGTCACCCTCGGCGGCGGGAAGCACTCCGTACGGGGCACGAGATCACCCGTACGGTGCACCAACCTCCGGTCGGCGGTGCGGGGCCGGGCGCCGAACCAGCAGAGTAGCGCGGGTGCATCGAACGACGACCACCGCAGCGCTCCTGGTCACCGTGGCCGTCTCGGCCCTCTCCGGTTGTGTGACGGTTCCGAGCCCGGCGACACCCGGCGGTCCCCCGCCGGGGACCGCGCCCACCCAGCCGACGGCGCCGCGGCCGGACGGCAGCGCGGCGCCGCGGGTGGTGCAGGCACCGGCCCGCGAGGCCCTGGAGATGGTCGGCCCGTCCCGGCACCCGGAACACCGCGAGCCGGTCGCCCCGCACCCGCCCGGGGTCGCACCGCCGGTCACGCGTCGGCCGCCCGCCCCACCGCGCCCCCGGCCGCACCCGGACCGGCCCCGGCGGACGCCCGTCGACACCTTCGACCTGTCGCAGCCGGCGCCCGGGACCCCGGACGTGTGCGCTCTCGGCAGGCAGTACGGCGGCTGGCACAGGGACAGCCCCGAGGCGGCCATCTGCGAGCAGGCGTACGGGCCTTGAGGCGGGCCGGGGAACCGATCGGCCTAGCTGGGCCGCTGCCTCGGTGGCCCCCAGCCGTCGCCGCCCCGGGAGCCGTCCTCGTCGAGCCGCAGCTCCAGGCGGTCCATCGCGGCCCGGACCCCGTTGCCGTAGCCGTCGTCGGGCAGGGCGTTCGAGGCGCGGCGGGCCCGGTGCAGGTGGCTGCGGGCGGCATCGGTGCGGCCGAGTTTCGCGTAGTCGGCGGCGAGGTTGAGATGCAGGGAGGGGAAGAAGCCCCGGACGCTCAGCGGGTCACCGCCCCGGCCGTCCGCGAGTTCCTGCGCCGCCGACAACGCCCGCAGGTCCCAGGCCAGTTCGTCCCCCGGTTCGTCCTGGGTGTCGGCGAGATAGTGGGCCAGCGTGCAGCGGTGCAGCGGGTCGCCGTCCTCGCCGATCTCCGCCCACAACTCCAGGAAGCGGCGCCGGGCCTCCTCGCGGTCACCGCCGTGGTGCAGCATGACGACCTGCCCGATCCGCGTCAGCACGTCGTCCAGTGCCGACTGCTCCTGTCGCTCCGCCACCGCGTCCTCCGGGCCGTCGTCAGCCGTCTCGCCGGCTGTGTCACCCGACGCTAACCGGCGGCACCGGCAATCCCCGGAAGGCGGCCCCGTACGACACGGGGCCGCCCCGGTCAGGTCAGCCCAGGTTCGGGATGCGCCAGTCGACGGGCTCGTGGCCCTGCCGGGCGATCGCCTCGTTGATCTGGGTGAACGGGCGGGAGCCGAAGAACTTCTTCGCGGACAGCGGCGAAGGATGCGCCCCCATGACCACGGCGTGACGGCTCTGGTCGATCAGCGGGAGCTTCTTCTGCGCGTAGTTCCCCCACAGCACGAAGACCGCCGGGTCCGGCCGGGAGTCCACCGCGCGGATGACGGCGTCGGTGAACTTCTCCCAGCCCTTGCCCTTGTGCGAGTTGGCCTCGCCGGCCCGCACGGTGAGCACCGCGTTGAGCAGCAGCACGCCCTGCCGGGCCCACGGCATCAGGTAGCCGTTGTCCGGCACGGGCAGGCCCAGCTCCTCCTGCATCTCCTTGTAGATGTTGCGCAGGGACGGCGGGGTCTTCACACCGGGGCGGACCGAGAAGCACAGGCCGTGGCCCTGGCCCTCGCCGTGGTACGGATCCTGGCCGAGTACGAGGACCTTGACCTTGTCGTACGGCGTCGCCTCCAGCGCGGCGAAGACCTCCTCGCGCGGCGGGTAGACGGGGCCCTTCGCCCGCTCCTCCTCGACGAACTCGGTCAGCTCCTTGAAGTAGGGCTGCTGCAGTTCGTCACCCAGAACCCCGCGCCAGGACTCGGGCAGCATGGCGGTGTCGGTCACGTCAACGTCCTCACGATGTGCGGTCACTTCCAGGTCCTTGAACCTACAGGCGACCACTGACAACCGGTGCGGCGCGGTCGGTCACCAACTCGTCTTGCGGTGCAGCGTCCACATCATCATGATCGTCGACGGGTCCAGGGCCTGCTCACCGCCGGAGATGTCGTCGCTGGCCGCGATGTACTGCCGGCCCTGCCACAGCGGGATCAGCCGGGCGTCGTTCACGATGATCTGCTGGGCCGCCTCCAGGTCGTCGACGACCTTGGCGCGGTCGCTCTCGCTGCGGGAGTGGGGCAGCAGCTGGTCGGTGATCTCCTTGGCCGGGTAGGGCGTGCCGAGCGCGTTGTCCTGGCCGACGAACGGGGCGATGAAGTTGTCCGCGTCGGGGTAGTCCGGGAACCAGCCGCGGCCGAAGACCGGGTACTCGCCCTTCTGGTAGCCGACCACGTAGGTCTTCCAGGGGCGGCTCTTGAGGGTGACGGTGAACAGGCCCGAGCCGTCCAGCTCCTGCTTCAGCTCCTTGAACATCTCGGCCGTCTCGGAGCCGTAGCGGTCGGTGGTGTACCAGAAGGTGAGCGGGACGCGCTGGGTGATGCCCGCGTCGGAGAGGATCTTGCGGGCCTTGGGGACGCTCGGGTCGCCGTAGTCGTCGAAGAAGCCGGTGGTGTGCCCGGTGAGCCCCTTGGGGACCATCGAGTACAGGGGGTCCACTGTGTCCTTGTAGACCTTGTGGGCGATCGCCCCCCGGTCCACCAGCTGGGCGACCGCCCGGCGCACGGCGAGCCGCCCGGCCCACGGGTCCTTGGGGTTGAAGACCAGGTAGCTGATGTCGGTGCCCACGCCGTCGACCAGCTGCAGGTCGGTGGTGCCGTGCCGCTGCAGGGCGATGATGTCGTCGGCGCCCAGACCGCGGTAGGTGACGTCGATCTCCTTGGCGCGCAGCGCCTTGACCATGCTGGCCGAGTCCTGGAAGTAGCGGATGACCACGCCGTTGTTCTTCCGGTCGGCGAAGCCCCGGTAGTTGTCGTTGCGGGCCAGGACGGCCTGCTTGCCTTCCGTGTAGGACTTCAGCGTGTACGGCCCGGAGCCGAACACCTTGCCGTCCTTGCGCAGGGAGGTGGCGGAGTATTCGTTCGGGTCGACGATCGACATGGCCGGAGTGGCCAGGACGAACGGGAAGGTGGCGTCCGCCTTGTTGAGGTGGAAGACGATCTCACGGTCCCCGATCGTCTGCACGTCCTCGAGGCTGCCGAGCAGGCCGGCGGGGCCGCCGGGGACGTTGATGGTGCGGATGCGGTCGATGGAGTACTTGACGGCCTTGGCGTTCAGCGGGTCGCCGTCGGCGAACTTCATCCCGGGATGCAGCTTGCAGCGGTAGGTGCGGCTGCCGGAGTCGGTGAAGGAACAGCTCTCGGCGGCGTCGGGCTGCGGGCTGGTGGCGCCGTTGGGGTAGGCGAGGAGCGTCTGGTAGATGTTCCGGAAAAGCTCCCAGGAGCCGTCCCAGGCGGCGGCCGGATCGAGCGTACTGGGGGCGCTGGTGGTCCCCACGACGATCGTTTTCTCGTCGCCGGTGTCGCCGCCGGACAGCAGACCGCATCCGGTCAGCAGGGATATGGACGCGATCGCCGCGACTCTCCGCAGGAATCGGTTCCGGTTGAACACGCGCACGCTCCTCGATCTGCCATACCAAGGTCGGCAGACCTTACCGCAGCGTCGGGTCACCTGAACCTCCCCCGGGGCAGGGCTTCTTGATCGATTTCACCATGACGACGTTGTCATCCGGCAGTGTTTGATCTTGTACGGCTTTCCGGGCGCCGTCCGGCTGGGAGCGGCGCCCGGAAAGGGACGATCAGCCCACGCCCGCGTTGAGGAAGATCCCGCCGTCCACGACGAGCGTCTGACCGGTGATCCACTCGGACTGCTCCGAGGTGAGGAACGCCGCGGCCCCGCCGATGTCGGAGGGCACACCGAGCCGGCCCAGCGGGTAGGAGGCGGCGGCCTCCGTCTCCCGGCCCTCGTACAGGGCCTGCGCGAACTTGGTCTTCACGACGGCCGGGGCGATCGCGTTGACCCGCACCGCGGGAGCGAACTCGTGGGCGAGCTGCTGGGTCAGGTTGATCAACGCGGCCTTGCTGACGCCGTACGCGCCGATGAACGGAGAGGGCGCGAGGCCCGCGATCGAGGCGATGTTGACGATCGCTCCGCCGTTGTCCTTCTGCCAGGCGTGCCAGGTCTTCTGGGCGAAGCCGAGCGCCGAGATCACGTTGGTCTCGAACACCTTGCGCGCCACGTCCAGGTCGAGGTCGGCGATCGGCCCGAAGACCGGGTTGGTGCCCGCGTTGTTGACCAGGAAGTCGACGCGGCCGAACACCTCCATGGTCCGTTCGACGGTCTCGGTCTGGTGGTCGAGGTCGTGGGCCTTGCCGGCGACGCCGATGACCCGCTCGGCGCCGAGCTTCTCGACGGCCTCCTTCAGGGCGTCCTCGTTACGGCCGGTGATGCACACGCGGTCGCCGCGGGCGACCAGCGCCTCGGCGACGCCGTAGCCGATGCCGCGGCTCGCGCCGGTGACAAGGGCGACCTTGCCGGAAAGCTCCGGGAGTTCAGTCATGTCCGTGTTCCTCTTGTCCCGAGTGCCCTAGTTCAGCGGTCCGCCGGCGACGTACAGCACCTGGCCGGAGACGAACCCGGCCGCCTCGCCGGTGAAGAAGGCGATGGCGTTGGCGATGTCGTCGGGCTCGCCGACGCGCTGCACCGGGATCTGCGTGGCGGCGGCCTTCTTGAAGTCCTCGAAGCCCATGCCGACACGGTCGGCGGTGGCCTTGGTCATCTCGGTGGCGATGAAGCCGGGGGCGACGGCGTTGGCGGTGATGCCGAACTTGCCCAGCTCGATGGCGAGGGTCTTGGTGAAGCCCTGCAGCCCGGCCTTGGCGGCGGAGTAGTTGGCCTGGCCGCGGTTGCCGAGCGCCGAGGAGGAGGAGAGGTTGACGATCCGGCCGAAGCCCGCGTCGACCATGTGCTTCTGGACGGCCTTGGCCATCAGGAAGGAGCCGCGCAGGTGCACGTTCATGACGGTGTCCCAGTCGGAGACGCTCATCTTGAACAGCAGGTTGTCGCGCAGCACGCCCGCGTTGTTGACGAGGATCGTCGGGGCGCCCAGTTCCTCGACGACCCGGGCGACGGCCGCCTCTACCTGCGCCTCGTCCGAGACGTCGGCGCCGACCGCGATCGCCTTGCCGCCGGCCGCGGTGATCTTCTCGACGGTGTCCTTGCAGGCGGCCTCGTCCAGGTCGATCACGGCGACCGCGCGACCCTCGGCGGCCAGCCGTACCGCGGTGGCGGCGCCGATGCCGCGCGCCGCGCCGGTGACTACCGCGACCCGCTGTTCAGTGGTGGTCATTGCTGCTTCTCCTCGCCCTTGAGAGAACCTGTCGTGATCCCCGAGGGGACCCGCTGTGCGGTGAGCGACCGCTTAGTACCTTGGGTACACGTGACGCTAGAAGCCCTGGCACCCGGTGTCAACGGCACACCGGGTCGTGTGATCCATTACCTCACCAGGAGGTCCAGCAGACGCTCCGTTTCGGCCGCCGGGTCGGTGGTGAGCCCGGTGTGCACGGGGCCGGGCTGGACGATGGTGGAGCGTGGCGCGATCAGCCAGCGGTAGCGCCGCCCGGCGTCGTCGCCGGCCGCCTGTCCGGCCGCCTCGCCGCCCGCGCAGTGACGCTCGATCGCACCGAGCGCGGCGCGCACCCCGGCCACGTCGGCCGCCGGGTCCAGGGCGAGCAGCCGGGCCTCGTCCAGATGGGTGCGGGCGCCGACGTAGGCCCGCGCCCGGCAGTAGACGACCACGCCCGCGTTGATGCACTCCCCGCGCTCCACGCGCGGTACGACACGCAGCAGGGCGTACTCGAACACGTCCCGGTCGCCGCCCTGGCCCGCCCGGGTGATATGGCGCTCGGTGACATGCCCGGCCATGTGGATGTGGGTCTCGCTCACTTGCCCTCCTCGATGCCGGTGATGCGCTCGTGGATGACGGCGGCCCTCGCGAGCAGGGGCCGCGCATAGGCCCTGCGCAGGTCGTCCGGGGTGTCGAAGCCGGGCTCGTCGGCGAGCCAGGCGTCGGGGATCTCGGCGGTGACCTCGGCGAGCAGATCCCCGGTGACCCGGGGAGCCAGGTCGGCCGCGGCGGCGGTGACGTCCGGGGCGAAGCGGGCGAGGGCGTGGTCGGAGGCGTCGTAGGGGCGGGCCGCGGAGGCCTCGGCGGAGGGCCAGTTGTGGTGCCAGATCATCGTGGCGCCGTGGTCGATGAGCCACAACTCACCGCGGTGCACGAGAAGGTTGGGGTTGCGCCAGGAGCGGTCGACATTGTTGATGAGCGCGTCGAACCAGACGATCCGCCCGGCTTCCTCGGCGCCCACCGGGAAGGCGAGCGGATCGAAGCCCAGGGCTCCGGAGAGGAAGTCCATACCGAGGTTGGTGCCGCCACTGGACCTCAGCAACTCCTGTACCTGCTGTTCGGGTTCGCCGAGGCCGAGCACGGAGTCCAGCTGTACGGTGACCAGCCGGGGCACCCGGAATCCGAGCCGGCGGGCGAGTTCACCGCAGACGACCTCGGCGACGAGGGTCTTGCGGCCCTGTCCGGCGCCGGTGAACTTCATGACGTAGGTCCCGAAGTCGTCGGCCTCGACCAGTCCTGGCAGCGAGCCGCCCTCGCGTAGCGGCGTGATATAGCGGGTCGCAGTGACCTCTTTCAACATTTTCCCAGGCCATCCGTCTCTTCAGCCTTGCAATGCAAGATCAACCTCGGAGGGGCACCGCAGCGGGAACCGCCCGTCAACGGGCTCTGGGGAGAATCTGGGGGGTCGACCGGCAGGCAGCTTTCCCTGTCTCCCCAGCAGTCCGTCAATGGCCGTTCGCCCCTTGTTTCCGGCCTCGGGCATGAAGTGAGCATAGTAACCGAGGGTGATCGCCGACGAGGATGGTGCCCGAGTCGGCACGCCAGGGTCACGACGGACTCTCCCGTCTGGACCATGATCTGGGCATGAGTGTGCCGCAGCACCTGGAAGCCCTCCTTCTGTGCCGCCAACTCCTTGGCCACCGCGGGGGCATGCCAACGGTACGGTCTTGGCTCCCTGTGGCGGGGCGAATACAGCCTTGCCCCGATCCCTTGGATCGGGCGGCGGATACGGAGGACTCCTCGCGCGTGATCGATGTCCTCACAGGGGCGCATCGCGAACACCTCGCCCTGACGGAGTCCACAGCCCAGGCCGACTACGACGACTGTCCGGTTTCGCGGGCTGGTCACGTCGCGCACTCGCGGTGGCCTCCTCCAACGGCCACGCCTCACGTCGCTCCTGCGGTGCCTTGGGCCACCGCGTGGATTTCGCGTGGATTTCGCGTGGCAGCAACACGGCGACGGCCGTCGAGCGGAGTCTCGGCGTTTCGGCCAACCACCTTGCCTCGCACTCCCGTTGCGGGAAGCGGGTCGATGCATCCTGCACGCCCGCCACGCCCTCCGACTCGGGATTGCGAGACCGACCGAAATACATCAGTTCGATATGCGGGCCGGATCGTTGAGCCTTATGACCGCGCCGGACGACCTTCGAGGGGACCACCTTGACCTCGGCCGCCACGCACGAACAGCAGGACCCGGCGCCTCCTCCTCCACCACCGTCGGCGGAGATCGCCTGCAGCGGGCAGTACTCCGTCAATCCGCTCGCCGAGGTCTCGTTCCGGCGGGTGTGCGCGAAGATCCCGGCCGTCCTGGGCCGGATCGCCCGGCTGTCGTGGCGGAACGACCGGCGCACGGTGCAGTGTCCCGGCAGTCTTCCTCGATACGCCGACGGCCCTTGCCATCGACGCGCCCCAGGTCGGCCCGTGGTCCTGCTGCCGGCCTCCCCCCTTTCGGGCCCTGCGGGAATGCCCGCCCCACCTGGCCTGCGGCCGTGCCGCCCGCCCCGTGAAGGAGAGTCATGACCACCAGACCGTCCACTGCGAGCGCCATCTACTGGGAGCCGCTGTGGGCCCAGGGCCGCCGGTACCGGCCGCTGGATGACGCGGAGAGGCGGCTGCTGGACGAGCACCTCGGCCCCGGCCGCGCCCGCCCCGCCCTCGACATCGGCTGCGGCGACGGCACCCTGGCTCGGTACCTCCATCACGAGCTCGGCTACCGCACGACCGGCGTCGACTGTTCCCCCAGCGCCATCGCGCTCGCCGCCGCCCAGGACACCGGCCCTCGCCCCGGGCCGACCTGGCGGTGCCTGGACATCACCACCGATGACCTCACCGCCCTGCCGGAACCGTCGTTCGCGGTCATCACCTGCCGTCTGGTCTACCGGTGGATGGACGACAAGGCTGCGTTCCTTGACCACGTCCGCCAACTCCTCACACCCGGTGGAGCGCTCTGGGTCGTCACCGAGATCACCGGCCGCCGGACCAGCACCGATCCGGCTCTCCTCGGGCTCGGGATCACCCCCGCGGAAGCCGAGACCCTCACGGCCGGTTGGTCCGTCGTCCACACCGCCGACCTCGACGTCCTGCGCTGCTACACCCTCCGTCCCTGAGCACCCCCTCTCCTACTGGAGCAGCCGGGGAAGCGCCCCTCTTCCGCGGTGGTGGTCGAGGGGCGCCAGGCCGGCAGCCTCAGCCCTGGTGCGTGACCGCCGGGGAGTTCTGGTAGGCCGCAAGAAGCCACTTGCCGTCCTGCCGTGTGAGCACCCAGCTCGCGACCACAAGGCGGCCTTCCGGCACCTCGGTTTCGCCCGGGAAGAGGATGCCCGTCTCGCTGACGACCACAGCCGCATCATCGTTGAGGAAACGGATGTCCAGTACCTTGTCGGTAGTGGTCGAGCCCTTCAGGAAGGTGCTGAAGCCGGCCTTCATGCTCTCGCGGATCTCTTCCCGGGACTTCCGGTAGGACCCGGGCAGGATCGCGCTGGCGTCTTCGGTGTACTCGGCCACGAACGCGTCAGCGTCGTTGGCGCTCCAGGCTTCGTATACGCCCTTGAGCACGTTACGGATGGCGGTCTCGTCCGCTGCACGGGTCTGGTTCGCAATCAAGGTCTTCCTCGCTTCGTCGTACCGGTACAGATCGCTGCGGCCTGCGGCTCACAGGGAGTCGTCTGGGCTCCGCAGATAGATACCGGCGGCCAGGCCAGAACTCATCGCGCCCGTGGAGATTCTTTTCGAGTGGCAGCCGATAGCGCCCTGAACAGCGACGATGCGCCCGTGTCTGGTCGGCTTGCCGCCCCGGAGCCGACGAAGAGGGGCCCGCCCGCGTGCCGACACCGGCACGGGCCCGCGGCGGGCGGAGCAGCCCTTCAGGATTCGCTCTTGGTCTCCAGGCCGAACGCCGCGAAGACCTCGTCGTCCTGGAACACGGTGGTCCTGCTGATGCCGGCGTCAGTGACGGTGAACACCTGCAGGGTGTGCAACTCGAACGCGCCGCTGTCGCCGCGGCGATACGCCGCGAAACCCGGCTGGCCGTTCGCCGCGATCGCATCGAGACGCCAACTGCTGCCGGCCTTCGCGAAGACCCAGCCCATGAATTGGGCGTAATTGTCGCGACCGACGAACCAGTTGAGCATCGGAGGCATCTCCATGAGGACATCGTCGGCAAGGAGCTGCTTGATTCCTTCGATGTCCGCCTTCTCGAACGCCTTCATGTAGCGCTCAACGCAAGCCCGCTGTTCCGCCTGTGAGGGCTCCGCGACTTCGTCCTCCCGGACGCCTGCTTCGTTCAGGCGTGCACGCGCCCGCTGCAGCGAACTGTTGACCGAAGCGACCGACGTACCGAGCACGTCCGCGGTCTCGGCCGCTGAGAAGGCGAGCACCTCGCGCAGGATCAACGCGGCGCGCTGGCGCGCCGAGAGATGCTGCAGCGCAGCGACGAACGCCAGGCGCAGGCTGCCCCGGTCGACGGCTGCGCCGGCCGGGTCCCCCAGGTGCAGCAGCGCGTCGGGCATCGGCTGCAGCCAGGTGACCTCGCCGCCATGGACGAACGGCTGGAGAGGATCGCTTTCCGCGACCATCCCTGATGGCAGCGGTCTGCGGCTGCGGCTCTCCAGGGCACTCAGGCAGGCGTTGGTCGCGATCTGGTACAGCCAGGTCCGCAACGAGCCGCGGGTTCGGTCGTACCGTGCCCGCGCCCGCCAAGCCCGCAGACAGGTCTCCTGCACCAGGTCTTCGGCATCGTGAACCGAGCCCAGCATCCGGTAGCAGTGGGCGAGCAGCTCCGGTCGGTATGGCTCGAGTTGGCGGTCGAAGTCCTCGATCGTGGTCGCCACACCCGGCCCCCGTTTTTTGTTGCGTCCCCTGCCGGGGACACTATCGAACCTCCACCCCACCGGCATGAGGGGGGCCTCAGTGCTTCGGGTGCTGCCCCATCTCGCGTACAGGCACTTCGGTTCTGGGGTTCTGGCTCAACTCCCGCGAAGTGGTCACTGGTAGTCAGATCGCCGAAGCGAGACGGTACCGGTTCGGGCGACCTGGATTCGGGGCGAGGTGAGTCCCAGGGCTCGGTTGCCCAGTCCTGCGGTCATGTGGTCGCCCTCATGTTGCTGGGGCGGACTCTGAACGCATGGTGCCCGCGGCCCGTACCCCTGGGCGGACCTCGAAACGCTCCATGGGAGGAAATCCATATGACCAGCGCATCCCAAGCGGGACCGGCCCGCCGCACCGTCGTGGCGACGGCCGCGGCGGCGGGGCTCGCCACCGCGCTCACCGCCTGCGGATCGGGCGACGGCTCGTCGGACTCGGTGAACAGCGGCTCCGGTACGTCCGCCGATGGTTCGTCCGGTGGTGGTTCGACCGGTGGGGTGCTCGCCAGGACCGCGGACATCCCGGAGGGCGGCGGGAAGGTCTTCGAGGACCGGGGCGTGGTGGTCACGCAGCCGACGACCGGCACGTTCAGGGCGTTCTCGTCCAAGTGCACCCACCGGGGCTGCGCGGTGGGCAGCGTGTCGGGCGGCGCCATCGTCTGCCCGTGTCACGGCAGCCGTTTCTCCATCGAGGACGGCAGCGTGCGGCACGGTCCGGCGACCAGGGCCCTGCCTCCGGCGAAGATCACGGTGACCGGCGACCAGATCACGCTCGCCTGAGCCGCTGGAGGCAGCCCAGCACCTCCTCCGTGGTGGTGACCGTGGCGGCCAGGGTGCGGCAGCCGAGGTTGTGCGGCAGGGCGTCGACGGCGGTGGCGTGGATCGTGGACAGGCCGCGCAGCCGCCCTACGACGAAGTCCGCCTCGGTGACCTCGATCGGCGGCGAGAGCGCGCCGTGCGGGCGAGTTCGGGCAGCGCGCCGTCCGGTCCGACGGCGCCCTGCCGGCACTCCACGGTGAGCAGCACGGTGCTCGCGGGGCCGCGGATCTCGCTGAACTGCTCGCGCGAGGGCATCAGTCAGCGTCGGGGCCGGAAGATCATGATGACTCCCGGCGAGCTGGACGAGTTCCTCGCGACCCAGCGCACCTGCCGGGTCGCGACTGTCTCGGCGGACGGCGCACCGCACGTGAACGCGCTGTGGTTCGCCTGGGACGGCACCTCGCTGTGGCTTTACTCGGTGGTGCGCAGCCGGCGCTGGGCCCAGCTGCGCCGCGATCCTCGGGTCGCCGTCGCCGTCGTCGTCGACTCGGGCGAGGAGTAGGACCAGTTGCGCGGGGTCGAGCTGTCCGGGCGGGTGGAGTTCGTGGGCGAGGTGCCGCGCACCGGGGAGCTGTGCGCCGAACTCGGCGGGCCCGAAACGCTGTTCGCGCACAAGTGCTTCGGCATCGGCGAGATGCCGCACGACGGCCTGCACGCCTGGGTCCGGCTGACCCCGGCGCAGACCGTCTCCTGGGACTTCCGCAAACTCGCCTCCCTCTGACTCCGGTTCAGCTCGCCTGATGCTGCTCCACCTGCCGTGCTGCCGCCCGGAGGGCCTCGACCGCCGCGCGGATCGAAGGGCGGCGGTCGGCGTCCGCCCGCCAGACCACGTACACGTGCCGGCGCACCCGCTGCTTCAGCGGCACCAGGACGACGCCCGGAGGCACCGGGTGGCGACCCAGCAGCGGGGCGATGCACACGCCCAGCCCGCTGGCCACGAGGGCGAGTTGGGTGTGGGTCTCGCCCGCGCGGTGGCCGACGATCGGCTCGACGGCCTTGGAGCGCAGGGTGAACATCAGCCACTCGTGGCAGAACTCACCCTCGCCCCAGGTGATCCACTCGTCCTCGGCGAACTCGGTGAGGTCCACCTCCTCCCGCCCCGCGAGCCGGTGCCCGGCCGGCATGGCGACATCGGCGGGGTCGTCCAGCAGGGGTGCCTTGACCAGGCCGTCGGGCACGGGCATCGGCTTGTTATACCAGTCGAGGACGACGGCGAGGTCCAGGTCGCCGCGTACGACGGCGGCGATGCCCTGCTCCGGTTCCAGCTCGCTGGAGCGCACACGCAGCCCGGGGTGCTCGGCGCGCAGCGCGCCGAGCGCGGACGGGAACAGGCCGCGGGCGGCGGTCGGGAACGCCGACAGCCTGAGTTCGCCGACGACCTGCCCGCGGTGCGCCTCCAGGTCGGACTGGGCGAGTTCGACCTGCGAGAGGATGCGCGCCGCGTGCTCGGACAGCAGTCGTCCGGCGTCGGTGAGCCGCACGCCCCGGCCGTTCTTGGCGAGGAGTCGCTGGCCGACCTCACGCTCCAGCTTGCCCAACTGCTGGGAGACCGCGGAGGTGGTGACGTGCAGCGCCTCCGCGGCGGCGCTGACCGAGCCGTGCCGGGCGAGGGCGTCCAGGGTGCGCAGGCGGTCCAGGTTCAACATGTAAGTGATACTACGAGGTATCAGGTGAGAAGTCTCGATTGTGCTACGAGATCACGTCGTGCATGGTTGAGGTCATGAGCACGACCGCCACACCCCGGATCCAGTCCCGCACCCCCGCCCCGACCCCCGCCCGCCCCCGCGCTCGCCTCGACTGGCGGCTGCGCTTCGGTGCGCTGTCCCTGATCTGGGGTTTCAGCTTCCTGCTGATCAAGGTGGGCACGGGAGGGTACGCGCCCTTCCAGGTGACCCTCGGCAGGCTGGTCTTCGGTACCGCGGTGCTGCTCGCGGCGATGGCCGTGAAGCGGGAGCGGCTGCCGCGCGGGGCCCGGCTGTGGGGTCACATGACGGTCGCCGCGTTCTTCCTGAACGCCCTGCCGTTCTCCCTCTTCGCCTACTCGGAACTGACCATCCCGTCCACGCTGGCCGGCATCTGCAACGCCACGTCGCCCCTGTGGGGCATGGCCCTGTCCATGGTCGCCCTCTCCGAGGACCGGCCGACCCGGGTGCGTGTCGCCGGGCTGGGCCTGGGCTTTCTCGGGGTGCTGACGGTGCTCGGGGCGTGGCAGGGCTTCCACGGGCTGGACGCCACGGGTACGGCGATGGCGCTGCTGGCCTCGCTGAGCTATCCGGTCGGCTGGATCTACGTCCGGCGCATGCTGGCCGGTACGGGCAACTCGCATCTGTCGATGACGGGCGGACAGTTGCTGATCGCCACGCTGCAACTGGCCGTTGTCACCCCCCTGTTCGCAGGACTGCCGACACATGCCCCGCTCGTCCCGCTGCTGGCGATCGCCGCGTTGGGCGCGCTGGGGACGGGGCTGGCGGTGCTCATCCAGTACGGGCTGGTCGCCGAGGTCGGGCCGACCACCGCTCAGATGGTGACGTACTTCATTCCGGTCATCGCCACGGCCGCCGGGGTTGCGATTCTCGGCGAGTCGCTGCGCTGGACCACGCCGGTGGGGGCAGTGATCGTCCTCGCGGGCGCGGCGCTCACCCAGGTGAGGCCGAAGACCCGGGCCGAAGTGCCGAGCGGAAGTCCCGAGCAGAAGTCCTGAGCCGAGATCCCGAGAGGACGCCCCCCAAGGGAACACCCCGAGGGAACGCCCCGAGGGAACGCATCCCACCTGACGTGCGTCAGCCATAGGTCCGCGCCGGTGACGGTCGCACCGCCGCCGCCACCGCCTCCGCCAGAGGGGCGATGTCGTGCACGGTCAGTGTGGAGACCGTGATGCGGATGCCCGGCGGGGTGTCCAGGCGGAAACGGGCTCCGGGGGCCACCGCCCAGCCCGACTGGAGGAGGCGGGCCAGTGCCCCCGTCTCGTCGCGGACGGGGATCCAGACGTTCATGCCGCTGCGACCGTGGGCGGCGACACCGCGGTCGGCGAGCGCGTCGATCAGGGCCTGTCTGCGGGAGCGGTAGGCCGCCGCCACCGCTGCCCTGTCCACCGCACCGTCGGTCCACAACCGGACCACCGCCCGCTGGAGCAGGTGACTCACCCAGCCCGGCCCCAGGCGCTGGCGGCCCCGCACCCGGTCGACCGTGACGGGGTCGCCGGTGAGGACGGCGAGCCGCAGGTCGGGGCCATAAGCCTTGGCGACGGAGCGGACCAGGGCCCAGTGGGTGGTGACGCCTGCGATTGGGTGCAGCGGGAGGTCGACGATGCCGTGGCCGTGGTCGTCCTCGATCAGCAGGGTCTGCGGGTGCTCGCGCAGCACCGCGCGCAGGGCACGCGCGCGCGTGGCGCTCACCGAGGCGCCGGTCGGGTTCTGCGCGCGGCCGGTGACGATCACGGCGCGGGCGCCGGACTCCAGGGCGCGGCGCAGGTCGTCGGCGCGGGGCCCCTCGTCGTCGACGCCCACGGCGACCGTGCGCAGCCCCAGCGCCGGGACGAGGTCCAGGGTGCTGCCCCAGCCCGGGTCCTCGACGGCGACCGCGTCGCCCGGTTTGAGGTGGGCCAGCAGCACGCGTTCCACGGCGTCGAGGGAGCCCGAGGTGACGGTCAGCGGTCCCTCGGGCACGCCGTCGGCGTCGAGGTCGGCGCGTGCGATGCGGGCGAGGTCCGGGTCGACCGGGTCGTCGCCGTACAGGACGGGCTCCCGGTCCCCGGCCTGTGCCGCCGCGGCGAGGGCGGGGGCCAGGCGGGGCAGCAGGGCGGGGTCGGGGTTGCCGGTCGACAGGTCCCGCCCGCCGGCGGGGACCTCCACGCGCAGTTCCTCACGCCCGGTCGTGGCCGGCTTGAACCTGACGCGGCTGCCCCGGCGTCCGGCGGTCTCGATGACTCCGCGCTCGCGCAGGGTGCGATAGGCAGCCGCGACCGTATTGGGGTTCACCCCGAGGCTGGCCGCCAACTCCCTCATCGGGGGCAGCGGTTGGCCCGGCCGCAGCTCTCCGCTGCCGACCGCACGCTCCACGCTCGCCGCGATCTCTGCTGCGCCACGTCCCTGGATTCGATACTCTCCTAGCACAAAAACAATTATGCACTAGTGCAATACTGATCGCCAGGAGAGACGCAATGCAGGGGACCAAGGAGACCAACGCACCGCAGCCGGTATCCACCGCGTACACCCCCACCGACCGTACTGTGCCGACGCGTTCGGCGGAACGGGCCGCATACGACCGGGAGTTGGTGCACGCGATACTGGACGAGGGTTACGTCTGCCACCTCGGCTTCGTCCGCGACGGCGCCCCCGTGGTGCTGCCGACCCTGTACGGCCGGGTCGGTGAGCGGCTCTACATCCACGGGTCCACCGGATCGCGCCCGCTGCGGATGACCGGCCAGGCCGACCCGGGCCTGCCGGTGTGCCTGACCGTCACCCACCTGGACGGGCTGGTCCTGGCGCGCTCCGCCTTCCATCACTCGGTCAACTACCGCTCGGTCGTGGTGCACGGCATCGCGTACGACGTCACCGACACCGAGGAGCGGCGGCTGGCCCTGGACGCGCTGGTCGACCACGTCGTGCCGGGCCGGGCCGCCGACTCCAGGCCCGCGAACAAGAAGGAGCTGGCCGCCACCGCGGTGATCCGCCTGGATCTGAACGAGGTCTCCGCCAAGCTGCGCACCGGCGGCGTGAACGACGAGCCCGAGGACCTGACCCTGCCGCACTGGGCCGGGGTCGTCCCGCTCCGCAAGGGGTACGACATCCCGGTCGCCGACGCCGGCCTGGCGCCCGGGGTCGAACTCCCCGGGTACCTGGCCGATCTGGCGGCGCGCTGAGCTAGGAGGTCGTGGGCACCGGGTCACGGCGCCCGCCTCCCCGGGCCTCGTCCACGGCGAGGCCGCCGACCGCGCCGAGCATCAGCAGGGTGCCGGTCAGGGTGGCAGCAGTGAGGTGTTCGCCGAGCAGGGCGACGGCGAGCACGGCGGCGGTCACCGGCTCCAGCAGCATGATGACGGAGACGGTGGCGGACCGTACGACGGCGGCTCCGGCGAAGTACAGGGCGTACGCGAGGGCCGTCGGCACCGCGGCGATGTACACGACGAGCCACAGCAGCCGGGCGGGGTGGGCGGTGTGCGGAAGCAGTCCCTCGTGCACGGCGAGCGGCAGCACGGCGAGGCCCGTCACCGCGAAGGCCCAGAGCGTGGTGTCGGAGGCGTCGACACCGCCGTCGCGGCCCCACCGGCGGGTGAGCAGGGTCATCACGCAGTAGCCGGCCGCCGAGACGAGCGCGAGGAACACGCCCGCCGGGCGGACGGACGCCTGAGAGCCGCCCAGGGTGAGCACGACCAGCCCGGCGAGCGCCCCGGCGACGGCGAGGACACCGCCGCGGCCCAGCCGCTCCCCCAGCACCAGCCGGGCGCCGAGCGCGATGAGCACGGGTCCCGCGCCGAGGGTGACGACGGTGGCAACGGCCAGCCCGGTCACCCCCACGGCCGCGAAGTAGGAGGTCTGGAAGACGGCCAGACCCAGGCCGGTGGTGACGGCCTTCGCGACCCTGCGGCGCAAGGGTTCGGCCACTGCCGGGCGGATGCGCGGGCGCAGCATGCGGCCCGCCAGCAGCAGGACGAGCCCGATGGCGCAGCGCCAGAACGACAGGCCGAAGGCGCCCATGTCACTGGCCCGGTAGACCAGGGAGGCGGCGGCGCCGGCGGTGCCCCAGGCGGCACCGGTGATGATCAGGTAGAGCAGGCCACGCCCGACGGGCAGGCCTGAGACAGCATTCGACAAGGGGAATCTCTCCGCAGAAGCGCACAGAAGTGCCAAAGCTCGAAGGCGACCCGCCGTGGCGGGGCGCGAGGACCTCATCTGCGGGCAGCACCGTCCGGCCCGGCACGTCGCGCGCCGGGCGTGTGGTCCGGGAGGCCCGCCGTCAGGCGGCGGGAGGCGGAAGGACGAGCGCGTTCGAAGGCATGACCGGCACCTTATGCGGTGGTGTCGCGGGCGGACAACTTCCCGGCGCCGGACCACTCGTGGTCCGGGCCGCCCGTCGCGACCGGCTCCGGGGCGGGCTTGGCGGGGGCCGAGGACTGGGCGATGAACGCGCCGACGAGCACGATGGCGCCACCGGCGATCTGCGGAGCGGACAGGTGCTCGCCGAGCAGCACCCAGGCGAGCACGGTCGCGATGACCGCCTCGAGGCAGGCGACGACACCCGCGACCTGCGGAGACAGCCGCCGCACGGAGAGCACGCCGGTGATGTACGCGATGACCGTGGCGACGAGCACGATCCAGGCGAGCAGTACGAGTGCCGGGACGGCGGTGCCGTTCATGTCCGCTGAGCCGGTCAGCACCGACCAGCGCATGCTCCAGGGGCGGGCGACGAGCGTCAGCACGGCGGCACCGACGAGCAGGCCGTAGGCGATGACCCCCAGCGGGTCCGGCGCCCGCCGGCCCGCGTCACTGCCCTGGTCGGACAGGACGAAGTAGCCGACCTGGCAGCAGGCCGCGCCCAGCGCGAGCACCAGGCCCAGCGCGTCGAAGCTCAGCCCCGACCAGACTTGCACCACACAGGCCAGGCCGCCGGCCGCAAGGACGACACCGAGCGCGGCGGCACGGGTCACCGGCCGGCGCTGGACGAACCGCACCCAGCCGAGCACCAGGGCGGGCGCGAGGTACTCGATGAGCAGCGCCACGCCGACCGGAATACGGGAGAGCGCGGCGAAGTAGCAGGCCTGGACACCCGCCACGGCGAGCAGCCCGAAACCGGCGAGCAGCGCGGGCCGGTCGCGCAGCAGGGCGCGGTGCCGTACGGCGAGCGGCAGCATGACCACGGCGGCACCGGCCACCCGCAGCCACACCACGTGCAGCGGGTCGAGCCCCGCCTCGATCAGTGGCTTGGCCGCCACCCCGGACCCTCCGAAGGCCAGCGCCGAGGCGAGCGCGAGACCGAGCCCGACGCCTTTTCCACGACTGCCCTGACTGCTCTCAGACTTACGCACCGGCACATGATGACAGGCGATGACATGAGCGTCATCCCCCATTGCCCCTGTCTCAGGGGATGGACGGCACACGGACGCCGGCGCGTTCGAGGACCTCGACGGCCCGGGACCGCCGGTCCACGACGAGGGCGGCGAGCAGGTCGGTGCCGTTGACGCGGGTCTCGCCGCGCCGCCGGGCGCGCCCGAGGGCGTACGTCAGGGCGGCTGCGGCGACCGGCGACCAGCCCGCGGCGCCGGGCGTGGCCACGGCACGTTCACCGACGGAGTCCTCCACGCTGCCCTGCCAGCGCAGGCCGTAGCCGATGCTGCGCTGCACGAGGTAGCCGAGCAGCCGGGCGAGCTGCGGGGCGTCGCCGACGGCGGCGCGGACCTCGGCGTCGTGTTCGAGGAGGGAGTGGAGCAGGTGGGCGGTGTCGATCTGCCGGTCCCCGTCCCGCACGGCCCTCCTGCGGGCACTGGCGACCACCGCCGCCAGCTCGGCACTGAGCCCGGCTTCGTCGTCCATGTCCCCACGCGGGTCCGTCACGTCAGAGGCGGGCCGGCGGGCTGTACGCGATTGCACAACCCCTACCCCATCAGCCACAACGGTCCGGGGCATCGACGGGCGGAACCATTTTCGCGTCCCACGCAGAGTGGACATCGCCGACCGGGATCTCATCCTTACGGAGGAGATGCGGTCGGCCGCCCGCCAGGGGCGCGCGCCGCCGCCTTGCCGCACGCCCCTCAAGGCAACGACGGCCTCTTGCCACCCGTCCGACACGGGCAGGGAAAGCATGTGCGGGTCCTGCCTTGTGGAGCTGCCGTCGGTGGACGGCAAGCAGCACGCGCACCGGGTGTACGCCCCAAGGGGAGCACTGCGTGGGTTCTGTTCGACGCGGCGGTGACACGTCGCGCGGGCCGGGTGGCATCCCGGGTTTTCTGATGGCCCATCAGCAGGCTCACCGACCGGTCGTCGTACGGGAAGTGGAACGCGCCCCGCACAGGCTTTCCCGAGGACAGGCCGAACCCCCGCGGTGGGCGGTACGTTCCAGGAGAACATGAAGCTGATGGGCTTCCCGGTGAAGGGACCGTCACCGCCCGCTGGCCGCTCGGACCCGACGGAGAGGCCAGGACGGTCCGCGTCGACGGTGAATTCACCGGCACCCCGGTGTCGCTGGTGACGGGCAGGCTCAAGGACTCGGCGACGGCCGCGTGGAACGAGCCGCTGCGCACGCCGGCCGGGCAGGTGACCTGAGCCGGCACCATGGACGGTTGCCCACGGCGCAAAGGTGGTCGGCTGCGACGTGGTTGGAGTCGGCGCCGTCGGGGCACTCGGCGATGGTGCCCCACTGATCGGGGCGCCGGGAGGCGCAGACGCGGTGTGCACCGGCTGCTCGACACGGAGCCAGCCGGTACGCGGAGTGGGTCGTGGGAACCGCCTCTGCCCTCCCCCCGCCGGTCAGTGGGCCGCAAGCCCGTTGGCGGCCGGACCCCCGCGCTGCCGGACGACGCGCGACTTCAGGTGACCGTCATGCAGACGTTCCTGCCCCATCCCGACTTCCGCCGTTCCGCCCTGCTGCTGGACCGCCGGCGCCTCGGCAAGCAACGGGTCGAGGCGCTCCAGGTGCTGCGCGGTCTGACCGTCCCGGGATACGGATGGCGGCGGCACCCCGCCGTGCGCATGTGGACCGGATACGAGGAGGCACTCGTCCGCTACGGCCTGGAGATCTGCCGGGTCTGGCGGGAGCGGGGACACCAGGACAGCTGCGCCGCCTCGCTCGTCGCCGGTTTCACCGAGGCCCGCCCGGGCACCCCCGTGAGAGACCAGCCCGCTCTCGCCGCCGCCGGCGAACTGCCGCCCTGGCTCGGCGACGAGGCGTTCCACCGGAGTCACCGGTCGGCACTCGTCCGCAAGGACCGGGACGCCTATGGCGACGTGTTCCCGGGAACACCGGACGACCTGCCCTATGTGTGGCCGGAGTCCGACCGGGAACGGGATGTCAGGCCCGTCGCCCGGTGACGCACGCAAGGAGCGAGGGACGGGAGAGAGCCCGGCCAGGAGCCTGGTGCCGGTGCACGCGACGAGACTCTCGCGGTGACCGCCACCCCACCGCCGAGCCCTGTCCCCTCGACCGGCCACGCAACAGGGCGTCCCGCGGAGGATTCCGGAGGGCGCCCCGGTCGTCGTGACGGCCTCAGCGCTCATCCTCAGTGCTCATCGGCGAGGATCAGGTACAGCTTCTTGCGGGCTTCGTTGATGACGGCCAGTGCCTTCTCGCGCTGCTCCTTCGTGCCGGTCTTCCAGACCTGCCCGAAGGCTTCCATCAGCCCGAAGCCCGCCTGGCGGATCTCGCTGAGGGCCTCCCAGTCGACCCCGCGCGAGGCCTCCTCCCAGGGAGCGTCCGGCCCCTCCTCGGCGGCGCCACGACCGGTCTCGGTGAGCGAGAAGAGCTTTTTGCCACCCTCGCTCTCGCTGGTGATCAGACCCTCGTCCTCCAGCAGCTGGAGGGTGGGGTAGACCGAGCCGGGGCTGGGCTTCCAGACCCCGCCGCTGCGCTCGGCGATCTCCTGGATCATCTCGTAGCCGTGCATCGGCCGGTCCTTCAGCAGGGCCAGGATCGAGGCGCGTACGTCACCGCGCCGTGCCCTGCCCCTTGGACCGCCACGCCCTCGCGGCCCCCATGGGCCCGGGCCGAATCCGGGTCCGCCTGGCCCGAAGGGCCCGAAGGCGGCGCGCCGCCCCTCGAAGCCGCCGAAGCCGCCCCGGCCGTGTCGACCCGGACCGCACTCCTCGTGTCCACGCTCGAATCCGTGGGGGCCCACCGCGACCACCCCATCCCCTCGTTGACCTGTCGCTTATCAATCGCGATCTTTACGTGATATCTCAACGATATATCGAGACCAGTCGCATGACAACCTTCTTCCCCCCGGGGGAATGTCCTGTGACAGCGAATCTCGTTCGATTGCCACTGAACTTTGACCACCGGTACGTTCCTGCCACCGACCTTTGACCGTTGCGGTTGGAGGTCTGGTGGGGGCACCGGCTCAGGCGTACGGAGATCCGTCGTTATCCGCCTTTGAACTGGACTTTCTTGAGTCTGGTGAGCGTTGCCGCGGGCCGTTGGGCCAGTTGTGGAGTACGCGGTTCGAGGGCGTTCAGCCGGTTGGGCTACGAGTCGTGGCTGGAGCGGGACTGCCTGATCTTGCTGGACCGTGATCCGGAGGTGGTCGAGATCGCCTCACAGCCCTTCTGGCTGCACTGGCAGGACGGTCAGGAACAGCGTCGCCATGCGCCTGACTACTTCGTACGCCTCGCTGACGGGCGGGCCAGGGTGGTCGATGTCCGGTCCGCGGACCGGCTGGACGAGCGGACCGGGGGAAGCGTTCACGGCGACGCGTCGGGCCTGTCTGGCGGTGGGCTGGGAGTTTGCGTGGATGGGCACGCCCAAGCCGGTGTTCATGGCGAACATGCGCTGGCTGGCCCGCTACCGGCGGACCCGATCGGGACGCCCGACCGCCCGCCGCGACACCCCGCATGATCGCGGCCGAGTTCGCCCGTTTCCTCGGGCTGCCGGTGGTGGCCCGCATGAACATCATCGACCTGACATGCTCAGACCGATGCCGCCAGCGAGCACGTCGCCAACAGCTCAGGCAGCCTCCCGCGAACCCACCTTCTCCACCGCCGGTCACATCGCCGACACCACAGCCCGCACCACCACCCCAGCCACCCGAACCAGCCCCCACGGCATCAACGAGACCCTGCGAGACCTGCGGAGGACCACTACCAGCAGGGCGCTGCCAGCAACAACGCCGGACGTGCTCACAGCGCTGCCGCCAGAAGGCATACCGGCAGCGGAAGGCGCAGCAGCCTTCTAGGCTGGCGCGGTGACTGATGAGCAGGAGCGGGTGCAGCCGTCGGGAGTGTGGGCCACGGCGGTGGGGGTGGCCAGGGTGCGGGCGCTGGAGACCGAGCGGGAGAACGCCCTGTTCCGCGACCCACTGGCACAGGCCTTCGCCACCGCTGGCGGCCTATGGCCCTCCTCGCCGCCGCTGCCCGATGACGAGGCCGCGCGCCGCCGCCGACTGGCCGTGTCTTTCTCCATCGTCATCAGGACGAAGTTCCTCGATGACCTGTTGCAGCAGGCCTCCGCGTCCGGGGTCCGGCAGGTCGTGTTGCTCGGCGCCGGCATGGACAGCCGGGCCTTCCGAATCGACTGGCCAGAGGGCACCCGACTGTTCGAGGTCGACACCGCCGCGCCACTGGACTTCAAGGCTTCGGTGCTGCGCCAGGAGCGGGCCGTCGCACGCTGCGAGCGGATCACCGTCGCGGTGGATCTGCGTGAGGACTGGCCAGGCGCGCTGGCCGCCGCAGGGCACGACCCAGCGATGCCGACCGTGTGGATCGCCGAGGGACTGCTGATCTATCTGCCCGAGGACGCGGTGGAGCTGCTGCTGGCCCGGATCAGCACGCTGTCGGCGGCAGGCAGTCGGATGGGGCTGACGTTGGGCTCGCGCGGCGTGATCGAGCGCTTCGGCGCGGATGCCGTGCCGGGATCGGCGGCGTCCATGTGGGTCTCGGAGATGCCCTACGACCCGGTGGGCTGGCTGGCCGGGCACGGCTGGGAGGCTGACAGTCACACCCTGCGCGAGCGCGCTGCCGCCTACGGCCGCCCGATCAGCACCCCGCCGCAGCGCGAGGAGCGGCCCGGCGGCCTGATCTCGGCGGTCCGCCGGTAAAGCGCCTCCAGGCGGTCAAACTTCAGTGGCAATCGGTCAAGGTTCACTGTCACAGGACAGGGAACGCTCGCCAGCGGTTGGCAACTCACGCGTGGTCTGGTGGCGGTGGCGGGAGCTCGTCCGCGAAGGGGACGGTCGAGCCCGGCCAGGCGAAGGTGAAGCGGTGGGAGGGTCTGTCGTACGTGACCGAGGCACTGCACGGGGCAAGCCTGAAGCGACGGTGGATCCATCCGTCGATGGCGAGGGCAGCGACCTCAGCGCGGAAGTCGGCGCCCGGGTACGTGAAGGCATCGACGTCGAGGACCAGGGTCCGGCCGTCGACCAGGTGTCTGGCATGCAGGGAAGCCCCGAAGGCGAGCCAGGCCGCCTCCAGCCAGTACGGAGTTCGGCCCGGAGGCAGCCGCAGGTACAGCGAGCGGTAGATGAGGAGGGCGGGCGGGGGCGGGGGCCCGTCCGTCTCGTACGCGTCAGCGCGCAGGTCTGCGGCGAAACCCACGCCGGCGTGGATGGAGCGGTAGCGGAAGGTCTCGTACATGGCGCACATCCTTCGCTACGGACCGCATCGGAACCCAGGCCCCCTGACCAGCTGCGGACACCCGGGAGCGGAGGTCCGTGTGCCGGTCCAGGCCGGTCCAGGCCGGTCCAGCAGTCGTGAATTGGCCTTGGCCCCACGGCTCGTCGCGGCTCTAGCGTCGGCGCCATGCGTATCCGAATCGTCGACGCCTTCACCGACCGCCCCTTCGCCGGCAACCCGGCCGGAGTCCTGCTCCTGGACGACGGGTTCCCGGACGACGACTGGCTCCAGAACGTCGCCATGGAGGTGAACCATGCCGAGACCGCGTTCGCGCACCGGCTCCCCGAGGGCGGTGACGCCGACTGGGCGCTTCGCTGGTTCACGCCGGTCGCCGAGGTCGCGATGTGCGGCCACGCCACGCTCGCCACCGCGCACGTCCTGCACACCAGCGGAGCCCACAAGGGGCCGGTGCGGTTCGCCACCCGCAGCGGCGTGCTCATCGCCACGCCGGACGCGGACGGTTCGATCACCCTCGACTTCCCGACCGCCCCGCTCACGCCCGTGGAGGTCCCGGCCGGTGTCGCCGAAGCGCTGGGCGCCGAGCCGGTCGCCGCCTTCGACACCGGACCGAGCGTCGGCGACCTGCTCGTGGAACTGGCCGACGAGACGACGGTGCTCGGCCTCACCCCGGACCACAAGTCCCTGGCCGCGTACTCCTCACGGGGCATCATCGCCACCGCCCGCGCCGACGCCCCCTCCCGGGGCTACGACTTCGTCTCCCGCTGTTTCTTCCCGAACGTCGGCATCGACGAGGACCCGGTCACCGGCAGCGCCCACACCGCGCTCGCCCCGCACTGGTCCGCCCGCCTCGGCCGCGAGGACCTCATCGGGCTCCAGGCGTCCCGCCGCACGGGCCTCGTCCGCACGGTCCTGCGCGGCGAACGCACGCTCCTGACCGGCCGCGCGGTCACGACCATCGAGGGCCGGCTGCTGTCCTGAACCGCGACCCGAGCGGCGCCTCGAGGGGCTGGGCGGCTCAGTGCGCGGGTGTGGGCAGCCACCCCACTTTGCCCGCGAGCAGGGCGTAGCCGACGAAGGCGCCGATATCGAGCAGGGAGTGCGCGACGACGAGGGGGCCGACCCGGCCCCAGCGGCGGTACAGCCAGACGAAGACGACGCCCATCACCACGTTGCCGACGAAGCCGCCGACGCCCTGGTACAGGTGGTACGAGCCGCGCAGGACCGCGCTGGCCATCAGCGCGGTCCCCGGGGTCCAGCCCAACTGCCCGAGCCGACGCAGCAGATAGCCGACGACGATCACCTCTTCGAGGATCGCGTTCTGCAGCGCGCTCAGGACCAGAACGGGGTACTTCCACCACACGCCGGGCAGCGCCTCGGGCACGACGGTGAGGTTGAAGCCGAGGCCGCGGGCGGCGAGGTAGAAGGCGATGCCGGTGCTGCCGATCACGGCCGCGATCCCGGCTCCCCGGGCGAGGTCGAACCTGGGGCTGGTGCGGTCGAAGCCCAGCGTGCGCAGGCTCTGGCCCTCGCGCAGCAGCAGATGGGCGACGAGGGCCACGGGGACCAGCGCGGTGGCGATGCCGAAGAGCTGCCAGGCGAGGTCCAGCCAGGGACGGCCGGGCGCGGCCGAGGCGTTCAGGGTGGCGGCCTGGTCCTTGAGGCCGCCGGGCTTGGTGACCGAACCGATGAAGCTGATGAGCGCGGACACCCCGCTCGCCCCCAGCGAGACCCCGAGCACCAGCAGCGTCTCGTCCCGCAGAATCCGCCGCGGCTCCCGCTCCCCCGCCAAGGAATCAGCCACCGAGTCAGCCTCCACCGGCACTCCGCCCTCCAGCCACACACAGCCGACAGCCCACCTACGCCCGCAAGGATCGCAGAACCGACACGGGCGACCCTGCACCGGGCTGGTGGGGCGCGGGAAGGGAAGCAGTCGTGCGCCGGACGGGGCGAGGCTGGCGGGGCGCGCCGGGGGCGCGAGGTGACGTAGGGAGAGGCGTTCGGAAGGAGAAGGCAGGGGCGGTGGGCACGTGGGCCGGTGCGGGAGGACGGCTCGGGCGGGAGGCATGTGGAAGCTCGTCGAGGACCGAGAGCGAACCTGTGGATCGAGGCGGCCGTGAACGGCTTCTCCGCCGCCTCTTTCCCCGCGGCCCCCTCCCTCTCTTCTCCGCGCGCCGTGGTCGCCGCCACCCCTTCCTCTCCACCACCCCTGTGTTCTGCGCCGCGACGGCGCCGGGCACCCGGCACTACGGCGCGAGCCGGCGGTCATCACGGCGCTCAGGCCTCCGGCGCTCACCGCTCACCCCTCCGGCCCCCTCACCCCGCCGCCTCAGAACCCGCCGGCCCTCACCCCCTCCGTTTCAAACCCCGGGCTCCGCCCGCGGCACTCTGAGCCGCCGCACTCACCCGAGCGGCACAGGCTCAGGCAGACCCACCGGCCAGGTGTGTACCGGCTCGCCCGCGTGCATCAGTTCGGCGTAGCGGCGGGTCGTCGCGGCCAGGGCCGACTCGCGAGGCAGGCCCTGTTCCAGGGCGCGGTGGAAGGTGGCCGCCTGCCAGGACGCTCCGTTGACCCGGCGTCGGCAGCGTTCCTCGATCACGCCGAGGTAAAGGTCCCGGTCGGCGGCCTCGACCCCCCACGCGTCCAGCCCCGCGGAGGCCAGCGGCAGCAGCTCGTCGCGGACCAGCGTGACGGCGTCGACCTCGCACGTGCCGCCGTACCGCCCCCTGCGCGGCCAGACGAACCGTGCGTCGATGCCGTACCGGCACGCGGCATCGAAATTCGCCTCGGCCGCTGCGAAAGGCAGCCGGGTCCACACCGGACGTGACTCGTCGGCGAGCATCCGCACCAGACCGTAGTAGAAGGCCGCGTTGGCGATCACGTCGGTGATGGTGGGGCCGGCCGGCAGCACCCGGTTCTCCACGCGCAGATGGGGAACGCCGTCCGCGATGCCGTACACCGGCCGGTTCCAGCGGTACACCGTGCCGTTGTGCAGGACGAGCTCCGCAAGGCGCGGTACGCCCCCGGCGTCGAGCACCTCCAGCGGATCCTCGCCGTCGCAGATCGGCAGCAGCGCCGGGAAGAAGCGCAGGTTCTCCTCGAACAGGTCGTACGCGGAGGAGATCCAGCGCTCGCCGAACCAGGTCCGCGGCCGTACCCCCTGTGCCTGGAGCTCCGGCGGGCGCGTGTCGGTCGACTGCTGGAAAAGCGGCGGCCGGGACTCTCGCCACAGTTCGTGTCCGAAGAGGAACGGCGAGTTGGCGCCGAGGGCGATCTGCGCCGCGCACGCCACCTGGGCCGCGTTCCACACGTCGGCGAACCGGGCCGGGGTGACCTGGAGGTGCAGCTGTACGGAGGTGCATGCGGCCTCGGGGACGATGGACCTCGAGGTGCAGGTGAGGTGCTCGATGCCGTCGATGTCGAGCAGGAAGTCCTCGCCGCGTGCGGCCACGATCTGATCATTGAGCAGGGTGTAGCGGTCGACCTCGGAGAGGTTGGAGGAGACCAGGTCGTCCCGCTCCAGGGTGGGCAGGATGCCGATCATGACGATGCCGGCCGCCACCTCGGCGGCCTTGCGGTCCGCATACGCCAGGGCAGTGCGCAGTTCCTCGGCGAGCCGGTCGAATACCCGCCCACCCAGCCGGTGGGGCGCTATGTTCACTTCCAGGTTGAACATGGCGAGTTCGGTCTGGAAGTCGCGGCTCGCGATCCGCTCGAGTACTTGACCGTTCAGCATTTTCGGCAAGCCGTCGGGCCCGGCCAGATTCAGTTCGATCTCCAGCCCCATGAGGTTCTTGGGACGGTCGAATCGCTTCTCGACCAGTAGCCGCTCCAGTCCCGCCAGGCACATGTGGAGCTTTTCGCGGTAGCGCCGGCGATCAGACAGTTCAAACTGCCCCGCCACGACCTTCTCCCCCATCGAAGTGTCCCTCCTCGGATGGGCGGGCCGTTCATCCGGCCGCCGGGGTCCCGGGTCAGGTGGGATGATGCCCAGTCGAAGCCATTGATAACGCCCCTGCTGGTACCGGCGCCCGCTACGCTGTCGGAATGTGCCCAGCGGCACATTCACGGGGCATGCAGCAGTGCGCACTGTCGGGTTCCCTGGGAGCCTCGTGAAAAACGCCGACGACATTCGGCCGACCGCAACCGCGCGGTATTTCGAGGTCAGCGCGGCACACCCGGCGGAAAACCGGGAGGATTCCCGCGTATCGGCAGCTGAACGGCGACCCAATAGCGCCTTGTCCGCCTCACCGCAATCGGATAGGCGAAACTCCACCTGAACACTGGTCGTATAAACTCGGTGAACAAGGCGTAAGGTGGACGCCCCGGTCCTGGGCCTTCCCGTGATCCTGCCGTCGAGGTGACTGACGGTCGGGAGGTCTCGGCACCGCACCCTCGTTCGTCGAACGGGCACCACCACTCTCGCCATCAGTGAGCAGACAGCGCTGTCCGCCCCACCCTCCTCGCGCCGCCGCGCCTGTCGAATGAGAGGCGACCCACATGCCGCTCCACCTTCCCCCTGCCCCCGCGCCCGCCCTGCGCTCCGTCCTCACCGCCCTCGGTTCCCCGACCGCGGTGCGCGAGGCCAAGACGCCCTCCCTGCGCGCCGCCCACGGCCCAGTGACGCCCGAACTCTCGCTGCCCGTCCACGTGTTGGACCGGATCAGCGCGCAGGGTCTGTCCGCGACCCGGCTGGCCGGCTGGCGCTTCTTGATCCACTGCGGGGACCGCGCGGTGGCCGCGGCCGAGACCATGCTGACGCCCGACGGCTGGGCCTTCTCGCACTTCTTCGAGGGGCCGTACATCACGTCGACGGAGCGTGCGCTGCAGCAGGCCGAGGGGCTGCAACAGCCGTACCAGCCGCGCCTGCTGTCCGTGCCCGGGCTGTACATGCTCACCCTGTGGCTGCACGGGGACTGCGCCGCCGACGGCGCGGAAGGACATCCGGCCGCCACCGACCTCCTGGTCCCCCTGGCCCCGGCGCCCCCCGGCATCTTCGCGCACCGCCCGCATCGCGTCGCCGATCTGCTCCCGGTGCTGACCCATCGGGCGACCGCGGTCCCGAAGATCCCACTGCTCGGCTCGCCCGCCTGAACCAGGCCTGCACTCTCAGGCGCGCACGCGTACCCCGCGACCCCGGAAGGGAAGCGGGGTACTCCTGTTATTCCTGCCCCAGGGGAGCGATAATGCTCGTACGGGCCGGAAAAGGATCTTCTCTGACCCCCTTGGCGGTCTCGACGACGATCTCCGCGTCGATCTCCAATCGATCTCCGCGTCGATCTCTCCGACCGGACTAGTCCCATCCGGTCACCCCGAACCACCCAAAAGGACAGGGGAGTTGGAATGAACCGTCCGCGCGGGTGACGCGTCATGAACCTGTGAGAAGCGGTGCTGCGAAATCCCTGCGGATCGACGCCGAGAGGGCAACACTGGGTTCCGACCGACTTATCACAACGGGGGACGGACATGACCACGACAGAGCGAAAGATCCCACCCATGTGCCAGCACCAGCCGCCGTGCCCGCCAGCGGAGTCCGCCGACCGGGAGTCCGCCCGCCTCATGGCCCACCACCCGGAGCAGGGATGGAGCCTGCTGTGCAACGGCGTCCTGCTCTTCGAGGACACCGGTGAGCTGCTGCCGGACGGCCGCGTCATCGCTCCGCACCGGCCACTCGGTGCGGAACGGGTGATGACCGCCGCCTGAGCGCAGCACAGTGACCCGATGAGGGGCCGGCCGCACACACCGGTGCGCACCGGCCCCGACGTGTGTCCGGGCCCGGCTACCGTCAGTAGCCGTACGTCAGCCCTTCGTGGGCCCGGCCGGTGAGGCCGCCACCCACTGGCGTTCGGTGACCGAGCAGGCGGTCCGGGTCGCGTCGGAGAGGACCAGCAGCGGCGGGAAGAAGGCGGCCCAGCGGGTGACGACAGCGAGAAGGGCGGCCCTCCCGTTCACCGGGGATCTGCCGGAAGAAGCCGCGCAGGACGACGAGCGCCGTCGGCAGCCCTAAGACGACCCGTGGACGGATCACGCCAGGATGTCGCCCCCGCTGGTCGGATCGCCCTCGCGGAGGTGGGATGGAAGGGAGGCCTCGCCCGCGGGTCCCGCGGGCACCCGCGAGAAAAACGGTGGAGTCATGTCCGGTCACGACACCTCCGCCCCACCCCGCGTGGTGGTCGGCGTGAGCGGTTCCCTGGGCAGCGTCACGGCCCTGCGCCGGGCCACCGCGCTGGCCCGCACGCTGGGCGCCGAGCTGTGGCCGGCGCTGGCCTGGGAACCGCCGGGCGGCGACCCCGCCGCACGTCGCTCCCCGGCGGCCGGCCTGCCGGTGGCGGAGTGGCAGCGGCTGGCGCAGCAGCGGCTGGCCTCGGTGCTCGACGAGATCTTCGGCGAGAAGGGCCCCGGTGTGCCGATGCACGCCGTCGTCGTCCGCGGCACCCCCGGCCGGGCGCTGGTGGCGCTCGCGGACCGCGAGAACGACCTCCTGGTCGTGGGCGCCGGACGGCGCGGCCTGCAGCGCGCCTTCTCGGGTTGGGTCTCCCGGCACTGTGTGGCCCACGCCCACTGCCCCGTCCTCGCGGTGCCCCCGTCCCCCCTGGAGTCCGAACTGGTGTCCGTGCACCGGCGCAACGTCTGGCACCTACGGATCGACACGCGGGGTCTGTGAAAAGGGGAGAGGGGCAGGACCCGACAGCCGCGGGAGGCAGAACCGGACCGTCGACCGGCCGAGGGCGCGCCCGGGCTGAGGCCGCTGCCGACCGCGGCCGAACGTGCGCGCCAGTCATGCCGCGTTACGCCCGACGGCCAGCCCGGGACCGCGGTTCCCGGCCCGTGCCCCTATCGTGACCGGCATGCAGTCCTACACCATCGGCCAGGCCGCACGGCTTCTCGGCGTCAGCCCCGACACCGCCCGGCGCTGGGCCGACGCGGGCCGGGTGGCCACCCATCGCGACGAGGCCGGGCGG
The DNA here is from genome assembly GCF_020400585.1 of Streptomyces sp. NK08204. Taxonomy (GTDB): domain Bacteria; phylum Actinomycetota; class Actinomycetes; order Streptomycetales; family Streptomycetaceae; genus Streptomyces. The sequence continues at coordinate 17,703 of NZ_JAINVF010000025.1, read as the reverse complement.
CGGCTCATCGACGGCAAGGCCCTCGCCGCCTTCTCGGTCGAACTGGCCAAGGCGGGCGGCGGCGAGGAGGACGCCTCCTACACCTCGGTCCGCAACGCCTTCCCGGGCATCGTCACCGCCATCAAGCTCGGCGACGTGGCCGCCCAGGTGGAGATCCAGGCGGGCCCGCACCGGCTGGTCTCCCTGCTGACCCGGGAGGCCGTGGAGGAACTGGGCCTGGAGGTCGGTATGGAGGCCACCGCGCGCGTGAAGTCGACCAACGTGCATATCGACCGCGTCTGACCTACCGCTCGCTGCGCCGCACCCGGTGACCGCAGATACAGGGCACACGGTTCCGTACAAACGCACATGCCAGCTCCCGGCCACAAATTCGCAGCTCATGCGATGCCACAGGAGACTTCTACCTGGCAAATGCGGCAGTATCATCGACGCAGTGCCGGTGCTCAGCCGTGCCAGGCCGCGACGTTCGTCCCCACAGGACCCGAGGAGCAGATCCGCCATGACCCGTTCCGTGCGCCGAACCCGGCGGATACTGCAGATGACGAGCACGGGAGCCGCCGCCCTGCTGACACTCAGCGCCTGCTCCGGTTCCGGCTCTTCCGACGCGTCCGGAAAGGCAGGCGACGCGGCTTCCGCGAAGCTTTCCGGCACGGTCACCGTCTTCGCGGCGGCCTCCCTCCAGGAAAGCTTCACGACCCTTGGCAAGGAGTTCGAGAAGCAGCACCCGGGCACCAGGGTCAGTTTCAACTTCGGCGGCAGCGACACCCTGGCCGCGAACATCACCGGCGGCGCCCCGGCGGACGTCTTCGCCGCCGCCAGCCCCAAGACCATGAAGATCGTGACGGACACGAAGGACACGGCCGGCACCCCGGCCACGTTCGCCCGCAACCAGCTGGAGATCGCCACCGTGCCGGGTAACCCGCACAAGGTGGCCTCGCTGAAGGACCTGACGAAGTCCGGCCTGAAGGTCGTCCTGTGCGACAGCAGCGTGCCGTGCGGAGCCGCCGCCCAGAAGGCCCTGAGCGTCGGCAAGGTCATGCTGACCCCGGTGTCGTACGAGCAGGACGTCAAGGGCGCCCTGACGAAGGTCGAGCTGAAGGAGGCCGACGCGGCCCTCGTCTACAGGACCGATGTCAGGGCGGCGGGCGACAAGGTGGAGGGCGTGGAGTTCCCCGAGTCGGCCGAGGCCGTCAACAACTACCCGATCGCCCTGCTGAAGAACGGGCAGAACGCCCGGGCCGCCAAGGCGTTCATCGCACTGATCCGGTCCGGCGTGGGTCAGCGGGTCCTGAGCGGGGACGGGTTCCTCGAGCCGTGACCTCGCTCGACAGGCGCACAGCCGTGGCCGGCCCCCGCACGGGCCGGCCGCGGCGCCTCACCGGCACAAGGGGCCGACGCGGAGTACCGCTGCCCCTGCTGCTCCCCGGCGTGCTGGCCCTGGCGTTCCTGGTGCTGCCGCTCCTCGCGCTGCTCCTGCGCGCCCCCTGGCACAGTCTGCCGGACCGGCTGACCAGCGCCGAGGTGTGGCAGGCGCTCCAGCTGTCCCTGGTCAGCGCGACGGCGGCGACCGCCGTGAGCCTCGTCCTGGGCGTGCCGCTGGCCTGGCTGCTGGCCCGCACCGACTTCCCGGGCCGCGGTCTTGTGCGCGCGGTGGTGACCCTGCCGCTCGTGCTGCCGCCGGTGGTCGGCGGTGTGGCCCTGCTGCTCGCCCTGGGCCGCAACGGGGTCGTCGGCAGGTGGCTCGACGCCTGGTTCGGGATCACGCTGCCGTTCACCACCACAGGGGTGGTCGTCGCCGAGGCGTTCGTCGCGATGCCGTTCCTGGTCATCAGCGTCGAGGGCACCCTGCGCGCCGCCGATCCGCGCTTCGAGGAGGCGGCGGCCACGCTCGGCGCCTCCCGCTTCACCGCTTTCCGCCGGGTCACCCTGCCGCTGATAGCCCCCGGCATCGCGGCGGGCGCCGTACTGGCCTGGGCACGGGCGCTCGGCGAGTTCGGCGCGACGATCACCTTCGCGGGCAACTTCCCCGGCCGTACCCAGACCATGCCCCTCGCGGTCTACCTCGCCCTGCAGAACGACCCCGAGGCCGCGATCTCCCTGAGCCTGGTCCTGCTGGCCGTGTCGGTCGCGGTGCTGGCGGGGCTCCGGGACCGGTGGATGACGGGAGCCTGACGATGGCAGCCAACCCTGGGCATGTGCGACCGCACCGACCCGTGACCGAGACCGACGCCCCCGAGGCCGGCACCCAGGTGGCGGGCGAGCAGGGGCTGGACGCCCGGCTCGTCGTCGAACGGGGTGCGTTCCGGCTGGACATGACACTGACGGCCGCCCCCGGGGACGTCGTCGCCCTGCTCGGCCCGAACGGCGCCGGCAAGACAACGGCCCTGCGTGCCCTGGCGGGACTGGTCCCGCTCACCGAGGGCCGTCTGCGGCTGGACGGTGCCTGCCTGGAGCGCACCCCGCCGGAATCCCGCCCGGTCGGTGTGGTCTTCCAGGACTACCTGCTCTTCCCGCACCTGTCCGCCCTGGACAACATCGCCTTCGGGCCGCGCTGCCAGGGCGCCGGCAAGGCCGAGGCCCGCGCGCAGGCCGCCACCTGGCTGGACCGTATGGGCCTGGCCGAACACGCGGGCACCAAACCCCGTCGGCTCTCCGGCGGGCAGGCCCAGCGCGTCGCCCTCGCCCGGGCACTGGCCACCCGGCCCCGGCTGCTGCTCCTGGACGAGCCGCTCGCGGCCCTGGACGCCCGTACCCGCATGGAGGTCCGGGCCCAGCTCCGCCGCCACCTGGCCGAGTTCGAGGCGGTCGCCGTCCTGGTCACGCACGACCCGCTGGACGCCATGGTGCTGGCCGACCGACTGGTGGTCGTGGAGCACGGCCGGGTCGTGCAGGAGGGCAGCCCGTCCGACATCGCGCGCCGTCCGCGCACGGACTACATCGCCCGGCTCGTCGGCCTCAACCTGTACCAGGGGCAGGCCGAGGGGCACACGGTTCGGCTGGGCTCGGGACCCTCGATCACGACCTCGCAGGAGTTGTCCGGGCCCGCCTTCGTGGCGTTTCCGCCCTCCGCGGTCACCCTGTTCCGCGACCGGCCCGCCGGCGTCAGCGCCCGCAACCTGTGGCGCTGCGAGGTCACCGGCCTGGAGCCCCATGGCGACCAGCTGCGCGCCGACCTCATCGGCGAACTGCCCCTCGCCGCCGACCTCACCACCGTCGCCGCGGCCGAGCTGGACCTGCAGCCAGGAGCATCGGTCTGGGCGACGGTCAAAGCGACGCAGACCCATGCATACCCGGCCTGAGCGGACACAAGCCCTACGGTGAGGGCCATGACTCTGAGCATCCGCAACCAGCTTTCCGGCACTGTCAGCGAGGTTCAGCCCGGGGAGGTCATGGCCGTCGTCAAGGTCCGCCTGGACGGCGGGCAGGACATCATGGCCGCGGTCACCGCGGAGGCCGTCGAGCAACTCGGCCTCGCCCCCGGCTCGGCCGTCCGCGCCCTGGTGAAGGCGACGGAGGTCTCGCTCGCCACGAGCCGCGTCGAGGGACTGTCGATCCGCAACCAGCTCCCCGGCACGGTCACCCATCTGACCCTGGGCGGGGCCATGGCCTTCGTCAAGATCGGCGTGGACGGCGGCGGACTCACCTCTGTGATCACCAAGGACGCGGCCACCGGTCTCGGCCTCTACGTGAGTTCCGACGTGGTCGCCCTGATCAAGGCGACAGAGGTGTCCCTGGCGACGGCATGACAGGGTGAGGGCCCCGCCCGGAACACCGGACAGGGCCCTCATCCACGGCTCACTCAGTCCTCGTACGCGTCCAGCGGCGGGCAGGAGCAGACCAGGTTGCGGTCGCCGAAGGCCTGGTCGATGCGGCGCACCGGCGGCCAGTACTTGTCGGCGGCCGAGACACCGGCCGGGAAGACGGCCTCGTCACGGCTGTAGGCGTGCGCCCACTCCCCGCCCAGCGCGGCGGCGGTGTGCGGGGCGCCGTGCAGCGGGTTGTCCTCGGCGGGCCACTCACCGGAGCCGACCTTCTCGATCTCCGCGCGGATGGCGATCATCGCGTCGCAGAAACGGTCCAGCTCGGTGATGTCCTCGGACTCGGTCGGCTCGATCATCAGCGTGCCGGCCACCGGGAAGGACATCGTCGGCGCGTGGAAGCCGTAGTCGATGAGGCGCTTGGCCACGTCGTCCACGGTGACGCCGGTCGCCTTGGTCAGCGGGCGCAGGTCGATGATGCACTCGTGCGCGACCAGACCGCCGGGGCCGGTGTAGAGCACCGGGTAGTGCGGCTCCAGGCGCTTGGCGATGTAGTTCGCGGAGAGCACGGCCACCTGCGTGGCGCGCTTGAGACCCTCGCCGCCCATCAGCCGGACGTAGGCCCAGGAGATGGGCAGGATGCCCGCACTGCCCCACGGCGCCGCCGAGATCGGGCCGACGCCCGTCTCCGGGCCGGCGGCCGGCTGGAGCGGGTGGTTGGGCAGGTACGGCGCCAGGTGCGAGCGGACCGCGACCGGGCCGACGCCGGGGCCGCCGCCGCCGTGCGGGATGCAGAAGGTCTTGTGCAGGTTCAGGTGCGAGACGTCACCGCCGAAGTGGCCCGGCTTGGCGAGGCCGACCAGCGCGTTGAGGTTCGCGCCGTCGACGTACACCTGACCGCCCGCCTCGTGGACCTGGGCACAGATGTCGGCGACGTGCTCCTCGAACACGCCGTGCGTCGACGGATAGGTGATCATGAGCACGGCCAGCTCGTCGCGGTGCTGCTCGATCTTGGCGCGCAGGTCCTCGACGTCGACCTCGCCGTCCTCGGCGGTCTTGACGACGACGACCTTCATGCCGGCCATCGCGGCGCTGGCGGCGTTGGTGCCGTGCGCGGAGGACGGGATGAGGCAGACGGTGCGCTTGTCGTCGCCGTTGGCGCGGTGGTAGCCGCGCACCGCGAGCAGACCGGCCAGCTCGCCCTGCGAGCCGGCGTTCGGCTGGAGCGAGACCTTGTCGTAGCCGGTGACCTCGGCGAGACGTTCCTCCAGCTCGCGGATGAGCGTCAGGTAGCCCTCGGCCTGCTCGGCGGGGACGAAGGGGTGCAGCTGGCCGAACTCGGGCCAGGTGACCGGCTCCATCTCCGTGGTCGCGTTGAGCTTCATGGTGCAGGAGCCCAGCGGGATCATGCCGCGGTCGAGCGCGTAGTCGCGGTCGGACAGCTTGCGCAGGTAGCGCAGCATCGCGGTCTCGGAGCGGTACTGGTGGAAGACCGGGTGGGTCAGGTAGTCGCCGGTGCGCAGCAGCGCCTCGGGCAGCGCGTCCCCGGCCGTCGCGTCCAGCGCCTCGACGTCGCCGTCGACACCGAAGGCGGACCAGACGGCGCCGAGCTGGGCGCGCGTGGTGGTCTCGTCGCAGGCCATGGAGACGTGGTCGGCGTCGACCAGGCGCAGGTTGACCCCGTTCTGCCGGGCGGCGGCGACGACCTCGGCGGCCTTGCCGGGCACCCGCGCGGTGAGCGTGTCGAAGTAGGCGGCGTGGACGATCTCGACACCGCCGGCCTTCAGGCCCTCGGCGAGGACGGCGGCGTAGCGGTGGGTGCGCCGCGCGATGGTCCTCAGGCCCTCCGGGCCGTGGTAGACGGCGTACATGCCGGCCATCACGGCGAGCAGTACCTGCGCGGTGCAGATGTTGCTGGTGGCCTTCTCGCGGCGGATGTGCTGCTCACGGGTCTGCAGGGCCAGGCGGTACGCCTTGTTGCCGTCGGCGTCGACGGAGACGCCCACGAGACGGCCGGGCAGGCTGCGCGCGAACTTCTCGTGCACCGCCATGTAGCCCGCGTGCGGCCCGCCGAAGCCCATCGGCACACCGAAGCGCTGGGTGGTGCCGATCGCGATGTCGGCACCCAGCTCGCCGGGCGAGGTCAGCAGGGTCAGGGCGAGCAGGTCGGCGGCGACGGTGACGAGCGCGCCGAGCTCGTGCGCCTGGTCGATGACCGGCTTGATGTCCCGTACGGCACCGGAGGCGCCCGGGTACTGGACGAGGACGCCGTTGATCTCGCGGGCGGCGATGCCGGCCGGGATGCCCTCGCTGAGGTCGGCGACGACCACCTCGACACCGGTCGGCTCGGCACGCGTCTCGATCACGGCGATGGTCTGCGGCAGCGCGTCCGCGTCGACCAGGAACAGGCCCTTCTTGTTCTTGCCCATGCGCCGGGACAGCGCCATCGCCTCGGCCGCGGCGGTGCCCTCGTCCAGCAGGGAGGCACTGGAGGTGGGCAGGCCGGTGAGGTCGGCGACCACCGTCTGGAAGTTCAGCAGGGCCTCCAGGCGGCCCTGGGAGATCTCCGGCTGGTACGGCGTGTAAGCGGTGTACCAGGCCGGGTTCTCCATGATGTTGCGCAGGATGACGGGCGGCGTGAAGGTGCCGTGGTAGCCCAGGCCGATCATGGAGTCGAGGACCTGGTTGCGGTCGGCGAGCGAACGCAGCTCGGCGAGCACCTCGGCCTCCGTCCGGGCCTCCGGCAGGTCCAGGGCGTCGGCGTTCTTGATCACATCCGGAACCGCGGCGGCGGTCAGCTCGTCGAGGGAGCCGTAACCGACCTGCGCGAGCATCTTGGCCCGCGCCTCCTGGTCGGGCCCGATGTGGCGCTGCTCGAAGGGGATGCCCGCTTCGAGCTCGGACAGCGGAACGTGTGGGGCGGTCATTGCGGAGGCCTCCTGGTCTGGCGCGACCTGCGAGGGGCACCACGACGCGGGTGCCCGGACGGCCTCCCCCTCTGTCATCTCAACCTGAGAGCTTCACCGGGCGCCCGAGGACGCCGGCTTTCACCGTCGGTGAGGGCGGACGCCTTCGACACCTGCCCTGCTTTCCAGAGTGACCTCGTCCGTGCGGTACGTGAGCCTGAGAGATTCCGGGGAGGATTTGCTCCTTCGGCGCCTCCGACGTGGTCGGAGGACTCTCCCGCGCGGGGTCAGCAGCCGCTGTCAGCCTACCAGCGAGGTCAACGCCCGGGCCTTCGAGTGGCCGCCTCATTGAATGTGCTCTTTTGTAGTCCTTACGGATGAGTTGCGACCAAGTGGAGGGAGAGGGACCGTGCAGACCGACATCGATCCGCGCAGCCTGATCGGCCGCAAGGCGTTCGACCGCAGTGGCCACAAGATCGGCACCATCGACGAGGTGTACCTCGACGACGCGACGGGTGTGCCCGAGTGGGCTGCCATACGGACCGGCCTGTTCTCCAGGGACGCGTTCGTGCCCTTGGAGCCGAGCGAGCTGGTCGAGGGCACCCTTCAGGTACCGTTCGACCGCCACCTGATCAAGGACGCTCCCGATTTCGGCGTGGGCCGCCATCTCTCCCCCGAACAGGAACTCCAGCTCTACCACCACTACGGTCTGGATGTGGATGTGCCTGAAGCCGTGCCCGACCACGACTTCGGCAAGCTGGCCGGCACGGAGGAGACCTGAGCCCCGTCCGCCACCAGCGGCAGCGGATCCGCCGGCTCCAGGTCGGGGTCGTCCACCCGGAAGGTGCGTACGCGGCCCGGCTGCGAGTACGGCGTCTCGAACCGTACGGTGACCCGCCCCAGGCCACTGCCCTGGACCCAGCCGTGGCCGTGGGCGGCGTGCCGTACGTCCTGCCCGGCGCGCCACTGCCGCTCGGCGGGCTCCGGCTCCTCCTCGGCGGCCTCGGGCACGGCCTGCTCGTCCTCCTCGGCGGACCGCTCGCCCGCGGCCTGGGCGAACAGGTCCTCCTGGGTGTAGTCGGCGAGGCCGGACACGCCGACGCCCAGCAGCCGCACCCCGCCCGTGGTGTCCACGGATTCCAGCAGCCGGGCCGCGGCCTCCCGGATCACCGCCGGGTCGTCCGTGGGCCCTCTGAGCGTCTCGGAGCGGGTCAGTGTGGAGAAGTCGTAGCGCCGCACCTTCAGCACGATGGTCCGCCCCGAGAGCCCGGCCCCGCGCAGCCGCCCCACACACCGGTCGGCCAGCCGCCGTACCTCGAGGCCGACCCGCAGCCGGTCGTGGATGTCGACGTCGTAGGTGTCCTCCACCGACACCGACTTGGTCTCCCGCTCGGCCACCACGGGCCGCTCGTCGCGAGCCAGCGCCATGGCGTACAACGCGTGCCCGTGAGCCTTGCCCAGCAGTCGTACGAGTTCGTCCTCGCCCGCCTCGGCCAGTTCCTCGACCGTGGTGATCCCGGCACGCCGCAGATGGTCCCCGGTGGCCGGTCCGACCCCCGGCAGGGTCCGCACCGGCATGGGCGCGAGAAGCGCGCGCTCCGATCCCGGCTCTATGAGCACGAGCCCGTCAGGCTTGGCCTGCTCGGAGGCGATCTTCGCCAGCATCTTGGAGGCGGCGAGGCCCACTGAGCCGGTCAGCCCCGTCACCGCCAGGATGTCCGCACGCAGCTTCGCTCCGGCCAGTCGCGCCGACTCCTCGTCGCAGGCGGCTCCCCCGGCCTCCAGGTCCACGAACGCCTCGTCCAGGCTCAGCGGCTCCACCAGCGGCGACAGCTCCCGCAGCAGGGCCATCACCTGCTCGCTGACCGAACGGTAGAGACCGAAGCGCGGCACGAGATAGGCCGCGTGGGGTGCCAGTCGGCGCGCCTGGGCCATGGGCATCGCCGAGTGGACGCCGAAGGCCCGAGCCTCGTACGACGCGGTGGCCACCACACCGCGCGGGCCGAGCCCGCCCACGATCACGGCCTTTCCCCGCAGGCTCGGCTTGGACGCCTGCTCCACCGAGGCGAAGAAGGCATCCATGTCGAGATGCAGGATCGTGGGCGTGTTTCTCACAACTCCGATGCTGCACCACGGCACTGACAATGCCATGGCGCCGGAGGGGCGCCGCCGTGGATCCGGGGCTCAGACGGCCCGGTTGCGGCGCCGCGCCAGTTCGTCCGCCGGGTTGTGGCCGACGAGGGTCTCGCCGGTGTCGATGCGTTCCCCGTGCAGCTGGGAGAGGGCGCTGTCCACGTCCCGCCACACCACGCCCACGGCGATACCGAAGATGCCCTGGCCGCCCTGGAGCAGGGCGTGGACCTCGTCGGGCGAGGTGCACTCGTACACCGTGGCGCCGTCGCTCATCAGAGTCATGCGCTCCAGGTCACGGAAACCGCGTTCTCTGAGGTGCTGCACAGTCGTACGGATGTTCTGCAGCGACACCCCGGTGTCCAGGAACCGCTTGACGATCTTCAGGACGACGACGTCCCGAAAACTGTAGAGACGCTGTGTGCCCGACCCGTGGGCGGGCCGCACGCTCGGCTCGACCAGCCCGGTGCGGGCCCAGTAGTCGAGCTGCCGGTAGGTGATGCCGGCCGCCGCGCAGGCCGTGGGGCCGCGGTAGCCGATCTCCTCGGACATCTCGGGCTCCGCCGCCCGTCCGCCGCTCGGCACCGCCGTCGGCCGCTGCGGAGCGTGGTCGGCCGCGCCGCCGGGCACGGGGAACCCCCTGCCCGAAGGCAGCTGAGAGCTGGGGGGAGGGTACGGACCGCTCTCCCCGGAGCCGCGTCCGGGAGCACCCCCAGCCGTACCGTCGCCGCTGGTTCTCACGCCGACCTCCGTCCTTGACCTGCCTTCTCGACGGTAGGCAGTCACCAGGGGTGCGTCAACGATCGCCACACTCGGCACGCCGAGTGATAATCACCCTAGGAGTGGTTTCCCGTGTCCCACCGCGGGGAAAGGCTAGCCGAATGCGTGCGCGGGAGGCCGTAGGACGCTCTCAAGGGCCGGTGGCAATTGCCGCCGGCCCGGCCGCCGCAAGCTCCCCAGCCGGCCCGCTGACTCGCTGGTCCGGCCGGGGTTCTACTGGCTGCTGCTGCCGAAGTCCTCGGGCGAGATCTGGTCGAGGAACTCGCGGAACTTCTCCACCTCGTCCTCCTGCTCGTCCGGAATCGCGATGCCCGCATCGTCCAGCACCGTGTCACTGCCGTAGATCGGCGTTCCGGTGCGCAGGGCCAGCGCTATGGCATCGGAAGGACGGGCGCTGACCTCGACCCCGCTGGCGAAGACCAGTTCGGCGTAGAAGACGCCTTCGCGCAGATCGGTGATCCGTACCTCGGTCAACTCCTGCCCGACGGCCTCCAGCACGTCCTTGAACAGGTCGTGGGTCAGCGGTCGCGCGGGGGCCATGCCCTGTTGGGCGAACGCGATCGCCGTCGCCTCCCCCGGCCCGATCCAGATGGGGAGGTAGCGGTCGCCTCCCACTTCGCGCAGGAGCACGATCGGTTGGTTGGAGGGCATCTCCACCCGGACACCTACGACATCGAGCTCGTTCACACAGCAACCCTAGGCCGTGCCCGGGACGTTTGGGTAGTCGGGCCGGGAACAGGTGCCCGATCCGCAGGCCAGGAGGCCCACCGCTCAGGGCAGCCGCAAGCCGAGAGCGGTCTGCACGAGGGCAGCGTGCAGCTTGACGGTGAGCGCCGCCAGCTCCTTCGCACGGGCCTCGGCATAGGCCCTGGTCTGGGGGTTCCGGTGGCGCTTCAGCGGGGCCACCACCTGGTCGACGAGTCCTGCCTCCCGGTCGGCGGCGGCCTTCATGACCCGCAGATGGCGCGGTTCGATGCCGAAGCGGCCCAGTTCCGCCACGAGTGTCGCCACGGTGACGGCCTCGGCGTCGTACGCCCCGTCCTCGAGCGGAGCGATGAGCCCGTACGACTCCCACTCCTCGAGATCGCTCTCCTCGACCTCCGCCGCCGCCAGCAGCTCGGCCCGCCCGATCCGGGCCACCGTGGGTCCCTCGTCCGGCTCCCGCGGATCGTCCTTGGTGCGCTGGCGCCCCACCAGGGGCAGCGAGACGTCCTCGCCGCGCTCCATGGCTTCCAGATACTCACGGATGACCTTGAGCGGCAGGTAGTGGTCCCGCTGCATTCTGAGGACATGGCCGAGGCGCTCGACGTCCCCGGCGCTGAACTTGCGGTACCCGGACGGGGTCCGCTGCGGCTCGATGAGCCCCTCCGACTCCAGGAAGCGGATCTTGGAGATGGTGACTTCGGGGAACTCGTCGCGCAACGCGTGCAGCACCGTGCCGATGCTCATCAGCCCACTGTCCCTGGCGGCGGTACCGCTTCCGGCACCGCCGCTCGGTGTTTGAAGCATGGACCTTCCCTGGGGTCCCCCCGGACAGGGTCCGGGGGAGGTCAGATGCCCTGCCGGCTCGCGTAGAACACCAGCCGGTACTTGCCGATCTGCACCTCGTCACCGGTCGACAGGGCGACCTGGTCGATCCGCTCCCGGTTGACGTACGTGCCGTTCAGGCTGCCCACGTCGGCCACGGTGAACGAGCCGTCCGGAGACCGCCGGAACTCCACGTGCCGACGGGAGACCGTCACGTCGTCCAGGAAGATGTCGCTCTGCGGGTGACGGCCGGCCGTGGTGAGGTCGGCGTCCAGCAGGAAGCGGCTGCCCGAGTTCGGCCCGCGGCGCACCACGAGCAGCGCCGAGCCCAGCGGCAGCGCGTCGACCGCGGCCTGCGCCTCGGGCGACAGCATCGGCAGCGGCGTCTGGCCGGTCACCTCCGCGTCGTATGCCTCGAGGCCCGAGATGGAGATCGTGGACGTCGTCTCGGACGCGCGCTCCGGCGCCACTCCGGGGCGCAGCGGCGCACCGCAGTTGGAGCAGAAGCGGGCGTTCGCCCCGTTGCGGTTACCGCACCTCGTACACACCAGGACCGACATGGACGGACCCTCCTGCGGCTGCCCCGCCGGGGCGTTGGACGCGTACGGGTCGGGGGCAAACCCTCCACCCGCGCTTGAGGTTGGCGGTTGCCCGAAACCTATGCCGCCGGACTGGGCAGGGTCAACAGACGCCGCGCCCTGACCTCCCGAAATGTCACCGCCCGGACCAGCGACCTGGTCCCGGAACAGAGGGCGCTGGCCCTCCGCGTCTGGCTGTGCGCGATGGCGAGCGGTCGCGTTGGCGCTGCCCTCTCGCGCGCTCTTGCCGAACAACTTCGCAAACAACTTCACGGGCGATTCCCCTTGACCGAAACAGACCCGCCCGTGGGGCAGGACGAACCCTGATTGCCTACACCGGCCGATCCGGACATCCTGACAACGTCCGTATCCGCCAAACAGTTTCCACCACGCACCACTCCTTCGGTGCGCCGACCCCCCGCAACCTCATGCCCCTGCCGGATCGCCCCCATGCACCGTCGGTTCACTGGGAGGACGACCGAGCGTAGTCAGGCCGCTTCGACGACCGCAAGGCGTCCACGACGATCTTGCTCGACTGCTGGACGGTCACCGTGGCCTGCTCCTTCTCGAGAGTCTGCACCACGCCTCCGGGGATGTTCAGTGCCGGCTCGAGGTCCTGCGGCTTGCCGATGACCTTGAAACGATAGGGTGCGCTGATCTTGTTCCCGTCGACGCTCACACTCTTGCCGGAGTCCGCGAAGTAAGTGTTCGCGACCACGCGCACCCCGTTGACCTGGATCGCCTCCGCACCGGCCGCGCGCAGCTCCTGGATCGCGTCGAGCAGCATGTCCGCCTGGACCGTCCCCTTCGTGTCCTCGATCGTCATCGTGATACCTGAACCCTGTGCCGCCATGGTGCCCGCCAGGATGCCGAGTTGCCTCTCCTTCTCGGCGGTCTGCTTGCGTGCCTCGGCCGCCTGGTCGGAGCTGGTCTGCAGCTCCTGGCGCTGCTTGTCGAGTCCCTGCTTCTCATCCTGAAGACGCTGCGTACGTGAATCCAGTTCATCGAGGATGCGCACAAGATCTTCCTGCCGGGCGCCGCGCAGCGCGCTGTCGCTGTCGCTGTTCGACGCCACCTGCACGGCCAGGCCGAAGCCGAGGCCGAACAGCAGCAGTGCGACGATGAGTTGGGCCCGCGTCACACGCGGCGGCCACAGGCCCTTGACCAGCCGCTGCCGGCCGGTCAGCGAGTCCTCGTGTTTCTCCGCCGACGGCTGCCCGCCCGCGGGGACGGGCGCGGGCACCTCGTCGGGCAACTCCCTGCGCAGCCTGTTCTCGGACCACTCGTTCTGCTCGGGCCGTTCGTTGTTCTCGGGCCGGCCACTCTGCCCGGGGCGCTTGTTCTCGTCGCTCATCGGTCTCACGCCCGGAACACGTGCCGTCGGATCGCCGCGGCGTTGGAGAAGATCCGGATACCCAGGACCACCACGACACCCGTGGACAGCTGCGCGCCCACGCCCAACTTGTCGCCGAGGAAGACGATCAGCGCGGCCACGACCACGTTGGACAGGAACGACACCACGAAGACCTTGTCGTCGAAGATGCCGTCGAGCATGGCCCGCAGGCCACCGAAGACCGCGTCCAGCGCCGCGACGACGGCGATCGGCAGATACGGCTCGACGACCGCCGGAACCTCTGGCCGGACCAACAGGCCGGCCACGATTCCCACGACGAGGCCCAGTACGGCGATCACGATGTGCCCTTCTCAGATTTCTCGGTGGTCGGCTGTGCGGTGCGTACGGTCAGGCTCGGTGCGGCGGGCAGCGTGACGTCGCCCTGTGTGGAGATGGTGGCGCGGATGCCGAAGTTCTCCTCCAGGGCATGCAGGTAGAGGCCGTCGGCACTGTTCTGGAACCTGGTGCTCAGCCTTTCCCCGTCCCCCACCGCCAGCACGGTGTACGGCGGCACCAGCGGCTTGTTGTCGACCAGTATCGCGTCCCCCGCAGCCCTGATCGCGGACAGGGCCGTCAGCCGCTGCCCGTTGATGGAGACGGCCTCGGCGCCGGAGGACCACAGACCGTTGACCACGCGCTGCATGTCACGGTCGCGTACCCGCCCGTTGTCGGAGAACCCGGAGGTCTCGCGCGGGTCGGTGCCGTCGCCTCCGGTGCTGGCTTCCTTGGCGTCGTCCACGACCAGCTTGACACCGGGTCCGTGCACCGCGGTGGCACCCGACAGGATGTCCACCAGGGGCGGATTCCCACCGCTGCGCTTCAGGGCCGCCCGCTGGCGCGCGGCGACATCATCACGCAGCTTGTCCACGGTGCGCTCGAGCTTGTCCGCGTCCGAGGTCTGGCGGTCGATGCGGTCGATCAGCTCCTGGCGCTCCTTGGCCACCACGGGCGCCGCGACGCGCGCTTGGGCCGCGCCCACCGTGACGACCAGTGCGGCGAGGACCAGGCCGACGGCCAGCCCCAGTTTCGCCCTGAGCGTTTTCGGCATGCCGCCTTCGCCCTGCGACTGCTTCCGGGCTGCGGCCTCGGCGTACCCGTCGTCGAGGCTGTGGTCCATGACGTTGGTGATCAACGACATCGACGCGTCCGGACGCGGCCGGGTGGGGCTGCTCCGAATGGGGGGTTGCTGCGGCATGCCGCACATCGTCGCATGTCGCGAGCAGTACCTTCGAACGGCCCCACCGGCGTGCCGGACAGGCCCCCCGGGGAGACACGTGTCCGGCACGCACGCGTGCTGCGGGTTTTACCGTCCGGCGCTGTCCACGACGGACGACCACTCGTCCAGCAAGGCCTGCGCGGAGGCGTCGTCGGGCCCTTCGGCCCACAAATGCGTGACCGCCTCGGCCGGGTCCGGCAGCACCAGCGCCCAGCGCCCGTCGGTCTCCACGACCCGCACGCCGTCGGTCGTGTCGACGAAGCGGTCTCCGGCGGCCTCGACCACCCGCCGCATCACCAGTCCCTTGACGGCCCACGGTGTCGCGAGATCCCGTTTGAGGACATGCGCCCGCGGAATCCGCGCGTCGATCTGGCTCAGCGTGAGCTGCGTCCGCGCGACCAGCCCGATCAACCGTACGAAGGCCGCCGTGCCGTCGTAGACACCGCTGAACTCGGGGACGATGAACCCGCCCGTACCGTCGCCGCCGAAGATGGTCCCTTCCTCACGCCCCACGCGCGTGAGGTCGTCGGGGGATGTGGTGGTCCATGCGACCTGGGTGCCGTGGTAGGCGGCCACCTGCTCGGCGATCCGGGTCGTGGTCACGGGCAGCGCCACCCGGCCGCTGCGCCGCTCGGCCGCCACCAGGTCCAGCATCACGAGCAGCGCCCGGTCGTCCTCGATGATCCGGCCCTTCTCGTCCACGAGCGACAGCCGCTCGCCCACAGGGTCGAACCGGACGCCGAACGCGGCTCCGGAGGACGCCACGATCTCACCGAGCCGTTCCAGCCCCTTCCGGCGCATCTCGGCCGTCTCCGTGGGCCTGGACTCGTCCAGGCCGGGGTTGATGGTCAGCGAGTCCACTCCCAGCTTGCCGAGCAGGCTGGGCAGGACCAGTCCGGCGCTGCCGTTGGAGGCGTCCACGACGACCTTCAGCCCGGCCTCGGCGATGCCCGTCGTGTCGACATTGCGCAGCAGCGAGCCGGTGTACGAGTCGAAGACACTCGCGGGGAAGTAGAGATCACCGATCTCGCCGGGGAACGCCCGCCGGTACTCCTGGCGCGCGAAAACCCGGTCCAGCTTGCGCTGGCTGGCCTGCGACAGGTCCGCTCCCTGCCCGTCGAAGAACATGATGTCGACGGAGTCCGGGACCCCCGGGGAGGTCCGGATCATGATGCCGCCGGCACTGCCCCGCGCGGTCTGCTGCCGTGCCACGGGCAGCGGCACGTTCTCCAGGTCCCGTACGTCGATGGCGCTGGCCTGGAGCGCGGAAATGACGGCCCGTTTGAGCGCACGGGCGCCTCGGGAGTGGTCACGGGCGGTGGTGACGGTGGAGCCTTTCTTGAGGGTCGTCGCGTAGGCGCCGGCCAGCCGCACGGCCAGTTCGGGTGTGATCTCCACGTTGAGGATTCCGGACACGCCACGGGCGCCGAAGAGGTTTGCCTGTCCGCGGGACTCCCAGATGACGGAGGTGTTGACGAAGGCACCGGCCTCGATGGTCTTGAACGGATAGACCCGGACGTTGCCCTGAACGATCGATTCCTCGCCGATCAGGCACTCGTCGCCGATGACGGCGCCGTCCTCGATCCGGGCGGCGCGCATGATGTCGGTGTTCTTACCGACGACACAGCCGCGGAGGTTGCTGTGCTGCCCGACGTACACGTTGTCGTGCACGACGGCCTTGTGCAGGAAAGCACCGCTCTTGACGACGACGTTGGACCCGACGACGGTGTGTTCCCGGATCTCCGCGCCGGCCTCGACCTTCGCGTAGTCGCCGATGTACAGCGGACCTCGCAGCAGCGCGTCGGGATGCACCTCGGCGCCTTCGGCCACCCATACGCCCGGGGATATCTCGAATCCGTCGATGTCGACGTCGACCTTGCCTTCGAGGACGTCCGCCTGGGCCTTCACGTAGCTCTCGTGGGTACCGACGTCCTCCCAGTAGCCCTCGGCGACGTAGCCGTAGATGGGCTTGCCTTCCTTCATCAGTTGCGGGAAGACATCGCCGGACCAGTCGACGGGCACGTCGGGCTCGACGTAGTTGAAGACCTCGGGCTCCATGACATAGATGCCCGTGTTGACCGTGTCGGAGAAGACCTGCCCCCAGGTCGGCTTCTCCAGGAAACGCTCGACCTTTCCTTCTTCGTCGATGATCGTGATGCCGAACTCCAGCGGATTGGGCACACGGGTCAGACAGACCGTGACCAGTGCGCCCTTCTCCTTGTGGAAATTGATCAGATCGGTGAGGTCGAAGTCGGTCAGGGCATCACCGGAGATGACGAGAAAAGTATCGTCCTTCAACGCCTCTTCGGCGTTTTTCACGCTTCCGGCGGTACCGAGTGGCTTCTCCTCATTGGCGTACGTGAGCTCCATTCCGAGCTCCTCGCCGTCGCCGAAGTAGTTCTTGACGAGCGATGCCAGGAACTGCACGGTGACAACGGTCTCGTTGAGTCCGTGCTTTTTGAGCAGCCGCAGCACGTGCTCCATGATCGGGCGGTTCGCCACGGGCAGGAGCGGCTTGGGCATGCTAGAGGTCATGGGGCGCAGGCGCGTGCCTTCGCCTCCGGCCATCACGACGGCCTTCATGTCGGAAGCGTCCTCCTCCAAGAGACGACGGTCTAGCCGACTTCACCCGTTCAGATTGTCCCGCACTTTTCCATCACGGGCCATCGAAGCGCTACGTCCGGACAATCGCTGAGCTCAATCGGCCATGGCGTCCGCACGAACCAATCGGCGGACTTGCACCATGTAGAGCACTCCTGCCCACCAGTAGAGGGTTGTACCCCATCCGGCGAACGCCCATCCGAAAACAGCGGCGAGTGACGCGATCCAACCACTTCCGTCGCTGAGGAGCAGGAGCGGGAAGGCATACATCAAGTTGAAGGTAGCGGCTTTCCCCAGGAAGTTCACCTGGGGCGGCGGATATCCGTGGCGCCTGAGGATACCCACCATCACCAGCAGAACCAGTTCTCGCAGGAGCAGTACTGCGGTCAACCAGATCGGCAGGATGTCCCGCCATGTGAGACCGAGGAGTGTGGAAAGGACGTACAGCCGGTCGGCGGCCGGATCGAGGAGCCTGCCGAGGCTGCTGATCTGATTCCAGCGCCGGGCGAGCTTGCCGTCCAGGTAGTCGCTGACTCCGCTCAGTGCCAGCACGAGAAGGGCCCACCCATCGCTGTGGGGGCCTCCGAACTCCGGCCTGAGGATCAACCACAGGAACAGGGGCACGCCGGCGAGCCGGGCCATGCTGAGGATGTTGGGGATGGTGAGGACCCGGTCTGTCTGGACACGGGTCTCCTGGACCTCCACCCGGGGGCCTCCTGTGCGAAACGAGTCAACGGTGCCCCCTGACCCTACCTCAACGCAAAAAAGCTCCGGCTCTCGGGCTGTGTGCCCAAGAGCCGGAGCTTTAAAAGGA
>NZ_JAINVF010000024.1 GCF_020400585.1 Streptomyces sp. NK08204 | reverse complement strand
CTGGGGTTGAGGCCGATGGTGCACGCCCAGGCGAGCGAGACCGTGACCTTCAGGCCCGCGAACAGGTAGACCAGATTCTCCAGCGTGTGGCTGCTCAGCCCCTTCAGCGCCAGCGAGATGGGGTGTGAGACCAGGTGGTGGACGTCGTAGCCGGACGGGTGCAGGGCGCCGTCCAGGGCCCGCAGCATCACGATGCACACACCGATCGCGACGATCGTGCACGAGACGTAGTAGCCCTGCCAGGCGGTCGAGCCAGCGAACCGGGACTTGCGGCCCGGCTTCACGGGCCGGCTCAGCAGCCGGACGACCAGCAGTGTCCCGCAGCCCACCGCGCACATCAGGCCCAGCACCTCGGTGTAGACCTCGTACACCGCCCAGCGACCCACGACCGGCAGCGTGAAGTGGGCGTCGAACAGCTCCGCGTACGCCGACACCAGACTCAGCAGCAGGGTGTAGAAACCGATCGCGACGAACCAGTGCGCGAAGCCGATCAGCCGCCACTGCGTCATCCGCGTGTGCCCCAGAAACTCCCTGACCAGCGTCACCGACCGCTGCGCTGGGTCGTTCGTGCGGGAGCCGACGGGCACCGGCTGCCCGAGTCTGACGAACCGGTAGACATACAGCGCGGCCCGGGCCAACAGCGCGACACCGGCCACGCTGACACCCAGTGAGACCACTATCGCGGCGATCTGCATCGGCTCCCTGCTCCTCTCTCTGACCCCGCACCATGACTTACCGGGCGGTAACTTACTGGACGGCGGCACCGTGAACGGGTGGGCTCGGTCACACCGGGTCTCTCCATGGACGCGTATCGGCCACTGCTCACCATCCGGTTCAGCGGCTGCTGTACCTGTCCGCGCCGAACGGTTCCGGGTCGAGCAGACCCAGCTGGGCGGCGCGGGCCCCCGCCGCGAAGCGACTGGTCACCCCGAGGCGCTGCATGAACTCCGCGATGTAGCGGCTGATGGTGCGGGTGGAGACACCGAGGTTGCGGGCGATCTTCTCGTCCTTCACGCCTTCGGCCAACATGCGGACGATGACGGCCTGTTCGTCGGTCAGCTTCAGGCCGTCCCTGTCCGTCCTGGTGGTGGCGTACGGCGTCGCGCCCTGCCAGATATGTTCGAACATGGTTGCGAATGAGCGGACCAGTCGGGCTCCGCGGAGCACGGTCATTCCCTCGTCGGGGTCCTCCGGGTCCAGCGGCAGCAGCGCCAGATTGGTGTCCGCGATGAACATGTCCATGGGCACCATCGGGGTCAGTCGCAGATCGACACCGATGTCGATGAGGTTGCCGAAGTGGGCGGCGCCGCCCGGCGCGGTGGCGTGCCGCAGGGGGTGGAGGCGGCGGACGGTGATACCGCGTTCGATGAGGTGCCGGTCGAGGCTGAAGATCCGGCGGAGTTCGAGCAGCGGAGGCGTCGGGCCGGAGTACACGAACGACACGATCTCCTGGGCGCTGTCGGAGAGGTCGTTGAGCGCCTGGAGCAGTTGGTTCCGGCCGGAGACGATGCTCACCTGGATCTCCGACCGCTCCGCCGAGACCGCGGGGATGTACACGTCGACCAGGGATGCGACGGCCTCCTCCAGGTGCTGGAATTCCTGGACCCGTTTCTCGATGAGCGTCCGCTGGCGGCGTAGTACGCGCAGCAGGGCGGCCTCCGGCGAGACCGGGACGATCAGCTCGTTCTTCCGCTCGATCCGCCCGATCAGGCCGAGGTTCTCCAGCGCCGACCACGCGTGTTCGGCCTCACGGTCGGACAATCCCAACTCGCGGGCCAGGGCCGCCGACTCCACCTCGCCCCGGGCGAGCAGCTCCAGGTAGACGACGAGCTTCGAAGCCTCGGACATCTCGTTCCTGGCGGCGGGATCTGTGCCCTGCCCCACGATTCGCTCCCTAGATTCGCTATCGGTTGAGTTGACGGCTGCTCAAGTGCCTAATCTGGCATGGCCAATCTGCCGGTGCGACTGCCCGCGGCCGTCAGAGCGCCAAGTGAGACGCACTTCACGGTGAGTGAGCGAGCGGTGCACGGGGGGTCGAGGTGCGACGCGCTCGGCCGGCGGCCGCATGACCGTCAACTGTGCTGGCTGCAAGGGGTATTGACGGTGTGCGGGGCTTGTGCGCGACGGGTGTGCGCACTTCGCCGGGTGGGAGCGCGCGGGAGCGAAAAGGGCATATTGATTGTCTGGCATGGATCCGCCATGACTTGTTTCCGCAGGGGTGGATGCCGACGCCACGGGTTGCGAATCCCTAGAGTGGCGTCCGGACGATGGATCTTGCCGAGGGCCTTTTCGCGCTTCCTCGGTTCCTTTTCCGTTTTGGCGATGCGTCTTACGGGGGTAGAGCGTGAATAGTCGCTGTATCGAGTGAATCTCGAGTTCCGGGTGTGAAGTTGCCGCCCGTTCTCGCGATTTTTACGGGTGGGTGAACCCTTTCGGTGTGAGGCGCTGAGCGAACTGCCTCCGAAATGGCATCGCATTTCGGACATTTTCGCGTCGGGCCTGTTCGAGTGCCTGAGTGCTCGCACCTTCTCCGGTTCACAGCCGTGTCTGCCTTCCGGCTCGGAACCGTGCCTTCGCCGTCGGCTGCCGTCCGCATGCCAGGAATCTGCATTGCCATACTGAGTTCAGGAGCATGCTCGAAGTGAGTCACCAGAACGACCAGGTTGTCAGTGATGTCACCACCCTGCTGAAGCGCGCTCAGAGCGGGGACGAGCGGGCCATGGACGACCTGCTTCTCCATGTCACCCCATTCGTCAGAAGGCTTTGCCAGCCCATCGCCCAGACGCACAGTGCCGACGCCGCGCAGGAGGCGCTGCTGGCGATATACCGGGGGATCCACAGCTTGCGGGAGCCCTCGGCCTTCTACAGCTGGGTCAGGGCGGTCACCACGCGCGAGGCCGTGCGCACCTCCAAGCGGGTCGCGCAGCGCGCGACCGACGAACTGTCGGAGACGCACCACAGTGCCGACCCGTTCGTCTCCGTCGACGTCTCCGACGTGATGGACCGGCTGCCCGACTACCACCGTGAGGTGCTCACCCTGCGCGCCTACTACGGGATGGACGAACAGGAGATGGCGACCATCCTCGAACTGCCCGTCGGTACCGTCCGCTCGCGGCTCTTCCGGGCCCGGCGGAACTTCCAGAACGCGTGGCATCAGCGTTCCGCCTGATGCGGCGGGGTGGTGCGGTCCCGAGCCGGCTCTTCAGGGATGTCGACCGATGCTCGATCAGTGCCGCAGGCGCCCCTCGGGCAGGCGCCCCTCGGGCAGGCGCCCCTCGGGCAGGAGCCCCGGGGCTGTCCGCTCACCGTCCCCCACTCGGAGGCTCACGGCGCTGTTCACCGTGGGCCGCGGCGGCACCTTCACCCGCCGCGACGGGCGCCTGGTGTACGTGCCTTCCGGGCGCGAGCAAGCGCCTGTACGCGGAGTCGCGGCGCGGGCTGCCGTACCGCTCGCGGGGTCGCAGCCAGAAGGGCGCGCACGGTCGGCACACCTCGCGCTGCCCACCCCGGACGTGATCGACACCCTGCGCCGGGCCTCGCAACCGGGCGGGGCCTCGGCCTTCCGCCGCGATCTGTGGCCGCCGATCGCCGAGGAGGGGGAGCGGTGGGTGGCTGGGGCCGTGCGGCGGGTTCGTCTGCGGTGGGGCGCCGTGCCGAGGCGGGTGAGTGGGGGCCGCGTCACCGGCTGAGGCCGGCCGGTGGGGTGCAGGCGTCGTGCGGCACGGCCGTCCAGCTGAGTACCCCGGGGCCCACCGGGTGGACCATGACGTCCAGTACGGGGCCGGGCAGGCGTCGGGGGCGGGTTCGGAAGCCGGACGGGGTGGGGTCAAGGGCGATGCCCAGCAGCATGGTGGGCGCCTCGCCGGGCGGGAGCAGCACGGAGAACGCCTTGAAGGCGGCCTCCTTCGCGGAGAAGGCGGCCAGCAGACGCCGTTCGGACTCGGCCGCGTCGCCCGCGGTGTCGTTCATCCAGGCCCGTTCGTCCTGGCAGAGCACCAGGCGGGCCGCCTCACTGGGCAGTGGGCGCAGTTCCAGGTCGACGCCGAGGCAGCGGTAGCGCTGCCGGGGAGCCGCGACGGCGACTGCCGTGTCCGCGCAGTGGGTGATCGAGCCGACGCTGCCCGCAGGCATGCGCGGCCGGCGACCCTCGCTGAGGATCTCTCCGGCCGGGATGCCCGCGCGGGCCAGCGCGCGGCGCGCCGCGCACCGTCCGGCGGTGAATTCGCGGCGCCGCACGGGAAGCATGTCGCGCAGGAGGCGTTCCTCCCCGGGACCGGCCGGTACGGCATCCGGCTCGCCGGCCGTGGCCACGCCCAGGCAGAGGCCGTACTTCTCGACGTCGGGGCGCAGGCCGAGCAGTAATCGCTCGGCCTGCGCCCCGACGAGGGTGTTCTTCAGCACCGGTCGCGCAGCAGCGCGGGCCAGGTGGCCGGGTCGTCGTCCAGGTAGCCCGACAGCCACTCGGCCCAGCGCTCCAGACCGAAGCCCAGGCAGACGGAGAAGGCAGGCTGGTCGCCGAAGCCGATCTCGAAGCCCTTGCCGAAGTGCTGGTTGTGGTAGTTGAGGGACGAGACGGCGACGGCCGATCCGTCGTGGGCCATACGGCCCACCAGCTCGTACTTGACGTCCATGGCCGCCTGGAAGTTGGCCAGTTCCGGGCGTTCCTTGGTGAAGAACGGGTCCCCGGCGGGCGCGACCCGGCACGGCAGCGCCAGTTCGGTGGCCAGCCGGACCAGCTCCTCGATCACGGCCTCACGGAACGCCCGAGCGGAGGGACGGTCGCCGAGGAAGACGATCTCCCGCATGCTGAACGACCACAGGCGGGTCGGCGAGGTGTCGGTCTGGCCCTCGTACCGGCTGCACCGGCCCGTCGCCGTGACCGTGAGCGGCTCGGTCAGCCGGGTGCCGCCGAACCGCTCGAACAGGCTCACGCACACGGCCGGGGCGAGCACGACGGGGGCGATCTCCAGCTCCGCCTCCCGCGCCCGCTGGTCCTTGGCGGCGGAGAACCGGTCCAGGGCGTCCAGGTCCGCGCGCACCACCGAGGTCGCGGTGACGTGCTGCGGGAAGTTGTGGGTGTAGTCGGCCTTCTCCAGCGTCGACCACGGCACCATCGCGGGCACCGTGTACTCGTCGGCGCCCAGCCGCGTGGCCATCTCGCCGAAGAGCCGTTCCAGGGCCCGGATCAGCCTGGCGGTCTTCGGGCCGCCCACGAACAGCCCCGGCCCGATGCGGCCCTCCTCCCGCGCGGTGCCGCTCGGCGTCGCGGGCAGGTCCCACTGGTCCAGCTTGTTGCTGCTGCGGCGCTTGACCGGGCCGCCGAACCGCCGGTACGCCTCGCCGATCATCCGCTCGATCCGGTCGGCCTGCTCGGCGTCGGCGGCCGAGAACTCGACCCGGGGGACGTCCTCGAGGAACAGCTGGTGGCTGCCGGCCTCGGTGAGGCAGTAGCGGAGCATCGCGGTGAACTCGCGCCGGTTGTCGTCGGCGAGTTCGCCGGGCGCCGTCCAGACCCGCTGGACGTCGGTAACTGTTGCCGCCATCGTCGAATTGCCTCTCTTCTTTCTCGGCTCTTCTCGGCCGGTCACACGCGGGCGAGCCGCGGGCGCCGGGCGAACCCGGCCACCACGTTGTTGATCACGGCGAGGCCGTGGTCGTCGAACTGGGTCATCAGGGACTCGGGGTGGAACTGCACGGCCGCCAGCGGCCTGCTGCGGTGTTCGACGGCCATCGCCACCCCGTCGGCGGTCTCGGCCGTGACACGCAGGTCGGCCGGCAGGGCCGCCCGGTTCGCGTACAGGGAGTGGTAGCGGCCGACCGTGACCCGTTCGGGCAGGCCCGCCAGCACCGTGCCGCCGTCGCCGCGGACGTGCATCGTCGACGGCTTGCCGTGGAACGGCCGCTCCAGCACGTCCAGTTCGCCGCCCAGGTACTCGACGATGGCCTGCAGTCCCAGGCAGACGCCGAACACCGGGATGTGCCGCTCCTCCGCCATCCGCAGCGTGCGCGCGGTGTCGAAGTCCGAGGGGCGTCCCGGCCCCGGCGACAGCACCAGCAGATCCGGGTCGAGCGCGTCGACCAGGTCCTCGTCGAAGCCGCTGCGGTACGTCGAGACCTGCGCGCCGGCGTGCCGGAAGTAGGAGGCCAGCGTGTGGACGAAGGAATCCTGGTGGTCGACGAGCAGCACCCGCACGTCCGGCCGTGCCGACGCCAGGGGCGCCGTAAGGCCGAAGCCCGTCGCCCGGCTCGTCCTCGACGCGGGCCGCTCCAGCGCGTCCAGCGGGGCGAGCGCCTTCAGCTCGGTCTCGCGTTCCTCGGCCGCGGGGTCGGAGTCGTGCAGCAGCGTGGCGCCGGTGCGCACCACCGCCTGCCCGTCGCGGATCTGCACGGTCCGGATGGTCAGCCCGGTGTCCAGGGTGCCGTCGAAGCCGATGCGGCCGACCGCCCCGCCGTACCAGCGGCGCGGGGAGCGCTCGTGCTCCTCGATGAACGCGATCGCCGCCCGCTTGGGCGCGCCGGTGACGGTGACCGCCCACATGTGCGTCAGGAACGCGTCCAGGGCGTCCCGGCCGGGCTGCAGGATCCCCTCCACGTGGTCCACGGTGTGGATCAGCGTGGAGTACATCTCCAGCTGGCGGCGGCCGATGATGCGCACGCTGCCGGGCTCGCAGACGCGGGCCTTGTCGTTGCGGTCGACGTCGGTGCACATGGTCAGCTCGGACTCCTCCTTCTCCGAGCCGAGCAGCGCCCTGATCCGCTGTGCGTCCTCCAGCGCGTCGCGCCCGCGCGCCGCGGTGCCGCTGATGGGGCAGGACTCGACCCGCCAGCGCCTGCCGCCCGCGCCCTCCTGGGGGTGCACCCGGACGAACATCTCCGGCGAGGTGCCCACCAGGAACTCGCCCTCACCGAGGTTCATCAGCATCTGGTACGGCGAGGGATTGCGCCCGCGCAGGGTACGGAACAGCTCCGAGGGGGCGGTGTTGCAGGGGCGTCGGAAGGTGCGGCTGGGCACCACCTCGAACAGGTCGCCCACCCGGAACCGCTCCCGGGCGGTGCGCACCAGCTCGGCGTACTCCCCGGGCGCGTGATCGGCGCCAGGAGCCCCGGAGGCCGGGCCGGTGAAGGGCGCCGGCGGGGTGCGCCGGTCGAGCCCGGCGGTGCCGGAGCCCTCGACCTCGAACTCGTAGTCGTAGCGGAACGCCGTACCGGCCACCGGGTCCAGGACGGTCACCGAGTCCGGGATGTGCACGACCAGGTCGCGGTCGTGTTCGTCGCGCCGCTGCTTCAGCGGCACCGGGTCGAAGGCCAGCACCAGGTCGTAGCCGAAGGCCCCGTACAGACCGAGATGGGGGTCCGGCGACCCGGCGAACGCGTCCTGCACGGCGCGCAGGAAGTCGAACGCGTTGCGGCGCCGGGTGCGGTCCTCCTCGCTCAGGAGGTCCTGGCCCGGCGCGTCGCCGATGGTCCCCGCGAGGCCCGGATGCTCGCCGTCCGTCAGCGGCGCCACGCCGTCCAGCGTCTTCTCCGCGGCACGGCGCAGCACGGGCAGCAGCACCTCGCCGCGCGCGTTGAGCGCGCGGACCTCCACGCGGGTGAGACCGCGCAGCACGATCTCGACCGGCGGGTCGGTGTAGCCGACGCCGCGGCGCCGGTAGCGGCCGGGATACTCGTAGTCCGAGGTGAACAGCGCGCCGCGGCGCTGGTCGAGGGCGGTCTCCAGGCGGTGCGCGGCGATCTCCGCGTCGAGCGCGACGCGGCGCCGTTCGACCAGGACACCCCCGTCCGTCACCCACTCCTCGGGCAGGACGCCCACTGCGTTGCCGGTCATATGAGGGGCTTCACCTCGTCCAGAGTCGGGATGGTGCCGTCCGCCAGGCGCTCGGCGAGCACGTTCCGCTTGACCTTCCAGGTGGCCGTGTGGGGCATGTGCTCCCAGGCGATGTGCACCGGCTCGGCGACCTTGGGCAGGCCGGCGACGGCGGCGGCCCACGCCTTGCGGTCGAAGGGCCTGTCGCGCCGGGTGCAGACCACCGGCTGGATGCCGCCGGGCAGTGTGACGAAGACGGCCTCCGTGAGCGTGGGCAGCTGGTCGAGGATGGTGTCCTCGGCCGCCAGCATGCTGGCCAGTTCGGGCGTCTGGTCGAACTCGCGGTCCAGCAGGTGCAGACAGCCCCAGCGCGACTTGTAGCCGATGTCCTGGAGGTTCCACCACTCGCCGTCGCGGCGCTCGTCGTACAGCTCCTGCTGGCCGATGTAGGTGATGCCGAGGCCGGTGGAGGTGGCCTCGATGAAGCCGTGCCGGGTGCCGTCGTCGATGCCCGGCCGGGGCTTGATGCGCGCCTTGGTCATGCCGACGAAGGGGTGGCCCACGCAACGCCCGTCGGCACGCAGGACGTTGCGGCGCGTGTACAGGCGCATGGTGACCGGACCGGTCTCCGTCTGGCCGTAGGACTGCAGGAAGATCGGCCAGCGCCGCTTGCTGGCGCTCAGCATCACGCGGATGCTGCGCGGGTGGATGGCGTCGAACGTGCTCATGAAGATGCGCACGCTCTCCAGCGGCCCGTCCGGGTCCTCCGCCAGCTCCTCCCAGTGGGGGTACATGTTCGGGTGCGCCTCCACGCCGCCCGGCCTGCACTCCAGGAAGATCTTGCGGACGTTGTCCACGTCCGCGTCGGTGAGGGCGGCGATGCCGACGCCCAGCTCGAGGGCGGTGGCCAGCGCCGCGAAGGTGCGCGAGTGCACGAAGGAGATGCACATCGCGTACGTCTCGCTGTAGCGCAGCCAACGCGCGATCCGCGCCTGCATGTTGATCGGCAGCTGAGTGCCGCGCCGCGCCGCGGCGACCATCTTCGGCACGCCCGTGGTGCCGGAGGTGTGCGTGATCAGCGCGGGGTCGTCGGCCGGGATGTCGTGGTACGGGGGGCGCTCGTCCGCCGGGGCGTCCTCCAGCGAGGACAGCCCGGCGGCCCGGCCGTGCGCCAGCACCACGGACGGCACGATGGACTGCAGCCGGTCGCCGTGCTCCCCCGACACGGTGATCTTGGCGGCGTCGGTGACGAAGTGGGCCGGCTTCAGCCGGTCCATCATGACCGTCACGGTCTCCCACTCCAGGAACGGCGCGAGCATGGCCGGCACCGCGCCGATCCTGGCGATCGCGCAGGCGAGGAAGAGGAGATCGGCGTTGTGGGTCTTGTAGACGCCCACGACGTCACCGGCGCGCACCCCGAGGCCGTACAGCCGGGCGGCGGTGTCTTCGACGAGGTCCGCGACCTGGAGGTAGGTG
The DNA here is from genome assembly GCF_020400585.1 of Streptomyces sp. NK08204. Taxonomy (GTDB): domain Bacteria; phylum Actinomycetota; class Actinomycetes; order Streptomycetales; family Streptomycetaceae; genus Streptomyces. The sequence continues at coordinate 96,798 of NZ_JAINVF010000024.1, read as the reverse complement.
GGCCGCATGCCCAGCTCCGGTGCCAGGTCGAACGGCTTGTCCAGGTAGAACAGCGAATCGGGGTGGCGGACTGCCGCCTGCTGGGTCATCAGTCCCAGCGAGAACAGCTTTCCGGGCTTAGGCAGATCAGCTGGGACCGGCACCGTTGGTTCTCCTCTCAGGGGATGGACGTCTGGTACGGCGGGTGCGGGTGGGGGAGCGCGGCCGACGTCAGGCGACGGAGGCCGGCGTGCGCGACTTCTTGTAGGCGAAGTCGGCGCGCTTGGGGGCGGCGCCCCGGCCGTCCTCCCGGATGCGGTCGATGTACCACTGGATGAAGCCCCGGAGCGATTCGCGGTCCATGGGGAAGACGGACGCCTCGGCGCCGCACACGGCGTCGGTGTTCGTCTGGTCGAAGTGCTTACCGTTGATGAAGTACGAGGCGTAGAACTGGATGCCGTCGTCGAGCTTCTTGTCGACGGCCGTCAGCATGCCCTGGTTGTCCACGAACTGCGGCCCGCGCAGGCCCGCCACGTCGAAGGTCTCCTCGATCATGAGGCCGATCGAGGGGGCGGTGGAGTTGTTGAGGTGGTAGATCCGGCCCAGCTCGCCGGAGAGACCGGCCTGCACACCGTTGCGGGCCACGAAGTCGACCGGGACCAGGTCGCACTCGATGCCCGGGTCGGCGATGATCGGGACGCGGCGGTGGCTCAGCAGGTTGCCCAGATCGGCCTCCACGGAGCGCTTGAAGCGCAGCACGGAGGAAATGAAGCCGTACAGGCCGGTGAAGCTGGTGGCGGCCCGGGTCACGCTGTGGCCGATCACGACGGAGGGCCGCAGGATGCGCCACGGCAGCCCGGAGTCCCGCACGGCCTGCTCGCCGACGGTCTTGGTCGCCTCGTAGACGTTGTTGGCCCACTCGGTGTTCTCGGGGAAGGTCTCCTTCTGCAGACCGGTGCGCTTGCCCGCCACGTACGCGGTGCTCACGTGGTTGAACACCGGCTCGCCGAGGGCCTTCGCGAGGGCGAGGATGTTGTGCACGCCCGTCACGTTCATCAGCTCGATCTCGTCGGCGTGCCGGTCCTCGTACTTCAGCGAGGCCGCCACGTGCCAGACCGCCTCGACCGTGCCGATCCGCTCGGCGGTCGCGGCCACGTCGACATCGGTCATGTCGCCGGCCACCGCGCGGGTGCGCTCGAGCACGGCCGGCACGAGGTCCCGCATGTCGTAGACCTCGGCCGCGTGGACCAGGGCGTCGTGCAGGCGCTTGGTCGCGGCCTTGTCGTCCTCGCCGCGCACGAGGCAGACGAGTTCGGCGTCGGTGCGGACGAGCAGTTCCAGAGCCATGGCGCCGCCGACGAAGCCGGTGGCACCCGTGACGAGGTGCTGAGTGGCGGTCTGGTTGGCAGTCGAAGCCATTACTGGTTCTCCTCCTTGGAGATCACTGCGGCCACGGCGGTGGCGTGGTGCTTGTGCAGGTAGTCGGCGATGGTGGCGAGGCTGTCGAAGACCTCGGTGGGCACGTCCATGTCCCACTCGATGCCGAAGGCCTCCTCGACGTGTCCGAGGAGCTGGGTGAAGGCCCAGGACTCCAGGCCGATGGAGGACAGAGGGGTGTCCGCCAGGCCCGTCTCCGGCAGGTCGGTGCGGTCGGCGACGACGATGCGCAGCAGGTCGCAGAGCTTGGCGACCACCGGGTCGGCGCCGTCCTCGGCGCCGGCCGTCGTGGCCCGGGACTCGGGGGCGACTTCGGCGTCGCGCCGGGCGAGCTGGTCCAGGAAGTTCTGGATCGCGCCCTGGAAGCCGTCGCTGTCCTCCATGTACGGCAGGTGGCCGACGCCCTTGAGCCAGACGGTGGTGGAGTCCTCGATGAGACGCCCGGCCTCGGCGGCGTTGCCCTCGTGCCACAGCGGGTCCTGGTCGCCGAGGAGCAGCAGCGTCGGCACCTTGATCCGGGCGAGCAGCTCGGGGCCCTCGGCGGCCTGCAGCGCGGCCTTGAGGTTGGCGAGCAGCGGCTCCGCCGGGTGGATGGCGGTGAACGCCTCCCGCAGCCCCAGGTAACCCGCGGCACCCATCGCGCGCATGGCGTCCTCGGCGAAGACGAGCGAGTACAGGTGGTCCCACAGGGCCGCCGTGCCGCCGTTGGCGAGGGAGTTGATGCAGGCCCGCTCGGTGGCGCGGCGCTTGAGACCGTCCGACGGCGTGCAGGAGGGGCCCACCATGATCAGTCCGGAGACCCGCTCGGGGTACCGGGCGGCGAAGTCCCGGCAGACGAACGCCGAGGTGGAGGTGCCGACCAGGTACGTCTTCTCGATGCCCAGGCCGTCCAGCAGCGCGAGCAGGTCGGTGACGTGGTCGTCCCAGTCGAGGTCGGCCTTCAGCGACGAGGCGCCCTGGTTGCGCAGGTCGTAGGTGAGGACGCGGTTCTTCTTGGCCAGGTCGGCGATGTAGTTGCGCCAGATCGGGGCGATGATGAAGAAGTTGTTGACCAGCGTGATGTGCGGTCCCTCATCGCCCTGCAACTCGTAGTACAGCTCGATGTCGTCGGACACCTTGAGGGTCTCTTCCGAGGTGTATCGGATGTCGACCCCGAGTGGCCTGTCCATCTCGTTCCTTCCAGTGGGCACGGTGCCGCCGGGTGGCGGGTGGCGGGTGATGGCTGAGCGGGTGGCGTGCGGCGTGGGCCGCGGGCGGCCGTCGGTCAGGTCCGCAGCAGCTTCTTGAGGATCTTTCCGGCGGGGTTGCGCGGCACCTCGTCGATGAGTTCGATGCGGCGGGGGCGCTTGTACGGGGCCAGCTGCCCGGCCAGGTGGCTCATCAGCTCGGCCGGCTGCGTGCCCTCCACGGCCACGGCGTACGCGAGCGGCACCTCGCCGTAGTCGGCGTCCGGGATGCCGACGACCGCCGCGTCGAGCACCTTCGGGTGGGCGCGCAGGGCACGCTCGATCTCCGCGGGGTAGACGTTCTGCCCGGCCCGGATGATCAGGTCCTTGCGCCGGTCGACCAGGTGGATCCGGCCGGCGCGGTCGAGGTAGCCCAGGTCACCGGTGCGGATCCAGCCGTCGACGGTGACCTCCGCCGTGGCGGCCGGGTCGTTCCAGTAGCCGTGCATGATGCCCGGGCCCCGGACGACGACCTCGCCGATGGCCTCGGGCCCCAGCTCGGTGTCGTCGGTGTCCAGGACACGCGCGGACATGCCGGGGATGACCCGTCCCGCGGGGATCTGATCGGGCAACTCCCCCTGCAGATCGGGGTGTTCGGCCGGGCCGAGGGTGACGAACGGGCCGCCGACCTCGGTCATGCCGTACACGTGGCGGAAGCCGCAGCCGAGCCGTTCGGCCGCTTCCTTGTACACCTCCAGCGGCATCGGCGCGGCACCGTACAGCACCTCCCGCAGGCTGGAGAGGTCGGCGCTCTGAAGACCCTTGGTCTGGAGCATGAAGCGGAGCATCTGCGGGACCAGCCACACGTGCGTGGCCCGGTGCTCCTCGATCAGCGACAGCGCCTTCTGCGGCTTGAAGCCCGGCATCAGCACCACGGTGGCACCGGCCGCCATGTACGTCAGCGAGACCACCATGCTGCCGTGGTACAGCGGGCAGCAGTTGACCATCACCATGTCGTCGGTGGGCGCGGCCAGGGCGAGCCAGCCGAGCGCGATGGCCCGGAACGAGCCCTGGTCGACCGTGACGCCCTTGGCCTGGCCGGTGGTCGCCGAGGTGTGCAGGATCGCCGCCACCGCGTCGTCCGGCACCACGGGCAGCGCCGCGTTCACCGGGGTGTCGGCCAGTTCGGCGAACTCCTCGCTCTCGAAGGCGATGCGCAGCTTGACCGGCAGGTCCGGGTGCCGCTCCAGGAGAGCGGCCTCACCGATGACCGCACTCGCGCCGGTGCGCTCCGTGATACCCGTCACCTCGGACGCGATCAGGCTGTGGTTGACCGGCACGAACACCGCCCCGAGGCGGGCCAGCGCGAAGTAGCTCTCCAGAACCTCGATCCGGTCCAGCGAGAGCACCGCGACGCGGTCACCGGACTGGACGCCGAGTCCGGCGAGCCCCTGCGCGATACGGGCCGTACGGTCGTGCAGCTCGGCCCAGGTGACCGAGCGGCGCTCGTCCACCAGGGCCGTACGGTCCGGGAAGCACTGCCGGTTGCGCTCCAGCAGCTGGGTCAGCCACATCAGGCGCCGCCCGCCTGAGCCGCGCTGCCGCGCTCGGCGACGAAACGCTCGTAGTCGGCGATCGTGGAGAGGCCGTCCATGTCCTCCGCGGTGACCTCCACGCCGGTGCGCTGCTCGATGAGCAGGACCAGACGCACCAGGTCACCGGAGTCGATGCCGCTGGCACTGAGGTCGACGTCGTCGCCGATGCTCTCCGCGAACTCCTGCATACCGGTGAGTTCGACGAGCATGTCCCGTACGGTGCTCATGAGTTGCCTTTCGCTGCTGTGCCACTGAAGGTGTTGTCCCAGGCCCCGTCCCCGACCGGGCAGCGGTGCTCGGCGAGCGGCTCGCCCGCGGCCACCGTCCAGGGCAGGAAACGGCTGGGTACGGAACCGGCGCAGAAGTCGACGAAGCCCTCCTGCGCGCGCTTGTGCCGGATGGAGAGCAGGGCGAAGATCGGATCGACCGGCTTCCAGACGTCGTCCTCGTCCAGCACCTCCAGCCACGAGTGCTCGGCGTCCAGGACGCCGAGGAACCGCCCGCGACGGGTGCGGACCGTGAGTCCCTCGGCGAGCGCCTGGCGCTGCATGCGCAGGGAGCACACGGTGCAGTCCATGATCTTGATCTCCTCGACCGCCGCACGGTCGATGCGCAGGCGCGGGTGCATCCACTGGAACCGGAAGCGCCCGTCGAGGAGTTCGGCCAGCGTCTCGTCGAAGAGCCTGCGGGCCACCGCGGACTTCAGCGGGGTGTGCCGGCCGGCGGTGGAGATGCGGCCGGTCAGGCGCACGGCCGGGCTGCCGGTCACGGTCAGCACGCCGTCCTCCGTCACCGACTCCTGGTCGCAGGCCAGCTCCTCGACGCGTCCGCCGAAGACCTCCGGCGTCGGCAGGACCACCCGCCACTGGCCGCCGGGGCACTGCTTGTTCCGGCAGCTGAGCTTCCACTCCACGTCCCAGCTGCGGGGCGCGATCCATGTCTCCGGGGCCGCGGAGGCGTAGCGGATCATCATGCGCTGCCCGGCGAGCGGGACGCTGGTGATGGAGCCGGAGTAGAGGGCGACGTTCGCCAGGTCGTTGTAGTCGAACAGGACCGCGTCGCCGCTGCCGGTGTGCGGGATCCCCGCCGCCACGAGGGCGTCGAGCACGAGATCGCGGCAGCCGAGCAGCGCGAGGGCACCGGCCCGGTCCACCTCGAACCGGCGGTACTTCTCCGGCATCGGGACCAGGTCGCGCAGTGCCTGCAGCCACGGCTGTACTGCCGCGTCGGTGACGGAGCCCACCTGTGGAGCCACGGGATCGTCGTTCCTTCCTCGTCGCTGGAGCTGCTGTTGGTGCAAGAGAGCTGAAGGGTGCGCGTGCGCGGGCAGCCCGGATCACTGCGGGAGCGGCATGCCGCGGATGAGGTACGCAGTAAGGAGAGAGGCGCTAACGCGCCATCTCACTCCCCAGGTTCGGAAACTTCCTTCGAAACATGTTTAGGAGGCGGTCAGCGGGCTGAAGTTCGATGCGGGGAGCGGGGATTGATCTCCCTCCTTGCAGCCTCCTTCTTCTCTGGGGGCACTGCACACACAGAAAGACAAGGAGTGGTCGAGGTGTTTACCAGGCTCAACGGCTTCATGGAGAGGAGGCCGGGGCGTCTGCTGCTGCTCGTCGGCGTCCTCATACTCGTGGGACTGGGCGTCGGCGGCAGCTCTCTGACCAAGATGACGATGGGTGTGGACGACTACGACGACTCCCAGTCGGCCGCGGTCAAGGTCCTGGACAAGGTCGAGAAGGCCAGCGGATCGGACCTGGAACAGGGCTACGTCGTCCTGGTCAAGACCGACCAGCCCATCGACCCGCAGTCCGCCGAGCGTCCCGCGGTCGTCACCCGGGCCATCGACCTGTTGAAGAGCCGCCACGAGGTCAAGGCGGTGTGGGACTACGCCTCGACGCACAACCCGCAGATGGTCTCCGCCGACCGCAAGGAGACCTACGTCGTCGCCGGGGTCGGCAGCTTCGCGCCCGGTGACGCCGTGAAGAAGGCGGTCACCGACCTCCAGGACAAGATCGACGCGGACCCGCAGCTGCGCGACCGCGTCAGCCTCGGCGGCCCCACCGCCTCCAACGTCGAGGGCAGCACCATCTCCAGCGAGGACCTGGGCAAGGCCGAGACGATCGGCTTCCCGATCCTGCTGGTCCTGCTGCTGTTCATCTTCCGCGGTGTGATCGCTGCCCTGATCCCGCTGGGCGGCGCGATCTGCACCATCGCGCTGGCGCTCGGCGTCATGGGCGTGGTGATGACCACCGTGCACCTGTCGATCTTCGCCCTCAACCTGCTCTTCGCGCTGGGCATCGGTCTGTCCATCGACTTCAGCCTGCTGATCATCTCCCGCTACCGGGAGGAACTGCACCGCGGTCAGTCCCCCAAGGAGGCCGTGCGCACCACCCTGTTCACCGCCGGCCGCACCGTCTTCTTCAGCGGTCTGACCGTGGCCGCCGCGCTGGCTTCCCTGCTCGTGTTCCCGCAGCGCTTCCTCTACACCATGGGTGTCACCGGCATCGCCACCGTCTTCGGCGCCCTGGTGTTCGCCCTCCTCGGGCTGCCGGCCCTGCTGGCCGTGCTCGGCACGCGCATCAACAAGTGGGCGCCGAAGCGCTGGCAGCGCGCCGACGAGGGACCGGAGACCGAGGGCCGCTGGTACCGCTTCTCGCGCGGTGTCATGAAGCGGCCCGTCATCGCCGCCGTCAGCGCGGGCGTCGTCCTGGTGGTGCTCGGACTGCCCTTCTTCGGCATCAAGTTCACCGGCATCGACTCCGCGTCCATGCCGCGTGACTCGCACGCGGGCAAGGTCTACGCCACCCTCGAGCGGGACTTCCCCGGTTCGCTCCAGTCCCCGGTCAACCTGATCCAGGAGGCGCCCGCGAACGCCGGGCCGAAGCTCGCCGAGTACGCCGCCAAGCTGAAGCAGATCGACGGGGTCGCCGCGGTCGCCCCGCCCCGCCAGCTCGGTGACGGCCTGTGGCAGACCGACGTCTCGCTGAAGAAGGCGCCCCTGTCCCTCGACGCCCAGGACACCCTGAAGGAGATCAAGGACACCCCGGCGCCGTACCCGACCGAGGCCACCGGCAATACCGCGCTGTTCCGCGCCATGCAGGACAGCCTGGGCTCCCACCTGCCGCTCGCGGTCGTCGTGATGGCGCTGACGACGCTGCTCATCCTCTTCGCCATGACCGGTTCGGTCGTCCTGCCGCTCAAGGCGGTCATCACCAACCTGCTCACCCTCAGCGCCACCTTCGGCATCCTGGTCATGGTCTTCCAGGACGGGAACCTCGAGGGCCTGCTGGACTTCCGCAGCCAGGGCGCGCTCCAGCCGACGATGCTGATCATCCTGCTGGCGCTGACGCTGGGCGTGTCGACCGACTACACCGTCTTCCTGTTCTCCCGGATCAAGGAGGGCGTGGACCACGGCATCCCGAACCGCGAGGCCGTCGCGACCGGACTGCAGAAGGTCGGCCGCATCACCACGCTGGCCGCCGTCCTGTTCTGCATCCCCATGGGCGTCCTGACGCTCTCCCGCCTCGTCTTCATCAAGCAGCTCGGCCTCGGCACCGCCCTGTCGGTGATCATCGACGCGACCCTGGTACGCGCCCTGCTCGTGCCGTCGCTGATGGCGATGTTCGGCTCGGCCAACTGGTGGTCCCCCGGCCCGCTGCGGCGCTTCCACTCGCGCTTCCTGGGCGGTTTCCAGGAGTCGGAGGCGGCGCCCGTGCCAGGTGCCCGCACCGTCTCCGCCGAAGTGGAGACCGCCGGTGACCGCTGAGCAGACCGCGGCCACCGCGGCCACTTCGGCCACCGCGACCATGGACGACGAGGCGCGCCTGATCGAGCACTTCGAGGCGCTCCTCGCCGCCGATGAGCGCGTCGAACCCCGGGACTGGATGCCCGACGGATACCGGCGCATGCTCATCCGGCAGCTCGCGCAGCACGCCCACTCCGAGATCATCGGCATGCAGCCGGAGGGCGGCTGGCTCACCCGGGCCCCTTCGCTGCACCGCAAGGCCAGCCTGCTGGCCAAGGTGCAGGACGAGGCCGGGCACGGGCTCTACCTGTACTCGGCCGTCGAGACGCTCGGCGTCACCCGCGCCGAACTGCTCGACGCCCTGCACTCCGGACGCCAGCGGTACGCGGCGACCTTCAACCACCCGGCCCTCACCTGGGCCGACACCGGGGCGATCGCCTGGCTGACGGACGGCGCCGCCGTCGTCAACCAGGTGCCGCTGTGCCGCACCTCCTACGGGCCGTACGCGCGCGCCATGCAGCGTGTCTGCCAGGAGGAGGCCTTCCACGTACGGCAGGGCTACGACGTGCTGTGGTCGCTGTGCCGCGGCACCGCCGAGCAGAAGCAGATGGCCCAGGACGCCGTCAACCGCTGGTGGCTGCCCGCCGTGGCGCTGATGTTCGGTCCGCCGGACACCGTGGCCGGCGGCGCCCAGGACTCCCGCGCCGCCGCCATGGGGGCGCAGGTGAGCCAGCGCTCGATCGCCTGGGGCATCAAGCGCCACACCAACGACGAACTGCGCCAGCGCTTCGTCGACAACGCCGTGCCGCAGGCCGAGGAACTCGGCCTGACGCTGCCCGACCCGGCGATCCGCTGGAACGAGGAGCGCGGGCACTACGACTTCAGCCCCATCGACTGGCAGCAGTTCCGCGACGTGCTCGCCGACGACTCGCAGTGCGCCAAGCAGCGACTGGCCCACCGCAAGGCCGCCCATGAGAACGGCGCCTGGGTGCGCGAGGCCGTGGAGGCCTACTCCCTGCGTCAGGACGAGACGCCCGGCGGGAACGAAGACCAGGACGAAGACAGAAACAGGAGGCACACTCCATGAACGGACGGGTGGCGAGATCACAGGCACCGTGGGAGGTGTTCATCCGCCCGCGTCGGGGCCTGTCCCACCAGCACGTGGGCTCCGTCCACGGCGCCGACGCCGACATGGCGCTCGCCAACGCCCGCGACCTCTACACCCGCCGCGGGGACCTGGTGTCCATCTGGGTGGTGCGCTCCGAGGACGTACGCGCGTCCTCGCCGGACGAGAAGGACCCGTTGTTCAGCAACGCGGCCGACAAGCCGTACCGGTACCCGGACCACTACGTGGCCCTGAACAAGGCGGGGGGCCATGACAGTTGAGGCCGTAGAGGCGGTGACGGCAGCGGACATCGCCGCGTACGCGCTGCGCCTCGGGGACGACGCGCTGATCCTCAGCCAGCGGCTGTGCGAGTGGGTGACCCGAGCACCCACCATCGAGGAGGACCTGGCGATGGCCAACATCGCCCTGGACCTGCTCGGACACGCCCGCACCCTGCTCGGCTACGCGGGCGAGCTGGACGGCACGGGCCGCAGCGAGGACGACCTCGCCTACACCCGCACCGAACGGCAGTTCCGCAACGCCCTGCTGGTGGAGATCCCGAACGGCGACTTCGGCCTGTCCATCGCCCGTCAGCTGGTCTTCGCCCACTACACCCGGCTGCTGTACACCGCGCTGGAGGAGTCGGCCGACGCCGTACTCGCCGGGCTCGCCGCCAAGGCGTCCAAGGAGGTGGCCTACCACTGTCTGCACGCCGGGCAGTGGGCCGTCCGCCTGGGCGCCGGCACCGAGGAGAGCCACCGCCGGATGCAGGCGGGGCTCGACCAGGTCTGGCCGTACGTGGCCGAGCTGTTCGACAGCGACGAGCTGGTACGACGGCTCGACGGCGACGGCACCGGTGTCGACCCGGCGCGGCTGCGCGCCGAGTGGGACGAGTCCGTGGGCGCCGTGCTCAGCGAGGCGGGGCTGACGGTTCCCGCCCCCCGCTGGCGGGCGGGCGGCGGCCGGGAGGGGCTGCACACCGAGGCGTTCGCCCCGCTGGTGGCGGAGCTGCAGGCGGTGCACCGCCAGTACCCGGGAGCGAGCTGGTGACCACGGCTACCCGCAGCGCGGTGGACGAGGTCAGAAGGCTTGTCGAGGCGGTTCCCGACCCGGAACTCCCACTGATCTCCCTGGGCGACCTGGGGGTGATCCGGGACGTGGCACTCGCGGACGACGGCGTCGTGGAGGTCACCATCACGCCGACGTACACCGGCTGCCCGGCGATGGAGACCATCCACGGCTCGATCCGGGCCGTGCTGGCCGGGTGCGGGCATCCGGACGGGCGGGTGCGACAGGTGCTCTCGCCCGCCTGGACCACCGACTGGATCAGCACCGACGGCCTGCGCAAGCTGGCCGAGAACGGCATCGCGCCACCGGGACCGGCCGGCGCGCCCCTGCCTGTCCGCATCGGGATCGGCGTGCCCTGCCCGAACTGCGGCTCCGCGGCGACCCGCCCGCAGAGTGCGTTCGGTGCGACCCGGTGCCAGTCGATCCTGGTGTGCACGGCCTGCCGCGAGACCTTCGCGCACATGAGAGCGACGTGACGACACGGCATGGAGACAGGCGATTGAAGGACAGCAACGAAACCCCGACGATCTCACGCCGTGCGACGGGATTCCACCAGCTGCGGGTCACGGCGGTGGACAAACTCACCGACGACGCCGTCGCGATCAGCCTGGACGTGCCCAGGGACCTGACGGACACGTTCGCCCACCGGGCGGGCCAGCACCTGACGGTCCGGCACTTCCTCGGCGGCCCCGACGGCAAGGAGATCCGCCGCAGCTACTCGATCTGCAGCCCGCCCACCCAGCCACCGACTCCCGACGCCGGCCTGCGCATCGTGGTCAAGCGTCTGGGGGACGGCGGCTTCGGCGAGTACGCCCTGACCTCGCTCGGCGCGGGTGACACCCTCGTGGTCGGCCCGCCGACCGGCGGCTTCCGGCTGGCCGAGCACCCTGGCGCACACCACGTGCTCGTCGCCGGCGGCAGTGGCATCACACCGCTGCTGAGCATGGCGGCGGCGGCGCTGCGCGAGGACCCGGCGTGCCGGGTCTCGCTGGTGTACGCCAACCAGACCTCGATGTCGGTGCTGCTCGCCGACGAACTGGCCGATCTGAAGGACGCCTACGTCGACCGGTTCTTCGTCCTGAACGTCCTCTCCCAGGAGACGCAGGGGGCCACGCTGCTCTCGGGACGCATCGACACCGAGCGGCTGCCGAGACTGCTGGAACTCCTCGGCGCCGAGCCCGACGACGGCACGTACTTCTACCTGTGCGGGCCCTGGGGTCTGGTCGAGGGGGTCCGGGGCACCCTGGCGGAATGGGGCGCCGACTCCTCCCGCATCCGCCTGGAACTCTTCACGACCGACGGCGAACCCGGCAGGCAGGCCCCCGAGCCCGTCGACCGGAGCGCCCCGGCCGCCCACGCGCGCATCACCGCCCGGCTCAGCGGCCGGACCACCGTGTTCGCCATGGAACCCGAGGACAACGTGGTCCTGGACGCCGTGCTGCGGGCCCGGCCGGAGACGCCGTACTCCTGCCGGGACGGCCTGTGCGGCACCTGCCGCGCCAAGGTCGTGTGCGGCAGCGTGCAGATGGACCGCCAGTACGCTCTCGGCCAGGAGGAGCTGGACCGCGGCTACACACTGGCCTGCCGTGCGCGGGCCGTGTCGACGGAGGTCGAACTCGACTTCGACGCCTGAGCGGTGACCGGCCGACACGACCGGACTGGCTGCACGGCTGAAAGGCTGAACAGCTGAAGAACGGCTGAACGGGTGAGGGCCGCCGGACCTTCTGGGTCCGACGGCCCTCACCCGTATCCGCGGGACCGTGCTCAGCCCGCCCCGCACAGCTCGGCCACCAGCTCCATGACCTGGGCGGTCTGCGCGCCGTTGAGGCGCGGGTCGCACGCGGTCTCGTAGCGCAGCGGCAGATCGCCCTCGGCCACGGCGGGGCAACCGCCGAGGCATTCGGTCACATCGGCGTGGGTGGCCTCCAGGTGCACGCCGCCCGGCCAGCCACGGGCTTCCCGGACCGCCGCGAAGAACCCGCGGATCTCCTCGCCGATGGTGTCGGTGTGCCGGGTCTTGTGCCCCGTGGCGCTGGTGAAGGTGTTCCCGTGCACCGGGTCGCACACCCACACCACCGGATGCCCGAGCCGCGCCACCGCCGCCACGAGCGGCGGGAGCACCGTACGCACCCGCTCGGCGCCCATACGGGAGATCAGCACCAGCCGGCCGGGCTGGTGCCCCGGGTCGAGCCGGGCGCACAGTGCGGCCAGCTGCTCCGGGTCGGTGTCCGGGCCGACCTTCACCCCGACCGGGTTGGCCACGCCCGACAGGAAGCGCACATGCGCGCCGTCCGGGTCGCAGGTGCGCGCGCCGATCCACGGCAGATGGGTCGACGTCAGGCACCACAGGCCGGTGGCGGGGTCGCGGCGCACGAACGGTTCCTCGTAGTCGAGCACCAGCGCCTCGTGGCTCGTCCAGACGGCGGGCGCGCTACTGGCCAGCGTTCCCGGCATGGCCATGCCCGAAGCCGCCAGCTCCCGCAGCAGGCCGAGTACGTCACTGGCATGCCGGTGGCCCTGGAGCAGGCGCATGGCGTCGGGGACGCGGGCCGCGGGATCGGGCGCCGGGTCGTTCACCAAGTGCCCGCGGAAAGAGGGCAGTACGAGGTCGCCGACCTTCTCGGTGGGGGAGGAGCGCGGCTTGGCGTACTGACCGGCGATCCGACCGATGGGGATCGCCGGGCGGTGCAGCGCCCGCTCGACGGTGCGGGCCGCGCTGTGCAGCAGGTGCACCCGAGCGGCCGTCCCGGCGAACTCGGGCGTGTCGAAGGTCTCGGCGCAGTCGCCGAGCTGGATGACGAAGGCGTCGGCGTGGGCGGCCCGCGACAGCAGCCGCCGCAGGTCGAGGACCTCGTGCGGCGCCACGAGCGGGGCGGCGGCGGCAAGCCGGGCGCGGACTCTGCGGAGCAGCTGCGCGTCCGGCCAGTCGGGCATCTGCGTGGCCGGACGGCGGCGCCAGTCCGCGGGTGTCCACAGCGGTTGGCGCCTCGGCGCGAGCAGCGGGGCGGCGTGCATGACGGAAGGGCCTCCAGGTGAATACGAATTCAGGCCGGCTCGAACTCAGGCGGTGATGAGCCTCTTCTGCACCTTCCCCGCGGAGTTGCGCGGCAGGGTCTCGACGATCTGCACGTCCTTCGGCGTCTTGTACGCCGCCGTCCGGGCGGCCAGATGGCTCATGATGTCGTCGCGGGAGACCTGCGCGCCGGGTGCCAGGACGACCAGGGCCAGGGGGACCTCCCCTTCCACCGGGTCGGCGACACCGACCACGGCCGTGTCCGCGACGGCGGGGTGCCGGCGCAGCACACGCTCGATCTCGGCCGGGTAGACGTTGCGCCCGTTCCGGATGATCAGGTCCGTCTTCCGGTCGAGCAGGTGCAGGCAGCCGGTCTCGTCGAGGTGGCCGATGTCGCCGGTGCGCAGCCAGCCCGTGACCAGTGCCTCGTCGGTGGCGGCGGGGTCGCGCCAGTAGCCGCGCATCCGGCCGTCGCCGCGCACCAGGATCTCGCCGCGCTCGCCGGTCGGCAGCGGCCGTCCCGCGTCGTCCGCGATGCGCACCGACATGCCGGGGATCACCCGGCCGACCGGCAGCGCGTCGGGCAGGTCGCCGTGCGGGTCCGGGTGTTCGGCGGGCGCCAGGGTGACGAACGGGCCGCCGGCCTCGGTCAGCCCGTACACCTGGCGGAAGCCGCAGCCGAGCGTGCGGGCGGCTGCCGCGTACAGTCCGACCGGCATGGGGGCGGCTCCGTAGAGGACCTCGGTGAGCGAGTCCGGCAGGGCGGCGTCCTCGTGTGTGCCGAGGTGGTCCAGCAGGGCGCGCAGCGTCTCCGGCACCAGCCACAGGTGGGTGGCCCGGTGCTGCTGGGCGCTCGCCACGATGTCCTTGGGCGGGGCGTCCGAACCAGGGATCACCACCGTCGTCCCGGCCGCGAGGTGGGCGAGGGTCAGCACCACCGTCCCGTGGAACAGCGGGCAGCAGGTGACCAGTACGGCCTCCGCGGGCGGCGCGGCCACCGCCAGCCAGCCGAGCGCGATGTCCTTGACCGAACGGTGGTCCACGACGACGCCCTTGGGGTGCCCCGCCGTCGCCGAGGTGTACAGGACGGCCACCGGGTCGTCCGCCCGCACGACGGGCTCCTCGCCGGCCGAGGCGGGGGCCGCGGCGGGGCTCGTGGTGGCGGCGTCCCGGTGGCGGGAGTCATCGAAGGAGAGCCGCCAGGGCGCGTCGGGGCCGGCCGTGCCGGGTGCGGTGTCGAGCCGTTCGAGGAGTTCGCTCTCGCCGATGATCCCGGCGACCTTGGCGTGCTCCGTGATCTCGGCGACCTCACCGGGCACCAGGGCGGGGTCGACCGGCACGAACAGGGCGCCGATCCGGCCGAGCGCGAAGTAGGTCTCCAGCACCTCGACCCGGTCGCGCGAGAGCACCGCGACCCGGTCGCCGTGCCGCACGCCCAGGGCACCCAGGGTCACCGACAGCGCCTCGGCCCGGTGGGCCAGTTCCGCCCAGGTGAGCGACCGCCGGGCGTCGGCCAGCGCCACCCGGTCGCCGAAGCACTGCCGGTTGCGCTCCAGCAGCTGAGTCAGCCACATGCTGTTGCTCTCCCTATCCGGTTGCGTTAGGTCCGTTGCGAGGGTGTCCGTTGCGTGGAGTCCAGGGCCTCCACCCGAAACAGAGACCCCGGAGAGCCGCCGCACTCCATCGGGAGCGAAATTCATGGGGAACGCGTCCGCATGGCCTGAGCGCGGGGCGGGGAGAGAGTGCCTGGGCAGAGCCTTCCCCGGCGCCCCGTCATCACATCGAGTGATTCTCTGGCCTTTGCTTGCACGGCAGAACCCGCGGTTGCCAGTCTGTTGCTGTCTGTACAAACCGATGGGAGTGGCCAGTGACTTTCGGTGAGCAGCCGGCCTACCTGCGTGTCGCGGGTGATCTCCGCAAGAAGATCGTCGACGGCTCACTGCCGCCCCACACCCGCCTGCCCTCCCAGGCCCGCATCCGCGAGGAGTACGGCGTCTCGGACACGGTCGCGCTGGAGGCCCGCAAGGTGCTGATGGCCGAAGGGCTGGTCGAGGGCCGCTCCGGCTCGGGGACGTACGTGCGCGAGCTGCCCGTGCCCCGGCGGGTCGCCCGCTCCGGGTACCGTCCGGCCGGGGGGGCCACGCCTTTCCGGCAGGAGCAGGCAGATGACTCGGCGCGTGGCACCTGGGAGTCCAGCAGCGAGCAGACCGAGGCCGGCGCCGCCATCGCCGAGCGGCTCGCGATCCAGCCCGGCGACCGGGTCATGCGCACCAAGTACTTCTTCCGCGAGTCCGGCGAGCCGATGATGCTCTCGACCTCCTGGGAGCCCCTCGCCGTGACCGGCCGCACCCCCGTGATGCTGCCCGAGGAGGGCCCGCTCGGCGGTATGGGCGTGGTCGAGCGCATGCGGGCCATCGATGTCATCGTGGACAACGTCACCGAGGAGGTCGGCGCCCGCCCCGGCCTCGCCGAGGAACTGCACCTCCTGGGCGGCGTCCCCGGCCATGTGGTCATGGTCGTCCAGCGCACGTACTACGCCTCGGGCCGCCCGGTGGAGACCGCCGACGTGGTGATCCCGGCCGACCGTTACCGGGTCGCGTACCACCTGCCGGTGAAATAGCGCACGTTCCTGGCGAAGGAGCGCACGCCCGCGCGAGGCATCGCCCGCTCCGCGTGAGGTAGCGCACACCCGTGCGGCGCGTACCCCGGTCGTGCGGCCTGCTGTCCGGTCCGGGCGCCGTTGCAATCCGGCCGTTCTCGCAGGTGACTCCCGGTGTGCCCGGCATGCTCCGGACCGTGGGCGGCGTCATGCACCGGGGCGTGTTCGGCATCGTGCGCCCCTGGTGTTCTGGCTGGTTGCGTACCTCTTTGTGAAAAGCCGAGTTCGCTGCGTGAAGGTAGGGCGTACGCTCGGGCATATGCGGATTGCGGTTTCCTTGGGTGGCGCACTGCGCGGAACCGGGAGGGGAAGCAGGTGGGGCGGTGTCAAACGAAGCGACAGGGGCGGTGAGAGCCATGAGTGAGGGCACGGTCGCGCTGCCCTGGATCGTCATACGGCAGGACGACAACGGCAATCGATACCGCGTCGGCCGGTACGCGACACGGGCAGAGGCCCAGAAGATCGCCGACAGCCTCGACGACCGCGGCCACAAGCAGGTCTACTGGGTCGAGCGCATCGGCCAGAACGGCGACGGCACGCGTACCTGAGCTGCCGGAACGGGGAAGGGGACCGCGCCCAGAACTGACCTCCTGTGCGCACCCGTAGGGCTCCGCCTCATGACCGAACGGATCGTGGTGGTCGGAGCCGCCCTGCCCGCCCTGCCCGACGTGGCCGCCTGCTCGCCGCGCGCCGCGGCGCGCCCCCCGAGCCGGCCGGACGGACTCGACTCCTGCCTGGTCCTCCTGCCCGGATAGGGTCGTTCCCGGCCAGGTTCGGGGCGAGAGGGAAGAGGGCTCAGCCGGTGCTGATCGACACGGTGGCCTGGGTGCGGATCGAGGGCGGCCGGATCCTGTGCGCACGTCCGCGCGGAAAGGACGTCTTCTACGTCCCGGGCGGCAAGAGGGAGGGGGTCGAGAGCGACCTGGAGACCCTGGTGCGCGAGGTCGAGGAGGAGCTGACGGTCCTGCTGGATCCGAAGACGGTCGTCCACGCGGGGACGTACGAGGCAGGGGATCCCGGGCTCCCGGACGGCACAGTGGTGCGGATGGCCTGCTACACCGCCGAGTACCAGGGAGACCTGACGCCGAGCAGCGAGATCGAGGAGATGGCCTGGTTCTCGTACGCCGACCGGGACCTGGTGCCGCCGGTCGACCAGATGCTCTTCGACGACCTGAAGGCCGACGGCGTGCTCGTCTGAGTCGCCTGAACACATCACCGTGCCCTGGGAACGGCCCTCCGGCTCTCCGTGGGGTTTCCCGCACGGCGGATGACGCAGATCCCGTCCGGGCTCGCGGAGGGCATGCGGCAGATCATGCCGTCCCTGCCGGGCCGCCGGCCGAGTCAGCCGTGGCGGCCGTGCCGAGGGACATGGCGCGAGTGGGCGGGAGCGCCCACGCCCCTGTGGTGACGGCCTGTCGGGCGCTGGTGACGGTCATGACCGACCGTCAGATGAGCAAGGCCCAAGCCGCTCGGCGGGTGCGTGCGGGCCGGCCCTCCTCGACCCGGTGACCGATGCCGCGCCGGGACGGCGACGCGCCTGGGCGGTCCGGGACGAGACTCCGTCGCCCGCAGAACTGTCCGACCGGTGGTCGGCACCCGCGCATGTGGAGTAGCGGACCGACAGCACAGAGTGTTCCGAGAGTCGGCGCCGAGGCGGAGTCCGGTGAGCTGCGCCCCGTGCATCGCCCCCGACCGGCTCCGGGAGATGCCCTGGCCCGGCCCGGACGTCCCGGCGGTCCGCGAGATCGCCCGGACGACCCGGCGCGGGACCACGCCGACAGAGCCGGGGGCACACCGGGCGAACGGGGGAGTGCGCCGAACGGGCCGCCCGGCCCGGCCGCGGGGCGTGCGTGTCGTACGCCGTTCGTGCCACAGTGCGCCCTCCTGCACACCCCAGCGCGGTAATACAACCGGAATATCGGGTATGTGCCCATTAACCCCACGAAACCGGACGTGGGGTGGGTTCGCTGTCCTGGGAAGTGATCGGCGTGATCGACACCGAAGGCGACCGCGCCGAGTGGGTCTTTCCCGCGGAACCCGGCGCCGTGCGCACCGCTCGGGCTGCGGTCCGCGGCCAACTGCACGGCTGGGACCTCGACTGCGTCTCCGACCTCACCACACTGCTGGTCAGCGAGCTGGTCACCAACTCCCTGCGGTACGCCGCCGGCCCCATCGGCGTACGGCTGGTGCGCCCGGCCGGGCTCGGTGACCCGCTGCTCGTGGAGGTCTCCGACCCGCTCCCGGACCTCCCGCACGAACGCGCCGCCCGCCTCGAGGACGAGCACGGACGCGGCCTGCAGCTCGTCGCCGGCTCCTCGCGCCGCTGGGGCACCAGGCCCGGCGTGACCGGAAAGACCGTCTGGTTCGAACTGGCGGTCCCCCACTGATCCGGCAACGGCTGCCGAGGTAACGGGTGTCGGGGGGTGAGACGGAGGCAGGGTGGGGGCATACGGGGGCACGACGGGTGTACAGCGGCGGCCCTGCCGTCCATCGAGCGGCCCGCGCACTCGCTCCATGCCGGAGTACGTGATTCGAGGGCGTGTTCCCTGGTTAGAAGTCTGGAAGTGTTGCCATGCGGCGGTCCGAAAAGAACCTGGACCGAGCTGTGATCGTGAACACCGTGTCGTGCGGCGCCGTAGTGCTGGATACTGCGGGCAGCCGCCATTCGGTGACCGGTGCCGGACGCGGTGAGCTGGAGGGGACGGTTCGCGTGAGCGGGATACCAGCGAAGGCCACGGAGTCCGAGGACCCGTCGGACGGCGCGAGGAACCAGGCCGACCAGGCCGCCGCGGCACCCGGCGACGCGATGTGGCAGAGCAGTCCGCCCGGCTCGATCTACGACTACATCAAGGTCGCCTCCTTCTCCATCGGACCCGGCGGCCTGGTCGACCAGTGGTCGCTGCGCGCCGAGCAGATCTTCGGCATCCCCGCCGAACGTGCCGTCGGCATGGACCCCATAGAGGTGTTCGTCGACCCCGATCTGCGCGAGCGCGGCCAGCGCAAGATGGCGGAGATCCTCGACGGGCGGGAGTGGACCGGAGTGGTCCCCTTCCGGATGCCGGACGAGCCCGACGGGACACGCGGCGAGGAGGGGCTCGCCGAGGTCTACGTCATGCCCACCCGGACCGCCGAGGGCGAGAAGGCCGCCGTCTGCATCGTCGTCGACGTCCGCACCCTGCGCAGCATCGAGACCGACCTGGCCGCCTCGCAGGCGATTTTCGGCCAGTCACCTTTCGGATTTCTGCTGATCGACCCCGATCTCAGAGTCCGCCGCGCCAACATGCGGTTCGCCTCCATCTTCGGCGGTACCCCGGACGACCACCGGGGCAGGGGAGTTCACGACTATCTCGCGCGCGGCGAGGCGGAACGGGTTTCGGCCACGCTGCGACGAGTGCTGGAGACCGGCAACTCCATCACCGACATGCACATCACGGGTTTCGTACCGGGCTCCGAGGAGCGGCGGCACTGGTCCGTCAACCTCTACCGCGTGAACAGCGGCAGCGGTCGGCCCATCGGCGTCGCCTGGCTCGGCACCGACATCACCGCCCGTCGCGCCGCCGCCCGCGAGGCAGCCGCCGCCCGCCGCAACCTCGCCCTGCTCAACGAGGCCGGCGCCCGCATCGGCAACTCCCTGGACCTGGAGACCACGGCCCGCGAACTCCTCGACGTGGTCGTCCCCGGCTTCTGCGACCTGGCCACCGTCGACCTCTACCAGGGGCTGCTCGCCGGCGACGAGACCCCGCCGGGCCTCGCCGACGGCAGTGCCGCGGTGCGCCGCGTCGCCTTCGCCAGCGCCGTCGCCGACGTGCCCCTCCAGAGCAGCGTCCAGCCCGTCGCGGTCGGCGCGGTCCACCACTTCCCGTTCAACTCGCCCTGCGCGGAAGCCCTGCGCACCGCCCGCCCGAAGCACGTGCCCGCCGAGGAGGGCGGCCTCGTGCAGTCCACGCTGGCCGTGCCGATGGTCGCCCACGACACCGTCGTGGGCCTCGCCCGGTTCGCGCGGACCAAGGGCAGCGAGCCGTTCGGCGACCGCGACCGGGACCTCGCCGTCGAACTGGCGGCACGTGCCGCCGTCTGCATCGACAACGCCCGGCTGTACCGGCGCGAACACGAACGCGCCCTGATACTGCAACGGTCCCTGCTCCCGCCCGGCGACCCCGAGGCCTCCGGCCTGGACATCGCCTGCCGCTACCTGCCCGGCAACGCGGCCACCGAGGTGGGCGGCGACTGGTTCGACGTCATCGAACTCCCGGGGCACCGTACGGCGTTGGTGGTGGGCGACGTCATGGGCCGCGGGCTGCGGGCCGCGGTGGCCATGGGTGAACTGCGTACGGCGGTACGCACCCTGGCCCTGCTGGACCTCGAACCCGCCGAAGTCCTCTCCGCGCTGGACGAGATCGCCCGCGGACTCGGTACCCCCGGCGGCGTCCAGCAGGCCACCCGCACCGCCCGCCAGCCCCGCGCCGCAGACCTCTCCGAGGTCTACCTCGCCACCTGCGTCTACGCGGTCTACGACTCGGTCACCAGACGCTGCACGTTCGCCAACGCCGGCCACCTTCCCCCCGTACTGGTGGAACCGGGCGAGCCTGCCCTGATGCTCGACGTGCCGCCCGGCATGCCCCTCGGTGTCGGCGGGGAACCCTTCGAGGAGGTCGAGGTCGAACTCCCCGAGGGCGCCCTCCTGGCCCTCTACACGGACGGCCTGGTCGAGTCCCGCGACCACCCCCTGGACGAGGGACTCCAGGCGTTCGTCGGCGCTCTCACCGACCCCGCCCGTCCGCTGGAGGACGTCTGCGACCACGTCCTCAACACCCTCGACACCCACCACGGTGAGGACGACATCGCCCTGCTGATGGCCCGCGTTCAGGGCCTGCCCGCCGAGTCCGTCGGCGACTGGACGCTGCCGCGCGAGCCGCGCAGCGTGGGCCGCGCCCGGGAGTACACCCGCGCGCAGCTGCTCGGCTGGGATCTGGAGTCGCTGGTCGACACGACGGAACTCCTGGTCAGTGAGCTGGTGACGAACGCGCTGCGGTACGGCGAGGGAGACATCAGGCTCCGGCTCCTGCTGGACCGCACCCTGGTCTGCGAGGTCTGGGACTCCGGCCTGGTCCAGCCCCGTCGCCGGCGAGCCCGCGACACCGACGAGGGCGGCCGTGGGCTGCAGTTGGTCGGGCTGCTCAGTGCGGCATGGGGCTCCCGCAGGACGCCGCGCGGCAAGACGGTGTGGTTCGAACTCCCGCTGCCCGGCACGGACCAGACCCTCACCGACCCCACGGAGGCCCTGCTGAGCCTCTTCTGACACGTCCGTTGCCGGGCCGCGGTGCCTGATCCGAGGGCGTTCGATCTCGGCAGCGGCACGGGGCTAGCCGAGTCGGCGGCGGCACGGGGCTAGCCGAGCCGGCGGCGTGCCCTTGTCTCCGGGCCGCCGAAGCTCGTCGGGGGGCCGGCGTCCGGTTCCTCGGCCAGGAGGACTCCGCCGAGGATCGCACCGGCGAGCCCGGCGGCCTCGCTGTCCGTGCCGGCGTACGGATTGCCGTGCGCCCGTACGTCCCGCTCGGCCAGCTCCCGGGCCTGCCGGGCCACCCGGTCCGCCCGTTGGACGTCCCCCGAGCCGAGCGCCCGTACCGCCTCCGCGAGCCGCGCCCGCGCCTGTGCGCCCACCGCCCCCCGGTGCACGGCGACGAAGTCCTCGGCCCCGTCGACGGCCTCGCGTGCCACGAGCAGCTCGGCCGTGTCCAGCACGCCCGGCAGCCCCACCTCCAGCCGCGCGACCGCCCGCGCGATCCGGCGCAGCGCGTCCAGCGGGTCGTACGCCCCCTTCGTCAGCTCATCGCGCACGGCGGCCAGCACACCGTCGGCGTGGGCGAGGCGGGCGTGCAGCTCACCGGCGGCGAGCGAGCGCACCTGCCCCGTGCGGGCCGCCGCGATCCGCGCCTCGGCGCCGGTCAGCGCGGCCGGGACCAGCGCGGCGGCCTGCCCCAGCCGGCCGCGCAGCCGTTCCACCCCGCCCACCAGGATCCCGGCCTGGGCGACGGCCCCCTCGGCGGCACGCAGCTGCCGGGCCGCCCGCGCGGCGTCCTCCGCGTCGTCGGCCTGGCGGGCCTGGTTGAGGTGGCTGGTGGCGAACACCAGCCGGTCCTTGGCCTGTTCGACGTATCCGGTGACCGACCCGACGGCCAGGGGCGTGTACCGGTCGTGCAGACCCGCGAGCGTGACATGGGCCGTCGCCGTCCGCGCCGTCAGCTCCCGGAAGCGTGCCTCGGCCACCTCCAGCGCCTCGCCCACGCCCCGCTCCAGCCCGCGCAGCCCGTCCAGGTCCGGCGCCGCCGCGTCCAGCCGCCGGCCCGCCTCCGCGCACCGCCCGGCCACCCCCACCAACGCCTGCCGTCGGGCCGCCGGGTCCTCGGGCACCCCCTCCTCGTAGCGCCGCCAGATCGCGAACGCCGCCGTCAGCTCGGTCTGCGCGGCCCGCACGGCGCGCTCGAACGGTTCGGTCTCCGGCGGCCCGAACCGCCTGGACACGAACGACAGTTCCTCCCGGCTGGTGCGCACGCAGTCGTCTGCCAGGACCAGCGCGGCCCGCGCCTGCCGCTCCGACTCGGCGGGCGCGGGCACGGGCGGTTGTACGGACACCGTGGCCGGGGTCGTCCGGGTCCGGGCCCGCCGGGTGCGCCGCAGGTACCCGTACCCGGCGAGCACCCCGGCCGCGCCGACCGCGACGAGCGGCATGATCAGGTCGGCACCGGACGTCCCGTCCTGCCGTGGGGCGGCGGCACTCGCGACACCCCCTGCGGGGGCCACCGGAACCGGATCATCGCCCCCGGCCGTCATCACCGGCAACACCAGCCACCCGGCCCCCACCACGACACCCAGCACGGCATGCGCCACGCGCACCCGTATGTTCCCCTTGGCATGCCGGGCTCGGCCCCGGATCAGGGAGGAGGTCACCTTTCGGAGCGTATGGGCAGGTCGGCGGCTCCGCGAGCGGTGCGGATACAGCCGGGGGACGAACGGAACCGCGGAACAGGGGGCGGCAATGGACGACGGCACGGCACGCGAGAGCGGGGCCGACACCGAGGACCGGTCCGCGGACGGGCCGGGAGGCGGTGCCGGGGAGAAGACCGTGGGCGGCGCCGGAGGTGAGCCGGGGGACGGGAGCGCGGGCGGTACCGGATGCGAGGCAGCGGAACCGTCCGTCGGGCGGAACGGGCCGGAAGCCGCCGGCCGTGCGGGTGGCGGCACGCAGGCCGATGGCCAAGCCGAGGCGAAACGTTCCCGCCGCGCCCGCAGTGCCCGCAGTGCCCGCAGTGCCCGCCGCGCCCGCCGCGCCCGCCGTGCCCTCTTGGTCACCGCTCTGCTCCTCCTCCTTCCCCTCCTCGCCGCGGAAACAGCCCTCCGCGTCAACTACACCGGCACTCCCGCCCCCGGCACCCGCACCCGCCACCGGGACGCCCTCTGGCTCGGCCACGCCTGGGTCGACGGCCGCAAGACCGGTGCGGACGTCACCGCCCTGGCCCAACGCCTGAGGGACACCGGCATCCGGGACCTGTACGTCCACGCCGGCCCCCTGGAACACGACGGCACCCTGCCCAGGTCCGCGTACCCCAGGGCCCGTTGGCTGACAGCGGCCCTGCACGACGCAGCGCCCCGCGTCCGCGTCCAGGCCTGGCTCGGCGACAAGCTGGCCAGTGAGGGGCCCGTCGGCATGCGGCTGGACCGCCCCGCCACCCGTGCCGCCGTCCTGGCCTCGACCAGCGAGATCCTCGCCACCGGCTTCCAGGGCGTCCACTTCGACCTGGAGCCCCTCCACTCCGGCGACCGCGACTACCTCGCCCTCCTCGACGACCTGCGCGCCCTCACCCGCGCCCGGCACGCCGTCCTCTCCGTCGCCGCCCACCAGATCGACCCGCTGCCCGCTCTCCACTCCTTCTGGGGCGTGACCACCGGCCATCCCAAGTGGTGGTCGCAGGCGTACTTCGGGCAGGTGGCCCGCCGCGTGGACCAGATCGCCGTGATGTCCTACGACACCGCGCAACCGCTGCAGAGCCTGTACGGCGGCTACGTCGCGCAGCAGACCAGCCTCGCCCTGGAGGTCACCCCGTCCGGCACCGACCTCCTCATGGGCCTGCCCTTCTACCACACGGACAACGCCGGCCACTGGGCGAGCGCGGAGACCGTCCCGGCCGCCGTACGCGGCGTCCGCCTGGGCCTGTCCCGCACGGACGCCGATCGCGCCCGCTTCGGCGTCGCCCTGTACGTCGATTTCGCGGCGACACAGGGCGACTGGTCCGCTTACCAGAAGGACTGGGTGCAGCGGTAGTACCGGGACAGACACCGTGAGATGCTAACCGCCATGCACATGCTCATGATCGTCGCGAGTGTGCTGATCGTGGCACTCATGGCGGGGTTCGGCCTCGCGGCCGTCACGACCGGCTGGGTGATCCCGTTGGGCCGGCACCGGGTCCTGCGGCCGAGGCTGTGGGGGTACGGCCAGCTGGCCGGCGCGGTGGGTATCTCCCTGTGGATGTTTCTCGGGACGATCCCCCACAGGTTCGATGCGCTGCCGCTCATCGGCTGGCTCATGTTCATGGCGGGCCTGGGCGTCCAGATGCTCGCCCAGCGCCCCGGCCGCACCCCGCGGACCGGCGCTACGAAGTCCGCCTCCTGATCTTCGAGCCGAGCCACACCAGCGGGTCGTACTTGCGGTCGACCACCGCCTCCTTCATGGGGATCAGGGCGTTGTCGGTGATCCGGATGCCCTCCGGGCAGACCTCGGTGCAGCACTTGGTGATGTTGCAGTAGCCGAGACCGTGGTCGTCCTGGGCGGTGCGGGCGCGGTCCAGGCCGGTATCGGCGGCGGCGTCCAGCGGATGCATGTCGAGCTCCGCGATCCGCATCAGGAAACGCGGGCCCGCGAACGCCGCCTTGTTCTCCTCGTGGTCGCGGACCACATGGCAGGTGTCCTGGCACAGGAAGCACTCGATGCACTTGCGGAACTCCTGCGAGCGCTCCACGTCCTCCTGGAACATCCGGTACTCGCCAAGGCCGACGCCCGCCGGCGGGACGAACGCCGGAACCTCCCTGGCCTTGCGGTAGTTGAAGCCGACGTCCGTCACCAGGTCGCGGATCACCGGGAAGCCGCGCAGGGGAGTCACCGTGATCGTCTCGGCGCGGTCGAAGACCGACATGCGGGTCATGCACAGCAGCCGTGGACGGCCGTTGATCTCCGCCGAGCACGAACCGCACTTTCCCGCCTTGCAGTTCCAGCGCACGGCCAGGTCCGGCGCCTGCGTGGCCTGGAGACGGTGGATGATGTCGAGCACCACCTCGCCGTCGTGGACCTCGACCGTGAAGTCCGTCAGGCCGCCGCCCTCCACATCACCCCGCCACACCTTGAAGCGGGCCTCGTAGCTGCTCACTCGTACAGCTCCTCTTCGGTGAAGTACTTGACCAGCTCCTCCTTCTCGAAGAGGGCGAGCAGGTCGGGGCGGACGGGTTCGGTGGTCTCGCGGGAGAGGCGGATCCGGCCCCGGGCGGGGTCGGTGGCCGCCAGTTCCCCGGTGGGGTCGGCGAGCGCGCACAGGATGTTCACGTTGCGCCAGGCGCGGTCCATCGCCGGCCGGTCCTCGCGGGTGTGGCCGCCGCGCGACTCGGTGCGCTCCAGCGCGGCCCGCGCCACGCACTCGCTGACCAGCAGCATGTTCCGCAGATCCAGGGCGAGGTGCCAGCCGGGGTTGAACTGCCGGTGCCCCTCGACACCCATCCGGCGGGCCCGCACCCGCAGCTCGGCCAGCTTCTGCAGCGCCTGCTCCATCTCGCCCTCGCGGCGGATGATGCCGACGAGGTCGTTCATGGTCTGCTGGAGTTCCTGGTGCAGGGTGTACGGGTTCTCCGGTGCCCCCGCCTCGCCCTCCGACTCGGCGGAGAACGGCCGCAGCGCCTCCGCGGAAGCCCTGTTGACCTGGGCGTCGTCGACGACCGGGCGGTCACCGGCGAGGCCCGCGGCGTACTCGGCCGCGTGCCAGCCCGCCCGGCGCCCGAAGACCAGCAGGTCGGAGAGCGAATTGCCGCCGAGCCGGTTGGAGCCGTGCATGCCGCCGGCCACCTCACCGGCCGCGAACAGCCCCGGCACCCCACGGGCGGCGGCCGACTCGGAGTCGACCGCGATGCCGCCCATCACGTAGTGGCAGGTCGGCCCGACCTCCATCGCCTCCGCGGTGATGTCGACGTCCGCCAGCTCCTTGAACTGGTGGTACATGGACGGCAGGCGGCGCCGGATGACCTCGGCGGGCATACGGGTGGAGACGTCCAGGAAGACCCCGCCGTGCGGGGAGCCGCGGCCCGCCTTCACCTCGGCGTTGATCGCGCGGGCCACCTCGTCGCGGGGGAGCAGCTCCGGCGGGCGCCGGTTGTTGTCCGGGTCGTCGTACCAGCGGTCGCCCTCCTCCTCGGACTCCGCGTACTTCTCCTTGAAGACGTCCGGGACGTAGTCGAACATGAACCGCTTGCCCTCGGAGTTCCTCAGCACCCCGCCGTCCCCGCGCACGGACTCGGTGACGAGGATGCCTTTGACGGACGGCGGCCACACCATGCCCGTCGGATGGAACTGCACGAACTCCATGTTCAGCAGCGGTGCCCCCGCGAGCAGGGCGAGGGCGTGGCCGTCACCGGTGTACTCCCAGGAGTTCGAGGTGACCTTGAAGGACTTCCCGATGCCGCCGGTCGCGACGACCACCGCGGGGGCCTCGAGGACGAAGAAGCGGCCGGTCTCGCGGTCGTAGGCGAAGATCCCCGACACGCGCTCCGCGTCCTTCAGGATCCGGGTGACCGTGCACTCCTGGAAGACCTTCAGCCGCGACTCGTAGTCCCCGGTCTCCTCGAAGTCCTCCTGCTGGAGGGCGACGATCTTCTGCTGGAGGGTGCGGATCAGCTCCAGGCCCGTACGGTCGCCGACATGGGCCAGCCGCGGGTACTCGTGGCCGCCGAAATTGCGCTGCGAGATCCGGCCGTCCTTCGTCCGGTCGAACAGCGCACCCCAGGTCTCCAGCTCCCACACCCGGTCCGGGGCCTCCTGGGCGTGCAGCTCGGCCATCCGCCACTGGTTCAGGAATTTGCCGCCGCGCATGGTGTCGCGGAAGTGGACCTGCCAGTTGTCGTGCTCGTTGACGTTGGCCATGGCCGCCGCGATGCCGCCCTCGGCCATCACCGTGTGCGCCTTGCCGAACAGCGACTTGCAGATCACCGCCGTACGGCAGCCCCGCTCACGCGCCTCGATCGCGGCCCGTAGCCCGGCGCCCCCGGCACCGACCACGACGACGTCCCACTCCTGCCGGTCGACCACGGACATCAGTCAGTCCCTACTCGCTAGATCACCAGATCACTAGAAGAAGCGCGGATCGTCGAAGACGCCGGACGCGACGAGGTACACGTAGAAGTCGGCGAGCGCCACGCTCACCAGCGACGTCCAGGCGAGCAGCATGTGGCGGGCGTTGAGCCTGCCGACGAACTGCCACGCCCGGTAGCGCACGGGGTGCTTGGAGAAGTGCCGCAGCTTGCCGCCGACGATGTGCCGGCAGGAGTGGCAGGAGACGGTGTACGCCCAGATCAGCACGATGTTGACGAGGAAGACGAGGCTGCCGAGGCCCATATGGCCCCAGCGGTCGTGCGTGTCCCGGAAGGACAGCACGGTGTCGTAGGTCAGCACGCCGGCGACGAGCACGGCTGCGTAGAAGAAGTACCGGTGGATGTTCTGCAGGATCAGCGGGAAACGGGTCTCGCCGGTGTACGTCCGGTGCGGCTCGGCCACCGCGCAGGCGGGCGGGGACGCCCAGAAGCCGCGGTAGTAGGCCTTGCGGTAGTAGTAGCAGGTCAGGCGGAAGCCGAGCGGGAAGACCAGGATGATGATCGCGGGGGACAGTCCCCACCAGCTTCCGAACAGATCGGCGTTGGGGCCGCCGTGCATCGGCCGGCAGTTGTGCGCCAGGCACGGTGAGTAGAACGGCGAGACGTACGGCGGCGCGTAGTAGTCCGTGTTCGCGAAGGCCCGCCAGGTCGAGTACACGACGAAGGCGAACAGCCCGGCCGCGGTGGCGGCGGGCGCCAGCCACCAGCGGTCGGTCCGCAGATGCGGGGCGGCGATCGCGGCGCGCGTACCGGTGCGTACGCCGCCGCGGCTCTGTTGACGTTCCGTACCAGTGGCCAAGGGATGCTCCGCTTCCCGATCAGGGGGCGTGGCGGTCGCGGGCGCCGAGACCCTCGTCGTCCGTGTCCGTCCACAGGCTGATGTCGTACGGCGTGTCGGAGATGGTGACGAGGTCGGGACGGCGCGCTGCGTCCGGCGTGGAGGCCGCGTCGCGCAGCAGCGCCACACTTTCACTCAGATGGGCGGCGTCCATCCGGACCCGGCGCATGTCCAGGCCGATGGTGCCGAGGTGCTGTTCCAGGCGTCCCAACGACCGCTGAAGGTCGTCGAGGCAGCGCTGGACAGCGGTGATGTCGTCGTGCACGGACATGACGTGACCTCACTTCCCTGGGTCCTGCGGGCCCCGGCGGCGACGTTCATGCGCCTGCGAGTGTTGCGCGTCACACCTGCCGATGTGAAGGCATGTGCAGCGATTGGCGCAGGCGTGTCGGTGCTCCTTCCGTGTGTGTTGCGCCGCACGGGTGGGCTTGCCGCCCGTCGTCGCCGTGTCGCCCGGTGTTCCAGGATCGTTTCCTCTTCAGTGGCCGCATAGATGTGATCAGCTCCATATACCGCCAAAAGTGATCATAACGCCCGCGGCTTCCCGGAGGTAGCAGAGATGTCCCACCACGACGGCGTCAGCTCGCGCGCGGTGATGCGCTCGGTCGCCTTCCTCACCGCGGGCGCGCTCGCGGTGCCCTTCCTCGCCGGCTGTGGCTCGGACGACAAGACCAGCACCCCCCTCGCCCCGCAGGACATCGCAGCCGTCACCCGCGCCGAGGTCGCCGACGGCGGCACCCTGAAGTGGGCCGTGGACGCCCTGCCGGAGACCCTGAACGTCTTCCAGGCCGACGCCGACGGGGGCACCACCCGCGTCGCCCAGGCCGTGCTGCCGTCGATGTTCCGGCTCGACGCGAGCGGCCGGCCGGTACCGAACCCCGCCTATCTGGAGTCGGCGAAGGTCATCGAGACCGAGCCGCGGCAGGTCGTGCTGTACAAGCTGAACCAGCAGGCGGTGTGGAGCGACGGCCGGGAGATCGGCGCCGCCGACTTCGTCGCCCAGTGGCGTGCCCTGTCCGGCAGGAACAGCTCCTACTGGACCGCCCGCAACGCCGGTTACGACCGCATCGCCAAGATCGAGCGCGGCGCCGACGACCTCCAGGTCCGGGTCACCTTCAGCCGCCCCTACGCCGACTGGAGGTCGCTGTTCTCCCCGCTGTACCCGAAGGAGGTCATGGGCACCCCGGACGCCTTCAACGACGGCGCCCGGCGCAAGCTGAAGGTGACCGCCGGGCCGTTCCGGGTGGAGAAGGTCGACACCGTCGGCAAGGACGTCGTCCTCGCCCGCAACCCGCGCTGGTGGGGCCGGCCCGCCAAGCTGGACCAGATCGTGCTGCACGCCGTGCCCCGCGACAAGCGGGCCGCCGCTCTCGCCGACGGCGGCGTGGACCTCGCCGAGATCGACCCCGTCGACGCCGAGCGGATCGGCGCCGCCGGCCGCTCGAAGGGCGCCGGCACCCCGCTGCAGGGCGGCGGGAAGACCTCCGCCAAGAAACTGCGGGGCTGGGCGCTGGCGCACGGCTTCGCCTCCGACGAGGTCCACGTCGGCCGGAAGAAGCTGGCCAAGGCCATCAGCCGGTACCTGGAGCAGCAGCAGGCGCTGCGCGACATCGAGGTCCGCAAGTCGTTGGAGCCCGCCTACACCCAGCTGGCCCTCAACGGCTCCTCCGGCCCCCTGACCGACGAGCGCGTGCGGCGGGCCGTCGCCCGGGCCCTGAACCGCAGGCAACTGGCCAGGCTGGTCCTCACCCCGCTGGGCCTGCCCGCCGTCCCGGTCGGCAGTCACCTCGCTCTGTCCGGGCAGGACGACTACACCGACGGCAGCGGCGCCCTCGGCAGCCAGGACACCAAGGAGGCGCAGGCGCTGCTCGCCGACGCCGGTTGGGTGGTGGGCGGGCCCGTCACCCAGCCGCTGAAGAAGGGGGAGAAGGCGGCCGGCCCCGAGAAGGACCAGGAGAAGCCCTCCCAGGGCGGCAAGGACGGCCAGTACATCGTCGGCGAGGACAACAAGAGCGGCGACGACAAGAGCGGCGACGACAAGAGCGGCGACGACAAGAGCGGCGACGAAAGGGAAAGGCGGCACGAGCCGGCCGAGGACAGGCGCAACAAGGGCGACGAGGGTGGCAGGCACCTCGCCCAGGAGGGCCGGGGCGGCGGTGCTCCCGGCGCGTACGCACCCAAGGGCACGGCCGCACCGGCCGGCGCGAAGACCGGTCCGCTCGCCAAGGACGGCAAGGCGCTCACCCTGCGCTTCGTGCTGCCCTCCGGCCCCGGCTCGCAGACACTGGACACCGTCGCCGGGCGGATCACGGCGATGCTGGAGAAGGTCGGCATCAGCACGACGATCACCAAGGTCTCGGACGAGAGCTACTTCAAGGACCACATCGCCGCCGGCGACTACGACCTCGCCCTGTACTCCTGGCCGGCCTCCGCCTTCCCGGCCACCGACGCCCGGCCCCTCTACGCCAAGCCGGTCCCGGCCGCCGACGGCTCGGTGAACATCGGGCAGAACTACACCCGGGTCGGCACCGACCAGGTGGACCAGCTCTTCGACCAGGCCGCCGCCGCGCTGGACGAGGACGAGTCACGCGACCTGCTCCGCCAGGCCGACGCCCGGATCTGGGCCGCCGCCGGCTCGATCCCGCTCTACCAGCGTCCGCAGCTGGTCGGCGTCCGCCGGAACCTGGTCAACGCCGGTGCCTTCGGCTTCCAGACGCCGATCTACGAGGACATGGGCTACCTGAAGAAGGGCGCGAAGGTGCCGCGCAGTCCCAAGAAGGGCTGAAGCCCGGGTCCGCACGCCTTTGACGTGCGCAAACGGACCTGGGGAGGCCGACTCTCCCGAGGCCACGTAACATGGGGTGAGGCCGTGGCATGTCAAGCCCGGCAGGACCCGCGTCACACGGACGTACCCAGCAGGGTCCTTCTCACCACTCCGGGAGTACGCCGCAATATGGCCACGCGCCACGACATCCGCAACGTCGCCATCGTCGCCCACGTCGACCACGGCAAGACCACCATCGTCGACGGCATGCTGAAGCAGGCCGGTGCCTTCGCCGCCCACCAGCTCGACCAGGTCGACGACCGCGTCATGGACTCGAACGACCTGGAGCGTGAGAAGGGCATCACGATCCTCGCCAAGAACACGGCGGTCAAGTACCACCCGAAGGACGGCGGGGAACCGATCACGATCAACATCATCGACACCCCCGGCCACGCCGACTTCGGCGGTGAGGTCGAGCGTGGCCTGTCGATGGTCGACGGTGTCGTGCTGCTGGTGGACGCCTCCGAGGGCCCGCTGCCGCAGACCCGCTTCGTGCTGCGCAAGGCGCTCCAGCAGCGCCTGCCCGTCATCCTGTGCATCAACAAGACGGACCGCCCGGACTCCCGCATCGACGAGGTCGTCAACGAGACCTACGACCTCTTCCTCGACCTGGACGCCGACGAGGAGCAGATCGAGTTCCCGATCGTCTACGCCTGCGGTCGTGACGGCATCGCCTCGCTGACCAAGCCGGACAACGGCACGGTCCCGTCCGACAGCGACAGCCTGGAGCCGTTCTTCTCCACGATCCTGGAGCACATCCCGGCCCCCACGTACGACGAGGACGCGCCGCTCCAGGCCCACGTCACCAACCTGGACGCCGACAACTTCCTCGGCCGTATCGCGCTGCTGCGCGTGGAGCAGGGCGAGCTGCGCAAGGGCCAGACGGTCGCGTGGATCAAGCGCGACGGCAGCATCAGCAACGTCCGCATCTCCGAGCTGATGATGACCGAGGCGCTCACCCGCAAGCCCGCCGAGAAGGCCGGCCCGGGTGACATCTGCGCGGTCGCCGGTATCCCGGACATCATGATCGGCGAGACCCTGGCCGACCCGGAGAACCCGGTCGCGCTGCCGCTGATCACGGTGGACGAGCCGGCGATCTCCATGGTCATCGGTACGAACACCTCGCCGCTGGTCGGCCGTGGCGGCACCGGCAAGGGCGCCGACGCGAAGTCGGCCGTGAAGGACCGCAAGGTCACCGCCCGCCAGGTCAAGGACCGCCTGGACCGCGAGCTGATCGGTAACGTCTCGCTGCGCGTGCTGGAGACCGAGCGTCCGGACGCCTGGGAGGTGCAGGGCCGTGGTGAGCTGGCGCTGGCCATCCTGGTCGAGACCATGCGCCGGGAAGGCTACGAGCTGACCGTCGGCAAGCCGCAGGTGGTCACCAAGGACGTGGACGGCAAGGTCTACGAGCCGGTCGAGCGCATGACGATCGACGTGCCCGAGGAGCACATGGGCGCCGTCACGCAGCTCATGGGTGTCCGCAAGGGCCGCATGGACAACATGTCCAACCACGGCTCGGGCTGGGTCCGCATGGAGTTCGTGGTGCCGTCCCGCGGCCTGATCGGCTTCCGCACCGAGTTCCTGACCCAGACCCGCGGCACGGGCATCGGCCACTCCATCCACGAGGGCCACGAGCCCTGGTTCGGCGCGCTGCAGACCCGTAACAACGGCTCGCTGGTCGCCGACCGCGCCGGTGCCGTCACCGCGTTCGCGATGACGAACCTTCAGGAGCGCGGCGTGCTCTTCGTGGAGCCGGGCACCGAGGTGTACGAGGGCATGATCGTCGGTGAGAACTCCCGCTCCGACGACATGGACGTCAACATCACCAAGGAGAAGAAGCTCACCAACATGCGGTCCTCGACTGCCGACGTGGCCGAGTCGATCGTCCCGCCGCGCAAGCTGTCGCTGGAGCAGTCGCTGGAGTTCTGCCGTGACGACGAGTGCGTCGAGGTGACTCCGGAGGCCGTTCGCATCCGCAAGGTCAACCTCGACCAGCGTGAGCGGGCCCGCGCCGCGAGCCGCGCCAAGCACGGCTGATCCGGCCGGTCCGGCCGACCCGAACCCGGGTGTCCCCAAGAGTGGGGGCGCCCGGGTTTTTTGCAACCCATTTTCCGGCCCCCGCACGTCCGTGGTGTCCGAAATGCGGAGAAGCTCGCCCGATACCCATGTAACACGTCCGTTTCGCGGCTTCTCCCGCCGAACCGTTTGTCCATTTTTTGGAAGCTCTCCATGCCAGCTGTGACTGAATTGAGATTTTAGAACGGTGGTCGCCACCTGGCTCATGGCAGATAGTTAGCCGCGTAGCGCTCGGGTCAATGGGTCTCGCGCTGTGGGGACAGCGCGCCGACTCACGAGCAACAGGGGGTGTCTGACCTTCCGTCAGGGGTGTCGGAGGGAAGACGTAAGCCCTCTCCTGTTGGTGAACACGTGAAGTCATGAGGAGGAACCCCCATGCGCGGTGTCACGAGCACCAGGTGGGTCAGTCCGTCGCTTCCAGCAGTGTGAACCGGGCGTAGTACTACGCGCGTCCTCCAGGGGTTTCGCACGTCCTCGGAGTATCCGGGTACCTCTCACACTCATACCTGCGAAACGGACGAACCGTGACAAGTCCTATCGACATTGAGGGCGGCGGGGCGTCAGTCGTCGTCGGCGGTGAACCAGAGCCGAAGACGACGGACGACACCGTCAAGCTCGAAGGCCGTTCACCCGGCCAGCTGATGTGGCTGCGCTTCAAGCGCGACCGCACGGGCGTGATCTCGGCCTACGTCGTGGGCTTCTTCTTCCTGATCGGCCTGCTGGCCCCGCTCATCGCCAAGCTGTACGGCAAGGACCCGTACACGGTGTACGCGGACGAACGGCCCGAACTCTTCGACAGCGCCGGCGTGCCGGTGAAGCCCAACGGTGGCATCAGCGGCGACTTCTGGTTCGGCCTCGAACCGGGCAACGGCTACGACGTCTTCACCAAGCTGCTGTACGGCATCCGCACCTCGCTGATGATCTCGGTCGCCGTCACCATAGCGGTGGTGGTCACCGGCATCCTGCTCGGTGTCGCGGCCGGGTACCTCGGCGGCAAGGCCGACTACGCCATCGGGCGGGTCATCGACTTCCTGCTGGCCTTCCCGGCCCAGCTGTTCTTCATCGCGAGCATGCCGGTCGTGGTCTCACTCTTCGTCAGCCCGCGCGACGAGACGCCCACGTACGTCCGGGTGGTCGCGCTGATCCTCGTCCAGTGGTTCCTGGGCTGGATGGGACTCGGCCGCATCCTGCGCGGCACCGCACTCTCCCTGCGTGAGCGGGAGTTCATCGAGGCGGCCAAGGTGAGCGGCGCCTCCTCGTGGCGGATCATCCGCAAGGAGATCCTGCCCAACGTCGTCACACCGCTGCTGGTGCAGGCGACGTATCTGCTGCCCGGCTTCGTCACCGCCGAGGCCGGCCTGTCCTACCTGGGCGTGGGCATCGTCGAACCGACCCCGGACTGGGGACAGATGTTCGCGAAGGCGTCCACGGAGCTGGTGATGCGCAACGACATCACCTACATGTTCTTCCCCGGCATCTCGATGATCATCTTCATCGTCGCGTTCAACCTGCTCGGGGACTCGGTCAGAGACGCCTTCGACCCCAAGACCGCGCGCTGACCAGCACTCTCAAACACTCGCACATCAACTGCACGGTCACAGCAAGCAGTTACTCCGCACTGGTGACACTTCGTCGCACTGGTGAC
Organism: Streptomyces sp. NK08204; assembly: GCF_020400585.1. GTDB lineage: Bacteria > Actinomycetota > Actinomycetes > Streptomycetales > Streptomycetaceae > Streptomyces. Next base: position 62,245 of record NZ_JAINVF010000024.1, on the reverse strand, counting down.
ACACAGATGGGTGGGAATCTTCGTGATGAGTAGGGGCGGACGCCACGCATACGGCGCACTCTCCATGCTCGCGGCCGGAGCTCTTGTGCTCACCGGTTGCAGCAAGGGCGGCAGCGACAGCGGCAACGACGGCAAGAAGGACCAGCAGAACGCCAGACGCCAGCAGGCGTCCATCAAGTTCGGCGGCGCCGCCGACTCCACGGGTCCCGCGCCGGACGTCCCCGGCGCAAAGCCGGGCGGCACGATGGAAGTACTCCAGCGCGACAGCTATGCCCACCTCGACCCGGCGCAGATCTACGTCTCGGACGAGGGCTCGCTCGCCACGCTGCTCCACAGAGGGCTCACCGGGTACAAGTCGACCAACAACGACGGCAGCGGCCACGAGGTGGTCGGCGACCTCGCCACCGACTCCGGCACCACCACCGACGGCGGCAAGACCTGGAAGTACACCCTCAAGGACGGCATCAAGTTCCAGGACGGTTCCCCGATCACGTCCACGGACGTGCGGCACAGCATCGAACGGCTCTTCGCGCCGTTCATCAACGAGGGTCCGACCTACCTCCAGCAGTGGCTGGCCAACACGCCGGGCACCGCCTACCGCAAGCTCCTCAAGGGCGGCCCGTACAAGGGCAAGCACCTTCCCAGCTCCGTCCTGGAGACCCCGGACGACAAGACCGTCGTCTTCCACTTCAAGGCCCCGCACCCCGACCTGCCGTACGCGCTCGCCATGGCGGGGTACGCCGTGGTCTCGGAGAAGGCCGACACCAAGGAGCGCTACGACAAGGCGCCGCTGGTGACCGGACCGTACAAGATCCAGTCGTTCAAGTCCGGCAAGTCGATGGTGCTGGTGAAGAACCCCAACTGGGACCCGAAGACGGACCCCATCCGTCACCAGTACGTCGACCGGTTCAACATCACCTTCAACCAGCAGTTCGAGACGTCCACCAAGGCGCTGCTCGCCGACAGCGGCGCGGACCAGACCGGTGTCAGCTTCAACAACCAGGTCGACGCGGGCAACCTGTCCCAGGTGCTGAGCGACCCGAAGATGAAGGCGCGCACCGTCTCCGGCTACCAGCCGTACGTGGGCCAGATGAACATCAACATGCACCACCCGGCCATGCAGGACAAGACGGTCCGCGAGGCCATCGCCTACGCCCTGCCGATCACCCCGTTCGTGCGCGCCTTCGGCGGCACCGACGCCATGGAGGTCGCCGGCGGCCTGATCTCCCCGACCGTGTCCGGCTACAACGCCGCCTTCGACCCGTGGGGCAAGAAGAAGAACCCCGCCGGTGACCCCGCCAAGGCCAAGGCGCTGCTGAAGAAGGCCGGCAAGCTCAACATGAAGCTGACCTTCGGCTACATCAACACCCCCGAGGGCCAGCAGTACTCCACCGCCATGGCCGCGGGCCTGAAGAAGGCCGGCTTCGACGTCCAGCGCCAGGAGATCCCGGCCGAGACCTACTACGACCAGGTCTCCAAGCTGAACAACAACTACGACATCTTCCACACCGCGTGGGGTGCCGACTGGCCGTCCGCCTCGACCGTCATCCCGCCGCTGTACGACGGCCGGGTCATCGCCGACGGCGCGTCGAACTACTCGCAGGTCAACGACCCGAAGGTCAACAGCGAGATCGACCGGATCAACTCGATCACCGACCCGGTGAAGTCCGCGGCCGAGTGGGAGAAGCTCGACGAGTACCTCGTGAAGGACGTCGTCAACGTCGTTCCGACCGCGTACTACAAGCAGGTCCAGATCGCCGGTTCCAGGGTCGGCGGCCTCGTCTACGACGACGTGATCGGCGGCGTCGACCCGCGTCGCCTGTTCATCAAGTAACCGTCCCCGCCCGGTACCCGGCGCGTCCCCGGAGCCTTCCGGGGCGGCGCGCCGGGTGCCGTCCGGCCCGTCGACGTCAGAGAGCTGCCCCTGTCATGCTGCGCTTCCTCGTCCGCCGGACCCTCGGCGCCGTCGTCATCCTCTTCCTGCTGAGCATCGTCACGTTCCTGCTGTTCTTCGGGGTGCCCCGGGATCCCGCACTGCTGATGTGCGGCAAGACCTGCAACCCGGACAGCATCGCCAACATCCACCACGTGCTCGGCCTCGACAAGTCGATCCCCGAGCAGTACGGGATCTTCCTGCACAACCTCGTGCTGGGCAGCAACGACTTCGCCCAGGGCCCCTGCCCCGCCCCCTGTTTCGGGTACTCGTACCACACCAACGAACAGGTGTGGAGCACGCTGATGGACCGCCTGCCGACCACCGTCTCGCTCACCCTGGGCGGCGCGGTGTGCTTCCTGATCATCGGCCTCGGCACCGGACTGCTCGCCGCCTGGCGGCGCGGCACGCTGATCGACAAGGCGGCCACCGCCGGCGCCATGGTGATCAGCTCGATGCAGATCTACTTCCTCGGCCCGCTGGCCCTGGCCGTCCTCGTCTACCAGACCCACTGGTTCGACAAACCGGCCTACAACGAGTTCACCCAGGACCCCGTCAGCTGGTTCACCGGTCTGATCATCCCCTGGGTGGTCCTCTCCACGATCTTCGCCGCGCAGTACACCCGTATGTCCCGCTCGTCGATGATCGAACAGCTCCAGGAGGAACACGTCCGCACCGCCCGCGCCAAGGGCATGTCCCGGCAGTACGTCTTCTTCCGCTACGCCTGGCGCGGTTCGCTGATCCCGATCGTCACCATCTTCGGCATCGACCTCGGCTCCCTGCTCGGCGGGGCGATCATCACCGAGTACACCTTCGGCCTGCCGGGCCTCGGCCAACTCGCCGTACAGTCGGTCTTCTTCAGCGATCTTCCGCTGCTGCTCGGCGTGATGCTGTTCTCCGCCACCATGATCCTGCTCTTCAACATCATCGTCGACGCCGCCTACGCCTTCATCGACCCGCGCGTGCGGCTGGCCTAGGAGCCCTGCCTTGACCACATTGACCAAGGAGGCCGGTGCTCCCGTCCCGGCCGGTGCCGGTCCCCTGCTGTCGGTGCGGGACCTGCACGTCAGCTTCCGGACCGAGGACGGCGTCGTACGGGCCGTGGACGGGCTCTCCTTCGACCTGGAGCGCGGCAGGACGCTCGGCATCGTGGGGGAGTCGGGCTCGGGCAAGTCGGTGACGAACCTGACGATCCTCGGCCTGCACAACCCCATGTTCGCCACCGTCGAGGGCGAGATCCTGCTGGACGGCCAGGAACTGACCACCGCCCGGGAGTCCGAGCTGGAGAAGCTGCGCGGCAACAAGGTCGCCATGATCTTCCAGGATCCGCTCACCGCGCTCTCCCCCTACTACACCGTCGGCCGCCAGATCGCCGAGCCGTACATGAAGCACAACGGCGCCTCCAAGAAGGCGGCCTGGGAACGCGCGGTGGAGATGCTCGGCAAGGTGGGCATCCCCAACCCGAGGGAGCGGGCGAAGGACTACCCGCACCAGTTCTCGGGCGGCATGCGGCAGCGCGCGATGATCGCCATGGCGCTGGTCTGCGATCCGGACCTGCTGATCGCCGACGAACCGACGACGGCCCTGGACGTGACGGTCCAGGCACAGATCCTGGACCTGCTCAAGGACCTGCAACAGGAGTTCGGCTCGGGCATCGTCTTCATCACCCACGACCTGGGGGTGATCGCCGACATGGCCGACGACATCATGGTGATGTACGCGGGCAGCGCGGTGGAGCGGGGCACGGTCGACGAGGTACTGCGAGCGCCCCAACACCCCTACACATGGGGCCTGTTGAACTCGATGCCGCGTCTCGACTCCGACCTCGGCGCCCCGCTGGCCCCGATCCCGGGCACCCCGCCCTCGCTGCTCACGCCGCCGTCCGGCTGCCGCTTCCACCCGCGCTGCACCTTCCAGGACCGGGTGGAGGGCAGGAACCGCTGCGTCACCGACCGCCCCCTGCTGGCCCCCGACCGGGCCTCGGCCTGCCATCTCACCGCCGACCAGAAGCGGACCATCTTCATCGAGGAGATCAAGCCCCGACTGGGGTAGGTCGTGAGTGGTCCATCACTCGTCCATCACTCGTCCATCACTCGTCCATCAGTCGTCCTAGGAGGACACCGTCATGAAAGAGGACCTGGTCCTCCCGGTCCCCCGGGAACGGACCGCCGACCCGGACGGGGAGCCGCTGCTGAAGGTCACCGGGCTGACCAAGCACTTCCCGGTCAAGGGCGGCTTCCCGGTCCGCCGCACGGTCGGCCATGTCCAGGCCGTCGACGGCATCGACCTGACCGTGCACGCCGGCGAGAGCTTCGGGCTGGTGGGGGAGTCTGGCTGCGGCAAGTCGACCACGGGCCGCCTGATCACGCGCCTGCTGGAGCCCACGGCCGGCGCCATCGCCTACCGCGGCCGGGACATCAGCCACGCCACCCGCAAGCAGCTGGCACCCATCCGCTCCGAGATCCAGATGATCTTCCAGGATCCGTACTCGTCCCTGAACCCCCGCCAGACGGTCGGCAAGATCATCTCCGGCCCGATGGAGATCAACGACATCCAGCCCGAGGGCGGCCGTGAGAGGCGCGTCCGCGAACTCCTGGAGATCGTCGGCCTGAACCCCGAGCACTACAACCGCTTCCCGCACGAGTTCTCCGGCGGCCAGCGGCAACGCATCGGTGTGGCAAGGGCGTTGGCCCTGGAACCGAAGCTGATCGTGGCCGACGAGCCGGTCTCCGCCCTGGACGTCTCGATCCAGGCCCAGGTGGTGAACCTGCTCCAGAAGGTGCAGCGAGAGCTGGGCATCGCGTTCCTCTTCATCGCCCACGACCTGGCCGTCGTACGCCACTTCTCGCAACGCGTGGCGGTGATGTACCTCGGCAAGATCATCGAAGTGGGCGACCGCGAATCGATCTACGCCCGCCCTCGCCACCCCTACACCCACGCCCTGCTCTCCGCGGTCCCCGAGGTGAACCTCACGGACGGCGACGCCCCGGCCCGCGAACGCATCCGCCTGGCCGGTGACGTCCCGTCCCCCATCTCCCCGCCCTCCGGCTGCCGGTTCCGCACGCGCTGCTGGAAGGCGCAGGACAGGTGCGCGACGGAGGAACCGCCGTTGGTGCAGATCTCCGGAAACCACGAGGGCCACCTGACGGCCTGCCACTTCCCTGAGGACCCGACGACCGAGGCACGGGACGAGGACATCGTGCTGGACCCGGCGCTGGCGGCCCTGGAGGAGTCCTCGGAGGACTGAGGACCTGGCCGGGCGATCACAGGCGGAGCATCCGGAAGCGACTGCCCGGTGCCGTGACCGCCATCGGCTCGCCGGATCGCTCGGTCGGGCGTCCTGCGCCCACCGAGGGTCCGGACAGGCCGGGCCGAGCCGGTCGACCCGGTGGACCAGCTGACCGCGCCCCCATGTCCGACCCGTCCGGGTCCCGCCGCTGCCGACTCGGTGGGCGGCTGGTCAAGACGCCGGCCGCTGGAACGTCGCTGCTCGGCGGCCGAGGGAAGCGAGGGTGAAGAGCAGCCCGCCGGCCATGAAGAACGGCTCGTACAGCAAGGTCGCGAACCGGCTCATCGCGTCCAGACCGGAGGCCGCACGAGTACCGACGGCCAAGGCCACCCAGTCCGGAACGGACGGTGCGGCGTGCAGGAGCAGCAGTGCGGCAGTGCCCCAGAGGCCTGCGGTGAGCAATCTGGTTGACGATGTCGGACAGAGCACTGGCTACGACGTGCCCGTCCGGTCAGGCACGCACCTGGCCGAGGGGCCGGGCAACGGTGATGATCTCCGGGCTGGCGGGGGTGAGCGGCCCCCGTCCCCAGTCGCCGTACTGTGCCACCACGGCCAGTCCTGCCTCGGTGAGGAAGCGTTTCAGCGTCTCGGCGTCCAGGAAGCGCAGGACGCTGTGGCTGACCCGCGGGGCCGGCCAGCCCTCGGCCTCGAAGGTCTCCGTGAAGTGCACCCGGTCCCGGTCCAGGCCGTCACCCTGGACCTCGTGCCACACCCTGACGGGAGTGCCGTCGGGGGTGTTGATCTCCCGGATCCGCTCGGGGGTCCAGCCCTCCCAGGCGCGGGCCGCGGGGTTGCGCGTCTCGAACACGAACCGGCCCCCGTCGGCGAGCGCCGCCCGTACCGCCCGCAGACAACCGCGGATCTCGTCGTCCGTCACCAGCGCCTGGAAGGCGTGTCCGGTCATGACGGCCAGCTCGAACTCGCCCCGCCAGCACCGCACTCGGGTGTCCCCGAGCACCCATTCGACGTCCGGGGCTGCCTGCCGGGCCTGCACGAGCATGGCCGCGGCCGGATCGAGCCCCACCAGTCGGCCCTGATGTCCTTCGGCCCGCGCCCGGCGCAACAACCGTCCCGTGCCGCAACCGATGTCCAGCACGGAGCCGGCCTCTCTCACCAGACTCAGGTAGAAGCCGTCGCACGGCGCCCAGGGGTTGAGGCGGTCGTACAGCGCGGCGAGTGAGAGATCGGCGTACGAGTGATCAACCACTGCGGCAGTTTGCCACACGTTATTGAACGACGGGTCAGGATTCGGTCAGTTCACGGGTGAGTGATGTGCTCAGGGCTTCGACGAAGCGGGTGAAAGTGTGGGTGGGGAAGGTGAGAGTGGCTCGGGCGGGGGCCTTTGAGTCACGGACGGCTATGTGGCTGTCCAGGTGCGCGATCTCGACGCAGGTGTTGCCATCCCCTCCGCCGGAGTACGACGACTTCTGCCAGCGGATGGCGTGGGTCATGCGGGCGCCTCACAGTTCCTTGGTCAAACGGTGGATGAAATCCCGTGATCCCACGGGGTCCAGTGCGGACTTCCCCACCTTATGGAGCAGAGCCCGGAAGCGCGCCAGTTGTGATTCGGCATCGATGAATGCGGTGCCATGAGGTGCGTCGCGAAGCACCGTGTCCAGACGGGGAAGCGGACCGCCCACGTACATCATCTCGATTCCCGCCCCAGCGAACCCCTGGTGTGTGAAGGGGATGACGCGTACCGTTGCGTGCCCGCGCTCGATTGCCCGCAGGAGTTCGAGTAGTTGAGCTTGAGCGGTGCGGCGATCCGACACCATGATGCGCAGTGCCGCCTCATGGATGATCGTCTCGTAGGGGATGGGGACGGCACGTTCCAGTACGGACCTGCGGCGCATCCGGTGTTCGACCCGCGGGTTCAGTTCGCTCTCCGGTAGCTCCGGAACCATGTAGCCGAAGACAGCGCGGGCGTAGTCCGGAGTCTGGAGCATGCCCGGAACGTGACTGGTGACGACCTCACGCAGGAACGTGCCATGGTGCTCCGTCTCTGCGACGTCCAGGAAGACCGGTGGGAGCACGCCCCGGTACTCCTCCCACCAGCCTTGTGTGCGATCGGTGGCCATGGCGACCAGGGCCTCGATCAACGCCCCGTCATCGCAGGCGTAGTGCGCGGCGAGGCGCCGTACACGCTCTTCGCTGGCGCCCGCGAGACCGGCTTCGACTTGGCTCATCTGGGCCGAGGTGGAACTGAGCAACGCTGCCACCTCTCGTGCCTTCAGGCCGGCCGATTCCCTCAGCCTGCGCAACTCGGTACCCAGGCGCACCTGACGTGCCGTGGGTTGGTTTCTCGGCGCCATATGCCCTCCAGGACCTCAACCGCCCTGCGCTCCTGCTTCGTTCGGGGGCAGATTACGCGACCGGCTTGCGCGAGCAAAAATTTTTGCCCTACCGTCGGTGACGTACCGCACACGCAGCGGAAGCGCACCGCTCCGCCGTGCCATGACGGCTGCGGCAAGGCCACCGTGCGTGAAATCCCTTACCGGTGAACGGAGTTGACGCATGCCTGAAACCTGGGACTACACCCTCTACGTGCCCAACGACCTGAGAGCGGTGACGATCTGCCGTCGGACCCTGCGTCTGATCCTCACGGTGCACGGACTGATCGGACTCACCGACACGGCGGAGCTGCTCGCGGCCGAGTTGGTCTCGAACGCCGTGCGGCACACGAAGGGGCCGGCGGCGCTCAGGGTGCGGCGCAGCCAGGAGGGGATGGTGTGGATCGGGGCGTGGGACACGGACCCCGAGCCGCCTGAGCCGCCGGTGCCGTTGGAGCAGGTGGGGGATGGGGAGGAAGGGCGAGGGCTCGGGCTGGTGGCGGCGTGCGCGGAGTACTGGGGCTGGCAGCCGTCGGCCCGGTTCGGCAACCGGGGGAAGTTCGTGTGGTGTGAACTCGTGGTGGCGTAGCTCGTTGATCGCGTCGTGGTGGGTACTGCACGCCCCCGCGTCAGGACAGGGCGAGGACGCAGAACTCGTGGCCCTCCGGGTCGGCCATGCATGTCCACGGGGCGTCGCCCTGGCCCACGTCGAGGTCGGTGGCGCCGAGGGCCCGCAGCCGGGCCACCTCCGCCGCCTTGTCGTCACCGGGGTAGGGCAGCAGGTCAAGATGGATGCGGTCCGGCACGGTCTTCACGTCGGGCGTGCGGAGGAACTCCAGATACGGACCGACCCCCTTGGCGGAGCGCAACACCGCGTGATCGTCGGTCACCTCGTGCAGGGTCCAGTCCAGCGCCTCGCCCCAGAACCGGGCCATGGCCCGCGGGTCCGTGCAGTCGACCAGCACCACGGCGATCGGCCCGGTGTCCCGGTGGATCTCCCGAGGCTCCAGCACACAGAACTCGTTGCCCTCGGGGTCGGCGAGCACCGTCCACGGCACATCGTCCTGGCCCACGTGGACGGGCGTCGCACCGAGAGCCTCGAGGCGAGCGATCAGCTCCGCCTGATGGGCCGCAGAGGTGGTGGCGAGATCGAGGTGCACACGGTTCTTCGTCGCTGTCTTGGGTTCCGGGACGGGGACGACGTTGATGCCGAGCGCGACCGGGTCCGGCCACACGAGGCCGCCGGCGGGGCCGACGTAAGTGGTCACGCCGGGGCTGTAAGCACTCCAGCCGAGCGCCTCCGCCCAGAACCGGCCGACCGCCGGGGCGTCAAGGGCCTTCATGTTCACGTGAACGGGTCGCAGCGCCATGCCGGTGATCCTATGCGCCTGCGCGACGCGGTCACCTGCGCGTCGACCTTGCCGCTGGTGAGCTGCGTCCGCGACGCGCCTGGAGCCGATGGGCCGATGCAACGAAAAGGGCCCGCGCATCCGAAGATGTGCGGGCCCTCGTTCCCCTGGATCGGACGTTCATGGGCTCGGGTCAATGGGCCGGTGAAAGTCCGTTCCGCAGGCGGCGGCTGACGGAAAAGGGGTGTGTCAGGCCGCCGTCTCGGGGTCCTTGGAGAGACGGGGGGCCGGAACGGTGTCCGCCGTCTCCGGGTAGTGGCAGGCGGTGAGGTGGCCGGGCTTGTTGCCCTCCACCTGGACGAGCGGCGGGGCCTCCGACGCGCACTTCTCCGTCGCCTTCCAGCAGCGGGTGCGGAAGCGGCAGCCGGAGGGCGGATTGATCGGGGACGGGACGTCGCCGGTCAGGCGGATGCGCTCGCGCTGCCCCCCGTCCACCGTGGCCTCGGGCACGGCGGAGAGCAGGGCCCGGGTGTAGGGGTGGCGCGGGTTGCCGTAGAGGTCCTCGCGGTCGGCGATCTCCACGATCTTGCCCAGGTACATGACCGCGACGCGCTGCGAGAAGTGCCGCACGATCGCGAGGTCGTGGGCGATGAACACGAACGCGATGCCGAGTTCCTTCTGGACCTTCTGGAGCAGGTTGACGACCTGCGCCTGGATGGAGACGTCCAGGGCCGAGACCGGCTCGTCGGCGACGATCAGCTTCGGCTCCAGGGCGAGCGCGCGGGCGACACCGATGCGCTGGCGCTGACCGCCGGAGAACTCGTGCGGGAAGCGGTTGTAGTGCTCGGGGTTCAGGCCGACGATCTCCAGGAGTTCGCGGACGCGCTTCTCGCGGCCACCCTCCGGGTTGATGCCGTTGATCTCCATCGGGCCGGAGATGATCTTGCCGACCGTGTGCCGCGGGTTCAGCGAGGCGTACGGGTCCTGGAAGATCATCTGGATCTCGGACCGGATCGGCGCCAGCTGCTTGCGGTTGGCGTGCGTGATGTCCTGGCCGCGGTACTTGATGGCGCCGGCCGTGGGCTCCAGCAGGCGGGTGATCAGGCGGCCCGTGGTCGACTTGCCACAGCCGGACTCGCCGACCAGGCCGAGGCTCTCGCCCTCGGAGACCTGGAAGTCGAGCCCGTCGACGGCCTGGACGGCCCCGACCGTGCGGCGGATCGGGAACCCGCCCTTGATCGGGAAGTGCTTGGTCAGCCCGGAGACGTCCAGGAGGGGAGTGGTGCTGCTCATGGTCGTGAAAATCCCGTCTCTTTACGTCAGTGGGCCTTGGCGACCGAGTCGGCGAAGAACTCGCTGCGCTGCTTGTCCGTCAGGTGGCAGGCGTTGCCACGTCCGTCCACGATCTCCAGCAGCGGGCGCTCCGTGGAGCACTTGCCACCCTCGACCTTGTCGGCGAAGGCACAGCGCGGGTGGAAACGGCAGCCGGACGGCGGGTTCAGCAGCGAGGGCGGCGAGCCCGGGATCGGGGTCAGCGGCACGTCGACCGAGCCCTCGAGGCTCGGCATCGAGCCCAGCAGACCGTAGGTGTACGGGTGCTGCGGGGTGCGCAGCACCTCCTCCTTGGTGCCGCGCTCCACGCACCGGCCGCCGTACATCACCAGCACCTCGTCGGCGATGTCCGCGATCACACCCAGGTCGTGGGTGATGAAGATGATCGAGGTGCCGAACTCCTGCTGGAGGTCCTTGAGCAGGTCCATGATCTGGGCCTGGACCGTCACGTCGAGGGCGGTGGTCGGCTCGTCGGCGATCAGCAGCTTGGGGTCGCAGACCAGGGCCATGGCGATCATCGCGCGCTGGCGCATACCGCCGGAGAACTCGTGCGGGTAGTTGTCCACCCGGCTGTCCGGCTGCGGGATGCCCACCCGGCGCAGCATCTCGATCGCCCGCGCCCGGGCCTCCTGCTTGGAGGCACCGGTGTGCTTGCGGTAGACCTCGCCGATCTGCATGCCGATGGTGTGGTACGGCGACAGCGAGGCCAGGGCGTCCTGGAAGATCATCGCCATCTTGTTGCCGCGCAGCTTCTCGAGCGTCTTCTCCGGCGCGCCGTTCAGCTCTTCGCCGTCCAGCTCGATGGAGCCCTCGACCTTGGTGCTGTCGGGGTTGTGCAGGCCCAGGATGGTCAGGTTGGTGACCGACTTCCCCGACCCCGACTCACCCACGATGCCCAGGGTCTTGCCGCGTGCCAGGTCGAAGGACAGGCCGTCGACGGCCTTGACGACGCCGTCCTCGGTCGAGAAGTGCACCTTCAGGTCCTTGATGGACAGGAAGGGCTGCGAATCGGTGCTCGTCACGGGGACGCTCCAGAGGGGGGTGATGCGGGGTAGCTGGTGGAGGGGCGGGGTCAGGCGAGCCGGATCCGCGGGTCGATCAGGGCGTAGACGGCGTCGACGATGATGTTGGCGATCACCACGAAGGCCGCGGTGATGATCATGACGCCGAGGAGCATCGGGAGGTCGTTCGTCAGCACCGACTTCACCGCGAGCATGCCGAGGCCCTGGAGGCTGAAGGTCTTCTCGGTGATCATCGCGCCACCGAGCAGGACACCCATGTCGATACCGAAGATGGTGACGATCGGGCCCATCGCGCCGCGCCAGGCGAAGCGGAAGAAGACGTTACGGCTGGACATGCCCTTGGCGCGGGCGGTGCGGACGTAGTCCTCGCTCAGCGTCTCGACCAGCTGGGAGCGGGTCATACGGGTGTAGTTGGCGGTCCAGATCAGCGCCAGGACCAGCCAGGGCACGAGCAGCCCGTTGAACCAGGCAGCCGGGTCGTCGCTGAAGGGGGTGTACGAGGGCTGGTCCAGCAGCTGCCACTGGTACACGAGGAAGTACAGGGCGACCGGGCCGACGAAGTAGATCTGCATCGACGAGGCGATCAGCGAGGAGGAGCTGGCGATCTTGTCGACGGCCTTGCCCTGCTTCACGGCGGCGAGCATGCCGATGCCGAAGATGAGGAAGACGACCGCGGAACCGATGGCCAGGGAGAACGTCGTCGGGAAGCGGTCCCAGACCGTGCCGAGGACGGGCTGGCGGTTGATGAACGAGTAGCCCAGGCACGGGGCGTTGCAGTGGCCGAAGCCGGCGTAGTCGCGGCCCATGAAGATCGCCGACAGCCAGTGCCAGTACTGGACGGGCAGCGGGTCTGAAATTCCCATGTTGTGCCGGATCACGTCGAGCGTCTCCGGCGTGCAGACCTTGCCGCAGGCGATACGAGCCGGATCGCGCGGCACCGCGTAGAAGAGCATGAACGTGACCGCGCTGATGATCAGCAGCGTGATCGCGGCGCCGAAGAGTCGGCGGACGAGGAAGCGAAGCATGGGGGTTGGCTTTCCTGGGAGGGCCGTCGAACGGAACGGGCCGGGCCGGGGTGACCGGAGGCCCGGTGGACGAGCCGAGGGTGGGGCGGCAGGTCGCCGCCCCACCTCTCAGGGTTGGATCAGGCCTTGACGTACATCTTGTAGAGCATGCAGCCGTCGAAGTTCGGGTCCATCTTCACGTTGCCGAGCTTCGAGCCGTGGATGTACAGGCGCTTCATGTACACGTCCGGGATGAACGCGCCCAGCGCGGTGACCTGCTTGTCCAGAGCGGCCCACATCTCGTTGGCCTTGTTCTGGTCCGTCTCCGCCGTCGCGGCCTTGATGGCGGCGTCGACGTCGGCGTTCTTCAGGTGGCAGTAGTTGGTGCCCTCGTCGCGGATCTGGTCGCCCTGGAACAGCGGCTGGAAGACCGAGAAACCGGTCGGCCAGTCGGCGGACCAGCCACCCCAGTAGATGTCGTACTGGTTGTCGATCTTGCCGACCTGGTCGTACCAGGTGGTGGAGTCGATGCCCTTGGTGACGACCTCGAAGCCGGCCGCCTTCAGGGCGTTCTCGACGATGACCTTGATCTTCGCCTGGGTCGGGTCGTTCTGGTACGCGTAGACGATCTTGGTGCCGAGCTTGCCGGCCTTCTTCAGGATCGCCTTCGCCGCCGCCGGGTCACCGGCGGGCTTCGCCAGCTTGCCCCAGACGTCCTGCGCCTTGTAACCGGCGACCAGCGGGCTCATGATGCCGGTCGCGTAGTCACCGCGGTGCTCGCCACCCTGCAGCTGGCGGATGCCGGCGGTCGGCCAGGCACGGATGATGGCCTCGCGGACCTTGATGTCCGTGATGCGGGTCTGGTTGATCCAGTAGACGCTGGTGCCGCTGCTCAGGTCCTCGAAGAGACGGTCCTTGGCCTTGGCGGTGGCCTGCATGACCTTCTCCTGCGGAACGGTGCGCCAGGAGACGGCGTACTGGTCCGGGCCGACATCGGCGATCAGACGGTCGGCCGCGGTGGCCTGCTCGATGCCGAAGGTGAAGTCGAACTCGTCCGGGTAGGCGTTGCGGATCGGGTCCGTGTTCGGGTCCCAGTGCTCGTTGCGGACCAGCACCATCGACTTGTCGGTGGTGTGCGACTTGATCTTGTAAGGACCGTTGGAGAACGGCTTCTTGTCGTAGTCCTGCTTGGTGTCGTGCTTCACCGGGGTCGGCGCGTAGGAGTGCATCGCGAGGACGTAGTTGAAGTCCGGACGCGCCTCGGAGAGGTGGAAGGTGACGGTCTTCCCGCTCGTCACGATCGACTTCAGGTGCTTGCCCTTGAAGGGACCGGGGTACGACTTGCGGTAGTCCTGCGAGCCCACCAGCCAGTTCTGGACGTACGAGGCGCCCTCGGTGATGAAGTTGGCGAAGGCACGCTCGAAGCCGTGGCGGACGTCGTCGACGGTGACGTCGGAGCCGTCCTCCCACTTGATGCCGTCCTTCAGGGTGAAGGACCAGGTCTTGCCGCCGTCCTTCATGGTGCCCGTGTCGGTGGCGAGGTCGCCGACCAGGGTCATGGAGCCGTCGTCGGCGACCTTGTAGCCGGTCAGGGTGCGGGAGAGGACGACCGCGGCCAGCGAGTTCCAGGCGTAGTAGACGCGCTGCGGGTCGAGGTGCGAGAAGTCGTCGTCGTTCAGCAGGGAGACCTTGCCGCCCTTCTTGGCACCGGTGACCTCCGGAGCCGGGCCCTTGGAGTCCTCCGCCGTACCGATCTTGACGGTGGTCGTGTGGGCCTTGGCCGCTTCCTGCTTGCCGGTCTTGTTGCCGCTGCTGGAGTTGCTGCTGCTGCACGCGGTCAGCACGGAGCCGGAGGCAGCGGCAACACCGGTGGCTATCAGGAAGTTTCTGCGCGAGAAGGACATCGCATCCTGCCTTGAAGTGAGTTGATGAGACAGATCCGGCACCCCGGCATGCTTGCCGTGGTCCTGAAGAGAGCCGGGATCAGCGCTTGGTCTTCGGGTCGAGCGCGTCGCGCACCGAGTCACCGAGGAGGTTGAACGCCAGGACGAAGACCACCATCGCGATGCCGGGGAAGCACAGGAAGGTGAGGTCGTTCTGGTAGAACTGGGCGGCATACCCGATCATGACGCCCCAGTCGGGGGTCGGGTCCGACATACCGACGCCGAGGAAGGCGAGACCCGCTTCCGTGGTGACCATCGTCGGGAGCAGGAGCGTGCCCTGGATCAGGATCGGTGTCCACAGGTTGGGCAGCAGCTCCTTGAAGATGATGCGTGCCGGAGACGCACCCGTGACCTTGGCGGCCTCGACGAACTCCCTCTCGCGCAGGGCCAGCACCTGGCCGCGCAGCAGCCGGGCGATGGAGGCCCAGCCGAAGACGGTCAGCAGCGAGACCAGGGAGACCACGATGAGCCAGGTCGGCGTGTTCTCGTCCGGGGCCACGAACAGGGCCAGGACCACAGGCGTGAAGGCCACGAAGAACAGCTGCTGCGGGAAGGCGAGCAGGATGTCGATGACCCGGCCGAGGAACCAGTCCGTCTTGCCGCCCACATAGCCGGCGGTGACACCGATGACCACACCGACGAGCATGGCGAGGATGGTGATCGCGGTGGCGATCAGCAGCGAGTTGCGGATCCCGTACAGCAGGAACGTGAAGACGTCACGGCCGAGCTGCGGGTCGAGGCCGAACCAGTAGTCGCTGGAGATACCGCCGTTGGCACCTATCGGGAGGCCGTTGTCAGCCATCAGGCCGTTGTTCATGCCGTAGGTGGTGTACGGGTCCTTGCCGTACAGCTTCGCGATGAGCGGCGCTGCCAGCGCGATCACGAAGAACGCGATCACGATGATCGCCGAGATCACGCCCGTGCGGTCCCGCTTGAAACGGCGCCAAGCCAGCTGTCCCGGGGACCTGCTCTCGTTGCCCTTCGAGCCGGGAGAAGAGGTCGTCTTCTCTACGGTCTCGTCGGTGACCTCAAGCGGGGCAGCCGCAGATGAAGTTGGGGGGGTCATGGTGCTCCTGGCCCAAGGGAGGGTCTGATGACTCCGCAGGGCGCTCCCCTACGGGCTACGCCGGACTTTTTCAACGCAATTCATTCAAGGTCAATAAATTCTCGGTCGACTTGGTCTGCTCTTTACCTTCTTGATCATCACTTGACCATTCCGTATCTACGCAGGTAGGGCCCTGTAATCAATTCGTGCTTCACATCGGACTTACGGGGCATATCGGTCAATGAGTTCGATATGCGGACGGTGACGTGTCGAAATGCGTACAACGCCACGTCCGAATCCAACGTTTCGGCATCGTTACGCGGAGATCCATTGCGCCTCGGATGCAAGATCCACAAGGTCCGCCCGGACGGCCGCCCGCATTCGGATGACGTGTCCCCCTAAAGGCCCCCCAATCGGGCCCCGGGCATGCGCCATGCCCCCTGTGACCGGATATTGACCGGTAACGGGTCATTCATCACGAGGAGGCACGCCATGCGGGGAATCACGCACGCCCGGTGGGCCGCCGGCGCGGTGGCGGTGGCGTTCGCCGCCACGGGCTGCGGCGGGGGCGGCGGTTCGAGCAGCGGCGGCGGAAACGGCACAGCGGTGCTGAGCGCCTCCTGGGGCGACCCGCAGAACCCGCTGGAGCCGGCCAACACCAACGAGGTGCAGGGCGGCAAGGTCCTCGACATGGTCTTCCGGGGGCTGAAGAAGTACGACCCGAAGACCGGCAAGGCCCAGAACATGCTCGCCGAGTCCATCGACACCAAGGACTCGAAGAACTTCACCGTCAGACTCAAGGACGGCTGGACCTTCTCCAACGGCGAGAAGGTGACCGCCGGCTCCTTCGTGGACGCCTGGAACTACGGGGCGAGCCTGAAGAACAACCAGAAGAACGCCTACTTCTTCGGTTACATCGACGGTTACGACAAGGTCCACCCCGACAACGGCACCCAGAGCGCCGACACCCTGTCCGGGCTGAAGGTCGTGGACGCCCGCACCTTCACCGTCAGGCTCAACCAGAAGTTCTCCGGCTTCCCGGACACTCTCGGCTACGCCGCCTTCGCCCCGCTGCCCCGCGCCTTCTTCACCGACCACGCGGGCTGGCTGAAGAAGCCCGTCGGCGACGGCCCGTACACCATCGAGTCCTATACGAAGGGCTCCCAGATGTCCCTGAAGAAGTGGGACGGCTACCCCGGCGACGACAAGCCGCGCAACGGCGGCGTGACACTGAAGGTGTACACCGACAGCAACACCGCCTACACGGACCTGATGGCCGGCAACCTCGACCTCGTCGACGACGTGCCCGCGGCCCAGCTGAAGAACGTCAGGAACGACCTGGGCGACCGCTACATCAACACCCCGGCCGGCATCATCCAGACCCTCGCCTTCCCCTACTACGACAAGGCGTGGAACAAGCCGGGCTCGGAGAAGGTCCGCACCGGTCTGTCCATGGCCATCGACCGCAAGCAGATCACCGACACGATCTTCAACAAGACCCGCACCCCCGCCACCGACTGGACCTCCCCGGTGCTCGGCACACAGGGCGGCTACAAGGCCGGCCTGTGCGGCAAGGCCTGCGAGCACAACCCCACCGAGGCCAGGAAGCTGATCCGGGAGGGCGGCGGCATCCCCGGCGGCCAGGTCAAGATCACGTACAACGCGGACACGGGCTCGCACAAGGAGTGGGTGGACGCCGTGTGCCACTCCATCAACAACGCCCTCGGCAACGACCGGGCCTGCGTCGGCAACCCCGTGGGCACCTTCGCCGACTTCCGCAACCAGATCGGCCAGCACAGGATGAAGGGCCCGTTCCGGGCGGGCTGGCAGATGGACTACCCACTCATCCAGAACTTCCTCCAGCCGCTCTACTACACCAACGCCTCCTCCAACGACGGCAAGTGGTCCGACAAGAAGTTCGACGAGCTCGTCGACAACGCCAACGCCGAGACCGACACCGCCAAGGCCGTCACCGGCTTCCAGAAGGCCGAGGAGGTCGTCCGGGACAACATGGCGGCCATCCCGCTCTGGTACCAGAACGGCAGCGCGGGCTACTCCCAGCGCCTGTCCGACGTGGCCCTCAACCCGTTCAGCGTCCCCGTCTACAACGAGATCAAGGTCGGCTGAGCCGCCATGGGGCGCTATGTCGTCCGGCGACTGCTCCAGATGATCCCGGTGTTCGTCGGGTCCACCCTGCTGATCTTCCTCATGGTGAACGTGATGGGCGACCCCATCGCGGGCCTGTGCGGCGAGCGGGCCTGCGACCCGGCGACGGCCGCCCAGCTGAAGCGGGAGTTCGGCTTGGACAAGCCGGTCTGGCAGCAGTACCTCACCTACATGGGGAACGTCTTCACCGGGGACTTCGGTACGGCGTTCAACGGTCAGAAGGTCACCGAGCTGATGTCGACCGCGTTTCCCGTCACCGTCCGGCTGACCGTCGTGGCCATCCTCTTCGAGATCGTCATCGGCATCACACTCGGCGTCCTGACCGGCCTGCGGCGCGGCCGGCCCGTCGACACCGGAGTGCTGCTCACCACCCTGGTCGTGATCTCCGTGCCCACCTTCGTCACCGGTCTGCTGCTCCAGCTGCTGCTCGGCGTCGAATGGGGCTGGATCAGACCCTCCGTGTCCCCGGACGCCGCCTTCGGTGAGCTGATCCTGCCCGGACTGGTGCTGGCCTCCGTCTCGCTCGCCTACGTCACCCGCCTCACCCGCACCTCCATCGCGGAGAACAGACGGTCCGACTACGTCCGTACGGCCATCGCCAAGGGCCTGCCCCGGCGCCGGGTCGTCACCCGGCACCTGCTGCGCAACTCACTGATCCCCGTGGTCACCTTCATCGGCGCCGACATCGGCGCGCTGATGGGCGGCGCGATCGTCACCGAGCGGATCTTCAACATCCACGGCGTCGGCTACCAGCTGTACCAGGGCATCCTGCGGCAGAACACGCAGACGGTCGTCGGCTTCGTGACGGTCCTCGTCCTCGTCTTCCTGGTCGCGAACCTCCTCGTCGACCTCCTGTACGCCGTACTCGACCCGAGGATCCGCTATGCGTGAACAGCCGCACGAACCCGACGGGGCGATCGCCGGCACCGGCATGGGAGGTGCCATGGACCTGGCGGCGAGCGAGGCGACGACGCTGCGTAAGACACCGGGGGGCCCACAGGGCACGGGTCCGGCCGGCAAACCCCGCTCGCTGTGGTCCGACGCATGGCGGGACCTGCGCCGCGACCCGGTCTTCCTGATCTCCGCCCTCGTCATCCTCTTCCTGGTCTTCATCTCCCTGTGGCCCTCGGCGATCGCCTCCGGCAGTCCCCTCACGTGCGACCTCGCCAGGGCCCAGCAGGGCCCCGGGCCGGGCCATCCCTTCGGCTACGACGGCCAGGGCTGCGACGTCTACACACGGACCGTCTACGGGGCCCGTACGTCCGTCACGGTGGGCGTGTGCGCCACCCTGGGCGTCGCCCTGCTCGGGTCGGTCCTGGGCGGCCTCGCGGGCTACTTCGGCGGGATCTGGGACTCGGTCCTGTCCCGGGTCACCGACATCTTCTTCGCCATCCCGGTCGTCCTCGGCGGCCTCGTCCTCCTCTCCGTGGTGACCAGCAACACGGTCTGGCCGGTCATCGGGGTCATGGTGCTCCTCGGCTGGCCGCAGATCGCCCGCATCGCACGCGGGTCGGTCATCACCGCCAAGCAGAACGACTACGTCCAGGCCGCCCGCGCCCTGGGCGCCGCCGACTCCCGCATCCTGCTGCGCCACATCGCCCCGAACGCCGTCGCCCCCGTGATCGTCGTGGCGACCATCGCGCTCGGCACCTACATCGCCCTGGAGGCGACCCTCTCCTACCTCGGCGTCGGCCTGAAGCCGCCCAGCGTCTCCTGGGGCATCGACATCTCCGCGGCTTCCCCCTACATCCGCAACGCCCCCCACGCGCTGCTCTGGCCCTCGGGAGCCCTGGCCATCACGGTCCTGGCCTTCATCATGCTCGGCGACGCGGTCCGCGACGCCCTCGATCCGAAGTTGAGGTGACGGGTCGTGCTGCTCGAAGTGCGGGATCTGCACGTGGAGTTCCGGACCCGGGACGGGGTCGCCAAGGCCGTCAACGGGGTGTCGTACGCCGTGGACGCGGGGGAGACCCTCGCCGTGCTCGGGGAGTCGGGATCCGGGAAGTCGGTGACCGCGCAGGCGGTGATGGGGATCCTCGACATGCCGCCCGGGAGGATCACCGGCGGGCGGGTCCTGTTCCAGGGACAGGACCTTCTCACCCTGAAGGAGGAAGAACGGCGGAGGATCCGGGGCGCCGGGATGGCGATGATCTTCCAGGACGCGCTGTCCGCCCTCAACCCCGTGCTGACCGTCGGCGACCAGCTCGGCGAGATGTTCGTCGTGCACCGGGGGATGTCGAAGAAGGACGCCAGGGGCAGGGCGGTCGAGCTGATGGACCGGGTGCGCATCCCGGGCGCCGCGCAGCGGGTCCGGGACTACCCGCACCAGTTCTCCGGCGGCATGCGCCAGCGCATCATGATCGCCATGGCGCTGGCGCTGGAGCCGGCCCTCATCATCGCCGACGAGCCGACCACCGCCCTGGACGTCACCGTCCAGGCCCAGGTCATGGACCTGCTCGCCGAGTTGCAGCGCGAGTACCGCATGGGGCTGATCCTGATCACGCACGACCTCGGTGTCGTCGCCGACGTCGCCGACCGGATCGCCGTGATGTACGCGGGGCGGATCGTGGAGTCGGCCCCCGTCCACGACATCTACAAGAACCCCGCCCACCCGTACACCCGAGGTCTGCTGGAGTCGATCCCGCGCCTGGACCAGAAGGGGCAGGAGCTGTACGCCATCAAGGGGCTGCCGCCGAACCTCATGAACATCCCGCCCGGCTGCGCCTTCCACCCGCGCTGCCCGATGGCGCAGGACGTGTGCCGCACCGACGAGCCTCCGCTGTACGCGGTCTCCGAAGAGCGGGGCAGCGCCTGCCACTTCTGGAGGGAGTGCCTGCGTGACTGAGCCCATCCTGGAGGTCAGCGGCCTCGTCAAGCACTATCCGCTGACGCAGGGGATCCTCTTCAAGAAACAGGTCGGCTCGGTGAAGGCCGTGGACGGCGTCGACTTCACCCTCGGCAAGGGCGAAACCCTGGGCATCGTGGGCGAGTCGGGCTGCGGCAAGTCGACGGTGGCCAGGCTGCTGTGCAACCTGGAGCGGCCGACCGCCGGCTCGATCCGCTTCAAGGGCGAGGACATCACCAAGCTGTCCGGCCGCGCCCTGAAGGCGGTGCGGCGCAACATCCAGATGGTCTTCCAGGACCCGTACACCTCCCTCAACCCCCGGATGACGGTGGGCGACATCATCGGGGAGCCGTACGACATCCACCCCGAGGTCGCCCCGAAGGGCGACCGGCGCCGACGGGTGCGGGAGCTGCTGGACGTCGTCGGCCTCAACCCCGAGTACATCAACCGCTACCCGCACCAGTTCTCCGGCGGCCAGCGCCAGCGCATCGGCATCGCCCGGGGGCTGGCGCTCCGCCCGGAGATCATCGTCGCGGACGAGCCGGTGTCCGCCCTGGACGTCTCGGTACAGGCCCAGGTGATCAACCTCCTGGACCGGCTCCAGGCGGACTTCGACCTGTCGTACGTCTTCATCGCGCACGACCTGTCGATCGTCCGGCACATCTCGGACCGGGTCGGCGTGATGTACCTCGGCCGGATCCTGGAGATCGGCACGGACGCCGAGATCTACGACCACCCCACGCACCCCTACACCCAGGCCCTGTTGTCGGCGGTGCCGGTCCCCGACCCCGAGGCCCGCGAGCAGCGCGAGCGGATCATCCTGACCGGGGACGTGCCCTCGCCCACCCACATCCCCTCCGGCTGCCGCTTCCGCACCCGCTGCTGGAAGGCACAGGAGCGCTGTGCCCAGGAGGTGCCGGCACTCGCGGTCCCCGTGCACCTCCGCGGCGCCCGAGGCCCGGCGGTCCATGACTCGGCCTGTCTCTTCGCGGAGGAGAGGACGGTCGTGCCGCCGAAGGAGCCCCCGCCCGGGAACGGGTACGGGCCGGGGTGACATGGCGACACCCCGGCCCGCTCACGGCACCCGCACGGCCGTACGCTGATCAGCCTCGCGTGTCCGTATATCGGTACCGCTTCCACAAAGTTGCCTGCGTGTTAACGCAGTTCACGACGGTTTGCGGGACTGCGCCAACGAGCGCCGGAGGAAGTCCACCTGGAGCAGCAGCAGATTCTCCGCAACCGTCTCCTGCGGGGTCATGTGGGTGACGCCGGACAGGGGCAGCACCTCGTGCGCGCGGCCGGCGGCCAGCAGGGCCGTGGACAGCCGCAGCGAGTGGGCGACCACCACGTTGTCGTCCGCCAGCCCGTGGATGATCATCATCGGCCGGTGCGGCTCGGCGGGGTCGACCAGACCCGCGTCGTCGATCAGCGAGTTGCGCCGGTACGACTCCGGCTGCTCCTCCGGGTGGCCGAGGTAGCGCTCCTGGTAGTGGGTGTCGTACAGGCGCAGGTCGGTCACCGGGGCGCCCACCACCGCCGCGTGGAAGACGTCCGGGCGGCGCAGGGCGGCGAGGCCCGCGAGGTAGCCGCCGAAGGACCAGCCGCGGATGGCGACCCGCGTCAGGTCGAGCGGGAACTCGGCCGCGAGCGCCTGCAGCGCGTCGACCTGGTCCTGGAGGACGACCGCCGCCACCTCGTCCCTGATCGCCTTCTCCCAGGACGGGGAGCGGCCGGGCGTGCCCCGCCCGTCGGCGACGATCACCGCGAACCCCTGGTCGGCGAACCACTGCGAGGTGAGGTGCGCGTTGTGCGCGGCGACCACCCGCTGACCGTGCGGACCCCCGTACGGGTCCAGCAAAACCGGAAGGGGCGTGTCGGAGTGGTAGTCCTGTGGCATAAGCACGGCGCATGGAATCCGGCGTGCGCCCCCTTCGACGAGCGTCACGCGCGGGGAGAAACCGGGATCCTCCGCGTACGTCCGGACAACGGCCGTAGGCTTTCCGTCACGCAGCACCTGAACCCGGGCGCCCGCCCTGTCCAGCGCCGCCGACACCAGGACCGTCACGCCCCCGGCGCGCACCGCCGAGTGCACTCCCGGCTCCTGCGACACGCGCTCCACGCCGAGTTCGTTCACCCGGTACACATGGACCTCGCCGATCTCCGGCGCCGCCGCCTCCTCGCCCGCCGAGGCTGTGACCAGCACGTCGTCGGCGGTCACGTCCAGCACGGCGCGGACATGCAACTGTGCGCCGGTCAGCGGCCGTTCGCCCACCGCGAGGACCCGCGCACCCCCCTCGTCCACGATCCGGACAAGCTGTCCGGAGGGGCTCCAACAGGGCACACCGGCGAAAAGTTCCAGCCATGTTGGATCTTGATCAGCATGCACCATCCGGGTCGCCCCGGTGTCCGGATCCGCTGCCAGGAACAGCTGGCTGCGCTGGTCCCGCGCCTGCACCAGCAGTAGCGGCGCCCCCGCCTCTGACCAGTGCACACGCGCCAGATACGGGTAGCGCGCCCGGTCCCAGACGACTTCGGTACGGGTTCCGTCCAGGCCGAGAACGAACAGGCGTACGTCCGCGTTCTCGGTGCCGGCGGCGGGGTAGCGGACGTGGTGTGGCTCACGCTCCGGGTGGGCCGGGTCGGCGATCCACCACCGCCGCACCGGCGTGTCGTCCACGCGCGACACGAGCAGCCGGTTGGACTCCGGCGCCCACCAGAATCCCCGCGCACGCCCCATCTCCTCGGCCGCGACGAACTCGGCCAGGCCGTAGGCCACGTCCTCGCCCTCCGGCTCGGCCAGTGCCCGGTCGGCCTCCCCCTCGGCGCCCACCACCCGCAGGGCACCCTGGGCGACGTACGCGATGTGCCGCCCGTCGGGGGAGGGGCGCGGGTCGATCACCGGTCCCGGAACCCGGAGTTCGCGAGCCGTGCCCGCCCGCAGCTCGGCCGTGAAAAGCCGCCCTGACAAGGCGAAAGACGCCAACTCCACGGCCGCGTCGGTGGCATAGCCGACGATGCCGGCGCCCCCCTCGCGGCTCCGCTCCCGGCGTGCCCGCTCCTCGGGCGAGAGCTGCTCGGCAGCGCCCTGGAGGAGCGCGCCCGGATCGGCGGCCACACGCTCCGTGCCGTCCGGCAGGTCCAGCACCCACAGGGAGTTGGCCCGGTCGGTGCCGGAACTGGAACGCAGGAACGCGACACGCGACCCGTCCGGTGCCACGGTGAACGCACGCGGCGCGCCGAGTGTGAACCGCTGCGTGCGGGCATACCGACGGGGAAAGGACTCAGCCTCGGTTGTCATACCCCCGACCATATTGGCCATGCGCCCCCTTGTGCGGCCGTGCGCCGAGCGATGCACGAGTACGGATAGTTATGATCACTGTCGCTGTGTGGGTATGAACCTGGCGGCGTCTGCTTGGACTTGCTCTACTGATCTAGGCCCTACCTGCAACAGAATGACAACCCCCATAGTCCGACCCCCCCGTGTCCCTGGGATCTTTGGAGGTGAGCCGCCGTGGCACTCTCGATTTCGGCGGTGGTGCTGCTGGCGATCATCGTCTACCTGCTGATCAAGAAGTCGGGTCTGAAGGGCGGCCACGCGGTCGTCTGCGTCCTGCTCGGCTTCTATCTCGCCTCCTCGACGGTCGCCCCCACGATCAACGACCTGACGACGAACGTCGCCAGCATGATCAGCAGCATCAAGTTCTGACCGGAGGGGTCGGGATCGGCAGGCGGGGCCACCCCCTCGTAGGGTGGTCCCATGACGGAACTGCCCGCTCGGCGTCTGCTGCTGGTGCACGCGCACCCGGACGACGAGTCGATCAACAACGGCGCCACCATGGCCAGGTACGCGGCCGAGGGTGCCCACGTCACCCTGGTCACCTGCACCCTCGGGGAGCGGGGGGAGGTCATCCCGCCGGAGCTGCGGCACCTGACCGGTGCCGCGCTGGGCGCGTACCGGCGTGCTGAGCTGGCCGCGGCGCTGGGCGAGCTGGGCGTGACGGACTTCCGGCTGCTCGGCGGCGCCGGGCGCTACGGCGACTCCGGGATGATGGGCATCGCCGACAACGACGACCCGGACTGCTTCTGGCAGGCCGAGCCGGACGAGGCGGCCGGACACCTGGCCGAGGTGATCCTGGAGATCCGGCCGCAGGTTCTCGTCACCTACGACGACAACGGCGGATACGGCCATCCGGATCACATCCAGGCCCACCGCGTCGCCATGCGTGCCGTCGAACTGGCGGACGAGCGGGGGCACCGGGTCCAGAAGGTGTACTGGAACCGCGTTCCGCGTTCCGTCGCCGAGGCCGCCTTCGCCCGGCTCCAGGACGAGCTGCCCGCACTGCCCTTCGACAAGAGCGGCAGTGTCGACGACGTCCCGGGCGTCGTCGACGACACGAAGATCACCACCGCCGTCGACGGCACTGCTTACGCCGCCGCCAAGGCCGCCGCCATGCGCGCCCACGTCACCCAGATCGAGGTGGCCGAACCGTACTTCGCACTCTCCAACGAGCTGGCCCAGCCGCTGTTCACCACCGAGTACTACGAGCTGGTGCGCGGCGAGGCGCTGCCGGGGGAGACCGATCTGTTCGCCGGCATCGGTGCGGGTGCGGGTGCGGGTGCCGGTGCCGGGGAGGCGTCGTGAGCGGCGCCGGACGCGGGTCGATGCTGGCCCAGCCTTTGCGTGCGCCCTCGGTCGGACGGGCCGCCGCACACATCGGGCTCTGCCTGCTCGGCGCCGTCACCGGGCTCGCCGGGACCCTGGTGCAGGCGGCCTGGTTCCCCGGCGGGCTGCTGCTCGCCCTCGCGGGCGCGGCGGGGCTGTTCCTCGGCGGGGCGTTCGCCACCGGCGGCCGGAGCGGGGCGGTCGCCCCCGTGGTGGGCTGGATCGTCACCGTCATCCTGCTCGTCACCACCCGCCCCGAAGGCGACTTCCTGTTCGGTGCCGGAGGCGGCTCCTACCTCTTCCTGCTCGGCGGCATGGCCCTGGCTGTGATCTGCGCCACTATCGCTTCCGGTCGGCAACCCGGTGGGGACGCCGCCCGACTTGGCAAGTGACGTACCGCTTCGCCGTACGGCGCACGTGCGGGTCCGGTGTGGGTTTCCTTGGCGGTCCTGGGATGTGCGCCAGACGCGGCCAGTATGGTGGTGCGCGCCGCCGAGCTGCCCGCTGAGGTCGTAACGGGCGGCGGAGCCAACCGGGAGAACCTGCCTTGAGTCGTGAAACTGACACTCCGTCCTCCGGCCCCGACGGGCGCGGTGGAGCCACATACCCCTCCGGCACCCCGCCGTACGGGACCCCCATGGCTTCGGACGACGGTGCGGGCGCGGGCCGTTCGGGCACGCGGCCGGAGGAACGCAAGACCGAGACCACGCTGACGACCCGGATCCGGATCAACATCCCCGGATCGCGGCCCATTCCGCCGGTCGTCGTGCGCAAGCCCGTCTCAGACACCGAGGACGCCGGCGAGGACCCGGGCGTGGACGCGCCCGCGGCGCCCGCCGCCCCGACCGCCACCGACACCGTCGAGCCGCCCGCGGAGCCCTCGGCACAGGGCGAGGAGAAGACCAGCGACTGGTTCGCGCCCCGCAAGTCCGGCGCCCCCAAGGGCGGTCAGGCCGGCGGCGGCACGAACGGGTCCGGAATGCCGGGCGGTTCCGCCGCAGGCGCCCCGGGCGTTCGTCCAGGCGCCCCGGGAGCGTCCGGCGTCGCCGGTGCCACCGGCGCACGCCCCGGCGGCGGCCGTCCCGGCGGGGTGGTCGGCTCCATGAACAGGCCCGGCGCCCCCCGCCCCGGCGGCAAGAGCGGCCTGCCCGGCGCGACCGGCGGCCCGGTGGCCCCGGGACACGGCGGCGGCACCGGTTCCTTCGACGTGACCGATGCGCTGGCCGCGGGCCCGCTGGGCGGCGGCTCCCGCTCCGGCGACAGCGGCGGCGGCAGCGACAGCAGCGGCGAACACCGCCGTGACGAGCTGCCGTACTTCTCGGAGAACGGTGCCCGGCCCCACCGCGGCGCCTCCGGTGCGGGCGGCCACGGCGGGCCCGGTGGCCCCAGCGGCTTCAACGGGCAGGGCGGTCGCGGCGGTCCCGGCGGTCCGCAGGGACCCGCGGGCCCGACCACCGGCCCGGTCACCGGCGACGGCCCCCTGCTGCCGCCGGCCGGCGGGACGGGCGGCATGCCTGAGCGCAGCGCCCTCGCCGACCTCGACGCTCCGGCAGGCCCGGGCGCGGCCCCCCGCGGCGCTTCCGGTGGTCGCGGTCCCGGCGGCGGGCTCAGCGACGACACCGCGATCCTCACCCCGCAGAAGCCGGCCCCCGAACCGGGCACACCCGGCTACCGCACCCCGGACAACGTCTCCGGGCACACCGTCACCAGCGGTATCCCGGTCGTCCCGTCCGCCGCGAACCCCCCGTTCGGCGGCGGCACCCCCGACGGTCCGGTGCCCCACACGGCGCCCCAGCCCGGGCCGGCCGCGCCGCCCAAGGCCACGGCCAAGCCGAAGAAGAAGGGCCGCAGCAAGCTGGTGCTGCTCGGTGGCGGTGTGGTCGTCATCGCCGGTGTCGCCTACGGCGCCGGTCTGCTGATGAACCACTCCGACGTGCCCAAAGGCACCACCGTGCTCGGCCTGGACATCGGCGGCGGCACCCGTGACGACGCCGTCAAGAAGCTCGACGACACCTTCGGCAGCCGGGTGAACAAGCCGCTGAAGCTGTCGCTCGGCGGCAAGACCGTCCTGCTCGCCCCGGACAAGGCGGGCCTGCAGTTCGACTACCAGGCCACCGTGAGCGAGGCCGCCAAGAGCGACTACAACCCGGTGTCCGTGATCGGCTCCCTCTTCGGGCAGAAGCGGGAGATCGAGCCGGTCATGCCGGTGGACACGGAGAAGCTCCAGGCAGCCCTCCAGCAGACGGGCGGCGGTTCCGGCTCGGTCACCGAGGGCGGCATCCGCTTCGTGTCCGGCAAGGCCGTGGCCGTGTACGGCAAGGCGGGCAAGGCCATCGACGCGGGCCAGTCGACCCAGGCGGTCGTGCAGGCGTACCGCTCGATGGTGGAGACCGGCACGGCGGAGCCGGTGACCGTCCCGACGACCACCAAGCAGCCGACGGTCTCGAACGCCGAGGTCGACCGCGAGATGAAGGAGTTCGCCGGGCCGGCGATGTCGGGGAGTGTCAAGGTCCAGACGGACGCCGTGCACGCCGTTCTGCTGAGCCCGCAGAACTCCCTGTGGAAGTTCCTCCGGGTGGCGGCCACCCCTGACGGCAAGCTCACCGACAAGCCCGATCTGAACGCCCTGAAGGAGCTGTACGGCCAGACCTTCGACGGCGTGCTCATCACCCGGGGCAACGGCAGTAAGACGCCGGTGACGCCCCAGGACGTGTACGTCGCCCTGCGCCAGGCGCTGATCAGCAAGACCAACCGGGTCGCGGTCATCCCCACGAACCCGAGCTAGTCCGTCCCACGAGGGAGGGTGTCCGCGGGGCACCCTCCCTCGCCGTATCGGCCGGGCCGTATGACATCTGTCATCCGGCACTCAGGATCCCCGACACTGCCCGGCCTCCTGCTCCGCCGCGACCATGGATGTCATGACGATGACAGCGGTGCCGGCCACCACCACCCCGGTGGTCGGGTTCGACCAGGTGACCAAGACGTACGGGAGCGTGCGGGCCGTGGACGGCCTCTCGCTCCGGCTGTACCCGGGCGAGACCGTCGCCCTCCTCGGCCCGAACGGGGCCGGCAAGTCCACCACCCTCGACCTGCTCCTCGGCCTCAAGCAGGCCGACGGCGGCTCGGTGAGCGTGTTCGGGACCAGCCCGCGCGAGGCGATCGTCGCCGGGCGGGTCGGCGCCATGCTGCAGAGCGGCGGGCTGATGGACGAGGTCACCGTCGCCGAACTGGTGAAGCTGGGCTGCTCGCTGCACCCGCGGCCCTACAAGGCCGCCGATGTGATGGCCCGCGCGGGCATCACCCAGATCGCCGACCGCAAGGTCAACAAGCTCTCCGGCGGTCAGGCCCAGCGTGTCCGCTTCGCCCTCGCCACCGCCGGCGACAGCAACCTGATCGTGCTGGACGAGCCGACCACCGGCATGGACGTCTCCGCCCGCCAGGCCTTCTGGGCCACCATGCGCGAGCAGGCCGACCAGGGCCGTACGGTCCTCTTCGCCACCCATTACCTGGAAGAGGCCGACGCCATCGCCGACCGCGTGCTCGTCCTGCACCGCGGCAGGCTCCTCGCCGACGGCACCGCCGCCGAGATCAAGGCCAAGGCGGGCGCACGGCGGATCGCCTTCGACCTGCAGGGGCCGATCGACGAGGCCGCCCTGCGCACCCTGCCCTTCCTGACCTCCCTCGACGTGTCGGGCCAGACCGTCCGCATCCAGTCCTCCGACGCCGACGCCACCGTCCACGCCCTGTACGGCCTCGGTGTCTACCCCCGTAACCTCGAAGTCGCCGGGCTGGGCCTGGAGCAGGCTTTCGTCGCCATCACCGCCGCCGAGGAGGCGAAGCAGTCGTGAACAGCCTGATCAAGCTGGAACTCACCCGAGCCCTGCGCAACCGCAAGTTCCTGTTCTTCTCGGTGATCTACCCCTCGGCCCTGTTCCTGCTCATCGCGGGCAACGCCGACGGCCACACGAAGGTCCACGGCACGGGCCTGACCCTGCCGACGTACATGATGGTCTCCATGGCCTCGTTCGGTGCTCTGACCGCCGTGCTGATGGGGAACAGCGAGCGCATCGCCAAGGAGCGCGAGAGCGGCTGGGTGCGCCAGCTGAGGCTGACCCCGCTGCCCGGCCGCGGCTACGTCCTGGCCAAGACCGCCAGCGCAGCCGTGGTGAGCCTGCCGTCCATCGTCATCGTGTTCGTGGTCGCCGCGGCCGTGAAGGACGTACGCCTCGACGCCTGGCAGTGGCTCGCCCTGACCGGCTCGATCTGGGCCGGCAGCCTGGTCTTCGCCGCGCTCGGGGTCGCCATCGGCTACCTCGCCAGCGGCGACGCGGTCCGGCCCATCACCATGATCATCTACTTCGGCCTGTCCATGCTCGGCGGCCTGTGGATGCCCACGACCACCTTCCCGCACTGGCTCCAGAACATCGCCAAGTGGCTGCCCACGCACGCGTACGCCGGCCTGGGACGGGCGATCGAGCGGAGCCAGACCCCGAGCACCCAGGACATCGCCATCCTCGCCGTCTCCTTCGTCCTCTTCGCGGGCGGCGCGGCCTGGCTGTACCGGAAGGACACGCTGAAGGCGTGAGCATGATGACGGAAGACCGGACAGAGGGCGGCACGAAGTTCGTACGCCTGGGCTGGCCGCCTCGCAACCGGCGCGAGGTGCTGGTCAAGGTGCTGTGGATCGGCGTCTGGCTGGTCTTCCTCAGCTCGCCGGTCGAGGACCTGGTCAACGGCGGACACACCACCGGCGCCACCGTGGCCGGCTCCCTCGGCCTCGCCGCCTTCGTCGGGGCCTATCTCACGCTGGTCTTCCGCAACATCGGCCGTCCGTTCGCCCCGCGCGTCGTCCTCACCCTGGGCGCGATCCTCGGCGTCCTCGCCCCCGTACTGGCCTACACCCTCGGCAGCGCCTGGCTCGGGCTCTTCGTCTACCTCTCCGTGGCCTGCGGGGCGACCCTGCCGGTGCGGGCGGCGTACTGGGCGATCCCGGCCTCGGGAGCGGTGATGTACCTGGTGGGCCTGCACTCCGACGAGAAGGAGGCCCGCGGCCTGCTCCTGCTCGTGGTGCTGATCGGGTTCGCGATGACCGGCGTCGGACAACTGGTCCGTACGACCGTCGAGTTGCGCAAGGCCAGAGCCACCGTCGCCCAGCTCGCCGCCAACGAGGAGCGGCTGCGGCTCGCCCGCGACCTGCACGACCTGCTCGGCCACTCGCTCTCCCTGATCACGCTGAAGAGCGAGCTGGCCGGCCGGATGCTGCCCGGCCACCCCGACAAGGCGGCCCAGCAGGTCGCCGACATCGAACAGGTCAGCCGCCAGGCGCTGGTCGACGTCCGTGAGGCCGTCACCGGCTACCGGCGCCCCCGCCTCGCCGTCGAACTCGCCGGCACCCAGGTCGCCCTGACCGCCGCCGGGGTCGTCGCCGACATCCCCGCCGAACCCGACCTCGACGACGTCTGCGAGGACGCCGAGTCCGCGATCGCCTGGGCGCTGCGCGAGGCGGTCACCAACGTGGTCCGGCACAGCGGCGCCGACCGGTGCACCGTACGGTTCCTGCGCCGCCAGACCCTGGACGGGACCGTCCTCGAACTCTCCGTCGAGGACAACGGAACCGGCGGCTCCGGGAAGGGGCCCGGCAACGGACTGACCGGGCTGACCGAGCGGCTGGAGAAAGCCGGCGGCAGTCTGGAAGCGGGCCGGGTCAAGCACGGGTTCCGGCTGGTCGCCCGCGTCCCCACGGCCACTTCGGCGGACGTAGGATCCCGGGCATGACGAGCACGATCAAGGTCCTGCTGGCCGAGGACCAGTCGATGGTCCGCGAGGCCCTGGCCGCGCTGCTGGGCCTGGAGGACGACATCGAGGTCGTCGCCCAGGTCGCGCGCGGTGACGAGGTGCTGGCGGCCGTCGGCGCGCACAGCGTGGACGTGGCGCTGCTCGACATCGAGATGCCGGGCTGCACCGGCATCGAGGCAGCGGCCCAGGTGCACCGGGAGCACCCCGCGGTGAAGCTCGTCGTCCTGACCACCTTCGGCCGCCCCGGCTATCTTCGCAGCGCCATGGAGGCGGGCGCCGACGCCTTCCTGGTCAAGGACGCCCCGGCCGCCCAGCTCGCCGACGCGGTACGCAGGGTGCTCGCCGGGGAACGTGTCATCGACCCCGGCCTGGCCGCCGCCGCCCTCGCCGACGGCGCCAACCCCCTCACCGACCGCGAACGCGAGGTGCTGCGCGCCGCCGCCGACGGCTCCACGAACGCGGAGCTCGCCAAGGCCCTCCACCTCTCCCAGGGCACGGTCCGCAACTACCTGTCCACGGCCATCCAGAAGCTGGCGGCACGCAACAGGGCGGAGGCGGTACGGATCGCCCGGGAGAAGGGATGGCTGTGAACCGGACTGCGGGCCGTGCTCAGTTGAGCATGGCCCGGGCGGTACGGGCCTGCTGCCGGGCCCGTCGGGCGATCGACTCGTCGACGACCTCGACCAGATCGGCGTAGGCGTCCAGCTCCGCGGCCCCCTCGGTGTACTCCCCGCGCTGCACGAGCACCTGCGCCCGCTCATAGCGAAGGCGAGCGGGGTGGGAGGGCAGCAGCAGCCCCAACTCCACAGCCCACAGGGAGACATCCGAGCGCTCCGGCCGGGCCGAGGCCCACGCCCGGACGTTGTTGAGGATCCGCTGGATCACCTCCAGGGGTGCCGCGGGCACGAGCATCGAGGGGTCCAGCGGCGCCCCGGTGGCCCCGGCCACGAGCAGCTCGGCGTCCGTCCCCGAGAGCACCCGGCCCCCGTCGAACGGATCGGCCAGCACCTGCTCCTCCGCCGGGCCGAACCCGACCACGAAGTGCCCCGGCAGCGCGACCCCGTACACCGGTGCCCCCGCCCTGCGCGCGACCTCCAGCCACACCACGGACAGCAGGATCGGCAGCCCGCGCCGCCGCCGCAGCACCTCGTGCAGCAGCGAGGACTCCAGACGCTCGTAGTCCACGGGAGCCCCGTGGAACCCGTGGCGCTCGCCGAGCAGCCGCTCCACGGCCTGCGCCCACGCCCGCGGCCCGCCCGGACGGTACGGCAGCTCACCCGCCAGCCGGTCCAGCTCCAGCTGTGCGGCGTCGATCCCGTCCTCGTCCAGCGCACCGTCGGCCTCCGCGCCGATCAGCAGGCACAGCGCCGACAGATCCGGCCGCTCGGACCGTGCCTCCTCGGCAAACCGCCGCCGCACCTCGGCGGAACGTTCCGGCGGAGGCGGGTACGGAGGGGGGATACTCCGGGGGCCCATACCAGGCTCATGCCCTTTCATGAGGTTTCCTACGACGACCGCGCACCGGAGGGCCGGTTTTCGCAGGGCCCGGCATCGGATGGCCGGGCGTAGGGGGACCGGGGATCGGCCGGCCGGGCATCGCCGGGCCCGGCATCGGCCGGTCGACCGTCGGAGGGTCCGGCAGGGGACGGTCCGGCCTCGGAGGGCCCGGCCTCGGAGGGCCCGGCCTCGGAGGGCCCGGCCTGGGACGGTCGGGCGGCGGAGGACCCCGTGTCGGAGGGCCCGGCGTCGCAGGCCCCGGTATCGGTCGGCCGCGTGCTGGAGGACCCGGTGTCGGTCGGCCGGGCGCCGGAGAGCCTGGCGTCGGCCGGCCGGGCATCGCCGGGCCCGGTGCCGGACGGCCGGGCGTCCGGTGACGGGGCCCCGGAAGACCGGGCGTCGGCCGGCCTCGTGGCAGACGCCCCCGGCTGCTCCCGTCCCTCCTGGGCCCCCTGCTCCTGCGGCGCCCGGTAGTGCTGGTACGCGTGGTGGGGGGCGAAGCCGAGCCGGGTGTACAGCGCCCGGGCGCCCTCGTTGTCGTCCTCCACCTGGAGCCAGGCCGCCGAGGCCCCCTCCTCCAGGGCGCGGCGGGCCAGCGCGGACATCACCTCGGTGGCCAGGCCCTCGCGGCGCCGACCGGGATCGACCTCGACGGCGGTGAAACCGGCCCACCGCCCGTCCACGACACACCGGCCTATCGCCGTCGGTGGCTCGCCCGGAGCTCCGGGCACGGCGGCGAACCAGACCGACGGCCCGCTGCCCAGCACCCGCAGGGCCACGTCGCTCAACCCCTTCCGGTGGTACCGCGCCAGCCACGACTCGTCCGCCTCCCGGGAGAGCACCACCCCGGCGCCCTCGGCCCGGTCCGCGACCGGCGCGAGGGCCCCGATCCACACCTCGGCCGCGAATTCAGGGGTCCAGCCACGCCGCTCCAGCTCCGCGCCCAGCAGTTCCTGGGTGTCCTCGGCGCCGGTGGCGGTCTGCACGTAGGCGGGCAGGCCACGCTCGCCGTACCAGCGTCGTACGGCATCCAGGGCCGCGTCGAGCGGGAGCCCCGGATCGCCGAGCGGCAGCACGCTGTTGGCGCGCCGGGTGAACCCCGAGGCCGCCCGCAGCTCCCACTCGCCGAGCCACTCGCTCTCCACCGGCCGCCAGGCCCGCGAGGAGACCCGCGCGAGCTCCTCGTACGAGGCCGCCGGTCCCCGGCGACGCGCCGGCGCGGCCGGTACGACCTTGCCCGCGACCAGTACGGACTCCGCGATCGGGACCCTCCGCCCGTCCCGTCGTGTGATCATGAGCACGCCGTTGTCCCATGATGTGAGCACGCCGACCGTGTCGGTGAACTTCGCGCTCGTGTCTCCAGGCTCCGTCAAGCATCGCACAGAGACACGTTTGCCCACGTCAGCGGGGGTGATACGGACCTCGAGCCGTCCTGCCGCCGAGATTTCCACTGGTCAGTTCACCCCTCATGTTCGGATCATGCCCCGGAACGGAGATACTAGGGGCGGGCATCGACGACGCCGCGCTCCCGCGCACCTGGCGGCGGAGCCTGAGGAGGCCCGCCAGCGCCCTATCGAGGAGGAACGACAGCGTGACCTACGTCATCGCAGAGCCTTGTGTCGATCTCAAGGACAAGGCGTGCATTGAGGAGTGCCCGGTCGACTGCATCTACGAGGGCCAGCGGTCCTTGTACATCCACCCGGACGAATGCGTCGACTGTGGTGCCTGTGAGCCGGTCTGCCCGGTCGAGGCGATCTTCTATGAGGACGACGTGCCGGAGGAGTGGAAGGACTACTACAAGGCGAACGTCGAGTTCTTCGACGACCTGGGATCTCCCGGTGGCGCCAGCAAGCTGGGGCTGATCGAGCGCGACCACCCCTTCGTCGCCGCGCTGCCGCCGCAGTCCCACGACGAGTAAATCCGTCGCGGCCCGCGTAATCGTGCCGCCTCGGTCCCGTACGGCCCGGATCGCCCTGATCACGGCCGTGCGGGACCGAGGTGTTTGCCGAACCCGACGAAAGTGAGCCACTGACCGTGTCCGCAGTCTCAGACCGTCTGCCCACGTTTCCGTGGGACAAGCTCGAGCCGTACAAGAAGACGGCCGCGGCCCATCCGGACGGCATCGTCGACCTCTCGGTCGGTACACCGGTCGACCCGGTGCCCGAGCTGATCCAGAAGGCGCTGATCGACGCGGCCGACTCGCCGGGATATCCCACGGTCTGGGGGACCCCGGCGCTGCGTGACGCGATCACCGGCTGGCTGGAGCGGCGCCTGGGCGCCCGCGGAGTCACCCACCGCCATGTCCTGCCGGTCGTCGGCTCCAAGGAGCTGGTGGCCTGGCTGCCGACCCAGCTGGGTCTCGGCCCTGGTGACAAGGTGGCTCATCCGCGCCTGGCCTACCCGACCTACGAGGTGGGCGCCCGCCTGGCCCGTGCCGCGTACGAGGTCTACGACGACCCGCGCGACCTGGATCCGGCCGGCCTCAAGCTCCTCTGGCTCAACTCCCCGTCGAACCCGACGGGCAAGGTCCTGCCGAAGGACGAGCTGACGGCCATCGTCGCCTGGGCCCGCGCCCACGGCGTCCTGCTCGTCTCCGACGAGTGCTACCTGGAGCTGGGCTGGGAGGCCGACCCGGTCTCGGTGCTGCACCCGGACGTCAACGGCGGGTCCTACGACGGAATCCTGGCCGTCCACTCCCTCTCCAAGCGCTCCAACCTGGCGGGCTACCGCGCGGCCTTCGTGGCCGGCGACCCGGCGGTCCTCGGTCCGCTGCTGGAGATCCGCAAGCACGGCGGCATGATGACGTCGGCACCGACGCAGGCGGCGGTGGTGGCCGCGCTCGGCGACGACACCCACGTCCACGAGCAGCGCGAGCGCTACGCGGCGCGCCGCACGGTCCTGCGCGACGCCCTCCTGCGCCACGGTTTCCGCATCGAACACAGCGAGGCGAGCCTCTACCTCTGGGCCACCCGCGACGAGTCCTGCTGGACCACGGTCGCCCACCTCGCCGACCTGGGCATCCTGGTCGCCCCAGGGGATTTCTACGGCGAGGCGGGCGAGAGGTTCGTACGGGTGGCCCTCACGGCGACGGACGAGCGGGTCCGGGCGGCGGTGCAGCGCCTGACGGCCTGACCTGCCGCTGACGCCCTTCCCGGCTGTCGGAAGCACGCACGGAAGCCGACGGGGCCCAGGGAACTCCCTGGGCCCCGTCGCCGTAGCGGCCGACGGCAACGGCCCTCAGCCGAGCGGCAGCCCCTTGGCGGGCAGGTTCGACGTCGGCAGTCCGCCCTTCGTCACGGTGGACGTGGTGTCCCCGAGGACGCCCCCCGCGGCTCCGGCCGCATCTCCGGCCGCCTGCTGCGCCGCGGGCGCCGTCTTCTTCACGGCGCCGCCCCCGGTCCTGCCCGCGGCCGGCACGGTCTCCTTGACCGCCTTACCGCCGGTGTGGCCCGCGAGAGTGGTGACGTTCTGGGCGGCACCGTCGACCGTGTTGCCGACGTGCGCCCCGTCCAGTGCGGTCAGGCCGCCCAGGTTCGGGGTGGCCGCCGGCAGGTTCGTGGCCGCACCGGCGGAGCCGGCCGCACCGACCCCGGCTGCCGCTCCCGCTGCGACGAGCAGCGCGGCACGGGCGATCCGGCGGGTCAGAGGGAGGGACATGATGCTCCATTCGACGGGAGAGAACGGTGATGTGTCCGGTGTCCGGACGCCGTGACTACCGCTCGAGGCCGACGAAGGTTGCGGAGGACAAAGGTAAAGAATGGATAACGCATCGCATTATCGTTTGTGGATAAAAACGGGCAAAGAACACCCGTCCGAAGCTGTGCAGAAACCTTACGGCGCTTGATTTCCAAGGGCTTCCGGGAGTCCGCGGAACTCCGCCGGAAACCCCCCGCCCACCCTGGTCGCGCCACCCGGCAGGGGGACGCCCCGCACTACTGTCCGGTAACGATCCGGACCGCCCCCACGGACCGCTCGGCGCCGCCGGCCCCCTTCGGGTCGGCCGTCCGCCACCCGTCGCCGCCGCTCCCGGCGGTCCACACCCGCCCCGCGTACGCCACCCGCTCGATGTGCAGCGCCGAGGAGTTGGCGACCGCCCACTGCGCCAGCTGCCAGCCCCGCTCTCGCTCGGTCTGCCCGGCCGCGTCCCGCTTCGCGTCCCGCACCGGCACGGTCACCGTCCGGCCGTGCGTGGACGAGGTCACGCTCGGGGCCGGCGACGGCGACGGGACGGCCGTACCGCCCACCGTGGCGCCCGTCTCCTGCAGCGCGTCCCGCCCGAAGTCCCGTACCAGCGCGGCCCGCACGGCGTCCGGACCCGTTGCCGTGGCCGTGCGCTCCGGGCGCCCGTTGCAGGTCAGCGTGGCCGCGGCCTGCCCGGTCAGCGCGGCGGCGAGCAGCACGGCGTCCGGCTCGTGCTTGGCGTAGGCCTCCGGGTAGCCGCTGCGCTGCACCTCCTGGGCCGCCTCGGTCAGGGGCAGTTCGGTGTAGTTGTGCACGCGCGCCAGATGCGCGTAGAAGATGCCCGCCGCGTACGCCGGGTCCATGATCTGCTCCTCGGTGCCCCAGCCCTGTGAGGGCCGCTGCTGGAACAGGCCGAGCGAATCCCGGTCGCCGTGCTCGATGTTGCGCAGCCCCGACTCCTGGAGCGCGGTCGCGAGCGCGATCGTCACGGCCCGCTCCGGCATCCCGCGCCCGGTGCCGACGGCGGCGATCGTCGCCGCGTTCACGGCCTGCTCCGGCGTGAACTCGTACGACGCCCCGTCACCCGAACGCGAGACCACGGTGCAGCCCCGCGCACCCGGGCCCCCGGTCACGTACTGGACCACGACGTAACCGGCGACGCCGCACAGGACCAACAGGGCCGCGCCGATACGGAAGACACGGCCGCGACGCTTGGGACGGGTGTGGGACGGCTCTGGCACGCGTACAAGGTACTGGAGCCCTACGGGGCCTCCACCAGGGGTCCGGCCGTACTCGCCGCGAGCCTTCACAACGGGCCCCGCCGAGCGGCGAGCTGGCACGATCCGGAGGAGTGCACCTAGGGTCGGGGCCATGCCCGACACCTCGCTCGACCTCACGCTGGACGCCGCCGCGCTCACCGCGCAGCTCGTCGACTTCCCCTCCGAGAGCGGCACCGAGAAGCCCCTCGCCGACGCGATCGAGACCGCGCTGCGCGCCCTGCCGCACCTCACGGTCGACCGGTACGGCAACAACGTGATCGCCCGTACGGACCTGGGCCGCGCGGAGCGGGTCGTCCTGGCCGGCCACATCGACACCGTGCCGATCGCCGGCAACGTGCCCTCGCGGCTGGACGAGGACGGCGTGCTGTGGGGCTGCGGCACCTGCGACATGAAGTCCGGCGTGGCGGTCCAGCTGCGCATCGCGGCCACCGTTCCCGCGCCCAACCGGGACCTGACCTTCGTGTTCTACGACAACGAGGAGGTCGCCGCCGACCTCAACGGCCTCAAGCACGTCGCCGAGGCACACCCGGAATGGCTGGCGGGCGACTTCGCGGTCCTGCTGGAGCCCTCCGACGGGCAGGTCGAGGGCGGCTGCCAGGGCACCCTGCGCGTGCTGCTGAAGACCGCCGGCGAGCGGGCCCACTCCGCGCGCAGCTGGATGGGCTCCAACGCCATCCACGCGGCGGCCCCCATCCTGGCCCGGCTGGCCGCCTACGAGCCCCGCCGGCCCGTCATCGACGGCCTGGAGTACCGGGAGGGTCTGAACGCGGTACGCGTCAGCGGGGGAGTGGCGGGCAACGTCATCCCCGACGAGTGCGTGGTCACGGTCAACTTCCGCTACGCCCCCGACCGCACCGAGGAGGAGGCGGTCGCGCACGTCCGCGAGGTCTTCGCCGACTGCGGGGTGGCGGAGTTCGTGATCGACGACCACAGCCCCGGCGCGCTGCCCGGCCTCTCCCACCCGGCCGCCGCGGCCTTCATCGAGGCGGTGGGCGGCACCCCCCGGCCCAAGTACGGCTGGACCGACGTCTCCCGCTTCTCCGCGCTCGGCGTCCCGGCGGTCAACTACGGCCCCGGCAACCCGCTCTTGGCGCACAAGCGGGACGAGCGCGTCGCGGTGGCGGAGATCCTGGCCGACGAGGAGCGCCTGCGGGCCTGGCTCACCGCGTAACGGCCGGACACCTTCGCGTTCCCCCCTTCGTAACCCGAGTAGATCTAGGCTGAGATCGGACTACCGGCGAGCGGAGGGAGCACACATGCCTACCGGCAACCCCGAGGGGAAGAAGGTGCCGCCGGACGAGCAGCGTCTCGGGCCGGTCCTCCGGCGGCGGGCCCAGGTGACGCACAGTACGACCGACCAGCGGCTGCTGGACGAGCGGGCCCCCACGGACTGGGTGCACACCGACCCCTGGCGGGTCCTGCGCATCCAGTCGGAATTCATCGAGGGCTTCGGCACCCTGGCCGAACTGCCGCCCGCCATCAGCGTGTTCGGTTCCGCGCGGACGCCGGTGGACTCGCCGGAGTACGACGCCGGGGTGCGGCTC
The DNA here is from genome assembly GCF_020400585.1 of Streptomyces sp. NK08204. Classification (GTDB taxonomy): domain Bacteria; phylum Actinomycetota; class Actinomycetes; order Streptomycetales; family Streptomycetaceae; genus Streptomyces. The sequence goes on along the minus strand of NZ_JAINVF010000024.1, from coordinate 23,526 downwards.
GGCCGCGGGCTGGTGGGGGCCGGCTGGGCGGTGATCACCGGCGGCGGCCCGGGCGCGATGGAGGCGGCGAACAAGGGTGCCTGCGAGGCGGGCGGCGTTTCGGTGGGCCTCGGCATCGAACTGCCGTTCGAGCAGGGTCTGAACCCCTACGTCGACATCGGCCTCAACTTCCGCTACTTCTTCGTGCGGAAGATGATGTTCGTGAAGTACGCGCAGGGCTTCGTCGTGCTGCCCGGCGGCCTCGGCACCCTGGACGAACTCTTCGAGGCCCTCACCCTCGTCCAGACCCAGAAGGTCACCCGCTTTCCGATCGTCCTCTTCGGCAGCGATTACTGGGGCGGCCTGGTGGCCTGGCTGCAGAACACCCTGGTGGCCCAGGGCAAGGCCGCGGAGAAGGACCTGCTGCTCTTTCACGTGACGGACGACGTGGAGGAAGCGGTCGCCCTGGTCTCCAAGGAAGCGGCCCGCTGACCGACCCCCCGGGGCCCCGCCCCCCAGCCGCCGTTGTCCCGGTCGGCCGGGGGCGGGAGGCGGGTTCCGGCCGGCCGCCGCAGTGCGAGCAGGCCGACCACCGTCGGCGCCAAGCCGTCGAACGCGGAGATCAACCGCTTTGAGCGCCCTGGGCCGTGGCCGAGGGACGCGACGCGCTCGCCGTCCGTCCCAAGGCGTCCGTGCCCGTCGACTCCAGCATGCGGAGGGCATCGGCAGCCGCCGGTGACAGCATGGAGGCACGCAGGTCTGTCACGGGGATCCAGACCGCAGCGTCGGTGGAACCGGCGGTCTCGGCCACCGCCGGTGCCGCGGCCGCGAGGCGGACCGTGTAGAACAGCGCGGTGAGGCTCCAGCTGACGGCGTGCCGCTGAACCGCGTAGGTCCGCGCGTCGACCAGTCGGGCAGCAGCCAGTTCCAGCCCCGTCTCCTCCCGAAGCTCGCGGGCCAGCGCCTCCACAGGCTGCTCGCCAGGGTCGATCCCACCGCCCGGCAGATGCCACAGCCCGGGGGTGAAGACCGGTGATGCGTCCGACAAGCGGGCCAGGAGCAGCCGGTCGTCGTCCACCGCGATCGCGTATGCCGAAACACGTGTCTGCGTGCGAGTGTCCATGGCGGTTCCTAGGCCAGACCCCGGCGGGCGACCGCGGGGGGCCGGTGGCCGGCGATGGAGGCGACCATCTCCAAGACCTGCCGGGTTTCGGCCACCTCGTGCACTCGGTACACCTGCGCCCCCAGCCACGCGGACACCGCCGTCGTCGCCAGCGTACCGATCAGCCGCTCCTTCACCGGCCGGGCCAGCGTCTCGCCCACGAAGTCCTTGTTGGACAGCGACACCAGCACCGGCCACCCGGTGGCGACCATCTCGTCCAGCCGCCGCGTCGCCTCCAGACTGTGCCGCGTGTTCTTCCCGAAGTCGTGACCGGGGTCGATGAGCACCGACTCCCTCGGCACGCCCAGCGACACCGCCCGCTCGGCCAGCCCCACGGTCACCTTCAGGATGTCGGCCATCACGTCGTCGTACGTCACCCGGTGGGGACGCGTACGGGGTTCGGCACCGCCCGCGTGCGTGCACACCAGCCCCACCCCGTACCGTGCGGCGACCTCCGCGAGCCCGGGGTCGACACCGCCCCAGGCGTCGTTCAGCAGATCCGCCCCCGCCTCGCACACCGCCTCGCCGACCTCGGCCCGCCAGGTGTCGACGCTGATGATCACGTCCGGGAAGCGCCGCCGTACCTCTGCGACGAAGCCGACGGTCCGCCGCGCCTCCTCCTCGGCCGTGACCTCCTCGCCCGGGCCGGCCTTCACCCCGCCGATGTCGATGATCGCGGCGCCCTCGGCCACCGCCTGCTCCACACGCGCGAGGGCGGGCTCGTCACTGAACGTGGACCCCTGGTCGTAGAAGGAGTCCGGGGTCCGGTTGACGATCGCCATGATCACCGGCTCGTGCGGCCCGAATTCCCGCCTGCCCAGCCTGAGCATCCGCTGTGACCTCTCCTAGTACGTCCCGCAGTACGGCCGCCTGTGACCCTAACTGTCAGACTCGCATGGCACGATCGGAGCCAGACACATATGACGACCGGCACAGCGTCCGGCACATCGAGCATGGGGACTTCTGGCGATGGTGATGTTCTTGTTCCTGGTCGTCGCGCTGGCCGTCGTGGTCGCCGGGGTGACGCTCGCCGTGATCAGCGGCGGGGAGAGCGCCCCGCTGCCGGAGGCGGCGCCGGAGCGGCTCCAGGACCCGCTGCCCCCGGACCGTCCGGTCGGCAGGGCAGACGTGGACAGCCTCCGCTTCCCGCTCGCCCCGCGCGGCTACCGCATGGCCGACGTGGACGACGCACTCGGCCGCCTCGCCGCCGAACTCGCCGAGCGGGACTCACGGATCGCCGAACTGGAGTCCGCCCTGGCCGGTGCGAGAGCCGCCGCCGCGCACGCCCGCGCGGACAAGGGCGAGCAGCCGGAGGAGGAGCGATGAGCGACAGATCGGCCCTCGCGGGCCCCGACGGCGCCCTGCGCTGCCCCTGGGCCCTGTCCGCCGAGGACTACGTGACGTACCACGACGAGGAGTGGGGCCGCCCGGTCCACGGCGACGATGCCCTCTTCGAGCGGATCAGCCTGGAGGCCTTCCAGTCCGGCCTGTCCTGGATCACCATCCTGCGCCGCCGCCCCGGTTTCCGCGCTGCCTTCGCCGGCTTCCGGATCGAGAAGGTCGCGGCCTTCACCGACGAGGACCGGGACCGGCTGCTGGCCGACCCGGGCATCATCCGCAACCGCGCCAAGATCGACGCGACCCTCGCCAACGCGCGCCTGCTCGCCGACTGGGCCGACGGCGAGCTGGACGAGCTGATCTGGTCCCACGCCCCCGACCCGGCCGGCCGCGCGGCCCCGCAGACTCTCTCCGACGTCCCCGCCGTCACCCCCGAGTCGACGGCTCTGTCCAAGGCCCTGAAGAAGCGGGGCCTGAGATTCGTCGGCCCGACGACCGCGTACGCCCTGATGCAGGCCTGCGGGCTGGTCAACGACCACCTGGAGACGTGCACCATGCGTCTTCCCGGCCCGCCTGCCCGCTAGTCGCTCGCGGCCCTGCTCAGCGGCCCAGATACTTCGGCTTCTCCTTGTTCACGAACGCCTGCACCGCGATCGCGTGGTCCTCGGACCGGCCCGCGCGGGTCTGGAGCTCGTCCTCCTTCTCCAGGGTGTCCGTGAGGGAGTGCGTGAGGCCGTAGGCCATCGCCTCCTTGAGCGCCGCGTACGCCACTGTGGGCCCCTCGGCCAGCGCGCGCGCCACCTTCTCGGCCTCGGCGCGCAGCTCCGCGGAGGGCACCAGCCGGCTGGCGATGCCCAGCTCCAGGGCTTCCTGGGCGCTGATGCTGCGCGGGAAGAGCAGCAGGTCGGCGGCGCGGCCCGGCCCGACCACCCGGGGCAGCGTCCAGGAGACGCCGGAGTCGGCGGTCAGCGCGACGCCCGCGAAGGCGGTGTTGAAGGAGGCCGTGTCGGCCACCAGCCGGTAGTCGGCGAGGAGCGCGAAGCCGAGGCCCGCCCCGGCCGCGACCCCGTTGACCGCAGCGACCACCGGCTTCTGCGCCCCGGCCAGCGCCCTGACGATCGGGTTGTAGTGCTCCTTGACCGTGTCCATCGTCTGCCCCGTCCCGGCCTCCCGGTCGGCGGCGAGCAGCCCGATGTGCTCCTTGAGGTCCTGGCCCACGCAGAACGCCCTGTCCCCGGCGGCGGTCAGCAGGACCGCTCGTACGGCGGCGTCCCGGGCCGCGGATTCTGCCGCCTCCCGGAGAGCGACCTTGGTCTCGATGTTCAGCGCGTTCATCGCCTCGGGGCGGTTCAGCGTGATTGTTGCGAGTCCGTCGCTCACCTCGTAGAGCACGGTGTCGGCCATGGGGCATCCCCTCCGGTGTCGCCACGCGTGACGTACCGCTCAGTACGTCCTTGTCTGAAAGGACAGCATGGCGGAGATCCCCGCCCAAGGGCCGCACCGGACGTGTGACCTGCGTCAAAGAAAACCGGAGCGGAGTCGGAGGAGCCGCTTCCGTGTGGGGGTGCAGTATCGCAGCCACATCGCCGAATTGGGTGGTTTTGCTCGCGCGCGTTGTCCAAGCGATGCCGACCGAGGTTGGTCATCGGGTCCTGAGATGCGGGATAATGGCTTGGAAGCAATGTGTTCGATGCCGGTGTCGTGTGTCCGAGTCGGATCGCGGCTGCCCTCCTGGGGGTGTCGGCAGACGATGAGCTGGTTTCAGGAAGGGGAACGAGCATGGCGGCCATGAAGCCGCGGACGGGCGATGGCCCGCTCGAGGTGACCAAGGAGGGGCGGGGCATCGTCATGCGCGTTCCGCTCGAAGGCGGCGGTCGACTTGTCGTCGAGCTGACCCCTGACGAGGCCGAGGCGCTCGGCGACGCCCTGAAGAAGGTCGTCGTCTGACGCGCAAGCGACCTGAGCCTTCCGGCTGCCCCGGCACCGTATGCGGTGCCGGGGCAGCGGCGTTCCCGGGCCGCCCCGGAGCCGCCGCGTTCACCGTCCGGCGGCCGGGCTCACGCTTCGACGGCCACCTTTGCCGCAGGGTCGGCTCGCGCTTCGAGGGCCATGTTCGCCGTCGGGCCGGCTCATGCTTCGACGGCCACGTTCACCGCCGGACGGCCGTGTTCACCTTCTGACGGCGCACAGCAGTCCGTCGCCCACCGGGATCAGCGACGACACCAGCTCCTGGCTCTCGCGTACCGTGCGCAGCAGTTCCCGCAGCCTCAGCACTTCCGCGGGCTGCGGTCCCGAGTCGACGGTCCGGCCGTTCGCGAAGACCCCCTCGAAGACCACCACGCCGCCCGGCCGCAGCAGACGCAACGATTCAGCGAGATAGTCCGGGTACTCCTGCCGGTCCCCGTCGCAGAACACCAGGTCGTATCCGGCGTCCGCGAGCCGCGGCAGCACCTCCAGGGCACGGCCCGGGATGAACCGGGCCCGGTTGCTGGCGAAGCCGCAGGCGCGGAAGGCCTGGCGGGCGAACTGCTGGTGCTCCGGCTCCGGGTCGACCGTGGTGAGCACCCCGTCCGGGCGCATGCCGTGCAGCAGATGGATTCCGGAGACCCCGCAGCCGGTCCCGATCTCCGCGACCGCCTTCGCGTCCACGGAGGCGGCGAGCACCCGCAGCGCGGCGCCCGTGCCGGGCGCCACCGAGCGCAGCCCTGCCTCGCGGGCCCGGTCGCGGGCCCAGCGCAGCGCTTCGTCCTCGGCGACAAAGGCGTCGGCGAACGCCCAGCCCGTCTGCCGGTTGCCGGTAATGACCCTCTCCCGTCCCCATGATTGCCTCGGCGTGACTGTATCCGTTGGCGTCGGGAACCCGCAGATGGGACCAGGCGTTTATAGGGATGAGCCGGTGGCCGGGGACGCGACGGGGGGTAAGAGGTGGATCAGGACGCCGAGCACATGCTGACGCAGCCGCATGAGCCGTATCAGCACGTATCAAATTCTCGTAAAACCGCTTATCCGGAGCTAACGGGCGAGGTGGCTATGGTAGGGGCTCCACTGGACACCACCAGAGCCGACAGGGGAGGTGCGGCTGCGCCCGAAGACCGGGGAGGAGTGCTGCGGCGCTTCCTCGGGTCGGTGGGCAGGCCGAAATCCGTGACCGACACCGCTGCTGACCACCAGGCCGGCTTCGCCCCGGGCGACGCCCAGACCGCGACCTTCTCCACCGACGCGGACGGGCAGGCGTGGACTCCGCCCACCTGGGAGGAGATCGTCAGCACGCACAGCGGCCGGGTCTACCGCCTCGCCTACCGCCTCACCGGCAATCAGCACGACGCCGAGGACCTCACCCAGGAGGTCTTCGTCCGGGTCTTCCGCTCCCTGTCCACGTACTCGCCGGGCACCTTCGAGGGCTGGCTGCACCGCATCACCACGAACCTCTTCCTGGACATGGTCCGCCGCAAGCAGCGCATCCGGTTCGACGCCCTCGCCGAGGACGCGGCCGAGCGGCTGCCCAGCAGGGAACCCACCCCGCAGCAGCTCTTCAACGACGCGCACTTCGACACCGACGTCCAGCAGGCCCTCGACACCCTCGCGCCCGAGTTCCGCGCCGCCGTCGTCCTGTGCGACATCGAGGGGCTCTCCTACGAGGAGATCGCCGCGACCCTCGGCGTCAAGCTCGGCACGGTCCGCTCCCGTATCCACCGTGGCCGCTCCCAGCTCCGCAAGGCCCTCGCGCACCGCTCCCCGGAGGCCCGCGCGGCCGAGCGGCGCTCGTTCATGGCCCGTGTTCCCGCTCTGGGGGGAGGGGGCGCGACCGCGTGAGTGGATCACGACCCGAACGTGCCGAGGTACACCTCGCAGAGCAGCATCTGGGAGACCGGCTCTCCGCCCTGGTGGACGGGGAGCTGAGTCATGAGTCGCGCGAGCGCGTCCTCGCCCACCTGGCCACCTGCGCCCGGTGCAAGGCGGAGGCCGACGCCCAGCGGCGGTTGAAGAGCGTGTTCGCGAAGGCGGCCCCGCCGCCGCCCTCCGAGAGCTTCCTCGCCCGTCTGCAGGGGCTGCCCGCAGGAGGTGACCTGGACGGCGGCGGCACGCCCACGCCCGGGGGCGGCCTCCTCGGACGGGCCCCCGATGCCGGGGTCTTCGGAGTGAGACGCGCCGAGCGCTTCGAGTTCGGCTACGTCCCCGTCGGCCCGCATGCCGCGGCAGCCGCATCCCCGTCCGCCGAGCGCGGCTTCCGCATACATCCCGTCGGCCGCCCGGACACCGACCGCCCCGCCTCGCGCGGGCTGCGGTTCGCGTTCGCCGCCGCCGGCGCTGTCTCGCTGGCCGCCGTCGCCCTCGGCGGGGTGACCACCGCCGTACCCGGCGACACGGTCGCGGACGCCCGCGGCGGCTCCGGCACCGGCAGCAAGGTCGCCCCGGCAGGGTCCGCGGGCACGGGCAGCGGTGCGGCCGCACCTGACACCCAGCGCCGCCGTCCCGCGGGCACGCGGCTGGCCCAGGGCGGCTCCCCGCCCGCTCAGACGCCGGCGGCGCCGACCACGATGTCCGCGCCGCTGCTCCCCGGCATGCCGGCCGCCGGGCAGGAGCAGGCGTCCGGCGCCCTGGACGATCTCAGTGCGCCGGTGACGGCCGGTGCGGCGGCGGTGTCCCCGCTGATACGCCCGCTGACCGGCAACGGGCCGTTCCCGCCGGCCGCGTGGGTCAAGTCCCCCGGGCCGATCGTCCCCGGCCTGCTGTCCGCCCCCGTCTCCAACCGGGCGTCCGCTCCCGCTGCCCCCGCCGTTTCCGCCGCCTCCCCGTCCCTGCCGCCCGCCGTCTCCCACCGGATCCCCTGACCGGCCTCTGCGCCCCCGCCTGCGGACCTGGTTGAATCCTGTTACGCCGTGCCCGCAGTGACGATCCGGGCGCGCAGTCGACGTTCCGCGGCCACCGCCCCAGCGCGGGGCCGCGGCCAGCCGTGGGGAGAGCATGAACGAGGGGAACCCGCCGGAAGAGGTGCCGGAGGCACCCAAGGGGCCGGCGCGCACGACGCCGGCCGGCGGGATCGGCGACACCGGCGACACCGGTGACATCCGCGACACCGCGCTCGAAGGCGCCACGGGGGACACGGCTGCGGGCCGCTCCCGGGCCCCGGGTGAGCACGGCGAGCACGAGGCACCGGGCGACTTCGAGTTGGCGCGCCCCGAGGCCGCGCCGGAGCACGTGACGGGACCCGCGCGAACCGAGGCGACCGAGGACCCCGACGGCGACTTCCAGCTGCCGAGGCCCGCGTCGGCCGGTTCCGACGGCGGAGCGCGGGCGGGTGCCGAGGCCGCAGCGGAGACCACAGCCGCGGGTCCTGCGGGCGCTGCGGTTGACGGGGTCTTCTTTTCGGCGCCCGCCGGTGCGGGGGCGGACGCGTCCGGAGCGGTATCCGTTGCCGCCGAGTCCGTGGGTACCGATGCTGTGGCCGTGGAGGCCGCGGGGGGTGCTGCGGGGGTCTTCTTCCCGGGTCCTGCCGGTGAGGAGAGGGCCGGGGGCGGGGCGGAGTCCGTGGTCGCCGAGCCTGTCGGTGGTGAGGCCGCACCTGCCGGGGTGGCGGCCGCTGCGGGAGCTGCTGCCGAGGGACACGGCTGCCCAGGGGCCGCCAGTGCCGAGGCCGCGGTGTCGGGGGCCGCGGGTGAGGATGCCGTCGGCCCGGCGCCTGCCGGGCGCCCCAAGCCGTTGCACGACCCCGACCCCTACGGCACCCCGCCCTACGGCGAACCTGGCCCCTGGGCGCCCGCGCCGCCCGTCCAGCACCCCGCGGCGACCCCGGCCCAGGGCACCCCCCTGCCACCGGCGGTCCTCGCCGCGCCGGTACCGGGCCCCGTAGCCGCGGCGACCCCGGCCCAGGGCACCCCGCTCCCGCCTCCGGTCCTCGCCGCGCCCGTCCCCGCGCCCACCCCCGTTGCCGCACCCGCAGCGCCGCAGGGGGGTTCCGGTGAGCCCTGGCAGCGCTACGACCCGTGGGCCGCGCCCCCCGCCGGGCAGCAGCCCCCGGGCCCCGCCCCCTTCCAGCAGATCCCCTTGCAGCAGACCGGCGCCCGGGTGCTCACGGACGCCGAGCGCAAGCGCCGGGCGACGCGGCGCCTGCTGGGATGGGCGCTGGTCATCGCCCTCGTGTCCGGTGGCCTCGGCGGACTGCTCGGCGCCTACGTCGAGCGCGAGGGCGCCGGCGACGCGACCGTGCCGCAGGCCGGGAAGGTGCCCGCAGGCCGGGCGCCGAACAGCGTGGCCGGGATAGCGGCCCGCGCGCTGCCCAGCGTCGTCACGCTGCACGTGAAGGGAGACGACGAGGCGGGCACCGGCACCGGCTTCGTGCTCGACACGCACGGGCACATCCTCACCAACAACCACGTCGTCCAGCCCGCCGCGTCAGGCGGCGAGATATCGGTGACGTTCAGCAGCGGCGACACCGCCAGGGCGAAGGTCGTCGGCCGGGACAGCGGCTACGACCTCGCCGTCGTCCAGGTCAGCGGCGTCCGCGGGCTCACCCCCCTCCCGCTCGGCGACTCCGACGACGTCAAGGTCGGCGACCCCGTCGTCGCCATCGGTGCCCCCTTCGACCTGGCCAACACCGTCACCTCCGGCATCATCAGCGCCAAGGAGCGCCCGATCACGGCCGGCGGGGAGAAGGGCGACGGGAGCGATGTGTCGTACGTCGACGCGTTGCAGACCGACGCCCCCATCAACCCGGGCAACTCGGGCGGTCCGCTGCTCGACTCCCGGGCCCGGGTCATCGGCATCAACTCGGCCATCCGCTCGGCCGACAGCGGCTCCGGCTCCGAGGCCGGCCAGGCCGGTTCCATCGGTCTCGGCTTCGCCATCCCCGTCAACCAGGCCAAGCGCGTCGCCGAGGAGCTGATCGACAAGGGCCATGCCACCCACCCTGTGATCGGCGTCACCCTCGACATGGGCTATACCGGCGATGGAGCCCGCATCGACACCCGGAGCGCGAGCGGCGGCCCGGCGGTGCTCACCGGAGGCCCCGGCGAACGGGCCGGTCTGAAGTCCGGCGACGTCATCACCGCGGTCGACGGCGAGCGCGTCCACACAGGGGAGGAACTGATCGTCAAGATCCGGGCCCACCGACCCGGTGACCGGCTGCGGCTGACCGTCCGGCACGGCGGTGCCGAGCGGGCAGTCTCCCTCGTGCTGGGCGCGTCGGAACAGAACTGACAGAAGTCTCACCTCGGGACGGTACCGGTCGGACAGCAACGCCGGGTACCGTTGAGCGACCGAGGAGATCGCAATGGGAGCGCCAGGTGTTCAATGACATAGGACCACTCGAACTGGTCACCATCATTGTGCTCGCCGTGCTCGTCTTCGGTCCGGACAAGCTCCCGAAGATGATCCAGGACGTGTCGCGCACGATCCGGAAGATCCGCGAGTTCTCGGAGAGCGCCAAGCAGGACATCCGCCAGGAGCTGGGTCCCGAGTTCAAGGACTTCGAGTTCGAGGACCTCAACCCGAAGACGTTCATCCGCAAGCAGCTGGACAGCGACGAGCTCGGGTTGCAGGAACTCCGCAACGGCTTCGACCTGAAGAAGGAGATGGCCGAGCTGACCGACGCCGTCCACACCCTGGACAGCGGCTCCTCGACCTCGTCCTCGTCTTCCTCGTCTTCCTCGTCTTCCTCGTCGTCCTCCTCGTCTTCCTCCCCGTCCTCGTCCGGCGGGCGCCTCGACATGACCAAGAAGCCCGAGGAGCCCGGCAAGGACGACCGCCCGCTCTTCGACGCGGACGCGACCTGATCGCCCACACCACCGGCCCCGACACGCGGGCCGGTGGCGTGCGCGACGCGTGTCATGGCGTGCACCACCGCATCCGCCCCGAACTCGCCCTCCCCGCGACCCACGCGCCCGGTGGTTTCCCTGCTGCTGTCAGCAGTGTGGATATGCTGCCGAGTTGTTGTGCGGACCGGACGAGTACGCCCGAAGGGGGGCGGGCCGCCCCGGTCCGACGAGAGCGAGGAGGCGTCCGGGCAGATGGAGACGACGAGTCGGGTGGGCGCGCAGGCGCCGGCCGCGGAGGGTGGACAACAGCTCCCCTCCGCCCGGCGCATGGTCGACGGCTATCTGGAGGCGCCCTTTCCCTGGTACGGCCTCGACGAGGCCTTCACGGGGCCGCGTTGGCTGATGCAGGTCGGCATGGCGGCCGACGGCGCGGTGGAGCACGGTTCGATCGGGCACGGTGACGAGCCCTCCGTACGTAATGAGCCCGCGTCCGCGGAGGACGCACGGGAGAAATTCGCCGTCGTGGTGACCGTGCCGGAGAACCCGTCCCGGCGCAGCGCCGACGGTACGGGGCTGCTGGAGGCGACGTCGGTGTCCTCGGCGGCCTGGCTGGCGGGCGTCGGGCTGCTGTCGTTCACCTGGCCCGGACATATGGACCACAGCCTGCGCGACGACTGGCTGGAGCAGCAGACCGAGACGGCGTGGGCTCTGGCCGACGATCTCGAGGGGCCGGAATGGTCCAGGCTGTCCCTCCCGGTGGACGGGGTGGCGACCTCGTTCCACTACCGGGAGTCCGAGTTCGGCTGGGTGCTCGCCGGTACCACCGGGTCCGGCGTCCACCTGGGGGCCTACGGGCGGGGGATGAGCGCGTACGGGCTCGGGTTCGCCGTCGTCAAGGACATCTCGGCGTACGCCTGAGTGCTCGTGCACGACGTGCATGAGGAGAGGGGCGCCGCGACTGCGGCGCCCCTCTCCTCATGCTCTGCCGGCTCGGCTCGATGCCGTACGGGCTCAGAACTTGTTCTTCGGCGTGATCCCCAGCGACAGCCCCGACAGGCCCCGCTGGCGACCGCCCAGCTTGCCCGCGATCCCGCGCAGGGCCGCACCCGCGGGGGACTCCGGGTCGGTCAGGACGACCGGCTTGCCCTCGTCACCGCCCTCGCGCAGGCGGACGTCGATCGGGATCGAGCCGAGGACGGGGACGGTCGTACCCGTCGTACGCGTCAGACCGTCCGCCACCAGCTGGCCGCCGCCGGTGCCGAAGACATCGACCATCTCGCCGCAGTGCGGGCAGGGCAGGCCGGACATGTTCTCGACCACGCCGACGATCTTCTGGTGGGTCTGCACGGCGATGGCGCCGGCGCGCTCGGCGACCTCGGCCGCGGCCTGCTGCGGGGTCGTCACGACCAGGATCTCGGCGTTCGGGATCAGCTGGGCGACGGAGATCGCGATGTCACCGGTGCCGGGCGGCAGGTCCAGCAGCAGCACGTCGAGGTCGCCCCAGTAGACGTCCGCGAGGAACTGCTGAAGGGCGCGGTGCAGCATCGGGCCGCGCCAGACGACCGGGGCGTTACCCGGGGTGAACATGCCGATCGAGATGACCTTCACGCCGTTGGCGGACGGCGGCATGATCATGTTCTCGACCTGGGTCGGACGACCGTCCGCGCCCAGCATGCGGGGCACGCTGTGGCCGTAGATGTCGGCGTCCACGACACCGACCTTCAGGCCGTCCGCGGCCATCGCCGCGGCGAGGTTCACGGTCACCGAGGACTTGCCGACGCCGCCCTTGCCGGACGCGACCGCGTACACGCGGGTGAGGTTGCCCGGCTTGGCGAAGGGGACCTCGCGCTCGGTCTGGCCGCCGCGCAGCGCCGCCGCCAGCTCCTTGCGCTGCTCGTCGCTCATCACGTCCAGCGTGACGTCGACACCGGTGACGCCCTCGACCCGGGAGACGGCGTCGGTGACGCGCTGGGTGATCGTGTCCCGCATCGGGCAGCCGGAGACCGTCAGGTACACGGTGACCGCGACCGCTCCGTCCGCGCCGATCTCCACCGATTTGACCATCCCCAGTTCGGTGATGGGTCGGTTGATCTCGGGGTCGTTCACCGTCGCCAGCGCCTCGCGCACCGCGTCTTCCGTAACCATAAGGACGATGGTACGGGGCGGTACGGGGCCTCCGGGTAGCCCCTCAGCGGTCGTCTGCGTCACGTCCCGGAGTGCGTTCCGTCCGCTCTGCCGGGAATACGACATGGCTGCCGTGCCCGTCGGAGCGCCGCCGTTCCTCCACTTCCCTGACCAGGTCCTGGAGCTCCGAGCGGATCCAGTCACGGGTGGCCACCTCACCCAGGCCCGTGCGCAGCGCGGCGATCTCCCGGGTCAGGTACTCGGTGTCGGCGATGGACCGCTCGTTCTGCTTGCGGTCCTGTTCGAGGTTGACCCGGTCCCGGTCGTCCTGCCTGTTCTGCGCGAGCAGGATCAGCGGGGCCGCGTAGGAGGCCTGGAGGGACAGCATCAGGGTCAGGAAGATGAAGGGGTAGTTGTCGAAGCGCAGGACGGCCGGCGCGAAGACGTTCCACCCCACCCACAGGATGATGACGAACGTCATCCAGACGATGAAGCGGCCCGTGCCCAGGAACCGGGCGATCCGCTCCGACAGCCGGCCGAAGGCCTCCGGGTCCCACTCGGGCAGGATCAGGCGCCGGGGCGGGCGCGGCTGGTCCAGGCGGGGCGTACGCGGCCGGGGGGCCGCCGTGGCGCCCACCGGGGTGCGCTCGCGGGTGCTGTCGCGCTCAGGACCCATCGGCACGCGCCCCCTCGTCCGCGTTCTCGTCGTCCTCCAGGTGGAACTCCGTCTCCCGCCAGTCCTCGGGCAGCATGTGGTCGAGGACGTCGTCCACGGTCACCGCGCCGAGCAGCGACCCTGACTCGTCCACTACGGGCGCGGCGACCATGTCGTAGGTGGCGAAGAACCCGGCGATCACGGGCAGTGCGGCGTCCGGGAACAGAGGCTGCAGGTCGACGTCGATGAGCGAGCTGACCAGGGTGTACGGCGGATCGCGCAGCAGCCGCTGGAAGTGGACGGTGCCCAGGTACTTGCCGGTCGGGGTCTCGTCGGGCGGCCGGCAGACGTAGACCTGGGCGGCGAGCGCGGGGGACAGGTCGGGGTTGCGGACCCGGGCGAGCGCGTCGGCGACGGTGGCGTCCGGGCGCAGCACGACCGGCTCGGTGGTCATGAGTCCGCCGGCGGTGTGTTCCTCGTAGGACATCAGGCGCCGCATGTCAGCCGCGTCCCCCGGCTGCATCAGGCTCAGCAGCCGCTCCTTGTCGTCCTCCGGCAGCTCGGCGAGCAGGTCGGCCGCGTCGTCCGGGTCCATGGCCTCCAGCACGTCCGCCGCACGCTCCTCCTGCAGCTTGCCGAGGATCTCGATCTGGTCGTCCTCCGGCAGCTCCTCGAGCACGTCGGCGAGCCGGTCGTCGTCCAGGGCGGCGGCGACCTCGGCGCGCCGCTTGGGGGAGAGGTGGTGCAGGACGTTGGCGAGGTCGGCGGGGCGCAGCTGTTCGAAGGTGGCGAGCAGGCTTTCGGCGCCCTGGCCGTTCTCCTCCAGGGAGAACCCGGTCACGGCGGACCAGTCGACGGTCAGCGTCTCGCCCTTGGCGCGCCGGAAGGCACCGCCCTTCTTCCCCTTGCGTACGAAGAACCGGTCGACCTCCCAGTCCCGGCGGGCGGGCAGCTGTTGCACGGACAGGTCGAGAACGGTGACCTCCTCGCCGCTCTCCGCCAGCTTCACCCGCCGGTCCAGCAGCTCCCCGAAGACCAGCCGCTCGGTGGGCCGCTGCTCGAAACGGCGCACGTTCATGACGCCGGTGGTGATGACCTGGCCGGACTCGATGCCGGTCACCCGCGTCATGGGCAGGAAGATACGGCGCCGCGTGGACAGCTCGACGACCAGTCCCAGAACGCGCGGCGGCCGTCGGCCGACACGCAGCATGACGACCACGTCGCGCACGCGGCCCACCTGGTCGCCGTTGGGATCGAAGACGGGGACCCCGGCGAGGTGGGAGACGAAGATCCGGGGGGCGCCGGCTGCCATGACCGTGCTTCCTTTACATGGGTTCGTGCGGAAATGCTCAGATGTGACCGCTCGGGTGCGCTTCAGGCTAGCCCGTCCTGGTCGGATACGCCCCGGTGAGCGGTCCGGACGGACTGGCTCCGCCGGGCGGGCCGGGCCCCGGTACGCTGCCGTACGCCGCTCAGGAACCCCTCAGAAAGGCGATCCACCTGTGACCGTGACTCCCCAGGCCCGTAGGCGCCGTACCGCACTGCTGACCGCTGTGTGCGCGCTGGTGGTGACGGGTACGGCGGTGCTCGCGGGGTGCGGCGGAGATGATCCCGACGCGGGCACCAACGGGGTGGGCAAGCTGCCCGCGGACCGGATCGAGGCGAAGACGCGGGCCGCGGCGACCGGGGCTTCCGCGGTGCACCTGTCCGGGACCGTGGTGACCAGCGGCCGTAGCTACACCCTCGACATGCGTCTCAAGGGCGACGGCGGGACGGGCTCGGTGACCTCGCAGGGCAGCACGTTCAGGCTGCTGCGGGTGGGGCAGGAGCTGTATCTGAAGGCCGACGCGGCCTTCTGGAACCACTCCGGCGGCGGTGGGAACGGGGACACGGCGGCGGCGAGCAAGCTCGGCGGCAAGTACGTGAAGGTGCCGCAGGGGGACCCGGCGTACAGGAAGTTCAGCGGCTTCACGGACAAGACCGTCATGCTGGGAAGTCTGCTGACGCTGCGCGGCAAGCTGGCGACGGCCGGCCACCACGAGCAGTCCGGTACCCCCACGATCCGCATCACCGGCGACAAGGGCTCCGGCGGCACCCTC
The DNA here is from genome assembly GCF_020400585.1 of Streptomyces sp. NK08204. GTDB lineage: Bacteria > Actinomycetota > Actinomycetes > Streptomycetales > Streptomycetaceae > Streptomyces. The sequence continues at coordinate 8,415 of NZ_JAINVF010000024.1, read as the reverse complement.
GACGTCTCCCTCCAGGGCACGCCGTACCCGCTGCGCCTGGTGCGGGCGGGAGGGGCGGGGACGCTCAGCTTCTCGGACTGGGGCAGGGACTTCGCCGTGACCGAGCCCACGAAGTCGGAGACGGTGGACTACGGCCGGCAGCTACCGGACTCCTAGGCCGGGGACTTCTGCCAGACCGGGCCTTCGACCGCCGGTGCTCGCGTTCCTTCAGCGTCCCCGGGGTCCCGCATGTCGCTTCACTTCTTGCGGCGCTTGGCCAGCAGCCGCGGCAGCCCCGCCGGGATCGGCTGACGTGTGGTCGCCGCAGACGGCACGGGAGACTCCGCCAGGCTCTCGGACGGCAACGGCAGCAAAGACCCCGTCGGCACCAGGCGGAGTACCCGGCAGTCACGGGCCCAGCGGGCCGGCATCTCCTCGCCGTCGGGGGCGTTGAGGCGCTTGCCCTTCAGCTCGGTCACCGCCGCCTCCCACTCCGGCGAGCCGGAGGGCACCTCGGACACGGTCGCCGACCAGGTCACCAGCCGGCCGCCCTTGTCCTTGCTGCGCACGGTCACCTCGGCCGAGCCGCCGTCGGTCAGATGGGACAGCGGCTGCTCGCCGGGTCCGTCGCCGACCAGGTACGCCGCACCCTCGTGCCACGCGTGCCACAGCGCACGCGCCGCGGGAGCCCCGGCGCCCCTGACCCAGATGAGACCGGACTTCTTCGTGGCCTCCTCGATGAGGGCCCGGTCGAGAAGGTCCTGGTCGAGCAGCTCGCTTGTCATGGGCCCAGCCTAACCAGGCCCGCCCACCGCCCCGGGCCCGCTCACAGCCAGCCGTTGCGCTTGAGCGTCCGGTGGATCCCGAGACACAGGGCGACCGTGATGCCCATGATCACCGGGTAGCCGTACTTCCAGTGCAGCTCGGGCATGTACTTGAAGTTCATGCCGTACACGCCGCACACCATCGTCGGTACGGCGATGATGGCCGCCCAGGCCGTGATCTTGCGCATGTCCTCGTTCTGCGCGACGGACGCCTGCGCCAGGTTGGCCTGGAGGATGGAGTTGAGGAGTTCGTCGAACCCGAGCACCTGCTCCTGGACGCGGGCGAGGTGGTCGGCGACGTCCCGGAAGTACTTCTGGATGTCCGGGTCGATCAGCCGCATCGGCCGCTCGCTGAGCAGCTGCATCGGCCGCAGCAGCGGGGCCACCGCCCGCTTGAACTCCAGCACCTCCCGCTTGAGCTGGTAGATCCGGGCCGAGTCCACACCACGCGAGACCCCGCCCTTGCGGCCCGGCGAGAAGACCTCGGTCTCCACGTCGTCGATGTCGTCCTGCACCGCGTCCGCGACCGCGATGTACCCGTCCACGACATGGTCGGCAATGGCGTGCAGCACCGCCGAGGGGCCCTTGGCGAGCAGGTCCGGGTCGTCCTGGAGGCGGTGCCGCAGCGCCCGCAGGGAGCCCTGGCCGCCGTGCCGGACGGTGATGAAGAAGTCCCGCCCGGTGAAACACATGACCTCGCCGGTCTCGACCACCTCGCTGTTGGCGGTGAGCCGGTCGTGCTCGACGTAGTGGATGGTCTTGAAGACGGTGAACAGCGAGTCGTCGTAGCGCTCCAGCTTCGGCCGCTGGTGCGCCTGCACCGCGTCCTCCACGGCCAGCGGGTGCAGCCCGAACTCGCTGGCGATACCGGCGAATTCGGCCTCGGTCGGCTCGTGCAGGCCGATCCACACGAAACCGCCGTCGCGCCGCACCAGCCGCATGGCCTCCTGCGGGGTCAGCGGCTTGGGGCTCGTCACGCGGGTGCCGTCGCGGTAGACCGCACAGTCGACCACGGCCGAGGGCATGGCGGGGTCGCGCGTGGTGTCGTACGACGCGGTCGTCTCCTTGCGCGGCGACGGGCGGGACGACGGGCGGACCGCGGCGCGCAGGTCACGGATCATCGACATGGGCGGGCTCCTTCGCGGGCGGGCAACGAAAGTGCGCCGGCGACGGGTGGAACTACCCGGAATGAGGACGTCCTGACTGCGGAGGTTTGGCACGTCCACAAAGCGGGGAGCACCGCATCGTCGCGGTGGCGACTTCGCTACTGATGCAGAACTGATGCAGATCAGACAGATCGCAGATCAAAGATCAGACAGATCGGATGGATCAGGCAGATCAGGTGAAGCGAAACGAAGTGCTCTTCCGAACGACGACGCGCACGGGGAAGGCGGCAGCCAGCCGGTAAAAACTCAGCAGCCGGAAGAGCGAGTGGTACTGCACGGTCGACTTCGATCCATGACAGCCCCACCTCCTCCGGCCGGTCCCTCGTAAGGGAGTCTCATCGGCGTCGGGACTTGACGGCGACGCTTGGCGTGCTGTCCCGAACCACCGGCTCAGCGTAGCAGCAGCCCGAAGTGTCAAGGCGCCGCTTTGCTTTGTACTGACGAGTTCTATGCTCACCGCATGGTTGATGTTCTTCCTCTTGTCGAGGCGCGGTTGAGCACGGCTCTGGGTGAACCCGACGCGCGCGCCGCGGTCACCTTCCTCGGTACGGACCGCATCGAGGTGCTCCGCTTCCGGGAGGGAGACATCGTCCGCTACGCCACGCTCGGCATGTCCGCCCACCCCATGACGGACCCCACCGCGGTGCTCGCCGACCCCGTCAAGGGCCCCCGCGCCGAGCTGGTGCTCTCCGTCCGCGCGGGCGTCGCCGACACCGACAAGGTGCTCCGCCCGCTCGCCGTACTCGCCGCGTCCCCGCAGGTGGAGGGCGTCGTCGTGGCCCCCGGCGCGTCTTTGGACGTGGGTGACGCGCTCTGGCCCGGGGCCCCCTTCACGTCGGTGCTGGTGGCGGAACCGGGTGGGCTGGTCGAGGATCTGGAACTGGACGATCCGATGGACCCCGTACGGTTCCTGCCGCTGCTGCCGATGACCCCGAACGAGGCCGCCTGGAAGCGGGTGCACGGCGCCCAGGCCCTGCAGGAGCGCTGGCTGACGAACGGGACGGATCTGAGGGATCCCGCCCGCAGGTCCGTCCCGCTGGACTGATCCGGGACGCCGGTCCCGGTTCCGCGAGGGGCCTGTGCGAGTGAGGAAGCTCACCAACCCCGGCCTGAGTCGCAGCAGTTGACGAAGACCGCGGTGTGTCGTGCGCCGGACGTCCGCCGAGCGGCATGCGCCGGTCGGGTGATCGTCCTTGACGTAACGGTGCAGGGGTAGGACCGTGGAGCCCTATGAGGGGCGAACCCAGTTGCCCGAAGTGTGGTGGCCGGGTCAGGGCTCCCGGACTCTTCGCCGATTCCTGGCAGTGCGGTGTGCACGGGACGGTGTATCCGCTGCAGCCCGTGATCCCGCCCAGCGTCGAGGCGCTCACCGTCGTCGTGCAGCACACGCAGGTCCCCGTGTGGATGCCGTGGCCGCTGCCGGTCGGCTGGCTGTTCACCGGAGTGGCCTACGCCGGTGACGAGCGTACCGGCGGCCGTGCGACCGCCGTGGCCTGCTCGGGTCCCGGCCCGCTCGGCGGTGTGGGCGAGCTGATCCTGGTCGCCGAGGAACTCGGCGTCGGCCTCGGCGCGTGGTACGCCGGCATCGACGGCCCGGACCCGGGGCCGTACATGAACGTGGAGAAGCCGCCTCAGGCCAAGGTGCTGGCCGCCGGCCGTCCCACCCCGCTCTGGCATGTCTACCGCACTCCCGACGACCGCGCCGTCTTCGCCGGCGAGGCCCTCGGCATGTGGTTGTGGGCGGTGGTGTGGCCGGAGCAGTCCGGTCTGCTGTTGTACGACGAACTGGTGCTCACGGATCTGCGGGACGCCGGTGCCGAGCTGGACCTGGTGCCGTGCGGGGCGCTTTCGCCGCGCCTGCTGCGGCCGTAGCACCCGGCGGGGCGGGCGAGCGCCCGTCGTGGCCGGCTGAGGGCGCTCCGGTTGCTCGCGCGGCCCCCCGCTCCTCGAGGGATTGCCGCAGGCCGCCTTGCCGTAACCGGTGTGTGCCGTAGCCGGTGTGTGCGGTAGCCGGTGTGTGCGGTAGCGGTAGGCGGTGTGTGCGGGGGTGCTCGCGGTAGGGGGTGCCTCCCCGGTGCGGGTGTGACAGGCGGGCTCTGAAACCCGGCTATCCTTTTCGGTGTCCCCTTCCCTGCCGTCCCCGTCTGGAGTCACCGTGCGCATCGATCTGCACTGTCACTCCACGGCCTCCGACGGTACGGACACCCCGGCCGAGCTGGTGCGCAATGCCGCCAGGGCCGGACTGGACGTCGTCGCGCTGACCGACCACGACACCACCCGCGGGTACGGCGAGGCGATCGCCGCGCTGCCCGAGGGGCTGACGCTGGTCACCGGCGCCGAGCTGTCCTGCCGTGTCGACGGTATCTCCATGCACATGCTGGCCTACCTCTTCGACCCCGAGGAGCCCGCCCTGTTCGCCGAGCGCGAGCTGGTCCGGGACGACCGGGTGCCGCGGGCCAAGGGCATGGTCGCCAAGCTGAACGCGCTGGGCGTGCCGGTCACCTGGGAGCAGGTCGAGCGGATCGCCGCCGGCGGCTCGGTCGGGCGCCCGCACGTCGCCAGCGCGCTCGTCGAGCTGGGGGTCGTGCCGACGGTGAGCGACGCGTTCACCGAGGAGTGGCTGGCCGACGGCGGGCGGGCCTTCGTGGAGAAGCACGAGACCGACCCCTTCGAGGCCGTACGGCTGATCAAGGGCGCGGGCGGTGTCGCCGTCTTCGCGCACCCTGCCGCCGCCAAGCGCGGTCGCACGGTGCCGGAGTCCTGTATCGCCGAGCTGGCCGCGGCCGGTCTGGACGGCATCGAGGTCGACCACATGGACCACGACGCCGAGGACCGGACCCGCCTGCGCGGCCTGGCGAAGGAGCTGGGACTGCTGGTCACGGGCTCCTCGGACTACCACGGCAGCCGCAAGACCGTGGCGCTCGGCGAGTACACGACGGACCCCGAGGTGTACGGGGAGATCACCCGCCGGGCGACCGGCGCGTTTCCTGTCCCGGGTACGGGCGGGGCCTGAGACTTCGGCCCCGTTTCCCTGCTCACCCGGCACTGTCCGCCGTGCCCGTGCGTGCTGCCCCGCGGGACGACTGCCCACGGCGGTAGCTCCCCGGGCTCCACCCGGTCCCACCTGGCTCCATCTGCAAGGCTCTCATGTTCGACTTCGCCGTCTTCGGCTCTCTGTTTCTGACCCTTTTTGTCATCATGGATCCCCCCGGGATCACCCCGATCTTCCTCGCCCTGACCGCCGGACGCCCGGCCAAGGTGCAGAAGCGGATGGCGTTCCAGGCCGTCTGCGTGGCGGGCGGGGTCATCGCCGCCTTCGGCGTCCTCGGTCACCAGATCCTTGACTACCTGCACATCTCGGTGCCCGCTCTGATGATCGCGGGCGGACTGCTGCTCCTGCTGATCGCCCTGGACCTGCTCACCGGCAAGACCGACGAGCCCAAGCAGACCAAGGACGTGAACGTCGCGCTCGTACCGCTCGGCATGCCGCTGCTCGCGGGGCCCGGCGCCATCGTGTCCGTGATCCTGGCCGTGCAGAAGGCGGACAGCGTGGCCACGCAGGTCTCCATGTGGTCCGCGATCCTCGCGATCCACGTGGTGCTGTGGCTGGTGATGCGTTACTCGCTGCTGATCATCCGGGTCATCAAGGACGGCGGCGTGGTCCTGGTGACGCGACTCGCGGGCATGATGCTCTCTGCGATCGCGGTGCAGCAGATCATCAACGGTGTCACCCAGGTGATCCGGGGGAGCTGAGCACGGTGGCCCGGCTCCCCCGGAAAGCTTGAGTGGCGATCCGTGTTATGAGGCCGAGGCGTCGGCCGGGCGGATCCACAGGCGCTGCCCTATCGCGGCGGCCTGCTGAACGATCCGGTTGACGGAGGCTGCGTCCACGACAGTGCTGTCCACGGGGGTGCCGTCGATCTCGTCGAGCCGCATGATTTCGAAGCGCACAGGCTTCTCCCTTCGTCTGGTCATCCTCCTGCGGAGAACTACTGGTGTTGTACGAGTCAACGCGCCGCGTGTTACAAACATTCCCTACGCTAAAGAAATTTTTCGAACGGCTAATTACCGACCGGTAAGCGGAACCTGGGAAGCATCTACGAGACCTACCGGGACCGGTTGTGTTCGCAGCGTGACCGCCGGGACAATGGAAGCGATGAACGACGACCTGGCGGCCCTGTCCGCCCGCATCGACCGCACCAACGAGCTGCTCCAGCGCATGCTCGCCGAAGTGGCGAAGACGCCCTCGACCCACGCGATCTTCGTCGACGCGGGGTACCTGTATGCGGCTGCGGGCCGGCTGGTCGCCGGGACGGAGGACCGCCGGGCCTTCGACCTCGACGCCGAGGGCCTGATCGAGGCGCTCATCGACCGGGCCCGCTCGGTCTTCGCCGACAGCCGGCTGCTGCGCGTCTACTGGTACGACGGCGCCCGCCGCCGGATCCACACGGCCGAGCAGCAGAGCATCGCCGAACTGCCCGACGTCAAGGTCCGCCTCGGCAACCTCAACGCCAACAACCAGCAGAAGGGCGTCGACTCCCTGATCCGCAGCGACCTGGAGTCCCTCGCCCGCCACCGCGCCATCAGCGATGCGGCCCTGCTCGGCGGCGACGAGGACCTGGTCTCGGCGGTCGAGGCCGCCCAGGGCTACGGCGCCCGCGTCCACCTGTGGGGCATAGAGGCACCCGAGGGCCGCAACCAGGCCGAGCCGCTGCTGTGGGAGGTCGACAGCCAGCGCACCCTCGACCTGGAGTTCTTCAAGCCGTACGTCACCCGGCGCACGGCCGCCGCCTACGAGGCCGCGGGGACCCGCCCCACCCGCGAGGACGTCCGCTTCGTCGGCGCCCAGATCGCGGCGAAGTGGATGGCCGCCCGGGGCCGTGAAGCGCTGGTCGAGCTGCTGCCCGGCCACCCCTACCTGCCCGGCTCCGTCGACCAGGACCTGCTGGTCGAGGCCGAAGGCCTGCTCCAGTACTCCCTGCGCGGCCAGGCGGACCTGCGCCGCGCCCTGCGGGACGGGTTCTGGGAACACCTGCAGAGCCTGTACTAGGGGCGTACTGACACTGCGGGGGAGGACACCGGCTGGGCGTCCCCCGCCGGCTGGACCTCGCCCGCGGGCTGGTCGTCCTACGCGGGCTGGTCGTCCCGCGCGGGGTGGTTGTCCCGCGCGTGCTGGTCGTCCCACGTGGCTGGTCGTCCTACGCGCGGTGGTCGTCCCAGAAGTCGGCGATCGCGGCGGCCGTGGCGAGTGGGCGGTCGGTGTTGGGGGAGTGCTCGGCGCCCTCGATGACCGTCCGCCAAGCCGTCAGCCGTGCCGCCATCTCGTCGAGCAGACCGAGCGGCCAAGTGTCGTCCCGCGCACCGGACAGCACGTGGAACCGCAACGGTACGGCAGCCAGTTCGGTGACCCGGTCCGGCTCGATGCACAACTGGCGGCCGGTGGCGATGAGTTGGGCGGGTTTGGTGTTCAGCCAGCGGCGCCGCAGATCGTCCCGGCCGTCCGGCCCACCGTCGAGCCCGCCGGTTTCCGTCTCCTCCGGCTCCTCCATCGCCTGCATGGCGTCCCACACCGTGGCCATCGACATCACGGCGAGCGCGTCCTGCAGCAGCTTCACGCGCTGCTGCTGTGACTCGGAGATGTGGGCCGGTCCCGAGGCCATCAGGGTGAGCGACAGGAAAGGGGTGTGGTCCGTCAGCACGGCCGCGCGCGAGATCTGCCCGCCCAGCGAGTGCCCCAGCAGATGCACGGGCTGTCCGACGGCCTCCACCTGCGCGAGCACGTCACGCGCCAGCTCCTCCTGCGCATAGGCGGATTCGTCGGTCTCGGGCCCGTCCGACTCGTGCTGCCCGCGCCCGTCGACCGCCACAGTCCGGTACCCGCGCTGTGCGAGCGGTGCGTGCAGCGGGTTGAAGTCCTCCTTGCTGCCGGTGAACCCCGGCAGCAGCAGCGCCACACCCCTCGGCTCGACCCCGGCGGCCACGGGAGCATCGACGACGGCGAACTCACCGCGCGCCGTCCGCAGCGAGTACGTACGGGCGCCGGGGGGCGGGACGAAGGTCGCAGGCCTGCTCATGAGGAAGAGGCTATCGGGCGCCGTCATGGGAAGCGCCTGCCGGGCAGCGGGAACGCCGATGGCCCGGCCCACCGTAGTGGACCGGGCCATCGGGTGATGGTGCCGTGCGCGCTGTGCGTGCTGCGCGCCGGATCAGGCCTGCGGAGCCTCCACCGCAGCCACGGCCTTCCGCGTGCGGCGCGCCTTGGGCTTCGCCTCGGTGGCCTCGGTGGTTTCCGGGGCGGTGGTGGCGGTCTTGCGGGTGCTGCGCGCCTTGGGCTTCACCTCCGGCTCACCGGTGGCCTGCGCCGGAATCTCCGCAACAGCCGCCGCGGCCACGGTCTTCCGCGTCCGCCGGACCTTGGGCGCGGTCACCTCGACACCGTCGACGGC
>NZ_JAINVF010000023.1 GCF_020400585.1 Streptomyces sp. NK08204 | reverse complement strand
TCCACGCGCCGTTTGACGGCGGGCGCGGACAGGCCGACCAGTTGGGCGGCGGTCCCGTGGGGGGGGGGGGGGGGCCCCGCCGTCGTACGAGCATGGACCGGGTCGGGCGTTCGTACGGGGACCGGCGGGCGTGCCGTACCCGAACCGCCGTCGGCCCGTGCGTGTTCAGCCTTGGAGGAGCTTCTTCACCGCGGCGGCGACGCGTCCGCCCTCGGCCTGGCCGGCCACCTTCGGGTTCACGATCTTCATCACGGCACCCATGGCCCGCGGCCCCTCGGCACCGGCGGCCTTTGCCTCCTCGACCGCCTGGGCGACGATCGCGTCCAGCTCCTCGTCGGACATCTGCTTGGGCAGGTACTCGGCGAGGACCTCGCCCTCGGCCTTCTCCCGCTCGGCCTGCTCCGGACGACCGCCCTGCGCGAAGGCGTCCGCGGCCTCGCGGCGCTTCTTCGCCTCACGGGTGATCACCTTGAGGACCTCGTCGTCGGACAGCTCGCGCTTCTCCTTGCCCGCGACCTCCTCCTTGGTGATCGCGGCGAGCGTCAGCCGGAGCGTCGCGGAGCGAAGCTCATCGCGCTCCTTGATCGCGGCGTTGAGGTCGTCCTGCAGCTTCGACTTGAGCGTGGTGGTCATGGGCTCGATTGTCGCAGGTGTCCGAACCCGAACGCCCGTTGATTAACGCCCTCTGACATCGACGGCGGCCGGTCCCGGGGCAGGAGCGGTGTCTGACACGATGGTCGTATGCGCGCGCGATACGGAGTACCCCTGGGAATCATGGCGGCAGGCGCCGCCGGACTGGCGTACGCGGCGGGCTTCGAGGCCCGCTCCTTCCGCCTCCGACGAGTGACGGTACCGGTCCTCCCGCCGGGCATGCGCCCGCTGCGCGTGCTCCAGGTCTCCGACATCCACATGGTCGGCGGCCAGCGCAAGAAGCAGCGCTGGCTGCAGTCGCTGGCGGGCCTCCGCCCCGACTTCGTGATCAACACGGGCGACAACCTGTCGGACCCCGAGGGTGTGCCGGAGGTCCTGGACGCCCTCGGCCCCCTGATGGAGTTCCCGGGCGCGTACGTCTTCGGCTCCAACGACTACTACGGGCCCAAACTGCGCAACCCCGCCCGCTACTTGTTGGAGAAGACGAGCGGCAGGCACGGTCTGAACGGCAACCCGCCGGCCGTGGGCGCGATCCACAACCCGTGGGAGGACCTGCGGGACGGCTTCGACGCCGCGGGCTGGCTGAACCTCACGAACACCAGGGGTGTCCTGAAGGTCGAGGGTGTCTCGATCGAGCTGACGGGCCTGGACGACCCCCACATCAAGCGTGACCGCTACGCACGGGTGGCGGGCGGCCCGTCGGGCACGTACGACTTCTCCCTCGGTGTGGTCCACGCCCCGTACCTCCGCGTCCTCGACGCCTTCACGGCGGACGACTACCCCCTGATCCTGGCCGGCCACACCCACGGCGGCCAGCTCTGCATCCCCTTCTACGGCGCTCTGGTCACCAACTGCGACCTGGATACGGACCGGGTGAAGGGCCTGTCGACGCACACGGCGGAGGGCCGCACGTCCTACCTCCACGTCTCAGCAGGCTGCGGCACGAACCGCTACACACCGGTCCGCTTCGCCTGCCCACCGGAGGCGACGCTGCTGACGCTGACGGCCAGGGAGTAGCACGGCCGGGGCGCTGCGGGTCGGGACACAACGACTCAGGGGCGACGCAGAAGGGCCATAACGGATCGGAATGCCGCACATCAGGGTGCGACGGATTCAAGGGTGTGACCGATCAAGGACATACCGGGCCGAAACATAGCGGAACAGCATGTAACCCACCCAGACGCCCCAAATAGCCTCACCCCTCTCCCCTCCTTAGCGTGAGGGCATGACCGCACCGATACCCAGGGACATCCCGGACCTGCCCGCGGTCCCGTGCCCTCCCCTCCTTCTGCCCGCACCGGTCCCGGCCACGGCGGTGGTCGGCCCGACGCGCCGCCCTCTCGCAGCGGCGTTCCGCCTCCTGACCGCCGTGGCGGCGGCGGCCACGGTCGCCCTGGAACTCCTGCTGGGGACCCCGACCCGAACGCTGAGCTACTTCAGCGTCCAGGCCGGCATCCTGGTATTCGTGATCATGCTCATGTCCGCGACGAGGGCGTGGCGGGCCCGCCGCCCGCTCCCCGCGTCCGTGACAGGCGCCGCACTCTTCTACGCCTTGATCACCGCGCTGGCCTACCACCTGCTCCTGGCCCATACGACGCCGCCGTTCTCAATGACGGACGCGACCACTCCCCCGGCCCGCTGGCACGCCCAGTGGGCGGCCCTCCAACTCCTCCACACGGCCGTTCCGGCAGCGGCCGTCCTGGACTGGCTCCTCCTCACCCCCGCGGCCCGCTTCCGCCTCCGCCACGCCGCGACCTGGCTGCTCTACCCCCTCGCCTACCTGGTCTTCTACCTCGCGCGAGCAGCCTCCCTCCCCCCTTCGACCCCGGCCCGCTACCTCTACCCCTTCCTGGACGCAGCCGCCCACGGCTACCGCAGCACCCTGGCCAACGCCCTCCTCGTGGGCCTCGCCGTCTACGCCCTGGCGGTCCTCCTGGTCGCCCTGGACCACACCCGCCCGACCCCGAACCGCCACCTCGTCTGAATCGGATTTCGTCTCCAGCCGCCGGTGGGCTAAAGTAAACGACGTCGCCGCGACAAGCAGTGACACCGGGGTGTAGCGCAGCTTGGCAGCGCGCTTCGTTCGGGACGAAGAGGTCGTGGGTTCAAATCCCGCCACCCCGACAGCCGAAACACCAGGTCAGGCCCGGTGCTGAGAGATCAGCACCGGGCCTGATTTGCTTTGCGGCCCCGTTTTGGGAGCCATTTGGGAGCCGACTTCAGGGAGCGGCTCCCCAGTGGCTCCCAGCGGGAGGTGTTCCGCCTTCGAGCACTCCGTGCGCTGCGCAAGAGTCACCCCACGGCTTGTGTCGAGGAGACCGCAGCCGGTACGACGATCGATATGCACCGACGGTCCCCGTTAAATGACCGGCAACTCGCACTCCGCACCCGCATCGGGGACGGAGCCGACCCCGTCACGTCGGACAGCCCAGAGTTCGCTCTCACCGCCCGCGCGCTCAAGGAGCGGCGTGTGATCACCATGCCCAAGCAGGATGGGAAGTGGCGGGCGGAGATCACTGACGCGGGGCGCTTCTCCCTGGAACACGGCCATCACCCGGACCGGCCAAGCCCGTCTCTTCCCGCGTCTCACGGACGGCAGCGTCTTCACGTGTCTCACCAGGTTCGACCTTGCCGACCGGGAACTGCCAGGCGACCGAACCCTCGTTGACACGACGACGCACCATCAGCACACGTCTCTCGTGAACGATGACGGCTGCGGCTACGCCCGGCTGGTGCTCCGCTGTCTGCCGCAACGCCCGTTCCTCCAGGTTCAGATCACTTGATGGAGAGCAACGCCCGAGTCTCCTCGGCGCACCCCCACGACAGCGTGACGCCGGCGCCTCCGTGGCCGTAGTTGTGCACGACCACGGTGCCATCCTCCCGCACCTCTTCCTCCACACGGACCGTGGCGCGGGTCGGTCGAGCGCCGATCCGGTGCTCCAGGACACGGGCCTGGGCGAGGCGGGGCTCGACCTCGGCACAGCGGGCGAGGATGCCGGCCGCAGCCTTATCGTCGGGGGCCAGATCGCCTTCGCCGTCGATCGCTGTGCCCCCCAGGACGACGGTGTCGCCGTGAGGATAGAAGCACAGCAGATCGGGCGAGAGGCCGGTGTCCTCGGAGAAGAACTCGGTCAGCCCGGGGTTGGTGACGACGACGTGCTGGCCGCGGATGAGCCGAAGGTCAGGATCCGGCACGAGCTCGCGTGCCCCGAGGCCCGCGCAGTTAACGATCACCGACGCCGGACCGACGTCAGAGAGCGAAGTCAGCCGTCGCTGCTCGACCACACCGCCGGCGTCGCGGAGCCGGCGCAGGAGGTAGTCGAGGTAGGTGGGCATGTCGATCAGTGGCACGGTGAACCGGTAGCCCGCCGTGAACCCGGCCGGAAGTTCGGCCCGCTCACACGGTCGGAAACCCGGCAAAGTGGTGGCCCAGTCCGGCGCGGCTTCGGCCGTGCGGGATGCCTCGATGCCACTGGTGAGCCGGACGGCCGTCGCCGGGTCCTGGGCCAGCTCCCGGAAGATCTCCAAGGACCGTTGTCCCCACTGGTCGACCTTGTCCTTCGGCTCGACCAGGTAAGGCCCCCACATCGCCCCGGCCGCCAGCGAAGTGACCCCCGGCACCTGCTCGGCGATCACGTGCACCGAAGCCCCGGCCTCGGCGAGAACGACGGCCGTGGTGAGCCCAGCCACCCCAGCCCCGACAACGACAACGCGCTCCCCTGCGGTCACGAGGCCGACCCTAAGCCCCGGGTGACTTCGACAGGGCATGTTGCGCGAGTCCAAGATTGCCCCTCCCTGTCCAAAACACCTCTCGTGCTGTCGCACTCAACTCCCGCTCCGCCACCCGAAGCGGATCAGAAACTCGTTCTCCTCCGGAAAGGTGTCGTCCTCGCTGAAGTCCGCGAGCCGCTCCTTGACTGCGATCTCAAATTCCGGCAGCCGGTCGCCGAAGAGGTGGGGTGCGGCAAAGGAGGTGGAGTAGAGGTAGCCGAGGATGCTCTCAGCGGTCCAGGTGCGGTGCACGGGGATCCGCGCCTCCTCGACCCGATCGAAGGGCGACTCCTCCATGATCTCGGTGTACGGGCGGGCTGTGGTGCTGAAAAGGTGCCGGAACCGGCACGCCGTTCCTCGCCGAGGAACGTCTTGATGACATCCCGCACTGCCTCCTTCCAGGGGCTGGTCGCGGTCCAGAAGCTGCTGTCCCCGAAGATGGCCACGACACCATCGGGTGCGACCTGGTCATCCAGGCGGGCCAGGACGGCGGTCTGGTCGAGCCAGTGGAACGCGCGGCAGATCGTGGCCAGGTCGGCCTTCCAGCCGACGGGTGGCACGAAGTCCTCAGCGGTGCTCTCGACGAGCGACAGGCGCGTCCCTTCGGGCAGCTTCGGACGCAGCGCCGACTCGGCCGCAGCCAGCATGTCGGCGTCGTTGTCGAGGGCGATGATGTCGTCGAAGCGGCCGAGCAGCGCCTCAGCCACCAGTCCGGTGCCGGTGCCGATATCCAGCAGGCGACGCTGGCCGCAGGACCGGTGCGGAGCGGCCTGGCCCAGGGTCTCGGCGACGTCTTCCGGGATGCCGGGGCGGAACTGACGGTAGTAGCTGGCGGTCCCAGCGAACAGGTTCATGTGATCTCATCCCATGAGGTACTGGGTGTAACCGAACGTAGCGGCTGGTTTCTCGTGTTTGACTACCTCGCGCTGCCTCGCTGCTACGGTCCCGTGTATGACGCTCTCGGTCTCCACGAGTCAGGCTGTTGACCTACGCGTGCGGCCAGTTGACGAGGTTCTGGATCGCGTGGCGCGGTCTCTGCAGGTGCGTTTCCTACCGGATACAGTGGTGCGCAAGCGTCGGTCTGTGGGAGCACGGACCGACCGCGAGACCTGGGTCCGCATCGAGCGACGCCTGCTCGACAAGATCACCGATCAAGGATGGAACGGCGCGGAGTGCGCCGCCCGCTTGGGCGGCGTCGCCCAGCCGGCATGGCGGGGATGCCTGGTCTGGCGGGACACGAACGAACAGGTGATGTGGCGGGCCGACGAAACTGACCTTCTGCCCGCCGCTCCAGTCGGAAACGCCATTCTGAGTGAGACCCCGGAACTCTCGGACGAGTGGTGGGACGGGTTGAACGCCTCTCTGGACGCGCTGGCAGCGCACCAGACAAGGCGGGTCGCCACACCGGACACCGAGACCATCACCCAGACGTCGGTCACCGAGGCCATTCGGGCTGTCTTTCCCAGCGATTTCGATACGACCGTCCAGCGTTGGGTGCCCGCCCACGCCGACCTGAACTGGGCCAACGTCACGGCGCCGGTGTTCAGCCTCTTCGACTGGGAGGACTGGGGGAACGCCCCACAGGGACTTGACTCGGCCTCGCTGTGGGCGAGCTCGCTTGCCGTCCCGTCTCTGGCCGAGCGTGTACGGCAGGAGCGTCGGCGGGACTTCGAGAGCCGGGACGGCAAGCTGATGACGCTGTTCGTCTGCTCGAAGATCCTTGGGCCGTACGCGCACCCTGAGGATCCTCGGTTGGAGCCTGCACAGCGCACGGCCGAGCAGGTCATCGAGGAGCTTCAAGCGGAGTGATCACGCGAGCGATCGCGGAGGAACTTCCGATACTCCTGGACGGTCCGTTCCTCCACCTGGCCTGCCAAGGCTCTGACGAGTTCCCCAAGGTGGGTCGGCTCGTCGGTGCCCACGGCGATGGAGCCGACCCGCGGGAGATGGTAGGCGACTCTGAATGCTGCCTGGACGCGGGAGAGCCGACGGCCGTCCTGGAGGAAAAGGCGCGGCTCCAACCTGTCCCACACCGAGGCACTGGTACTGCCCCCAAAGGGGCTCATCCCCCAGACCTCGCCACAACCCAGATTCCACGCATTGATGAGGTTGTCCGCCGCGGCCAGCGTTCTGGTGCCGACCAGCAAGCCGGCGCGCACCATGAGAACCGATGGCCTCGGCACGGTCAGGTCGACCACGCTCAG
This sequence comes from Streptomyces sp. NK08204, assembly GCF_020400585.1. Taxonomy (GTDB): domain Bacteria; phylum Actinomycetota; class Actinomycetes; order Streptomycetales; family Streptomycetaceae; genus Streptomyces. The sequence goes on along the minus strand of NZ_JAINVF010000023.1, from coordinate 106,218 downwards.
CACCGGTGACGGATCCCATGACGCGACCCCCCAGGCGCCGCACAGCCCCTTGGCTTTGGCGTCATCCAGGGCGGTGCACGCCGCTGCAAGCAGATCCTTGTCGTGCGGGACAGCTTTCCGGAGCGAGTGTTCCGGGTTGTGCAGGAACACCAGGTCCGGCTCCCGCCCCAGCTTCTTGGCCGCCTCCTCCACGGCCGAGTTCAGCCGCGTGGGATCCAGGGAATGCTCCGCCCCGTCGGGCCCCGGGAAGTAGCCGACCTTCGTGGAGACCGTGAACTTCGGCAGCAGGTCACCGGCTGTTCGAGCCAGGACCTGGTGCGAGCGGAAGTCGAGGTAGTTGGTGCTGGTGTCGAGCGCGGTGACCCCCAGGTCCAGCGCCCCGGTCAGGAGCTGGCGTTCGTGACGAGACCGGTGTAGCCCGAGGACAACTCGGGGGTCAGGACCGCGCACAGCTCCTCCTTCACCAGGATCTCGGCGACCTCCACCACTTCGGCCCCTGCGACGGCCGCGGCCTGTTCCAGCACGACCGGCCTGCCGCTCAACAGCAGATGCAGCGCCGGCAGGGCCTTGGCCGCGAGGGTCAGCCTCTTCCCCGAGGCCAGGACATCGACGGTCTCCCCGCTCTCCCGTATCCGGGGAGGGAAGTGGGTGGTGCACACGACGGCGTCGAGCGGCCCGAGGATGTCGAGGAAAGGCACATGCCTGGGCAGGGTCGTCTCCTGCTCGTACGCGGCCAGGTAGTCGGCCGGGGAGCGCTCGCCGAGCAGTGCCGTGGCGGCCTTGGTCAGAGCCGCGCTGTCGGGAACGTGCCAGCGGTCCAGATCGTGCCTGAAGATCTCGTGCTCGCGGCTCCAGTCGGCAAGCCAGGAGAGCCAGCTGGCGCCGGTGCGTTTGGTGATGCCGAATGTGACGTGGAGGCTCTTGCCCGAGCCGCTGCCGGTCCTGGTTGCCTGGTGCCAGTGGCCTCGGGGGATGTGCATGACGTCACCGGTCCTCATCACGCCGGCCCAGATGATCTCGTCGCTCGGGATGGTGTTGGGGTCGGAGTCCCGGTACATGGGGACCTTGCGGGACGCGCCCCGCACCTCCCACTCCTTCTCGCCAGCGAGTTGCAAGATCACGACGTCGTGGTCGTCCCAGTGCAGGGGGAAGCCGGCGGCGTCGTTCGTCGTCAGGTACGCGTTGACCTGCACACGCTCATGGGACCACCACTGCAACGCCCGGCACGCGACCTCCATCGTCGGGTCGAAGACGTTGGCCTGGTCGAGGATGAGCGTCGCGCCTTCTCGCAGGAGGTTTCCGAGGCTTCGCATGTTGACCATGGGGATGCTCTGGCCCCGGGGGCTCACGCTGTCTGTGTAGTAGACAGCCGGGTGCACCTCCACCCCCTTCTGGAAGCACCGGAACTGCGGACGATTCAGGCTCCTGCGCATGGCGATGTCGAGCAGCCGGTTGGGGGTCAGGAGGCGGGAGAGGGGCGCGGGGTCGTCCAGACCGCCTCGCGCGAAACCCTTGCCCAGCTTCTCGGCCCCGCTCCATCCGAGTGCTGTCTCGATCGCGTTGATCAACCGATGTTCCATCGCTGTCCTTCCAAGGGTGTGGTCGCCTGATGTGGACACGGCTGGGGCCGGCACGGCCAGTCGTGCCGGCCCCAGCCGCTTGGTGCGCTCGCGCCTACTCGCTGTCGTGCAGGTTGCCGTCGCCGCCCGGCCACGGCGCGTCGCCGGAGCTTCCGGCGTTGTCGGACCGGAGGCTGTCGTACCGGTCGTGGACGGCGGTCAGCTCTTCGACCGCCATCAGCAGGCCGCTACGGGCCGGAGGCGGTGTCGTGCGCTCTTCCACCTCGTGCTCCTTCCTCTTGGGTCTCCCGCCGGGGCTCCGGCGGGAGGTCAGGGCCGCGCCTCACGGCCGTGGGAGAGACGGATTTCCGTGAGGCGGCGGTCATTGGGCGGCCCAGTGAGCCGCAGCTCTGCGCCTACGGCCGCATGGACTGACCGCTCATCGGCAGAACGGCCGCGTCCTGGCGCATGTTGGCCTCCAGGACGCGCTGGTCCAGTTCGTACAGGCACGCAAGGCACGCAAAGAGAGCCGCGTGCATGCCGCTCGACCGGACGGGCCCGATCCACGTCACCTCGACGTCGTCACGGCCACACCACAGCCAGCACTCGCCATGCGCCTGCCACTCATGCCTGTCCCACAGCGCATAGGCCGTCGGCTCGCCGGTGACGGGGTCGATGTCGCCGCGGGTGGGGCAGAAGACCACATCGCGCTCCGGAGAGAGAGCCGCTCGCACTGCGTGCCTCCCCATCAGGCGACCGCCACCGTCAGCGACTTGGGCTCGGCCCCATCCCGGTGCTTGGCCCACATCGCGAATAAGCCACGCGGTCCAGCGGCAGCCGTGCTCGTCTCCACCGCCATGGGCAGCGCCATCTCGGCCCATACCCGCTTACCGGCGCCGGCGGGCTCCCAGGCACAGCGCGCCGAGAGCAGTCGGACCAACGCCAAGCCACGCCCGTTCTCGTCATCCGGTTGGGCACCCCCTGTACGCGGAACCGACGGGTCGCCGTCCAGGACATCGATCACCAAGCGACCGGGCCAGTTGAACACGGTGACGGTGATCGGCCCCGCCCCGTGGACCACAGCGTTGGTGATGAGCTCCGAGGCGACGAGTCGGATGGCGTCGGCAGTCTCCTCGTCCAGCGGCACACCCCATGCGCGTACCTTGTCGACGATCTCGCGCCGGGCCGGGGGCACCTCGGATTCGATACCCGCGAGGACGAACCGATGGACGAGCGTGGGCATGTCGGACGCCTCCGAAGAACTGGAGAGCGGCTCCATCCCCGACGGGGGGCACAGGAATGGAGCCGCCGATCTGAGGAGCCGCTCCGCGAGCGTTCAACTGAACTCGCTCGCCGGCGGCTGATACTCAGTCAACGGCGGTGCCCCGGCCCACCGGAACGTTTCTAGGGGGTTTCTCCTGGGGACGCCTCCCCGTACTCGGACACGCGAAGTAGCCTTCCAGCTACGTCTTGAGCGGACGACAGGAGTGATGACGTGCCTACCGAGCCGTTAGCAGTCCACCCGCTGACCTTCCTCCTCCAGACGCGTGGATGGGGCAAGGCCGAATTCGCCCGGCTCATGCAAGACCACGGGAGGAAGCTCGGGATCCCGCTCGCGACCAACCGGACGACTGTATGGAAGTGGGCACAGGGCCAGGAGCCGGACGCGGACGCCCAGCGCGTCCTCGCCGACCTGCTGGGCGTCCCGTACGAGCAGGCGCGTGCGGAGGGATGGCCCCGCTGGCTCCCCGTCTGGGAGGTGACCGGACTCACCGCTCCGTGGACAGAGGCCGGTACCGTCGAGGCATTGTCCGATCTTGTGGGGAGTGGACGGATGGACCGCAGAGGCTTTCTCACCATCACAGGAGCCGCCCTGACCGGTCTCGCGGCGAGCTGGGTGGACGCGCCCTCCGCCATGGCCGCGGCGCTCAACGGTGACCAGGTCACGGACACGATGGTCTCGACGATCGAGCAGCGCATCAGCACACTTCGCACACTCGACGACCAGCTTGGCGGCGCTCGGCTGCTGGAACAGGCACGAGGCGACCTGGCTCTGGTCACCGGTCTCCTCGGCGGTGGCCGCTACACCGACAAGGTCAGGCTCCGGCTGTACGCGCTGGCGGCCCGCGTGTCACACCTGACCGGATGGATGGCCTACGACGCCGGCCTACGATCCGCAGGCCAGCGCTATTACGTCGGTGCCCTGCGCAGCGCCCGCACTGCCGGCGACGACGCCTTCGGCGCGTTCATCCTCGTGGAGATGGGGGTGCACGTCTCCGAGGCCGGGCGCACCGCCGAGCGTGTCGACCTCATCTCGACCGCCATCGACAACGCGCCACGCTCTCTGTCGCCCTGCACCCAGTCGTTCCTCCACCTGCACAAGGCAGAGGCCCTCTCACGCGACGGCGACCACCGCGAGGCGGGCACGGCCCTCAACCGTGCCACCTCCCTGTGGGAGCGCCAGGTGACGGACGACAACCCGGACTGGCTCGACTGGTTCGGCGAGGCACAACTGCGGTCGACCGAGGGAAAGGTCCTGTTGCGCTCGGGGCAGGTGGAACGCGCAACCAGTTCCCTGGAGACTTCCGTGACGAGAGCCGCCCCCCGGGACAAGGCCGTACGGTCAAGCCGTCTCGCTGAGGCGCGGCTCGCCGGCGGCGACCTGGAGGGTGCGTTGGACGCCGCGAACTACGGCGCCGAACTCCTGGAGGACAGCGTCAGCTCCATTCGGGCCCTGAACCGCCTCAAGGAGTTCTCCACACGGCTGGAGCCGCACAAGTCCGTCCCCTCCGTGCGCGAGTTCCGGGAGCGCCTGCAGGAACTGTCCGTCGCCGTTTGACGTCGACCGTCTCACCAACCAGGGCGAGCCCGCCTCGGTGAAGAGGGCCGCAAGACTGCCAGGATGGCCGACATGACGACGATCTACGGTGAGGTGGCATCAGGGTTCGAGCCGGTGCGGGCGGCGTTCATGGAGAACTTCACCCGGCACGGGGACCTCGGCGCGGCGGTGTGCGTGTACCGGAACGGCCGGCCGGTGGTGGACCTGTGGGGTGGCGTGGCCGACGCCGAAACCGGTGGTCTTTGGACGCGGGACACGCTGCAGCTGGTCTACTCGGCGACCAAAGGCGCGACGGCGACCATGGCGCACATGCTGGTCCAGCGCGGAGCGCTCGACTTGGACGCGCCCGTCGCGAAGTACTGGCCGGAGTTCGCCGCGAACGGCAAGGCTGACATCCCTGTGCGCTGGCTCCTGTCCCACCAGGCCGGCCTGGTCGCGCTGGATCAGCCGGTGCCGTTGAAGGAGGCGCTGGCCTGGCACCCGATGGCGGCGGCACTGGCCGCTCAACGCCCCCTCTGGACTCCGGGCACAGCGCACGGATACCACGGCCGGACCTGGGGCTGGCTGGTCGGCGAGGTGATCCGACGGGTGTCCGGCCGCTCACCGGGCCGCTTCTTCGCCGACGAGATCGCGGCTCCACTGGGATTGGACTTCTTCATCGGTCTGCCCTCCAGCGAACGCGACCGAGTCAGCCGCATGGTGTACCAGCGGCCGGACGTCGATCTCACCACCCTGCCCACCGAGTCGGTCCCCAAGGAACTCCGTGAGCAGGTCGCCGCTTGGCGGGACCCGAACTCATTCAGCAACAGGGCGTACGCCGTCACCGACCCGCCTGAAATCGACTTCGACTCGCCAGAGGTGCAGGCTGCGGAGCTCCCGGCCTCCAACGGCATCGGCACCGCACGCGCTCTTGCCCGCATGTATGCCGCGCTGATCGGCGAGGTGGACGGCGTGCGCCTGCTCTCCCCGGACGCCCTGGCGTCAGCGACCGAGGAGCAGGCCAGCGGGAAGGACCAGGTCATGCTGATCCCGAGCCGCTTCAGCGCCGGGTACATGCTGCCCACCGGGAGCAACCCGATGATGGGCCCACGCTCCTTCGGCCACACCGGCCGAGGCGGGTCACTCGCTTTCGCCGATCCGGGGCAAGGTGTTGCCTTTGGGTACGCCATGAACAACGTCGTCGGAGGGACCGGCGATGTCCGTGCGGCATCTCTGGTCGACGCGGTGCAGAAGTGCTTGAGGTAGAGAACAGGGTCGATATGGCAAGGACGCGGACGTGAGCCACATCAGCAGAGCCCAGCAGGACCTCAGGGCTCCGCTGTTCAGCTACTGACTGAGTGCTCTCTGCCCAAGGCCATCCATGCCTCTATCTGCAGGCGCTCGGCTACAGCGAGGCGCTCCGACCTCACTTCTCCGTCATCGCGTAGCAGCGTAGGTTCGTACACGCCGTAGTCGGCAAGCAGATCCATCGAGATGTTGCGGGCCATGGACCTCAATTGGTAGCCGCCGTTCGCCAGTGCCTCCAGGTAGCCAATGTGGTGGCATGGAGTGCCCGCGTCACTCGTCACAGGCACTCCAGGAACGTAGCGAGCACTTCCGTTGGGAGGGGTGCGGTCGAGGTGCACCTCGGGCGGCGAGGCTGTGCTTGCCATCACGTCGGCATCCCCGTATGCACCTGCCCATTCAGCGTAGGCGCAGGCAAGGTGCAGGATGCAGAGCAGCTGGTGTTCCAGCCGAGTGAGGTTAAGCACGGGGACACCAGAGTCCGCAGCAAGAGTCACCTGAAGAGTTGCTCCGCCGTCCGAGTGCCAGACCGCATGGATCCCCGGCCCTGCAACCCTCATGCGGCCCCGCCGAATCTGGGGCGGCTGCGACAACAAGGCACGCGGCAGAGCGGCGGATGGGGCTCGCCCAGGTTGGGTGAGCAAGCCGAGAAATGAGCGCACCTCCTGGACGAAGGTACGGTCGATACGTCGCTCCGCACCTACAGAAGGAACAACCGACAGCTGCAGCGCCAGGCCGCCGTCGCCGCTCTCGGGGAGCCATGCTGTGTCGTCCCGGAGCTGCCGGCGTACGCGCTGTGTGTGGTCCTCTGCCTGTCGGAACCGGTCACGATAGAGAGCGGCAATCTCGGACTCATCCAGCCAGGCTGTCGTACGACCGAGCCGACGTGCGTAACCGTACCGCTGCTGCCCTTTCCCTCCGACCGGACGGACTGCATGCGGGGCAATCGGACTCCGGGGGATGCCGATAAGGATGTATCCCAGGTCCGGAGTGGCCACGTCGTCCGCGACCATGCGTATCCGGAAGTCAGGAGGCAGGAACGGGAAGACCCGGCTGCGCAGCGCTGCCACGAGCTGATTGTGGATCTTGTCGCTGATCGTCACAGGGCAGAGCCTCCCGGCATTGCCCTGCCCATCCTCAGCGATACCCACGACGATCAGACCACCGCGGGCGTTGGCCATGGCGGTGACATCCTTGGCGAGCTCGTCCTGGCCGTCGCCGTCCTTCGTGTAGGCGTTGTCCTGCTTGAAGTCCAGGTCGATGTCCTCGGCCGCGCTCTGGGAGCAGAGCGCGGCCAGATGGCTTCGCTCAACGTGGTCGAAGTCCGCCCCCACGAGCTGGGCGACTCTGGGAATCCTCACAGTCACCTGAGTAGCGTACGACCGACCGAGGCGCGGCTACGCCAATCTCCCTGCGCGGGACGCCGGTTGAGACGCTGACAGCTATGACCGCGCCGGTTAGACTGTACGATCTTTGCGCATATGCGTTTGGTCAGCGCGCTGGGGGCGCACACACTGACGGGGAGGGGCGCGGGTGTCAGTTTTTGACCCGCAGAAGCTGGTTCCTGGGGCACGACTGCGTCTGCCTGGACATGCGGACCCGGCGACCGTGATCCAGGTACAGCCTGGCAGCTTCTGGGAGTTCCTGCTGGAGGGGGAGGCCGGGGACTTCCGCCGCGTGAGCTTATCCGAGGATGAGCTGCCGGAGATTGAGGTCATTGACTCCACCAGCGAGCGTTCCTTCGACGCAGATGCGCAGTCGTTCCGGCTCGGTGTAGAGGCTCGCCGGATCCGCACTCGGTTCCAGCACGACATGGGTGCTCTGGCCGTCTCGAGCATCGAGCCGCTTCCGCACCAGCTCGAAGCGGTGTACGGCAAGTTCCTCCAGGAGCCTCGACTCCGCTTCCTCCTCGCGGACGATCCGGGGGCAGGAAAGACGATCATGACTGGGCTCTACATCAAGGAGCTGCAGCTCCGTGGTGCGGCCGACCGTGTACTGATCGTTGCCCCCGCCAACCTCGGCTTCCAGTGGCAGCGTGAACTGGATGAGCGTTTCCGGATCGCTGCGCGCCGGATCACGCGGGAGACTATCGATGCAGACCCGATGGTCAACCCTTGGGAGGCAGACGGGGTTTTCATCGTCTCCCGCGACCTGTTGAAGACCGAATCGGTGCTGGAATCGTTCGCTGCTGCCCAGCGGTCTTGGGACTTAGCGGTTCTCGACGAGGCCCACGGCTATACCCTCAAGATCAACAAGCGGGGTGCGATCGACCGCCGCACCGACCGTTACAAGGCTGCCGAGCGTGTGGCGCGCCAGGCTGACCGGCTGCTTCTCCTTACCGCAACTCCACACTCGGGCCGTGAGGAGTCCCTCTGGGGGCTGATGCGCCTGCTGGACGGCGATGCATATGGCGACCGCTGTCCCGAGCGCGTGGAGATCATGCCTCACCATTACTCCAGGACCACAAAGGAGCAGATGGTGGACCTGCGCGGTCGTGCGCTCTTCCGGCCGCGTACGGCTCACACAATCACCTACGCCCTCGAGGGCTCCGAGTGGGAGCTGTACAAGCGGGTGTCCCGCTTCATCACTCAAGGGCTCACCGAGATACGCCGGGAACGGGCCGACAGCGGGCGAGCGTCAGTGTCAGGGTTCGCCCTGACCACCATGCAGCGACGTCTGGCCTCATCTGTCCGGGCAATCACCCGAACCTTGCGCCGTCGGGTCGAGCGCCTGGAACGCGAGTTGGATCAACCCTCCGGCCACTACGCTGGCATCGGGGCCCCTGAGTTCGATCGCGATGCCAACGGTGACCGCCCCGAGAACGAGCGCTGGGCCCTCGAGGAACAGGCTCTCGACCAGGTCGCACTCTTTCGTACACCAGAAGAGGTCGAAGCCGAACTCGAGCTGCTCAGGCCGCTCCTTGCGCAGGCTGAGGAGACCGAACTGCAGGGTGGCGAAGTCAAGCTCGGCGAGTTATGGAAGATCCTAGACACGTACGGGGTGGGCGACGACGCCTCAAAGAAGCTCCTGATCTTCACCGAGCACAAGGACACCCTGGACTTCCTGGTCGACGAGCTGTCATCGCGCTTCGACGTCACAGCGATCCATGGCGGACTGCGGCCGGCCGACCGGGTCCAGGCTGAGCGGGATTTCCGTGAGCATGCACAGATCATGGTGGCCACGGAGGCGGCCGGTGAAGGCATCAACCTCCAATTCTGCCATTTGATGGTCAATTACGACATCCCCTGGAATCCCAACCGCTTGGAGCAGCGGATGGGGCGGGTGCACCGTATCGGCCAGACGGAAGATGTCCATATCTTCAATCTGGTCGCGGCGAACACCAAAGAGGGCCATGTACTGGGCACGGTGCTCGGAAAAATCGAGACTATGCGAAAGAACGAAGCCCTGGGCGACCAGGTCTTCGATGTCATTGGCGAGATTCTGGCCGGCTACCGCCTTCCCGAACTACTCGAATCGGTCATCTCCGATGAGCGCACCCCTGAGGAAGCACTCAACGAGTTCGGCGCACAGGAGGGCGAATTTGACGAGCGCCTAATCGAGCGGATGCGGGAGCTCTCGGAGAAGGCACTGGCTACCGGGCACATCGACTGGCGGCTCCACCGACGGGCTACCACCAGGGCCGAGGAACGGCGCCTTCCGCCGGAGCACCTCAAGCGCTTCTTCCTGGATGCCGTTGACCACCTGCAAGGCCGGGCGGAGGAGCGACTGGATCGGGCCAGCATCAGGGTCTCCCGGACGCCCGACATCCTCATCGCCCGAGATCGTGACCGTGGCACCATGCGGCAACTGCAGCCTGCCTACGAGAGGATCACCTTCGACAAGACGGTCGCCGTCCAACGACTGGCCCAGGACTCGGAGCTTGGCGCACCACGTCCCGAACTCTGTGGCCCTGGTCATCCATTGTTCGAGGCGCTACTTGACCACGTCATTGAGCAGACCGGCGAGAACCTGTCGCGCGGTGCGGTTTTCCACGACCCGGCGCTGAGCGCGCCGGCTTTGCTGCACATACTGCAGGGGGAGGTCGTCGACGGCCATCGCACAACGGTGCATCGCAGCATGGCGTCCATCATCGAGTCCGAAGGTGAGTTCCGCCCCGTCGGCGGCGCTCTGTACGACCTACTGGCCGGAAGGCTTCCCGATCACGAAATGGGCCTACGGCCATCCCCGCTCCCGGAGCAAAAGCTGATCACCTGGGCCCGCCGGAACGTGTACGAGGACCGGCTGATGGAAGTACGGGACCGGCGAAAGCGGACTGCCGACATCCAGGAGGAATTTCTGCACACGTCGTTCCGCGCCCTCCTGGCACGCTACGACGGCGAGCTGTACGACCTCGAAGAAGAGATGGAACAGGGCATCACGGGCGCAGAGGGGCGCTACCGCCGAGTCGAACTGCTGCGTCGTACTGCAGTTGAGCGCCGGGACCGGCGCATCGCCGACACAGCCCGCACCCGACAGGTCGACCGCGGCCCCGTCACCGTCATCGCCCAAGCCTTGTTGCTCCCCTCCCCAGCCGAGCACATTCCGCACCAGACCTCTCGAGGCGGAACGGGAGCCAGCAATGGGCTGAGCGACAGAGAGATCGAGCGCATCGCCGTCAAGATCAGCATGGACCACGAGTACGCCCATGGCTCGGAGGAGCTCAGGTCTGTTGAGGTAGAACACCTGGGGTTCGACCTTATATCTGAGCGTAGGGACGGCACCCGCTACATCGAGGTCAAGGGCCGCTCGGGAGTTGGCTCCGTGGAACTCACGTGGTCCGAGTACATAGCGGCGGGCAAGTTCGGTCCCGCCTACTGGCTGTATGTAGTGCTTGACTGCGCGTCTGAGCAGCCCCGTCTCTATCGCATCCAAGATCCGGTCACCACGTTGGCCGGCAGCTTTAAGCCCACTCAGGAGGTCCGCTACGGCATCGCCCCCGGGCCCATCATCGACGCTGCACAGGCCGCGGAAGGGGACTCGCCGTGAAACGTGCTCTCATCGAGGAGAAGCTCCCCCTCGTCACGGTGAATGCGGCATCCGACCGGGAGAAGCATCTACGGCACGGCCATATCTCCACCATGCACCTGTGGTGGGCACGTAGGCCGCTGGCTATGGCCCGCACCGTGGTGCTCGCTAGCCTGATTCCCGATCCTGGGCCTGAGAGTCCGCGCACCAGGGATGGACTTCTTACCGACATTGGTAATGCTGCTCGCTTCGAAGCAGCCGCCAAACCCGGAGCGCTAGCCCCACTGCGCGATGCCCTAACCGCAGCCTGGCCTCAGCAGCGTGCCAAGGTGCTCGACTGCTTCGCCGGGGGCGGTGCCATACCCCTGGAGGCTGCCCGTCTCGGCTGTGACACGACCGCTGTTGACATCAACCCGGTCGCCCACCTCATCCAGCGCTGCACATTGGAGTATCCCGCCCGCTTCGGCGGCATCGACGAGAACGGCGGGCGCCCCTTCACCGAGGAACTGACGCACTGGGCTGCCTGGGTGCGCGAAGTGGCGGACAGTCGCCTCGTTGAGGTACTGCCCCGCACTAACGATGGCAGCCGGCCCGCGGTGTACTTCTGGTCGCGAACGATGACCTGCGCCGACCCTCACTGTGGCCGCACCGTTCCGCTCATCTCTTCCCGGAAAGTGGCCGACTCTACTCGCCACAAGGTACGGGTCGACTACGACATAGATAAGGACCGGATCGAGCTGCGCCTTGCCGAGGGACCGCCAGGCGACGGAAGCGACTGGCGAGTGGGCACCAAGACCAGCCGTGGGTCACAGGTAACCGCCACCTGCCCGGCCTGCGGTACTGCTCGCCCCGATCGTGAGTTGCGGGCATACGCACGCGAGCAAGGCTTCGGGCACTACTTGTACGCGGTACTCGATATCGACGCCAATGGGGTGCGCACCTACCGTGAGCCCACAGTTTCCGATCTAATGGCGATCGAACAGGCCGCAATCGAAGCGGAGAGCCTGGAGGACTACCCGGACGGCACTACGGCCATTCCGGACGAGCGGGTGACAGCTTCGCAGTACCGGCGATACCCCAATCTGACGTATGGCATTGACACCTGGGCGGGCATGTTCACCCCGCGCCAGCGCCTCGTGCTCGGCGTACTTGCCCAGGCCGTGCGAAAGGCCCACGCAGCGATGCTGGAGCAAGGGGTTGAGCCGGAACGAGCACAAGCTCTGGCAACTTATCTAGGGCTGGCAGTTGATCGGATCGTGGACTACAATTCGTCCTTTACGACCTGGCGCCCCACAGTTGAAGCCCCAAGGAGCACCTTCCCCCAGCAGGCAATACGTATGGCCTGGGACTTCACCGAGATTGACCCTTTCGGTGCTGGTCCTAGCGGCTGGACCAGCGCATTGACCTGGATCACACAGGCATTTCACCATTGCGCCGTTGCCAACCCCGGTAACCCGGTCCGCGTCCAACGAGCAAATGCACAGCAGCTACCGTTCGCCGATGGGGAGTTCGATGCTGTCATCATAGATCCGCCGTACTACGATGCGTTCCAATACGGCGACCTTTCGGACTTCTTCTATGTCTGGCTCAAGCGATCCATCGGCCATCTCTACCCCGAACTCTTCGCTACGGCCCTTACTCCCAAGCGTGCCGAGGTGATCCAAAATCGGGCGCAGCGCGAGTCCGCCGAGTACATATCTCGCGACGAATTCGAGACCCGCCTCCAGCGGGCCCTCAACGAGGTCGCTCGTGTGGTCTCGGACGACGGAATTGTCTCTCTCGTCTTCGCCCACACCGATACCGCTGCTTGGGAACACTTGCTGCGCGCTCTGCGTCGATCAGGACTTGTCGTTACCACATCGTGGCCGATGCAATCTGAGCGCAACGGTCGTACGACCGACAACATCGGCTCCGTATTGGCCTCCTCGATTGTCCTGGTCTGCCGGAAGATTTCAACCACGACCGATGGCTTTTATGACGACGTGGTGCGCGATCTCGACGCGCGAATCACCGAGCGTCTCGAGGTGTTCGAGGATATGAAGCTGTCCGGGGCGGACTACTTCGTCTCTGCCATCGGGCCTGCCTTCGAGGTGTTCGCGAAGTATTCCCGTGTTCTACGGCTGTCTGGTGAGGAGGTGGAGGTTGACGAACTCATGGTGCTGGCTCGACAAGCGGTTGCCCGACACGCCACTCGGGCTCTAACCCGGGGAGAGTCACTGGAGCGTCTTGACAGCAGTTCGCTCTTTTACCTGACATGGCGATGGGCCTACGACGGCCTTGCGATTCCCGCTGACGAGGCTTACATGCTGTGCCGAGCCTTCGACCTGCACCTCGACTCGCTGACCGCCCGCGGTGGGCTGGTGAAGAAGTCAGGGACCGACTACAAGCTGCTAGCCCCCCACGAGCGGGGCCCTCTCAGGCTTGGCCAGCGACCCTCCTGGGTGGACGTCATGCACGCAGCCTGTCTCCTCCACGACCAGGGGCGCCGACAGGAGCTGGACGCACTGCTGGGCACATCCGGCGCGGGTACGGAGCCTGCCTTCTGGGCCCTGGTCACCGCCGTCACCGAGCTGCTCCCCGAGGGTGCCCGCGAGCGCACCCTGTTGCTCGGCCTCGGCGGCAATCGCGATGTTCTTGAGGAACGGGCAGCCCGCTATGTCCCGGATTTCGAGGAACTCACTCTCTTCGGAACACAGCCCTGACTTCTGCTTCGTCCCATTGCGAAAGGATCTCCGCTTCAGTGCCTGGCCTCCCGAGTTGGATCGAAATCGCCCCACCACACCGTGACATCGTTGACGGCACCTTCGACGATGCGTTGTTCGCTGCCGACCTGGGACGCGTCAGCAAGGGAGAGGGCCCTCAGGACTACCTCGACGCCAAACTCTTCGCGCAGAAGACTTACCTTACCGAGAACCTTCGTGCGGCTCTCGTCGAGATCGGCAACCGGCTGGGTGGCGACCCGACCGCGCGGGCAGTCCACCGGATGCAGACCGAGTTCGGTGGCGGGAAGACCCATACGCTTCTGTCCGCCTATCACCTGTTCGGTAACGCTCGTTCCCTTTCACGTACTCAACTCGCTCGTCAGCTTGCCTCATCGCTCACAGGCGGTCGGCTCCCAGAGGCCACCGTGGTTGTTCTCGACGGTTCGGACCTGACCCCCGACCGTGACGAGGAGTCCAACCGCTCCCCCGGCCGTACCCTGCTCGGGCATCTTGCGTATCAACTCGGTGGAAGCGAAGCGTACGGACGCGTCCGTGAACAAGACGAAGCACTTCAGGGAACATCTGTCACGCATCTGGTCGGGCTGCTCAAGCGATACTCTCCCTGCCTGATCTTGATGGATGAAACGCTTGAATACCTTGCGAAGACGATCACGGCGGACGGTGATCGTGGAGTACGCACAACGAATGCTCTGGTCTTCATCAAGGAGCTGGCCACGGCGGTCACCTCTGTTCCGGGCGCATGTTTGGTTGCAACCCTTACCGCCTCTCATTTGGAAGACTTCGCCGGCGTCAATCACGAAGATCTCCTCGAACGCCTGGTGAAAATATTCGGCCGGACCGAAAGTGTAGTGACGCCAGTCGAGGGTGACGACATCTTCCCTGTCCTACACACCCGGCTATTCCAGAGCACTGGGACGGTCTCCCAGAGACGCGCCGTTGCGGATGCCTACGGCGATTACTATACAGAGCAGTTCGGCGATGCCCTCCCGTCTGTCTACCGGGACCCGGCCTATCGAGACCGCATTGAGGCAGCCTACCCATTCCACCCAGAACTGATCGACCTGCTCACTAATCGTTGGGGATCCCTCTCGGGCTTCCAACGAACTCGTGGCGCGCTGCGCACCCTGGCACACACGATCAAGACGCTCTATGCCTCGGGTCACGCCTTCCCGCTCATCCATCCTGGCGACATACCGTTGCATGATCCGGGAGTGAGGGCCGAGGTGTTGAAGATCGCCGGGGACTCCTACAAGTCAGCCCTAAACGCCGACATCATCCGCGACGACTCACGGGCCCGTCTGGAGGACCAGCGGCGTGGTGGCGAGGTCGAGAAGCTTCGGTTGGCCACTGGACTCGCTACGACGGCCTTCATCCATTCCTTTAGTGCCGACAAGGTCCTGGGGGCCTCTGACGCACAGATGACTCTTGGCGTAGGACAACCCGGCTTGTCTCGCGGCACCCTCGAGGACGTGCGGGACACGGTCAAGAACGCCGCCTGGTACATGAGGTATGAAGGGGGCCGCTACCGGTTCACCACCGAGCCCAACCTCAACAAGGTCATCGTGGAACGTGAGAGTGCCGTTCCCGAGGAGGCCATAGTCCAGCTGCTGGAGGTGGCTACGGCCAAGGTGGCCCCCGCCCAGTCTCCTTGGCGTACGCAGATCGATGTGTTGAGCTCAGTGGACGTCAGGGATGAGCCACGCCTTACCCTTGCCCTGCTACACCCAGATCACCGAGTCGAGCCCTCTGATCCGAAGGCCGTGCTGCAGGTGGCGGGTCGAATCCTCAACGAGTATGACCAGTCCGGCCGCACCAACAAGAACTCCTTGGTTCTGGTCGCGCCTGATGCCGGCGCCTTCGGTCGCGCCCGCTCGCTGGCCAGGACCCTTGCGGCCATGCGGGACTTGCGTGACGACAGCCACCGGCTCAAGAAGTTCAATCGGGAACAGCAGGACGACCTGCGAGACCGGATCACTCGTGCAGAGGAGCGACTCCCGGTCTTGCTCGCCATGGCCTACCGACACGTGTATCTGCTCGCCAACGGAGTCGGCGGTGCTTCGCCCACCGTCTTGCACCTGGATCTCGGGGCTGCTCGTGCCAGCGAGACGGTTACGTCGCGCGTCACCGAGCGGATGCGGTCATCGGACGGCCTACTGGACAGACTCGCGCCAGCAGCCTTGCTCTCAGAGCGCTTCGGGCTGATACCCGAGGACGCTGAGGCGATCGAGATCGAGGGCCTACTCAAGGCGTTCCAACGCTTTCCACGGCTGCCAAAGTTGGCATCAGTCGAGGTCCTGCGGGACTGCTTGGTCGAGGGCGCACGCCGCGAAGTCTTTGGATTGGTCTCCGGCTCCAACTGGCAGGCCGTCGACGCGGTAGTTCGTATAGGAGAAGACGTTCTGCCAGGAGAGATCGACTTCCAGCCCGGCACGTGGCTCGTACGAGCATCCCGCGCGCAGGCCCTACGCGCCACACGGACCCCAGATAGTCCCCCTCCGCCTTCTGAAGGTCAGCGGACCGCTTCACCCACTGTCCCTCAGCCACGCACCCCTGGCACTCCCGACAGGCCGTCGCCGACCCCTTCAGCGGCAGGACCCACGGAACTGCGGCTTCACATCGCCGACGTCCCGGCTGACAAACTTAGGGATGTCGTAAAGGTCACCGTGCTCCAATTCGCTGCTCAGGGCGCCGACGTACGCGTCGACATGGACGTCTCCGTGCAGTCCGGGCAGCCGATCCCTCCGCACATCATCGATCTGGTCGTCGAGGAAGGACTCGGCCAACTCGGACTACGTGCAGAAATGACCGTGGAGTAGGCATCCCGCTGTCGTCTCAGCCACAGTCATCTGCGGAAGAGGGCATCCCTCCGTGGGAGCCATCTGGGAGCCAACCCGCTCCCCAAGCCTCTTGAAGACCATCCGAGACCACCGCACCCCAACGCCCTGACCAGGCAAAACAGCAAACAAGCCGGTGATGATCACGCCCGAACCTCGTTCGGGACGAAGAGGTCGTGGGTTCAAATCCCGCCACCCCGACGCCATAGTGCAGGGGCCTGATCCAGCTAGTGGATCAGGCCCCTGACGGTTTTCCAGAGACTCGCCGCGGGCCAGTTCCAGGGCGATCCGGCCCAGCGACGCGTCGCCGGTGTGCCCGGTGGCGGTGGGCCCGGCTGCCGCTATGAGGAGCAGTACGACGGGCAGGGCCAGGCCGTCGTTGACGCCACTCTCCACATTGAGGAGTTCCCGCAGCTTCGCCGGGATCTCCTTGCGGCCCACGATCGCCGACGCGAACACGGGGTCCGTCGGCGCCAGCACCGCGCCGGCCAGGAAGGACGTCGTCCAGTCCAGGCCGACCAGGTAGTGCGTGACCAGCGCCATGAACACGAACGCCAGGGGCATGCCCAGGCCCAGCGCCCGCGCCGGGTTGTGCCAGCTGGTGCGCAGACACGTGCTGGCCATCGGTGAACAGCACCGCGAAGAGCGCCAGGTCGGCGGTGACCGACACGATCTCGCTGTCCGGGGTGATGTGGATCAGCCCTAGGAAGCCCTCGCTGACCAGCGCGCCAGCGAGGAGGAAGAGGAATGAAGTGGACAGCACGGTGCGGGCAGCGAGCCCGGACAGCAGCACCGCGACGAGCAGAGCCACGCCGAAAACGGCAACAAGAACGACCGCCGAGACCGGGGGGTTGACGGGTTCCGGCAACCGAGGCCGCGTCAGTACAGGCGTTCGGTAGCTGATGTCATTCGTCGGCGGTCGCGACGCACCAGGACGAACGTGGTCAGCACCACCACGACCGAGGCCGCGGCCACCGGTGCGAGGAAGTACACCATCACGGCTGCCTCCGCTCGCTCGCGTGCTGGGCGTTCGGGTTGACGAGCAGGCGGCGTGGATCGGCGGCGCACGTGATGGCCCTCTCGACGGCCGCCATCCGGTCCGCGAGCAGCCCGAGTGCCGCCACGGCTCGCGTGAGGGGGCCGTCTTCCGGGCTGCCGAGGGTCTGGGCACGGACGTACGCCGCCTTCACCTCTGCCCAGCGTGCTGCCTGATCGGCGGAGAGCGTGCCGCGCAACTCGGCCAGCTTCAGCAAGTTGGTCTCAGCGCCCGTCGTCAGAGTCTGGGCCTCGGCCCGGTAGTGGTCGTCGATCAGGGTCGCCAGCTCTGTGTCGTTCATGACCGGCTGGACCCGCTGGGCGATCTTGTTCATGTTCCGGTAGGAGCCCTGGAGCTGGAACGGCGGTTCGATGCGGGTCGTGTCCGACTGGGCGGCCGAGGCGATGTAGGCCGAGTTGACCGCCAGGACCGTCTCCCGGGCCGTCAGCAGGTGACGCAGGACCGCCAGAATCCGCTCCAGCTCGGCGGGCGCGTACGGGTGGATCAGCCGGTCGGCTCCGGCCGTCGGATCGCATTGGGCGATGCGGACCAGCAGGTCGAGGTCGGCGCGGTCGCGGCCGGCGAGCGGGGCGAGGACCGGGTTCGCGGTGAGCGCGTTCTCGATGAAGCTCAAGCCGAAGACCTCCTGCTTGCCGGTCAGGACGTCGCCGAGGTTCCACACGTCAGCACGGTTGGCAAGCATGTCCGGCACCCGGAAGCGGCTGCCGGACTCGGTGTACGGGTTGCCGGCCATGCAGACCGCGAACCGCTTGCCGCGCAGGTCGTATGTGCGCGGTTCGCCGTCGCGGACGCCGTCGATGCGGCGGGTGGCGTCGCACAGCGGGATGAATTTCTGCAGCAGTTCCGGTGAGGTGTGCTGGATGTCGTCCAGGTAGAGGAGCGTGTTGTTGCCCGCCTCCAGCGCGAAGTTGATCTTCTCGACCTCCTGGCGGGCGGTGGTGTTCGGAGCCTCGGCGGGGTCGAGCGAGGTGACCGCGTGGCCCAGCGCCGGGCCGCTGACCTTCACCAGCATCAGACCGAGGCGGTCGGCCACGTACTCCACGAGGGTCGTCTTGCCGTAGCCGGGCGGGGAGAGGAGCAGCAGCAGGCCGCCGGTGTCGGTGCGCTTGGTGTCGCCCGTGGTACCCAGCTGCTTGGCCAGGCTGTCCCCGATGAGCGGCAGGTAGACCTCGTCCACGAGCCGGTTGCGGACGAAGGAGGACATGACGCGGGGGCGGTGGTCCTCCAGGCGTAGGCGGGCGCGTTCGGCGGTCACCAGGGCGGTGCGCCGCTGCTGGTAGGCGCGGTGGGTGGGTACGTCCTGCTCCGCGAAGCGCGCCGTACGGGCGAGGAACTCGTCCAGCCGCAGGGGCAGGCGGCGTGCGGTGATGCGGGGGTGCGTGCCCAGCAGACCCTCGGCCGTCGCCGTGAGTGGGGCGTCGCCGTCGTAGCGCGGCAGGTCGGGGCAGAGTTCGGCCGCCACGGCCTCGGCCAGATCACCCGGGGCGAGATCCGTGCCGGTGGCTGCCGCGTACGAGGACAGCCACGCCTCGACCAGCTGCCGGCGGGCCGGGAGGTCGTCGAGCGCGGTCAGGTCGTCGGCGTAGGCGCTCGTGCCGGCCATGCGGCGGAACTTGTCCAGCAGGGTGCGGGCGCTCGCGCTGAGGACGAACCCGTCGGGGGCGGTCGTCAGCTCCTCGAAGAGGTAGGAGGCGGCGGCCCCCGCGTACTCCCCGCCGATTTCCTCAGCCAGCTCCCGCTCCAGGTCGGCGATCGCGGGTGCCAGACCGAACGTGTCCCGGGCGCGGGCCAGCGAGAGTGCGCGCCGGGTCCACGCCTGGCGTGCCCCGGGGGTGGTGCCGTGAGTCCAGAAGAGCTGGGCGGCGGCGCGGGCGGCGGGTTGGTGACGCAGGGCACCGGCTGCCTCGTACAGGGGCAGGAGCGCAGTGAGGATGAGCGTCGCGTCGTGGTCGTGGACGCCGGTCTCGTATCCCTCGTCGTACGCCTCCTGCGCCACTGTGCGCACCAGGGCCGGGAGGTCTTCGGCCGCCGCGAGGGCGGCCGGGCCGTGTGCGCGCAGCAGGCGGGCGGCCAGGTACTCGGCGCGGTAGACCTCTGGTGACTCCGAGGACAGGGTGCGGTGCCAGTGCGCGCGGGTGGCCGCGAAGTCGGGGTCGGTGACCGGGGCGCGGTAGTCGGTGCCGGTGACCGCGAAGGCGAGGCCGTCGCCGTCCGGGAGCAGGGTCAGGTCGAGGGGCTGGGTGTTGACGGCGAAACGGTGGGCGCCGAGGCGGACAGTACGGCCGTCGTCGGCGTACAGGTCGGTGCGGTCGCGCAGGGCGCGGTCGGCTTCCTGGCGGGCGGACTTCAGGCGGCCGTCGAGTTCCTCGGCTCTCACGCTCTCACCGAGCGCGCGCAGGTCGTCGGCAGTGCGGCGGACCTTGGCCACCATCGGGTCGGAGGCGAAGTAGGTGGCGATCACGTCGGCGTCGGAGAGGGCGGTACAGCGCCGGGTGATGGTCTCCAGGATGCGGCCGGCGGAGGCGGTGAGTTGCTCGGCGCGGCGGGCGCGGGCGTCGGCGAGCGACTGTTTGCGGGTGGCGAAGGCGTCGTAGACCTCAGTGCGCTTGTCGGAGAGGGCGCCGAGGAACTCGTCCGACTCCGCGAAGCGGGATTCCAGGTCCTCCAGCCTGCTCAGAAGCCGGGCGAGCTGGTCGTCGCACGCCTGCGGGGTGTCCGCGGCCGCGAGGGCCGCGGTGACGGCCTGCCCGAGCAGTGCGGTCTCGGCGGCGAACTCGGCGCGGCCCTCGTGGTCGGCCAGTGCGCGGCGGCGGGCGTCGAGGGTGGCACGGGCCCGGTTGACGCCGCTCAGCACCCCGGCGATGCGCTCCAGGACGGACGTACGGACAGTGGCGTCGCCGGAATCCAGAGCGGCGACGACGTCCGTGACCGTCCGGAGGGCGTCGCCGAGTTCGTCCAGCCTGGCGGCCACCGGGGCCGCCTCGGCGACGGTGGTGATGGCCTCGGCGTCGGCGACGAGCTCTTCGACGTCCCTCTGCTGGCCGGCGAAGGCGTCCTCGCGGGCCAGGAAGACCACGGCCCGCTGCCCGAGAGCGGCCAGGTCGACCTCCGCTTCGGCGGCGAGGGCGTCTACGCGGGCGCCGTCCGCGTACCGCATCTCCTTGAGGGTCAGCAGGTGACCGTGGGCGTGCCGCAGGTCGGTCAGCCCCCGCACCCAGGCCGCGGCCTCCTTCGGTGCCTCACCGCGCAGGCGGCGGACGACGGAGGCGATCCGCTCGGCGGCCTCGTCCAGGGCGTCGGCGGCCTGCCGGGTCAGCGCTCGCACGACCTCGAACTCGGCCAGCACCTGCTCGGCCGTCCCACGGACCGCGTCCAGCACGCCGAGCAGGTCGCCCAGGTCGTCTTCGGCCAGCCAGTGGTGGGCGTCGGCGGCGCGCACACAGGCGGCGGCCAGTGCCCGGTAGCCCTCGCTCGTCGAGATGTCCTCCCGCGCCAGGCGCGCGACGGACAGGCAGACGGAAATGCCCCGCACAAGGTCGGCGTTGCCCACGCGCCCCAGTGCGCCGCTCCCGGTGGGGGCGGTGGCGACGTGGGCGTCGGAGACGTAGGGCGAGTTCCAGAGCTGGACCGGATGCACCTGCGCCGGTTCCTCACCCTCGGCACGCAGCACCGCGAAGGCGCCGTCGTCGAACAGGGCCCAGCCGCGGCAGGGAAGCGGGTTCGCGAACTCCTTGCGGATGGTGTTGTACGACAGCAGCAGACCGCGGCTCTCCCCGCGGGCGTGGAACGCGTACAGCACGTCCTCACCGTTGGGCGAGCGGATCTCCCTCTCGAACTCCAGGCCGCTCGCATCGGTTTCGTAGGTCTTGTGGGCACCCGTGGCCAGGCAGTAGCCGCCGGGGAACACGATGCCCTGGTCCTCGGGCAGTCGGCGGCATGCCTGCCCGATGCCGTCCAGGCGGACGACCGCCTTGGTGAGGGTGTTGAACACCAGGTACCGGTGGGCGTCCTCCTTGTAGGGCCGCACGCGCAGCAGGATCAGGGCACCCACGCGCGCGTGCGCGATGTCCGCGTCGGCGAGCGCCTGCAGCGGCTCGTC
This sequence comes from Streptomyces sp. NK08204, assembly GCF_020400585.1. Classification (GTDB taxonomy): domain Bacteria; phylum Actinomycetota; class Actinomycetes; order Streptomycetales; family Streptomycetaceae; genus Streptomyces. The sequence goes on along the minus strand of NZ_JAINVF010000023.1, from coordinate 84,858 downwards.
CACCGGCTCGCTGTGGATGCCTTCGCCCGTCTCGGTGTCGTTCTCCAGCTTGACGGTGAGCGCGCCGCCGATGGTGGCGACGTACAGCTCGCCCTGGACACGGACGTGCGGATGGCGGCCCAGGACATGGTCCTCGCGGGTCGCCTCGGTCCAGGTGAAGGCGTAGGAGGGCGGGAAGGTGTCGTCGCGTTCGCCGCGCGCGTCCAGGAACACCGGCCGGTCGGCCTCGTCCAGGGCCCAGCGCAGCACGCGGATGTCGTCGGCCTTCTCGCCGGTGCGGAAGACCGCCAGCAGTCTGCCGTCGATCCGGCGCAGCCGGAGCAGGCGGGCCTGCTGGTAGTAGCGGTGCAGGTCGGCGAACTCCCGTACGAAGGCCGGGTCGTCCAGCAGGCCCGGCACGGCCGTCTCGGGCAGCCGGCCCAGGTCGCGGTCGTACAGGGCGAACACGTCGGCGACCGCTGTCTGCGGGCGCGGGCCGGGCCGACCGGTGGCGCCGACGAGCAAGGCGTCCCCGACGGCCACGACGTCACGCGGCACGCACGCGTACTCCGTACGCAGGCGCCGGGTACCGGCCAGCTCCAGCCGTGCCGTCCCGAACTCCTCGACGCGACGGGCGTTGAGGAGCTCGGCACGCCGGGCGAGTTCGCCGGCCTGCGCGGTGAGCCGGTCGCGCAGCACCTCGTAGGTGCCGGCGTCTACGGCGTCGTACGCACCGGTCTCCAGGGCGGTGGCCATGGACGGTTCATCCCTTCGAGGAGGTGGCGGACGAGAGTGGTGCCGGAGCTGCCGTCCCCTGTGCGGCAGCTCCGGCACCACCTGGTCCTGGTCAGACCCTCGCCGCGCCGTTGAGGGCGGTGAGCGGGGTGTCAGCGAGGCCGAGTTCGCCCGCCTTGTCGAGGAGCTGCTGGAGGTGCCCGGCGTTCGTGCCGCCCGACTTCATCAGCCGCATCAGCAGGGCCGAGACGGTGAGGTTCTGCACGTCGGCCGTCAAGACCGGGCCCAGGATGCGGGCGAGGTCGTCGGTGAAGCTGGACGTGCCGTCCAGCCAGGGCCTCGCCAGCGTCTGCGCGGTCTCGGAGTGCTGTACGAAGGCGTCGACGCCCTTACCGAGCGCGATCGAGCCGACCAGCTTGTCGAAGAAGACCGAGTCACCGCCGACGATGTTGATGTCGGCGTTCTCCAGGCCGGTGGCGAGAACCGTGGCCTGCGCTTCGGCGACCTGGCGCTGCACGTCCAGTCCAGCAAGCCGGATGGCCTTCTCCGCCTCCAGCCGCAGCCGGTACTCCTCGTGCCCGCGGGACGCCTCGTCCAGGACAGCCATCGCGGCGGCCTTCTCGGTGAGACCGGCGGCCTCCGCCTTGAGCTTCTCACCGATCGCCTCTGCTTCGGCGAGGGCCTTGGCCCGCACGCCCTCGGCCTCTGCACGCAGCCGGGCCTGGGTCGCCTCCGCCTCGGCGCGGCCGGCCTTCTCGATGACCTCGGCCTCCTTGTCGCGGACCTGTACGGCGGCCAGTCCCTCGGCGGCGGCCTCGGCCTGGACGCCCTCGGCGAGCCGCAGCTTGGCCTGTGCGTCGAGGTCGGCGCTCTTCAACCGGGCCTCTGCGAGAGTGAGTTCCTCGGCGGCACGGTGGACGGCGGCCTGCTCGGCGGCCTCGGCGGCCTTGATGTCCTTGACGAGCTTCTCCTGCGCCTCGGCCTCGGCGGCGATGACGACCGCCTGCCGCTGCCGCTCGGCCTCCTCCACGGCGCGCAGCTTCTTGATGGCCTCCTCCTGCTCGGCGACCGTTCGGTCGACGGCGACCCGCTCGCGGATGACCTCGGCGATGTCCCGCTTCTCCGCCTCGACCTCCTTCTCGGCGGCGATCTGGGTCAGCTGGGTCTCCCGCTCCCGCGCGATGACCTCCAGCAGGCGGTCCTTCTCGATACGCTCGTTCTCGACGGCGATGACCCGCTCGCGGTTCTTCTGCGCGACGGCGACCTCGCGGGCCTGGTTCTCCCGCTGGACGCCGAGCTGCTCCTCGGTGCGCAGGAAGGCGGACTGCGCGCGGAGCCGCTCCTCCTCGACCACCCGCGCGGTCTCGGCCTCCTCGCGGGCACGGGAGGTCTCGATCTCCCGGCGCTGCTTGATCTCCGCATCCGCCTGCCGGCGCTCCAGCTCCAGGATCGCTTCGCGGGCGTCGACGTTCTGCCGAGTGATCTCCTTCTCCTCCGTGCGCTGCGCTTCGTTGGTGCGCACGTGCTCCACGGCCGTCAGCTCGGTGATCTTCCGGATGCCCTGGGCGTCGAGGACGTTGGCCGGGTCCAGCTGGGTGAGCGGCGTCTGCTCCAGGTAGTCGATCGCCGCGTCCTCCAGGTGGTAGCCGTTGAGGTCGACACCGATCAACTCGATGATCTTGTAGCGGAGTTCCTCACGCTGGGTGTAGAGGTCGGTGAAGTCCATCTGCTTGCCGACGGTCTTCAGCGCCTCGGAGAACTTCGCGTGGAACAGTTCCTGCAGGGTCCGCTGGTCGCTCGCCCGCTGGGTGCCGACGGCCTGGGCGACCTTGATGACGTCCTGCACGGTCTGGTTGACCTTGACGAAGAATGAGATCCGGATGTCGGCGCGGATGTTGTCCCTGCAGATCAGTCCTTCCTTGCCGGCCCGCGTGATCTCGATGGTCTTCACCGAGATGTCCATCACCTCGGCCTTGTGCAGCACCGGCAGCACGACCTGCCCGGTGAAGGTGACATCGACCTTGCGCATCTTGGAGACGATCAGCGCCTTGCCCTGCTCCACCTTGCGGAACAGCCGGGAAACGACCAGCAGTACGACGGCGACGACGAGGAGGAAGGCGGCTGCGAGCACGCCGATGACAGTCATGGCATACGTCCTTGAGGCAGAGGCGGTCGACGAGACAGGCGCGCGTCAGTGAACGGTGCACTGCTTCGGTGCGGGTTCCGGTGCCGCCCCACCTGCCGGTGTCCGGCACCGGAACCCTCCGCAGTGCTCCCCGCAGGTCATGATGTGCGACCGGTGCACGCCCGCGCATTGCCGATGTCCGGCAGTGTTCACTAGGGTCTGCGTGCCGGTGACCTGCTAAGAAGACGTCATCGGCGCGTCAAAATCCTGGGGGCGGCGTGACGGGGCGGGACATTCCCGAGCAGTATCTGGAAGGCTATGCCCGCATCCTGACCGATGTCTCGGCAACGGGCCGCCGCCTCACCCGGGAAGAGATCGAGTCCCGGCGGATCCTGGGCGAGCAGGCAGCGGAAGCCGGTTACGGACTGCGGGCCCTCGTCAGCGCCCACCTGACCGCCGCACGCGCCGTCCGCTCGCAGAACACCAGCTCGCTCGACAGCGCCCTGGCCGCCGTGCAACAGGCTGTGGACGCCTTCGCCGAGGGCTACGAACGCGCCCAGCGCCTCGCCGTGCGCCAGGAAGAGGCCGCCCGTCGGGAGTTCATCGACGACCTGCTCTACGGTCGCAGCGACCTGGGCCGACTTGCCGAGCGCGCCGAACGCTTCGGCCTGCGCCTCTCCCACGCCCACGCCGTCGCCGTCGCGGAAGGCCCGGTGGCCTACGAGGAGGGCGCGCCGGTCGCCCGGCAGGTGGAGCAGGCGCTGCTGGCCCGCTTCGGCAACCGCAGCGTCCTGCTCACCACCAAGGACGGCCGGCTGCTGTGCATCGCCCCCGGCCACGAGGACGAGGTCCTCCCCTACTTCGCCAAGCAGGCCTACGCCGCCACCGACGGCGGCACGGTCGCCATCGGCCGCCCCCAACCCGGCCCCGGCGGGGTCGTCCAGTCGTACGAGGAAGCGCTGAACACCCTCGAACTGGCGGAGCGGCTGGGCCTGGACGACCCGGTACTGCGCGCCGCCGACCTGCTCGTCTACCCCGTCCTGACCCGCGACCGACAGGCCATGGCCGACCTCGTCCTCGGCACCCTCGGCCCGCTCACCACAGCCCGCGGCGGCGCCGAGCCGCTCCTCGACACGCTCACCGCCTACTTCGACTCCGGCTGCACAGCCGCCGAGGCCGCGCGCCGCCTCTCCCTCAGCGTGCGGGCCATGACCTACCGCCTGGAACGCATCCACAAACTCACCGGCGCCAACCCCGCCGACCCCGCGCACCGCTACATGCTGCAAACCGCGGTCATCGGCGCCCGGCTGCTCGACTGGCCGGCCAAGGACCTCTGACCGGGGCCCCAGGCACAAGGCTGCCTGCGGGCTGCCCCGGCTACCGCGACGGCAAGTACCGGCGCCGATCACTGTGCCGGGTACCGGCATGGCCTTGGTCGCGGCGCAGCCGCCACCATGAGCTCGTCGATCACCGCAGTCACGCGATCGCCGCCGTGCTCGCCGTTGTCGCGCGACAACAGGAGGGACAGGTCACCGTCTTCACCTCGGACGTCGACGACCTGGAGAAGCTGGTCCCGGACACGATCGTCGTCAAGAAGGTGTGACCCGACCCGCGCCCCTCCAGCGCCCACTCCGTCGCAGGTCAGCACGGTCCCGTCCCGCCCCGGCCCCCAGACGAACCTGCGGAAAGCGCGTTGGGGTCAGCTCCAGCCGATGAGTTCCAGCCGGTGCGACCGGCGCACAATGGCCCATCGGCGGCTCGAACCGGTCCACCGCCGCCGACAGCGGGGGCGGCCTCACAGTCGCCCCGCCCGCGACGGCAACCCCGGCACCACTGCCACGTGGGACACCCGGGCTGTCGTACGTGCGCAGGAGCGAGCCGGCACGGGGGGGGACTAGCCCGCTCCTGCGGTCGGCGTCTGTGTACCTCACCATGAGAGCGGGCGCCTCGACGACCCACATGATTGGGTCACTCTGTCCAGCGCACCCGGACCCTGCAGCATCACCGGCGGCGGTAGAAGTCCACCGACCCAACGCTCTTGTGCAGAACGGACGTTGAGACCATCACGGCTCAGCCGAGGACCATGCACGGCATCCTGTGGTCGGCTGCGCAGCCCCGGAAAGGCGCCGTCGGGGGCCGGTACGCTGGAGCCGCTGAGGCACTTTCCACCTTGATCTGAGCCGTCGCGGTGAGTCATGGCCTGCGGCGGTCGAGGCGTCTTTGGGGATGAGGATGAGGCACAGGTGCTGATAGCGGGCCGGTACCGGCTGCGGGACGCGATCGGGCGGGGCGCGATGGGGGAGGTCTGGCGGGCCTTCGACGAGACGCTCGGCAGACCGGTGGCCGTGAAACTCCTGCTTGCCCAGAACTCCGACGCCACCACGCTCTCCCGATTCCGCCTGGAGGCGCAGACCGCGGGCAGCCTCAGCCACCCGCACGTCGTCGGCGTCCTCGACTTCGGCGAATACCAGGACCGCCTCTTCCTGGTGATGGAACTGGTTGATGGCGACAGCCTCGCCGGGGTGCTCACCGGCTCCGGTCCGCTCCTCGCCGAGCGTGTGGCCCGTATCGCCGCCGAGGCTGCCGCCGGACTCGCCGCCGCTCACCGGCAGGGCATCGTCCACCGCGACATCAAGCCCGCCAACCTTCTGCTGGACGCCGACGGCACCGTGAAGATAGGCGACTTCGGGATCGCCCGCTTCCTCGATGATCCCGGCGCGGCGCTCACCGCCACCGGGCAGATCATCGGCACCAGCCTCTACCTCGCGCCTGAACGGGCCTTGGGCCGCACCGCGGGCCCGGCCTCCGATGTCTACTCACTGGGCTGCGTGATCTACCAACTCCTCACCGGCCGACCGCCGTTCCAGGCGGACACCTCGCTCGCGATCCTCCACCAACACCTCGACACGCCCCCGGTGCCGCCCCGGCAGCTCAGCGTCGACGTTTCGCCGGCCTTCGAGAGCTATCTGCTCGGCCTCCTGGCCAAGGAACCCGACAACCGGCCCACGGCCCAGGAAGTAGCCGACTGGTTCGGGCGCGGAGCATGGCGCGGGACACCGGAGCCCCTGCCGAGCGGGCACCAGGGCCACCGGCATCCGAACGGGCCGACTTTCGCCGGTCCGGCGGTGACAGTCCCTGCCACCTCGATGCCGAGTACGTCCGAGCCCGCCTTCGTCGCGGTGGCGGACACCGAGTGGAAGACGAGTGTGCACCGAGCCGCGCCCCGCCGCTCGCGGCTGTCGTTCCTCGGCCGTTCCCGCCTGCTGGCGGTACTGGCTGGCACCGCCCTGTTCACCGTGGCGCTGCTCGTCGGCCTGGCCTGGTTCTCGCCCGGCACCGGCTCGGCTCAGGGGCCGCACGCCGAGCCGTCCACGACCACCGCGACGTCCCCGTCGCGGGACAGCACCGCCTCCTCACCCTCGCCGTCACTTTCCTCATCCCCGGCGCAGCCCACCGGCCAAGAGAACGCGGCGACCAGCGGCCGAACAGGCGCCGGGAAGGTTGACGAACACGGAGGCAAGGGCAAGCACTGACCGGAGTTCGGAGCACTCGCACGTGGTCGCGTCCCGCCGCAGACTCGGGACGAAGAGGTCGTGGGTTCAGATCCCGCCAACGCCCCGCACGCACGCGCGAACGGCACCCGAACGGTCGTTCGGAACGGGAACCACGGGGACAACGGGCAGTAGCCCGATCAGGCGATCGGACGCCCCTCAGCGCTCCGGCGCGAGTCGGCCGAGCAACCGCTCGTAGGTCACCTCAGCAGGGTTCGCCGGTGTCCTGCCGTCCGCTGGTGTTCCAGTGGCGCAGACGGGAGGAGTTGGTGACCACCGAGAGGGAGGAGAGTGCCATGGCGGCAGCGGCGATGATGGGGCTGAGGCGGATGCCCCACAGCGGGTAGAGGGCTCCGGCGGCGACGGGGACGCCCACCGCGTTGTACACGAGGGCGAAGAACAGGTTCTGCCGGATGTTGCGCATCGTGGCGCGGGAGAGCCGGATGGCGGTGACGACGCCGGTGAGGGAGCCGGAGATGAGGGTGATGTCGGCGGCCTCGATGGCGATGTCGGTGCCGGTGCCGATGGCGAGACCGACGTCGGCGGCGGCGAGGGCGGGCGCGTCGTTGATGCCGTCGCCGACCATGCCGACGGTGCGGCCCTCGCCTTGCAGACGGCGGATCTCGTCGGCTTTGTGCTCGGGGAGGACCTCGGCCAGGACGCGTTCGACGCCGACCTGAGCGGCGATTGCTTTCGCCGTTCGGGCGTTGTCGCCGGTGATGATGACGACGTCCAGGCCGAGCTGTTGGAGGGCGGTGATGGCGGAGGTGGAGTCGTCCTTGACCGTGTCGGCGACGGCGAGCACCCCGGCCGGACGGCTGTCGACAGCGGCGAGGACCGGGGTCTTTCCCTGGGCCGAGTAGCGGGAGGCGACCGGTTCCAGGGTGCTGGTGTCGATCCCGGCGTCGGTGAGCAGCCGGGCGGTGCCGACGAGGAGTGCGCGGTTCTCGATGGTGGCCTCGATCCCCTTGCCGGTGACCGAGTCGAAGTCTGTCGGCTCCGGCAGGTCGAGGCCGCGCGCGCGGGCGCCTGCGACGATCGCCGCGGCGAGGGGGTGTTCGCTGCTCTGCTCGGTGGCGGCGACCAGTGTCAGGAGCTCGTCCTCGGTGAAGCCGCCTGCGGTGTGGAGATCGGTGAGGACGGGTTTCCCGGCGGTGACGGTGCCGGTCTTGTCGAGCACGATCGTGTCGAGCTTGTGGGCTGTCTCCAGGGCCTCGGCGGAGCGGATGAGGATGCCTGCCTGGGCGCCTTTGCCGGTGCCGACCATGACCGACAGCGGCGTGGCCAGCCCGAGCGCACAGGGGCAGGCGATGATCAGCACGGAGACGGCGGAGACCAGCGCGAGCGTCAGGGCCGGTGCGGGGCCGGTGGTGAACCAGACGGCGAAGGTGGCGACGGCGATGGCGATCACGGCGGGGACGAAGTAGGCGGAGACGGCGTCGGCGAGGCGCTGGATGGGGGCCTTGGACGCCTGGGCCTGGCGCACCAGGCGGATGATCTGCGCCAACATGGTGTCGGAGCCGACCTTGCCGGCACGCACCCGCAGGGCGCCGGTGCCGTTGACCGTGGCGCCGATGACGGTGTCTCCTGCCTGCTTGGTGACGGGCATCGGCTCCCCGGTGACCATGGATTCGTCCACCAGCGAGGACCCCGAGAGCACGTCGGCGTCGACCGGCACCTTCTCGCCGGGCCGGATCACCAGCTCGTCGCCGACGGCCACCTCCTCCACGGGGATCTCCTGCTGTTCGCCGTCGCGGACCACCCGGGCGGTGCGGGCCTGGAGTCCCAGCAGGGCGCGGATGGCCTCGCCGGTGCCGGCCTTGGCACGGGCCTCCAGCAGGCGGCCGAGGAGGATCAGGGTGAGGATCACGCCGACCGCCTCGAAGTACACCCCGCGCACGTCCGCGGGGAAGAGGGACGGTGTGAGGGTGACGAGGAGGCTGTAGCCGTAGGCGGCCGATGTCCCCAAGGTGATCAGGGAGTTCATGTCGGCACCCCGATGGCGCAGGGTCAGCCAGCCCGTGGAGTGGATCGGCCACCCGGTGTAGAACATCACCGGTGTGATCAGGGCGAGTTGGAACCAGTGGTCGAGCAACACGGCCGGAACCCAGTCGGCTTTGAACAGCTCGTGCGCCATGACCGCGAAGAGCACCGGCAGGGTGAGCACCGCGCCGACGCCGACCCGCCGGCCCAGGTCCGTGATCTCCGCCTGTCGTTCGGCGGTCTCGGCCGCCTCCGACTCGGCGGCCGGCTCCTCGGGCGGCACATCGACGCGTTCGACCGGTGTGGCCGCAGGCGCCGTTGTCCCCTCCGCCGGTTCGACGACGAGCGTTCCCCGGATCATGTTCATCCCGCAGGCGAAGCGGAACGACCCGGCCCGGTCGGGGCTCACCCGAACCGTGGTGCGGGCGTAGGCGGGCAGGGCGGCACTGAGGTGCAGGTCCGGGAAGACCACGCGCGAGGTGCACTCGCCCGTCTCCTGACGGTCGAAGACCAGCTCCGCCGGAATGCCCTGCCGCACGACGATGACGTCGGGGCTGTAGCCGCCACGGACCGTGACCTCCGCCCGCTGCACACCGCCCTCGATCCGCGCGGTACGGGACGTGCGGGGGCCGAAGAAGAACCAGCCCAGGGCCGCGACCAGCCCCGCGGCCACCAGCGCCACGACGACGTCGGCAACACCCATGACGGGGCCTCCATCCCCCGTGCCGGAACCACTTCCACCTTTTCAGACCGCACCGACCGGAAAGAGGGGCCCACCGGCCCCGGCACAGGGGCTGGTCGGGGCCTTTTCGCGGCTCGGTCAGAGCAAGCACGCGGCGGAAGGTCACCTGCGGGCGCGGTCCCGGCGGCCCGCTGACCGGTGCCCTCGTGGGCCTGCGGGCCGTCCTTGCCCACAAAGGTGGATCACGTGCGCGGTCTTGGTCATCACCTCGACGCTCACCTGGTGACGTCCAGCTCTGTGTACATGCCGGCCGCGTAGTGGCCCGGGACATTGCACAGCAGCTCATAGTGGCCCGGCCGCAGCGTCACCGTGGTCCAGGCCGCCGCACCGGAGGCGATGCCCTCTCCGGCACCCGCGCCACAGGTGCGTGACGCCTCGCCGAGGCTGCCCGCTTCCGACACCCGGCCGTCGGAGCCGACGGCACGTTCTCCAGCGGACCGGCCCGCCGGCAGCGGCAGCACGATCACCTCGTGCGTGAGGATTCCCGCATTGACCACCCGCACGGTCACCCTTCCCGCAGGAACCGTGCTCGGGTGGGCCACCAGACGCATCATGCCCATGCCGTACCAGCCGGGACGGAGGTGGTGGTTCGGCGCAGGTCGGTTCGGGCCCCTCATCATGCCGCCCATGTCCCATGCGGTCACGTCCACCGCCGTGCCCGTGGCGGCCGGTGCGCTGCATCGCGCGCCCTGCGCTCGCCAGGAGGCAGGCCCCGTCCTGTGGAAAGCGCCGGACGCGGCCATCAGAGCCGTCGTGGCGATGCCCAGCACCACGGCCGCGGCAGCGAGGGCGATCGCCGGCCACATCCCTCGGCGGCGCGGAGTCATCGGTGCTCCCGAAGCAGCGCGAGCCGACGTCTGTACTCCTCCTCGTCGATCTCCCCGCGCGCGAACCGCTCGGCGAGCAGGTCCTCGGCGCGGCGGCCCTGCCACCCGCCTGCGCCGGGCGGTGGGGGCGCGCCGGGCTGCTGATGGTGATGGGCACCGGTGAGGTAGCGCACCAGAGCGACGAGGCCGAAGATCAAGACCGCCCAGAACAGCACCATGACCACCGTCATGACGACCCAGCCGCCCCAGCCCCATCCGCCGTCGTACCACATCATGCCGACCACTTCCCTCGGCCAACGAGTCCGTCGATGCCAGGATCGATCGGTGCCGGCCCAGGGCGCCCGGGGCCGAAGTTCCCGGGCGTGGGGCCGGTGGACCCAACGCATCGGCCGGACCGGGATGCCGGAGCGGGAGTCGTCGGCGAGGAGGTCCGGTGATCAGCTGATCACCGGCATGCGACCCGGTGGTCCCCGCCTCCTGCATGGTCCGCGTCCGCCAGATGGGCGTTGCGCATGCCGCCACATGGGGAGAGCCGAAAGCCGCCACCGCCCCCGGTGCGGGTCACAGCAGCTCGGTGAGTGGCTCCACGGTCTGCCAGTGCTTGAGGTACTCGACGGCCGCGTGCGGGTTCGTGTTGCGGTTCTTCACCAGGCGGGTGCGCTCCAGCACGGCGTCGTTGTCCGGGAACAGCGTCCTCAGCCGCAGGGTCGCGACGATGAAGTCGTCGCGGTCGGCGACGTTCACCCAGCGCTTGAGGTGGCCTGGCGAGCGCAGTGGCTGGGGGCGCAGCCGCCGGCGGACGATGGAGCGCAGGCCGAGCGGCGACCCGAAGGTGACCAGAAGCGGCAACGGCTGGTCCAGCCGGTGCAGGGCCTCGTAGGCGACGACGGTGCCCAGCGAGTGCGCGAGCACCGCCTTGGTGTCGGGGGTCACCCGGGACAGCACGGCCTCGATCGCGCCCTCGCGGACGGTCTCGTCGTCGAGGTACGCCGCGACCTGTCCGAGGTGGAACACCCCGGTGCTGCTCAGCGCCGCGAAACCGGAGCGGGCGACCGGGCCGAGCCGCCCCAGCATCGCGACGAACATGCGCAGCAGCTCGGCCGGACCCTGCTCGGGGCCCACCTCGGCGCGCAGTTCGTCCAGGGCACGGGTGGCTTCGGCGCGGGCTGCCGGGTCCGAGGCGTGCTGCTGGATGTTGTCCATGATGTCGGCGGCGACGTCCTCACCGGTCGCTGCCATCGGGTCGGGCAGCGGCATGTCCCAGTCGTCCTGCGGGACGTAGCGGGCGTACAGATGGCGGTAGTACGCCATGGCGGCCGTGACGGAACCGTCCTCCAGCCGGGCGGCCTGCTCGGCGCGGCCGTTCTCCCGCAGGGTCCTCGCCAGCGCGCGCATCCAGGCGCCACTCAGCTGCTCCTCGGTCTCCTCCTCGGGACCGATGCCGTGCACCATGACCAACTCAGCCATGCGTCTCCGTTCGCCTGGCGCCGTGCCGTGCACGCGCGCGGCCGTCCGCAGGACGGTACGCCCGCCTGCCCGTCCGTCCGTCCGTCCGTCCGTCACCACCACAACGCGCGGCGGCGGGCGGCGGGTTCCTCGCCGGTCGGCTCGCTCTCAACTCCTCCTGTCAGAGGAGGGAGTTGCCCGACCTCGGCGCCGATAATGCCAGAGTGACGGATGAGCGCAGAGCGTTGGTGATCGCCTCCCACTGGGATGCCCGTGAGGAGAAACCGCACAGCAGGCTCGAGTTCCTGGAGCCCCTGGCAGCCGAGTTGACGCAGCTCCTGCTGGACCCACTGCGCGGTGAATGCGAACCCGCCTTCGCGGACGGGCTGTTGATGAACCCGCAGTCGGTGGTGCAGGTGACCGATGTCCTGGCCGAAGCGTTCGAGGAGGCGTCGGCCGCCGGAGCGCCCTTGGTGCTGGGCTTTCTCGGGCACGGTCATGTCGTCCGCGAGGGCGAGTTCCTCTTCCCGGTCCGCTCCACCCCCGATGCGCCCAGTCCCGAGACGGCCTTCGACCTCGCCTCCGGGCTGGGCGAGCTGGTACGGCGCCACGGTGGTGTGCCTGAGCTGACCGTCGTCATCGATGCGTGCCTGTCGGGGTACGCGGGGCTCTTCGCGACGCAGAAGTGGTTCAAACCCGCCATGCAGACCGGCCGGCGGATCGAGCTGTTGACGTCCTCGGACGGCCGGGTCTCCTACGGACTGCAGTTCTCGGGTGCCCTGAACGGGCTCATCCGGCACGGGGACATCCGGCTCGAGCAGATCCTGCGCACCCGTCCGGTACGGCAGGCGGTGCAGGTCCGTCTGACCCGGCAGGTGCCGCAGGCCACCTCGTACGACGGCGGCGGGGGCGCTCCGGAGGCCCCGTACGACACCTGGCTCGCCCACAACGTGGCGTACCAGCGCGAGCTGAGCGTGCTGGCGGGGTCGGTCGACGCAGGGGTGCTCATGCCTGCGCTGCGGCACTTCCAGCCGCCCGTGGAGCTGGGGGAGTTCGTCGAGACGGTCCGCCGGAACCGGCTGGTCGCCGTGCTCGGCACCATGGGCACCGGCAAGACCACGCTGGCCTCCGCGCTGTGCCGCGCGGAGCTGCTCCCGCCGGAGGAGGCGGAGCGTGCCCCGGCCGTCTGCGGGATCGTCCGTCTCGACACCACCCGCTGGACCGCCGGCTCGGCGTGGTCGCTGCTGTCCGACCAGCTGAAGAAGTACCTCCCTGGGTTCGCCGATGCGAAGAAGGCGTACAACGCCCGTACGCCGGAGGGCGAGCGGACGCTGCTGCCGCGCACGGTGGCCGAGATCGGCGGGCCGCTCGGGCAGATGGAGCCGCGCGGCCCGGTGCGCGTGATCGTGGACGGACTGGACCAGGTCGACGCTCCGCACCGTCCTGAGCTGGTCCGCGAGCTGAGCGCGCTGGCCGGTGCGGCGCCGGAGTGGTTCGGCGTGGTGGCGACGGTCCGGGACGGGGTGCCGCTGCCCGATGACTGGCGGCGCGCGCCCGTTCCTGCGCCCGGGGAACAGCAGCTGCGGGCGTACCTGCGGATGGCCCGGCGTGCGTCCGGGCGGACGCAGAACGCCATCCTCCAGCAGGCGAACGGAAACTGGCAGGTCACCCGAGTTCTGGGCGAGAGTGGCCCGCTGGCCCGGACGGGTCGGGTGTCCTTCACCGATATGTACCGCGAGACGCTGCTCGGCAAGAGGGCACAGGTCCCGGACGGGCGTGGCGTATGGCTCGACGCCGTCCTGGTCGTGACCGCCGCCGCCGGCCCGAGCCCCACGCTGCCCCGCCCGCTGCTCGTCCAGGCGTCCGCCGAGCTGGGCGGTCCCGTGGACGACGAGGCACTGGAGCAGGTCCTGGACCTGGTCCCGGGCCTGGTGGTGCGGTCGGCGCACCCGAACGGTGCCGAACTGTTCGGCGTGTACCACCCTTCGCTGATCGAGTACGTGCAGCAGGAGGAAGACGTGGTGGCCGGCCATCAGGCACTCTGCCGGGTACTTGAAACCATGGCCCCCATGGACCAGCACACGCCCGACGACCCGCTGCACGCCTACGCTGAGCAGGCAGAGCCAGAACATCTGTGGCAGGCGGCCACGCGCGACCCGTCGCTGTACGACCGGCTGCTCGAGTGTCTGGAGCGGCGCCCGGCACCCGAGGCCGGCGTCAACCGGGCCCGCTGGGCGGCCTGGGGGGACCGCCTGGCCGAGCGCCCCGGCAGCGACTCGCCGGTGACGCTGCACGCCCGGGAGCGGGCCGCCTACTGGACGGGCAAGGCCGGGGCCTACGGCCGCAGCCGCGAGCTGTACCGCGATCTCCTGGAGGACCAGCGCCGCGTGTTCGGCGAGGACGATGCACGCGTGCTGGAGTCCCGGTACCGCATCGCGTACGCGACCGGCGAGATCGGCGACTTCGACGAGGCGGTGCGGCTGCACCAGGCTGTACTGCCCGACCAGATCAGGGTGTTCGGTGCGGACGACCCGCGCACCCTGAAGAACCGGCACGACATCGCGTACTGGACGGGCCGCGGCGGGGACATGGCACTGGGGCTGCGGCTGCACGAGGAACTGCTGGAGGACCAGCTCCGCGTGCTCGCGCCGACGGACCAGGCGGTGCTGGAGAGCCGCCACTACATCGCGTACTGGCACGGCATGCTGGGCCGGTACGACACGGCGCTGGCGCTGCACGAGGAACTGCTGCGGGACCGGATCGCGGTGTTCGGCGAGGACCACACACAGGTGCTCTTCAGCCGGTTCAACATCTACAAGTTCCTCGGCGAGTCCGGGCGCCGGCAAGAGGCACTCGACGGCTTCCGCGCGCTGCTGCCGGACGTGCGGCGCATCCGCGGCGAGGACCACCCCAACACGCTGCTGGCGCGGCTGAACATCGCCCGCTACACCTGGGAACTGGGCGATCCGGCGGGCTCCCTGCCGCTGCACGAGGAACTGCTGCGGGACCAGCGGAAGGTGCTCGGGGACACCCATCCCGCCGTGCTGATCACCCGCTTCAACATGGCCAGGATCAAGGCCGAGCTGGGCGACCTGGCGGTCGCCCTCGCCGAAATGGACGTTCTGCTGGAGGAGCGACTGGTCCGCTACGGCAACCCGCTCCACCCCGAGGTGATCAGGACCCGCTTCGGCAGGGCCCAGATCATCGCCCGTGAGGGAGACGTCGAGACCGCCGCGGTGCTGCTGCGCGAGGTCCGGGACGACCGCGCGCGGGTCCTCGGCGAGGACCACCCCGACACGCTGGCCGCACAGGCGGAGCTGGACGGACTGCCGGTCACGGACCTGTGAGACGGTGCGGGGCGGTCGGTGACCGGGGGTGAGCCGGTGGCCGTGGACTGAGTCGGCGACCGGGGGGTGAGCCGGTGACCGTGGACTGAGTCGGCGACTGGGGGCTGAGCCGGTGACCGTGGACTGAGGTGACCGGTCACCGACCACCCCGCCGACGCCTCGCCTCCTGCACCGGCTCGTCGCCGTCCGCCCGAACGAGGCGGCCGTGCGTCCCTGCAAGCGGCCGAGCCGCGTCGTGATCGGCGCGAACCACGACGCAGCCGTTCCCGTACCCTTCCCCAGAGCCGCTGCTCAGGCCCGGCTCCGGAGGGGGGCACCGACGACCGCGAGGGAGACGGCGTGGGAACCGCTGACCGGCACAGTGCCGGGGACTGGAACGAAACCGGTGAACGGCCTCGGGCCGGGGCCCGTCGCGCGAGCGAGTACAGCCAGGAGTACCAGCATGAGCACGCGCAGGAGTACGGGG
Organism: Streptomyces sp. NK08204; assembly: GCF_020400585.1. GTDB lineage: Bacteria > Actinomycetota > Actinomycetes > Streptomycetales > Streptomycetaceae > Streptomyces. The sequence continues at coordinate 69,657 of NZ_JAINVF010000023.1, read as the reverse complement.
ATCCTGGCCCGTCGGCACCTCCTCGCGGCTCCGCAGCCGGTACCGGCGCGGGTCATGTCCCCGCCCCGGCTGCAGGCCACGGACGCAGCCATGGGCACAGCCATGGGCACACCCGCCCGCACGGCCACGGCCACGGGCACGGGCACAGCCACAGCCACGGGCCTGCCGCGCCGGTCTCCCGGCGTCTGCGGAAGGTCATCGCGGCGATCCTGATCCCCTTCACCGCCGCGGTCGTGGTGGGGCTCCTGGTGCTGTGGCCGGGCGGTGCGCCGTCGCACAAGCGCACCGGCGTCGGCTTCGACCGCCAGACGCAGCAGGCCACGGTCACCAAGGTCGTCGAAGTGAGCTGCGGGTCGGTGAACGCCTCGGGCGGCACCCCGGCCGGGGGCAGCTCGGCGCCGCAGAAGGCGACCGGCACCTGCCACAGGGCCACGGTCCGGGTCGACACCGGCAAGGACAAGGGCCGCACGTTCACCGAGATCGTGCAGCCCGACCAGCCACGGCAGCTGCACCAGGGCGAGGAGGTCGTGGCCGCCTACGAGCCCTCCGCTCCCAAGGATCTTCAGTACTCGGTCACCGACGTCAACCGCCGGTTCCCGATGGGCCTGCTGGCCGGCATCTTCGCGCTCGCCGTCGTGGTCGTCGGGCGGATGCGCGGTCTCATGGCGCTGGCCGCGCTGGCCATCAGCTTCCTGGTGCTGAACTTCTTCATCCTGCCCGCGATCCTGCAGGGCTCGAACCCGCTGCTCGTGGCGGTGGTCGGGGCGAGCGCCATCATGCTGATCGCCCTCTACATGTGCCACGGCCTGTCGGCCCGTACGTCGGTGGCGGTCCTCGGCACGCTGGTCTCGCTGCTGCTGATCGGCGTCCTCGGCTCGCAGTTCATCGACTGGGCGGCCCTCACCGGCAACACGGACGACAGCACGGGCCTGATCCATGGCCTGTATCCGTCGATCGACATGAGCGGCCTGCTGCTCGCCGGCGTCATCATCGGCTCCCTCGGCGTACTCGACGACGTCACCGTGACGCAGACGTCGGCCGTGTGGGAGCTGCACGAGGCCAACCCGGCGATGGGCCGGCGCGGGCTCTACCGGGCGGGCATCCGTATCGGCCGTGACCACATCGCCTCCGTGGTCAACACGCTCGTCCTCGCCTACGCGGGCGCCGCGCTGCCCTTGCTGCTGCTCTTCTCCATCGCGCAGAGCGGCGTCGGGACGGTCGCCAACAGTGAGCTGGTCGCCGAGGAGATCGTGCGCACGCTGGTCGGATCGATCGGCCTCGTCGCCTCGGTGCCGGTCACCACAGCCCTTGCCGCTCTGGTGGTCGCGGCGGACCGGCCCGGTCCGGCGGCGGAAACGGCGCCTGCGGGCGCGGTGACGGCCGGGAAGGCGGCTGCGCGGCGAGGCGGGCGTCGACGGAAGCGCTGAACGGCGCGGCCGGCCCAGGTGCTGAGCGGGGCTGTCCGGCAGTGGCTGGACGTGGTCCCGAACCGGTCGCCAGGCGGCCTCGTTCGGGAGTGGCGATCGATGCCGTCGTGCGTCCGATGCGTATGCAGAGCCGTCTCCGTGTCGCGCGGGGCTCTCCCGGCGCCGGATGCGGGGGCTCTCCTGGCGCCGGAGCGCCGGGTGTCCGCCCGGACGGCAGTCGCCGCCTCGGGTCTAAGGCTGCACCATGGTCGACGACCGCCGCTCCCGCGTCCCGCTGCCGCCGGGCACCTACACCCTGTGCCCCGCCGGCCTCGCCGGCCTCGCCGGTGCGCTCACCCCGATCGCCCAGCCGGTGACCGTCACGTCACCGGCCCTTCGCCGTACGGCGCCTCGGCGCCGGCGCGGATCACTCGTTGACCAGTACGGGCAGGGAGACGACCGCGGCGGCCGGGGTGCCGGTGAGATGCGTGGCGGGGACGGTGAAGTCGATGCCGCCGCTGGCGGCGCGCGGGCCGTCGGCGTGGTCGTCGCCCTGCGCGTCCTCGCCCTCCTCCTGGTACTGGAAGGTGCCCGTGCCCAGCAGACGGCCGCGGGAGTCGTAGTAGGCGGCGCGCAGTTCCAGTGCGAGCACGTCGCTGACGTCGGAGGTGATGGTCAGGTGCCCGGTGACCGCGGGCTTGTCCGTGAGCGTGAGTCGCTTGAGGCTCACCCGGTCCGTGAACGGTCCCGCCTCGATGCGGACTTCGCCCCGGTGCGGCGCCGGCGACAGCGTGGGCGCCGGGGCCGGCTCGGTGCGCGGGGCGGGCAGGGCGGCTGCCGTGGCGGATGCGGGCGGTTTCGGGTCGGCCGGGTGATCGGCCGCCGAGTGGCTGCTGCAGCCGGCGAGGGCCACCAGGGCGGGGACGAGGAGGCCGAGCGCGGCGGCCGTGGGGCGGCGGATGAACGGGCTCATCGGGCTTGCTCCGGGGGCGTCTGGGTTGGGTGGTGCGGTGCTTGCGGGCACGGGGCCGGAGCGCTGAGCGCGCGTCCGGCCCCGCGGGTGGTCAGCTGGTGCGCGCAGCGGTGCCGAACAGGGAGCGGTACATCTTGCCGTACAGCTCGGTGTTGTTCTGGCTGGTGGCGAAGCGCTTGCCGTCGGGACCGTACGCGTAGATCGGCACGTCGGCACCGGTGTGGTTGCCGGAGAGGTAGGTCAGCCACAGGCTGGCCTCGGGGCTGCCGTCCTTGACGTCCGCCGGGTCGTCGGGCGTACGGAAGGTGGCGGGACCGAAGTTCTTCGGGTCGCCGGAGCCGGAGCCGTTGACGATGCCCGAGGAGCGGGCGGGGTCCTTGACGTTGGCCGCGGACGACCGCGACGGCGTGGAGTTGTTGGCCGGGTTGCCCGCGTCGGTGTTGGCCGGCGGGGCAGCCGCCTCGGCGTTGGTGAAGGTGCCCTTCTCGATGATGTTGAAGCCGGCGCACTCGTGGTCCGCCGTCACGACCACCAGGGTGTGGCCGTCCTTCTTGGCGAAGTCGACCGCGGCCTTCACGGCGTCGTCGAACGCCTTGACCTCGCCGAGGGTCTGGGCGGCGTCGTTGGCGTGCGAGCGCTTGTCGATCTGGGCGCCCTCGATCTGCAGCAGGAAGCCCTTCTTGGAACGGCCGTTGAGCAGGGAGATGGACTTCTCGGTCATCTCCGCCAGGGTCGGCTCCTGCCGCTGCGGGGCGTCGGCGGGCAGCTGGGCCTTGGCCTGCTCGACGGTCAGGTTGCCGCGGCTGAACAGACCGACGACCTTGCCGCTGCTGACGTTCTCCAGGTCCGTCCGGGTGGCCGGCTTCTGGCTGCCGGCGGTCTGCGCGGGCAGCGCCGGGTCACCGAAGCTGCCGAGCACCTGGTAGCCCTGCGCCTGCAGCGCCTTCTGGTCGTCCGGCTCGAAGCGGGCCATGCCGCCGCCGAGGATCACGTCGGCGGTGCCGTTGCGGGCGATCTGCTCGGCGATCGGCGTGATCAGGGTCGGGTCGGCGGGCTTGTCCTCGTAGCTGCCGTCGGCCTTCTTGGGCAGGCAGGAGGCGTCCGAGTAGACCGGGCCCTGGCAGCCCCGCAGCAGCGCGTGGCTGAACTGGGCGGCCGGGGTCGCGTCGGTGACCTCGGCGGTGGAGACGTTGCCGGTGGCGAAGCCCGCCTGGTGGGCCTGCTCCATCAGCGTCGTCACCTTCTTCTCGTAGGCGTCGACACCGATGGCGGCGTTGTACGTCTTCACGCCGGACGACCAGGCGGTGGCCGAGCTGGCGGAGTCGGTGACCAGCGACGGCTGGTCGGTGCCCTTCTCCACGGCGTAGGTGGCGACGGCGCCGTAGTTCGGCAGCTGCTCCATGTTCAGCTTGCCGTGGGCGCCGTAGTAGCGCTCCCGGGCGGCGGTGACGTGGGTGCGGCCCATGCCGTCGCCGAGCAGGTAGATGACGTTGTGGATCTCGTTGTCCCGACCTCCCTGCTGGGGCGTCGAGTTGGCCGCCACAGCCGTACCGGCGGCGAGCGCGCCGGTCGTGGCGATGACCGTCAGGATTCTGACGGATCTGCGCATGCGGATGCTCCTAGGACGCTGGGCGCCGCGGCCCGACCCCCCTTGCGTGCCGGCCGCGGGCGCTCCCGGACATGCCGGGTGAGGCGACGGTAAGAGCGGGGTGTGAACACACCACGATGCCGACGTGTCCTCGAGGAGAACAGGTTGACGCTCAGCCGGGGTCCGCGATCGGCTCACGCACCCGGCGCTCGATCTCGTCCTGGGTCGTCGACCCGGCGCAGGCGTGCTCGGACACGTGAAAGCGGGGCGCCCGCCGTCTGCAGTGAGACGGCGGGCGCCGCGCAGGTCCCGGGGGGCTGGGGTCAGCGGTCGGCGGGCTGGAAGCGGCGCAGGCGCAGGCTGTTGCCGACGACGAAGACGGAGGAGAAGGCCATCGCGGCGCCCGCGATCATCGGGTTGAGCAGTCCGGCCGCGGCCAGCGGCAGCGCGGCGACGTTGTAGACGAAGGCCCAGAAGAGGTTGGAGCGGATGGTGCCCAGAGTCCGGCGGGCCAGCCGGATGGCGTCGGCCGCGACCCGCAGGTCCCCGCGGACCAGGGTCAGGTCACCGGCCTCGATCGCGGCGTCGGTACCGGTCCCCATCGCCAGGCCCAGGTCGGCCTGGGCGAGCGCCGCGGCGTCGTTGACGCCGTCACCGACCATGGCGACCGAACGCCCTTCGCCCTGAAGGCGCTTGACGACGTCGACCTTGTCCTGCGGCAGGACCTCGGCGATCACGTGCTCCGGGGCGATGCCCACCTCGGCGGCCACGGCCTCGGCGACGGCCCGGTTGTCGCCGGTCAGCAGCATCGGGGTCAGGCCGAGGGCGCGCATCCGGCGGATGGCCTCGGGGCTGGTCTCCTTGACGGCGTCGGCGACTTCGAGGACCGCGCGGGCCTCGCCGTCCCAGGCGACCGCGATGGCCGTGCGACCGGCGGCTTCGGCGGCGGTCTTCTTCCGCTTGAGGTCGTCCGGCAGGGACATCGCCCACTCGGCCAGCAACTGCTCGCGGCCGACGAGTACGGCGTGCCCCTCGACGACCCCCTGGACACCCAGGCCGGGCACGTTGGCGAAGTCCTCGGGGGCCGGCAGGGTGCCGACGCGGGCGGTGGCTCCGGCGGCCACGGCCTGCGCGACGGGGTGCTCGGAGGAGTGCTCCAGGGCGCCGGCCAGGCGCAGGGCGTCCTTCTCGTCGGTGCCCGCGGCGGTGTGCACGGCCAGCAGGGTCATGCGGCCGGTGGTGACGGTGCCGGTCTTGTCCAGGACGATGGTGTCGACCTTGCGGGTGCTCTCCAGCACCTCGGGGCCCTTGATGAGGATGCCGAGCTGTGCGCCGCGCCCGGTGCCGACCATGAGCGCGGTCGGGGTGGCGAGACCGAGGGCGCACGGGCAGGCGATGATCAGGACGGCGACCGCGGCGGTGAAGGCGGCGGTCGGACTCGCGCCGCTGGCGAGCCAGAAGCCCAGGGTGGCGATGGCCAGGACGATCACGACGGGAACGAACACCGCGGAGATCCGGTCGGCGAGCCGCTGGGCGGCGGCCTTGCCGTTCTGGGCGTCCTCCACCATCTTCGCCATCCGGGCGAGCTGGGTGTCCGCGCCGACCCGGGTGGCCTGCACGACCAGCCGGCCGCCCGCGTTCAGGGTCGCGCCGGTGACCGCGTCCCCGGCAGCGACCTCGACCGGCATGGACTCGCCGGTGAGCATCGAGGCGTCCACCGCCGAGGAGCCCTCGACCACCGTGCCGTCGGTGGCAACCTTCTCACCGGGACGGACCAGGAAACGGTCCCCGACCTGCAACTCCGCGACCGGCACGAGTTCCTCGCGCTCGCCGCGCAGTACGGTGACTTCCTTGGCGCCGAGTTCGAGCAGGGCCTTGAGTGCCGCCCCCGCCCGGCGCTTGGAGCGGGCCTCGAAGTACCGGCCGGCCAGGATGAAGGCGGTGACCCCGGCCGCGGCCTCCAGGTAGATGTTCCCGGCGCCGTCACTGCGCGCGATCGTCAGCTCGAAGGAGTGCGTCATGCCGGGCATGCCGGCGCTCCCGAAGAACAGCGCCCACAGCGACCACAGGAACGCGGCCGACGTACCGACCGAGACCAGCGTGTCCATGGTGGCGGCGCCGTGCCGGGCGTTGGTCCAGGCGGCCTTGTGGAAGGGCCAGGCGGCGTACGTCACCACCGGCGCCGTGAGCGTCAGCGACAGCCACTGCCAGTACTCGAACTGCAGCGCCGGGACCATCGCCATCGCGATCACCGGCACCGCGAGCGCCACCGCGGTCACCAACCGCTGCCGCAAGGGCAGCAGTTCGTCGGCCTCCGTTGCCGCCGCACCGGTGCCGGACTCCGCCTCGGTGCGGGCGGGCCGGGGCTCGCGGGCGGTGTAGCCGGTGGCCTCGACCGTGGCGATCAGGTCGGCGACGGTGACGTCCTCGCGGAAGGTGACCTTCGCCTTCTCCGTGGCGTAGTTGACGGTGGCCTCGACGCCGTCCATGCGGTTGAGCTTCTTCTCGATGCGGGCGGCGCAGGAAGCACAGGTCATTCCGCCGATGGCGAGTTCGACCTCGGCGGCACCGGATGTCGTGGTGGTGGTCATGTCTGCTCCTCGCAGCTCACGGAGGCGGCGGTCCTCATACCCCCCTGGGGTACCTGGCGACGACTTCATGTATACCCCCACCCCGTATCGAACGCAAGGGGATCTCCGGCGCAGTCCACGCTCTGGCGCAGTCCACGGCTGACGCCCCGCGAAGTCCCCCAGGACTGCGCGCAGGAGCGTCACCGGCGCTGCACACGGCCTGTCGCATGCCTCGTCAGCTTGTTGCGGCCCTTACGCCCCCGGACGTCGCCCCGCCCGGCACGGCCGGCCACTCCACCGACGACCGCGTGGACGACGGCATGGACGACGGACCGGTACTCCACCGGCCGGGAGCAGGCGGCCATCACGCCGGACGACCGGCCCATGGGCACCGACGCCCTGGCGTCGGGCTGACGGCACGGCCGTGCAGGCCGTTCCTGGAACCACCGGTGTTCTTGGGGCAGTCTTCACCGCCGTGGGGAGCGTTCCGAACCAAAGCGGGCCCGGCGTGGCGTCGGCACACATGATCGTCTGCGGTGACGACGGACTCGCGCACCGGCTGGCCGCCGAACTGCGCGGCGTCCACGGCGAACGGGTCACCCTCGTCGTACCGCCGGACGAACGCACGGCCCGCCCCCCGGTGGTGGGCCGGGCGCGCGGCACGTCCGGGCTGCTCGACCGGATGGTCAGCGCGGCCGTCGCCAGGGCCGGCGGGAGCGGCGGGCACGGTGCAGGCGCCGGAAGCACCCCCGGCCCCGGCCCCGGCCCCGGCCCCGGCGGCAACGTCGACGGGCCGGACGGCGCACGCATGGTGGAGGCCGCCGCGGTCACCGAGGTCACGCTCGCCGAGGCCGGTGTCGAGCGGGCCGCCGCGCTCGCCCTCGTCTACGACGACGACGAGACCAACATCCGGGCGGCGCTGACCGCCCGACGGCTCAACCCGAGGATCCGGCTCGTCCTGCGCCTGTACAACCGGCGGCTGGGCCAGCACATCGAGGAACTCCTCGACCAGGCTGCCGCGTTGGCGACCGGCGACGGCACCGTCGGAGCCGTGGACGCCTCCACCACCGTGCTGTCCGACGCGGACACCGCCGCACCCGCGCTGGCCGCGTCCGCGATCGCCGGGACCACCAAGGTCGTCCAGACCGACGGGCTGCTGCTGCGGGCCGTGGAACGGCTGCCCGCCGGGGTCGGGCACGTCCCCGCGCCCGGGCTGTGCACGCTGGCGCTGCTCTCCGCGACCAGCACGGATCCGGCCGGGGCCGACGGCTCCGAGGGCAGCGGGGAACACGGGCCCCGGCTGCTGCCGGACGACGACGAGGTACGGCGGGCCGCCGGCCGGGCGACCGTGGTGCTGGAGCAGGTGTCGTTCGCGGACGAGCGGGGGGCCGCCGCGAACGGGCGCGGAGTAGGGGGCGTGGTGCCGCTCGGCTCGCTGTTCTCGCGGCGGCTGCGGTGGTCGCTCGCGGGGATCGTGGGCTGCGTGCTGGCGCTGGCGGTCGCGTTGTGGGTGGTGACGGGCATCCACCCGCTGCGGGCCTTCTACCTCACGTTGCTGGACATGTTCGCGATCGACGACCCCGCCCTCGGGGAGTCCCTCGGCAGGCAGATCCTGCAACTGCTGTCCGGACTCGTCGGGTTGCTGCTCCTGCCGGTGCTGCTGGCCGCGGTCCTGGAGGCGCTGGGCACGTTCCGTACCGCGTCCGCGCTGCGCAGGCCGCCGCGCGGACTGGGCGGACATGTGGTGCTGCTCGGGCTCGGGAAGATCGGCACCCGTGTACTGACCCGGCTGCGGGAACTGCAGATCCCGGTGGTGTGCGTGGAGTCCGACCCGGAGGCCAGGGGGCTGGCGACCGCGCGGCGGCTGCGGGTGCCGGTGGTGCTGGGTGATGTGACCGAGGAGGGCGTCCTGGAGGCCGCGAAGATCCACCGCGCCCATGTCCTGCTGGCGGTGACCAGCGCGGACACCACCAACCTGGAGGCGGTGCTGTACGCGCGGTCCGTCCGGCCGGACCTGCGGGTGGTCCTGCGCCTGTACGACGACGACTTCGCCACCGCCGTCTACCGCACCCTGCGCGCCGCCCACCCGCACGCCCGCACCCGCAGCCGCAGCGTCACGCACCTCGCCGCGCCGGCGTTCGCGGGCGCGATGCTCGGCCGGCAGATCCTCGGCGCGATCCCGGTGGAACGGCGTGTCCTGCTGTTCGCCGCGGTGGACGTGGCCGGCCACCCGGAGCTGGAGGGAAGGACGGTGTCCGCCGCGTTCCGGGCCGGGGCCTGGCGGGTGCTGGCCCTGGAGGGCCGCACCGACGTCCCGCCCGACCACGTGCTGCAGAAAGAGGACCGTGTGGTGGTGGCCGCCACCCGAAGGGGCCTGGCCGAACTGGGCTGAGCCCCCGAAGGGGCTCCCGGCCGAGGAGCCCGGCTCCCTACGCCCGCCCCAGATGCCGCTGCGCGAACTCGATCTCCAGGCGCACCTGCTTGATGCGCTCGTCCACCACCAGGGAGCCGTGCCCGGCGTCGTAGCGGTACACCTGGTGGACCGCGCCCCGGGCCTCCAGTCTCTTGACGTAGTTGTCGATCTGGCGGATCGGGCAGCGCGGGTCGTTGACGCCCGCCGAGATGTACACGGGGGCCTTGACCCGGTCCACGTAGGTCAGCGGGGAGGACGCCTCGAAGCGCTCCGGGACCTCCTCGGGAGTGCCGCCGAGCAGTGTGCGGTCCATGGCCTTCAGGGACTCCATCTCGTCGTAGTAGGCCGTGACGTAGTCCGCGACCGGCACCACCGCGATGCCCACCGCCCATGCGTCGGGCTGGGTGCCGACGCCGAGCAGGGTGAGGTAGCCGCCCCAGGAGCCGCCGGTGAGGACCAGCCGGTCCGGGTCGGCGAGGCCCGAGGCGATCGCCCACTCGCGGACGGCGGCGACGTCCTCCAGCTCGATCAGGCCGACCCGGTGCTTGAGGGCGTCGGTCCAGGCGCGGCCGTAGCCCGTGGAGCCGCGGTAGTTGACGCGGACCACCGCGTAGCCGTGGTCCACCCAGGCCGCCGGGCCCGCCGCGAAGGAGTCGCTGTCGTGCCAGGTCGGGCCGCCGTGCAGGTCGAAGACCGTGGGCAGGGGGCCGGTGGCACCGGCCGGCTTCTGGATCAGGGCGTGGATACGGCCGCCGGGACCCTCCACCCAGGCGTCCTCCACGGCCACCGACGGCGGGCACTTCATGCCGGGCGGGTCCAGGACGATCCCCCCCGCCGTGGACCGGACCACGGGCGGGTGCGCCGCCGACGACCACAGGTACTCCACGCTGCCGTCGGGCCGGGCCGTCGCCCCGGAGACCGTGCCGGACGGGGTGGGGATGCGGGTCAGCTCGTGGGTGGCCAGGTCGTAGCGGAACAGTTCGCCGCGGGCCTCGAAGCCGTGCTCGACGAGCAGGGCCGAACCGTCCGGGTACCACTCGGCGCCGACGTCGCCCGGCAGGTCCAAGGCCAGGTCGGTCTCCTCGCCCGTGGCCACGTTCCACACCAGCGGCTCCCAGCGGCCCCGGCGCTGGTGGCCGATGAGCAGGCGGGTGTCACCGGCGACCGGGGCGAAGCCCATCACCTCCAGGCCCAGCTCCTGCTCGCCGCCCTTGGTGTCGTCCAGCTCGGCGACCGTCGTGCCGTCCGGGCGCAGCACACGCAGCGCCGCGTGCATGGCGTCGCCGTGCTCGGTGTGCTCGACGGCGATCAGGGAGCCGTCGTACGAGAGGTCACCGACGCCGGCCGACTCGCGGTGCCGGTAGACCTCGACGGGCGGTTCCCCCTCGCGGGTGAGGTGGATGGTGGTGCCGTCCTCGTCCGTGGAGCGGCCCACCACCGCCGTGCGGCCGTCGCGGGCCAGCGCCAGACCGGCGGGGTAGGAGGGCTCCAGGCCGGGGACGGCCGGCTCGTCCGGGCCCCCGGCGAAGGGCTGGCGGCGCCAGATGCCGAACTCGTCGCCGTCCTTGTCGTCGAACCACCAGATCCACGCGCCGTCCGGGGAGAGCACGCCGTCCGTCGTGCCGTTCGGCCGGTGCGTGGCCTGGCGCTGCTCGCCCGTCGCGCGGTCCCACGCGTACAGCTCGTACGTGCCCGTGGCGTTCGACACGAACAGGGAGCGCTCCGGGGCGTCCACCGCCCAGTCGGGCAGTGACACCCGGGGCGCCCGGAAGCGCCGCTCCCAGTCCGGCATGTCAGGTGTGTCCGGCTTGCTGCTCTCGCTCATGGCCCCAGTCATGCGCCCCATACTGCCTGGTCGCACCGACAATTGGTGTCGTTCGTGCGCAAGCCTGTGGATAACTTCGCGAACCCCGGGCCGTGCCGCCCCGCACCGGCGCCGTACCGTGGAGGCTGTGTACCGGTTTCTGCTGACACCCCGCTGGTGGGGCATCAACGTCTTCGTGCTGCTCGCCATCCCGTTCTGCGTCTTCATGGGGTCGTGGCAACTGAGCCGGTTCGAGGCGCGGATGCAGGACCACCGCACCGCAACCCGGCAGGCCGACTCCGGCAGGCGGGAGGCCGCCCGGCCGCTGGCCGAGCTGCTGCCCGTCGACAAGAGCACCTCGGGACGGCGGGCCACCGCGAGCGGCCGGTACGGCAAGCAGCTCCTGGTGCCCGACCGGCGGCTGGACGGCAGGAACGGCTTCTACGTCCTCACCCTGCTGCGCACCGACTCCGGCAAGGCCCTGCCGGTGGTGCGCGGCTGGCTGCCCGGCGCGGCGGACCCGGCGAAGGCACCCGAGGCGCCGGCCGGCGAGGTCACCGTCACCGGCGCGCTCCAGGCGTCCGAGACCCCCGGGGACAACGGGGTCAGCAACCGCGGCGGGCTGCCCGCCGGGCAGACGTCGGCGATCAGCTCGGCCACGCTGGTGAACCTGGTGCCGTACCGGCTGTACGACGCCTGGATCACCCTGGACAAGGCCGACGCGGGCATGAAGGCCGTGCCCGCGACCGCGCCGGACAACACCGGTCTCGACCTGAAGGCGTTCCAGAACCTCGGCTACACCGGCGAGTGGTTCGTCTTCGCGGGCTTCGTGGTCTTCATGTGGTTCCGGCTGCTGCGCCGCGAGGTGGAGGTCGTCCGGGACGCGGCGCTGGGCCTGGTACCGGAGCAGCAGCCCTCTCAGCGGACGACGTCCGTCTGAGAGGGGCGGGGCCACGGGCGGGGGCCTACGACCCCGCCAGCACCCCGGTGTAGTACACCGTCCCGGCGCACGCGCCGGGCACCGTGGCGGTGGCCGTCGCGCCCGTCTGCGTGGTGTGGGTGACCACGATGCTGCCCTCGGCCGTGCCGTCCTCGGTGACGAGCTGGGGGGTGGTGCCCGTCGCGCCGCTCGTGTCCGTGCCGCTGGTGGTGCCGGGATCCTCGGTGGTGGTCGGGTCGGGCGAGGGGCCGCCGCTGTCCGGGCCGGTGGTGCTGCCGGTGGGGGTGGTGGCGATGGGGCAGGTCTCCGAGGGCACGAAGGCGAACTTTTCCTCGTAGGCCGAGCCGGGTTGCAGCACCAGTCCGGTGACCTCCTGGGAGGGATCGGGCAGGCCGGCCGCCGCGTCCCCGGCCACATGCCGGACGGCGCTGACCTTGGCCGGGTCGGCGGCGCCCTGCGGCGTCACGCCCACCGTGCCCGTCCCGCCGACGGTGCAGGCGGAGCGGGAGACGTTGCTGACGCGGAAGACGCCGTAGACGGTGCCCGCGGAGTCGGGGGCCTCGGCGCTGCCGGTGGCGGAGCCCAGCTGTTCCGGCGTGCACACCGGGACCGTGGTGGCGACGGTGGCGGAGGGGTCGGCGCCCTGCGTGGAGCCGGTGCTCGTGCCGCTGTCGCCGCCGCCCTGCCGGTCGCCGCTGCTGCCGGGGTCCTTGCCGGGCTCTGCGGACCTGCCGCCGGGGTCGTCGCGCCTGGTGCCGGTGTCGCCGCCGTGGTCCTTGCCGTGGCCGTTGCCGCTGTGGGCCGCGGAGGACTGTCCGGCCATGGCGGTGTTGGGGTCTGAGCCGACGGCGTTGGAGACGTGCACGAGGGCGGGGATCGCGGTGCCGATGAACAGCGCCGCGGCGGCCATCCCGACGGCGGCCTGCCGCTTGCGGGCCCGCCGGGCGGGGACGGCGCGGCGCAGGTGGTCCAGCGCGCCGTCGCTCGGTTCGACGTCGTCGACCGCCGAGTGCAGCATCCGGCGCAGGGCCAGTTCGTCGGGGGCGAGGCCGGTGAGGGCCGGGTCCCGCTCCTCGAAGCCCATTTCGTCGGGGCCGTGGTTCACAGTTCCGTTCCCAGCGTGCGATTGCGTGTGTTCGTGCGCGTGCCGCTTCGTCGGCTCGTGCCAGGCGTAGGGCTCGTGACGCTCGTGCGAGTGGCGTTCATGCGAATCGCCCCCTTCGGCGTTGGCGCTCATGCCGGCGTCCCCATGGCCACGCGCAGGGCGGCGATGCCCCGCGAGCCGTAGGCCTTGACCGAGCCCAGGGATATCCCGAGGGTCTCGGCGACCTGGGCCTCGGTCATGTCCGCGAAGTAGCGCAGGACGAGGACCTCGCGCTGACGGCGCTGCAGCCCCTTCATCGCCTTGATGAGGTCACGGCGCTCCAGCTGGTCGTAGGCACCTTCCTCAGCGCTCGCCATGTCGGGCATCGGCTTCGCGAGCAGCTTCAGGCCGAGGATGCGCCGGCGCAGGGTGGAGCGCGAGAGGTTGACGACCGTCTGTCTCAGGTAGGCCAGCGTCTTCTCGGGGTCGCGGACGCGCTTGCGCGCGGAGTGCACCCGGATGAAGGCCTCCTGGACGACGTCCTCGCAGGAGGCGGTGTCGTCGAGGAGGAGCGCGGCGAGACCCAGCAGCGAGCGGTAGTGCGCACGATAGGTCTCGGTGAGATGGTCGACGGTGGTGCCGACCACCGTGGGCTGAGCGACCGTGACGGCGTCCTCGGAGCCGTCGCGCTGACCGGGTACGCGGGCGGGCCGCGCTGCGGGCATGGGCGCTATCACCGGCATGCCGCCGGGTATGCGGGGCCGGAGCACCGCAGGGGGCGGCCGTAGGGCCGTGCCGCGGGCCGCACTGAGTTCGAGTACCTCTGCCACGCCTGTTGGACACGCTTCACCCCGCTGAGGTTGTACGTGCCGGACGTCACATGCACAACAACCCGCAATACACCAAGTGCCCTCATGCGTCCCGCTCTTCCCCTATGCACCATATGAACGGGCGTCCCCACGCCCGGAGTCCGGCGTCCCCACACCGGACTCCCCACGCCCCCACGCCCCCCGCGAGGGTGACCGCAAAGACGCTCCCCGCCGCACGCGCGGTTGCGCGGGGCGGGGAGGAGATTCTTACTGGGATCCTACAAACCTGTCAGGCGAGAAAACGTGTGAGTGGCATCGAAACCACCCGCGAGGCGCGGCTCGGCCGGTCAGGTCCGGTCCGCCGCCTCGGCGGCCACCAGCTCGGCGATCTGCGCGGTGTTGAGCGCGGCCCCCTTGCGCAGGTTGTCGCCGCACACGAACAGTTCGAGCGCCGTCGGGTCGTCCAGGGCACGCCGGACCCGCCCGACCCAGGTGGGGTCGGTGCCGACGACGTCGGCGGGGGTGGGGAACTCCCCGGCGGCCGGGTCGTCGTACAGCACGACGCCCGGGGCGGTGGCGATGATCTCGCGGGCGCCGTCCACGGTGACCTCGCCCTGGAACCGGGCGTGGACGGTGAGGGAGTGGCCGGTGACCACCGGCACCCGCACGCAGGTGACGGCGACCGGCAGCTTCGGCAGTCCGAGGATCTTGCGGGACTCGTCCCGCACCTTCATCTCCTCCGACGACCAGCCGTCCTCCCGGAGGGACCCGGCCCAGGGGACGACGTTCAGGGCGACCGGCTCCGGGAACGGCCCCGTGCCCTCCCCGACGGCCCGCCGTACGTCACCGGGCTTGGTGCCCAGTTCGGTGCCGGCGACCAGGGACAGCTGGGCCCGCAACGTGTCCACGCCGGCCCGCCCGGCGCCGCTCACCGCCTGGTACGACGACACGACCAGCTCGCGCAGGCCGAACTCGGCGTGCAGCGCGCCCAGGGCGACGATCATCGACAGGGTCGTGCAGTTGGGGTTGGCGATGATGCCGCGCGGCCGGAGGCGTGCCGCGTGGGGATTGACCTCGGGCACCACCAGGGGCACCTCCGGGTCCATCCGGAAGGCGCCCGAGTTGTCCACGACGACCGTGCCGCGCGCGGCGGCGATCGGCGCCCACTGGGCGGAGACCTCGTCCGGCACGTCGAACATCGCGATGTCGACCCCGTCGAAGGCCTCCTCGGACAGGGCGACCACCTCGACCTCCTCCCCGCGCACGGCCAGCTTGCGGCCGGCCGAGCGCGGGGAGGCGATCAGACGGATCTCGCCCCAGATGTCCGCGCGCTGGGACAGGATCTGGAGCATGACCGCGCCGACGGCCCCGGTCGCTCCCACGACCGCGAGCGTCGGCCTGCCGGTCGATGCCATCAGCGGCCCGTGCCTCCGTAGACGACGGCCTCGTCGGTGTCGGAGTCGAGCCCGAAGGCGGTGTGCACGGCGCGCACGGCCTCCGGCACCTCGTCGGCGCGGGTGACGACCGAGATGCGGATCTCGGATGTCGAGATCAGCTCGATGTTGACGCCCGCGTCGGACAGGGCCGTGAAGAAGTCGGCGGTGACCCCGGGGTTGGTCTTCATGCCCGCGCCGACCAGCGAGATCTTGCCGATCTGGTCGTCGTAGCGCAGCGAGTCGAAGCCGATGCCCGCGCGATTCTTCTCCAGCGCGTCGATGGCCTTGCGGCCCTCGGTCTTGGGCAGCGTGAAGGAGATGTCCGTCAGGCCCGTGGACGCGGCGGAGACGTTCTGCACGACCATGTCGATGTTGATCGCGGCATCGGCGATGGTCCGGAAGATCGCGGCGGCCTCACCCGGCTTGTCCGGCACGCCGACGACCGTGATCTTGGCCTCGGAGGTGTCGTGCGCGACACCGGAGATGATGGCCTGCTCCACCTTCTTGTCCCCTTGCGTAATCGGCTCACTGCTGACCCAGGTGCCCTGGAGCCCGCTGAAGCTGGACCGGACATGGATCGGGATGTTGTAGCGGCGGGCGTACTCCACGCAGCGGTGGAGCAGCACCTTGGAACCGGACGCGGCCAGTTCCAGCATGTCCTCGAAGGAGATCCAGTCGATCTTCTTCGCCTTCTTCACCACGCGCGGGTCGGCGGTGAACACGCCGTCGACGTCGGTGTAGATCTCGCAGACCTCGGCGTCCAGCGCGGCGGCGAGCGCCACGGCCGTCGTGTCGGACCCGCCACGGCCGAGCGTGGTGATGTCCTTCTTGTCGGCGCTGACGCCCTGGAAACCGGCGACGATGGCGATGTTGCCCTCGTCCAGCGCGGTCCTGATCCGGCCCGGCGTGACGTCGATGATCCGGGCTTTGTTGTGGACCGAGTCGGTGATGACGCCTGCCTGGCTGCCGGTGAACGACTGGGCCTCGTGTCCCAGGTTTTTGATCGCCATGGCCAGCAGGGCCATGGAGATCCGCTCTCCGGCGGTCAGCAGCATGTCGAACTCACGCCCGGCAGGCATCGGCGATACCTGCTCGGCGAGATCGATCAGCTCGTCCGTCGTGTCGCCCATCGCGGAAACGACGACGACAACCTGGTTGCCGTTCCTCTTCGCTTCCACGATCCGCTTGGCGACGCGCTTGATGCCCTCGGCATCGGCTACGGAGGAGCCTCCGTACTTCTGCACGACAAGGCCCACGTGCGCTCCTCGCTCGGTTCGTTCTGTGTCGGCTCAGTCTATCGAGCGCCCGAAATCGTCCCCTCCGCTCCCGCATGGTGAGACGCGGCCGCCCGTTGTCCGCAGGGCCTTCTGCCCACCGGGGAACGACCCACGCGAAAAGTGCCCCGGGTCACAGTCCGGCGGCTCGCGCGTGCGACGGCCTACTGGGCCTGACCCAGCCCCAGCGGACCGCCGATCTCCTGGGCCATCACCCGGCCCGCCTCGAACTCGAGGGTCTCGTCACCGACGTCGGCCTGGTCGGTGTCGAGGCCGTCCAGTTCCTCCAGGGGCTGGTTGAGGCGGACGTGGATGAGGACCGACTGCAGGGCGCGCAGCACCGAGGAGGCCATGGGGCCCCAGTTGGAGAAGTAGGAGAACTGCCACCACCACAGGGCCTCGGTGATACGGCCCGAGCGGTAGTGGGCCATGCCGTGGCGCAGGTCGGTGATGACGTCGGCGAGGTCGTCGGAGATCCGGGCCGGGACGGGCGCCTTGCGGGGCTCGTAGGGGTCGAAGACCTCGGAGTAGATGTCGACCGGCTCCAGGAGGCGGGCGAGGTTCTCGCGGAGTTCGTCCACGTCCGGCTCCGGGCCGAGGTCGGGCTCGTAGCGCTCCTCGGGGACGATGTCCTCGTGGGCGCCGAGACGGCCGCCGGCCAGCAGGAGCTGGGAGACCTCCAGCAGCAGGAAGGGCACCGTCGAGCCGGGCTCGTCGCCCCTGGCGACCTCCGTGACCGCCACCAGGAAACTCTCGATCTGGTCCGCGATCTGGACCGCGAAGTCGTCCGGGTTCTGCGACGTGGCGTGCAGCGTGGCGTCAGACATCTAGGAGTCGTCTCCCCTCGAAGGCGCGGCCGAGCGTGACCTCGTCCGCGTATTCCAGGTCGCCACCCACCGGGAGGCCGCTGGCCAGGCGGGTGACCTTCAGGCCCATGGGCTTGATCATGCGGGCGAGGTACGTCGCCGTCGCCTCGCCCTCCAGATTCGGGTCCGTGGCCAGGATCAGCTCCGTGACCGTCCCGTCGGCCAACCTGGCGAGAAGTTCTCGTATACGCAGGTCGTCGGGGCCCACACCCTCGATCGGGCTGATGGCGCCACCGAGAACGTGGTAGCGCCCGCGGAACTCACGGGTGCGCTCGACGGCGACGACGTCCTTCGGCTCCTCCACGACACAGATGACCGAGGGGTCGCGCCGGGCGTCGCGGCAGATGGTGCACAGCTCCTCCTGCGCCACGTTGCCGCAGGTCACGCAGAAGCGGACCTTCGCCTTGACCTCCAGGAGCGCCTGCGCGAGCCGCTTCACGTCCGTCGGCTCGGCCTGCAGGACGTGGAAGGCGATCCGCTGCGCGCTCTTGGGACCGACGCCGGGCAGCCGCCCCAGCTCGTCGATGAGGTCCTGGACCACGCCTTCGTACACCGGACTGCCCTTCCTGGAGTCTTACGGTACGTACCGTAGTTGGCCGCGCCCGGTCTTAGAAAGGCAGACCGGGGATACCGGTGCCGCCGCCCAGGCCCTGCGCCAGCGGGCCGAGCTTGTTCTGCTGGAGGGCCTGCGCGTTCTCGTTGGCCGCCTGTACGGCCGCCACGATCAGGTCGGCGAGGGTCTCGGTGTCCTCCGGGTCCACCGCCTGGGGGTCGATCCGCAGCGCACGCAGCTCACCGGCGCCGGTCACGGTGGCCTTCACCAGTCCGCCGCCCGCCTGCCCGTCGACTTCCGTGTTCGCCAGTTCCTCCTGCGCCCGCTGGAGGTCCTGCTGCATCTTCTGGGCCTGCTGAAGCAACTGCTGCATGTTGGGCTGGCCACCACCGGGAATCACGATCAGCTCCTGGATTCGTCGTTCTTCCTGCGTTGTGAACGAGCCTACGTGGTCCACGCGGCCCTCGCTCCGCCACTCTTTCGAGTGACAACGCCACGAGCCCTATACCTGACCAAGGCCCTCTTCTGGGCGGAAAAGTCGGGAAAGCCACCTCTTCGCCACCCATTGGGCGGTAGGAAGGGGGCCGCGCGACGGCGTGCAATGTCACGCGATGTAACCGTTCATAAGGAGTGCCGGGTGGGTCAGCCGGAGATGCAGCCCGAGGGTCCCCCTCATCAGGACGGGCGGGGCGAGGGTGCGGCCGAGCTGCGGCCTGGCGATCTGACCGGGCGGCCCTTCCCGCTCGGCAGCTGGGGCGAGCCGGCGCAGCGGCTGGACGAGCTGTACCGCTGGGTGGAGCACGGCGCCCTGGAGACGGCGGCCTGGTATCTGGCGGACCGGGTGTGGAAGCGGCGCGGCGCACGAGCCCTGCGCGCCGGGGCGGCCTCGGGAGCCGTGGCCGGCGCCGCCCTCCCCCTCCTGGACCTGACCGGGGTGACGGGCGGCGTGGCCCCGTGGGGCTATCTGGCGCTGCTGCTCGCGGTCTGCTGCGTCGGCGTGGACCGCTTCTTCGGCGTCACCTCCGGCTGGATGAGGGACGTCGCCACCGCGCAGGCCGTGCAGCGGCGGCTCCAGGCCCTCCAGTTCGAGTGGGCCTCGGAGAACGTCCGGGAGGTGCTGGGCCCGGCGGAGGGCACGGCCGGCGAGGCCACCGAGCGCTGCCTCGGCGTCCTGCGCCGCTTCTCGGAGGACGTCACCGACCTGGTCCGCACCGAGACCGCCGACTGGATGGTGGAGTTCCGCACGGGCTCCACCCCCCTCGGTATCCAGGCCGCGGTGGCCTCCGGCCCGCGCGCCGAGTCCGCGCACGCGACGGGCCGGTTCCCCCTTCCCCCGCCGAACGGCGCCCGCCCGAACATGCCCCGCCAGCGACCGCCGGAGCCGCGCTAGGCAGGTGACAGGGCACGGCGATGAGTTCTCCCCGGCTTCCCGGTCAGACATCGTGAGAACGTGAGAACCAGGCACGAGACACTGAGAAGCCGACCCACACCCAGGAGACCCGGATGCGCACCCTGATCAGCACTGCCTTCGTCTCGCTCGACGGCGTCGTGGAGGCCCCGGGCGGCGAGCCCGGCTACCGGAACTCCGGGTGGACCTTCAAGGACGTCGAGTTCCTCCCCGAAGCCTTCGAGATCAAGGGCCGGGAACAGAAGGAGGCCACCGCGATGCTGATGGGCCGGGTCAGCTACCAGGCGTTCAGCCCGGTGTGGCCGGACATGCCGGAGTTCGCCGACTACAAGGTGATGCCGAAGTACGTCGTCTCCACCACGCTCGGCGAGGACGACCTGGTGTCGAACTGGGGCGAGACCACCATCCTGCGCTCGCTCGACGAGGTCGCCGCGCTGAAGGAGACCGAGGGCGGCCCGATCATCGTCCACGGCAGCGCCACCCTGAACCACGGCCTTTCGGACGCCGGCCTGATCGACCGCTACCACCTGCTCGTCTTCCCGCTGCTGCTCGGCGCGGGCAAGCGGCTGTTCAGCGCGACGGACAAGGACACGCAGAAGCTGAAGCTGGTGGAGCACGAGGTGTACGCCAACGGCCTGCAGAAGAACGTGTTCGACGTGGTCCGCTGACGCGGGTCGGGGCACGCGGCGCGCATTCACTCCTTGCTGTACGTCAGGCTCTCCCCGCCGCTGCTCTTGGCACGCCTGAGCCGCCCGTCCGGCAGCAGAGTGACCTCGGTGGCCTCACCCGGCGTGCAGGACGTGGCCGGTTCGCCGGAGGTCACCGTGGACGGACCGATCTCCAACGGGCCGCCGGTGCCCGGGTCTTCGGCGAGCGTGGCATCGAAGACGCAGTGGTACGTGCCGCCGCCGTCGGTGGGCCCGTCGGCGACGAGGGTCAGCACCGAGTCCCCCACCTTGCCCTGTCGGATGGTGAGTTCGCGGGTGCTGGCGCCGTCGGAGGTGTCGATGGTCGCCCGCCAGGTGCCCAGGTACCCCTGCGGGATCGCCCCGTCCGCGGACGCGGAGGGGGTGGGCGAAGCCGAGCCGGTGGGGCTGGGCGGCCCGGACGTCGTGGGTGTCGGCGGCGCGTTCGTGCTGACGGTGGGTGCGGGGCTGACCGTGCGGTCGCCCTTGTCGTCGCTGCCGCCCCTGTTCATCAGCGCGTACACCGAGCCACCGGCACCGAGCGCGACGACCAGCGCCACGACGACGAGCAGCACACTGGACCGCCCGTTGCGCCGCGCCGGCTCCGGCGGCCCCGCGACGGGCGGCGGCCCGTACGAAGGGGACCCGTACGAAGGCGTGGCATACGAAGGCGTGGCGTACGAAGGCGGCCCGTAGGGCGGCGTCCCCTGCGACGGCGGCCCGTACGGCGACGCGTACGGCTGCTGCTGCGGATGCTGCTGCGGGTACCCGTACGCCCCGGCGGGAGCCCCGTACGCGGGCGGCGGCGTACCCCCGGGGACGACGGTGGGCGTGTGATCGGCAACCGGAGTTCCTCCGGCACCTCCGTCCCCCACCGGAGCATGCTCGACGGAGCCCGCACCGCCGACAGCCCCGCCCGCACCCGGTGGCGGCAGCTGCACGGGTGGTGCGAGCGGGAAATCGGGACCGGACCCGGCCGGGGGCCGCGCCGCGGGGTCCTCGGCGTCCAGCAGCCGCACCGCGTGCCGCCCCAGCTGAGCCACCAGCGCCCCCGGCAGCCAGGGATCCCGGGACCGTCCCTCGGCGACGGTGTCCTCCGCCCCGCTCCGCTCCAGAATCTCCGCCAGACCGGGCCGCGCCGCGGGATCCTTCCGCAGACACTCCCGCACCAGGTCGGCGATCCCCTCCGGCACCCCCGCCAGATCCGGTTCCTCCTGGGCGATGCGGAACATCAGCGCGTGCGCCCCTCTGTCGTCGGAGCCGAACGGCAGTACCCCGGTGGCCGCGTACGCCAGCACGGACCCCAGGCAGAAGACGTCGCACGCGGGCGTGATCCGGTCCCCCCGCACCTGTTCCGGTGCCATGAACCCCGGCGACCCGACCAGCGACCCGGTACGCGTGAGCCCGTCCCCGGCCGGCGTCTCCATCGCCCGCGCGATCCCGAAGTCGATGACGCGCGGTCCGTCGATGGTCACCAGGACGTTGGACGGCTTGAGGTCCCGGTGGATGATCCCGGCCGCGTGGATGTCCTGGAGCGCGTGCGCGAGCCCGGCCGCGAGGATCCGTACCGACCGCTCGGGCAGCGCCCCGTGGTCGTGGCCCACGACCTGCTGCAGGCTCGGCCCCGCCACATACCCGGTGGCCACCCACGGCACGGCCGCCTCCGTGTCGGCGTCCAGCACGGGCGCGGTCCAGTACCCGCCGACCCGCCGCGCGGCCTCCACCTCCTGCCGGAACCGCGCCCGGAACTCGTCCTGCCGGGCCAGCTCCTCGCGTACGAGCTTCACGGCGACGGTACGGCCCCGGTCCGACCGGGCGACGTACACCTGCCCCATGCCGCCCGCACCCAGCCGCGCCAGCAGCCGGTAGCCCCCGATCTGCTGCGGATCCCCCGGTTGCAGCTCCTCCATCGCGGCCCCGCCTCCCCCACGCCTGTGCAACGGACCGAGATCCGAGAATAGTGCCGCGGCCGGCATCCGCTGCAGCGGATCCCGTCTCCGGCCACCCGTCGACCACCCGTCGACCACCCCTCGGCCACCTGTCGACCACCTGTCGGCCGTCTGCCGCCCGTCTGTCGACAACCTGTCGCAAAAATCCCCCGCGCAGGGAACAGGACGCCGATATCCGTTCCGCATCGCGGACATTACGCTCGCCCGCATGACCCCTCAGCCCCATCCCGAAGCCGGCGCCGCAGTGAAGGCCGCCGACCGCGCGCACGTCTTCCACTCCTGGTCCGCCCAGGACCTCATCGACCCGCTCGCCGTCGCCGGCGCCGAGGGGTCGTACTTCTGGGACTACGACGGCAACCGGTACCTGGACTTCACCAGCGGGCTCGTCTTCACGAACATCGGCTACCAGCACCCCAGGGTCGTCGCCGCGATCCAGGAGCAGGCGGCACGGATGACGACCTTCGCCCCCGCGTTCGCCGTCGAGGCACGCTCGGAGGCGGCCCGGCTGATAGCCGAGCGGACCCCCGGCGACCTCGACAAGATCTTCTTCACCAACGGCGGCGCCGACGCGGTCGAGCACGCGGTGCGCATGGCCCGGCTGCACACGGGCCGCCCGAAGGTGCTCTCGGCCTACCGTTCGTACCACGGCGGCACCCAGCAGGCCGTGAACATCACCGGTGACCCGCGCCGCTGGCCCTCCGACAGCGGCACCTCGGGTGTCGTCCACTTCTGGGCGCCCTTCCTCTACCGCTCCCGCTTCTACGCCGAGACCGAGGAGCAGGAGACCGCGCGGGCCCTGGAGCACCTGGAGACGACGATCGCCTTCGAGGGGCCGGGGACGATCGCCGCGATCATCCTGGAGACCGTCCCCGGCACCGCCGGGATCATGGTTCCGCCACCGGGCTACCTCGCCGGCGTACGCGAGATCTGCGACCGGCACGGCATCGTCTTCGTCCTGGACGAGGTCATGGCCGGGTTCGGCCGCACCGGCGAGTGGTTCGCCGCCGACCTCTTCGGTGTCGTCCCGGACCTGATGACGTTCGCCAAGGGTGTGAACTCGGGTTACGTGCCCCTCGGCGGCGTCGCCATCTCACAGAAGATCGCGGAGACGTTCGGCAAGCGCCCCTACCCCGGCGGTCTCACCTACTCCGGTCACCCGCTGGCCTGCGCCGCCGCCGTCGCCACGCTCAACGTGATGGCCGACGAGGGCGTCGTCGAGAACGCCAAGCGCCTCGGCGAGACCGTCCTGGCCCCCGCCCTCGCCGGGCTGGCCGAGCGGCACCCGAGCGTCGGCGAGGTCCGCGGCACGGGCATGTTCTGGGCGCTGGAGCTGGTGAGGAACAAGGAGACCCGCGAGCCGCTGGTGCCGTACAACGCGGCCGGCGAGGCGAACACCCCCATGGCCAGGTTCACGGCCACCGCCAAGCAGCACGGCCTGTGGCCCTTCGTGAACATGAACCGCACCCACGTCGTGCCGCCGTGCAACGTGACCGAGGCGGAGCTGAAGGAGGGCCTGGCCGCGCTGGACGCCGCACTCACCGCGGCCGACGAGTACACGGACTAGTCCGAGCGCGTAAGGTGGCGTGCTCGTAAGACCATATGCACGACCGTGAGCACGAGTACGTACGAGTACGTCACCTTGACGCCTGAGGAGAGGCCCGGACGATGCCCGGCAACGGCACCGTGACGCGCAGCACCCTGCGCCAGCAGATCGCGGACGCGCTCCGTGACGAGGTGCTGGCGGGGCGGCTGCGACCGGGCCGGGCGTTCACCGTCAAGGAGATCGCCGAGCAGTACGGCGTCTCCGCCACCCCCGTCCGTGAGGCGCTGGTCGACCTGTCTGCGCAGGGCATCCTGGAGGCCGACCAGCACCGCGGTTTCCGTGTCCCCGAGTACTCGGTCGCCGACTACCGGAACATGATCGAGGCGCGCGGCCTGGTCACCGACGGCATGTTCCGGGTGATCGCCGACGGCCATCCGGCCTTCCCCGCCCCGTCCGAGGACCCGCGCACCGCGGCGTCCCTGGCCACCGTCCGCCGCCGCGGCGAGGAGGCCCAGCGCGCGGCCACCGCCGGCGACCTGACCGTGCTGATCGGCTACGACCTGCGTTTCTGGCGTGAGCTGAGCGCCCTGTTCGGCAACCCCTACCTCGGCGACTTCTTGCACCGCCTGCGCGTCCAGGCCTGGGTCTGCGCCGTCCAGCACCTCCTGCGCCTCCCCGACCTGCGCGGACGCCTGTGGGCCAGGCACACCGAGCTGGTCGACGCGCTGGCCCGCGGCGAGACGGAGCAGGCCCGCGCGATCGTGACCGCGGCCAACGCGCACTCCCTGGCACTGCTGGAACTCCTGACCAACGGGTAAGGGACCGTTACGCTGCCCTGACCACCTTTCGTGTGTAAGGAGCCCTCTTTGGCCTGTGACCTGTGGCTGGTACCGCTCGTCGACGTCTTGTGCCACACCCCGGACAACCCCTTCGCCGAGGAACTCGCGCACTACAACGACGCGCTGGCGGCAGCCGGGCTCCCACCGGTGCCCGTGTACCAGTACATGCCGGGCCTGTCCGGCGAGGTCGCGCCCGTGGCCTGCTTCGACTACGACGCGCTGCACTTCCTGCGCCGGGTCCACCTCCTCCAGGTCTGCGGGCTGCCGGTGACGCCGGTGGACGAACTGGGCGGCGACTACGAGCAGTTGCTGGAGATGTTCGAATCCACGGCCCAGCAGTCCCACCTGGTGTGGCACTACGACCACGCGGGCGCGTACGTCCCGGTCGACTTCCCGTACCCGCTCTCGAACGAGGAACTCCTGGCGGGCGGCGGCCCCTTGGGCTCGTCCCAGGCCCTCCTGCGGGAGCTCGAGCACATCGGCCCCGCGATCGGCATCGACCCGGCCAACCCGCCTGCCGCGCCGGCCCCGCCGACGGCTCCCACGGACCTGGAGGAACCGGCCGTCCCGGCACCGTACGACCCCAGCCCCTTCGCCCGCGAACGGCACGTGTGGCTGGGCCTGCACGCGGCGGCGACCCGGAGCCTCGCGCAGGGTTCGATGATCGTGTTCAGCTGAGGCCCGGACCGTACCCCGGCCGGCCCGATCAGCTGACCGGCATCCGCGGCTCGAAGGCAGCCCCGCAGGGTCCGGACCTCTCCGTCCCCTGGGCGCGTGGGCTGCCTTCCTGCCGTCCCTCGAGTGATCCCTAGAAGACCGGCGTGCCGTCCTGCGTCAGCTTCCAGTTGCTGTCCGCGAAGTCGGCCGGGTCCAGCGTGCCCTTCGCCGTGACGTAGTCGATCATCAGCTGGCGGATCTCGTTGGTGGAGCTGTACGCGATCGGCGCCGTGGCGATGTGCGGGTAGCCCGAACCGCCGTTCGCGCGGTAGTTGTTGACGGCCACCACGAAGACCTGGCTGTCGGAGACCGGCGCGCCGTTGTAGGTGAGGTTCTTGATCCTCGACCCCTCCGGCTGGGCGATGTCGATCTCGTAGCCGACGCCCGCCGCCGTGTCGTACATGTAGTCCCAGAACTTGTTGGCGTTCGTGAGGGTCGCGGTGTCGACCTTCGTGCCGGACGGCACCTGGTGGTAGTACTTCGCCGCGTACTCCAGGTAGTCCTTGAGCTGGGCGCCCGTCAGCTTCTTGCCGTAGAGGGTGTTGTCGTAGATGTAGAGGCCGGCGATGTCCTTGATGGTGACGCTGCCCTGCGGGATGTCGGCCGTACGACTGAAGGGGGCCGCGACGGAGATCAGGGGCAGGGCCGCGTCTGCCGTGGACAGGCCCGCCTTCACGGTCTCCGTCTGCACCTTGTGGATGAAGTCCATGATCGGCACGTCCTTCCAGCAGGACTCCGCCGCCGAGAGGTCCTGCGTGCAGGTGCCGACCGCCGTGTTGACGTACTTCACCACCAGCTCGTGGTCGGCCTCCAGGAGCTCCTTGATCTCCGGGTCCTCGTCCACCGTGCTGGGGTTGAGGGTCTGGGCCTTCTTGCCGACGACCTTCCACTGGCCGTGGTGGAGTTCGAGCTCGAAGTCGAAGACGCTCAGGCGGAAGCCCCAGCAGTACGGCTCGGAGAGGAGGACGTCCTCGCCGGTCTCCGCGTTCTTCACCGTGTAGGAGGGGACTTCGACGTGCGTGTGGCCGACGAGGATCGCGTCGATGCCGGGCACCTGCTCGGCGACGAGGTTGGAGGCGTTCTCCACGTACGGCAGCGAGTCGCCCCAGGACGAGGAGCCGTCCATGCCGGAGTGGTCCGTCAGGAACACCACGTCACAGCCCAGGGCACGCAGCCGCGGGACGTACTTCTTCGCCTGCTCCACCAGCCCCGGGAACACCATCTTCCCGCTGACGTTGTCCTTGTCCCACAGGGCGATCCCGGGGTTGGTGAGTCCCAGGATGCCGACCTTGATGTCGGGCGCACCCGGCACGCAGATGCGCTTGACGGTGTACGGGCGGAACGCGGGCAGCAGCGTCGTGGCGTCGAGGGCGTTGGCACCGAGGAGCGGGAAGTGGCACTGGCTCTCGAACTTGCGCAGGGTGTCGATGCCGTAGTTGAACTCGTGGTTGCCGAGGGCCGCAGCGTCGTAGCGCATGTGGTTCATGGCCACGGCCATCGGGTGCTTGGGGCCGTCCTCGCCGTCCGTGCCGGTGATCGGGTCCACGCGGGCGAAGTAGTAGGCCAGGGAGGTCCCCTGGATGATGTCGCCGGCGTCGACGAGCAGGACCCGGTCCTCGCCCTTCGCCTCGCGCTGCTGCTTGATGAGGGTGGCGACCCGGGCCACGCCGCAGGAGTTGCCCGCCCTGTCGGTGTAGGGCTGGTCCTTGTAGTAGTCCCAGTCGAAGACGTGGCTGTGCAGGTCGGTGGTGCCCAGGATCGAGAAGGACCAAGTCCGGGGCGCCCTGGCGGAGTTCTGCTCGGCCGCCTGGGCGGGCGCGGCGGCGACCGTGCCGGCGGCGGTCACGGCGGCTCCGGTGACGGCCGACTTCTTCACGAACTCGCGGCGGTTCATGGGACTGACGGGCATGCGAGGCTCCTGGGGCGCGATCGGGGGTGGTTCATGTGCTGCGGCGGCTACACGCGTAGATGCTTCTCAAGGCCCCATGAACCGAGAACCACGAACAGACCATGTCCAGGTCAAGTTCTCGCATGCTCTGGAATATCGAGAACGTCGCGGTGAAGCTGATCCGCACCGACCCCGACGCTCCGCCGACCGAACTCGCTTCTCTCCACCGGTGGTTCACCCCGGAGGCGGCCACCGCCCGCCGGAGCAGCGGGGCGTGGACGACACGGGTGCTGGAGCGGACACGGATGCCGGACAGCCGTGGGGGGCCACCGAGCACGTCCCCGGGCCGGCCCTGCGGACCGCCGTGCGCGGCGACTTCGGGCCGCTGCCCTCCGCCTCCGCGCATGTCCTCGCACACCGCCTCACGCAGGTCCTGGACGCCATCCACGGCGCCGGTCGCCGTGGACTCGACCGCCGACTCCACGCTCACCCGTACCGGAACCCTCGTCGGCACACCGGAGTTCATGGCGCCGGAGCAGATCAGGGGCGAGCGGGTCACCCCCGCCGGGGACGTGTTCTCCCTCGGCAGCGTCCTGACGTACGCCGCCACCGGCCGCTCCCCCTTCCAGGGCGCGGGCGAGGGCGGGGTGCACGCGCTGTTGTTCCGTATCGCCTTCGAGGAACCGGAGCTGACCGGGGCGCCCGAGGCGGTCGCGGACTCGTCCGGCACCTGCTGGAGAAGGACCCGCGCGGGCGGCCGTCCGTGGCCGAGGTGATGGCGCTGACCCGGCGGGCCCGGAGAGGGCGTGGCTGCCGGCAGCCCTGCTGGCGCGCCTGGACCGGGTGGCGGCGCAGCCGCTGCCGCAGATTGCGTGCCGGGCAGGCTGCCCGCCCCCGGTCCTGACTTCCGTCCCCGAGTTCCCGGAGCCCGGGAAGCCCTACGCGTTGCCGGTGCCGGCCGTGCTCGCGGTGGTGGCCGGCGGCTACTTCGCCCTGCCCACGCTGGTCGCCGCCCCCGAGCCGAACAGCAGACCTCCCGAAGGCGCCCTGGGCCGCACCGCCCTCGCCGGCGCCTGGGGCATCAGCCTGGACGAGGACCGGCCCTTGCTCAGCAGCCGGCTGGACCTCGTACGCGGCGCCACCGTCGTCACGGCCGCCCGCGACGCGATCTGAGCCGGGGCGGCGGTGGTGCGGTCCCGGTCGGACCACACCCTGGTGCCCGGCGGGTTCCGGACGCACGCACCGGTCCGGGCCCGGCCGGCAGGGGGAGCCGCGGAGCGCCGTCCGCCATGCGGCTCCAGGCAGGCATCGGCCAGGTCGGCGTCACCTGGGCCGGGTCCCGGGTCTCCTACGGCCTCGACCGGGTCGCCGGGACCGGCGAGTCCGTCCCTGCCGCCCTGCGCGGCGCCTGGTACACCGGCGGCGGCCCGCGCATCGTCATCGGCGGCGGCAGGGGCGGGTCGATCGCCGTCCACGGCACCGACGACCGGGGCGGACGGCACCGCGCGTGCCGGGCGGCGGTCCTGGACGCTCGCACGACGTCGATCGCCGCGACCGGCGCCCAGCTGATAGGGGGACGCTCGGCCCCCACGTGCGCTCGGCCCCGGTGCCGTACGGCTACGACGTCCAGGGCACCGGCGCCGAGGTCACCCTCACCCGCCGGTACCCCGCGGACAGGGCCACGCTGGTCCTGTACCGCACGCCCTGGACGGTCGCGTCACCCAGGGATCAACGCGGGTCGACGTCGCCGAAGTTCCAGATGAGGACGTCCGTACCGGCCGGCTGCTGGATGTGCAGCGTGAGGTTGTGGAAGGTCACCGAGATCAGGTGCACCGTCCAGTTGCCGTTCGGGCAGACCTGGCTCGGCGAGGGGTTGGGCGGCGACGTCATCGAGACCGAGAACGTGATCTGCCCGGCGTGCGGAGTGATGTTCTGGACCGGCCCCGTCAGAAGCTGGAAGAAGGCGGGCTTGCCCGGGGCCGTGTTGCCGCCGGGGTTGACGCAGACGTACTGGGCCGCGATCTGGTCCGCCGTCAGGAAGACCCTCGCTGGACTGGTGCCGAGTCCAGCGGCCTTACCGCTGCAGGTGACGGTCGCACGGTCGTTGATGACCGTCTTGGAGCAGGTGGGCTCCCCGATGAAGTGCGGGTTGGCGGCCAGGGCGGGGGTCACCCCGATGCCCAGGGCCAGCAACGTCATGGCGAGAAGCCTGAGGACTCGACGCACGTACGTCTCCACTTCTTGTGGTCGGCTGTGTCGACTGTGTCGCTCCCGTGAAGGAACGTCAGAGTCATACCGCAAAACCGAGTCAATTCCCTCTCAAGTAACCCGAATGCCGACATAAATGGTCCCCGCCGGAATCTTCCGACGGGGACCGAAGCGTGCCTCGTGCGGCGGACTACAGGAACGAGTTGATCTCGATCGTCTCGTCCCGGCCCGGGCCCACGCCGATCGCGGAGATCGGAGCCCCGGACATCTCCTCCAGCGCCTTGACGTAGTTCTGCGCGTTCTTCGGCAGGTCGGAGAACGTCTTCGCCTTGGTGATGTCCTCGGACCAGCCGGGCAGCATCTCGTAGACGGGCTTCGCGTGGTGGAAGTCGGTCTGCGAGTACGGCAGTTCCTCGACGCGCTGGCCGTCGATCTCGTAGGCCACGCAGACCGGGATCTGCTCCCAGCCGGTCAGCACGTCCAGCTTGGTGAGGAAGAAGTCGGTCAGACCGTTCACGCGGGTCGCGTAACGGGCGATGACCGCGTCGAACCAGCCGCAGCGCCGGTCGCGGCCGGTGGTCACGCCCCGCTCGCCGCCGATGCGGCGCAGCGCCTCGCCGTCCTCGTCGAACAGCTCGGTCGGGAAGGGACCGGCGCCGACGCGGGTCGTGTACGCCTTGAGGATGCCGATGACACGGCTGATCTTCGTCGGGCCCACGCCCGCGCCGGTGCAGGCGCCACCGGCGGTCGGGTTGGAGGAGGTGACGAAGGGGTACGTGCCGTGGTCGATGTCCAGGAGGGTGCCCTGGCCGCCCTCGAACAGGACGACCTTGTTCTCCTCCAGGGCCTGGTTGAGGACCAGGACCGTGTCGGCGACGTACGGGCGGATCTGCTCGGCGTAGCCCAGCAGCTCCTCGACCACACTGTTCACGGCGATCGCGCGCCGGTTGTACAGCTTGGTGAGGATCTGGTTCTTGGCGTCGAGCGCCGCCTCGACCTTCTGGGTCAGGATCGACTCGTCGTACAGGTCCTGGACCCGGATGCCGACGCGGTTGATCTTGTCGGCGTAGGTCGGGCCGATGCCGCGGCCGGTGGTGCCGATCTTGCGCTTGCCGAGGAAGCGTTCCGTCACCTTGTCGACGGTCACGTTGTACGGCGTGATGACGTGCGCGTTACCGCTGATCAGGAGCTTGGACGTGTCGACGCCACGCTCGTTCAGACCGCTCAGCTCGGAGAGCAGCACCGACGGGTCGACAACGACACCGTTACCGATGACCGGCGTACAGCCGGGCGAGAGGATTCCGGAAGGGAGAAGGTGGAGGGCGTACTTCTGATCGCCCACGACCACCGTGTGGCCGGCGTTGTTGCCGCCCTGGTAGCGGACGACGTAATCCACCGAGCCACCGAGCAGGTCGGTGGCCTTCCCCTTGCCTTCGTCACCCCACTGAGCACCGAGCAGCACAAGTGCGGGCACGCGCGTACACCCCTTCCGGGCGGGGCATGTCCAAGGTCAGGGGCGTGGGCGTAGGGTGCCCGCCGCGTACCACCGCGACCGCCATTGGTCGCACAACCGTCGGACCGGATGCCCCGGAATAGACGAAGCCCCTGGCGCAATAGCGCAAGGGGCTCTTGCACAAAGATGCTACCCGAGGAAGCGAGGCAGGACCGAGGTGGCGACTTTCGCGACGTCCGATCAGCTGCTGTTGATCATCGATCCGGCGGCACGGCATAGGGACGGAGAGTCCGTACGGATCGCGAAAGACGTGCTCAGCGCGGGTGCGACAGCCAAAGTGTGCATGCCGGACGGGCCGGAGGAGTTCGCCCGCGCACTGGGCCGGAGGGGCTCCAGGCGCCCGGTCGTGGTCGGCGACGACCGGGCCCTGGTCCGGGCCGTGACCCTGCTGCACCGGCAGCGGGAGCTGGCCGGGTGCGGACTGTCCGTGGTGCCGGTCGGCGGTGCTGGGCTCGCCGAGTCGCTCGGCGTGCCCGCCGGGACGGTGGCGGCGGCGCGTGCGGTCCTGGACGGCGCCGAACGCCGCCTGGACCTGCTCGTGGACGACAGCGACGGGGTGGTCCTCGGCGCCCTCGGCATCCCGCCGGCGCCGCTGCGGCAGGCCCCCGTGGAGCCGTTGGCCGTCCCCTCCGGCCGCCCCTGGCTGCGCACGACCTACCGCTCCCTGGTCCGTACCCTGGCGCCCCGCCCCGCCCGGCCGGACCCCGCCGGGCCCGTCTGCGGCCCCTCCCGGCTGCGGGTGGAGGTCGACGGGCAGACGGTGGTGGACCTCCACCAGCCCCTGGAGGCCGTGTCGGTCACCCCGGGTGCCTCCGGGGCGGCCAGGGTCGAGATCCGCCCGCTGTCGCTGGGCGCCGAGGCGACCCCGATACGGGCCCACGGGCAGACGGTGACGGTCACGGGCGCGGACTTCCGCTACCGCGCGGACGCGGCGGTGTCGGGCCCGGTGCGGCGCCGGACCTGGCGGGTGCTGCCGGAGGCGTGGGCACTCACGCTGCCTGCCCGATGAGCGCCCCCTGCTCCTTTGTCCGTCCCGAGCCCGGAGATCCGCTGACACCTGGGTGACAGCGCCGACCGGTTGCCGTCCGTCACGCCTCGGCGGGCAGCGGTGTGCCGGGCGGTCGTGCCCGCACGCCGGTTCGGGCACAGGACCACCTCTGGGTGATCACCTGACCTCGACGCTCAGCCCCTCCAGCCCGCGGATCACGAAGTTCGGCTTGCGCTCCGGCTCCGCCGCCAGGGTCAGTGTCGGGGCCTTCTCCAGCAGGGCTGTCATGGAGGCCGCCAGTTCGATGCGGGCCAAGGGGGCGCCGATGCAGTAGTGGATGCCCGCGCTGAAGGAGATGTGGGGGTTGTCCCGGCGACCAAGGTCCAGGCGGTCGGGGCTTTCGAAGACCTCCGGGTCACGGTTGGCGGAGCCGAAGAGCATGGCGATCTCCGCGCCGCGCGGGATCGTCGTGCCGGCGATCTCGATGTCGTCCAGGACCCAGCGTTCGAAGAGCTGCAGCGGGGTGTCGTAGCGCAGCAGCTCCTCGATCGCCGACGGGATCAGGGAGTGGTCCGCACGCAGGGCGGAGAGCTGGTCCGGGTTGCGGAAGAGAGCCCACCAGCCGTTCACCGTCGCGTTCACCGTGGCCTCGTGGCCCGCGTTGAGGAGCAGCACCGCCGTGGAGATCATCTCCTGCTCCGTCAGCCGGTCCCCCTCGTCGTGCGCCGCGATCAGCCCCGAGATCAGGTCCTCGCCCGGCTCCCTGCGGCGGGCCGTGATCA
Source organism: Streptomyces sp. NK08204 (assembly GCF_020400585.1). Lineage (GTDB taxonomy): Bacteria > Actinomycetota > Actinomycetes > Streptomycetales > Streptomycetaceae > Streptomyces. The sequence continues at coordinate 37,420 of NZ_JAINVF010000023.1, read as the reverse complement.
GCTCGCGCAGGTAGTCCGAGAACTCCAGCGACGCCCGCACCGCCTTCGCCGCCGTCTCCTGCGACGGGTTCAGCTCGTACATCCCGCAGATGGCGGCCGACCAGGGCCGCAGCCGGTCCCGGTCCGGCTCCGGGATGCCCAGCATCTCGGCGATCACCGCCACCGGCAGCGGCTCGGCCACGTCTCCCAGCAGGTCACCGCCGCCCGCCGCCACCAGGGCCGACACCAGCTCTTCGGCCAGGTTCTGCACATACGGTCGCAGCCGTTCCACCGTGCGCGGTGTGAACGCCTTCGACACCAGGCGCCGGATGCGGGTGTGGTCCGGCGGCTCCAGGTCGAGCATGCCGTGGTCGTTGAGGACGTGGAACGGCTCGTGCTCCGCCGGGGGCGGGGTCCGGCCGAAGTCCTCGTGCGTGAAACGGTGCTGGTAGGTACGGCCCAGGCGGCGGTCGCGCAGCAGCGACGAGACGTCCGCGTGGTGCGGGACCAGCCACTGAGCGGTCGGCTCGAAGTACAGCACCCGGCCGCGCGCCCGCAGCTCGGCGTAGGCGGGGTACGGGTCGGTGAGGAACGCCGGGTCCCAGGGGTCGAAGGCGAGGTCCCGCCCATCAGCAGCTGCCATGGACGGACGCTAGCCCTGCCCACCCCGCTGTGACCAGTCCCTCCTCGTACGCGCACGTCAGCGGGCGCCGGGACGGACCACGCCGGACTCATAGGCGAAGATCGCCGCCTGGGTGCGGTCGCGCAGCCCCAGTTTCACCAGGATCCGGCCCACGTGCGTCTTCACGGTCTGCTCGGCCACCACCAGCCGCTCGGCGATCTCCGCGTTCGAGAAACCCTGCGCGATCAGCGCCAGCACCTCGGTCTCCCGCTCGGTCAGGCCGCCGACGCGGTGCTTGAGCGGGGCCCGGTGGCTTGCGTCCAGGCGGGAGAACTCGTTGATGAGCCGGCGGGTGATGCCGGGCGCGAGCAGGGCGTCACCCGCGGCCACCACCCGCACCGCCTCGGCGAGTTGGTCCGCGGAGGCGTCCTTGAGCAGAAAACCGGAGGCACCGGCGCGCAGCGCGTCGTACACGTGCTCGTCCAGGTCGAAGGTGGTCAGCACGAGCACTCTGACGGCCTCGTGGCCGGCGGTGATGCGGCGGGTCGCCTCGATGCCGCCCATCTCGGGCATCCGGATGTCCATCAGGACCACGTCCGGGGCCAGTTCGGCGGTCCTGGCGATCGCGTCCACGCCGTCCACCGCCTGCCCGACCACCTCTATGTCGGGCTGGGTGTTGAGCAGCACGGTGAAACCCTGCCGGACCATCTGCTGGTCGTCGACGATGAGTACGCGGATGGGGCCGGCGCCGCTCGTCATGGGGTCTGGTCTCCTGTCGTGGGTGGATGGGCGGACGGGTACGGGGGCGAGGACGGCGACGGGTACGGGGACGCGTACGGATCCCCGTCGGGGGAGCTGTCGTGCGGGAGGAACGCCGTCACGGTGAAACCGCCGTTCCGGGTCCGCTGGGCGGTCACGTGCCCGCCGAGCATCGCCGCGCGTTCCCGCATGCCCAGCAGACCGTGTCCGCTGCCGGGGGAGGGCTGGACCGGGTGGCGGGGGCGGGAGTTCGCGATGTCGAGGCAGATTCCGTGGGGGAAGTGGCTCACCTCCACGCTGACCGTCGACCCGGGGGCGTGCCGCAGGGCGTTGCTCAGCGCCTCCTGCACGATCCGGTACGCCGACAGCTCCACGCCGGGCGCATAGGGGCGGGGCTTGCCGGACACCTGGAGACCGACTTCCAGGCCGGCCGCCCTGGTGTTCTCCATCAGCGCATCCAGCCGGGAGAGGTTCGGCTGCGGGGCGTCGGGGGCCGGTTCGCCCGGATCGTCCGGGTCGCCGGGCGCCTCGGAGCGCAGGACGCCGAGGACACGGCGCAGTTCGGTCAGCGCCTCCAGGGCGTTGTCGCGGATCCCGGCGAGGTTCTCCTTCAGCTCCTGTGAGGGGTTCTCCACGAGGTGGGGTGCCACCTGGGCCTGGATGGAGATCACCGACATGTGGTGGGCGACCACGTCGTGCAGTTCGCGGGCGATACGGCTGCGCTCCTCCAGCAGGGTGCGGCGGGCGCGCTCCTCCGCGGTGATCGTCGTCTGCCGGACCAGCTGGGTACGGGCCTCGCTGCGGCTGCGCAGGACTGTGCCGAGGAGGGCGGCGACCGCGAACAGGACCACCGCGACGGGGCCGGTCGGGGAGTAGCGCTGGGCCCCCACGAGGCCTTCGAGGGCGTACGTCGTCAGAGCGGTCACGCCGAAGGCGGCGACGGTGCCGCGGATGCCGACACGCAGGGCGAGCAGCACGAGCACGGCCATCTGTGCCAGCAGGGCCGGGGTGCTCCAGGGCCAGTTGGGTGCGTTGCCGAGCGGGATCGACTCCAGGTTGTGCCGGACGAGCAGGGCGGCGACCGTGGCACCGCACAGGGACAGGGCCCAGGCGGGGACGGGGCGCCAGAGGGCCAGGACGACGGCGGTGCCCTGGATGAAGCCGGTGATGAGGGCGACGGGCGTGGTGAAGCGGTAGCTGTCGGTCAGTTCGGCACCGCCGCCGATGGCCAGGGTCAGGGCTGCGTAGGTGGTGAGCACATAGGTGAGCAGGCGGAGCCAGCGGTGGCGGGAGAAGGGGGGTGAGTGGGGGGAGGGGTTCTCGCCCAGCCAGGCGCGCAGGCGGGAGCGGCCGGGGGTGGTGGCGCCCGCACCGGCCGTGCGGCTTTCGCCGTCGGGTGCGGCTGGCCCCGGTGGGGCGGTCTCGCCGCCGGCGGCTGCGGGTGCGCTGTGGGGGGCGGCTTCGCCGGACGTGGGTGCAGCGTGGCGCGGGGCCGCTTCGCCAGGCGTGCGCATCGGCACCTGGTGCGGGGCCGCTTCGCCAGGCGGGGGTGCCAGGGTGCGCGGGACTGGGTTGTCGGGGTCCGCGGCTTTCACTTGGTCAACTCTATGCATGGTGCTTGGCCTTTGTCGGGGGCAGATGGCAATGGACCACGCGCGACGGGCGGTTCCGGGTGCGGCGGGGGCCCTGTTCGTAGGTGCGGAACGTCGCCCAGCAGACGGCCAGGGCGAGGGCGAAGACGGGGAGCCACACCAGGCGGGCCGCGACCCAGGTCAGGTCGTCCGGTGAGGTGTGCAGGCCGGGCAGGCGGGCCGCGGGGAGAGTCGCGACCGTCGTGGCCATCAGCGCCGTCTGGTGCCAGAGGTAGACCGTCATCGCGGAGAGGTTGACCAGGGCCGTCGCGGCCCAGGCCGGCGGGTGGGACATCGCGCGGCGCAGACGGTCCCGGAGCAGCAGGGCCAGGCCGCACTGGGCCAGGCCGAAGGTGACCGCCGCCAGGGTCGGTGGGTCGAGGTTGGAGACCGGGGCGCCGGGGACGCCGACCATGGACGCCGGGTAGCCCGCGCAGATGACGAGGGCCGCCGTCGCCGCCGTACCACCCAGGAGAAGGACCCAGGCCGCGCGGCGGCTGTCCAGCTCGCCCCGGGTCCAGGCCGCGCCGAGGGTGTACGGGACCGTCCAGCCCGCCGCCACGTTCGCCCAGGCGAGCCAGGACGGGCCGAGGTGCAGGCCGAAGCGCAGGACGTCCACGTGCAGCACGACGGCCAGGGGCCACAGCGGGTTGAGACGGGCGAGGAGCGGAGTCGCGGCCGTCAACGCCGCGAAGACCATGAGGAACCAGAGGGGGGACAGGGCGAGTTTGAGAAGTGTGTGGACCGTGGCGAAGGGGGTGCCGACGAGCAGGAGGACCGTCGCCACCACCGCCCACAGGCCCAGGAGGGCCACCACAGGGCGGAGCAGCCGGGTCAGGCGGGCACGCAGCCACTGGCCGTAGGTCTCGCCCCGGGCGCCGGCCGAGGCGAGACTTCGGGTCGCCACATGGCCGCCGACCAGGAAGAACACTGCCAGGGTCTGGAACAGCCAGGAGACCGGGGCGAGCCAGGGCACGTGGTGCAGCGGGCTCGCCGTGCGCAGAGCACCGTCCTGCGCCACCAGCGCCGTGACCAGCCAGTGGCCCAGGACCACGCCGAGGATCGCGTACGCCCGCAGTGCGTCCGTCGCACGGTCCCGGGAGGCAGGGGTGGCCGCGTCGACTCGGTGGGCCGCACGGTGGACGGCCTGGTGGAGGGCGCGGAGTCGGCGGTGGGTGTGGTGTGGGGCCGGCTCAGGCACGGGTCACCTCCGAGGACTCGCCGAGGGTGATCCGGGCCAGGTTGGCGAGGGAGGCCGAGCCCGGGGTGAAGTAACCGCTGTGGTTCGCGCCGGCCGCGTCGAAGACCCGCGCGCCGAAGGCTCGGGAGACCGGGTCGGTGCCGAGGCCGATGGTGGTGCCGAAGAGCCGGGTGCTGACGTGCGGTACGTGTGCGACCCAGTCGGCGCTGCCCCGGGCCGCCCAGATCCGGGCACGGGTGTGCAGGCCTGAAACTGAGCCCGCGCCCGTGCCGGGGCTGCCGACCAGGGCTATGTCGTCCGCGTCGGTGCCCTGGGCGGCACGGCCGCAGACGACCGAGCCGTAGGAGTGGCACAGGAGGGAGACGCGGACCGCCGGCGGGGCGACGCGGCGGAGGTCGCGGACGAAGGCGCGCAGGTGGGGCGCCGCTTCGTCGGCTCGGGTGGTGGTCGTGACCGTGGTGCTGACCGTGGCCGGGGTGGTGTAACCGAGCCAGGCGACCACCGCCACGCGGGTACGGGTGCCGGCGGCGGCTCGGTGTGTGAGGTCCGAGTAGAGGGCCGATGCCGCCCTGTGGAAGCGGGCGTAGGTGTCGAGGGACGTGTCGGAGCCGGGGACCAGGACCGCGATGCGGGTGGCACGGGTCAGGTCGCCGAGGACCTCTGTCGCCCGGCCGTTTCCCCGGCCGTCGAAGGCGAGGAGGTGGCGGGAGGCGGCGGCCAGGGTGCGGTCGGCCGCGGCGCGTCGGGGGTCGCCGTGGGCGGCGGCCATGCGGGCGGCCTCGGTCGCGTCGGCGCGGTTCGCCTCGTAGGCGGAGGTGAGGGTGGCCGGGGTGAGGGCAGAGGTGAGGGTGGCTGGGGGCGGGGCGGGAATCGCCGGGCGGGCCGCGGCGGAGAGCGGAGCGACGAGGGCGGTGGTGAGGAGGGTGGCGAGGAGGGCCCGGCGGAGTCGAGGGACGATGCGGGAGCTGCGGCGCGTCGTTCTGTGCAGGCTGGTGGGCGGGCACGCGGCCTTCGGCCGGGTGCCCGATCCCCTCCGCACCGCCTGTGCGACTTTCGTCGCCGGGGGCGGGTGGCCCTCGTGCGGCTGATCCGCCTTCGGCGGCCGCGGGCCGTGCCGCTCGGCGGTCAGCGCGTCGGCCGGCTGCGGGTCCTGCGTTGCCGTGGTGAGCCCCATGGGTGGCTTCCTCTCAGTTCGCCCGGCCATCGGGCTTTCCTGACAAGGAAGTTAGAAATCGGGGCCTGTCGCTCGCGTCCCGCCAGGGAGCTGTTCCGACGCGTAGCTCTCAGGTACTACGGGTATCACCGGGGCCCACCCCCGAAGGGGCGACCCCGTTGCTCACCACGCCAGTTGCGCGATCTCCTCCGCCACCACCGCACAGGCGTCCGCCGCCGGGTCGATCAGCGGGAAGTGGCCCACGTCCGCCAGCAGCGTCAGGCCCGCCGTCTCCCCCGCCTTCGCCGCCGCCTCCGCGTACGACTCGGCCACCGCCTGCGGCACGACCAGGTCCGCACGTCCCTGGACCAGCGTCGTCGCGATGCCCGTGGGCAGCAGCAGGACCGGGTCCGCGTAAGGCCTGCGGACAGCGACGTTCTCGTGGCCGCCCAGCAGTTGCAGGGCCGCGTTGCCGCAGACGTCCAGCTTCTCCGCCACCTCGAAGTCCGCGATCGGCGCCAGCGCGACCACCCCCCGCAGCGGAACGGGGCTGTCGGTGCGCCAGGGGGCGTCGGCGGGCAGGACGTGCCGGGCCGCCGCCCACAGTGCGAGGTGGCCGCCCGCCGAGTGGCCGGTGAGCACCGTGCGGCGCGGGTCGGCCTGCGGGAGTGCCTCGCGGACCAGGGCGGGCAGTGCGTCGAGCGCGGCGGCGACGTCGTCGAAGGTCTCCGGCCAGCGACCCGCGAGCGGGGTGCCGTCCCCTTCGCCCCCTTCGCCCCCTTCGCTCTGCTCGGGGACCGGGCTGCCCCCGCCCCGCCGGTACTCCACGTTGGCCACCGCGAAGCCCCTGCGGGCCAGGTGGTCCGCGAACGGGGTGATGTGGCGGCGGTCGTAGCGGTGGCGCCAGGCACCGCCGTGCAGGACCACGACCAGCGGGGCGAGGGAACCAGGGGCGAGCGGGGACCCCGGGCCGGTGCGGGGGGCGTAGAAGTCGATCACCTGGTCGGGGTGGTCGCCGTACGGCGCGCTGGCGTCAGGGTCTACCGGGCGGTGTGAGAAGGCAGACTCCTCCTCGGCGGCGGCGCGGGCTGCTGCGGCGTCGTCCGGCATACTCCAACCTCTCAGCGACGGAACGGGTTTTGAACGAACCAGGTGGCGATTCCTCGTCGCCGTTGGCGGGGACGGTATCACCGGTGACGTGCGGGGACATGGGGCTGTCACCGAGGGGGAGGGAGAAACGGTTCTGCGGGCCGGGCGGGAAGGGGAGCAGGGGGCCGGGCAGAGTACCGCCCCCTGCTCCCCTGGACTCCCTTAGACCAGCACCTCCCCCAGCACCCGCGCCGCCCGCTCCACGTCCCCGAAGCTCACGTACAGCGGCGTGAAACCGAAACGGAGCACGTCCGGGTGGCGGAAGTCGCCCACCACGCCGCGCGCGATCAGGCGCTTCATCACCTCGCCGGCGTCCGGGCAGCGCAGCGCCACCTGACTGCCGCGTTCCTCATGGGGCTCCGGGGTGACCGACTCGACCCGGCCGGGCTCGGTGTACGCCGCCACGCACTCCAGGAAGAAGTCGGTCAGGGCGAGGGACTTCGCCCGCACCGCCGAGACGGAGACCTCGTCCCAGACCTCCAGGGCCGCCTCCAGGGTCAGCATGGAGAGGATGTCCGGGGTGCCGACCCGGCCGCGCAGGGCGCCCGGTGCCGGGGCGTACGACGGGCTCATGCCGAACGGGTCGGTGTGGGAGTTCCAGCCGGGCAGCGGCGAGTCGAAGCGGTCCTGCAGTTCGTGCCGGACGTACAGGTACGCCGGTGAACCGGGGCCGCCGTTCAGGTACTTGTAGGTGCAGCCGACCGCCAGGTCGACCCCGTGCTCGTCCAGGCCGACCGGCAGGGCGCCCGCGCTGTGGCACAGGTCCCAGACGGCGTAGGCGCCCACCTCGTGCACCGCGGCCGTCAGGGACGGCAGGTCATGCAGACGGCCGGTGCGGTAGTCGACGTGGTTCAGCAGCACCGCCGCCGTGCGCTCGCCCAGCGCGTCCGGCACCTGCGCCGGCGGGAGCGCGCGCAGGGTGCGGCCGGTCAGGCGGGCGGCCGACTCGGCGATGTAGCCGTCCGTGGGGAACGTCGTCGCGTCCACCAGGATCTCGTCCCGGTCCTCGCCGGCCATGCGGACCGCGGCCACGACCGCCTTGAAGACGTTGACGCTCGTGGAGTCGCCGACGACGATCTGGCCCGGCGCGGCGCCGACCAGCGGGGCGATCCGGTCACCGATCCGCTCCGGCGCCGTCCACCAGCCGCTCTCCTCCCAGGAGCGGATGCGCAGTTCGCCCCACTGTCTGCGGACGACGTCCTCGACCCGGCCCGGCACGTTCGCCGGCAGGGCCCCCAGGGAGTTTCCGTCCAGGTAGACGACGTCGTCGAGGACGAACCGGGAGCGCAGCGGGGCCAGTTCGTCCGCCGCGTCCAGCTTCTCGGCCTCCAGTCGCTTCACACGCACAGCGGACTCAGACATGCGACCTCGCCGTCCACAGCTCCGGGAACACGTTCTTGCGGGCACGCTTCTCCAGCCAGGCGACGCCCGCCGAGCCGCCCGTACCGGCCTTGGCACCCATCGCGCGGCGGGTGGCGACCAGGTGGTCGTTGCGCCAGCGCCACACCAGTTCGGCCACGTCCGTCAACGCCTCGCCGAGACGGGCGAGTTCGTCGTCCGGGTCGCCGGAGTAGATCTCCGTCCAGGCCGCCTCGACGGCGGCGGAGGGCTCGTAGCGCTGGGTCAGATCCCGTGCCAGGACGTCCTCCGGGATCGTGTGACCGCGCCGGGCGAGGAGTCCTACGACCTCGTCGTACAGGCTCGGCTCGTGCAGCGCCTTCTCCAGTTCCGCATGGACACGCGGGGCGCCGCGGTGCGGGACGAGCATGGACGCGGACTTCTCGCCGAGCAGGAACTCCAGGCGCCGGTACATCGCCGACTGGAAACCGGAGCCCTCGCCGAGAGCGGAGCGGTACGAGTTGAACTGCGCCGGGGTCAGCTGGCCGAGCGGCTTCCAGGAGGCGTTCAGCGCCTCCAGTTCCCGCACCGAACGCTTCAGCGCGTCGATCGCCACCGCCACCCGGTCCTCGCGCAGGGCGCGTGCGGCGGTCTCCCACTCGTGCACGATGACCGTGAACCACAGCTCCATGACCTGGGTCGTCACCAGAAAGACCATCTCACCGGGGTCGTCGGAGAGGGTGTGCTGGAGGTGGGTGAGCACATCCGCCCTGACGTAGTCCTCGTACGGTGTCGTACCGGCGAAGTCCAGGTTCGGGGTCTCGGGCTCGTGAGTCGCCGAGAACTGGTGAGCCTGTTGGGACATCGCTGTCTCCTGTTATTACTCCGGGTAGCGGTCCGCCCCTGCCGATGCCGGCACGGGGGCCCCGGTCCCCACTGGCATCCTGCGCGATCACCCGGGGCGCGGCAAGGCCCGTCCGCTGCCAGACGGGCCACACCGGTGAATCCCTTCATGGGGGCGCTGGAGCCCAGGTGCAGGGCTCAGCCCAGGGTCTGGGCCGCCGTCGGCGAGGAGTCCTTCAGGAACTGCGTGCAGCGCTCGTACTCCTCCTGCTCACCGATCGCCTGCGCGGCGCGGGCGAGGCCGTGCAGGGCGCGCAGGAAGCCACGGTTGGGCTCGTGCTCCCACGGCACCGGGCCGTGGCCCTTCCAGCCGCTGCGGCGCAGGGCGTCCAGACCGCGGTGGTAGCCCGTACGGGCGTACGCGTACGACTCCACGACCGCGCCCCGCTCGAACGCGTCGTCGGCCAGCTGCGCCCAGGCGAGGGACGACATGGGGTACTGGGCGGCCACGTCGGCCGGGGCCGTACCGGCTGCGAGCAGCGCGCGGGGCTCCGGGTCGTCGGGGAGGTGGGTCGGGGGCGGGCCCGCCAGAAGGTTCTCGTGCATCGTCATGGGTTCCAGTCTGCTGCATCGGCCTTGATCGGTAACGGCTGTGTCCCGCCTGACGGGAAGGCGTGGTCCGGGCCGGGTGCTGCCGACGGCCACGGCACCGACCATGACGTGGTGACCCTGACCGCCCAGGAGGGCCGCCGGCCCTGTGCCGACCCGGACGGGCCGGTGGGGCGCCTGCCGGGCCGGCCCGTCCTCGGACCGGGTGGGCGCGACGGCTCGGTCACCCGGGTCGACCAGGGCTGGAAGCCGTGGCCGCCTCGGCCTCCGCTGCGCCGGGCACCGCCTCCAGCGGTGGATGCGTCACGCAGCCGTGCCTGCGGCACTCAGGCCGGCGGCGGTCCGGTGCCGGGCGGCGGACCAGTGCCCAGGCCAGCGCCGCGCCGGCCACGAGCACGCCCGCACAGATCGGCATCGCCCGCCGGAACGCCGCGTCGAAGGCGCCCGGCGAGCGGTACGCATCCGGTCCCATGGCCGCCAGCAGCGGCAGCGCGGCCACCGCGACCAGGCCCGCCGCCCGCGCCGCCGCGTTGTTGATGCCGCTGGCCAGGCCCGCGCGGGCGGTGTCGACGGAGGCGAGGACCGTGGCGGTGAGGGGTGCCACCAGGATGACCATCCCGGCGCCCATCACCAGCAGGGCGGGCAGGACGTCCGTCAGGTAGTCCGCGCCCGGCCCCACCCGCAGCATCAGCAGCATCGCCGCCGCGCACAGCAGCGGGCCCACGGTGAGCGGCAGGCGCGGGCCCGTACGGTCGGCCAGCGCGCCGGAGCGGGACGAGAACAGCAGCATCAGGGCGGTGGTCGGCAGCAGGGCCGTGCCGGCGGCGAGGGCCGAGTAGCCCGCCACCACCTGAAGCTGGAGCGCGGTGAGGAAGAAGAAGCCGCTGAAAGCCGCGTACACGCACAGCGTGACCAGGTTGACCGCGGTGAACTGGCGCGAGGCGAAGATGTCCGGCGGCAGCATCGGATCCGGGCGGTGCCGCTCGACCCAGGTGAAGGCCACCGCCGCGGCCAGGCCCGCGACCCCCGTCAGCGCCACCGCCGAAAAGCCGCCGTGGGCCTCGATCAGGGCGTACGTCAGCAGGGCGAGCGCCAGGGCGCCGAGGGTGGCGCCGAGCACGTCGAAACGGCCGTGAGCGGCCGGGTCGGCCGACTCCGGGACATGCCGCAGGGCGATGGGCACGCACAGCAGGGCCAGCGGCACGTTGAGCAGGAACACCCAGCGCCAGCCGGGGCCGTCCACCAGCCAGCCGCCCAGGAAGGGGCCGACGGCCGCGCCGATCCCGCCGAAGCCGGACCACAGGCCGACCGCCCGGCTCCGGTCGTCGGGGTGGAAGGAGGCCTGGATGAGCGCGAGCGAGCCGGGCGTGAGGAGCGCACCGCCGACGCCCTGGAAGGCGCGGGCGGCGATCAGCACGCCCGGGGACGGCGCGAGGCCGCACAGCAGCGAGGCAGCGGCGAACCACGCCACCCCGAGTACGAAGACCTTCCGGCGGCCGTAACGGTCGCCCAGCGAGCCGCCCAGCAGGATCAGCCCGGCCAGCGTGACCATGTACGCGTTGACCGTCCACTGCAGGGCGGTCAGGCTCGCGCCCAGGTCGTGGCCGATGCGCGGCAGGGCCACGTTGACGACGGTCGAGTCCAGCATCGCCATGCTGGAGCCGAGGACCGTGGTGAGCAGGATCCACCTGCCCGGGGGCGAGGCCAGCCGGACATCGGGCATGGTCCCAGGTATACAGCGGGCCCGGCGACGTGGACAGTCGCCGGGCCGGCCGCAGAGATCGTCCGACGCGCAGGGCGCGTACGACGACGCTTACTTGATCTTGTTGCCCGCGGAACGCAGGTTCTGCGTGGCCTCGAGGACGCGCGCGGCCATGCCCGCCTCGGCGAGCTTGCCCCAGGTGCGCGGGTCGTAGGTCTTCTTGGAGCCGACCTCGCCGTCGACCTTCAGGACGCCGTCGTAGTTCTTGAACATGTGGTCGGCGACCGGGCGGGTGAACGCGTACTGGGTGTCCGTGTCGATGTTCATCTTCACGACGCCGTTCTCCAGCGCGGTCAGGATCTCCTGCTCGGTGGAGCCGGAGCCGCCGTGGAAGACGAAGTCGAACGGGGACTGCTTGCCGAACTTGGCGGCGACGCCGTCGTTCAGCTCCTTCAGCAGTTCGGGGCGGAGCACGACGTTGCCCGGCTTGTACACGCCGTGGACGTTGCCGAAGGAAGCGGCCAGCAGGTAGCGGCCCTTCTCGCCCAGGCCCAGGGCCTCGACGGTGCGGATCGCGTCGTCGACCGTGGTGTACAGCTCGTCGTTGATCTCGTGGGAGACGCCGTCCTCCTCGCCGCCGGTCGGGGTGATCTCGACCTCGAGGATGATGTTGGCGCGGCGGGCCTGCTCCAGCAGTTCCTGCGCGATCTGCAGGTTGTCGGCGAGGGTCTCGGCGGAGCCGTCCCACATGTGCGACTGGAACAGCGGGTTGCGGCCGGCCTTGACGCGCTCCTCGGACAGCGCGAGCAGCGGACGCACGTACCCGTCGAGCTTGTCCTTCGGGCAGTGGTCGGTGTGCAGCGCGATGTTGACCGGGTACTTCTCGGCGAGGATGTGCGCGTACTCCGCGAGGGCGACCGCGCCGGTGACCATGTCCTTGCTGTACTGGCCGCCGAGGAACTCCGCACCACCCGTGGAGATCTGGACGATGCCGTCGCTCTCCGCCTCCGCGAAGCCGCGCAGTGCCGCGTTCAGGGTCTGGGACGAGGTGACGTTGATGGCCGGGTAGGCGAACTTGCCTGCCTTCGCCCGGTCGAGCATCTCGTTGTAGACCTCGGGGGTTGCGATGGGCATCTGTCCGCTCCTTGGGTGTGCGGGTCGGATTACTGCGTTACGGCCCTGACCTAGACCTGGGGGGTGACATCATCGTCGTCCCCATCTTTCCAGACATGGGGGGATGGTCGACCCCGTCGGCCATCCCCCGGACAAGTCCAGATCAAACCGCCGGGTCAGTCCAGACCCAGTTCATCCTTCGAGAAGGCGAACAGGTACGGCACGCCCGCCTGCTCGGCGATCGCCTCGGCCGCGCCGGTCGCCCGGTCCACGATCGTGGCGACGCCGACGACCTCCGCGCCGGCCTCACGCAGCGCCTCCACGGCGGTCAGCACGGAGCCGCCGGTGGTGGAGGTGTCCTCCACGGCCAGCACCCGGCGGCCCTTGACCTCGGCGCCCTCGATACGGCGCTGCAGGCCGTGCGCCTTGCCGGCCTTGCGTACGACGAAGGCGTCGAGCACCTTCCCGCGCGCGGCGGAGGCGTGCAGCATGGCGGTGGCGACCGGGTCGGCGCCCAGGGTGAGCCCGCCGACCGCCTCGAAGTCCAGGTCGGCGGTCAGGTCGAGCATGACCTGACCGACCATCGGCGCGGCCTCGCCGTCCAGCGTGATCCGGCGGAGGTCGATGTAGTAGTCGGCTTCCTTGCCCGACGACAGGGTCACCTTGCCGTGCACCACGGCCTTGTCCTTGATCTGCTGCAGCAGCGCGCCGCGTACGTCCGTCATGCCGACCAGCTTAGATGCGCCGCCAGCTCCAGGTCGTCGTCGCCTCCAGCGGGTCCAGCGGTGTGACCAGGCGGGGAAGGGTGTTCAGGCCGTTGGGCGGCCCGGTCTGCGGCTCCACGCAGACGGCCTCGGACTGCTCGTCGTAGACGACCACCCACTCCTGACGGCTGGCCACCTTCAGTTCCAGCTGCCCGGGCCAGGTGAGGGTGACGTCGACACCGCCGGGCATGCCGAAGCAGTCGTCCCAGGGGCCGGGCCGCGGCTCGATCCGGTTGCCGGTCGGCAGCTGGTCGTCCCCGCGCTCCTCCTGCCAGGCGGGCTCGAAATCCAGCTGTACGTCCTCGCCGCCGAGGTTCCGGTTGAACCACGGGTGCCAGCCGATCTGCGCCGGGAAGGAGTCCTCGTACGTCTCCACGGACATCGTCAGCGTCAGACTGTCGTCGGCCAGCGTGACGACCTGGGTGACCTGGCCGGGATGCGGCCAGGGCTCGACCAGCCGGTACGTGATCACCGCCTCGTTCTCCGAGACGCGCGCGGTGCGCCAGGCGGCGTCGCGGGCAGTGCCGTGGATGGCGTGCGGCGGGGAGTTGAGCGGCATCTGGCGGACCGTGCCGCCGTCCAGGAAGCGGCCGTCACGGATCCGTCCGCACCAGGGCACCATCGGGAAGCAGCCGTAGCGCTCCCCCTGGCGCAGCAGCTCCACGCCGCCGGTCCGCAGCCCGGCGATACGGCCGCCGTTGCCGGGGGACACGGTCACTTCCACGTCGCCCGCGGTCAGCGTGATGTCTTCGTTACTCACGGGACGACCCTACTGGGGCGACCGAGCGTGCCGATCCGATTCGGCCTGCCCCGGATCGGTCTAACGACGGCGGCGCAGGGCACGGCCCACCACGATGGCCGAGGCCAGGGCGAGGGCCGCGGCCGGGGCGGCCCAGCGCAGGGCCGGGTTCGCCCCCACGGTCTGGGGGGCCGGCACGGGGGCGTAGCGGCCACGCGGCGGGGCGTGGTCGACCTCCTCCGCGCTGCGCCCGATCATCGTCCGGCGCGCGTGCGCTGCCTCGGCGGGGGGCGCACCGGTGTCGGTGAAATCGCCGGTGGTTCGGTCGGCGGTGCCCTCAGAGGCGTCGTCGTCGGCGTCGGGGTTCAGGGAGGACGGCGGGACCTCGGTGTCGAAGACGGAGACGTGACCGGCATCGGGCTCATCAGCACCCTCGGCCTCGGTCTCTTTCTCCGGTTCGGACTCGTGTCCGGACTCCGGTCCGGGTTCGGACAACGGCTCTGGCGCGGGTTGGGACTCCGGCGCCGGTTCAGACAGCGGCTCAGGCGCTCCCTCCGTCTCCGGCACGGACCCGGGCTCCCGCTCGGGCGCCGTGTCGTGCGGCTCGTCCGGGGCGTGCGCCAGTGCCTCCGCGAAACGGTTCAGCAGCCGGGTCACCGCTGAGGTCACCGCCTCTGGCGGCAGTTCCACGAGGCGTCCGTCCACGTCGGCCGTGCCCTCGACGGTGAGGGTGGAGCCACCTTCGGTGTCGGCGAGGCGCAGGGTCAGGGCTAGCTTGACCGAGCCGGCGCCGCGGGCCTCGGTGCCGTCGCCCTCGAGGGCGTACGTGCCGTCCTCCCGGGCGGTGACGCGGACCGCGCCCCGGTAGGTGATGGAGTTCCCGCCGACCCGCAACTTCAGACGCCCGGCGCCGGGTTCGCCATCCGTGTCCTGCTGGAACCCGGGGATCGCCCGGGCGACGCGCAGAGGGTCGGCCAGCGCCGCCCTGAGCCGATCACCGGAAACCGGAACGAAGACCTGGTGCTCCATGTCGAGTGACCCTACCCATGTGCGGACCGAACGTACCCTCCGAGAACGGGTGACCTGTCGTGACCCGCCGGTGCCGCAGGCACCGTCAGTACCGGGGGTGCACCAGCGTCGACGCCGCCAGCCCCCGGATCCGGGTGCGCTGCGCCGCCCGCTCGTCCGCTCTCAGGCCCTCCGGCGTCAGGGTGCGCGGGCGCGGCCCCCGTGGGTCCAGGCCCAGGGGTGGCGGGGTGTGGCCCGGGGAGGCCAGGAGGAAGCCCCAGTCGTGGGGGGCGCGGGAGGGGGCCGCGGAGCGGTCGGGGCCGGGGGCGAAGCCGGAGTCATGGCCGAGGATCCGGTACGGGGACGTGGCGAACCCGGCCGCGCGGAGGGTCGCGTCGACCGTCCAGAAGACCCGGGGGCGGGTGGAGACGGCCCCGGCGTGCACCACCAGCCGCCCGCCGGGGGCGAGAACGCGGCGGGCGAGGCCGTAGAGCTCCTGGGAGTACAGCTTGGTGCTGGCGGTGATGCCGGGATCGGGAAGGTCCGCGATCACGACGTCGTACGGCTGGGCGGGCGCCCTGCGCAGCCAGCCGAGGGCGTCCGCGGTCAGGGCGTGGACGCGCGTGTCGTCGTACGCGTGCCCGTTGAGGGTGGACAGGCCGGGGTCGCGGCGGGCCAGGTGGACCAGGCCGGCGTCGAGTTCCACGATGTCGACGCGGCGCACGTCCGCCCGGCGCAGGACCTCGCGGGCGGCGAGTCCGTCCCCGCCGCCGAGGATCAGCACGCGCGCGTGCGGGCCGCCGGACAGGGCCGGGTGGACCAGACCCTCGTGGTAGCGGCGCTCGTCACGGCCGCCGACGCGCAGCCGGCCGTCCAGGAACAGGTCGAGGGGTTTGCCGTCGGTGCCGCCCGCGAGGACGATCTCCTGGACGTCGGTCTGCACGGCCACGCGGACGTCCTTGCCGTAGACCGCGTGCCGGGCGGCACGCTCGAACTCGTCCGCCAGGGCGGCGGCGGAGGCGAGGACACCGAGCACGGCGAGTCCGGCGACGAGCAGCGCCCAGCGGGCCCGGCGGGTCAGGTCGCGCCGGAAGAGGCCGAGAACCAGCGCGCCTCCGGCGACGACGTTGACGCTGCCGGTGAGCAGCGCGCCGGTCAACTGGCCGAGGCGGGGCAGCAGCAGGAAGGGGAAGGCCAGGCCGCCGACCAGTGCGCCCACGTAGTCCGCCGCGAACAGGTCCGCGACCGCGCCGCCCGCGTCCTGGCGGCGGATGCGCTGGATCAGCTCCATGAGCAAGGGGACTTCGGCGCCGATGAGCAG
Organism: Streptomyces sp. NK08204; assembly: GCF_020400585.1. Classification (GTDB taxonomy): domain Bacteria; phylum Actinomycetota; class Actinomycetes; order Streptomycetales; family Streptomycetaceae; genus Streptomyces. Next base: position 21,489 of record NZ_JAINVF010000023.1, on the reverse strand, counting down.
GCCGATGGCGAGGGAGAAGGCGACCAGCAGGCAGCGCGGTCCCTCGGCCCAGACCCCGCCCCAGCTGCTGGTCCAGGCGAAGACGGCGTACAGGGCCATCGCACTGCACCCGCCGACCAGCGCCAGGACGGCCTCGACCGCGCCGAACCCGGCCGCCGCGTGCCAGCGCAGCCGCTTGGCGGCGAGCGAGCCGATGCCCATCGCGAACACCATCACGGACAGCACGACGGAAGCCTGGGTGACCGAGTCACCGATCAGGTACGAGGCGAACGCGACGAGTTCGAGTTCGTAGACGAGCCCGCAGGCCGCGCACACGAAGACGCACACGAGGACCAGGAACCGCCCGGTGCCGGGCCGGACGGGCAGCCGCGCGGGGCCTGTCCGGGGCGCGGCGACCGGGGGCGCGGGAGCGTGCGATTCGATCACGCTGCGACGTTACGTCACACACTCGGCACGCTTCGTCACCCACACGTGTGGAACTAAGGGCGATTGACGCCTTGCGGGTTTATGTCGCCCCGGGAGTGATCCGCCGGGCAGGCCCTAGCCGCGCCGGCCCACCGGGACGCGTACGCCGACCCGGGTGCGCGTCGCGACCAGCTGGCCGTCCTGCGGGTAGGCGTGCCAGGTGCGCCACTGCACCTGGCCGTCGTGCCGCTGGGCCAGCATGGCCGTGAACGCGTGCGGGCTGCCCGGGAAGACCCCGGCGAGGCCGTGCGGATGGTCGGAGACCAGGGCCAGCAACTCCTGGGCGCGGCCCGCGAACGAGCCGGGCGTGAGCAGTTCCACCCGGGCCGCGAACTCGTACTCCCAGTCCCCCACGCGCTTGGCGACGCCGAGCGGCAGCGGGGTGCTGGAGCCGGGGATGCACGCGACCGTCTCCGAACAGCTGCCCCGCTCCTCGTCCAGCAGGACCTGGTGAGAGGCGCCGAGCAGCCTCAACTGCAGGGTGGCACCGGTCAGTTCCAGGTCGAGGGTGGCCAGGGCGGGAAGCGGTTCACGCCCGAGGGCCCAGGCGAGATCGGCAGCGCGCGTATCGGTGTAGGAGGTGTTCAGGGTCGTGAGCATGGGTCGGCTCCGCTAACACGCAAGGAGGGGGTGTGGTCCGGCGCACCTCGGTCGACACCGGGTGATCGCCATGTCGGCCCGGTGTGCCCGGCCGGCCCGGCGGGACGGGGTGTCTGCGGGGCGTCCGAGGGCTGCTTGGTGCTTTAGAGGGAATCACGAACACCGGCGGTGCCACAGTGTTTTTACCCAACTTCGTCGGGTTTCCATCCCTCAGAGGGCTCCACAGCTCAACTGTTCAACTACGGCGTACGCCTGGCGCGGAAGACAAGCCGCCGAGCGCCCCTCAGCCACTGCTCCCGCAGCCGCCTCCGCCGCATGAGGAACCGCACGAAGACCCGCAGGACGAGTGACCGCCGCACGAGTGTCCAGAGTGGTGACCGCCGGACGACGACGATCCGCTGTCGTCGGCGCCGGCCCACCAGCTGCTGCTGCTGCCCGCGCCGGACGACCCGCGCCCGCCACGGGACGTGCGCCGCCGCTTGTCGCGCTTGTCGCTACGGGCCGAGGAGGCCACGATCAGCGCGAACACGACCCCCACCGCCACCACACCCACCACGGTGCCCATGGCGCCACCTTCCTTTTCCGTTCCCCCGAAGCGGCCCCCCGTGGGCGCCTCGCAGACTGCCTGCCGCTGCTGCCGCGCTGTGCGCGGCAACCGGCAGATGCCCGACCGGTCCGGGGTCCAAAGCACAGTTGAGGAAGTTCTGAGGGACTCTCAGGAGAAACGGCCCTTGACCTGCGCCGGGCCAGGAACGCGAAACGGCCCCGTGGGCTTCAGCCCCGGGGCCGTTCACTCAGAGGAAGTGGTGAAGCATCTCAAGCAGTTTGTTTAGAAAACCGTCATCAACATATTGAGCCACAAATTTAGCAACTATACCCGAAAACACGGAATAAATGATACTTTTTACTGGAATCCGACATTTTTTGTTATGTCGCTTCCGCGTAACCCACCGAGGACCGGGGCTCACCTGCCCTTCGTCCTCCGCTGGTGGCACCGGGATCACGACGATCACCATGTTGGTGCGCGGGCGCTCTGTTGTGTTGTCATCCTGCATCGGAAACCTCCGGCGTCAGGCGGGCCTGGCCGACCCGCACCTGGCGAAGTGAGTCACTCGACGCTCACTCCGCTGGGCACGGGACGGTCACTGGCACCGTCCTCCAGGGGTAACGCCGCCCCCGGAGGCCCGAGTTGGAAGGTTTTCCTGATCGCATTGTGGACTGGACCACACCGGGTGTCAACGATCCCCGAAGCCGGCAGGGACCGGGCTGCGGGCACGGCACGGCTGCCCGCCGGCGAAGGCCGGTTGAGGAAGTCCGTGACCTGGGCGCAGGATGACCCGCATGACCTCCACCGCGCGCCCCTACCTCAACCGCCGGCTCGCCGAGTTCGGGACGACCATCTTCGCCGAGATGTCCGCCCTCGCGGTCCGGACCGGGTCGATCAACCTCGGCCAGGGCTTTCCCGACACGGATGGACCCGAGGAGGTCCGCGAGGCCGCCGTGCGGGCACTGCGCGACGGCCGCGGCAACCAGTACCCGCCGGGGCCGGGCATCCCCGAGCTGCGCTCCGCGATCGCTGAGCACCAGCTGCGCCGCTACGGCCTCACCTACGACCCCGACACCGAGGTCCTGGTCACCGCGGGCGCCACGGAGGCGATCGCGGCCTGTCTGCTGGCGCTGCTCGAACCCGGCGACGAGGTGATCGCCCTGGAGCCGTACTACGACTCCTACGCGGCGAGCATCGCCATGGCGGGCGGCCGGCGCGTACCGGTGACGCTGCGCCCGCACACCGACGGGGGTGCCGGATTCCGTCTCGACCTGGACGAGCTGCGGGCGGCGGTCACCGACCGCACCCGCCTGCTGCTGATCAACACCCCGCACAACCCGACCGGCACCGTCCTCACCCGCGCGGAGCTGGCCGCGATCGCGGAACTGGCGGTCGACCGGGACCTGCTGGTGGTCACCGACGAGGTCTACGAGCACCTGGTCTTCGACGACGCCGAGCACGTGCCGCTCGCCACGTTCCCCGGGATGCGGGAGCGCACGGTGACCATCGGTTCGGCCGGCAAGACGTTCTCCTTCACCGGCTGGAAGGTCGGCTGGGTGACGGCATCACCGGGCCTGGTGACGGCGGTCCGCTCGGCGAAGCAGTTCCTGACGTACGTCTCCTCGGGCCCCTTCCAGTACGCGGTGGCCGAGGCGCTCGCCCTGCCCGACTCCTACTTCGACGGTTTCCGCCGGGACATGCGCACACGCCGGGACATCCTGGCGGAGGGGCTGGCCCAGGCCGGTTTCGAGGTGTTCAGGACGGCCGGGACCTACTTCATCACCACCGACATCCGCCCCCTCAGCGAGAAGGACGGCTTCGCCTTCTGCCGCGCCCTGCCGGAGCGGGCGGGCGTGGTGGCCATTCCGAACGCGGTGTTCTACGACGACCGGGAGGCCGGGGCCCCGTTCGTGCGGTTCGCGTTCTGCAAGAAGGAGGAGGTCCTGCGGGAGGCGGCCGAGCGGCTTCGGCGCATCTGAGCACCGTCCGGGGGCTGCCGCCCCCGGATCCGGCCGGACTCGCCTACTCTCCGTCTTCCTCGGGCTTCTCCGCGTCGTTGACCTCCTGCTCCAGGCCGAGCTGGTCCACGAGCCACTTGTCGAACTCGATCGCGGCCCGCACCCAGCTGACCGTGGAGGAGACGAAGTGCTCCAACGCGACACCGGTGCCGATCAGCATCTGCGCCTCACCGATGAGGCGGACGGTGCCGTCGTCATGGGTGTGCGTGTACATCTTCGGCCACAGCGTGCGCCGGTTCCAGTCGTCGATGGCCTCCAGCAGCGCGGGCTTGGCGCTGATCGGGTGGGGGCGGTCGTAGAAGGTCCGCACCGAGAAGACCGACTGCTCGGCCTCCCCACGGAACATGAAGTACGTGCGGAACTGCTCCCACGGCGCCGCGAGGTCACCCTCCTCGTCGACGACGTACTTCAGCTCCATCTGGTCCAGGAGCTGCTTCACGAGGTCCTGATCCGGGACGACGGGGCCGGCCGGTCCCTGGGGCTGCGGTTCGGGCTGGCCCCCGAAGTTCGGAATCGAGGACGGGTCGATGCTCACCGTAATTTTCCCTTCATGCGGATTCCGCCATCCTCCCCCATGCGGGGAGGGGGGTGGCAAGCCCCGACGCCGCCTGTCAGCCCATGGCTGACATGATCCGGTCCATCGTGATGACCCGGTAGGGGGAGGGCAGGGTGCGGGAACGGCGGACGGCCGGGGGCGAGGGGCGCGGCCGGACACGGTGGGGTCTGGTCGCGGCAGTCCTGGCGCTGCCAGGACTGCTCCTGGCGTGGATGGTGGTGCTGGTGGTGAAGTCGGCGCTGTCGGACTACCCGCTCGGCGGAGCGCCCGAGAAGGTGTCGTGCGCAGAGGCGCTGTCCTTCGGCGGCGCGAGGCTGCCGACCGGGGCGTACGACACGCACTGCACGGTGCAGGCCTGGCAGGACACCGACTACGAGGCCGGTTTCCGGATGCCGAGGGCGGACGTGCGCGGCTGGCTGAAGGCCACCTACCTGCAGGGGCCGGCACCCGGCACGGACCTCTGCGACGAGGGTGCGGACCTCTGCCTGAACCTGAACTCCGATGCCCATCCGCCCCCGGACGGTGTCGACGCGAACGCGGTCGTCGTGAACGTGACCTACGAGAGCGCAGGCACCGCCCGGGTGTCCTTCTCGGCGTTCACCGTGTGACGCGGGCAGTGGACCCGCGTCACACGGTGGCCCGGCCGTGTCGCACGGTGTCTGCCCCGCCTCAGAGCGTCTTGCCGGTCGCGGGACCCACCAGCAGCCCCTCGCCGAAGCGGTCCACACGGACCGTGTCGCCGTCCTTGATCTCGCCGGAGAGGATCTCCTTGGCGAGCCGGTCGCCGATGGCGGTCTGCACCAGGCGGCGCAGCGGACGGGCGCCGTAGGCCGGGTCCATGCCCTCCTGCGCCAGCCAGGCCAGCGCCTCGGGCGTGACGTCCAGGGTGAGCCGGCGCTCGGCGAGCCGGGCCGCCAGCCGGTCGATCTGGAGCCGGGCGATCCGGGACAGCTCGTCCTTGCTGAGGGCGGAGAAGACGACGAGGTCGTCGAGCCGGTTGAGGAACTCCGGCTTGAAGGACGCCCGTACGACCTCGAGCACCTGCTCCTTCTTCTCCGCCTCGCTGCTGATGGGGTCGACCAGGAACTGGCTGCCCAGGTTGGAGGTGAGCACCAGGATGGTGTTGCGGAAGTCGACCGTACGTCCCTGGCCGTCCGTCAGGCGCCCGTCGTCCAGCACCTGCAGCAGGATGTCGAAGACCTCGTGGTGGGCCTTCTCGACCTCGTCCAGCAGCACGACGGTGTACGGCCGCCGTCGTACGGCCTCGGTCAGCTGGCCGCCCTCCTCGTAGCCGACGTACCCGGGAGGCGCGCCGACCAGCCGGGCCACGCTGTGCTTCTCGCTGTACTCGGACATGTCGATGCGGACCATGGCCCGTTCGTCGTCGAAGAGGAAGTCGGCGAGCGCCTTGGCGAGTTCTGTCTTGCCGACGCCGGTGGGGCCGAGGAAGAGGAACGACCCGGTGGGCCGGTCGGGGTCGGCGATACCCGCCCGGGACCGCCGTACGGCATCGCTCACGGCCCGTACGGCCTCCGTCTGTCCGATCAGCCGCTTGCCGATCTCCTCCTCCATGCGCAGCAGTTTCTGCGTCTCGCCCTCCAGGAGGCGGCCGGCGGGGATGCCGGTCCAGGCGGCGACGACGTCGGCGATGTCGTCGGAGCCGACCTCTTCCTTGACCATGGTGTCCCTGGCTGCCTCCTCCTCGGCCTCGGAGGCGGCCTCCAGCTCCTTCTCCACGGCCGGGATCTCGCCGTAGAGCAGTTTGGCGGCGGTGTCGAAGTCGCCGTCGCGCTGGGCGCGTTCGGCCTGGCCGCGCAGGTCGTCCAGCTTCTCCTTCAGCTCACCGACGCGGTTGAGGGACTGCTTCTCCTTCTCCCAGCGGGCGGTGAGTCCGCGCAGTTCCTCTTCCTTGTCGGCGAGGTCACGGCGCAGCTTCTCCAGCCGCTCGCGCGAGGCCGGGTCGGTCTCCTGGCCGATCGCCAGCTCCTCCATCCGCAGCCGGTCGACGGCGCGCTGGAGTTCGTCGATCTCGACGGGCGAGGAGTCGATCTCCATGCGCAGCCGGGAGGCGGCCTCGTCCACCAGGTCGATGGCCTTGTCGGGAAGGAAGCGGGAGGTGATGTACCGGTCGGAGAGGGCGGCGGCGGCCACGAGCGCGCTGTCGGCGATCTGCACCTTGTGGTGGGCCTCGTACCGCCCCTTGAGCCCGCGCAGAATGGCGATGGTGTCCTCGACGGAGGGCTCGCTGACCAGCACCTGCTGGAACCGCCGCTCCAGGGCGGCGTCCTTCTCGATCCGCTCCCGGTACTCGTCCAGCGTGGTGGCGCCGACCATGCGCAGCTCACCGCGGGCGAGCATGGGCTTGAGCATGTTCCCGGCGTCCATGGCGGAGTCGCCGCCGGCGCCGGCCCCCACGACGGTGTGCAGCTCGTCGATGAAGGTGATGATCCGCCCGTCGGATTCCTTGATCTCGGCGAGCACGGCCTTCAGCCGCTCCTCGAACTCACCGCGGTACTTGGCACCGGCGACCATGGCGCCGAGGTCGAGGGCGACGAGCCGCTTGTCCTTGAGCGACTCCGGCACATCGCCCTTGACGATCCGCTGGGCGAGCCCCTCGACGACGGCGGTCTTGCCGACCCCGGGCTCGCCGATGAGGACGGGGTTGTTCTTGGTCCTGCGGCTGAGCACCTGTACGACCCGCCGGATCTCCTGGTCCCGCCCGATGACGGGGTCCAGGCGCCCCTCACGGGCGGCGGCGGTGAAGTCGGTGCCGAACTTCTCCAGGGCCTTGTACTGGCCCTCTGGGTCGGCGGTGGTCACGCGGCGTCCTCCCCTGGCCTTGTCGAAGGCCTCCTGCAACTTCTTCGCATCGGCGCCCTGCGCCTTGAGCACCTCGGCCACGCGACCGCCCTTGGCGGCGATCGCGATGAGCAGATGCTCGGTGGACAGATACTCGTCACCGAGTTCCTTCGCCCGCTCACCGGCGTCCGCGATGACGGCGAGCAGCTCGCGGTCGGGCTGCGGCGGCGCAACGGTGGACCCGGTCACGCTGGGCAGCGACGCGAGGATCTTCTCCGCCCCGGAGCGTACGGCGGCCTGGTCGGCGTCGACGGCGGCGAGCAGGTCGGTGATGTTCTCGTTCTCCTGCCCCGCGAGCAGGGCGAGGAGCAGATGGGCAGGCGTGAGGTCCGGGTGCCCTTCGGTCACGGCCCGACTGCCGGCCGCGTTGATCGCTTCCCGGCTCCTGTTGGTCAGCTCGGCGTCCACGTTCGCGCTCTCCTACTCGGCCACGTGTCCCACTACGGCTACTGCCACTACCAACATACACAAAGTTGAGTCGATTCCGCTCAAGGCAACGGGGCTAGTTTTCTCCCATGCCTTCGAAGCACTCGATAGACCCAGCGGCCCTGGACAGCACATACCTGGCCTTCTGGCGGGAGCGGCACCTGTGCACGCTGACGACGATCCGCCCGGACGGCAGCCCGCACGTGGTCCCGGTCGGGGTGACGTACGACCCGGAGGCGGGCCTGGCCCGGGTGATCACGAACAAGACGAGCGCGAAGGTGGCGTACATCCGCGCGGCCGACGCCGGCCCCGCGGGCGCGCGGGTGGCCGTGTGCCAGGTGGACGGCCGGCGCTGGGCCACGCTGGAGGGCAGGGCGACGGTCCGCACCGAGCCGGAACGGGTCGCCGAGGCGGAACGCCGGTACGCCGAACGGTACGAGCGGACACCGTCCCCGAATCCCTCACGGGTGGTGATCGAGATCAGGGTGGAGCGGGCGCTGGGGCATGGCTGAACAGACTGATTTCAGCCACTGTAGAAGCGCACCCATACCCTGAAATGTCCCCACGAACGACAGCGGCGTCACCGTGTTCAGGTCACGGTGACGCCGCTGCGGGGGGAAGCGCCTGAGCGATCTTTTACGACGGGGGAATCGCGTCAGGCACTGCGGGGGGTGGCCGAGATGGTTCTTATGTCGGAGACATCCGGCTCTGCCACCCGATGGTCTCGTTGGTCCAGGTTCACAAAGATCATGCCGTACCGGATGGCACAGCGCACCGGCTGCGGCGCACCCCGGGGCTTGCGCAGGCACCGGTAGGCCCGCACGTCACCGTCCTCGTCCCGGGCGACGACGACCGGTTCACCGAAGACGGTCACCATCAGCGAGTCACCGCTGTGGGGGATGGCGGTGACCAGGTCGATGAAGTGCCAGCCGGACCGGTAGGCGGTGGCCATCTCGCGGCGGAAGGATCGATCGTCAGGTGGAGTGGTCACGTCAGCTCCCGGCTCCGCCGACCATCGCATCGGTCTGCGAGACCACAATGGGCCACTCGGTGATCGCCCGGACAGTGCCTTTCCCGCCAGCGACGCCACTCAGGATCCCGAGAGCTGCCAGGGCGGAAAGGGCAGCGCCAAGTACCGAGCGAAGCAGTCTGTTGCGCATGGTCAGCTTCGTCCTCACTTGAAGGTCCCCTTTTCCCCCGTCAGGTATGACGATGGCTCATTCAGGCACGTGATGGCCACACAATCGGTGCATCATGTTCCTGCATGTTCAGGACCCTGGGGGGTGGAGAATTGGCGACAAGTCGGGCAAAACCTGTACATCCTCATGCAGTAGCCGAGCTATGCGCCGAAGGCAACCGCCTTTACGCCGCCGCGCTGCGTGCTGGACGAGTCGCTCGCTCGGAAGCGGAGTCCGCCCCGTGCCTGGTCGATCTCGCCCTGCTCCAGCCGGATACGGACGACTCCGCCTGGCTGCGACCAGTCCCTCCAGCAGTCGCCCTGGCGCGACAGCTCGGCCCCATCGAGCACGAGATCGCTGAACGCAGGCAACTGTCAATCGAACTCGCACAGGTCTTTGAGCCGTTCATGACCCTCAGTAGGGAGGCGCACGCCCCTAGCGACTCCGTCACCGTCCTGGAGGGCGGAGAGCGGATCAACGCGGCGCTCAACCTTGCCACAGCCCAGGTCCAAACGGAGCTTCTCACCGTTCAGCCGTCCGATCGTATTTCGGAGAGCAGCCTGCTGAAGGGACTTGAGCGAGACCGGGCCCTACTAGAACGTGGGGTCGAGATCCGGAGCCTCTACCAGCACACCGCACGCTACAACCCAGAGAAGCTCGCCTATGCTGCCCAGCTCTCGGGCGGCAGGGTCGAGTACCGCACCATTGATGAACTGGTCGAGCGCCTGATCATCTGTGATGGCGCCGTCGCCTTCATACCGGCCCGCGACGACCAGAAGATCGCTCTGGAGCTGCGCCACCCCGGGCTGGTCCGCTATCTCATGAAGGTGTTCGAGTACCTGTGGGTCCGCGCTGTCCCGATGAGCACGAGCGGCCCATATACAGTCGACGCTGCAGGCATCACAGAAGTCCAGCACTCCATCGCCAAGCTCCTGGTCGAAGGCCATGTGGACGAGGCCATCGCGCGCCGGCTCGGGATGAACGTCCGCACCTGCCGAGCGCACATCGCCAAACTCGCCCAAGCCCTGGGCAGCGGCAGCCGCGCCCAGCTCGGCTACCTCATCGCCCAGTCGGGAATCCTCGACAAGGACGCCACGCTCCCGGAGCAGGGAGCCACACGGTGACCCTCGCGCCGAGACCGCACCCGGAGCACGGTGTCGAGGAACTTTGTGTCTCGGGGGCGGAACTGTACGAACGTGCGCTGCGCGAGGGAAACGTAAGCGCCACGGCTGCCGATGGGACGCCCTGCCTGATCGACTTCGGCCTGTTACACCCAGCGCTCCACGACCCCGACCGGCTCGAACCGGTCACCCCCGCAGCCGCCCTGCACCGACTCCTACGCACATCGGCTGCCCGCATTGCGGACGAACGCCTGCGCGAGGACCGGTTGGTGGAACAGTTCGAACCATTCTTGCAACTCAGAGTGGACCCCGCCGTCGGCGCCGATACCCCGATGCTACGGCTCCTCAGCGGTACCGAGCGGATCAACCTGGCCATCACCGAGGCCATGGCCGAGGCTCGCTCAGAAGCCTTGTGTGTCCAGCCCTACCACGGCCTCGGCGGCCCGCGGGGACTCGCCTCCCAGACCGTCGCTATGCGACGCGACCAAGCTCTGCTGGACCGGGGAGGCCGCATCCGCACGCTGTATCACGACACGCTGCGCCATCTTCCCGCCGTCGTCAGTTACCAGGAGCAGCTGAAGGGCGATGCCCAGGCTCGCAGTCTGGACGAGATCACCGACCGGATGATCATCTTCGACCGCACCGTGGCCTTCCTGCCCGCGAACACCGACCGCACTGCCGCCGTGGAAGTCCGACAGCCGGCGGTGGTCGGCTACCTGGCCGCATTCTTCGACCGGCTCTGGCACCTGGCAACCCCCGTGTTTCCCCAAGCCGTTCAACGCCCCTCCCTGAACGGCATCACCCCCCGCCAGCAAGCCATCGCCGCCCTCCTCGTCGAAGGCCACACCGACGCCGTCATCGCCGACCGCCTCGGCATGAACATCCGCACCGCCCGCGTGCACATCGCCAAACTCGCCGACACCCTCGGCAGCGAGAGCCGCGCCCAACTCGGCTACCTCATCGGCCGCTCCGGGATTCTGGCGCAGTCGCAGGAGGAGGGCGAGGAGAGCCCGTAATACCGGCAGGGGTCAGTGGATGCTCGGGGACTCCTGGCCCGGAAGGCCGAACATGTTCGGGGCGGACGGCCTGCGGGAACCGTCCAGGCCCACCTGGGCTATCCGGACGCCGAGTTGTGTGCGGCTCGCCGCGCCCAGGGTCTCCGACAGGCGGGCGATGTGGGCGCGGCAGGTGCGCACGCTGATGCCGAGGCGTTCGGCGATGACCGCGTCCTGGTGGCCCTCGGCGAGCAGCGCGGCGATGGACTGTTCGCGATGCGAAATGCCCTCGATGCCGGTGTCGGGAAGCGCGGCGGTGAGCGGGATCGCCAGGCGCCACAGGCGTTCGAAGACCGTGACGAGGTATTCGACCAGTGCCGGGTGGCGCAGTTCCAGGGCCATCGTGCGTTCGGTGTTGGCCGGGATGAAGGCCACCGTGCGGTCGAAGAGGATGAGGCGGTCGATGACCTCGTCCAGGGTGCGTGCCTCGACCGCGCCGCCCATCAGGTCGAGGTAGTTGAGCAGGCCCTGGCCGTGCCGGGCGACGTGGGTGTACAGGTCGCGCATGCGTACGCCCCGGCCGCGCAGCGCCAGCGCCCGGTGCAGGCCCTCGGTCAGTTCGGCCTCACGGCGGATGCCGCCGGGCTGCACCGAGAGCACCTCGGTGGTGCACGCCTGCGTGGCCTCGTCCATCGCGGCCTGGATGCGGGAGAGCCCGTCCAGGACCCGGATCGCGGCGCCCCCGCCCGGCGCCGCCGGCATCTGCCGATCCTGTCCCAGGGCGGCGTACCACTCGAAGGCGGCGACCGCCGAGCCCACCCGCCGCTGACTCTCCCTGACCTCGTCGTAGACCCCGCGCAGCAGCCGGGTCATGACCTCCTGCGGGGAGGTCGGCACCAGCCAGTCCATGTCGTCGGGGTCGGGATGCAGCAGCGCCAGTTCAAGGAGACAGGGCACCGGATCGGCGTCCGTGCGCGGCACCCGCCCCCGGCGCACAGCCCGGGAATACACACGATCCCCGGCCTCGCACAGTCGGTCGACACCATGTGGATGCTTCGCCCCGCGCTCGGCCATCGCCCATTTCACCCCCGGTGTCTGCCTCTTCGCAGCGCAACTATGCGCGGCGCCGACCAGGTCCGCAACACGGCTCATCGCGCCAGGGGCGGGACAATCATGGGGTATGTCACGTTATCGCCCGGCCTCCGCACTTCCCGCTGCAACAAGATGACGGTGGTGCGCCGAGGCCGGCCGAGGCATCGTTGTTACCGCTTCCCCCGGATACTGGACACCCGGGGCGGTTCCGGCCGGGCTGCCCCCAGTCCGGCCGGGGCCCGCTGCTCCCACCGTGCGAACGGCACCGGCACGGCTACTTGAGCCCGATCGCCGCGCAGTCCGCCTTGTACTTCGCGGTGCAGATCTCGTCGACCGTGTAGATCCCGTCCGCGATCACCGTCTCCTCGATCTTGCTCTTGGTCAGGGCGTTCACCTGGACGAGCTTCGAGGGGATGTTCTTGATGGTGGGGCTGTCGACCTTGTCCTGGGTGAGGGCGTCGAACTGCATGTCCCTGCCCTGGACCTTGGCGACGGCGATCTGGGCGGCGGCCTCGGCCTCGTCCGGGTAGGGCTTGTACACGCTCATGTACTGCTCACCGTCGAGGACCCGCTGGACGGCGTCCAGTTCGGAGTCCTGTCCGGTGATCGGGGGCAGATGGGTGACGCCGGCCGCCTTCAGGGCCTTGATGACACCGCCCGCTACGCCGTCGTTGGCGGCCAGGACGCCGGCGATGTTGTCCTTGCCGATCTGACTGATCGCCTGGGCCATGTAGGCCTGGGCGATCTCCGGCTTCCACTCCTTGGTGTCGTAGCTCGCCGCGATCTGCACCTTGCCGTCCAGCTCCGACAGCGCGCCCTCCTTGAACTGCTTGGCGTTCGGGTCGGTGGGCGAGCCGTTCATCATCACGATCTTGTCGGAGGCGGCGCGGTCGGGGCCCATGCCCGCCAGCAGGGAGCGGGCCTGCACCTCGCCGACGAGGTCGTTGTCGAAGGAGATGTACGCGGAGATCGGACCCTCGGCGAGCCGGTCGTAGGCGATGACCGGGATGCCCGCGTCCTTGGCCTTCTGCACCTGCTCGGCGACGGCGTGCGAGTCGACCGCGTCCAGCAGGATGACGTCGACCTTGTCGTTGATCATCTGCTGCATCTGGTCGGCCTGCCGGGCGGCGTCCGCGTTCGCGTTCGCGTATTGCACCTTGCCCTTTTTGTGGGTGAGTTCGGCTACTTTGTCCCTGATGATGGGGTAGTCGAACTTGTCGTAACGCGTGTTCGCCGTCTCCGGCAGCAACAGCCCCACCTTGACGTCGTCACCGGCCGTCGGGCTCGCGCTCGCGTCGCCGTCCCCCGTCGCGTTCAGCATGCCGCAGCCGGCAAGCGAGAGGGTCATCGTGGATGCGGCCATGGAGATGGCGATTCGGCGCATTCGGGGGCTCACTTCGGGTGTGTTGCGGACATGGGCGGCTTTACGCCACCCAGGTGTCTGAAAGACAACGCGGGGGCTCCACCCGGCGTCAAGCAGAACTACTTAACGAGTACGCAACGACACGCACCGCTGTGTCTGCGGGGAAGGTGCGAAATCCCCTCCAAACGCCCTTTACGGAATATTCTGTTCAAGGAGCGTTCATGGGTCGACAAAGATTCGTACAACCAACACCCTTCCTCGCTGGTCATGATCACGACGGCTGACGGCAGCCGTCGTGATCATGACCAGAGGATCGAATGAATCCAGCCAGACACACGACGGCGTCGGCCGCCACCGCCGTCGTGCTCGCCACCGCCGGGGGACTGCTCACCGCGACCACCGCGCCCGCCTCCGCCGCGACCACCTGCACCTCCCCCGTCTACAAACGCCAGTTCTTCGCGAACACCACCTTCTCCGGCACTCCGGCGAAGACCGACTGCGACGACGTCATCGACCAGAACTGGGGCACCGGTGCCCCCGCTACGGGCCTGCCCAGCAACTACTTCGGCGTCCGCTGGACGGTGACGAGGGACTTCGGTTCCGGCGGCCCCTTCGCCCTCACCGCCTCCGCCCAGGACGGCATCCGCGTCTACCTCGACGGCACCCGCAAGATCGACCTGTGGAAGAACGTCTCGTCCACGGTGTCCAAGACGCTCAACCTGACGATCCCGTCCGGCAAGCACACCCTGCGCGTCGACTTCGTCAACTGGACGGGCACCGCCAACGTCAAGTTCGGCTACACACCCCGCACCTCCGCCGACGTCGACACCGTCAAGCCCCTCACCCCGACCGGGGCTTCCGTCTCCTACGACCCGGCCACCGGCAAGGCCAAGCTCGCCTGGGCGAAGAACAAGGAGATGGACCTCGCGGGATACAAGGTCTACCGGCGCCTGAAGGACAGCAGCAGCTGGACGAAGGTGGCCGCCACGACGGCGACCTCCTACACCGACAGCCCGCCCACGACCGGCGCGACCTACTACTACGAGGTGCGCGCCTACGACCGCGCCGGCAATGTCTCCGCCGGCACCGCCGACCTGCCCGTCACCACCGCCGACCGGACCCCGCCCGCCGCCCCCGCCGGAGTGAGCGCCGACAGCGGCGGCGACGGGGTGAGCCTCGCGTGGGGCACGGTCGCGGACGCGGGCACCTACCGCGTGTACCGCGCCACGAGCGCCGACGGCACCTACAGCCGTATCGCCACCGCCGGCCAGCCGTCCTACCTCGACGCGTCCGGCACCGAGGGCACGCGGTACTACTACCGCGTCACGGCCGTCGACGCCGCGGGCAACGAGTCCGCGCGGTCGGCCGCGGTCAGCGGGGTCCACGAGGACCTGACCCCGCCGTCCGCGGTCACCGGGCTGACGGTCAGCCCGACCGGCTACGGCTTCCACCTCGCGTGGGACGCCAACCCGACGCCCGACCTCGCCCGGTACGTCGTCTACGCCGGCGAACTCCACCCTGTCGACGAGGCGGAGCCGGACGGGGAGAAGGTCTGCCTGGTCTACGCGGCGGAGTGGCTGTCCACCAGCACGACCTCGTACGACTACCCCACCCTCCCGGACGGCGAGGAGCGCTGCTTCTTCATCGACGCCGTCGACGACGACGGGAACTCCCACTACGAGTGGACCCGTTCGCCGAACATCGTGAACGCGACCGAGCTGGACACCACCCCGAGCGTGCCGACCCCGGACGGCTCGCCGGTCCAGGTGGAGGCCTCCCCGGGCAACGGCGTCGTCGGACTGAGCTGGAACGCGGTGGCCGATGCCACCGGCTACCAGGTCTACCGCTGGAACCCGGACACGCACGCCTACGAGAAGCTGGCGGCCACCACGCAGACCTCCTACACCGACACCGGCGCCACGAGCGGCACCACCCACTACTACTGGGTGACCGCGCAGTACGCGGACGGCACCGAGTCGGCGCCGGGAGCGGACTACGCCGTCCTCCTCCCCTGAGCACGCGAAAAGGGGCCCGGAATCCGGGCCCCTTTCCACTGCAGGCTTTCAGTGGACGTGAAGGTCAGTCCGAGGACTGCTGCCGCTTGGGCCGCCACACGACCAGCGCGCTGCTCTGCTGGACCTCCTGGTACGGAACCAGGTCGCGGCGGTAGGAGGCGTGTACGGCGGCCTCGCGCTGCCGCATCGTCGCCGCCGCGCCGTCCAGGGCCGCCTCCAGTTCCGCGACGCGGGACTGGAGCGCGGCGACGTGGTTCTCCAGTTCGATGATGCGCTTGATACCGGCCAGGTTGATGCCTTCGTCCTGCGACAACTGCTGCACCTGGCGGAGCAGCTCGATGTCGCGGGCCGAGTAGCGGCGGCCCCGCCCGGCGGTCCGGTCCGGGGAGACCAGGCCCAGGCGGTCGTACTGGCGCAGCGTCTGCGGGTGGAGTCCGGAGAGCTGGGCCGCCACCGAGATGACGTAGACCGGGGTTTCCTCGGTCAGTTCATACGGGTTACGCCGACGGCCGTCCATCTCTCTCTCAGTCTCCCTTCGCGGCCTCGAACAGCTCCGCACGCGGGTCCTCACCCGCAGTCGCCTCGCGATACGCCTCCAGTGCGTCACGAGCCTTCCCCGACAGGTCCTTCGGAACACTCACCTCGACGGTGACCAGGAGGTCGCCGCGGGTGCCGTCCTTGCGGACCGCGCCCTTTCCCCGCGCACGCATAGTACGGCCGTTGGGTGTGCCCGCCGGCAGCTTCAGGGTGACGGGGGGACCGCCCAGGGTCGGCACCCTCACCTCGCCGCCGAGAGCGGCCTCGGCGAACGTCACCGGCACGGTGACGGTGAGGTTGTCGCCCTTGCGCCCGAAGACCGGGTGGTCACCGACGTGCACGACCACGTACAGGTCACCCGCCGGGCCGCCCCGCTCGCCGGGCGCGCCCTTGCCGCGCAGCCTGATGCGCTGGCCGTCGGTCACCCCGGCCGGGATGCGGACCTGCATGGTCCTCGACGACTTGGCGCGCCCGCTGCCCTTGCACTCCAGGCAGGGGTGCTCGGCGATCAGGCCGCGGCCCTTGCAGTCGGGGCAGGGGTCGGTGAGCGAGAAGCCGCCGCCCGAACCCCGGGCGACCTGCCCGGTGCCGACGCAGGTGGGGCACACACGCGGTGTGCCGTTCTTGTCGCCGGTGCCGGAACAGGCCTTGCACGGGGCCTGGGAGGACATTCTGAGGGGCACCGTGGCGCCCTCGATGGCCTCCGTGAAGCTCAGCGTGACCTCGGACTCGATGTCCTGGCCGCGCCGGGGCTGGGTACGGGTGCCGGTGGCACCGCCCCGGTTGAACAGCCCTCCGAAGACGTCACCGATTCCGCCGCCGAAGCCGCCGCCCTGGGCGCCCCCGCCGCCCCCGAAGAGGTCGCCGAGGTCGAAGTTGAAGGAGCCGCCGGCACCCGGCCCGGGGCGGAAGCCGCCGTTGCCGAACAGGGCGCGTGCCTCGTCGTACTCCTTGCGCTTCTTGGGGTCGCCGAGGACGTCGTTCGCCTCGGAGATCTCCTTGAAGCGCTCCTCGGCCTTGGCGTTGCCCTTGTTGGCGTCCGGGTGGAACTCGCGGGCGAGCTTCCGGTACGCCTTCTTGATCTCGGCCTCGGTGGCGTCCTTGGGGACGCCGAGGACCTTGTAGTAGTCCTTCTCGATGAAGTCCTTGGTGCTCATCCCCGACGCACCCCCTTCCTGTGGGCCCCGTCGATCCCTGCGTCAGCCCTCGTCCGGGCCACCGCTGTCCTTGTCGTCGGCCGCCGCGCTCTCCTCGGCGCCCTCGCCCTTGCCGGTCTGCGCGCCGGGCTGCGGTTCGGCGACGGCCACCCGCGCGGGGCGGATGGTGCGCTCGCCGATGCGATACCCGGGCTGCAGGATCGCCACGCAGGTCGTCTCCTTGACGTCCGGCGCGTACGAGTGCATCAGGGCCTCGTGGATCGTCGGGTCGAAGGGCTCGCCCTCCTTGCCGAACTGCTGCAGGCCCATCTTGGCGGCGACGGTCTCCAGCGACTCGGCGACGGACTTGAACCCGCCGACCAGTTCGCCGTGTTCCCGTGCGCGCCCGATGTCGTCGAGCACCGGAAGCAGCTCGGTCAGGAGGTTCGCGATGGCGATCTCCCGGACGGCCACCCGGTCCCGCTCCACCCGGCGGCGGTAGTTCTGGTACTCGGCCTGAAGGCGCTGGAGGTCCGCCGTGCGCTCGCTGAGCGCCGTACGCACCTGGTCCAGCTGGGCCAGCCGGCCCGCGTCTGCTGCTCCGTCCCCGGCCGGGGCCGCCCCCTCCTCGGGGGCGGCCTTCGACTCGGCGTCGTCGGGGGTCGCGCCGGAGGGGACGTCGGGCTTCTCCTCGAAGCCCGGGGTCTCCTCCGTCACGCTGCACCGTCCTTGCGCTCGTCGTCGACGATCTCGGCGTCGACCACGTCGTCGTCGGCGGCCTTGCCGCCCTGAGCGGCCTCCGGACCGCCGGCAGCGGCCTGGGCGTCGGCGTACATGGCCTGGCCCAGCTTCTGCGAGACGGCGGCGACCTTCTCGGTGGCGGTGCGGATACCGGCGGTGTCCTCGCCCTTGAGCGCGGCCTTCAGCTCCTCGACGGCGGCCTCGACCTCGGTCTTGACCTCGCCCGGGACCTTGTCCTCGTTGTCCTTGAGGAACTTCTCGGTCTGGTAGACGAGCTGCTCGCCCTGGTTGCGGGTCTCGGCGGCCTCGCGGCGCTTGTGGTCCTCCTCCGCGTAGCGCTCGGCCTCCTCGCGCATGCGGTCGACCTCGTCCTTCGGCAGCGAGGAGCCGCCGGTGACGGTCATCTTCTGCTCCTTGCCCGTGCCGAGGTCCTTCGCCGTGACGTGCATGATGCCGTTGGCGTCGATGTCGAAGGAGACCTCGATCTGCGGGACGCCACGCGGCGCCGGCGGCAGACCGGTCAGCTCGAACATGCCGAGCTTCTTGTTGTAGGCCGCGATCTCACGCTCGCCCTGGTAGACCTGGATCTGCACGGACGGCTGGTTGTCCTCGGCCGTCGTGAAGATCTCGGAGCGCTTCGTCGGGATCGTGGTGTTGCGCTCGATCAGCTTGGTCATGATGCCGCCCTTGGTCTCGATACCGAGGGACAGCGGGGTCACGTCGAGGAGCAGGACGTCCTTGACCTCACCCTTGAGGACACCGGCCTGGAGCGAGGCGCCGATGGCGACGACCTCGTCCGGGTTCACACCCTTGTTGGCCTCCTTGCCGCCGGTCAGCTCCTTGACGAGCTCGGCGACGGCGGGCATACGGGTGGAGCCACCGACGAGGACGACGTGGTCGATCTCGTTGATGGAGATGCCGGCGTCCTTGATGACGTTGTGGAACGGCGTCTTGCAGCGCTCCAGCAGGTCGGCCGTCAGCTGCTGGAACTGGGCGCGGGTGAGCTTCTCGTCCAGGTGCAGCGGGCCCTCGGCGGACGCCGTGATGTAGGGCAGGTTGATCGAGGTCTCGGTGGAGGAGGACAGCTCGATCTTGGCCTTCTCGGCGGCCTCACGCAGGCGCTGGAGGGCCATCTTGTCCTTGGACAGGTCCACACCGTGGCCGGACTGGAACTGCTTGACCAGGTAGTCGACGACACGCTGGTCCCAGTCGTCACCACCGAGGTGGTTGTCACCGTTGGTGGCCTTCACCTCGACGACGCCGTCGCCGATCTCCAGGAGGGACACGTCGAAGGTGCCGCCACCGAGGTCGAAGACGAGGATCGTCTGGTCGTCCTTGTCGAGGCCGTAGGCCAGCGCGGCGGCGGTCGGCTCGTTGACGATGCGCAGGACGTTCAGGCCCGCGATCTCACCGGCCTCCTTGGTGGCCTGACGCTCGGAGTCGTTGAAGTAGGCCGGGACGGTGATGACCGCGTCCGTGACCTTCTCGCCCAGGTAGGCCTCGGCGTCCCGCTTCAGCTTCTGCAGGATGAACGCGGAGATCTGCTGCGGGTTGAAGTCCTTCCCGTCCAGCGCGATCTTCCAGTCGGTGCCCATGTGGCGCTTCACGGAACGGATGGTCCGGTCCACGTTGGTGACCGCCTGGCGCTTGGCCACCTCACCGACCAGCACCTCGCCGTTCTTGGCGAAGGCGACGACGGACGGCGTGGTCCTGGCGCCCTCGGCGTTGGTGATGACGGTGGGCTCGCCGCCTTCCAGAACGCTGACGACGGAGTTAGTCGTGCCCAGGTCGATGCCGACCGCACGTGCCATGGTTGATTCCTCCAGCTGACTTGAGTGGAACAGGCTCAAGTGTGCACGAGCAGGTCGCCCGGGTCAACGGACCTGAGTCAACTGGGCTCAACTCTTATCCGTTCCTTACACGCAACTGCCCTCCCACCTGCGTATTCGCCACCCGGTGGGGCACACGGACAGGGATCCGGAGGAGGACGAGAACCGCGAGCACCACCCCTCCCACCACCCACAGCACGGCCGTCTCCCCCACCCACCCGGTGTGCACGAGCACGCCCACGAGCACCGAGGAGAAGGAACCGGCCCCCACGAGCACGACCGTCCCCTGCGGGGTCAGCCCGAGCCGCCGCAGCCGGTGCCCGAGATGGCCGGACCCGCGCCGCGGCGACGGGCGACGGCCCAGCCGCCGCGCCAGCACCACCAGGAGGGCGTCGGCGGCGGCGACGGCACCGAGGCAGAACAGCACCCCGGCACTCGCCCCGAGCCCGTACCCCGCGCGCGTGATGACGGCGGCCGAGGACAGCAAGAACCCGGTGAACAGCGACCCGCATGCACCGAGCCCCATCCGTGCGGGATGCCAGTTGTGCATCAGGAAGCCGGTGAGGGCGGCGGCGAACACGCTGAGCAGCACGGCGAGCCCGTCCATCACCTCGGCGGCGGCGCAGGCACCCGCACCGAAGGCGGTGACCACCCCGACGGTGCCGGCCAGCCCGTCGGCATGGTCGAGCCCCTTGAAGGCGAGGGAGACGAAGACGATCCAGCCGACGGCCAGCAGTCCGCCCGCGACGCCCGTCTCGTCGTACGGCACCACGCACACCGCCGCCACCGCCGTACCGGTGACGAGCACCCGCGCCCGCAGCCGCCACACATCGGCGACCAGCCCCAGCGCGGCAAGTCCGGCCGCGGCGAGGAGCAGCCGCCCGACGCCTTCCCCGAGCGGGGCGACCCGCGTCCACTCACCCGCCCAGGCGACGAGACCGGTGACAGCCACGACGGCGGGCCCGCCGAGCACCGGCAGGGGCCGCTGCCGCCGCCGGTCGACGATGCCCACGCGCAGGGCGGGCATCCGGAGCAACGCCGCGAGCACGGCGGCGAGGAGCAGGGCCGCGGTGGCGGCGACGATCCCGTAGAGCACGGCTCTAAGTTAGGCGCGAAGGTAGCAATTCGGTACGAATAACACGATCCGATTGCCGCCGCCGCCCGTCGGCCGCGCACGGACCGGGCGACAGGCCGCGCTCAGCGACCCATGTCACCCCGCGCAGGGCTGCCCCTCGGGGGAATATGGAGGTAGTCTCAAACAGACTAAATAAGTTACCGCTTAGTAATTTCTAGGCCCCGCCCCAGGAGCCCCCATGCAAATCGCCGCGATCATCGTGTCGGTGACCCTGATCGTGGTCGGTGTGGCACTGTTCGGCCGCGCCGTCCTCCAGGTATACAACTTCATGCGACTCGGCCAGCCCGTGCCGGCCGGGTCCCGGACTGACAACCCGTATCAGCGCAGTGTGACCCTGGTACGTGAGTTCCTGGGCCACACCCGCATGAACCGCTGGGGTGTCATCGGCCTGGCCCACTGGTTCATCGCGATCGGCTTCTACACGCTGCTGCTGACGATCGTCAACGCGTTCGGTCAGCTCTTCAAGAGCGACTGGCTGCTGCCGATCATCGGCACGTGGGCGCCGTACAACATGTACGTCGAGTTCATCGGCACGGGCACCGCGGTCGGCTGTGTGACGCTGATCGTGATCCGCCAGCTGTCGAGGCCGGGCAAGGCCCTGCGCAAGTCCCGGTTCGCGGGCTCCAACACCGGTCAGGCGTACTTCGTCGAGGCCGTCATCTTCACCGTCGGCTCCTGCATCGTGCTGCTGCACGCCCTGGAGGGCGCCCAGCACCACGTCGACGGCTACGAGGCCTCGTACTTCCTGTCGTACCCGCTGGTCGCCTGGTTCCGGGGGATGGACGTCTCCACCCTGCAGAACCTGTCCTACTTCTTCGCGGCCCTCAAGATCGCGGCGTCCTTCATCTGGATGATCGTGGTCTCGCTGAAGACCGA
>NZ_JAINVF010000022.1 GCF_020400585.1 Streptomyces sp. NK08204 | reverse complement strand
AGCGGGCGGAACGGACCGGAACGTCGGCAACTTCGCGGACAGGTCGGCGTTGCTGAAGTGGGCGGGTGCGGAACAGCCCAAGCCGAGGGTCTCCTTGGCGCACATCGTGGCGGCGGCGAAGAGGGACCCCGGCGCGGCTCAGGGTCACGTCACGTACAAGGCGGAAGTCCTCGTCGTGGAGCGGGCGCTGAAGGCTGAGGGGCTGCTCGCCGGCCAGTACGTGGACGGCTCGTTCGGGTCGCTGACGGTCAACGCGTACGCACGCTGGCAGAAGCGCCTCGACTACTCGGGGAGTGCCGCGGACGGCATTCCCGGGATGACGTCGCTGAAGAAGCTCGGCGCGCGGCACGGCTTCAGTGTCGTCGCCTGAACGGGAAGGACTAAGCATGAAGATCTCGACGATGTGGAAGGCGGTCGTCGCGGGTGCCGCTGCTGGCGCTGCGGCACTGGCAACCGCCATGCAGGACGGCACGGTGACGGCGGGGGAAGGCGTTACGGTGGTGCTGGCGGTGCTCGGCGCGCTCGGGATAACGTGGGTGGTGCCGAACCGGCAGGTGGCGGGGGCCCGCGAGTGAGCGTCCAGGATCCGGGTGTCTACATTCCGCCCGCGCAGATGTATCAGGAGTTGAGATCCCTGAGTGATGGTCTGGTCAGGGTGGAGACGAAGCTCGACGGTATCGGCCAGGGCCTCACGGAGCTGGGCAAGGACGTCGCTGACCACGAGACCCGGATCCGGGCGTTGGAGCGGGCGCGGTGGCCTCTGCCGTCGCTCGCGGCGGTGGTGGCGGTCGGCTCGCTTGGTGTGACGGTGTGGCAGGCTGCCGGGCGCTGACCGACGTGGGACCTGTCCGCAGCCCGCGGGCGGGGCCTCTTCATGCTGCTGGCGCCATCTCCGCTCGTACGGCAGCCGCCCATTCCTCGACGAGCCGCTCGTAGACGACCCGGTCGGCGGCCGACAGCCAGCCGCCGGTACGTAGCAGTAGCGCCCGTATGTCCTTGTTCACGACCGCAGCAGACCGCACCGGACCAGGGGTCACAAGATCGCGGGACATGCACCAAGCCTACGAGCCCCCGTCGCCAGACACCATCGTGCAGACCGGCACACGAAAATGGTCCCGCCCCATACCCTGACAGTGACGAAGCTGACAGAGATTGGGGCGAGACCGTGCCATCCGATGCTACCCCCGACCCGTACGCCGACCCACTCGCATTCGGTTCCCGAATGCAGATCTACCGCCAACGCCGCGGCATGAGCCGACCGGTCCTCGCCGGCCTACTCGGCAAGTCCCCGTCATGGGTGAAGCAAGTGGAGACCGGTGTGATTCAGGTGCCCAAGTTGCCGACCATCCTCCGTATCGCCGAGCTGTTGCGCGTGCGCGACCTTGCTGATCTCACCGGTGACCAGTCCCTGCATGTCGACCTGTTCATCGGCCCTGGCCACCCCCGCCTCGCCGCGGTGAAAGCGGCCGTGGACGCGTTCCCGTTCACGGCTGACCGCGAGGCGCCGCCCACGCTGCACCTGCGGCACCGACTGGACGCCGCGTGGGCTTCCCGGCACAAGGCGCCCAACCACCGCGAGGTCGTCGGCAGCCTGCTGCCGGACCTGATCCGCGACGCCCAACTCGCCGTCCGGCAGGCTGACACCGCTGCAGACCGGCGGGCAGCGCAAGCCGTCCTTTCCGAGGTGTACTCACTGTCGCAGTTCTTCGTCGCCTACCAGCCCGACAGCGCCCTGCTGTGGCGAGTCGCCGAGCGGGGCATGGTCGCCGCGCAGGACAGTGAGGACCCGCACGCCATCGGCGTGGCCGCCTGGCTCACCGCGCAGGCCCACCGGGATTCCGGGCCTGGCCACTTCGATGCCGCGGACGCCGTCACGCTGGAGGCGCTCCGCTACCTCGAACCTCATCTCCCGGACGCCGACGACCGTGTCCTCGCCATCGCTGGGGCCTTGCAGTTCGAGGCCGGGTACACAGCAGCGCGGCGCGGCGAGAACGGCGAAGCGTGGGGCTGGTGGGACAAGGCGGAGAAGACTTCGAAGAAGCTGCCCACGGACTACTTCCACCCGGTCACCAGCTTCGGCCGGGCCATCATGGGCGCGCACGCGGTGACGGTGGCTGTGGAGCTGCACCAGGGCGGAGAGTCGGTGCGGCAGGCAGCTCGCGCCGACAAGCACGTCATCAAGTCCTGTCCGCGGCGGGCTCGGCATCGCATCGAGGAGGCGCGCGCCTACCAGCTTGACGGGCAGCCGGACACGGCGCTGGCCACGCTGGACAAGGCGTTTGAGGCTGCGTCAGAGACCATCCGCTACAACGGTTATGCGCGCCGGATCGTGCTGGAGGAGACGGAGTCCAAGCAGCCGGAGCGCAGGCAGCGGGCGTCTGAGTTGGCGGTGAAGCTGGGCATGTTGGCGGTGTAAGGCATGGGGCAGGATTCCTGCCCCATGTTCTGTAACCGGGCCTCTACGGTCAGTTGTGTGAGTCGGAACACGCTGATGCTGATCGTGGAGGTCTGATCCATGTCTGTGGAGTACCGGATCGTCGAGTGGCTCGCATACGCGGCTGACGACCCGCACCAGGCCCGCAACGAATGGATCGAGCGGGGCGTCACCCTACTGCGCTGCGGGCGCCGGTTCGGCGTCGTACGCATCCCGGCAGACCTCGTGCACGCCGCGATGGGCGGCGACGAGTTCACCCCCGAGGAACTGCACTCCAACCTCGACGGCCCGGTCATCCACGACACCCCCGAAGGCCCCTACTGGGTCCTCATCCCTGGCCACGCCGGACTCGTCTGGGACGAAGGCGACGACACCCCGCCTCTCGGCAGCAACCACTACCTCGGCGTCCCGAGTCTCAACCGCACGCAGCCGCCCGGCCTGCACTGGGCCGTGGCACCGCGGTTCGACGGGGACGTGTGCCGGCCGGAGACGGTGCGGAAGTTCATTGCGCGGGCCCGGCGGTGCCTGGCCGCGGTGGACGCCTGATGTTCTGCGCGCGGTGTGATGAGCCGATCCGGCAGGGCGAGGAGTATCGGACCGAGTCTCATGACCGGCCGACCGGTCCCCCCACCACGGTGTACGTCCATGAGAAGCGCTGTGTGCCGGCCCCGCAGCAGACGTACCCCGCGCGCCGCTTCGGCGCGTAGCAGCCCCTCAGACTCCGGCGCCTTGCGGGCGTCGGGCGGCCACCCGAAGCCTAGGCGGGTGGCCACGGGTCCGCCGCCGAGCCACCCCGTCCCGGCGGCGGACCCAGCAGGACGGGCCCCGCCTATGGCCAAGCCCAGGCGGGCCAGCAAGACACCCAACAGCCCTCCGACCAAAGGAGTGAGCAATGTCTGCACCAGTCTGCGAAGCCATCTCCGCGAGGAGCCTCGTGGAACCCGCGTTCTTCGAGCGGCTCAGCCAGCGCGTGGCCAAGAGCCACAAGCTGGACACCGCACGGGCCGAAGCCATCACCGACCAGGCCCTCGCCTACCTCGCGACCAGCGCCCAAAAGCCCGACGGCGCGCCGACCCTCTACATGAGCGCCGACGTCGACCCCGCCTGGCACGAGTTCATGACGTTCACCGCCGACTACGACCGGTTCTTCCAGCGGCCGGGCTGGCACAAGGTCCATCACAACCCCTGTGACGGCTGGGGCGGCGCCACCTACCCGACGCCCGAGGAGGCCATCCCGCCCACCGTCGCAGCCATCCGTGCGGCAGGGTATGAGGTGGTTCCGGCGCTGTGGACGGCCCGCGTGGACTGTGGGGACACCTGCGGCGACGACGGCGTGCCGGGCGACCCGCTGCCGTGCGGCGACCACGGCTGACCCAAGCAAGATCAGATAGGTGGTGCGGACCACGAGCCATACGCTGGCTGGGCCCGCACCACCGCCCACGAGAAGGGACACACCGATGGCGAAGGACATGACGGGGGCTGGCAGGGTCACGATCTTCCCCTTCCTTCATGACTGGGAGACCGGATCCCGCTGCGTCCTCGCCTACACCACCACCGACGGCGGCCTCACCGCCGTCCTCGGTGTCATCCCCGTCGAGGGGAACGTGCACGAGCCCGGCGACCTGTTTGCCATGGCCGGACGGCATCACTTCATCGGCGAGTGGAAGGGGTCCCACGAGCAGCGGTGCGGCTGCTGGCTCGCCTGCACCGGCTCCGGGTCCCGGACGGTGCGGAAGGCGGGCACCATCGACGTGCCCGATGTGAAGTGGTCGGTCGACATGGCGCGGGCCGTGGATCTGGACAGCGCGTACTACGGGCATCAGCGGGTGCTCGCCGGCCGGTTCGCTGTCGATGATGTGGAGCTGATGGAGCGGGCGCGGGCGCTCGTCTCGGGCGCGCTGGTGGCCGCCTGAAGCGTGTAACGCGTTCCAAAGCCCCGGCGGGGGGCATCGTCCCGTCGAAGGGCTGGTCGACGGCCCTGGCCAGCTTCCGCGTGTTGGCTGGGGCCGGTTCAGAGCACGAGATCCGCGAGGGGCACGTCGAGGGCGTCGGCGATCCGGATCAGATTGTCCAGGACCGGGCTCTGGTGCCCCTGCTCGATGCGGTTGATGGCCTGGCGGTCTAGGCCGGCACGTTCCGCGAGCCTCTCCTGGCTCAGGTTGGCGTCCAAGCGGGCGGTTCTGATGCGGTCGCCTACGGCCCGGCGGCGGGCGATGACCCAGTCGGGCGGTGGAGCGGATGGCACCCGCCCACCGTTTCGTGATCATCACGTGGTGTCTGTATTGCCAACCGTACATTCTTGGATCAAGAGCGGCGTGTTCGCAAGCACACGCCACATAAAACGTACGTTCGATATGTGTGATCCTTAACCTATTGTCGATGCGATAGATCACCTTCGATGATTGCCTGCAGCACCCACGCAACGCCACCCACAGGTGACACCACATGACTGATGAGCAGTGCCCCCCGCAGGGGTCCCTGTCAGATCTTCAGCACGCCCGCATCGACTTCGCTCGCCGCGACCTCGAATACGCGCGTGCTGAAGACCTATCTCACCTCGACGCCGTCGGGCTCATCCTCATCATCGAACGCCTACGCACTCGCCTGGACGACATGCTGCAGCTCGTCGACGAGATCACGCCTAACTGACGGCACTGTCCCCGAAGGGCCTCCGTGCATTCGGACGGCGGCTCTCACCCGGACTGGCGTCCGCGATCCACGGACCGTCCCCGGACGGGTCCAGGATGCCTTCCTCCAGCCATGCATACGATCCGCCAAGCACGCCCTTGACCACCTTCCGGTCCATGTCGTCCGTATTGGTCCACAGGCGGGCGAAGAGTTCCTCGACGCGGATGCGGGCCTGGTGGCAGAAGGCGTCGGCGAGCTGGTAGGCCTCGCGGCCGTGCTCGCCCCGGCTGTACATCAGCTCGGCCCGTACACAGGCCGCGCTCATCGCGAACAGTTCGGCACCGATGTCCACGACCCGCCCCAGGAAGCCCTGTTTCGTCTCCATCCGGCCCTGCCAGCGGGACATGGCGTAGAAGGTGGACCGGGCCAGCTTCCGGGCGTGCCGCTCGACATAGCGCAGGTGCCCGGACAGGTCGATCTCGCGTTTGAACTCGCTGTACGACGAGGGCAGTTGCCCCGGCCCCGCGACCAGCTTCGGCAGCCACTTCGCGTAGAAGACGCCCGCGTTCGCGCCCGCCCTCGCCTTGTCGGCCAGGGACTTGTCGGGGTCGATGAGGTCACCGGCGACCGAGAGGTGGGCGTCGACGGCCTCACGGGCGATGAGGAGGTGCATGATCTCCGTCGAGCCCTCGAAGATGCGGTTGATGCGCAGGTCGCGCAGGATCTGCTCGGCCGGGACGGCCCGCTCGCCGCGCGCCCGCAGCGACTCGGCCGTCTCGTAGCCGCGCCCGCCGCGGATCTGGACCAGCTCGTCGGCCATCAGCCAGGCCATCTCGGAGCCGTAGAGCTTGGCGAGGGCCGCCTCGATGCGGATGTCGTTGCGGTCCTCGTCGGCCATCTGGGAGGACAGGTCGAGGACGGCCTCGAGGGCGAAGGTGGTGGCCGCGATGAAGGCGATCTTCGATCCCACCGCCTCGTGCAGGGCGACCGGTTTGCCCCACTGCTCCCGCTCCGCCGCCCACTCGCGGGCGATCTTCAGACACCACTTGCCGGCACCCGCACACATCGCGGGCAGCGACAGCCGCCCGGTGTTGAGGGTGGTGAGCGCGATCTTCAGGCCCGCGCCCTCGGGGCCGATCCGGTTGGCGGCCGGGACCCGGACGCGGTGGAAGCGGGTGACGCCGTTCTCGATGCCGCGCAGACCCATGAAGGCGTTGCGGTTCTCGACCGTGATGCCCTCCGAGGCGGCCTCCACCACGAAGGCGGTGATGCCGCCCTTGTGCCCCTCGGACTTGGGCACCCGGGCCATGACGACGAGCAGATCGGCGACCACCCCGTTGGTGGTCCACAGTTTCACCCCGTCGAGTACGTAGTCGTCGCCGTCGGGTACGGCGGTGGTGGCGAGGCGGGCGGGGTCGGAGCCGACGTCGGGCTCGGTGAGCAGGAAGGCGGAGATGTCGGTGCGGGCGCAGCGCGGCAGGAAGGCGTCCTTCTGCTCCTGGGTGCCGAACAGCTTCACCGGCTGGGGCACGCCGATGGACTGGTGTGCGGAGAGCAGCGCGCCGACCGCGGGGCTGACGGAGCCGACCAGGGCGAGGGCCTTGTTGTAGTAGAGCTGGGTGAGGCCGAGACCGCCGTACTTGGGGTCGATCTTCATGCCGAGGGCGCCGAGTTCCTTCAGGCCGGCGACGACCTCGTCGGGGATGCGGGCCTCGCGCTCGATGCGGACGGGGTCGATCGTCGTGACGCAGAAGTCGCGCAGCTTGGCGAGGAACTCCTCGCCGCGCTGTGCGGCCTCGTCGTCGGGGAGCGGATGGGGGTGGACGAGGTCGAGCCGGAAGCGCCCGAGGAACAGTTCCTTGGCGAAGCTGGGCTTGCGCCAGTGCTGCTCCCGGGCGGCCTCCGCCACCTGGCGGGCCTCGCGCTCGGAGACGGTGGTTCGTGGGGTGGTGGGGGCGGACATTGAGGCTCACCTCGCCGCGAAGAGGGATGATTGAGGGCCGTTCACTACCGACCAGTCCTACTGGATCGTTGGTACCCGAAACGGGGCGACCCCACCACCCCTCGCGCGTCCGATCGGCCGATACGGATGCGCCCCGGACATCCGTACGCACACATCGGAACGGCCCGGGTCCACCAGGACCCGGGCCGTTCCCTGCGGGGGGACGCGAACGCGGTCGTCAGACCGGGTGTGTCAGCCGTGGCTCGCCTTCGCAAGGGCCGGCACGAAGCGCAGGGCGTCCAGCGTGCCCACGCCGGTGGCCATGTCGTAGCCGTTGACGGCCTTGTAGCCCTTCACTCCTTCGTAGCTGTTGTCCGTGCCGTCGTTGACGTCGACGATGCCCGGGTTCTTCTGCTTCAGAAGGGTGTAGAGCGCCGCGTTGATGTCGCCCACACGGTGGCCGCCCGCCTGGTCGGCGAGGGCGACGATGCCCGAGAAGAGCGGGCTGGCCTCACTGGTGCCGCCGGAGACGTCCCAGCCGGTGGCGGTCGGGTCGTAGCTGGAGTAGACCCAGGCACCGCCGTCGACCGCGGCGGCCATCGAGATGTCCGGGGTGCCGCGGCGGGTGCCGACGACGTTCTTCACACCGTCCTGGAACGACGGCCGGGTGAAGACGTGGGACTGGCCGCCGCCGCCCGCGCCGTAGTCGTTGTAGACGCTGTCCGGCTTGACCCGGTCACCCTTGTCGTTCAGGTGCAGCTGGGTGCCGCCGATGGAGGTGACCAGCGGGTCGGACGACGGCCAGGAGTTGACGCGCTTGTTGTAGTACGTCTTGCCGTCGGCCTTCATGTCGGTGGCGCCGCCGTCCCCGGAGGAGGCGAGGACCGTCACGTGCTTGCGCTGCGCGTCCTGGAAGGCGTACCGCAACTTCTTGATGCTGGTGAAGTCGCCCGCGCCGAAGCCCGGGAACGTGTTCTCGGTGGCGCCGAAGCTCTGGCTGATGACGTCGCCGACCCCGTGGTCGATCAGGTACTTCTCGGCGGACATCATCTCCGGCAGACCGGTGGTGCCCTCGGTCTCGGAGACGGCCGTCTCCACCAGGACGATCTTCGCGGCCGGCGCGACGGCGTGCGCCATCTCGACGTCCAGCGACGTCTCGCCGGCCCAGCCGGTCATGTCCGGGTTCTTGGGGTCGAAGGCGGGGACGTGCCCCCACTTGACCACCTTGACCTTGGTGCTGGGCAGCCCGAACTGCTTGCTGTAGACGTCCAGGTCGTGCTGGACGGTCGGTGACCCGAACGAGTCGACGATGACGATCGTACGGCCCTTGCCCGTGACGCCCTTCTTGTACAGGGGGTTCAGGTTGTACGCGGTGCGGTACTGCAGCGGGGTGTAGCAGTTGATGTGCCACTTGGCCTGGCACTGCGCGATGGGCAGGGGGCTGGCCACGCCGTGGACCAGGTTGTGCCCCGCGACGGCCGGTACCGCGAAGGTGTGCGGTACGGCGGCGGGCGTGGCGGTGGTCGCGCCGGCCTGGGAGGTGGCCGCCAGTGCGGCGGCGACGAGCGCGGCGGTGGCGGCGGACACCGCGAGGCCGCGCCCGGTACGGGCTATGTGCATGTGTTCCCCTGGATGGTCCTGAGACGTCCTGAGTCGGACGTGGTGGTCAGGCGCATCCCATCGGGTGAGTCATGAACATAACAAGACCGGAGCAGGACCCTTGAACCGCCGATATGGAATCCTTTACCAGCGGGTTTCGTGACGGTGGATCAGACCGCCGCACACGAAACGGCCGCAGCCCCCGCACAGTGGGCTGCGGCCGTTCCGTCCGACCTGTCCGTGGCAGGTCAGAGCGCGAGACCGGTGAGAACCAGCACGCGCTCGTATGTGTAGTCGTCCATCGCGAACTTCACGCCCTCGCGGCCCACACCGGACTGCTTCGCGCCGCCGTACGGCATCTGGTCGGCGCGGTAGGACGGGACGTCGCCGACGACGACACCGCCGACCTCCAGGGCGCGGTGGGCCCGGAAGGCGGCCTGCAGGTCGTGCGTGAAGACGCCCGCCTGGAGACCGAACTTGGAGCTGTTGACCGCGGCGAACGCCTCGGCCTCGCCGTCCACCTTCTGCACGGTGAGGACGGGCCCGAAGACCTCCTCGCAGGCGAGGGTGACGTCCGCCGGTACGTCGGTGAGGACGGTCGGCGCGTAGGAGGCACCGTCGCGCTTGCCGCCGGCGAGCAGCCTGGCGCCCGCGGCGACGGCCTCGTCCACCCAGGACTCGACGCGCTTGGCGGCGTCCTCGCTGACCAGCGGGCCGACATCGGTCGCGGCGTCGGACGGGTCACCGGTGACCTGCGCCTCGACGGCGGCGACGATGCGCGGCAGCAGCCGGTCGTAGACGGAGGCGTCGGCGATCACGCGCTGCACGGAGATGCAGGACTGCCCGCCCTGGTAGTTGGAGAAGGTCGCGATGCGGGTCGCGGCCCAGTCCAGGTCGG
This sequence comes from Streptomyces sp. NK08204, assembly GCF_020400585.1. Classification (GTDB taxonomy): domain Bacteria; phylum Actinomycetota; class Actinomycetes; order Streptomycetales; family Streptomycetaceae; genus Streptomyces. The sequence goes on along the minus strand of NZ_JAINVF010000022.1, from coordinate 113,337 downwards.
CGTCGCTCGCGAAGTCGGCGAGGACGACGGCCGCGCCGTTGCCGCCCAGCTCCAGGGTGCAGTGCTTGCGCGGCACCGAGTCCATGATCGCGTAGCCGACCTTGTCGGACCCGGTGAACGAGATGACCGGCAGGCGCTCGTCCTGGACGAGGGCGGGCATGCGGTCGTTCGGCACCGGCAGAATGCTCCAGGAACCGGCGGGCAGCTCGGTCTCGGCGAGCAGCTCACCGAGGACCAGGCCGGACAGCGGGGTGGCGGGGGCCGGCTTCAGGATGATCGGCGCGCCGGCGGCGATGGCCGGGGCGACCTTGTGGGCGCACAGGTTCAGCGGGAAGTTGAACGGCGCGATGCCGAGGACGACGCCCTTCGGGAAGCGGCGGGTCAGCGCCAGGCGGCCCTGACCGCCGAGGTCGGTGTCGAGCCGCTGGGCCTCGCCGCCGTTGAACCGGCGGGCCTCCTCCGCGGCGAACCGGAACACGGAGACGGCACGGCCGACTTCGCCTCGGGCCCACTTGATCGGCTTGCCGTTCTCGGCGGAGATCAGCTGGGCGATCTCCTCGGTGCGCTCGACCAGGCGCTTGCTGACGTGGTCGAGGGCGGCGGCGCGGACGTGCGCCGGGGTGGCGGCGAACTCGTCACGCACGGCGTACGCGGCGGCCACGGCCTCCTCGACCTGGGCGTCGGTCGGCACGCTGACCGTGCCGACGAGCCGGCCGTCCCACGGGGAGGTGACGTCGAAGGTGTCCTCGCCGGTGACCTGGCGGCCGGCGAGCCAGAAGGCGTGGGTGGCCCCCACATTCTTTTCCTGGGGCATGTACGAGTCCCGGCCCTTCCGCGTTGGGGGTGTTTCTTTCGCTTGCGTGCTCCACGGTAGGACGGGGGCGGGCGGGGGTCGCTTGTCCGAGTCGTAGCAGTCGGCAGGCGAGGTGCGCCGGATTGGCGCGGTCGGTGGCCCGTCGGTCCGCCGAGGCGGCGGTGTTCACTCCGCCGAGGTCGCCTTCAGCGCCAGCCACAGCTCCATCCGCACGTCCGGATCGTCCAGGCTGCGCCCGAGGATCTCCTCGACCCTGCGCATCCGGTACCGCAGCGTGTGCCGGTGCACGCCCAGGTCCGCCGCCGCCGCGTCCCACTGCCCGTGCCGGGACAGCCACGCCCGCAGGGAGGCCACCAGATCGCCGCGCCCGGTCGCGTCATGCTCGTGCAGCGCCCGCAGCAGCCCGTCGGCGAACGCCTTCACCGCGTCGTCGGCCAGCAGCGGCAGCACCGACCCGGCCGCCAGTTGCTCGTGCTCGACGAGCACCCGTCCCCGCCGCCGTGCCACCGACAGCGCCTGCTCGGCCTGCTTGTAGGCAGCCGCCGCGGCGATCGGTCCGGCCGGTGCCGACAGCCCGACGACCAGCTCGCGCTCATCGGCACCCCCCTGCTCGGGCACCGCCCGCGTGGCCTCCAGCATCGCCGCGTACGCACCGGCCGCGGACGCCGCCGCGCCCCCGTCCGCGGCGAGCACCACCAGTCGCTCCCCCTCCGGGACGAGCAGCACGGCCTCTCCGGCCCGCGCGGCGGCGGACTCCACGCTCTCGGCGAGCCCGCCCAGCGGGTCGCCGCCCGCGTCCCCGGTGGGCGGGGCGGCGGCTCTGCCCGGCTTGGCGACGGGGACGCGTGCGTGGGCGTGCGGCGGGATGTGCCCTTGGGTGTGCCCTTGGGTGTCCCCGTGCGCGTCGGCGTGCGCCCGTGCGGCGGGGCCGGACGCCGACTCGGCGATGATCACACGGAAGGGCGCGTCGAGCAGTCCGCCGTACAGGTCCCCGGCGACGGCCCGCGCGTGGTCGGGCTCCCCGGCGAGCAGCATGCGCAGCACGGCGGCGCCGATCCGCTGCTCAGCCGCACGCAGCGAGCGGGAACGTTCGGTGGTGAGGGTGAGCAGGGCGATGGCGGAGTGCACCGCGTACCGCTCGGCGGTGCCGAGGGCCGCGGCCGTGCCGACGGCGAGCGCGGCGCGCGGGCGGCGGCCGGTACCGAGGGAGTGCAGCTCGATGCGGTCCTCGTTGTCCGGTCCGCCGACCACGGAGGACGCGGGCGCGGGCCGCTCCCGCAGCCGCTCCACCTCCGCCGTCAGCCGCGCCGCCCTGCGGCCCGCCCACTCGGGTGCGGTGGCGACGACGGCACCGGAGGCGTCGTAGAGCGCCGCCCACCCGTCGACCTGGGCGGCGAGCGCGGCGAGCAGCCCCTCGGGGCCGGAGTTCAGGGTCTGCTTGGTCAGCTCCCGCTGGGCGGCGAAGCCCGCCGTGACCGCCCGGTACTGGTCGGCGGCGATCGCAGCGGACACGGCCTTGCTGATGGCGAGGAACGGTGTGCGGCGCGGCACCTCCAGCAGTGGCAGCCCCTCCTGCCGGGCGGCGTCGACGAGGGCCTCGGGGATCTCCTCGTAGTTGACCCCGACAGCGAACCCGAGGCCGACGACCCCCGCTCCGGCCAGCCGCTTCACATAGCGCCGCATGGCCTCCGGATCCTCCGCGTCCAGCTTCAGCGCGGTGATCAGCAGCAGCTCGCCGCCCTCCATGTACGGCACGGGGTCGGCCAGCTCACTGACGTGCGCCCACCGGACGGGCACGTCCAGCCGGTCCTCGCCCGCGCGCACGGTCAGCTTGAGCGCGGAGTGGTGGACGAGGGAGGCGAGGGTGAGGGACATGGGGCCTTCAGCGTGGGAGGGAATCGATGAGGCGACAGAGAGACCGCGGTGATGTGACACTGCCGCCGAGCGCTGTGATCTTTTGGCCGTCGCGTATGAACGGCCTACTGCGATTCTGCCTCACCGTATGGTCCGGTGACGCCCCCGGACCGTGTCTCAGCCCCGCAGATCCACCAACAACGGCGGCGCATGCTCCCCCCGCACGGTCGTCAACGACAACACGGCATGCCCCGGCGGAACACCATGCGCCAACTCGGAGGCGGACCAGCGTTCGCGTTCGACCTGGCGGACGGTGACGGCCTCCGTGGTCACCGCCTTGCCGGTGACCAGTTTGCGCAGGGAGTGCATGGCGCGGGTCATCGGCTGGTCCGCGAAGACGGTGTGCTGGGACACGTCCCGGGTCTCCACCCACTCCGTTCCCCAGGACTGGGCGAAACGGCTGCCGTCCCACGTCGTCACGCCGGAGAACGCCATCCGGCAGCCGACGGCCCCGTACAGCGGCCCGTGCAGCGCCTCGGGTACGTCACCGATGCTGCGCAGGGCGAGCACGACGCCGGCGTTCTGGGAGCGCAGCCGCTGGATCCGGCGCACCGACTCCGCGGTGAGCGCACCGGTGGCGTCGTCCAGTACGAGACAGGCGAAGTGGGTCCGCCGTCCGCTGCGTACGACGGCGGTGAACTGGGCCAGGATCAGCCGCGTGAGCAGCCGGGACGCCTCCTCGTGCCCCTGCTCGGGCAGGTCGATGCGGACCCGCAGCGGATGGTGGGCCACGGCACGCAGCGAGAACGGCCGGGTGCCGCCGCCCGCGCCGAAGAACTCGGCGAAGACCGGCCGGTTCAGCAGGGCGAGCCGGTCGGCGAGGGCGCGGCCGACGTCGTCCGAGCCGCCGGTCTGCCGGATACGGGCCTCCAGTTCCCGGCGCATCGTGGCGTGCCCGCCGTCTGCCAGCGCCGTGCGCAGCGCGGAGACCGCCGACGGTTCGCCTTCCAGCAGCTCCCGCAGTTCGGGCAGGGGCGGGAAGCGTCCGTGCACCGCCCGGTAGGGGCCGAGCACCTGGGCGAGTGCGGTTGCCGCGTGCCGGCTTCCCACGGTCTCGAGGTCGCCCACGAGTCCCTCGGCCAGGACGGCGGCGGCCTCGTCGGGGTCCTCGGTCTCGGCGTACGGGTCCAGGTCGTGGACGGACGCGGGGTCTCCGATCCGTACGATCACGTCGAACGCGGCGTCCGCTCCCAGCGGCGCGCCGGGTGCGGAGACCGCCACGACGGCGCACTCCCCGGTGAGGGCTTGGAGGGCCAGCGCCTCGGTGACCGGCTCGACGAGCTGCCGGGTCTTGCCCGAGCCGGAGGGGCCGACGGCGAGCAGAGAGGTGCCCAGTTCCTGGGGGCCGAGCGCCGCGCCCATGTCCTGATAGGCCTGCGGGACTCGTTCGGCCGCCACCCACCGTCCGATGCGTACCTGGCCGACGAGCAGATCGTGCCGGGCGCGGCGGCGGGGCAGGTCGCGTTCCCCGGACGGGTGGGTCCAGGCCGCGCCGCCCTGGTGCAGCACGGTGTCCCGGAAGGCGGCGAGGGTGGCGTCCCTCTTCGCGGCGGCCCAGGCACGCGTGACGCGTGCGCAGTCGACGTCGTTCATGCGGCCACCGGCCACCTCGGTGCTGAGGACATCGGCGGCCTCGTGCAGCCCGGCCTCGTGCAGTTCGGGCCACTGTGCGCGGGGCCGCTCAGCAGCCGGTGTCACGCTGTCGCCGGTGCGGGCGGCACGCAGTTGCCTGGCGTACGGCAACCAGTCGCCGAGCCGGGCGAACGGCCAGACGACGACCGCCGTGATGACGGCGTACAGGCTGTAGACGAACAGCACCGAGGTGAACAGGTGGAGGTCGCCGGAGAGCGCGATGACAAGGTCGCCCACGGTGTCGAAGACCGGAGCGGCACCCCAGAAGGCACCGGGAAAGGCACTGGGGAAGACCCAGCCCACCGCGACGAGGGCGCCCAGCGCGGTGATCACGGCCCGCCGGGGCTGCGGTACACGGTCGAGGAAGTAGCGGAGCGCCTTGCCCCAGCTGCCCAGGCGGCCCATGGCACAGCAGAGCAGGACGAACGCCGCGCCCCGGTAGGCGAGCACGGCGTGGGCGGCCCTGTCGGTCTTCGGGTACACCTCGGTGCCGGCCCACCACCAGCCGTTCGGGGTGATCAGCCGCAGAACGGCCCACTGGTACGGAATCAGCCCTCGGATCCAGAGCGACCAGATGATCAGTCCGACCACCAGCGGGATCAGCATCCCGGCCATTGTCGTCGGCGAGAGCCGCCCGGCCGTGCGCGCACCCTTCGGCAACCGGTAGCCGTACCGCCAGATGCCGGGCTCGGCCGCCGGGCGGGATTCGTCGAGCCAGGCGGCGACGGCCGAGCGGGGAGGCACGCCCGGCCGGTCCCCGCCAGGCGTGTGCGCCGGGCGCGGCGGCATCGCCGGCAGAGGCGGTACCGCGGGGCCCCCCTGGGGTGCGGCGGTGCCCTCCAGGGGGGGTGCCGGGCGCGGTACCGGATTCGCATGCGTGCCGCGCGCGTCCCGTGTCCCGTCGCTGTTCATCGCCCTGCCCCCTGACCAGCCGTTCCGTCCACCATCAGCGAGCCAATCTAACGCCCCGGCAAGGGGAGTTCACCGCTTACGTGGCCGAGAAGAGGGCACGAGCGGACGCACCGGGGGCAGTGCGGCTATGTCCACCACGGACAACCGGATGCCGCGACAACGCCCACATGGAGCATGCCCAGCCCTCGGTCCCGGCCCTAGCCTGCGAAGAAAGATAGGTAAGCGTCCGAAAACGCACCGCCGGAACCGTTCGGAACTGTTCGGGAACGGCGGGAACAGACCGGTATGTCTGGAGACGTCCGGTACGCAAGATCACTCAGGGAGCCCCCATGACCGCACTTCCGCAGGAGCGCCGCGTCGTCACCGCCATCCCCGGCCCGAAGTCGCAGGAGCTGCAGGCCCGCCGCACCGCCGTGGTCGCGCAGGGCGTGGGCTCCGTGCTGCCGGTGTTCACCGCGCGCGCGGGTGGCGGCATCATCGAGGACGTCGACGGCAACCGGCTCATCGACTTCGGCTCCGGCATCGCGGTGACGAGCGTCGGCGCCTCCGCCGAGGCCGTCGTGCGCCGTGCCTCCGCCCAGCTGGCCGACTTCACCCACACCTGTTTCATGGTCACCCCGTACGAGGGTTACGTCGCCGTCGCCGAGGCGCTCGCCGAGCTGACCCCGGGTGACCACGCCAAGAAGTCCGCGCTGTTCAACTCCGGCGCCGAGGCCGTCGAGAACGCCGTCAAGATCGCGCGTGCGTACACCAAGCGGCAGGCCGTCGTCGTGTTCGACCACGGTTACCACGGGCGCACCAACCTGACCATGGCGCTCACCGCCAAGAACATGCCGTACAAGCACGGCTTCGGCCCCTTCGCCCCCGAGGTCTACCGGGTGCCGGTGGCGTACGCCTACCGCTGGCCGACCGGGCCCGAGAACGCCGGTCCCGAGGCCGCGAAGATGGCCATCGACCAGATGTCCAAGCAGGTCGGCGCGGACAACATCGCCGCGATCATCATCGAGCCGGTGCTCGGCGAGGGCGGCTTCATCGAGCCGGCCAAGGGCTTCCTGCCGGAGATCGTGAAGTTCGCCAACGACAACGGCATCGTCTTCGTCGCCGACGAGATCCAGTCCGGTTTCTGCCGCACCGGCCAGTGGTTCGCGTGCGAGGACGAGGGCATCGTCCCGGACCTGATCACCACCGCCAAGGGCATCGCCGGTGGTCTGCCGCTGGCCGCCGTGACGGGCCGCGCCGAGATCATGGACGCCGCGCACGCCGGCGGCCTGGGCGGCACCTACGGCGGTAACCCCGTCGCGTGCGCCGGTGCCCTCGGCGCCATCGAGACGATGAAGGAGCTGGACCTCAACGCCAAGGCGAAGAACATCGAGGCCGTCATGAAGGGCCGCCTGACGGCCATGGCCGAGAAGTTCGACGTCATCGGTGACGTCCGCGGCCGTGGCGCGATGATCGCCATCGAGCTGGTCAAGGACCGGGCCACCAAGGAGCCGAACCCGGAGGCCACCGCCGCGCTCGCCAAGGCCTGCCACCAGGAGGGCCTGCTGGTGCTGACCTGCGGCACCTACGGCAACGTGCTGCGCTTCCTGCCCCCGCTGGTCATCGGCGACGACCTGCTCAACGAGGGCCTCGACATCATCGAGCAGGCCTTCGCTCGCATCTGAGCGAGCGGTTCGCACGTCTGGAGCCTCTGGCAGGTCGCTTGCGGCAGGGCATGTGAAGAAGGTGTGCGGGGTGGATGACGGGACGCCCTTCCGCCTGCCCAAGCGTCCTGACCTGCCGTAGGTTCTACCCAGATGAGAGATACACCCCGTCCACGGGTGACTGTGGACGGAATCAGGCCGGGGCCTCCCCAGCTTCGACCTGATCGTGCCTCGCGCACACAACCGGCGCCTTGACGGCTCCGGGATCTCCTCACCGATCGGACGGTCGCCGCCCCAAACCCCCCGGGGCGCGCGACGTTCCGGTCCGGACGGCCGCCTCGGAACCATCCCCCCTGTTCCGGGGCGGCCGACCTCCTCCCTTTCGCCTTCTGCTGTGACGGTTCTGCGTTCGCGCACGCCCGGGCAAACTCCGGCTGTTCCGGACGATCGGAAACGCACCGGCTTCCCAACGGCTGGAGCAGTTCCGGGGAGGGTCCGCGGACCGGCGTCCGACACGGAGACATGCGACGTTCTCAGAGCCGGCCGGACCTGCCAAGCTGTGCACCGTGTCGCGCTTCCTCCGCCTCGGCCTCCCCGCTGCCACCCTCTTCACTCTCATCACCTGCGAGGTCGTGACCAACGGCCCCCTGCTGCGCGTCGACGAACGCCTCAGTCGCGCCCTGGTCCACCCGGACCGGTTCTCCGAGTTCCTCGCCGATCTCGGCAACGCTCAGGTCGCCGTGCCGGTGCTCGTCGTCGCCCTGGCGTACGACGCCTGGCGTGGCCGCGCCACCGGCAGGGGCCTTTGGTGGCTGCCACCCTCCGCCGCCGCTCTGCTGATGGCGCTGCTCCCGGCGATCGTGTTACCGCTGAAGGACTGGACCGCCCGGCCCGGAACCCCCGTGATGCCGCCGGGGACCGGCTTCTTCCCCTCCGGGCACACGGCGACGGCGGCGATCGCATACGGCTCCGCCACCCTGCTCCTGCTGCCCCGGCTCCGCTCGCCCGCCGCCCGGCGGGCCCTCGTCGGCTGCTGCGCGGCCCTCGTGCTCGGGGTGTCGTACGGCCTGGTGCGCAGGGGCTGGCACTGGCCGTTGGACGTGGTGGCCAGCTGGTGCCTGTCCACCGTGCTGCTGACCGCGCTCACCCTGGTGATCAGCCGAAGCAGGCACCGAAGTTCTTCGGGAACCCCCGGTTCGGGCAGCGTTCCCGGTTCAGCGGCCACGTCACCAGGCCTCGCAGGGCGGTCCGGGTCCCGCGGGTCGCGTACGTCTTCGACGCCGAGATCAGGCTGACGGTGAGGAAGAAGCGTCACGCCGACGGGGCCCGGCCCTGCTGAGCGGGCTCGGGCTGCCCGGTACAGCGTGTGGTGCTGCTGCGGAGCCATTCGCTCGGCCGACGGCTGGTGCGCCGGCGCCGCCGTGGCAACCGCGGCACGGCAGCACGACGCCTCCGGTGACGGCGGCGGCCACCGCTGCCGCCAGGCCCGGGCGACGCCTGGGACGGAAGGCGTCGTGCTCGCAGGTGATGCACGTCATGATCTCCTCCTGCCGGTCCGGTGTGCCGGTGCCTTGCCTCCCGGCGAGGCACCGGCTTCGAGTACGCCGGAATCCAGCAGCAGGATCATGTTCCGCGATCTCGGGGCTCAGCGAAGCCAAGAGCCCGGGTGAACGGCTCAGCTGTCGAAGCCCAGTCCCAGCCGGTCCATCGTGCGCAGCCACAGGTTGCGGCGGCCCCCGTGGGCGTCCGCGCGGGCCAGGGACCACTTGGTGAGGGCGATACCGGTCCAGGCGAAGGGCTCCGGCGGGAACGGCAGCGGCTTCTTGCGGACCATCTCCAGCTCGGTCCGCTCGGTCGGCTGCCCCTCCAGCAGGTCCAGCATCACGTCCGCGCCGAAGCGGGTCGCACCGACGCCGAGGCCGGTGTAGCCCGCCGCGTACGCCACCCTGCCCTGGTGGGCGGTGCCGAAGAACGCCGAGAAGCGGGAGCAGGTGTCGATGGCGCCGCCCCAGGCGTGCGTGAAGCGGATGCCCTCCAGCTGCGGGAAGCAGGTGAAGAAGTGGCCTGCCAGCTTGGCGTACGTCTCCGGGCGGTCGTCGTACTCCGCCCGCACCCGGCCGCCGTAGTGGTGGATCGCGTCGTAGCCGCCCCAGAGGATGCGGTTGTCGGCCGAGAGCCGGAAGTAGTGGAACTGGTTCGCCGAGTCCCCCAGCCCCTGCCTGTTCTTCCAGCCGATGTCCGCCAGCTGCCCCTCGCTGAGCGGCTCGGTCATCAGCGCGTAGTCGTAGACCGGGACGGTGTACGAGCGCACGCGCCGCAGCAGGCTCGGGAAGATGTTCGTGCCCAGTGCGACCTTGCGGGCGCGGACCGCGCCGTAGGGCGTGCGGACCGCCATCCCGGCGCCGTACTGCTTGAGGGTCAGGGCGGGCGTGTGCTCGTACACGCGGACGCCCAGCCGGAGACAGGCCTGCTTCAGGCCCCAGGCCAGCTTGGCCGGGTGCAGCATGGCCACGCCCCGGCGGTCCCACAGGCCCGCCTCGAAGGTGGGCGAGTCGACCTGCTCGCGCACGGCGTCCGCGTCCAGGAACTCGATGCCGTCGGCAAGCCCCTTCTCCCGCAGCTCCCGGTGCCAGTCGCGCAGTTCCCAGGCCTGGTAGGTCTCGGTGGCGACGTCGATCTCGCCGGTGCGCTCGAAATCGCACTCGATACCGTGCCGGGCGATCGCGGCCTCGATCTCGTCGAGGTTGCGCCGGCCCAGCTCCTCCAGCCTGTGGATCTCACCGGGCCAGCGGGTGAGGCCGTTGGGCAGACCGTGGGTGAGGGAGGCGGCGCAGAAGCCGCCGTTGCGGCCGGAGGCGGCCCAGCCCACCTCACGGCCTTCCAGCAGGACCACATCGCGCTGCGGGTCGCGCTCCTTGGCGTTGAGCGCCGTCCACAGTCCGCTGTAACCGCCGCCGACGACCAGCAGGTCGCAGGTGTCGGTGCCGGTCAGGGCGGCCTCGGCGGGTGGCTTGCCGGGGTCTTCCAGCCAGTACGGGACCGGCTGGGCTTCGGAAAGAGAGGAGATCCAGCTGTCTTTGCCACGACTCATGGCGCTTGGGGCCATGATTTCAACTCCCTACAGAGCGTCGCGCCGCTTCGTGTCCTTTGGCTTTACGCCTTCTGGTTGTTGCGGCGATTGGTGATGAGCATCGAGACGAGGACGAACAGCACGGCGACGAGGAACATGGCCGTACCGATGACATTGATCTGGACGGGCGTTCCGCGCTGCGCCGAACCCCACACGAACATGGGGAACGTGACGGTCGAACCCGCGTTGAAATTGGTGATGATGAAATCGTCGAAGGAGAGCGCGAAGGACAGCAGCGCGCCCGCCGCGATTCCGGGTGCCGCGATGGGCAGGGTGACCCGCACGAAGGTCTGCACGGGGCCGGCGTACAGGTCCCGGGCGGCCTCCTCCAGGCGCGGGTCCATCGACATCACACGCGCCTTGACCGCGGTGACGACGAAGCTGAGGCAGAACATGATGTGCGCGATCAGGATCGTCCAGAAGCCCAGCTGGGCGCCCATGTTGAGGAACAGGGTGAGCAGCGAGGCGGCCATGACGACCTCGGGCATCGCCATCGGCAGGAAGATCAGCGAGCTGACGGCGCCGCGTGCGCGGAAGCGGTAGCGGACCAGCGCGAAGGCGATCATCGTGCCGAGGAGCGTGGCACCGAGCGTCGCCCAGATCGCGATCTGAATGCTGAGGGACAGCGAGCCGCACATGTCGGCGACTCCGCACGGGTCCTTCCAGGCGGCCGTGGAGAAATGCTGCCACTCGTAGTTGAAGCGCCCCTTCGGCTTGTTGAAGGAGAACACCGTGACGATGACGTTGGGCAGCAGGAGGTAGGCGAGCGTCAGGAGCCCGGCGATGACGACGAGATGACGCTTGAGCCAGATGACGAAGGGCATTTAGACCAGATCCTCCGTCCCGGACCGGCGGATGTAGACCGTGACCATGAGCAGAATCGCGGCCATGAGTATGAAGGAGAGGGCGGCTGCCGTCGGATAGTCCAGGACCCGCAGGAACTGCGTCTGGATGACGTTGCCGATCATGCGGGTGTCGGTGGAGCCGAGCAGTTCGGCGTTGACGTAGTCACCGGCCGCGGGGATGAAGGTCAGCAGCGTGCCGGAGACCACGCCCGGCATGGACAGCGGGAAGGTGACCTTGCGGAAGGTGGTCCACGGCCTGGCGTACAGGTCGCCGGCGGCCTCGTGCAGCCGCGGGTCGATCCGCTCCAGCGAGGTGTACAGCGGAAGGATCATGAACGGCAGGAAGTTGTACGTCAGTCCGCACACCACCGCGAGCGGGGTGGCGAGGACGCGGTCGCCGGCCGTCCAGCCGAGGAAGTCGGTGAGGTCCAGGACGTGCAGCGAGTTGAGGGTGTGCACGACCATGCCGTTGTCGGCGAGGATCGTCTTCCACGCCAGGGTGCGGATCAGGAAGCTGGTGAAGAAGGGGGCGATCACCAGGATCATGATCAGGTTCCGCCAGCGGCCCGCACGGAAGGCGATCAGGTAGGCCAGCGGGTAGCCGAGCAGCAGACACAGCGCGGTCGCGGCGGCGGCGTAGAAGACGGAGCGCAGGAACTGCGGCCAGTACCCCTGCAGCGCGTCCCAGTAAGTCGCGAAGTGCCAGGTGACCTTGTAACCCTCCTCCAGAGAGCCCGTCTGCACGGACGTGGAGGCCTGGTAGATCATCGGCAGTGCGAAGAAGACGATCAGCCACAGGATGCCGGGCAGCAGCAGCCAGTACGGCGTGAACCGGCCGCGCTTGCGCGGAGGCTTCTTCGCCTCGGGGGCGGTGGCGAGGGGCGGGGGCGCCTCGGTGAGGGTCGACATGTCTATGCGGCCTCTTCCTCGACGGTCTCCACTCCGGCACCGATGTCCTGGGCCGCGTCCAGGCCGAAGGTGTGCGCCGGGCTCCAGTGCAGGACGACGTCGGCGCCGGGGACGAGGCGGCCGTCCCGCTCGACGTTCTGGACGTACACCGCGAGGTCGTCGCAGACCGGGCTGTCGATGACGTACTGCGTGGAGACGCCGATGAAGCTGGCGTCGGCGATCTTGCCGGTGAGCCGGTTGCGGCCCTCCGGGATCTCCCCCGCGTCGTCCGCGTGCGTGAGCGATATCTTCTCCGGCCGGATGCCGACCAGCACCTTGCCACCGGTCGTCGTCGGGGCGGAACAACGCGCCTGGGGCAGCACCAGCTTGCCGCCGCCGGCCTTGAGCACGATGTCGTCGCCGCTCCTCGTGTCGACCTCTGCCTCGATCAGGTTCGAGGTGCCGAGGAAGTTCGCGACGAAGGTGGTCTGCGGGTTCTCGTACAGGTCGGTGGGCGAACCGAGCTGCTCGACGCGGCCCGCGTTCATCACGGCGACCGTGTCGGCCATGGTCATGGCCTCCTCCTGATCGTGCGTGACATGGATGAAGGTGATGCCGACCTCGGTCTGGATGCGCTTGAGCTCCAGCTGCATCTGGCGGCGCAGTTTCAGGTCGAGGGCGCCGAGCGGCTCGTCGAGGAGCAGGACCTTCGGGTGGTTGATGAGCGCGCGGGCGACGGCGACACGCTGCTGCTGGCCGCCGGAGAGCTGGTGCGGCTTCTTGCGCGCCTGCTCGCCGAGCTGGACCAGCTCCAGCATCTCCTCGACCTGTTTCTTCACGCTCTTGATGCCGCGCCGGCGCAGACCGAAGGCGACGTTCTCGAAGATGTCCAGGTGCGGGAAGAGGGCGTAGGACTGGAAGACCGTGTTGACCGGCCGCTTGTAGGGCGGCAGGTGGGTGACGTCCTGGTCGCCGAGGTGCACGGTGCCGCTGGTCGGCTCCTCGAGGCCCGCGATCATGCGCAGGGTGGTGGTCTTGCCGCAGCCGGAGGCGCCGAGCAGGGCGAAGAAGGAGCCCTGGGGCACGGTCAGGTCGAGCGGGTGTACGGCGGTGAAGGAGCCGTAGGTCTTGCCGATACCGGTGAGGCGGACGTCGCCGCTGCTGTCTGTCGTCGTCTTCATCGTCGTCACGCCCCTGTGAGCTTCGAGAACTTCTGCTGGTAGGCCGTCTCTTCCTTCTGGCTCAGGGAGCGGAAGGCACGGGATCTGGCCTGCATGGCCTTGTCGGGCACGATCAGCGGGTTGTCCGCCGCCGCCTTGTCGAGCTTGGCCAGGTAGGGCCGCACGCCCGCGACCGGACTCACGTAGTTGATGTAGGCGGCGAGTTCGGCGGCCGGTTCGGGCTCGAAGAAGTAGTCGATGAGCCGCTCGGCGTTCGTCTTGTGACGCGCCTTGTTGGGGATCAGCAGGTTGTCGGTGGAGGTCATGTAGCCGCTGTCGGGGATGACGTAGCCGACGTCCGGGCTGTCCGCCTGGAGCTGGACGACGTCACCGGCCCAGGCGATGCAGGCGGCGAAGTCGCCCTTGCTGAGGTCGGAGGTGTAGTCGTTGCCCGTGAAACGGCGGATCTGCCCCTTGTCGACGGCCTTCTGCAGGCGGGCGATCACCGCGTCGAAGTCGTCGTCGCTGAACTTCGCCGGGTCCTTGCCCATGTCGAGCATGGTCATGCCGACGCTGTCGCGCATCTCCGTCAGGAAGCCGACCCGGCCCTTGAGCTTCGGGTTGTCCAGCAGGTCGGAGACCGACTTCACCTCGATGCCGTCGAGCGCCTTCTTGTTGTACGCGATGACGGTCGAGATGCCCTGCCAGGGGTAGGAGTAGGCGCGGCCCGGGTCCCAGTCGGGGGCGCGGAACTGGTCCGACAGGTTGGCGAAGGCGTGCGGCAGGTTGGACGGGTCCAGTTTCTGGACGTACCCGAGGCGGATCATGCGGGCGGCCAGCCAGTCCGTGAGGACGATGAGGTCACGGCCGGTGTCCTGGCCGGCGGCGAGCTGCGGCTGGATCTTGCCGAAGAACTCGTCGTTGTCGTTGATGTCCTCGGTGTACTTGACCTTGATACCGGTCCGCTTGGCGAACGCGGCGAGCGTGGGATGGCCCTTGCCCTTGTCGTCCACGTCGATGTACTCGGGCCAGTTGGAGAAGTTGACGACCTTCTCCTTGGCCGAGTGGTCGTCGGCGGACACACCGCCCTGCGTCCTGGCCGCCGCGGGGATCCCGCAGCCGCTCAGCGCCCCGAGTCCGCCGGCCGCGAGTACGCCGCTCGCGGAGGCGCGCAGCATTGAACGGCGGGTCATCGCGACCCTGCCGCCTCGGGGACTACGCCGTGTGGCGGCTGTTTCGACCGGCGTGAGGCGGTCGGGCTCGTACTGCTCCATGCGCGTGGTGCCCTTTCGGAGGGATGGGTCGGCCTGGTCACGGGCCGGTTCGTCGCATCCGGCAACAGCCGGTCTCGGTCTGTTACCGGTCCCCGAAGATCGTGCGGTGCCAGTCCTTGCGGGCGACCGCCGTGTTGTCGAACATTACGTGCTTGACCTGCGTGTATTCCTCGAAGGAGTACACGGACATGTCCTTGCCGAAGCCGGAGGCCTTGTAGCCCCCGTGCGGCATCTCGCTGATGATCGGAATGTGGTCGTTGATCCACACACAGCCCGCCTTGATCTCGCGGGTGGCGCGGTTCGCGCGGTAGACACTGCCGGTCCACGCAGAGGCGGCGAGGCCGTAGGGAGTGTCGTTGGCCAGCCGGATGCCCTCCTCGTCACTGTCGAACGGCAGTACGACCAACACCGGACCGAAGATCTCCGACTGGACGATCTCGCTGTCCTGGGCAGCGTCGGCGATCAGAGTGGGCCGGTAGTAGGCGCCGTCCTTCAGCTCGCCCTGCGGGGCCTCACCGCCGGTCAGCACGCGCGCGTAGGCCCGCGCGCGGTCCACGAAGCCGGCGACCCGGTCGCGCTGGGCGTGCGAGATGAGCGGACCGAGGTCGGTGCCGGGGGCGAAGGGATCACCGAGGCGCACGGTCCCCATCAGGGCGGCCGTCCGCTGCACGAACGCCTCGTACAGCGGTCGCTGCACGTACGCGCGTGTGGCGGCCGTGCAGTCCTGCCCTGTGTTGATGAGCGCGCCGGCGACCGCGCCGTTGACGGCGGCGTCCAGGTCGGCGTCGTCGAAGACCACGAAGGGCGCCTTGCCGCCCAGCTCCAGGTGCAGCCGCTTGACGGTGGCGGTGGCGGTCTCGGCGACCCGCTTGCCGACGGCGGTGGACCCGGTGAAGGAGGTCATGGCGACATCGGGGTGCCCGACGAGGTGCTCGCCGGCTTCCTTCCCGGTCCCGGTGACGATGTTGATCACGCCGTCCGGGATGCCCGCGTCCGTGGCGGCGCGGGCGAACATCAGCGAGGTGAGCGGGGTCAGCTCGGCGGGCTTGAGCACGATCGTGTTGCCCGCGGCGATCGCCGGGAGGATCTTCCAGGCGGCCATCTGGAGCGGGTAGTTCCAGGGTGCGATGGACCCGACGACCCCGATCGGCTCGCGGCGGACGTACGACGTGTGGTCGCCGGAGTACTCCCCCGCGGACTGTCCCTGCAGGTGCCGGGCGGCGCCCGCGAAGAACGCGGTGTTGTCGACGGTTCCGGGCACGTCGAACTCGCGGGTGAGCTTCAGCGGCTTGCCGCACTGGAGGGACTCCGCGCGGGCGAAGTCCTCGGCTCGGCCGGCGAGCACGGCGGCGAACCGGTGCAGCGCGTCGGAGCGTTCGCCGGGGGTCGCCGAGGACCAGCCGGGAAAGGCCGCACGGGCGGCGGCCACGGCCGCGTCGACGTCCTGCGTCCCGGCCAGTTCGTAGGTGTACACCTGGGCGCCGGTGGCAGGGTCGACCACGGCATGGGTGCGGCCGGAGGTGCCCTTCGCCGGCCGGCCCGCGATGAACTGCGCGCCGTCCGCGAAGCGCTCCGTGGCAGGGAATCGTTCCGGGGTGGCGGTGCCCGGTTCATGCATGTCGCTCTCCTCCGCCGTACGCCCGTCCCTGGGGCGGGTGGCGTAGCTCCAGCTCGAATTGAGTGCCGATCCTGACAGAGCTATAGGACGCCAACAAGTGATTCCGTTGTTGCCTTTTGGTTACGCGACGGAATCTGTCGACCAGGTGTCGAGTCGGGACGGAAAAGGCCGGACGGAGTGTCAGTGGTGCGTGCCACACTCGCGTGCATGGGAAAGATCGACGGTGTGGACGCCCTGATCAGGCATGTCCGGGCGGGCGCCCGGATCAGGTATCTCCACTTCTGGGGACACCGGCCACGCAGGGACGGCCGGATCGACGCGAGCTGTCTGAGCCAGTGGTGGCCCTCACCCTTCGTGGTGGACGGCGTGCCGTACGCGACGGCGGAGCACTGGATGATGGCCGGCAAGGCCCGGCTCTTCGGGGACACGGAGGCGGAGCGCGGGGTGCTGGCCGCCGCGCATCCCGCCGAGGCCAAGAAAGTGGGGCGGCTGGTCCGCGGCTTCGACGAAGCGATATGGGAGCGGGAGCGCTTCCGGATCGTGGTCGAGGGCAGCGTCCACAAGTTCGCCGCGCACGACGCACTGCGCGAGTTCCTGCTGGCCACCGGCGAGCGGGTACTGGTGGAGGCGAGCCCGGTGGACCGCGTCTGGGGCATCGGCCTCGCGGCGGACGACGAGGCCGCTTCGGACCCCGAGCGCTGGAAGGGCCCCAATCTGCTGGGCTTCGCACTGATGGAGGCGCGGGAGAGGCTGGCAGGGGCCGGGGCGTGACCCTGCAGGGCCTTCGGAACCGGACCACGTCGTCCGGCGCGTTCACCCTTCTGACGCCAGGGGGTGGCTCCGTAGCGGGCGTCCGCCTGCGGGACGCGCCCGCACAGGGAGCGGACGTGCCGTCAGGCGGATCCTCCACGAGCGTGCCGGAAGGTGCTGGGAGGGCCCTTCAGTCTCCTGGGGAACCCTGCGCGGACTGCCGCGCAGCCGCGATGCGGCTCGTCGCCGGCCGGGCGCGGGCGCGACGCTCAGGTGTGGTACGCGATGTAGAAGGCGACGAGCCCCAGCACCAGCACGATCCCGGCGGCGCCGCAGATGATGCCGGCCAGGGCCACGCCCGGGTTGGTGGCCTCGCCCCGGGCGGCCTTGCCCCGGGCCAGCGCGCCGAGGACCACCGCGACGATCCCGGCCACCAGGGCGAGCGGCCACAGGCAGAAGAACACAGCCGCCGAAATGCCCAGCACCAGGGAGGCCGTACCCATGCCGTTGTGGGGCACGGGCTGGAAACCGGGCCAGCCGTAGCCGTTTGCGGCCGGATAGGAGGGGATCCCGCCCGCGCCGTGCTGCGGCTGCGGCACCTGGCCCGGGTAGGCGTAGCCGTGGGGCGCCGGCCCGCCCGGGTAGCCGCCGTACGGGACCTGACCGGGACCGCCGGGAGCGAGCGGCGGCGCCGGCACGGCCGCGTTCTGCGGCTGGGCACCGGGAGCCATGGGTGATGCATAGGGGGTGGCGGACGCGGCCGGGGCGGAAGCCGGCGGGCCGTAGGGGTGCGCGGGGGCGGGGCCGAACGGGGGGAACGGGTGCGCGGGGGCGCCTGCCGGAGGTGCCCAGGCCGGGCGCACGGCGTCGGCGGGGGCGGGCCCGGCGGCGCCGGCGACGGAAGCGGCGGGCAGGGACGTCAGCGTCTGCTGGTCGTGGATTGATCCGGCCCCCGGCGCACCGGAGGGCGCGGGCCCCGGCTTGCCCAGGGACACCCGGGGTACGGTGGGCCGGTCCCCGGGGCCCTGCTCCGTCGGTATCGGCTGCGGCACCTCGTCGGACATGGTTGGGCCCCCTGCGCTGGACATCCCGTCATGCTACGGGGAAGCTCCGCTCTTTCCGGGCCTGGGGTTGGGGCCGGACGCCGGGGGCCTACGATGACCCGACGTCACCGATCAGCCGATCACCCGCGCCCGGACCCCGGACCTCGGTCCGCGGGCGCCGTTCCCGGGGAGGAACCTTGACCGACCACAGCGGCTCCGTGCTCGCCGTCGGCACACCCGAGCGCGATCTGCGCGACTTCATCGCCGCACTGCCCAAGGCCGAACTGCACGTCCACCACGTCGGCTCGGCCTCCCCGCGCATCGTCTCGGAACTGGCCGCCCGTCACCCCGACTCCAAGGTCCCCACCGACCCCGAGGCCCTGGCCGACTACTTCACCTTCACGGACTTCGCGCACTTCGTGGAGGTCTACCTCTCGGTCGTGGACCTCGTCCGCACCCCGGAGGACGTCCGCCTGCTCACCTACGAGGTGGCCCGGGACCTGGCCCGGCAGCGGGTGCGCTACGCCGAGCTGACCATCACCCCCTTCTCCTCCACCCGCCGCGGCATCGACGAGCGTGCCTTCATGGACGCGATCGAGGACGCCCGGAAGGCGGCCGAGGCCGAGTTCGGGACCGTACTGCGCTGGTGCTTCGACATACCCGGCGAGGCCGGTCTCCAGGCGGCCGAGGAGACGGTGCGGCTCGCCACCGAGGACCGGATACGCCCGGAGGGCCTGGTGTCGTTCGGGCTCGGCGGACCCGAGATAGGCGTGCCCCGACCGCAGTTCAAGCCGTACTTCGACCGGGCCATCGCCGCGGGCCTGCGCTCCGTCCCGCACGCCGGGGAGACGACCGGCCCGCAGACCGTGTGGGACGCGCTGACCGAACTGCGCGCCGAGCGCATCGGGCACGGCACCAGTTCGGCCCAGGACCCGAAGCTGCTCGCGCACCTCGCCGAGCACCGCATCCCGCTGGAGGTCTGCCCGACCTCCAACATCGCCACGCGCGCGGTGCGCACGCTGGACGAGCACCCGCTCAAGGAGTTCACCGAGGCCGGGGTGCTGGTCACGATCAACTCCGACGACCCGCCGATGTTCGGCACCGACCTCAACACCGAGTACGCGGTGGCCGCCCGCCTGCTCGACCTGGACGAGCGGGGCCTGGCCGACCTCGCCAAGAACGCCGTGGAGGCGTCCTTCCTGGACGCGGCGGGCAAGGCCCGGATCGCCGGGGAGATCGACGCGTACACCACCGCCTGGCTCACCGGCTGATTCCTGCGCCTGCATTCGCCCCTGCGGCTTGGACACAATGGGGGCCATGCAGACCGTGACCGCCGTGGCCCATCGCGGCGACCCCTACCGCTTCCGCGAGAACACCGTCGGCTCACTGCGTTCCGCGCTCGACCAGGGCGCGGACGCGGTCGAGATCGACGTACGACTCACCCGTGACGGCGTCCCCGTGCTGCTGCACGACGAGACGCTGGAGCGGCTGTGGGGGATCCGCCGGCCGCTCGGAGCGCTGTCGGCCGAGGAGGTGAAGGGCCTCACGGCGGGCGGTGTGCCGACGCTGGCCGAGGCACTGGCGGCGACGGACGACAGCCGGGTGATGCTGGATGTGTGCGGGCGGGTCGACCGCCGTACGGTCGAGCGGATCATGGACGTCGTCCGGCAGAGCGGGGCCCGGGAGCGGGTGTACTACTGCGCCCACGCCGAGGCCATGCTCGCTGTCCGGGCCGCCGATGGGGCCGCCGAGATCGCTCTGACCTGGACGACCCTGGCCCCGCCCCGGCCCGCGCTGCTGGACGCGATCCGCCCGCGCTGGCTCAACTACCGGTTCTCCCTCGTCGACCGGGATCTGGCGGCCCGCGCCCGCCGCGACGGCTACCTGCTGTCCGTCTGGACCCCGGACACCCGCCGCTCCCTGCGCCGCCTGCTGGACCTGGGCGTCGACTCCATCACCACCAACCGCATCGACGCCCTGCACGCCCTGCGTAACGGCGGCTGACCGGCTCCGCCGGACGTGCGGGACGCGCAGCTCGCGCGGACCGACTGCACACGCTGCGAAGGCAGCGGCAGGCCGGCCACCGGCCGGCTGCTCACCGGAATGCTCGGGGGGCTCGCCCTGTCCCGGCGCTCCACCTCCCCCGACAGGCCGGAGACGGTAGCGCGCACCCCGAATGACCTGCCGGTTCGCCGGCAGCGGACCAAAACCGGACCGGAACCGGACCGGAACCGGACCGGGAACGCCGCGGTGGGCTCGATGCGGCGGCGCGACGCCGGGCGCCGTCCCTGCCCCGCCGTCAGTCCGGCGGGACGGCATGGCCCGCGGCCGACAGCCAGCGTCGCCCTGCGTCCAGGTGCGAGGCCGCCCGTGGAAGGCCGCCGAGCGGCCCGGACAGCGCCGCCAGGGCGTCGACCAGAGCGGCGGTGGGCATGCCGCGGGCGTGGAGGAACTCCCCTCCGAAGGAGAGGAAGTCGGTGAGGACCCGCGGATCGTCGACGTAGTTCGCCGCTGCCACAACATCCGGGAGCCGGCCGAACTCCTCCAGGACGGCCTCGGCGTGCTCCGCGCCGGGCTCGCGCAGCCGCGGGTACCGCTCGCGCAGCCGGGCGTGCAGCCGCCGCAGCAACTCGGCCCGTTCATGGACGATCCGGGAGTACTCCTCGTCGGCGAGGTGCTCCAGGGGTGCCACCTCCCGTGGGGCCTGCGGCCACCGCACGGCGAGGCTCTCAGCGGCGGCGGCCGGGTCGGGCGCGTACAGGTCGGCTCCGAGCGCGCGGGCCCAGACGCCCCCGGGCCCGAAGCCCGAGCCGCCCGCGAGCACCGGCACCGCGGCGCGGCGGGAGGACTCGATGAGGGGGTGCGTGGCAGGCAGGCACACCGGGATCATGCAGGACAGGGCAACCAGGTCGGGTCCCTGCCGGTGCACCTGCGCCATCAGGCGCGGGAGGAGGACGTGGGCACCGAGGAACGTCAGGTCGAAGCCGCGCAGCCGCAGCACCTCGGCGGCGATCCGCGCGGGCAGGGTGTGGCGCTCCCCCTCGACGCATGCGAACACGATGTGGCGGGCCGGCGCACAGTCGTGAGGCCGCCGCGCCGTGGCGGCCTCGGCGGCCACGGCACTCACCACACGCTCGCTCACATGGGTGGCGGCGTGCTCCCGGGCCACGCTCCATTCCGTGGACATCCATCGGGCACCGACGGCGGCCTGTGCGGGGGCGATCAGACGGAGCAGGATGTCCTCCGCCGCGGCCCCGGACCGCAGCAGGCCCAGGGCGAGCGCGGTGGCCCCGGTCTCGTCGGTGCGGGCGAGGTGGTCGTCGAAGGCGGCGCGGACCTCCGGTGTCACGGCGGACACGCCGGTCACCGCTGGACTCCGACGGCGCCGGAGGAATCGGGCGAGGCCTGCAGCGTCAGCACCGCGATGTCGTCGTGAGCACGTCCGACCAGCCAGCCGGCGACGCGCAGTTCGATCCGCTCGGCGACCGCGCCGGCGGGCATCCCCGCGCAGTCCGCCAGATCGCGCGCCAGCCGCTCCGCCCCGTACTCCTCGGAACCGCCCGGGCCGCCCCGTGCCTCGGTGACCCCGTCGCTGTACAGCACGATCAGCTCGTCGCGCGCCAGGCGGACTCCGGCCCGGCCGAACTCCGGTCCGGGCAGGGCCCCGACCAGCATCCCGCCCACGTCCACCGCCTCCACGGCGCCGTCGCGGCGCAGCACCAGCGGTGGCAGGTGCCCGCCGCCGGCGAGCACCACGTCCAGGGCGCCTGCGGCGACCGGGCGAGCGGTGCCGATGACCAGGCTGGTGAACCGGCCCGAGTCCGCTTCGAGCAGGGACTGGTTGAGCACCTCGAGCAGACGGAGCGGCCGGGACTCGACGAGGGCCAGGGTCTGCAGGCTCTGGCGGACCTGGCCGGCCAGCACGGCCGCCTCGACGCCCTTGCCGCAGACGTCCCCCAGGGCGAAGTTCACGCCCCTGCCGCCGTCCCTGGCGGGTTCCACCTGGTAGAAGTCGCCGCCGAAGCCCAGTTGCTCCGGGGCGGGGCGGTAGGCGGCGCCCAGCCGCATCCCCGGCACCTCGGGCAGCGGCGCCGGATCGAGGCCCGACTGGAGCACGGCCGCGGTGTGGGCCTGCTGGGCGTAGAGGGCGGCGGTCGACAGTGCCATACCGGCCCGCAACGCGAAGTCGCGCACCACGGCGGTGTCCGTGGCGTCCGAGCCGCCCGCTCCCATCGAGCGGACGAGGACCAGGGCCCCTGCCGGGGCCCCGCTCCCGGGCAGTGCCGTCACGAGCGACGCACCTCCCACGCCCGGGTCCGGCGGCGCCGCCTCGCCGAGCGCTCTCAGGACGCCCGGCCGGCAGGGGGCGGGCCGCGGCCACAGGCCCGACAGGGCCCGCACCAGGTGCGGCACACGCTCGAGGGAGGACGTCGGCAACGTGCCCGACTCCGTCTCCGCGCCCGGCGCGGCGCGGCGGTACCAGTCCGCGTGGCCTCCGCGCGGCGGCAGGACGAGCAGCGCGGCGTCCGCCAAGGCCGGCACGGCGAGTTCCACCACGCTCCGGGCGGTGCGGCCGTGGTGCAGGGAGGCCCCCAGCCGTCGGCCCGCTTCACTGAGGAACTCCGCCCGGGACCGCTCGGCACGCAGCTCGCTCTCGCGGCGCCGGATCCCGGTCTCGTCACTGACGAGCCACACCGAGCAGTCCTCCACGGTGCTCCTGCGCCCGGTCAGCCGCCGGCCGAGGAAGTCGGCGTCGAAGCGCGCGGCGGAGGCGACGACCGCCTGCCCCAGGGGTCCGGCCGTCGCGGGGTCCGGCGCCAGCCCGGGCCGCAGGCCCGGGAAGTAGATGCCGGTCAGGCCGTTGCACCAGCACACCGCTCCGGAGGCGTCGCAGACCACGACCGCCTGGTCGACGAGGTCGAGCAGGGCACCGGCCAGCTTCGCGCCGGGACTGCCCCACGTCTCCCCGGCACCGCCGTGCTCAGCTGGGCTCCGGGCCGGCCTGCCCGTCACCGGCCCCATGCCCCGGAAGAACGGGCCCCGGCCCGACGACGTGGAACGCCGAGGGCTGCCTTGCAGGCCGGCGCAGGAGACATAAGCACCGCCGCTTCACACACTCCGACACCCGATAGGTCATTTGATACCGATTTCTTACGATACAGCCCACTCCTCACCAGGGGCACGGCCCGCAGGCTCCGCGTGGCCGACCCCGAACCCGGGCGGTGGAAGCACAGCGCGCCGGGCAGGACAGAACACCTCCGCGACGGCCACCCGCCCCCTCACGCCGGGCCTCAAGCGGCAGCCGCAGACACAGCCGCAGACGGCGCGCCGAGCGCCTCCAGTCGCTTGATCTTCTTCCGTACGACGTACAGCGGGACGACTCCGAAGACCCCGAAGGACATGTCGATCAGGCTCCACCAGAAGGGGATTCCGCGGATCGGCCCGCAGACGAGGGCGAGCGGGACGATGCCCGCGCAGGCGATCATCCCGAACTCGACCACCCAGATGTTGCGGACGGGGTCACGGTAGGGCCCGTAGAACGCGGTTGCGATGACGAGGTGGGCGAAGGCCAGCCAGTCCGTGCCGTACAGGACGAACGGGTACTTGGCGTCCACGGTGTCGAGCCCGTCCCGCACCCGGGCGATCCAGGCCATGAGCCCGGGCATGCGATCCGGGACGGACATCGCCCGCAACGCGCTCTCCGTCCAGCGCAGTTCGTGGACGAGCGGGAAGGCGGTGGCCCCACTGAGGACGAGGAACACGACGAAGAGGACCAACCAGACGCGAATGCCCTTGAGCAGGGCGGCTCTGTCGCTCATGGCAGCAGCGTACGCGCACTTTTGAACGCGTTCAAAAGACCCCCTCCGATCGCGGCCCTGATGCGTCGGGCCGGTCCGCTTCCGGGCAGTTGCCACCGCGTTCGCCGCCGCGGCCCGGCCTGCGCCGGCCGGTGACAGGCCTTCCCGGCGCATTCCCGGTCGCTGCGGCGCCGCGAACTCACCGGCCACGGGGCGAAGCCGGGTCGACGGGCGGGAACGGCGCGGCCCCCGGACGGGGAGGTGAACCCGTCCGGGGGCCGGAGTTGCGGTGCGGCCGAGCCGCGGGGGGCTTACGCGTCCAGGGACGTCATCACGTGCTTGATGCGCGTGTAGTCCTCGAAGCCGTACGCCGACAGGTCCTTGCCGTAGCCGGACTTCTTGAAGCCGCCGTGCGGCATCTCGGCGACCAGCGGGATGTGGGTGTTGATCCACACACAGCCGAAGTCGAGCTTCTTGGACATGCGCATCGCGCGGCCGTGGTCCTTGGTCCACACCGAGGAGGCGAGGGCGTACTCGACGCCGTTGGCCCACTGGACGGCCTGGTCCTCGTCGGAGAAGGACTGGACGGTGATGACCGGGCCGAAGACCTCCTTCTGGATGATCTCGTCGTCCTGCTTGACGCCGGAGACGACGGTCGGCGCGAAGAAGTAGCCCTTGTCGCCGACACGCTTGCCACCGGCCTCCACGCGCGCGTGGGCGGGCAGCCGCTCGATGAAGCCCTCGACCTGCTTGAGCTGGCTGGGGTTGTTGAGCGGACCGAAGAGGACGTCCTCGTCGTCCGGCAGGCCCGTCTTGGTCTCCTCGGCGGCCTTCGCCAGCGCGGCCACGAACTCGTCGTGGATCGACTCGTGGACCAGGACACGGCAGGCGGCCGTGCAGTCCTGGCCGGCGTTGAAGAAGCCCGCGACGGAGATGTCCTCGACGGCTTTGGCGATGTCGGTGTCCTCGAAGACGACGACCGGGGCCTTGCCGCCCAGCTCCAGGTGGACCCGCTTGAGGTCCTTGGAGGCGGACTCGGCGACGGACATGCCGGCCCGCACGGAGCCGGTGATGGAGGCCATCGCCGGGGTCTCGTGCTCGACCATCATGCGGCCGGTGTCGCGGTCGCCGCAGATGACGTTGAAGACGCCCTTGGGCAGGATCGAGCCGACGATGTCCGCGATGAGGACGGTGGAGGCGGGGGTGGTGTCCGAGGGCTTCAGGACGACCGTGTTGCCCGCGGCGATGGCCGGGGCGAACTTCCACACCGCCATCATCATCGGGTAGTTCCACGGCGCGACCTGCGCGCAGACACCGACCGGCTCACGGCGGATGATCGAGGTCATCCCCTCCATGTACTCACCGGCCGAGCGGCCCTCCAGCATCCGCGCCGCACCCGCGAAGAAGCGGATCTGGTCGACCATCGGCGGGATCTCCTCGGAGCGGGTGAGCCCGGTCGGCTTCCCCGTGTTCTCCACCTCGGCCGCGATCAGTTCCTCGGCACGCTCCTCGAAGGCGTCGGCGATCTTCAGGAGCGCCTTCTGCCGCTCGGCCGGCGTCGTGTCGCGCCAGCCCGGGAAGGCGCGGGCGGCGGCCTCCATCGCGGCGTCCACGTCCACCTGACCGGACAGCGGCGCGGTCGCGTACGCCTCACCCGTCGCGGGGTTGACCACCTCGGTGGTCCGTCCGTCGGCGGCGTCCCGGAACTCACCGTCGATGTAGTTGCGCAGACGACGCAGCTCGGTGCTCACTGCCGGCCTCCTGATCTGGTTCGAGGGTTCGAGCTGTCCCGCTTGACCAGCCGGTTCGGCTGTCCAGTGGCTGAGACACCCCAACCCTAGTCGGCGGACCCACGTTTTCAACACCCCCACCGCGACACGTTCTGCGAAATCCGCAAGCTTCGGAGTCGGAAACGACGAATTTCATCGATTGGGCCTTGCAAAACTATCGAGGTGTCGTGCACAGTGAGGTCGTGGCCAGTCGAAGCGCAGACCAGAGGGACTCGTCCCGCGAGTCCAGGAACGGCACCCCCCAGCTGGATGCCGTCTCCCTCGCCATCATTCAGCAGCTCCAGGAGGACGGTCGCAGGCCGTACGCGGCGATCGGCAAGGCCGTCGGCCTCTCCGAGGCCGCCGTGCGCCAGCGCGTGCAGAAGCTGCTGGACCAGGGCGTGATGCAGATCGTCGCCGTCACGGACCCGCTCACCGTGGGATTCCGCCGGCAGGCGATGGTCGGGATCAACGTCATGGGCGATGTCGAGGCGATCGCGGACGCGCTGACTGACATGTCGGAAGTCGAGTACGTGGTGATGACCGCGGGCTCGTTCGACATCCTCGCCGAGATCGTCTGCGAGGACGACGACCACCTGCTGGACGTCATCAACAAACGCATCCGGTCCCTGCCCGGAGTGCGCTCCACCGAAAGCTTCGTCTACCTGAAGCTGAAGAAGCAGACCTACATGTGGGGAACCCGATAACCGTGAGGACCCGATAACCGTGAGCAGCAAGGACCTCAGCCGCACCGCGTACGACCACCTGTGGATGCACTTCACCCGCATGTCCTCGTACGAGAACTCCCCCGTCCCGACGATCGTCCGGGGTGAGGGCACTTACATCTACGACGACAAGGGCAAGCGCTACCTCGACGGTCTCGCTGGTCTGTTCGTGGTCCAGGCCGGTCACGGCCGCACGGAACTCGCCGAGACCGCCTTCAAGCAGGCTCAGGAGCTGGCCTTCTTCCCGGTGTGGTCCTATGCCCACCCGAAGGCCGTCGAGCTGGCCGAGCGCCTCGCCGACCACACCCCGGGCGACCTGAACAAGGTCTTCTTCACCACCGGCGGCGGCGAGGCCGTCGAGACCGCCTGGAAGCTCGCCAAGCAGTACTTCAAGCTGGTCGGCAAGCCCACCAAGCACAAGGTCATCTCGCGTGCGGTCGCCTACCACGGCACTCCGCAGGGCGCCCTGTCCATCACGGGCCTGCCCGGTCTGAAGGCGCCGTTCGAGCCCCTCGTCCCCGGCGCGCACAAGGTCCCGAACACCAACATCTACCGTGCCCCGATCTTCGGCGACGACCCCGAGGCCTTCGGCCGCTGGGCCGCCGACCAGATCGAGCAGCAGATCCTCTTCGAGGGCCCGGACACCGTCGCCGCGGTCTTCCTGGAGCCGGTGCAGAACGCCGGCGGCTGCTTCCCGCCGCCGCCCGGCTACTTCCAGCGGGTGCGCGAGATCTGCGACAGGCACGACGTACTGCTCGTGTCGGACGAGGTCATCTGCGCCTTCGGCCGCCTGGGCACCATGTTCGCCTGTGACAAGTTCGGCTACGTCCCGGACATGATCACCTGCGCCAAGGGCATGACCTCGGGCTACTCCCCGATCGGCGCCTGCATCGTCTCCGACCGCATCGCCGAGCCGTTCTACAAGGGTGACAACACCTTCCTGCACGGCTACACCTTCGGCGGCCACCCGGTGTCGGCCGCGGTGGGTCTCGCCAACCTCGACCTGTTCGAGCGCGAGAACATCAACCAGCACGTGCTGGACAACGAGGGCGCTTTCCTCTCGACCCTGCAGAAGCTGCACGACCTGCCGATCGTCGGTGACGTGCGCGGCAACGGCTTCTTCTACGGCATCGAGCTGGTGAAGGACAAGAACACCAAGGAGTCCTTCAACGAGGAGGAGACCGAGCGCGTCCTGTACGGCTTCCTGTCCAAGGCGCTGTTCGACAACGGCCTGTACTGCCGTGCCGACGACCGCGGCGACCCGGTCGTCCAGCTCGCCCCGCCGCTGATCTCCAACCAGGAGACCTTCGACGAGATCGAGCAGATCCTGCGCGCGACGCTGACGGAGGCGTGGACGAAGCTCTGATCATCCGCCTGGATGATCACCCCCGGCCCCGGTGCCGTCCGTTCGAGTGAGAACGGCGGCCCGGGGCCGTGTGCTGTTCCGCGTCCCGTTGTGGCGTGCCTACCGTGCCGTTCATTGACTCCGCCCCCTCGTCAGGCGCCGGGGCCTCCCGGCTCACGCTGCTCCCTCGCTGGGCGAACGACGGAGTCTCACGCGATCGACACCGGCCGGGTGGGGACCAGCCCTGGCGGCAGAAGCGCCTAGGAGGCGGCACGTGCTTGGTTCCCGCGACGCGCTGCCCACCCCTTCCGCCACGCCGGACCCGGACCGTGACCGGTGGTCCCGGCGCTCGTTCGCCCGTACGGGGGACACGGCACGGCATTCCCGATCTGAACCGAGGTGTACGCCCATGGAGGCCCCACCGGACAACGACGTGCTCTGGGCACGGTCCCTGCACTTCAGGCACCCCGACGGCTCGCCCGGACTCGCCGGGGTCTCGCTGGGCGTGCGGGACGGGGAGATCCTCGCCGTCAGCGGACCGCGCGGCAGCGGAAAGACGACGCTGCTGCGCTGCCTGTCCGGTCTGGTGCCGGTGCGGCACGGCGAGGTCTGGTTCAACAGCTCTCCCGTGCACACCCTCGGACCGATGGCCCGCGAGCGGCTGCGCCGCAACCGGTTCGCCTGGATCGACCCCGCGCCCATGCTGGTCCCCGAGCTCAACGTGTGGGAGAACGCCGCCCTGCCGTTGATGCTGCGCGGCACCGGCCGCCGGCGGGCCAAGGCGGCCGCCCTGGAGTGGCTGGAGCGCCTGGACGTCGGGGACACCTCACGCAAACGCCCGCACGAACTCCAGCAGGCCGAGCGTCAGCGCGTCTCCATCGCCCGCGCGCTCGCCACCGGGCCCACGGTGCTGTTCGCGGACGAGCCGACGGCCCCGCTGCACCGCGCCGACCGCGCCCACGTCCTGCGCACGCTCACCACGGCGGCCCGCTCGCACGGCATCACGGTGCTCCTCGCCACCCACGACCCCGACACCGCCGCGCTCGCCGACCGCACGGTGCCCCTGCTGGACGGGCGGCGTGTGCACACCGTGCACCTTCCGGACCCCCAGGACAACGAAGGCCGGGCCGCGTGCTCGCTCTCCGTCTGACCCGCGCGGGCCGGCCCGCACTCCAGTTCCGCCGGCTGCTGGTGGCCCTGGCCTCGGCCGGCACCGGCTTCCTGCTGCTCTCCGTGCTCGGCTACGCGCTGGGCCACCCCGGCGCACCGGACGGCGCCGTACCGCGTCTTGTCTGGTGCGCGGTCCCGCTCGCCGCCACGGCGTACTTCGCGCTCGCGGTCGCCCGTACCGACCCGGCCACCCGGCCTCGCCCCGGTCTGTCCGCCGTCGGCCTCGGCCCGGCCCGCCTGATGGCGATCTCGGCGCTGACCACGGCCCTGTCCTGCCTCCTGGGCTCGATGCTGGCGCTGCTGTTCTTCCTGCACCTGCGCGGCGACCTGACCGGCATGCCCTTCGACGGCGCGGCGGCGCAGTTCCTGGCGGCCGACCGGCCGCTGCCGCTCCCGGCGGCCCTGACCCTGCTGTCCGTGGTGCCGGTGACCGCCTCCGCGACGGTGGCCCTGGCGCTGCGCCCCCGTGATCCCCGCCCCGCGGCCAAGGGCCGCGCCTACGGCCGCTTCGGGGCATACCGCCACACGGCGGCGCGCGAGACGTTCGGGGCGTACGGCAGGTTCGGCGCGCGGTGGCGCACTGCCGAGCCGCACACGCCGAGTCCCGGAAGGCGTCCGATGGCCGCGGTGCGGGGCCCGGCCGAGGGCGCGCTCGCCTGGCCCACGGCACCGGACTCCGGCCCCGAGCCCACGGGCCGGGACACCCAGGACGCCCAGGACCCGCCGGACGCTGCCCAGTCCGGCGCGTTCTTCGGCCCGGTGCCCGGGCGGGAGGGCCCCGCCGGGCTGCCCTGGGGCATCGCCGCCCTCGCCGCCGGTCTCGCCGTACAGGCCTACGCCGGCCGCTCCGGTACCGCCCCCGGCCTCATGACGCTGCCCGCCGAGGGCGTCGCGGTGCTGGTCGGGTGGCTGTTCACCTCGCTCGGTCTCGTCCTCGCCGCGCCCGGCCTCACCCATCTGTGCGGCCGGCTGCTGCAGTCGGCCCGCCCGGGAGCGCTGCGGTTGCTCGCGGGCCGGGTGCTCATGGCCGAGGCCACCCGGATCGGCCGCCCGCTCGGCGTGGTCTGCGCGGTGGCCGCCGCCGGATACGCGATGACCGCCCTGTACGACGGCTCGACGCACCCCTTCGGGCCGCTGACCACCCTCGGCGTGCTCGTCGTCACCGGCTGCACGGTGGCGACCTTGCTGACGGCCGCCGTCGAGGCCCGCCAGTGCCGCGCCGACACCACCGCCGCCCTGCTGCGCCTCGGCGCCCCGGCGACGATGCTGCGCAGCGCCGCCGTCCTGCGCGCGGGCTCCCTGCTCGCCCTGTTCGGCCCGCTGACCCTGGTGATCGCCAACCTGGCGGCGCTGCCGCTGACCCACCGATGAGCCGACCCACCGATGAGTTTTCCGTCGACCGGGTGTCTGTCCCCATGAACGCGATACGCGCATGAACCCGAGGGAGATACCCCATGTACCAGCAGATGATCTTCGTGAACCTGCCCGTGAACGACCTCGACGCCTCGAAGAAGTTCTTCACGGACCTCGGCTACACGATCAACCCGCAGTTCAGTGACGAGAAGGCCGCCTCCGTGGTGATCAGCGAGACCATCATCGCGATGCTGCTGACCAAGCCGTTCTACGCGACCTTCACCGACAAGGAGATCGCCGATGCGACGAAGACCAGCGAGATCCTGGTCGCGCTGAGCGCCGAGAGCCGGGAGAAGGTGGACGAGCTGGTCGACAAGGCGATCGCGGCGGGCGGCACGGCCAGTGGCAGGACCCAGGACCTCGGCTTCATGTACGGCCGGTCCTTCGACGACCTCGACGGCCACACCTGGGAGGTCATCTGGATGGACCCGGCGGCGGTCCAGGGCTGAGCCGGCGTGCCCCGCCCGGTGGTCGAACGTGCCGGCGGTCAATGCGGGGGAAGAGTCAACCGCCTTCGGCAGCAAGGAAGTTGACACCTCCTACGAGGGCTTATAGACCCGTGAGCCTCCTGGGGACGCTGGGGCGTCGCTCTCGTCCGTCGCCCCGGCGCCCCTTCCACCCCCCTCAATGCACCCCGCGAAGGACAGACGTTGTCCATGACTCGCCGTAGCGCACGGCGTTCCGTGCACATCCTGGGTGTCGCCTCCGCCGCTGCCGCGCTGGCCCTCGGTGTCGCCGGCAGCGCACTCGCCGGCACCATCAGTGAGTTCTCCGCCGAAGCGACGTGCGACGGCGGCAAGGGTGTCATCGTCGTCACCGTCAAGGACATCTCGGGCACCCCTGCCGTCATGTTCCTGAAGAGCGATGCAGGTGTCGAGACGCCGGTCGGCCGGCCCCAGGAGGTCAGGGGCAGCGCCGAGGGCACCTCGGTCGCCTTCACCGAGAACGGGAAGCCGCACACGGCATACCGCGTCCACGTCAAGGCCGGCCACCAGGTCGACCAGTACATCAATCCCGACCTGAAGACCCCCGGCACGCCCTGCAAGGCCCGGACGAAGACGCCGAAGCCGCCGGCCACCCAGGCGCCGTCCACGTCCGCCCCGGCCGAGTCCGCGGCCCCGGCTCCCCCGGCCTCCGCGGCCGGCTCCACCCCGGCGGGCACGTCGGACAACGTGCCCTCACCGGCGGCCGGTGACTCCAACCTCGCCGAGACCGGTACCCACTTCGACATCGGCCTCATCGCCGGTGTCGCGGGTGCCCTGGTCGTCGTCGGTGGTGGCGCGCTGTTCTTCGGCGTGCGCCGCCGGGGGACCAAGAGCGACAACTGACGCCCTCGGATCCCGTACCCTGCTGCGCCCGTCCTCGTGATCCCCCGGGGACGGGCGCAGTCGTACACCGGTCCACGATCAGTACCGGCTACCGGCGCGCGCCGGTCAGTGCTCGGGACCGGGCTCCGGCTCGGGATCGGGCTCCGGCTCAGCCGAAGCTTGCGCGGGACAGCCAGAAGTCCAGCACCTGGCGTTCGCCCAGCACCTCCAGGCCGGGGGCGTCCAGCGGGAGCCGTCGGTAGAAGGCGAGCAGGACGGAGGTGAGCGGGCCGCGGAGGGCGACCGTCGCCTTCTCGTGGTCGCGCCGCCAGCGGACGCCGTCCGGGCCGAACTCCAGGAACCACTCGGCGTTCAGGGCCGGGTCGGCGTCGGTGGCATGCAGGTGGATCGAGCGCGCGGGCCCCTCCAGCCGGTGGGCCTCCTCGTCGCCCCGGTACTGCTGGAACCAGACGGCGAGGTCCAGCCACTCGTCCAGCGCGTCGGCGGCCACCTCGGGCGCCAGCTCGTAGGGCAGCCCGGCGGCGATGGTGGCGTCGGCGCGGTGGATCGTGATCTCGTTGGCCATCCGGCGGGCCCAGAAGGCGGCCGTCGCGTTCCCCTGCCAGCTCCACACCTTGGTGTCAGGCCCCGCCTCCCGCAGCGCGCCGACGACCAGCTCGCCGGTCTCCGCCAGCCATGCGTCCAGGGCCGCCGCGTCACCCCGCTCCTCCGGTCCCCCGCACAGCGGGATCCGGTCGAACGGGATGTTCTCCTGCGCCCGGCCGCGTACCAGGGCGTCCACCCAGCGCAGGGCGCCGCCCATGTGCCGCACGAGGTCTTCCAGCGACCAGTCCGGGCAGGTCGGCACGGTGGTGGCAAGGTCGGCGCCGGAGGTCACCACGGCTCTCAACTGATCGACCTGATGAGCGATTTCGTCGCAGTAACGGTCATGCGCGAGCAAAGTCATGCCCTCACCCTAGGGCCGCGTTGATCAGTCGAGCACCGCGATTTCGGCCAGGTCGAAGGTCACGCCGACCGGCGCCCCGGCCTCGGGCGCGTCACGGAGGGTGCAGGCCGCCTCCAGCCGCGGACCGCCGTCCAGGGGCTGGAGGCGGACGGCCACATGCGTGCCCTTGAAGGTGCGGGCGGTGACCGTGCAGGGCAGGCCCTCGTCGGCCGGGGCCAGCCGCACCCCGGCCGGCCGTACGAGCAGGGTGCGGGCCCCCTGCGGTGAACCGTCGGGCACCGGCAGCTTGCCCCACGGGCTGTCCGCCACCGCCCCGGCGACGGTCGCTTGGACCACGTTGTCGAAGCCGAGGAACCGGGCCACGAACTCGTCCGCGGGCCGCTGCCAGACCTCCAGGGGCGTACCGGACTGGGCGATCCGGCCCTCCCGCATCACCACCACCCGGTCGGCCAGCGCGAACGCCTCGCCCTGGTCGTGCGTCACGGCGAGCACGGTGGTGCCCAGCCGGCCGAACAGTTCGCGGAGTTCGACCACGAGCCGTTCCCGCAGCGAGCGGTCCAGCTGGCCGAGCGGCTCGTCCAGCATGAGCAGCCGGGGCCGGGGGGCCAGCGCGCGGGCCAGCGCCACCCGCTGCTGTTCGCCGCCGGACAACCCGGCAACGGCCCGCCCGGCCGCCCCCGGCAGCCCGACCAGCTCCAGCAACTCCTGGACCGCGGTGGCCCGTCGGCCCTTGGCGACGCCGTGCATGCGCAGTCCGAAGGCCACGTTGCCGCCGACGTCCCGCTGTGGGAAGAGCTGGTGGTCCTGGAACATCAGGCCGACGCCCCTCCGGTGCGCGGGCACCCCCGCCTGGTCGCGGCCGTCGAGCAGCACCCGCCCGGAATCGAGCGGCTGCAGACCCGCGACCGCCCGCAGCAGGGTGGACTTGCCGCTGCCGCTGGGCCCGAGCACGCACACCACCTCGTGCTCGGCGATGTCGAGGCCGACGGCGTCGAGCACGGGCCGCCCGCCGAAGCGCACGGTCGCGGCCTGAAGGCTCAGCAGCATCAGAACTCCCCCGTCCGGTCGGTGCGCAGGCGCTCCAGGAGCAGCAGGGCTGCGGCGCACACCACCATCAGAATGGTCGAAAGGGCCATTGCCTGACCGTAGTTGAGGTCGCCGGGGCGGCTCAGCAGCCGGGCCACGGCGACCGGGAGCGTCGGGTTGTCGGGCCGGGCGATGAACACGGTCGCCCCGAACTCGCCGAGCGAGACGGCGAACGCGAACCCGGCCGCGATCAGCAACGCCCGCCGCACCAGCGGCAGATCGACCTCCCGCCACACCCGCCAGGGCGAGGCCCCGAGCACCGCCGCCGCCTCCCGCAGCCGTATGTCCACCGCGCGCAGCACGGGCAGCATGGTCCGTACGACGAAGGGGGCGCCGACCAGTGCCTGAGCGAGCGGGACGAGGACCCAGGACTGGCGCAGGTCCAGCGGGGGTTCGTCCAGGGCGATCAGGAAACCGAAGCCGACGGTCACGGCTGAGACGCCGAGGGGCAGCATCATCAGCGCGTCGAAGCCGCGCACCAGGCGTCCCGCGTCCCGCCGGGCCAGTGCGGCGGCGGCGAGACCTCCCACCGCCACGGCGATGCCGGTGGCGGCGAGCGCGTACTGCAGCGAGGTCCATACGGCGTGCACGGGTGGCATGAGGAAGGTGCCGCCGTCGGTGTGCGTCAGCGCCCGGTAGTAACCGAGGCCGGGCGCGTCCAGGGAGCGCCGCACCAGCACGGCGAGCGGCAGCACCAGCAGCAGCGCGACGGTGACGAGGACCGCGGCGAGCAGGGCCCACTGCCCGGCACCGCGCGGCCGGCGGGCGGTCACCTTCGGGTCGACGAGGCGCAGCGCGGTCTCCCGGCGGCGTACCGCCCACGCGTGCAGGGCGAGGATCGCGCCGACGGCGGCGAACTGGACGAGGGTGAGGACGGCGGCCGTCGGCAGGTCGAAGACCTCGGAGGTCTGACGGTAGATCTCCACTTCGAGGGTGGAGAAGGTGGGGCCGCCGAGGATCTGCACCACGCCGAAGGAGGTGAAGGTGAACAGGAACACCATCAGCGCGGCGGCGGCGACGGCGGGCGCGAGGGCGGGCAGGGTGACTTTCCGCCAGGCCGTGAGCGGGGACGCGCCCAGCATCCGTGCGGCCTGCTCCTGCCGGGGATCGAGCTGCGCCCACAGCCCGCCGACCGTGCGGACGACGACCGCGTAGTTGAAGAAGACGTGCGCGAGCAGGATCGCCCACACGGTGGTGTCGAGCCGCAGGCCCCACAGCTGGTCGAGCAGTCCGCGGTGCCCGACGAGCGCCAGGAAGGCGGTTCCGACGACGACGGTCGGCAGCACGAACGGCACGGTGACGACGGCCCGCAGCAGTTGCTTGCCCGGGAAGTCGAGGCGCGCGAAGACGTAGGCGGCGGGCAGCGCGACGACCAGGGTGAGCGCGGTGGAGGCGAACGCCTGCCAGGTGGTGAACCACAGCACGTGCCGGATGTCCGGCTGGGTGACCACATCCGCGATCCGCCCCAACCGCCAGGCGCCGTCCGTCTTCAGTCCCCGCGCCACGATCGCGGCGACGGGCCAGGCGAAGAACACCGTGAAGAACGCGACGGGCAGGGCCATGAGGCCGAGCCGCGCCGCGTTCCTGCGCCGCCTGGCGACTACTTCAGTACGAGCGACGTCCACGCCTTGACCCACTGGTCACGGTTGGCAGCGATCTTGCCGGGAGCCATGGTCTCGGGGTTCTTGGCCTGGGGGCCGTACTTGGTGAAGTCGGCGGGCACGGCGGCCCCCTTCACCACGGGGTAGACGAACATGTTCAGCGGCATGTCCTCCTGGAACTCCTTGGTGACCAGGAAGTCGAGGAACGCCTTGCCGCCCTCGGTGTTCCTCGCGTTGCTCAGCAGTCCCGCGTACTCGGTCTGCCGGAAGCAGGTGCCGTACGACACCCCGGTCGGGGCGGTGCTGGGCCGCTTCTTGGCGTAGATGACCTCGGCCGGCGGGGAGGAGGCGTACGACACCACGAGCGGACGGTCGCCGCCGGCCTTCCTGCCCTCGGAGGAGCCGGAGAACTCCTGGTAGTAGGCCTGCTCCCAGCCGTCGACGACCTTGACGCCGTTGGCCTTGAGCTTCTTCCAGTACCCCTGCCAGCCGTTGTCCCCGAACTGCCCGGCGCTGCCGAGCAGGAAGCCGAGGCCGGGCGAGGAGGTGGCCGCGTTCTCGGTGACGAGGAGGTTCTTGTACTCGGGCTTGGCGAGGTCCGCGAAGGACTGCGGCGGGGTCAGCTTGTGCTTGCTGAAGTACGCCTTGTCGTAGTTGACGCAGATGTCGCCGGTGTCGATGGGCGTGACGCGGTGCTTGTCCTGGTCGACGCGGTACTGCGGCTGGACGAGGTTCGCGCCCTTGACCTGGTAAGGCTGGAAGAGACCGTTGTCCAGGGCACGGGACAGCAGCGTGTTGTCGACGCCGAAGAAGACGTCGCCCTGCGGGTTGTCCTTGGTCAGGATGGCCTTGTTGACGGCCTGCCCGGCGTCGCCGCTCGGGAGGACCCGCACCTTGTATCCGGACTTCTTCTCGAAGTCCTTGAGCACGCTCTTGGAGACGTGCCACGAGTCGTGGCTGACGAGCGTGACGGTCTTGGATCCCGCGGAACTCTTCGTTTCGGCGGATCCTGATCCACACGCGGACAGCGTGACGAGGCCGAGCCCGACGGCGACGGCCACGAAGGTCTTGTTGTGCACGGATGTCCTCCTGGGTTTGGCCAGGAAGAGACGCGGCCCTGCCCGGTCTCCGCACGGGAGGCCGGGCAGGGCGCAACAGCTCGAGTGATGACCGAACTTCCTACCCAGAATGACCTGGGCGAGGTTCAGAGGGTCTGCGGCCCGTCCGCCGCACTCTCAGCGCTGTGGCGCTCCCCTGTCGGAATATGAAGATGTGATTGACGCTGGCCAGATTATCGTTCGGTGGCCGCCAGCTGACCACAGGCCCCGTCGATCTCCTGGCCGCGGGTGTCCCGGATGGTGACCGGCACGCCGTGGGCTGCGATGGCCTCGACGAACGCCTTCTCGTCCTCGGGGCGGGAGGCGGTCCACTTGGAGCCCGGCGTCGGGTTCAGCGGGATGAGATTGACGTGCACGGGCTTGCCCTTGAGCAGCCGTCCGAGCCGGTCGCCGCGCCAGGCCTGGTCGTTGATGTCCCGGATCAGCGCGTACTCGATCGACAGCCGGCGCCCGGACTTCTCGGTGTACTCGAATCCGGCGTCCAGCACCTCGCGCACCTTCCACCGCGTGTTCACGGGGACGAGGGTGTCGCGCAGCTCGTCGTCGGGGGCGTGCAGGGAGATCGCGAGCCGGCACTTGAAGCCCTCGTCGGCGAACCGGTGGATGGCCGGGACGAGCCCGACGGTCGACACGGTGATGCCGCGCTGGGACAGCCCGAGGCCGTCCGGAGCGGGGTCGGTCAGGGCGCGGATGGCTCCGACGACCCGCTTGTAGTTGGCGAGCGGCTCTCCCATGCCCATGAAGACGATGTTGGACAGCCGAGCCGGCCCGCCGGGAACCTCCCCGTCCCGCAGCGCCCGCATCCCGTCGACGATCTGGTGGACGATCTCGGCGGTGGACAGGTTGCGGTCCAGCCCCGCCTGCCCGGTCGCACAGAACGGGCAGTTCATCCCGCACCCGGCCTGCGAGCTGATACACATGGTGACCCGGTCCGGGTACCGCATGAGCACCGACTCGACGAGCGTCCCGTCGAACAGCCGCCACAGCGTCTTACGGGTTGTCCCCTCGTCGGTCGACAGATGCCGCACGACCGTCATCAGCTCCGGGAACAGCGCCTCGCGCAGCTTCTCGCGCGAACCGGCCGGGATGTCGGTCCAC
The DNA here is from genome assembly GCF_020400585.1 of Streptomyces sp. NK08204. Lineage (GTDB taxonomy): Bacteria > Actinomycetota > Actinomycetes > Streptomycetales > Streptomycetaceae > Streptomyces. The sequence continues at coordinate 76,317 of NZ_JAINVF010000022.1, read as the reverse complement.
TGCTCAGGGTCGTGCGCGTACCGCGCGAAGTAGTGCTGCGAGAGCTGCTTGGCGCGGAACGGCTTCTCGCCGATCTCGGCCACCGCGTCCTTGCGCTCGGCGGGCGTGAGGTCGGCGAGGTGCCGCGGCGGCTTCTGGGCTCCGCGCGGGGCGACGAAAGTGAGTTCTCCGGGCTTAGGCATGGCGCTACCAGTGTCGCAGATCCATTCGTGTGAGCTGCGGCTGTCGCTCTCGACGACTGGCATCACTGGCCGTCACACAGCGTCACTGATCACCGTCGAACAGCCCTCAAACGGCCCAGGAATGGAGCGCTGCCGCGTTGCCGCCGCAGGGCGCCCGGGGGGGCGAGAACGGAGAAACCCCTGCTCATCGAGCAGGGGTTTCATTTTCCATGACGCACTCAGACTGCTGGCCCGGCTACTGACCCGCGGGCTGGCCTGTGGGCTCACCCGTGGGCTGGCCCATGGAGGGACCCGTGGACGGACCTGCGGACGGACCTGTGGCCGGCTCCGTGGACGGTCCTGTGGCCGGCTCCATGGAAGGACCCGTGGACGGACCCGTAGACGGACCGGTGGACGGACCGGTGGACGGCCCCGTAGACGGACCCGTAGACGGCCCGGTGGACGGACCCGTGGACGGCCCCGTGGACGGCCCCGTGGACGGACCCGTGGACGGCCCGGTGGACGGACCCGTGGACGGCCCGGTGGACGGCCCTGTAGACGGACCCGTGGACGGCCCGGTGGACGGCCCTGTGGACGGACCCGTGGACGGCCCCGTAGACGAACCACCCTGCTGGCTGCTGTTATTTTGACTGACCGACCCGTTGATCGTTGAACCAATTATTTGATTCACTTGATTGGTCGTCTGGTTGATCACTTGGTTGATCACCGTTGCCGGGAGACCGAGGCTCTGCGCTCTGGCCTGTGCAGCCGCCGTGGCCGCCGCCCTCGCCTGCGCCGGGGAGGCGCCTCGACTTATAGCCGCTTGCGCTGCACTCTTTCCGGCTGCCACGACAGCGGACGCCTGCGCTGCAGTTCCTGCGGAAGTCCCTCCCGCGCCACCCGTACAGGACACGGAACCTATGGAGAAAGGCCCTGTGCCTGTGACAGCCGTCGGTCCGATACGGCCGTCAGTAGAGGAAGACACACTCATTCCTCCGGGCGAAACGGTGAATGTTCCGTTGGGAGCGAAACTCTCGCCTGTCAGGGTTCCTCCGGCGACCCGGCATGTTTGATTCGGGACAGCGGAGGTGGACACCATCGAGCTGGCGGTGATTCCTCCGATGAGTGCGGCTATTGCGGCGGCACCGAGTGCTGCTTTCCCTCGCATGAAACTCCCCTTTGCCTGTTTCAATTCGGCGACTGGAGAAGTGTCGGTCCGGACAACAGCACGCTAACCCAGCTGCTCCACGGGCGCAGCTAGGGTTGCAAGCACCAGTGGCGAGTATTAACCTGCCGCATTTCCGTGACTGCAACCAGCCCTCACCGACCCTGCGGCCCACCTTTTCAGCACTACGCCCCCTGCGGATTCAGTATTCCGATGCGCGCCTCCCACGGGGAAAGAGCGCGGATTGGAATCTGCTGCTACAGTAGCGCCGCAGCAGGTTCTTCGCTGTTCTCAAAGTTGAAGGCGACACCGCATGCCCCGGATTCAATTGACCGCTTGACCAATACATCAGGATGCCGGCCCGATTCACTTCATATGTCCTGTGACAGCCTGAACAAAGGCGACCCTACGACTCATTTCTGATGCCGCAGCAAACGAAAGCCGCCTCAGCGAGGAACCGTTGCGTCAGTACGAGGTCGAAATACCTCTGTACAATGCGAAGCCGGCTCGAAACCGTCGCGGGAGCGATGTCACCGTGGGCGCAAACCCACCGCCTCCGCTCGATGAGCAGTAAGAACGGCCCCAACCTGGACTTTGGGTCGGGTGTCGCCCTCATGCTCGCCTGCCGCCTGCCGCCTGCCGATGACCACCGGTGGCCGCACCACTCTGCGTCCCGCTCAACTCCAGGCGCTCTGGCCGGTGACTCCGAGCGTTCAGGCTGACTTGGAGGTCCTGCCCATCTCCCTCGCCCGCGCGTTCGCTCGCCCGGCCCGCCTGAGAATCAGCGGCACTCCCACGGCCAGGGCCGCCTCAGCTGACGCCAGAATCAGGAACCCGCGGGTGGTGCCGGCGGACAGGGTGATCCCCAGGGCAATGACAGCGCCGGCAGAGAACCCCAACGACGGCCGCCAGTCGTCGGTACGGATCATCGTCCAGCACAGCGGCGGGAATGAAAGGGACGCGATGGCGAGGACGCGGGCATACCAGTCGTAGCCGTCCGGCACCCCACACGCGACGCTTTGGCCGTCGGAACTCCACTCGCACCCGCCCTCGACAAGCCCGGTCGCCCCCCAGCCGAGCGCGACAGCGAAGCACAGCCCGTCGAGGACTCCCCACCCCTTGCTGTTCATGCCCGGATCCTACGGGGGCATCTCCGCTGACCTTTTCTACAACCTCACCCGGCACCCGGCACCCGGCACCCGGCACCCGGCACCCGGCCACGACCTCATCAGGGCCTACGCCCGCCCGGCCACCGGCAGCGGACGGCGACGCACGTTCGGTTCCACGCCCCACACTCCAACCGTGGAAGGACCGGGTGGGGTCGACGGCGAGCATATGAACCTCTGGGCCTGCGCTGCCCTTGCAAACGACCGACCGGGGAGACGGACGTGCTCAGAGAAATGTCTGCCAGTAGTCCCACCAACGGGTGGCGATCAGCAGCACGATGGCCAGGCACCAGGTGACTGGCACCACCCAGTGGAACTCCAGCACCGCTGCCACCACGGCACGGGGCGCGCGCAGGATGCCGTGCCGCAGGTTGTGCGCGGTGGTGTACCAGAACATCGCGATCGTGGCCGCCCAGGCCAGGCAGCACCACAGGCACAGCGCGCCGATCTCGTACAGCGCCTGGCTCATCAGCCACATGCAGAAGCCCGCGCCGAGCAGCGTGCCCGCGTTCAGCCCGAGCCAGAACCAGCGCCGGTAACGGGCCCCTGCCAGCAGCGCGAACCCGACAGCGACCACCACCGGGTAGGTGAGCAGGCCCAGCATCGGGTTGGGGAAGCCGAACACGGACGCTTGGGCGCTGCGCATGACGTTCGTGCAGGACAGCACCGGGCTGAGGTTGCACGAGGGTGAGAAGTGCGGATCTGTCAGGAGCTGGAACTTGTCGAGGGTGATCACGAAGGAGGCGAGGATGCCGAGCGCGCCGGACACGATCAGCAGCCAGGCAAAGGCGCGCGAAGCACCGGTCGCGCCCTCCGGTGTGATGCCTCCGCGTGGTCCGTCTTTCACCGTGAGGTGGTGTGCGGTAGCGGTGGTGCTGGTGCTGGTCATCGGGGTTGGTCCGCCTTGCCCGTGGTCGCAGTGGGCACCGGGCCCATGATGGTCGAGAGACGGCTGTTGCCGCGGCGGCGGCCGGCGTCCCACACCGGTCCGTCGGGCACCACTTCGCGGGTGGCCCCCACCGGCCAGACGACCTCGACCGGAACGCCGTGGGCACGGGCGTACGCCACCAGGTGAGCGGTGGCGTCACGCCCGTTGGAGGGCGATCCGTCCCACACGGCCAGCAGCTGCCGGCATTCGGTGATCATCCGCTCGTCCGCGCCGACGCACGCGTCCCGGTCATCAGGGTCGTACGCCAGCAGATGCACCCACCGGGCGAGGGACAGCAGCTCTCCGACCGCCCCCCGGTCCCGCTCCGGCAGCGGCGCGGGCACTGTCCCTTGCGCCGGAGTCACCACGACCAGCTCCCGCCCCGCCGCACGCACCGCCCGTCCGAACGCCACCGGTACACCGGCCCCCGCCCGCGCCAGCGCCGATCTCTGCGCGGGCAGTCGCTCCAGTGCCGCCCGCAGTTCGGCCTCCACCAGCTTCAGCGTGTCCGGAGTCAGGTCGGCATGCCCGACCGCCGCGATCATCTCCGCTCTCGCCTCCCTCGCCATACCGGCGTTCTCCCATCCGTCACCGTGTCTGTGCGGCACTGCCCGTGCCCCGCCCAAAGCGGGACCTCTTCGCCGAGCCACACGGGCGGGGCCAGAGGACCACGGGCCGGACCGCTGCATCAGTGAAGTCAGTACGTGCAGCGGTCAACAAGGGCCGAACGGCCCCGGCACACCATGTTCGAGACGCTTTCCATGGATGCCGCCGGACCTGCCGGCGGCCCTGGCCTCCCAGCCTGTGCGGCGGACAGGTACCGCCGTACACGAAGGACACGCCCTCGGTGGCCTCCCGGTCCCGTCTCTCCACGACCGGACGGACCGCGACCGGTGACACCCCGCGCTCCCTGGGGCCTCGCTATGAGGTGCCGCTGCCCACCGCCCGCCCGGGCAAGACGCACTCCGCCCGAGCCGTTCGCTGTGCCCGGAACCGCGAACCGGCCACAGCGGACCACCCTGGGGTGGTCCGCACCCGGGCCCAGTCATCCGCTCACGGAGAGCCGGCACTTCCGCCTATTGCGGGGGCCGCGCATGGTCCGGCCAGGTGCGACGGCGGGCCATGCACGTATGTGTCACCGCAAGGGCAAGGAACAACCCGAGGACGGCGACGGGAACGGTGATGGCCGCGAACCAGTCCAAGGGGTCCTCGGGCCCCGCGGCCACCCGGAAGGCCGCGGTGACCGCGGCAGCCGCCAGCCCGGTACCGATGAGGACGGCCACGACGTACCGGGAGCGATCCGTCACGGGGGGCTTGCCATGGCCCAGCTCCCGCCACTGCCGGGCGGCTTCCCGTGTCTCGTCGCGCCGCAGCACTGCCGCATGGATCCGCAGGCCGGCCGAGAGGAGGCCGCCCGCCACGGCCGCGGCGCACGGTATCCACCATGCCTCGGCCAGGAGCAGCAGGACGGCGACGATCCCGGTCGTGGTCCAGCCGGTGACGCAGGCCGCCGCGGCTCTCCGGTGGGAGAGGGGCCGGTCGGCTCCCGCGCGCAGGTCGGCGAACGCCGGCAGATACCAGACACAGCCCGACGCGGTCACCATTGCGCCCCCGAGGGCGAGAACGGCTTGCGGCATGGTCTACCTCGTCGTCTCTTCGAGTTCGAGTGCGGCTATCTCCGGGTGGTGCAGGTCGAAGGCCGGGGACTCGCTGCGGATGCGGGGAAGCGAGACGAAGTTGTGGCGCGGGGGCGGACAGGAGGTCGCCCACTCCAGGGAGCGGCCGTAGCCCCAGGGGTCGTCGGCCTCGACCGGCTCGCCGTACTTGGCCGTCTTCCAGACGTTGTAGAAGAAGGGCAGGATCGACAGGCCGAGCAGGAACGACCCGATCGTGGAAAGGGTGTTGAGGGCGGTGAACCCGTCGGAAGCCAGGTAGTCGGCGTAGCGGCGGGGCATGCCCTCGGCGCCCAGCCAGTGCTGGACGAGGAAGGTCAGGTGGAAGCCGACCGTGAGCGTCCAGAAAGTGAGCTTGCCGAGGCGTTCGTCGAGCATCTTGCCGGTGAACTTGGGCCACCAGAAGTGGAATCCGGCGAACATCGCGTACACGACCGTGCCGAAGACCGTGTAGTGGAAGTGCGCCACGACGAAGTACGAGTCGGAGAGGTGGAAGTCCATCGGTGGTGAGGCCAGGATCACGCCGGTCAGGCCGCCGAAGACGAACGTGATCAGGAACCCGGTGGTCCACAGCATCGGCGTCTCGAAGGACAGCGAGCCCTTCCACATCGTGCCGATCCAGTTGAAGAACTTCACCCCGGTCGGCACCGCGATCAGGAAGGTCATGAAGGAGAAGAACGGCAGCAGCACGCCCCCGGTGACGTACATGTGGTGCGCCCAGACGGTCACGCTCAGGCCCGCGATGGCGATGGTCGCGCCGATCAGCTCCACGAAGCCGAACATCGGCTTGCGGGAGAAGACCGGGATCACCTCGGAGACGATCCCGAAGAACGGCAACGCCAGGATGTACACCTCGGGATGACCGAAGAACCAGAACAGGTGCTGCCACAACAGCGCCCCGCCGTTCGCCGCATCGAAGATGTGGCTACCGAACTTGCGGTCGCACTCGAGGGCGAACAGGGCAGCCGCGAGCACCGGGAAGACGATCAGGACCAGCAGCGCGGTCAGCAGCACATTCCACGTGAAGATCGGCATCCGGAACATCGTCATGCCCGGCGCCCGCATGCAGATGATCGTCGTGATGAAGTTGACCGCACCCGCGATCGAGCCGAAACCGGACAGTGCCACGCCCATGATCCACAGGTCCGCACCGAGGCCCGGCGAGTGGACGGCGTCGGACAGCGGGGCGTACAGGAACCAGCCGAAGTCGGCGGCCCCGCCCGGGGTCAGGAAGCCGAAGGCCGCGATCAGCGAGCCGAACAGGAAGAGCCAGTAGGCCAGCATGTTCAGGCGCGGGAACGCCACGTCGGGGGCGCCGATCTGCAGCGGCATGATCCAGTTGGCGAAGCCGGTGAACAGCGGCATGGCGAACATCAGCAGCATGATCGAACCGTGCATGGTGAATGCCTGGTTGAACTGCTCGTTCGACATGATCTGGAGGCCGGGCCTGGCTAGCTCGGCACGCATCAGCAGCGCCATCACGCCACCGACGATGAAGAAGGCGAACGCGGTGACCAGGTACATCGTCCCGATCTTCTTGTGGTCGGTGGTCGTCAGCCACTCCGCCCACGACGGTCTGCCCGCCACTCGCTCGCCCTGCCCGGCGGCCTCCCCGGCCACGGGGACCACGGCTCTCGGCCTCGCGGTCCCCACCTTGTCCATATGTGCTTCGTCCACCGGACTGCGTCCTCCCAGATGCTCTTGTCGTACACGGGCCGGGAAGCGCCGCGCATGCGGGAACGGGCCTGGCGTTTCCCGGCCCGCCACATGATCGGCTGCGGGTCACCCCCGCCCGATAGGGTCGAACAGCCCTGTCAAGGCCCCCGGGTAGGGTCCAACGGCCCCTCTTCGGCAGCCGGGCCGGCAGGGCACGACGGGAAATAGGTCTTTCGGCCCCAGACGCGTCCGGGCGGGCCAACCTACGGTGGCGTCACCTACGGAACCGTAGGTCTGGACGTGCCCGAAGGTTGGAAGCCCTGTGAGTACCACCCGCCCGATGCGATCCGATGCCGAACTGCTGAAGGACCTGGAGGAGGTGGTCGAGCGGGAGCTCAACCGTCACCTGCGGGTCTTCCGGGAGTGGATGCCGCATGAGTACGTGCCCTGGAGCCGGGGCCGGAACTTCGTCGGCCCGCTGGACGGGCAGCCGTGGTCAAAGGAGCAGTCCCCGCTGACCGAGGTGGGCAGGGTGTCGCTCGTGGTCAACCTGCTGACGGAGGACAACCTGCCCAGCTACCACCACGAGATCGCCACCCTGTTCGGCCGGGACGGGGCATGGGGCACCTGGGTGCACCAGTGGACCGCTGAGGAGGCCCGCCACTCGATGGTGCTGCGCGACTACCTGCTCGCCTCCCGCGCGGTGGACCCGGTGGCGCTGGAGCGGGCGCGCATGGCCCACATGTGTGGCGGTTTCGTCTCCGACAACCGGCACTCTCCACTGCACACGGTGGCCTATGTCGCCTTCCAGGAACTGGCCACCCGGATCTCCCATCGCAACACCGGCCGCTCCTCCGGCGACCCGGTCTGCGACCGGATGCTGGCGCAGGTCGCCAACGACGAGAACCTGCACATGATCTTCTACCGCAACCTGCTGGACGCCGCCCTCGAACTGGCCCCGGACCAGGCCATGCAGGCGGTCAACGAGGTGGTGCGCGCCTTCCGTATGCCCGGCCACGGCATGCCCGGCTTCGAACGCGCCGCGGTCGAGATCGCGGTCGGCGGCATCTACAACCTTCGCGTCCACCACGACGACGTACTTCTGCCGGTGCTGCGCCACCTGAAGGTGATGCAGCGCGGCGGTCTGGGACCGGACGGACTCAAGGCACAGGAGGAACTCGGCCTCCATATGGCCGAGTTGGACGCTCAGGCCACCCGGTTCGACGAGCGGCGGGCGGCGATCCTCGCCCGCCGCGCTGCGACGAAGGCCTGAACCCCCCGGCAGCGGCGCCCGGTCGAGGCGTGTCAGGGCCTCAGCAGCAGTCTTGCCTCCCTGGTCGGAGCCTCGTTCTTCCTCGGCTCCTTCCTCTCCCAGCTGTCTCGGGTTCCGGGACGGGAACGACGTCGATACCGACGGCGGACCGGGTCCGGCCGGACGAGGCCGCCGGCGGGTCCGGCATGGGTGGCCACGGAAGGGGCTGCGAGCACACCAGCCGAGCTCTTCCCCCCAGAACCGGCCGACCGCCGAGCAATGAAAGACTCACGAATCCCTCACCAAGAGCTGCCGAACCGGTTCCTGCCCCCTGGCGACCTGGTCGATCGTACGAGGAAGGTCGTGGACCGCGCCGAAAGCGCCGGCAGGGGGCGTCGTGGATCTACTCGGGGTAACAGACCCAGTCCAGGATCCACGCGGCGCTGCATAGGGGCAGCCGCTCCGGCCCAGAACGCCCATGCACACAATTTGGACGATTAGACACCCCTCAGTGGATAGAGCAGCATGGATCTGTAGGGAGGTGTGAAGATCGCGAATCCTTGGGCATAGGTGGGGCTGTCGTCGGCAGGCGCCCGGGTGGACCGATCCCTAAGCGATCACCCAGCCATGAGCTCAGATGATCTCGCTTTCTCTTCTCTGACCGTGAAGAGCCGACCGTCCATACACATAGCTCTTCTCGGCGGTTTCGACCTCGTGATCGACGACGTCCCGGTGACAGTCCCGGCCGGCTCCAAGCGACTCCTGGCATTGATCGCACTCAACTACCGCGCCTCTGTCCCCCGGGGCTTGATCGCCGGAAGGCTTTGGCCCGACGTGTCCGAGCAGAGGGCGTACACGAACCTTCGGGCGGCTCTGTCACGCCTGAGTGACCTCGGCCGGAAAGCGCTGGACGTCTCTCCCAGCGAGGTACGCCTCGCGCGGGAGGTCACTGTCGACCTCTACGACGCCCGGTGGCTGGCCCAGCGCATACTCGACCCCCGCGTCCCGGCCGAGGACCTCGACCTCAAGGCGGCGACCGTCGACCAACTCTCCGCCGATCTGCTGCCCGGCTGGTACGACGAGTGGGTCTTGCTGGAAGCGGAGCATTGGCGCCAACTCCGACTCCATGCCCTCGAGGAACTGGCGAGAGAACTCATCGACGCCGAGCAGTTCGCCGGGGCGGTGACGGCCGCTCATACGGCCGTCCAGGCAGATCCGCTACGGGAGAGCAGCCAGGTCTCATTGATCCGCGCCCACCTGGCGGAAGGCAACCTGGCCGAGGCTCTGGGTCACTTCGAACGCTATTCGCGACTCCTCCGCAGCGAGTTGGGACTCCGTCCCACACCGCGGCTGCGCCGGCTCGTGGCCGAACTGCGGCAGTCACACCCCGATGGCGGATATTTGCAGTAGTCCGGCGCACACCCACCCCAACGTCGGCGAACCCGCCACGGTTGCCCGTGGCGGGTTCGCTTTGTCGATGGGAGTTCGCTACCCGATCGCCTGGTTCCCCTGGTTCGTGTTGCCAAGGCCACCGATCGCCTGGTTCCCCTGATTGGTGTTGCCCACGCCACCGATCGCCTGGTTCCCCTGATTGGTGTTGCCCACGCCACCGATCGCCTGGTTCCCCTGATTGGTGTTGCCCACGCCACCGATCGCCTGGTTCCCCTGGTTCGTGTTCCCACCGCGACCGATCGCCTGGTTCCCCTGGTTCGTGTGGACCCGGGGGCAGAAGTTCGCATGCGGCGGCTTGCCGCATATGTTCGGTGCTGCAGGGGACGCCTTTGGCTTTGAAATCTCCTGATGCGCTGCTGCGGCAGTGCCGGTCCCTGCCCCGAGAGCAAGCGTCGCAACCAAGCTGGACGCGCCTATCAGACGAGGTATGCGATGCCGGATGTTTCTCACCATGGTGGTTTCCTTGCATGTGAAAGCGGATGTGCGCTTGTCTGCACCAGCCATCGTGGAGTCCTGGGCATCACAGTCGCGTGACGCCGGCGTGACGGGCCGGTGCACTCTCGTGGCGAGCACCTCGCCCCCCGGCTCTGCGCGGTCCCGCGTCACCCCAGGTGGGCGCCGTCTTGCGCGCTCGACGCCTCCGCTGCCCCTGGCCGGAACGGAGGCCCGCTCTCCCGCACCACCTCAAAACCGACGGAACCCGCCACGAGACCGTAGCGGGTTCGCGTTGCCGAAACGATCGACAGGTTCGGCATGTTCGGCCCCGGCTTCCCTAGCGCGCCCCGCTGCTGATCCCGATCGCCTCATTCCCCTGATTCACCCCACCGGCGACCCCCACCGCCTGATTCCCCTGATTCGCCTTACCGATGATTCCGATCGCCTCGTTCGCCTGGTTGACGTCACCGGCGACCCCCACGGCCTGATTCCCCTGATTCACCTCGCCGGTGATTGCCATCGCCTCGTTCACCTGGTTGACCCCGCCTGCGACCCCCACCGCCTGGTTGCCCTGATTCACCTTGCCGAGAGAGTGGGAACCCTTGTTCTCCTTCACCCTGTGGTCGGCGGCGTAGGCGCTTCCCGCGCCCAGCGCTACCAGACCTCCAAGCGTCACAGCGGTGATCACGAACTTCTGGAGCTTGCGCATGAATCCTGCCCTCCGTGCCTCTGCATGACGAGGTACAATTACGCATTGAAGTCGAATGGGCACTCAAAGTACATGCCGAGTGGATTCATATGCCTTGGCAGGCCCGTGTCGGCCCTCCCGATCACTCATTCATCCTCTAGCCCGATCCTCATTCCACTTGAACCGCGGCGAGCCCGGGGCTTGTTGTCGTGCATGACAACGGGCCCCCTCCGACAGGAGTGGGGCCCGTAGCCGTAGCCGTTGGCAGAGGACGTGCGAATCAGCCGCTGCCCACGAAGATCACGAGAAGCAGCCACACCACCGGAGCCGTCGGCAGCAGCGAGTCCAGGCGGTCCATGATGCCGCCGTGACCGGGGAGCAAGGTGCCCATGTCCTTGATGCCCAGGTCACGCTTGATCATGGACTCGCCGAGGTCGCCGAGTGTCGCGCTGGCCGCGACCGCGAGGCCCACCAGGAGGCCCTGCCACCAACTGCCGTCGTCGATCAGGAACTGCATGCACAGCGCGCCGGCGATCATGGCGAACAGCACCGCGCCGAGCAGGCCCTCGCGGGTCTTGCCGGGGCTGATGCGCGGGGCCAGCTTGTGCTTGCCGAAGCGCCAGCCGACGGCGTACGCGCCGGTGTCGCTGACGACCGTCAGCAGCAGGAAGGTCAGCACCCGCCAGGGGCCGTCGTCGGCGGTGAGCATCATCGCGACGAACGTGGCCAGGAAAGGCACGTAGAACGCGGCGAAGACACCGGCCGTGACGTCCTTGAGGTAACCCTCCGGTGGCTCCGTCATACGCCAGACCAGTACAGCCAGGGCCGTCAGCGCCATGGCGACCCACGCGCCCTCGGCACCCCGCACGTACCCGGCGACCACCATCGCCGCGCCGCCCACCGCGAGCGGCACGAGCGGCGCCTTGATGTCCTTGCGCTCCTGGAGCCTGCTGGTCAGCTCCCACAGGCCCACGACCACGGCGACGGCGACCACGCCGACGAACACGGCCTTGACGATGAACAGGGACGCGACGATCACCACACCGAGCCCGACGCCGACCCCTATGGCCGCGCTCAGGTCACGGCCCGCGCTCTTCTTCTGCGGCGCTGGCGCCGGCTGCGGGGCGTCGGGCATGGGCTCCGGATTCTGACGGGGACGGTAGGCGGGAGTGTGGCCCTGCTCGGGCGTGTGACCGTGCGCGGGTACGGGACCTTGCGCGTGGCTGTGACCGTGCCCGGGTGTGTGACCCTGCGCAGGCATGAACGTCTCGTCTCGGAACAGGGGGCCGCCCAGCCGAGCGGCCCCCTGTTCGTCGTCCTGGTCTCCGCCATACGCGGGTACGTCGGGCACGATGGGCATGGGGCGAGTCTGCTGCGCCTCGGGCGCATCGTACGCGGGTCCCGCCGGGGCAGCCTCCTGGACAGGCCCACCCTCGGTGGACCCCCAGTAGCCGGCCTGCCCCGCCGGTGGCGGCGCCCCCCAGGAAGAGTCGCTCATCAGACTTCGAGCAGCTCTGCTTCCTTGTGCTTCAGGAGCTCGTCCACCTGGGCGACGTACTTGGCGGTGGTGTCGTCCAGCTCCTTCTCCGCACGACGGCCCTCGTCCTCACCGATCTCGCCGTCCTTGACGAGCTTGTCGATGGCGTCCTTGGCCTTGCGGCGCACGGAGCGGATGGACACCTTGGAGTCCTCCGCCTTGCCCTTGGCGACCTTGATGTAGTCGCGGCGGCGCTCCTCGGTCAGCTCGGGGAACACCACCCGGATGATGTTGCCGTCGTTGCTGGGGTTGACGCCCAGGTCGGAGTCGCGGATCGCCTGCTCGATGTTGCGCAGCGCGCTCTTGTCGAACGGCGTCACGACCGCCATGCGCGGCTCCGGCACGGAGAACGAAGCCAGCTGGTTGATCGGCGTCAGGGCACCGTAGTAGTCGGCCACGATCTTGTTGAACATCGCCGGGTGCGCACGGCCGGTACGGATCGCGGCGAAGTCCTCCTTGGCGACCACGACGGCCTTCTCCATCTTCTCCTCGGCCTCGAGGAGGGTCTCTTCGATCACCACTTGCTCCTGCGTGTCTTGAGTAAGGCCCGGCTGCGGTTCCTTGTCGGGGCGGCGGCCGGCTGCGTCGCGTCTTCTTCCTGCACGGTTCCCGACCGGCAGGACATTGTCCATCCTCCGGCCAGGATGCGTCCCGTCCGTCCCTCGGACAGGTGTCGTACCCGGGGCGAAGGGGGTGTGCCGGTCAGTCCCGGCTGCCCTGGTCGCCCACCAGCGTGCCGATCTTCTCACCCTTGACGGCCCGGGCGATATTGCCCTCCGCCAGGAGTTCGAACACGAGGATCGGAAGCTTGTTGTCACGGCACAGCGTGATGGCGGTGGCGTCGGCGACCTTGAGGTCGCGCGTGATGACCTCGCCATAGCTGAGGGCGTCGAACTTGACGGCGTCCGGGTTGGCCTTGGGGTCGGAGTCGTAGACCCCGTCCACGCCGTTCTTGCCCATGAGCAGCGCCTCGGCGTCGATCTCCAGGGCGCGCTGGGCGGCGGTGGTGTCGGTGGAGAAGTACGGCATGCCCATACCGGCGCCGAAGATGACCACGCGGCCCTTCTCCAGGTGGCGCACGGCGCGCAGCGGGATGTAGGGCTCGGCGACCTGGCCCATCGTGATGGCGGTCTGCACCCGGCTGTCGATGCCCTCCTTCTCCAGGAAGTCCTGGAGGGCGAGGCAGTTCATCACGGTGCCGAGCATGCCCATGTAGTCGGAGCGGGCGCGGTCCATGCCGCGCTGCTGGAGTTCGGCGCCGCGGAAGAAGTTGCCGCCGCCGATGACGACGGCGACCTGCGCCCCGTCGCGCACGACGGCCGCGATCTCACGGGCGATCTTGTGCACCACGTCGGGGTCCACGCCCAGGCCCCCGCCACCGGAGAAGGCCTCTCCGGACAGCTTCAGCAGAAACCGGCCGTGTACTTTGCCGTCGTCGCTCTTCTGGGCCTTGGTGGTCATGGAGATCCCGCCTCTTTCACGTGTTGCACATACGAAGAAGGCCACTGCCGGTCGGGTCGCTGTTCGCTCCCATGCGCGGCAATGGCCTCCTCGTCAGATCTGCTGCCGTCCGCCACGTGCCGGGGTGTGGCGGTGTGTGCGGACGACTGCTGTCGACCCTATCGAGAACTGCTCACGGGTCGCGCGTCGATCGCGGTACGGACTCAGATGCCGACCTTGATGCGCGTGAAGCGCTTCAGGGTGACACCGGCCTCGTCCAGGACCTTCTGGACCGACTTCTTGTTGTCCAGCGCGTACGGCTGACCGAGCAGCGTGGCGTCCTTGAAGAAACCGTTCAGACGACCTTCGACGATCTTGGCGATCGCGGCCTCGGGCTTGCCCTCGGCGCGGGTGGTCTCCTCGGCGATGCGGCGCTCGGACTCGACGACCTCGGCCGGCACGTCCTCCTTGGCGAGGAACTTCGGCGCGAAGGCGGCGATGTGCTGCGCGATGCCCTTGGCGACCTCGGCGTTCGGCTTGTCGAGCTCGACGAGGACACCGATCTGCGGGGGCAGGTCCGGCATCGTGCGGTGCATGTAGGCGAGCACGAAGCCGTCGGAGTACTGCGCGAAGCGGTCCAGGACGATCTTCTCGCCGAGGTTGGCGTTGGCCTCGTCCACGAACGCCTGGACGGTCTTGCCGGGCTCGATCTCGGAGGCGAGCAGGGCCTCGATGTCGGCCGGGGAGGTCGCGGCGACGTGCTCGGCGATCTTGTTGGCGACGGCCTGGAACTTCTCGCCCTTGGCGACGAAGTCCGTCTCGCACTTCAGCTCGACGAGGACGCCGGAGGAGTTGTCGTCGGCGATGATGGAGACCACGGCGCCGTTCTCGGCGGAGCGGCCCTCGCGCTTGGCGACGCCCTTCTGGCCCTTGATGCGCAGCGCCTCGACGGCCTTGTCGACGTTGCCCTCGGCCTCGTCCAGCGCCTTCTTGCAGTCCATCATGCCGGCGCCGGTCAGCTCGCGGAGCTTCTTGACGTCGGCGGCGGTGTAGTTCGCCATGAGTCTGTGAGTCTTTCTCGAAGTCTGGAAGATCTTCAGATCCGCACGGTCTGCGGTCCACGTGTCCGGATCCACGTATCCGTGTTCCGTATTGCTACGGCCCACATGATTTCTACGGTTCACATGTAGACGTTGGATCCGGGTGGCGCGCCGACTCGTTGCCGACCTACGGGTGAACAGCGGGGGCGGACTTCATGTCGCCGCCCCCGCCGTCAACGCTGACGATCAGGCCTGCTCGCCCTCGGCGGCCGGAGCCTCGGCGGGGGCGGCCTCGGCGGCCGGAGCCTCGGCGGCCGGAGCCTCCTCAGCCTTCTTCTCGCCCTCGAGCAGGTCGCGCTCCCACTCGGCGAGCGGCTCGCCCGCGGCCTTCTCTCCCTTGCCCTCGGCGGCGACGCCCGAGCGGGCGATGAGGCCCTCGGCGACGGCGTCGGCGATCACGCGGGTGAGCAGGGTGACGGAGCGGATCGCGTCGTCGTTGCCCGGGATCTTGTAGTCGACCTCGTCGGGGTCGCAGTTGGTGTCGAGGATCGCGACGACCGGGATGTTCAGCTTCCGGGCCTCACCAACGGCGATGTGCTCCTTCTTGGTGTCCACGATCCAGACGGCGCTGGGCACCTTCTGCATCTCGCGGATACCGCCGAGGGTCTTCTCCAGCTTGGCCTTCTCGCGGGAGAGGACCAGCAGCTCCTTCTTGGTCAGACCGGAGGACGCGACGTCCTCGAAGTCGATCTGCTCAAGCTCCTTCAGGCGCTGCAGACGCTTGTAGACGGTCGAGAAGTTGGTGAGCATGCCGCCCAGCCAGCGCTGGTTGACGTAGGGCATGCCGACGCGGGTGGCCTGCTCGGCGATGGCCTCCTGCGCCTGCTTCTTCGTGCCGACGAACATGACCGTGCCGCCGTGGGCGACGGTCTCCTTGACGAACTCGTAGGCGCGGTCGATGTACGACAGCGACTGGAGCAGGTCAATGATGTAGATGCCGTTGCGCTCGGTGAAGATGAAGCGCTTCATCTTCGGGTTCCAGCGACGGGTCTGGTGACCGAAGTGGACGCCGCTCTCCAGCAGCTCCCGCATCGTGACGACGGCCATGGCCGTATCTCCTTGAGTTTCTCGGTTGTGCCGCGTCCGCCGGACGGCGGACGCGCCTGACGCCCGGTATGCGCCGTGCCGCGAGGGACCGAGGGGCGCTTGGTACGAACCGTTGCCGGAAGCCGTACCGGGGCGTGCGAAGTCGACCCGGTGACCCGGATCGCCAGAAGAAGTGTACGGGACCGCCGGGGCCCCGGGTGACGCCGCTGTCCACAACCGGGGAGTTGTCCACAGGTCCCGGCCATGATCGGCGCAGGTGCGGGAGGGTTTCCGCATGCGACGAGCGATGCGACGACTGATGCGGTGCGCGGCCTGGTGGGCGGGTCTGCTGCCGGCCGCGACGGTGGCGATGCTGGCTCCCCTGGCCTGGGCGGACCCCCCGCCGCCCCAGTCCCCGCCCGCCCGCCAGGCACCGGTTCCGGCCATCGGCCGCGCCTGGCCGGTGGGCAGCCGGCCGGTGGTGCTGCGGGGCTGGCAACCGCCGGCGACCGTCTACGGGCCGGGGCACCGGGGCGTCGACCTGGCGGCCCCGCCCGGCGCCCGGGTACACGCGGTCGCCGCCGGCCGGGTGACGTTCGCGGGCCGTGTGGCGGGCCGCGGCGTGGTGTCGGTGGAGCTGGCGGGCACGGATCTACGGACTACGTACGAGCCGGTGCGCCCATCGGTACGGAAGGGGGACAGGGTGGGAGCGGGCGGGGTGGTGGGCGCGGTGGAGCCGACGGGCTCGCACTGCGCCACGACGACGTGCGTGCACTGGGGCCTGCGCCGGGGCGAGACGTACCTGGACCCGCTCACCTTGCTGCCCCCGTGGCTGCTGCACCCTGGGCCGTCGAGACTGCTGCCGGTGCTGGGGGTGCCGGCCCGGCCGCGGGCGGCGGTGCCCGTCCCGGGCCCGGCCGTGCTCAGCCGCGCACACCCCGCAGAGCCATCGTCACCGCCGCGCCCGTGATCACCGCGGGATCCTCCGCCGCCCCCAGTTCGATCCGCCGCACCGCCGCGTCCACGATCCCCTGCAGCAGCAGCGCCGCCAGCCGTGGCTGCTCGTGCCCCATCTCCTGGAGTGCCTCGACGACCATCGTCACGAGCCCCCCGTGGGCCGCCCGGATCTTCTCCCGAGCCCCGGCGTCCAGCTCGCTCGCCGAGATCGCGACGACGGCCCGGTGCCGCCGGTCCCCGACCAGAGCCAGCTGCTGGCGCACATACGCCTCGACCTTGCCCTCGGCTGACTCCGCCCGCTCCATGGCCGCCGCGACCTCGGCCGCCCACACGGGGAAGTCGACCTTGCACAGCTCTTCGACGACGGCCGCCCGAGAGCGGAAGTACTCGTACACGGACGACCGCGCCAGCCCCGTCCGTTCGGCCAGCGCGGGAAATGTCAGTGCTTCCGTCCCGCCCTCGGACAGCAGGCACCGAGCCGCGTCCAACAGGGCGGCTCGCTGCATCGACCGGTGCTCGGCCACGGAGGCCGCTCGAATCCTTGGCACGTCAACCACTTTACGGACGCGCCCCCACGAACGGGAGACGACGCAGCGCCGTGGGCGCGCTCAGCGTCCGAAGCCGGCCAGCTTGGCCCGCAGCTGCAGCACCGACTTGGTGTGGATCTGGCTGACCCGGCTCTCGGTGACCCCGAGCACATTGCCGATCTCGGCGAGGGTGAGCCCTTCGTAGTAGTACAGGGTGACGACGGTCTTCTCCCGGTCGGGCAGCGTGTTGATCGCCCGCGCCAGGAACCGCCGCAGCTCCCGGTCCTCGGCCACCTCGACCGGGTTGTCGGCGGCGGTGTCCTCCAGCGTGTCCATGAGACTGAGCCGCTCTCCGCCCTCGCCGCCGACATGCAGCAGCTCTTCCAGGGCGACGACGTTGGCCAGCGACAACTGGCTGAAAATGGCATGGAGTTCCTCGACCTCCATGCCCAGTTCGGCGGCGACCTCCGCCTCGCTCGGCGTCCGTCGCAGCCGCGCTTCCAGGGTCGCGTAGGCCCGCTCCACGTTGCGGGCCTTCTGCCGCACCGAACGCGGAATCCAGTCCAGCGCCCGCAGCTCGTCGATCATCGCGCCGCGGATCCGGGTGATCGCGTACGTCTCGAACTTGATCTCCCGGTCGATGTCGAACTTCTCGATCGCGTCGATCAGTCCGAACACCCCGGAGGACACGAAGTCCGCCTGCTCCACATTGGGCGGCAGGCCGACGCTCACCCGGCCCGCCACGTATTTGACGAGCGGCGAGTAGTGCAGGATCAACTGCTCCCGCAGCCGGTCGTCCCCCGTCGCCTTGTACGACCGCCACAGCTCGTCGAGCGTCGAGGGAGCGGGCGGCCGCACGCTGCCACCGTCGCGGGCGGCTGGGGGGATCGCCGCCCGGTCGGACCCGGAGGTGTGCTGGGGCATTCGTCGCCTTGTGCCGTTCTGCCGTGAAGTGCCGTGAACTGCTTCGGAGTGCTTCGGAGTGCTGTGAAGGGGGGAGAAGGGGGGAGAAGGGGGAGGCTGCGGGGTCGTGTGGCGAAGTGGACCACCTGGGAGCTGTCGGTCTGATGTCGGGTTGGCGCGTTCTGCACCGAGGTCTTCGTGAGCGTAGCGTGACTGAGGTGTCGCGGTGTGCGAAGGGCAAGGCTCCACCCGCACGCGAAGCTCTTCGGCGGTCCACGCCGACGCTCCCCAGGTGTCGCTCTGTGTGACGGACGAGTCCATCAACTCCGCCCATTCCCAAGGGCGTACGGGGCTCCCCCGGACGGCCGAACACGCTCGGTCAGCGTGGGCGGTGACCTCCCCGGACCGACGTCAGCGCCTGGCGTGTCAACTTCCAGCCATCGCCGTGTCGTTCGACGTAACCAAGTGCTCGGAGTTCGTACAGTCTCGCGATGGTCTCGTCCGTGGTGGTCCGCGCCTCCAGCGCGATCTCCCGGGCGGGGGCCGCCCGGTTCCCGGGCAGGGCGGCGAGGACGGTCCGGGCCGCCGGTGCCAGCAGATCGCGTGGGAGGACGGGACCCCGCCGCGCCGGTGCGAGCTCGCCCATGGCGCCGACGAGTTCGACGACCTCCGCGGCGTCGGTGACCATGGTGGCCTCCCCGCGCAGCAGTTCGTGCACGCCGGCGGAGAGGGCGCTGGTGGCAGGGCCGGGCACGCCCATGGTGAAGCGTCCGAGACGCTGGGCAGCCCGTGCGGTGACCAGGGAGCCGCTGCGGAAGGCTGCCTCCACGACGACGGTGCCCCGGGTGAGGGCGGCGATCACCCGGTTCCGGAGGATGAACCGGCTCGGCGTCGGGTGATCGCCGGGCGGCAACTCGCCCAACACCATGCCCTGTTCCGCGATCCTGTCGATCAGCGCGGCGTGGCCGCGCGGGTAGGGCCGGTCGACGCCGCAGGCCAGGACGGCGACGGTGGCTCCGCCGGCGGCCAGCGCACCCCGATGGGCGGCGCCGTCGATCCCGTACGCGCCCCCTGAAACCACCACCCACCCGCGCTCGGCGAGGCCGGAGGCGAGGGTGGCCGCCATGTGCGTGCCGTACTCGGTGCAGGCGCGGGCGCCGACGACGGAGACGGACCTGAGCGCCCACATCCGCAGGCTGGGCCGCCCCCGTACCCACAGCCCGATGGGTCGGGCGTCTCCGAGGTCGTCCAGCTGTCCGGGCCACTCCCCGTCCCCCGGAGGGACGAACCGCACCCCGGCGGCCCGCGCCACCGCGAGATCCCGCTCGGGCTCGGCCCCCCGGGCCCGAGCGACAAGCCCCGCCCACCGGGCCCCGCTCGTCCCCGGCAGGGCCCTGCCGCCCCTCCGCAGCCGCCGCACCACCTCCTCGACCCCGTACTCCCGCACCCACCGTCCACCGACCTCGTCCCCCGGCTCCACGACCCGGGACAGAAACACCCGTCCGAGCAGGTCCTCGTCCGGCGGTCCCGCTGTGGTCATGCCAGTGCCCCGATCGCCATGGGCACGCCCCGCGGAACCCCGGTGCGCAGTTGCAGGGCCAGGGCGACGTCGGTGGTGTCCGGGCGGTCGTGTCCGACGAGGTCCGCGACGGTCCAGGCGACGCGCAGGACCCGGTCGATGCCGCGGGCCGTGAGCACCCCGCGCTCCAGGTTGCGCTCGGCCTGGTCCATCGCGCCGGGCACGGCGCGGAAGCGGCTGCGCAGTTCCCGTCCGGGCACTTCGCTGTTGGTGCGCCAGGGAGTGCCGGCCAGCCGGGCGGCCGTGCGTTGCCTGGCCTGCCTGACCCGGTCGGCGACAGTGGCGGTGGACTCTCCCCGGGCGCCGGGTGCGGTGAGCTGGGCCCGGCTGACGGGGTCGACCTCGACCCGCAGGTCGACTCGGTCGAGCAGCGGGCCGGACAGCCGGGTCTGGTACCGGCGGATCGCCGACGGCGCGCAGTCGCACAGTGCGTCGCGCTGCGAGAAGCGCCCGCAGGGGCAGGGGTTGGCCGCGAGGACCATCAGGAACCTCGCCGGGAACCGCACCACGCCCGCGCTGCGCGCGATCACGACGTGCCCCGCCTCCAGAGGCTGTCGCAGGGCGTCGAGGACCTGACCGTGAAACTCGGGTGCCTCGTCCAGGAACAGCACGCCCCGGTGGGCGAGGGAGACGGCTCCGGGGCGTGCGACACCGGGGCCGCCGCCGACGAGAGACTGCATCGTGGCCGAGTGGTGCGGGGCGCAGTAGGGCGCGATGTCGATCAGGGGCTTGCCCGGGGGCAGCAGCCCGGCCACCGAGTGGACGGCCGTGACCTCCAGGGACTCCTCCCTGCTCAGGCGGGGCAGGACGGCGGGCAGTCGCTCCGCGAGCATGGTCTTGCCCGCGCCGGGCGGCCCCTCCAGGAACAGGTGGTGTCCGCCGGCCGCCGCCACCTCCACGGCCGTACGGGCTGCGGGCTGGCCCACGACGTCGGCCAGATCGTGATCGTGTTGCGCGGCCCCGGTGCTGTGCATGCCGGTGGCCGCTCCCGTGCCGGGCACTCGCAGGCCGGCCAGGAGGGGGTCCGGGCGTCCCTGCTCGTGCCGTTCCTCCTCGGGGACGGGTTCATCGGTCAGGATCGCGACGAGCTGACGCAGGCTGCGGACGCCGAGCACCGACACACCGGGGACCAGCGAGGCCTCGGCGGCGGCGCATTCCGGCACGACCACCTGGTCGTAGCCGGCGTCGGCGGCGGCCAGCACCGCGGGCAGGATGCCTCGTACCGGCCGCACCCGGCCGTCGAGCCCGAGTTCTCCGATCATGACGATGTCGGCCAGGACCCTGGGATCGATCCGTTCGGCGGCACCGAGCACCGCGCAGGCCACGGCCAGGTCGAAGCCGGAACCCGCCTTGGGCACCGACGCCGGGCTGAGACCGACGGTGAGCTTCTTCTGCGGCCACTCGCCGCCCGAGTTCACCACCGCCGCGCGAACCCGGTCCCGGCTTTCCGTCAGGCTCTTGTCCGGGAGGCCTACCAGGGTGAAGGCCGCGACGCCTGGTTCCAGGTCGGCCTGGACCTCCACGACCACGCCCTCGACGCCCACCAGCGCCACTGAACACGTACGGGCGAATCCCATTCAGGCCACCCCCCGCACGTGTTCGACGGCCGGGGCACCGCGGCGGGGCAGAAGGACGCCGACCAGGTCGATGCGGACGCCTCCGGGTGGGGCTCCTCCGTGGGTGTGGATCCAGCGTTCGGCCAGGCCCCGCAGCCGTTCGGCCTTCCCGGGTGTGACCGCGGCCATCGGATGCTCGAAGGCACCACCCCTGCGGGTCTTGACCTCACAGACCACCAGGACGTCGCCGTCCCTGGCCACGATGTCGATCTCACCGGTCCTGCCGCAGCGCCAGTTGCGCTCCAGGACCGTCATTCCGGCCTCGGCCAGCCGCCGTGCGGCCAGGCTCTCGCCGTACCTGCCGAGTGCACCGCGTGCGTTGTTCATGTCGGCACCACCTCCGGCGCCAACCGTCACGCATCCCGCCCAACCGAGTGGATCTTGGTGGACTACTCAGCGGTTGTGGAAAACCCCGTCACCCGCCCGGGAGCTCCAGATCACTCTTGTTCAACTCCTCGATGTTCACGTCCTTGAACGTGAGTACCCGCACCTGCTTGACGAAACGGGCCGGCCGGTACATGTCCCAGACCCAGGCATCGGCCATGGACACCTCGAAGAACACCTCGCCCTGGACGGAGTGCACCTGCATCTCGTAGTCATTGGTGAGGTAGAAGCGCCGTTCGGTCTCGATCACGTATTTGAACAGACCGACGACATCGCGGTACTCCCGGTAGAGCTTCAGCTCCATCTCGGTCTCGTACTTCTCGAGGTCCTCGGCGCTCATGGCATGTTCCCCTTCAGCCGTGCGATCCCCCCATTGTGCGCCAGTCCGACGGGCCTTCAGGCGATTTCCGGGTCGCTAGACGATTTCCGGGTCGAGGATCAGGGGACTGGCCGGGGGACCTTCGTCGAGCAGCGTGCGCAGCAGCCCGGCGAGTCTGGTCGGGTACACCGTCTCATGCGCACGGGTCAGTTCCCGGCACGTCCACCAACGCGCTCCGGCGACACTGCGCCGCTCCAGCTCCGTCAGGCCCGTCGCGACAGTCGCCGTCTGGGTCGTACGGGCCAGGTAGTACCACTCGTCCTGGTCCCAGCGGCGGCCCGCGAACGGGAAGGAGCACCTGCGCCGCCACAGCACCGGACCGAGTTCGACGTCGGTGATGCCGGTCTCCTCGGCGAGTTCCCGCAGGGCGGCCTGCTCACGGGTCTCGGCGCCCTCCAGACCGCCGCCCGGGGTGAACCACCAGTTGTCGGCGGGGTCGTCCGGCTCGTGGCCGTGGAGCAGGAGGATGCGGTCCTCGGGATCGAGCAGGACCACCCGCGCCACCTTGCGCAGACCGCCCTCATAGGCGTTCTGGCCGGGCTGCGTGGTCTCAGCGGGCACCTGCCGCCTCCGGACGGGTATGGGCCCGCGAGCGGCCCAGACGGCTCGCGACCGGGCCGTAGGCGCCTCCGACGAGGACCAGGACGGCGCCGGTGACGACCAGCAGCTCGAGGGTGCGCAGCGGACCCGGCTGGGACAGCGCGCCCAGGGACTCGAAGCCGGTGGGGCGCTTGAGCATGCCCTTCATGGGCCAGACGACGGCGTCGACACGTGCGGACACCGCGTTGCGGGAGACCGTGCCGCCGGCCGCGTCCGTGAGGTGGGCGGTGGAGTCCAGGGAGCCCTGGCGTTCGTCACCGAGGAGGAACAGGCGGCCCTTGGGGACGGTGACCGTCGGGAAGTTCTTGATCTCCGCCAGGCTGCCCTTGGTCAGGTACGGCTCGTCGATCTGCTTCCCGTTGACGGTCAGCTTGCCGTCGGTGCAACAGGAGACCGTGTCACCGCCGACCGCGACCACGCGCTTGACCACGTCCGCGTCGGTGACCCAGCTCTTGTCACGGAAGACGACCACGTCACCGCGCTTGACCTCGTCGCCGTCGACGCGCTCGGCCAGCACCCGGTCGCCCGCGCCGATCGTCGGGGTCATCGAGCTGGTCGGCACCGTGTACGGCCGGTAGACCACCGCTCCCCACGCGAATCCGCCGAGGAACAGCACCAGGCCCAGCGCCACGGCCAGACCGGACAGCCGGTGGCCCATCCTGCTCTCACCACTCATGGACCGGGACCCTACCCGGGAGTAGGGGGCCTTGCCCACCCACCGGCTGTCGCGAGCGGGCGGCACCGCCTCACTCCTGCGCCGCTCCCGCTCAGTACTGCGCGGTTCCCGCTCGGTCCCGAGCCGCCCTCGCCACCCGGTTCAGTCTCGCGTCGCCTTCACCGCACGCCTCCGCCGCCACACCGCCACCGGAAGCACGGCCGCCACGGCGACGCCCCCCGGTGCGACCGACAGGGACACCGCCGCCGTGGACTGCTGGCCGAGGCCCGGCTGGTCGAAGGTGCCCGGGACTGGGAGCGTGCCCCAGCGGTTGATCGGCCATGCCTTGACGATGGCGCGGCCGACGACCTTGTCGACAGGGACCATGCCGTGGTTCTTGTCCTGCTGGTGGTAGCGCGAGTCACTCGAGTTCTGGCGATGGTCGCCCATGACCCAGATGTAGCCCTGGGGGACCGTGACCTTGAACTGGCCGCTGCCGTCGTCGCTGCACGGCGTGTTGCCGGCGTAGACGTACGGCTCGTTCAGTGCCTTGCCGTTCACGATCAGCGGACCGGTGTTCTTGCACTCGACGGTGTCGCCGCCGACCCCGATGACCCGCTTGATCAGGTCCTTCTCATCCGCGGACGGCATCAGGCCGATCCAGCTGAGGACCTTCTGCACGGGGTTCGGGTGGGGCGTCGGCTCACCCGCAAGCCAGTTGTCCGGGTCATGGAAGACGACGACCTCGCCACGCTCGGGCTTGGAGCCGAACCACGGGGTGAGCTTGTCGACCAGGACGCGGTCACCCCGCTGGAGGGTGTTCTGCATCGAGTCGGAGGGGATCGAGAACGCCTGCACCAGGAAGGTCTTGATCAGCAGCGCCAGCACGAGCGCGATGCCGATCAGGATCGGCAGTTCCTTCCAGAAGGAGCGCTGCTTCTTCGGCCGACCGGCGTCGTCGTCCGCCCCGGCCTCGTCAGTGGGGTCCTGAGTCTGGTCCTGCGGCTCGCCGTCCGGCCGGCCGTCGTCGGCCGCCGCGGAGCCGTTGCCTGTGCTCCCCATAGTTCCCATGGTCTCTCGGTACCCCGGTGTCGCCGCGCCCTCCGGGGCGGAATCGTTCACTTCCCCGGGGTGCCCGCGGTGCTCCTCGCCGTCGTGTCCCGACCGTGCGCCAACCGCCACATCCCCCACGCCAACTCCTTACTCTGTGCCACCGCCTGCCCGATAGCCGGTGCAAGCCCACCACTCCCATAACGAGCGGGAGTTCCGCAGGGGTCGGGAGCCGGTCCTTTGCGTTCGGATCGTCGGGGGCAACCCTATGCGACGGCCGGGGACCGACAGCCGATCCCGACACGGAGTTCACCACGCTTGCGAAGGTTTTAGGTTCTTTCAGGCGCGTCCAGTGGCCGATGGGCCAGCCGATCACCATGGCCCGGCCGATCACGGAATCCTCGGAGACGGTGCCGCCGTAGGGAGTGTCCTGGTGGGCGCGGGAGTCCGCGGAGTCCTCGCGGTGGTCGCCCATCACCCACAGCCGGCCCTTGGGGACGGTGATGTCGAACGGGGTGGAGGCCGGGGAGGTGCCCGGGTACAGGTAGTCGCCCTCCGCCAGCGGTACGCCGTTGACGGTGACGCGCCCCTTGGCGTCGCAGCACTTGACGTGGTCGCCGCCGACCCCGATGACCCGTTTGATCAGGTCTTTCTCGTTGTCGGAGGGCAGCAGACCGATGAAGGTGAGGCCTTCTTTGAGCTGTTTGACGACGACCGGCTCGTGCTTCTTCGCGGTCTGCTCGTCCTTCAGCCAGCCGCCCGGGTCGTGGAAGACGACGACGTCCCCGCGCTCGGGCCCGGAGCCGAACCACGGGGTCAGCTTGTCGACCAGGACGCGGTCACCGATCCGGATCGTCTGCTCCATGGAGCCGGACGGGATCACGAACGCCTGGACGAGGAAGGTCTTGAGGACCAGCGCTATGAGGACGGCTACGCCGATCAGCAGCGGAATCTCACGAACGGCTGAACGACGGCGCTTCCGCTTGACCTTGCGCTGCAGTTTGCGGCGCTCCGTGCGTGTACGGCCGGTGCCCGCTGCGGAGGTGCGGCGGGTCCCGGTGGGCAGCAGTTGGTCGGCGGGTGTGCCGGGCGCCCCGCGCGGCTTGCCGCGATTACCCATGGGCGCCTGCCGGGAGGGCAGCGGGCACGTGCGCGTAGGTGGACGGGCGGGTCAGGTGCGTCCAGTGCGCGTACGGCCACACGATCCAGTCCGCCCGGCCGATCACATCGCCGACCGGGATCATGCCACCGCCGGGCGAACCGAGGTGGTCGCGCGAGTCGCTGGAGTCGGCGCGGTGGTCGCCGAGCAGGAACAGGTGCCCCTCGGGTACCACCACGTCGAAGGGCACGCTGGACGGACTGTCCCCGGGGAACAGGAACGCCGACTCGTCGACGGCGCGGCCGTTCACCTTCATCCTGCCCTCCTTGTCGCAGCAGACGACATGGTCTCCCCCCACCCCTACAACGCGCTTGACGTAGTCGCCGTGCCCGAAATAGCCGGTGCCGTCGAACACCACCACGTCGCCGCGGCGCGGCTGGGCCCCGAAGCGGTACGCCAGCTTGTTCACGAGAACGCGGTCCCCGATTCTCAATCCCCGCTCCATGGATCCGCTCGGGATCTGGAACGGCTGTACCACGAAGGCGTTGAGGAGCAGCAGGAAGGCCAGGCAGGCGAAGAGGGTGAGGGTGACCCGGCCGCCCGGCAGCCGGTCGGCGATCCGTGCCGGGAACGCGAAACGCGACCGTCCCTCCGCCCCCGGAGTTCCGGGGTGGGAGGAGCGGTCGCGTTCCGTAGGCTGTGCTTCGGTGTCCATCGGGGCCAGATGCTATCCGCCCCCGCTGTGAACGCCGGCGCGAGATCAGCTCTCGCGCTTCTCCTTGATCTTGGCGGCCTTGCCGCGCAGGTCACGGAGGTAGTACAGCTTGGCGCGGCGCACGTCACCCCGGGTGACCAGCTCGATCTTCTCGACGATCGGGGTGTGCACCGGGAAGGTGCGCTCCACGCCGACGGAGAACGAGACCTTGCGGACCGTGAAGGTCTCGCGGACACCGGAGCCCTGGCGGCGGATCACAACGCCCTTGAACTGCTGCACACGAGAGCGGTTGCCCTCGATGACGCGGACGTGGACGTTGACGGTGTCACCCGGGCGGAAGGCCGGGATGTCGCTGCGCAGCGACGCGGCGTCGACGGAGTCGAGCAGGTGAGACATTTCGTCTGCTTTCTTCGCTGATGCCACAGGTCATCAACGGCATCTAGGGATGTGCACGAAGCCGTGTGCGGGTCGGGGCGGACGTCGTGTCCCCCTGTGGCAGGGGCGCACGCCGGACGGACGCACAGCAGCGGTCTATTCTTCCACGCCCTCGACCCGGCGCCAAAATCGGCCGTGCGGTTCGCCGTCCGGGTCCGGCTCCCAGCCGAGGATGGAGAGCATCTCACGGTCCTTCTTGTCGAAGGCCTTGGGGTCGCAGCGCTCGATCAGGTCGGGCCGGTTGGCGGTCGTACGCCTGAGAGCTTCGTCGCGGCGCCAGCGGGCGATCTTGCCGTGGTGGCCGCTGAGCAGCACATCGGGGATGTCCCGGCCGCGCCAGACGGGCGGCTTGGTGTAGACGGGGCCCTCGAGGAGGTTGGCCATCGCGCCGGGCGCGAAGGAGTCGTCCCGGTGGGACTCGGCGTTGCCAAGGACGCCGGGCAGCAGCCGGGCCACGGCTTCGGTGACGACCAGGACGGCGGCCTCGCCGCCGGCGAGGACGTAGTCGCCGATGGAGACCTCGTAGACCGGCATGCGGGTCGCGTACTCGTCCGTGACACGCCGGTCGATGCCCTCATAGCGGGCCGGGGTGAAGATCAGCCAGGGCCGCTCGGACAGCTCGACGGCCAGTTCCTGGGTGAAGGGCCGGCCGCTGGGCGTGGGGACGATCAGCGCGGGCGCCTTGGCTCCGGTCTCGTAGCCGTCGGCGAGGACGGAGTCCAGGGCGTCGCCCCAGGGCTCGGTCTTCATGACCATGCCGGGGCCGCCGCCGTACGGCGTGTCGTCCACCGTGTTGTGCCGGTCGTACGTCCAGGAGCGCAGGTCGTGCACGTGCACGTCGAGCCGGCCGCGTGCGCGGGCCTTGCCGACGAGGGAGACGTTCAGCGGGTCCAGGTACTCGGGGAAGATCGTGACGACATCGAGGCGCATTACGCATCGTCCCCCGAGACGTCCCCCGAGTCGTGCCGCGAAGCGGCCCCGTCGTCCCGGGAGGAGACGACCTCGGCCCGGTCGTCGATCAGGCCGGGCGGGGGCGCGATGACCGCCTTCTGCTCGGCCAGGTCGATGTCGGTGACGATCTCCTCCACGAAGGGGATCATCACCTCGCTGCCGTCGGGACGCTCCACGATGAACAGGTCCTGGGAGGGCAGGTGCGAGATCTCGGTGATCCGGCCGACCTCCTGCCCGTCCTCGGTGACCACGTCGAGGTCGATGAGCTGGTGGTCGTAGTACTCGTCCTCGCCCTCGGGCAGTTCTTCGGGGTCGATCTCCGCGATCAGCAGAGTGTTGCGCAGGGCCTCGGCTCCGTTGCGGTCGCTGACGCCCTCGAAGCGCAGGAGGAGCCGGCCGCTGTGGACGCGGCCGGTGGCGATGGTGAGCGGCCCGGCGGAGGCCGGGTCGGTGGCCAGAACGGCGCCCGGGGCGAGCCGCAGCTCCGGCTCGTCGGTACGTACCTCGACGGTGACCTCGCCCTTGATGCCGTGGGCGCGGCCGATCCGTGCGACTACCAGCTGCACGTGTCCAATTCTCCTGTCATCCTGCTCGACGTCCTGCTCAAACGTCCTGCCATACGACTGCGGGCCGGGGACGGCCCAGTGGCCCTCCCCGGCCCGAGCCGGTTGCGATGAAGCGTCAGCGGACGTGGTCCACGTCGACGAGGTCGACGCGGACACCGCGACCGCCGATGGCGCCCACGACGGTGCGCAGAGCGCGCGCGGTACGGCCGTTGCGGCCGATCACCTTGCCGAGGTCGTCGGGGTGGACCCGAACCTCCAGCACGCGCCCGCGGCGCAGGTTGCGCGAGGCGACCTGCACATCGTCAGGGTTGTCGACGATGCCCTTCACGAGGTGCTCAAGCGCCTCTTCGAGCATGCTGCTCAGGCCTCGGTCGACTCGGACTCAGCAGCCGCCTCGTCCTTCTTCTCAGCCTTCTTCTTCTGGGTGATCGCCTCACCCTTGCCCTCGTCGTCACCGCCGAGAGCGTCGAACGACGGGCGCGCGGCCTTCGGCTCGGCGACGAGCAGCGGCGCCGGGGCCGGCTCGCCCTTGAACTTCTGCCAGTCGCCGGTCTTCTTCAGGATGGCGAGGACGGGCTCGGTCGGCTGCGCGCCGACACCCAGCCAGTACGCCACGCGCTCGGCGTCCACCTCGATGACCGACGGGTTGTAGGTCGGGTGGTACTTGCCGATCTCCTCGATGGCCCGGCCGTCACGGCGGGTACGGGAGTCGGCGACGACGATGCGGTAGTGAGGCGAACGGATCTTGCCCAGACGCTTCAGCTTGATCTTGACTGCCACGGGAGTGGATTCTCCTGGTTTTGACGTGGTTGGGCACGGCGAGCTGCCGCGTGGGGTTGCGGTACCCGAATGCCCGATGGACGCGTCAGCCGGAGGAGAGAGGGGTCCTGTGCGGCTGTCGAGTACAGCTAGCCATTCTGCCACACCGTATGGGGCGCTTCCGGCCGAGGGTGAGGCGGGGTGCGTCCGGGCATGCGCGTACGGCACCCGGCGTGGAGGGGAGTTACGTCGGGTGCCGCGCCCGGGCCCGGCGAGCGGGTCGCGGCTGCCACGAGCAGCCGCGGTCTCAGCTCGCCGCCCCCACGACCTCGGGGATCCGGAACGGCTTTCCGCAGCCGCCGCACACGATCGGGGCCTGGGCCAGGACCGACGGGACCACGCGGACGTTGCGGCCGCAGTCGCAGACCGCCTTGACGCGGACGCCGCCGCCGGAGGAGCCGTGCCGGGCGGCCGGGCCGCGGAAGGTGCGGGAGGTGTCGGCGGAGGTGGCCGCGGTGTGGGCCTTCAGCGCGCGCTGCAGCCGCTCGATGGTCGGGCGGTAGCGCCGCTTCGCCTCGGTGTTGAGCGTGACCAGCGAGAAGCCGCTGCTCGGGTGCGGTTCCTCGGGGTGGTCCAGGCCCAGCTCCTCGGCGATCGCGAGGAAACGGCGGTTGTGGTAGCGGCCGGCGCGGGAGGTGTCGCGGACACCGCGGGCGGCGGCGAGGCCGTGGACTGCTTCATGGAGCAGTCGTTCGAAGGAGAGTTCGTGCCCGCACGCGGACGACGACTCCCCGATCAGGGACTCTGGCGCGGCCAGATCCGGCAGCTCGGGGTGGTACCGCTGAATGTCGGACCACGCCTGCGCCAGCTCTGCGGCGAGGACAGGGGTTGTCTGTGTCGTGCTCACGTAATGACAACGAGCGTGGGTGCCGCTGTGTTCCTATTCCGGGGCATCCCAAATAATTTGCACGTACCCGTCAGTTGCCGCTGATGCGTCCTGACGAGGGCGGGTGCGCTGATCTGCGGAGAAGCGGCACAGCTCATACCAAGCTGGTGCGTAGTTCGACGTACGCCCCGGCGCGTAGCCCGGCCGCGGCGGCGGCCGGCGGATGCACAAGGGGCGTTTCGGCCGCTCTGGGGAGGAGACCTCACCTCAGTCAGCGTCCGTGACGATCGCGACGTTACCGTTCGACGGCCCGGCCCCCGACACCGGGCCGTCGGCAAACGGACCGCCACGACCCCTGGACGCCGCCGCGAGCCGGGAGTTACCTGTCAACCGTGGAGAGTGCGCACGCACCGGGGGCCACACGACGGGGGGACCCACGGGGGCACAGGCGGTGAACTGTCGGCGGATTGGGGCGTTTACCTATGACACCTACGCTCGTGCGGCACCACCCCTCCCGCGCGGATTCGGCACCCGATGCGCCGGACTGCGCGGACCTGGGCGCACGCGCGCGTGACTGGTCGGAGATCCAGGAGCGGATGCTGGTCCCGCTCCACGAGACCGTCTACGAGCGACTCGACGTGGGCCCCGGCACCCGGCTGCTGGGCCTGCGCTGCGGCTCCGGGCTGGCCCTGCTGCTGGCCGCCTCCAGAGGGGCCGCGGTCACCGGTGCCGATTCCTGCCCCGAGCGGCTCGCCCTCGCGCGTGAACGCCTGCTCCCGGACACCCCGCCCCCGCAGGGGGCACGCACGCGTGGGGCCGTACGCATCCTCGGGGACATCCGGGACGACTGCGGTGCAGCCGAGGCGGCCACGGACGCGGCCGACGACGCCGAGGCGGAGGCGGAGGCGTACACCGTGGTGACCGTCTTCGAGCCGATCGGCTGCCGCGCCGGCGACGCGGAGGACCTCGCCGAGCTGCTCGCCACCGCGCTGCCACAGGCCGCGCCCGGGGCCGCCGTGGTGCTGGCCGGCTGGGGCCCGCCGGAGCGCTGCGCCACCTCGGGGGTGCTGCGGGTGGCGACGAAACCGGCCGGTCCCCCGCGGGGCGCCCGCGCCTGGCGTCCGGCCCGGCACGACGACCTGGAGGAGGTCGCACAGCGGGCAGGACTGCGGCCGGACGGCTCCGGCCGGGTCGCCTGCCCCTTCGGCTACGCGGACCTCGGCAGCGCCGTACGCGGCCTGCTGTCCACGGGACTGTTCGACGGAGCGGTCGCGGCGACCGGTCGCAGACAGGTTGACAAGGAACTGACCGAGGCCCTGCGCCCACACCGGCGCGCGGACGGGACGGTGTGGATGCCGAACGTGTTCCGTTACCTGATCGCCCGCGTCCCCTAGGACTCGTCGAGGTCCTTGGCCAGGCGGGTGATCCCGGCGATCCGGTACGCGTCCGCCTCCTCCAGCGTCTCGTTCTCCAGCAGCGCCTGCGCCAGCGCGTCCAGTTGGTCGCGGTGGTCGCGGAGCTTGCGGCACGCCGCCTGGTAGCACTCGTCCACGATCCGCCGCATCTCGCCGTCGATCACGTCGAGGGTCTGCGGGGCGGCGGCGAGCCCGTACGCCTGCTGGGCGTCGTTGGGCAGGGCGGACAGCCGGCCGACCCGCTCGCTCATGCCCCAGCGGGAGACCATCCCGCGTGCGATGCCGGTGACCTGCTCGAGGTCGCTCTCCGAACCAGTGGTGATCACTCCGTAGACCACCTGCTCGGCGGCCATTCCGCCGAGCGCGCCGATGATCCGGCCGCGCAGGTACTCCTCGGTGTACGCGTACCGGTCGGCCTCCGGCGTGGACAGCGTCACGCCGAGCGCCCGGCCGCGCGGCACGATGGTGACCTTGCGCACCGGGTCGGCGCCCGGCTGGAGCATGCCGAGCAGGGCGTGCCCGCTCTCGTGGTAGGCGGTGCGCCTGCGCTCCTCGGCAGGGATCACCAGTGGGCGTTCCGCACCGAGCTGGACCTTCTCCAGGGCATCGGAGAGGTTGCTCTGGGTCACGGCGTCCTGCTTCCGCTTGACCGCGAGCAGGGCGGCCTCGTTGGCGAGGTTCGCCAGATCGGCGCCGGTCATGCCCGGGGTGGTGCGGGCCACCTGGGCGAGGTCGACGCCCGGGGCGAGGGGGATGTCCCGGGTGTGGATCTCCAGGATGGCCTCACGGCCGCCCCGGTCCGGCGGCGAGACCTGCACCACGCGGTCGAAACGGCCGGGGCGGGTCAGCGCCGGGTCGAGGATGTCGGCCCGGTTGGTGGCGGCGAGCACGATGACGCCCTCGGCGCCGGAGAAACCGTCCATCTCGGTGAGGATCTGGTTCAGGGTCTGCTCGCGCTCGTCGTGCCCGCTCACCGACGCGCCGCCGCCACGCGCCCGCCCGATGGTGTCGATCTCGTCGATGAAGATGATCGACGGGGCGACCTTGCGCGCCTCCGCGAACAGCTCCCGTACCCGGGAGGCGCCCACGCCGACGATCATCTCGATGAACTCCGAGGCGGACGCCGAGAAGAACGGCACTCCCGCCTCCCCCGCGACCGCCCGCGCGAGCAGTGTCTTGCCGGTGCCGGGCGGGCCCGCGAGGAGCACGCCGCGGGGCATCTTGGCGCCCATGCGGCGATAGGCGTCGGGATTCTTCAGGAAGTCGACGACGTCGTGCAGCTCGCCCTGGACCTCGTCGATGCCGGCCACGTCGTCGAACGTGGTGCGCTTCTGCCCCGGCACCAGCTCGACCGGCTTGGGCGGCGCCTTGCGGCCGAGCATGCCGCCCGGACCGCCGAGCCCGGCTCTCATCCGCCGCGCGACGAACACCCACACGGCGACCAGCAGCACCATCGGAGCCAGCGAGATCAACAGATTGGCGAGAAAACCGCGGTGCTGGACGACGGGCTCGGCCGTGACGGTGACGTGGTGCCGGGTCAGGTTCGCCCAGAGGTCGTCATCCGCGAAGGACGGACGCTCGGTGTTGAACTTGGTGTACGTGCCGCCGCCCGGCTTGGTCCGCTCCTTCTTGAGCTGGCCCTGGATCGAGTCGCCCTTGGCGTAGATCTTGGCGACATTGCCGTCGTTCACCTGTCTGCTGAACTCGGTGTACGCGATCGTCGGCTCGTTGGCCTGGTCGAAGTAGGACAGCACCAGGTTGGCGGCCAGGTACACCACCAGCGCGGCGACGATCAGCCCCCACCAGCCCCCGCGCAGCCGCCGCCCGCCGGGCGGCTTCGGCGGCTCCTCGGGAGCACCCTCGGTGCGCCAGGGCTGGTCCGGCGACTTGCGCGGCGGCGCAGGGTTGGTCATATCGGGACGTTACGACATGGACCAATCCCTGGCACGCGCAGCGGAACCCCTGACATACGCGGAGGGTGCCCTTCCGGAGAAGGACACCCTCAGAGACGTACGAGCGGGACTCAGCCCATGAACTTCTTGAACTCGTCCGGCAGCTCGAAGTCCTGGGCTTCCTGCTGCGGCAGCCCGAACGCGTTGCCGCCCTGCGCGGCCGCCTCACGGCGCTGCGCGGCCTCCAGCTCCTGCTGCTTGCGCTTCATCGGGTTGCCGGAGCGCTGCTTGCCCTTGGCCTGCTTCGGCTGCTTCTTCTGCCGGCCGGGGCCGCCGCCCATGCCCGGGATCCCCGGCATGCCGGGGATCCCGCCGCCCTGGGCCATGCGGGACATCATCTTGCGGGCCTCGAAGAACCGCTCGACGAGGTTCTTCACCGCGCTGACCTCGACCCCGGAACCCTTGGCGATACGGGCACGGCGGGAGCCGTTGATGATCGTCGGGTCCTGGCGCTCGGACGGGGTCATCGACTTGATGATCGCGGCGGTGCGGTCGACGTCCCGCTCGTCCAGGTTGTTGATCTGGTCCTTGATCTGGCCCATGCCCGGCAGCATGCCGAGCAGCTTGGAGATGGAGCCCATCTTGCGGACCTGCTCCATCTGGGACAGGAAGTCGTCCAGGGTGAAGTCCTGGCCCTTCTTGGACGCCAGCTTCGAGGCCATCTTCTGGGCCTCTTCCTGGCTGAAGGTCTTCTCCGCCTGCTCGATGAGGGTGAGCAGGTCACCCATGTCGAGGATGCGGGAGGCCATCCGGTCCGGGTGGAACGCGTCGAAGTCGTCCAGCTTCTCGCCGTTCGACGCGAACATGATCGGCTTGCCGGTGACCTGCCGGATCGACAGGGCCGCGCCGCCACGGGCGTCACCGTCGAGCTTGGACAGGACCACGCCGTCGAAGCCGACGCCGTCGCGGAAGGCTTCCGCCGTGTTGACGGCGTCCTGACCGATCATCGCGTCGACGACGAACAGGATCTCGTCGGGCTGGACCGCGTCCCTGATGTCCGCGGCCTGCTGCATCATGTCCTGGTCGATACCGAGACGGCCTGCGGTGTCCACGATCACGATGTCGTGGACCTTGGTCCTGGCGTGCTCGATGGAGTCCTTGGCGACCTTGACGGGGTCACCGACACCGTTGCCGGGCTCCGGCGCGAAGACGGCGACACCGGCGCGCTCGGCGACGACGCTCAGCTGGTTGACGGCGTTGGGACGCTGGAGGTCGGCGGCGACCAGCAGCGGCGAGTGCCCCTGCTCCTGCAGCCACCGGCCGAGCTTGCCCGCGAGCGTGGTCTTACCGGCACCCTGGAGACCGGCGAGCATGATCACGGTGGGAGGCTGCTTGGCGAAGCGGAGCCGCCGGGTCTCGCCACCGAGGATGGTGACCAGCTCGTCGTTGACGATCTTGAGGACCTGCTGGGCCGGGTTCAGCGCCTTGGACACTTCGGCGCCGAGTGCCCTTTCCTTGACGTTCTTGATGAACGTCCGGACGACAGGCAGGGCCACGTCGGCTTCGAGAAGCGCGATGCGGATCTCACGGGCCGTGGCGTCGATGTCCGCCTCGGACAACCTGCCCTTGCCGCGGAGGTTTTTGAAAGTCGCGCTGAGGCGGTCGGAGAGGGTATCGAACACGGTGGCGTCGGTCCTCGGAGTCGGAGTCGTTTTGGGCTGTCCTCCAGAGTATCTGGACCTGCGGCCAATTCGTCCCCGCCCACTGCGTTCAGGGCGGGGACGCCGGTCACGCCCGCAACGTCTGCTCCAGCGCCCGAGCCAGTGATCCCGCGTCCTGCTCCGGCAGCGGCGCGCCCGTACCGGTCGTCACGTAGAAAGCGTCCACGGCGTTGGAACCCAGGGTCGACACGTGCATGCTCCGCACCCGCACCCCCGCCTTCTCCAGGGCCAGGCCGATGCGGTGCAGCAGCCCGGGGGCGTCCTGGGCCCGCACCTCGATCACCGTCGCGTGATGGGAGGCGGCCGGCGCCACGGTCACCCGCGGCGGTGGGGCCGGCCAGCCCCGGCGGCGCGGGTAGGCGGCGTCGCGTTCGGCGAGGCGGCCCGTGATGTCCAGCGAGCCGTCCAGGGCGCGGACGAGGTCCGCGCGCAGCCGGGTCGCCTGGGGCAGGGAGCCGTACTCGGCGGCGACCCGCCAGTTGAGGAGGAGGACCGAGCCGTCGTCCACGTCCTCCGGCAGGCGCAGGGTGCGCAGCTCGGCCGTGCGGACGGTCAGGCGGTGGACGGCCAGGACGCCGGCGACCGCGGGCAGCACGCCCGGCTGGTCCGGTACGGCGATGAGCAGCTCGACGCCGAGCGGCTCGGGTTCCCCGGTGGGTTCCTCGCCCGTGACCGGTTCTCTCTGTGCGCGCAGGGCGAGGACCGGGGCGCCGGTGCGGAACGCCTCGACGGCGAGGCGCTCGTGATCGGCCGTGGGCGCGGCGGGTTCGGGCTGGTCCGGGGCGTCCCCGGCGAGGACCGCGGCCACCCGGCGTACGAGGTCGGTGACGAGGGAGCCGCGCCAGGAGGACCAGGCGGCCGGGCCCGTGGCGAGGGCGTCCGCCTCGGTCAGCGCGTGCAGCAGTTCCAGCGTGCTCTGGGTGCCGACCGCCTCGGCGACCGAGCGGACGGTGGCCGGGTCGTCCAGGTCACGGCGCGTGGCCGTCTCGACGAGCAGCAGGTGGTGGCGTACCAGCGTCGACAGCACGGCCGCGTCCGCCCGGTCGAAGCCGATCCGCGCGGCGACGTCCCTGGCGATGATCTCGCCGGCCACCGAGTGGTCGCCGGGCCAGCCCTTCCCCATGTCGTGCAGCAGGGCGGAGACCAGGAGCAGGTCGGGGCGGCTGACGCGGCGGGTCAGCTCGGAGGCGCGGACGGCGGTCTCGATCAGGTGCCGGTCGACGGTCCAGATGTGGACCGCGTTGCGCTGCGGTCGGCAGCGGACCCGCTCCCAGTCCGGCAGGAGGCGGCTGATCAGGCCCTCGGCTTCCAGTGCCTCCCAGACCTCGACGGTCGGGCGGCCCGAGCCGAGCAGGGTCACGAGCTGTTCGCGTGCCTCGGCAGGCCAGGGTGTGGGCAGGGGGCGTGTGGTGGCGGCCATCCGGCGCACGGCGTGCAGGGAGAGCGGGAGACCGGCCTGTGCGGCAGCGGCAGCGGCACGCAGGGGGAGCACGGGGTCGCGTTCGGGGCGGGCGGTGCGGGCGAGCACCACCTCGCCCTCCTGCTCCACGACTCCCTCGGCCAGCGGGGAGCGCTCGGCGACGGGCTTCCCGCTGCCCAGCGCCCTCCCACCGCCCAGCATGGCGCGCAGGCGCGGCCGTACGGCGCGCGAGCGCAGCACGCGCCCCACTTCGCGCCAGGTGACGTCGCTGGCGTACGAGATCACGCGTGCTGCTTCGTACACCTGCCGCAGCAGCGTGTCGGCGTCCAGCAGGCCCAGCTCGGACGCCACCTGGTCCTGCTCCTGGAGGGACAGGCGGTCGGTGGCGCGGCCCGTCGTCAGGTGCAGGGCGTCACGGACGTCCAGCAGCCGGCGCCGGGCCTCGTCGAGGCCCTCGCGCGGGGCGTCGGCCACCCAGGAGGCGGCGACGGCACGCAGCGCGGTGGCGTCGCGGAGGCCTCCGCGGGCCTCCTTGAGGTCGGGTTCCAGGAGGTACCGCAGCTCGCCCTGGCGTTCTGCGCGTTCGGCGCACAGTTCCTGGAGTTCGGGGAGACGTCTGGGTGCCTGGTTGCGCCAGTCGGCGAGAACGGCGGTGCGCAGGGCGGCGGTGAGCGCGGCGTCGCCGGCGAGGTGGCGGGCGTCCAGGAGGCCGAGCTGGACCTTCACGTCCTCGCCGGCGGTCTTGCGGGCCTCCGCCGGGGTGCGCACGGAGTGGTCGAGGGCGAGGCCGAGGTCCCAGACGGGGTACCAGAGGCGGTCGGCCAGGGTGGCGACCGCGTCGGGGTCACTGCCGTCGTGCAGGAGCAGCAGGTCCAGGTCGCTGCGCGGGGACAGCTCGCCGCGGCCGTAGCCGCCGACGGCCACGAGGGAGACCCCCTGGGGGCTGTCGGCCGGTGCTTGCGGGCCGCCGGCCGTGGCCTTCGGATCGTCGGCCGCGCCGGTGAACAGGCCGGCGAGCCAGTCGTCGGTCAGCTCGGCGAGCGCGGCACGGCGCGGCGGCCCGGACCGCGTCCCCTCGGTGAGGAGGCGCAGCCGGGCCGCCGCGTAGCCGCTGGGTCCCGAGTCATCCGCTTCGATTCGCACATCCGTACTTGTCACCCGGGAACTCCTGTCCTTCCGCGGTGTCAGAACGCTGCCTGGACCCTGCGCGTCCTGTCGGGTCAGAGGGCGTCCGGGCCGCGCTCGCCGGTGCGCACCCGTACGGCCGTGTCGACCGGCAGGGACCAGACCTTGCCGTCCCCGATCTTGCCGGTGCGGGCCGCCTTGACCACGACCTCGATCAGCTGCTCGGCGTCGTCGTCCTCGGCCAGTACCTCGATGCGGATCTTGGGGACGAGGTCGACGGTGTACTCGGCACCACGGTAGACCTCGGTGTGGCCGCGCTGACGACCGTAGCCGCTTGCCTCGGTGACGGTCAGGCCGTGGACGCCGAAGGCCTGGAGGGCCTCCTTGATCTCGTCGAGCCGGTGGGGCTTCACGACGGCGGTGATGAGCTTCATGCGTCCACCTTCTTGGTCCGGGCGGCGGCCAGGGTCGGGGTGTGGGCGGCGGAGCCGGTGACGCCTCCGCCGGCGCCGCTGAAGTCGTACGCGGTCTCGGCGTGCTCGGCCTGGTCGATGCCGGAGATCTCCTCGTCCTCGGTGACCCGCATCCCCATGGTCTTGTCGAGGAGGAAGGCGAGGACCGCGGAGACGACCAGGGAGTAGGCGAGGACCGCGCCGACACCGGCGCACTGCTTCCACAGCTGGGTCCAGGTGTGGTCGCCGTAGAAGACGCCGGTCGCGGTGGACTGGCCCTTGCCGGTGGCGAAGAAGCCGATGAGCAGGGAGCCGATGATGCCGCCGACCATGTGGACGCCGACGACGTCGAGGGAGTCGTCGTAGCCGAGCTTGAACTTCAGGCCGACGGCCGCGGCGCAGGCGACACCGGCGATGGCACCGACGGCGATCGCTCCGAGCGGGGAGACGGCGCCACCCGACGGGGTGATCGCGACCAGACCGGCGACCGCGCCGGAGGCGGCACCGAGGGTGGTGAACGCGCCGTGGCGGATCTTCTCGTAGGCGAGCCAGGCCAGCATGGCGGCGGCGGTCGCGACCTGCGTGTTGACGAACATCAGCGCGCCGACGCCGTCGTCGTTGCCGAGCCAGGAACCGGCGTTGAAGCCGAACCAGCCGAACCACAGCAGACCGGCGCCAAGCATGACCAGCGGAAGGCTGTGCGGGCGCATCGGGTCCTTCTTGAAGCCGACGCGCTTGCCGATGACCAGGATCACGCCGAGCGCCGCGGCACCCGCGTTGATGTGGACCGCCGTACCACCGGCGAAGTCGATCACGCCGAGCTTGTAGGCCCAGCCGTCGGCACCCCAGACCCAGTGGGCGACGGGGAGGTAGACGACCGTGACCCACAGGGCGACGAAGAGCGACCAGGCGGAGAACTTGACGCGGTCGGCGAGGGCACCGCTTATCAGGGCCGGCGTGATGATGGCGAACATCAGCTGGAAGACCATGAAGACGAAGATCGGGATGGTGTAGCCGTCCCACAGCTCCGTCAGGCCGATGTTGCTGAGCCCGAACCAGTCGGAGTTCCAGCCGATGAACCTGTCATGCGTGCCGAAGGCCAGGGAGAAGCCGTACAGCACCCACAGGATGGTGACGATCCCGAGGCTGATGAAACTCATCATCAGCATGTTCAGGGTGCTCTTGACGCGGACCATGCCTCCGTAGAAGAAGGCGAGGCCCGGCGTCATGAGCAGCACCAGGGCGGAACAGATGAGCATGAAGCCTGTGTTCGCGGACGACAGCTTGGGTGCCTCCGCGGCAAGCGTGATGGCTGGTGCCATCGGCGTCTCCTCGTCGGTGTGGTACGGCCCCGTGCGGGCGGTGCCTGAGCGGTCCGGTCGGTTGAGGGGTGGGCCGGTTATGCGCCAGAGATTGACGCAGCGCGGTTTCGGTGGACGCCCCTCGTTGTTTCGCTGGAGTGACGAAGGCGCCTGGAGTGTTACGCGTCGATGAACCGCCGGATCTGAGCCACGCCGATCGTTATCGTGGCGCAACCTTCCCTGGAGGACTCCGGCGGGGAAGCAGGCCGGCCGCGGCGGGCCTCTCCGATGACCTGGCATGGGGGGAGCCGAGTCGAGCAGATCGGGAGGTCCGGCCGCGGCCGGGGTCTTGTTCTCCTACGGGGTCAGACCGCCTGCGCGGTCTCCGGGATGTCGGCGGCGAGCTGTTCGCTGAGGTCGATCACGGCGGCGAGGTCGCCGTGGTCGCGCACGGCCGTGTCGACCGTCTTTCGGATACGAGTGTTCACGCGCTCGGAGCGGACCTTCGTGGCGATCTCCATGGCCCGTGAGGCGTACCTGGTGCTCTCCTCGGGCTCGCGCTGGAGGAGGTGGACGGTGGCCATGCCGATCAGGTTGAGCGCGTAGGACCGCTGGTGATCGGGGTCCTTGGCGAACAGGTCCACGGCCCGCTCCATGAGCGGCTGGGCGAGGGAGGCGTAGGTGGGGCTGCGGCCCGCGACGTAGGCCAGGTCGCGGAAGGAGTGGGAGTTCTCGCCGTACAGCTCGGCCTCGTCGAAGAAGCGGATCCAGTCGGGGTCGGGCTCGTCCCACTCGTCGACCTCGGCGAAGGTGTCCTCGGCCATGCGGACCGCGCGCTTGGTCCTGCCGGGCTGGCCCATGTTGGCGTAGGCGCGGGCCTCCATCGCATACAGCATGGACTGGGTGCGCGGGCTCGCGCAGTCACGGCTGCCGTACTGGGCGAGGTGGATCAGCTCCAGGGCGTCGTCGGGCCGGCCGAGGTGGATCATCTGGCGGCTCATGCTGGAGAGGACGTAGGAGCCGAGGGGCTTGTCGCCCGCTTCCTTGGCGGCGTGCAGGGCGAGGACGAAGTACTTCTGCGCGGTCGGCTGGAGGCCCACGTCGTACGACATCCAGCCGGCCAGTTCGGCGAGTTCGGCGGCGACCTTGAAGAGCTTGCGGGTGGTGGCCTCGGGCTGGGGTTCCTGGAGGAGGTCGGTGACCTCGTGCAGTTGGCCGACGACCGCCTTGCGGCGCAGGCCGCCGCCGCACTTGGCGTCCCACAGGCGGAACATCCGCGTGGTGGACTCCAGCAGCTCCAGTTCGGGCTGGGAAAGGCGGCCGGGGCGGCGGTGGTCGGCCTCGGGCCCTGGGCCGGGTGCGACCGGGGAGGCCGGGGCGGGGACGAGCCAGCGCTGCATGGGCTCGATGAGGGCCGGGCCGGCGGCCAGGCCGAGCGAGGTGCCGAGGAAGCCGCGTCGGGCGAGCATCAGGTCGCTGCGCGAGAACTCGCTGAGCAGCGCGACGGTCTGCGGACCGGTCCAGGGCAGGTCGACGCCGGTCGCGGAGGGTGCCTGGCGGGCGGCGCGCAGACCGAGGTCCTCGATGGACACGACACAGCCGAAGCGCTCGGAGAACAGCTCGGAGAGGATGCGCGGGATCGGCTCGCGGGGATTCTCCCCGTCCAGCCACCGGCGCACCCGGGAGGTGTCGGTGGAGATGTGGCCGGCACCCAGCTGGCGTGCCCTGCGGTTCACCTGGCGGGCCAGTTCGCCCTTGGACCAGCCGCTGCGCACGAACCATGAACCGAGCAGCTCGTTGGGGCGCTTGTCAGCGTTCGTCCCGCTACCGCCGTTGCCGCCCACTGGAACGCCCCCATCCCTGAGACCACTTTCACCGAGTGCGCAAAGCCCTATCAGAATGTCGGTGGATGCGGCCTGCCGTCCCCACACTCTCACCCTTCGAACGGGCTGACGACTTGCCTCCGGCATACCCACGAGTGCATGCGCCCCCAAGGCTTCACACACTCACAGTAATCCCACGATCACCCGCTCAGCCATGGCGTTCACGGAAACGCCACCATTCGCCACCCCTTCGAATGAACTCACGGTCGCCTCCGCGCGATTCACTTGACATAGGACGAACGGGGAGTGGGTGGAGTGATGCACGCAAGGGCGCGTGGCGCCCGCTGCACCACCCAGCACACTTCAAAGCGCCGCCTTCACCTCGCCGGGACGCGGGGAAGCGGAGCCATGACGTCACGTTCCGCTTCCGCCCCGTTCCGTGTCGTAACCACCGGCGCGCTGGACCCGTTGGAGGGGGCATGGGCTTCACGATCGGCGGCATCCGCGAGATCCGCTCCGGCACGCGCAGGCGCGGCCGACCCTCGGAGTGCACCACCGTTGCCGAGTTCACGGGGCTGTGGGGCTGGGACGTGGTGCCGGGCGCACGGGCCGCGGCGGGCGTCTGCTCGTGCGGGCGCGCCGACTGCCGGGCGCCGGGCGCGCATCCGCTGGAGTTCGCCCCGCAGACGCCGGCCGGGGCCACGCTGGACGAGGCGACCAGGGCCTGGGCCGAGTTCCCGGGCGCCTCGGTGATGCTCCCGGTCGGCCGCGCGTTCGACGTCATCGAGGTCTCGGAGCCCGCCGGCCGGCGCGCCCTGGTCCGCCTCGAACGGATGGGGCTGCCGCTCGGCCCGGTCACCGCCACCCCGGAGGGCCGCGCCCAGTTCTTCGTCGCGCCCGGCGCCGCCGCTGAGCTCCCCCGGCTGCTGTACCGCCTCGGCTGGGACGACCCCGCCGCCCTGGACCTGCGCGGCCTCGGCCCCGGCACGCACATCACCGCGCCGCCCTCGGACCGGGGCGGCCTGGGCCCGGTGCGCTGGCTGCGTCCGCCCGTCCTGGACACGACGGCCAGGCCTCCGGCGGCCCGGCTGCTGCTGGGCACACTGGCGTACGTGGCGCACCGGTCGCGGGCGCGGGCGTAGCCGCCGTACGAGAGCCAAGCGACGCCGTACCCGCCCGACCGCCGCCGCCGCCGCACAAGGCGAAGCGCCCGGTCCCCCACCGTACCCGGGGGCGGGCGCCTCACACGGTCCGAGCATCGCTTCGCAGGGCCGGTCCGGCTGTGCCTACTCCCCGATCAGCGCGTCCACGAACGCCTCCGGCTCGAACGGCGCCAGGTCGTCCGAGCCCTCGCCGAGGCCGACCAGCTTGACCGGCACGCCCAGCTCGCGCTGGACGGCGATGACGATGCCGCCCTTGGCGGTGCCGTCGAGCTTGGTCAGCACGATGCCGGTGATGTCCACGACCTCGGCGAACACCCGGGCCTGCACCAGACCGTTCTGGCCGGTGGTGGCGTCCAGGACGAGCAGCACCTCGTCCAGCGGCGCGTGCTTCTCGACCACGCGCTTGACCTTGCCCAGCTCGTCCATGAGGCCGGTCTTGGTGTGCAGGCGGCCGGCGGTGTCGATGAGGACGACGTCGACCCCCATCTCCTTGCCTTCCTTGACCGCGTCGAAGGCCACGGAGGCGGGGTCGCCGCCCTCCGGCCCGCGCACGGTGTAGGCGCCGACGCGCTCGCCCCAGGTCTGGAGCTGGTCGGCGGCGGCGGCGCGGAAGGTGTCGGCGGCGCCGAGGACGACGGTGCGGCCGTCGGCCACGAGCACGCGCGCGAGCTTGCCGGTGGTGGTGGTCTTGCCGGTGCCGTTGACGCCGACGACCATCACGATGCCGGGCTTGCGGTCCTCCGGCTCGGTCCTGACCGTACGGTCGGCGGCGGTGCCGATGAGCCCGAGCAGCTCCTCGCGCAGCAGGCCGCGCAGTTCCTGCGGGGTGCGGGTGCCGAGCACCTTGACGCGCTCGCGCAGCCGTTCGACCAGCTCCTGGGTGGGCTGCACGCCGACGTCGGCGGTGAGCAGCGTGTCCTCGATCTCCTCCCAGGTCTCGTCGTCGAGGTGCTCGCGGGAGAGCAGGGTCAGCAGGCCCTTGCCGAGGGCGTTCTGCGAGCGGGAGAGGCGGGCGCGCAGGCGGACGAGCCGCCCGGCGGTGGGCTCCGGGATCTCGAGCGCGGGCACCTCTTCGAGCAGAGAGGGGCCAGCGGGGGGCTCCTCGACGGCGACCGGGGCAGAGCCGTCGGGGAGATCCACCTCCTCGATCGTCCGGCGCGGTTCTTCGCGCGGTGTCTCGGCCTCTTCGCCGACGTGCGGCTCGGCCGGGGGCGCGGTGATGTCGGGCGCGGCGGGCGGTGGCGGGGGCAGCGACTTCGTGCGCCGGCTGGCGACGATGAGCCCGCCGAGCGCGCCGAGCACGACCACGGCGATGACTACAGCAAGGATGACGGTTTCCATAACGCGTCCAGTATCGGCCATCGCCTCCCGCAGGCCCGGTTTCCGGCCGCTTGTGGTTTCGTCCAGGACGCAAAGGCCTCGTAAGGCGCACAGGGGGAGCAAAGCACGGCGGCGATGCGTCGGTTGACGCGCGTAGAGTCATCGCGCGTCCCCTCCCCCACCCCCTGGGCGCCCTCTCCCCGAGAAAGCCCGACGCCCCCGCTCGGGCAGTGGCCGAGCGGGGGCGTCGGAAGGTGCGAGGAGAGGGGCAGCGGGGACTTGGCCCTTCTCCTCGGGTCGAGGGCCTCTTACGAGGCTCAGCCCATCTCCTCCAGCGCCTTGCCCTTCGTCTCCTTGACGAACTTCATGACGAACGGGACGGAGAGCGCGGCGAACGCCGCGTAGATCACGTACGTGCCGGACAGGTTCCAGTCGGCCAGCGACGGGAAGCTCGCGGTGATGGCCCAGTTGGCGATCCACTGCGCGGCGGCGGCCACGCCCAGGGCTGCGGCGCGGATCTTGTTCGGGAACATCTCACCGAGCATGACCCAGACGACCACACCCCAGGACAGGGCGAAGAAGAGGACGAACAGGTGGGCGGCGACCAGGGCGGTCCAGCCCTGGATGGCGGGCAGCTTGCCGTCGACCAGGTGGTGGCTGAACGCCCAGGCCTCCAGCGCGAGACCGACGGCCATGCCGACGGAGCC
This sequence comes from Streptomyces sp. NK08204, assembly GCF_020400585.1. GTDB lineage: Bacteria > Actinomycetota > Actinomycetes > Streptomycetales > Streptomycetaceae > Streptomyces. The sequence continues at coordinate 32,238 of NZ_JAINVF010000022.1, read as the reverse complement.
GATGAGCGCGAGCGGCTTGCGGCCGACGCGGTCCACGAAGATCATCGCGATCACGGTGCCGACGATGTTGATGATCGACGTCGTGAAGGAGTAGAAGAACGAGTCCGTCGGGTCGACGCCGACCGACTGCCACAGCGTCGAGGAGTAGTAGAACGCGACGTTGATGCCGACGAACTGCTGGAAGACCGACAGGCCGATGCCGATCCAGACGATCGGCTTGAAGAAGAAGCCGCCGCCGAGCAGGTCCCTGAAGGCGGAGCTGTGCTCGCTCTTCATGGCGTGCTCGATCTCGGCGACGCGGGCGTCCAGGTCGACGTCCTTGCCCTCGACCTCGGCGAGGATCTCCCGGGCGCGGTCGCGCCTGCCGACGGAGAGCAGGAAGCGCGGGGACTCGGGGATCGCGAAGGAGAGCATCCCGTACAGAACGGCCGGGACGACCATGACACCGAGCATGACCTGCCAGGCCTCCAGGCCCATCAGGTGGCCTCGCTGGTTGCCGCCGGCGGCGTTGAGCACGCCCCAGTTGACCAGCTGGGAGATGGCGATGCCGACGACGATGGCGGCCTGCTGGAAGGAGCCGAGCCGGCCGCGGTAGGCGGGCGGGGCGACCTCGGCGATGTAGGCGGGGCCGATGACGGAGGCCATGCCGATGGCGAACCCGCCGACGATGCGCCACAGGGCGAAGTCCCACAGCGCGAAGGGCAGCGCGGAGCCGACGGCGCTGACCGTGAACAGGACGGCGGCGATCTGCATGCAGCGGATGCGGCCGATCCGGTCGGCGATGCGTCCGGCGGTCGCGGCGCCGACGGCACAGCCGATCAGGGCGATGGCGATGACCTGGGCGAGGGCCGCGGAGCCGATGTCGTAACGGTCGCGGATCGCCTCGACGGCGCCGTTGATCACGGAGCTGTCGTAGCCGAAGAGGAAGCCGCCCATGGCAGCGGCAGCCGCGATGAAGATGACGTGTCCGAGATGTTCGGGCTGAGCCCTCCTGGCACCTGGCTGATGTGCCTGCACTGTGCTGGTCAACGTGTATCTCCTCGGGCCGCGGCAACGCTGCCGGGGTGGGGGTGAGCCCTCCCAGGTGGTGACACCTGAAGGTAAATGGAACGTTGCAGAGACTATGCCTTCAAGTTTCGAAGTCAATACCCCGACAGGTGTGAGTTTTGAGATACGGCCAGCCGCGCCATGTTCACTTCTTGAATGTGCGTTAAGTGATCTTGAGAGGGAGCACTGAGAGGGGCTAGCGAAGCCGCTGGGAGATGACCTTCGAGACGCCGTCACCCTGCATGGAGACGCCGTACAGTGCGTCGGCGACCTCCATCGTGCGCTTCTGGTGCGTGATCACGATGAGCTGCGAGGTCTCCTGCAGCTCCTGCATGATCCGGATCAGCCGCTGGAGGTTGGTGTCGTCCAGGGCGGCTTCGACCTCGTCCATGACGTAGAACGGGCTGGGCCGGGCCTTGAAGATCGACACCAGCAGCGCGACGGCTGTCAGCGACCGCTCGCCGCCGGACAGCAGGGAGAGCCGCTTGACCTTCTTGCCCGGGGGACGCGCCTCGACGTCGACGCCCGTGGAGAGCATGTTGCCGGGGTCGGTGAGGACGAGCCGCCCCTCACCACCCGGGAAGAGCCGGCTGAAGACGCCTTCGAACTCGCGGGCGGTGTCCCGGTAGGCCTCGGTGAAGACCTGTTCGACGCGTTCGTCGACCTCCTTCACCACCTGGAGCAGGTCGGCGCGGGTCTTCTTCAGGTCCTCCAGCTGCTCGCTGAGGAACTTGTGCCGCTCCTCCAGGGCGGCGAACTCCTCCAGCGCCAGCGGGTTGACCTTGCCGAGCTGCTGGTAGGCCCGCTCGGCGGTCTTGAGCCGCTTCTCCTGCTCGGCTCGTGCAAAGGGCTTCGGCTGGTTGCGCGGGTGCTCGGGGTCCTCGGGCAGCTCCTCGCCCTCGGCTGGCGGCGAGGGGGGCACGGGCTGGTGCGGGCCGTACTCGGCCACCAGCCCCGCCGGTTCGACGCCCAGCTCCTCCAGCGCCCTGGTCTCCAGCTGCTCGATCCGCAGCCGCTTCTCGGCGCCGAGCACCTCGCCGCGGTGCACCGAGTCCGTCAACTTGTCCAGTTCGGACTTCAGCTCACGCCCGGCCGTGCGCGCGGCGGCCAGCTCCTGCTCGCGCCTGGCCTTCGCGGACTCGGCGGCGGCCCGCTCCCGCTCGGCGCGGGCGAGCGAGACCTCGACGTGCGCGAGCAGCTGCCGGGCACCGGAGGCGACGGCCTCCGCGACGGCCGCCTCGTGCCGCAGCCGGGCCCGCCGCTGCTCGGCCCGCGCGCGTGCCTCGCGTTCGGCGCGGGCGGCCCGGTCGAGGGAGTCGGCCCGGCCGGCCAGCCCCTTGACCCGCTCCTCGTGCGTACGGACCTGGAGGCGGGCCTCCATCTCGGTCTGCCGTGCGTTGGCGCCGTCGGCCGCGAGCCGGTCGCGCGCAAAGGTGTCCGGCTCCTCCTCCACCGGCATCTCCTCGGCGACGGCCAGCCGCTCGGCCAGCTCCTCCGCCTCCAGTACGGCCTTCTCCAGCGCCTCCTGGGCTCGCGACGCAGCCGCGGCGGACCGCTCGGCCTCCCCGGCGGCCCCGCGCGCCTGCCCGGCGAGCCGCCCCAGCTGCTGTGCGACGGCGGACTTCTCCCGGTCGGCGGCCCGGCGCCGCTCCCCCAGCTCCTCCACCAGCGCGGCGGCCTCCGTGCGCCGTTCGGCCGCCGCGTGCTGCGCCTCGGCGAGTTCCTCGCAGCGCACGGCCAGTTCCGCGAGCTCCGCCGCGGCCTCGTCCACGGAGGCCTGCACCTCCAGCAGACTGGGCGCCCCGGCGGACCCGCCGTGCGCGAAGTGAGCGCCGAGCAGGTCGCCCTCGGCGGTGACGGCGGTCAGCTCGGGGTGCGCGTGGACCAGGTCCTCGGCGTCTTCGAGGGTGCCCACGACGACGATCCCGCGCAGCAGCCGCCGTACGGCGGGCATGAGCTCGTCGGGGCCGCGCACCAGGTCCGCCGCGAACGGGTGTCTGTCGGGGCGCCGGGGTTGCGTGACGTCGTCGGGAGCACCGCCGAGCACCAGGGCCGCCCTGCCCCCGTCCTCCTTGCGCAGGAGTCTGATCGCCTCGACCGCCGAGGCAGGGGTCGTCACCGCGACGGCGTCCGCCGCCGCGCCGAAGGCGGCGGCGAGGGCGACCTCGTGGCCAGGGCTCACCGTCAGCAGTTCCGCGGCCGGGCCCAGCACACCGGTGAGCCGGTCCCGTGCGCCGAGCAGTATTCCGCTGCCGTCCTTGCGGCGAAGGCCCAGCGCCAGCGCCTCGTGGCGGGCCTGGGTGGCCGCGCGGCGCCGTTCGGCCGCGGTGGCCGCCTCGCGGGCCGCGCTCAGCGTGGCTTCCGCCTCCGCGAGCCGCCGCCGGGCGGCCTCGTGCTGCTCGGAGAGGTCGGCGTCGTCGGCGTCCAGGCCGTCGACCTCGGCCTTCAGGACCTCGTACGCCTCCTGGGCCTGTACGGCTCGCTGCTGGGCCTCGTCGCGGGCGGCGGCCAGCCGGTCGATCTCGGCCTGGGCGGACGCGGCGCGCGAGCGAGCCGCGTTGACCTGCCCGGACAGACGGGCCAGGCCCTCGCGGCGGTCGGCGATGGCGCGGGCGGCATCCTTCAGCCGGCGCTCCTCGACGGCCAGTTCACGCTCCAGCTCGGCACGGTGGGCGACCGTGTCGTCCAGGGCGCGCTGGGCTGCCTCCAGTGCCGCCTCCAGCTCGGCCTCCTGCTCGCGGACGCGGGCGGCCTCGCGCTCCAGGTCCTCGGGGTCACGGCCGCGCCGTTCCTCCGGGGGCGCGGAGGTGGCGCTCTTGAGCCGGGCGTCGGCCAGCGAGACGGTGCCGCGTACGCGCTCGGCCAGCTGGGACAGCTCGTACCAGGTCTGCTGGGCGCGCTGGAGGCGGGGCGTGAGCCGCCGTACCTCGTCCTCCAGCAGGGCCTCGCGCTGGACGGCCTTCTTCAGCTCCTGCTCGGCGGCTTCCTTGCGGTCCTTGAGCACGGCCTCGTCGGCGATCTCGGCCTTGAGTGCCTCGCGCAGTCGTACCAGGTCGTCGGCGAGCAGCCGCAGGCGGGCGTCGCGCAGGTCGGCCTGGATGACGGCGGCCCGGCGCGCGACGGCGGCCTGGCGGCCGAGCGGCTTGAGCTGGCGGCGCAGTTCGTCCGTGAGGTCCTGCACGCGCGCGAGGTTGGCCTGCATCGCGTCCAGCTTCCGCAGCGCCTTCTCCTTGCGCTTGCGGTGCTTGAGGACACCGGCCGCCTCCTCGATGAAGGCGCGGCGGCCCATGGGATCGGCGTGCAGGACGGAGTCGAGCTGGCCCTGGCCGACGATGACGTGCATCTCGCGGCCGATGCCGGAGTCGGAGAGCAGTTCCTGGATGTCCAGCAGACGGCAGGTGTCGCCGTTGATCTGGTACTCGCTGCCGCCGTTGCGGAACATGATCCGCGTGATGGTGACCTCGGCGTACTCGATGGGCAGGGCGCCGTCGGAGTTGTCGATGGTCAGGGACACCTCGGCGCGGCCGAGCGGCGGGCGCCCGGTGGTGCCGGCGAAGATGACGTCCTCCATCTTGCCGCCGCGCAGCGACTTGGCGCCCTGCTCACCCATGACCCAGCTGAGGGCGTCGACGACGTTGGACTTGCCCGAGCCGTTCGGTCCGACCACGCAGGTGATCCCCGGCTCGAACCGGAGCGTGGTCGCCGAGGCGAACGACTTGAAGCCGCGCAGGGTCAGGGCCTTGAGGTGCACGCCGCTGGACTCTACCCGCCGCGCCTAACTCACTCCATGAATGCCCGCAACCCCGCGGTTTCACCGTTGAACATGCAGGGCACACCAGACGTTAAGAGAGTGAAAGGATGCGCGGGGGAAAGTGCGCGGGGGAAAGAGAACGAGCGGGGCAAAGAACGAAGGGACGCCGAAGCGTCCCTTGCAACTCTGGCAACTGTGCGGTTGATACGGGCAGCCCAACCGCTGCTGCTGTCGTGGAGCGATGCAGCGATCAGGTGAGCGCAGGCTCCGCCTGGTGTGCGTCGATGCTCTCCATGATCCTGTCCTGAGAGGCGGCAGCCGTCAGCGCGTCGTTCTCCGCCTGGATCCGTACCAGCTCGGATTCGAGGTCCTGGACGCGCTGCTGCAGCCGTCGCATCTCGGCGAGGAGTCGAGGGTCGGAGCCGCCGACGTAACCGAGAAGCGCCTTTGCCATGATGGATGGTCCTCCACAATGAGTGACCGACCGATGCGGTGTGGGTCGTGAGGGATTAGCACCCGCGGTGCTTGGCACATCCGAGTGTTGCTCTGCTGTTGCTCCATGCCAAACAGCTCAGGTGCGCGGGGCTTTCAGCGTCTCACCAAAAAGTTTGACGGTCAACACGATCACGCCCTGTATTGGGGGCGAACCCGGGTGCGCGGCCGGAGAAACGGCGGCGCTGCGACTCCAGCGGGGCCCGTAGGGCGTGGCGATCTTCTGTACCTGCGGAGCCTGCCACGCCGAGCTGTTCTTGGCAACCACCAGGCCATTTCCGCTCTCGGTGGGTACCCTCCGGCGGCCTTCGCACGACGGCTCGACGGGTCCGGCGGGGAAGGATCAGCGGATGGCGAAGCCGTCGTAGCCGCCCCGGGGTGTGTCCCAGATCTCGGTGACACCCTCCACGCGTCCGGGCGTGTCGCCGCACTGGAGCCAGTCGAGCAGCCCCTCGCAGCCCTCGCGGGCTCCCTCGGCGACCACCTGGACGCGTCCGTCGTCCAGATTGAGAGCAAAACCACTCAGACCGCCGATCTCCAGCGCCTTGGCACGCGTGAACCAGCGGAAACCCACGCCCTGCACGTATCCGCGGACCCAGGCGACCAGCCGTACTTCCTCGCTCATGGGTGCAACCTAACCGGCTGGTGTCGCTCGGCACACTTCCGGCCTCGGCACCATGCGGTACCGTCCCCATTCGATGCATCTCATATGAAACTCACTCGATCGAGTGAGCCGGGTCGGCCAGAAGGAGTCACTCGCCACGGAGCGCCGACCGCCGGACGCGAGCGTCGGGCGCCGGACGCCGGACGCCGGGTCGACCGCGAGCACGAGGAAAAGGGCAAGGACATGGGACGCCACCGACGCTCCGCCGCCGGCCGCCCCGCCAAGGGCCGCGCCGCGGGGGTGACGCGCACGCAGGTCCCCGGCACGGGGAGCGACGTCCCGCAGGACTCGTACGCGGGCGAGCACCGGCCCGTGGGCATCACGCCGTATCTGAACACCGGCGCGTACGCCGAGGCCAACGCCAGGAGCGCGGCGTACCTGTACGCGACGGCCGAGGACCCGGTCCCCGACGCCCCCGGAGCCGGCGGCCCGGCTCGCGCCCATGCCTCCTTCCGCGCTCAGTGGCGCAGGAAGAGGGGCGCGAAGCCGGTGCGCATGCGTCTGCTCGGCGCGTCCGTGGCGCTCGCCTTCGGCGCGATCGCCGTGACCACCGGCGTGGTGCCCGGGCTGGAGAGCTTCAGGCTCGGCGGTGCGACGAGCGCCGTCGGTGGTGACCGGGTGCGGGCCGAGGCCTCCGTCGGCAACAGGGCCACGGCGCAGGGCGGTACCTCCGGCGACGCCGGGAGCCGACGCGGCGGTACGACGGGCCGCGCGGGAACCCACCGCTCGACGAGTGCGCCGGCCCCGTCCGCTTCGGCGTCCGCTTCGGCGTCCACGGCGGCCGCCGCGTCCGCCTCCACATCCGCCTCCACGTCTGTCGCCACATCCGTCTCCACGGCCACCTCCGCCTCCGCGTCGGTCTCCGCGTCCGCCTCGCCGTCGCCAACCCCGTCGAAGCCGGCGCCCAGGAAGCCGACACCCAAGGCGCCCAATGCGCCCAAGAAGCCGACGGCGACGGCCCCGTCCCCGGCGAGGCCCGTCAGGCCCCCTTCGCGTCCGGCGACGACGGCACCCGCGCAGACCTCCGTGCCGGTGACGGTGTCGCCCCGGGCCGCTGTCGAGGCGCAGGTGCTGAAGCTGGTGAACGACGAGCGGGCGAAGGCCGGGTGCAGCCCGCTGGCGGCGAACTCCTCGCTGACCGGGCTGGCCGAGACGTTCAGCGACGACATGGCCGCGCGGAACTTCTTCGGCCACACCGGCCCGGACGGCCTCACCCCGTGGGACCGGGCCGCGAAGGCCGGCATAACCGGCCTCGGCGGCGAGAACATAGCCCGCGGCCAGGCGGATCCGGCGGCGGTGATGGCGGCCTGGATGAACAGCCCCGGAGACCGCGCGAACATCCTGAACTGCGGCTTCAAGACCCTCGGTGTGGGTGTGCACCTGGGGCCGGGCGGCCCCTGGTGGACACAGGACTTCGGCTCCTGAGACAGCCGCGGCCGGGCCTGAGCCGTACCGTCCTTACGCGGCCGCGCGACCCCGGGTGAAGATCTGCGCCGCCTCGGCCACTCGCCGGCCCAGGTGCTCGGCCGTGGCGATGTCGGACTTGTGCACGGCGTCCGGACCCTCGTCCACGTTGGTCTGGGCCGCCGCGCCCGCGAAGACGCCGAGGCGGTTGAGGTCGTTCTCGGAGCCCGCGCTGTTGTTCCAGCCGGGGTGCAGGCCGAGGTTGACCCAGTTCATGCCGTGCTGGGCGGCGAGGATCTGGAAGAACTGCAGGGTGTGCAGCTTGTCGCCGCTCTTGGAGCCGGAGTTGGTGAAGCCCGCGGCCAGCTTGTCCTTCCAGTCCTGCCCGAACCAGCGCTTCGAGGTCGCCTCGGCGAAGACGTGGAAGGCACCGGAGGCGGTGCCCATGTAGGTGGGCGAGCCGAAGACGATCGCGTCGGAGCGGTCCAGCGTCTCCCACTGCTCGTCGGTGATCTCGTCCACCTTGATCAGATGCACCTCGGCACCCGTGTCGGCGGCGCCGTTGCGGACGGCCTCGGCGAGGACGGCGGTGTGGCCGTAGCCGGAGTGGTAGGCGATGGAAACGACAGGGATGGTCACGGTTACTCCTCGACATCACGTCAGCACGCCGAACAGGCAGCTCAGCGGCAGTGACCACAGGAAAGCACTAACCATGAGTTAGTGCAACCTGGCGGTTAGCGCTGCGGTCGCCTACCCTGGGGTCATGACGGCCAGCACCCAGGACCAGGACGACCTCGCCTACGACGTCTTCGCCAAGGCATGCCCCTCGCGCAACACGCTGGAGCACGTCACCGGCCGCTGGGGCGGACTCACGCTGGGCGCGCTGTACGAGGGCTCGCTGCGCTTCAACGAGCTGCGCCGGCGGGTCGACGGGGTGAGCGAGAAGATGCTGTCCCAGACGCTGCACGCGCTGGAACGCGACGGCTTGGTGCACCGCGACGCGCAGCCCACCAACCCGCCCCGCGTCGACTACCAACTGACTCCCCTGGGCCGCTCGGTCGCCGAACGGCTGCTCGCGCTCATCCACTGCGTGGAGGGCGCGATGGACGACGTCCTCGCGGCCCGCGCACGTTACGACGAGACGCGTGGCGCCCTCTGACACCTCGGGCAGAAGTAGCTGGACCGGTTCATCCAGGGGCGGCGGCGTATGGGGGTCGCGCAGCGGCGGCAGGGAAGGTCCTCGCGGCCGTAGGCGTCCAGGGAGCGGTCGAAGTAGCCCGATTCACCGTTCACGTTGACGTACAGGCTGTCGAAGCTGGTGCCGCCGACGGCGAGGGCCGCGTTCATCACGTCCCGGACATGGCCGAGGAGCTGGGCGGTGACCGGGCGGGTGAGGTTCGCCGTCGGGCGTTCGTAGTGGATGCGGGCGCGCCAGAGGGCCTCGTCCGCGTAGATGTTGCCGACCCCGCTGATCAACGACTGGTCCAGCAGGGCCCGTTTGACGGTGGTCCGCCTGCGCCGCAGGGCCTGGTGGAAGGCCTCGTCGTCGAACAGCGGGTCGAGAGGGTCGCGGGCGATGTGCGCGATGACCTCCGGCAGTCCGTCGGGGGTGTTGTCGTGCAGCGACAGCCCGCCGAAGGTGCGCTGGTCGACGAAGCGGAGTTCCGTGCCCAGGGTGTCGGCGAAGCGGACACGGATGCGCAGGTGCTTCTCGTCCGGCGCCGCGTGCGGCTGCACCAGCAGCTGGCCGCTCATGCCGAGGTGGGCCAGGACCGACTGGCTCGTGTCCGTCAGCGGCAGCCACAGGTACTTGCCGCGCCGGCTGGGCGTGCCGATGCGGTGGCCCTTGAGGCGGTGTACGAAGTCGTCGGCACCGGCGATGTGCCGGCGGACGGCACGCGGGTGCAACACCTCGGCGTCGGCGACGGTGCGTTGGGCGATCCACCGCTCCAGTCCGCGCCGGACGACCTCGACCTCGGGCAACTCGGGCATCGGGACCCCCTACCGACCGTGGGACGAACCGAGCGCCCGCCCCGGCGCACAGGGCGGGGCGGGCGCTCGGTGGTGCTCTGTCAGGCGGTGGCAGGCGTGTCGTCGCCCTTGACGGCCTCGTCGGCCGTCTCCTTGATGGGCTCCTTGACCACCTTGGCACGCTCGTCCGCCGCCGCGCGGATGGACCGCCAGGCGGACTCGGCGGCCTGCTGCTCCGCCTCCTTCTTGCTGCGGCCGGTGCCGGTGCCGTACGAGACGCCTCCGACGCGGGCGGCAGCAGTGAAGGTCTTCTCGTGATCGGGGCCGGTCTCCGTGACCAGGTACTCGGGCACGCCGAGTCCTTCGGTCGCGGTCAGCTCCTGCAGACTGGTCTTCCAGTCCAGGCCGGCTCCGAGGTTGGAGGACTTCTCGATCAGCGGGTCGAAGAGCCGGTGCACCAGCTCGGACGCCGCGTCGAGGCCCTGATCGAGATAGACCGCGCCGATCACCGCTTCCAGGGTGTCGGCGAGGATGGACGCCTTGTCCCGGCCGCCCGTTCCCTCTTCACCGCGGCCGAGCCGGATGAAGGAGCCCAGGTCGAGGCCACGGCCGACCTCCGCCAGCGCACGCGAGTTGACCACCGCGGCCCGGAGCTTGGCCAGCTGGCCCTCGGGCAGGTCGGGGTGGATGCGGTACAGCGTGTCCGTGACGACGAGGCCGAGCACGGAGTCCCCGAGGAACTCCAGCCGCTCGTTCGTCGGCAGACCGCCGTTCTCGTACGCGTAGGAACGGTGGGTCAGCGCGCGCACCAGAAGGGCGGACTCGACCTGGTAGCCGAGCCGCCCTTCCAGAAGCGTGTGGGACGAGGCCTGGTTTTCCGTCGCCTTCTTGGGACTGGACACAGTGCCTCTCACCAGCCCGCTCAGACTTCGAGGACCTGGCGCTTGTTGTAGGTGCCGCAAGACGGGCACGCGATGTGCTGCTGCTTGGGCTCGTGGCAGCGCTCGCACGCAACCAGGGTGGGGACCGCAGCCTTCCACTGCGACCGGCGGTGGCGCGTGTTGCTGCGCGACATCTTCCGCTTCGGAACAGCCACGGCTACTTCTCCTGCTTCTCGTCGACGCCCGCTTCGGCGCCGCTCATCTCGTCCTTCTCGCCGTCCGTCATCGAACCGGCGAGTCCCTGCAAAGCCGCCCAACGGATGTCGACGGCGTCGTGGTGGTGGTCCGGGTCGTCCGCGAGCCGCGCTCCGCACTCGGAGCACAGACCCGGGCAGTCTTCCTGGCACACCGGCTGCATCGGCAGTGCGAGCACCACCGCATCGCGCAGCAGAGGTTCGAGGTCGATCAGACCGTCCTCGATGAAGAGCCTGCCCTCGTCGTCCTCGGCGTCGTCGCCCGGCTCCGCGATCACGCGGCCCCGGTCGTCGGCGTCAGGGTACGAGAACATCTCCTGGAAGTCCGCTTCGAGCGTCAGCTCGACCGGCTCCAGACACCTTACGCACTCCCCCTCGGCCCGTGCACGGGCGGTGCCTGTGACAAGCACCCCTTCCATGACCGACTCGAGGCGGAGTTCGAGTTCCACCGGGGTGCCTTCCGGCACTCCGACGACCCCGGCGATACCGAGGTCCGCGGGGGCGTCGACCGTGCGGGTCAGGCGCTGCAGCGCACCAGGACGCCGACCCAGCTCGTGCGTGTCGATCACGAGGGGGTTGCGGTGGTCGAGGCGGGCGTTGGAAGCCATTCCTGCTTTCGGTCTTCACACTCGGAGGGACACCGCCCAGGGGGTGTCACCCAGGCAGCGTTGATCGCGGACGTATGCGCGACCGAAGGGCCAGGATACTGGACCTTTTGCTCAGGGCCCAATCCGGTTCTCCCGGCTACAGTCCGCGACCCTGCTCGTAGGCCCGCAGCTGCTCCGCGCTGATCATGCTGGTGTCGAAGAGGCTGGTCTCGTCCAGGGCGTAGCCCTGCTGGGACGGCTGCTGGGGCTGCTGCGCCTGCTGAGCGGCCTGGTTCGGGTCGTAGGGGGCCTGCTGGGGGTCATAACCCTGGTAGGCGTACGGATCCGCCTGCTGGTAGCCGTAGGGGCTCTGCTGGGCGGCGTAGCCGGCGTACGGGTCGGGCTGCTGCTCGACGGGGGCGCCGCCCGCTGGAGCGTAGCCGGGGGCGGGGGGGTAGGCGGACTGCTGCTCGTACGGCGACTGCTGTGGCTGTTGCGGCTGTTGCGGCTGTTGCGGCTGCGACTGGGTCCGGCGCTCGTCCGGGGCGTCCGCCAGGGCCGCGAGGTCGGCGAGGTAGTCGGCGTCGCTGGAGTGCTGGAAGGTCGTGGTGTCCGCGGCGAGAGCGCCGAGGTCGTCCGTGGCGATCCGGCCGTGCAGCTTCTGCCGGCCCCGGCCGACGGCCTCCAGCGTCTTGGCGAGCACCGCCTCGAAGGCGCCGAGCTTGGCGTCCACGTACGCGTCGGCGTCGTGCCGCAGGGTCTCGGGGTCCTGGCTGCGCTCGGGGGCGTCCTCGTCCTCGTAGCCGTTCTCGTCGAGTCCGGGTCCGGTGCCGAGGAGCTTCTCCCGGCCGCGGCCGACCGAGCCGAGGGTCTTGGTGAGGACCACCTCGAAGTTGGCGAGCTTGGAGTCGACGTAGTCGTCGGCCTCGGCGCGGATCTCCTCGGCCTCCTTGCGGGCCTCGGCGAGGATCCGGTCGGCCTCGGCCTGGGAGCGGCGGGCGATCTCCGTGTCGGAGATCAGCGAGCCGCGCTCGACGTGCGCGTTCCCGATGATCCGCTCGGCTTCCAGGCGGGCCTGCTCGAGCGTCTGCTCACGATCGCCGATCAGCTCCTGTGCCTGCGCGAGGGAGCCGGGCAGGGCCTGGCGCACCTCTTCGAGCATCGCGAGCAGCTCGGCGCGGTTGATCACGCACGATGCCGACATCGGCATGGCCCGGGCGCTGGAGACCGCGGAGACGATCTCGTCGAGCTTCTTCTGCACGTCCACCTGTGCTCGCCACTCTCTACAGCTGTGTTGGAGACGGACGGGACGACTGTAGCCCCATCAGCCCTTGCGGAGGCGCTCGTTCAGGGCGTCCAGGACCACCGGCGGCACCAGGTGGGAGACGTCGCCGCCCCAGGCCGCGACCTCCTTGACCAGGGAGGAGGAGAGGAAGCTGTAGGTGGGGTTGGTGGGCACGAACAGCGTTTCGACGCCGGTGAGGCCGTTGTTCATCTGGGCCATCTGGAGTTCGTAGTCGAAGTCGCTGACCGCACGCAGGCCCTTGACGATGGCGGGGATGTCGCGCTGCTTGCAGAAGTCGACGAGGAGGCCGTGGAAGGACTCGACGCGGACGTTGCCGTAGTCGGCGGTGACCTCGCGGATCAGCTCGATCCGCTCCTCGATCCCGAACAGGCCCTTCTTGGCCTGGTTGATCATCACCGCGACGTAGACCTCGTCGTACAGGCGCGAGGCGCGGGCGATGATGTCGAGGTGTCCGTTGGTGATCGGGTCGAACGACCCGGGGCAGACGGCGCGGCGCACTTGTGTTCCCTCGCTCTCCGGTCCGGTCATCGTGCGTCTTCGCACGTAGCGGCGGCGCGACCGTACCAAAACGTTCCCTCGCCGTAGCGACGGGACCGGAGGGCCTCGAAGCCGTCCGGCCAGCGGAATTCACCACCTCTGGTGCTGCGCTCCACGGTGACGAGTGCTTCTTCCGCGAGCCAGCCCTCCGAGCGGAGTGTGAGCAGAATCTCCCGAAGATCGTCGTCGGAGACGGCGTACGGGGGGTCCAGGAAGACGAGGTCGTACGGCTCGGCGGGGGGCACGGTTCTGATGATCTGTTCCGCTTTGCCCGCTCGCACCTCGGCGCCGGGCAGGCCCAGGTTCTTCACGTTCTCCCGGACGACACGGGCCGCGCGGGCGTCCGCCTCGACCAGGAGGGTGTGGCCGGCGCCCCGCGACAGCGCCTCCAGCCCCACGGCTCCGGAGCCGGCGTAGAGATCGAGGACCCGCTCGCCCTCCAGAGGGCCGCCGAGGAGGGACTGCCAGGTGGAGAAGAGCCCCTCGCGTGCGCGGTCCGATGTCGGCCGGGTGCCGGTCCCCGGCGGGACGGCGAGGCGGCGTCCGCCGGCTGCGCCGGCGATCACGCGGGTCATGTGGGGTCCTTCTTCGTGGGTGGCTTTCTGTAGCCAGTTTGGCAGGCTGGTCGCGCCCGCGCGGCGGAGCCGCATACGGACACAGCCCCCGCACCCCTGGGGAGTTCCGGTTTCATCCCTTTTCCAGGTACTGCTCCCTCTCCTCGTCCACAAGGGCGTCCAGCGCGATACGCAGGCCGGGCAGGCCGGTCAGCTCGGGGTCGGCGGCCACCACCGCCGTCGCCTCCTGCCGCGCCTGCGCGATGACCTCCTCGTCCTCGATGACGGCGAGGACCCGGAGGCTGGAGCGGGCGCCGGACTGGGCCTGGCCGAGGACATCGCCCTCACGGCGTTGTTCCAGGTCGATGCGGGAGAGCTCGAAGCCGTCCAGGGTGGAGGCGACGGCGTTGAGGCGCTGGCGGGCGGCGCTGGCCTCGGGCATCTCGGTGACCAGGAGGCAGAGGCCGGGGGCGGAGCCGCGGCCGACCCGGCCGCGGAGCTGGTGCAGCTGGGAGACGCCGAAACGGTCGGCGTCCATGATCACCATGACGGTGGCGTTGGGGACGTTGACGCCCACCTCGATGACCGTCGTGGCGACCAGGACGTCCGTCTCGCCGGCCGCGAAGCGGCGCATGACGGCGTCCTTGTCGTCGGGGTGCATACGGCCGTGGAGGAACTCGACCTTCAGGCCCTGGAGCGGACCGCGGGCCAACTGGCCGGCCACGTCGAGGACCGCGAGCGGGGGGCGCTTGTCGGCCTCGTCCTCGGGGGACTTCCCAGCCTTCTTCCGGTCGGCCGCCTCGTCGACGTCGTCGCCGATGCGCGGGCAGACCACGTATGCCTGGTGGCCCTTCGCCACCTCTTCACGGACCCGCTCCCAGGCGCGGGCGAGGAAGTGGGGTTTGTCGGCTGCCGGGACGACGTGGCTGGCGATCGGCGAGCGTCCGGCCGGGAGTTGGTCCAGGACCGAGGTCTCCAGGTCACCGAAGACGGTCATGGCGACCGTGCGCGGGATGGGGGTGGCGGTCATGACGAGCAGGTGCGGGGGCTGTTTGCCCTTGCCCCGCAGGGCGTCGCGCTGCTCGACGCCGAAGCGGTGCTGTTCGTCCACGACGACCAGGCCGAGGTCGTGGAACTGGACCTTGTCCTCGATCAGCGCGTGCGTGCCGATCACGATGCCGGCCTCGCCGGTGGCCAGGTCCAGCAGGGCGTGGCGGCGGGCGGCGGCGCCCATGGAGCCGGTCAGCAGCACCACCTTGGTGGCGTGCTCGGTGCCGCCCAGCATGCCGCCCTCGGCCAGCTCGCCCATCATCTCGACGATCGACCGGTGGTGTTGCTGGGCGAGGACCTCGGTGGGCGCGAGCATGGCGGCCTGGCCCCCGGCGTCGACGACGGCGAGCATGGCGCGCAGGGCCACCATCGTGTTGTGGGTCACCGTGAAGTTGTCGGTGACATAGGCGTGGCTCGGATGAGCGACGCTGATGCACTGGACGGGCATGCGGCCCACGTACTCGACCGCACGGACACCGCGCCGGAAGGTGTCGTGATGCGGCCTCGGCCGCATCTGTTCGGATGTGCGGGCCAGTCTGAACGGCGCGTACTCACCAGGCAGGGCCACCGAGACGTCGAAGGCGGCCTCCTCGGGAAGGACTTGTGCCGAGCCGCCGAGCGAGCGGACGAGCCATGCGATGTCGTCCGCGAGCCTGCGTGAGGCCGAGCTGAGCGAGATGCTCATGCCGTCCGGCTGGACGGTGCCACCGGTGTCCAGAAGGCCTTGCAGCAGCGCCAGACGGTCCTTGACCGAGGTGTTCTTGAACTCCTCGGGAACGAAGCTTCCGTCCGACGTCACGTCCAACAGGTTCAGCTCACGCAATGCCTGCATCACAGGATTGCGCGCTCCTCCCGCAGGATCCGCCGGCCCGGTCGCGCAGCCGCGACGGGACCCCTCGACCGGAACCGGACGGCACTCTGGCGCGACGGCTGCCGCCACAGCGTCACGGATCGCCTTGTCCTCGGTGGCCGGACGCAGGTGGTGGCGGAGCGAGCCGTCTCCCAGGAGAAGGCCGAAGAGATACGGATCGAGGGGCAGGCCCGAGTCGTCTCCGAGATCGACCGGGGTGGCCGCCGGGAGGTACCACTTGGAGTCTCCGTCCGCCTCGAAGGTGTCGAGACGGATCTCCCGGGTCGTCATGATGCTGGGTGTCTGGCCACGGTGCCATCCGGCGCTGGTACCGACGATCCACAGGTGCTCGTCGTCGCACTCGACGGAGCTTCCGTCGGACAGGACCATGCGCCAGACATCGCGCTCTCCCTGCGGGAAGACACCGTCGATCAGGGCGATCCCGCCATCCGGGACGACGACTTCGTCCCCGACCCTCATGTCACCCATGCGACGGAAACCGGCCGGGGTCAGCACGAGCGAGTGGAGCGGCTGGGCCTTGCCCGAACCCACCTCTCCCTGCAGCAGCCGGTGCATCGGGTGCTCGGTGGCCAGGTCGGCGAAGATCTCCTCGGAGACCTTCCGCTGGCCCTCGGTGAGGGTGAAGGGCAGGCGGGCGTCGAAGGCGGACAGGAGGCCGTCGGGCTTCGGGGTGCGGGGGACGGCCGGGAGCAGGCCGTCGGCGTACCGGCGGCGGGCCAGGGCGACCTGGAGGACGAACGCCTCGTCCCATTTCAGGCGGGCGCGGGCGTCGGCGACGTCGGCCTTGGTGTGCGGGCGGTGGATCTTGAGCAGGGCCTCGGGGAGGGGGAGCAGGCCGCGGCCCGCGCGGAGGGTGTCCGGGAGGGGGTCCTGGGCCTCCTGGGCGCTCGGGAGGACCGTCTGGACGGCCTTGGCGATCTTCCAGGACTCCAGTCTGGCGGTGGCCGGGTACAGGGGGATCAGGGCACCGGCCCAGGTCTCGACCGTCTCCTCGGCGTCGCCGTGCAGCAACTCGTAGGCAGGGTGGGCAAGCTGGAGGCGGCGGTTGAAGACGGAGACCTTGCCGGCGAACATCGCGCGGGTGCCCGGCAGCAGTTCCTTGTGGGGCTTGTGAACCCCGTTGCCGAAGAAGACGAGTTGGAGCCGGCCGCTGCCGTCGGTGATCGTGACCTCGAGGCGCTGGCCCTTGCCTCGGGGGGCTTTGGCGGAGGCGAAGCTGTGCAGGCGGGCGTCGGCGACCTGGGCGACCACTGTGACGTGCTCGTCCATGGGGAGGTCGGCGAGGTGCGTGAGCTGTCCGCGCTCCTCGTATCTGCGCGGGTAGTGGTGCAGGAGGTCACCGACGGTGTGCAGGCCGAGGTGCTCGGCCATCACCTTCGCGGTGGCGGGGCCGAGCACCTTCTTGAGCGGTTCTTGCAGTGCGGGCACGGGATCCATTGCACACCACACCACTGACAATGCCGCAGACGCTGGGCTGGGCGTTCATCGCCCAGCCCCTGATGATGCCCCTCCCGCACCTCCCCTTCGAATCAGGAAAAAGCTGGTCAGATGAGACTTTCCGGGCCTGGGGCGATGCGCTCGGGGCATCCCCGCGGTCACCGGCCCGGCCCGGGACCGCCCGACCCCGCGCCGCACGTTCTCCCCGCTCCGGCGCAGTGACGATGGATTCCCAGGCAAGCTGTGGCGCTCGCTCGGCAACGCCCCGTTCCTCGTCCGCGCGTGGAGTCGGGCGCACGCGATCCGCCGCTATCGCCCGGCACTGGCCCGAGCAGGACCACGCCACGCCGGCCCACCTCGCCGCCGAGTCCCTGGGCAACGCCGGGCTGCTGGAGGAGGCGGACCGGGCCCACGCGCGCACGAGCCGGTGTTCGGCGGCGGCCCGGTGCTCGCCCAGCTCGCTCCGACAGTCCCCGAGCCACCACCGCGCCTGCACGATCGCGGGACCGGGCGGCGGAGGCGGTGCGTGCCTGCCAACGTGCGCTGGAGACCGCCGCCGACCCGACCGCCCGGGACCGGTTCACCGCCGAACTCGGCGCCACCCGAGGCCGGTTCGGCGACCTGCTGGTCCGTTCGGCGCTCTCGGCGCCGACGGGCGGTACGACCGTACCGGCGCCGAACTCGCCGCGAGCCGGCTGGAGGCCGGTCTGGGCCGGACCGCCGACGCCGTGGCACGCGCGCGTGGCGTCCTCGCGGCCTACGAGAGCGCCGACGCGGCGGGCGAGACCGTCCAGGCGCGACGGGCGGAGGCGACGCAGACGCTCCGTCTCGCGCAGGAGCGGGGGTGAGCAGGAGCGAGCAAAAGAAGAGCGGGGGACGGGAGCGGAGCGGGGGTGCTCACTCCACGCCGATCAGCAGCAGTGCCCCCTGCCGGCCGCCCCGGTACACCACCGTGTCCACGGCCAGATAGGACTCGCGTACACGTGTCTGCAGGTGTTCGGTGACGGTCTTCGGCGCCTCGTCGCCGATGACGAGGGTGACCAGTTCGCCGCCCGCCTGGAGCATGCGGTCCAGCACGGTCTCGGCGGTGGCGGTCACGTCCGCGCCGATCACCGCCACGTCGCCGTCGATCAGGCCCAGGACGTCCCCGGCCTGGCAGATGCCGGCCGTCGTGAAGGACTGGTGTTCGGCGACGACGACCTCGGCGTACCGGGTGGCGCCGGCCGCCGAGGTCATCTGGACGACGTCCTCGTCGAACCGGCGGTCCGGCTCGTGCACCGCCAGCGCTGCGATGCCCTGGACCGCCGAGCGGGTCGGGATCAGGGCGACGCGGACGCCCTCGGCGCGGGCCTGCTCGGCCGCCGCCGCGGCCGTGTGACGCAGTTCGGCGTCGTTCGGCAGCAGTACCACCTCGCGCGCGTGGGCACGCCGCAGGGCCTGCACCAGCTCCCCGCTGGCCGGCGGCTCCCCCGGGCGCGCGAGGACCGTGGTCGCCCCGGCCTCGGTGTAGAGCCCGGCCAGGCCCTCGCCCGGTACGACGGCGACGACGGCCCGCTGGGCGCGCTCGCGCGGGGGTCGCTCGCCACCGGTGTGCACGGCGCCGCGCCCGAAGTGAGTGATCCGGATCCGGTACGGCCGCCCGGCCTCGACGCCGGCCTCCACGGCGGCGCCCGCGTCGTCGACGTGCACATGCACGTTCCACAGCCCGTCGCCGCCGACCACGACCAGGGAGTCCCCGAGGGCGTCCAGCCGCTCGCGTAGCCGGGCCACGGCCGTGTCGTCGGCTTCCAGGAGATAGATCACCTCGAAGGCGGGGCCTTCGCTCACACCGCCGTCGGCGCACTGCTGGCCGGCCCCGGCGCACAGGTCGCCGGCCCCGGAAAGGGCGGGCACACGCACGAGAGCACCGGCGCCGGGGACGGGTGTGGGGGCAGAGGTGGGCGCAGAGGCGGGGGCAGGGACGGTCGTCCGCACCGCTTCCCCCGGCACCGCCTGCCCCGTGAACGCCTCCACCAGCGCCCCGAGCACCGCCACCAGCCCGCGTCCGCCCGCGTCGACCACGCCCGCTCGCGCCAGCACGGCCAGCTGGCCGGGAGTGGCCGCCAAGGCCGTGCGGGCACCCTCGTACGCCGCCCGCGCGACCGTGCCGCAGTCGCCCGGGGCGTCCCCCGCCCGCTCGGCGGCGTCGGCGGCGGCCGAGGCGACCGTCAGCACGGTGCCCTCGACCGGGTGGGCCACGGCGTGCCGGGCGGAGTCGGCCGCGTGCCGCAGGGCCAGTCGCAATCCGGGGCCGTCGATGTGCGGGGCCTCCCCCTCGGCGAGCACCTGGGCCATGCCGCGCAGCAGCTGCGCCATGATCGTCCCGGAGTTGCCCCGGGCCCCGATGAGCGCCCCGTGGGCCATGGCGCGCACGGCGTCGGCGAGCGACGGCTGCTGCGCACCGGTCTCGTACCCGGCGAACACCGCCTCCACGGCCGTGGCCGCCGACTCCAGGGTCAGGTAGAGATTGGTCCCGGTGTCCCCGTCCGCCACCGGATAGACGTTGATCGCGTCGATCTCCTCGCGGGCCCGTCCCAGGGCCCCCAGCGCCAGACCGCACCAGGTGCGCACCGCGACCGCATCGAAGAATGTCTGCGGCACCTGCGCCACCTGTGCCTCCCTGAGCCGGCTGGACGGTGGACGCAGCGTAGACCTTGGCCTGGTGTCCACCGGAAGAGGGCCGGGAGCGGGGCCCTGAGCCGCCATGATAGTTTCGTTGTACCGACGCAGCCGTTGTATGCTGCTCCGGTTGCCCGATCTGATCGGGCCGTTCCCCTGGCAACGCCACTCAAGATCTCAGGTATTAGGATCTCGATCCCGGCATGCCGGGATTAACCGTAAGTGCATCTGAAGTCTTTGGAGTGACCCGTGGCTGCCAACTGCGACGTCTGCGGCAAGGGGCCGGGCTTCGGCAACAACATCTCGCACTCGCACCGCCGTACGTCCCGCCGCTGGAACCCGAACATCCAGCGTGTGCGTACCGTGGTCGGCGGGACGCCGAAGCGCGTGAACGCCTGCACCTCGTGCATCAAGGCCGGCAAGGTCTCGCGCTGACGCACCCTCCCCCAGGCTCCGAGGAGCAGGGGGGAACCCCATCCGCGCGCGGCCACTGTCTGGTTCGCTGCACAGAGCCGGTCCACCTCCGGGTGGGCCGGCTTTTTGCCGTGCCCACTGCGGTTCGGCTCCCGCGGTTCAGTTCCTGAACCGCCACCCGTGATCCACCGGCCCGATCCCCGCTCCCAGCGGGAACCCGGCGGCGATCGCCCCGGTGACGTACTCCTTGGCCTCGGCCACCGCCTCCGGCACGGGCAGCCCCTTCGCCAGGCCCGACGCGACCGCGGAGGCCAGGGTGCAGCCCGTGCCGTGGGTGTGCCGGTTGCCGTGGCGGGGGGCGCGCAGCCAGTGCTCCTCGGAGCCGTCCGTGAGCAGGTCCACGGCGTCCCCCGCCAGGTGGCCGCCCTTGATCAGCACCCAACGTGGCCCGTACGCCAGCACGGCCGCCGCGGCCCGCCGCAGATCGCCCTCCGATTCGACCCGTACGCCGGTGAGTTGGGTCACCTCGTCCAGGTTCGGCGTCGCCACGGTCGCCGCCGGCAGCAGTTTCGTACGCACCGAGTCCAGCGCGGACGCGGCCAGCAGCGGGTCGCCGTGTTTGGAGACGCCGACCGGGTCCACGACCGCCGGGGCCTGGGTGCCGGAGATCAACTCGGCGACCGTCTCGACCAGTTCCGCCGAGGACAGCATCCCGGTCTTCACGGCCTGGACGCCGATGTCGTCGACGACAGCGCGGTACTGCGCCCGCACCGCCTCCGCGGGCAGTTCCCAGGCGCCCCGCACACCCAGGGTGTTCTGCGCGGTCACGACGGTGATCACGCTCATGCCGTGCACGCCGAGCGCCAGCATCGTCTTCAGGTCGGCCTGGATACCGGCCCCGCCGCCGGAGTCCGAGCCCGCCACGGTCAGGGCCCTGGGGATCATGACTCGATGTCCCCGAAGTGGTCCCAGCCGCCCTTGCTGGTCCAGGGCGCCCCGTCGACCGTCACCTGGGGCAGCGCGGAGGGGTTGAGGACCTCGCCGATGACCTTCCAGCGGGCCGGGAGCTTGGCGTCCGGCGGGAAGGTCGCGACGATCGCGTGGTCCTCTCCTCCGGTCAGCACCCACTGGATCGGGTCGACACCGACGGCCTGCCCGATGTCGTTCATCTGGGTCGGGATGTCGATGGCGCCGGAGCGGATGTCGATGCGGACCTTGCTGGCCTCGGCGATGTGCCCGAGGTCGGCGATCAGGCCGTCGCTGACGTCGCACATCGCGGTCGCGCCGAGCGCGGCGGCGGCCGGACCCGCGTGGTACGGCGGCTCGGGGCGCCGGTGGGCCTCCACGAAGGCCCGCGGGGAGCGGAAGCCCCGCGAGAGCACCGCGAAGCCGGCCGCGGACCAGCCCAGCCAGCCCGTGACGGCCACGAGGTCGCCGGGCTGGGCTCCCGCGCGGGTCACCGGCTCCTGGTTGCGCAGATCACCGAGCGCGGTGATCGACACCATGATCGTGTCGCCGCGTACGACGTCCCCGCCGACCACGGAGGCACCGGCGACCTGGCACTCGTCGCGCAGGCCGTCCATGAGCTCGCTCGGCCAGGTGACCGGGAGTTCGGCGGGGACGACCAGGCCGAGCAGCAGCGCGGTGGGTACGGCGCCCATGGCGGCGATGTCCGCGAGGTTCTGCGCCGCCGCCTTGCGGCCCACGTCGTAGGCCGTGGACCAGTCGCGGCGGAAGTGCCGCCCCTCCAGCAGGATGTCGGTGCTCGCCACCACCCGGCGGTCGGGGGCGGCGACCACCGCGGCGTCGTCGCCGGGGCCGACCCGGACCGCCGGGGTGGTGGTGAGACGGGAGGTGAGCTCCCTGATGAGCCCGAACTCCCCTAGCTCACCGACAGTGCCCTTCATGACCCTTTACTCCCCTTCTGGCTCTTGCCTTGCCCGCTCGCGCTTCATCAGTGTCCTCGATACGGTCGGCACGACCGTCGGGTACGGTCAGGATGACCGTCCGATACGGTCCGGACGATCGTCAACTTCTGTCGTGCCTGCACCCTGGCGCGCAGGCCCGGTTGCCGTGAGTTCTCCCGCGGAACGCGGCGACGCGGTACCGTGGCGTTCCTTTTCCCCCCACATGATCCTCGTGGCCGCCCTGGAGGTTCCGTGGTACAGGCGTACATCCTGATCCAGACGGAGGTCGGCAAAGCGTCGACCGTCGCAGAGACAATCAGCAAGATCCCTGGAGTGATCCAGGCGGAGGACGTGACGGGTCCGTACGACGTCATCGTGCGCGCCCAGGCCGACACGGTCGACGATCTCGGCCGCATGGTGGTCGCCAAGGTCCAGCAAGTGGACGGCATCACCCGCACCCTGACCTGTCCGGTCGTGCATCTGTAGCCCCCGTCTACGCTTGGCCGGTGAATATTTTCCGTCACCGGCCCCTCGGCCTGCTCGCGCCCGCTGTGCTGCTCGCGGTCGCGGGCTGCTCCTCGGCAGACGACAACTCGGCGGTCGCGGTTCCCACCCCGGACGCCAGGACGGCGAAGGCGTGCCGCACGCTGCACCCGGTGCTGCCCGAGAAGCTGGACGGGCGGAACCGCAACGACCCCACGCCCCGGTCCGCCTACACCGCGGGCTGGGGAAACCCGGCGATCATACTGCGCTGCGGGGTCGTACGGCCGCCGAAGATGGTCGACCCCAAGGTCGCCGAGGGCGGTGACCGGAACGCGATCGCGGGCGGGGTCGACGGCGTCAACTGGCTCATGGAGAAGCAGAGCGACGGCACCTGGCGGTTCACCACGGCCAGGCGCGTGGCCTATGTGCAGGTGAGCCTGCCCAAGGGCATGTCGGCGCAGGAGGAGGGCGCCTCGGTCCTCGCGGACCTCGCCCCCTCCATCAAGAAGGCGATCCCGAAGGGGATCGCCTCCATGCGGTGACCGGCCTCGCGGCGGGGCGCTAGCGCAGCCCGGTCGAACGGCGCAGCGCCGCCTGTACCAGGCGGTCCACCAGCTCCGGGTAGCTGACGCCGGTGGCCTGCCACATCTGCGGGTACATCGAGATGGGCGTGAAGCCGGGCATGGTGTTGATCTCGTTGATCACGAACTCGCCGTCCTCGGTGAGGAAGAAGTCCGCGCGGACCAGTCCCTCGCAGGAGGCCGCCTCGAACGCCTCCACCGCGAGACGGCGCACCTCGGCGGTCTCCTCGTCGGTGAGCGGGGCCGGGACGATGCCGGGCGTGGAGTCGATGTACTTGGCCTCGAAGTCGTAGTACGCGTGGGTGTCCGGGGGCGGGATCTCGGCCGGGACGGAGGCACGCGGCCCGTCCTCGAACTCGAGGACGCCGCACTCGATCTCACGGCCCCTGACCGCCGCCTCCACGAGGATCTTCGGGTCGTGCTGCTGGGCCAGGGCGATGGCCTCGTCCAGGCCGGAGAGGTCGTCGACCTTGGTGATGCCGATGGACGAACCCGCGCGCGCGGGCTTCACGAACAGCGGCCAGCCGTGCTCGCCGGCGAAGTCGATGATCTTCTTCCGGGCGGCGGACTCGTCCTGCTGCCACTCACGGGGCCGGATCACCACGTACGGGCCCACCTTGAGCCCGAAGGAGGTGAACACCCGCTTCATGTACTCCTTGTCCTGGCCGACGGCCGAGGAGAGCACGCCCGAGCCCACGTAGGGCACTCCGGACAGTTCCAGGAGGCCCTGGAGGGTGCCGTCCTCACCGTAGGGGCCGTGCAGCACCGGGAAGACCACGTCGACCTCGCCGAGCGCCTTGGGCACGGAGCCGGGCTCGCTGTAGACGACCTCACGGCTGGCGGGGTCCACGGGGAGCACCACGCCGCCCTCGGGCGATTCCGCCAGGTCCTCGACCTCGGGGGTGCGGCGGTCGGTGATGGCCATCCGCTCCGGCTCGTCGGCGGTGAGCACCCAACGGCCCTCCCGCGTGATGCCGATCGGCAGGACATCGTACTTCGTCCGGTCGATGGCGCTCAGGACGGCGCCGGCGGTGACCGCGGAGATCCCGTGTTCGGAGCTGCGCCCGCCGAACACGACGGCCACGCGCGGCTTACGGGACGGCTGCTCAGGGCTCTGGGGGAGGTTCTCGGTGCTCATATCGCGTTGAGAGTACCCGGTGGTAGAGCCCGGATACAGCGTCGACGGGCCGCCGGCAGGGGGGCGTCGTCCAGCGTCGCTCAGCGTCGTTCGGGCTTCGCGCTGCGCGACATCAGCTCCTTCAGGGCGACCACCGGCGGCTTGCCCTCGTGGACGATGCCGACCACCGTCTCGGTGATGGGCATGTCGACGCCGTGCCGGCGGGCCAGGTCCAGCACCGACTCGCAGGACTTGACGCCCTCGGCGGTCTGCTTGGTGACCGCGATGGTCTCCTCCAGGGTCATGCCCTTGCCGAGGTTGGTGCCGAAGGTGTGGTTGCGCGACAGCGGCGAGGAGCAGGTGGCCACCAGGTCGCCCAGGCCGGCGAGTCCGGAGAAGGTCAGCGGGTCGGCGCCGAGCGCGACCCCGAGCCGGGTGGTCTCGGCGAGACCGCGCGTGATGAGCGAGCCCTTGGCGTTGTCGCCGAGCCCCATGCCGTCGGCGATGCCGACCGCGAGGCCGATCACGTTCTTGACCGCGCCGCCGAGTTCGCAGCCGGCCACGTCGGTGTTGGTGTACGGCCTGAAGTAGGGCGTGTGGCAGGCGGTCTGGAGCCGCTGGGCGACCGCCTCGTCGGTGCAGGCGACCACGGCGGCGGCAGGCATGCGGGCGGCGATCTCGCGGGCCAGGTTGGGGCCGGTGACCACGGCGATACGGTCGGCGCCGACCTTGGCGACGTCCTCGATGACCTCGCTCATCCGCATGGTGGAGCCGAGTTCGACGCCCTTCATGAGGGAGACGAGGACGGTGCCGGGGGCGAGCAGCGGGGTCCACTCGGCGAGGTTGTCGCGCAGGGTCTGGGAGGGGACGGCGAGGACGGTGAAGTCGGCGTTCCGCAGGGCCTCGGCCGCGTCGCCGGTGGCGCGCAGGTTCTCCGGGAGTTCCACTCCGGGCATGTAGTCGGGGTTGGTCCGCGTGGAGTTGACCGCGTCGGCCAGCTCGGGGCGGCGGGCCCACAGGGTCACCTGGCAGCCGGCGTCGGCGAGGACCATACCGAAGGCGGTGCCCCAGGAGCCGGTGCCCATGACGGCCGCCCGGACAGGCGTGCTCACTTGCTCTGCCCCTCTTCCTGCTTGTGCTTGGTCTGCGCCTGGGTACGGCGGCGCTGCTCGATCCGCTCCAGGCGCGGGTCGTACGGCGTCGCCGGCGCCTTCTCGCCGCGGATCTCCTCCAGCTGGCGGGTGATGGCCGCCATGATGACCTCGGTGGCCTCCTTGAGCAGCTCGGCGGTCATCTCCTTGTCGTAGAAGCGGGAGAGATCCACCGGCGGGCCCGCGAGGACGTGGTGGGTCTTGCGCGGGAAGAGGTGGGGCTTCTTGGCGTAGGGCGGCAGGAGTTCGTTGCAGCCCCACTGCGCGACCGGGATGACCGGGCACTTGGTCTGCAGGGCCACGCGCGCGGCACCGGTCTTGCCGGTCATGGGCCAGCCGTCCGGGTCGCGCGTGAGGGTGCCCTCGGGGTAGAAGGCGACGCACTCGCCGCGCTCCACGGCGTCGATCGCGGCACGGAAGGCGCTGAGCGCGTCCGTGCTCTCGCGGTAGACAGGGATCTGTCCGGTGCCGCGCATCGCGGCACCGACGATTCCCTTCCGGAAAAGTCCGCTCTTCGCCAGAAAGCGCGGAACCCGTCCGGTGTTGTACTGGTAATGGGCATACGCAAAAGGATCGACGTGGGAATTGTGGTTCACCACGGTGATAAATCCGCCCTCGGCCGGAATGTGCTCCATTCCACGCCAGTCCCGCTTGATCAGAACCACCAGTGGCGGTTTGCAGATCACCGCGGCGAAGCGGTACCAGAAGCCGATTCTGCGGCGGGGCACGCGGACACCTTCCTCTAGGCCTGTAAGGCGCTGCCACCTGGGCCGGGGGCCGCACAAGTGTCACCCCAGGCCGCCGGTCTGTCGAGAACACCGTACGCCCGCCCGTCACCGGGCACTGCCCTCCAAAGGGCTTCGCGTCCTTCCCCCGACACGACGGCCGCCGGATGCCCCGGGGGACAATGAGCCGGTGCAGTGGACCTTGGTCATCCCCCTGAAGCCTCTGACACGGGCCAAGAGCAGGCTCTCGGACACCGCCGCGGACGGGGTGCGCCCGGGACTGGCACTCGCGTTCGCGCAGGACACGGTGGCCGCTGCGGTCGCGTGCGAGGCGGTCGCGGATGTGGCGGTCGTCACGGACGACGAGCTGGCCGGGCGGGAACTGGCGGCGCTCGGCGCGCGAATCGTCCCAGATACACCGGGAAGGGGCCTGAACGCCGCTCTCGCGCACGGAGCCGCCGTCGTCCGGCAAAGTCGCCCCCGCGCCCCGGTCGCGGCCCTGAACGCCGATCTGCCCGCACTGCGCCCGCTGGAATTGTCCCGGGTGCTTCGGGCGGCGACGGAATTCCCGCGGGCCTTTCTTGCGGACGCGGCAGCGCTCGGCACCACGCTGCTGGCCGCGGCGCCTGAGCGGGAATTGCTCCCGGCCTTCGGCACCGGATCCCGTGCCCGGCACGGCGCCTCGGGCGCCGTGGAACTGCGGCTGACGCGGGTGGATTCGGTACGGCAGGACGTGGACACCGGTGCCGACCTGCGCGCCGCGCTGACGCTCGGGGTGGGGCCGTACACGGCGGCGGCGTCGGCGGGCCTGCTGATCCCGGGGTCGTGAGGCGCCCGGCCTGATCCCGGGGTCGTGAGGCGCCCGGCGGGGGCGCCGCACCCTCGGTGGTGCGGGGAACCGCGCGGCCGGCCACGGCGTACCGGCACCCGGCAGACGGCCCGCGCCCCGGCGGCGGGACCCCCACCGCGCCGGGCATTAGGCTGGCCGTCATGCAGGCGACCGCTTACACGTACGACCCCGAGACCCGCAGCGGGCAGGTGCTGCTGGACGACGGCACGCCGGTGCCCTTCGACGCCGCCGCGTTCGACGCGGGCGGGCTGCGGCTGCTGCGGCCGGGGCAGCGGGTGCGGATCGAGACCGAGAGCGAGAAGGCGGGCGGGAAGGCGGGCGAAAAGGGCCCTCTCCGGATCACCCTCGTCACCCTTCAGACCCTGTAACTGCCTTGCACACGCCGCGGGCCGGGCTCCCCAGGGGAGTCCGGCCCGGCGCGTGAGTGCCCTGGCGTTCTTACGACGTCGCCTTGCGAGCGGTGGTCTTCTTGGCGGTCGTCTTGCGAGCCGTCGACTTCTTGGCCGGGGCCTTCTTGGCGGTGACCTTCTTCGCCGGGGCCTTCTTGGCCGTCGCCTTCTTGGCGGTGGTCTTGGCGGCGGTGGTCTTCGCGGCGGCCGTGGTCTTCTTGGCGGCCGTCTTCTGCGCCGTGGTCTTCTTCGCGGTGACCTTCTTCGCCGGTGCGGCCTTCTTGGCCGTGGTCTTCTTCGCAGCAGCCTTGGTGGTCTTCTTCGCGGCGGCCTTCTTGACCGTCGCCGCGGCACCACCGGTGAGGCTGCCCTTGGGAGCCTTCTTGACGGACACCTCGCCGCCCCGCGGGAGCTTCTTCGAGCCGCTCACCAGGTCCTTGAAGCCCTGACCGGCGCGGAAGCGCGGCACGGAGGTCTTCTTGACCCGAACCCGCTCGCCCGTCTGGGGGTTGCGGGCGTAGCGGGCGGGGCGGTCCACCTTCTCGAAGGACCCGAAGCCGGTGACCGAGACCCGCTCGCCCGCGACGACGGCGCGGACGATGGCGTCCAGGACATGGTCGACAGCGTCGGCGGCCTGCTGGCGGCCACCCAACTTGTCGGCAATCGCTTCTACGAGCTGCGCCTTGTTCACGTCTTCCCCTTCGGAGACATCGCTAGAACGAAAGTGTTCAAGCTTTTTCGCACGTTAGGCAGATATATACCGCAAATCAAACACGAAACGGGCTTATCACCCTTGTGCCGCAACAGACTCGGCTGCCTCGGACTGTTCAGCTGTCCTCTTCGGGGATCCGACCCTCGTCGAGGTCCGCAGCGAACCGTTCGAGCCGCCTTGCCGCACCGGCGAGATCGTGCTTGGCCACGGCCGTAATGACCAGCAGCTTCCGGGTCAGCGCCACCCGTACGCCCTCCGGGACTTGCAGTGCGCGCACCCGGGAGTGCGCTTCCTTGAGTTGGTCCGCGACTGCCGTATAGAGCTCGAGTTGGCCGTCGTGTTCCATGCACAGATTGTGCCATCTGGGGCGAGTTGTCGCCCGCCCAGGGGGCAACTGCCGGGCCTGGCAGCTTTCTCGACCGCTCGGCAGGCCCAGGTCTGCCGGTGCACGGGACCCGCCAATTCCCTTCCTGACGTGGGAGGTTGAGCGCCGGGGCGGGAGGGCGGGGGGCCGTTCGGCCGCTGACATGGCTGTACCCCCGATCGTGGCGACCGGGGGTACAGAGGGGATATCGGGGTGGCCGAAAATCGACCTTCCCGGGTGCCGGGTCAGGCCTGGAGCGTGCGCGGCTTGTACGAGGGGCGCTTGGCCTCGTAGGCGGCGATGTCGTCCTCGTTCTGGAGGGTGATGGAGATGTCGTCCAGGCCGTTCAGCAGCCGCCAGCGGGAGTTCTCGTCCAGCTCGAAGGATGCGGTGACGCCCTCGGCGCGCACCTCGCGCTGCTCGAGGTCGACGGTGATCTCCGCCTGCGGGTCCCGCTCGGTCAGCTCCCACAGCGCGTCCACGATCTTCTGGTCGAGGACGACCGTGAGCAGGCCGTTCTTCAGCGAGTTACCGCGGAAGATGTCCGCGAAGCGAGAGGAGATCACGGCCTTGAAGCCGTAGTTCTGCAGCGCCCAGACCGCGTGCTCGCGGGAGGATCCGGTGCCGAAGTCGGGTCCGGCGACCAGGACGGTGGCGCCCTGCCGCTCGGGCTGGTTGAGGACGAAGGACCCGTCCTTGCGCCAGGCCTCGAAGAGCCCGTCCTCGAAACCGTCCCGGGTCACCTTCTTGAGCCAGTGAGCAGGGATGATCTGGTCGGTGTCGACGTTGCTGCGGCGCAGCGGGACGGCCCGGCCGGTGTGGGTGGTGAAGGCTTCCATGATTCTCAGACTCCAGCGGGCACAGGGGCGTCGGACAGATCGGCGGGCGAGGCCAGGTGGCCCAGGACGGCGGTCGCGGCCGCGACCTGCGGCGACACCAGGTGCGTACGGCCGCCCTTGCCCTGCCGACCCTCGAAGTTGCGGTTGGAGGTGGATGCGGAGCGCTCGCCCGGGGCCAGCTGGTCGGGGTTCATGCCGAGGCACATCGAGCAGCCCGCGTGCCGCCATTCGGCGCCGGCCTCCTTGAAGACCGCGTCCAGGCCCTCGGACACGGCCTGCAGACCCACGCGCGCGGAGCCCGGGACGACCAGCATCCGTACGCCCTCGGCGACTTTGCGGCTGCGGAGGATCCCGGCGGCGGCACGCAGGTCCTCGATGCGTCCGTTGGTGCAGGAACCTACGAAGACGGTGTCCACCTTGATGGAGCGCAGCGGCTGTCCGGCCTCCAACCCCATGTATTCCAGGGCCTTTTCGGCGGCGAGGCGCTCCGAGGCGTCTTCGTACGAAGCCGGGTCGGGGACGCGCGACGAAAGCGGCGCGCCCTGGCCGGGGTTGGTGCCCCAGGTGACGAACGGGGACAGCTCGTCGGCGTTGATCACGACCTCGGCGTCGAACTCGGCGTCGTCGTCGGTGTGCAGCGTCTTCCAGTACGCGACGGCGGCGTCCCAGTCGGCGCCCTCGGGGGCGTGCGCACGGCCCTTGAGGTACGCGAAGGTCGTCTCGTCCGGGGCGATCATGCCCGCGCGGGCGCCGGCCTCGATGGACATGTTGCAGATGGTCATCCGGGCCTCCATCGAGAGCTTCTCGATGGCGGAGCCGCGGTACTCCAGGACATAGCCCTGGCCGCCGCCCGTACCGATCTTCGCGATGATCGCCAGGATAAGGTCCTTGGCGGTGACACCCTCGGGCAGCTCACCCTCGACGGTGATGGCCATGGTCTTGGGCCGGGCCAGGGGCAGCGTCTGGGTGGCCAGCACGTGCTCGACCTGGGAGGTGCCGATGCCGAAGGCCAGGGCGCCGAACGCGCCGTGCGTGGAGGTGTGGGAGTCGCCGCAGACCACGGTCGTACCGGGCTGGGTCAGGCCCAGCTGGGGGCCGACGACGTGCACGACGCCCTGCTCGACGTCGCCCAGCGGGTGCAGGCGCACCCCGAACTCGGCGCAGTTCTTGCGCAGCGTCTCCAACTGGGCACGGGAGACCGGGTCGGCGATCGGCTTGTCGATGTCGAGGGTCGGGGTGTTGTGGTCCTCGGTGGCGATGGTCAGGTCCAGGCGGCGCACCTGGCGCCCGCTCTTGCGCAGCCCGTCGAAGGCCTGCGGGCTGGTCACCTCGTGCAGCAGGTGCAGATCGATGTAGAGGAGGTCGGGCTCGCCCTCGGCGCGCCGGACGACATGGTCGTCCCAGACCTTCTCCGCGAGTGTCCTACCCATCGCTTTCCCTTCGGCCGGCAAGCGTCCACCGGCCCAACTAGAGATCTTGAGGAGGCAGCTCCCGCGCCCCTGTGATTCCGGGCGTCCGCCGCCAGGCCCTATTGGTCCACGGGCCGCTGTGTGACTCCAGGGTGGCGCTTTCCACGGAAAATTGAACTTGCGTTTCACAGAGTGAGACGTGAGTATCGTTGCATGGACAACAGTAGCGGCGTCGGCGTTCTGGACAAGGCGGCCCTCGTCCTCAGCGCTCTGGAGTCCGGTCCGGCCACCCTCGCGGGTCTGGTCGGAGCCACCGGACTGGCACGACCCACGGCTCACCGCCTGGCCGTGGCTCTGGAACACCACCGCATGGTCGCACGCGACATGCAAGGGCGGTTCATCCTCGGCCCGCGCCTGGCCGAGCTGGCCGCGGCGGCGGGCGAGGACCGCCTGCTGGCGACGGCGGGCCCGGTGCTCACCCATCTCCGGGACGTCACGGGCGAGAGCGCGCAGCTCTACCGTCGCCAGGGCGACATGCGCATCTGTGTGGCCGCGGCCGAGCGCCTGTCCGGACTTCGGGACACGGTCCCGGTCGGCTCCACGCTCACGATGAAGGCCGGTTCCTCGGCGCAGATCCTGATGGCCTGGGAGGAGCCGGAACGGCTGCACCGGGGGCTGCAGGGGGCCCGCTTCACGGCGACGGCCCTGTCGGGTGTCCGGCGGCGTGGCTGGGCCCAGTCGATCGGTGAGCGGGAGCCCGGCGTCGCGTCCGTCTCCGCTCCCGTACGCGGCCCTTCCAACCGTGTGGTGGCCGCGGTGTCCGTCTCCGGCCCGATCGAGCGCCTGTCGCGCCACCCCGGCCGTATGCACGCCCAGGCGGTCATCGACGCCGCTGCACGCCTGTCCGAGGCACTGCGCCGCTCCGGCTGAGCGCCTGCCGAACCACCGGGGACCTTTCGACAACACCGAGGAGGGGCGGCCTCAACGCCGCGGCAGCCCCTCCTCGCCTGCCGTCCCCGGTACCCCCGCAGCCCCCACCCACCGGCCCCGCCCGGACGGGCTTCCCCGGCCCGGTTCCCCGCCGTCCGACGGGCCCGCACGCGGGACCCCGCACACCGACTCTCCCCAAAACCGGCCCCTGCGCACCGGCCGCGCCACCCGGCCCCCACGTCCCGGCCAGTCGGCACCGGCTCCCCCCGCAGCCGGCCCCCAGCCGACCCCGCCCCCACACCGGCTCCCCGCGGCCGACCTCACGGACAGCGGTTCCCCCACGCGAGCCCACCCCTGGTCACCGGCCTCCCCCAGACCGCTGCCCGTCGGGCGAGCTTCCCGTGCACCTGTCCGCGTCGGCCCCCTTCCCCTCGGCGGGTCCTCTGCGAGCGGCCCCCGTATGCGGGCCCCACCAGCAGGCCGCTCAGCTGTTCCCCCGCAGCGGGTTCCCCGTCGACCCGCCCCGCATCAGCCCCCTTGCGGCCCGGTGAGCCGCCCCACAGACCCGCTCCCCCGAGCCGGTCTCCCCCCACGGTCGGCTCCTCCCGGCGACCCGATCGCCGTGTACCGGCTCCCCATGGGACGGCCCCCCTCAGCCGGTCTCCCCCTCAGCCGACCTCCCCACACGCCGCCCCCCGTCAGTCGGCGCGTCCGCATGCCCCCTGTGAGCCGCCCCGTGCACCAGCCCCCTGGCAGCCCACCCTCTCCGGCCACGGCACCCCCCCCCCCCCCCCCCCCCTCCCCCCCCCCCCCCCCCCCCCCCTCCCCCCCCCCCCCCCCCCCCCCCCCCTCCCCCCCCCCCCCCCCCCCCCCCCCCCCCCCCCCCCCCCCCCCCCCCCCCCC
>NZ_JAINVF010000021.1 GCF_020400585.1 Streptomyces sp. NK08204 | reverse complement strand
GACTGGTAGAGGGAGGCGGCGCCCGGCTCGGGCCGCGGGTCGCGGGCGGGCGGGGTGAGGCCCTGGACGCGCTCGACGACCTGACGCAGGTGCTCGGGGGTCGTGCCGCAGCAGCCGCCGACGAGCGAGAGGCCGTACTCGCGGACGAAGGTCTCCTGGGCGTCGGCCAGCTCGGGCGCGGTCAGCGGGTAGTGGGCGCCGTCCTTGCCGAGGACCGGCAGGCCCGCGTTGGGCATGCAGGACAGCGGGATGCGCGCGTTGCGGGCGAGGTAGCGCAGGTGCTCGCTCATCTCGGCGGGGCCGGTGGCGCAGTTCAGGCCGATCATGTCGATGCCGAGCGGCTCCAGCGCGGTGAGGGCCGCGCCGATCTCGGAGCCGAGGAGCATGGTGCCGGTGGTCTCGACGGTCACGGAGACGATCAGCGGCAGGTCCAGGCCGAGGGCGTCCAGGGCGCGGCGGGCGCCGAGGACGGCCGCCTTGGTCTGCAGCAGGTCCTGGGTGGTCTCCACGAGCAGCGCGTCGGCGCCGCCCGCGACGAGGCCTTCGGCGTTCTGCTGGTAGGCGTCGCGCAGGGTGGGGTACGGGGCGTGGCCGAGGGTGGGCAGCTTGGTGCCGGGGCCCATGGAGCCGAGGACCCAGCGGGCCCGGCCGTCCTTGGCGGTGAACCCGTCGGCGGCCTCGCGGGCCACCCGGGCGCCCGCCTCGGACAGCTCGTACACGCGCTCGGCGATGTCGTACTCGCCGAGCGCGGAGTGGTTCGCCCCGAAGGTGTTGGTCTCGACGCAGTCGACGCCCACCGCGAAGTACGCCTCGTGGACGGAGCGGACGATGTCGGGGCGGGTGAGGTTGAGAATCTCGTTGCAGCCTTCCAGCTGCTGGAAGTCCTCCAGGGTCGGTTCCTGGGCCTGGAGCATGGTGCCCATGGCCCCGTCGGCGACCACCACACGGGTGGCGAGCGCCTCGCGGAGCGCGGACGCACGGGCCCGGCTGTCGGCGGTGGAAGGGGACGGTGGCAACGCGGCCATGAAGGGCTCCCTGGAGTGCGACGGCTGTCGGCTATGCGGCCTCCCGGACAGGTCCGGGGTGCCGCACGGCGTCAGAGTAACCGGGAGTGGGCTTGGATGGGGACCGGCGTCCACGAGGCGGACGTGCGGCAGGCGAGCGGGTGGCCGGTGGGCCGCACGGGTCCCGTGGGCGGGAACAGGTGTCGACCGGCCATTGGCGGTAGGTCGTCACGGAACGGTAGTGTTCGGCATTGTCGAACGGCGTTGAGGTAAGCGTCCGTCGGCAGTCGAAGGGGACGGAGGCAGGACGGCGATGGCACGGAACATCCAGTCGCTCGAACGGGCGGCGGCGATGCTGCGTCTGCTCGCGGGCGGCGAGCGACGGCTCGGCCTGTCGGACATCGCCTCGTCGCTGGGTCTCGCCAAGGGCACCGCCCACGGCATCCTGCGCACCCTCCAGCAGGAGGGCTTCGTGGAGCAGGACGGCGCCTCCGGGCGCTACCAGCTCGGCGCGGAGCTGCTGCGCCTGGGCACCACCTATCTGGACGTGCACGAGCTGCGGGCGCGGGCCCTGGTGTGGACGGACGACCTGGCCCGGGCCAGCGGGGAGAGCGTGTACCTGGGCGTCCTGCACCAGCAGGGCGTCCTGATCGTGCACCACGTGTTCCGGCCGGACGACAGCCGGCAGGTGCTGGAGATCGGGGCGATGCAGCCGCTGCACTCCACGGCGCTGGGCAAGGTGCTCTCGGCGTACGACCCGGTGGCGCACAGCGAGGCCGTGGACAGCGACCGGAAGCCCTTCACGGACCGTACGGTGTGCGACCTCGGCGATTTCGAGCACATCCTGGACGTCACGCGCGCGCGTGGGTACGCGGCGGACGTGGAGGAGACCTGGGAGGGTGTGGCGTCGATCGCCGCGCCCATCCACGACCGGCGGCGCATGCCCGTGGGCGCGGTCGGCATCACGGGCGCGGTGGAACGGCTGCGCCGGGACGGAGAGCTGCGTCCCGAGCTGATCGCGGCGGTGCGCGAC
This sequence comes from Streptomyces sp. NK08204, assembly GCF_020400585.1. Lineage (GTDB taxonomy): Bacteria > Actinomycetota > Actinomycetes > Streptomycetales > Streptomycetaceae > Streptomyces. Next base: position 126,578 of record NZ_JAINVF010000021.1, on the reverse strand, counting down.
TGCGCCCGCGCGGTCTCCAGGGACCTCGGCGCGAGCCGGTTCTGAGCGGCGCGCGAGCGCCGCGCCAGCGCCGCACGAGCACAGCGTGCGAGCGCTTGGAGGATGACGGGAACCCTTCGGGGCGACAACCGGAACGCCGGGCGGCGTTCCGGTTCTAGGCGTACCCCGAAACCGGCAGAACGGGGCAGGGCGGTACGTCCGCACACGAAGACCCATAAGCCTCGGCGATCAATAACGATCCTGTTTTCGATACCAGAACCCTTGACGCATCCGTGAGCCCAAAGCAAGACTCCCGTCCATCGGTCGGCATTGTCGAACATCTACCGGCAATACGCGCTAGGGTGTGACAACGCCAGAGGCCGGATTCGCTCTCACCCCCGAGGGCGCCAGACCCCCGGAGGGACCCGGGGTTCGGCTACCCCTGGACGAAGGACAAAGGAGTCGCGGGTGTCCAGCTCCGACATCTTCATCGGCGAGACCATCGGTACCGCCATACTCATCCTGCTCGGCGGCGGCGTGTGTGCCGCCGTCACGCTGAAGGCCTCCAAGGCCCGTAACGCCGGTTGGCTCGCCATCACCTTCGGGTGGGGTTTCGCCGTTCTGACGGCCGTTTACACCTCGGCGCCGCTCTCCGGCGCCCACCTGAACCCGGCCGTGACGCTCGCGCTCGCGATCAAGGACAAGGACTTCAGCGACCTGCCCACCTACTGGGGCGGTCAGCTGCTCGGCGCCATGATCGGCGCGGCTCTGGTCTGGATCACCTACTACGGCCAGTTCCACGCCCACCTCACCGACAATGAGATCGTCGGCGGTCCGGGCGCGCAGGCCACGGCGGCCAAGGCCGTCGAGGCCCAGGAGAAGGGCGCCGGCCCCGTCCTCGGCGTCTTCTCCACCGGTCCGGAGATCCGGAACGTGGTGCAGAACCTCGCCACGGAGATCATCGGCACCGTCGTGCTGGTCCTCGCCGTCCTCACGCAGGGCCTGAACGGCAACGGCAACGGCCTGGGCCCCCTCGGTGCCCTGATCACCTCGCTGGTCGTCGTCTCCATCGGCCTCTCGCTCGGCGGCCCGACGGGCTACGCCATCAACCCTGCCCGTGACCTCGGCCCGCGCATCGTGCACGCCCTCCTGCCCCTGCCCAACAAGGGTGGTTCCGACTGGAGCTACGCCTGGATCCCCGTGGTCGGTCCGCTGATCGGCGGCGCGATCGCTGCAGGCCTCTACAACGTCGCCTTTGCTTAGGAAGCAGCTTTAACAAGCACCGAGTCCTCGAGCACGCGCCGTACGTACAGCCCCCTCACCACGGATCTTTCAGGAGTACACAGTGACCGACGCCCACACCGCAGGCCCGTTCATCGCCGCGATCGACCAGGGCACGACCTCCTCGCGCTGCATCGTCTTCGACCGGGACGGCCGGATCGTCTCCGTCGACCAGAAGGAGCACGAGCAGATCTTCCCCAAGCCGGGCTGGGTCGAGCACGACGCCAACGAGATCTGGACCAACGTCCAGGAGGTCGTCGCCGGAGCCGTCCAGAAGGCCGGCATCACCCGTGACGACATCAAGGCCATCGGCATCACCAACCAGCGCGAGACCACCGTGCTGTGGGACAAGAACACCGGTGAGCCCGTTCACAACGCCCTTGTCTGGCAGGACACCCGCACCGACGCCCTGTGCAAGGAGCTGGGCCGCAACGTCGGCCAGGACCGCTTCCGCCGCGAGACCGGCCTGCCGCTCGCGTCGTACTTCTCCGGCCCGAAGGCCCGCTGGCTGCTCGACAACGTCGAGGGGCTGCGGGAGCGCGCCGAAGCGGGCGACATCCTCTTCGGCACCATGGACACCTGGGTCATCTGGAACCTGACCGGCGGTGTCAACGGCGGCAAGCACGTGACCGACGTCACCAATGCCTCCCGCACCCTTCTCATGAACCTGCACACGATGCAGTGGGACGAGAAGATCGCCGAGTCCATCGGCGTGCCGCTGCAGATCCTGCCCGAGATCCGCTCCTCCGCCGAGGTGTACGGCGAGGTCACCGGCGGCAGGCTCGGCGACCTGATCGGCGGCATCCCGGTCGCCTCGGCGCTCGGCGACCAGCAGGCGGCCCTGTTCGGCCAGACCTGCTTCTCCGAGGGCGAGACCAAGTCCACGTACGGCACCGGCACCTTCATGGTGATGAACACCGGTGACAAGATCATCAACTCCTACGCGGGCCTGCTGACCACGGTCGGCTACAAGATCGGCGACCAGCCGACGGTCTACGCCCTGGAGGGCTCGATCGCCGTCACCGGCTCCCTGGTGCAGTGGATGCGCGACCAGATGGGCCTGATCTCCACCGCCGCCGAGATCGAGACGCTCGCGCTCTCGGTCGAGGACAACGGCGGCGCCTACTTCGTGCCGGCCTTCTCCGGCCTGTTCGCCCCGCACTGGCGCTCCGACGCCCGCGGCGTGATCGCCGGCCTGACCCGGTACGTCACCAAGGCGCACCTCGCGCGCGCCGTCCTGGAGGCCACCGCCTGGCAGACCCGGGAGATCGCCGACGCCATGATCAAGGACTCCGGCGACGAGCTGGTGACCCTCAAGGTCGACGGCGGCATGACCTCCAACAACCTGCTGATGCAGACCCTCGCCGACGTCCTGGACGCACCGGTGGTGCGCCCGATGGTCGCCGAGACCACCTGCCTCGGCGCCGCCTACGCCGCCGGGCTCGCCGTCGGCTTCTGGTCCAGCACCGACGAACTGCGTGCCAACTGGCGCCGGGCCGCCGAGTGGACCCCCCACATGGACGCGGAGACCCGCGACCGTGAGTACAAGAACTGGCTCAAGGCCGTCGACCGGACCATGGGCTGGATCGAGGACGAGAGCTGAGCGGTCTTTCCCTGCTCAGTCAGCTCTGACGAGGAGTAAGTACCCGACATGACCAGTCAGTCCACCCTGCAGTCCGTGCCTGCCCTGGGGACGCACCCGGCCTCCGGCTCGAACCCGAGCCGGGCCGAGACCAGGGAGCAGCTCGCCAAGGCGTCATACGACCTTCTTGTGATCGGCGGCGGCATTCTGGGCATCTCCACCGCCTGGCACGCCGCGCAGTCCGGACTCAGGGTGGCGCTGGTCGACGCCGGCGACTTCGCCGGCGCCACCTCCTCCGCCTCCTCCAAGCTCCTCCACGGCGGTCTGCGCTACCTGCAGACCGGCGCGGTGAAGCTGGTGGCGGAGAACCACTTCGAGCGCCGTGCGGTCTCCCACCAGGTGGCCCCCCACCTGGCGAGCCCGCTCACCTTCTACCTCCCCGTGTACAAGGGCGGGCCGCACGGCGCGGCGAAGCTCGGCGCGGGTGTCTTCGCCTACTCCGCGCTCTCCGCCTTCGGTGACGGCGTGGGCCACCTGCTCTCCCCCGCCAAGGCCGCGCAGGACGTGCCCGAACTGCGCACCGACAACCTCAAGGCCGTGGCCGTGTACGGCGACGGCCAGATGAACGACGCGCGCATGGCGCTGATGACCGTCCGCGCGGCCGTCGATGCGGGCGCGGTCGTCCTCAACCACGCCGAGGTGACCGGGCTGCGCTTCACCAAGGGCCGGGTGACGGGCGCGGAGCTGCGCGACCGCCTGTCCGGCGACGAGTTCGGCGTCACGGCCCGTCTGGTGCTGAACGCGACCGGCCCCTGGGTCGACCACCTGCGCAGGATGGAGGACCCGGGCGCGGCCCCGTCCATCCGCCTGTCCAAGGGCGCGCACCTGATCCTTAAGCGGACCTCGCCGTGGAAGGCCGCCCTCGCGACGCCCATCGACAAGTACCGCATCACCTTCGCCCTCCCGTGGGAGGACATGCTGCTGCTCGGCACCACCGACGAGGAGTACGAAGGCGACCCGGCGGACGTCGCGGTCAACGAGCAGGACATAACCCAGATCCTGGACGAGGCGTCCTTCTCCATCCGCGACCAGCAGCTCAGCCGTGACCTGATCACGTACTCCTTCGCGGGTCTGCGCGTGCTGCCGGGCGGCCCCGGTGACACCGCCAAGGCCAAGCGCGAGACCGTGGTCACCGAGGGCAGGGCCGGCATGCTGTCCGTCGCGGGCGGCAAGTGGACCACCTTCCGGCACATCGGCCGCACGATCATGAAGAAGCTGGAGGCGCTGCCGGGCCACCCGCTCGGCGACGACTTCGAACCCATCTCCTCCCTGCCGAAGCGGCTGCCGCTGCCCGGTGTCGCCAACCCGCGCGCGGTGGCCCACCGGCTGCTGGTGGACCGCCCGGCGCCCGGCCCGCGCATGGCCGCCGACACCGCCAAGCACCTGGCCACCCACTACGGCTCCCTGGCCTTCGACATCGCCCGCATGGCGAACGAGAACCCGGAGCTGGCCGAGCGCGTCCACCCGGACGCACCGGAGATCTGGGCGCAGGTCGTCTACGCCCGGGACAACGAGTGGGCCGAGACGGCGGACGACGTGCTGCGCCGCCGTACCACGCTGACCATCCGCGGCCTCGCCACCGACGAGGTCCGTGCCAAGGTCCAGGACCTGCTCGACAAGAAGTAGGACCCGCCTGCAGGGGGACCGGAAGGTCTCTGGAAGCGGGACCTGAGACCACGTGACCTGAAGGAGCGTGAGCTGAAGGTCTGCCAAGGACGGCCCCGCGCCGACGGGGCCGTCCTTGGCGTGCGTGTCCGTCGAGGCCGTGCACGTCTGCGGGACTCCCTGATGAGCACGGGTGTTCCGGGGCGGCGATCGGGGCAGTGATCCGGTCACTGCCCCGCGCAAGGGGGCTGCGGGCGCCCCCGCCGGACGCCGTAAGGTTGGGACGACAAGCGAGGGCACGTCGGAAGGAGGCACTGGGTGATCGAGCTGGAGGGGGTTCCCGAGCTGATCGACCCAGTCATGGTGGCCGCGTTCGAGGGCTGGAACGATGCCGGCGACGCCGCCTCCACGGCGGTCGCGCATCTGGAGCGCGAGTGGAAGGGCGAGGTGTTCGCGGCCCTGGACGCCGAGGACTACTACGACTTCCAGGTGAACCGCCCCACGGTGTTCATGGACGCCGGAGTGCGCAAGATCACATGGCCGACGACGCGGCTGTCGGTGGTCCGGGTCGGTGGCGACAAGCCCCGCGACCTGGTGCTGGTGCGCGGCATCGAACCGTCCATGCGCTGGCGGTCATTCTGCAACGAGCTGCTCGGCTTCGCGCACGAGCTGGGCGTGGAGCTGGTGGTCATCCTGGGTGCTCTGCTCGGTGACACTCCGCACACGCGTCCGGTCCCGGTCAGCGGGGTCACGTCCGACCCCGACCTGGCCCGCCGGATGGACCTGGAGGAGACCAAGTACGAGGGCCCGACGGGCATCGTCGGCGTCCTGCAGGAGGCGTGCACGCACGCGGGCGTCCCGGCGGTGTCGCTGTGGGCGGCCGTGCCGCACTACGTCTCCCAGCCGCCCAACCCGAAGGCCACCCTGGCGCTGCTCAACCGCCTGGAGGACCTGCTGGACCTGCGCATCCCGCAGGGCGAGCTGCCCGAGGACGCACGTGCCTGGCAGGTGGGCGTGGACCAGCTGGCCGCCGAGGACAGCGAGGTCGCCGAGTACGTCCAGACGCTGGAGGAGGCCCGGGACACCGCGGATCTGCCGGAGGCGTCGGGCGAGGCGATCGCCCGCGAGTTCGAGCGGTACCTGCGGCGCAGGGACGTGAGCCCGCCCGGCGGGCACGCCACCGCGGACGGCGGGGACGGCGGCTCCTACCTGCGGGACAACCCGAGCGGCCGTACCCGGCCGCCGAAGCCGCCGAAGCCAGGGGCTCCGGGCGGCCCGGAGGGCAATGACGAGGACACCTCCGAGGACTGAGAGCACAGCAGGAAGGGGCGGTTCCCGATCGGGAACCGCCCCTTCCCCGTCGTGTTACAGGGCCACGCCCAGCAGCGCGTCCACGGCACGGCTGACCAGGCCGGGGGCGGCTATGTCCGTGCCGCCCTCCTGCTCCTGGCTGGCCGCCCAGCGGTCCACGGCGGCAAGCGCCGCGGGCGCGTTCAGGTCGTCGGCCAGGGCGTCGCGGATCTCCTCGACGAGCGCGTCGGCGGACGGCCCGTCGGGCCGGGAGACCGCCGCACGCCAGCGGCCGAGGCGGTCCACCGCGTCCTGGAGGACCTGGTCGGTCCACTCCCAGTTCTCGCGGTAGTGGTGGGCGAGCAGGGCCAGCCGGATGGCGCCAGGGTCGACGCCGTCACGGCGCAGCTGCGAGATGAAGACGAGGTTGCCCTTGGACTTGGACATCTTCTCGCCGTGCAGGGCGACCATGCCGGCGTGGACGTACGCCTTGGCCATCGGGAACTCGCCGGTGAGCACCTGGGCGTGCGAGGCGCCCATCTCGTGGTGCGGGAAGGCGAGGTCCGAGCCGCCGCCCTGGACGTCGAAGCCCATGCCGAGGTGCTCGAGGGCGATGGCGACGCACTCGATGTGCCAGCCGGGACGCCCGGGGCCCAGGGAGCCGCCGTCCCAGCTGGGCTCGCCCTCGCGGGCCGCCATCCACAGCATCGGGTCCAGCGGGTTCTTCTTGCCCGGGCGGTCCGGGTCGCCGCCGCGCTCGGCGGACAGCAGCCGCATCGCCGCCGCGTCCAGGTTCGAGACCTTGCCGAAGTGGGTGTCGGACTCGACGGAGAAGTAGATGTCGCCGCCCAGCTCGTAGGCCGCGCCGAGGTCGCACAGGCGCTCCACGAGCGGGACGATGCGGGGTATCGCCTCGACGGCGCCTATGTAGTGCTTCGGCGGGAGCATCCGCAGGGCGGTCATGTCCTCACGGAAGAGGACGGTCTCCTTCTCCGCGAGGGCGACCCAGTCGACGCCGTCGCGGTTCGCGCGCTCCAGCAGCGGATCGTCGACGTCGGTCACGTTCTGGACGTAATGGACCTGCCGCTTGGTGTCGAGCCACACGCGCTGGACCAGGTCGAACGCGTTGTAGGTCGCCGCGTGCCCCATGTGGGTCGCGTCGTACGGGGTGATGCCACAGACGTAGATACGGGCGACGGGACCGGGGTCAAGGGTCACCAGACCGCCGGTCGCGGTGTCGTGGATCCTCAGGTCGCGGCCCTGACCAGGCAGGGCGGGGACCTCGGAAGCGGGCCAGGCATGCATGTACATGAGCCTAACCGGACCGCAGTTGCGGATACGAACCGGACCGGGTCGGTTGGCCGGTGAGGTGCTCTTGCGCGTACGCGGCCGACATGATCAAACCGGCGGCCACGGGATCGCCGGCCACTGCCCGCTCGGCTCCGGGTGCAGTCCCGAGGCGAGCAGCGCGTCGGCACGCGCGCGCGTGGCGTCGATCTCGATCGGCGTGATCAGTGCGGTCAGCCGCGCGGCCAGCGCGCCGCCCTCGGCAAGGCTCTCGCTCAGCCTCTGGAGCACGTCGACGGCCTCAGGCGTCAGCGGTTCCCCGGCCCATCCCCACAGCAGGGTGCGGAGCTTGTTGTCGACGTTGAAGGTGACCCCGTGGTCGATGCCGTAGAGCCGTCCGTCGGCGGTGGGCAGCAGGTGGCCGCCCTTGCGGTCGGCGTTGTTGATCACCGCGTCGAGGACGGCGAGCCGGCGCAGCCGTTCGTCGTCGGCGTGCACGAGCAGCGCGGTGCGGCCCTCGCCGACCTCGGCGAGACCGATCGCCCGCCAGCCCGGCTCCGGCTCCTCGGCGTCGACCAGGGCGAGCAGCTCGGCCTCGGCGCTCACGTCGATCCACAGCTGGCACATGCCCTCGCCGTACGGCCCGTCGCGCAGCACGGTCGGCGGCACGAGCCCCCAGCCGGTGGCCTCGGACACCTCGTAGGCAGCCACCTCCCGGCCCGCGAGGGTGCCGTCGGGAAAATCCCACAGCGGACGCTCACCGGCCACGGGCTTGTACACACAGGCCGCTTCCCGGCCGTCGAGGGTGACCGAGCAGAACAGCGCCGCGTTGGATGCCTCTCGGATCCGGCCGCGCACGGTCAGCTCACCGCACGCCAGCAGTTCGGCGGCGTCGGCCGTCACGCTCCGCGACGGTATCCGTTCTGGCGCGGACATACGTGTCCTTCCGGGTCGAGCGGGAGGCTGCACAGGGGGCACGGCGGCCTTCCGGCGTTGACGACGTCGAGGGCGCGCTTGGCGAAGGCTCTGGCCTGCGCGCCGGTCAGCCGGACCCGCAGCATCGGAGGCCCGTTCTCCTCGTCCTGGAGCAGTCGCTCCTCGGCCTCGGCGAGGTCCTCCTCGGTCTCGGCGTCCAGCTCCACCAGAGCCTGCGCCTCGACGATCATGCGCTGATCCTCGCCGTCCCAGGCCAGGGCCATCGTGCCGACGCGGAACTCCTCCTCGATGGGGGTGTCCAGCGGGGCGGTGTCGGCGATCTCCGCGGGTGCCACGGCGGGCACGGCGGCGTTGCCGCCGCTGCGCCGTACGACCTCGTCGAGCAGCTCGTCCATGCGCTCGGCGAGCGCGGCGACCTGGGTCTTCTCCAGGACCACGCTGGTCACCCGGGAGCCTGCGGCGGCCTGGAGGAAGAACGTACGGCGCCCGGGCAGTCCGACCGTGCCGGCCACGAAGCGGTCCGGCGGATCGTAGAGGAACACCTGACGGGACACGTCCTGTCTCCATTGGATTCGAGAGTTGCGACAGTTGCGGGAGTCTCAGCAGTCCGGGCCACGTGGGGAACGCGACTGCGCGGATCGCTTCACCCTACTGCGGGCGACGATCACGGTGCGCCCGCACCGCCCCCGACCGGAGCGTCGCTCCCCGGGGCCTCTTCCTCGCGCGGTGCGAGGGAGGCGAAATCACCGGTGTCCCCGAGGCGGACGAGGAACGGACGGAGGCGGGTGTAGCGGATCGCGGTGATGGAACACGGTTCCACGGAGATCCGCTGGAAGAGGTCGAGATGGAGTCCGAGGGCATCCGCGACGAGGGACTTGATGATGTCGCCGTGCGAACACATCAAGTAGACCGCGTCGGCACCGTGATCGCGCTCCACGCGCGCGTTCCACTCCCGTACCGCTTCGGCGGCGCGGGTCTGCATGGCCCGCATGGACTCGCCCCCCGGGAAGGCGGCGGCCGAGGGGTGCGCCTGCACGACCTCCATCAGGGGTTCGTCCGCCAGCTCGGCGAGCTTGCGGCCGGACCAGTCGCCGTAGTCGCACTCGCCGATCCGCTCGTCGGTGTGGGCGCGCAGTCCGGGGCGGGCGTCGAGCAGCGGCCGGACGGTCTCCTGGCAGCGCTGGAGCGGGCTGGCGACGACCTCGCAGATCGGCAGGCCTGCGAGGCGGCCGGGCAGTGCGGCGGCCTGTGCGGCACCGCGCTCGTCGAGGGCGACGCCGGGCGTCCACCCTGCGAGCACGCCGGAGGTGTTGGCGGTGGATCGTCCGTGCCTTACGAGGATCAGCGTGGGCATGCCGCCCAGGGTAGGCGTACTCCGAGGTGCGGGGGCGGCCGGTGGACGGGAGAATGCGCACCGTGATCGTCGACTGCGCCGTCTACCGGCATGGGCACCGCACCGAGGGCCCGGACGACCTGTCCGACGCGCTGGCCGAGGCGCGGGCGGTGGGCGGGTTCGTGTGGATCGGCCTCCACGAGCCGTCGGAGCGGGAGTTCGACCTGGTCACCGAGGAGTTCGGGCTGCATCCGCTGGCGGTCGAGGACGCGCTCAAGGCGCACCAGCGGCCCAAACTCGAGGTGTACGACGACTCGATGTTCATGGTCCTGAAACCGGTGGTCTACGAGCCGCAGAACGACACCGTCAGGGCCGGCGAGGTCATGGTCTTCCTCGGGGACTGCTTCGTGGTGACGGTCCGGCACGGCGAGAGCTCGCCGCTGGCGGCCGTACGGCACCGGCTGGAGGACGAGCCGGAGATGCTGGGCAAGGGCCCCACCGCCGTGCTGTACGCGATCTCCGACGCCATCGTCGACCACTACCTGGAGGTGGCGACGGAGCTGCAGACCGACCTGGAGGAGCTGGAGGCCGCGGTGTTCGAGCCGGACGGCGGGGGCTCGCGGAACACCGCGTCGCGGATCTACACCTTCAAGCGGCAGGTCCTGGAGTTCCGGCGGGCCACCGGGCCGCTGGCGCTGCCGCTGACCCGGCTGGCGGGCACCGGCCAGTTCGGCACCGGGCTGCCCTTCGTGGAGGACAAGGCGCGTCCCTTCTTCCGTGACGTGCTCGACCACCTGGCGCGTGTGAACGAGTCCGTGGAGGCCCTGGACCGGCTGGTGTCGGACATCCTGGCGGCGCATCTGGCGCAGATGAGCGTGCGGCAGAACGACGACATGCGGAAGATCTCCGCCTGGGCGGCGATGGCGGCGATCCCCACGATGATCGCGGGGATCTACGGCATGAACTTCGACCACATGCCCGAGCTGCACTTCCTGTGGGCGTACCCGGCGGTGATCCTGCTGATGGCCGCCCTGGAGGTGCTGCTGTACCACCTGTTCAAGCGGCGCGGCTGGCTGTGAGCCGCGGTGCGGCGGCCTACGCGAACTCGGGGGCGGGGGTGACGGGGCCGCCGAGCGGATCGCGCCGCTCGGGCATGCTGAGGGTCACCATGCGGCGCCAGCCCAGGAGGCGTTCGTAGGCGTACACGGCGTGAATGCCGGCCGCCAGGAGCGCGGACTTGACCTTCGGCCAGCCGAGAATGCGGCCCATGTGGGCCGTGACGGCGAGGCTGACGTCGCGGTAGACGCGGGCTTCGGCGAGCGCACAGGCACGCAGGGTGCGCTGGATGAGCCGGCCGTGTCCGGCGGCGGCGAAGCGCAGCAGCTCCTCGTGGGTGTAGGCGAGGTGATTGTCCTCGTCGCCGCAGATCACGCGGACCGCTCTGCCGACCTCGGGGTGGTCGGCGAAGTGCTTGCGCAGCACCACCATCTGGTCGGCGGCGCGCTGCTCGGTGACCCGGCTGTGCGAGAGGTAGACGATGAGGTCCTGCACGGTGAGCGGCTCGTCCCGTCGCAGTCTGTCGTGGGCGAGGCCGATGCCGCGCCGCTCCAGGAGCATCGTGTAGTCGGTCTCGGGCGGAACGGCGACCGGCCGCAGGCCGCGCTTCTTCATCAGGGCGTTGAAGATGCGCCCGTGCTTGTCCTCGTCGGCGCCGTGCCGGCTGATCTTGGGGGCGAGCGCGCGCTCGCTCTGCGGGACGAGAGCGGCGATCCGCCCGTTCTCCCAGCCGCCCTGTGCCTCCCCGCCGGCCGCGATGGAGCAGAAGAGGCGGAAGGAATCGTCGTTGTCGAGGATCTCCTGGAACAGACTCTTGGCCGAAAGCATGCAAGCCGCCTCTCTGCACGATTGCGCAGGTCTACGCAGGATTCCGCGAAGAACGAGTCAAATGCGGCCAGAGAGGTGCCGCAACAGCTGTGCGCGCCGGCTGGGCCGAAAGAGGGAGTTCCGGGGGCGTAACCGCCGGGCGGCCGACGCGTTGTTACCCGTGACGGCCGTGGCGGGGAAGACCCCCGAGCCCCCACCACGGCCGCTGGGAACTCCCCCGCTACCGTGAACTGCCCGCTACGCCAGTCCGGCGCGCTCCAGGGCCTCGACGCCCGCCCTGAGAGAGGCGAGCCGCTCCTCCAGCGTGAAGCCGGCTGGCGCGAGGCTGAGGGTGGTGACACCGGCGGCGGCGTAGGCCTTCATCCGGTCGGCGATGCGCGCGACGGAGCCGAGCAGCGTGGTCCTGTCGATGAGGTCCTGCGGAATGGCCGCGGCGGCACCGGCCTTGTCGCCGGAGAGGTACTTGTCCTGGATTTCGGCGGCCTCCTTCTCGTACCCCATGCGCCTGGCGAGCTGGTTGTAGAAGTTCTGCTTGGCGCTGCCCATGCCGCCGACGTACAGCGCGGTGTAAGGACGGAAGATGTCCGCGAGTCCGGCCACGTCCTTGTCGTCGCCGACGGCGAGCGGCAGGGTCGGGCAGACGTCGAACCCGTCGAGGGTCCTGCCCGCCTTCTCCCGGCCCGCGCGCAGGTACGTCATCGTGGTCTCCTCCAGGTGCTCCGCGGAGGGGAAGATCAGCAGCGCGCCGTCGGCGATCTCACCGGTCTGTTCCAGGTTCTTCGGTCCGATCGCGGCGATGTACAGCGGGATGTGCTCGCGCTGCGGGTGCACGGTCAGCTTGATCGGCTTCCCCGGGCCGCCGGGCAGCGGCAGCGTCCAGTGCTCGCCCTCGTACGACAGCCGCTCCCGCGCCATCGCCTTGCGCACGATCTCCACGTACTCGCGCGTGCGCGCCAGCGGCTTGTCGAACTTGACGCCGTACCACCCCTCGGAGACCTGGGGGCCGGAGACGCCGAGGCCGAGCCGGAAGCGGCCCTTGGACAGCGAGTCCAGGGTCGCCGCGGTCATCGCGGTCATCGCGGGCTGCCGGGCCGGGATCTGGAAGATGGCCGAACCGACGTCGATCCGCTCGGTCTGCGCGGCGACCCAGCTGAGCACGGTGGCCGCGTCGGAGCCGTACGCCTCGGCGGCCCAGCACACGGAGTAGCCCAGCCGGTCGGCTTCCTGTGCCACGGCCAGATTGTCCGCGTCCATCCCGGCGCCCCAGTAGCCGAGGTTGATCCCGAGCTGCATGACCGAATCCCCTTACCCGTGAGTAACGTCCCTGTGACGCAGACCTTAGCGCGGGCGACCGAGTTATCCACAGGCAACCCACGGCAGCAGTTCTGGCCAGTAATCTCGCGGACATGGAGCAGAGGCATCTCGGCCGTACCGGCCTGCGCGTGTCCCGGATCGGGCTCGGCACTCTCACCTGGGGCCGGGACACCGACGAGCACGACGCCGCGGACATGCTGAAGGCGTTCTGGGAGGCCGGCGGCACCCTCGTCGACACCGCGGACGTGTACGGCGACGGGGAGGCGGAGTATCTGCTCGGACACCTCATGGACGGCCTCGTACCGCGCCGGGACCTGGTCATCTCCACCAAGGCGGGCAGCGTCCCCGATCCCGACCGCCGCTTCGACGGTTCCCGGGGTCATCTGCTCGCCGCCCTCGACGCGTCGTTGGCCCGCCTGGGCACGGACCACGTCGACCTGTGGCACATCCACGCCTACGACCCCTTCACCCCTCTGGAGGAGACCCTCCAGGCCCTGGACACCGCGGTGAGCAGTGGCCGGGCCCGCTATGTGGGCGTCTCCAACTTCTGCGGCTGGCAGCTCGCCAAGGCGGCCACCTGGCAGCTGGCCGCGCCGGGCACGCGCACCCGGCTCGCCGGGACGCAGCTGGAGTACTCGCTGCTCCAGCGCGGCGCCGAACGCGAGGTGCTGCCCGCCGCACTCGACCTGGGCGTGGGGCTGCTGCCCTCCTCGCCCCTCGGCCGGGGGGTGCTCACCGGCAAGTACCGGCACAGCACTCCCCCGGACTCGCGCGGCGCCTCCGAGCACCTGGCACCCTTCGTCGCGCCGTACCTGGACGACACCGCCGCCCGCATCGTGGACGCGGTGACGACCGCCGCGGACGGACTCGCGGTCACCCCGCTCCAGGTGGCCCTCGCCTGGGTCCGGGACCGGCCCGGTGTGACCGCGCCGATCGTCGGCGCACGCAACGCGCAGCAGCTCACGGCGGCATTGTCAGTGGAGGCGCTTAGTCTTCCTGACGAGATCTGCCGGGCTCTCGACGACGTGTCGGCGCCCGTGCACCGCTATCCCGATCACGACTGGAGCACGCTGTGAGCACGGAGCCGGAGACCCCGGAGACGACGGAGGAAACCGGGCCGGGGACCCCGGACATCCCGGAGGCCCCGGAGCGCCCGGACACCCCGGAGCGGGACACGGCGGACGACGCCGAGGGCACCGGCGAGGACGATGGATCCGGTGACGCCGTGGGCACCGGCGAGGGGGCCGGTGACGGTGGGGGCGAGCAGGACGGGACGGGGGTCTCGGCCGAAGGTTCCGGCGACGGGCCCGCAGCGTCCGAAGCGGAGGCCGAGCTGGCCGCCCAGCGGATCGAGCGGGAGCGCATCGAGCGCCGCAAGGCCGAGAAGAAGGCCCCGATCGAGAGCGGCGCCAAGCTGAGCGGCAAGGCGGCCGACCTGCTCGCGGCGGTCCGTGCGGTGGAGAGTGGCGAGAAGCCGGTGGCCACGGTCTTCGCCGAGCCCGTGGCGGCTCCGCGCCGCCCGGCTGCGGAGCCCGTCAACCGGCCGCAGCCGACCCCCGCCGTCACGGCGCCCGGAGTCCCGGCTCCGCAGACCGTCGAGGCCGTCCGCCGCGTGCTGGCCGCGGGCGGCGCACCCGACGCACTTGCGCCCCAGGTGGCCACGGCCCTGGGCGAGGGCGCCGACACCGTGCTGCGCGAGGATCCCTGGCAGCTGCTCCGTGTCGGCGGTGTACGGCCCGAGCAGGCCGACGGGTTCGCGCGGGCTCTGCTCGGCGCCGCGTGCGGGCCTGACGACGAGCGGCGGGGTCGTGCCATGTCCGGCTGGCTCCTGGAGCAGGCGGCCCTGGCCGGGCACACCGCCCTGGAACTGCCCGTGCTCACCGAGGCGCTCGCCCGGCGCGCCGTGCCCGACCCGGACGCGGCGGTGCAGAGCACACTCGCGGAGGGCGAGGCCCTGGTCTTCCAGGACGCCCTGGACGAGCCCGGCGCTCCGGACCGCACGGCACGGGACGCCGAGGCCGGCGGGGAGGAGGGCGAGGAGGCGGAGCGGCCTGTGCGGGTCCTCGTCGGACTGGAGCGCTACGCGCTCGCCGAGGAGAGCCTCGCGGACGGCCTGGCCCGCCTGCTCGACTCGCTGCCCAAGGAAGCCGCCCCACCCTGGCAGGCTGCGGTCGCCGGGGCGACGGGCGGCGCGGCCGAGCTGGCGCGCGCGGTCCTCGGGTCCGGCCTGGTGCTGCACACCGGTGGCGAGGCGGCCCGCGCCGAGCCGGCCGCGCTGCTCGGTGCCGCCCGCGCCGCGGGGCTGCGCGCCTGGGCGGCCTGCCACACCCCGGACGGGAGCCGCCGCTTCGCCGAACTCCTGGGTGGCGCCGGGGAGTCCGCGTCCGTCGGCACGGTCGCCGGTCTGCTCTCCGGTGCGGAAGGGCCCGGCCGGGACGCGGACGGCGCCCTGGACCTGGACCTGCTGATCGTCCTGGACGCCCCCCAACTCGACGTCGAATGCGCCGCGATGCTGGTGGAGTCGCTGCCCGACGGCGTACGGCTGGTACTGAGCGGCGACCCGGCGGTGCTGTGGTCGGCCGGACCCGGGCGGGTCTTCGCCGACCTGCTCGCGGCCCGCGTGTGCCCGCAGATCGCCTCCCGCACTCCGGACGCCGGCCCGCTCGGCGAGCTGGTCTCCGGCATCGGCGTCGGCGAGCTGAACCAGGTCGGGGCGCCCG
The DNA here is from genome assembly GCF_020400585.1 of Streptomyces sp. NK08204. Taxonomy (GTDB): domain Bacteria; phylum Actinomycetota; class Actinomycetes; order Streptomycetales; family Streptomycetaceae; genus Streptomyces. The sequence goes on along the minus strand of NZ_JAINVF010000021.1, from coordinate 111,307 downwards.
GCAAGGAGATCGTCATCGTGCCGGTGCGGGACGCGGGCGAGGCCGTGCACCGGACCGTGCAGCTGGTCGCCGACTCGGTGCCGCGGGCGATCGGCGTCCCCGCCGGACAGACCGTGGTGATCACCCCGGGCCACGGGGGCGCCGCGGGCACCCGTGTCCTCAACACCGCCCTCAAGGAGCGCCTCAACCCGGGCCCCGGCCGGTTCGGCGGCTTCGATCCCGGCGACCGGATCGCCTACTCCCCCGCCGCGGGCCGTACCGTGCCGGGCACGGTCGTACAGGCCGACGCCGACGGGCTGCACCTGTCGTGCGCGGGCGCCCGGGTCGTCGTACCGCGGGAGCGGGTGGAGCAGTGCGTGCGGCACGGCTGGGCGCTGACCGCGCACCAGGCGGTAGGCGGCCGGTGGCCTGCGGCGGTCGTCGTGCTGCCCGGCGACGCCGCGCAGGCGCTCAGCAGGCCGTGGGTGTACACGGCGTTCGGCCGGGCCGAGCGCCATCTGTCGGTGGTGCACGGCGTGGAGCAGGCACTGTCCAGGGCGGTGGCACAGATCCCGGCCAAGCCCCGCACGACGCGCCTGCAGACGCTGCTGCGCACCCAGGTACCGGCAGCGGGCTGACGCCCGGCACCTGGGCGGTGCCGCAGCGGCCCCGGGCCGCGCGGCACCGCCGTTCACCTCACCATTCGGAGCCCGGCGACCCCTACTCCTCCTCGCCGTCCTCGTCGTGGTCGTCGCCGTCCTCGTCGTCTTCCTCGTCGTCGAAGACCGCGCTGACGTCGAACCGGCAGACCACCCGCTGCGGATCGGTCTCCTCGAACGGCGCCTCCAGCCACTCACCGGCCTCGGCGGGCTCCTCCGCGGCGGTGACCCAGAGCGTGGAGTCGCCCTCCTCCAGGCCGAACTCCTTGTGCCGGGAAGCGATCTCGTCCGGTTCGAACTCGCCGAAGAGGACGCCCAACGCCCCGGGAACGGTGCCCACGGCATCGGCGTCCTCGCCGCCGTCCTCGTACTCCGCCGCCTCGACCCGCTGGGCCTGCGCCAGCAGCCGGTGGGGTTCCGCCACCGTGTAGTCGCGGCGGATCAGCACGCTGATCGCGTTCGGCTCCTCGGGGCCCGCGTACGGTGGGAGCGAGTCGTCCGCACCGGGGATCTCGAAGGGGGTGACCTCGTCGTAGCGGTCGTAGAGCAGCTCGTCGTACACCTCGGCGGCAGCGGCCAGCTGGTTGAACGCCTCGTAGACGGCGGGGTCGTCCTCTCCCGACCGGCGTTCGACCGCCGCCAGATGACGGTCGAGCGCGGTCTTGATCGCCTCGGCGGCGGCGCGTACCTCGGCAGCGGTGGGCTGCACAGCATCAGACATAGTGCAGACGCTATCCGTACCAGGCACCAGCCCGCACAATAGATGCGATGCCGGAATACGAATTTGTCGACGTGTACGTGCCACGCGGGGTCTCCCGCAAGGAGGCGACACGTCTGCTGACGGACCATGCCGAGTACGGACACTGGGAGTTGGACCGACTGAGCCTGCTGCGCGACGGCAGCCGCAAGGTGCGGTTGCGCCGGCGGATCATCCGCCAGGTGCGGGCCACGTGGTGAGGCGGGCCACATGACCGGAGCGGGCCCTGCCGTCCGGCGGGACCCGCTCCGTCATCGCGCTCCGCGCTAGGCGGAAGCCCGCGCCTTGCGGTACAGCACTGCTCCCGCGAGCAGCGCGCCGCCGCTCACCGGCAGCGCGAGGCCCAGCGGCAGGTCACTGCCCGTGTGCGCGAGCTGCGCGGCGGTCAGAGGCCGGTCGGAACGTCCGCCCGGCAGGCTGACCTGGGTGGTGCCGTGGGGCGTGTGACCGCCCGTGGCGGGCGGCGTGCCCGGCTTTCCCGGGTGGTGCGGTGTACCGGGGTGGGCCGGGTGGCCCGGGTGGCCGGGGTGACCGGGATGACCCGGGTGACCCGGGTGACCAGGATGACCTGGGTGACCGGGATGACCCGGGCTCCCCGGAGTACCGGGGTTGCCCGGCGGCTGGTGTTGCCGGCCGCCGTTGCCGCAGCCGTCGCCCGTGGCGGCGTTGCCGACGCCGATGACATCCACACTGTTGCCGCACACGTTGACCGGCACGTCGACCGGCACCTGCACGGTGTTGCCGGAGCCGACGCCGGGCGAACCCCCGGTGTGCCCGCCGGCGTGCGAGCCGCCGTGGCCGCCGGAGGTGGTGCCCTGCCCACCGCGGTCGGCGCAGCCGTTGCCCACCGACGGGTTGAGCAGACCGATGACGTTCACCGTGTTCCCGCACACGTTCACCGGCACGTGCACCGGCGCCTGCACCGTGTTGCCGGACAGTACGCCGGGCGAGCCGGTGGCTGAGCCGGCCGCGTGCGAGCCGCCGTGGCCGCCGGAGGTGGTGCCCTGCCCACCGCGGTCGGCGCAGCCGTTGCCCACCGACGGGTTGAGCAGACCGATGACGTTCACCGTGTTCCCGCACACGTTCACCGGCACGTGCACCGGCGCCTGCACCGTGTTGCCGGACAGTACGCCGGGCGAGCCGGTGGCTGAGCCCACCGCGCCCGAGTCCGCGTGGGCGTAGCCGCTCACCGCGGCGATCACCCCGGTCGCGGCGGCCATGGTCATCAGGCTTTTGCGGGTGCTCTGTCGCATTGTCGAATTCCCCCCTGCCTTCACGCTCGTGGAAAGAAAGACCGCTCTGCCCCGGAGTGCATGGCGCGCGCTCCGGGGCCGACGGTGAATCAAGACGCCCCTAGGAATTCCGCGTCACCTGTTGACGCAAGGGTTGCCGAAGGCGGGGTTCAGGAGCCCGATCACGTTGATCGTGTTGCCGCACGCGTTCACCGGCACGTGGACGGGCGCCTGGACGACGTTGCCGGAAGCGATGCCCGGCGAGTGCACGGCGGCACCCTGGGCCCCGGAGTCGGCGACGGCGAGGCCCGCGCCCGCGAGAACCAGCCCACCGGTGGCAGCCGCAGCAGCGACGACCTTCTTGATCATTGTTCCTCCTTGTTGGCAATACGATCCCAAGGTGCGGGATCGCATCACCTGTAACGAGGAGGGAGTAATGGAGCTACGAGCTTATGGTCGCATTCACCCTTCTCAGTAGAGGTCGCACGAACGCCCGATAACTGTGGGCCGGAGCCTCACGACGCGTCGATGAACCGGTCGAGCACCCGCACGCCGAACTTCAGCCCGTCCACCGGCACCCGCTCGTCCACGCCGTGGAACATGCCGGCGAAGTCCAGCTCCGGCGGCAGCTTGAGCGGGGCGAAGCCGAAGCCGCGGATGCCGAGGTCGTCGAAGGACTTGGCGTCGGTGCCGCCGGAGAGCATGTAGGGGATCGCCTTCGCGGTCGGGTCCTCGGCCAGCAGCGCGGACTGCATGGCCTGCACCAGAGCCCCGTCGAAGCCGGTCTCCAGCGCCTTGTCGGAGTGCACGTCCTCGCGCCGGACGTGGGGGCCGAGGAGCCGGTCGAGGTCGCTGAGGAACTCCTCCTCGTGGCCCGGCAGGAACCGTCCGTCGATATGGGCCGTGGCCTCGCCCGGAATGACGTTGACCTTGTAACCGGCGTTCAGCTGGGTGGGGTTGGCCGTGTTGCTCAGGGTGGCGCCGATGAGCTTGGCGATGCCGCCGAGCCTGGCGAGGGTGGACTCCATGTCCTCCGGGTCCAGCTCGGTGCCGAGTGCGTCGCCGAGTTCGTCGAGGAAGGCGCGGGTGGTCTTGGTGACCCGCACCGGGAACCGGTGCCGGCCGACGCGGGCCACGGCCTCGGACAGCTCGGTGATCGCGTTGTCCCGGTGGATCATCGACCCGTGGCCGGCCGTACCGGCCACGGTGAGCTTCATCCAGTGCATGCCCTTCTCGGCCGTCTGGATCAGGTACAGCCGCCGCTGCTCGTTCACGGTGAACGAGAACCCGCCCACCTCGCTGATCGCCTCGGTGACGCCCTCGAACAGCCCGGGGTGGTTGTCGACCAGGTGACGGGCGCCGTACGTCCCGCCGGCCTCCTCGTCGGCGAGGAAGGCGACCACGATGTCCCGCGGCGGGCGCCGCCCGCTGCGCACCCGGTCGCGCACGACCGCGAGCGTCATCGCGTCCATGTCCTTCATGTCCACCGCACCACGCCCCCAGACGCACCCGTCGGTGACCTCGCCGGAGAACGGGTGGTGGGTCCAGTCGTCCGCGTTGGCGGGTACGACGTCCAGGTGGCCGTGGATGAGCAGCGCCGGCCGGGACGGGTCCTCGCCCTCGATGCGGGCCACCGTGGAGGCGCGGCCCGGGTGCGACTCGAAGATCTCCGGCTCCAGCCCGACCTCGGCGAGCTTCTCGGCGACGTACTCGGCGGCCTTGCGCTCTCCCGACCCGGAGTGGTCGCCGTAGTTGCTGGTGTCGAACCGGATCAGCTCGCGGCAGAGGTCGACGACCTCGTCCTCACCGGTCGTGCCCTTGCCCGTGTCCGTCTGGCTCACGCTGCATCCTCCCGCTGTCACTGATGGTCCCCTCATCCTGCCCCCGGGCCCGCCCGTTCCCAAGACCGGTCCCGGCCCGTCACACGCCGTTCAGGCCGGACCGGCACCGGAGACGGGGGGTGATCAGCCACCCCCGAAAGCCTGGTAATGTTTCCTTCGTCGCCGCGAGGGAAACCCCGCACGACAGACACCTTGTCCGGGTGGCGGAATGGCAGACGCGCTAGCTTGAGGTGCTAGTGCCCTTTATCGGGCGTGGGGGTTCAAGTCCCCCCTCGGACACCAGTGGAGACCCCTGTTGATCAGGGGTCTCTTGGTTTTTCGGCTCCTGCGGTGTCGTCGGCGCGCGCGGTGAGCAGGCCCTCCTCCCTCTGCTCGACGCGGGTTCCGAAGCCCCGGCTGTGACTGTCGAGGACCGTGCACAGCCAGGTGGTGTCCTGCGGGGAGGCGTGCTCCAGGCGCATCCGACGCGCCTGGAGGGGCACCATGCGCAGTCCGGTCAGGCGGCCGGTTCCGGTTCCGGCCACGACCAGGTACAGCAGCCGCAGGTCGTCCCGGTAGCGCTCGTAGCCGCCGATGCCCTCGTAGTCGTCCACGAGGTCCCCGCAGCCGTACAGGATGAGCCTGTCCCGGTACACCTCCAGGGGACGCGGGTGGTGGGAGGAATGACCGTGCACGATGTCGGCGCCGGCGTCGACGAGCGCGTGCGCGAAGCGGACCTCGGCGCCGGAGACGGCGTATCCCCAGTTGGCGCCCCAGTGGACGGAGGCGACCACGACGTCACCCGGTCGTCCGGTGCCCCGCAGACGGTCGGCGAAGTCCCCCGCCGCGCCGGCGGTGGGTGCGGGCACCAGGGCCACGCCGGCCCGTTCGGCGGTCGCCGCCCAACCGCGCGGGATGCCACTGGAGGGCATCCCGAAGGAGAAGACCAGCACGCGTCCGCCGCCCGGCAGCGGGACGATCGCGGGCTGCCATGCCGCGTCCTCGTCGCGGCCCGCTCCTGCCGTCCGCAGCCCCGCCCGTGCGAGCGAGTCCAGGGTCTCCTCCAGGCCCAGTGGCCCGAAGTCGAGCACGTGGTTGTTGGCGAGGACGCAGACGTCCGGGCGGACGGCGGCCAGGCAGGCGAGGTTGGCCGGATGCATCCGGTAGTGGACGGCCTTGCCGGGCGCGAAGTCGCCGTCGCGGGTGACGGCGGTCTCCAGGTTGATCACGCGTACGTCGGGCGCGGCCCGGTCCAGGACCGCGAGGGCCTCGCCCCAGGGCCAGGCGGGATCCACCGGCTGGGGTACCGGGCCGTTCGCCGCCTCCGCGAGGGCGACGTAGGCCCGCGCGTCGCGCAGGTAGTCCTCCCGCAGGGTGGGGTCGCCCGGGTGCGGGAGGATCTGGTCGACGCCGCGGCCGAGCATGACGTCGCCGGCGAGGAAAAGGGTGACGGTGTCCTCGCGCATGCCCGGGTCATTCCATGGGCTGCCAAAGGGCGGTGGGAGTCGTCGTGTCGGCCCCGCCCACCGCCTTGATGTCGTCTTCGGCCGCGGTCAGCAGCAGACGGCCCATGGCGATCAGCGCTCGTCCGGCAGCGAGTTCGTCGCCGATCTCCGGTATGTCCTCGTCCTCGGGGCTGCGGCGGGCCTCCGCGTGGCTCTCCAGGACGTTGTCGCCGGTGTCCAGGACGATCCGGGCGGTGGTGTCCGGGTCGTGTTCGGACAGGTACAGGTGCAGCCGCCATTCCTTGCCGGACACGGGACGACTGCTCGCGGGTCGAGACATCGTCCGTCCCTCCTCACTGCGTGGCGAGACCGCGGGCGGGGTCCTTCCACTGTGCCTCGCCGGGGCTCAGGGCGCCTCCCCGGGGCCGGGCAGAATGGGTCCATGACCACGCGTACCTGCCCCTGCGGCCTGCCCGAGCCCTACGACGCCTGCTGCGGCCGTTTCCACTCCGGTACGGCGGCGGCGCCGACCGCCGAGGCGCTCATGCGGTCCCGGTACAGCGCGTTCGTGAAGGGGGATGCGGGATACCTGCTGCGGACGTGGCATCCGCGGACCCGGCCCGCGCGGCTGGAGCTGGATCCGGGCATGCGGTGGACGGGGCTGGAGATCCTGGACCGCACCGACGGCTCCGCGTTCCACCAGGAGGGGACCGTGACCTTCCGGGCCTCCTACCGGGGCGGCTCGCTGCACGAGCGCAGCCGGTTCGAGCGGGTCGACGGGGCGTGGGTGTACGTCGACGGGGACTTCCTGGAGTAGCCGGGGTCTCCGCTGAACGGGCGCTACGGCGCCAGGATGTCCAGTTCGTGGAGGGCGCCCATGGTGATCTCCCGGGTCAGCTGTTCGGCGCGCGCGGCGTCGCCCTCGCGGACCGCCTCCGCGACCTGGACGTGCAGGGTGACGGCCGCGGGGTCGGGGTCCTCGAACATGACCTCGTGGTGGGTGCGGCCGGCGAGCACCTCGGCGACGACGTCGCCGAGGCGGGCGAACATCTCGTTGCCCGAGGCCGTGAGGATCACCCGGTGGAAGGCGATGTCGTGGACCAGGTACTTGTCCAGCTTGTGACCGCGTGAGTTGGCCACCATGCCGAGCGCGCACTCGGTGAGTTCGGCGCACTGCTCCGCCGTGGCCTGTGTCGCCGCCAGGCCCGCCGCCACCGGTTCGACCGCGGAGCGCAGCACGGTCAGGGAGCGCAGCTGGTGCGGGCGGTCGGCGCCCGCGAGGCGCCAGCGGATGACCTGCGGATCGTAGACGTTCCACTCGCACTTCGGGCGGACCGTCACGCCCACGCGACGGCGGGACTCCACCAGGTGCATCGATTCCAGGACGCGGACCGCCTCACGCATCACGGACCGTGACACCTCGAAGTGCTGGGCCAGCTCGTCGGTGCGCAGGACGCTGCCCGGCGGGTACTCACCCGCGGTGATCGCGGGGCCGAGGGTGTCCAGTACGCGGCCGTGCAGCCCCCGGCCCGGTGTGCTCATGCACTCAGAGTACGGGGCGGGTCACGGGAACAAAAAGTCAGACTTATTTGTCACAGAGGCTTGAATTCGTCGTACCTAATGGGTTTCATCTAGCCGACGTCAGTAGTCGGACGTCATGTCGAGGAAGACAGCGAGGCAGCAATGCGTACCCCCCACGTCGTCGTGGTGATGGGCGTCGCCGGCACGGGCAAGACCACCATCGGTCCTCTGCTCGCCGCCCGGCTCGGCGTTCCGTATGCCGAGGGCGACGACTTCCACCCCCAGGCCAACATCGACAAGATGTCGGCCGGGATCCCGCTCGACGACCAGGACAGGTGGCCCTGGCTCGACGCCATCGGCCACTGGGCTCACGGGCGGGCCGGGCTCGGCGGGGTGGTCAGCAGCTCCGCGCTGAAGCGGTCCTACCGTGACCGCCTCCGCGCCGAGGCCCCCGGTGTCGTGTTCGTGCACCTCACGGGCGACCGCAAGCTCATCGAGGACCGGATGTCGCACCGGCAGGGTCACTTCATGCCGGCCAAGCTGCTGGACTCCCAGTTCGCCACGCTCCAGCCGCTGGAGCCGGACGAGGCGGGTGTGGCCGTGGACGTCTCCGGCAGCCCCGAGGAGATCACCGAGCGGGCCGTCAGGGCACTCGCGACGCTCCCCGACAACGACACAGACACCGACACCGACGCGCCGCGGTAACTCCCCCTACCGCGACGACATCCCTCTCCCCGTTCCCACTCCTGCGAGGAACCCCCGTGACCAGACTCAACGTCGAGCTGCTGGCAGCGGACGCGCCTGCGCCCATCACCTCCGCCGGCCACGCCCAGCTCGCCATCGCCGTCCTGGCGGGCATCGCCGTCATCGTCCTGCTCATCACCCGCTTCAAGCTCCACGCCTTCCTGTCCCTGACCATCGGGTCGCTGGTGCTCGGGGCGGTCGCCGGGGCACCGCTCGACAAGGCCATCCTCAGCTTCACCACCGGTCTCGGCACCACGGTCGGCGGCGTGGGTGTGCTGATCGCGCTCGGGGCGATCCTGGGCAAGCTGCTCGCCGACTCCGGCGGCGCCGACCAGATCGTGGACACGATCCTCGCCAAGGCGGGCGGGCGGTGGATGCCGTGGGCGATGGTGCTCATCGCCTCGGTGATCGGTCTGCCGCTGTTCTTCGAGGTCGGCATCGTGCTGCTGATCCCGGTCGTGCTCATGGTCGCCAAGCGCGGCAACTACTCCCTGATGCGCATCGGCATCCCCGCACTCGCCGGTCTGTCCGTGATGCACGGTCTCATCCCGCCGCACCCCGGCCCGCTGGTGGCCATCGACGCGGTCAAGGCCAACCTGGGCGTGACCCTGGCGCTCGGCATCCTGGTCGCCATACCGACGGTGATCATCGCGGGCCCGCTGTTCTCCCGGGTCGCCGCCCGCTGGGTGGACGTCCCGGCGCCCGAGCGGATGCTTCCGCAGCGCCCCTCGGAGGAGCTGGAGCGCCGTCCGGGCTTCGGCGCCACGCTGGCCACCGTGCTGCTGCCGGTCGTCCTGATGCTGGCCAAGGCGCTGGTGGACATCGTCGTCGACGACCCGACGCAGACGACGCAGCGCGTCTTCGACGTCGTCGGCTCCCCGCTCGTCGCCCTGCTCGCCGCCGTGCTCGTCGGCATCTTCACGCTGGGCCGGCCCGCCGGGTTCAGCAAGGAGCGCATCCAGCAGACCGTCGACAAGGGTCTGATGCCCATCGCCGGCATCCTGCTGATCGTCGGCGCGGGCGGCGGGTTCAAGCAGACGCTGATCGACTCCGGCGTGGGCCAGATGATCCTTGACGTCTCCAAGGACTGGTCGATCCCGGCGCTGCTGCTGGGCTGGCTGATCGCGGTCGGTATCCGGCTGGCCACCGGCTCGGCGACCGTGGCGACGGTGTCGGCGGCCGGCCTGGTCGCCCCTCTGGCCGCGGACATGTCGACCGCGCACGCCTCCCTGCTGGTCCTCGCCATCGGCGCCGGCTCGCTGTTCTTCAGCCATGTCAACGACGCCGGGTTCTGGCTGGTGAAGGAGTACTTCGGGCTGAACGTGGGGCAGACCATCAAGACCTGGTCGATCATGGAGACGATCATCTCCGTGGTCGCCGGCTCACTGGTCCTGCTGCTGTCCCTCGTGATCTAGGGCCGGTCCGGGGTCCTCGCGATCCCCAGGCAGTACGGCGATGGCGGCCCACCCGCTCGAGGAGCGGGTGGGCCGCTCGTTTCCCGCGGGGCGGACCGTGCGGAGGAATGCGTCCGGAGGAGGGAAGCCGTCCGCGGCGGCCGTTCGGCGCGACGAAGCCGTCTCTCCGGGGCGAGGGAGCCACGGGAACCGTCACGGGCGCCAGAGTGAGTGCTCCCTCGCCGCCCAGTCCCTGCTCACCGATCCCGTCCGCAGACCTCTTCTCGATTCCGGGTCACCGAGCGCCATGCCGATGTGCCCGGCCAGGACCACGCTCATCGTCAGGGCCAGCCAGTCGTGGACGAACGTCGCCGAGGTGCGCCACATCAAGGGGGTGAGGTGGGTGAACCACATGATCAGGCCGGTGCCGAGCATGACCAGGCTCGCCCCGGCGATCCAGGCCGCGTAGATCTTCTGCCCCGCGTTGAACTTGCCCGCGGGGCGGGAGGCGCGCCGGCGGTCGCGGCGGAGCACGGCCCGCAGCCAGACCCGGTCGTGCGGGCCGAAGCGGTTGAGGAAGCCGAGGTCGGCCCGGAAGGCGCGGGAGGCCAGACCCAGCAGGACCGGCACCGGCAGCGCCAGGCCCGCGCACTCGTGGACGCGGACGACCAGTTCACGGCGGCCGACCAGGACGGCGAACTGCGGGATGTAGAGGACGGCCGCCGTCACCACGCAGATCCCCATGAGCACGGCCGTGGTGCGGTGCACCCATCGCTCGGCCCGGCTGAAGCGGCGGATCCGGGCGCCCGGCGGCGCCGGAACGTCAGCTTGTAGGGTCATCTGAACGTCCGTTCGAACGGCCGACCCAGGCATCGACGTCGTAGCCGCGTTCCTCCCAGTAGCCGGGCCGGACGTGGTCGGTGACGGTGATGCCGGAGAGCCACTTGGCGGATTTGTAGAAGTACATAGGGGCCACGTAGAGGCGCACGGGGCCGCCGTGGTCATGGCCGATGTCCTTGTCGTGCATGCGCAGCGCGACCAGGACGTCGGACCGGCGGGCCTGCTCGAGGGTGAGGCTCTCGGTGTAGGTGCCGTCGAAGCAGGTGAAGCGGAGGGCCTTGGCGGAGGGACGGACGCCCGCCAGGTCCAGCAGATGGCGGAGGCGTACGCCCTCGAAGGGGGTGCCCGGGACCCGCCACCCGGTCACGCACTGGACGTCCCTGACCACCCGGGTCCGGGGCAGGGCACGCAGCTCGGCGAGGGTGTAGGTGTGCGGGCGGTCCACGAGGCCGTCGAGGGTGAGCCGGTAGTCCGCGGGGCCCTTGTGCGGGACGGACGAGGCGACCGAGTAGTAGCGGAAGCCACCGCCGTTGGGCAGGAGTCCGGTAAGGCCCGTGGGGTCCTTGCCGGCGACGCTGCCGAGGAAGTCCTCCAGGCCGTGTTGCAGGACCGGTGCGGCGGCCATGCCGAGGGCGCCGAGACCGAGCGTGCCGAGGAAGATGCGGCGGCCCATCGGCCTGCCCTCCGGGTCGGACGCCGCGGATCGTTCAGGGTTCACGGCATCATTCGAGCACTCGGGCGCCCGTGGGGCCAGGGAGTACGGCCGTCGGTCAGGGTTTCGTAAGGACTGCGGTCATCGCCGAGGGCCGCTCCCGAGTGGCCGAGGACCGCTCGTGCAGCGCTCATGGTGTCAGGGCACGGGCGCGGGCCGTACGGAAGGCCGCGGGCGGGTCGCCGTGGGGGGACCAGGGCACGCGGGTCGCGTGCGGGCCGAGGTACAGGGCCGCGGCCTCGGCGGGGCGGGCTGCACAGGACCGGGCGAACGCGACAGGAGGTTCCGCCGTGCCCCCGTTCCCGTCTCCGCACCGGGGGGCGGCACACGAGGCACGTGGTGGGGCAGAGACGGTCACGCAGGGAACGGACGGGGGGGTCCGGTGGATCCGCGGCGTGCGCCATGGCGCCATTGCGCCGGGCGGCGGACGATGGCCGTACGGCCCCGTCGTCGCCGGGGCAGTGCCGTCCCGGGCGCTACAGTCGGCCACTACGCACCCGTGGTCCGGCCGGATGATCGAGGTTCGCAGCGTGTCCGTTCTGGTTCTCCTTCTCGCCGTGAGCGCGGCCTGTTGTCTGGGCTTCGGATTCGTGCTCCAGCAGAACGCCGCCCAGCAGGCACCCCTGAGCGACTTCCTCTCGCCCCGGCTGCTGCTGGACCTGATGAAGATGCCGCGCTGGCTGAGCGGCATCGGGCTGATGGTGGCCGGCATGATCCTGGGCGCGGTCGCTCTGGGCAAGGGCGAGATCTCGCTCGTCGAGCCGCTGCTGGCGACGAACCTCCTGTTCGCCTTCGCCCTGTCCCGGCACCAGACCAAACACAAGCTGAGCCACCAGGGCGCGTCGGGCCTCGTGCTGCTCGCGGGCGGGGTGACGGCGTTCATCGTCGCGGGCCAGCCGCACGGCGGCACCGCCGTCACCGATCCGCTGCGCCACTGGCTGATCATCGGCCTCGTGGTCGGCTCGGCACTGCTGCTGACCGCCTACGCCAAGCGCTCGCGCCTGATATGGGCCCCGGTGCTGCTGGGTCTGGCCGCCGGGTTGCTGTACGGCGTGCAGGACGCGCTGACCCGGGTGAGCAGTACCCGCTTCTCCGACGGCGGCTTCGGGGAGCTGTTCACCGGCTGGCATCCCTACGGGGTGCTGGTGCTGGGTGTCACCGGGCTGATCCTGGTGCAGAGCGCGTTCGAGACTGCTCCGCTGCGGATGTCGCTGCCCGCCCTCACCGCGGCCCAGCCGCTGGCGGGCATCCTGTGCGGGGTGGGCTTCCTCGGCGACCGGCTGCGCACCGACACCGGGGCGCTGGCCTGGGAGGCGGCGGGTCTGGCGGCCGTCGTCGCGGGCATCGTGCTGCTCAGCCTGCACCCGGCGATGCCCCGCGGCCAGGCGCAGGAGCAGCCGGCACAGAACCTCCAGCCGCGCTGAGCTGCCCAGGACCGTCGGCCGGCCGGTGCTGCTTGGATGGTCCGTATGAATCCCGCTGAGGAGATCCTCGACATCGTCGACGAGCACGACCGGGTCGTCGGCCAGGCACCGCGCGGCGAGGTGTACGCCAGGGGGCTGCGCCACCGATGCGTGTTCGTGCAGGCCCGGGACGCGGCCGGGCGGCTCTTCGTGCACCGCCGTACGGCCACCAAGCTGGTGTTCCCCTCGCTCTACGACATGTTCGTCGGCGGGGTCGTGGGCGCGGGCGAGTCCTACGACGACGCCGCGCTGCGCGAGGCCGAGGAGGAACTGGGCGTGCACGGGCTGGCCCGGCCGTCCCGCCTGTTCACGTTCCTCTACGACAACGGGGCCGGGCAGAGCTGGTGGTCGGCGGTGTACGAGGTGCGCTGCGAACTGCCGGTGCAGCCGCAGGCGGAGGAGGTCCAGTGGTACGCCTACCTGCCCGAGGAGGAGGTCGAGCGGCGGCTCGGCGAGTGGGAGTGGGTGCCGGACGGGCTCGCGGCGTACGAGCGGCTGCGGGCGTTCCGGGCGGCGCGCTGACCCGCCGGTAGGGTCCTTGACGTGATCGGATTCGTACGGAACCTGCGGCTGTGGTTCGCGCCGGAGCAGGTGCGGGCGGAGGGCGGCACGCCCGACTACCGCTTCTCCCTGGCCAACGAACGCACGTTCCTTGCCTGGCTGCGCACGGCGCTCGCGCTGATCGGCGGCGGATTCGCGGTGGACCAGTTCCTGCCGGACCTGCCCCGGGCGTGGCGGGTCGGGCTGGCCCTCGCGCTGCTCGGCGCCGGGGTGCTGTGCTCCCTGCGCGCGGTGAACCACTGGGTGCGCTGCGAGCGGGCCATGCGGCGCGGCGAGGACCTGCCCGCCTCCCGGTTCCCGGCTCTGCTGGGCGTGGTGGTGGCGGCGGTGGCCGTCGCGATGGTCGTCGTGGTGCTGGCCGGATGGGCGGGGTAGACCCGGCGGGCCGGGACCCCGGGCTGCAGCCGGAGCGCACCCGGCTGGCCTGGCGTCGTACGACCCTGTCCGCGTCCGTGGCGGCCGTGCTCGCGGCCCGGACCGCCCTGCACGCAGGTGTGACGGCCCTTGCCGTCGTCATGGGTGCTCTGTGCGCCGTGCTCTGGCTGGGCTTCCTGTGGGTGGCCCAGCGCCGTATCCACGCCCTCACCGTGCACACCCGGCCGCCGGTGCTGCCGCCCCGGTATGCGACAGCGGCCGTGCTGTGCACGGTGGCGACGGCGGTGTGTGCGGCCGTACTCGTGGTGTAGGCGGTCCTGGTGGTGTTACGCGGGACTCAGTCAGTCCGGCCAGTCGACGGTCACGACGATCTTGCCCCGGGTGCGGCCCTCCTGGTTCACCCGGTGCGCGTCCGCTGTCCGGTCCAGCGGAAAGGTCTGCTGGACGTGCACGGACACGACTCCCTGCTCCGCCAGCTCGGACAGGTGCCGCAGGTCCTCGGCGTCGGGACGGACGAAGCAGTAGCGGCCGCCGTAGCCCACCACGTCCGGATCGGCGATCGACACCAGCCGGCCTTCGGAGGCGAGCAGTTCGGCCGAGATGCTGAGCGCCTCACCGCCGACCGTGTCGAAGACCGCGTCCACGCCCTCCGGCGCGAGCCCGCGCACGCGTTCGGCCAGGCCCTCGCCGTAGGTGACCGGCTCGCCGCCGAGCTGCCGTACGAAGTCGTGGTTGCGCTCGCTCGCCGTGCCGATGACCCGGGCGCCGAGATGGGCGGCGATCTGGACGGCCAGGGAGCCGACGCCGCCGGCCGCCGCGTGCACCAGCACGGTCTGGCCGCGTTCGACCGCCAGCGCCTGGACGAGCACCTGGTAGGCGGTGAGCCCGGCCAGCGGCAGCCCGGCGGCCTCCTCGAAGGACAGGTTGCGCGGCTTGCGGGCGAGGGTGCGCACGGGCGCGGCGACGTACTCGGCGAAGGTGCCCCGGGACAGGAAGTCCTCGCGGACGTACCCGATGACCTCGTCACCGACGGCGAACTCCGGGACCGAGACGCCCGGCTGCACCACCACGCCGCTGACGTCCCAGCCGGGGACGACCGGGAAGACGGCGTCGAGGACGGGGTCGAGATAGCCCTCGCGGCACTTCCAGTCGACCGGGTTGACGGCCGCCGCGCGCACCTTGACCAGCACCTGGTCGGGGCCGACCTTCGGGTCGCGCACCTCGCCGTACTCCAGCACCTCGGGTCCGCCGTAGCGGCTGTAGCTGATGGCCTTCATGCCCTCGACCCTCCGAGGTGCTCGCGGGTCACGCAACCGGGGTGCCCCCACAGGAGGTGGCGGCCTATCGTGGCCCCGATCACGTTCGACGTCCTGTTGCGCCCGCGCACTGGACGGCATACCGACCGGTCGGCATCATGAGTCGGGTTCCGTAACACGTGCCTAGGAGTGATGTGATGAGCGCCGACCACCCGCCCGGACTCGATCTCGACCGGCTGCGCGCCCTGCTCGACCGGGATCGGCCCGGGCTGGTCAACGGACCCCTGACCGGCCGGCTGATCGAGGGCGGACGGTCCAACCTCACCTACCTGCTCTCCGACGGCACCTCGAAGTGGGTCGTACGGCGCCCGCCCCTCGGCCATGTCCTGGCCACCGCGCACGACATGAAGCGCGAGCACCGGGTCATCAGCGCGCTGCACCCGACCGAGGTTCCGGTCCCCCGTCCGGTGCTGCTGTGCGAGGAAGAGGAGGTGCTCGGCGCCCCCTTCTACCTCATGGACTTCGTCGAGGGCACGCCGTACCGCACGGCCGGCCAGCTCGCCGCGATCGGCGCGGAGCGCACCCGGGGCGCGGTGCTGTCCCTGGTCGACACCCTCGTGGAGCTGCACGCGGTGAACCCCGCCGAGGTGAACCTCGCGGACTTCGGGCGGCCCGAGGGCTTCCTGGACCGGCAGCTGCGCCGCTGGGCCAAGCAGCTGGACGCCTCCCGCAACCGCGACCTGGCCGGCATCGACGAGCTGCACTCCGCCCTCGGCCGCGCCCTGCCGGCCTCCCCCGCTCCGACCGTCGTACACGGCGACTACCGCCTCGACAACGTCCTGATCGGCACCGACGACACGATCCGGGCGGTCCTCGACTGGGAGATGTCGACCCTCGGCGACCCGCTGACCGACCTGGGCCTGCTGGTGATGTACAGCACGCCGCTCGGCCTGCCCGGCTCGCCCGTCTCCACGACCGCCGAGGCGCCGGGGCACCCCAGCGCGCAGGAGCTGATCGAGCGGTACGCCACGCGCTCGGGGCGGGACGTCTCCGCCGTCTCCTGGTACACGGCGTTCGCCTGGTTCAAGCTCGCGGTGATCCTGGAGGGCATCCACTACCGCTACACGCAGGGCAAGACGGTCGGGGGCGGCTTCGACCGGATCGGCGAGCTCGTGCCCGTCTTCATCGATCACGGACTGACCACTCTCCAGGAAGGCTGACGGACATGGACTTCGGGTTCGATGCGCGCACCGAGGAACTGCGTGCGAGGCTCCTCGCCTTCATGGACGAGTACGTGTACCCGGCCGAGGCGGTGGCCGTGGAACAGCGGGCCGCCCTGGCGTCCCCGTGGGAGACCCCGGCCGTGGTGGAGGAGCTGAAGGCCGAGGCGCGCCGGCAGGGCCTGTGGAACCTCTTCCTGCCGGACACCGAGTACGGCGCCGGGCTGACCAACCTCCAGTACGCCCCGCTCGCCGAGATCACCGGCCGTTCCCCGCACCTCGCCCCCACCGTGACGAACTGCGCCGCGCCCGACACCGGGAACATGGAGGTGCTGGCGCAGTTCGGCAGCGAGCAGCAGAAGAAGCAGTGGCTGGAGCCGCTGCTGGCCGGCGAGATCCGCTCGGCGTTCGCGATGACCGAGCCGGAGGTGGCCTCCTCCGACGCCACGAACATCACCACCCGCATCCGGCGTGAGGGCGACGAGTACGTCGTCACCGGCCGCAAGTGGTACATCTCCGGGGCGATGAACCCGGACTGCAAGATCTTCATCGTGATGGGCAAGACGGACCCGGACGGCGCCGACATCCGCCGCCAGCAGTCCATGGTCCTCGTCCCGCGTGACACCCCGGGCGTCACCGTGAAGCGCGCGATGCGGGTCTTCGGCTTCGAGGACCACTCCGAGGGCGGCCACGCCGAGGTGGTCTTCGACCAGGTGCGCGTGCCGGTGTCGAATCTGATCGGCGAGGAGGGCGGCGGCTTCGCCATCGCGCAGGCCCGGCTCGGCCCCGGCCGCATCCACCACTGCATGCGGCTGATCGGCATGGCCGAACGGGCGATCGAGCTGATGTGCAGGCGTGCGGTGTCCCGCACCGCCTTCGGCAAGTCGCTGGCCCAGCAGGGCGTCGTCCAGGGGTGGATCGCCGACGCCCGGGTGACGGTGGAGCAGCTGCGGCTGCTGGTGCTGAAGACGGCCTGGCTGATGGACACCGTGGGCAACAAGGGCGCCCACACCGAGATCCAGGCCATCAAGATCGCCACGCCCAGGGCGGTCGTCGGCATCGTCGACCAGGCCGTCCAGCTGCACGGCGCCGGCGGCGTGGGCCAGGACTTCCCGCTGGCCGAGCTGTATGCGGCGGCGCGCTCGCTGAGGCTCGCCGACGGCCCGGACGAGGTGCACCAGCGGTCGCTGGCGCGACGGGAGCTGAAGAAGTACCTGTAGGGGCCCGCAGCAGGCACCCCGGGCCGCGCGGGCACTGACGGTCCGCGCGGTCACCGACGGCCCGTGCGGTCACCGGCGGCCGTGGTCGCCGGCGGTCCGCTACGGGCGCAGTGCCCGCAGGAGCAGGTCGGCCAGGTGGTCGGCGACCTCCTGCGGGCCGAGCGGGCCCTCGGGGCGGTACCAGGTCGACAGGTGGTGGACCGAGCCGAAGTGGTAGTCCACCACCAGGTCGGCGGGGGTCGCCGTGGAGAAGACGCCCTCGCGCTGGCCCTCCTCGATGAGCGCGCGGAAGCGTTCGTGGTAGCGCCGGCGCTCGGCGCGCACCTGCTTGTTCTTCTCCGGGCTCAGGTGGTGCATGGAGCGGAAGAAGATCATCGCGTCGTCGAGGTTCTCGATCGTCGTGACGACGACGTCCGCCGCCGCGTCCCTCAGCCGCTTCTCCACGGGCTCGTCGGCGTTCGCGAAGGTGTCCAGCCGCTCCTGCTGAAGCCGCAGCACGCGCGCGTACACCTCGTGCAACAGGTCGTCCTTGGAGCCGAAGTAGTGGTACAGCGCACCCTTGGTGACGCCGGCCGCCTCCACGATCTCCTGCACAGAGGTGCGGTCGTAGCCCTGCTCGGCGAAGAGGCGAGTGGCCGCGGCCAGCAGCCGCTGCGGGACGGGCGTGCCGTCTCCGTCCGTCGTCCTGGGCACTGCCGCCACCTGCCTTTCCGTGAGGTGTGTCGCGTGAGGTCCGCCGCGTGCGCCATGCCGCGTGAGTTCTGCCGCGTGGGGTTTACGGGAGATCCTGCCACTGACCCGCCCGCGCAGGTCGGGCGGGTGGGCGCGACGGACTCAGCGGGCGGCCTCCCACTTCTGCTGGATGTGGTTCATGTTCGACAGCCAGTGCTCGGGGGCAGTGGCCCGCACCCGGTAGTACTCGGCGACCTCACGGTGCGGAAGGATCAGGAAGCGGTCCTCCTCCATGCCCCGGAGCAGGGCGTCCGCGACGTCCTCCGGCTCGATCGCGGTGGGCCGCAGGACCAGGTCGCCCGCCGTGCCGGTGGCGGCCAGCATGTCGGTGCGCACGCCCTGCGGACAGATCGCGTGGACCTTCACCCCCCGGTGGCGGTACGTCAGCGCCAGCCACTCGGCGAAGGCCAGGGCGCCGTGCTTGGTGGCGCTGTAGGAGGGGGCGCCGATCATGGTGAGGAGCCCGGCGGCCGACACGGTGGAGACGAACCGGCCGCGCCCTCGCTCCAGCCACTCCGGCAGCAGGGCGTGGGCCGCGCGTACGTGTGCCATGACGTTGACGTCCCACGACAGCGCCCAGGACCGCTCGTCGAGGGGCTCTGCGGGACCTGCGTCCTCGAAGGCGACGCCGGCGTTGGCGCAGTAGACGTCCACGGTGCCGCCGAGCGCCTCACGGGCCGCGCCGACGATCGCGGAGGCGTCCCCCGGCACGGCGATCCCGCCGATCTCCTCTGCGACCGCCTTCGCCTTGTCGCCGTCCAGGTCGTTGACGACGACGCGGGCCCCCTCGCCGGCGAACCGGCGGGCCAGCGCGGCCCCGATGCCGCCCCCGGCTCCGGTGACGACCACTCCCGCATCCCGCAGGGCTTCCACCATGGTCTCCTTCGACACGATCCGGCGCGGCGCGCCTCGACTGTACGGCCAGACTAACCAGTCGGTATGTAGGGAGGGAAGGGTTGACACCCCGTCGGCGCGGGGAACTGCGCGAGCAACCGCATTTTGGCCCGCACGCCCGCACCCGGAGGTCGCCCATGCACCTGTCCAGACGGAGCCTTCTCGCATCGGCCACGATGACAGCCCTGCCGGCAGTACCAGCCGCAGCCGGACCCCCGGAGCTGCGAACCGGCTTCGAGCGTCTCTCGGCCGACGGCTACACGCTTCTGTCCGGCCAGAAGGTCGGGATCGTCACCAACCCCACCGGCATCACCCGCGACGTCCGCCACATCGTCGACGTCATGCACCAGGACCCGCGCGTCAGGCTCACGGCGGTGTTCGGCCCCGAGCACGGTTTCCGCGGCACCGCGCAGGCCGGCGGTTCCGAGGGGCGCTACGACGACCCGGCGACCGGACTGCCGGTCTACGACACGTACTCCAAGAGCGGCAAACCGCTCGCCGACGTCTTCACCGCCTCCGGCGTGGACACGGTCGTCTTCGACATCCAGGACGTGGGCGCACGCTTCTACACGTACATCTGGACCCTGTACGACTGCATGGAGGCGGCGCAGCTCGCGGGCAAGCGGTTCGTCGTGCTCGACCGGCCGAACCCCGTGACCGGCCGCTCGGCCCAGGGACCCGTCCTGCACAAGGAGTTCGCCACTTTCGTCGGCCGGCAGCCGATCGCCCAGGCGCACGGGATGACCGTCGCCGAGCTGGCCCGTCTGTTCAACGGGGAGTTCCTGAGCACGCCCGTCCCCCTGGAGACCGTTGTGATGACGGGCTGGAAGCGCACCCGGTTCTACGACGCCTCCGGGCTGCCCTGGGTGCCGCCGAGCCCCAACATGCCCACCCCGGACACGGCGTTGGTGTACTCCGGCACCTGCCTGTTCGAGGGCACCAACCTCTCGGAGGGGCGGGGCACGACCCGGCCCTTCGAACTCCTCGGCGCCGAGGGCATCGACGCACGCTGGGCCGCCACCGCCGACGGGCTCGGGCTGCCTGGCGTGCGGTTCAGGGAGGCGTACTTCACCCCCACCTTCTCGAAGTTCCAGGGCAGGACCGTCGGGGGTGTGCAGGTCCATGTATACGACCGGGCCGCCTACGACCCCGTACGCACCGGGATCGCGCTGCTCGTGACCGCGAAGCAGGTGTGGAGCGGGTTCGCCTGGCGTCCGGACGGCTGGATCGACAAGCTCACCGGTTCCGCCCGGGTACGCACGATGATCGACGCGGGGGCCGGTACGGACGAGGTGGTCGGCGCCTGGCAGGAGGAGCTGGCCGCGTTCCGGCGGATTCGAAAGGAATATCTCCTCTACAGCTGAGCCGGACTGTATGGCCAACCCTGCCCCGCTGCGGGACGATACGCCACAAACGCACCGTTGCGGGGTCGAGGGAGCCTGGCATGGCGGATCCGGGGATGAGTGTGACTCCCTACTGGGAGCTGACCTTCGATGCGGACGGGGACGTGGACGGCCCCGAACGCGACCAGCTGCTGACGCAGGTCACGGACCATGGTGTCCGTGACCTGATCGTCTTCGCGCACGGCTGGAACAACGACCGTTCGGCCGCGACCGCGCTGTACCGCGCCTTCTTCGCGCCGATCCCCGGGCTCGTGCCGAAGGCGCGGCTCGGGTACGTGGGGGTGATCTGGCCGTCGATGCGGTTCTGCGACGAGCCGATCCCCGACTTCCCCAGATCCACGGTGGCCGCAGGGGCGGCTGCGGGGCCGGCGCTGGACGCGGACACCCGGCGGGCCCTGGCGGCGGCCTTCCCGGGCCGGGCCGACGTGCTCGACCAGGTGGCCCGGCTGCTGAGGGAACAGCCGCGTGGCGAGGCGGAGCTGGCCGGGTTCGGGCGGCTGGTGCGGCTGCTGGTCACGCCCGCGGCGGACGGCCCGCACGCGGCGCCGGACACGGCGGACACGGACGGCGAGGGTGAGCCGGCTGTGCTGGGCGGGGACGCGGCGACGGTGTGCGAGGCGTTCGCGCGGACCCTCGCCGGGCTCGGACCCACGGACGGACAGGCCGAGTTCAGGCTGCCGAACCCCTGGGAAGGCGCCAAGGAGCTGTTGCGTCAGGCGACGTACTACACGATGAAGCGGCGCGCGGGAACCGTGGGCGAACGCGGCCTCGGGACGGTCATCGGGCGGTTGGCCGAGGCGGCGCCCGGCGTCCGGGTGCATCTGGTGGGGCACAGCTTCGGCGGACGGCTGGTGTCGTTCGCGCTGCGCGGGCTGCCCGACGGGGTGCGCACGGTGAAGTCCGTGACGCTGCTGCAAGGTGCCTTCTCGCACTACGCGTTCGCGCAGCAGCTGCCGCGCCACCCGGACCGGGCGGGTGCGCTCAAGGACCGGCAGCGGCGGATCGACGGGCCGCTGGTGTGCTGCTACTCGCACTTCGACCAGGCTCTCGGCTCGTTCTATCCGATGGCCTCGCGGATGGCGGACGACGACCGGTCCGTCGCCGGGGAGCTGGTCGGGGAGCTGCTGGGCGCCCGGTGGGGTGCCATGGGGCACGACGGGGTGCAGGCGGTGCCGGGCACCGCCGGGATCGATCTCGCCGCGGCCCTGAACGGCGGGCTGCCCGCATCGGGATGTGTGAACGTCGACGCCTCCACGGTCGTGCGGCGCGGCGGGGCACCGGCCGGGGCGCACAGCGACATCGTGCACCCCGAGCTGGCGCGGGTGGTGCTGGCGGCGGGCCGTATCGCCTGACCCGCCGCCGGCACCGGCGTCCGCACCGGCCGGGATGTCACCGGTGCGAGGTGTACTCCACGACCTGCTGGAAGGTCGGCCGGTTCTGCCAGCTGATCCTGCCGTGCTTGATGCCGCCCAGGGGGCGCTGGACGATCGAGTCGGCGCACCACTGGTCGCCCGCCGAGCACTGGTCGTCGCCCGGGTAGACCTGGGCGGCGGTCAGGCCGGCGGCCTGCTTCAGGGTGCTGATCAGGATGTCCCGGCAGGCGCCGAGGCTGCCGCCACCGCAGTACTTCTGGGCGAGGGCCCCCTTGACGTCCTCACCGACCACGGCCCGGATGTCCTTGTCGACATAGCTCCACCAGCCGTACTGGAAGGCACTTCCGGCGTGTGAGCCGGTGGGGCCGTGTCCGGCGGACGGGGACTCGTCGACGGGCAGGTTGCCGGTGAAGGCGCTGTACAGGTCGCTGCCCAGGCCGGGTTCGAACTCGGCCTTGACCAGCAGCGGCCACCAGGCGTCCAGGATGCGGATCGCGTCGGCGTTCGCGTACGCCTTCGAACCCGCCGAGGTCTCCGTGCGCCGGGCGCCCGCGGTGATCCACGCCTGGAGCTTGTTCACCGCGTCGGCCGCCGTGGGGTCGGTCACCGGCGAGGAGTTGACGACCTTGAGCAGCTTCGGCACCACGTCCTCGGCGCGCAGGTCGGCGAGGGCCGCGTCGGCCATGGCCTGCACCAGCTTGGCACGGGTCACCCCGCCGGCCGCCACCAGCTTCTTCACCCGGTCCTCGAGCAGGTTCCCGCGGTGCACGGAGCCGTCGCCCCAGGACGCGGTCGTGTAGTCCTTTGCCTGCTTGTTGTTCCAGGAGACGTAGTAGTCCTGGTCGATGGAGCCGGGGTGCTCGGCGGGCGCGGTGTAGTCCGCGGTGTTGGTGTCCGGGTCCCAGTTCCGCCACTCGTAGGCGGGCTGTGCCCACACCGGGAACTCGGCGTCGACGCCGTCGGGTCGGACCGGGTTGTCACCGCTGTTGTAGTAGGCGGTGTGCTGGGAGTCGGCGTAGAACCAGTTGAAGGTGTAGTTGATGTGCTGGGTCGCGCTCTGGAAGTCCTCGGGACCCTTGACGTAGCCCGGGTCGTTCAGCATCTGGAAGCCGACGATGGAGTCGGCCTCGTGCAGGTAGGAGGAGCGCAGTGTGGTGTAGGCGACCTTCTTGCCGCCGACGGTCGCGCGGTACTCCACCGGCCCGTACTTCGTGCGCCACACGCGCATCGTGTACGACCCCGCCGGTGTGCTGTCGGCCGTGGTGGGTGACCAGGAGTTCTTCTGCTCGACCTTGTCCATGGCGGTGCAGGTGCCGTGGTACAGGTAGTGGTAGTCGTCCTGGCACAGTTCGACGGCGTAGGTGTCGATGATGTCCTGACCCGAGGTGGTCGCGCTCCAGGAGTAGTCCTGGCCGCGGCCGAGTTCGACGTACATGCTCAGGCCGGCGAAGGAGGCGCCGCGGGCGCTGATGCCGGGGCCCTGGATCTCCTGGAGCAGGAGCAGCTGCGGGGCGAAGTAGCCGGTCTGGGGTCCGAAGACGGCGATGGGGTGGCCACTGGCGGTGTACTTGCCGCTGACGACGAGGGCGTTGGACATGCCGCGCCGGGCGGAGCCGACGGCTGTCCTCGCCGCGGTGGTGGATGTCTTCTGGGCGGTGGTGGTGGCCGCGCTGCCGGTGCGGTCGTAGACGAGCGGTTCCTGGGTGACCGAGCCGGCGTCGGGCAGGGCCTGGCCCTGTGCGGTGGCGGGCTTCGCGCCGTACGGGAAGCTCTCGCCGTCGTGGACGGTGAGGACGGCCTCGGGGTCGTTGCGCTCGCGGAAGGACTCCCAGACCCTGGTGCCCTCCTCGACGCCGTACTTGGACTGGGCGGCGAGCAGGGACAGGGCGTTGTTGACCTCGCCGCCGCCTCCGGAGCCGAACAGGGAGCCGATGACCGAGGCCAGGGCGACCATGTCGGTGACCTTGAAGTGGTCTATGGTGCCGGCGTTGGTGACCGGGTCCTTGTGGCCGGTCAGGTCGTACTCGCCGGGGAAGTACCGGCCGCTGTCGGAGGCGTCGATGTAGGCGTTGATGCCGTCGAGGTAGGCGTTGACGTCCGCGAGGGCCTGCCGGCCACGTGTGCCGTTGGTCGCCACGGCGTGGTCGATCTGCGCCTGGAGGTCGGCCTCGGTGTAGGGCGCGTTGCGGTAGAACTGCTGTTCAAGGCCCTGGTTGGCCGGCGCGCCGCCCGCGAAGGAGGTCAGCTGGCCACGGCCCACGTGCCGGAAGACGTCCATCAGCCACAGCCGGTCCTCGGCCGCCGCGTATCCGGCGCCGAACTCGGTGCCGTACCGGGTGGTGCCGGTGATGTGCGGCACACCGGTCCTCTTGTCGCGGACGATCTTCACGTCACCGCGGCCGGCCGGATCCTCGGTCGAGGCGATCTGGTCGGAGGGGACGCCGAACGAGGCGTCGTTGAAGAAGGTGTTGACGGTCGAGTCGGTCAGGGTCTTGTAGCCGGTGGCCAGGTTGGCGTACGGGCCGAGCTGGTCCTCGGCGTGCGCGGGCTGGGTGCCGAACATCTGGTTGAGCAGGATCTCGGCGAGGGTCGCGTCACCGTTCTCGCCGGGCGGCAGGATGTCCGAACACCCGCCGCCGCAGTAGTCGTTCGAGACGGTGGCCTCGGCGGCCGCCGCCTGGCTGAGCGGGGAGAGCAGTCCGGCGACGAGGACGCATACGGATGCGGTCTTCAGGAACCCGGGGAATCCGCGAGGCGTTCTCAGTCTGTCGAGGGCGATACGTGGGGTTCGCCGTGGCATGGCAGCTCCTAGCGACGGGGGTGGGCAGACGTTACCGCCGGTATCCCCGAGTTGGAAGATGAACAGACGTCAGTTTTTTGGGAGACGACGAGAAGAGATGGAGCCGAACCGCCTGTCGACACGTCTACGGGACGACGTCGCACAAAGCCCGTGCGACGACGCCGAAGTGACCGAAGTACAGGTGCAGGTGCAGGTGTGACGGAGGTGCAAGGCGATGGCCGGTTTCCGGAGTCTGGCGAGACAGGTACGCGATCCGGGCTGTGATCTGGCACTGCGGCGGTACTCGCTGCGCAAGTGCCTCGAGAAGTTCGCCCCCTACGGGCATCGGGCGACCTGGGACCATCTGTGCTCCCGGGCGGGCTTCGGCCCCGAGGACCGCTCCCCCGACCCCGCGCGGCTGGTGGCCGCGCTCCAGGAGTTGGAGGAGGCGCGTACCGTCTGGCTCGCGTACGAGACCGAGTTCACCGAGCGTCGCAGAAGAGAGAAGCACGACGGGCTGCGCCGGCCGGGCAGTGTGGACGACTGGCACCGGCTGACCTGGGGCGGGTTCGGGGTCGCCTGGTGCGACGACCCGCGGGTGCACCCCGACGCACCCCTGGCCGAGGTGCTGCGCCGGCTGATCGCCGCCCTGCGGCGGGAACCGGGCACCTGCTGCCCGGTGTGCGGCGGCGAGCGCCTCACCTGGAAGTACGGGCTGGTCCATGAGCCGTCGTCCGGTCCGGTCTGCACGGACTGCGGGATCCTGGTGCCGCGGCCCGTGCTCACCCCCCAGGCCCTGGCGCAGGCCAGGAGCGAACGGCTGTTGATGTCCGCCTGACCCGTGGCTCGAACCGGGGGTGCGCCGGGGAATGCCGCACCCCCTGGTCAGTGGGGTCCGGCACCGCCGGGACATGGGGCCGATCCGGCCCGGCGGGCGCCATCACGCCACCGACGGCGCGCGCCGTAACGACACGGCAGTCTCTCCGCGCGGGTCTCCGCACCGGCGCTCGGGGCGGTACGGGCACGGGTGCGCGGCTGGTCCGTGCCGCTCGACTTCACCCCGGTCAACCGGTACGAACCGGACGCCGAGGGCGCTGCGGATCCTGGCGGAGCCGGCCGAGCCGGGCCTCGCGAGCGCCGAGGCCACCGTGTACGCCCCGCCGGCCGCCGCCGGTACGGCTCACGGCCGCCCGGTGCCGATCGGACGGCGAGGAGGGCGGCACCTGACCGGCACCGAGGCCGGCCGGGCATCCGGGCCTGGGCCCCGTGCATCGGCCCGGAGGACACCTTGCTCCCGCCGGACGGCCGATCCCCCTGCCCCCGCCCAGTCGGTGCGCGAGGCGCTGACGCCTACCTGCCCTCCACCATGAGCCTCGACCCGGCCTGCCGCTCACCGAACACGTCGTCCGGGTTGGACAGGACACAGGTGTCCAAGGAGAGGCATCCGCAGCCGATGCAGTCCGTCAGATGGTTGCGCAGGCGGTTCAGCTGCTTGATGCGTTCGTCGAGTTCCGTGCGCCACACCTCCGAGAGGCGGGCCCAGTCCTCACGGGTGGGGGTGCGCTCCTCGGGCAGTTGGGCCAGGGCCTCACGGATCGTCGCCAACGGGATCCCGACCCGCTGGGCGGCGCGGACGAAGGCCACCCGGCGCAGGGTGTCACGGCTGTAGCGACGCTGGTTGCCGGAGGTACGGCGGCTGCTGATCAGGCCCTTGGCCTCGTAGAAGTGCAGGGCGGACACGGCGGCACCGCTGCGTGCGGACAACTGGCCGACGGTCAGCTCGTGGATCTTCTCGGGAATCTGGGGCACTCGGCCAAGACTACCGACCGGTCCGGATCGCCGGCCGTTGACATCGCCTCCCGACCCGAGCATGCTAAGCAGTTGCTTAGACAAATGAGACGCGAGTGAGAGGCCGGGCACATGGCGGAACCGAGGACCTTCACCTCCCCCGACGAGCTGAAGGCGGCCGTGGGAGAGCAGCTGGGGTACACGGACTGGCTGGAGGTCGACCAGAAGCGGATCGATCTGTTCGCCGAGGCCACCGGGGACCACCAGTGGATCCACGTGGACCCGGAGAAGGCCGCCGGAGGGCCGTTCGGGACGACGATCGCGCACGGCTACCTCACGCTGTCCCTGCTGCCGATCTTCGGCCCGCAGCTGATCAACGTCGAGGGCGCGAAGATGGGCGTCAACTACGGGACGAACAAGGTCCGTTTCCCCTCCCCCGTCCCGGTCGGCTCCCGGCTGCGCTCCACCGGCACGATCACCGGCGTCGAGGACGTCAAGGGCGGTGTCCAGGTCACCGTCACCTTCACCGTGGAGCGTGAGGGCGGCGACAAGCCGGTCTGCGTCGCGGAGTCGGTGGTCCGGTACTACCTCTGAGCGCGGACCCGGTTCGCGCCCACCATCCGCAGCACGAGGTCGGCGTAGAGCGCGCCGACCTCCTCGGGGGTGCGCGGACCCTCCACGTTGAACCAGCGGGCCACGTCGATGCACAGCGACAGCACGGCGAGGGTGGTGCCGTGCACATCCAGCACGTCGAACTCACCCGAGGCGACACCGTCCTCGATGATCCCGCGCACCTCGGCGTCGACCTGGCGGCGCAGCGCGACGATCTCCGCGCGCGCCTCCGGCCCGAGCGCCTCCAGCTCGTACTGCACGATCCGCGCGGTGGTGCGCCGGCCGGCGTGCCAGCGGACGAAGGAGCTGACGGCGTCGGCCAGCCGCTCGGTGGCGCCGCCCTCGCGCCGCGCGGCGGTGCGCAGGATGTCGAGGGCCTTGTCGTGGCCGATCCGGCTGATCCGGTGGAGCAGCTCTTCCTTGGTCTTGTAGTGGATGTAGAGCGCGGCCGGGCTCATGCCGGCGCGCCCCGCGATGTCCCGGGTCGTCGTCGCGTGGTAGCCGCGCTCGGCGAAGGCCTCCACGGCGGCGACCAGCAGCCGCCGGGCCGCGTCAGGGGTGACCTCGTCCCACGGCTCGGTCTCGCCGCCGGCCGTCTCCTCCGCCGTACTCATCGCTCGCTCGCCCCTCTCGGTCAGAAACACCAGCATACCGCCGAGGGTGAGCGAGCGCTTAGCGTAGCCGTCCGGTGCTGCCCGAGAACCGCCCGCAGCGTCGCGAAGACGGCTCAGAGCTTCTCGAAGGGGTCGTGCTCTGCCAGGAGCCTGTCCAGTCGGGCCTGCTCGACGCGGCTGACGATCTGCCCGGCCTCCTGGCGGTCGCGGACCACCTTGGCGAGCGTGAAGGCGGACGTGACGAGGTAGAGGACGGCGATGGCCAGGAAGGCCCGCACCCATGCGTCGGCGTTCAGCCGGTAGATACCGATGGCGGTGGCGGCCATGGCCACCGAGAAGGACGCGACGGCCTGACCGTAGAAGGCGGCCGTGCCCTGTTGCTTGACGGGTGTCTCACTCATGGGACGAGCATCCGGCGGGGAGGGCCCGCGCCGCATCCGCCCGGATACTCAGGACGTGTACTCAAACGGTACTCAGAACGCCGAAACCCCCGTCAGGGAACGCCCGATGAGCAGCTTCTGGATCTGGCTGGTGCCCTCGTAGAGGGTCATGACGCGGGCGTCGCGCAGGAGTTTGCCGGCCGGGTACTCGTCGATGTAGCCGTAACCGCCGAAGACCTGGAGGGCGTTGTTGGCGGCGCGGACGGCGGCCTCGGAGGCGAACAGCTTGGCCTTGGAGGACTCGACGGCGAACGGCCGGCCACGGTCGATCAGATCGGCGACCCGCCAGGTCAGCAGGCGCGCGGCGTCCACGTCGACGGCGATGTCGCTGATCAGCTCCTGCACCAGCTGGTGGTGGGCGATGGACCTGCCGAACTGCTCCCGCTGCCCGGCGTACCCGACGGCCGCGTCCAGCGCGGCCTGGGCGATGCCGACGCAGCCCGCGGCCACCGACATCCGCCCCTTGGCGAGCGCGGACATGGCGACGGAGAACCCCTTGCCCTCCTCGCCCAGCATGGCCGAGGCGGGCACCCGGACGTCCTCCAGCACCAGTTCGGCGGTGGCCTGGCCGCGCAGGCCGAGCTTGCCGTGAAGGGTGCGGCGGGTCAGACCGGGCGTGGCGGTGGGGACCAGGAAGGCGGTGACGCCCTTGTGGCCGGGGGCGTTCGTGGACCGGGCGAAGAGCACGACGACGTCGGCCCAGGTGCCGTTCGTGATGAACATCTTGGTGCCGTTGATGACGTAGTCGTCGCCGTCGCGCACCGCCCGGGTGGTGAGGTTGCCCGCGTCGGAGCCGGTGCCGGGCTCGGTGAGCCCGAAGCAGCCGACGAACGCACCGGCGGTCAGTCCGGGCAGCCAGCGCCGCTTCTGCTCCTCGCTGCCCCAGGCGGCGACGGCCTTGGCGACGAGCCCGAGCGAGACGGACACGATCCCGCGCACCGAGGAGTCACCGCGGCCCAGCTCCTCCATGACCAGGCAGTACGAGACGTGGTCGCCGCCGGAGCCGCCGTACTCCTCGTCGATGGTCAGACCGAGGAAGCCGACCTCACCGAGCTTCTTCACGATGCCCCGGTCGACCTCCTCGTTCCGGTCCCAGGCGACGACGTGGGGGGCGATCTCGCGCTCCACGAAGTCCCGGGCGAGCTGCCGGACGGCGGCCTGCTCCTCGCTCAGCTCCAGGTTCACCACGCGATCACCCCACACGAGACATGAAAGCCAGCACCTTTAAATTAGCAGTGCTAGTTTCTGGTTGCAGCCCTACTATGTGCGCCATGGCCCGACCACGCAAGCCCTTGCTCAGCACCGACCGGATCGTCGGGACGGCACGCGAACTCGTGGACACGGAGGGCCTGGCGGCCGTGTCCACCCGGCGGCTCGCCGCCGAGCTCGGGGTGAGCGGGCCCTCGCTGTACAACCACTTCCGCACCAAGGACGAGATCCTGGAGGCGGTCGCCGACTCGGTGAGCGCGCAGGTCGACCTGTCGATGTTCGAGGACGGGCGGGACTGGCGCACCGCGCTGCACGACTGGGCCGTCTCCTACCGGGCCGCCCTGCGCGCCCACCCGAACATCGTCCCGGTCCTCGCCCGGGGCCCCGGACGCCGTCCCGCCGCGCTCCGGCTCGCCGACGCGGTCTACGGCGCGATGGTCGAGGCGGGCTGGCCACCGGCCCAGGCCACGTCCATCGGCGCCCTGATGCGGTACTTCATCATGGGCTCCGCACTCGGCTCCTTCGCCGGCGGCTTCGTGGACGACGCGAGCGCGTACGACCCCGCCGACTACCCCCACCTCGGGCAGGCGCACCTGCTGGCCGAGCAGCAGGAGAAGATCGACGCGCGGGCCTTCGAGACGGGACTGACGGCACTGCTGGACGGGCTGGCGCAGCAGTTCGAGCAGGCGCGGCAGGACGCGTGAGCGCCGTCAGGGCATTTCGGTGACCGCCGAACCGTCCGTGCCGCATCCTGGGCGTATGACCGACAGGGACCCCCGGGCGGCGGGCCTCGCCTCGCTCGCCGCACTGATCGCCGACGAGACCCGGGCGGCGTGCCTGCTCGCGCTGCTGGACGGGCGAGCCTGGACGGCCGGTGAGCTGGCCCGGCACGCCGAGGTCGCCCCGTCCACGCTCAGCGAGCACCTGGGGAAGCTGGTCGCGGGCGGACTGCTCGCCGGGGAACGGCAGGGCCGGCACCGGTATGTGCGGCTCGCCGACGCGCGGGTGGCCCAGCTCGTCGAGGAACTGGCCGCCCAGGTCCCGGCGGACCCGCTGCGGCAACGCCCGCGCAACCTGCGGGAGTCGAGCGCCCGCTCCGCGATGGCGCGGGGCCGCACGTGTTACGACCACCTGGCCGGCCGGCTCGGCATCGCGCTCACGGACGCGCTCACGGCACGCGGACTGCTGCGGCAGGACACCGGGTTCGCGCTGACGGACGCGGGGCTGGAGTGGTTCGGCGTGGTGGGCATCACGCTCGACCACGGGAGCCGCCGCCCGCTCGCCCGCGCATGCCTCGACTGGACCGAGCGGCGTCCGCACCTCGCGGGAGCCGCGGGCGCCGCGCTGTGCCGGCACGCCCTGGACGCCGGGTGGTGCGAACGCATCGGCTCCCAGCGGGCGGTACGGGTGACACCGTCGGGCGAGCGGGCGCTGTCGTCGTTGCTCGGGCTCGAGGTGGCGGGGCTGGGCTGAGCGGAATCGGCGCGGCCCGCGGTCAGAACACCACCAGCGCCCGGCCGCCCTTGCCTGCCAGCATGTTGTCGAAGGCGGCCGGGATGCCCTCCAGGCCGATGCGTTCGGTGACCAGGGCGGACAGGTCGAGGCGCCCCTCGCGTACGTGCTCGGCGAGCACCGGCAGGTCGCGGGCCGGATCGGTGTTGCCGTAGACACAGCCGGACAGGGTGCGGCCCCAGTGGAAGATCTCCAGGGCGTTGAAGGTGACCTCCTCGTCCTTGCCGCCGATGCCGACGACGGTCGTCCGGCCGCCCCGGCGGGTGGAGTCCCAGGCGGCACGGATGCTGACCGCCCGGCCGACGCACTCCACGGCGACGTCGACGCCCTGCTTGCCGGTGAGGGCACGGATCTCGCGCGGGGTGTTCTCGGAGGCCAGGACGTAGTCGGTGGCGCCGGCCGCTCGGGCCAGCTCCTCCTTCCCGGGGGAGACGTCCACCGCGACGATCCGGGACGCACCGGCGATGCGGGCCGACTGGAGGGTGGCCAGGCCGACCCCTCCCACGCCGAACACCGCGACCGTCTCACCGGGCTGGACCCGGGCCGAGTGGTGGACGGCGCCGTAGCCGGTGAGGACGGCACAGCCGAGGAGGGCGGCGTCGGTGAGCGGCACCCCGTCCGGCAGGGGCAGGACGCAGGACGCGTCGACCACGGTCTCCTCGGCGAACGCGGCGACGTTCAGGCCGGGGTGGAGGTCCGTGCCGTCGACGGTGCGGGCGTGGACGCCGGCGGCGCCGTTCATCGCGTTGGCGCACAGCCAGACCTCGCCCAGCCCGCAGGCGTGGCAACGCCCGCAGGAGGGGGCCCAGTTGAGGACCACGGGGGCGCCGGGGGCCACATGCGTGACCCCCTCCCCCACGGCGACGACGGTGCCGGCGCCCTCGTGGCCGAGGACCGCCGGGACCGGCACCCGCATGGTGCCGTTGGACAGGGACAGGTCGGAGTGGCAGACCCCGGCGGCGGCGAGGCGGACCCGGACCTGTCCGGGGCCCGGGTCGGGCAGCTCGATGCCGGTGATTTCCAGCGGGGCGCCGATGGCGGGCAGGACGGCGGCTCGTACGGCCATGGCTCGGGGACTTCCTTAGAACTGGAGGGACTTGGTCTGAAGGTACTCGGCGAGTCCATGCGCGCCGAGTTCCCGGCCGACCCCGGACTGCTTGTATCCGCCGAAGGGGGCGAGGGGGTTGAACCGGCCGCCGTTGATGTCGACCTGGCCGGTGTCCATGCGCCGGGCGAAGGCCACGGCCTCGGCCTCGTCGCCGGCCCAGACGGCACCTGCGAGGCCGTAGACGGTGTCGTTGGCGATACGCAGGGCGTCGTCCTCGTCGGTGTAGCGCAGGATGCTCAGGACCGGACCGAAGATCTCCTCCTGGGCGATCGTCATGTCCGGTGTCACATCGGCGAAGACCGTCGGGCTGACGAACCAGCCCCGCTCGCGCGGGGATTCGGGGCCGCCGGCGACCAGGCGGGCGCCCTCGGCGATGCCCTTCTCGATGTAACCGCACACACGGGCCCGCTGCTTGGCACTGACGAGCGGGCCGATGCGGTCGCCGTACTTGGCGGCGGCGGCCACGGCCAGCTCGACGGCCTCGTCGTACTGGTCGGTGTGGACCAGCATGCGGGTCCAGGCGCTGCACGTCTGGCCGGAGTTGGACATCACGTTGGCGACACCGACGTTCACGGCCTTGGCGAGGTCGGCGCTCGGCAGGATGACGTTGGCGGACTTGCCGCCGAGTTCGAGCGCGACCTTCTTCACCGCCGCCCCCGCCACCGCGCCGATCTGCCGGCCGACCGCCGTGGAGCCGGTGAAGGAGACCAGGTCGACGCCCGGGTGTTCGGCGAGCGCCTGCCCGGCGACCGGGCCGAGCCCGGTGACCAGGTTGAACACGCCGGCCGGTACGCCCGCCTCGTGCACGGCCTCGGCGAAGAGCTGGGCGGTGAGCGGGGTGTCCTCGGCGGGCTTGACGACGATCGTGCAGCCCGCGGCGAGCGCCGGGGCGACCTTGGCGACGATCTGGTGCAGCGGGTAGTTCCAGGGGGTGATGGCGCCGACGACGCCGATCGGCTCGTGCAGGACGGTCGAGTTGGCCACCCGCTCCTCGAAGGAATGGGTCGCGGCCAGCTCGGCGTAGGAGCCCGCGACCGCGATCGGCACACCGGCGTGGACGGTCTGCGAGAACGTCAGCGGGGAACCGAGTTCGGCGGTGACGGTCTCGGCGATCTCGTCCTTGCGTGCCACGAGCGCGTCTCGCAGCGCGGCCAGGCGGGCGGCCCGCTCGGCGGGGGGCGTGGCCGCCCAGCCGGGCAGCGCGGCGCGCGCTGCGCGTACAGCGGTGTCGACGTCCAGGGCGCCGCTCGCCGGGACCCGTCCGATGACCTGCTCGTCGGACGGGTTCACGACCTCGATCACGTCCTGGCTCCCGGCGGACCGCCAGGCGCCGTCGATGTACAGCCCGTCGTGTGCCTTCATGCTGTTCCCTCCCGGCGTGCTCACCTCGTCCGGCACACAAACTAGCGACGTTAGTTTTTCTGCGCCAGACGTACCGGGTCATCATCGCCGGGCAGGCGTACGCTCACTCTTCGGGGTCGGTTCTCCGTGTGCGCCCACCGCGGTGCCCGGGGCGCGGACGCCCGTGAGATGGGCGAAGACGACCACGTTTCCGGCGTAGCCGGTCCGACGGTGGTAGGCGCCGCCGCAGGTGATCAGCCGCAGTTCGGGGCGGCCCCGGTCACCGTAGACCTCGCGGTCGGGGAAATGTGCCTTCTCGAAGGTGCGCACGGCGTCCACGGTGTAGACGGCGGTACGGCCGTCGGCGCGGCGGACCTCGATGACCCGGCCGGCGCTCAGCTGCGACAGACCCGCGAAGACGGCGGGTCCGGTATCGGTGTCGAGATGCCCGACGGCGACCGCGGTGCCCTGCTCGCCCGGCGAGGGGCCGTCCTGGTACCAGCCGACCAGCTTCGCGTGGTCGTCCGGCGGGGCGGTCATGCGGTGCTCGCCGTCGAGCCGGAGTGCCATGACCGGGGCGTCGACGCTGAGGTAGGGGATGGCGAGGGCGGTGGCACGGGACCGGGGCAGGGGCGAGGGGCGGGGGGCCTGCGGGGCGGACGTGGTACCCGGCCGGGCGCCGGGCGCACGGTTCGCCTGCGCGGATGCGGTCGGGCCCTGGGCCGCGGGGCCCGCCGGGGACGGGCGCTGCGGCGGTGCCGGGGACCGGCCGTCCGACGGGGAACGAGCGTCCGACGGGGAGCGGGGCCGACCGTGCGACGCGGAGCCGCTGCCGGAGGCAGGCGCGCGGGCCGCCGAGGGGCCACTCCCCGCGGCGGACCCGTTTCCCGACGAAGATCCGCCGCCCCGCCCCCCGTCCGACGCCGGCCCGTGCCCCTGCCGTCCCCCCGGAGGCCGCTCGCCGCCCCGGGCGTCCGAGCGGACGCCCGTCGCGCCGGTGTCCGAGGGGTCCATGACGGGGCCGTCGCCGCCGGCGGCGCACCGGGCGCCGGTCACCACCAGGACGACGGTCAGCGCTACCGTGCGGGCCAGGCGGTAGGCGCGCGTGCGGTGCCACGGCCTGTGGGGCGGGACGCGCCGCGCGACCGGGGCGGCGGCACGTCCGGGGCGGGCGACGGGGGCCCGGGAGGGCCCGCGAACCTGACTACGCGGCACCATGCGGGCGGCGGCGGAGCCGGAACCAGACCGTCCCGCCGACCGCGGCGAGACCGACGGCGCCGGCCCCGACGACCGGGCTGAAGGCCTCACTGCGGGCCAGTCCGCCGCCACCGGCGGGCGGGCCGCCGTTGGGGCCGTGACCGCCGCCGGGGTCGTTCGGACAGTCGACGTGGAACACCTTGAGCTTGCCCGCGCCGGGGACGCCGACGACGTTCCAGGTCAGCCTGTACTGGCCGCCCGGCAGCAACAGGTCGGAGCCGGCGCCGACGCCGTGGGGCAGGGCGAGGGTGCCGTAGAGCGTCGCGCCGCCGGGCTGGGCGGGCTGGGGCGCGATGGTCCAGGTGATCTTCTGGTTCGCACCGAAGTCGACGGCGTCGAGATGGAAGCGGCACACCTTCGGCTGGTTGCGCTGGGCGGCGACGGCCGTGCCCACGACGTGGATCTTGATGTCGCCATGGGCGCCGGGCGGCGCGGCGGCGGCCGGTGCGCCCGGGAAGACGGTTCCCGCGAGGGCGAGGGCCGAGCAGGCGGCGGCGCGGCGGAGCAGGGACGGGGTCGGCATGAACCACACTCCGAGGCAGGCGATTTTCATACAATCTGCTTTGCCTGACTGTGTGTCACCGGCCCCCGCCCATCCTCGAAGCGATGCCGTGTTCCCGCGAAAACCGCTCGGATATCGCCCTTACGGCGCAACGCCGAGCGCGCCCTGCGGTCCGCCCCCGCCGCCGTCCCCGAGGTCAGCGGCAACGGCGACCTCGACGGGCACTCCGTTGAGGACCGCGGTGCCGGACAGCGGGTCGAGCAGGCTGCCGTCGAGGAGCTGGTTGACATTGACGCCGGGAGCGGTGGCGGCGTGGGTCAGGCGGGTTCCCGGACGGTCGTGGCCCCAGCCGTGCGGAATGCTCACCACGCCCGGCCGGACGCTGTCGGTGACCTCGGCCGGGGCGGTCACCTCTCCCCCGGCGCCCTTCACGCGTACGTCCGCCCCGTCCCGCACGCCGAGGCGTGCCGCGTCCTCCGGGTGGATGTGCACGGTGCAGCGGTTGCTGCCGCCGGTCAGGGCGGGCACGTTGTGCATCCAGCTGTTGTTGGAGCGCAGATGGCGGCGGCCTACGAGGAGCAGCCCCGCGGGGCGTTCCGCCAGGGCCGCGCGCAGCCGGGGCAGGTCGCCGGCGACGGGCTCGGGCAGCAGCTCGATCTTCCCGCTGCGGGTCTTCAGCGGTTGCGGCAGACGCGGGCGCAGCGGGCCGAGGTCGATGCCGTGCGGGTGGGCGAGCAGCTCGGCCAGGGTGAGCCCGTCGGGCCGGGCACCGAAGCCGTCGCCGTACGGGCCGAGGCGCAGCATCAGGTCAAGGCGCCGCTCCGGGCCGTTGTCGCCGGTGAGCTGCGTGGCGAGTGCCACGGGGTCACGGCCGTACACCGGGGAGTGGGGATCCTGGACGGCCTTGGCGAGGGTCTGGTCGACGACCATCGCGTCGACGGCGGCCGGGTCGGCGCCGTGCATGCCGGTCGCGGCCAGGATCAGCCTGGCGAGTATCTCGGACTCGGCCATGCGGCCGGGCTCCAGCGGGATCGCGGGCCGGGTGTAGCGGACCTGGTTGCGCACGGCGAGGGTGTTGAAGGCGAAGTCGTGGTGCGGGCTCTGCGCGGGCGGGGGCGGCGGCAGGACCACGTCCGCGTGGCGCGAGGTCTCGTTCAGGTACGGGTCGACGCTGACCATGAAGTCCAGTGATTCCAGGGCCTTGTCGAGGCGGTCGCCGTCGGGTGCGGACAGCACCGGGTTGGCGGCGACGACGACGAGCGCGCGGACCGGCTCGCCCTCGTCGGTCGCGGTGTCGATCTCCTCGGCCAGCGCGGAGAACGGCAACTCGCCCTTGGCCTCGGGCAGTCGTCGTACCCGGGAGTGCCAGCGGCCGAGAGCGAAGCCATGGCCGGGGCCTGCTGGGCGGGGCGTCCTGTCGGTGGCGGCTTGGGGGAAGAGGGCACCGCCGGGGCGGTCGAGGTTGCCGGTGAGGATGTTGAGGACGTCGACCAGCCAGCTCGCCAGGGTGCCGTGCGCGACGGTGCAGCTGCCGATACGGGCGTAGACGGCGGCGGTGGGGGCGGCGGCGAGTTCACGGGCGAGGGTGCGGATGACGTCCGCGTCGACGTCGCAGGCCCCGGCGACCGCCTCTGGGGTGAAGTCCCGCAGGGCCTCCCGCACTTCGGCCACTCCCCGCACATGCGGGGCCAGGTCCTTGAGGTCGGCCAGGTCCTCCTCGAACAGCACGGTGACCATCGCGGCGAGCAGCAGGGCGTCGGTGCCGGGGCGGATCGCGAGGTGCCGGTCGGCGAGGCGGGCGGTGCGGGTGCGGCGCGGGTCGACGACGGTGAGGGTGCCGCCGCGGGCGCGGAGCGCCTTGAGCTTGCCGGGGAAGTCGGGGGCGGTGCACAGGCTGCCGTTGGACTCCAGGGGGTTGGCGCCGATCAGCAGGAGATGGCCGGTGCGGTCGAGGTCGGGCACCGGGATGGCGTTCGCGTCGCCGAAGAGCAGCCCGCTGGAGACGTGCTTGGGCATCTGGTCGACGGTGGAGGCGGTGAACAGGCTCCGGGTACGCAGCGCGCCGAGCAGCACCGGCGGGTAGAGGGCGCCGGCCATGGTGTGCACGTTGGGGTTGCCGAGGACCACGCCGACGGAGTCGGCGCCGTACCGCTCCACGACCGGGCGCAGCCCGGCGGCGACCGCGTCGAAGGCCTCCTCCCAGGTGGCCTCGCGCAGGGCGCCGTCCTTGCGTACGAGCGGGGTGCGCAGCCGGTCCGGGTCGCCGTCGACGGCACCGAAGGAGGCGCCCTTCGGGCAGATGAAACCCTTGCTGAAGACGTCCTCGCGGTCGCCGCGGGCGCCGGTGACGCGGGTGCCGTCGACGGTGAGGGTCAGCCCGCAGGTGGCCTCGCACAGGGGGCAGATTCGCAGGGCGGTGCGGGACACGGATCCTCCAGGGGTCGGCGTCGGTGCCGGGCGAGCACGGTCAGAGTCAGGCTCGGAGACGTGAGCATACCGACCGGTAGGCACGGAGGGGAGTCCCCTGCTGCCGTCAGGGCACCCCTCAGTCGAGCACACGCCCCAGGTACGCCCGCAGCAGCTCCCGCGTCTCGTGGATGATCGCCTCGTCACCCTGGGGGGCGATCCGGAAGGCCAGTTGCACGAGGGTGTCCGCGCTCTCCACGGCCACGAGGAAGACGCGCCGCAGCTCTTCGTCGGGGGTCCGGCCGAGGAAGCCGGAGAGGAGTTCGGTGAGCCGGTCGGCGACCCGGGTGTTGGGCTCGGCGTGGCGGGCGTCGCCGAGCGGGATCTGGTTGCCGAAGTCGATCAGGGAGAAGCCGGGCGCGGTGCGCTTCATGCTCAGGTACTCGTCCAGTACGGCGTCCACGGCGGCACGCCAGTCTCCGCCCTGTGCGTGTTCCAGGCGCTCGGTGACCCGCTCGGTGTACCGGTCCAGGTTGCGCTGGGCGAGGGCGCCGGCCATCTGCCGTTTGTTGCCGAAGAACCGGTAGACGGAGCCGATGGGCACTCCGGCGCGCTGGGCGACGGCCCGGGTGCTCAGGGCGTCGTAGCCGACCTCGTCCAGCAGGTCGGCACAGGCGTCGAGGATCCTGGTCAGTCGTTCGGCACTGCGCCGCTGGACGGGGGCGCAGCGCAGCGATGTCGCATCGGGCACGGGCTTCATGATGCCTTTCCGCCGGGTCCGGGCGGGGCCCCTCTGACGTACTGACGCACAGGCCCCGCACCAGAGTACGAAGAAGCGTGCCCGTGGCACTCACCGCCCGGCGGTGAAGGCCGTGGTGGTGGCGGGGGGCGAGGCCGTGGAGCGCCGGACGGCGGAGTGGAAGACCGTCGGGCCCGCGCCCTGGTCCGAGGCTGCGCCCGGGTCCGGGTCCGGGTCCGCACCCGAGTCCGCGTCCGCGCCGGACGCCGTGATGTCGGCGGTGCTCTCGACCTTCTTGCCGCGGACGGCCCACACGGTGCCGTCGTCGGCGTACAGGCGGGCGGTGACGTGGTGGGTGCCGCGCGGGACAAGGTGGCCGGCCAGGTGGAACTCACGAGTGTGCAGCCGGGCGACCCGGTGGCCGTCCAGGAAGAGGTAGGCGAGTCCGCGCCCGGGCACCGCCCGCGGCTTCGCGTGGGCCGGGGAGAGGCGGAAGTTCCGGAACGTCAGCAGGACGTCCCAGCCGCCGCCGGAGTCGGGGGTGACCTCCACGCCGACCTCGGGCGCGTCCTCCCGGTCGACCTCGCGCAGGTGCCGGCCGGTCTCGTCGGTGTCGTCCAGGACCTTGCCCACCGGTGAGGAGGACACGGCACTGCCACGCCCGTGCGCCTGGCCGGTCCCGCAGCCCGCCACACCGAGCGGCAGCAGGACGCAGACCGCAAGGGCGGTGAGGGAGTTACGCGTCCACGACGTCCACGACATGCTCCGGAGACTAGAACACCCCTTCCGGCACCCGGATCCGTCTGAAGTCTGGTTCTCCTCCTCCCCGGGGTGGAGGACCGCGAGGAGCGCCCCTGGGCGGACGGCACGGGAAAGGGGTGGAGACCTCTTGCGTCCGCACCCACACATTCCTACGGTGTTACATAGGAATCAAGGAATCAGCGTCACAAGGTCGCAAGGGAGCGAGCATGAGCGGGGACGCGCGGAAGACGGCCGAGGGGCTGTCTTATCTGTCCGGGTTCGGGAACGAGCACGCCTCGGAAGCGGTGCCGGGTGCCCTGCCCGAGGGCCGCAACTCGCCGCAGCGGGCACCGCTCGGCCTGTACGCGGAGCAGCTGAGCGGTTCGGCGTTCACCGAGCCGCGCGCCCACAACCGCCGCTCCTGGCTGTACCGCATCCGCCCGTCGGCCGCGCACCCTGCGTTCACCCTGACCGGCAACGGCGCGATCCGCACGGCCCCCTTCACCGAGGCGGTGCCCGACCCGAACCGACTGCGCTGGAACCCGCTGCCGCAGCCGCCCGCGGGAACCGACTTCCTCGGCGGCCTGTGGACGCTGGGCGGCAACGGCGACGCGGCCCAGCGCAGCGGCATGGCGGTGCACCTGTACCACGCCAACTCGTCGATGGAGCGCGTGTTCAGCGATGCCGACGGCGAGCTGCTGATCGTGCCGGAGCGCGGCGGGCTGCTGCTGCACACCGAGTTCGGCCGACTCCATGTCGAACCGGCCGAGGTGGCGCTGATCCCCCGTGGGGTGCGCTTCCGTGTGGAACTGCTGGACGAGACGGCCCGCGGATATGTGTGCGAGAACTATGGGGCGCCGTTCCAGCTCCCCGACCTCGGGCCGATCGGCGCCAATGGGCTCGCCAACGCCCGGGACTTCCGGGCGCCGGTCGCCGCGTACGAGGACGTGGACGGCCCGGTGGAGGTGGTGAACAAGTTCTGTGGCAACCTCTGGACGGCCGCGTACGCCCACTCCCCCCTGGATGTGGTCGCCTGGCACGGCAACCATGTGCCGTACGTCTACGATCTGCGCCGTTTCAATGTGATCGGCAGCATCTCGTACGACCACCCGGACCCGTCCATCTTCACGGTCCTGACGTCCCCGTCCGACACCCCGGGCCTGGCCGGCGTCGACTTCGTGGTCTTCGCGCCGCGCTGGCTGGTGGGCGAGGACACCTTCCGGCCGCCGTACTTCCACCGGAACGTGATGAGCGAGTACATGGGCCTGATCGAGGGTGCCTACGACGCGAAGGCGGAGGGTTTCGTGCCGGGCGGCGGCTCGTTGCACAACATGATGTCGGCGCACGGCCCGGACCGGGAGACCTTCGACCGGGCGAGCGCGGCCGAGCTGAGGCCGCAGAAGATCGACGACGGCCTGGCGTTCATGTTCGAGACCCGCTGGCCGCTGACGCTCACCCCGCAGGCCGCCGGGGCGGAGCACCTCCAGCAGCGCTACGACGACGTGTGGCAGGGCCTCGAACGGCACTTCCGGTTGTCCTGACCACTCCGGTCGCCGGCATTGCGCTGACCGTTCTTCATTAGGTACGGATAGCCAAGTGACCTCCTTTGCTCCGGATTCGATCGTCCTGAACCGCAAGCTGCCGCTCTGGTATCAGGTGTCGCAGTCGCTGCGCGCCTCGATCCTCGGCCGCTCCGCCCGGGACCCACTGCGCCTGCCCACCGAGGAGCAGCTGGCGGAGCACTACGGCGTCAGCGTGCTGACCATGCGGCAGGCGCTGAAGGAGCTGGAGGACGAGGGACTGATCAGCCGGCACCGGCGGCGCGGCACGTTCATCGAGCCCGACGCCCGGCCGGGCGCCCCGGTGCGGCTGCTGGGCTCGGTGGACGCGATCGTGGCCCAGCAGTCAGGGATGACGACCGAGCTGCTGGGCCACGGAACCACCCCCGTGCCGACCGGCCTCGCCGAGTACTTCCCGGACCTCACGGAGGTGGCGACGTACCACCGGCTGCGCAGCGACGAGGAGACCGGCGAGCCGACCAACCACGCCGTCAACCACGTCCGCCCCGAGGTGGCCGCGCGCATCGAGCTCGAGGACCTGGTCCGCTGGCCGATGACGAAGGTGCTGCGGGACGCCGTCAAGGCGAACATCAGCCGCATCACGGACACCGTGGAGGCCCGGCTCGCCGACCCGGAGACCGCGCGGCTGCTCCAAGTGCCGCTGCTCAGCCCGATCCTGCACTACACGGGTGTGACGTACGACACCGAGGGGCGGGTGCTGGACGTGGCGGTCATCCACTACCGGGGCGACCGTTTCTCCTTCACCGTGACGCTCGACGCCACCTGATCCCGGGCCGTCAGGCCGTACCATGCCCAGCGTGACGCACGACGACGCTCCGCCGCTGGCGGACCTCATGCCGTGGTCCGTCGCACCCGTGCGGCCGGGCCGCGCCTGGCCCACGGCGCCCGATCCGGCCTCCCTGAAGGCCCGCTGGGCCGCTCTGCTGAAGGCGGAAGGGCCGGACCGGGAGGCCCTGTTCCAGCCGACCCGCTCGCGCACGCTCCAGTCGGCGGTGGGCCAGCTGCCGGGCCGGCCGGGCGGCACTGGGCGGCTGGCGCGCGCCGGGGGCCCCTGCGCCGAGCCGGTGCGGGTCCTGTCGGCACCCTTCGACGAGCAGTGGCTGATCCCGGACCACCGGCTGATCGACGCGGCCCGGCCGGAATTGTGGCGGGTGACGGACGAGCGGCAGGTGTTCGTGGTCGAGACGGCCGACGAGCGGCCCCTGCTGGCGACCTCCTTGTTCCCCGCCCTGCGCACCGGCCGCATCCGCCCGCTGTACCGCCGCCCCGGCGGCGCCGAGCCGAATCTGGCCCCGGGCCTGCTCGACCACCTCCGCGCCCGCCTCGGCGAGCGCCCCGCTCCCGTGGACGTACTGGCCTGGATCCTCACCGCCGTCCGTCCCGACCTCTCGGTGCCGCTCACCGAGGACGCGGAACTCTGGGCGCGGGGCGTCGAGCTGGGCCACCGCACCCTGTGGCTGATGCGCCGCGACGGCGAACGCCCCAAGCTGCCGGGTGGCCGCCGCCCCTACGTCCGCGCACCCCTGCCCGCCGGCCCCCTCACCCCTCGCTACGACCGCGACGAGGAGACCCTCCACCTGGACGAGGGCCGCATCTCGCCCGTCCCGCCGGACGCCTGGGACTTCGAGGTGGCCGGAGTCCGCGTCCTCGAGGCCTGGGTCGCGGCGCGCACGGCCCCCGCCGAGCCGGGCACCCTCGCCGCGATCCGCCCGTCGGCCTGGCCGCAGACCTGGACGTCGGAGCTCCTGGAACTGATCACGGTCCTGGCCCTGCTGGCCGAACTCCAGCCACTGCGCACCGAGTTGACGTCGAAGACGACATCGGACGTGACGGCGGCCGAGCTGCGCCGCGCGGGCGTCCTCCCGGTCCCGGACCCGGCGCGTCGCCCCGCCTCGGTCCTCGACCACCCCGAGGAGGGTCCGGAGGGCCAGTTCGCGTTGCTCTAGCGGCGGCGCAGGGCGGCCTCCAGCCGGGCGATGTCCTCGGCGTCCTTCGCCCGGCGAGGCCGGGAGGGGTCCCAGACGGGCATCATGCGCTTGATCTCGATCTGGACGCGCGGGCTGACGATCGGCGCCGCCAGACCTGCGATACGCCCCGGCTCGGTGCCGAGCATCCCCTCGGGCCACAACGTTCCGGCCCAGGGCCCGCCGGCGACGGTCACGCGGCCCGCGTCGTCCCGGTCCAGCAGGGTGAAGCTGCTGTCCAGGCCGTCCTTGGTGAAGTCGAGCTGGAGGTCGGGGGGCGGACCGGGTACCGGACGGTGGCCGAGCCCGGTCAGGGCCGTGCGCAGGCGGGCCGCGTCCCAGGCCCAGGCGAACCAGTCGATGTCGCCGTGCTCGCGCGTGATCTCGCCGAGGAAGAAGTCCATCGCCCAGCCGCCGCGCAGCCACAGCTCTGTCCCGTCGCGCCGGGACATCTCCAATGTTGCGGCGATCAAAGCGAGTTGACGCTCCGCACGGTCCTGGCTCCGGCTCACCGCGCTGCCGCTCCACGCTCCGGGTCGAATCCGTCGAGGACCCGCTTCAGGAGCCGCTCGAACACGGCCTCCGCGTCGACCGGCCCGGGGGCCTCCGTGAACGCCGCAGCCATCCTCGGATACGCGCCCGAGGCGATCCGGCCGCTCAGGTAGGTGATCCGGGCGGCGTTCTCCTCCTTCTCGGACCACGGCAGGGCGCGGACCCGCTCGGCGGTGTCCAGTTCGTTGCGGACGTAGGTCGTCACGACGCCGTTGAGCATCGCGATCAGCTCGAACTTGGTGCTGTAGGAGGCCTCCAGCGGGTCCAGGCAGGCCAGGCAGTGCTCCAGGTAGCGCAGGGCGTGCGGGCTGAAGCCGTAGACGGGGGACATCAGGCGCGGCAGCCACGGATGGCGGTGCATCAGCGTGCGGGTCTGGTGCGCGACCCGGAGCAGGTCGTCCCGCCAACTGCCGCTCGGCTCCCACGAGGCGTGCTCGGCGCTGACCGCGTCCACCATCAGCTCGTAGAGGTCCTCCTTGCGGGGGACGTAGTTGTACAGCGACATGGTGCCGCAGCCCAGTTCGGCCGCCACGTGCCGCATCGACACCGCGTCGAGCCCCTGCGCATCGGCGATCCGGACGGCCGCGGCGGCGATGTCGTCGCGTGTGCGGGCCGGCTTCGGCCCCCTGCCCGTGCGCTCGGGGCGCGCCCAGATCACCTCGGGTACGGCGCCTCGGACTGCCATCGGTCATCACCTCGGCCACCATCCTAGTGGCGTACACCGTACGTAGTGCGCTACGTTCGACCCATGGCTACTACGTACGCTGTACTTAGTGAAGGGCTGGAGAAGCGGTTCGGTGCGGTGCACGCCGTGCGGGGACTGGATCTGGCCGTGGCCCGGGGCTCGGTGTGCGGGCTGCTCGGGCCGAACGGGGCGGGGAAGACGACGGCGGTACGGCTGCTCACCACGCTGCTGCGTCCCGACGGGGGCTCGGCGCGGGTCGCCGGGCAGGATCTGGTGCGGCAGCCCGCGGCCGTACGCCGGCGGATCGGGGTGACGGGACAGCGCACCTCGGTCGACGGAGACCTCACCGGCCGGGAGAACCTGCGGCTGTTCGCGAGGCTGCACCGGGTGCGGGGGCCGGCCGAGCGCGCCGGTGAGCTGCTGGAGCGCTTCGGGCTCACGGAGGCCGCGGACCGGAGGGCGGCCACCTACTCGGGCGGCATGCGGCGCCGGCTGGACCTCGCCGCGAGTCTGATCCGGCGGCCCGAGGTGCTGTTCCTGGACGAGCCGACCACCGGGCTGGACCCGGCCAGCCGCAACCTCGTCCGGGAGGCGGTCCGCGAGCTGCGAGCGGACGGTACGACCGTGCTGCTGACCACGCAGTATCTGGAGGAGGCCGACCAGCTCGCCGACGACATCGTCCTGATGGACCGGGGCCGGATCGCGCACACCGGCTCGCCCGCCGAACTCAAGGCGCTGATCGGGTCGTTCGCCGAGGCCGTCGTCGCCCATGCCGGGGCGCTGGAGCGGGCGGCCGTCGTGCTCGGCCGGCTCACCGGCGGTGAGCCGGTGTTCGACCGTGAGCGGAACGCCGTCGGCGCGGTCAGCACCGATCCGACCC
Source organism: Streptomyces sp. NK08204 (assembly GCF_020400585.1). Taxonomy (GTDB): domain Bacteria; phylum Actinomycetota; class Actinomycetes; order Streptomycetales; family Streptomycetaceae; genus Streptomyces. Next base: position 66,998 of record NZ_JAINVF010000021.1, on the reverse strand, counting down.
TGACCCTGCCCAGGCTGGTGCGCGAACTCGACGCGGCGGGCGTGCCGTTGCTGGACGCCGGCCTGCGCCCGCCCACCCTCGACGACGTCTTCCTCCGGCTCACCGGGGAGTCCACCGACAACAAGGAGCCTGTGGCATGAGCGCGTTGGCCCACGACGGACTGGCGATGACCGGACGGCAGCTGCGGCGGGTCCGCAACAGCCCGGGAATGGCCGTGCTGACCCAGATGATGCCCGTCAACCTGCTGCTGTTCTTCGGCTATGTGTTCGGCAGCGCGCTGGCGATGCCCGGCCGCGAGTACCGCTCCTTCCTGGTGCCCGGTCTGCTGGCGGCGACGGCGGCCGGCGGGCTGATGACCGGCATGTTCCAGGCCGCCCAGGACACGCACCGGGGGGTGATGGACCGGTTCCGCACGATGCCGGTCAGCCGGGCCGCCGTACCCCTCGGCCAGGCGGTCGCGGACCTCGTCGTCACGACGGTGGGAACGGTGCCGCTGCTGTTGGCCGGGCTCGCGGTGGGCTGGCGGATCGAGGGGTCCGCACTCGCGGCGGCCGGCGCGGTGGCACTGCTGCTGCTCTTCCGGCTGGCCTGCACCTGTGCCGGGATCTTCCTGGGGCTGCTCACCCGCAGCGAGGAGGCGGCGGGCCAGCTCGGCGCCTCCTCCTTCGTGCTGCCGCTGCTGTCGAACGCCTACATCCCGACCGACAACCTGCCGGGCCGGCTGCGCACGCTCGCCGAGTGGAACCCGATCAGCGCGGTGACCGCGGCTCTGCGGGATCTCTTCGGCAACTCACCCGTCCCGGCGGACTCGGCCTGGCCGGTGGCCCACCCGGTCGCCGGGGCGCTGGCGTGGAGTCTCGCGCTCGTCACGGTGTTCCTGCCGCTCGCGGTGCGCCGGTACGCGCGCGGGCGGCGGTGAACGGCTGCTGACAACAGCGCCGCTCAGAGGAGATCATCCACGCCATGGACCTTCTCCCGCTGCCCCTGGAGGGCATCACCGTCGTCGCCGTCGAACAGGCTGTGTCCGCGCCGTTCGCGACCCGGCAGCTCGCCGATCTGGGGGCCCGGGTCGTCAAGGTGGAGCGGATCGACGGCGGCGACTTCGCGCGCGGCTACGACACCGCGGCCCGCGGTCTCGCCTCGCACTTCGTGTGGTGCAACCGGGGCAAGGAGTCCATCGCCCTGGACCTGAAGGATCCGCGCGGCCTGGACGTCGTACGGCGGCTGGTCGCGGACGCGGACGTGTTCGTGCAGAACCTCGCCCACGGCGCGGCGGCCCGGCTCGGGCTGGACGCGGCCACCCTGTGTGCCGCGCACCCGCGGCTGATCGCGGTGGACATCTCGGGCTACGGCGGATCGGGGCCGTACGCGGACAAGCGGGCGTACGACATGCTCGTGCAGTGCGAGGCGGGGCTGGTGTCGGTGACCGGCACGCCCGAGCAGCCGGTGAAGGCGGGCATTCCGGCCGCGGACATCGCGGCGGCCATGTACGCGTTCTCCGGGGTCCTGGCCGCACTGGTGCGGCGCGGCACGACCGGGCGCGGCGGGCCGGTGGAGGTGTCGATGCTGGAGGCGCTGGCCGAGTGGATGGGACATCCGCTGCACCACACGATGCACGACGGCACTCCCCCGGCGCGCACCGGGCTCGCGCACGCCGTCATCGCACCCTACGACGCCTACGAGACGGCGGACGGCGGGCGGGTGCTGCTGTCGGTGCAGAACGACCGGGAGTGGCGGCGGCTGGCCGAGCAGGTCATAGGCAGGCCGGAACTGGGGACGGATCCGGCCTGTGCGACGAACGCTGCGCGGGTGGCGAACCGGGAGCGCACCGACGCGCTGGTCGCGAGGGCGCTGGGCATGCTGAACGCCGACGAGGCGCTGGCGCGGCTGGAGAAGGCAGGCATCGCGTGCGCCCGGCTCAGGGATCTGCCGGAGCTTGCGGCGCATCCGCAACTCGCGGCCCGGGAGCGGTGGCGTGAGGTGGGTTCGCCGGTCGGGCCGTTGCGCGCGCTGCTGCCTCCCCTCACGTTGCCGGGCGGGGACGAGGCACGGATGGGTGACGTGCCCGCGCTCGGACAGCACACCGAGGCGCTGCTGCGTGCCGTGGGGATGACGGACGAAGAGATCGCAGCCTTGCGCCGGGACGGTGTGGCGGCCTGAGCGCGAGCCTCTCAGTGGCCGCCGAACAGGGAACGGCGCAGTCGGCGCAACGGCGCGAACAGGGAGACCCGGCTGACACGCGCGCCCCGGTCGCTGGGCTTGCGCACGGTGTCACGTGCGGTCAGCTCACGCATCAGCGACGTCGCCTCGATCGTCTTCTGCTGCGGTATGGCGGGACCCGCCAGCACCGCCAGATGGCGGTCCAGGCGCGAACTGGTCGCGCTGCTCCCGCAGGTGATCGCAGGGACCCTCGCCCTGCTGCGCACTGTTATCTGCTCCATGTCACTCCCCACCCGTACGAGTCCACCCGGCCCGGGCAGAGTAACCCTATCGCCCCGGTGGGGCACGCGTGTATCACGGTCACAGGATTCACCTTCCCCGTAAGGCTGTTGACCATGCCGATGTGACTACTCTCCGAATCCGACCGATTTCAAGGTGAGTTGGACAACCGGCTGAACAATGGGCTGCGCTGATCCACCATCAGGCTCCACGGTCACGGGGAGTGACGTCGAGGACTGCGCGAGCCCCCTGGGCGCCCTGGGGCGTGTCGCCCGCGAGGAGGCCCGGGGAGCGCGCTCGCGCACGGGGGGCGCAGGAGCCACGGCGGACGGACGCGGCCACCGGGCGGGGTGCCGTGTCCGCCGAGGGTGACGACGGTTCGCCCCGGCGACACGGAAGCGGTCACTCCGATCGTGCGGGCCCCGGACCTCCTCGCTGCTCGCGGCGTGGGCGCCGGGGGCGGCGAGAACGTGGGCGATCTCACGTGCCCGGACCCGTTCGGCCTCGGGCCGGCCCCGAGCGCGCTGCGCCTGCGCGTGAAGAGGGAGGCGACGAGGAGGGCCGCCGCCGCGGTGGCCGTGGCGGACGGCACGAACAGGGGGCGCGTCCGGGGCGTACGGGTGCGCGACGGCGGTGGTGGGCACCCCGGACGTGCGTCGGACGTGGGTCGGACGTGCGTCGGACCTGCTCGGCCAGGGCCGGGTGGACAGCCGCCGGGTGCGCTCCCGGCCGGGGGCCTGTTGCCGGGCCGAGGTCCGCTCCCCGGCGTGGGCCTGCTCCGCCGGGGCCCGGCGCGCTGACGGGTCGGGCGCTGACGGGTCGGGCGCTGTCGTCGGGCCGCCGGAGCGGATCTCGTCGGGGGAGACGTCGCCGCTGGAGCCGACGGAGCCCCGAAGAGCAGGCGGCCGCCTCGGGAACACCCGGAACAAGGAGCGGAAATGCCGTGCACGGGGCGCACCTGTGCCGGATCATGGCGGCATGTCCGCGAACCCACACGACGCTCTGCCGATCCGGCTCAACGTCGACGACTCCGACTCGCCGTCCGACGTCGTCGACGCGCTGTTCCTCGGCCGCTTCGCGACGGGCGAGCAGCCGTACTCGCACGCGGTGAACATCGACCGCGTGCGCTCCGGCGCGACCCTGCTGCCGGACGGCGCCCGCGTGCTGCGCGTCGCCCGCGACGACGACCGCAGCGCGACCCTCGCCGAGGGCAACGGCTGGACCCTGCTGGTCTCGCGCTGGAACCGGGGTGCGGACGTCACGGTCACCGCCACCAGTGCCGAGCTGGCGAAGCGGGTCCTCGACCAGGCCACGGACGGCGCGGCGGACGAGCCCGAACCGCAGCCGGAGAACGTGTCGATGGGCTTCTGGTACGTCTCCCCGAGGCGCGGCCCGTACCGCACCACCCGGCAGATCTCAGCGGGCACCTGGGACGAGGTCCGCCCCAACTACACGGCGCCCGTGGCGGACGCGATGGACGGCCTGATGAAGACGACCCCGCAGGACATCGCCGGCCGTCTGCTCCTGCTGCACGGCCCGCCCGGTACCGGCAAGACCTCGGCGCTGCGCACACTGGCCCGCTCCTGGCGGGACTGGTGCCAGGTGGACTGCGTCCTCGACCCGGAACGGCTCTTCTCCGACGTCGGCTATCTGATGGACATCGCGATCGGCGAGGAGGACGGCGCGGGCAAGGGCCGCTGGCGTCTTCTCCTGCTGGAGGACTGCGACGAGCTGATCCGCGGCGAGGCCCGGCACACCGCGGGCCAGGCCCTGTCCCGGCTGCTCAATCTCACCGACGGCCTGCTCGGCCAGGGCCGCAACGTCCTGGTCGGCGTCACCACCAACGAGGACCTGGAGCGGCTGCACCCCGCCGTCGTCCGCCCCGGCCGCTGCCTGGCCCGCATCGAGGTGGGCCCGCTGACCCGCCGCGAGGCGGTGAACTGGCTCGGCACCGAGGAGGGGGTCGGCCGGGAGGGGGCGACGCTGGCCGAGCTGTACGCCCTGCGCCGGGGCACGGCACCGACGTCGGTACCGGGGGCACGGGAAGGGGCGGACGCGGGGCTGTACCTGTAGGACGGTCCTTCGGGTGCTTTGATGGACGTATGACCCTGTTCGTCGGCACGTCGGGGTGGCAGTACAAGGACTGGCGGGGCGTCCTGTACCCGTCCGACTGTCCGACCCGGCTGTGGCTCGAGGAGTACGCGGCCCGGTTCGCCACGGTGGAGATCAATAACGCGTTCTACCGGCTGCCGACGCGGGAGAACTTCGCGGCGTGGCGCGACCGTGTGCCCGAGGACTTCGTGGTCGCGGTCAAAGCCAGCCGCTTCCTCACCCACATCAAGCGCCTGAAGGACCCCGCGGAGCCGGTCCACCGCCTGATGACCCACGCGGCGGGCCTCGGCGACCGCCTGGGCCCCGTCCTCCTCCAGCTCCCGCCCACCCTGCGCGCGGACCCGCCCCTGCTGGACGACTGCCTGGCCCGCTTCCCGTCCGGCACGAGGGTCGCGGTGGAACCCCGGCACGAGTCCTGGTGGACGCGCGAGGTGCGCGAGGTGCTGTCGTCCCGGGGTGCGGCCCTGTGCTGGGCGGATGTCCAGGCCCACCCGGTCACCCCGCTGTGGCGCACCACGGACTGGGGTTACGTCCGCTTCCACCAGGGCCGGGCCAGCCCGTGGCCGCGCTACGGCCGACGGTCCCTGGAGACATGGGCGGACCGCATCGCGACCACCTGGTCCGATGCCGAGGACGTGTACGCGTACTTCAACAACGATCCCGGCGGGGCGGCGGTGAAGGACGCGGTGGCCTTCGGACGAACGGCGAGGAGGGCGGGTCTGACGGTGACGCGCACACCTGAGCCGGCGGCACACCGCTGACCGGTCGACGGGTTTCCGCCGCGACGCCCCCCGGCCACGACGGCGCCCGGTCCCGACGGCGCCCGGTCCCGACGGCGCCCGGCCACGGCCGCGCGCAGGCCGGCGGTGCCGAAACCCCGCTCAGTTCTCCCCATAAGCAGCCCGCAGCGCATCCCGCACCGCGGCCAGCGCCTCCGGCTCCCCCAGCCCCAGCCTCCGCACCCGCTCGGCGTAAGCCTGCGCAGCCGCTGCCGCCTCACGTTCCGCGGCCGGGCCGGCCGCGGCCACGAACGTGCCGTTGCGGCCGCGGGTCTCGATGACCCCGTCCGTCTCCAGCGCCCGGTAGGCCTTGGCCACCGTGTTCACCGCGAGCCCCAGCGACTCGGCCAGCCCCCGCACGGTCGGCAGCCGGTACCCCACCGGCAGCGCCCCGCTGCGCGCCTGCTCGGAAATCTGCGCCCGCACCTGCTCGTACGGCGGCGCGCTGTCATCGACGTGGATCTTCAGGCTCACAGGCCGATTGTCCCGCACGCACCGGAAAATGAGAGGCACCCCGGCAGCTGCGTGCGTACGGTCCTTGCACATGACCTTGACCGTGCGCGCTCTGCGCCCCGACGTCACAGCCGACACCGAGGGTTTCGCCGAGGTCCGTCGGCTGGCCCTCCCGTACATCCTGTCCACCTCGGACTCGGTCCGCCACCTCGCCAACCGGGTCCACCCCGACGCCCGCCTGCTTCCGCTCGTCGCCGAGGAGGACGGTGAGATGATCGGCACGGCACAGGCGTATCTGGCCTATGACAGCCCCGAGCCGGGCCTCGGCTGCGTGAACGTGTTCGTGCGGCCGGACCGCACCCACCGCGGCGCGGGCGGGCTCCTGGTGCAGGCCGCCGAGGAGCACCTGGCCGCGCAGGGCGCCACGAGGCTGCTCAGCTGGGTCCTCGACGAGCCGGCCAATCGCGCCTTCGCCGAGCGGCGCGGCTACTCGAGCAGCCGCTGCGCCCTCTTCTTGCGGCTGGACCTGGCGAACGGCACCCTGCCTCCGCTGCCGGACCTCCCTCCCGGCGTCGAACTGCGCACGGCGGCCGACTTCATGGACGACCCCCGGCCGCTGTTCGAGCTGGACGCCGAGACGGTACGGGACGAACCGGGGGACGTAGCGACCGAGTTCACGGACTACGACGCCTGGGTCGAGCAGAGCTGGAAGCACCCACTGCTGAACCGGGAGCTGACCATGGCCGCGGTCGTCGACGGCCGCCCGGTCGCGTTCAGCGTGGCGTACACCGACGGACACGGCCACTACGCCACCGCGATGACCGGCACCGCCCGCGCGTACCGGGGTCGCGGTCTGGCCAAGCTCGCCAAGGTCCACTCCCTGTACCGGGCCCGTGCGGCCGGTGTCACCGAGGCGTTCACGGGCAACGACACCGGGAACGACCCCATGATCGCGATCAACAAGTGGCTCGGGTACGAAACCTGTGCGACGGAGGTGCGCTATGTCCGCGAACTCGGCTGAGGCCCCGGTCGAGGTGGAGGTCGTCCTGGTCAAGGCCGGCCGTACCAAGATCCGTTACGCCGCGGAGCTGATCGGTGACGACGGTACGCGGGTGTCCGTGCGGGCTCCGTGGGCGGGCGAGGGCGTGCGGGACTTCGGCTTCGTGCGCTTTCAGCCTGGCGATGTGTTCACCGAGCACTACTGGCGGGATCGCTGGTACTCCGTGAAGGAGGTGCGCGCGGCGGACGGCACGGTGAAGGGCTGGTACTGCGACATCACCCGGCCCGCCGTCCTCTCCGGCGCCGAACTGGTCGTGGAGGACCTCGACCTCGACCTGTGGCGCTCCGCGGACGGCAAGGACGTACGGCGCCTGGACGAGGACGAGTTCGCCGCGAGCGGGCTGGCGAGGACGGACCCGGATGCCGCGTCGGCCGCCATGGCCGCCCTCGACGAGCTGGAGGCGCTGGCCCGGGGCGGCGACTTCGAGACGCTGCTGCCCTGACGGAGGCCGGCGGTGTCAGGAGGCCGGTGTGCCGGCCGGCGGGTGTCCCCACCGGTGCGAGGGTCCCCCGCACGCCCTCGACCGGCACGCTCCGTCCTGCGGGCCGCAGCAGGTCCGCCGGCGGCGCAGGGCACGGGCGGCCCTGGCGGACGAGGACGACGTCGTGGTGCCGCTCCCCACGGGCGGGTTCACGGCGTCGCCGTGCAGCACCACCGCGTCGCGTCCGGCGAGCTCGGCGCGGCCCGGTCGGCCACGGCTGCGGAACTGTCGGCGGCCGTCACCCGGTGTCCCCGCTCGGCGGCGAGGAGCGACCTGCTGCCGGTGACCGCAGCCGAGATCGAGGACGTGTGCGAGGGGTACTCGGGGGGTCATGAACGAAGTCTGTCCGCCCCGTCGGCACGCACGTGAGGGTCGTGCAGGCCGTGGTCGGGCTCGTCGTCGAAGGTCTCGGCGGCAGCGTCCCGGTCCGCCCCGGCCCGGGAGCAACCGTGGACTCACTCTCGCTCGTCATGTCCCGGGAGTGACATCTGCCACTGACAGTCGGGCACCGATGAGGAACCCTCGCCGAAAGGGTCTACCTCCGTGACCGTCCGGATCTCGGGTAGGCACTGAAGGAGGCAGCCATGCGCCGCATGACCGTGCAGAAGCCCCTGAAGAAGACGGACAGCCGCCGGCTCCGCGAGGCCCGCGAGGAGGCGGAAGAACCCCCCGCGGGATGTCCGCAGCCGCGCCCGGAGGTGCGGAAGGACATCGCACGCACCTGGTGGCCGGACGCCTGACCCGCCGAGCGTCCCGCAGTCCCGCCTCAGCCCAGCCGTTTGCGGTAGTGGATGCGGTCGTAGGGGCCGTCGACACGGCGTTCCACGACCTCATAGCCGTACCGCGGGTAGATCTTCTGGTTCTCCCACATCATCGCGTTGGTGTAGAGCCTGATCTCATCGAGGCCCAGCTCACCCGCGTGTGCCTCGACGAAGTGCAGCAGCCGCCGGCCGACTCCCTTGCCGTGCGCGTCGGGGTGGACGGCGATGCTGTCGAGGAACAGGTGGTCGTCGTGGGCGTCGATGACGACCAGCCCGGTCACCGGCTCCCCGGTGACGAACACCCTGCCCGCTGCCACGTCCGCAGTGTGGTCCGCCTCCATGGGCTGCGGCACCACTCCGATGCGCTCGATGTAGTGGTGGTACGCCGCGTCGGTCACGCACTTGATGGCCGGTACGTCGTGGGGGCCGGCCGGGCGGATCAGTTCGTCTGTCATCTCGCGCACGGTACCTGCTTGAGCGCAGCCTCAGCACGTCTTCGAGCTCCGGCCGGACGGACCCGCATCCGCCGTGCGCCGTAGGGGATTTCACGGTGCCCCGGGGGTCACCGTCCCCAGGGGTGAGGGCCTGTCCGGCGGCTCAGGCCGGACAGGCCCCGGCTCCGGTCAGCTGAAGGCGGACGCGCAGGTGGTGCTGGTGGCATGGGCCGGGTCGAGCGCGTTGGCCACCTCGTGGAAGGCGATGCGGTCGAAGGTGGCGATCGCCACGTGCTCGGACAGGTCGAGCGGACACAGGTCCTGGAGCAGGACGTTGTGGACGTCCGAGCCGTTCAGGTACTGGCTCTGCCAGGGCGTGGCCACCTCGTCGTACTTGGTGGCGATGACCGTGTAGTGCACTCCGGGGACCGTGTCGCCGTCCGCGTTGAGCTTGGTGAGGAAGGCGGAGCCGGGAACCTGGTCGGCGAGCCCGGGGGTGGTGTCCTTGATCAGGTCCTCGGCGCCGGGGAAGTACGGCAGCAGGTTGGTCAGGCCGCTCAGCGTGGCGCCGTGATTGTCGGGGGCGATGCCCACGAGGGAGTTCACCTTGGCGGCTCCGCCGAGGAACTTCAGGTAGTAACGGGGCATCATGCCACCCTGCGAGTGGCCGACCAGGTCGGCCTTGGCGGCTCCGGTCGCGCCGAGCACCTTGTCGACGAAGTCGGACAGCTGCTGCGCCGACTGGTCGATGGGCCCGAGGCCGTAGAAGACGGGCACGCCGGGCAGTTGACCGTAGTCCAGGGAGTAGACGCAGTATCCGCGGTCCTTCAGGTAGGGCGCGAGGGCCAGCCAGTTGTCCACGGAGTTGCCCAGCGTGCCGTGGACGAGGACGACGGGGCGGGGGTGTGCGGCGGAGGGCTTGCAGGACCAGTCGTTCCAGCCGCTGGTCGGCGCCGCGTCGGTGGCGTGCGCGGTGGCGGCGGGTACGGCGGCGACGGCTGCGGTCAGCAGCAGCGCGGCAAGCGGTCTGAGGACTCGCTTCCAGGGCAGCATCGGGTGATCTCCTTGCGGCTCAGGGGAGGTGGGGGACAACTCAACCCAGTGATCCGGATCACGTGGATGCTGTTCACTCGTCAAGTTACGGGTGAGTAGTTCGGATGTGAAGTTACGCGTCGGTAAAAACTGTCGGTAACATCCCGGGGCGCTCTCACCACCCCCGCATCACTGATGGACGGTCAGCACGCTCACCAGGAAGGCCTGATCGGACCATAGGGAGCGATCCGCGCCAAACGGTCCCGCAACGCGTGCACTTCACCCTCGCCCAGCAGTTCGACCCACACTCCCACGACGTCGGCAGCCGCCGCCTCGGCCGCCCGGGTGCAGGCCCACCCGCGCTCGGTCAGCACGATCAGCCGGGCCCGCGCGTCCCCGGGATGCGGCCTCCGCTCGGCGTACCCCTTGCGGACGATCTCGTCCACCAGTTGACTCGCGGCCTGCTTGGTGACCCCCAGGTGCGCGGCGAGGTCACTGACGGTGGCGCCGTCCGGCGCGAGCCGCGCGAAGGCGAAACCGTGGGCGGGCCGGAGATCGGTGAAGCCGCGGGCCACGACTCCGTCATGGATGCGCTGCGTCAGATCGCCGGCCGCAGCGAGCAGGGCGGCGGACAGGGCCATGGCTTCGGAGTTCTGCACAGGGGCATTGAAGCACCCTTGACAGATTGGTCAAGCTGCTTGACCATACGCACCAGATGGTCAAGCAGCTTGACCAACACCGATTGCCGACCGAACGGAGATCACCGTCATGCCCGTCGTCCGCGCATCCGAGTCCGTGACCCACGAGATCCACGGCGCCCGCTTCGTCTCGTACGCCACCCGCCGGACCGGCAGCAAGGAGCTGGCTGCCTGGCGCGGGGAGATCCCCGCGGGCACCAGGGCGCCCGCCCACACCGTCAGCCACGAGGAGATCTTCCACCTGCTCATCGGAGAACTGCTGATCACCCTCGACGGCCACACGGAGCGGGTCTCCGCCGGAGACACGGTGATCGTCAACGCCGGTGCGACCCTCGCCGTGGAGAACCCGACCGATCACACGGCCGTCTCCTGGGTCACCACCTCCGTCGGCCTCACGGCGGAGCTGACCGACGGCACCCGTCTGACGCCGCCCTGGGCCAACTGAGCCACGAGAAGGCGTCCGGGAGGACGCCCGTCACGCGGCCAGCGCGCCCGGCAGCACCGCGCGCGGGCCGAACCTGGCCCGTGCGCGGTCCGCGACCTCCTCGATGCGGCGGACCTTGTCGTCCACGGGGTCGAAGGTGAGCTGGTACGACGCCCGGTAGGCGGGGGTCAGACCCTCGGCGCGCAGGGCGAGCGCACGGACCCGGGCGCGCTGGAGCCCGAGCGCCTCGTACATGCCGTAAGCCGCCTTCGTCAGGGCCGCGGAGTGCGCGGTCGGCTCGGTGAGGGTGCGGCTGCGCGTGGTCGAGTCGCAGGTTCCTCCTCCCGCTCGAGCGCGGCGCAGGTCGGCGTAGCGGACGGTGAGAGTCAGGGTGTGGCAGACCTTCTCCCCCGCGCGCAGCCGGGCGCCGATCTCCTCGGCTGCCGACAGCAGTGCCCTGCGGTGCCGGTCCGGGTTCAACTCGTCACTGGCAAAGGGACGTTCAGCGGCGAGAGAGCGGGAGACGGCGTTCGGCACGACCCGGCCCCGGTCGATGCCGTTCGCCTTCTCGCGCAGCTCGCGGCCCGCCTTCGCGCCGATCAGCCGCTGGAGCGTGGACAGGGGCGCGGCGGCGACCAGGCCGAGGGTGTCCAGCCCGTACTCGCACAGGGTGCGGGCGGTCGCCGCGCCGACACCGGGCAGCGCGGACACGGGCCGGCCGGCGAGGAACTGCGCGACGGCGCCCGGTTCTTCGGATACGGCACAGGTCACCCCGGGCCGGGCGTCGCGCAGCGCCACCCGGGCCAGCATCGGGCCCGGCCCGGCGCCGATCGCGCAGTCGACGCCGTACAGCGCGAGGGACCGGACCCGGATCACCGCCGCCAGTTCCACGGCACCGCGGCCGAAGTAGCGCTCGGCACCGCGCAGATCGGCGAGCACTCCGTCCGGGGGCAGTCCCTCGACGACCGGGGTGAACTCCTCCAGCAGGCGGAGCAGTCCGGGCAGGGCAGCCTCGCGCTCCGGCGTCAGCTGGAAACGTACGCAGAGGATGGTCATCCCGCACTCCCCGGGCTCTGGTGCCACAACTTCCGTATCGCCGCAGGCCCTTGTGCGGCCTCCTGGCCCGCGGGCCGCAGATCGGCCCACGGATGCATCTCGTAACCGGTCGGCAGATGGATCCGGCGCCCGCCCGTCGGATCGCCACCGCCCGACCGCCGCCCCGGCTGCTCCGGCTGCGCCGGTTGCCCAGACTCCCCCGGCCGCCCCGGCTCCTCCGGCCGCCCCGGCTCCTCCGGCCGCCCCGGGACGGGAGCCGCCAGCCGGGCCGCCACCTCGTCGAGACCGCCCTCGGCGCGTAGTTCGGCCAGCTCGGCGAGGTTCCAGGCGGCGGAGCCCACCACACTGAGGCTGCGCGGGCCGCGCCGCTGCACCACTCCGCGCACCAGCAGCAGCCAGGAGTGGAAGACGGTGTGCGCGCAGGCGTCGTGGGAGTCGTCGAAGAAGGCGAGGTCGACCAGGCCCGTGCCGTCGTCCAGCGTGGAGAAGATGACCCGCTTGCCGGATCGGACCGGCGGGGTCTGGGTGGCCGCCTTGGCGCCCGCGACCAGCACGGTCTCCCCGTGCCGGGCCGTGCGCAGCCGGCGCGCCGAGAGCACGCCCAGTTCGGCGAGGAACTCCCGGTGGTCGTCCATCAGGTTGCGCGAGGCATCCATGGACAGCACGCCAAGTTCGGCGCTGAGCCGCTCCTCCGAGGTCAGGTCGGGCAGCCCGGCCGAGGCCGTCCTGCGGCCGCCGGCGAGGGGGAGCTGGCCGCCCCCTGCGCCCCGGGTGCCCCGGTGCAGCTCGGCCACATGCAGTTGCAGGTCACGGCGGTTGGCGCCGAAGGCGTCCAGTGCCCCGACCTGGGCGAGCCGCTGGGCAAGAGGACGGCTCGGGCGGGCCCGCTCCCAGAAGTCCAGCAGGGAGGAGTACGGCTGCCCGTCCGCGATCCGCTCGGCCTCGGCCCGGCTGATGCCGTGCACGTCACAGAGGGCGAGCCGGAGTCCCCAGGTGGGCGATCCAAGGAACCCGGGGGACCCAGGCGTTTCAGACACCAGTTCGACACGATGTGCGACCCCCGACACGTTCACGTCCAACGGCAGGATCGGCACCCCGCGCCGCCGCGCGTCCGCCAGCAGCAGCCGCTTCGGGTACATCCCGGGGTCGTGCGTGAGCAGTCCGGCGTAGAAAGCGGCCGGGTGATGGGCCTTCAGCCACGCCGACTGGTAGGTCGGTACGGCGAAGGCGACCGCGTGCGCCTTGCAGAAGCCGTAGGACCCGAACGCCTCGACGATCCCCCAGGTCCGCTGAATCGTTTCTGCGTCGTAGCCGCGCTCCGCCGCATGCTGGGCGAACCACATCTTGATCCGCCCCTGCATCTCCCGGTCGGACAGCCCGCGCCGGACACGGTCCGCCTCGCCTCGCCCGCAGCCGGTCATGATGGCGACGATGTCGATGATCTGCTCGTGGAAGACGACGACCCCGTACGTCCCCTTCAGCGGCCCCTCCAGGTCCGGGTGCGGATAGCGCACCGGCGCCCGGCCGTGCCGTGCCTCGACGAACGGCCGCACCATGTCGGCGGCGACCGGGCCGGGCCGGAAGAGCGAGATGTCCACGACCAGGTCGTGGAAGGTGGCCGGCTGCAGCCGCCCCACCAGGTCCCGCTGGCCCGGCGACTCGATCTGGAAGCAGCCGAGCGTCTCGGTGGAGCGGATGAGCCGGTACGTCGCCGGGTCGCCCGGCGGCAGCGCGTCCAGGTCGATCCGCTCGCCCGCCGCCCGCTCCACCTCGGCGACCGCGTGCGCCATCGCCGACTGCATCCGCACACCGAGCACATCGAGCTTGAGCAGTCCGAGGTCCTCCACGTCCTCCTTGTCGAACTGCGACATGGGCAAGCCCTCACCACTGGTCGGCACCACCGGCGTGCGGGCGAGGAGGGAGGCGTCGGACAGGAGCACCCCGCACGGATGCATGGCGACTCCGCGCGGGAGGGCGTCGAGGGCCTCGACCAGCTCCCAGAGCCTGCCGTACTTCTCCTTCTCCCCGGCCAGCCGCCGGAGTTCGGGCAGTTCCTCCAGCGCCGCGCGGGCGTCCCGGGCCCGGATGTGCGGGAAGGATTTGGCCACACGGTCGATCTCGGCGGGGTCCATGGACAGGGCGGCGCCCACGTCACGGACGGCGTGCCGGACCCGGTAGGTCTCCGGCATGGAGACGGTCGCGACGCGCTCGGTGCCGAACCGGCCGATGATCGCCCGGTAGACCTCCAGGCGGCGTGCGGACTCCACGTCGATGTCGATGTCCGGCAGTACGACCCGCTGCTTGGACAGGAAGCGCTCCATCAGCAGCCCGTGCTCGAGCGGGTCGGCGTGCGCGATACCGAGAAGGTGGTTGACGAGGGAGCCGGCGCCGGAGCCGCGTGCGGCCACCCGGATGCCCATCTTCCGCACGTCGTCGACCACTTGGGCGACCGTCAGGAAGTAGGAGGCGAAGCCGTGGTGGGCGATGATGTCCAGCTCGTGGTGCATCCGCTCCCAGTACTCCCGGCGGCCGGTATAGCCGTACCGCACCATGCCCGCCGCCGCCCGGGAGGCCAGCGCACGCTGGGCGGTGCGGCGACCGGCGCCGACGAGGTGCGGCTCGGGGAAGTGGACGGTGCCGATACCGAGGTCGTCCTCGGGGTCGACCAGGCACTCGGCCGCCGCGGCCACGGTCTGCTCCATCAGCCGGTGGGCGGTGTCACGCCGGTAGCCGGCCGCCTCCACCACCCGCTCGGCGATCTGGAACATGGCGTCCGCGCCCTTCAGCCAGGCCTCGCCGGAGTCCGGTTCCCCGACGGCGTCGATCGGGACCAGGCGGCGAGCGGCGTCCAGGATGTCGGCGACCGGCCCCTGGCCGGGGTCAGCGTAGCGGACGGCGTTGCCGAGCACCGGCCGGATCCGCTGCTCGGCGGCGAAGCCGAGGGTACGGGCGGCCAGGCGCAGGGAGCCGGGGCCGGTGCCCTTGCGGCCATGGCAGACGGCCTCCAGGCGCAGGGCGTCGCCGTAGACCTCGCGCCAGGGGGCGAGGAGCTTCGCGGCACGGTCGGGGCGGCCCGCGGCGAGGGCACGGCCCACGTCGGAGGCGGGGCCGAGCAGGACGGTGAGGCCGTCGCCGTGATGGTCGGACCAGGGCAGCAGCGGCGTGCCCGCGCCGCCCTTGCCGCCCTCGCTCCGGTGCGCCGCGGTGACGATCCGGCACAGGCTCGCCCAGCCGCGGGCGCCGTCCCGGGCGAGGAAGGTCACCCGGGGCGCCGACTCGTCGACGAAGGCGCCGCCGCGCACGGGGGCGCGGCGCCTCTCCATCTGTACGGTCTCCGGCCCGGCCACGGCCAGGTCCACGCCGAACAGCGGGCGCACGCCCGCCCTGGCGCAGGCCTTGGCGAAGCGGACGGCGCCGGCGAGGGTGTCGCGGTCGGTGAGGGCGAGGGCGTCCATGCCCCGTTCCGCGGCGCGCTCGGCCAGCCGCTCCGGATGCGAGGCGCCGTACCTCAGAGAGAACCCGGAGACGGTGTGCAGATGCGCGAAGCCCGGCACACGCACCTCCCGCACTCGTGAGCCCCGAACGGCTCTCGAACATCAGTTCCCAACTTCCTCATCCCACCATACCTCCATTCCCGAACATGTGTACGACACCCGTCCTTGCGCCTCCGACCTGCGCAAACACCCGGCCGTCCGGACCGCGGGGTATCCCGGACCATCGGCACCCGGCACGCGGGAGCGCGAGGGTGCGGGGGTGCGGGGGCGCGGGGGTGCGGGGGCGCGGGGGTGCGGGGCAAGGGTGAGGGTGAGGGAGGTGAGAGTGCGGGTGCCGAGTGGGTGATCGGCACACCGGAGCCGGCGCCCGGCTGCGGCTCGGTCCCGGCGATCCCGGTCTTGGACACGTGCCCTCGACGGTGACCACGACACGGTTGGTCCTGCCGTCCACCACCCAGGCCGTGCCGGGGACGTCCCGGACGCACGCGGCTGCACGGCCGACCGCCCCGAGGGCGCCTTTCGGCCGTGCAGCCTTCAACCGTCCTGCCGGTCACCCGTGCCCGACGTCCCGAATGCGGCCACGACGCCGCCGCACGGGTCTACGGGTCTACGGGTCTACGGGTCTACGGGTCTACGGGTCTAGTAGATGCTGACGCCGTAGGCGCTGAGCGCCTCGGGCACGGGCTGGTAGAACGTCGTGCCGCCGGTGGTGCAGTCGCCGCTGCCGCCGGAGGTCAGGCCGAGCGCCTTCGTCCCGTCGTACAGGGGCCCGCCGGAGTCGCCGGGCTCGGCGCAGACGTTGGTCTGGATCATGCCGTCGACCGTGCCGCCACCCTGGTAGCGGACGCTGACGTTGAGGGCGGTGACCGTACCGCCGTGGGTGCCCGAAGTGGAGCCGGTGCGCTTGACGTTCTCGCCGACGTAGGCGTTCGCCGCGCTGTAGCCGCCGGAGTGGCTGAGGCTGGTGTTGTCGTACCGGACGAGGGCGTAGTCGTTGCCCGGGAAGCTGTAGCCGATGTTCGGGCCGATGAGCGTGGTGTGGGACTGGTTGGTGTACCAGGTGTTGGCGACCTTGCCGCAGTGGCCCGCCGTGAGGAAGTAGTACGTGCTGCCGCTGACCACGTTGAAGCCGAGGGAACAGCGGTACTGGCCACCGTAGATGGCGGCGCCGGCGGACAGCAGCGGGCGGAAGACCCCGGCGGCGCGCCGGACTTCCACGGCGCCCCGGTCGGTGCCCGCCGCCTTCTCGATGCGGGCGACGCCGGCCTTGGTGACCGTACTGTCGGCGGTGACGACGACACGGCCGGTCGCCTGGTCGGTGTACCAGGCGGTGCCGTCGACCGCGGCCTTGGCGACGTTGTCCGAGACGCGGGCCAGCTGGGCCGCACTGCGGGCGGGGGTGCCGACCGCGCCCGCTGTGGGGGCTCCGGCCAGGGTCGCGGCGATGAGACCTGCGGCGATGGCGAGCAGTCGGGTGCGCTTGGCTCTCACTGATCCTCCTCATGGGAAGCGGAAGGCCGGGCCGGGGGGTGAGGACCCGTAACGCGCTTTCTGGCGTGTTCCTGACACGCTCCAGTGAGAATGACGCCCGCAGGCGCCACGCACAAGACACGGGCAACGTCCTTGTAAAAAAGGCCTGTTCGATCAGCGGTGGGCAGAGTCGCCGGCGCCCGTCCGCGCTCGGACCGGCCCGCTCTTCGTCAGACGACGAGGTCCTTGTAGTAGAAGCTGGCCTTCTTGTCGGTCTGGGTGAGGGACTCCTCGGAGCCGAAGCCGAGGTGGAGGCGGGCGACCGTGGGGGTGTTGCTGGTGCTCGTCCGGTTGCCGTCGCTGTCGTAGGTGTAGGCGGTGCCGTCGATCGTGTACAGGTACTGGCCCATGGAGGTGTAGCCCTGGAAGGTCGGCCCGGTGAGCACGGAGGGCTGGGTGATGGTGGCCAGCGGGGTGAAGGTGCCGGCCTTGAAGGTGGCCAGGTCGTACAGGCTGTACTTCCAGGTGGTGCCGCTGATCCGGTAGCGGTGGGCGGTGCGGTTGGTGACCGGGTCGATGGCGACGGTGTTGTGGTCCGAGCCGGGCACCGGGGCGAAGCGGGTGACCTGGAAGGAAGTGGGTGGCGACCTAGCTCTCGCCGACGAACATGTGACCCAGGTGATCCCTTTTGTCGACGAGGGGATATTCAAGCCGGCCCGGGGGGACGTCATGGGTTTGCTTGAAGGGATCGCCTCTCGCCTGGAACGATTCGGCGAAGGCGCGACCACGGAAGAGCGAGAAGTTGTCGACGCCCATTATCGGTATGCAGTTCTGCTGCATCGAATCTATGGTGAGTTCCTACGCATAGGAGCGCCGTAGCCCGCCCCCTGACCAGCAGGGAACAGTGATGAGCCGCTCACAGCGTGTGGGCGGCTCATCGTTTCCGTCGGAGCCTTTGTACGTGCGACGGGTACCGCCGCGCCGACCTGGGTGTGAAACGGTCATCGTCACGGGGAACAAGCCCTACGCGCCTGCGTACATACTGTGTGCCGGCGGGCAGGACTCCGGCGTTCGTTCCCAACAGCGGCTGCCCTGCCGCCGGCGCTGCCGCGGGGATGCGGGAACTGCCGGCCGAGGAGGCAGGGTTCACAGGGACTGAGCAGTTCGGTCTTCGCGGACGGCCTGCTCCACGCGGACTTGAGGTCCGGGCGCAGCCATGGCATGTGGTGCGCAGGAGAGCCCCGTCAGGTGATACCTGGCGGGGCTTCTGCGTGCCGTGACGGCAGTGGGTCAGCAACCGTCGCAAGGACAGCAGCAGTCGCAACCACCGCAACCGTCACACCCGCTGCACGGGCGGTCGCAGTCGCAGCTGTGGCAGCAGCCTTCCCGTTTCTTGCGCGACCAGGGCCCTTCGTACTCCGTGGCGCAGCACATCTGGCACGTGCAGCACAGCAGCAGGAACATCCCGCAGCCGGGCAGGAGACCGCGGGGCTCCAGGGGCTTGTGGGGTGCGGGCGGGGGCCCGGGGACATACGGTCCCGGCTGGTGCGCAGCGCAGGCCGGGACGGTGCCGAACGCCCGGTCCACCGAGCGGCGCAACTCGTGAACGAGCAGCAGATGGACCAGCCGGCCGTCCGCGAACTCGGCTTCCCGCAGCGCGAGCTGGATGCCGTGCAGGGCGTCGTCGGCAAGCCGGCGGGCCTCGGCGAGGGAGGTGCCGGTGGCGGTCAGAGGGTTCCAGGCGCCCGACTCGGCGTCGGCGTGCCGGTCCTCGACGGCGTCCAGGAGGTGCGCGAGCCGCCCGAAGAGGCGCCCGGCCTCGGCGAGGGGCTCGCCGTTGGCGGGCCGCCCCGCCAGCACCGCGGTGTGCGCGAACGCCGCGGCGGTCGCCGTCTCGGTCGGTTCGGTCACCGTCAGGATCGGGGTGCCATGGCCCGCGAGGGCCTCGATGCCGGTCTGCCGGCCCACGGCGTCGAGCAGCAGGCCGGTGTCGAAGCCGACCGCCGACCCCGTGCGCGCCCCGGCCCGCCCCCAGTTCGCGGCGACCCGGCGGGCGGCAGCCGCGACGGGCGCCCGGGCCAGCAGTCCGTCGCGGTCCACGACATGGTCGCGGACCTTGGCCGAGGCGAGCACCAGCGAGACGGCGGCGGCGAGCCGCGCTCCCTCGCCCTGGGCGACGGACGCCGTGCGCATGCCCCGCAGCGCGCACGGCCCGGCGGTGCGGCGGGATCCGCTCGCCCGTCCTGCCTGAGCCTCCGTCAGAACCGATATGAGAAGCCCGTCATAGTTCGTCACGATCCGCGCGAACTGTCCGTGGTCCCGGCGCAGCGCGAGGCACAGCCCGCACAAGTGCGCCATCCACTCGGCTTTGAAGCGCTCCCCCAGCCGATGGCTGCAGGGCCTGACGATTCCGAACACGATGATCTCCCCCCGTGGCCCGATGAGACGTTCACCCGGACGCCCCGCGCCTCACCCGTCCGCCAACAACAATCATATTTCACTCACAGTCAGCAGCCGTATGTGTCAGAACCCTTGGGGCACAAGGACTCTCGACGGATCGGCTGTGCACCAGTACCGTCACAAACCCCCCGCGCGGCGCCCATCCACTTGGCGCGCTGTCAGCATCATGGACGACCATAGGGAAGAGGAACGCAAGAAGACCGCTGTGAGAGGAGGCGTCCATGGGATCGGTACGCAAGGCCAGTGCGTGGCTCGGCCTCGTCGACGACAACGATGACGAGCGCTACTACGACGACGACTACAACGAGGGGACCGAGCCCGGCGATGCCTGGGCCACCGACCCCCGGGTGAGGGTGGCGACGGACGTCGCCGTGGAGAAGGGCCGCCGGATCGGCACGGTCACCCCGGACAGCTTCCGGGACGCCCGCGCCATCGGTGAGCTGTTCCGCGAGGGCGTCCCGGTCATCATGAACCTGACGGCGATGGAGCCGACCGACGCCAAGCGCGTGGTGGACTTCGCCGCCGGACTCACCTTCGGGCTGCGGGGCACGATCGAGCGGGTCGCGACCCGGGTGTTCCTGCTGACGCCCGCGAACACGGAGATCGTCAGCGGTGAGCCGGCGGCCCACCGCGAGGACGGTTTCTTCAACCAGAGCTGAGGCAGGGCCGCTCACCGGCCCTGCCCGCTGCTGAGGGTCAGCGGAAGGCGTCGAGCCCGGTGAGCGCCTTGCCCAGCACGAGCTGGTGCATCTCGACGGTGCCCTCGTAGGTGAGCACCGATTCCAGGTTGGTCGCGTGCCGCATCACGGGATATTCCAGGGAGATCCCGTTGGCACCGAGGATCGTCCGCGCCGTGCGGCAGATCTCGATCGCCTCGCGGACGTTGTTGAGCTTGCCGAAGCTGACCTGCTCGGGGCGCAGGCGGCCGGCGTCCATCCGCCGCCCCAGATGGTGGGCGAGCAGAATCCCCTTGTGCAGTTCGACCGCCATGTCGGCGAGTTTGGCCTGGGTGAGCTGGAAGCCGCCGATGGGCCGCCCGAACTGCTCCCGCGTCTTCGCGTACTCCACGGCCGACTCGAAGCTGCTGCGCGCGGCGCCCATCGCACCCCAGACGATGCCGTAGCGGGCGTGCGACAGGCAGCTGAGCGGGCCGCGCAGGCCGGTGCCGTCGGGCAGGACGGCGCTGGCGGGCAGCCGTACGTCGTCGAGGACGAGTTCGCTGGTGACGGAGGCCCGCAGGGACCACTTGTGCTTGATCTCGGGGGCCGAGAACCCGGGGGTGTCGGTCGGTACGACGAACCCGCGGATCCCTTCCTCCGTCTGTGCCCACACGACGGCGACCCCGGCCACGGACCCGTTGGTGATCCACATCTTGCGGCCGTTGAGGACCCAGTCGTCGCCGTCGCGCTTGGCGTGGGTGCGCATGGAGGCCGGGTCGGAACCGATGTCGGGCTCGGTGAGACCGAAGCAGCCGATCACCTCGCCGGCGGCCATGCGCGGCAGCCACTGCTGCTTCTGCTCCTCGCTGCCGAAGCGGTGGATGGCGTACATCGCGAGAGAGCCCTGCACGGAGACCAGGGACCGGATGCCCGAGTCGGCGGCCTCCAGCTCCAGACAGGCGAGGCCGTACTGGACCGCGGTGGCCCCGGCGCAGCCGTATCCGGTCAGCGACATGCCGAGCGCGCCGATGCCGCCGAGTTCGCGCGCGAGTTCCCGGATCTGCGGCAGCTCGCCCGTCTCGTACCAGTCGGAGATGTGCGGCAGCACGCGGTCGGCGGCCCAGGAGCGGACGGTGTCCCGGACGGCCAGGTCCTCCGGCTCCAGCAGGTCGTCGATCCCGAGCGGGTCGGCGGCATCGAACGGGGGCAACTTCGCGGACGCGGACATGGACAACCCTCCGGCACACGGGGACAGAGTGAAAACTAGCGACGCTAGTTACAATTCCCGGCCGACGTTACGATGCCACGTCCCGCACGTCCAGAGCCGCCACGGGCACCCTCGGCTGCGCGGCCTCCCGGGGCGCGGGAACTTCGACGCCGGCGGGCCGCTCGGTCCTGGCCTGCTGCTCCGGGCAGTGCATGATCCGCGGCAGCCGCAGGGCCATCGCCGCGCCGAGCAGGAGCAGACCCGCGCTGACCAGCAGGGTCACATGCAGTCCGTGTACGAAGGAGTCGCGGGCCGCCCGCCGCAGCGCGGCCCCGGCCGGACCGCCGAGCCGGCCGGCGACGTCGTACGCCTCGCCCAGCGAGTGCCCCGCCGAGGCCGAGGCCGACGCCGGGACGCCGGGCACCGACGCCAGACCGGGTGCGTAGGCCGCGTTCATCACGCTGCCGAGCAGCGCGATGCCGATGCCGGCGCCCAGCTGGTAGGAGGTCTCACCGATCGCCGCCGCCCCGCCGGCCTGCTCGGCCGGGGCCTCGCTCAGCATCGACTCGTAGGCGCCGAAGAGGGTCGTCTCCAGGCCGAAGCCGAGCAGCACGAAGCCGAAGAGCAGCAGGCCGGCGTCGTCGCTCGCGCCCATCGCCGTCAGCACGAGGACCGCGGCCGCGGTGAGGCAGAAGCCGAAGCACACCATCCGGCGCGGCCCGAACCGGCGCAGCATCCGCGCGCCGGCCAGCCCCGCCGCCATCGCCGCGATGGTCAGCGGCAGCAGTCTGAGTCCCGTCTCCAGCGGCGTGAGTCCGAGCACCAGCTGGAGGTACTGGGCCGCGATCAGCTCCAGGCCCACCAGCGCGAGCATCGCCAGCACGATGCAGCCCACCGAGGTGCTGAACGCGGGCCGCCGGAACATCCGCAGGTCGACCAGCGGGTACGTCCGCCGCTTCTGCCGCCGTACGAAGAGCAGCAGGAGCGCCCCGCCCGCGAGCAGGGGCAGGACGGTCAACGGGCTCGCGACCGGTTCCCCGCCGCCGAGCCGCTTCACGCCGAAGACCGCACCGAACAGGCCGACCGCCGCCATCAGCGCGCCGACCACGTCCCAGGGGCCGTCGCGGTCGCCGCGCGACTCGGGCAGCAGCATCCGGCCGATCGGCAGGCTCACCAGCATCAGCGGGACGTTGACCAGGAAGACCGCGCCCCACCAGAAGTGCTCCAGCAGGAATCCGCCGAGCAGCGGCCCGACCGCCGCGCCGACGGCGGCCACCGCGCTCCAGATGCCGATGGCCAGCGCGCGCTCGCGCCGGTCGGGGAAGACCTGGCGGAGGATCGACAGGGTCGCGGGCATGATCATCGCGCCGCCGACGCCGAGGAGTGCGCGGGCCAGGATGAGCGTCTCGGCGGTCTGCGCCAGGGCGGCCACCGCGGAGGCGACACCGAACAGGGTGTAGCCGAGCAGCAGGATGCGTCTGCGGCCGACCCGGTCGCCCAGGGTGCCGAAGAGGATGAGCAGCGAGGCGCAGACCAGCGGGTAGACGTCGACGATCCAGAGCAGTTCTATGGCGCCGGGCCGCAGGTCCTCGGTGACAGCGGGGACCGCCACGTGCAGCACGGTCGCGTCCAGGGCGACGAGCAGCAGGCTGACGCAGAGGACGACGAGCACCACCCAGCGGTTGGCACCGGCCCCGGCCGCCCGACGGCGCTGCCGCACGGCAGCCGTGGTCGTGCCGGACATGTACGTACCTCCCAGATGTTCCCTCGCGCAGTGCGGGCCGACGGGTGGGGACTGCCGTCGTGCGGCCGGAAGAGGAGCGGTGTCTCCGGCCCGCGCAAACCCACGCGGGTGACTCGTCAGCGTACGCGAGTTCGCCCGCCGGACACGTGGCGGACCTCTCACACGCGCGACCCAACCCGTGTGGCGTACGCCACTGCCGCACCCCTTGACCAGGCCCCGGCGCACGGCCCACCTCCCCGTCCCGTCGATAATCGTCCCCGTGACCGATCTTGCGACACGCGTGTCCCCGCCCCGCGCGACCCTGCCGCGCCGGGTGGCTCCTGCGCTTGTGGGATACGCGGCGGTGCGCGCCCTGGGCCTGATCGTGTTGGCGGTGTGGAGCGCCGCGCGCGGCAAGAGCGCGTACACCTTGCTGACCGCGCGCTGGGACGCGCTGTGGTACACGCGGGTCGCTGAGCTGGGCTACGGCTACGAGGTGCGGCTGCCGAACGGAGACGTCCACTCCAACCTGGCGTTCTTCCCGCTGCTGCCCTGGCTCGAGCGGCTGCTGCACGCGGTCACGCCGCTGTCGTACGCCGACGCCGGCTTCGCTGTCTCCCTGCTCTCCTCGCTGGCCGCGGCCGGGGGGATCTTCGCGGTGGCGGAGTGGGTGCACGGCCCCCGCGTCGGCCTGTGCGCGGTGCTGCTGTGGGCGGTGCTGCCGGTCGGGATCGTGCAGTCGATGGCGTACAGCGAGTCGCTGTTCACGGCGCTGGCCGCCTGGTCGCTGTACGCGCTGCTGACCGGCCGGTGGGTGAGCGCCGGGCTGCTCGCGGCGCTGGCGGGGCTGACCCGGCCGGTGGGGGCTGCGGTGGTCGCGGCGGTGTGGGTGGCGGGCGTGCTCTCGTTCGTGGGCACCCGAAGCGCGAGCGAATCGCACGGCGCGCAGGCCGACGAACGCGCCCCCGCGCCGCCGTACGACTCCCCGACCGGGCGCATATCAAGAGAGAACGGCGCGCGGGCTGCGACACGCGCCCCCTCGTCCACACCCGACGCCCCCTCATGGCGCCGGGCCCTCGGCATGGTGATCGCACCTCTCGGCGCCGCCGGATATGTCCTGTGGGTCGGGCACCGCACCGGCAAGGGGCCGCTCGGATATCTGGACGTGCAGGCCGGGTGGCGCAACGGCTTCGACGGCGGTTACGCCTTCGCGCGCTTCGTCGGCGAAAAGTTCACGTCGGTTCCGTCCGCACCGGCCGGCGCCGGACTGGTCCTCGGGGTCGCCCTGCTGATCTGGCTCTACGTGACCGGGGTACGTCGGCGCCAGCCCGTCCCGCTGCTGGTCTACACGGGTGTCGTCCTGGCCCTCGCGCTGTGCGCGTCGAGCTACTTCGGCTCCAAGCCCCGCCTCCTGCTGCCCGCCTTCCCGCTGCTGCTGCCGCTCGCCCACACCCTGGCCCGGGCGCGTACGTCCCGGTCGGCGCTGGTCACGGCGGGGGTGGCGGTGGCGTCGGCGGTCTACGGGGCGTTCTGGCTGAACGGCTCCGGGCCGCCGTGATCAACCATCGCGCACGGTGAGCGACCG
Organism: Streptomyces sp. NK08204; assembly: GCF_020400585.1. Lineage (GTDB taxonomy): Bacteria > Actinomycetota > Actinomycetes > Streptomycetales > Streptomycetaceae > Streptomyces. The sequence continues at coordinate 42,671 of NZ_JAINVF010000021.1, read as the reverse complement.
GAGAATTCCACCCCAGGATTCGGTGAACGAATTCATAAGCGCCATATAAGCGACACGCGTCATGATCAAAAGAATTGAAGGGCACCACGGGGAGGGATTGCGGAATCATCGGAATTCCACGAGTCCTGAGACGTTTCCCACATCACATCGTCATCACAACCCCCCTGTTTCGACCGGTCACACACCTCACTCGCTGTAACGTCGATTGAGTGCGTACCGAACGGAACCTCACCCGGCGTCTGGACCGGGTGTTCGCCAGGCTGGACCGTGAGCCGGAACGACCGGCCCACATCGATGTGCCGCGGATGAGCCGGCACAGGGTCGTGCTGTTCTCCGCGACCCTGGCTTTCTACCTGGCGATCGTGTGGGCCGTGATCACCACCTCCTGGCTGGTCCGCCTCGACTGGCAGGTCATGTTCTTCCGGCCGTACCAGCAGTGGCCGCAGATCCACGCCTTCCTCGACTACTACGTGGTGCTCGGCCAGCGCGGCCCCACCGCCGTGATGGTCGCGGCCTGGCTGGGCTGGCGCTCCTGGCGGCAGCACACCCTGCGCCCGCTGCTGACCCTGGCCGCCTCGCTGCTGCTGCTCAACGCCACGGTCGGCGCCGCCAAGCTCGGCATGGGCCGGCTCGGCCCGCACTACGCCACCGTGATCGGCTCGAACGAGATGGGCCTGGGCGGCGATATATTTCCCAGCGGCCACACCGCCAACGCGGTGGTGACCTGGGGAATCCTGGCCTATCTGGCCTCCACCCCGAGAGCGCGCCGCTGGCTGTCCGCGCTGTCGGCGGTCACCGCGCTCGGCGTCGGCCTCACCACCGTCTACCTCGGTACGCACTGGCTGAGCGACGTGCTGCTGGGCTGGGCCGCGGGCCTGCTGATCCTGCTCGCCCTGCCCTGGTTCGAGCCGCTGATCGCACGGACGGAGACCTGGATCCTCGACGTCCGTGACCGCTGGCGCGCCCGTCGCGGCCGGCCGGTCCCCGCACCCGCCGTGCCGCTCACGCCGGTGCTGCTCACGTCACGCACCACGGCGGCCGAGTCCCCCGCCCCGGAGCGGGAGCCGGTCTCCCTGACCCGCACCTCCCGCGGCACGATCCATCTCGCCGCCGGTCCGCACACGGCCCGCTCGGAACGCACCCCGGTCACCCCGGTGGGCAGCAGGCGCCCGCCGCACGCCGATCGCCTCCCGCGCGGCACAAGCCAGCCGGCCCGCCCCCTGACAGGCGGCTGACGGCCTGGACGGCGCGGGGCCCGGTACGCACCACCAGCCCCCGCGCCACGGCGAAGGCCCCGCTCCCGGAGAGGGAGACGGGGCCCTCGTCGTCCGTACGCCCACCGCGACGAGGGCCGGCGTGCGGTGCGGACGGTCGTACGTGCGGAGCTTCAGCCCTTCCAGGCGCGGGCCACCCGGCCGTCACGCACCTCGAAGTTCAGCCGGCCCACCCGGTACTCCATGGTGATGACCGCGCCGGGCGGAAGGGACCGCACCGTCGACCACCCCCGTTCCCGGGCGAGCCGTTCGGCATGGGCGGCGTCGAGGCCGACGTACCCGTCCGGACTGTCCTGGGGCTCCGCCGAAGGAGTGGGAATCGGTGCCATACGGCCACGCTAGGCGGTATCCGGCGACGACGGAAGCCGGGCTCCCCAGGGTAAGAACCGCATCAGAAGCCGGTCACACTTCTGTCACAGAGTCCCGGCACCCGTTTCACTCGAACTACGTCACCCGAACGAGGGTTTCCCTACCGCTTACGGGCGTAATCAAGCGAAATTCAAGCGGACCGATGCGCCCTCTCCCATTGCCCCGCCGGAAAGCGCCGAGAGGGGGTCCGCACGGGCCCCGGACTCCATTACCGCCGGAATCCCGGGCGCCGTCACGGGAGCTGACACTGCCTGGGAATTAAAGCCGTGGACCGGGTCAGAGCGGCGTCGAGCCGGTCCCGCACCGTGCGGACGGCCTCGGTCAGCTCGGCGGGCTCCAGCACCTGGAACGGCAGACCCAGCATCATGACGTGAACGACCATCAGCTCCAGGCTCGCGGCGCCGCTGCGCAGGATGCACGCGTCCGCCCCGTCGGCCTCCAGCGTCCCGGCGGACGGCGAGATCCGCTCGGCAGCCTCGTGCAGCGGGACCAGCAGCCGGACCACGGAGTGCGTGGCGTACGCGCGCGTGGACACGCCCCGCGAGACATAGGCGGCCAGGTCCTCGGCGGGCGGCTCGCGAGGGGGGAAGCGCGGCCCGTGCGGCGGCTTGGGGGTGATGCGGTCGACGCGGAACGTCCGCCAGTCCGCGCGGTCCACGTCCCAGGCGACCAGGTACCAGCGCCGCTCGGTGCACACCAGCCGGTGCGGTTCGACCGTGCGGCGGCCGGTGGCGCCCTCGTGGCTGCGGTACTCGAAGCGCAGCCGTTCGCCGTCCCGGCACAGGTGGGCGAGTTCGGTGAGCAGGGCCGGGTCGACGGCACCCGAGGGCGGACCGTCGCGCAGCATGGGCACGGTGACGGCGTTCAGTGCGCTCACCCGGCGGCGCAGCCGGTCCGGCAGCACCTGCTCCAGCTTCGCGAGGGCGCGTACGGAGGTCTCGCCGATGCCTTCGATGCCCTGTCCGGCGGCGGTGCGCAGGCCGACCGCGACGGCGACGGCCTCGTCGTCGTCCAGCAGCAGCGGCGGGAGCTCGGCGCCCGCGCCCAGGCGGTAGCCGCCGCCGGTGCCGGGGCCGGCGTTGACCGGGTAGCCCAGCTCGCGCAGCCGGTCCACGTCCCGGCGCACCGTGCGTGCGCTGACGCCGAGGCGCTCGGCGAGTTCGGCACCGGACCAGTCGCGGTGGATCTGCAGCAGCGAGAGCAGACGCAGCAGGCGTGCGGAGGTCTCCGACATGGGGGCGAGTCTGCCAGTCGATGCGGACAGCCGCTGTCCTCTTCGTGGACAGCGGCTGTACCGGTCAGGTGATCGGCGTCCGTGACCCGCCCGGTCAGAGGGCGAGGCGCTGGCCGGGCACGATCAGGTCCGGGTCGTCGCCGATGACGGTCCGGTTGGCTGCGTAGATCCGCTGCCAGCTGGTGCCGTGCCGGGCGGCGACGGCGCTCAGGGTGTCGCCCTCGCGGACGGTGTAGTCGCCGCGGGAGCCGTGGGGGGTGCCGCGGTCGGTGTGGGCCGCCGGATGGTCCGGCGTCTTCGCCGGACGTCGTGGGGCCGCCTTGGTGGTGGCGCTGCTCTCCGGCGCGGTGCTCCCTGTTGCCGCGCTCTGTTCGGCGGTGTTCGTCCCGGCCGACCCGGAGGACGCGGTCGCCGGTGCGCTGCCGGCGGCTCCGGCCCGGGCCGCGCAGACCGGCCAGGCGTCCCAGCCCTGGGCGTGCTGGACCTTGGTGGCCACGGTGATCTGCGCGCTGCGGGAGGCCAGGTCGGCCCGGGGGGCGTACGCGGTGCCGCCGTACGCGCGCCAGGTGCCGGCGGAGAACTGGAGCCCGCCGTAGTAGCCGTTGCCGGTGTTGATGTGCCAGTTGCCGCCACTTTCGCACCGGGCGATTCGGTCCCACACTCCGTTGTCCGCGGCGGCGGCGTTGCCGGTCGCGGCAAGCAGGCCCAGCGGGGCGAGGAGCACCGCTCCGGCGAGAGCGGCCGTCGTACGGCCCTTGCGGGCGCTGTCGGGACGAGCGGTGTCGCGGCTGGTATCGGCACACTCGGACATGTAATTCCCTCTCCACGAACCCGGGCTCCCCCAGGGCGGAGCGCGCCTCACCGCGCAGGACCGCGGTTCCTCGCGCCCGTCCCCGTCCGCCGCGGCCCCCGGCTGTGATCGTGCTCTGCCTGGTGCCGGCGGGCGGACGTACCCGAGCGGTGCTCGTTGCACACGGCGGAGGAATGTAGGGAGAGCGGGCGGCCGGGTTCAACCAACTGCTCGTCGCTCCAGGCCAGTTGCGAGTTACCGAGGGTATCGGCAATTTTCGGACACCCATTTCATTCGCTGATTTCATGATTTTTCGACCAACGCCAGAGGCGACCTGTGACTGACGTCACCCTTTCAAGCTTCCTGGCTCCACGGAGAGTTGACGGTGAGTGTCCGATTCCGGCCGGTCGGTGACCCTGTGCGCTGGGTGGTTCGACTCCGTTCCGCTCGGGGCGTGACTCCTGCCACAGGACGCCCGTTGTCTTCTTCATGAGCCCAGCACCGCATCCCGAGGGAGCCACCGTGCCGCGCATGCTCGACGTCAGTGACGCCGTACGCGCCGAGATCGGCGACGAGGAAGCCGACCGGCTGCTCGCCGGAGTAAGCGCCCCGGGCAGTTACGACTGCACGTCCTGTCGTACCCCGGGCGACTCCGAACAGGAGCGCACCAGCACCGTTCTGTTCGTGGGCGAGGAGACCGCGGTCCTCGCCTTCGCCCACGCCGGCTGTCTGCCTTCGCAGGTCGTCCAGGTCACCGAGGAACAACTGCGGGGCGCCGTACGGTCGATCGGCGGTGAGGCCGCGGTCGGCAACGAGCCGCTGGACTCCGCGCCCGAGCAGGCCGTGCTCGGTGTGACCAGCGGACTGGTCCTGATCGAGGGCGAGTTGCACCCCGCGCTGGTCGTCGAGCCGACCACGCCCATCGTGCGTCCGGGCTCCACCGGAACCGGCGACGACTTCCTTCCGCTGCTCATCGAGCAGGGCTTCATGCCGCTGGCCGAACTGGCCTCGGTGCCGCCGGTGCTGCACGGCTGGTCGGTGCTGCTCGCCGCCGGCCGGCTGCACGCCGTGCTGCAGCCGAACCCGGGCGGCGGGCAACCGGTGGCGTGGTGGCAGGCGCACCAGCCGCTGCAGGTGACCGACAGCTGGCGGGCCGCCGCCAACAAGCACCAGCAGGTGCTGCTGTTCGCAGCGCCGGTGGCGTCCATCGGCCGGCAGCCCCGGGAGGATCTGCTGCGGGATGCGCTGGACAGGGCCGCGGCGCACGGGAGGCTGGTTGCCGCGGCGTTGCCTCTGGCCGGTACGTGACGCCGCGTTGAAGGGCGGGGCCGCCAGGGGCCGGCCGACCGCATCTCTTTGAAGGTTCGGTCGTTTGGACATACGTGCACCCATACGACACCCCCTCTCCCCGCCGGGCCCTCTTCTCATCCGTTCCGTCCGCTCGGGCGGCGCAGGACATCGGGGGTGGGCCATCGGCCACGCCGATCTACGACTCGCTCTACGCGGAGTGGGTCAAGGCCTTCCGTGCGCTGCCGGGGGACCGCAGCGGTGAGGAGGAGCTGGGCTTCACGGCCTTCGGGAGCATCCCGGACCGCAGCAGCTCCTACGGGGGCCACCGGCCGGGGTCGTTCAGCAGCTCGTACAGCGCCTACAGCGCCGGTGCCTACAGCGCGCGCCAGCAGTCGCAGTGGCAGCGGATCGGCACCCTCGGGCGGCAGCAGGGCAACGGGACGCAGCACGTGCCGGCCGTGCTGCCCCCGAGACCGCGCCGGGGAGCATAAGGCACGCCGAAGGGCGGCCCCTGTCCGCAGGGGCCGCCCTTCGTGTCGTACGACGGTTACTTCTTCTTCGCGCCGCGCTTCTCGCGCACCCGCACCGAGATGTGGATCGGGGTGCCCTCGAAGCCGAACTCCTCGCGCAGGCGGCGCTCGATGAAGCGCCGGTAGCCCGCCTCGATGAAGCCGGAGGCGAAGAGCACGAACCGCGGCGGCTTCGTGCCGGCCTGGGTACCGAACAGGATGCGCGGCTGCTTGCCGCCCCGGACCGGGTGCGGGTGGGCCGAGACCAGCTCGCCGAGGAAGGCGTTCAGACGACCGGTGGGGACGCGGGTCTCCCAGCCGGCGAGGGCGGTCTCGATGGCCGGAACCAGCTTCTCCATGTGGCGGCCGGTGCGGGCCGAGACGTTGACGCGGGGCGCCCAGGCGACCTGGGCCAGCTCGGTCTCGATCTCCCGCTCCAGGTAGTAGCGGCGCTCCTCGTCGAGGGTGTCCCACTTGTTGTAGGCGATGACCATCGCGCGGCCCGCCTCGACGGCCATGGTGATGATCCGCTGGTCCTGCACGGAGATGTTCTCGGAGGCGTCGATCAGGATGACCGCGACCTCGGCCTTCTCCACGGCCGCGGCCGTGCGCAGGGAGGCGTAGTAGTCGGCGCCCTGCTGGAGGTGGACGCGCTTGCGGATACCGGCGGTGTCGACGAACTTCCACGTCACGCCGCCCAGTTCGATCAGCTCGTCGACCGGGTCGCGGGTGGTGCCCGCCAGTTCGTTGACGACGACGCGCTCCTCGCCGGCGACCTTGTTCAGCAGCGAGGACTTGCCGACGTTCGGGCGGCCGATGAGGGCCACGCGGCGCGGGCCGCCGACGGCGGTGCCGAAGGTCTGCTCGGGGGCCTCGGGCAGCGCCTCCAGGACGGCGTCGAGCATGTCGCCGGTGCCGCGGCCGTGCAGGGCGGAGACCGGGTGCGGCTCACCGAGGCCCAGGTTCCACAGGTAGGCCGCGTCGGCCTCGCCGCTCGGGCCGTCGACCTTGTTGGCGCACAGCACGACCGGCTTGCCGGCCTTGCGCAGCAGCCGGACGACCGCCTCGTCGGTGTCGGTCGCGCCGACCTTGGCGTCGACCACGAAGACGACCGCGTCGGCCGCCTCGATCGCGTACTCGGCCTGGGCGGCCACGGAGGCGTCGATACCGAGGACGTCCTGCTCCCAGCCTCCGGTGTCGACCACCTTGAAGCGGCGGCCGGCCCACTCGGCCTCGTAGGTGACGCGGTCACGGGTGACGCCCGGCCGGTCCTCGACGACCGCTTCGCGGCGGCCGATGATCCGGTTCACCAGGGTCGACTTGCCGACATTGGGGCGGCCGACGACGGCGAGCACGGGCAGCGGACCGTGGCCCGCGGCCTCGATGGCGCCCTCGACGTCCTCGACGTCGAAGCCCTCTTCCGCGGCGAGCTCCATGAACTCCGCGTACTCGGCGTCGCCGAGAGCCCCGTGCTCGTACTCGTGCTCGGCCGAGCCGTCGGGCTGGATCTGGTCGTTCATGAAGTCCGTACCTCGTCGTTCATTCGTGGTGATCGGTGGCGCGAGCCCCGCTGGGCCGCGCCACTACTCAAGTGTCGCCTAGCGCCCGGTCAGACGCCTGGCGTTTTCCAGGTGCGCGGTGAGCTGCTTCTGGATGTGTTCGGTCGCCTGGTCCAGCGCCGCGCGCGTGCGCCGCCCGCCGTCGCCCGCGAGGAAGGGCTCGCCGAAGACGACGTCGACGCGGGAGCGCAGCGGAGGCAGCGCACCGACCAGCCGTCCCCGCCGCTCGGCGCTTCCCAGTACGGCCACCGGCACGATCGGCGCCCGGCCGCGGACCGCGAAGTAGGCGAGTCCGGCGCGCAGCGAGGCGAAGTCGCCCTCGCCCCGGGTCCCCTCCGGGAAGATGCCCAGCACGCCCCCGGCGCCGAGCACCCCGAGGGCCTGGGTGATCGCCGTGCGGTCGGCGGCGGTGCGGTCCACCTTCAGCTGGCCGATGCCGGTCAGGAAGGGACCCAGCGGTCCGACGAACGCCTCCTTCTTGATCAGGAAGTGCACCGGCCGCGGTGCCACTCCCATGACCATCGGGCCGTCGATGTTGTGCGAGTGGTTCACCGCGAGGATCACCGGCCCGGTCGCGGGCATCCGCCAGGCGCCGATCACCCGCGGCTTCCACAGCCCGTACATCAGGCCGACACCGATGCGCCGCCCGGTCTCGGCTCCCCGCTCGGACGGAAGGTCTGCCTCCGGACGCGACGGGAGGTTCACCTCCCGGCTCGCTTCTCCCGGACCAGGGTGACGACGCACTCGATGACCTGGGGCAGGGTGAGGTCGGTGGTGTCCACCTCGACCGCGTCGTCGGCCTTGGCGAGCGGCGAGGTCTTGCGGCTGGAGTCGGCCGCGTCGCGCTTGATCAGCGCCTCGCGGGTGGCGTGGATGTCCACGCCCTTCAGCTCGCCGCTGCGGCGGGCCGCACGGGCCTCCGGGGAGGCGGTGAGGAAGATCTTCAGGTCGGCGTCCGGGAGCACGGTCGTACCGATGTCGCGGCCCTCGACCACGATGCCGTTCTCCGCGGCGGCGGCCAGCGAGCGCTGCAGCTCGGTGATGAGAGTGCGCACCTCGGGGACCGCGCTGACCGCACTGACCTTGGAGGTGACCTCCTGGGTGCGGATCGGCCCGGACACGTCGGTGCCGTCGACCGCGATGGTCGGGTTCGCCGGGTCGGTGCCGGAGACGATCTCCGGCTTGCCGGCGACGGCGGCGACGGCGGTCGGGTCCTCCAGATCGATGCCGTTGTTCACCATCCACCAGGTGATCGCCCGGTACTGGGCGCCGGTGTCCAGGTAGCTCAGGCCGAGCTGCGCGGCCACGGCCTTCGACGTGCTCGACTTGCCCGTGCCGGAGGGACCGTCGATCGCGACGATCACGGGCTTGGCGGTCGGGGCGGCGCCGTTTTCCACGGGAGGGCACCTTCCTGGTGAAGGGTGGTGGATGGGGTGGGGGCGCGAGGGCGCCCCGCACAAGGTTACTGGCTCCCGGGCGGCGCTCTCGCCGGGCGTTACTGGCGCAGCTTCCAGCCCCGCTCGCGCAGCGCGTCCGTCAGTACCGGTACCGCCTTCGGCTCCACCATGAGCTGCACCAGACCCGCCTGCTGACCGGTCGCGTGCTCGATCCGGACGTCCTCGACGTTCACCCCGGCCCGCCCCGCGTCCGCGAAGATGCGGGCCAGCTGGCCGGGCTGGTCGTCGATGAGCACGACGACGGTCTCGTAGACGCGCGGGGCGCTGCCGTGCTTGCCGGGCACCCGCACCTGGCCGGCGTTGCCGCGGCGCAGCACGTCCTCGATGCCGGCGCTGCCCTCCCGGCGCTTGGCCTCGTCGGAGGACTGCAGGGCGCGCAGGGCCTGCACGGTCTCGTCCAGGTCGGCGGCGACACCGGAGAGCAGGTCGGCGACCGGCCCCGGGTTCGCGGACAGGATGTCGATCCACATCCGCGGGTCGGAGGCGGCGATCCGGGTCACGTCCCGGATGCCCTGCCCGCACAGCCGTACGGCCGCCTCCTCGGCGTGCTCCAGGCGCGCGGCGACCATGCTGGACACCAGGTGGGGCATGTGCGAGACGAGTGCGACGGCGCGGTCGTGGGCGTCGGCGTCCATGACGACCGGCACGGCCCGGCAGTGCGAGACCAGCTCCAGGGCGAGGTTCAGCACCTCGGTGTCGGTGTCCCGGGTGGGGGTGAGCACCCAGGGGCGGCCCTCGAACAGGTCGCCGGTGGCGGCCAGCGGGCCGGACTTCTCGCGGCCCGACATCGGATGGGTGCCCAGGTAGCGGCTCAGGTCCAGGCCGAGGGCCTCCAGCTCGCGGCGCGGGCCGCCCTTGACGCTGGCCACGTCCACATAGCCGCGGGCCAGGCCCTGCCGCATGGCGTCGGCGAGCACACCCGCCACGTGCGCGGGCGGGGCGGCGACGATCGCCAGGTCGACCGGGCCCTGCGGGGGCTCGTCCGTGCCGGCGCCCAGGGCCGCCGCCGTACGTGCCTGCTCGGGGTGGTGGTCGGCGAGGTGGACGGTGACGCCGCGCTGGGCGAGGGCGAGCGCGGCGGAGGTGCCGATGAGGCCGGTGCCGATGACGAGTGCGGTTCTCACTGGGCGATGTCCTTGCGCGGGTCGGCTGCGGCGCCGAGGTGGACGTGGGCGATGTCGGTGCAGGGCGGGTCCGGCTCGGTGTGCGCGAGGACCCGGACGCCCCGGGGCTCGGCGCCCTCGACGGGGACGGCCTTCCGGACCGCTCGTACCCCCACGGCCGTAGTCCTCCCCGACATGTGTCTCGGTGCCTGGTGTGCGTTGGTGCTGTTGGTGCGTTGGTGCGTTGGTGCGTCCAGCCTAGTCAGCCCGTGTGCGCGAGCGGCGCGCGGCGCCCGCCGCTGGGTGCACCGGGTGCCAGAATGCCGGTGATTGTGCATTTTCCCGGTATGAGCGGATTGAGGGTGTACGGAGTGATGGCATGACCGAGGGTGCGACACGGCGCACGGTGCTGGCGACGGGCGCGGCGGCGCTCGGTGCCGCAGCCGTGGGGTGCGGCGGTGCGGGCAACGGCGGGTCAGGCGGGCAGGAGCTGGCCAGGACGAGCGACATCCCGGTGGGCGGCGGCAAGGTCTTCCGGGACCGGAAGATCGTCGTCACCCAGCCGACGGAGGGCGACTTCAAGGCCTTCACGGCGATCTGCACGCACCTGGGCTGCACCGTGAACAAGGTGGCGGACGGCACGATCGACTGCCCCTGCCACGGCAGCAAGTACCACATCGGCGACGGCTCGGTGGCCCACGGACCGGCGCGCCGCCCGCTGGCCCGTGAGCCGATCAAGGTGGAGGGAAATTCCATCCGCCTGGCGTGAGAGGTCCGCGTACGCTCCGGGCATGCCTCCCGAGGATCTGGTACGCGAGCACACGGTCTACGCCTGTGTCATGGGGTCGCGGGCCTTCGGCCTGGCCACGGACACCAGCGACACCGACCGGCGGGGCGTGTTCCTCGCCCCCACCCCCCTGTTCTGGCGGTTCGAGAAACCCCCGACACATGTGGAGGGGCCGGGCGAGGAGCGGTTCTCGTGGGAGCTGGAGCGGTTCTGCGAGCTGGCGCTGCGCGGCAACCCGAACATCCTGGAGTGCCTGCACTCCCCGCTGGTCGAGCACGTGGACGACACCGGCCGGGAGCTTCTGTCCCTGCGCGGCGCGTTCCTCTCCCGCCGCGCCCACGACAGCTTCACCCGCTACGCCCTGGGCCAGCGCCGCAGGATCGACGCCGACGTCCGCACGACCGGCGCCCCGCGCTGGAAGCACGCCATGCACTTGCTGCGCCTGCTGATGAGCGCCCGCGATCTGCTGCGCACCGGCGAGCTGCGCATCGACGTCGGCGAGGAGCGCGAGTCGCTGCTGGCGGTGAAGCGGGGGGAGGTGCCATGGGCTCAGGTCCAGGCGCGCATGGCCCGGCTGGCGGCGCAGGCGGACGACGCCCTGCGGCACACCCCGCTGCCGCCGGAACCGGACCACGCGCGCGTGGCCGACTTCGTCTTCCGGGTGCGCCGCGCGTCAGCCCTGAAGGCCGCCGGCACCCAGGGGCCCCGCAGCGCCCCGGAGGCTTCCTAGGCGTCCCAGAGCGCGCCCAGGGTCACCAGGTCACCCCGGTACTCGATCCGGTCGGCCCACTCGGCGGGCCAGGCGTCCGCGCCCAGCCATGCGCCCGCGAAGGCTCCGGTGAGGCAGGCGACGGAGTCCGAGTCGCCGGAGGAGCAGGCGGCCCGGCGCAGGGCGGTGACCGGCTCGTCCGGGAAGAGCAGGAAGCACAGCAGCCCGGTGGCGAGGGCCTCCTCGGCGATCCAGCCCTCGCCGGTGGCCAGGCAGGGGTCGGTCTCCGGGGAGTGGGTGCGCAGGGCCTCCTGGAGCCGGGCCAGGATGTCCAGGCACTCGTCCCAGCCGCGCGCGATGAAGTGCTCGGGGGTCGGGTCCTGGGACCGGGTCCACAGGTCGCCGAGCCAGGTCTGGTGGTAGCGGGTGCGGTTGTCGAGGGCGTACGAGCGCAGCCGACCGACGAGCCCGGCGGGGTCGGCGCCCCGGGCGAGCAGATGGACGGCGTGGGCGGTGAGGTCCGAGGCGGCCAGCGCGGTGGGGTGTCCGTGGGTGAGGGCGGACTGCAACTGGGCGGCACCGGCGCGCTGTTCGCCGCTCAGGCCGGGGGCGAGCCCGAGGGGGGCCACGCGCATGTTGGCACCGCAGCCCTTGGAACCGATCTGACTGGCGTCCTGCCAGGGCCGCCCCTCCTCCTTCAGCAGGGCGCAGGCGGTGAGGCAGGTGCGGCCCGGGGCGCGGTTGTTCTCCGGCGAGTGGTACCAGTCCACGAACTCCTCGCGCAGCGGGCGCTCCAGCCGCTTCGGGGCGAGCGCGCCCCGGTCCATGGCGGTCCGCAGGGCGCGTCCGAGGGCGAGGGTCATCTGCGTGTCGTCGGAGACGAACGCCCGGCCCGGCAGCTCCATCTCCCGCCATGGCCCGCACTTGGCGAGAATCGAAGGCACGTCGTTGAACTCCGTCGGGAAACCGAGCGCGTCCCCCAGGGCGAGGCCGATCAGGGATCCGGTGGCGGCGCGCTTGCGCGCCGGGGTCGTCGTCATGCGGGGCGTCCTTCCCGGGACGGTCGGAGCAGGGGCGGGTGCAGAGCGGTGGCGGGACCGGCGCGGTAGAGGGCGGCCGGTTTGCCACGGCCGCCGGTCAGCCGGGCGGCGCCGGGGACGGGGGCCACGAAGCCGGGGGTGGCGAGCACCTTGCGGCGGAAGTTGGGCCGGTCGAGGGTGGCGCCCCACACCGTCTCGTAGACCTGCTGCAGCTCGCCGAGGGTGAACTCGGGCGGGCAGAAGGCGGTGGCCACGCAGCTGTTCTCCAGCTGGGCGCCGACGCGTTCGCGGGCGTCGGCCAGGATCCGGTCGTGGTCGAAGGCGAGCGGCCCGGCGGTGTCGTACGGCAGCCAGCGGGCCTGTGCCGCGTCGCCGCCGCCGCGGGGCTCGGGAGGGTCCGGCAGCAGCGCGGTGAAGGCGACCGACACCACCCGCATCCGGGGATCGCGGCCGGGCTCGCTGTAGGTGCGCAGCTGCTCCAGGTGCAGGCCCGAGACGTCGGCCAGGCCGGTTTCCTCGGCCAGCTCCCGCCGGGCGGCCGTCTCCGCCGACTCGTCGGGCAGCAGAAAGCCGCCGGGCAGCGCCCAGCGGCCCGCGTACGGCTCCTGCCCACGCTCGACCAGCAGCACATGCAGGGTGCCGGCGCGGAGGGTGAGGACCGCGAGGTCGACGGTGACGGCGAAGGGCTCGTAGGCGTACTTGTCGTAGCCGTCCACGACCACCACCCCCTTTAATAGTCGGTCTGACTATAAAAGGGGGTGGTGGTGGGTGGCAAGGATCAGAGGTCGACTTCCTTCATCAGCATCCCGACCTCGGTGTTGGACAGGCGGCGCAGCCAGCCCGACTTCTGGTCGCCCAGGGTGATCGGGCCGAAGGACGTGCGCACGAGCTTCTCGACGGGGAAGCCCGCCTCGGCGAGCATGCGGCGCACGATGTGCTTGCGGCCCTCGTGCAGGGTCACCTCGACCAGGTAGTTCTTGCCGGTCTGCTCGACCACCCGGAAGTGGTCCGCGCGCGCGTAGCCGTCCTCCAGCTGGATGCCGTCCTTCAGGCGCTTGCCCAGGTCGCGCGGGATCGGGCCGACGATGGCCGCGAGGTAGGTCTTCTTCACGCCGTACTTGGGGTGGGTCAGACGGTGCGCCAGCTCGCCGTGGTTGGTGAGCAGGATGACGCCCTCGGTCTCGGTGTCCAGCCGGCCGACGTGGAAGAGCCGCGTCTCACGGTTGGTGACGTAGTCACCGAGGCACTGCCGGCCCTCCGGGTCCTCCATGGTGGACACCACGCCCGCCGGCTTGTTCAGCGAGAAGAACTGGTACGACTGCGTCGCGACCGTCAGGCCGTCGACCTTGACCTCGTCCTTCTCCGGGTCGACCCGGCGGCCCTGCTCCAGGACGATCTCGCCGTTGACCTCGACCCGCGCCTGCTCGATCAGCTCCTCGCAGGCGCGCCGGGAGCCGTAGCCCGCGCGCGCGAGGACCTTCTGCAGCCGCTCGCCCTCCTGCTCGGCGCCCGGGAAGGTCTTGGGCAGCTTGATGTCCTTCTTGCCCGCGTACCGCTCCCGGTTGCGCTCCTCGGCCCGTGCCTCGTACTCGCGGGAGCGCCCGGGTGCCGTACGGCCACCGCGCTGCTGGGTCTGCTTCGGGCCGCCCTTGGCGCCGCCCCGGGCCGCGCCGCCGCGCCCGGACTTGGGGCCGTCCTGGGTGGCGCCGGGACCCACGTCGTAGCGGCGCTCCTCGGGGCGGGGCTTGCGGGGACGGCCCTGCCCCTGCCGCTCGTCCCGGTTGTTGCCGGCGCCGCGGTGGTTACCGCGTCCGCTGTTCCTGCCGCTGCCGCTGCTTCGCATCAAGATTTCCGTCTTAGTCGTCTGCGTCCTGACCGCCGGGCGCGTCGGGCGCGTCCGGGTCGAACGACGGGACCCCTTCCTGGGTCTCGGCCTCGATCGCCTCCGCCTCCGGGAGGAAGGGCGCCAGCTCCGGAAGCTCGTCCAGGCCGCGCAGGCCCATCCGCTCCAGGAAGTAGTTCGTCGTCGTGTACAGGATCGCACCTGTTTCGGGTTCCGCGCCCGCCTCCTCGACGAGACCGCGCTGGAGCAGCGTGCGCATGACGCCGTCGCAGTTGACTCCGCGCACGGCGGAGACCCGGCTGCGGCTGACCGGCTGGCGGTAGGCGACCACCGCCAGGGTCTCCAGCGCTGCCTGGGTGAGGCGGGCCGTCTGGCCGTCCAGGACGAGCCGCTCGACGGCGGGGGCGTACTCTGCGCGGGTGTAGAAACGCCAGCCTCCCGCCACGAACCGCAGCTCGAAGCCGCGGCCCTGCACGGTGTACTCGTCGGCCAGCTCGCGCAGCGCGTCGGCGATCTGCCGCCGGGGGCGCTGCAGGATCCTCGCCAGGTGCTCCTCGGTCGCGGGCTCGTCCACGACCATGAGGACCGCCTCCAGGGCGGGCTTGAGCTCGAGGCCGGCGACGCCGTGCAGCCCCGCCGGGAGTTCCGCCGTGTCCTCGCTCATGCCTTCTTCTCCTCCTTGGACTCCCCGGGCTCCTCGGGCGGCCGGTCGAACTCGTCGGTGACCACCGGTGCCGCGTCCCCGTCCCCGCCGGTCCAGCGCACGGTCAGTTCCCCGAGCGCTGCCTCCTGCTCCAGGGCGACGGCCTTCTCGCGGTACAGCTCCAGCAGCGCGAGGAACCGGGCGACGACGGTGAGGGTGTCGTCGGTGTCCTCGATCAGCGCGCGGAAGCTGGCCTCGCCGAGTTCCCGCAGGCGCGCGACCACGATCCCGGCCTGCTCCTGCACGCTGACCAGCGGGGCATGGATGTGGTCGACGTAGACCGTCGGCTTGGCCTTCGGCTGCATCGCCTTGACGGCGAGTTCGGCGAAGCCCTGGGGGCCGATGCTGATGACGACCTCGGGCAGCAACTCGGCGTAGTGCGGTTCGAGGCCGACGGTACGGGGGTAGCGGCGGGTCTCCTCGTCGAGGCGCCGGCTGAAGATGTCGGCGATCTGTTTGTACGCCCGGTACTGGAGCAGCCGCGCGAACAACAGGTCCCGGGCCTCCAGCAGTGCCAGGTCCGCCTCGTCCTCGACCTCGGCGGCGGGCAGCAGCCGGGCGGCCTTGAGGTCGAGCAGCGTGGCGGCCACGACGAGGAACTCCGTGGTCTGGTCCAGGTCCCAGTCCGGCCCCATGGCCCTGATGTGGGCCATGAACTCGTCGGTGACCTTGGACAGCGCGACCTCGGTGACGTCGAGCTTGTGCTTGGAGATCAGCTGGAGGAGCAGATCGAAAGGGCCCTCGAAGTTCGACAGGCGGACCTTGAAGACGCCGTCGGACGCAGGCTCCGGTTCAGCGGGCAGGGGCTCGGGCCCGGCCTCGGTCAGCGCCGGCTCAGGAACCCCCGCCTCAGCCACGACCGGCTCAGGAACCCCCGCTTCCACCAAGACCGGCTCAGCCGGCAGAGCCCCCGGCCCCCGCCCCAGCGCACGCCGACGACCAGCACCGGCGCCGGCGCCGGGGAGGGGAACGTCGTTCGAGGTCATAGCCCCCGAAGGCTATCGCTACCGGCCGCGCAGCCGGCGTACGAGGATGCTCGCGTCCCCTCGGGACTCCAGGTCGGCGAGAACGACGGCGACCGCCTCGCGCACGATGCGCCCGCGGTCCACCGCCAGCCCGTGCTCGCCGCGGAGCACCAGGCGGGCGTGCTCCAGGTCCATCAGTTCCTCGGCCGACACGTACACGGTGATCTTCTCGTCGTGCCGCTCACGCCCGCTGGGGCGCCGGGCCGCGGCCCGCCCGCGCCTGCGCGGCTGCGCGGCGGAGGGGGCGGCAGAAGAACCTTCCTGCGCCGTCTGCCGCCGCGCCGGGCGGGTGCGGGCCTCCCCGGCCTCGGCCGGTTCCGGCTCGGCCGCCGCCACGTGCTCGGCGCCGTCGCCGTCGCCGCCCTGCGCGGGCACCGACTGCGGCGCGTCCTCCGCAGCGGCCGTCGTCGGGTCGCTCTCCCCCGCGGGAGCCGGCACGCGGGCCTCGCCGCCCGCCACGCGACGGGGCGTGGACGGCTGCAGTGCCGTCCCCCCTGTCGTGCGGAACAGCTCGTCGGCCCCGGGCAGACTCACTCGGCGTGACACCGGGCGAGCACCTCCCTGGCGAGCTGGCGGTAGGCGGCGGCACCGACGGAGTTGGAGGCGTACGTGGTGATCGGCTCACCGGCGACCGTGGTCTCCGGGAAGCGGACCGTGCGGCCGATGACCGTGTGGTAGACGTGGTCGTCGAACGCCTCGACCACCCGGGCCAGCACCTCGCGGCTGTGGACCGTGCGCGAGTCGTACATCGTGGCGAGGATGCCGTCCAGTTCCAGCTCGGGGTTGAGCCGTTCCTGCACCTTCTCGATGGTCTCCGTCAGCAGAGCCACACCACGCAGGGCGAAGAACTCGCACTCCAGCGGGACGATCACCTTGTGCGCGGCCGTCAGGGCATTGACGGTGAGCAGACCGAGCGAGGGCTGACAGTCGATCACGATGTAGTCGTAGTCGGCCATGAGCGGCTTGAGGGCGCGCTGCAGCGTCGACTCACGGGCGACCTCGGAGACCAGCTGGACCTCGGCGGCCGACAGGTCGATGTTGGACGGCAGCAGGTCCATGTTGGGAACCGCCGTCTTCAGCAGGACCTCGTCCGCCGACATGCCCCGCTCCATGAGCAGGTTGTAGACGGTCAGGTCCAGTTCCATCGGGTTGACCCCGAGACCCACCGACAGCGCGCCCTGCGGGTCGAAGTCGACGAGCAGCACGCGCCGGCCGTACTCCGCGAGCGCGGCGCCCAGGTTGATGGTCGACGTCGTCTTGCCGACGCCGCCCTTCTGGTTGCACATAGCAATGATCTTCGCGGGGCCGTGGTCGGTCAGCGGGCCCGGGATCGGGAAGTACGGCAGCGGGCGTCCGGTCGGACCGACGCGCTCACGGCGCTGGCGGGCCGCGTCGGGCGCGAGCGTGGCCGCGTACTCCGGATCCGGCTCGTACTCGGCGTCAGGGTCGTAGAAGTGCCCCTCGGGCAGTTCGTCGTAGTCGGCGAAGTGGTTGTGGGGCGCGCCACTTCCGTCGCCGGCCATGGCGTTCACGTGATGGCCATCCATGCTCTGGTGTGCTGTCCGGGCGGTCTGCTGCACCGGACTCTGGTGGGCTGCGAAGGTGCGCACAGCGACGGAGCCGACAGCCTCGAATCCCGTGGGGCCCTGGCCCCGTACCGGCATTCCTGGTTGACCACCCCCGGGAGAAAATGTCGACTCATTCACAAGTCGTCTTACCTCCTTGGTGACCAGGAAACTTCTAGACAAGGTCAGCGTGGCACCATGCCGACGGTTGGCGACTCTATGGCGTGTCGGCGGTCCGCAGCAACACAATCCGCCGGACCCGGCAGGATGTGTCGGCAATGAAACATCTCGCTGTCAAGGGCGTACGGCCGTCGCACAGCAGGTTTCACCGGTGTGCGAATCGGTCGAAGGGTTACGTTCGAGGCGAGTTGAGCGAGAACCGCAAAGTGACCATACACACATCCGGCCGGACCTTGTCGGGCAAGGTCCGGCCGGGCGTGCGGTGTTGACGATGTGTGTTGACGAATCGCCTTTTACCTGTAGGTGACTTAGTGACTCACTGATGACTCACCAGGTCGAGCGGCTCAGCCGAGCAGGGTGTCCAGCTCCACGTGCTCCAGGCCGTGCGCCTCGGCGACCTCCTTGTAAACGACCTTGCCGTCATGCGTGTTGAGGCCCTTGGCGAGCGCGGCGTCGCGGCGCAGCGCCTCGACCCAGCCGTTGTTGGCGAGCGAGACGATGTACGGCAGCGTCGCGTTGGTGAGGGCGTTGGTGGAGGTGTTGGGCACCCCGCCCGGCATGTTGGCGACGCAGTAGAAGACCGAGTTGTGGACCTGGAAGGTCGGCTCGGCGTGCGTGGTGGGGCGGGAGTCCTCGAAGCAGCCGCCCTGGTCGATCGCGATGTCGACAAGGACACTTCCCGGCTTCATGCGGGACACCAGCTCGTTGGTGACCAGCTTCGGGGCCTTGGCGCCCGGGATGAGCACCGCGCCGATGACGAGGTCGGCGTCGAGGACGGCCTTCTCCAGCTCGAAGGAGTTGGACATGATCGCCTTGACCTTCGTACCGAAGATCTTGTCGGCCTCGCGCAGCTTGTTGATGTCGCGGTCCAGCAGGGTCACGTCGAAGCCCATGCCCACGGCGACCTGGGTGGCGTTCCAGCCGGAGACACCGCCGCCGATGACGACGGCCTTGGCCGGGGTCACGCCCGGGACGCCGCCCGGCAGCACGCCACGGCCGCCGGCCGCGCGCATCAGGTGGTAGGCGCCGACCTGCGGGGCCAGGCGGCCCGCGACCTCGGACATCGGGGCGAGCAGCGGCAGCGCGCGGTTCGGCAGCTCCACCGTCTCGTAGGCGATGGCCGTGGTGCCGGACTCGATGAGCGCGTCCGTGCACTCCTTGGAGGCGGCCAGGTGCAGGTAGGTGAAGAGGATCTGGTCCTTGCGGAGGCGGTGGTACTCCTCCGCGATGGGCTCCTTGACCTTCAGCAGCAGGTCGGCGGCGGCCCAGACCTCGTCAGCGGTGTCCAGGATCTCGGCACCGGCGGCCACGTACTCGGCGTCCGTGATCGAGGAGCCGACGCCGGCGCCGCGCTCGATGACGACCTGGTGGCCGTTGCGCACCAGCTCGTGCACACCGGCAGGGGTGATGGCCACCCGGAACTCGTTGTTCTTGACCTCGCGGGGGATGCCGACCTTCACGTCGATCACGGTCCTTGGCTCAGAGGGTATGGGGGGGTGCATTACAAGACATACCCAGGCATGCACGGCACACCGGGAGACACCGCAGGAGAAAGTGCGGCAGAGCCAGTTTAATGAAGGTGTTCCGCGTGTCTAGCCTTTCATTGCATCAATCTTCTTGTGATGCACTACGGATTTCGCAGGCCCTCACGTCGTCCTCCTGCCCTTCGTGGTCCTGCGGGGCGTCTTCCGGGCTCTCCTCACCCAGCATGCGCTCGGCCGCCCCGCGATGCAGTCGGGCGGCGGCGGGGTCGCCCAGGCGCTCGAGGGTGTCGGCCAGCCGGAGCTGCAGCGCGGCCTGCAGCCGGACGTCCTCGGCGCGCCGCGCCCACTCCACTGCCTCGTGGCAGGTGTGCAGGGACTCCTCGGGGCGGCCGGCGTACTCCTGGACCCGCGCGAGTTCGCTCAACGCGCGCGCGTGGGCCGCGACATCGCCGTTCCTGCGGTACCCGGCGACCGCGGCGCGCCAGTTCCGCAGCGCCTCGCCGTAGCGGCCCGCGTAGGTCTGCGCAGTGGCCAGCCGGCCGTACACCCGGGCGGCCTCCGCACGCTCGTCCCGGGCCAGGCGCTGGGCGAGGGCCCGGCCGAACCAGTCGGCGGCCCGGTCGTAGTCCCCCAGCTCCTGGTACGCGCCGCCTACGGATTCCATCGCGCGGCCGGTCGCGTACGGGTCGTCCGCCGCGCGTCCGGCGTCCAGGGCGGCCCGGTAGCGGGCCAGCGCGTCCCGGGTGCGGCCGGTCTGCGCGTCGAGATCGCCCAGGTTCAGCAGGGCGGCGGCCTGCTCCCGGGGCAGGCCGCGCCGTTCGGCGACATCGAGGACGAGGCTGTGGATGCCGTACAGATCCGGCGCGGCGGCCTGGGTGCCGAAGTGCGCCACCATGGCCCTGACCAGCTGGGACATCAGCCTGCGGGCCAGGGTGTCCAGCTCGCCGTCGGCCACCGCCAGCCGGGCGGCGGCCAGCAGGGCGGGCCGGCGGATGCGCAGCCAGTCGGCAGCGGCCCTGGGGTTCGGAAAGCGCAGCGCGCGGGGCATGCCGAGGAGCTTCTCGTGGGCCTGCGGGCTGTCCGTCTCGGTGATCGCCCTGCAGGACTGGAGCAGCCGTACCGTGCGCTCCAGCATGCGGGCGCGGGCCAGCTGCAGCTCCCCAGGGCGGTCCTGGCCCTCGGCGAGGGCGCGCAGCAGGGGGTGCAGGCAGCCGGGGACCTCGTACTCGGGCAGGGGCGAGTCGACGGCGCGCAGCAGGCCGAGGGCGACGAAGTCGTCCAGGGTGGCTCGTGCGCCGCTCACCGAGCAGCCGGCCAGGGCCGAGGCGGTGTGCGGGTCGAGCATGCCCGCCGGGGCGAGACAGAGCAGCCGCAGCATCCGGGCGGCCGGGCCGGGCAGCTCTTCGTGGACAAGCCGGAAGACGCGGGCCAGCGGGGTGCCGTCGGCGCCGTCCCCGGTGTCCGCGTGCATCCGCTTGGCGAGGTCGGAGACGGCAGCCTTGGGCCGGGCGGCGAGCCAGCCGCCGGCCAGGGTGAGCGCGGCGGGCTGGCCCAGACAGGCCTCGGCCAGGCTCTCGGCGGAGCGCGGGTCGACGGTGATGCGGACCGAGCCGGCGTAGCGGGCCAGGAACTCCACCGCGGACTTGGTGTCGAGGCCGCCCAGGGTGCAGGGGCGGACGTCCGCGATACCGGTGAGCGGGCCCTGGGAGACGACCACGGCCAGGCAGTCCGGGCTGTCCGGGAGCAAGGCGTCGACCTGCTCGGCACCGACCGCGTCGTCCAGCAGGAGCAGCGCCCGCCGCCCCGCCAGTGCCGTGCGCAGCGCCTCGCCCAGCTCGTCCTCGGCGGCCCCGGCCGGGGCCCGCACCCCCAGCTCGGTGAGCAGCTCGCGGGCGGTCGTCTCGACCGGGACGGGGGCGCTGTCGGGTTCGCTGAGCCGGGCGCGCAGCACTCCGCCGGGGTAGCGGTCCTCGACCTGCCGTACGAGTTCCTCGGCGAGGGCGGTGCGGCCGGAGCCGGGTCGGCCGGCGATGAGCAGCACGCGCGCGCGGGGGGCCTTGCGGCCGGCGAGGGTGTCGAGGCCCGCACGCTCGATGTCGGCGCGCAGTTCCTTCAACTCCCTGGTGCGGCCCAGGAAATGGTCCTCGCCGGCCGGATGCGCCGGGAACCGGGCATCGCCTGTGTCCATCACCTGATCCGTCACGGGCCACACTCCCGTCCCACCGCACACGCAAGCCCACCGGTCTCCGGCACGGGCATGTGCACCTAAGTCTTGGCTGGCTCGCCTCCGGGCGCCAAAGCCTGTGCTCTTCGGCTCGCTCGGCTCGCTCGCGAAAGCCTAGTTCACGCTCTGCGACGCGCCCGGCGGAGCACGGCGGGGTGCGGTGGACACTTCCCCCGATCGGATCAGCCGATCGTCACACCGCCGGGGTGGCCATGCCCGACAGAGCAGCCATGCCCGAGAGGGATCAGCCCTGGCCGGCAGGGATCAGCCCTGGCCGGCGACGATCAGCCATGACCCGGCGACGGCTCACGACTCGAACGGACGCGCGGGCCACGGCGCGTCGGCCGGGCGCAGCACGTCGAGGCCGTCGCCGGTGCGGGCGGCCACCAGGGAGAGCACGCCGACGACGAGGCAGTTGTTGTGCACGTCGCCGGCGAGCACCCGGCGGACCAGCTCGTCGACCGGCACGCGCGCGTGCTCCATGTCGGTCTCCTCGTGCTCCGTCTCGAAGCGCTCGCCGTCGGCCTCGGACAGATCGCGGGCGAGGAAGATCCGTACGGCCTCGTCGCAGCCGCCCGGGGTGGTGTACACGTCGGTCAGCACCCGCCAGTCCTCGGCCTTGACGTGCGCCTCCTCGTACAGCTCGCGCTGGGCTGCGTGCAGCGGGTTCTCGCCGGGCACGTCGAGCAGGCCGGCCGGGATCTCCCACAGCCTCTGCCGCACCGGGTGGCGGTACTGGCGGATGAGCAGCACCTGGTCCTCCTCGTCCAGGGCGAGGACGGCGACCGAGCCGGGGTGGACCTGGTAGTCACGGCGGGCCACCGAGCCGTCGGGCATGACCACGTCGTCCGTGCGGACGGAGGTCTTGTTGCCCACGAAGGGGGTCTGTGTCGCCCGGATCTCCCACTCCTGTGCGACGTCCCTGATCGTCATGCCCTGTCCTTCCCCACGGTTTCGAAAAAACCCGGCCGAAGACGAAGCCGGGGTGCTCCCTGCTGAAAGGTACGCACCCCGGCCACCGTACAACTGCTGCGTTACTCGGCGTTCTTCCGCTCGACAGCCGCCTTCACCAGGCCGGCGAACAGCGGGTGCGGACGCGTCGGCCGCGAGCGCAGCTCGGGGTGGGCCTGCGTGGCGACCAGGTAGGGGTGGACATCGCGCGGGTACTCGACGTACTCGACGAGCTTGCCGTCCGGCGAGGTGCCGGAGAACAGGATCCCGGCCCTCTTCTCCAGCTCCGCGCGGTAGGAGTTGTTCACCTCGTAGCGGTGGCGGTGACGCTCCTCGACGTACTCCTTGCCGTCGTACACCTCGCGCACGATCGAGCCCTCGGCCAGCTTCGCCGGGTACATGCCGAGCCGCATGGTGCCGCCCATGTCGCCCTCACCGGCGACGATGTCCATCTGCTCGGCCATGGTGGAGATGACCGGGTGGGCGGTGCCCGGGTCGAACTCGGTGGAGTTGGCGTCCGGGATGTCGGCCAGGTTGCGCGCGGCCTCGATCACGATGCACTGCAGGCCCAGGCAGAGGCCGAGCAGCGGAACCTTGTTCTCGCGGGCGTAGCGGATCGCGCCGACCTTGCCGAGCACACCGCGGTCGCCGAAGCCGCCCGGGATGCAGATGCCGTCGACGTCGGACAGCTGGGCCTTGGCACCGGCCGGGGTCTTGCAGTCGTCCGAGGTGACCCACTTGATCTTCACGCGGGCCCGGTTGGCGAAGCCGCCGGCGCGCAGCGCCTCGGTGACCGACAGGTAGGCGTCGGGCAGGTCGATGTACTTGCCGACCAGCGCGAGGGTGATCTCGTGCTCCGGGTTGTGGACGCGGTCGAGCAGATCGTCCCAGGTCGTCCAGTCGACGTCACGGAACGGCAGGTCGAGCTTGCGCACGACGTAGGCGTCCAGGCCCTCGGTGTGCACGACCTTCGGGATGTCGTAGATCGAGCGGGCGTCCGGGCAGGCGACGACGGCGGCCTCGTCGACGTCGCACATCAGCGAGATCTTCCGCTTGATCGCGGTCGGCACCTCGCGGTCGCAGCGCAGCACGATCGCGTCCGGCTGGATACCGATGTTGCGCAGCGCGGCGACGGAGTGCTGGGTCGGCTTGGTCTTCAGCTCGCCGGACGGGCCGATGTACGGCAGCAGCGAGATGTGCACCACGAAGACGTTGTCCCGGCCGACCTCGTGGCGGACCTGGCGGACGGTCTCCAGGAACGGCAGCGACTCGATGTCGCCGACGGTGCCGCCGACCTCGGTGATCACGACGTCGACCTCGTCGGTGGCCATACGCCGGATGCGGTGCTTGATCTCGTTGGTGATGTGCGGGATGACCTGCACGGTGTCGCCCAGGTACTCGCCGCGCCGCTCCTTGGCGATCACCGTCGAGTAGACCTGACCCGTGGTGACGTTGGCGGTGCCGTCCAGGTCGCGGTCGAGGAAGCGCTCGTAGTGGCCGATGTCCAGGTCGGTCTCGGCGCCGTCGTTGGTGACGAACACCTCACCGTGCTGGAAGGGGTTCATCGTGCCCGGGTCCACGTTCAGGTACGGGTCGAGCTTCTGCATCACGACACGCAGGCCCCGGGCCTTGAGCAGCATGCCTAGGCTGGAGGCGGTGAGGCCCTTGCCGAGCGAGGAGGCGACACCCCCGGTGACGAAGATGTGCTTGGTCGTCGTAGATTTCGGCGGCATGGCCAAGAGGGGGCTCCCGTGGTCGCTGTCTGTCGTGCGGTACGGCTGCCGGTCCGGACGCCTGCCGGGGGTGCCGTCGCTGCGGTTCGGGGGACCCCTGCCGGATTTCTTGCCTTCGAGGGGAGCCCACCGGTCCACGGGCTACCAGGGTATCAGCGCTGCGCGGCGATGGCTTCCGGCCACTCTCCGCGCCCGGGCCGGCACAGGAACGGCACAGGAACGGCACAGACACGGCACGGCCGCGGCCCGGCGTCGACACAGGCACGCACCGGTTACACGGAAATCACTCGACGCTCACTCGTTCGGCCCACATACGTTGCCCTCGGCGGCACGCACATCATCTACGTGCGTCGTATCCTGCTCGGACACTCACTGCCGAGCCCGGCCGGCACACGACGGCACACCCCCGCCTGCAGGCAACCGGAAACAACGAGAGCGCGGCAGTTCGTTGAGCAAGGACTGTCGTATTGCCCCAGGGCTCGGCGGACTGCTTTGCTTCACCGCTCAAAGACGCATAAAAACGACCCCTTGACCGCACTAGCGACAGCCCCCTGTGCGGGGGTGACGTGGCCGTTCGACTGGAGTTGCACGTGGCCGGGCGCATCGAAGACTACGCACTCATCGGAGACATGCAGACCGCCGCACTGGTCTGCCGGGACGGCACGGTGGACTGGTTGTGCCTGCCCCGCTTCGACTCGCATGCCATCTTCGCCGGCCTGCTGGGCACCGAGGAGCACGGCTTCTGGCGGCTCGGCCCGGCGCACGCGGCCGACTCGCCGCCGCCCACGGCGGCCCGGCGCGGCTACCGCGGCGACTCGCTGATCCTGGAGTCGGAGTGGGACACCCCGCGCGGCACCGTCCGCGTGACCGATTTCATGCCCCCGCGCGACGGCGCCCCGCAGCTGATCCGGATCGTGGAGGGTGTCACCGGCCGGGTCCCCATGCGGTCGGTTCTGCGGATGCGGTTCTCCTACGGCCGGGTGGTGCCGTGGGTGCACAAGCACGAGGGCCGTACGGTGGCGGTCGCCGGGCCCGACTCCGTGTGGTTCGACACCGAGGCCGACACCTACGGCAAGTCGCTGACGACGTACGCCGACTTCACGGTCGCCCCGGGTGACCGGATCGCGTTCACCATCTCCTGGCAGCCCTCGCACAAGGAGCCGCCGCCGCTGCCGGAGCCGGAGCAGTCGCTGGAGGCGACGGAGGAGTTCTGGCGCGAGTGGGTCGAGCACTGCACGTACCACGGGCCGTACCGCGAGGCGGTGATCCGCTCGCTGATCACGCTGAAGGCGCTGACGTACGCCCCGACCGGCGGCATCGTCGCCGCCCCGACCACCTCCCTGCCGGAGGACATCGGCGGCGTGCGCAACTGGGACTACCGCTACACCTGGCTGCGGGACGCGGCGATCACCCTGTCCTCGCTGCTGCGCACCGGCTACCGCGAGGAGGCCCGCGCCTGGCGCGAGTGGCTGCTGCGCGCGGTCGCGGGTGACCCGGAGAACCTGCAGATCATGTACGGCATCGCGGGCGAGCGTGAGCTGGGCGAGGCCGAGCTGGACTGGCTGCCGGGGTACGAGAACTCCGCCCCGGTCCGGGTCGGCAACGGCGCCGCCCACCAGCTGCAGCTGGACGTGTACGGCGAGGTCACCGAGGCCCTGCACCTGGCACACATGACCGGGCTGGCCCGCAACGACTACGCCTCGCTGCTCCAGCTGAAGCTGATCCGCTACCTGGAGGACCACTGGCAGGAGCCGGACGAGGGCATCTGGGAGGTGCGCGGCCCGCGCCGGCACTTCGTGCACTCGAAGGTGATGGCCTGGGTGGCGGTGGACCGCACGATCAAACTGATCGAGCGGGGTGACGCGGACGGCCCGCTGGAGCGCTGGAAGGAACTGCGCGACGAGATCCACCGGGACGTGTGCGAGAAGGGCTACGACAAGGAGCGCAACACCTTCACGCAGTCCTACGGCTCGCAGGAGCTGGACGCCTCCCTGCTGCTGATTCCGCAGATGGGCTTCCTGCCGCCGGACGACAAGCGGGTGATCGGCACGATCGAGGCGATCCAGCGCGAGCTGTCCACCGCGGACGGGTTCATCCTGCGCTACCCGACCGAGGGCGAACACGCGGGCGTCGACGGTCTGCCCGGCGACGAGGGTGCCTTCCTGGCCTGCTCGTTCTGGATGGCGGACGATCTGGCGATGATCGGCCGGGTGGACGAGGCCCGCAAGCTGTTCGAGAAGCTGCTCGCGCTGCGCAACGACCTCGGCCTGCTCGCGGAGGAATGGGACCCGCGCCTGAAGCGCCAGGTCGGCAACTTCCCGCAGGCCTTCAGCCACGTTCCGCTGATCGACACCGCCCTGCGGCTGACGGCGTCGGGGGCGTACGGCGGCTGAGTCCTGCGCCGGGGACCGCGAGAGGCCGACACTCGCGCCCCCGCCTAGGCTGAAAACCGCACACAGGCCCCTTTCCCGGAAAGGGGGCGGTCATGGCCTGCCCCTCGAAGGCTCACACGGCCCTCGCCGCCCTGCGTGAGGATCTGGCCGGCGAGGTGTTCGCCCCCGGGGACGTCGGCTACGACGGGGCCCGTGCTGTCTTCAACGCGGTGATCGACCGGCGCCCGGCCGTGATCGCCCGCTGCGCGGACGCGGCCGACGTGGTGCGTGCGGTGCGCTTCGGGCGGGATCTGGACCTGCACATCGCGGTGCGCGGCGGCGGGCACGGCGTGGCAGGCACAGCGCTGGGCGACGGCGCGCTCGTGGTGGACCTGCGCCGGATGCGGGCGGTGACCGTCGACCCGGCGGCCGAGGCGGCGCGGGTGCAGGGCGGGGCCACCGTGAGCGACCTGGACCGGGCCACCACGCCGTACGGCCTGGCGACCACCGGCGCCCGGGTCTCCACGGTCGGCGTCGGTGGTTTCGTCCTCGGCGGCGGCACGGGATGGCTGGACCGCACCTTCGGGCCGGCCGCCGACAACCTGATCGGCGTGGAGCTGGTGACCGCCGACGGGCGGCGGGTGCGGGCGAGCGCCGACGAGAACCCCGAGCTGTTCTGGGCCCTGCACGGCGGCGGCGGCAACTTCGGCATCGTCACCGCGTTCACCCTGGAGCTGCACGAACTCCCCGAGTTCTCGGTCGCGCTGCTGCTCCACCTCCCGCGGTTCGGTCCCGAGGTGGTGCGCACCTTCCGCGAGATGATCGCAGCCGGGCCGGACGAGCTGGGCGGCGCGGTGCTGTACCTGAGCGGCCCGCCCGCGGCGTTCGTGCCGGAGCACCTGGTGGGCACGCTGCTGTGCGGCCTGCTGCTGACGTACGCGGGCGGTGCGCAGGAGCTGCGCAAGCTCGCCGAGCCGGCGCTCGCGCTGCCGCACGAGGCGCAGCTGCTGGGTGCCCTGCCGTACCCGCGGGCGCAGTGCCTGCTGGACGGTCCGCCCGGCCTGCGCGGCCACTGCTCGGCCGAGTACCTGACCGGGCTGCCCGACCCGGTGGTGGACCTGTTCTGCGAGCGCGCGGTCAGCATGCCGGTGCCCGCCCACAGCCGGCACATGCTCCTTCCGCAGGGCGGGGCGGTCGCCGCCGGGCCCGCCGACCGCCCGGTGGCGTACCGCACCGCGCCGTGGGCCGTGCACCCCTACGCCGAGTGGGCCGACCCGGCCGACGACGAGCGGGCCGCCGCCTGGGTGGACCGGGCCCGCGCCGACGTCCGGCCGTGGAGCACCGGCACCGTCTGTCTCAACCTCATCGGCGAGGAGGGCCCGGAGCGGGTGCGGGCGGGGCTGGGCGTGGGCAACACGCTGCGCCTGGAGAAGGTGAAGCGGCGGTGGGACCCCGACAACGTGTTCCGCTTCAACCACAACATCAGGCCGGTGTAGCCCACGGCATCAGACCGGTGTAGCCCACGGCATCAAGCAGGTGCTGCCCGGAGATGTCCTCCGGGCGTTCACGCAGGTAGCGTCCGCTGCATGGACAGCGGCACGGACAACAGACTCGCCACCCAGGGCGCCGGAATCACCGTTCAGCAGGCTCTGGAGCTGCCCGGACTGCGCAGCGGGCTCCCGGAGATCCTGGCGGGCGCCGACCGGCTGGGGCGCACGGTGCGCTGGGTGCACGCGGGCGAGGTGCCGAACATCGCCTCGCTGCTCAAGGGCGGCGAGCTGCTGCTCACCACCGGTTACGGCCTCGGTACCCGGCCGGCCGAGCAGCGGGCGTTCGTCCGCACCCTCGCCGAGCGCGGCATCGCGGCCCTGGTGGTGGAGCTGGGCCCGCGCTTCGCCCGGCTGCCCGCCGCGCTGGTGGACACCGCCCGCGCCGCCGGGCTGCCGCTGGTCCAGCTGCACCGCGAGGTGCCGTTCGTGACGGTCACCGAGGAGATCCACACCGAGATCGTCAACGGCCACTACGCGCTGCTCCAGCGCGCGGAGGAGGTGCACAGGCGCTGCACCGAGGCCCTGCTGGGCGGGGGCGGGGTGCCGCAGGTGCTGGGCATCCTGGCCGACTTCAGCGGCAACCCGGTGTTCCTGGAGACAGCCGACGGCCGGCTGCTGTACGCCGCCGGGTCCGGACCGGAGGGCGCGGACCCGCTGCAGGTGTGGGAGGGGTTGCGCGGCCCGCACAAGCAGGAGGTGCCGCCCGCCGGTTCGGTGCTCGTGGACGTGCCCGGCGGAGGCCCGGGGACGGCGGGGTCGGTACGGGCCCGCCTGGTGGTGCTGCCGGTGCGCTCGTCACCGGCCCCCGTGCACCGGATCGCGGCCGAGCGGGCAGCGGGCATCCTTGCCGTGGTGCTGATGCAGGCCCGCCAGGAGGAGGAGCTGGCGGCGCGCGGCCGGGGCGACTTCCTCACCGACCTCGCCGAGGGACGCATCACCGCGGAGGACGCGCCCGCGCAGGCCCGGGTGCTGGGCTTCAAGCCCGGCAACAGTCCGCTGCTGCCGGTCGTCATGCGGGTCGGGGACTCCCTCTCGACCGGCGGTGGCTGGGCGGTGCTGGCGCGTGCGGTCGCCGAGGAGCTGGCCGCGGTGGGCGTGCCGGCGCTGCTGGGCGTGCGGCCGGTCGAGGGCCGGGTGCCGGTGCTGCTGGGGCTGCGTTCGGAGTCGGAGCGGTCGGCGGTCGCGGACCGGGTGGCGGCGGCGCTGCGTGCGGGTGTGGAGCGGGCCGGGATGCTGCGGCCGGGCTCGCCGCCGCCGGTGGTGGTCGTCGGTGTGGCCGGTGGCTGGGCCGCCGCCTCGGCCGGGCTGCGGCACGCGGCCGAGACCGCGACCGCCGCCCAGGGCCTGACCGACCGCCCCTGGTACGACGCCCGCCGCCTGGACATCGACCTGCTGCTGTGGCGGCTGCGCGACCACCCGGACCTGGCGGCGTTCGTGGATCGCGCGATCGGCCCGCTGCGCGACCACGACAACCGTTCCAGGCCGCCGCTGCTGCCCACTCTCGAGACCTATCTGGCGCACGCCGGACGCAAGGCGGAGACGGCCCGCGAGCTGCACCTCAATCGACAGACGCTCTACAACCGCCTCGCCCGCATCGGGGAGTTGCTGGGCACCGACCTGGACGACCCGCAGACGGTCCTGGCGTTGAGCCTGGCCCTGCGGGCCCGCCGGCACGTGCCGTAGGGTTCACGCCAGCGGCCTCGGCTGGGTCAACTCATCGTAGACGCTGAGCACTTGGGCGACCATCTCGTCCTCCGTCGGCCAGCTCTGCGCCTGTCGTACGCCACGTTCGCGCAGCAGTTCACGCCGCCCGGGGTCCCCGAGCAGCCGTACGACGGCGGCGGCGAGGGCTTCCGCGTCGCCGTACGGGACGAGTTCGGCGGCGTCGCCGACGAGGTCGGGGATGCCGCCCACGGCGGTGGCGACGAGCGGCACGCGCGCGTGCAGCGCTTCCTGGGCGAGGACCGAGCGTGCCTCCCAACTGCTGGGCAGCAGCGCCAGATCGGCGGCGGCCAGCAGTCGCGGCGCGTCGTCTCGCCGCCCGACGAGCCGCACCGGCAGCTCCTCGTCCTCGATCCGCCGCTGCAGCACCGGCCGTAGCGGCCCCTCCCCCGCGACGACGACCAGCGGCGGCGGGTCCAGCTCCCGCCACGCGCGCGCCGCGTCCAGCAGGACGTCGTAGCCGCGGTACCGGTCGAGGGAGCCGACCGCGATGAGCAACGGGCGCCCGGTGGCGCCGAGTTCGGCCCGCAGTTTGGCGCCCAGGCGGTCGGGGTCGTGCCGGTCGACGGGCCGGCACCGGCCCGGCAGAGCAACGGCGGCGAGCCGGGCGTCCCGCGCTCCTCTGCGGCGGGCCCGGTCCACCAGGTCGTAGGTGGTGCCGAACACCACGGTCGCCCCGCGCGCCACGCGCCGCTCCAGCAGCCTCAGCAGATGCGCCCGCGCGCCTTCGGCCCGGGTCCTGTTGTGCCACGTGACCACCAGCGGGATGGTGCGACCGCTGAGCGCGAGCACGGCGCGCAAGGAGGCATGCAGGCCGTGCGCGTGCACCAGGTCCGCGTCGGCGCATGCGGTCCGCAGGGCGGCCACGGATGTGGGATCGCTGCTGCGCGGCACGTGCACGTGCTCGGCGCCGGTCCCGGTGAAGTCATAGGCGTGATCGGCCTCGACGGGGGCGCACACCGTCACCCGCACGCCCCTCGCGACGAGCCCCTCGGCCAGGGAGCGCACGTGCGCGCTGCTGCCGGCGTTGCCTCCGCCCAGTACCTGCACGGTGCGCAGCGGCTGGCCGTGCGGTGCGTTGCTGCTCACGGGGCTCACGTGGCCGGGGGCTCCTGGTTCGGCGTGGACGGTCACGAGGAAACGTACAGAACACGGCGGGCGAAGGGCCGCGGAAGGACGACCGTGCGCGCCGGCCGCGCGATGCGCGTTCCCCGCCAAGCATGCCAGGCCGTAAGGCTCTTCCGGCAATTCCGGGGAGGCACACAGCGCGGCGGGCCGGGGCAGTGCGCCGGGGCGCCTCACCCACATGGGTGAGGAAATTCCGGCACGGTCGAACGGCCCGTGATGTCGTACACCGGGCCGGCGCCGCCGTACGACGAGGTCAGCCGCTCACAGCTCGCGCCCAGGCGCTCACCCGGTCCCCGTACACGGCGGCGGCCACCACCGCGACGGCGTGCGCGAGCAGTCCCGCACGCCGGTTGCCCACGACGACGGCGGCCCCCAGAGTCGCGCCGAGGGCGTGCGCCCCCGTGTCGCCGAGCATCGTGCGCTCCCCCACGTCGCCGGGCAGGACGGCAGCCGCGGCACCCACCGCCACCGCGGACAGCTCGGCGGCGGGCCCGGTCCGCAGCAGCCCCGGCGCGGCCAGCGCGAGCACCGTGCCGGCGGCCCGTCCCGGGCGCACGTCCACGAGGTTCACGAAGTGCGCGGCGCCCGCGATCACGATCCCGGCGAGGAGCTTGTCGAGCGGCCGTTCCTTCAGCAGCGCGCCCGCGACCAGCCCGGCGCCCGAGATCCCGAACAACTTCACGGCGCCGCTGGTGACTTCACCCTGCCGCAGCGCCCCGAGGTGCGCCCGGAATCCGCGCCGGGTGTCCGCCCGGACGTGTGCGACCACATCGTCGTACGCCCCGCAGGCCCCCGCGGCGAGCACGGCGGCCCCGGCGGCGGGATGCACCCGTGAGGCACCCGCCGCGGCTGCGACGGCCGCCGCCGGCCCCGCGTACAGCCCGACGGTCCGCCCGGCGTGGTTCCTCCGCTCCCACCGTGCCCGCCCACCCGGCGCGGTGGCGCGCAGGGCGGCCTGGCCGAGGTGGGTGACGGCGGCGGCGACCACCAGGGCCCCACTCCTGACGCTCATCCACCCGCCCGGTGTCCGCCTGCCCGGTATCCGTCCGCCCGACATCCGTCCGCCCGACATCCGCCTGCCCGGTATCCGTCCGCCCGGCGCCGCTGTCGGAGGTCCGTCCGCCCTCACACCTCTGCCCGCGCCGCGGCCAGCAGTTCCTCCGCATGCGCGCGGGCCGTCTCCGAGTCCTCCTGGCCGGCGAGCATCCGGGACAGCTCTCGGACGCGCTCCTCGCCCTCCAGGACCTTGACACCGGAGCGGGTCACCGAGCCGTCGTTGGTCTTCTCGACCAGCAGTTGCCGGTCGGCGAAGGCGGCGACCTGGGGCAGGTGGGTGACCACGACGACCTGCGCGGTCCTGGCGAGCTTCGCCAGGCGCCGTCCGATCTCGACCGCGGCCTTGCCGCCGACACCGGCGTCGACCTCGTCGAACAGGTACGTCGGCACCGGGTCCGTCCCCGCGAACACGACCTCCACGGCCAGCATCACACGGGACAGCTCACCGCCGGAGGCGCCCTTGGCGATGGGCCGTGGCGGCGCGCCCGGGTGCGGGGCGAGCAGCAGCTCGACCTCGTCCGCACCGGACGGTCCGTAGGCGACCGTGCGCCCGCCGACCTCGACCCCTTCCGGGTCCTCGGTCTGCCGGATGTCGAAGGACACGCGTGCGTGGGGCATCGCCAGCGACGCCAGCTCGGCGGTCACGGCCGCCGCGAACCGTTCGGCGGCCTCGGTCCGCGCGTCCGTCAACGCCTGGGCGAGTCCGCCCAGTTCGACGCGGAGCGCGTCCCGCTCGGCGGTCAGCTCGCCGATCCGTTCGTCGTCGCCGTCGAGTTCGGTCAGCCGGGCGGCGCTCTGCTCGGCCCAGGCGAGGACGGCGGCGATGTCCTCGCCGTACTTGCGGGTGAGCGCGGTCAGCGCGGCCCGCCGCTCCTCCACGGCGGCCAGCCGCCGCGGGTCGGCGTCGAGGTCGTCGGCGTACCCGGCCAGCTCACCGGCCACGTCACCCAGCAGGATCCCGATCTCGCCGATCCGGTCGGCGAGCGCGGCCAGCTCCGGGTCGTGCGCGCGCACGGCCTCCAGTGCCCGGTGCGCGCCCGCGACGAGGGTGGCGGCGTCGATGCCCTGGGGGTCCTCGGGATTGCCCGCGAGCGCGGAGTGCGCGGCGGTCGCGGCCGAGGACAGGGCTTCGGCGTGTCCGAGCCGCTCCGCCTCCTCGGCCAGCTCCACGTCCTCCCCGGCGCGCGGTTCCACGGCGGCGATCTCGTCCAGCCCGTAGCGCAGCATGTCGGCTTCCTGGGCCCGTTCACGCGCGCGGGTGGTGATCTCCTCCAGATCGGCACAGACGGCCCGCAGCCGCCGGTAGGCCTCGGCGTACTCGGCCAGCGGCACGGCGACCGCGTCGCCCGCGTACCGGTCCAGGGCCTGCCGCTGCCGGGACAGCTTCAGCAGCCCCTGCTGGTCGGTCTGCCCGTGCACGGCCACCAGGTCGTCGGCCAGCTCCGCGAGCAGCCCGACGGGCACGCTGCGCCCGCCCAGGTGTGCCCGCGACCGGCCCTCGGCGGAGACGGTGCGGCTGATCAGCAGAGCCCCGTCGTCCAGCTCGGCCCCCGCCTCCTCGGCGCGTACGACGGCGGAGGCGTCCGCGGGTACGGTGACCCGTCCCTCCACGACCGCCTTGTCGGCCCCGATCCGCACGAGTGCCGGGTCGGCCCGCCCGCCGAGCAGCAGCCCCAGGCTGGTGACCACCATGGTCTTGCCCGCACCCGTCTCACCGGTGACGGCGGTGAACCCGGGCGACAGCTCGACGACTGCGTCGTCGATGACCCCGAGCGACCGTATCCGCATCTCCTCCAACACGGAACAGACCATACGAGGTCCGGGCCGGGGAGTGCACATGGCCCGCCCGCATCACTCCCCCGAGTGGTGCGGCGCCCCCCGCCATCCCGTGACCGGCAACGCGAACTTCGCCACCAGCCGGTCCGTGAACGACGCGTGGTGCAGCCGGGCCAGCCGTACCGGAACGGCCCCCCGCCGCACCTCCACCCGCGCCCCGGGCGGCAGCTCGACCGTCCGCCGCCCGTCGCACCACAGCACGCCTGGCGGAATGTGCGGCAGAACCTCCACCGCGAGCACCGAGTCCGGCGAGGTGACCAGCGGCTTCGCGAACAGCGCGTGCGCGCTGATCGGCACCATCAGCAGCGCCTCGACCTCGGGCCACACCACCGGGCCACCGGCGGAGAACGCGTAGGCGGTGGACCCGGTGGGCGTCGACAGGACGACCCCGTCGCATCCGAAGCCCGTCACCGGGCGCCCGTCGATCTCCAGGACGACTTCCAGCAGCTTCTCGGCACCGGCCTTCTGCACGGCCGCCTCGTTGAGCGCCCAGTCGGTGTGCACGATGTCACCGTTGCGGTGCACGACGACGTCGACGGTCATCCGCTCCTCGACCTCGTACGACCGCGCCACCACCCGTTCGACGACCCGGTCGAGGTCGTCCCGCTCGGCCTCCGCGAGGAACCCGACGCGCCCGAGGTTGACGCCGAGCATCGGCACCCCGGAGGCCCGGGCGAACTCGGCGCCGCGCAGCAGCGTGCCGTCGCCGCCGAGCACGATCAGCAGCTCGCAGCCGTCCAGGCACTGCGGTGTCGCCGCCTCGACGAGTTGCACCTCGTCCGGCAGCGGCAGGTCGCGCGCCTCCTCCGCCAGGACCCGCACCCCGATCCCGCACCGCAGCAGACCCTTGACCACGAGTTCCGCACTGCGTATGGCCGCGGGCCGGCCGGTGTGGGCGAGCAGGAAAACAGTACGCGCCTGGTTCTGTGTCAACGCGGCCCCTCCGCCACTGCACGGTCAACGTCGGCCGGGTCCGGTTCGGGGGCGTCGGACCGCAGCCACAGAAAGTACTCGACATTGCCCGAGGGCCCCGGCAGCGGACTCGCGGTGACGCCACGCACCCCGAGCCCCAGCTCCCAGGCCTTCTCGGCCACTGCCCGCACGGCCTCCGCCCGCAGCTGCGGACTCCGTACGACACCCCCGCTGCCGAGTCGTTCCTTCCCCACCTCGAACTGCGGCTTGACCATCATCACGAGGTCGGCGTCCGGCTTCACGCACCGCTTCAGGGCGGGCAGCACCAGCCCGAGCGGGATGAAGGACAGATCTCCGACCACAAGATCCACAGGTTCCCCGTCGATCGCCTCCAGCGTCAACTCCCTTACGTTCGTACGGTCCTTGACGGTGACACGCTCATCGTTCTGCAGCGACCAGGCGAGCTGTCCGTACCCGACGTCGACGGCGACGACGTGCGCGGCGCCGGCGCGCAGCAGCACGTCGGTGAAGCCGCCCGTGGACGCGCCGGCGTCGAGTGCGCGCCGACCCTGGACGACGAGTCCCTGCGGCACGAAGACCTCGAGTGCGCCGGCGAGCTTGTGCCCGCCGCGGGAGACGTAGTCGGGGTCGCTGTCGTCGGCCTGGACCACGATGGCCGCGGCGGTCTCGACCTGCGTGGCCGGCTTGGTCGCCACGGTCCTGCCGACGGTGACCCGCCCCGCGACGATCAGCTGGCTGGCGTGCTCGCGCGAACGCGCGAGCTTCCGGCGGACCAGCTCGGCGTCCAGACGGCGGCGTGCGACTCCTGCCACGTTCGGTTCAGCTCCTGCTCGGGTAGTACGGGGTCGGGGGCACCGGAGGTCCCGGGCGGGCGTCGAGCGCGGTGAGCGCGTCGCGCAGCCCCCGATGTACATCCTCGTACACCTCGAGGTGTCCGTCGGTGGCGAGGTGGTCTGCATCGCCCAGCCGGTCGAGCTGGGCGTCCACCTCGGCGTTGCCGGTGGGGGTGCGGGGGACGTCCAGGGGCGCCGGGGCGGCGGGATCGTACCCGGGCTCCGCCGCCGGGACGGTCTCGGGCTCCGCCGCCGGGACGGTCTCGGGCTCGGCCGCCGGGCCGATGTCAGTCTCGGCCGCCGGGACGCCCTCGGCCTCGGACACGGACTCGCTCATGCCCAGACGCTACCTCGAACCCCTGGGGTACGGTCGTGCGCGATGGCCACCATCGAGGAATGCCGTGCCGCGCTGGGCAAGCTTTCGGACACCATGCAGGGTGCCGAGGGCGAGGTTCGCGCGGCGGCGGTCCTGGACCGCTCGGTGAGCTGCCACATCACCGATCTGGACGTGACCTTCGCCGGCCGGATGACGGGCGGCCGGATCGAGGTGGACGACACCCGGCCCGGGCCGCCGCGCGAGAAGGCGCAGATCAGGCTCGCCATGGCCGGGGACGACCTGCTGGCCCTGGTGGACGGGGAGCTGAGCTTCGCGACCGCCTGGGGCAGGGGCCGGGTGCGGCTGGAGGCGAGCCTGCTGGACCTGTTCCGGCTCAGGAAGCTGCTGTGACCCGCGCGGAGCGGGCCCGGCGGGCCGCGGGCACCACCAGCGGGGTTCCGGTCTCGGGGTCGTCGATCACCTGACAGCGCAGCCCGAATACCTCCTCGACCAGCTCAGCGGTCACGATGTCGTTCGGGGCGCCCTCGGCTACCACCTCCCCGCCGCGCAGGGCGACGAGGTGGGTGGCGTAGCGGGCCGCGTGGTTGAGGTCGTGCAGGACGGCGACCAGGGTGCGGCCCTGTGTCTCGTGCAGTTCGGCGCACAGGTCGAGGACGTCGATCTGGTGCTGGATGTCCAGGTAGGTGGTCGGCTCGTCCAGCAGCAGCAGCGGGGTCTGCTGGGCGAGGGCCATGGCGATCCAGACGCGCTGGCGCTGCCCCCCGGACAGCTCGTCCACGTACCGGCCGGCCAGGTCGGCCACGCCGGTCTGCCGCATCGACTCCTGGACGACCCGCTCGTCCTCGGCCGACCACTGCCGCAGCAGTCCCTGGTGCGGGTAGCGGCCCCGGCCGACCAGCTCGGCGACGGTGATCCCGTCCGGCGCGATCGACGACTGCGGCAGCAGGCCGAGCGTCCGGGCGGCCTTCTTCGCGGGCATCGACTGGATGACCTGCCCGTCCAGCAGTACCCGGCCCCGGCTCGGCCTGAGCATCCGCGACAGGGCCCGCAGCAGCGTCGACTTGCCGCACGCGTTCGGGCCGACGATCACCGTGAAGGAGTTGTCGGGGATCTCCACCGACAGCCGCTCGGCAATGACGCGCTGGTCGTAGGCGAGAGTGATGTTCTGGGCGGACAGACGGTTCACCGTGCTCCTCGGGGTGTTCGGGTGTGTGCCGCTCATATCCGGCCCGCGCGGCGCTCGGTGACCAGCAGCCACAGCAGGTAGCCGCCGCCCATGACGCCGGTGACCACACCCACGGGCAGCTGGTCGGCGCCGAAGGCGCGCTGCGCGTACCAGTCGGCGGCGACCAGCAGGGTGGCGCCCGTGCAGAGGGAGGGCACCAGGTTCGGCCCCGGCGAGCGGGTCAGTCGGCGGGCGAGCTGCGGCGCGGTGAGCGCGACGAAGCCGACGGGTCCGGCGGCAGCCGTGGCGGCGGCGGTGAGCAGCACGGCGGAGACCACCAGCACCAGCCGTACCCGCTGCACCCGGACCCCGAGGGCGCCCGCGACGTCATCGCCCATCTCGCTCATCCTGAGCCCGCGCGCGTGGGCGAGGACCAGCGGGACGAGCACGGCGCACAGGACGGCCAGCGGCCGGACCTCGTCCCAGCCACGGCCACCCAGGGAGCCGGTGGTCCACACCGTCGCGCGGGCCGCGTCGACCAGGTCGGCTCTGGTGAGCAGACAGCCGTTGACCGCGGTGCCGATCGCGTTGACGCCGATGCCGACCAGGACCAGCCGGTACCCGTGCACGCCCTGCTTCCGGGCGAGCAGGTAGAGGGCGAGTCCGGTCGCCAGGCCACCGGTCAGGGCGCCGACGGTGACCTGGGTGGCGCTGCCGGACATCAGCACGATCACGACCAGTGCTCCCGCCGTCGAGCCCTGGGACAGGCCGAGGACGTCCGGGCTGCCCAGCGGGTTGCGGGTGACGGACTGGAACAGGGCGCCGCCGAGCCCGAGCGAGGCACCGACCAGCAGGCCGGCCAGGACGCGCGGCAGTCGCAACTCGTTGACGATGAAGTCCTGGTAGGCGGTGCCCTGTCCGGCCAGTGTCCGGATGACGTCGGCGGCCGGGATCCGCGCGTCGCCGGTGCCGATGAGCGCGATGGCCACGGCGCCCGCGGCGGCCAGCAGCAGGAGGACGACGAGGAGCGCGCGCACGTCCAGGCGCAGGGAGAGCCCGCCAGGGGCGCGTA
Organism: Streptomyces sp. NK08204; assembly: GCF_020400585.1. Taxonomy (GTDB): domain Bacteria; phylum Actinomycetota; class Actinomycetes; order Streptomycetales; family Streptomycetaceae; genus Streptomyces. Next base: position 4,838 of record NZ_JAINVF010000021.1, on the reverse strand, counting down.
CGGCACGGCTCCGGGAGGGTGTCTTCACAGCCGGACCGTCCTGCGTCGGCGTACGAGCAGGATGTAGACCGGGCCGCCGACGATCGCGGTGACGATGCCGGCCTGGAGTTCCGCGGGCCGGGCGACGACGCGGCCGATGATGTCGGCGCCGAGCAGCAGCACGGGCGACAGGAGGGCGGCGTACGGCAGGGTCCAGCGCAGGTCGGGGCCGGTGAAGGAGCGCACGGCGTGCGGGACCAGCAGGCCGACGAAGACGATCGGTCCGCAGGCGGCGGTCGCGGCGCCGCACAGCACGGTCGCGGCCAGCATGGCCAGGGCGCGGGTGCGGTCGAGGTTCACGCCGAGGGCCCGGGCGGTGTCGTCGCCCGTCGCCACGGCGTTCAGCGGGCGGGCCAGGGCCAGCGCGAGGACCGTGCCGACCGCGAGGAACGGCAGGACCTGCCGGACGGTCGCGTCGCTGGCGGAGGCCAGCGAACCCACCGTCCAGAAGCGCATCCTGCCGAGCGCCGCGCCGTCTGTGATCATCACGGCCTGGAGGTAGCCGTAGAGCGCGGCGCTGATGGCCGCGCCGGCGAGCGCGAGCCGCACCGGGGTGGTGCCCCGGCCGCCGCCGAGGAACCACACCAGCGCGCCGGCCGCCGCCGCCCCGACGAAGGCGAACCACACATAGCCGCTCAGGCTGGTGACGCCGAGGTAGGTGATGGCGGTGACGACGGCGGCGGAGGCGCCCGCGTTGATGCCGAGCAGGCCGGGGTCGGCCAGTGGATTGCGGGTGAGCGCCTGGAGCACCGCCCCGGACAGGCCGAGCGCGGCACCGGCCGGCAGACCGAGGGCGGTGCGTGAGAGCCGTTCGTCCACGACGACGTCGCCGTAGGTCCCCGTGCCGTGGAACAGGCCGTGCCAGATCTGGTCCGCCGACAGCGGTTTCGCCCCGATCGCGATGCTCGCCAGGGCCACGAGCACGAGGATCGCGGCGGAGAGCAGGAGCCCAAGGGCCCGTACCGCCCGGCGGGCAGGTGGCGCGGGGGCGGTCTGCGCGCGTGGTTCCGAAGGACGGCCGATCATGAAGCTTAGGTTAGCCTACCCTTACTTACGATCGGTCCCCCGGTGCCTGCGCAGCTCCCAGGCAGCTCCACACAGTTCCCCACAGCTCCGTGCAGATCCGTGCAGCTCCGCGCCGGTTTCGCGCCGGTTTCGCGCCTCAGAGGCCGAGCCTGGCCAGAGCCTTCCCCCCGTCCAGCTCGCAGGAACCCTTACCGGCCACCGTCCAGGCCGCCGCACACAGCGCCCGCAGCCCGTCGGCCGCCTTCCCCGTGCCGTCCAGCTCCAGCCGCTCGGTTCCGCTGCGCGCCGTCCAGCCGCCGCAGCGGAACCCGTCCCCCTCCTCGGTGACTTCCGGCTGCCCGGTGAGCAGGCCGCGCAGGTCGGCGTCCACATAGGTCGGCCGGTGCTGCGGGGGCGCGGCGAGCAGCTGGGCGCCGTCGGTGACGCCGGTCAGCACCAGCAGCGAGTCCACCGAGCCGTTGAACGCTCCCTCGATGTCCGTGTCCAGCCGGTCCCCGACGACCAAGGGCCGCTTCGCGCCCGTACGCAGGATGGTCTCCCGGTGCATGGGCGGCAGCGGCTTGCCCGCCACCTGCGGTTCGGCGCCGGTGGCGATCCGTACGACCTCCACGGCCGCGCCGTTGCCGGGTGCGATGCCCCGTCCGCTCGGGATCGTCAGATCGGCGTTGGACGCGAACCAGGGCACCCCGCGCGCCACGGCGTACGACGCCTCCGCGAACCGCCCCCAGGTCAGCTCGGGGCCGCCGTAGCCCTGCACGACCGCCGCCGGGTCGTCGTCCGCCGACTCCACGGGCACCAGACCCCGCTCCCGCAGCGCGACCCGCAGCCCCTCGCCGCCGATCACCAGCACCCTCGCCCCGGCCGGCACCTGCTCGCTGATCAGCCGCGCGACGGCCTGCGCCGAGGTGACGACGTCACCGGCGCCCGCCGGTATCCCCAGCTCGGTCAGGTGCTCGGCGACGGCGTCCGGGGTCCGCAGCGCGTTGTTGGTGACGTAGGCCAGATGCATCCCGACCGCACGGGCGCGGGTCAGTGAGTCGACCGCGTGCACGATCGCGCTCCCGCCCGCGTACACCACCCCGTCAAGATCGAGCAGCGCCGTGTCGTACGCCTCGCTCAGGGGCTGCCCACTGTTCCCGGGCCTGGTCCTGACGCCCTGGCTCATTCCGCATCGCTCCTCGTTCTGTCGCTTTCCCCATCGATCATCCCGCATGGCACTGACACACGTACGATGCCGGGATGAACACTGCAGGTCACTCGGAAGCAACGGCGCCCCGGGGCCTGGAACTCACCCCGTTCCGAGGCCTTCGTTACGACCCTGACCGGGTCGGCAGCCTCGCCTCCGTCACGTCCCCGCCGTACGACGTCGTCGTGCGCCCCGACGGCGTCCACCACCTTCAGTCGGCGGACCCGTACAACATCGTCCGGCTCATCCTCCCCGAGGCCGGCACCCCCGCCGCCCGTAACGAACAGGCGGCGGACACGCTGCGCCGCTGGATCGACGAGGGCGTTCTGACGGCCGACCCGGACCCCGGCCTGTACGTGTACGAACAGCGGGACGGCAACGGCATGCTCCAGCGCGGCGTCATCGGCGCGCTGCGTGTCTCGGAGCCCGGGGAAGGCGTGGTGCTCCCGCACGAGGACGTCATGCCGCCCCTGGTCGCAGACCGCGCGGCCCTGATGCGGGCCACTCGCGCGAATCTGGAGCCGTTGCTGCTCAGCTACCGCGGCAACGGCACGGCGGCCGAGGTCGTCGAGCGCACGGTGCTGGGTCCGCCGCTGCTGGACACCGTCACCGAGGACGGCTTCCACCACCGGCTGTGGTCGGTCACCGACCCCGGCGACGTGGCCGGCATCCAGTCCGACCTGGCCCACCACCAGGCCCTCATCGCCGACGGCCACCACCGCTGGGCCACGTACCGGATGCTCCGCGCCGAGCAACCCTCCCCGAGCCCCTGGGACTACGGCCTGGTCCTGCTGGTCGACACCGCCCGCTATCCGCTGCGCGTCCGCGCCATCCACCGCCTGCTGCACGGCCTGCCGGTCGCGGAGGCGCTGAGGGCCGTGGCGGGCCTGTTCCGGGTCCGGCACCTGAACGTGCCCCTGCCCGAGGCCCTGGAAGCGCTCGCGGACGCGGCCTGCGCGGGCAACGCCTTTCTGCTGGCCGGCGACGGCGCCTTCCACCTGATAGACCGCCCCGACCCGGACCTGCTGGCCCGTACGGTCCCCACGGACCGCCCGACCGCCTGGCGTTCCCTGGACGCGACCGTCCTGCACGCCACGCTGCTCGACCACGTGTGGCGCATCCCCGAGGACTCCCCCGCCCACATCGCCTACATCCACGACGCGGCGGCCACGGTCGCGAAGGCGGAGCGGGACGGCGGTACGGCCGTGCTGCTGCACCCGGTCCGTGAGGAGGTCGTGCGTGACCTGGCCCGGCAGGGCGTGACGATGCCCCGCAAGTCGACGTCGTTCGGCCCGAAGCCGGCGTCGGGGCTGGTGCTGCGGGCGCTGGAGGTCTGACCCCTTCCGCGGGCGGCACCGGTCGCATCCGCGTCTCATACGAAAGGGCGGGACCTCGTCGGTCCCGCCCTTCTTCATTTCGTCACTGCCGTGATCTCACCGGCTCACGTCAGTCCCGGTCGTCCTGGCCGGCCTGGGGGCCCTGGGGGTCCTCAGCGTCCTGGGCGGGTGCGGGGGCATCCGTGGAGCCTGTGCTGTCCTCGCTCTCGCTCTCGTCGAGGGCGTCGACGAACTCGACACCGTCCAGCTCGGCGAGCCGGTCGGAGGCGTCCGTGCTGCCGTCCCGGTCGGCCTCGACGGCCTTGGCGAACCACTCGCGGGCCTCCGCGTCACGGCCGATGGCGAGAAGGGCGTCGGCGTAGGCGTAGCGCAGGCGCGCGGTCCAGGGCTGCACGGAGCTGGAGGCCAGCTCGGGGCTCTGCAGCGTCACGATCGCCGCGTCCAGCTGCCCCATGTCACGCCGGGCACCGGCCGCGACGAGCCGCATCTCGACCTGGCCTGCCTTGTCCAGCTTGTGCACCTCCGGGGCGCCGGCCATGTCCAGCGCCTTCTCCGGCCGGCCGAGCCCGCGCTCGCAGTCGGCCATCACCGGCCACAGGTCGACGGAGCCGGTCATCCGCCGCGCGGCCCGGAACTCGGCGAGTGCCTCACCGAACTTCTGGGTGGCGTAGGCGGCGAAACCAGCGGCCTCGCGCACGGCGGCCACGCGGGACGCCAGGCGCAGGGCGACCCTGGAGTAGCCGTAGGCGGCCTCGGGGTCCTCGTCGATGAGCCGCGCGACCATCACCAGGTTCTTGGCGACGTCCTCAGCGAGCGTCTTCGGCAGGCTCTGCAGTTCCTGACGGACGTCCTTGTCGATCTCCTCACCGGTGACGTCCTCCGGGATGGGCAGCCGCTTGATCGGCTCCCGGTCCCGGTCGCGCTCGTCACGGAAGCGGCTACCGCCACGGCGGTCGTCCCGACGGTCGTCGCGTCCGTCACGGCCGCGGAAGCCCCCGGGCCGTCCACCACGGTCGTCCCGACGGGGCCCACGGCCGCCCCGGTCGTCACGGCCCCGGAAACCGCCGCGCTCACCACGGCTGTCCTCCCGCCGGAAGCCGCCACGGTCCTCGCCTCGGCGGTCGTCCCGGCGGTCGTCGCGACGGTCGTCCCGGCGGTCGTCCCGGCGGAACGCGGGGCGGTCGCCGCGGTCGCCACGGTCGTCCCGGCGGAAAGCGGGACGGTCACCACGGTCACCACGGTCGTCCCGG
>NZ_JAINVF010000020.1 GCF_020400585.1 Streptomyces sp. NK08204 | reverse complement strand
CCCCCCACCCTCCTCCCCCCCCCCCCCCCCCTTCCCCCGCCGCCCCTGCCGGTCCTGCTTGCCCTGCCTGCCCTGCCGGTCCTGCTTGCCCCCCCGGCCCCGCTTGCCCTGCCTGCCCCCTCTGCCCCGCCCGGCTCAGCCGCTCCCCCAACTCGCTGACGCACTCCGCCAGTGCTTCCGGCCCGCGTACCTCGAACTCGTACCCCACCATCGCCAGCCGTACCGCCAGCCATTCCACCGGGTCCCCGCTGGTCCCACGCAGTACGCACCCGCCCCGCTCGTCCTGCTCCGGCTCGCCGACCCACGCCGGCAGCCGTGTGGCCACCGCCTCCACCGGTCCGGCGAACCGCACCTCGAACGTGTACGTCTCCTGCCGCTGCCGGATCGACCGCCGTAGGTACTCGGCCGCACTGCCCTCCGGCAACTCCCGCGGCGCGAACCGGACGCCGGTGGCGAACGGCTCGCTCACCCGGTCCACGCGGAACGTCCGCCAGTCGGCCCGGTCGAGGTCGTACGCGACCAGGTACCAGCGCCGCCCCGTGGACACCAGCCGGTGCGGCTCGGTCAGACGGCGGGACTCGCCGCCCTCCTTGTCCCGGTAGGCGAACCGCAGCCGCTCGTGCCCCGCCACCGCCGACGCCATCACGGTCAGCGTCTCCGGCGCGATGCTCGCCCCGTCCCCGCTGGTCAGCTGTGTGGTCGCGGCCTGCAGGGTGGACACCCGACGCCGCAGCCGGGTGGGCAGCACCTGCTCCAGCTTCGCCAGGGCCCGTAGAGAGGCCTCGTCGACGCCCTCCACCGCGTGCCCGGCCCCGGCCCGCAGCCCGACCGCGATCGCGACCGCCTCCTCGTCGTCCAGCACCAGCGGCGGCATCGCCTTGCCCGCCACCAGCCGGTACCCGCCGTCGGAGCCCTTGCTGGCCTGCACCGGATAGCCCAGCTCACGCAGCCGGTCGATGTCCCGCCGCACGGTGCGCCGGGACACCCCCAGCCGCTCGGCCAGCTCGCCGCCGGGCCACTCGCGCGGGGTCTGCAGCAGGGAGAGCAACTGGAGGAGCCGGGCCGGTGTGTCCGTCGTCATGACTACGAGCATGGCCCACCATTAGGACATGATCTGGCCTAATGGCCCCCTAGGTTTGTCCGCATGACCTCCGCAGAACAGAGCCTCAGCACCCCGCAGGGGCCGGACAGCGCTTTGCAGGACACCGGCGACCGCCGCCGGTGGTTCGCCCTCGCGATCGTGATGACCGCGGCCTTCATGGACCTGGTCGACGTCACGATCGTCAACATCGCCATCCCGTCGATCCAGAAGGAGGCGGGTGCCTCCCTCAGCCAGATCCAGTGGATAACCGCCGGCTACGCGCTGGCCTTCGCCGCCGGCCTGATCACCGGCGGTCGGCTCGGCGACATCCACGGGCGCAGGCGGCTGTTCCTCATCGGTATCGGCGGCTTCACCCTCGCCTCCGCCCTGTGCGGCTTCGCCGCGAACCCGGAGATGCTGGTCGCCTCCCGGCTCCTGCAGGGCGGCATGGCGGCGATGATGGTGCCCCAGGTGCTCTCGATCGTGCACGCCACCTTCCCGGCCCACGAACGCGGCAAGGTCTTCGGCCTGTTCGGCGCGATCGTCGGCCTGGGCGCCGTCTCCGGTCCGCTGCTCGGCGCGCTGCTGACGGAGTGGAACCTGTTCGGCCTGCACTGGCGGCCCATCTTCCTCATCAACCTGCCGGTCGGTGTCGTCGCCTGGCTGCTCGGCCGCCGCTTCATCACCGAGTCCAGGGCCCCGAAGGCGCTGAAGCTGGACCTCGTCGGCGTCGCCCTGGTGGTGCTCGGCCTGCTGATGCTGCTCTACCCGCTCACCCGGGGCCGTGAGCTGGGCTGGCCGCTGTGGGGCTACGTCTCGATGGCCGGCTCGCTCGTCGTCTTCGCGGCCCTGGTGGGGTACGAGCGGTACAAGGCGGCGAAGGACGGCTCCCCGCTGGTCGAACTGTCGCTGTTCCGCGTGAAGAGCTTCGCCGCCGGCATCGCCGTGCAGACCGTCTTCGGTGTCGCGCTCGGCATCTTCTTCCTGGTGTGGACGCTGTACATGCAGATCGGTCTCGGCTGGAGCCCGCTGCACGCCGGGCTGACCGGAGTGCCGTTCTCGATCGCCGTGTCCGTGGCGGCCGGGCTGTCGGTGCAGAAGCTCGTCCCGCGCTTCGGGCGCAAGGTGCTCCAGGCGGGCGCGTTGATCATGGTGGCGGGCATCCTGCTCTACCTCTGGGAGGCGCACCGCTACGGCCTCTCCCTCGCCTCCTGGCAGATGGCTCTCCCGCTGACCGTCATGGGCCTGGGCATGGGCCTGATCGTCGCCCCGCTGACCGACGCGGTGCTCTCGGAGGTGCCGCGCGAGCACGCCGGCTCGGCGTCCGGCCTGATCAACACCGTGCAGCAGATGGGCAACGCGCTCGGCCTCGGGCTGGTGTCGGTCGTCTTCTTCGGCGTGATCGACGACCGGCTCACCCCCGCCCAGGTGGGTCCCGCCTTCGCGCACGGCTTCCAGCACGCGCTGTGGTGGGTCGCCGCGGTCATGGGTGTGATCTTCCTGCTGATGTCCGCCCTGCCGAAGCGGCCGGCGCAGCATGTGGAGGGGGCCGAGCCGGACCTGCCCTCGGTGGAGAAGGAAACCGAACTCGTGGCGTGAACCGCGCCTCCCACCCCCGCGAAGGGCCCGGCCCGGTATCTGCCGGTGCCGGACCCTTCGCCCACCTGGTCGGGGGTCGCGTGCGGCGAGATCAGGACGGGACGTCCTCCTCGTGGCGGCTGACGGCTGCTCCGGCGACGGCTGCTCCGGCGACGGCTTTCCGCCGCGCCTCCGCCGCGCCTCCGCCGCGCCTCCGCGCCGTGGCCCACGGTGCCGCTGCCGTCCGGCTCCCGGGCAGTGTGATGCCGGCCCCGGCCGACCTCGACCGGCGGCGGTGCGGGTCACGGCCGAGATCCCGCTCGACCGCGCACTGGCGCCGTCGGCGTCATGAGCGCCCGCACCGGCTCCACCGGGACCCGCTCCAGCGGTGTGTACGGCGCCACGACCGGGTCCCGGTGGCGGCCTGCCGCCGGTCGCCTTCGGCCCCTTCTCCCTTTGCCTTGCTGTGAGTTGTTCACGGCACCTGCGAGATACGTCACGGTCCGGGGCAAAGTCCCGGGCCGTGGTGTGTACTGGGCGCATGTCTGAGCATGCCGCGACCCTCCAGCTGATCGGCGTGACCGTCCTCGCCGTGACGGCGGTCGCCTGGGCCGTCATCCTGACGAGTCTGCTGCGCCGCACCGGCGGCGTGCTCTCCGGCCGCCGCCCCGCCGCCCCGCTCCCGGCCCTCCCGCGGCAGAGCAGGGTCGGCCCCCCGCTGGAATCCGTCGAGCTGACCCCGGCGGAACGGGCCGCCTTCGCGGGCCTGGTACGACGACTCGGCCACCGCTGACCGAAGAAGCCAGCGTGCAGCGCTTCCACGGCGGCCCGCCGGCCCCGGCCCTGCTGACCCGGTCGGCCCGTGACCCTGCCTGCCCCGCTGACCCCTCAGCCCTGCTGATGCCCGGGCCCCGCCGACACCTGGTGCCCTGCTGACGCCTGGCCCCGCCGGCTTCTGTCAGCCCTGCCGTGCCGCGCGCCGTTCCATCGCGTCCCGGGCCGCTTCCTCCGAGGCGTACACCTCGCACATGTGCCGACCGTCGGGGGTCGCCGTGTGCTCGACCTCCCACAGGGTCATCTCCGAGCCGTCCGCCAGCAGGAACGCGTGCTCGTACAGTGCGAAGCTCAGCCCCGCCCGCCCGGTGCGCCCCGGCCGCCCGAAGGCCTGCGTGATCTGGTGCGCGGTCGCTGTCGCGAGGAGCGCCGCGGTTCTGGCGTCCGGCCGGTCGGGGTTCTCGGCCCGGCGCAGCAGCCGGCGCGCGTGGTCCGCCGAGTCGCCTGGGTCGTACACGTGCCGGGGCTCGGGTATCGCCCACAGCCGCATCGGCGTCGGCAGCTCGAACTCAGGCGTGTCCAGGGGCAGCCCGAGACGGGCTATGGCGGTGTGCAGCTCCTCCTCGTCGACGTACACCTCGTGCTGCGCCTCGCCGCCCGGGGCGGTGTTGTGCACCAGCTCCCACAGGGTGACCGCCGAGCCGTCGGCCAGCAGCCAGGTGTGCCGGTAGGTCTCCCGGTGCAGCCCGGCGCTGTGGTGCGCGGAGCGCAGCGAACTGTCGTGCACCAGAGCGCAGTCGAGCTGCCGTACCACCTCGTCGGGCAGCTCGAAGGAGTTCAGGGCACGGCCGAGGAGCCGCGCGAGGTGCTCCTCCGGAGACTCGGGCGACTCGGCTGGTTCGTACGCTGTCGTCTCGTACGGAACGCTCAAGGCATCTCCCGGCGTTGCTGCATGTCACCTAGTGGGTGCATACCGTAGCCCCTCGGGGGGACATCGTGTCCCGGAACCGAGAAAACGTGCGCCGGGAAAACGCGCGGGCCGCGCGGGAAGTTCCCGCACGGCCCTGCTTCCGTACCGAAACCGCCTGTCAGACGGCGCTTCCCGCGTTCCAGGCGCTCCAGGACATGTTCCAGCCGTTGAGCCCGTTGTCCGGGGCGACGGTCGTGTCGGGGGAGTTCTTCACGATCACGACGTCCCCGATGAGCGAGTTGTCGTAGAACCACTTCGCCGAGGTGTCGCCCTGTGCGCCCTGCACGTCCGCGAGACCGACGCACCCGTGGCTGGTGCCCTCCCGGCCGAAGGGCGGGTTGCCCTTTTTGTACCAGTAGTTGCCGTGGATGAACGTCCCGCTCGACGTCAGCCGCATCGCGTGCGGCACGTCCGAGATGTCGTACTCCCCGCCGAAGCCCACCGTCGATCCGTCCATACGGGTCTGCGTGAACTTCTCGGAGATCACCATCTGCCCGTTGTACGTGGTGTGCTGCGGGCTGCCCGCGGAGATGGGCACCGACTTGATCGTCTTGTCGTCCCGCACCACCGTCATGGTCTGCGTGCCGACGTCGACGGTGGAGACCTGCGAGCGCCCGATGGTGAAGGACACCGTCTTCTTCTGCACGCCGTAGACGCCGTTCGTGCCCTCGACCCCGTCCAGGTCGATCTTCATCGTGACCTTCGAGCCGGCCTTCCAGTAATCCTGCGGCCGGAAGTCCAGCCGCTGGTTCCCGAACCAGTGTCCGACCACCTGCTGGCCGCTGCTGGAGGCGACCGTGATGTGCGACTGCACGGCCTTCTTGTCGGTGATGGCCTTGTCGAAGGTGAACGACACCGGCATGCCGACGCCCACCGTGGTGCCGTCGTCCGGCGTGTAGGTCCCGATGAAGCTGTTCGCCGAGGAGACGGTGGTGAAGATGGAGTTGGCCGCCGCCGTGCGCCCGTCGGCGTCCTTCGCCGTCGCGTCTATCTCGTACTTCGTCCCGCGTTCCAGCTGCTGCTTCGGCTTCCAGCTGCCGCCGTCCGCCGATATCGCGCCGGGCACGGCCTGCCCGGACCCGGCCACGGTCATCTTCACCTGGGTCAGCCTGCCGCCGCTGACCTTCACCCCGGTCGCGTTGATGGACGCGCCCGTCGAACCGTCCTTGGCCGAGATCGCGATCTTCGCCGCCGAGGTCCTGGCGGACTCCTTGCCGCCCTTGCCGTCGTCGGTGGCGTTGGCGCTGCCGCCGCACGCGGTCAGGCTGAAGGCGCCGACCATCAGGGCGGCACAGGCCACCAGTGCGCGCCGCGCTGCAATGTCCGGCGTTGTCACGGGCTGCTCCCAGTTCTTGTGATGTGCGTGATCCGTTCCAGTGCGTGGAGAGAGAGGGCGCCGGGGCCCGGCAGGGTTCCCTCCGTTGCCGATCAACGCCATCACGTGACAGAACCGCGACAAAGCAGGGCGGCAGGAAGCTTGGCCCGGCTACCGTGCCGGCCGCGCTCCGTACAACTCCTCGTACGACGGCCACGCTCCACCCGGCCCGTCGACCGGCTCGGCGGCGCGTACGGCCCGGACGATCGCGCGCATCACGACGTCCGCGCCGGCCGCGAGGACGTCGTTGAACGACCTCGGCGCGGGGTCGAGGGCGTGCGTGCCGGTGGCCAGCGCGAACACCGTGTCCCCGTCGTGCAGCAGGTGCACCGGCCGCACGGCGCGGGCGATCCCGTCGTGGGCCGTGCCCGCCAGCTTCTGCGCCTGGGCCCGGGAGAGGTCCGCGTCGGTCGCGACCACCGCGAGCGTCGTGTTGAGGGGAGGCGGCGCGTTCTCGGCGGCGGCCTCGGCGAGCCGCCGGCGCGCGGCCTCGTGCACGCGCTCCTGCGGATACTCCACCCGCCCCTGGAAGAACTCCCCGTACAAGACGCCCGTTTCCGGGTCCAGCACCGCTCCGGCGGCGTTGGCGACCACCAGCGCGGCCACCGTGATCCCCGAGCCGAGCACCGTGCTCGCGGTCCCCACGCCGCCCTTGAGCTGCCCGGCCACAGCGCCCGTGCCGGCACCCACGCACCCCTCCGGCACCCGCGTGCCCAGCGCGCTCGCCGCCGCCGCCTCGACGGCCTCGCGTCCCGTCCCCGCGTCCGGGCGGGCTCGGAAGTCGCCGCCGCGCCCCAGGTCGAAGACGCACGCGGCGGGCACCACCGGCACGACGTGCGCCGGATCCCTCCCGACCCGCACCCCGCGCCCTTGCTCCTCCAGCCAGGCCATCACGCCGGACGCGGCGTCGAGCCCGTACGCGCTGCCTCCGGTCAGCACGAGCGCGTCGATCTTCTGCACCATGTTGCGAGGGTCGAGTGCGTCGGTCTCCTTGGTGCCGGGGCCGCCGCCGCGCACGTCCACGGCGGCGACCGCTCCGCCCTCGGGTGCCAGGACGACCGTGGTGCCGGTGAGCCACCCGTCCCCGCTGCGGGTGGCATGCCCCACCCGCAGCCCGGCGACGTCTGTCAGTGCGTCAACTGTCATGCGGGCAAGTCTGGCTCACCCCGGCGCCCCCCGAAGTGCCTCAACCGGCCGGTGCGGTGGCGCTCGCCGCGCGTTCGCGGGCGGCCATGCGCGCTGTCAGCGCCGTGCCGGCCGCCACCGCGGCGGCGGACGTCAGCCCGGCCGCGAGCACCGCCCACTCCCCGAGGAAGGTGCAGCACACGACCAGCACAGCCGCCACCGGCAGCACCGACTGCTGGGCGATGCCGACCTTGAAGTGCCGTGAGTGCAGGACCCACACGGTCAGCAGGTACAGAGCCGTCGGCACGGTCACCGCCGCCGAGGCGGACAGCGTCGAGAGGTGCGCCTTGCCGACCGCCTGTTCCACCGCGACCTCCAGACCCGCGCCGATCGCCGCGGCCGAGGCGAAGATCAGGTAGTGGCCGTAACCCCACAGGAACGCCTGACCGCTGGAGCGCAGGTGGCCGTGGATGGGCACCACGAAGTAGATCCACCACGCGGAGAAGACGATCAGCAGGCCGCCTGCCGCGATCGGCAGCAGTTCGCCCAGCGCCCCCTGCTCGTCCACGGCCGATTTCACGGCGGCCGTCGCCGCGGCGATCGTCTCGCCGAGCACGATGATCGTGAACAGGCCGTACCGCTCGGCGATGTGGTGCGGATGCCAGGACGTCGCGCAGTCCCGCTCGGCGAACACCGGCACGCTCAGCTCCGCGATCACCATCACGAGGAACACCCACGGCCGGGCGGGTACGGGCAGCAGGACCAGCCCGAGCCAGCCGACCTGGCACAGCAGCACCCCGCCCGCGTACCGCAGTGCCATGGTCCGCTCCGCGCCGGTGGCCGATCGCGCCGCTCTCAGCCACTGTGCGGCCATCGGCAGCCGCATGATCACATAGCCGAGCCAGATGATCAGGAAGTCGTGATGCGTGAAGGCCTGCGAGACACCGGCCGCCAGGACCAGGACACCGGCGATCTGGACCAGGGTGACGACCCGGTACAGCGTGTCGTCGTTGTCGTACGCCGAGGCGAACCAGGTGAAGTTCATCCAGGCCCACCAGATGGCGAAGAACAGCATCGCGTAGTTGAGGACCCCGGGCCCCGGGTGCCCCTCGGTCAGGGAGTGCACCAGTTGCCCGCCTGCCTGCGCGATCGCCACGACGAAACACAGGTCGAAGAAGAGCTCCAGCGGGGAGGAGACCCGGTGGGCCTCGTCGCGCCCGCGCGCGGTGAGCCGCCGCAGGAGCCCCGCGGAGTGGTGCGCCCCCGGTGAGCCGGGCGCCGGAGCGGAACTCGCCGTCATGCCCCCAGCACAGCAGAAAACGGCCCCGAAATCTTGTGAACGGATTCACAAGGGGACTGTCCGTGCGCGGGCCGTACCCTTGAGGCATGAGTGCCACGCACGCCCCCGAGCCGCGCGACCCGAAGGCCGCGCTGGTCTTCGACGACCCGCTGAACCAGCAGTCCTCGGACGACACCGACCGCGGGTGGGGCGAGCGCACGGACGGTGACAGCGCCGCCGAGCTGAGGCGCTTCCTGGACGAGAAGCCGCCCCACCACCTCTGAGCCGCCGGCACCGTCCGTGCCGCCGGCGCCGTCCGCGCCGGTCGTGCCGGTTGTGCCGGTTGTGCCGGTTGTGCCGGTTGTGCCGGTTGTTCCGTCCGCCGCAGCGTGGCTAGCCCATGGCTAGCCCGCGTCGCGCCCGGACCCGCGCTGCGCCAGCAGCGCGTCGCGGATCTCCTTGAGGACTTCCAGCTCGGTCACCTCGATGACCTCCTTCGTGCCCTCGCGCGCCGCCTTCTGGGCCGCCTGCCGGGCCAGGTACTTCGACATCGGCAGGACCATCAGGAAGTACACCACCGCCGCGGTGATCACGAAGGTGAGCGTGGCGCCGAGGACGGAGCCCCAAAGGATCGGCACGCCGCTCTTGACCGTGCCGTCCGCGCTCACCGAGCACGGGTCCTTCAGGCACGAGCTGTAGTGGTCCAGGTTCTGCGTGCCGATGGCGCCGACCAGCGGGTTGATGACCCCCTTCACCACCGAGTTCACGATGTTGGTGAAGGCGGCGCCGATGACCACCGCGACCGCCAGATCGACGACGTTTCCGCGCATGAGGAAGGCTTTGAAGCCTTGCCAGACGCTCGGTTCCTTCTTCGCGCTCACCTAGGGGACTCTCCTCGCGTGCACAGGGTGGGGAAGCAAACGCTCCGCAACCTACGGCACGGTGCGGCCATGGTGTCCAATCCCGACCATGGATCGAGGGACTGGATGGACAGCGAGCCGCCGAGAAGACGTGAAGACGTACGGACCCGTTCAGCACAGTGTCACCGCCAGCCGTGCCGTGGCGCTCGCCCCGACGAGCCGCGCCGCGGTCGCCCGCGGCACCGACAGGACGACCAGCGCCCCGCTCTCGGCGGCGCCCTCCAGGGGCTCCGGCAGTTCCGTCACCCGCACCCCGCGTGCGAGCACCCGGGCGCTGCCGCCGGTCTGCGGGTCCTGCGCCGCGATGACGTCGACCCGGTCGCCGGGTCGTAGCAGCCGGACGGTGGCGGCGTCGGCGATCCGCACGGGTGCCGTCACCAGGGCCGCCGCAGGGTGCCGGTGCACCGGCTGACCGGCCGGGCGTCCCTGGGCCCGCTCCGCGGGGTGCGGTTCCGCGGCGGTTCGCGGACCGGCCGCCACGAGCGCGGCGGCGGTCACGGCGAGACCGGCCGCGACGGCCCGCCGACGATGCCGCACGAGCCGTTGCAGCTGATACCGCCCGCCGCGCACGTGCACCGGAGCGAAGTGCGGGACCTCGCGGGTCGCGGGGGCGTCGGTGCCCAGCGGATGCGGCAGACGCAGGGGCGGCGGGAGAGGGGAGCGGGTGGAGGACGGGCGTGACGGCGGGGCCGGGGTCAGGTCCGGGTGCGTGGTCGGGTACGACGACGGGGGCAGAGTCAACGGAAATCACCGCCTGCGACGAGGAATTCGGCTTGCGCTGTCACGATGACGCCTCGCGCCGAATCCCGCCGGAGCCGGTGGACTCCCCGCCGATTGGGGACAACTCGGCCACCCGAACGAGGAATTCCGGCAGTTTCGCCGGGCAGGCCCCTAGGGCAGTGCGAAGCCCGGATCCATCCCGCCGAGCGCGTTCACGCACAGGCAGTCCCGCGTGCCGGTCTCCGGCAGCGCCGCCACCGCGTCGAACAGGACGCCCCGCAGCCGGTCCACGTTGGCCGCGAACACCCGCAGCACCTCCTCGTGCGAGACGCCCTCGCCGGTCTCGGCGCCGGCGTCGAGGTCGGTGACCAGGGTCAGGGACGTGTAGCACAGCTCCAGTTCCCGGGCGAGCACCGCCTCGGGATGCCCGGTCATGCCCACGACCGACCAGCCCTGCGCCTGGTGCCACAACGATTCGGCACGGGTGGAGAAGCGGGGCCCCTCGACGACGACCAGCGTGCCGCCGTCCACCGGCTCCCAGTCCTGTCCGCGGGCGGCCTTCAGCGCGGCTGCCCGCCCAGCGGGGCAGTAGGGGTCGGCCATCGACACGTGCACGACGTTCGGCATGGTGCCGTCGGGCAGCGGAAGCCCGTCGAAGTACGTCTGCTGCCGGGACTTCGTACGGTCGACCAGCTGGTCCGGCACGAGCAGCGTGCCCGGCCCGTACTCGGGGCGCAGGCCGCCCACGGCGCAGGGGCCGAGGATCTGGCGGGCCCCGACCGACCGGAGGGCCCAGAGGTTGGCGCGGTAGTTGATCCGGTGCGGCGGCAGGTGGTGTCCGCGGCCGTGCCGGGGCAGGAAGGCGACCCGCCGGCCGGCGATCTCACCGAGGAAGAGGGAGTCGCTGGGCGGGCCGTAGGGGGTCTCGACCTGGACCTCGGTCACGTCGTCCAGGAACGAGTAGAAACCCGATCCGCCGATTACGCCGATCTCTGCGTTCGCCATGTCGAGCACATTAGCTGGCGGTGCCAGGACGGGGCAGCCGGTGCCGGGGAAGGGCCCGGCGGCGGGGACGGAGCCCATGCCGGGGAGGGACGCCGAAGACCCTGCCGTCGTACGACGGCAGGGTCCCGGTGAGACTTCTCAGGCAGCGGAGCTGCTGGCGGAACCCGACGAGGACGCCGAGGACGACGAAGACGACGAAGAAGACGAAGAAGACGCCTTCGAGTCGGACGACGAGGAACCGGCCGGCTTCGACGCCGGGGTGCTGCTCGACGTGGAGCCGCGGGAGTCGTTGCGGTAGAAACCGGACCCCTTGAAGACGATGCCGACCGCGGAGAACACCTTCTTCAGGCGGCCCTGGCAGCTCGGGCACTCGGTCAGGGCGTCGTCGGTGAACTTCTGCACCGCCTCGAGGCCCTCGCCGCACTCGGTGCACTGGTACTGGTAGGTCGGCACTGTCTTCCTCCTGGCACTCTCACTCAATGAGTGCTAACGACGGTCCATAGTGACGCATTCCCCGGGATCAGTCCACCGTCACCGGGACGCGGTGACCGACGCCACGTGCGACGGCACGGTTCCGGGGCCGGGTGACCAGCAGCGACCGCAGCGCCAGCAGGATCGCCAGCGCGAGCACGGTGCCGGCCATCGGCACCAGGAACCCCGCGCCGTCCCAGAGCCGGTCCTCCAGCTGCCCGGCGACGGTGACGGCCGCCGCCTGGCCGAGGGCGACGGCGCCGGTCAGCCAGGTGAAGGCCTCGGTGCGGGCACCGGCCGGGACCAGGCCCTCGACCAGCGTGTAGCCGGTGATCAGCGCCGGTGCGATGCACATGCCGACCAGCAGGCCGAGAGCGGCCAGCAGCAGCACCGAGTGCGCCGTCCACAGCGCGGACGCGGCCAGCGCGAGCGCCGTGTAGCCGACGACCAGGCGCCGCTGCGGTGCGGCCTTCCAGGCGATCGCGCCGCACGCGACGCCGGAGAGCATGTTTCCCGCGGCGAAGACGCCGTACAGCACGCCGTTCAGGCCGGGCTCGCCGATCGACTCGGTGAATGCGGCCAGCGAGACCTGCATGCCGCCGAAGACCGAGCCGATGCCCAGGAAGGTCACGACCAGCACGCGCACACCCGGCACGCGCAGCGCGGAGGCGTGCTCCACGCGCGCGTGCCCGCTCTCGGCGCTCACCGGCGGCTGCGTGCTTCTCTGCGCGGCGAACAGCAGACCGCCGACGAGGGTCAGCGCGGCCTCCGTCACCAGCCCCGCGGCCGGGCTCACGGCGGTGCACAGCGCGGTCGCCAGCAGGGGGCCGAGGACGAAGGTCAGCTCGTCGGTGACGGACTCGAACGCCGCCGCGGTGGTCATCAGGGGCGAGCCCTGCAGCTTCATGCCCCAGCGGGCGCGCACCATGGGCCCGACCTGCGGCACCGAGGCGCCGGTCGGGACGGCCGCCGCGAACAGCGCCCACAGGGGCGCGTGGGCCAGAGCGAGCGCGGTCAGGGACAGCCCCGACACGGTGTGCACGAGGACGCCGGGGATCAGCACGGCGCGCTGGCCGTAACGGTCGGCGAGGCGACCGCTGTAGGGCGCGAACAGCGCCATGGAGACGCCGGTGGCCGCCGCCGCCGCGCCCGCGGCGCCGTAGGAGCCGGTGGTGTGCTGTACGAGCAGCACGATGGAGATGGTGAGCATCGCGAACGGCTGCCGCGCCGCGAAACCGGGGAGCAGGAACGTCCAGGCGCCGCGGGTGCGCAGCAGCTGTCCGTATCCCGGGCGGGGGGACGCCGGCGGGTTCTCCGCCGCATCGGTGGTGACCGTGGTCGCCACGGCCCGTGCCTTTCTGCCGCCTGGTAGCGCCACCCCTGTCGTGCGGGCGTGTCCGCCGCGCGGGGGCGCCGAGAGCTGTCCTCTTGCGCGGAACTGCGGTAGATACCGGTGCCACTGTGGGGACGTCCCGGCCGCCATACGGTCGCGCCAGCTCTGCGTCAGGCAGAGTTGGATCGATCATGATGCCTTGATTCCTTGATAGTACAGGGATCAAGGTCTTGTGCCCCTGTGAAAATGAGCACGCCGGGGTCGATCACCTGGCTTTGCCGCCTGTCCCCGGCCCGTCCAGGCCCAGCCATCCGGCCAGCTTGCCGCCCTGCGCGACCGCGCGCAGCCGGCGCTCCGCCGCGTCGCGGACCGGGTCGGTGGCCACCACGAGGAGTTCGTCCCCGTGCCGCAGCACCGTCGTGGGGAGCGGTACGAACGACGTCCCCTCCCGTACGACGAGGGTGACGGCGGCCCCGGCCGGCAGCCGCAGCTCGTTGACCTCCACGCCGTGCATCCGCGAGCCCTCCGGGACCGACACGGACAGCAGATGCCCGCGCAGCCGCTCCAGGGGCGCCGACTCGATACCGAGGTCGGCCGCCTCGCCCGCCTCGCCGAGGCGCAGCAGGCGCGCCAGCCAGGGCAGTGTCGGCCCCTGGACGACGGTGTAGACGACGACCAGCACGAAGACGATGTTGAAGATGTGACGGCTGTCGCTGACGCCGTTCACCATGGGGATGGTCGCCAGGATGATGGGCACCGCGCCCCGCAGTCCCGCCCAGGACATCAGCGTCTGCTCCGCCGGGGGCACCCGGAACGGCGCCAGGCTGAGCACCACGCTCAGTGGGCGGGCCACCATGGTCAGCACCAGGCCGATGACCAGGGCGGGCCAGAAGTCGCCGCCCAGTTCGTGCGGGGTGACCAGCAGACCGAGCAGGACGAACATGCCGATCTGGGCGATCCAGCCCAGCCCCTCCGCGAAACCGCGCGTGGCGGGCCAGTGCGGGAGCTTGGCGTTGCCGAGCACCATCGCGGCGAGGTAGACGGCCATGAAGCCGCTGCCGTGACCGAGGGCGCCGGCGGCGTACGCCGTCACGGCGATCGCGAGAACGGCGATCGGGTAGAGGCCGGAGGCGGGCAGGGCCACGTGTCTGAGGCCCCAGGAGCCGAACCAGCCCACCGCGAGACCTATGGCGGCGCCGAGGGCCAGCTCCAGGGCTATGGTCCCGAGCAGCACGTACCAGTGCTCGACGGGGCCTGCCTGGGAGAAGGCGACGACGAGGATGACCACCGGGGCGTCGTTGAAACCGGACTCCGCCTCCAGCGTGCCCGTCACGCGTGCGGGGAGGGGGATTTTCCGCAGGACCGAGAAGACCGCGGCGGCGTCGGTGGAGGAGACCACCGCGCCGATGATGAGCGCCTTCCGCCACTCCAGGCCGACCAGATAGTGCGCGCCTGCCGCCGTGACGCCGACGCTGACGGCGACCCCTGCCGTGGCCAGGACGGCGGCGGACGGCAGGACCGGCCGGATCTCCTTCCACTTCGTGCCGAGGCCGCCCTCGGCCAGGATGACGACGAGGGACGCGTAGCCGATGACCTGGGTCAGCTCGGCGTTGTCGAAGTGGATGTTCCCGACGCCGTCCTGGCCCATGAGGACGCCGATCCCCAGGTAGACGAGCAGGCTGGGGAGCCCGCTGCGTGAGGAGATCCGGACGGCCGCGACGGCGACGAGCAGGACGAGGGAGCAGACGAGCAGGAGCTGGTTGAGGTGGTGGACGGTCAGCGGCGTTTCCTCCCCTGAGATCTGCGGTACTTCGTTACCTTACCTAACTCTTGACGATTTCTTGACGCTCTTCGGGGCAGGATCGAACGCTCGTACACGCTGGTTCCCGACTCCGCGTCAAGCGGCACAGGGCCCTGCGCCTATGGTTGCTCCAGCGCTCATTCGAAGTCACAGCCCGACCTGCCGCTCGCGTTAGGACAGCAAGGACAGCGATGCCCCCCAACACCACCGCCACAACGGGTGACAAGCCCGGCAAGTCCGGCAGGAAGAAGGGGCGCAAAGCCCGACTTATCGTGCTCGTACTGGTGCTGGCCGTCGTCGCGGGCATCACCGGCGGGGCCTACTGGTCCGTCAGCACCGTCCGCGCCTCCTTCCCGCAGACCAAGGGTTCGATCACGCTCGACGGCCTGTCCGGGCCCGTCGACGTCAAGCGGGACGGCAACGGCATCCCGCAGATCTACGCCTCCTCCGAGGAGGACCTGTTCATGGCGCAGGGCTTCGTCCAGGCGCAGGACCGGTTCTACGAGATGGACGTGCGCCGGCACATGACCTCCGGCCGCCTGTCGGAGATGTTCGGCAAGGACCAGGTCAAGAACGACGAGTTCCTGCGCACGCTCGGCTGGGACCGGATCGCCAAGCGGGAGTACGACACCAAGCTGTCGGCCACCACGAAGAAGTACCTCGACGCGTACGCCAAGGGAGTCAACGCCTACCTTCAGGGCAAGGACGGCAAGGACATCTCCCTGGAGTACGCGGCCCTAGGCTTCACCAACGACTACAAGCCCGAGAAGTGGACCCCGGTCGACTCCGTCTCCTGGCTGAAGGCGATGGCCTGGGACCTGCGCGGCAACATGCAGGACGAGATCGACCGCGCCCTGATGACCAGCCGCCTCGGCCCGCAGCAGATCCAGGACCTGTACCCGCAGTACCCCTACGGCCGCAACAAGCCGATCGTGCAGGAGGGCCAGTACAACCAGCTGACCGGGTCCTTCCAGCAGGGCGGCGGCACGGGCGGTTCCGGGACCACGACGGGCACGGTCGGTACCCAGACCCCGGCGGGCACGGTCGGTACCCAGACCCCGGCGGGCGTGACGGGCTCCGCCTCCTCGCCGGCGGCCGGTTCGGCCCTCACGAGCCAGCTGGGAGGCCTCTACAAGGTCCTGGACGACGTCCCCACGGCCGTCGGCGTGAACGGTCAGGGCATCGGCTCCAATTCCTGGGTCGTGGGCGGGAAGTACACCATCAACGGCAAGCCGCTGCTCGCCAACGACCCGCACCTGTCGGCTTCGCTGCCGGGCGTCTGGTACCAGATGGGCCTGCACTGCCGGACCGTCTCCAGCACGTGCCGGTACGACGTCACGGGCTACACGTTCGCCGGCATGCCCGGTGTGATCATCGGCCACAACGCGGACATCGCCTGGGGCATGACCAACTCCGGGGTCGACGTCACCGACCTGTACCTGGAGAAGGTGACCACGAACGGTTACCTGTACGACGGCAAGGTCCGGCCCTTCAAGACCCGCGAGGAGACCATCGAGGTCGCCGGCGGCGAGTCCAAGACGATCGTCGTCCGCCAGACCGAGGACGGGATGCCGCTGCTGTCCGACCGTGACGACGAACTCGTCCAGGTCGGCAAGAAGGCCACGGTCAACACCGCCGCTCCCGACCGCGGCGACGGTTACGGCATCGCCCTGAGGTGGACCGCGCTCGACCCGGGCACCTCCATGGACGCCGTGTTCGCCCTCGACAGGGCGGCCGACTGGAGCGACTTCCGCAAGGCAGCCGCCCTGTTCGACGTGCCCTCGCAGAACCTGATCTACGCCGACACCAAGAACGACATCGGCTACACGCTGCCCGGCAAGATCCCGACCCGCACCGCGGCCCACGACGGCTCGATCCCGGCCCCGGGCTGGGACCCGAAGTACCGCTGGACCGGCTTCGTCAAGCAGGACGAGCTGCCCTACGAGTACAACCCCGAGCGCGGCTACATCGTCACCGCCAACCAGGCCGTGGTCGACAAGGCCAGGTACCCGTACACGCTGACCACCGACTGGGGCTACGGCACCCGCAGCCAGCGCATCACCGACCTGATCGAGTCCAAGATCAAGGACGGCGGCAAGATCTCCCCCGAGGACATGCGCCAGATGCAGCTGGACAACAGCAGTGAGATCGCCAAGCTCCTGGTGCCCAAGCTGCTGAAGATCAACCTGGCCGACGGTGACGTGCGCCAGGCGCAGAAGCTGCTGGAAGGCTGGGACTACACCCAGGACGCCGACTCCGCGGCGGCTGCCTACTTCAACGCCGTCTGGCGCAACGTCCTGAAGCTCGCCTTCGGGAACAAGCTCCCCAAGGAGCTGCGCGTCAAGGGACAGTGCCTGTGGGTCCACAAGATCGACAGCACCGGTCCGGTGGACGACGACAGCAAGGTGCGCGAGTGCGGCGAGCGCGACGCGGACCAGGCGCAGCCGGACGGCGGCGACCGCTGGTTCGAGGTCGTGCGCACCCTGATGGACAAGCCGAACAGCGAATGGTGGAAGACGCCCAAGTCGGGCACGCGCCCCGCGGCGGACAACCGGGACGAGCTGCTCGCCCGCGCCATGATCGACGCCCGCTGGGAGCTGACCGCCAAGCTCGGCAAGGACATCGACAGCTGGAGCTGGGGCCGGCTGCACCGGCTGTTCCTGAAGAACCAGACGCTGGGCACCGAAGGACCCAAGGTCCTCCAGTACGTGCTCAACCGCGGCCCCTGGAAGCTCAGCGGCGGCGAGGCCACGGTCAACGCGAGCGGCTGGAACGCGGCCGGCGGCTACAACGTCGTCTGGGTGCCCTCCATGCGGATGGTGGTGAACCTCAAGGACTTCGACAAGTCCAAGTGGATCAACCTGACCGGAGCCTCCGGGCACGCCTACAGCGCCCACTACACCGACCAGACGAGCAAGTGGGCCAAGGGCGAGCTGCTGTCCTGGTCCTTCTCGGGCAAGGCGGTCGACGACAGCACGAGCGACACGCTCGTCCTCAAGCCGTGACCCATTGACGGCACGCAGCACACGAAACGGCCCTCCACGCGCGTGTGGAGGGCCGTTTTCGCATGTGGGGCTCGTACGGGCGTCAGGCGCGCGGGAAGCGGCGCACGCCCGAGGGCGTCACCACCGCCTGCACCGGCCGGTCGTGCGCCTCCGCGGGGACCCGCGCGACGACCTCGGTGTCGTACAGGAGCACCACGAGGGCCGGGTGGGCGCCCGCGCGCTCCAGGCGGGCCAGGACGCGGTCGTACGACCCGCCCCCGCGCCCCAGGCGCATCCCGCGCTCGTCCACCGCGAGCCCCGGCAGCAGGACCGCGTCGGCCGACGTCACCGCGTCCGGGCCGAGGCGCTCCCCCGAGGGCTCGAACAGCGCCATCTTCCCGCCGTGTTGAACCCTCGCGAGGGAGTCCGGGCCGGTGTACTCGCCCCAGTCCAGGTCGTTGTCGGGCAGGAGCGCGGGGAGCAGCACACGGACGCCCTGCGCGCGCAGCGCGTCCAGCAGGGCACGTGTGCCCGGCTCGCTGCCCACGGAGACGTACGCCGCCACCGTGCGCGCCCGCGCCAGCTCGGGCAGTTCCAGGGCCCGTACCGCCAGCGTTTCGCCCGCTTCCCGGACGACATCCTCCGTCAACCTGTTCCTCACCGCGAGGAGCTCCCGCCGCAACATTCGCTTGTCAGGCTCGGCCGTACGTCCGACGTGTTCCACAGGTCGTTCTCGCATCCTTCTCACTTTGTGCTCACACAGCGCTCACTGCCCGGAGCCACAGAATCCCCACAAAGGCACCGGATAAGGTTGCGGGCATGACTCAGTCGCACCCCAGGATCAGCAAGGCTGTCATCCCCGCAGCAGGGCTCGGTACCCGGTTCCTGCCGGCCACCAAAGCCACTCCCAAGGAGATGCTGCCGGTCGTGGACAAGCCCGCGATCCAGTACGTGGTCGAGGAGGCCGTGTCGGCGGGGCTCGACGACGTTCTCATGATCACCGGACGCAACAAGCGCCCTCTCGAGGACCACTTCGACCGCAACTACGAGCTCGAATCGGCGCTCGAGAAGAAGGGCGACGCCGAACGCCTCGCCAAGGTGCAGGAGTCCAGCGATCTCGCCACCATGCACTACGTGCGCCAGGGCGACCCCAGGGGCCTCGGCCACGCCGTGCTCTGCGCCGCCCCGCACGTCGGCCATGAGCCCTTCGCCGTGCTCCTCGGTGACGACCTGATCGACCCGCGCGACCCACTGCTCCAGCGCATGATCGAGGTACAGGAGCGCAGCGGCGGCAGTGTGGTCGCCCTCATGGAGGTGGCTCCCGAGCAGATCCACCTCTACGGCTGCGCGGCCGTGGAGGCCACCGCCGACGGTGATGTCGTCAAGGTGACCGGCCTGGTGGAGAAGCCGGACCCGGCCGACGCCCCCTCGAACTACGCGATCATCGGCCGCTACGTCCTCGACCCCCACATCTTCGACATACTGCGCACCACCGAGCCGGGCCGCGGCGGCGAGATCCAGCTCACCGACGCGCTCCAGCAGCTCGCTCAGGACGAGAAGGTCGGCGGTCCGGTGCACGGCGTCGTCTTCAAGGGCCGCCGCTACGACACCGGCGACCGTGGCGACTATCTGCGTGCCATTGTCAGACTCGCGTGCGAACGTGAAGACCTGGGCCCGGACTTCCGGACCTGGCTTCGCAGTTACGTAGCCGAGGAGATGCAGCAACGTTGAGCAGCGCCGCGACCCGCCCCGCCGGCCCGGACCACCTGTGGTCGGTGGACGAGCACCTGGAGGACATCCTCTCCACCGTCCGCCCCCTCGACCCGATCGAGCTGCAACTGCTCGACGCCCAGGGCTGTGTCCTGGTCGACGACGTCACGGTGCCGGTCTCCCTGCCGCCGTTCGACAACAGCTCGATGGACGGGTACGCGGTGCGGGTCGCGGACGTCGCCGGCGCCGGTGAGGAGTTCCCGGCCGTCCTGGAGGTCGTCGGGGACGTCGCGGCGGGCGCGGCCGACCTGGTCCGGGTCGGCCCCGGGCAGGCCGCCCGGATCATGACCGGCGCGCCGCTGCCGCCCGGCGCCGAGGCCGTCGTCCCCGTCGAGTGGACCGACGGCGGGCTCGGCGAGGGCCCGGTCAGCGGGATGCGGGCACGCAGCCTGGCCCCCGGGGGCGCCGCGGGGCACGTACGGGTGCACCGCCCCGCCGAGGCACGCGCGCACGTGCGCGCGAAGGGCAGCGACGTGAAGGCCGGAGACCTCGCCCTGGAGGCCGGGACGGTCCTCGGCCCGCCGCAGATCGCGCTGCTCGCCGCGATCGGCCGCGGCACGGTACGCGTGCGCCCGCGCCCGCGCGTGGTCGTCGTGTCCACCGGCAGCGAACTCGTCCCGCCCGGCGAGGAACTGGCGGGTGGACAGATCTACGACTCCAACAGCTTCGCGCTCACCGCCGCCGCGCGGGACGCGGGCGCCATCGCCTACCGGGTCGGTGCCGTCGCCGACGACGCCGACATCCTGCGCTCCACCATCGACGACCAGCTGGTCCGCGCCGACCTGT
Source organism: Streptomyces sp. NK08204 (assembly GCF_020400585.1). Taxonomy (GTDB): domain Bacteria; phylum Actinomycetota; class Actinomycetes; order Streptomycetales; family Streptomycetaceae; genus Streptomyces. The sequence goes on along the minus strand of NZ_JAINVF010000020.1, from coordinate 111,267 downwards.
TGGTGACCTCGGGTGGGGTCAGCGTCGGCGCGTACGACGTCGTCAAGGAGGCGCTGGCGTACGTCGGTGACGAGGACGAGGCGGGCAGCGGCATCGACTTCCGCAAGGTCGCCATGCAGCCCGGCAAGCCCCAGGGCTTCGGCTCCATCGGCCCCGACCACACGCCGCTGCTGGCCCTGCCCGGCAACCCGGTGTCGTCGTACGTCTCCTTCGAGCTGTTCGTCCGCCCCGCGATCCGCGCCATGATGGGCCTGGAGGACGTCCACCGGCCCCGCGTGCGAGCCGCTCTCAGGGCCGACGAGGCGCTTCGCTCGCCCAAGGGGCGTCGGCAGTTCCTGCGCGGCAGGTACGCCGACGGGGAGGTGACCCCCGTGGGCGGCGCCGGCTCCCATCTGATCGCGGCGCTGGCGCACGCCGACGCGCTGATCGTGGTCCCGGAGGACGTGGAGTGCGTCGAGCCCGGCACCGAGGTGGAGGTCGTACTCCTCGGCTGACCCCGCACGCGTCATGCACCACAGCACCACGTGCACTGCGGGCACCGCACCACATGCACCACATGCACCGCACCACATGCACCGCGGGCACCGCGCCGCACGCAGGCGCGCGTGCCCCGTCCGCCCGGCCGGTCCTGGTCCGGTGCGCGCGCCGGCTTGGCGGTACCGTGTCGCGCACAGACAGGCCTGTGCACCGCACTGCAACGGGCCCGGACCGGGAGCGCCACACCATGACTGAGCCTCTCCGGGGGGAGACCCCCGGATCCCCTGTGCAGCAACGGCTGACGCACATCGACGAGGCGGGCGCGGCCCGCATGGTCGACGTGTCCGGGAAGGACGTGACCGCGCGCACCGCCCGCGCCGGCGGCCGGGTCCTCGTCTCGCCCCGCGTGGTCGAGCTGCTGCGCGGCGAGGGGGTACCCAAGGGCGACGCCCTGGCCACCGCGCGTATCGCGGGCATCATGGGCGCCAAGCGCACCCCGGACCTGATCCCGCTGTGCCACCCGTTGTCGGTGTCCGGTGTGAAACTGGACCTGACGGTCACGGACGACGCCGTGGAGATCCAGGCCACCGTGAAGACGACGGACCGGACGGGCGTCGAGATGGAGGCCCTCACCGCGGTGACGGTCGCCGCACTCACCGTGGTCGACATGGTCAAGGCGGTCGACAAGGGAGCGGTCATCACCGACGTACGGGTGGAGGAGAAGACGGGCGGCAAGTCGGGCGACTGGAGCCGGTCATGAGCTACCGCGCTCTCGTGGTCACCGCCTCCAACAGGGCTGCCGCCGGGGTCTACGAGGACCGGGGCGGCCCCCTGGTCGCGGACGGCCTGCGGCGCTTCGGGTTCGTCGTGGAGGGGCCCCGGGTCGTGCCCGACGGCGACCCCGTGGAGGCGGCCCTGCGCGCCGCCGTCGACGCCGGGTACGACGTCGTCGTCACCACCGGCGGCACCGGCATCTCGCCCACCGACCGCACGCCCGAGGCGACCCGCAAGGTGATCGACCGCGAGGTGCCGGGCGTGGCGGAGGCCATCCGGGCCTTCGGCCGGGAGAAGGTGCCGACCGCCGCGCTCTCCCGGGGGCTCGCCGGAGTCGCGGGATCGACGCTGATCGTCAACCTGCCCGGGTCCAGCGGCGGGGTGAAGGACGGGCTGGCCGTCCTGGAGCCGCTGCTGGTCCACGCCGTCGACCAGATCCGCGGCGGGGACCACCCCGGACCGAGCAGTGGGGGTGCGAGCTGAACAGCCCTTCCTGGCCCGTCGTGCTGGCGGACGGAGACATCGTCCTCCGGCCGATAAGGCTGCGCGACCAGGGGCCCTGGCGCGAGGTGAACCGGCGCAACCGGGACTGGCTGCGCCCCTGGGAGGCGACCATTCCGCCGCCCACGCCGAGCGGGCCGGTCACGCACCGGCCGACCTACCGCCAGATGGTGCGGCACCTGCGCGCCGAGGCCAACGCGGGCCGGATGCTGCCGTTCGTCATCGAGTACCAGGGGCGTCTCGTCGGGCAGTTGACGGTCGCCGGGATCTCCTGGGGATCGATGTGCTCGGGGCACATCGGCTACTGGGTGGACGAAGCGGTGGCCGGGCACGGGGTGATGCCGACGGCCGTCGCGCTCGTCGTGGACCACTGTTTCCGCACCGTCGGGCTGCACCGCATCGAGGTCTGCATTCGCCCCGAGAACAGGCCCAGCCGCCGGGTCGTGGAGAAACTCGGATTCCGCGAGGAGGGGCTCCGGCCGCGCTATCTGCACATTGACGGCGCCTGGCGCGACCACCTCGTCTTTGCGCTCACGGCGGAAGAGGTGCCCGAGGGGTTGCTCGCGCGCTGGCGGCGGGCACGCTCTCAACGGAATCCGCAGGGCACCGCGGGGAATGCCGGCTAGCCGGCTCCCGCCGACCCGGAAATTGAATACATGTTCGAAATTGACCGGCCGGTGACCGCCGCTCGGGGCTTTGAATTCGCGGCTCCGACGGTCCGCTGATCGCAGCGGTCGCAAAAAAGCTGGAAATATCAGCCAGATCGTGCGACACACCGGCGCAATTGGCAGATGGCCTCACGCAAACCCCTCTACCGTGTGAGACGTGAGCAGCAGCGGCCTCATCTACGCAGTCATTGTCGGGGCCTGGGCCGCCTACTTGGTGCCGATGTGGCTCCGTAGGCAGGACGAGCTGAACGAGGCCCGTCCGACTGAACGCTTCAGTACCGCCATCCGGCTGCTGTCCGGACGGGCGGGGATGGAGCGTCGGTACGCCAAGGACCTGCGGGCGCGCTCCGCCCAGGAGGGGGAGCCGGACGCCGTCGATCCGGACGCCGTCACCGATTCGGTGGACGTCCGGGCCTTCGCCGTGCCTCCGACCCGCCGTCAGGTCCGTACGGAGGCCGAACCGGAGGCGCCCGGGACGGCGGAACCGGCGCGCGAGCAGGACGCCGTCCCGGCGTCCCAGCCGCCCTCCGCCTCCGCGTCGCAGCGGGTGCCGTCGGCGCAGGCCGCCGCCGCGCGCGACCAGCGCTCGAAGGTGCTCGCACGCCGACGGCGCACCACCGTGCTGCTCTTCCTCGCCTTCACGCTCGGCGCGATCGTCGCCGCCGTCGGGGGGCTCGCCTTCCTGTGGGCGCCCGGCGTGCCCGCCGTGCTGCTCAGCGCGTACATCGCCCATCTGCGCTCGCAGGAGCGGCGCCGTTTCGCGTACCAGATGGACCGCCGTCGCGCCGAGGCCGCCGCGCAGCGCCTGCGCGAGCGCCAGCCGCGCCGGCGCGCGTCCCTCGACACGGACCCCGGCGCGGACGAAGCGGACGAGGGCGCAGAGCCCGCGACCGACCCCGGCCTCTCCGCGGCGCTCGCCGCGGACCGGCGCGCCCTCGTCGAGCAGACCGACCACGCCGAGTGGGTCGACCAGCAGCGCGAGCGGCAGCGGCGGCCCGGCCACGGGGACAGCTGGGATCCCGTGCCCGTGCCGCTGCCGACGTACGTGACCGCGCCGGTCGCCCCGCGGGCCACCTCCGACGTGGACCTGGGAGCACCCGGCACCTGGAGTTCGGCGCGGTCCAGTGCGGTTGCGCCGGAGCATGAGGCGGACCACGCGCCGCAGACCGAGGCGGACGAGCCGGCGCCCGCGTCCGGCGACAGGCCGGCGGACGGACGCAGCGACGCCCGCCGTGCCGCCTCCGCGCGCCGGGCACGTGAGCGCGGACGCACCCCTCTGTTCGACCAGTACGAGGACGGCGACCGCCCGCGCGCGGCCAACGAGTGATCGGCAGGTGACCGCCGTCACACCACTGGAGCCCGCCTCTGACCAGTCAGGGAACGGATTTCCAAGCACCCCGGCGGGGATGCTAGAGTTTCACTCGTTGCAAGGGCCTGTGGCGCAGTCCGGTAGCGCACCTCGTTCGCATCGAGGGGGCCAGGGGTTCAAATCCCCTCAGGTCCACGCAGCATGAAGCCCCGATCGGCGGAAGCCGACCGGGGCTTCATCGTGTCTACAGCTTCTTCGCGAAGCAGCGGCTCTCCGGGTAGTGGCGGTAGTAGCCGAAGGGCGTGCAGGGCTCGTAGCCGGACGAGGCGTACAGGGCGATGGCCTCCGGCTGCTTGGTGCCGGTCTCCAGGACCATGCGGACCCGGCCGGCCGCGCGGGCGTCCTCCTCCAGTGCCCCCAGGATGCGGCGGGCCAGTCCCCGGCCGCGCATCTCCGCCACGACGAACATGCGCTTCAGCTCGGCGTCCCCGTCCTCGTTGCCCTCCTCGTTGCGGTCCTGGCTGCGCCAGCCACCGGTGGCCACGGGGCGGTCGAACTCGTCATAGGCGATCAGGTAGACGCCACGGGGCGGGTCGAAGTCCATCGCGTGGAGGACGGTGGCATCGCCCTCGTCGCCGTAACGCTCGGCGTACTCGGCCTGGACCTCGTCGTTGAGCTTCACGGCGTCGGGGTGATCGAAACGGACACGGCGGATGTTCATGCTGGGTATCGAACCTCTGTGCAGCGGGTTGGCGGACTCAGACCAGTGTGCCGGTATCGTGCCCTGGTGCTGACTGTGACCTCCGTGAACGTGAACGGGCTGCGGGCCGCCGCCAGGAAGGGCTTCGTGGAGTGGCTCGCCCAGACCTCCGCGGACGTCGTGTGCCTGCAGGAGGTCCGCGCCGAGCCGCACCAGCTGCCCGAGGAGGTACGGCAGCCCGACGGCTGGCACGTCGTGCACGCCCCGGCCGCCGCCAAGGGCCGCGCCGGCGTCTCCCTCTACACCCGGCGCGAACCCGACCGGGTCCGGGTCGGCTTCGGCTCGGCCGAGTTCGACGGCAGCGGGCGCTACGCGGAGGCCGACCTGCCCGGGGTCACCGTCGTCTCCCTCTACCTGCCCTCCGGTGAGGTCGGCACCGAACGGCAGGACGAGAAGATGCGCTTCATGGGCGAGTTCCTCGCCCACCTCAAGCAGCTGCGCGAGCGGGCCGCCGCCGACGGGCGGGAGGTGGTCGTCTGCGGCGACTGGAACATCGCCCACCGGCAGGCCGACCTGAAGAACTGGCGCGGCAACACCAGGAACTCCGGCTTCCTGCCCGAGGAACGCGACTGGCTGACCCGGGTGTTCGACGCGCAGGACGGCGGCTACGTCGACGTCGTACGGGCCCTGCACCCCGATACGGAGGGGCCGTACACGTGGTGGTCGTACCGCGGACGGGCCTTCGACAACGATTCGGGATGGCGCATCGACTACCACGTGGCCACGCCCGGCCTCGCGGCCAAGGCGGTCAAGGGCTTCGTCGAACGCGCGGCCACACACGCCGAGCGGTGGTCCGACCATGCGCCGGTCACCGTGGTGTACGACCAGTAGGGCCGTCGGCCGGCAGGGAGGACGGGGCGGCTCAACCGCGCTTGCTCAGGCGGCGGTCCAGCGCCAGGGACAGCTCCGCCTCCACCACGCTGCGGGCGAGGGGGCGCAGGCGGTGCAGGTCCTCCTCGGGGGCGTGGCGCAGGATCAGGTCGGCGAAGAGTTCGGCGAGGGCGTCGGCGTGCTCGCGGACGCGGGCGCCGGCCGCGAGGACCTCCGCGAGCGGAATGCCCTCGCGGACCAGCGCGGAGGAGACGTCCAGCAGGCGGCGGCTGATGTGGACGATCTCGTCGCCGTCGGTGCCGAGGTAGCCCAGCTCCATGGCGGCGGCCAGGTTCTCCGGGGTGACCTCGCCCTCGAAGCGGGCGGCGAGTTCCTCGGGGGTGAGCCGGACCGGTTCCTCCTCGGTGGGGGTGCCGACGCCGAGGACGTCGGCGACGTCGCGGCCCTGGTCGAGGGCCTCCGCGAGTTCGGCGATGCCGCTGAGGGTGTGACCGCGCTCCAGCAGCGCCGCGATCGTGCGCAGGCGGGCCAGGTGGTGGTCGTCGTACCAGGCGATACGGCCCTCGCGGCGCGGTGGCGGGATCAGCTTGCGTTCGCGGTAGAAGCGCAGCGTGCGCACGGTGATGCCGGCCAGGCGCGCCAGCTCCTCCATCCGGTACTCGCGCCGTTCCCCCGGGTGTCCCGCTTCCTCTGCCACGTGCGCAGCCTATGTTGTACCGCCGGTAACTTTCCTTCCGTGACCCCTATCGCTCGGTACGGAGCTGCTCTACAGTCCCATTGCGCCAGTAATCACTGGCATGGTTTCTAGGTGATGCGTGGAGGCTTCGTCGATGGCCGAGCACGAGCATGTACGGGTGGCGGTGATCGGGTCCGGGTTCGGCGGGCTGGGAGCCGCCGTGCGGCTGCGCCGGGAAGGGATCACCGACTTCGTCGTCCTGGAGCGGGCGGACAGCGTCGGAGGCACCTGGCGGGACAACAGCTACCCGGGCTGCGCCTGTGACGTGCCCTCGCACCTGTACTCCTTCTCCTTCGCGCCCAATCCCGACTGGCCGCGGACCTTCTCCGGGCAGGAACACATCCGTGCCTACCTGGAGCACGTCACCGACGTCTTCGGCCTGCGCCCGCACATCCGCTTCGGCTCCGAGGTGAAGCTGATGAGCTGGGACGGAGGGAAGCTGCGCTGGAACATCGAGACCACCCGCGGGCCGCTGTCCGCCGATGTCGTGGTCTCCGCCACGGGGCCGCTGTCCGACCCCAAGGTCCCGCAGATCCCGGGGCTCGAGTCCTTCCCGGGCAAGGTGTTCCACTCCGCCCGCTGGGACCACGACTACGACCTGCGCGGCAAGCGCGTCGCCATGGTCGGCACCGGTGCCTCAGCCATCCAGATCGTGCCCGCCGTCCAGCGCGAGGCCGGCCGGCTCACCGTCTTCCAGCGCACGCCCCCGTGGGTGATGCCCCGCATGGACCGCGCCGTCAGCGGCGTCGAGCGCCGGCTGCACCGGGCGCTGCCCTTCACCACCCAGCTCCGCCGCGGGCTGCTGTGGGGCATCCGGGAGCTGCAGGTTCAGGCGTTCACCAAGCACCCCGACGAACTGGGCCTGGTCGAGAAGCTGGCCAGGCGGAACATGACCCGCGCGATCAAGGACCCGGTCCTGCGCGCCAAGCTCACCCCCGACTACCGCATCGGCTGCAAGCGCATCCTGCTGTCCAGCGAGTACTACCCGGCGCTCGCCAAGCCCAACGTGGATGTCGTCGCCAGCGGGCTGAGCGAGATCCGCGGCTCCACCGTCGTCGCCGCCGACGGCACCGAGGCCGAGGTCGACGCGATCATCTTCGGTACGGGCTTCCACGTCACGGACATGCCCATCGCCGAGCGCGTGGTCGGCGCGGCCGGCCACACCCTCGCGGAGTCCTGGAAGAACGGCATGCAGGCGCTGCGCGGCGTCTCGGCCGCGGGCTTCCCGAACTGGATGACGATCATCGGGCCCAACACCGGCCTCGGCAACTCCTCCATGATCCTCATGATCGAGTCCCAGCTGAACTACATGGCCGACTACCTGCGCCAGCTCGACGTCCTCGGAGGCCGTACCGCCCTCGACGCCCGGCCCGCCGCCGTGGACGCCTGGAACCACAGGGTCCAGGAGCGCATGAAGCGGACCGTGTGGAACACCGGCGGCTGCACCAGCTGGTACCTGGACGCGAGCGGCCGCAACACCACCATCTGGCCCGGCACCACGACCGAGTTCCGGCGTGCGACCCGGCATGTGGACCTGTCGGAGTACGAGGTCGTCCGCGAGCCGGAGGCGGACGAGCCCGAGGGGAAGAACGCGCGCACGGCCGGGAACACCGCCAGGAACTCGGCCGGGAAGAAGAGCGGGGCCGCCGCATGAGCCGTCCCGCCGCCGTCACCAGCGGGCCCTACGCCCCGCCCGCCCCCGCCCGGGAAATCACCGTCGTATCCGCCGACGGCGCACGGCTGCACGTGGAGGTGCACGGGCCCGACAACGCGCCGCCCGTCGTCCTCGCCCACGGGTGGACCTGTTCCACCGCCTTCTGGGCAGCCCAGATACGGGACCTGGCGACCGACCACCGGGTCATCGCATACGACCAGAGGGGGCACGGACGCAGTCCCGCAAGCCCCGTGTGCACCACCCAAGCGCTGGCGGACGACCTCGAAGCAGTGCTCGCCGAGACGCTCGGGCCCGGGGAGAAGGCCCTGATCGCCGGGCACTCCATGGGCGGCATGACGGTCATGGCCGCCGCCACGCGCCCGCGCCTGCGGGAACACGCCGCCGCCGTCCTGCTGTGCAGCACCGGCAGTTCACGGCTGGTCGCGGAGTCGAGCGTGGTGCCGATACGCGCCGGGCGGGTGCGCACCTGGATCACCGGGCGCATTCTCGGCTCGCGCGCCGCGCTCGGACCGGTCACGCCGGTCGCGAAGAGCATCCTCAAGAACGCGACCATGGGGGCCGGTTCGGCCCCGCACAGGGTGGAGGCGTGCGCCCGGATCGTGCACGCCTGCCCGCGCGCCGTGCGCCAGGCGTGGGCGCGCGTGCTGGAGGCGCTCGATCTCGACCACGGCGTACGGGAGTTGCACATGCCGACGGCGATCGTGCACGGCGCGTCCGACAGGCTCACGCCCCTCGTGCACGCCCGCACGCTGGCCGCCGCGCTGCCGCAGTGCGTGGGCCTGACCGAGCTGACCGGCGTCGGACACATGAGCCCGGTCGAAGCCCCCGAACTGGTGACCGGCAGGATTCGGGAGCTCGTCACCACGTACGTCGCCACCACCCGGTCCGCCCCGGGTTACACCCAGCCCCACCCCCGCCCCCAGCCCCACACCCAGTCCACCCCCGTGCACAGCGAGGAGAGCGCATGAGCAGGGTCAGCCTCGAAGGGCAGGTCGCCGTCGTCACCGGAGCGGCGCGCGGCGTCGGCGAGCTGCTGGCGCGCAAGCTCTCCGCGCGTGGCGCGAAGGTCGCGCTGGTCGGCCTGGAGGAGGAGGCGCTCAAGGACGTCTCCGGACGGCTCCACAGCGACAGCGCCTACTGGTACGCCGACGTGACCGACCACGAGACGATGAGCCGGGTCGCACGGGAGGTGAAGGAGCGCTTCGGGAAGGTCGACATCGTGGTCGCCAACGCCGGGGTGGCGGCCGGCGGGCCCTTCGTCGACTCCGATCCGCAGGCCTGGCGGCGGGTGATCGAGGTGAACCTGATCGGCTCGGCGGTGACGGCTCGCGCGTTCCTGCCGGCGCTGACCGACAGCCGCGGCTATCTGCTCCAGATCGCCTCGCTCGCCGCGATCACCCCGGCGCCGATGATGACGGCGTACTGCGCGTCCAAGTCGGGCGTGGAAGCGTACGCGCACAGTCTGCGCGCCGAGGTCGGCTACCAGGGCGTGCGCGTCGGCGTCGGGTACCTGTCCTGGACCGACACCGACATGGTGCGCGGCGCCGACCAGGACGACGTCATGCGGGAGCTGCGCCAGCGGCTGCCGTGGCCGTCGAACAAGACCTACCCGCTGGGCCCGGCGGTGGACCGGCTCGTCGCCGGGATCGAGCGGCGCTCCGCGCACGTGTACGGGCAGTGGTGGCTGCGCGGGATGCAGGGCGTGCGCGGGTACCTGCCGGGGCTCATCGGTGTCGTCGGGCAGCGCGAGGTGCGGCGGTTCGCGCCCCGTCTGAGGGGGATGAGTTCCGGACTCGTCGGCGCAGGTGGCGCCGCGGATGAGGCGGCGAGGGCTACGGACCGTAACTGATCCAGATGCGCCGCGTGTTCGCCCGTGTGAATCTGGTCGAGGCCCCGCCAAGGGGCCGATCCCCCTCACCCACCATGGAGTGAACCCACATGGGTACGAAGGACCAGTTCCAGGAGAAGGCCGGCGCGACGCGGGAACAGGGCCGACAGAAGGCCGACCAGGCCCGTGAGAAGGCCCAGCAGGGCGGTCAGCAGTCGCCGCAGCGCGGTCAGCAGTCGTCCCAGCGCGGTCAGCAGTCGCCGCAGCGTGGCCAGCAGTCGCCGCAGCGTGGCCAGCAGTCGCCGCAGCGTGGCCAGCAGCAGGGCCGTGGCCGCGAGAACCTGCGCGACATCGAGGACACCGAGCAGGAGATGCGGGAGCGCTTCGACCGCGACTACGACGCGTAGCCGTTGCGCTCGGCTCCGGCCGGTTTCCGTGGGGCGCCCTCCTTTCGAGGAGGGCGCCCTCCGTCCGTGGTGCTAGACCGGCCGGGGCGGAAGCTTGGGCCTGGAGCGGTTGGGGACCTCGCTGTAGTCCGGGGGGATGGCCGCGGGGTTGGTCTCCAGCAGTTCCAGGGCCAGTTCGACCGCGTCGGCCAGCTGGGCGTGGCGGCCCTCCGCCCAGTCCAGCGGGGTGCGCTGGATCTCCAGGTCGGGGGTGACCCCGCGGTTCTCCACGGACCAGCCGTACGCGTCGAACCAGGCCGCGTTCATCGGGACCGTGATCACCGTGCCGTCGCCGAGGCGGTGGCGGCCGGTCATGCCGACCACGCCGCCCCAGGTGCGCTGGCCCACGACCGGGCCCAGCTTGAGCAGCTTGAACGCGGCCGTGATCATGTCGCCGTCGGAGGAGGTCGCCTCGTCGGCGAGGGCCACGACCGGTCCCCGCGGGGCGTTGGAGGTGTACGACACCGGCTGGGCGTCCCGGGTCAGGTCCCAGCCCAGGATCGTCCGGGTCAGCTTCTCGATGACCAGCTCGCTGATGTGCCCGCCCGCGTTGCCGCGGACGTCGACGATCAGGGCCGGGCGGGACACCTCCATGCGCAGGTCGCGGTTGAACTGGGCCCATCCCGAGCCGCCCATGTCGGGGATGTGCAGGTAGCCGCACTTGCCGCCGCTCAACTCCCGTACGACGGCACGGCGTTTGGCCACCCAGTCCTGGTAGCGCAGCGGACGTTCCTCGACGAGCGGGACGACCGCGACCCGCCGCGGGTGCCCCGCCTCGCCCTCGGCCGGGGTGAAGGTCAGCTCGACGGTCGTCCCGCCCGAGCCCGCCAGCAGGGGGAACGGGCCGGTCACCGGATCGACCGGGCGGCCGTCGACGTGGGTGAGGACGGCGCCCTCGCGGATCCCCGTGCCGGACAGCGGTGAGCGCGCCTTGGGGTCGGACGATTCGCCGGGCAGGATGCGCTTGACCGTCCAGCGGCCCTCCCGGCGTACGAAGTTGGCGCCGAGCAGTCCCTGCCGGCGCTGGTAGTGCGGCGGCCCCTCGTTGCGGCGGGCGGCGGCGACGTAGGCGTGCGAGGTGCCCAGTTCGCCCAGGACTTCGCGCAGCAGGTCGGCGAACTCGTCGGGGGTGGCCACCCGTTCGACCAGGGGGCGGTACTGGTCGAGCACCGCGTCCCAGTCGATGCCACACATCCCCGGGTCCCAGAAGTAGGCGCGGATCAGGCGGCCGGCCTCGTCGTAGGCCTGGCGCCACTCGGCGGCCGGATCCACCTTGTGCAGGACGCGGCGCAGGTCGATCCAGACGGTCGTGTCGCTGTCGCCGGGCTCGGTGGAGGGCACGGCCCGCAGTTCGTCCTCGTCGACGACGACGAGCCGGGTGCCGTCGCCGCTCACCCCGAACCAGTCCAGGTCGCCGACCAGTTCGGACTTCTTCGCCTTGGCGATGTTGAAGTGCTCCAGGGTCGGCCGCCCGCTGATGTCGGCCGGGTTGGCGAAGGTCTCGCCGAGCGCGCCGGAGATCGGCCAGCGCAGCCAGACCAGTCCGCCGCCCGCGACCGGACACAGCGCCGAGTACTTGGAGGCGATGACCGGGAACGGCGTCACCCTGCTCTCCAGGCCCTCCACCTCGACCGTCACCGCGCCGCTCTCGCCGGCCTCCTCGTCCTCGACCGGGTCGAGCCCGCCGGCGGCCGGCCGCCCCTCCGGATTCAGGGCGAACGGGGACGGGGTGGCCGAGGACAGCGGCACCAGGTACGGGCGGCAGCCCAGCGGGAAGGACAGGTCGCCGGTGTGCACGTCGTACACCGGGTCGAAGCCGCGCCAGGACAGGAAGGCGAGGTAACGGCCGTCGCGTGTGAAGACGGGGTTCTCGTCCTCGAAGCGGCCGTTGGTGACGTCCACGACCAGCCGGTCCTTGATGCGGGCCAGCTTGATCTGCCGCAGGGAGCGCCCGATGCCCGGGTGGGACCAGGTGAGCCAGCAGCCGTCCGGGGAGAAGGCGAGGTCGCGGACGGGTCCGTTGACGGACCGGATCAGCTCGGTCACCGCGCCGCCCGGGTCCGCGCTGGTCGGGTCCGCGCTGCTCAGGGCCTCGCCGCCAGGGTCCGCGCTGCTCGGGGCCTCGCCGCCAGGGTCCGTGCTGCTCGGGGCCTCGCCGCCAGGGTCCTCGGCGCCCGCAGCGGCAGCCGCTTCCTCGGTCGCGTCCAGGAGCAGCAGCCGTCCGTCGTGCGAGGCGAGGGCCAGGCGCTCGCCGAGCGGGTCGCAGACCATCTCCAGGACCCGGCCCAGCTCGCCGGAGGCCAGCCGGCGCGGGGCGCGGTCGCCGCTGGCCCGGGGCAGATGGGCGATCTCGACGGCGTCCTCGCCCTCGGCGTCGGTCACGTACGCCACCTGCCCTGTCGAGCCCAGCATCTCCGGCAGCCGCACCCGCACGCCGGGCGGGTCGGTGATCGTCCGGGCGGGGCCGTCGCGGTGGGTGAGCCAGTACAGGCTGCCGCGCACGACGACGGCGCTGGCCCGGCCGGTCTCGTCCACCGAGATGCCGTCGACGTTCTGGGCGGCGGGCACGAGGTAGGGGCGCCGCCCGGCGCGCGGGCCGCTCAGCCGCACGTCCAGTCTGCGCGGGACCGAGTCCGGGGACAGGTCGTCGACGATCCACAGCTCGCCGGCGCACTGGTAGACCACGCGGGCACCGTCGGTGCTGGCCGCGCGCGCGTAGAAGGCGTCGTGGTCGGTGTGGCGGCGCAGATCGGAGCCGTCGTAGGCGCACGAGTACAGGTTGCCGGTGCCCTCGTGGTCGGAGAGGAAGGCGATCCGGCCGCCGACGAACATCGGCGACTCCAGGTGGCCGTCGATGTCTTCGAGCAGCCGCTGACCGTGCAGCCACAGCCGCCCCATGGCGCCGCCCCGGTACCGCTTCCAGGAGGCCGGTTCGTGCGGCGGGGTGCCGGTGAGGAGGAGTGTGCGGTGCCCGGCCTCGATGTCGGCGACCTGGATGTCGGAGACCGGGCCCCAGGGCAGCTTGCGGCCCGGGTCGCCGTCGGCGGACACCTTGTAGGCCCAGGTGAAGTACGAGAAGGGCTCCCCGTGCGAGGCGACGGCGAGGATGTCGCCGTCCGGTGTCCAGCCGCAGACCCGGGTGTCGGCGCTGCCCCAGTACGTCAGCTGTCGCGCGGGCCCGCCGTCGACGGCGACGACATGGATCTCCGGGACGAGGCTGCGCCAGCTCGTGTACGCGATGTGCCGCCCGTCGGGGGAGAAGCGCGGGGGGCCGGCCTTCGTGCGGTCCACGGTGAGCCGCCAGGCGCGGCCCGGGGTGTCGAGGGGCGCCAGCCAGAGGTCGTCCTCGGTCACGAAGCACAGCAGGTCGCCGATGAGGTGGGGAAGGCGCAGATAGCTCACTTTTCCATGCTTTTCCCGTGGCTGGAGCGCAGCAACTCGTGCGGCGCCGGCGCCGGGAACTTTTGCGGAGCGGCGTTCGTGCACCCGTTGCGCGACTCGGGAGTGACGTGCCGAGTGAGGCGTTGCGCGAGCTGCTGACGGGGTCGTGACCGAGGGCACGTACGAAACGGTTTCGTTTCGCTAGTGGGTGCGGTACATTCGGTCACGTACGAAACCGTGTCGTTCGGAGCAGGAGGTGAGCGGGATGATCGAGACCGCCTCGACCGCGACGTCGCGTCGCAGTCGTATCACCCCCGAGCGCGAGGCCGAGCTGTACGAGGCCGTGCTCGACCTGCTCCGGGAAGTCGGCTACGACGCCCTCACCATGGACGCCGTGGCCGCCCGCACCCGGTCCAGCAAGGCCACGCTCTACCGCCAGTGGGGCGGCAAGGCCCAGCTGGTCGTCGGGGCGCTGCGGCACAGCAAGAGAGGCCATGCCGGCGAGATCGACACCGGCTCCCTCTCCGGCGACCTGCACGCCGTGGTGGCGCTGCAGGACGACCGCGCCATGGAGCGGAACTCCGCGCTCATGCGGGGTATCGCCATGGCGATGCACCACAACGACGATCTGCGCCAGGTCTTCCGTGAGCAGATCGTGGAGCCCGAGATGGGAGGGTTCCGGCAGGTGCTGCAGCGCGCGGTCGACCGGGGCGAGGTCCGCCCCGACTGCCCGGCACTGGACTTCATGATGCACATGATGGTCGGCGGCTTCGTCACCCGGGCGCTGCTCGACGACCAGCCACCCACCCAGGCCTTCCTCACCTCGTACATCGACGCCGTGGTTCTCCCCGCCCTCGGCGTCAGCACCGACTGACAGCCCCCAGCTCACCCCGTTGTACCCAGCTCCACCTGACGTCACCGCTCACGTCGTCGGGCTGATCGCCCCTGCCCTGATGAACCCAACGACCTGACCGGGAGTACGACCCCGTGGCCACGTTCCTCTACAAACTCGGCCGGCTGGCTTTCCGGCGACGGCACGTCTTCGCCCTCCTATGGGTTGCGCTGCTCACCCTCGCCGGAGTGGGCGCCGCCTCCGCGCCGGCCCCCGGCAACTCGTCCTTCTCGGTCCCCGGTACCGAAGCGCAGAAGGCCTTCGACCTGCTGGAGCAGCGCTTCCCCGGCATGAGCGCCGACGGCGCGACCGCCCGCGTCGTCTTCAAGGCGCCGCGCGGCGAGAAGATGACCGACGTCCTCAACAAGGCCACCGTCGAGAAGACGGTGAAGGAACTGAAGGACGGCTCGGAGGTCGCCTCCGTCGCCGACCCCTACGCCGGGCACGCCGTCAGCAAGGACGGCGCGATCGCCTACACCTCCGTGAAGTACAAGGTCTCCGGCATGGAGCTGGAGGACTCCTCGCGCGACGCCCTGAAGAAGGCCGCACAGGACGCACGTGATGCCGGGCTGACCGTCGAGGTCGGCGGTGACGCGCTCAACACCAAGCCCGAGACCGGCAACAGCGAGGTCATCGGCATCGCCGTCGCCGCCGTCGTGCTCGTGATCACCTTCGGCTCGCTGCTCGCGGCCGGACTCCCGCTGCTGACCGCCGTCATCGGCGTCGGCATCGGCGTCTCCACGATCGCCGCGCTGGCCAACGCCCTGGACCTGGGCACCACTACCTCCACCCTCGCATCGATGATCGGCCTGGCCGTCGGCATCGACTACGCCCTGTTCATCGTCTCCCGCTACCGCGCCGAACTGGCCGCGGGCCGCGAGCGCGAGGAGGCGGTCGGACGGGCCGTCGGCACGGCGGGCTCCGCGGTGGTCTTCGCCGGCCTGACCGTCGTCATCGCGCTGGTCGGCCTGTCCGTCGTCAACATCCCGATGCTGACCAAGATGGGCGTCGCGGCGGCCGGCACGGTCGCGATCGCGGTCCTGATCGCCCTCACGCTCATCCCCGCGCTGCTCGGCTACGTGGGCCGCAAGGTCAAGCCGGCCGGTGAGAAGAGCAAGCTGCTCGGCGGCGGCCGCAAGCCCCAGCAGGCGGGCCGCCCGAACATGGGCACGCGCTGGGCGAGCTTCGTCGTACGGCGCCCGGTCGCCGTCCTCCTCCTCGGCGTCATCGGCCTCGGCGCGGCGGCGGTCCCGGCCGCATCCCTCGAACTGGGCCTGCCCGACGACGGCTCCCAGCCCGTCTCCACCACCCAGCGCCGCGCCTACGACCTCCTGTCCGACGGCTTCGGCCCCGGCTTCAACGGCCCGCTGATGGTCGTCGTCGACGCCAAGGGCAGCGCCCACCCCAAGGCCGACTTCACCAAGGTCGGCAACGAGATCAAGGGCCTCGAGGACGTCGTCACGGTCACCCCGGCCATGCCCAACAAGGCCGGCGACACCGCCACGATCACCGTCGTCCCCAAGTCCAAGCCGTCCTCGAAGACCACCGAGGACCTGGTGCACGCCATCCGCGACAAGGGCAGGGACATCGCCCGCGAGACGGACTCCGAGGTCCTGGTGACCGGTACGACGGCGATGAACATCGACGTCTCGCAGAAGCTGAACGACGCGCTGCTGCCGTACCTCGGCCTGGTGGTCGGCCTCGCCTTCCTGCTGCTGATCGTGGTGTTCCGCTCGGTCCTCGTCCCGCTGAAGGCGGCCCTCGGCTTCCTGCTCAGCGTGCTGGCGGCCCTCGGCGCCGTGGTCGCGGTCTTCCAGTGGGGCTGGCTGTCCGGCCTGATGAACGTCGAGCAGACCGGCCCGGTCATGTCGATGATGCCGATCTTCATGGTCGGCGTGGTCTTCGGTCTCGCCATGGACTACGAGGTGTTCCTCGTGACCCGTATGCGCGAGGCGTACGTCCACGGCGAGAAGCCGGTCCAGGCGGTGGTGACGGGCTTCCGCTACGGGGCGCGGGTGGTGACCGCCGCGGCCGTCATCATGATCGCCGTCTTCTCCGGCTTCATGGGCTCCAGCGAGTCCATGATCAAGATGATCGGCTTCGGCCTCGCCATCGCCGTCTTCTTCGACGCGTTCATCGTTCGCATGGCCATCGTCCCGGCGGTCCTCGCCCTGCTCGGCAAGCGGGCCTGGTGGCTGCCGGGGTGGCTGGAGCGCGTACTGCCCGACGTCGACGTCGAGGGCGAAGGCCTGCGCGCGGAGACCGAGCGCACGGACCTCGACGACGACAGGGAGCTGGTACGGGCCTGACGTACCGCTTCTGACGTCCGAGCCGGTGAGGGCGCCCCGTGCGGACGGGGCGCCCTCACCGGCTTCTTCCTCAGTGCCGCAGCCGCACCCGGAAGGCCGGGCAGGTGTCCGGGTCGTCCTCCTGATAGAGGTACGTGCGCTTGCCGTCCCCGGCGATCGACAGGGTGTCGAGGGTGTCGCCGGGCAGGAAGAACCGTGGTTCGGTGAGGCTGAGGCCGACCTGCGGATGTCCGCCCGCAGAGGCGCCGTGCTGCAGCTCCCAGGTGCCGGAACCGTCGAACGTGCCGCCGAGTTCGCCCCGGTAATAGCTGCCGGTCGGCCAGTGGTGCACGGTGACCCTGCCGCCGGGCTTGCCGTCCGTCGACGTGAGGGTGATCGTCGCACCCCTCGCTCTGCCCTCCCCCGCGTAAGTCCCGGTCAGATCCACGGAGCTGACGGAGGTCGCCTGCTTCCCCATGCAGGCCTCGACGGCCGTGGCCGCGGAGGAGCAGCCGGCCAGCGGGTACAGCAGCGCCGGCACGGCCACGGCGGTCACCCAGCGCGGACGCATGCCCTTGAGCAGGACTCGGAACACGGGGCTACTCTCCCTTCGCCGGAATGCGTTCGGTCCAGACGATCTCCTGGTCCACGGACGAGAAGACGCCTTCGTCGCGGTTGAACTTCTTCAACCAGTCGTAGTAGCCGACGTAGTGCAGGAACGACTCGTTGCTCGTGGTGTTGCGCAGCTTGTACTCGACGACCAGGGAGCCGTCGGGGTCCTGGCCCTTGACCGCGTAGTTCAGGTTGTACGAACCGGTGAACGCCTCTCCCAGGTGGTCCTCGTCCCCGGTGACGATCGCGGGCAGGTCCGTGGTGACGAGCTTCTCCAGCGCGCCCAGCTTGCCGCTCTCCGAGATCGAGTACGCCACGCTGCCCTCGGGCTGCCCCGTGTTCTGCCACTGCTGCAGCGTGTCCAGCCGCAGCTTCTTCATGCTCTCGCTGGACCGGATCAGCTCGGTCAGCTCGTCGCCGCTGTGGTACTCGCGGTGCCGGGGGCCGTCGCCGGTCACCCAGTCCCAGCCGAGCGAGTACGGGTCGTCCGAACTCGTGCCCGGGTAGGGGTCCTTGTTCTGCATGGCGAGACCGAGCGCGTTGTACTCGTCCTCCCCGATCCCGCCGGTGTGGTCGATGTCCTTGAACCTGGGGTTGTCGTTGAACCACTGGCCGAGGCCGAGGTCCGACACCAGGCTGAAGGCGAGGTCGCGGTCGGCCGCGACACCGCGCTTCAGGATCTGCGCGATCTCGTGCTGCGCCGCCTCGATGATCTTGTCGTCGTCCTTGGTGGTGTCGACCTTGCAGACACCGACGACGTCGGTGGACACGGTCCCGTCCGAGCCGATGGAGAGCCCCTTGTCCGTGGCCCGCCCAACGGCGTCCCTGAGATCGCGCTGGGCGGCCTTCAGATCGCCCACCGCGTCCTGGACCACGCGCTGCGCCGCGTCCGCCACGGCAGCGGCGTCCTCCAGCTGCCGCTGGATGTCGTCGATCATCTTCCAGGCGTACGGGGCCGCGGCCCCTTCCCAGTAGCCCTTGTTGCGCAACGGCGCGAGGACCTCGTCGTGCATCTGCTTGCCGAGACCCTTGATCTTGCCGTGGATGCTCTTCCAGCGGTCCGCCAGATCGTCCAGGACCGTGAGATCCGCGCCCATCAGGGCCTGGTAGAAGGTGATCGCCATCAGTAGTCCTCCAGCGCCGAGCGGACCCGCACCTGCCGCGCCGACTCCTCGACGGCGGCGTCGGTCTTCTTGTAGGTGCCGTCGGTCGACCGCAGGCTCTCGGCGATGTGGGCCAGCCATGCCGTGACCGTGCCGGCCTGCCGCTCCCACTGCCGGTGGGCCAGCCGGATGGCCGGCGCCGACTCCATGCCCGCCAGCTCGCGCACGGCCTCCAGCGCCGGCTCCTCCAGGGTGGCGGCCGGCTTGTAGAAGGCGTCGTAGATGTCGTCCACGTGCCCGGCGGCCGTCTTCAGCACCGACGGGGCGATCTTCAGCCGGTCTCCCGGCCTGCCGGACTTCCCCGGCGGCTTGATCACGCCGGGCGGATCCGGCTGGAGCGGCGGCCGGTCCAGCGGGTCCACGGTGCTGCCGGCGGGCGGGGCCGTGTAGTGCCCCTCCCAGCCCGGAAGGATGCCGTGCCGCCTGATCTCGTCCGGCGACAGTGGCAGTTCCGACTGGTCCGGTTCCGGCAGCTTGCCGTCGGCCTGTACGCCTTTGCGTTCGCTCACGAGCGGTCCCCCGAAGGCCCGGGCGGCCATGCGACCGGGCCGTGTTCTCACATCTCTTTTCCTGCACGATCGTTGTGGTGCAGGGCCAGGTAATCATGATCCGTACCGCAACTGCGAAGTGGCGGGTGAAAACTGCGTGAGCGCGCCCCGGCGATGTCGTAGCGTGCCCCCATGACGACGACAGCCGCCGCCACCGACGCCGAAGGATCCGGAGCCCACCCGCGGTTCGCCGAGGCGCTGCGCGCGCTCGGCCTGGACGAGGTGCTCGCGCGCACGCGGCGCTTCCCGGAGGCCACCCGGACCGCCGCCGAGGCCGCCGCCGCGATCGGGTGCGAACTGAGCCAGATCTGCAAGTCGTTGGTCTTCGCCGCCGACGGGGTCCCGGTGCTGGTGCTGATGGACGGGGCCTCACGCGTGGACGTGGAGCGGGTACGGCGGGAACTGGGCGCGGAGAAGGTCACCCGGGCCGACGCCGCTGTCGTGCGCGAGACCACCGGTTACGCCATCGGCGGCGTACCGCCCTTCGGGCACCGCACCCGCACCCGGGTGCTCGCCGACCGCTCCCTGCTCGCGCACGACACGGTGTGGGCGGCGGCCGGAACCCCCCACACCGTCTTCCCGATCGAGCCGGAGGACCTCCTCACCCACGCCGGTGCCGCACTGGTGGACGTGCGCGAGCGGACCGCGTGACGCCGCTGGTGGCCGGAGCCGTCCTGGCCGCGGCGGTCACCCATGCCAGCTGGAACGCCATCGCCCACCGCATCACCGACAAACTGGTCGGGTTCACGCTGATCCTGGCCGGCGGGGTGCTCATCGGCCTGCTGCTGGCGCCGTTCACGGCGTTCCCGGCGGCGCGCGCATGGCCGTACCTGCTCGTCTCGGCCGCCGTCCACATCGTCTACGTCCTGCTGCTGATGACGTCGTTCCGGCTCGGGGACTTCGGGCAGGCCTATCCGATCGCCCGGGGCAGCGCCCCGCTGGTGGTCACCGTGTTCGCGGCCGTCTTCGCGCACGAGGTGCCCGGAACCTGGGGCGCCGCCGGCATCGTGCTGTGCTGCACCGGCCTGACCGGCGTCGCCCTGTGGGGGCTGCGCGGGCACCGGCCGCAGTGGGCGGCGATCGGGGCCGCGCTCGCGACGGGGCTGTCCATCGCCTCCTACACGGTCATCGACGGGCTCGGCGTACGCGCCTCCGGCTCGCCGCTCGGCTACACCGGCTGGCTGATGGCGGTGCAGGGCGTGGCGATCCCGGCGTACGCCGTCTGCTTCCGCTGGGGGCGCGCGTCGGTGGCCGTGCTGCGCCCTTTCGCCGCCCTCGGGCTGCTGGGTGCGGCGCTGTCCGTCTGCGCGTACGGCCTGGTGCTGTGGGCGCAGACCCGCGCCGAACTCGCCCCCGTGGCCGCGCTGCGCGAATCCTCGATCATCGTCGGCGCGGCCATAGGCGCCCTGTTCTTCAAGGAGCGTTTCGGCGCGCCCCGCATCGCGGCGGCGGGCCTGCTGGTCGTGGGCATCGGACTGATGCTGCACACGGGCTGATGCCGCACACGGGCGGTGCCGCCCACGTGCTGATGCCGCACGCCGGGTGACTGTACGAAAAGCCGAACCAAGGAGCCGTCATGACCGACAAACCGACCGTCAGCGTCCTGGGCACGGGCATCATGGGAGCCGCCATGGCCCGCAATCTGTGCCGCGCCGGACTGCCCGTGCGGGCCTGGAACCGTACGCGCGACAAGGCCGAACCCCTGGCCGCCGAGGGCGCCCGGGTCACCGAGACGCCCGCCGAGGCCGTCGAGGGCGCCGACGTCGTCCTGACCATGCTCTACGACGGTGGCGCCGTCCTGGAGGTCATGCGCGAGGCCGCGCCGGCGCTGCGTCCGGGAACCGTGTGGGCGCAGTGCACCACCGCCGGGATCGAACTGACCCCTTACCTCGCCGCCTTCGCCCGCGACCACGGCCTGGTCTTCTACGACGCCCCCGTCCTCGGCACCCGCGAGCCGGCCGAGGCGGGCCTGCTGACCGTGCTGGCGGCCGGGCCGGAGGAGGGCCGGGAGACGGTCACGCCGGTGTTCGACGCGGTCGGCGCCCGCACCGTGTGGACCGGCGAGGACGGCGCGGCCGGCAGCGCCGGCCGGCTGAAGCTGGTCGCCAACAGCTGGGTCCTCGCGGCCACCGCGGCGACCGGTGAGGTACTGGCCCTGTCCCGGGCCCTCGGCGTCGACCCGCAGCGCTTCTTCGACGTGATCGAGGGCGGCCCGCTCGACATGGGGTACCTGCGCGCCAAGGCGGCCCTGGTGCTGGAGGGCCGGCTGTCCCCGCCGTCGTTCGCGGTGGCCACCGCGGAGAAGGACGCCCGGCTCATCGTCGAGGCGGGCGAGCAGGGCGGCGTACGGCTCGACATCGCCGCGGCCACCGCCGAACGCCTCGCCCGCGCGGCGGCCCAGGGGCACGCGGACAAGGACATGGCCGCCGCGTACTTCGCGAGCTTCGACGACGGCGAGCAGGCCGGCTGAGGCAACCGTGCCGGAGCCGATGTGCCGTTCCGGGTGTGGGGGAGCACCCTGGAATCAGCAGTCTTCGGAGGTGATCGTCATGATGCACACCGCTGTGGGATGGCACGTCGAACTCGAATTCCAGGAGGATGATCAGCACACGCGCGCGGTGGCGCTGCTGCGCCTGCCCGACGGCAGCGAGGTACGGGCGCACGGGCACGCCACCCGGCACCACATCGACCCCAACCAGCCACGAGTGGGCGAGGAGATAGCGGGGGCCCGTGCTCTCAACGAACTGGCCATGCAGCTGCTGACCAAGGCCCACACGGAGATCGACGAGGTGTCCGGCCGGACCTCGCATCCGATCAACGTGTGAGCCGTCGGCGGGGAAGCAGTCGGCGGGTCAGCGGTCAGCGGGTGAGAGGGCGCAGCGCGCGTACCAGTGCCTGCGCCCGCGGGTCCGCCGTCACGCTCTTGTGGAAGCCGTTGGTGACATAGCCGAAGGCGATTCCCGTCTCCGGGTCGGCGAACGCGAGCGCGCCGCCGCGGCCCGGGTGGCCGAAGGAGGCGGGGGTCAGCAGGGGGGAGGCGCTGCCGTGCAGCATGTAGCCGAGGCCGAAGCGGGTGCCCACGACCAGCACCCGGTCCGCTCCGGCGGACTGCTCGCCCCGGGCCAGTTCCATGGTGTCCGCGGTGAACAGGCGGCGGCCGCCGTCCACTTCGCCGATGAGGGAGGCGTAGAAGCGGGCCAGGCCGTCGGCGGTGGCGATGCCGTTGGAGGCGGGCAGCTCGGCGGCCCGGTAGACCGGGTCGTTCTCGTCCGGGAGCGGGGTGAGCGCGGCGAAGGCGCGGCGGGTGAGGGAGTCCGGGTCGGCGTAGGCGTCGGCGACCGACCGCTTGGGGCGGGTTCTCAGCGCGCCGGCCGACTGCGGGGGCTGCACCGGACCGACTCGGCCCGCGCGCGACTGCTCCGCCTCCGGCAGCCCGAGCCACAGCTCGGCGCCGACGGGTGCGGCGATCTCGGTGGCTATCCACTCGCCGATGGTGCGTCCGGTGATCCGCCGGACCAGCTCGCCGGTGAGCCAGCTGTAGGTCTGCGCGTGGTAGCCGTGGTCCGTGCCCGGTTCCCACACCGGCGCCTGCGCCGCCACGGCCGCCGCGCCGAGGTCGGGGTCGGCGGCCTCCGCAGGCGTCAGCGGGCGGTCCAGCACGGGCACGCCCGCGCGGTGCGCGAGCAGGTGCCGGACGAGGGTGTGTTCCTTGCCGGCGGTCTTGTACTCCGGCCAGTACGCGCCGACCGGGGCGTCCAGGTCCAGCTCGCCGCGCTGGTGCAGGAGCAGCAGTGCGGCGGCGGCGACGCCCTTGGTCGCGGAGCGCACGACCTGCGCGGTGCCGTGCTCCCAGGGCGCGGTGCCGTCCACGTCCTTGGTTCCGGCCCACAGGTCGACGACCTTGTGCCCGTCGCGGTACACGGCGACAGCGGCGCCCCGCTCCCCGAGCAGCGCGAAGTTCGCCGCGAACGCCTCCCTGACCGGTTCGAAGCCCTCGGCCACCACGCCGTTCACGTCCACGTCCGCTCATCCCCTCAGCTTGCCTTCGACAGCGGGTGCAACACCCACTGTCGGCCTGGGATTCCTTTGCCGCACTACCCGAGGAGGATCGTTACATCGATGTTGCCGCGGGTCGCGTTCGAGTACGGGCACACCTCGTGCGCGGCGTCCACCAGCTGCGCCGCGATCTCCCGGTCCAGGACCGGCAGGGAGACGCTCAGGGCGACCGCGAGGCCGTAGCCGCGGTGCCGGTTCGGGCCGATGCCGACCTTCGCGGCGACCGTCGAGCCGGTGAGGTCGTAGCCCGCGCGGTTGCCGACCAGGATCAGGGCGTTGTGGAAGCAGGAGGCGTAGCCGGCGGCGAACAGCTGCTCCGGATTGCTGCCGTTGCCGTCCCCGCCCAGCTCCGGCGGCATGGCGACCTTCAGCTCGATCCGGCCGTCCTGGCTGGTGACATAGCCGCTGCGGCCGCCGTGGGCGGTGGCCTCGGCGACGTACATGATCTTCGTCGGACGGGTGTCGGCACCGGTGCCGACCGCGGTGGCGTCGCTCAAGACTGCCCTCCCAGATCAAGTGGCGCACAAGTACATCGTGCACAAGGTACTGGCTGGTAGGAAGGCTCTGTCATCGGGGTGGCACTCGGGGGCGGGCGGGGGATCGGGCGCGGGATCAGGGGCGGGTGGCAGCTGCGGGATCGGGCGCGGGATCAGGGGCGGTCGGAGGCCGCGTCGGCGCGCTCGGTGAGTTGCCACAGCGCCTCGCGCAGCCGCGCCACCTCCTGCGCACCCAGCCCCGTCGTGGTGAGCAGGGCGCCGGGCACGCGCGCCGCGCGCTCCCGTAGTTCCTCCCCGCGCCCGGTGCAGGCCACGAGCACCGAGCGCTCGTCGTTCGCCGCGCGCTCCCTGCGCACCAGACCCGCCCCCTCCAGCCGCTTCAGCAGCGGCGACACGGTGCCGTAGTCCAGGCGCAGGGCGCGGGCCAGCTCCTTCACGCTGGTCTCGCCGCGCTCCCACAGCACGAGCAGGACCAGGTACTGCGGGTAGGTGAGCCCGAGATCGTCCAGCAGCGGACGGTATGCGGCGGTCACGGCGCGCTGTGCGGCGTACAGCGCGAAGCACAGCTGGTCGTCCAGCAGCAGCGACCCGGCGGCCCCGTCGCGGTGCCGGTCGTCTCGGTCCTCTTCAGGCGTCACGCGCCCATTGTCACGGACTTCGGGGCGAAGCCGAAGGGCAGCTCCAGGCGGTGGGTCCGCATCAGCTCCTCGTCGCACAGCAGCTCGCCGGTCGGGGCGTCCGCCGCGATCACGCCCTCGCTGAGGACCAGGGAGCGCGGGCACAGCTCCAGGGCGTACGGCAGGTCGTGCGTGACCATGAGCACCGTGACGTCCAGGGAGCGCAGGATGTCGGCGAGCTCGCGCCGGGAGGCCGGGTCCAGGTTGGAGGACGGCTCGTCCAGCACGAGGATCTCCGGTTCCATCGCGAGCACCGTCGCCACCGCGACCCGTCGGCGCTGCCCGAAGGAGAGGTGGTGCGGCGGGCGGTCCGCGAAGTCCAGCATGCCGACCCGCTCCAGGGCGGTGCGCACCCGCTCCTGCAGGGCCGTGCCCCGGATCCCGGCCGCCGCCGGACCGAACGCCACGTCCTCCCGCACCGTCGGCATGAACAGCTGGTCGTCGGGGTCCTGGAAGACGATGCCGACCTTCTGCCGGATCTCGGCCATGTGCCGCTTGCCGACCGGCAGCCCGGCCACGGTCACCGTGCCGCTGCCGCCGCTCAGGATGCCGTTGAGGTGCAGCACGAGGGTGGTCTTGCCGGCGCCGTTCGGGCCGAGCAGCGCGACGCGTTCGCCGCGCGCGATGCGGAAGTCCACGCCGAACAGGGCCTGGTGGCCGTCGGGGTAGGCGAAGGCGAGGCCGGAGACCTCCAGGGAGGCGGGTGCGGGTGCGGTCACAGGATCCATCCCAACAGGCAGACGAGGAGGGCGCAGAAGGGGAGCGCGAGGGCGTACGACCACTGGGCGCGCGAGGCGGTGACCTCGTCGATGACCGGCATCGAACCGGCGTACCCGCGGCTCACCATGGCCAGGTGCACCCGCTCCCCGCGCTCGTAGGAGCGGATGAACAGCGCGCCCGCGGACTTGGCGAGCACGCCCCAGTGGCGTACGCCGCGCGCCTCGAAGCCGCGCGACTCGCGGGCGATCCGCATCCGGCGCATCTCGTCGGTGATGACGTCGCCGTAGCGGATCATGAAGGAGGCGATCTGCACGAGCAGCGGCGGCAGCTTCAACCGCTGGAGCCCGAGCAGCAGTTCGCGCAGTTCGGTGGTGGCGGCCAGCAGCACGGACACGGCGACGCCGAGGGTGCCCTTGGCGAGCACGTTCCAGGCGCCCCACAGTCCGCCGACGCTCAGCGACAGGCCGAGCACCTGCACCCGCTCGCCCTGGGCGACGAACGGCATCAGCACCGCGAACGCCACGAACGGCACCTCGATCAGCAGCCGCTTGAGCAGGAAACCGGCGGGCACGCGCGCCTGGCGGGCGACCGATGCGAGCAGGACGGCGTACAGCGCGAACGCCCACACCGCCTCGCGCGGGGTGGAGACGACGACCACCACGAAGGCGAAGGCGGCGGCGAGTTTGGTGTGCGGCGGCAGGGCGTGCACGGGGGAATGGCCGTGCCGGTAGAGCCGGTGTGCGTGTCCCGCTCCCATGTCACAGACCCGTTCCGGCCGGGGACACGTCGTCCGTGCGTCGTCTGCGCACCGCCCAGAACACCGCGCTGCCCGCGACGACCGTGACGCCGACGCCGATCACCCCTGCCAGACCGCGCGACACCCGGGCGCCGGAGACGTCCTTGACGCCGTAGCCGGCGAGCGGGGAGCCGTCGCTCGCATGCGGGTGAGCCTTCTTGTCGATGCCCTTGTCGTGGGCGACCTTCATCAGGCCGTCCGGGTCGGCGGAGGCGTAGAAGCTCACGAACCCGGCGAGCACCAGGGAGGCGACCAGCCCGCCGAGCCACAGCGTGCGCCGGGAGGCGCGCACCGCCACGGGTGCCCCGGCAGAGGGCGGAGCGTCCACGAGTTCGCCGTTCACGCGCAGTTTGAGGCGCTGGTGCAGGCCGCGCGCGCCGTGCACCAGGTCCGGGCGTACGGCGACGACCGCGCTCACCGTGAGCGCGGTGATCACGGCCTCGCCGATGCCGATCAGGACGTGGACGCCGATCATCGCGGTGGCCACCTTGCCGAGGGCGACGTCCGTCGTGCCGCCGATCGCGTACAGGAGTGTGAAGGTGACGGCGGCGGCCGGCACGGAGACCAGCGCGGCGACGAAGGAGGCGACGTTGACCGAGCGCCGCTTGCGGGGCAGGACGGCGAGCAGCGCCCGGAAGACGGCGTACGAGACGACCGTGGTGACGATCGCCATGTCGGTGATGTTGACGCCGAGCGCGGTCAGCCCGCCGTCGGCGAACAGCACGCCCTGCATGAGCAGTACGACCGACACGCAGAGCACGCCGGTGAAGGGCCCGACCAGGATCGCGGCGAGCGCCCCGCCGAGCAGATGGCCGCTCGTTCCGGCCGCGACGGGGAAGTTGAGCATCTGGACGGCGAAGATGAACGCCGCCACCAGACCGGCCAGCGGCGCTGTCTTCTCATCGAGTTCGCGGCGGGCGCCGCGCAGGCTCACGGCGAGCGCGCCGGCGGCGGCCACGCCGGTGACGGCGGAGGTGGGGGCGTCGATGAATCCGTCGGGTACGTGCACGGTCCGATCTTAGACGCTTGTTGCGAGTCTTTTGCAATAACTAGTCGTTCGCCAGGTCGGTGGCCGGAGCGGTTTCCGGGCGGCGCGAATCGGAAAATATGCGACATTGGTAGCAGCGGATGCACTGCATGACCTGCACGACTTTCGCACGCGTCACGCAGCGTGAAAGGGTGTACCGATGTCCGTAGTCGAACAGACCGCCCGTGCCCACATCGTCACGGACGAGGAGGACCCGGGGGCCGTATCCGTGGTGCTGCGGTACGACCCCGACATCGATCCCCGGTCGGTACGGGTCGGGCTGCCGGGGCCGCACGAGTGGACGTTCTCCCGCGCGTTGCTCGAACGGGGACTGCGGGTACCCGCCGAGAGCGGGGACGTACGCGTGTGGCCGTGCGGACGGGTACAGGCCGTCGTGGAGTTCCACTCCGCGCAGGGCGTCGAGGTGGTGCAGTTCGAGTCGAAGGCGCTGCTGAGATTCCTGCGCCGTACGTACACGGCGAAGCCGGTACGGACCTGATCAGCCGCCCATCCTCAGCAGGGCCGCCACGATCGGGCCGGCCGTGTCGCCGCCGTGGCCGCCCGCCTGCACCACGCCCGCGGCCGCGAGGTCGCCCCGGTAGGCGGTGAACCAGCCGTTGGGCTTCTTCTGCCCGTCGACCTCGGCCGAGCCGGTCTTGGCACCCACGTCACCACCCAGGCCCGCCATCGCCTTGGCGGCCGTGCCGTACGCCGCCGTGTACCGCATGACCTCCTTCACCTGGGCCTGCGTCGTGGAGGACATCGTGCGCGAGGCCTTCGCCAGGGTGCGGTGGTCCACCGACGCGGACACCAGGTAGGGCTGGTGGAAGACGCCCGCCTCCACCGTCGCCGCCACCGACGCGATGTTCAGCGGGTTCATCCGCACCCCGCCCTGCCCGATCAGCGAGGCGCCCATCTGCGCGCCGCTCTGCACCGGGACGGAGCCGTCGAACGAGGGCACGCCGATGGCCCAGTTGTTCATGCCCAGGCCGTAGACCTCCTGGGCCTCCCGCGTCAGATCGCTGTTGGACAGCTTCGGCGCGAAGTTGATGAAGGCGTTGTTGCAGGAGGCCCCGAAGCTCTGCTCGAACGTGCCCTTCTTGATCTCGGAGTCCGCGTCGTTGTGGAACGTCCAGCCGGCGAGCTTGTACTTCTTGGGGCACGGGTGGGAGGCGCCCGGGGTGACGAGCTTCTTCTCGAACAGCATCGTCGACGTCACGATCTTCATCGTGGAGCCGGGAGCGAGGGAGCCCTGGAAGGCCACGTTGAAGCCGTGCTCGCTGTTGGCGACCGCGAGGATCTCGCCGGTCGAGGGCCGCAGGACGACGACGGCGGCGCGCGCCCGCCGCCCCACCTGCCGCTCGGCCTCCGCCTGGAAGGCGGGGCTCAGCGTGGTCTTCACCGTGCCCGGCGTGCCCTTGCTCAGCTCCAGCAGCGTCTTGTCGGACAGCTTCGCCGCCCTCGACGCCCTGCCGCGCACCACGCGCAGCTCGACGCCCGCCCTGCCGCCGGCCTGCTTGCCGAACTTCTCCCGCAGCCCGTCCAGCACCGTGCCCAGCGACGGGTACTTCGCGGCGGTCAGCACGCCCCCGTCGCGATCCAGCGCGGTGACGGGCGGGGCGCCGGACTCCCCGGTGACGAGCGTGTCACCGTCCTTCAGATCCGGGTGGACGACGGAGGAGTGCCAGCGGACCACCGGCATGCCGTCGCTCGACCGCCGCACCACGGTGAGCGAACTGTCGTAGGCCAGCGGCTTGCTGATGCCCTTGTAGGCCACCGTGGCCTTGACGGCGAACGGGACCTTGGCGCCGGTGGCCACGGCCGGGGTGAGCGTGACGCCCTTCAGACGGGCGTCCTTGGAGACGCCGGTGAGCAGTGCCGAGGCGGCGGACGGGTCGTCGGTGGCGGAGGCCGCATCGGCGGCACGGCCCTGCTGCCAGGCGGTCAGAAAGCGCGCGGAGGCGGTGCGGACCTCGGTGGCGGTGAGCGGGCCGGTCTTAATCTCTTTGTGGTCGGCCGTGGTGGCCGTCTCCTCGGCGGAGGCCCCGCCGTCGTAGAGCACGTAGACGCCGAACCCGGCACCGGCGACGACGGCGGCGATCATCCCGCCGAGCACGGCGGGTCTGGTCTTCCGTCTCTCGGCGACACGTCTTCTCTTGCCCACAGCCTCAGTCCTCCGCGCTCTCCCCAGGGTCCCCGCAGCCCTCGCACTCCTCAACGTCGGCACTCACCCTAAAGTCCTCGGCCCGGAGGGAAACATCGGCCCGGGATTCGTAGCACGCCTGCGACATTCGACCGGCAGCCGGACGGCGGCACGCCGACCTGTCCCGCTACACCCAGGTGTCCAGCCACATCCGCGACCGCCACGAGTCGATCGGGATCGCGGTGCCCGTGTACAGCGGCCAGAAGTAGATGAAGTTCCAGGCGATCAGCAGGACCAGCACGCCCGCCGTGGACGCGCCGAGTACCCGGCGGGTCTCGCTGGAACCCGCCGGGCCGATGACGGCGCCGATCAGCATCGCCACCGCGAGGCACAGGAACGGCACGAAGACGACCGCGTAGAACAGGAAGATGGTCCGCTCCTGGTAGTGGAACCAGGGCAGATAGCCCGCCGCGATCCCGCAGGCGATGGCGCCCGCCCGCCAGTCGCGGCGCAGCAGCCAGCGCCACAGGACGTACAGGATCGCGAGGCAGGCAGCCCACCACAGCAGCGGGGTGCCGATCGCCAGCACCTCCCGGGCGCACTTCTGGCCGGCGTCGGCCGGGCAGCCGTCGGTGCCGGGGGAGGGTGACTCGTAGAAGTACGACACCGGGCGGCCCAGCACGATCCAGCTCCACGGGTTGGACTGGTAGGTGTGCGGGGACGTGAGCCCGACGTGGAACTTGTACACCTCGTGCTCGTAGTGCCACAGGCTGCGCAGCCAGTCCGGCAGGAAGGTCCAGTGCCCGCCCTTGCCGTCGGTGGCGGCCCAGTTGCGGTAGTAGCCGCCGGTGCCGTCGGCCGGGGAGAGGATCCAGCCCGTCCAGGAGGCGAGGTAGACGCCGACGGCGACCTGGGTCATGGCCACATAGGTGATGACCGCGTCGGCCCAGAACAGGCCGGGGAAGCGGCGTCGGGCGCCGGCCACCTTGCGGGCGCTGACGTCCCACACGACGGCCATCACGGCGAAGGCGATCAGGAAGTACAGGCCGTTCCACTTCGTGCCGATCGCGAGGCCCATCAGTACGCCTGCCGCCCAGCGCCAGGGGCGCCACCCGAGCCACGTGGTCTCCGCGACGTGCGCGTCGGGGCGGACCCGGCCGTCCGCGTCGACCGGCAGCGCGGCGGCCAGTCTCGCGCGCGCCTTGTCCCGGTCGATGAGCAGACAGCCGAACGCCGCCAGCACGAAGAACATCAGCACGCCGTCGAGCAGCGAGGTCCGGCTCATCACGAAGTGCAGCCCGTCCACGGCCATCAGCGCGCCCGCCAGGCAGCCGAGGAAGGTGGAGCGGAACATACGGCGCCCGATCCGGCACAGCAGGAGCACGCTCAGTGTCCCCAGCAGCGCCGTCATGAACCGCCAGCCGAACGGGTCGAACCCGAACATCAGCTCGCCGAGCCCGATCACGTACTTGCCGACCGGCGGGTGCACCACGTACGCCGCGTCCGAGGGGATCGTGAGATGCCCGTGTGTCTGCAGGACCGAGTCGTTGGCGTTCTTGTCCCAGTTGACCTCGAAGCCCCGGTGGACCAGCGCCCAGGCGTCCTTCGCGTAGTACGTCTCGTCGAATATCACCGCACGCGGACTGCCCAGGTTGTAGAACCGCATCAGGCCCGCCATCAGCGTCACCAGCAGCGGCCCGCCCCAGCCCGACCAGCGCGTGATCCGCTCGGCCAGGGCCGGCGGCACGCCCAGCACCTGCCACAGCCGGGGGCTCGGCTTCGCATACGGCGGCACGAGCCGCTCCCGTACGTCGCCCACGGGCGCCCCGTCGGCCGGTGCGTAGCCGAATCGGCGCAGCCGCTGCTGCCACGACGGCCGCTGGTCGTGCGGTGCCTGGCCCTGCCGGAGGTCCGTGGAGGACGCGGTACTGGTCACCGCGCCATCGTAGGGAACCCTTCTGTGTGAGTCCCGTGCATAGGGCGTACGAGGCGGGGTGCGTTGCGTTCCGGCGCCGCTGCGAGGCTCTCCCGCGGCCTGGGAGGATGGGGGCGTGACTGGAACCCTTGTCCTGGCAGGTACCCCCATCGGTGACATCGCGGACGCGCCGCCCCGGCTGGCCGAAGAGCTGGCGGGCGCCGACGTCGTGGCCGCCGAGGACACCCGGCGGCTGCGCCGGCTCACCCAGGCGCTGGGGGTGACGCCCAAGGGCCGCGTGGTGTCGTACTTCGAGGGCAACGAGGCCGCCCGCACCCCCGAACTGGTCGAGGAACTGCTCGGCGGCGCCCGCGTGCTCCTGGTGACCGACGCCGGGATGCCGTCGGTCTCCGACCCCGGGTACCGACTGGTCGCGGCTGCCGTCGACAAGGACGTCCGCGTCACCGCCGTGCCCGGCCCCTCCGCCGTCCTCACCGCGCTCGCCCTGTCCGGGCTGCCCGTCGACCGCTTCTGCTTCGAGGGCTTCCTGCCGCGCAAGGCGGGCGAGCGGCTCTCCCGGCTGCGGGAGGTCGCCGCCGAGCGGCGGACCCTGGTCTACTTCGAGGCCCCGCACCGGCTGGACGACACCCTCGCCGCCATGGCCGAGGTCTTCGGCGCCGACCGGCGCGCCGCCGTGTGCCGGGAGCTGACCAAGACGTACGAGGAGGTGCGGCGGGGCCCGCTCGGCGAACTGGCGAGCTGGGCCGCCGAGGGGGTGCGCGGGGAGATCACCGTCGTGGTCGAGGGCGCCGGGGAGGCGGGGCCGGAGGAACTGGACGACGCCGAGCTGGTGCGCCGGGTCCGCGTGCGCGAGGAGGCCGGGGAGCGGCGCAAAGAGGCGATCGCTGCGGTGGCGGTGGAGGCGGGGGTGCCGAAGCGGGTGGTGTTCGACGCGGTGGTCGCGGCGAAGCGCGCCGGGGAGTGACGTACGCAGACGCTCTGAGCAGGGGCATTCTCGTGTGAGCGTGCGCCCCATGTGACGGCAAAAGCGCGGGGCCGTTTCGGCAAGGAAGGCTCAAAACGGCTCCAACACTCGACAGGACTGCTGCGTTCGCGGTGGTGAAGGCGTCCACTGGTCGAAGGGACGCACCCGTCCCTTGTCCAGCGGACAAGAGGAGCTGGCATGAGTGAGATCGCAGGACAGACCGGCCACCGCGGTACCGCCACCGCCGTCGTTCACGAGTCGTACGCGTTCGCCTGCATGCGCTGCGGGCACGGCTGGGAGCAGTCGTACGAGATAGAGCACCACACGGACGCCGACGGCAAGGAGTTCGTGGTGTACGTGGCCGACGGCCGCATCGTGCCGTCCCCGCTGAGCCGGCCCGTGTGCCACAACTGTGACGGCCACGTGGTACGCATCATGCGCGCGGGGCAGGTGTCCTCCGTACGCAGCGCGGTGGGGGTCGCGGAGCAGGCCAAGGAGCACCACCACTGGCACCTGTCCGATCTCCTGCATCCCTTCCAGCGCAAGGCACACTGAGCGGATCACCGGCGTCCGAGGGCATGCCGCTTCCGTAGGATCGGAACATGTCTTCGAACGCCGGCCGCACCTCCAAGGACGCCAAGGACGCCAAGGGCTCCAAGGGCTCCAGGGACTCCAAGGACGAAAAGAACGCGGCGCCGCCGCTCCCCGCCCCCCTGCGGGTGCCCGTGGCCGACTCCCACACCCACCTCGACATGCAGTCCGGCACGGTCGAGGAGGGCCTGGCCAAGGCCGCTTCGGTGGGCGTGACGACCGTCGTCCAGGTCGGCTGCGACGTCAAGGGCTCGCAGTGGGCGGCGCAGACCGCCGCCGCGTACGGCAACGTCCACGCGGCCGTCGCCCTGCACCCCAATGAGGCTCCGCGCATCGTCCATGGCGACCCCGACGGGTGGTCCCGGCAGGGGGCTCGTGAGCCCGGTGGTCATGCCGCGCTGGACGAGGCCCTCGCCGAGATCGACCGGCTCGCCGCGCTGCCCCACGTCAAGGGCGTCGGCGAGACCGGCCTCGACTTCTTCCGCACCGGGCCCGAGGGCATGGCCGCCCAGGAGCGGTCCTTCCGCGCCCACATCGAGATCGCCAAGCGGCACGACAAGGCCCTCGTCATCCACGACCGTGACGCCCACGCCGACGTCCTGCGCATCCTGAAGGAGGAGGGCGCCCCCGCGCGCACCGTCTTCCACTGCTACTCCGGCGACGCCGACATGGCCGAGATCTGCGCCCGCGAGGGCTACTTCATGTCCTTCGCCGGCAACGTCACCTTCAAGAACGCCCAGAACCTGCGAGACGCCCTCGCCGTCGCCCCGCTGGAACTCGTCCTGGTGGAGACCGACGCGCCGTTCCTCACCCCGGCGCCGTACCGCGGACGGCCCAACGCGCCGTATCTCGTACCGGTCACGGTGCGCGCCATGGCCGCCGTGCGCGGCATTGACGAAGACGAGCTGGCAGGAGCCCTGGGCGCCAACACGGCCCGCGCCTTCGGCTACTGAGCGCCACTGTACGTAGCCGCGCCGCTTTGGAGAGTGACGGCCGCTCCGCTAGGTTCTGGGGGCCCGATCCGGACCCCTCTGGCCTTCTGGAGCGTGTCGGCGTGAGCAAGTCGCCGTACGAGACGTACCTGTACCAGGACCCCTGCCGCCCCGCCTACGAGTCCGCGGCGACGCTGCCGCTGCCGGGACAGGCGGGCACGGGCAGCGAAGACGGCACGGGCGGGCGGGGCACGCACCGGCGCAGGACGCGCCACCCCGAGCGCCCGGAGTCCGCCGTGCGCCGTCTGCTGCCGCAGGCGCTGGTCGTGGCCTTCCTGGCCGGGGGGACCACGGCGTTCGTCGCCAAGGACAAGGCGGTCGAGCTGAGCGTCGACGGCAGGACCCGCATGCTGCACACCTTCGCCGACGACGTGAGCGAGCTGCTCGCCGAGGAGGGCGTGCACGTGGGCGCGCACGACATGGTCGCGCCCGGCCCCGGCGCGGCGCTCGCCAGCGGCGACGAGATCGGCGTGCGCCACGGGCGTCCCCTGCGGCTCACCCTGGACGGCGAGCGGCGCGAGGTGTGGACGACGGCGCGCACGGTGGAAGGGGCGCTCCAAGAGCTGGGGGTGCGCGCGCAGGGCGCGCACCTGTCGGCCTCGCGCTCCCGGAGCATCGGACGTGCCGGGCTCGCCCTCGACGTGCGCACCGAGCGCGTCGTCACGATCATGGCGGACGGCCGCAGCCGGACCATCCGCACCAACGCCGCCACCGTCCGCGAGGCGGTCGCGGACGCCGGGATCACCCTGCACGGCCAGGACATCACCTCCGTGCCGCCGGACAGCTTCCCGCGCGACGGGCAGACGGTGACCGTGCTGCGGGTGACCGGCAGCCGGGAGGTCCGCGAGGAGCAGATCCCCTTCGAGGTCGAACGGACCGACGACCCCTCCCTCTTCAAGGGCACAGAAGTCGTCGAACAGTCCGGGCGGCCCGGCCTGCGCCGGATCACCTATCTGCTGCGCACCGTCAACGGCGTGCGGCAGAAGCCTCGCCAGGAGCGGTCCGAGGTGGTGCGCCGGCCGCGCAAGCAGCTGATCAGGGTGGGTGCCAAGCCGCTGCCCCCCTCGGTGCACGGCGTCGACCACCTCA
Source organism: Streptomyces sp. NK08204 (assembly GCF_020400585.1). Classification (GTDB taxonomy): domain Bacteria; phylum Actinomycetota; class Actinomycetes; order Streptomycetales; family Streptomycetaceae; genus Streptomyces. The sequence goes on along the minus strand of NZ_JAINVF010000020.1, from coordinate 76,890 downwards.
ACTGGCAGAGCCTCGCCGTCTGCGAGTCCGGCGGCCGCCCCCACGCCGTCGACCCCTCGGGCACGTACGGCGGGCTCTACCAGTTCGACACCCCCACCTGGCACAGCCTCGGCGGCAGCGGGCGCCCGCAGGACGCCCCGGCGCAGGAGCAGACGTTCCGCGCGAAGAAGCTGTACCTGCAACGGGGGGCGGCCCCCTGGCCGCACTGCGGGGCGCGGTTGCACTCCTGAAACCCGCCCCGCCCCAGCCGGGGCGCAGGGCACCTGGCGATCCCGCCCGGTTCACACCCGTACCCTTGTCCCGTGAGCAGCCCCACCCCCGACGCCCTCCTCGGCCCCGCCGACATCCGTGAGCTCGCGGCAGCGCTCGGTGTCCGCCCCACCAAGCAGCGCGGTCAGAACTTCGTGATCGACGCCAACACGGTCCGCCGTATCGTCCGCACCGCCGAGGTCCGCCCCGAGGACGTGGTCGTCGAGGTCGGGCCGGGGCTCGGCTCCCTCACCCTCGCGCTGCTGGAGGCCGCCGACCGGGTCACCGCCGTCGAGATCGACGACGTCCTGGCCGCTGCGCTGCCCACGACCATCGGGGCGCGCATGCCGGAGCGGGCCGACCGGTTCGCGCTCGTCCACTCCGACGCGATGCACGTCACCGAACTGCCCGGCCCCCCGCCTACGGCGCTGGTGGCGAACCTCCCCTACAACGTCGCCGTGCCCGTGCTGCTGCACATGCTCGACACGTTCCCCAGCATCGAGCGGACGCTCGTGATGGTGCAGTCCGAGGTCGCCGACCGGCTCGCCGCCGCGCCCGGCTCCAAGGTGTACGGCGTGCCGTCCGTGAAGGCCAACTGGTACGCCGAGGTGAAGCGGGCCGGCGCCATCGGACGCAATGTCTTCTGGCCCGCGCCGAACGTCGACAGCGGGCTCGTCTCCCTCGTCCGGCGGGCCGAGCCGATCAAGACGACGGGCTCCAAGCGGGAGGTCTTCGCCGTCGTCGACGCGGCGTTCGCCCAGCGCCGCAAGACCCTGCGGGCCGCCCTCGCGGGCTGGGCCGGATCCGCGGCGGCGGCCGAGGCGGCCCTGGTCGCCGCCGGGGTCTCGCCGCAGGCGCGCGGCGAGTCGCTGACGGTGGAGGAATTCGCGCGGATCGCCGAACACAAGGGAACGCAGGGAGAGCGGTAAGTGAGCGTCACGGTACGGGTACCGGCCAAGGTCAACGTCCAGCTAGCCGTCGGCGCCGCCCGCCCGGACGGCTTCCACGACCTCGCCAACGTCTTCCTCGCCGTCGGCCTGTACGACGAGGTCACCGTCGCCCCGGCCGACGAACTGCGCGTCACCTGCGAGGGCCCGGACGCCGCTCAGGTCCCCCTGGACCGCACCAACCTCGCCGCCCGTGCCGCCCTCGCGCTCGCCGAGCGCCGGGGCGTCGAACCGGCCGTGCACATCCACATCGCCAAGGACATCCCGGTCGCCGGCGGCATGGCGGGCGGCAGCGCGGACGGCGCCGGGGCGCTGCTCGCCTGCGACACGCTGTGGGGTACGGGTGCCTCCCGCGACGAACTCCTCGCGCTCTGCGCCGACCTGGGCAGCGACGTACCGTTCAGCCTGGTGGGCGGGGCCGCCCTCGGAGTGGGGCGCGGCGAGCGGCTCACCACCCTCGACGTCGGCGGCACCTTCCACTGGGTGTTCGCGATGGCCGACCGCGGACTGTCGACCCCGGCGGTCTTCCGGGAGTTCGACCGGCTGGCGCAGGGACGGGACATCCCGGAGCCGACGGCATCGCCCGAGGTACTGGAGGCGCTCGCGAAGGGTGACCCCGAAGCGCTGGCCGCGGTTGTCTCCAACGATCTCCAGCCCGCGGCGCTGTCCCTGTTCCCTGAGCTGGCCGACACGCTGGACGCGGGGCGCGGGGCCGGTGCGCTCGCCGCGCTCGTGTCCGGCTCGGGGCCGACGACGGCGTTCCTCACGCGGGATGCCGAGTCGGCGCAGAAGGTGGCGGCCGTGCTGCGGGCGTCCGGGAGGTGCCGGTCGGTGCGGACGGCGCAGGGGGCGGTGGCGGGGGCGACGGTGGTCTGAAGGGCTCAGTACTGGCCGATGGCGGTCAGGTCGATGTCGATGTCGTACGGAACGCCGACCTTGACGTGGTCGTGGTAGATGCCGGTCAGCGCGTAGGTACCAGTGGCCTCGCCGCGTTCGTACACCTGGACGACAGGGTGGTTGTCCTGGCCCGCCATGTCGACCAGCCAGAAGTGGGGGATACCGGCCGCGGCGTACTTGTGTGGTTTGGTGTCGCGGTCCCGGGCCTCGGAGTCCGGTGAGACCACCTCCACGGCGAGCAGGACGTCGCCCGCCTCGAATCGGGTCTGACACAGGCCGGTGACGGCTGCGGCACGGACCACGGAGATGTCCGGTTCCGGGCCGTTGCGCCGGTCCAACACCACTGTCATCTCACATGCGACCTTGAAGTCGGACGGCACGGTGCTGCGCAGCCCGTTCGCCAGAAGGTGGATCGTGGCGAAGTGGAAGTAGCGCTGCGGGCTCACGAAAACCAGGCTCCCGTCGATCAGCTCGGTGTGCGGCGGGAGATCCGGCAAGGTGAACAGGTCGTCCACGGTGTAGCCGTCCGGGGGCGGCACCGGCCAGTGGCGACGGTGCTCTACGGACTCGGCGGCGGTCATGGTTCCTCCCATGGACGGGATCCTGCTGCCTGTCCTCCACGGTAGCGGGCGCATCCCGATCACGTCATCACAAAGAGTGACCACTCCCACGCGCCCCGCCCCCGCCCTCCGAAGCCCTACGCTAGAAGGCTGAGATCCCCGCGCACAGGAGTGAAATGGCCGTCAACCTGGTCAATGTCGAGAACGTCAGCAAGGTGTACGGCACCCGTGCCCTGCTGGACGGTGTCTCGCTCGGTGTCTCCGAGGGCGACCGGATCGGCGTGGTGGGCCGCAACGGCGACGGCAAGACCACCCTGGTCCGGATGCTCGCCAAGCTGGAGGAGGCCGACACCGGCCGGGTCACCCACTCCGGCGGGCTGCGCCTGGGCGTGCTCACCCAGCACGACTCCCTGGACCCGGCCGCCACCGTCCGCCACGAGGTCATCGGCGACATGGCCGACCACGAGTGGGCCGGCAACGCCAAGGTCAGGGATGTTCTGACCGGGCTGTTCGGGGGCCTGGACCTGCCGGGCTTCCCGAAGGGGCTCGACACCGTCATCGGACCCCTCTCCGGTGGCGAGCGGCGCCGCATCGCGCTCGCCAAGCTGCTCATCGAGGAGCAGGACCTGATCGTCCTCGACGAGCCCACCAACCACCTCGACGTCGAGGGCATCGCCTGGCTCGCCCAGCACCTGCAGAACCGGCGCTCGGCGCTGGTCTGCGTCACCCACGACCGCTGGTTCCTCGACCAGGTCTGCACCCGCATGTGGGACGTGCAGCGCGGAACCGTCCACGAGTACGAGGGCGGCTACTCCGACTACGTCTTCGCGCGTGCCGAGCGCGAGCGGATCGCCGCCACCGAAGAGGCCAAGCGGCAGAACCTGATCAGGAAGGAGCTGGCCTGGCTGCGCCGCGGCGCCCCCGCCCGTACCTCCAAGCCGCGCTTCCGCGTCGAGGCCGCCAACGAACTGATCGCCGATGTGCCGCCGCCGCGGGACAGCAGCGAACTGATGAAGTTCGCCTCCTCCCGGCTGGGCAGGACGGTCTTCGACCTCGAGGACGTCACCGTGCAGGCCGGGCCCAAGGTGCTGCTCAAGCACGTCACCTGGCAGCTCGGCCCCGGCGACCGCATCGGCCTGGTCGGCGTCAACGGCGCCGGCAAGACCTCCCTGCTGCGCGCCATGGCCGAGGCGGCGCGGACCGAGGGCGAGGCGCAGCCCGCCGGCGGCCGGATCGCCGTCGGGAAGACCGTCAAGCTCGCCTACCTCTCCCAGGAGGTCGCCGAACTCGACCCCGCCTGGCGGGTCCTGGAGGCCGTGCAGCGCGTCCGCGAGCGCGTCGACCTCGGCAAGGGCCGGGAGATGACGGCGGGACAGCTGTGCGAGACGTTCGGCTTCACCAAGGACAAGCAGTGGACGCCGGTGGGGGACCTCTCCGGTGGTGAGCGCCGTCGGCTCCAGCTGCTGCGCCTGCTGATGGACGAGCCCAACGTCCTCTTCCTCGACGAGCCCACCAACGACCTCGACATCGAGACCCTCACCCAGCTGGAGGACGTCCTCGACGGCTGGCCCGGCTCGATGATCGTCATCTCCCACGACCGGTTCTTCGTCGAGCGCACCACCGACCGCGTCTTCGCCCTCCTCGGTGACGGCACCCTGCGCATGCTGCCGCGCGGCATCGACGAGTACCTGGAGCGGCGCCGGCGCATGGAGGAGGAGGTCGCCGCACGGGCCACCGCGGCGCCCAGGCCGGCCACGGCCGAGAAGAGCGCCGCCGACCAGCGCGCCGCCAAGAAGGAACTCCAGAAGATCGAGCGGCAGTTGGACAAGATCTCGGAGAAGGAGTCCAGGTTGCACGCTCAGATCGCCGACAACGCAACCGACTTCGCGAAGGTGGCCGAACTCGACGCCCAGCTGCGGGATCTGGCCGCGGAGCGCGAGGAACTCGAGCTGCGCTGGCTGGAGATGGCCGAGGACGCGTAGCGGGCGACGGCGGCGGCTCCAGGGCGCGCGACGGGCTTGCGTGCGCTCCGTGAAGGGGGCGTGAAGGCGCATAACGGGGGCGTCACGGGCCGGTCCTTCCTTGGGAACAGGGGAGGATCCGGCCCCGTGTGCTGTCGGTGCCGGGTGATAGAAAGAGCCGTCTGAGAACTGTCTGAGAATGACCCTTTGGGTCCGTCACGAACCTCTCAGGGCGTGGCTAAAAATCAGTGAACGAGGGGGAAGAGCGCTGATGACTCAGCCGCCCGACCAGCCGCCACAGGGTGGTTTCGGACCGCCGCAGGACCAGTCGCCGCAGGGCGGCGGATTCGGGCCCCCGCAGAGCCCGCCGGCGCAGGGAGGGTTCGGCGCCCCCCAGGGCGCCCCGGGGACGCCTGCGCCGCAGCCCGGGCCCGGTTACGGCTACCCCCAGCAGCCCGGCCCGTACGGCGCCGCTCCCGGCGCCCAGGGCGCCTCCCCCGGCCCTTACGGCTACCCGCAGCAGGGCCCGTACGCACCCCAGCCCGGCTACGGCTACCCGCAGCAGCCGCAGTACGCGGGCACGCCCGGCACCGAGCCGGGCGGCAGGTCCCGCCTCAAGGGCAGGCCCGCGGTGATCATCGGCGCCGCCGTGGCCGCGCTGCTCGTCATCGGCGGCACTGTCTTCGCGGTCACGGGCGGCGGCGACGGCGGCGGCAAGAAGAAGCCGGTCGCCCAGAAGAGCGGCGACAGCAAGCCCTCCGCGTCCATGCCGGTCAACCCCGGCGACGGCAGCGGCGACGGCGGCTCGGACCCGGACAACCTCAACGACGGCCGCAAGCCGGGCGAGGCCAAGGTCCTGTGGTACAAGTCGGCTCCCGACGCCCCCGGTTCCGGCGCCGACGCGCCCGGCATGTGGATAACCGACAAGACCGCGGTGAAGGCGGCGTACAAGCAGGTCTTCGGCTTCCGTGTCGGTAACGGCAAACCGGCCTGGAGCCCGGTCGATTTCCCGCAGAAGATCTGCGCGGTCACCCCACGGCCGTCGGCGGACGACAAGGTCGTCGTGGCCTACATGAACGGCGTCAGCGACAACGCCAAGTGCAACCAGCTCCAGCAACTCGACCTGAACACGGGCGAGAAGGGCTGGAGCGCCGAGGTCGCCGACGGCGGGCTGTTCGACAGCGCGCTCAACGTCGAGCTGACCATCAGCGGCAAGACGCTGATGGTGGGCCGCACCGAGTCCGGGACGGCGTACGACATCGACAGCGGCAAGAAGCTGTACGACAAGGAGAAGTACGGCAACGCCTGCTTCCCGGCCGCGTTCGCGGGCACTCCCAGCAAGCTGATACAGGTGGCCTCCTGCGGCGCGGGCGGCAGCGACGAGCACGACGAGATCTCCGAACTCGACCCCGCCACCGGCAAGGTGAAGTGGACCCAGCCGGTCAAGAAGGGCTGGAAGGTCGAGCGCACGTACTCCCTCAGCCCGCTCGTGGTCTATCTGACCAACGAGGACAAGAACGCCTGGAACATCTCCACCCTGACCAAGGACGGAAAGTTCCGTTCGCAGGTCGTGGTCGACGAGAAGTTCGGCCCCCAGTGCGGCTGGGCGCTCCTCCAGCGCGACCTGCAGGGCTGCCAGGGTGTCGTGGTGCGCGACGGCATGCTCTACCTGCCCACGGACGCGAAGGGCGGCGCCAACGAGATCGTCGCCATCAGCCTCGCCACCGGCAAGGCCGCGTGGCGGGTCAAGTCCCCGGCCGACGAGCCGATGGCCCCGATGAAGGTCAAGGGCGGCAAGCTCATCGCGTACGTGCAGCCGTCCTACGACACGGGCGGCCAGGTGGTGTCGATCCCGACCACCGGTTCCTCCCACAAGGTGACCAAGCTGCTGCAGAACCCCTCGGGCACCGCCGAGATCGAGAACGACTTCTTCGACGGTGCGGTCGACTGGGTCGACGGGCGCTTCTACATCTCCTCCACCCGGCTGAACGGCAACGACCAGTCGAAGGAGAAGCTGATGATGGCCTTCGGCAACTGAGCCCGGCCGGGCCCGGCCCGCTTCCGCCCTCTTCCTCCTTCCCGCATCTCCCGAGGTACCCCTGCCATGACTCAGCCGCCTCCGCCGCCGAACCAGCCCCCGCAGCAGGGCGGTTTCGGCCCGCCGCAGGACCAGGCCCCGCAGCCCCCGCAGCCCCAGCCCGGCTACGGCTACCCGCAGACCCACCAGCCCCCGCAGGCTCCGCCGGCCCCGCCCGCTCAGGCACCCCAGCCGCCGCAGCCCGGTTACGGCTACCCGGGTGCCCAGCAGAACCCGTACGCCCCGCAGCCCCCGGCCTACGGCCAGCCGCCCACCGCGCCGATGCAGCCGCAGCCGGGATACGGCCAGCCCGTGCAGCCGGCGTACGGGCAGCCCACGCAGCCGGGGTACGGGCAGCCCGCGCAGCCGGGGTACGGCTACCCGGGCCAGCCGCCGACCGTCCCGATGCAGCCGCAGCAGGGGCAGTCCGGCGGCGGGCGGAGCAACAGCACCGTGATCATCGTGGTCGCTGCGGTCGTCGCCATCGTGCTGATCGTCGTCGCCGGCATCTGGTACTCCTCCTCGTCCGGGGGCGACGACAAGAAGCACGAGACCGCCGGCTCCACCGGCGGCACCGGCGGCACCGGCGGCAAGGACGACAAGGGTGGCTCCGGCGGCACGGGCGGCGGCAAGGAGAAGGTGCCGGCGAACACCGCCGCTGACGTCCTCTTCCAGGTCCCGATGCCCAAGACGGACGACACCGTCGTCACCTCGGGTTCCTGGCTGACCGACAAGGTGTACGCCAAGAGCGGCATCGCCGAGATCGTCGGCTACGACCCCGCCAAGGGCACCAAGCTGTGGACGAGCAAGCTGCCCGGCCCGGTGTGCGCGGCCAGCGAACACGTCACCACGGACAACAGGACGGCGATCGTCTTCCAGCCGAAGATGCCGGCGAAGGACTCCTCCGCGGGGTGCAGCAAGGTCGGTGCGATCGACCTCGACACCGGCAAGCTGCTGTGGTCGAAGTCGGTCAACAGCGGTGACTCCCCGATCACCTGGGACAATGTGACGGTCGCTCAGCACACCGCGGCGGTCGGCAGCACCTACGGCGGCGCCGCCTTCGACATGGACTCCGGCAAGCTGCTCTGGCAGCCGAAGCCGGACGACACCTGCTACGACGCCGGCTACGGCGGCGGCGCGAAGCTGGTGGCGGTCCGCAAGTGCGGCGAGTACGACAACCGGCAGCTGCACATCCAGAACATCGACCCGAAGACCGGGAAGGTCATCTCCGAGTACAAGATGACCCGGGGCATCGAGTACGCCTCCATCGTCTCCACCGACCCGCTGGTCGTGGCGGCCGACGTCGGCGACAGCGCGGGCGACGGCAGCGGCGTCTCGGACTACTTCTCCATCGACGCCAAGACCGGCAAGCTGCTGACCCGCATCTCCGCGCCCGGCGACACCTACGCCGGCCACTGCGACGGCATCACCCGGATGGAGGACTGCAGGCAGATCGTCGCGGGCAACGGCAAGCTGTACCTGTCCACCGAGGACCATGACGGCACCGGTGACTACAGCGAGACGAACGAGATCATCGCCTTCGACCTGACCACCGGGAAGCAGACCGGCCAGCGCGCCGAGGCCGGCGACGGCTACTCACTCTCGCCGCTGCGCATGGACGGCCCCAACCTGATCGCCTACAAGCGGCCGCCGTACGACAAGGGCGGCCAGATCGTCAGCATCGACGGCGGCTCCTTCAAGGTGACCAAGCTGCTGGAGAACCCGGCCCAGGAGAGCGTGCGCGACGTCGAGACCAGCATGCTGCCGGAGTACTCGGAGATCCTCTACACGCAGGGCCGCCTGTACATGTCGGCGGCATACGCCCACAAGTCCGACGGCCCGGACGAGAAGGAGTACCTGGTGGCGGCGTTCGGCACGAGCGGCTGACCGCAGGCGCCCCACCCCGGCCGCGCCCAGCGGCACTGGTCACGAGAAGTGCCCCGGATTTCATCGGTCCGGGGCACTTCTGCTGCGTAGGGGCAGCGCGATGTCGAACAAGCGTGTAGCTTCCGGGGGCATGAAGGGCGGGGGTTGCTGGGGGGTTGCTCTATGGGAGTGCGGCTCATGGTCGTCGACGACCACCGCTTGCTCGCGGAGGCGCTGGCGTCGGCGCTGAAGCTGCGCGGGCACCGGGTGCTCGCGGCGGCGGCACCGGCCGCGGGCGCGGCCGAACTGGTCGTCGCGCGGGCGCCGGAGGTGTGCTTGCTGGGTACGGCGGCACCGGCCGAGCCGGGGGTCTTCGACCCGGTGGTGCGGATCAAGCGGGAGCGGCCCCAGGTGGCGGTGCTGGTGCTGGGCCCGGTGCCGTCCCCGCGGGGGATCGCGGCGGCCTTCGCCGCGGGGGCGTCGGGGTACGTACGGCACGACGAGCGCATCGAGGGCGTCGAGCGGGCCATCATGAAGGCCCGGGCGGGGGAGGCGGCGGTGGCCCCGCAGCTGCTCCAGGGCGCGTTCGGTGAACTGCTGAACCCCGCCGCGCAGCCGGACGACGAGGGTCAGCGGCTGCTCCAGATGCTGACGCCGCGTGAGGTGGAGGTCCTGGTCAGGGTCGCCGAGGGCGAGGACACCCGCGGGATCGCGGCCGGTATGGGCATCGCCCCCAGCACCGCCCGCACCCACGTCCAGCGGGTCCTGATGAAGCTGGGCGTGGGCTCCCGGCTGGAGGCAGCGGCGCTGGCGGCACGGACGGGCTTGCTGGACAGGGCGGGACCGCTGGGCAGTGGGAGCTAGCGGAGCAACCGGAGCCGGCGGAGCAACGGGATCCGGCGGAGCAGCCGTCCGCACTACGCCCTCGGCCCTTCCGCCTCCTGCGGCAACCCCTCCGGAGGCGGCGGCGGCGGTGTGGGCCGCAGCCACAGCCAGGCCAGGAAGAACACGCCCAGGGCCAGCATGCCGATGCCGGTCCACAGGTTGATGTTGACTCCCTGGGCCTTGTCGATCGCGGACCGGGTGTCGGTGACGCCGGTGACCGTGATGATGACGCCGTACACGACGAACAGGCCGCCGATGATGCGGCGCAGGTCGAAGATGCGCGCCGCGGTCGCCGACCTGTGCTCCAGCTCGGTGACCTCCTCCTGGATCTCCTCCTCGGAAGAGGCGGAGAAGTCGAACTGCTCGGAGTGCTCGGATGGCTCGGTCATGGTTTTTCCCTTCTCTCGTGGTCAGAACGAGAACGGGACGTAGCAGGCGGCGGCCAGGATCACGGCACCCCAGCCCAGCAGGGCGGGCCTGCGGTACCAGGCCTCGTCGCCGGGGGCGGGCGGCTCGGCCATGCCGGGGGAACGGGTGCCGTAGACCAGGCCCTGGAGCTGCTCGGCCGGCTTCGGCTTCGTGAACAGGGACACCGCGACCATCACGACCGCGCCGGCGATGAAGCCCGCGATCGCGGAGACGAAGTTGGCGCCCTGGTCGGTGGGGATCGCGATGATGCCCTTCTTGTAGACCACGAAGTAGTTGACCATCGCGGTCACGGTGCCGGCGAGCAGTCCCCAGAAGCCGGACTTCGCGGACGCCCGCTTCCAGAACATGCCGACGACGAAGACGACGAACATCGGCACGTTGAAGAAGGAGAACAGCGTCTGCAGGTAGCTCATGATGTTCGAGAACGACGACGCCAGGAACGCGGTGCCGACGGAGGCGCAGACACCGATGACGGTGATCAGGCGGCCGAACCGCACGTAGTACTCGTCCTCGCGGTGCCGTACGGCGTACTTGGCCCAGATGTCGTTGGTGAACACCGTGTTGAAGGACGAGACGTTCGCCGCCATGCCGGCCATGAACGCGGCGAGCAGGCCCGTCACCGCGATGCCGAGCACGCCGTTGGGCAGCAGCTCCTGCATCAGGTAGGGGATCGCGTCGTTGTACTGGTAGCCGGATGCGGAGGTGCCGAACTTCGGGACGAGCGCGGCGGCGACCAGCCCGGGGATCATCACGAGGAAGACGATGAAGATCTTCGGGTACGCGGCGATCAGCGGGGTGCGCTGTCCGGCGGAGAGGTTCCTCGCGGACAGGGCGCGCTGCACCTCGGCGAAGTTGGTGGTCCAGTAGCCGAAGGACAGCACGAAGCCGAGGCCGAGGACGATGGTCAGCCAGTTGGCGCCCAGCGGGTTGACGCTGCCGATGCCGGTGCCGCCCCAGGCGGTGGTGAAGTCGTGGCCGTGGTCGGCGGTGAGCTTGTCGGTCAGGCCGCTCCAGCCGCCGGCCTTCTTCAGGCCGAGGACGGTGATCGGGATGAGGGCGGCCAGGATCACGAAGAACTGGAGCACCTCGTTGTAGATCGCCGAGGACAGACCGCCCAGGGTGATGTACGCCAGCACGAAGGCGCCGGCGACCACGATCGCCACCCACTGCGGCCAGCCGAGCAACGCCTCGACGACGATCGAGAGGGCGTACAGGTTCACACCGGCGATCAGGATCGCCGCGAAGGCGAACAGGATCGAACTGAACAGGTGGGCGCCCCTGTCGAAGCGCAGCAGCAGGAACTCGGGGACCGATCGGACCTTGCTGCCGTAGTAGAAGGGCATCATCACCAGGCCCAGGAAGACCATCGCGGGGATGGCGCCGATCCAGTACCAGTGCACGGTGTATGCGCCGTACTGGGCGCTGTTCGCCGCCATGCCCAGGATCTCGGTGGCCGCCAGGTTCGCCGAGATGAAGGCGAGGCCGGTGATCCACGCGGGCAGCGAGCGCCCGGAGAGGAAGAAGTCGAGGCTGGTCTTCACCGAGCGGCGGGCCCCGAAGCCGATGCCGAGGACGACGACGAAGTAGATCCCGAGGATCGTGTAGTCCAGCCCGTTCGTGGGGAGCCGTAGCCCCGCCGCCAGCAGAGGGGCGTGTGTGGGGGTGTGCATGACGAACTCGCTTCGTTGCGCGAACTGATCAGAGCGGAACCTATGCCTCCGCGTTTAGAAACTGAACACTTCTGATGGTTTTCTTTGTTCGATCGTGATCGCTCGAGATATTGTCGAATTGTGGTCTGTTATGTTTGATTGTGTTGAGTGATTGCTGCGGGACCTAGAGGAGTCCGCGTGAAGAAGACCTCGACCCGGCTGGCCGACGGTCGTGAGCTGATCTACTACGACCTGCGCGACGACGCCGTGCGCGACGCCGTGGACCGCCGCCCGCTGGAGCGGACCCACACCACGTCCCAGACCCGCCGTGACGTACTGCTCGGTGACGCGGTCGCCGTCGCCTCGCATCGCCAGGGCCGCACCTACCACCCGCCGGCCGACGAATGCCCGCTGTGCCCGACGCGGGGCGAGCGGCTCAGCGAGATCCCCGACTCCTCGTACGACGTCGTCGTCTTCGAGAATCGTTTCCCCTCGCTGGCCGGCGACTGCGGACGCTGCGAGGTCGTCTGCTTCACCTCCGACCACGACGCGTCCTTCGCCGGCCTCACCGAGGAGCAGGCGCGCCTGGTGCTGGACGCGTGGACGGACCGGACGTCGGAGCTGTCGCATCTGCCCTCCGTGGAGCAGGTGTTCTGTTTCGAGAACCGCGGTGCCGAGATCGGTGTGACCCTCGGCCATCCGCACGGGCAGATCTACGGATACCCCTTCACCACCCCCCGCACCGCCCTGATGCTCCGCTCGCTCGCCGCCCACAAGGAGGCGACCGGCGGGGAGAACCTGTTCGACGCCGTTGTGGAGCGGGAACTCGCCGGTGAGCGGGTCGTCCTTGAGGGTGAACACTGGGTGGGCTTCGTGCCCTACGCGGCGCACTGGCCGTACGAGGTCCATCTCTACCCCAAGCGTCGCGTCCCCGACCTGCTCGCGCTCGACGAGGGGGCACGCACAGAATTCCCCCAGCTCTATCTGGAACTCTTGAGGCGCTTCGACCGGATCTTCGGCGAGGGTGAGCCTCCGACGCCGTACATCGCGGCCTGGCACCAGGCCCCCTTCGGCAGGCTGGAGGAGTTCGACGGCGTCACGCGTGGCGACTTCGCGCTCCACCTCGAGCTTTTCACCATTCGCCGCACTTCCGGCAAGCTGAAGTTCCTCGCGGGTTCCGAGTCCGGCATGAGCGTGTTCATCAACGATGTGCCGCCGGAGCGCGCGGCCGAGCGACTGCGAGAGGTAGCGAGTTCATGAAGTACCTGGTGACGGGCGGGGCGGGGTACGTCGGCAGCGTGGTGGCCCAGCATCTGCTGGAGGCCGGCCACGAGGTCACGGTCCTCGACAACCTCTCCACCGGCTTCCGTGAGGGCGTGCCCGCCGGGGCGGCCTTCGTTGAGGGCGACATCCGCGACGCCGCCAAGTGGCTCGACTCCTCCTACGACGGCGTGCTGCACTTCGCCGCCTCCTCCCAGGTCGGCGAGTCGGTGGTGAAGCCGGAGAAGTACTGGGACAACAACGTCGGCGGCAGCATGGCCCTGCTCGGCGCGATGCGCGAGGCGGGCGTGCGCAGGCTGGTGTTCTCCTCCACGGCGGCCACGTACGGCGAGCCGGAGCAGGTCCCGATCGTCGAGAGTGCACCGACGAAGCCGACCAACCCCTACGGCGCCTCCAAGCTCGCCGTCGACCACATGATCACCGGCGAGGCGCACGCCCACGGTCTGGCGGCGGTGTCCCTGCGCTACTTCAACGTCGCGGGCGCGTACGGCGCCCACGGCGAGCGCCACGATCCCGAGTCGCACCTGATCCCGCTGGTCCTCCAGGTCGCCCAGGGCCGCCGCGACGCGATCTCGGTCTACGGCGACGACTACCCCACCCCCGACGGCACCTGCATCCGCGACTACATCCACGTCGCCGACCTGGCCGAGGCCCACCTCCTGGCCCTGACGGCCGCCCGGCCGGGCGAGCACCTGATCTGCAACCTCGGCAACGGCAACGGCTTCTCGGTCCGCGAGGTCATCGAGACCGTCCGCTCGGTCACCGGGCACCCGATCCCCGAGGTGGTCGCCCCGCGCCGGGGCGGCGACCCCGCCGTCCTGGTCGCCGCCGCCGACCGTGCCCGCGAGGAGCTGGGCTGGAACCCGTCCCGCGCGGACCTCGCCGGGATCGTCGCGGACGCCTGGGAGTTCGCACAGAGCGTCGCAAGGGAGCAGTAGTGGGGGCACAGCAGGTCCGGGAGCGCTTCGCCGAGCTGTACGGGGCCGAGCCGGAAGGGGTGTGGGCGGCGCCGGGCCGGGTCAACCTCATCGGCGAGCACACCGACTACAACGACGGTTTCGTCATGCCGTTCGCCCTCCCGCACCGGGTGACGGCGGCACTCTCGCGCCGGGACGACGGCGTCCTGCGCCTGCACTCGGCGGACGTCGAGGACGGGATCGTCGAGCTGCGCGTGGACGCCCTGACCCCGCAGAGCGACCAGGACTGGACGGCGTACCCGGCGGGCGTGGTCTGGGCGCTGCGCGCGGCGGGCCATGCGGTGACCGGCGCGGACATCCATCTGACCTCGACGGTCGCCACGGGTGCGGGCCTGTCCTCCTCGGCCGCCCTGGAGGTCGTGATCGCGCTCGCGCTGAACGACCTCCACGGCCTCGGCCTGCAGCGCTGGCAGCTGGCCCGCCTGTGCCAGCGCGCGGAGAACATCTACGTCGGCGCGCCGACCGGGATCATGGACCAGACGGCGTCGGCCTGCTGCGAGCAGGGCCATGCCCTGTTCCTCGACACCCGCGACCTGTCCCAGCAGCAGATCCCCTTCGACCTGGCCGCCGAGGGCCTGCGCCTGCTGGTCGTCGACACCCAGGTCAAGCACGCCCACAGCGGCGGCGAGTACGGCAGGCGCCGGGCGGGCTGCGAGAAGGGGGCCGCGCTGCTCGGCGTGGACGCCCTGCGGGACATTCCCTACGCCGAGCTGGACGCGGCGCTGGCCCGCCTGGGCGACGAGGAGGAGGTACGCCGCCTGGTCCGGCACGTCGTCACCGAGGACGAGCGGGTCGAGCGCGTCGTGTCCCTGCTCCGGTCCGGGGACACCCGCGCCATCGGCCCGGTCCTCACCGAGGGCCACGCCTCCTTGCGTGACGACTTCCGCATCTCCTGCCCGGAGCTCGACCTGGTCGTCGACACGGCCCTCGCCGCCGGCGCCCTCGGCGCCCGCATGACCGGCGGCGGCTTCGGCGGCTCGGCGATCGTCCTGGCGGAGGCGGCGGACGTCGACACGCTCACGAAGGCGGTCGAGGAAGCCTTCGCCACGGCCGGCTTCCGGGCACCGCGCGTCTTCGAGGCGGTGCCGTCGCCGGGGGCGCGGCGGCTCGTCTGACCTTCCGCTAGCCTCGTCAGCCCCGCCTCCTGTGCGGGGCTGACGGTCGTTGCGGAGGTGGGGCGACGTGCACGACGACGAGATACGGTCCCGGTTCAACGGCCGTGGCCAGGTCGAACTGCGGCTCGGTGTGGCGGCGAGACCCAGGGCCGAGGAGATCGCGCACGCGCTCGGATACCGGCTGCTCTCCGTCGAACGCCGTCGTAGCCCCCGCTATGTGCTGCTCGGCTTTCACGGTCCCGTCACCCTGCATCTGCTCTTCCAGCGCGACGACGACCCGCGGGCCCGCCGCAGGGCCGAGCAGACCCTCGAGCGGCTGCGGGCAGGTGGCCCGGTGCTGGCGGACGGCGGACTTACCCCGCCCCCGCCGCCCCCGTCCGCGCCCCCGCCCTTCACACCCCGGCCGCCGGCACCTCGCCCCCGCCGGTCGATGGAGCCTCCGCCGCCCCCGCCGGTGGGCTCGCCCGCGCCACGGATCCCGCCCCGGCCGCCGTACCCGCCCCCGCCGCCCCCGCCGCCGTCGGAGTGAGCCCCTGTCAGCCCAGGCGCTTGGTCAGGATGTACTCCGTGATCCCCGGGGGATAGTCCGGGATCACGCCCGCCACCTCGTAGCCCTGCTTCTTGTAGAACTCGGGGGCCTGGAAGTCCCAGGTCTCCAGGCGGGCGGCCGTGCAGGCGCGGTCGGCGGCGGCGATGCGTTCGGCCTCCGCAAGGAGCTGGGATCCGAGGCCGGTGCCCCGGTGGACGGCGTCGACCCACAGGTAGGTGATGTGCAGCCAGGCCGTCCACGTGTGGCCGACCAGGCCGCCGGCCAGGTCGCCGGTCTCGCCCAGTGCCCAGACGTGGAGGGGGACCTGTCGCTCCTCGGGCGTGCCGCGTAGGGCCGCCAGGGCCGGGGAGGCAGCGTTATTGGTCTCCCGCAGCCGCGAGCGCAGCAGATCGCGTCGTTCCTTGTCGACTCCCGCCTCAATTCGAAACATGCGCCACACCATAAACGCGCCGGAGTGCCAGTTCTGTAAATTTCCTTCCGCTGTGTGCTCCCGTCCGTACTCTGAGGAACAGCATCGGTGGGGGCCGGTGCCGATCAGGGGGCGAGACAGGCGGGTACGGCGCTCGCGGTGGGGTAGCAGTCTGCGCAACGGCGGCGGCCGTGCGGTGGGCGAACTTTCCGCGGGTGCCGTCCTCGCACGGGTCGTCGTTCTCCGGAGCATTCCGGGCTTTTCCGGACCTGGATATCCCCTGCTCCATGCGGAGTCTGGGGAAGGGGGTTTCGTGGTTCGCATCCGAGTCCTGGTCGTCGACGACCACCGCATCTTCGCCGAGTCGCTCGCCGCGGCCCTGGCCGCCGAGCCCGACGTCGACGTCTTCGCCGCCGGCAGCGGTCCGGCCGCGATGCGCTGCCTGGAGCGGGCGGCGGCGGACGGCCGCCGCTACGACGTCCTCCTGGTCGACGCCGACCTGGGCTGCGACCGGCCCGGCGCCCGCCCGGCCGTGCCCGTGCAGGAGGGGGACGAGGAGGGGCTGGTCGACGGGATCTCCCTGGTCGCGGGGATCCGGGCGGCGCAGCCCGGGGTGCGGACCGTGGTGCTCGCCGATAAGGACGACCCCCGGCGTGCGGCGCTCGCGCTCCAGGCCGGCGCCTCCGGCTGGGTCGCCAAGGACTGCTCGCTGTCCCGGCTGCTGACGGTGATACGCGGGGTGCTGCGCGACGAGACCCATCTGCCGCCCGCCCTGCTCACCGCGGTCCTGAAGGAACTGACGACCGCGCGCAGGCACCGCACCGAGAGCGAGCGGCTGGTGGAGTCCCTGACCCCGCGCGAGCGAGAGGTGCTGCGCTGCATGGTCGCGGGGCTGGGCCGCAAGGCCGTGGCCGAACGGCTCTACCTCTCCCCGCACACCGTGCGCACCCATATGCAGAACGTCCTCGGCAAACTGGGCGTCCACTCCACCCTCGCCGCCGTCGCCCTCGCCCGCCGGGCCGGGGTGGGGCCCGCCGACCTAGCCGGGGATGTTGTCGAACGGGGCGGTCAGCTGGCGTAGCAGGTCCGCCAGTTCGGCCCGCTGGCTACGGGAGAGTTCGGCGAGGAGCGCTCGTTCCTGGTCCAGCAGCCCGGCCAGCGCCTGGTCCGCGCGGTCCCGGCCCGTGTCGGTCAGCCGGACCAGCACACCCCGCCGGTCGCTGGGGTCGGGCAGCCGCTCCACCAGGCCCTTCTTCGCCAACCGGTCGATCCGGTTGGTCATCGTGCCCGAGGTGACGAGGGTCTGCGTCAGCAACTGCCCGGGGGAGAGCTGGTAGGGCGTGCCCGCCCGCCTGAGCGCGGTCAGCACATCGAATTCCCAGGGCTCGAGCTGGTGCTCGGAAAAGGCGAGCCGGCGCGCGCGATCCAGGTGCCGGGCCAGTCTGCTCACCCGGCTGAGCACTTCCAGCGGCTCCACGTCGAGGTCCGGACGCTCCCGGCGCCACGCTGCCACCAGCCGATCGACCTCGTCCTCCATGCGATCAGTGTAGTGGTTGTGTCGATGTGAAGTCTCTTGACCTCAAGCTTCTTGACATCGAGATAACTGGGGGCGACAGTGGAGTCATGACCAAGCCGAACTGGGATCCCGGCCAGTACCTGCGCCACGCCGGTCACCGCGCCCGCCCCTTCGCCGACCTGCTCGCCCGTGTCCCCGAACTGCCGGCGGAACCGCCCGCAAGGCGTCCCCGGATCGCCGACCTGGGCTGCGGCCCCGGCAATGTCACCGCCCTGCTCGCCGACCGCTGGCCCACCGCGCACATCACCGGGTACGACAACTCGCCCGAGATGCTCGACCGGGCGCACGTGGACTTCGCCGGGCCGACCGCCGGCGGGGGGCGCCTCGACTTCGCCTCCGCGGACGTACGCACCTGGCGGCCCCAGGAGCGTTACGACCTCATCATCAGCAACGCGACCCTGCACTGGGTGCCCGGCCACGCCGACCGCTTCGCCGACTGGACCGCCGCCCTCGAGCCCGGCGGCACCTTCGCCTTCCAGGTCCCCGACAACGTCGACGCCCCGCTGCACGCCCTGCTGCGCGACCTGGCCGCCACTCCCCGCTGGAAGACCCGCCTCGCCGGTGTCCTGCGCCGCGAGGACTCCGTCCACGAACCCGGCGCCTACCTGGACCGCATCGCCCGGCTGGGCTGCGCCGTAGATGTCTGGCAGACGACGTACCTGCACGTCCTGACCGGCGAGGACCCGGTCCTGGACTGGGCGAAGGGGACGGCGCTGCGCCCGGCCCTCACCGTGCTCGCCGACGACCCCGAGGCGCGCGACGCGTTCCTCGCCGAGTACCGGGACCTGCTGCGGGATGCCTACCCGAGCGCCCCCTACGGCACCGTCCTGCCGTTCCGCCGGCTCTTCGCCGTGGCCGTGAAGGAGGCCTGACCATGCTCGTCGCCCTCGACCATGTACAGCTGGCGGCCCCGCCCGGCTCGGAGGACATGCTGCGGGCGTACTACGTGGACGTCCTCGGGATGACCGAGATCCCGAAACCGCCGGTGCTGGCGGCCCGCGGCGGCTGCTGGTTCGAGGCGGGCCCGGTCCAGCTCCACGTGGGTGCCGAGGACGCCTTCCGCCCTGCGAGGAAGGCCCACCCCGGGCTGCGCGTGACGGACATCGAGGCGTTCGCCGCCCGGCTCGCGGCCCGCGGGGCGCCCGTCACCTGGGACGACAACCTCCCGGGCCACAGGCGCTTCTACTCGGAGGATCCGGTGGGCAACCGGCTGGAGTTCCTGGAGCCGGTGGCTACAGGGGCCTCATCAGAGGGTCCAGAGTGATGTCGATGTCGAAAGGCACGGAGAGTTCGAGCTTGTCGTGGTGGATGCCCGTGAGCGCGTACGCCCTGGTCACCGGGTCCAACTCGTAGGTCCGGACCACGGGGTGCTGATTGCCCTCGGCCATGTCGACCAGCCAGAAGTGGGGAATTCCGGCGGCTGCGTACTTGGAAGGCTTGGTGTCGTGATCACGGGCCTCGGAGTCCGGGGAGACGACCTCGACGGCGAGCACCAGGTCCTCCGCCTCGAACCGGGTCTGCTCAAGGCCGGTGACAGCTTCCGTACGGACGACACTGATGTCCGGTTCAGGAGCATTGCGGCGGCCCAGGACCACGGTCATCTCCCGCTCGACACTCAGATCGCTCGGCAATGTCGAGCGCAGTCCGTTCACCAGCAAGTCGACCATCAGCATATGGAAACGTCGCTGCGGACTCACGAAGACCAGGCTCCCGTCGATCAACTCGGTGTGCGGCGGGAGGTCCGGCAGGCTGAACAGGTCGTCCACCGTGAAGCCTTCGGGCGGCGGCACGGGCAGTCGGATGTGTGCGGCGCTCGACTCGGCAGTCATGGTGATTCCTCCCATGAGCGGGATTCTCGGCCTGTGTACCCACCGTAGCCGCCGTAACCGACAAAGGTCATCACATCGGGTGATCAACACCCGGGCGACGGATACCGCTAGCTCTTGCGGTGCCCGATCAGCCGCGGCTTCGGCTCCAGACCGTCCAGCCCGTGCCACGCCAGGTTGACCAGGTGCGCCGCCACCTCCGCCTTCTTCGGGCGGCGGACGTCCAGCCACCACTGGCCGGTCAGGGCAACCATGCCGACCAGGGCCTGGGCGTACAGCGGCGCGAGCTTGGGGTCGAAGCCGCGGGACTTGAACTCGCGGCCCAGGATGTCCTCCACCTGCGTGGCGATGTCCGAGATCAGCGAGGCGAAGGACCCCGTGGACTGGGGGATCGGGGAGTCGCGGACCAGGATGCGGAAACCGTCCGTGTACTCCTCGATGTAGTCGAGCAGCGCGAAGGCCGCCTGCTCGCACAGCTCACGAGGGTGGCCCGCGGTCAGCGAGCTGGTCACCATGTCCAGCAGGCGGCGCATCTCACGGTCCACCACCACCGCGTACAGCCCCTCCTTGCCACCGAAGTGCTCGTACACCACGGGCTTGGACACCCCGGCCTTCGCCGCGATCTCCTCGACCGACGTGCCCTCGAAACCCTTGGCTGCGAAGAGGGTGCGACCGATCTCCAGCAACTGCTGGCGGCGCTCGGCACCGGTCATACGGGTCCGGCGGGTCCGCCGCTGCTTGTCGTTGCCTGGATTACTGCTCGAATCGGTCGCCACGGCGTCAATCATGCCGCCTTGGCGGTCTCCTTCCGGCGTCCGGAACCGCCTTCCCCGGTGTTACGGCGGGAATCGATACGCGAGCGTGACGGCCAGCGCACGTCGTACGCCCAGCCGAGCTGCTCGAACCAGCGGATGAACCGCGCCGAGGAGTCCAGCTGGCCGCGCATCACCCCGTGGCGCGCCGAGGTCGGGTCGGCGTGGTGCAGGTTGTGCCAGGACTCGCCGCAGGACAGGACCGCCAGCCACCACACGTTGCCCGAGCGGTCGCGCGACTTGAACGGGCGCTTGCCCACCGCGTGGCAGATCGAGTTGATCGACCACGTCACATGATGCAGCAGCGCCACTCGCACGAGCGAACCCCAGAAGAACGCGGTGAACGCCCCCCACCAGGACATCGTCACCAGCCCGCCGATCAGCGGCGGCAGCAGGAGGGAGACGGCGGTCCACAGGACGAACTGGCGGGAGACCGCCCGGATCGCCGGGTCCTTGATCAGATCCGGCGCGTACTTGTCCTGCGGGGTCTGCTCCTCGTCGAACATCCAGCCGATGTGCGCCCACCACAGGCCCTTCAGCAGCGCCGGGATCGTCTCGCCGTAGCGCCAGGGGGAGTGCGGGTCGCCCTCCGCGTCGGAGAACTTGTGGTGCCTGCGGTGATCGGCCACCCAGCGCACCAGCGGGCCCTCGACCGCCATCGACCCCATGACCGCGAGCGCGATGCGCAGGGGCCGCTTGGCCTTGAACGAGCCATGGGTGAAGTACCGGTGGAAGCCGATCGTGATGCCGTGGCAGCCGAGGTAGTAGAAAAACACCATCAGGCCCAGGTCGAGCCAGCTCACCCCCCAGCCCCAGGCCAGCGGCACCGCCGCCACCAGCGCCAGGAACGGGACGATGATGAAGAGCAGCAGCGTGAGCTGCTCGACCGAACGCTTCTGCTCACCGCCCAGCGTGGCGGAGGCGGAAGGTGTGCCGGCGGCTTTCGGAGCGTCGTCGATCACATCGGAACTTGGCGTCATTGCGCGTCCCCTGTGGGGTCGAGGGTTGAGGTGGGCGCCGGGTCGACGGGACCGGACGGGAGCAGGGCGATACTTCCTACGGTTCCGTAACCTACGGCATCGTAAGTATGGCAGCGTGCCCCCCGGCGGCAAGAGCCCACGAGCCTGCGCGTCCGCGTGGACACCTATCCTTGGTATCGGTCGGACAGCGCGGTCCGCTTCGTTTCCTTCCCGGACGCTCCGGCCGGTATGCGGCACCCCCGCCGCAGGGCCGACGGCCGGGTTCCCCTCCAGACGAGCTTCAACACTGCAAGGAGCCGCACCTGTGAGCAGTGCCGACGACCTGACTACCCGCACCGCGACGACCAGCACCGCGCTGCGCGCCGACATCCGGCGACTGGGTGACCTCCTCGGCGAGACCCTCGTCCGGCAGGAGGGCCCCGAGCTCCTCGAACTGGTCGAGAAGGTCCGCCGCCTCACCCGCGAGGACGGCGAGGCCGCCGCCGAGCTGCTGCGCGGGACCGAACTGCAGACCGCCGCGCAGCTGGTCCGCGCCTTCTCCACCTACTTCCACCTGGCCAACGTCACCGAGCAGGTGCACCGCGGCCGTGAGCTGCGCGCCAGGCGCGCCGCCGAGGGCGGACTGCTCGCCCGCACCGCCGACCGCCTGAAGGACGCCGACCCCGAGCACCTCCGGCAGACGGTCGAGCACCTGAACGTCCGCCCGGTGTTCACCGCACACCCCACCGAGGCCGCGCGCCGGTCGGTCCTCAACAAGCTCCGGCGCATCGCCGAGCTGCTGGACACCCCCGTCCTCGACTCCGACCGCCGTCGCCACGACATCCGCCTCGCCGAGAACATCGACCTGGTGTGGCAGACGGACGAGCTGCGCGTGGTGCGCCCCGAGCCCGCCGACGAAGCCCGCAACGCCATCTACTACCTGGACGAACTGCACGCCGGCGCCGTCGGTGACGTCCTGGAGGACCTCAGCGCGGAACTGGAGCGCGTCGGCGTCCGGCTCCCCGAGGACACCCGCCCCCTCACCTTCGGCACCTGGATCGGCGGCGACCGCGACGGCAACCCGAACGTCACGCCCCAGGTCACCTGGGACGTCCTGATCCTCCAGCACGAGCACGGCATCAACGACGCCCTGGAGACGATCGACGAGCTGCGCGGACTGCTCTCCAACTCCATCCGCTACAGCGGCGCCACCGAGGAACTCCTCACCTCCCTGGAGACCGACCTCGAGCGGCTGCCCGAGATCAGCCCCCGCTACAAGCGCCTCAACGCCGAGGAGCCCTACCGGCTCAAGGCCACCTGCATCCGGCAGAAGCTGGAGAACACCAAGCAGCGCCTCGCCAAGGGCACCCCGCACGAGGAAGGCCGTGACTACCTCGGCACCGGCGAGCTGCTCAAGGACCTGCGGATCATCCAGGCGTCCCTGCGCGAGCACCGTGGCGGCCTCTTCGCCGACGGGCGCATCAACCGCACCATCCGCACCCTGGCAGCCTTCGGCCTCCAGCTCGCCACCATGGACGTACGCGAGCACGCCGACGCCCA
This sequence comes from Streptomyces sp. NK08204, assembly GCF_020400585.1. Lineage (GTDB taxonomy): Bacteria > Actinomycetota > Actinomycetes > Streptomycetales > Streptomycetaceae > Streptomyces. The sequence goes on along the minus strand of NZ_JAINVF010000020.1, from coordinate 54,305 downwards.
CCACCACGCCCTCGGCCAGCTCTTCGACCGGCTCGGCGAGGAGTCCTGGCGCTACGCCGACATGCCCCGCGAGTACCGGGCCAAGCTCCTCGCCAAGGAGCTGCGTTCCCGCAGGCCGCTGGCCCCCACCCCGGCACCCGTCGACGCGGCCGGCGAGAAGACCCTCGGCGTCTTCCAGACGGTCAAGAAGGCGCTGGAGGTGTTCGGCCCGGAGGTCATCGAGTCGTACATCATCTCGATGTGCCAGGGCGCCGACGACGTCTTCGCCGCCGCCGTCCTCGCCCGCGAGGCCGGCCTCATCGACCTGCACGCCGGCTGGGCCAGGATCGGCATCGTCCCGCTGCTGGAGACCACCGACGAGCTGCGGGCCGCCGACACCATCCTCGAGGACATGCTCTCCGACCCCTCCTACCGGCGCCTGGTCGCGCTGCGCGGAGACGTCCAGGAGGTCATGCTCGGCTACTCCGACTCCTCCAAGTTCGGCGGCATCACCACCAGCCAGTGGGAGATCCACCGCGCCCAGCGCCGCCTGCGTGACGTCGCCCACCGCTACGGCGTCCGCCTCCGCCTCTTCCACGGCCGCGGCGGCACCGTGGGCCGCGGCGGCGGCCCCTCCCACGACGCCATCCTCGCCCAGCCCTGGGGCACCCTGGAGGGCGAGATCAAGGTCACCGAGCAGGGCGAGGTCATCTCCGACAAGTACCTCATCCCCTCCCTGGCCCGGGAGAACCTGGAACTGACGGTCGCGGCCACCCTGCAGGCCTCCGCGCTGCACACCGCCCCCCGTCAGTCCGACGAGGCCCTCGCCCGCTGGGACGCCGCCATGGACGTCGTCTCCGACGCCGCCCACGCCGCCTACCGCGGTCTGGTCGAGGACCCCGACCTGCCCGCCTACTTCTTCGCCTCCACCCCCGTCGACCAGCTCGCCGAACTGCACCTCGGGTCCAGGCCCTCGCGGCGTCCCGACTCGGGCGCCGGCCTGGACGGCCTGCGCGCCATCCCCTGGGTGTTCGGCTGGACCCAGTCCCGGCAGATCGTCCCCGGCTGGTACGGCGTCGGCTCCGGCCTCAAGGCGCTGCGCGAGGCCGGCCTGGACACCGTCCTGGACGAGATGCACGAGCAGTGGCACTTCTTCCGCAACTTCATCTCCAACGTCGAGATGACGCTGGCGAAGACGGACCTCCGCATCGCCCAGCACTACGTCGACACCCTCGTCCCGGACGAGCTCAAGCACGTGTTCGACACCATCAGGGCCGAACACGAACTGACCGTCCGCGAGGTGCTGCGGGTGACCGGCGAGGAGGAACTCCTCGACGCCCAGCCGGCGCTCCGGCAGACCCTGACCATCCGCGACGCCTACCTGGACCCGATCTCCTACCTCCAGGTCACCCTGCTCAAGCGCCAGCGCGACGCGGTGGCCGCGGGCGCCGAGCCCGACCCGCTGCTCTCCCGCGCCCTGCTCCTCACGGTCAACGGCGTGGCGGCGGGCCTGCGCAACACCGGCTGACCCCTCTCCGAACGACGGTGCCCCGGGGTCGTACGACCCCGGGGCACCGCCCGTTTCCGGCCCGCGTCAGCCCTGCCGAACCCTCCGGCGCCGCACCACCGGGCAGGCGCCCGCGCCCACCACCATGCTGCACGGCGTCACTGCAACGCCAGGAACGCCGCCGTCAGCAGCGCCGCACCGAAGCCGCCCAGCACCCACGCCGCCCGCGTCAGCCGCATCCCGCCCGCGACCACCACCGCGGCCAGCAGCAGCGCCCCGCCGAGCGGCGCCCAGGCGTACAGGATCCCCGCGGGTCCGGACCGCACCGCGTCCCCGGTCCCGGGCTTGAGGACGACGTCGTACGTCCGCCCCTTGCGCACCGCCACGGACTTCTCGAGCATCACGTCCCGCCGGGCCGCCGCGCCCGCGGACACCGGCGTGAACGGACCCGTGCACCGGCTGCCGGCGCAGCGCACCACCTTCACCGTGCCGCGCTCACGCCCCTTCGTCAGCATCACGTGCTGCGCGGTCCCCCAGGAGGCCCACACCCCGCCGATGAGGATCAGCGCGGCGATCGCACCCGCCGCGCCGACGCGTCCGAACCGCAACGCGGTCTGGGAGGCCTGGCGGACGGTGACGGCTGTGGCAGGCATGGCCGGGATCATACGCCCGGTGCGCTCAGGAGTTGTAGGCGCTCTGCGCCCGCTCCAGCCCCTCGGTCACCAGGCACTCCACCGAGTCCGCCGCCCGGTCCACGAAGTAGTCCAGCTCCTTGCGCTCCGCCGAGGAGAAGTCCTTCAGCACGAAGTCCGCGACCTGCATCCGCCCCGGCGGTCGGCCGATCCCGAACCGGACCCGGTGGTAGTCCGCGCCCATCGCCTTCGTCATCGACTTGAGCCCGTTGTGCCCGTTGTCCCCGCCGCCCAGCTTCAGGCGCAGGGTGCCGTAGTCGATGTCCAGCTCGTCGTGGATCGCGACGATGTTCGCCACCGGCACCTTGTAGAAGTCGCGCAGCGCGTTGACCGGGCCGCCCGACAGGTTCATGTACGACATGGGCTTGGCGAGGATCACCCGGCGGTTCGCCGGCCCGACCGGGCCGATCCGCCCCTCCAGCACCTGCGCCTGGGCCTTGCCCGCTCGCTTGAACTTGCCCCCGATCCGCTCCGCGAGCAGGTCCGCGACCATGAAGCCGACGTTGTGCCGGTTCATGGCGTACTCCGGCCCGGGATTACCGAGCCCGACGATGAGCCAGGGGGCGCTGGCAGGGGTGGTCACGTCCATGTCTCCTTATGCAACAGCCGCTGCTCCCTCAAGGGAAGCAGCGGCTGGAGCGAATTACCGCTACCGCTGTGGTACCGACGGGGGCGCTACGGCCCGACCGTCGATCAGGCCTCGGTGCCCTCGGCGGCCTCGGCGCCCTCGCCCTCCGCGGCCTCCTCGGCCTGCGCCTGCAGGACCTGCAGCACGACCGCGTCCTCCTCGACGGCGAGCACGACGCCGTTCGGCAGGGCGATGTCCTTGGCGAGGACGGAGGCACCGGCCTCCAGGCCCTCGACGGAGACGGTGAGCGCCTCGGGGATGTGGGTGGCCTCGGCCTCGACCGGCAGCGCGTTCAGGACGTGCTCCAGCAGGTTGCCGCCCGGGGCCAGCTCGCCCTCGGTGTGCACCGGAACCTCGACCGTGACCTTCTCGCCACGCTTGACCAGCAGCAGGTCGACGTGCTCCAGGAAGCCCTTCAGCGGGTCGCGCTGAACGGCCTTCGGGATCGCCAGCTCGTTGGTCTTGCCGTCGATGTCCAGGGAGATCAGGACGTTCGGCGTGCGCAGCGCCAGCAGCAGCTCGTGGCCCGGCAGGGTCAGGTGCAGCGGCTCGGAGCCGTGGCCGTAGAGAACACCGGGGACCTTGCTGTCGCGGCGGATGCGGCGGGCGGCACCCTTGCCGAACTCGGTGCGGGTCTCGGCGGTGAGCTTCACCTCGGACATGTGGATCACTCCTCGTAGGACGTCGGAACGATGGGGGTCCCCCCTGCTCCCTGGAGCTCGGGGGAGGTCACCCGGCCACGAACGGCCTGCTACGAAGAGCGCGTCGATTACGGACCGCCGTACCTCGTCGGAACAACGAGTACGGCCTCCCTCGCCGAGCAACTGCAGCAGTCTACTCGGCAGGGGAGGCCACACCCAAAAAGATCTTCCGTCAGCGCCTGCTCAGGCGTTGCAGAAACCTCACTGCTCGTCGAAGAGGCTGGTCACCGAGCCGTCCTCGAACACCTCACGCACCGCGCTCGCGATCGTCGGAGCGATCGACAGCACCTTGATCTTGTCCAGGTCCCGGCCCAGCTCCGACGGCGTCGGCAGCGTGTTCGTGAACACGAACTCGCTCACGCGGGAGTTCTTCAGCCGGTCCGCCGCCGGGCCGGAGAGCACACCGTGCGTGGCGGTGACGATGACGTCCTCGGCGCCGTGCGCGAACAGCGCGTCGGCCGCCGCGCAGATCGTGCCACCGGTGTCGATCATGTCGTCGACCAGGACGCACACGCGGCCCTTGACCTCACCCACGACCTCGTGGACGGTCACCTGGTTCGCCACGTCCTTGTCGCGGCGCTTGTGCACGATCGCCAGCGGCGCGCCGAGCCGGTCGCACCACCGGTCCGCGACGCGCACGCGGCCGGCGTCCGGGGAGACGACCGTCAGCTTGTCGCGGTCCACCTTCTCGCCCACGTAGTCCGCGAGGAGCGGAAGCGCGAACAGATGGTCGACGGGCCCGTCGAAGAAGCCCTGGATCTGGTCCGTGTGCAGGTCGACCGTCAGGATCCGGTCGGCCCCCGCGGTCTTCATCAGGTCCGCGATCAGACGCGCCGAGATCGGTTCACGACCCCGGTGCTTCTTGTCCTGCCGTGCGTAACCGTAGAACGGCACGATCACCGTGATGGAGCGCGCCGACGCGCGCTTCAGCGCGTCGATCATGATCAGCTGCTCCATGATCCACTGGTTGATCGGAGCCGTGTGGCTCTGGATCACGAAGCAGTCCGCGCCGCGGGCCGACTCCTGGTAGCGGACGTAGATCTCGCCGTTGGCGAAATCGAAGGCCTTCGTCGGGACGACCCCGACACCCAGCTGGTGGGCGACCTCCTCGGCAAGCTCGGGGTGGGCGCGGCCGGAGAAGAACATCAACTTCTTCTCGCCGGTCGTCTTGATCCCGGTCACAGCACTGTCTCCTCAGAGGTTCTCAGCCAGCCGGCTGCTCGCGACCTCTCGGCTGGGCGCGAGAGGCCGTACCAGCTGGTAGGGGGGTGCGGGGTGCACGTGTGCGGATGTGCACTTATCACGGTACGCCGTGTCCGGCGCACCTGTTTCCGGTCAGTCCTCGGCCACGCCCTGCCGGGAAGCCGTCTCGGCCGCCTTCGCCGCCGCGCTCCCCGGGCGCTTACGGGCCACCCAGCCCTCGATATTCCGCTGCTGACCACGGGCCACGGCCAGCGAACCGGCCGGCACATCCTTCGTGATCACGGATCCGGCGGCGGTGTACGCACCGTCCCCGACCGTGACAGGAGCCACAAACATGTTGTCCGAACCCGTACGGCAATGCGACCCGATCGTGGTGTGGTGCTTGTCCTGACCGTCGTAGTTCACGAACACGCTCGCGGCGCCGATGTTCGTGTGCTCGCCGATCGTCGCGTCACCGACGTACGACAGATGCGGAACCTTCGTCCCTTCCCCGATGGAGGCGTTCTTCGTCTCCACGTAGGTCCCGACCTTCGCCTTCAGGCCGAGCCGCGTACCCGGGCGCAGGTAGGCGTACGGCCCCACGCTCGCCTGCGGCCCGACCACCGCCCCGTCGGACACGGTGTTGTCCACCCGCGCCCCGGCGCCGACCGCGGTGTCCTTCAGCCGGCAGTTCGGCCCGACCTCCGCACCCTCGCCCAGGTGCGTCGAGCCCGTCAGCTGGGTCCCCGGGTGCACCACCGCGTCCCGTTCGAAGGTCACGGTCACGTCCACCCAGGTGGTCGCCGGGTCGACCACCGTCACGCCGTCGAGCATCGCGCGCGTCAGCAGACGGTCGTTCAGGGTGCGGCGGGCCTCGGCGAGCTGCACCCGGTTGTTGATCCCGGCGATCTCCCGGTGGTCACCGGCGACCGAGGCACCCACCCGGTGCCCGGCCCCGCGCAGGATCCCGAGAACGTCGGTCAGGTACTCCTCGCCCTGGCTGTTGTCCGTCCGCACCTTCTTCAGCGCGTCCGCCAGCAACTGCCCGTCGAAGGCGAACACCCCGCTGTTGATCTCCCGGATCGCCCGCTGGGCGTCGGTGGCGTCCTTGTGCTCGACGATCGCGGTCACAGCGCCGGTCGCGTCGTCGCGCACGATCCGCCCGTACCCGGTGGCGTCCGGCACCTCGGCGGTCAGCACGGTCACGGCGTTGCCGTCGGCGTGGTGGGTGGCGGCGAGCTGCGCCAGGGTGTCACCGGTGAGCAGCGGGGTGTCCCCGCACACGACCACGACGGTCCCGGCGACCGACCCGCCCAGCTCCTCCAGAGCCATCCGCACGGCGTGCCCGGTCCCGTTCTGCTGGGCCTGCACGGCGGTGCGCACACCGGGGTCGATCTCGCCCAGGTGCGCGGTGACCTGCTCACGGGCGTGGCCGACGACGACGACCAGGTTCTCGGGTTCCAACTCGCGCGCGGCGGCGAGCACGTGGCCCACCAGGGAACGGCCGCAGATCTGGTGCAGGACCTTCGGTGTGGCCGACTTCATACGGGTGCCCTCACCCGCTGCGAGAACGACGACGGCTGCCGGGCGAATGGCGCTCACGGGGTTGCCCTTCGGCTCTTGATGGGTGGGGGTGACAGCCGCAGGATACCGGGGTGTTTCGTGCAGGACATGAGAGCGGGCCCTGACAGTGCTGTCAGGGCCCGTGGGCAAGCAGCTCCCCCATCAGGATTCGAACCTGAACTTAAGGGACCAAAACCCTCAGTGCTGCCTGGTTACACCATGGGGGACAGAACTCGGCCGAACCCGACATCTCGTCAGGCCGCCGATTCGGCACCCCACACTATGCCGTACCAAGACCCTCCGATGCGACGGTGCAAGTCGGCTCCCCCCAGGACTTTGATCACGGGGCAGCCGCGGTGGTCGTCGTCGGTGCTCACGTGCACCGCTCGCACCGTCCGCGGGAACGGATCGTTCCGGAGTGTTCCGGAGTCGAACGGATGAGGTTCAGCAGTTCGATGGACAAGGATGGTTTTCGCTGCCGTTCGATTACGGGGTGTGGTGTAGGCCAGTAGGGGAAAGTCACCGGAAAAGCGCCCCTGGGCGCCCGTAGGCTGGACGTATGACCACGACGGGGGAAGACCACGCCAGGGCACTGAACGGGCCCTGGTGGTGGGCGCGGTGGCGCAGTGCGGTGCTCGACGGGAGTCTCGCGCTGGTGTCTGCGGTGGAGTGCAGCGCGGAGGGAGTTCCGTTCGCCCGGGACGCGGGGATCCCGGCGTCGGCGGGGATCGTGTTCGGGCTGCTCACCGGTTCGGCCCTGCTGCTGCGGCGGAAGTGGCCGATCGCCGTCGTGCTGGTCGCCATCGCGATCACACCGGCCCAGATGGGCTTCCTGATGGGCATCGTCGGTCTGTACACGCTGGCCGCGGCGGAGCTGCCGCGGCGGATCATCGGCTCGCTGGCGGGGATGTCGCTGCTCGCCACGCTGATCGTGACGTTCGTACGGGTACGGCAGGACATGGCGCGGGGGGATCTCACCCTCGGTGACTGGTTCGTACCGTTCGCGGCGATCGCGACCTCGCTGGGGCTGACGGCTCCGCCGGTGCTCCTGGGGTTGTACGTCGGCGCGCGGCGGCGCCTGATGGAGAGCCTGCGCGAGCGCGCCGACAGTCTGGAACGGGAGCTTCAGTTGCTCGCGGAGCGGGCGGAGGAGCGCGCCGAGTGGGCGCGCAGCGAGGAGCGGACGCGGATCGCGCGGGAGATGCACGACGTGGTCGCGCATCGGGTGAGCCTGATGGTGGTGCATGCCGCCGCGCTGCAGGCCGTGGCGCGCAAGGACCCGGAGAAGGCCGTGAAGAACGCGGCGCTGGTGGGGGACATGGGCCGGCAGGCGCTCACCGAGCTGCGGGAGATGCTCGGGGTGCTGCGGGCGGGGGACGGTGGCGACGGCGTGGAGCGGTCCTCGTCGTCGGTGCCGTTGGCGGTGGTGCGGGCGGCTGCCGCGCAGGCGGCGTCCCGGGCCGTCGACGAGGACGTGGTGGACGTGGTCGGTGACGGGCCGTGTCTGTCGGAGCTGGAGGAGCTGATCGGGCAGTCGGCGGCGGCGGGGATGGTCGTGGACCTGTCGGTCGAGGGGGAGGTGCGGTCGTATGCGGCGGAGATCGAGCAGACGGCGTACCGGGTGGTGCAGGAGGCGCTGACGAACGCCCACAAGCACGCGGCGGGCGCGAAGACGTACGTGCGGCTGGCGCACCGGGTCTCGGAGATCGCGATGCAGGTGGAGAACGAGCCGCCTCCGGAGCCGGCGTCGGCGTCGGCGGGGCTGCCGTCGGGAGGCAACGGGCTCCTGGGGATGCGGGAGCGGGTGCTCGGGCTGGGCGGTGTGTTCGTGTCGGGGCCGACGGACGCGGGGGGCTTCCGGGTGTCGGCGGTGATTCCGGCGGTGTAGGGGCCCTGGCGGCGCAGGGGCCCCCGGGTCAGCCCGCCGTGAGGCGTGCCGGTGTGATGCCCGTGACGAGGGCGGTCAGGGCCCGGTCGATGTCCGGGCCGACGTACCAGTCGCCGGTGTGGTCGAGGGCGTAGACCCGGCCCTCGGTGTCGATGGCGAGCAGGGCGCCGGTGTCGGTCTCCGCGCCCAGGGGGCACAGTTCCGTGCCGAGGGCGCGGCCGAGGTCGCCGAGGGTGCGGGCGAGGTGGAGGCCGTGCAGCGGGTCGAGGTGCAGGAGCGCGGGGGCGACCTGGCGGCCCGGGCCGGTGGGGCTGATGCGCAGGCCGCCGAACTCGGCCCAGGCCTCGACGGCGGCGGGGAACACGGCGTGGGTGTGCCCGGCGGGCGAGGTGTGCTCGCGCAGGGTGTCGGCCCAGACCTCGGCCTGCTTGATGTCCCAGCGTCCGGGCTGCCAGCCCGCGCCGCGCAGGGCGGTGTCGACGAGTACGGGGAAGCGCGAGGAGGAGGCGGCGGCGCGGTCGGGATGCATCTGCCCTTCGTTCATTCGTGAAGCGTGGTGCCGGACGGGTCGGCCGTCAGCCTGGTCGTACGCCGGCCCGATCGGTCGGCAGCGGTTCAGCCGCCGGCCGTGTCGGGGTTGACGATGTGGACGCCGAAGTGGGCGCTGAGGGCCGTGCAGGCGCGGCAGGGGGTGGCGAAGCCGCCGTGCAGGGGATCGCCGTCCTCGCGTATGTGGCGGGCGGTGAGCTTGGCCTGCTTGAGGGCTTTCCGGGCCTCGCCGTTGGTCATGGGTTTGCGCGCGGCGCGTTTGCTGCGGGCGGTGTCGGCGGCGGTGATGTGCCGGGAGATGAGGATGGTCTCGGCGCAGCGGCCGGTGAAGCGGTCGCGCTGGGCGCTGGTGAGGGTGTCGAGGAAGTCCTGGACGAGGGGGTGCAGGGGCGGGGGCTGGTCGCCGCGGGCGGCGGTGCCGGTGAGGGTGGCGCCGCGCACGGAGAGGGCGGCGGCGACGGTGGGCAGGATGCCGTCGCGGCGGTGCAGGAGGGCCGGGGCGGGGGGCGTGCCGGTGCCGCTCCAGCCGATACGAGGGTCGCCGGCCCGCACGCTCGTACCTCCGGTCCGCAGAGTAGTCATTGATCCGTCTTCCCTCCCAAGGCATCCCCCCGAAGGACACAGGGTGCCAAATGCCGTCGCTGGTCCGGAAGCTGGGGCGGCCCGACACGCCAGGGCCGGTGCCGGTCGTCACGGTGGGGTGACGGCTGGTCACGCCAAGCGTCAGCAGTGGTGTTCGGTAGCGGCGGTGGGCCGGTGACCGGGGTGCGTGTACCGCATAGGCTGTCGCCATCCGCGAACGACACCGCCGCTTAAGGCCAGAGAGAACGCCGCAGGGGGCTACCGCCATGACGACAGGTCGGCTCGGGCAGCAAGCCGCGCCGCCGAACGCGGCCTACGCCGGGCAGGTTGTGCACTTCCCGGATCCGGTCCGGGCGGCACGTCACCCGAGAGGGGTACGTGTGGACGAGCGCGGTTACCCGGATTTCTCGCCCTACGCGCGCGTGGCGGTGGAGATCGCCGAGCCGCCGGAGGGCTTCGGCGTCGACGAGTTGCGGCTGACGGACTTTGTGTCAGCGAACGCCGCGCTGGCCGCGTCGCGGCACGAGTTGTGGGACACCGTGCCGGACGTGGCGACGCCGCACGGCTGGACGTGGCACCACGTGGCCGGCACGCGGCGGCTGGAGCTGGTTCCGGTCGAGGTCAAGGCGTTGCTGCGGCACCACGGTGGGGTGGCGACGGCCCGGGTGGACCATGCCAAGCGGGGCACACGGCCGTTGCAGGAGACGCGTCCGGCGCACTTCGGGCTGCCGAAGTCGGGTGTGGCGGTGACGGAGTCGCAGGTCCAGGGTGTGGAGGAGGACCTGGGGTACCGCCTGCCGGGCGCCTACCGCTCCTTCCTGAAGGCGGCGGGCGGTTGCGCGCCGGTGGGCACGGCGCTCGACGCCGAGCTGGGGCTGCTGCTGGACCAGCCGTTCTTCACCGTGCGCGACGAGGCGGCGGTCAACGACCTGGTGTACGTGAACAAGTGCCTGCGTGACCACCTGACGAAGGACTACCTCGGTGTCGCCTTCGCCCAGGGCGGTCTGCTCGCGGTGAAGGTGAAGGGCGAGCGGGTCGGTTCGGTGTGGTTCTGCGCGTACGACGACGCGGGCGACACGGATCCGTCGTGGTCGCCGGCGGAGCGGGTGGAGCGGTTGCTGCGGCCGTGCGGTGACGACTTCGACGCGTTCCTCGCGCGACTGGCCGGTAATCCGCCGGAGTTGGAGACGGTGGCGAACCTGATGGTGGACGGCGGTTTCGCACGTGTCGTTCCGGTGACGTCCGGCCAGGCGGCGTCCGGCCCGGTGGGGGAGTGAGCTTCCGATGGTGACCTACGCGCAGGCGCAGGAGCGCGCCGAGGAGTGGATCAACGGCGACGTCCCGGTGTACCAGCACCGCGAGGTGCGGGTACGGGAGTTCGAGCTGGGCTTCGTCGTGTGGGGCGAGGACCGTGCGGAGGGCCCGCGTTCGGACGCGGGCGGGCAGCGGCTGGTCATCGCCCGGGACACCGGGGATGCCACGCTGTGGCCGGCTCTGCCGGTGGGTGAGGTGATCCGCCGGTACGAGGAGGAGTACGGCCGCGCCGACGAGCCCCGGGACGCGGTTCAGCGCCCGCCGGCCGCCCGCGTCGACCTGAACCAGACGTCGTTCCTGCTGACTCCTCCGGAGTGGCTGCAGGAGGCGGCGGACAAGATGGGCATCCCGGACCGCCGCTCGCACGACGAGGGGCGTGCGGCGGGGTCGGGCGTGGGTGCCGGGCCGGCGGAGACCCGGGCCGGTGTGCCGGCGGGGCCGGCCGGTCCGGGCGCTGTCGCCGGGGCCGGCAGTGGGGCCTCCTGGCCCGCGGCGGGTTCCGGCGCGCAGGCCGCGGGAGTGCCTGCTGCGGGGCAGGGTGGGGCGGACGCGCCTCCCGGGGCCACGCCCTGGGCCGGTACGGACACGAACGCGGACGCGGACGCCGGGGAGGACCGCTCGGTGCCGCTGCCCGCGACGGTCTTCGCACCGCCGCTCAGCGACTCGGACGAGCCCGTGCCGCATCCGCCGGCCGCCGCGCCGGACGCGAAGACGGCATTGATGTCGGGCGGCAGCCAGCTGCCGCCGACGGCGGTCGCCCCGGCGCTCGATGTCTCGAACGCGCCGGGCGCGCAGAACTTCCCGCCGCCCGGCGGTACGCCCGCACCTGGGGCGCCGCAGGGCAGTACGCCTCCGCCTCCGGGTGCTGCGCCGCACGGCTATCCCGGTGCGCCGGGCGGTCCCGGTACGCCCCCGCCGGGTGTGCCCATGGCGCCTCCCGGCGGTCCTGGCGTGCCGGGTGCGCCGCAGGGCAGTACGCCTCCGCCTCCGCATCCGGGTGCTCCGTCGTACGGCTACCCGTCGGCGCCGGGCGGCGCCCCGGACGCGTCGCAGCAGCCTGCGGGTCCGGGTGGCCCGGGGCGGCGGCTCGCGCCGAACGCCGGGGAGATCGCGGACGCCGCCACGAGCAAGGCCGCACCGCCGCCGAAGAAGGCGCGCGGTGGAGCGGGAGCACCGCCTCCTCCGCCGGGCGTCCCCGGTGCGCCGGGCGCACGCCCTGGCGGCCCGACGGCGCCTGCCGCGCCGGGTACGCCTGCGGGCGGGTACGTGCCGACGCAGCTGGTGTCGGCGCTCGGGCCCGAAGGACCGGACGCGCCGGGCGCCCCCAACCCGCCTGCCCCGCCCGCCGCGCCGGGCGGTACGCCTCCGGGCGGTGTGCACTACGCGGCCACGATGCTGGCCGACCCGAGCCAGATGGGTGGCATGCCTCCTGCTCCGGGTGCCCCGCAGCCTCCGGGCGTTCCTGGTGTGCCTCCTGTTCCGGGTGCCCCGCAGCCTCCGGGCGTTCCCGGTGTGCCCCCGGCTACGGGTGCCCCCGGTGTGCCCCCGGCTCCCGGCGGGCAGGGCGCCGGGGGGCGTGGAGCCGTGCATCACGCGGAGACCGTGCTGGCCGCGCCTCCCGTGGGCGGGCCGGGCGCACCTCCGCCGCCGCCCGCGCCCGGCATGGTCGGCGCTCCGGGCGCCCCCGGGGTGCCCCCGGGTGCTCCGCAGCCCATGCCGCCGGGTGCGATGCCGCCGCCGGGCATGCCCGTGCCGGGGCAGCCGCCGGCGTACGGGTATCCGCAGCAGCCCACCGGACAGCCGACGGTCGGCCCCGGCTACCAGGCCGTGCTGCGCTACCGCGCGCAGGACGGCTCCGAACAGCAGCTGATCCGGCGCTCGGCGCCGGGTACGCCGCACCCGGAGTGGCAGATCTTCCACGAGCTGCGGGCGATGAACGTGCCGCCGGACCAGGTGCTGGAGCTGCACACGGAGCTGGAGTCGTGCGAGCTGCCGGGTGCCTACTGCGCGCGCATGATCCGGGAGCAGTGGCCGCAGGCGCGCATCGCGAGCATCGCGCCGTACGGCACGGATCACGCGAGCCGGCAGCAGGGCATGCAGCAGCTGCTCGCCCATCAGGGTGAGTTGCACCAGGTCGCGGACGGTCCCGCCCGCCTGGCTCCGGTGCGGGCGCCGCTGCCGCCGGTGCAGCCCGCGCCGCCCGTACCGCCGGAGGGCATCGCGCAGGAGCTGGCGGCGGCCTTCGGGCCGGGCGTGTTCCGGTTCGAGCAGCAGGCGGTGTCGCGGCAAGGTGTGCCGCCGATCGTGGCGCACACCCTGGTCGCGGCCGGACTGCCGGTGGACATGGGCCCGTTCTTCTGGGCGCAGGCCCAGCCGGGCCGCCCGGTGCCGACGCTGGCGGAGCTGGCCGCCGAGCGCGGGGTGCAGGCGGCCGTGGACGCCGGGTCGTACCTCGTCATGGGCAGCGACTTCGGCAAGGCGATCTGCGTGCAGTACGGCACCGCGCACATCGTGGCCGTGCCCATGGAGGCGGGACCCGGCGGGGCGCCCGTGCCACCGCAGTTCGTCAACACCGGGTTGCCGGAGTTCGCGCGCTGCCTGGCGCTGCTGGGCCGGATGTGGCGGCTCAGGTTCGGCCTGAACCAGGAGCAGGCGGGCCGCTGGACCGTGGACTTCCAGGCCCAGCTGGCCGCCCTGGACCCGGCGGCGCTCGGTTCGCCGGAGACCTGGTGGTCGGTGCTGCTGGAGCAGATGTGGGACGGGCTGCTGTAGCCGCCTGTCGAGGGATCCCGGCCTGCCCGTCGAGCTGTCCCGCCCCGCACGCGCACGCGTGCGGGGCGGCGGCTTTTCCGGAGGGCTGATCCCCGTAAGCGATTCGACCGTTTCATTCCTCTTCACCCCGTGACGCGACTATGGAGTGTCGCGTTATGAACACTTACGCCCGATCCATCAAGATGTGCGCGAAATCAGCCTGTCGTGCATGTCCGCGGAGAGGGGTTGCCAGGGTGAGCAGCGCAGGGATGACGCCGTACGGCTTCGTGACCGTCCGGGGACGCGGCTACCGCCCCGATCAGGTCGACGCGTACACGGAGGCGCTGTCCCGGGACCGGGACGCCTCCTGGGAGCGCGCCGCGCGGCTGACCGTGCTCGCCAAGGACATGGAGGCGGAGACCGCGCGGCTGCGCGAGACCGTCGCACAGCTCGCGCCGCAGACGTACGAGTCGCTCGGAGAGCGCGCACGGCGCGTGTTCCAGCTGGCGCTCGAAGAGGCAGCGGCCCTGCGGGAACACGCGCGGCGCGAGGCGCGCCAGCAGGTCGCACAGGCCGAGGCGCACGCGGACGACGTACGCCGGGCGGCGCAGGAGGCGGCGGACGCGCTCCGCGCGGAAGCCGAGGAACGCTCCCGCCGGCGGCTCCTCGCGGCGCGTGCCGAGGCCGACGACATCCGGGTCGGCGCCCGGCGCGAGGTGAAGGAGTGGCGCGGGGAGGCGCTCGCCGCGTTGCGCGAGGTGCGGCAGCGCACCACTGGCATGCTTGCCGAGCAGTCCAGGGAGCACGCCGAGCGCTGGGCCGCGGCCGAACGCGAGGAGGCCGAAGCCGTGGCCGCGCTGGAGGCCCGCCACGCCGAGCGGGCGAGCCGGGCCGAGGCCGCGCTGTCCGAGGCGAAGCGGGCGTTCGGGGAGGCCGAGGAGTCCGCGCGTCGCTGTCAGGAGGAGGCACGCACGCGTGCCGCCGAGATCGTCGCGGACGCCCGTCTGCGTGCGGAACGCATCGCCCGCGAGACGGAACGGGTCCTGCGCGAGCACGGCGAGACCTGGGACGACGTACGGGCGCAGATGGACCAGGTACGCAACAGCCTGATCTCACTGACGGGCCGGGCGGCCCTGGATTAGCGACCGCCTGCGGCGTGGCGCCGCGTCAACTGCTCCTGCGCACCGCCCCCGCCAGGATCCAGCCCTCCACCGCCTCGTACTGGTGCCGCTGTTCCTGCGCCTCGCGGCGGCCCGAGGCGATCGTGCCGAGCCAGCCGAAGAAGAAGCCGGCCGGGATGGAGACGATGCCGGTCGTGGTGAACGGGAACCAGTTGAAGTCGGTGTGCGGGAAGGCCGACGTGGGCGAGCCGGAGACGAGGTTGGTGCCCGGCATGATCAGCAGCACGGTCAGCGTGCCCCCGATCAGGGTGCCCAGCAGTCCGCCTCGTGTGTAGCGGCGCCAGAAGAGGCCGTACACCAGGGCGGGCGCGAGCGCGGAGGCGCCCAGGCAGAAGGAGAGGGTGATCAGGGGCTGGAGGCTGTGGTGCTGCACCAGGGTGGCCAGCAGCACCGTCGGGATGCCGATGGCGAGCGCCGAGAGGCGGGCGAGGGCCATCTCGCGGCGGGCCGGCATCTCCCGCACGCGGGCCGCGAACACGTCGTGGGCCAGGGAGTTGGCGCAGGCGAGGATCATCCCGGCCACCGAGGCGAGCAGGGTCAGGAAGAGCGCGGTCGTGACCAGGGTGAACAGGAAGGTCTCCGCCGTGGACACGTCGGCGCCGAACGCCGCCCTGGAGCCCAGCAGGTACGCGGTGTTGCCCCGCGGGTCGGCCGCGGCGATCGCCGGACCGCCGACCAGAGCCGTGGCACCGAAGCCGATCACCGTGATGATGAGGACGAACAGGGCCACGATCGACACCGCCCAGGACATCGAGCGGCGCACCTGGCGGGCGCTGGACGCGGTGTACGTGCGCATGGTGACGTGCGGCAGACAGGCCCCGCCGAGCACGATGGTCAGCTGCGAGGTGATCATGTCGAGGCGGGGGTGGGCGCCGCCGCTGAACTCCAGGCCGGAGCGCAGGAAGGCCGGTCCGGCGCCGCTTCGCCGGGAGGCCGCGGTGAACAGGGCGCCGGGGTCCCAGTCGAAGCGGCGAAGGATCAGCACGGCGACCACGGCCCCCGAGCCGACCAGCATCACGATCTTCAGGATCTGGATGAGGGCGGTGCCCTTCATGCCGCCGATCGCCGCGTAACTGATCATCAGGGCGCCGAGTCCGACGACACAGCCGGTCTGCACCGACTCGTCGGAGAAGCCCAGGATGAACGCCATCAGCTGTCCGGTACCGGCCAGTTGGACCAGCATCAGCGGCACCAGCGCGGCGAGGGTCACCGCGCAGGCCGCGATCCGTACACCCCGGCCCGGCATCCGGCGGGCCAGCGCGTCACCCATGGTGAACCGGCCCGCGTTGCGCAGGGGCTCGGCCAGCAGGAACATCAGCAGCATCAGCGACAGCGCCGTACTGAGGGCGAGTACGAGCCCGTCGTAGCCGCACAGGGCGATGACCCCGCCGGTGCCGAGGACGGTGGCCGCGGAGATGTAGTCGCCGGCGATGGCGAGGCCGTTGCGCAGCGGGGACAGGGATCCGTAGCCGGTGTAGAACTCGTCGAGGTCGTCGCGGTCCGGGCCGGTCATCACGCACAGCAGCAGGGTGACGGCGGTGACGGCGGAGAACGCGACCAGGGACATGGTCTGCGAGTCGCTGCTGAGGCCGCTGAGCCCGGCGGGCGCGGGGGAGGCGGTGACGGTCATCGGTTCGCCCCTTGCCGTGCGTCCAGTTCGGCCTCCCGGCGGATGCGGTTCGCGAGCGGATCGACGTGCCGGCGCGCGGTGCGCTCGTACAGGGCTATCGCGAGGAAGGTGACCGGGAGTTGGGTGAGGGCGAGCAGGAGTCCGGCGGGGATGCCGTCGGCGACCGTGCTCGTCATGACGCCCGGGGCGCACGCGGAGAGGATCAGGAACAGCGTGAAGTAGCCGAGCGCGGTGAGCGTGGCGGTGCGCCGCTGCCGGCGGTAGGCGTTGCGCAGGACGCGCAGGTCGCTGTGGTGTCCGAAGGATGTGCGGGGCGGCCGGTGCGGGGGGTGGTGCGGTGCGGGGGACAGAGGCTGCCAGGGGTGGGTGAGGTGCTGCGCGGGGTGCGGCGGGTCGTAGGACATCCCGGGGCTCCTTGCATGGCTCGGGTCCGAAGCGGCGGACCGCAGGGAGTGGGGGAGCGGGGCCACGCACGTTACTCGTGAGTTGCGTTCGGCGCGAGGTTTTCCCCAGACTGGCCAGTCGGTATGCGCTTACTGCTCGAATACCGCGCCGACCTGTCCGAATAGTGTGCCGTCAGGGGTGTTACCTGTGGTTACTCGGGGTCCTCGCCAGGGGAACCTCCCCCGGGCACGCGCCTGGCCCTCCTGCGGCAGAGGCGCGCGCCTGGCCCTCATCGGCGGCACGGGGGTGGAGCGCTGCTGGTCCTCGGGGTGGAGGCGGACCCTGAGACGTCTCCACCCGGCGGTGGAGATCCCCTAGGGGTGTCTCCCCAAGAAGGTGCGGGCAGGGTTCGTCCCGCCGGAGGACGAGAAGGGCCGGGTGCCGTCCTTAACCTGGCTTTACGCCGCTGGGGGGCGGCTGACCGAACCGCCGGGGGTGGGGTTTTCCCCCCTGCAGGACGGGGCTTCGCACCAGCGCGCGACGGCCCCTCCCCCCGCCAGAATCATCGACGTACCGCTTCACGACACTGTTCAACTGACCGGCATAGGAGACCTACCGTGACATCGGCTGTGACCATTCCCAGGCACGGGGGCACTGGAGGGCGTACGGCCGTTGCCGCGCGGGCGCGGCAGGTCGTCAAGGCCTACGGGTCCGGCGAGACCCGCGTCGTCGCCCTCGACCACGTCGACGTGGACATCGCCCGCGGCCAGTTCACCGCGATCATGGGGCCCTCGGGGTCCGGCAAGTCCACGCTGATGCACTGCCTCGCCGGGCTCGACACGGTGAGCAGCGGGCAGATATTCCTGGACGAGACCGAGATCACCGGCCTGAAGGACAAGAAGCTCACCCAGCTTCGCCGCGACCGGATCGGGTTCATCTTCCAGGCGTTCAACCTGCTGCCGACGCTGAACGCGATCGAGAACATCACGCTGCCCATGGACATCGCCGGCCGCAAGCCGGACAAGGCGTGGCTGGACCGGGTCGTGGAGACCGTCGGACTCGCCGGGCGGCTCAAGCACCGGCCCACCCAGCTCTCCGGCGGCCAGCAGCAGCGCGTCGCCGTGGCCCGTGCGCTCGCCGCCCGCCCGGAGATCATCTTCGGCGACGAGCCGACCGGAAACCTCGACTCCCGCGCGGGAGCGGAGGTTCTGGGCTTCCTGCGCCGCTCGGTGGACGAACTCGGCCAGACCATCGTGATGGTCACCCATGACCCCGTCGCCGCCTCCTACGCCGACCGCGTGCTGTACCTGGCCGACGGCCGGATCGTCGACGAGATGTACAACCCGACGGCCGATCAGGTGCTCGACCGCATGAAGGACTTCGACGCCCGGGGGCGCACCTCATGACCGTCCTGAAGACCTCGATGCGCAACTTCTTCGCGCACAAGGGCCGCATGGCGCTGTCGGCGGTCGCGGTCCTGCTGTCGGTGGCGTTCGTGTGCGGCACGCTGGTGTTCACCGACACGATGAACACCACCTTCGACAAGCTGTTCCAGGCCACGGCAGCGGACGTGACGGTCAGCGCGAAGGGCGCCTCCGACACCGGTGAGACCACCTCCCACACCGGCAAGCCGCCCGTCGTGCCGGCCTCCGTGGCCGGCGAGGTCCGCAAGGCCCGGGGCGTCAAGAAGGCCGAGGGGACGGTCTTCTCCACTTCCGTGACCGTCATCGACGCCCGGAAGGACAAGCTGTCGCCCAAGAGCGGCGCGCCGACCATCGTCGGCAACTGGAACGGCAACTCCGCCCGCACCATGAAGATCACCTCCGGCGCGGCGCCCAAGGGCCCCGGCCAGGTGATGGTGGACGCGGACACCGCCGACAAGCACCACCTGAAGCTCGGGGACGAGATCGGCATCATCACGGTCGTGGGCACGCACCACGCGCGGGTGTCCGGCATCGCCTCCTTCAGCGTCACCAACCCCGGCGCGGCGATCTTCTACCTGGACACCAGGACCGCCCAGCAGACCCTGGTCGGCAGGACGGGCGTGTACACCGACGTCGACGTCACCGCCGCCAAGGGCGTGAGCGACGCGGCGCTGAAGCAGAACGTGATCGCCGCACTCGGTCACGGCTACAAGGTGAAGACCGCCAAGGAGGTCGCCGACGCCAACCAGAAGAGCGTCGAGGGCCCCCTGAACGTCATGAGGTACGCGATGCTCGGCTTCGCCGGGATCGCCTTCCTCGTCGGTATCTTCCTGATCATCAACACCTTCTCGATGCTGGTCGCCCAGCGCACCCGCGAGATCGGCCTGATGCGCGCCATCGGCTCCTCCCGCAGACAGATCAACCGGTCCGTGCTGGTCGAGGCGCTGCTCCTGGGCGTGATCGGGTCCGTGCTCGGCGTCGGCGGGGGCGTCGGCATCGCCGTCGGCCTGATGAAGCTCATGGGCAGCATGGGCATGCACCTGTCCACCGACGACCTCACCGTCGCGTGGACCACCCCGGTGGCGGGCCTGCTCCTCGGCGTGATCGTCACCGTCCTGGCCGCCTACCTGCCCGCCCGGCGTGCCGGCAAGGTCTCCCCGATGGCCGCCCTGCGCGACTCGGGCGCCCCCGCCGGCGCCAGGGCCGGTCTCGTGCGGGCCCTGATGGGCCTGGTGCTCACCGGCGCCGGCGTAGCGAGCCTGTACACCGCCGCGAACGCCGACAAGGCGAAGCCCGGTTCCGGCTGGCTGGGCCTGGGTGTGGTCCTCACGCTGATCGGCTTCGTCGTCATCGGCCCGCTGCTCGCGGGCGGCCTGGTCCGCGTCCTCGGCGCGATCATGCTGCGGATCTTCGGCCCCGTGGGCCGCATGGCCGAGCGCAACGCGCTGCGCAACCCGCGCCGCACGGGCGCCACCGGCGCCGCCCTGATGATCGGCCTCGCCCTGGTCGCCTGCCTGTCGGTGGTCGGCTCCTCCATGGTGGCCTCCGCCAGCGACCAGCTCGACAAGACCGTCGGCACGGACTTCATCATCCAGGACGACAAGGGCAAGGAGATCCTCCCGCAGGCGGTCGAGGCGATCAAGGCCACGCCCGGCCTCGCGCGGGTCACCGAGTACCGACTCCTGGACCACGCGTCCCTGACCACCCCGGACGGCCGGACCTCGAAGGACGAGACGATCAAGGCGGCCGACCCGACCTACGCGCAGGACCTGCGCACCACGACGGTCGCCGGCACCCTCGCCGACGCCTACGAGCCCGACTCGATGTCGGTCCCCGAGGGCTTCGCCAAGAAGCACGGCATCAAGGTCGGCTCCACCGTAGGGGTCCACTTCAGGAAGGGCACGCCGGCCAGGCTGACGGTCCGCGCGATCACCAGTGACGATGTCGCACTCGACAGGGGTGCGATGTACGCCTCCATCGCCACGGCCGCGAAGTACGTGCCCGCCGACGGGATGCCGCTGGACCAGATGGTCTTCGCCACGGCCAAGGACGGCCAACAGGCCGCTGCCTACAAGGCGCTCAAGGCCGCGCTGCACGACAGCCACCCGGAGCTGACCGTGCGCGACCAGACCGACTACAAGAAGGCGTTCAAGGACCAGATCGGCCAGATGCTGAACCTGATCTACGGCCTGCTGGCGCTCGCGATCATCGTCGCGGTCCTGGGTGTCGTCAACACCCTGGCCCTGTCGGTGGTCGAGCGGACCCGCGAGATCGGCCTGATGCGCGCCATCGGCCTCTCCCGCCGCCAGCTGCGCCGCATGATCCGCCTGGAGTCCGTGGTGATCGCCCTCTTCGGCGCCCTGCTCGGCCTGGGCCTCGGCATGGGCTGGGGCGCGACGGCCCAGAAGCTCCTCGCGCTGGAGGGCCTGAAGGTCCTGGACATCCCCTGGCCGACGATCACCGGCGTCTTCGTCGGCTCGGCCTTCGTGGGCCTGTTCGCCGCCCTGATCCCGGCGTTCCGGGCGGGCCGGATGAACGTCCTGAACGCGATCGCCACGGACTAGCCGCCCGGATCGCACGACGGCCACCGCATACGGGGGTTGCGGGGGCACAGCCCGGTGCCGGGAAGTCCTGGGGACTTCCCGGCACCGGGTTTCCGACGTTCACCAGGCCTTTGCGCTGACCGGGCTCCCGTTGACCGGCTTTCTTGGCGTAGGGGCACAGTTGTCCACAGCCCCCGGCGTCCACGGGCAACGCGTCGTAGGCTGGACACCCCGGCCGCTCCCAGCGTCGGGCTCTTCGCGTTGCCCACCTCCCTGGACGGAAAAAAGCCCCCATGAGCCTGCACGGTCTGCTCGACGCCGTCGTCAAGGACGCCGCCCTCGCGGAAGCGATCAAGGCCGCGGCGGACGGCAACCGCATGCACGTCGACCTCGTCGGCCCCCCGGCGGCCCGCCCCTTCGCGGTCGCCGCCCTGGCCCGCGAGACCGGCCGCCCGGTGCTGGCGGTCACGGCGACGGGCCGTGAGGCCGAGGACCTGGCCGCGGCCCTGCGCTCCCTGCTGCCGGCCGAGGGCGTCGTGGAGTACCCCTCCTGGGAGACCCTCCCGCACGAGCGGCTCAGCCCGCGCAGCGACACCGTCGGACGCCGGCTCGCCGTCCTGCGCCGCCTGACCCACCCCAGCCCGGACGATCCCGAGACGGGCCCGGTCTCCGTGGTCGTGGCGCCCGTACGGTCCGTGCTCCAGCCGCAGGTCAAGGGCCTCGGCGACCTGGAACCGGTGTCCTTGCGGACGGGTCGGACGGCTGACCTGAACACCGTCGTCGAAGCCCTCTCCGCCGCCGCGTACGCGCGCGTGGAGCTGGTGGAGAAGCGCGGCGAGTTCGCCGTACGCGGCGGCATCCTGGACGTGTTCCCGCCCACCGAGGAACACCCCCTGCGCATCGAGTTCTGGGGCGACGACGTCGAGGAGATCCGCTACTTCAAGGTCGCCGACCAGCGCTCCCTGGAAGTCGCCGAGCACGGCCTGTGGGCGCCGCCCTGCCGCGAACTGCTGCTCACCGACGACGTACGCGCACGTGCGCGCGCCCTGGCCGAGGAGCACCCGGAACTGGGCGAACTGCTCGGCAAGATCGCCGAGGGCATCGCGGTGGAGGGCATGGAGTCCCTGGCGCCGGTCCTGGTCGACGACATGGAACTGCTGATCGACGTGCTCCCCAAGGGCGCCATGGCCGTCGTCTGCGACCCGGAGCGGGTCCGCACGCGCGCCGCCGACCTCGTCGCGACCTCGCAGGAGTTCCTCCAGGCGTCCTGGGCGGCCACCGCGGGTGGAGGCGAGGCCCCGATCGACGTCGGCGCGGCCTCCCTGTGGTCCATCGCCGACGTTCGCGACCGCGCGCGCGAGCTGGACATGATGTGGTGGTCGGTGTCCCCGTTCGCCGCGGACGAAGAGCTCGACGCGGACACCCTCAAGCTCGGCATGCACGCCCCCGAGGCCTACCGCGGCGACACCGCGCGGGCGCTCGCCGACACCAAGGGCTGGCTCGCCGACGGCTGGCGCACCGTCTTCGTCACCGAGGGCCACGGCCCGGCCGCCCGCACCGTCGAAGTGCTCGGCGGCGAGGGCATCGCGGCCCGCCTGGACGCCGACCTCGGCGAGCTGAGCCCCTCGGTGGTGCACGTCTCCTGCGGCTCGATCGACCACGGCTTCGTCGACCCCGCGCTCAGGCTCGCCGTCCTCACCGAGACCGACCTGTCCGGCCAGAAGGCCGCCGGCAAGGACGGCACCCGTATGCCGGCCCGCCGCCGCAAGACCATCGACCCGCTCACCCTGGAGCCGGGCGACTACATCGTCCACGAGCAGCACGGCGTCGGCCGCTACATCGAGATGGTGCAGCGCACCGTGCAGGGCGCCACGCGCGAGTACCTGGTCGTCGAATACGCCCCCGCCAAGCGCGGCCAGCCCGGCGACCGCCTGTACATCCCGACCGACCAGCTGGAACAGATCACCAAGTACGTCGGTGGCGAGGCCCCGACCCTGCACCGGCTCGGCGGCGCCGACTGGACGAAGACCAAGGCCCGCGCCAAGAAGGCGGTCAAGGAGATCGCCGCCGACCTGATCAAGCTCTACAGCGCGCGCATGGCCGCCCCCGGACACGCCTTCGGCGCCGACACCCCCTGGCAGCGGGAGCTGGAGGACGCCTTCCCCTACGCGGAGACCCCGGACCAGCTGACCACGATCTCCGAGGTCAAGGAGGACATGGAGAAGTCGGTCCCGATGGACCGGCTGATCTGCGGCGACGTCGGCTACGGCAAGACCGAGATCGCCGTACGGGCCGCCTTCAAGGCCGTACAGGACGGCAAGCAGGTCGCTGTCCTCGTCCCGACGACCCTGCTGGTACAGCAGCACTTCGGCACGTTCTCCGAGCGGTACGCGCAGTTCCCGGTGAACGTGCGCGCCCTGTCCCGCTTCCAGAGCGACACCGAGGCCAAGGCGGTCCTGGAGGGCCTCAAGGAGGGCTCGGTGGACGTCGTCATCGGCACCCACCGCCTGTTCTCCTCCGAGACCCGGTTCAAGGACCTGGGCCTGGTCATCGTCGACGAGGAGCAGCGCTTCGGCGTCGAGCACAAGGAACAGCTGAAGAAGCTCCGCGCCAACGTCGACGTGCTGACCATGTCCGCCACCCCGATCCCGCGCACCCTGGAGATGGCGGTCACCGGCATCCGCGAGATGTCCACGATCACCACGCCGCCGGAGGAGCGGCACCCGGTGCTCACCTTCGTCGGGCCCTACGAGGAGAAGCAGATCGGCGCCGCCGTCCGCCGCGAACTGCTGCGCGAGGGCCAGGTCTTCTACATCCACAACCGGGTCGAGTCCATCGACCGGGCCGCAGCGCGGCTGCGTGAGGTCGTCCCCGAGGCGCGCATCGCCACCGCGCACGGCCAGATGTCCGAGTCCGCGCTGGAGCAGGTCGTGGTCGACTTCTGGGAGAAGAAGTTCGACGTCCTGGTGTCGACGACGATCGTCGAGTCCGGCATCGACATCTCCAACGCCAACACGCTCATCGTGGAACGCGGCGACACCTTCGGCCTCTCCCAGCTGCACCAGCTGCGCGGCCGGGTCGGACGAGGAAGGGAGCGAGGCTACGCGTACTTCCTCTATCCGCCGGAGAAGCCGCTGACGGAGACGGCCCACG
This sequence comes from Streptomyces sp. NK08204, assembly GCF_020400585.1. Classification (GTDB taxonomy): domain Bacteria; phylum Actinomycetota; class Actinomycetes; order Streptomycetales; family Streptomycetaceae; genus Streptomyces. The sequence continues at coordinate 30,654 of NZ_JAINVF010000020.1, read as the reverse complement.
AGCGCCTCGCCACCATCGCCCAGCACACGGAGATGGGCGCGGGCATGTACGTGGCGATGAAGGACCTGGAGATCCGGGGCGCGGGCAACCTGCTGGGCGGCGAGCAGTCCGGCCACATCGCGGGTGTCGGCTTCGACCTGTACGTCCGCATGGTCGGCGAGGCCGTCGCCGACTACCGGCGCCAGCTGGAGACCGGCGGGATCGAGGAGGAGCCGCCGCTGGAGGTCAAGATCGAGCTGCCGGTCGACGCGCACGTCCCGCACGACTACGCGCCCGGCGAGCGCCTGCGCCTCCAGGCGTACCGCGCCATCGCCTCCGCGAACTCGGAGGAGGACATCAAGGCCGTCCGCGAGGAACTCACCGACCGCTACGGCAAGCTGCCCGAACCGGTGGAGAACCTGCTGCTGGTGGCCGGGCTGCGGATGCTCGCGCGTGCGTGCGGCGTCGGCGAGATCGTCCTGCAGGGCACCAACATCCGCTTCGCGCCGGTGGAGCTGCGCGAGTCGCAGGAGCTGCGGGTCAAGCGGCTGTACCCGGGCACGGTCATCAAACCGGCCGCGCACCAGCTGCTGGTCCCGCGCCCGAAGACCGCGAAGGTGGGTGGCAAGCCGCTGGTCGGCCGCGAACTGCTGGGCTGGGTCGGCGAGTTCCTCGCCTCGATCCTGGGTTCCTGAGTCGGCCTTGAAGGGGGGCGCGCGCCGCACCGCGCGCCCCCGCTGTGCCGGGATCCGGTTCCCGGCGGTGGATGCCCGCAGCGTCATCGCCCGGTGACTGCGCACCGAACGCGTACCGCCTGGGCTCACGATCCGCTGGAGCGTCCGTCCTCCTTCGACCGGTCGCCCTGTGCATCCGCACCGTCTCGGCCGCCCCTGCCCCGGCGGCCGGAACGGACGTCACCCCCGCGGTTCGAGCACGCCGTCGACGAGCCGGGTGACACCCAGCGGGTTGTCCGTGCGCAGTTCCTCGGGCAGGAGGGCGTCGGGGAACGACTGGTAGCAGACGGGCCGCAGCCAGCGTTCGATCGCCAGGGTCCCGACGCTGGTGGTACCGGGCGAGGAGGTCGCGGGCCAGGGGCCGCCGTGCACCATGGCGTGGCAGACCTCGACCCCTGTCGGCCAGCCGCCCCACAGGATGCGCCCTGCCCGCTCCTCCAGGACGGGAAGGACGCGCTCGGCCGTCGCCAGGTCGGCGTCGGTCCCGTGCAGGGTGACCGTCAACTGCCCCTCGGCCCGCTCGAGCAGGGCAAGGAGCTCGTCGGTCCCGGACCACCGCACGACGAGCCCCGCCGCCCCGAAGACCTCGTCGGAGAGGTCCTCGTGGGCCGTGTAAGTCGCCGCGTCGCATTCGAGGACCACGGGGCCCGGCGCGTACGGGCTCTCACCGGGCACGCCCTGCGCCACGACCGAGACACCTTCGGTGGCCGCCCACCGCGCCGAGCCCTTGGCGTAGCCCTCCGCGATACCGGGGGTGAGCATGACCTGTCCCGTCGTGCCGGCCACGGCCTCGGCCACCGCCGTGCGGAAGGCATCGCCCGCATCGCCCGTGGGCAGCAGCAGGAGGCCCGGGTTCGTGCAGAACTGGCCCGCGCCGTTGGTCAGCGACCCCACGTACGCGGTGGCGAGCGACACGGGGTCGGCCAGGGCGCCGTCGAGGATGATCACGGGGTTGACCGCCGACATCTCGGCGTACACGGGAATGGGCACGGGCCGGCTGTTCGCCGTCTCGACCAGCGCGAGCCCGCCGCTCCGGGAGCCGGTGAAGCCGACGGCCGCGATCCGCGGGTCGCGCACCAGCGTCTGGCCCACCTCGATGCCGCGGCCGACGAGCAGCGAGAAGACACCGGCGGGCATGCCGGTGCGCTCGGCGGCGGCGGTGAGGGCACGGGCGACGAGCTCGCACGTGCCGGGGTGCGCCGGGTGTGCCTTGGCGATGACCGGACAGCCCGCGGCGAGAGCGGACGCCGTGTCGCCGCCGGCGACGGAGAAGGCCAGCGGGAAGTTGCTCGCACCGAAGACGGCCACGGGGCCGACGGGGATCCTGCGCAGGCGCAGGTCCGCCCGGGGAAGCGGCCGGCGCTCGGGGAGCGCGGGGTCGACGCGGACACCGAGCGCGTCCCCGCCGCGGACCAGGCCGGCGAACATGCGCAGCTGTCCGCATGTGCGCCCGCGTTCGCCGGTCAGGCGGTCCAGCGGCAGCCCGGACTCGCTCGCCGCTAGCCGGAGCAGATCGTCGCCCAGTGCCTCGATCTCCTCGGCGCAGGCGTCCAGGAACGCGGCCCGCCGATCGGCGGGCAGGGCCCGGTAGTCGCGCGCCACGGCGGCGGCCAGCTCCGCCGCCCGCGCCACCTGGTCCGGTGAGGCGTCCCGCAGCTGCGGGCCCCGAGGCTCGCCCGTCGCCGCCACGACGCCGTGCCACGCTTCGCCGACACCGGGAACGTCACGGCCGGCCACGATCGAGTTTCCGGTCAGATTCACAGAGCTCCACCCTCGCGCACGTCTCAAGAAGGTCACGCCGGAGTCGGCGTTGTCTTCGGGTCGATCAGATGTATAGCCTAAGCAATGGCATGTGACATTGCACAGAGGAGGAGCCGATGACCCTGAAGGTCGTCGTCGTGGGCGCGGGCGTCGTCGGCGCCGCGTGCGCCTTCCACGCAGCCTCGGCAGGCATGGACGTCACGGTGATCGACCGCGGACCCGTCGGCGCCGGGACGACGAGCCGCGGCGAGGGCAACGTCCTTCTCTCCGACAAGGAGCCGGGCCCCGAGCTCGACCTGGCGCGGCTGAGCCGCACGCTGTGGGACGAGGCCGGCGAGGAACTCGGGCCGGAGTCGTTCGAACTCGAGTCCAAGGGCGGCCTGGTCGTCGCGAGCACCACCGAGGGCCTCGCCGCGCTCCGGGAGTTCGCCGCGCGGCAGGAGGCGGCCGGCGTCCGTGTCGAGCCGGCCGACCGCGTGCAGGACATCGAACCCCATCTGGCACCCGGGCTGCCCGGCGGCATCCACTACCCAGAAGACGCCCAGGTGCAGCCGGTGCTGGCGGCGGTCGCGCTGCTGCGCGCCGCCGTGCGGCGCGGCGCACGCTTCCACACGGGTGAGGTCGCCGGTGCGGTGACCGGCGGGGACGGCAGGATCACCGGCATCCGGACGACGGCCGGCGAGGTCCTGCCCGCCGACGCCGTCGTCAATGCCGCCGGTACCTGGGGCGGTGAGGTCGGCCGTCGGCTCGGCGCGCCCATCGAGGTGCTGCCACGCCGTGGCTTCGTCCTGGTGACCGAACCGCTGCCACCGATGGTCCGGCACAAGGTCTACTCGGCCGACTACGTCGCCAACGTCGCCTCGTCCGACGCCGGACTGGAGACCTCGTGCGTCGTGGAGGGCACCCACGGCGGCACGATCCTCATCGGTGCCAGCCGCGAACGCGTCGGCTTCGACGCGACCATGAACACCGCGGTCGTCGCCAGGCTCGCGGCACAGGCGTGCCGGCTCTTCCCCTTCCTGCGTGGCGTCCAGCTGATCCGGACCTACCGCGGCTTCAGACCGTACTGCCCGGACCACCTGCCGGTCATCGGTCCCGACCCGCGGGTACCAGGGGTCGTGCACGCGTGCGGACACGAGGGGGCGGGTATCGGTCTCGCCCCCGCGACCGGCGCGCTCGTGACGGCCCACCTGCTCGGCCGTCCCTGGCGCGGCGCCGACCCGGCCGCGCACACCGGCCTCCTGCCCGACCGCTTCCTCACCATCGGAGGTGCGCCAGAGTGAGCGACATCATCATCGACGGCGAACCCCTGCCGTTCATCGAGGGACAGACCGTCGCCGCGGCCCTCGTGGCCGCCGGCCGGGTCGCCTGGCGCACCACCCGCATCGGGCACCGTCCGCGCGGCGTCTTCTGCGGCATCGGCGTCTGCTTCGACTGCCTCGTGACGATCGACGGAGTCGGCGGTCAGCGCGCCTGCCTGGTACCGGCACGCCCGGGTATGACCGTCACGACCGAGGAGGGTGACGATGAGTGAGTCCGCGGACCTCATGGTCGTAGGGGCGGGCCCGGCCGGCATGGCCGCGGCGGCCACGGCCCTGGCCGGCGGGCTGCGCGTCGTGCTGGTGGACTCCGGCACCGCCGTCGGCGGCCAGTTCTGGCGGCACCCGCCCGAGCACGCGCGACCGGCGATCCCGACCGAGGATCTGCACCACGGACTGCGCGAGTACCGCGCCCTGTCCGATGCGTTGTCGGCGGGCCGGACGGCCGGGCGGCTCGACCTGCGCCTGGCGCACCACGTGTGGTCCGCCGTCCGCGACGACGACGCCTTCGCGGTCCACGCGGTCGACCGGCGAGAAGCGCCCCGGGAGACCGCCGTGGTCCTGCGCGCGCCGAGGCTCCTCGTGGCGACCGGGGCCTACGACCGGCAACTGCCCTTCCCCGGATGGGACCTGCCGGGTGTGCTCACCATCGGCGGCCTCCAGGCCCTGCTCAAAGGCGGCGGAGTCGCGGCCGGGAGCCGCGTGGTACTGGGCGGCACCGGCCCGTTCCTGCTGCCGGTGGCCGCCGGCCTCGCGGCGCGCGGGGTCGAGGTGGTCACGGTGTGCGAGGCCGCCAACCCCCTGGCGTGGCTGCGGTACCCGGGTGCGCTGGTGCGCAACCCGGCCAAGTGGGCCGAGGGAGCCGGGTACGCCGCCGTGCTCGCGCGCCACCGGGTCCCGGTCCGCCCGCGCACGGCGATCGTCGGCGCCGAAGGCGGCGACCGGGTGACATCGGTCCGGATCGCCTCGCTGACGTCCGACGGCAGCCCGCGCCCGGGCACGGAACGACGGATCGAGGTCGATGCCGTCGGCATCGGCTGGGGTTTCGCACCGCAACTCGACCTGCTCCTCCCCTTCGGCTGTGAACTGACCGACTCGGCGGACGGCAACGCGGTCGTCGCCGTCGACGACGGGCAGCGCACCACCGTCACCGGTCTCTACGCCGCGGGCGAGGCGTGCGGGGTGGGCGGAGCGCCCCTCGCGGTGGCCGAGGGGCGTCTTGCCGCGGAGTCGGTTCTCGCCGACTCCGGCGCCGCGCCCGTGCTGGGAAGGACGCGCCTGGCCAGGGTGCGCGCCGCGGTGGCCAGGCAGCGTGCCTTCGCCCGGGCGATGAGCCTCGCCCACCCGGTCCCTGCGGCATGGTCCTCGTGGCTGACCGACGACACCGTCGTGTGCCGCTGCGAGGAGGTGACCGCGGGTGCGGTACGGGCCGCCTGCGCCGACGGCGGCGCGCACGATCACCGGCAGGTCAAGCAGCTGACCCGGGCCGGTATGGGCTGGTGCCAGGGGCGGATGTGCGGACCGGCCGTGCACTGCCTCGCGGCACAGGAGCGGGCCTACGTGCCCGCGGAACGACTCGTCGCGACGCCCGTCACCCTCGGTGCGCTCGCCGACCTTGATGACTGACCTTCGAAACCGGACAACAGCGAAAACCGACAAGGAGCACTCATGACCGAGACCCGCAAGCCGTGGCACGGCGTCCTCGTGGCGACCAGCCTGCCGTTCAACGACGACCTCACGATCGACTTCGGCGCCTATGGTGAGAGCGTCGCCTGGCTCGCCGAGCAGGGGCTGCACGGCGTCGCGCCGAACGGCTCGCTGGGCGAATACCAGACGCTGACGCCCGAGGAGCGCGGCCGCGTCGTCGAGACGGCCGTCGCGAACGCCCCCGACGGGTTCACCGTGATGCCGGGTGTCGGCGCCTACGGCGGTCTCGAGGCCAAGCAGCACGCCCAGTTCGCCAAGGACGCGGGCTGCCAGGCCGTCATGTGCCTGCCGCCGAACGCCTACGCCGCCGACGACCGTTCGGTCCTCGAGCACTACGAGCTGGTGGCCTCCGTCGGCCTGCCCGTCACCGCGTACAACAACCCCATCGACACCAAGGTCGACCTGCGCCCCGAACTGCTGGCCAAGCTGCACGCCGAGGGCTTCATCGTCGGCGTCAAGGAGTTCTCCGGTGACGTACGGCGGTGCTACGAGATCTCCGAGCTCGCGCCCGGACTCGACCTCATGATCGGTACCGACGACACCCTTCTCGAGGTCGGTCTCGCCGGCGCCAAGGGCTGGGTCGCCGGTTACCCGCAGGTGTTCCCCCAGGCCTGCCTCGCGCTGTACAACGCGTCCCTCGCCGGTGACCTCGAGACGGCGCTGCCGCTCTACCGCCGGCTGCACCCGGTCCTGCGGTGGGACAGCAAGACGGAGTTCATCCAGGCCATCAAGCTCGGCCAGGAGATGATCGGCCGCCGGGGTGGCATCTGCCGCCCGCCGCGGCAGCCGCTCAGCCCGGAGACGGAGGCCGTCGTGCGCGCCGCCACCCAGGCCCTCATCGACGCAGGGGTGAACTGACGATGCGCTCGACCGTCTGTTATCACGCCGTCGACTCGCACACCGAGGGCATGCCGACTCGCGTGATCACCGGGGGTGTGGGCGTCCTTCCCGGGGCGACGATGTTCGAGCGGCGGCAGCGGTTCATCGCCGAACGCGACCACCTGCGCACCCTGCTCATGTGCGAGCCGCGCGGGCACGCCTCGATGTCCGGGGCCATCCTGCAGCCCCCGACGCGGCCGGACGCCGACTACGGTGTGCTCTTCATCGAGGTCTCCGGCTGCCTGCCGATGTGCGGGCACGGGACCATCGGCGTCGCGACGGTCCTCGTCGAGACCGGAATGGTGGAGGTCGTCGAGCCGGAGACCGTGGTGCGGCTCGACACGCCCGCGGGACTGGTCACGGCCCGGGTACGGGTTCGCGACGGCCACGCCGAGTCGGTGACGCTGGAGAACGTCGCCTCGTACTGCCACGCACTCGACCAGGTCGTCGAGGTCCCGGGGTTCGGGGAGGTGCGCTACGACATCGCCTACGGCGGCAACTTCTACGCCTTCGTCCGGACCGAGGATCTCGGCATCCCCTTCGACCGGGCGGAGAAGCAGCGGCTGCTCGACGCCGGACTGGCCGTCATGGACGCGATCAACAAGCAGAACCCGGTGGCCCATCCGGAGAATCCGGAGATCGACGTGTGTCACCACGTCTATCTGGAGGCCCCTGGGTCGACCGCGGAGCACTCCCGGCACGCCATGGCGATCCACCCCGGATGGTTCGACCGGTCGCCCTGCGGCACGGGCACCAGTGCCCGGATGGCGCAGCTGCACGCCCGCGGGCAGCTGCCGGTCGGCCAGGAGTTCGTCAACGAGTCCTTCATCGGCTCCCGGTTCGTGGGGCGGGTCCTGGAGGAGACGACGGTCGGGGGCCGGCCGGCCATCCGGCCGTCCGTCACCGGCCGCGCCTGGATCACCGGCACCGCCCAGTACATGCTCGATCCGTCGGACCCCTACCCGGCCGGATTCTCCCTCTGAGGTGAGCTCGTATGCCGCCCGCGCGGCATACGGGATGGCCGAAAGTCACACATCCATCACGGATGTCGACGAGCCTCCCGCCCCGTGACACCAACCGTTATTGTCAGCGCAATGTCACACCCTATGAGGTGTGACATTGCACGGCAGGAGTCGTGCGGCCACCGACGAGTTCCGACGAGATCCGGGGATCCACGACAGGAGTGCGGCGGGAGTCGTGCGCCCACCCCCCACGTGCTGCGCAACTCTCCACGCCCGCGAACAGCTATCCGTGCAATGTCACACCTTGCGGAGCCGGGGGTGGCATTGCGCCAGCCGGGGAGCAACCCCGGCCACCGGATGGTCCGCCCGGCGGCGGACCACGCGAGACGGAGTAAGGCATGACCATTGTTCGTCGCGGAACCACGGCGGCAGCCGCCATGGCACTCGGGCTCACCCTCGCCGCATGTGGCAATCTCACTCAGAGCGGTTCCAAGGACAGCGACTCGGGTCCCATCAAGCTCGGGCTGCTCACGCCGCTGACCGGCAGCTCGGCGGCCATCGGCCCCTACATGAAGGACGGCGCCCAGCTCGCTGTCGACGAGATCAACGCCAAGGGCGGGGTCAACGGCCGCAAGCTCTCGCTCAAGGTCGAGGACGAGGCGTGCGACCCGAAGACGGCCGCCGCCGGTGCCGCCAAGCTGGTCAGCTCCGGGATCGACATCTCCGTCGGCGGCTACTGTTCGTCGGCGACCTTGCCGACGATCAGCATCTTCGCCAAGGCGCACATACCGATGGTCATCCCGGCGGCCAACTCCGCCGACCTGCTGAAGGCGCAGAGCGAGAACGTCTTCCTGATCAACGGCACCGGCATCCAGCAGGCGGAGGCGGCGTCGAAGTTCATCCAGGCGCAGGGCAGCAAGCGGGCCGCGCTGATCGACGACAACACCTCGTACTCCGCCGACATCACCGAGCGCACCGGGGACCAACTGGCGCTGACCGGTGTCAAGGTCGCCACCCACCAGTCGGTCACCGCGGGCGAGTCGGACTACTCCGGAGCCGTCAACGCCGTCATGGACTCGAAGGCGGACTTCGTCTACTGGACGGGCTACTACCAGGAGGGCGGACTGCTCATCAAGCAGCTCAAGGCCGCCGGGTACAAGGGCAAGATCATGGTCGCGGACGGCTCGGTCGACGGCAAACTGATCCAGATCGCAGGCAAGAAGAACGCGCAGGGCGTCTTCGCGACGATGACCCAGACGCCGCAGACCATCCCCGGCGGGAAGGCCTGGGTCGCCAAGTACAAGAAGAAGTTCGGCTCCGAGCCCGGCCCGTACTCGACGCAGTCCTACGACGCCGTGCGTGTCGCCGCGGAGGCTGTGCGCAAGGCCCACTCCACCGACGGCGAGGCCGTCACCAAGGCCCTCGAGCAGATCGACGGCTTCAAGATCTTCTCGGGTCCGCTGAAGTTCACGATCCAGCACACGCTGCGCGTCGGTGGTTTCGACATCCTCGTCGTCAAGGACGACAACTTCGTCCTCAACAAGTGACGCCGGCCGGGTGACCGACCCCCCACGGGCGGTCACCCGCGCGGCGATGCTTCCCTACACGCACCGGGAAACACCGCATGGACCACTTCATCCAACTCGTGCTCAGCGGCCTGTTCGTCGGCTCTTTCTACGCCCTGGTCGCACTCGGCTACTCGATGGTCTACGGGATCATCAAACTGCTCAACTTCGCCCACGGCGACCTCTACATGCTCGGCGCGTTCGGCGGCTTCACCGTGCTCAGCGTCGGTGCCGGTGCGCTGGGCGGCGGACTCCTCGCGCTCATCGCCATCATGGTCGTCGCCATGATCGCGACCGGCACCCTCGGCATGGTCCTGGAGCGGGTGGCCTACCGCCCGCTGCGCAGTGCGCCCAAGCTGTCCGTTCTCATCACCGCCGTGGGCGCCAGCTTCGCCCTCGAGTACGGCGTCGCCGTCGCCTTCGGCCCGAACCCGCAGGTCTACCAGATCGGCATCGACGGCGGCACGATGGACATCCTCGGCGCACGGTTGACCTACGCGCAGCTGGCGATGATGGCGATCGCCGTCGTGCTCATGATCGCGCTCGACACCCTGGTGCGGAAAACCCGTTCGGGCCGTGCGATGCGAGCCATCGCGCAGGACCCCAAGGCCTGCCTGCTCATGGGCGTCAACGTCGACCGGGTCATCTCACGGACCTTCCTCCTGGGCTCGGCACTCGCCGGAGCGGCCGGCGTCATGGCCGGTGCGTACTACGGGAAGATCGACTTCCTGATGGGCTTCAGCATCGGGCTCAAGGCGTTCACCGCGGCGGTCATCGGAGGCATCGGCAACCTGCGCGGAGCCGTTCTCGGCGCGGTCGTGCTCGGCCTGCTGGAGTCGTTCGCGGTCGCGTACCTCGGCAGTGAGTGGCGTGACGTCTTCGCGTTCGGCTTCCTCATCCTCTTCCTGACCGTGCGCCCCACCGGGCTGCTCGGCGAGCGCGTCACGGAGCGTGTGTGATGAACGACGAGTCGACCCTGCCCGTCGCCGAGAACGCCTCGGTGTACGTCAGCGCCGTGGAGGAGCGCGCATCCGCGAACGTCGCGCTCGCCGGCAAGGGGGTCGGGATCCCCAGAACGGGCCGTACGGCCGTCGCGGAAGCGCTGTCGGGTGTCCTGTCGAGCAAGTGGCTGGGTCTCGGCGTGGCGGTCGTCGCGCTGGCCCTGCCGTTCCTCGACTCCAGTACGTACGTCATCCAGATCGCGGTGGACGCGCTCATCTTCGTGATGCTCGCCGTGGGGCTGAACATCGTGGTCGGCTACTGCGGACTGCTCGACCTCGGGTACGCCGCGTTCTTCGCGATCGGGGCGTACACCGCGGGACTGCTGTCGACGAAGTACGGCTGGCCGTTGCTCGCGACCATTCCCGTGGTCGTGGTCACCGCGGCCGTCGGCGGACTCGTCATCGGCGGACCGACGCTCCGGCTGCGCAGCGACTACCTGGCCATCGTCACCCTCGGCTTCGGGGAGATCATCCGCATCACGGCGAACAACCTCGACTTCACCGGCGGACCGAACGGCCTGTACGGCATCCCCGACTTCGGTGACTTCGGACTGCGCTCCGACATCGCGCTCTACTGGATCACCGCGGTCATCGTCATCGTCGCCGTGCTCTTCTCCAGCCGGCTCGGGCGTGGCCGGCTCGGCCGGGCATGGCGGTTCGTCCGCGAGGACGAGGACGCCGCCGAGGCGATGGGCATCCACACCTACAAGGTGAAGTTCGCGGCCTACATCGCCGGCGCGGTCTTCGGCGGCATCGCGGGCGTGCTGTTCGCGGCACACCAGACGGCGATCTCCCCGCCGAGCTTCAACTTCCTGTGGTCGGCGCTCATCCTGATGGCCGTCGTCCTCGGTGGTATGGGATCCACGCCGGGTGTCGTCGTGGGAGCCCTGGTGATCTCGCTGCTGCCCGAGTTGCTGCGCGGCGCGGAGAACTGGCGCTATCTCATCTTCGGTCTGCTGCTGATCGTCGTCATGCTCTTCCGTCCGCAGGGACTGCTGCCGGCCCGTGCGGGCGAACCCAGGCGGCGCGGACGCCGAGTACAGGAAGGTGCGTCGTGAGCAAGGTGCTCCTCGATGTGAGGAACATGGCGGTCTCGTTCGGCGGAGTTCGCGCCGTCGACGGCCTGACGTTCTCGGTCCACGAGGGCGAGGTGCTCTCGGTCATCGGCCCCAACGGTGCCGGCAAGACGAGTGCGTTCAACTGCATCACCGGCTTCTACAAGCCGTCCGCGGGCTCGGTGACGTTCGACGGCACCGACATCACCGGCAGACGGCCGGCCGTGATCGCCGCGCGAGGGATCGCGCGCACGTTCCAGAACCTCCGGCTCTTCGGGGACCTGACCGTCCTGGACAACGTGCGGGCAGGCATGCACGTCCGCATCAAGCAGAACTTCCTCGACGCGATGCTGCACACGCCGCGCTACTGGCGTGGTGAGGACGCGGCGACCGGCGAGGCACACAAGTGGCTCGACTTCGTCGGGATGGAGTACGACCGGACGGCACAGATCCGTAACCTGCCGTACGGCGAGCAGCGGCGTGTCGAGATCGCCCGCGCGCTGGCCCGTGAGCCCCGGATGCTCCTGCTCGACGAGCCGGCGGCCGGACTCAACCACGGCGAGAAGGCACAACTGCTCGATCTGATGCGGCGCATCGCCGGTCTCGGGATCGCGGTGGTCCTGATCGAGCACGACATGGGCCTGGTCATGGAGGTGTCCGAACGGATCGTCGTACTGAGCTACGGCAAGGAGATCGCCGACGGCACACCGGCCGCGATCCGGTCGAACCCGGCGGTCATCGATGCCTACCTCGGCGCGGAGGACGAGGAGGCGCACGCGGAGGCCGAACGAATCGCGGCCGAGGCGGGCTCGGGCGGTACGGCGGAGGTGGAGTGGTGAGCACAGTCCTCGACATCAGGGGCCTGGAGGTCGCCTACGGCAAGGTGGAGGCCCTCCGGGGTCTGGACCTCACCGTCGGCGAGGGGGAGATCGTCGCCCTGCTGGGCAACAACGGCGCCGGCAAGTCCACGACGGTCTCGACGATCTCCGGCGTGGTGCGGTCCCAGGCCGGGTCGGTCACGGCGTACGGGGAGGACATCACGGCGGCGACGCCCTGGTCGATCGTCGAACGGGGGATCGTGCACGTGCCCGAGGGCCGGCGGATCTTCTCGCGGCTGACCGTGCACGAGAACCTCCAGCTCGGCGGCTACACCGTGCGCGACGGCGCGTCGATCGACAAGCGGATCAGACAGGTCTACGAGCTGTTCCCGCGGATGGCCGAGCGCCGCGAACAGCAGGGCGGCACCCTCTCCGGCGGTGAGCAGCAGATGCTCGCCATCGGCCGGGCGATGGTCACCGGACCCCGGCTGATCATGCTGGACGAGCCGTCGATGGGCCTGGCGCCGCTGGTCGTGGCCCAGGTCATGGACGCCATCGTGTCGATCAACCAGGCGGGCACGTCGGTGCTGCTCATCGAGCAGAACGCACGGGCCGCGCTGAAGGTGGCCCACCGCGGCTACGTCATCGACTCCGGCCGTGTGACGCTGGCCGGGTCAGCCGCCGACCTGCGCGCCGACCCGCAGGTCGTCGAGGCCTACCTGGGAGCGTGAGGGATGACACCGACGGGACCGATCGAGACGATCGACTGGCACACCGGTGGCGAGCCGTTCCGGATCGTGCCGGACAGCCCGGACGCGGTGACCGGTGACGGGCTCACCGTCGCCGAGCGCCGGATCCTCGCGACCGAGAGCGACGAAGTGCAGTGGCTGCGGGCACTGTTGTGCAGTGAGCCCCGCGGCCACGCGGACATGTACGGCGGCTTCCTGGTCCCACCGGACGACGCCGGCGCCCATCTGGGGGTCCTGTTCTGGCACAAGGACGGGTTCTCGACGGCCTGCGGACACGGCACGATCGCCCTCGGGGCCTGGGCGGTCGCCTCGGGCCGGGTGCCGGCCCCTGCCGACGGGCTGACCGACGTCGTGGTCGACGTGCCCTCGGGGCGCGTCACGGCGACCGTCCGCACCAGCGGGGGCCTCGTCGAGGACGTGACGTTCACCAACGTCGCGAGCCACGTCCACGCCCGCGGCGTCGAGGTCGCGACCTCGCGCGGCACGGTCACCGTCGACATCGCTTTCGGCGGTGCGATGTACGCCGTGCTGCCGGCCGCGGCGACCGGCCTGCGAGTCCGGCCGCAGGACGTCACCGAGCTCATTGCGGCGGGCCGTGAGATCCGCGACGGCCTCAACGCCGCCGGTGCCGCCGAGCACCCTGGTGATGCCCGGCTCTCCGGAATCTACGGGACGATCTTCACCGAGGAGGTGCGCCCTCCGCGGCTGCGGTCCGACGGCACTCGGCAACTGCACCAGCGCAACATCACGGTGTTCGCCGACGGCGAGGTCGACCGGTCCCCGTGCGGTTCGGGCACCTCGGCCAGGGTCGCGCTGCTGGCCGACGCCGGGGAACTGTGTCCCGGTGACGAATTGCGGCACGAGTCCGTGGTGGGCTCCGTCTTCCGCGCACGGATCACGGAGCGGACCACGGCGCACGGAAGGCCGGCGGTGATCACGGCGGTGACGGGCACGGCCCACGCCGTGGGGACCTGCCGGTTCACCGTCGATCCCCGCGACGTTCTCGTTCCCGGGTTCGTGTTGCGATGAGCGTGATCCTCGACGCCGAGGACGTCTTCTCGCTCGGTCCCGTCGCCGCGGTCGCCGCGATCCGTCGTGCTCTGGCCGAGGGGCTCGATCCTGATGGCGACGTGCCGCGCTCCGTCATCGCGCTGACCAACGGCCAGGGACTGCTCATGCCGTCGGAGTCCAGAGGCTGGTTCGGGGTCAAGGTCGCGACCGTCGCTCCCGGCAATGCCGCGCGCGGACTGCGGCGGATCAATGCGACGTACATCCTGCACGACAGCGAGACGCTGACCCCCGTCGCGATCCTCGACGGGGTCGCGTTGACGACCCTGCGCACGCCCGCGGTCGCGGTCGCGGCCTGTCTGGACCGGCTACGGGATCTCGCGGACTCCTCCGCCGACGGGCTGCGGATCGTGGTCTTCGGGACGGGTCCGCAGGGCGAGGGGCATGTGCGCACGATCGGGGCCCACGTACCGGTCGCCGATGTCACGGCCGTCACGCGCTTCGGCGGTGCGGCCCCGGCATGGGCGGACCGTCATCTGGCGGCGGGCGACGCGACGGTCGTCGGCCGCGTATGCGGTGCGGACGTCGTCGTCGCGGCGACCTCGGCCCGTGAACCGGTCGTCGACGGGCACCTCGTGCGCGACTCGGCGGTCGTGCTGGCCGTCGGTTCCCATGAGCCGGAGGCGCGTGAGCTCGACGGTGCGCTCATGGGACGCGCGACGGTCGTCGTGGAGAGCCGCGACATCGCGTTCCGCGAGGCCGGCGACGTCGTCCTCGCGGTGCGGGAGGGCAGGCTCGACCCGGACTCACTGGTGACCATGGCCGATCTGCTCGGCTCGGGAGCGGCTGTGCGGCCCGACCGCCCGATGGTCGTGAAGACGAGCGGCATGGCATGGGAGGACCTCGTGGTGGCCGTCGAGGTGTACAGACAGGCGGGCAGGAGAGTGTGAGTTCCGCCGCCCGGGGGCCTGCTCGCGGCGCGGGCCCCCGGCCCACAGGCGCCGGTGGTCTCATGAGGATCCGTGATCTGCCCGCAGCTGGATCCGGTCGCCGCCGCCCTGGGGCACGGCCGGGGCGGAGGGGAGCCGCCCCGGCCGTGGGGAAGGATCGGCACCGGCGTGCCGGGACCGGTCAGTACTGGGTGGAGACGGTGACCCCGGAGAAGCTCTGGTTCGCGTAGAGGGTGATGTAGTTGTAGCCGGCCGGGGGGTTGGTGATGGTCAGGGTGTGGCTGTTGCCCGTGCCGGTGGAACGGTTGGTGTAGCTGGTGCTGGTGGCCCAGCCGTTGCTGTTGTAGTAGAGGTCGGCGTCACCGGTGCCGCCGGACGTGGTGATCTTCAGCTGGGACACGCCGGACGGCAGGTTGATGTAGAGGTAGTCGTTGTTGCCGGTGGTGGCGGACCGGTTGCTGCGCTGGCAGTCCTGGCCCAGTACCCGGGTGTCCACTGCGGTGCACTCCGGGGTGGTGCCCCCGCCGCAGTTGCCGGCCGCGCAGGTCGACAGCCAGGTGTACCAGTCGCTGTCGTAGCGGGTACCGATGGTGCCGGTCAGGTAGGCGCGGGCGGCGCTCCAGTTGCCCGCCCGGTAGTAGCCGAGCACCGTGTCCATGTCCGCGCGGTGGTTCTGGAGCATGTACCGGGTGGCGAGGTAGCCCCAACGGTAGATGCGGGTGGTGTCGTTGCTGTACGTGGTGTCGAACAGGGTGCTCAGGGCGTAGGTGCGCCGGCCGGCCTCGGTCATGGCCTCGTTGTAGGTGACACCGCGGTAGGAGTAGGACACGTACTCCGCGAAGCCCTCGATCCACCAGACGGTCGGCGTGGTGATCCCGGTGTTGAAGTCGCCGTACATGTCGAACCGGCCGTCGAGGTAGTGCGTGTACTCGTGGTTGAGGTTCCAGATCTGGAAGTCCGGGCGCAGCCACTCGGCCTCGTAGGCGACGAAGCGGGGCTGGTTGCCGGCCGCCGCCGGGTCACCCTCGAGGTACATGCCGCCGTTGTTGGTGTCGATTCCGTACATGACACCGGCGTAGGTCTGGTAGTCGGTGCTGGAGTCGAAGACGACGACTTCGATCGTGGTGTTGTTGTCGTTGGCGACGGGGCCGCTGTCACGGACGACGTTGTGGAAGTACGCGTCCTGGTTGCGCAGGCTGGTGCAGGTGGACGACAGCTCGCTCGAGGTCATCTGCTGGGCCTTGATGGTGATGCTCGAGCTGCACGGGTAGGTCACCGTCAGCACCGAGCTCGCCAGCTGCGACTGCAGGTTGCAGGTGCCGTAGTAGGAGCAGTTGGCCTTGTCGTAGCTGTCGGTCATCCCGGCCACGCCGACCCAGAGCGGTGCGGTGGTGCCGGTGATCGAGCTCGAGTTCAGCAGGCCGGCGGCCAGCGGGCGGACCTTGGGCAGCAGCGTGGAGTCCTGGAGGAAGCGGCCGAGTTCACGTCCGGCGTTGGACGTGAGGTAGGCCTTGTCGGTGCCCAGCAGCGAGAGGTGACTGGCCGCGAAGCTGTACAGCGCGTCGATCAGACTGGGGTCGGACTCGACGGCGGACACGAACGCGGGAACCTGGTGCCCGCGGAAGGCCACCGTGTAGACGTTGTTGACCGCGCTGAGCATCCACCAGGACGAGTTCCAGGAGGAGTCGTAGGCCCCCAGCAGCCGCTTGAGGACGTAGATGTAACGGGCGTTCTCCTCGGCGCTGTCGATCAGGGTGACCGCTTCGGCGAGGGTCTCACCGTTGGCGTCGGTGACGTCGCTGGAGTGCGAGCTGGAGAAGAACGCGTCGAGACCCGCACGGATGGCGGTCTGCAGGGTGCTGCCGTAGGCGCCCACCGTGCCGGCGTCGTAGTAGTGGACGTAGTAGCCCGCGCGCAGGTAGAGCACGAGCTGCGGCATGCCGGTGCTGGAGTCGCCGGGGTAGGACGCCGAGCCGTCGCGCAGGGCGTAGGCGACGGTGGTCATCTGGGCCTCGCGGAAGGCGTAGTAGGCGTCGCTTCCGGTCAGCTTGAACAGGGTGTTGATGCAGTCGGTCGTGGACGCCTCGATCTGCTGCACCAGCGCGCTGCCGGTGCGGCTGGTGAAGTCGGAGACGTTGCACGTGGCCGCAGCGGTGAGAGTGCTCTTTCCGGCCGCGCCCCTGCCCGCCGTCTTCATCGACATGGAGGGCCGGACCGGCAGGTGCTCGGGCCGGCCGTAAGGCTCCTTGAGCGCGTCCTTGCTCGCTCCCAGCGGCGGGAGGGCGGACGCCTTCAGGCGTCCCTTGCCGACGTGGTCGGTCTCGGCGGTGGCGGACTGTGCCACGGGCGGAGCGCCGGGGTGCTTCCCGCCTCCGGCCGCGGCCCGTGCGGCGGACACGGGGGTTCCCGTCCGCGCGCTGGCCGGCTGCGCCAGCAGGCCGGTGCCCATGGCGAAGGCCAGGGCCAGCGGCAGCGCCGCTCCCAGACTTCGCCGGACAAGTGACTTTTTCACTAACGCCTCCCATGAGGGGTGGGACCACGCGATGGGTGTGGTCCAGGGGACGAGAGGGGTCGTGGGCCGGGAAGAACGCCGTCGGCATGACGCGAGCACGACCACTGGGATTGACATGCTCACAACCACGACCTGTCACATGTACCATTGCACAGGTGACATGACTCAGGGAAGGCATTCGGCGAAATCAGAGTTGGCCAACTGGTGTACGGCGCAAGGGTGTTGGGTCAGAAGGTCAGGAAAGGCCCTGGTGAGCGGGCCCCTGTTCGTCTTTCTCGGCTCGGGGGCACCGCGCCGCCGGAGCGGGTCGCCGAGCCGGCGACGGCAGCGACAGGCCGGGGGCCGTGGCCGGTGCGCCGGCGACCGCCGATGCGCCGGGTCCGGCCGCCGCAGAACCGTGCACGGTCGCCGCGGAACCGCGTGCGGGCGGCACCGCCGAGGGACGCGTGCCGACGGGGGACACGCACGGGTTCCAGAAGATCACTTGCAGGTGCCGCTGCGTCGGTCTAGGCCGGCGCGGTGAACGTGAGTGAGGCCCTGGCCGACGTGAGGGATGCCCCGGCCGTCGGCTTCGGCAGCCGTACGAACCGGCTCCAGGCGGTCGACGGGCGCATGCAGCGGTGACGGGCCCGCAGGCGTCGGGGAAGGGTCTGCCCGCTCAGCTGCCTCGACGTACTCGCGGTGGCGCAGGAGGAGAGCTTCGCCGTGACCGAACACCGCGAAGCCGGACCGACCGGCCCCGGCATGAGGGGCCGAAGGCTCCGGTGATGCGACCGGAAGCGCTACTGGACACCGGCCCGAAGAGCCGGACCCTGGTCTTCGGCGTCTGTCCGGCCGTCCGCCCACAGGGTACGGACATGCGCGAGATGGAGGCGCATGCAGTTCTCCGCCTCCTCGCCCCGGCCGGCCACCAGCAGGTCGAGAAGTTCGACGTGCTCCTGGGCGGAAGCAACCAGGCGCCCCGTCTCGTTCAGGCTGCCCAGTCCGAAAAGACGCGACCGCTTGCGCAGATCGGCCACCACCTCCACGAGATGGCGGTTGCCGGCCAGCGCCAGCAGCTCCAGATGGAACCGGTGATCGGCTTCGAGGTACTTGAGGACGTCGTGCTCCTGGGCCGCCGTGACGATCTCCTGCGCCAGCGGGCGCAGGGTCTCCAACTGCTCGACGCTCGCCGTCGCGGCGACACGGCCCACGGTGGGGACCTCGATCAGGGTGCGGATCTCGGTGAACTCGTCGAGGTCCTGGTCGGTCATCTCGGTGATACGGAAGCCCTTGTTGCGCACCGCTTCGACCAGGCCCTCCCTGGCCAGGTCCAGCATGGCCTCGCGCACCGGGGTGGCGGACACGCCGAGTTCCGCCGCCAGGGTGGGGGCGGAGTAGATCACACCCGGACGCAGCTCGCCTGCTATGAGGGCTGCCCGGAGCGCCGTGGCGACCTGGTCGCGCAGATGGGTCTGGACGGAGATCACCTGCGGTTTGAGATGAGGCATCTTCGCTCCTCCGACTGTCCAGCCCACCGACCTCCTACTATACAATGTCACGTTGCTTTAGGGTCCCGGCGGCGGCCCGCCCCCCGGCGAGGGCCTGGCGCAAGCGCAGGGAATGGAATCAGCGCAGAGACGCCATCCACGTCTCGACCTCGTCCGCGCCGCGCGGCAGGCCCGACGACAGGCACACGGCCCCGTCGGCCGTGATGACGAAATCGTCCTCGATCCGCACACCGATGCCGCGCAGTTCCCCGGGCACTGTCAGATCGTCGGGCTGGAAGTACAGTCCGGGCTCGACGGTGAGGACGTGACCGGCCTCGAGCACACCGTCCAGGTAGGTCTCGCTGCGGGCACTGGCACAGTCGTGGCAGTCCAGCCCGAGCATATGTCCCGAGCCGCAAAGGGTGTACCGGCGGTACAGCTCGGACACGGAGGTCGAAGCCGTCCTGCCATGCGGCCGCAGGCCCCAGGCGTCGAGTCCCTCGGCGATGACACGCATCGCGGCGTCGTGGAAGTCGCCGTACCGGGCGCCGGGCCGCAGCGCGGCGATACCTGCCGTCTGAGCGGCGAACACCAGGTCGTAGACGCGGCGCTGGGCATCGGTGAAGCGTCCGCTGACCGGCAGCGTCCGGGTCACGTCCCCGGTGTAGAAGGAGTCGGCCTCGACACCCGCGTCCAACAGGAGCAGGTCCCCCTCCCGCACCGGGCCGTCGTTGCGCATCCAGTGCAGGACGCAGGCGTGTGCCCCGGCCGCCGCGATGGTCTCGAAGCCCAGGCCGTAACCCCCGAGCCGGGCACGCCGGTTGAAGGTGCCCTCGATCCAGCGCTCTCCCCGGGCAAGGCGCGTGGCGTGGCGCAGTTCACCGACGACGTCGTGAAAACCGGCGACCGTGCAGTCCACGGCCGCACGCAGCTGGCCGACCTCCCACTCGTCCTTGACCAGCCGCAGCTCCGACAGAAAGGTGACCAGTTCGGCGTCGGCCTGCGGAGCCGGCGGCACCAGCGCGTCGACGTGCGTGTCGGCACCGCGCAGCACGCGGGTCGGGACGTTCCTGCCGAGGGCCCGCTCCAGATCGTCGCGCGCGGCGACCTCGATGCCGAGTGCTTCCGCGGTCTCCGTGAGCGTCCGGCGCCGGCCGGTCCAGAACTCGCCGTACCGCCGGTCGCTGTAGAACTCCGCGCCGTTCGGTCCGCCACCGCGCGGCGACCGCGGCCGGGTGAACAGGGTGACCGAGTGTCCGCTCCCGGTGGGTTCGAAGACGAGGACGCTGTCGGGGACTGCCTGCGTCCCCTGCTCGGCGGTGAGATGGACGAACGCGGAGTGCGGCCGGAACGCGTAGTCGAAGTCGTTGCTCCGGACCTTCAGCCCTCCTGACGGGACGACGATCCGTTCACCGGGAAACCGTTCGGACACCGCTGAGCGCCGCTCGGCCGCGCGCGCCGCTCCCGGCACGAGCGGCAACTCCAGGTCCGTATCCGCCCACCCTCCGTCGAAGGGGCCGGCCGCCGTGGCCGGTACATCACGATCGTCCCTGCTCATACCGTGCAAGCCGTCCTGTTCTTCCATCGAAGGAAATACCCATGTGTTGTGATCCGCCGTACGGCGGCATGAACTGCGGCACGCCGTGGCCGACCACAACCTGGGGTGCGGTCGGCCCGTGGCCGGTCGCACCCCGCGTGGGGCGCACGCGGCGGGAAGACGTCAGCTGCGCAGCCGGGCCATCCAGGCCTCCACCTCGCCCGCCTCCCGTGGCAGGAGGGCCGAGAGATTCTCGTTGCCCTCCTCGGTCACCAGGATGTCGTCCTCGATCCGTACACCGATGCCGCGATATTCCTCGGGAACGGTCAGGTCGTCGGACTGGAAGTAGATGCCTGGCTCGACGGTGAGCACCATGCCCGGTTCCAGCGTGCCGTCCACGTACATCTCGGTCCGGGCCTTGGCGCAGTCGTGGACGTCCAGGCCGAGCATGTGACCGGTGCCGGCCAGGGTCCAGCGGCGCTGCAGTCCGAGTGCGCAGGCCTCCTCCGCGGACCGGTCCCCGAACAGGCCCCAGGCGGCCAGGTGCTCGGCCAGAACCCGCTGGGCGGCGTCATGGAAGTCCCGGTACGCGGCACCCGGCTTGACCGCGGCGATGCCGGCCTCCTGCGCCGCGTACACCGCTTCGTAGATCTTGCGCTGGACCGGGGTGAAACGACCGTCGACGGGCAGGGTGCGAGTGACGTCGGCCGTGTAGAGGTTACGGGTCTCCACCCCGGCGTCGAGCAACAGAAGATCACCAGGGCGGGCGTCGCCGTCGTTGCGGACCCAGTGCAGGATCGTGGCGTGGGATCCCGCCGCGCAGACCGACGCGTAGCCGACGTCATTGCCCTCGAGCCGGGCGCGCGTCCAGAACCTGCCCTCGATGAGCCGTTCGGGAGTCGGCGCGGTGGCGTCGAGGACACGGACGACGTCCTCGAAGCCGAGGGCGGTGGCCTCGCAGGCGAAGCGGAGGTCGGCGATCTCGAACTCGTCCTTGACCAGACGCATTTCCGAAAGAGCCACCCGGAACTCGTCGTCGTGCTCGGCGGTCACCTTCCCCTCGAGAGCGGCGTCGACGCCGGCGTCGTGGCCCCGCAGCAGGCGGACGGGGCCGGTGGCCGCGCCGAGCCGGCCGGCCAGAGTGCGGACATCGCGGCAGGGCAGGCCGAGCAACTGCTCGTTCTCGGCCGGACTGTTGCGGCGCCCCTCCCAGAGCTCACCGTGGTAGTCGAGCCAGAACTCACCGTTCTCGCGGTCGGAACGCGGGAGCATGTAGGCGATCGCCTGGTGCCCGCCGGAACGACCGGGTTCCATCACCAGCACGGCGTCCTGGGACTGGTCGCCGGTCAGGTAGACGTAGTCCGAGGAGGGCCTGAAGGGGTAGGCCGTGTCGTTGGCGCGGACCTTCGGGTTGCCGGCGGGGATCACCAGCAGCTCACCGGGGAAGCGTGCGGACAGCGCCCTCCTGCGCCGCGCGGTGTGCACCGCTTGGGTGGCCGGTTCGAGGTCGTGGCGCTCGGTGTCCGCCCAGCCCTGCTTCATGTTCTCGGCGAGCTCGGCGCTCACCTGACGGTACAGACCGTTTTTCCGGTGCTTGTTCTCGTCCGTCTCCGTTGCCACTGTCGCCTTCTGTGTCGAATCCGTCATGGGCGTTGTCGCAGTGCGCATCGCACCGCCCGGTAATCGCCGGAACCACGTCGCCGGGAGGTGGCCGGCAGCAGCTCCTTCCCGGCCGGGGTCACCGACCTGGGCCGCTCCGACGGTTACCGTCGTACAGCCGCTGGAACACACGAACACTCCTGAACCGGACGGCACTGGCGGTGCAAGAGGCGCAGGGAACGGACGTGCTCCATCCCGGTGGGGCAGCGGCGCGAAGTGGAGACTTCCACGGTGGGCTCCACCGGGACAACGGGTAGAGGCATAAGAGAACGAGCGGCCCAGCCATAAGGTCAGGAAGTCGTCTCCAGCGGGCCGGCCGCGAGGTGTACGGAGGGAACCGAGCGCGCAGGACGGGTGCCTCGGCTCATCTCTATGCTGCGCGGCATGACCGCCCTTCGCAGCTCATCCGGGGGGGCGGTGCGCTCTGCGTACGGAGAGGAACATGCGGCACATGCACATCGAAAAGGTGGCGACGAAGGGCCGCGGCCCGGAAACGCGTTACGACCGCGACGAGTTCGGCTGTACCTGGACGGACTCGGCCCCCGGTGGCCTTTCCTTCGCTCACAACGGGTGCGACGCGCGGATCATCCCTGTGCTTCGCCGGGTGACCGAGGCGTTTGCGCAGCGCACGCGAGGAGTGGTGCGCTGTGCTCACTGAGAGGGACCTGAACCACAGGGCTGTTGAGGGTGCGCGCTTCTTCCGTGCAGTGACGGTGTTGGCGGCTGCCGTGCTCCTCGTCGCGGGATGCCAGGCTCACGGCGAGGACAACTCCTCGACGCGCTCCGGGCCGACTGCGTCGGACGGACGCGCGGTCAATCCGCTCAAGAACCCGGACGGCACGAAGCCAGGGCTCGCGCCCGTGACGGCGGACGCGGACAAGGCGGCGGCCCGCAAGCTCATCGAGGGCCTGTCCACGAAGGGGCGGGGGCCGAAGACGGGCTACGACCGCGACAAGTTCGGCTACGCCTGGATGGACACGGCCGACGGGGTGCCACTCGCGAGGAACGGGTGCGACACGCGAAACGATCTCATTCGTCGTGATGGCCACAACCTTCGTTTCCGGGCCGGCTCCGACTGCGTGGTCATCGCCATGACCCTGTACGACCCCTACACCGCGACGGTCATCGAGTGGCGCAAGCAGAAGGCGACCGAAGTGCAGATAGACCACGTGGTGCCGTTGTCCTACAGCTGGCAGATGGGTTCGTCGCACTGGCCGAAGAGCAAGCGCGAGCAGCTTGCCAACGACGTGCTGAATCTGGTTCCGGTCGAGGGGCGAGCCAACTCGGCCAAGGGGGATTCCGGACCTGCCTCCTGGCTGCCGCCCAACAAACAGATCAGGTGTGCCTATGTGGTCCGGTTCGCGCAGGTTGCCCTCAAGTACGACCTCGCGGTGACCCGGGCGGACAAGGCGATGATGTTGAAGCAGTGCGAAGGCGGATAGCAGTGCCAGGCGTTCGACGGCTCTTCGCGATTGAGGGTGCAACGGAGTGGCGGGCGTTGCGCGCCACATCCTCGTGTCGGTTGCTGCTTGGGGCTACGACCTCGCCCTACGCCTCGCGGCGGCACCTGACTGTCGTCGACGAAGGTCACCGGGGTCGACGAGCACGTCTGGTGCCACACCCGCCGGGGCGACGAGTACGTCACCGTCAGCTCTCCCGGCGGCATTCCCGCTCGGACTGCTTCAGGCGCGCGAGCTCATGTACGGACTGCCGGTCACGCCTGCCGACAAGGAGTCGACGCTGGAGCGGTGCGGCGGATGAGGGCATGCCGCCGGTTGCCGGTGTTCAGGCGATGGCGGTGGCAGTGGCGGCCAGGTCGGCCGAACGTGGGCCGGGGACACGGCGGGGGGGCTGATGCCCCAGGCCACCTGCTCGAACCATCGGCCGGCCGGGCTCAGCCGCCCAGCGCGTCCAGGTCGACGATCTTCCCGGCGGGCTTGCGCGCCGGGACCGGCTTCTCGAAGTCGCTGAAGGACAGGTGCACCGGCTCCTCGGCGCCGGCCGAGCTGTCGACCTTCAGCAGATACGGCCTGCCCTCGGTCGCCACGTACAGCGTGTAGCGGTCCTTGCCCTCCTTCTCGTGCAGGACGATCGCCGGGACGCCGTCGACGGTGGTGTTCTTCCCGCGCGTGGCGTCCGAGTCGGCGTCGCCCGCGCCGCCCAGCACCGAGTCCAGGTCGCAGAAGCCCGCGATGTCCTTGGCGTCCTGCCCCTTGACGGCCATCTTCGCCCACTTGCCGGCCAGCAACGACACGGCTGCGTCGGTGTCGGCCCTGGACTCGCCCTCGCTCTGCGCGCGCAGGAACGCCTCGTCGTACTTCATGTAGACGGTGTTGCCGGTCTTGATCAGGTCGGCCTTGCCCTGGCCGCCCATGCCCATCGTGCCGGCGCACTCGCCCTTCTTGTCCAGGGCCATGTCGAGCCGGATGGTGCCCTTGCTCTCGTCGTCGGCGACCTCGCCCTTCATCCGCAGCGACGAGGCTCCTGTGGTGGCCTTCATGGCCCGGTCGGCGATCTCTGCGCCGCTCAGCCCGGGGAACGGCCCCTTCGGCTTGCTGTCCGCCTTGTCCTGCCCCGGCAGACACCCGGTGAGCCCCGCAGCAGTCGCGGCGGCGAGACAGAGAGCGGCAAGTGCGGTACGGCGCATGGCAGGTCCTTGTTCGAGAAGCGAGGTGCGTGGTGGTGGTGCGGGGTGGCGCTTCGAGGTGCGTGGTGGTGCATGGAGTGTGTGGTGATCTTGGCGGGGCTTGGTGGTGCGGCCCGGGGGTTCGGGGCGTGCGCCCGGCGCAGGGCCGGTGCGGGCCGGGCGCACGCCGTCCCGGTGTGCTGACCGCAGGCGTCAGGCCGTCTTCTTCCAGTCGCCGCAGCCGGTCGTCTTGAAGTAGGCGTCCGTCGCGCGGATGGTGACGACGGCCGTGCCGGTCACGTTGTTGTTGGCGATGATCGAGTCCAGCCCGTGCTCGGCGTCCTTGGTGCGCTCCCAGTAGCAGGAGTCGTCGGCGTTGCCGGTCGACTTGTAGGTGCCCGGCGCGATGTCCGTGCCGACCTTGAACATGCCCCCGCTGCCGCGCATGGAGGTGGCGGGCGTCCCCTTGGCCTTCGGGTCGACGGCCTCCCAGTCCTTGCAGCCGCTGGACTTGAAGAGCTTGTCGGTGGCCTTGACGGTGACGTAACTCGTGCCGGTGACGTTGTCGTTGGCCAGCAGCGAGTCCGTGTCGCCCGAGGCGTCCTTGGCCCGCTCCCAGTAGCACATGTCGTCGGTGTTGCCGGTCGTGCGGTAGGTGCCCGGCTTCAGGTCGGTGCCGACCTGGTACTCGCCGTCCCCGTCGAAGGCGGCCTTCTTCTTCTCGGCCGCCTTCGCGCTGCCGCCGTCCTTCTTGCCACCGGGCTTGTGGCCGGCGGAGGCCGAAGAGCCCTTGTCGCTGCTGCCGGAACCGCTGTCCTTGTCGCCGCCCCCGGCGTTCGCCGACACGACACCGATGACGACGACCCCCACGACGGCGCCCAGCGCGACCTTGCCCTTCATCCCCATGACGGGTCCCTCCCCTGTGCGGCGGCCTCCCCCTCTGGTGGCCGCTCGTTCGCTGGGTCAATAAGAGCAGAGCCTGTGAACCGAGTCAACATGATTCACAGGGGAAGTTGAGTACACGCTCGTGAATGCGCAGGTCCTGTGTACGCCGCTATGCTCAGTGCACACACGTGGACGAGGGGAGCGGGGCCGGTGCAGGACAACGCGACAGAGGTGACCGCGGCCGGTATCGCCCGGCTGGCCGGAGTGGGCCGGGCCGCCGTCAGCAACTGGCGCCGCCGCCACGCCGACTTCCCCAAGCCGGTCGGCGGCACCGAGACCAGCCCGTCCTTCGCTCTCGCCGAGGTCGAGGGCTGGTTGCGCAGGCAGGGCAAGCTCGCCGAGGTCCCGCTGCGTGAACGCGTCTGGCAGCAGCTCGCCGGCCACCCGGAGGGCCCGGTCACCGCCCTGGTGCAGGCGGGCAGCGTGCTGCTGCTGATCCACGAGCGCCCCACCGTCTGGCTCGACGTCAGCGCAGGCTCCGACGAACGCCTCGCCGCGATGCTGCCGGGCGTCCTGGAGCAGGTTCTGACCCCGCGTTTCGGCGTCACGCACAGCCGTCGTGTTCACAGCACGGGGGCATCGGGCAGCGCAGAGGCTGTGAACGCTACGGCACCTGTGAACACCAGGATGCCGACTCACACGGCAGCGAGCGCCCCGACCGTGATGTCTGTGAACACCCCGTCCGCTGTGAACAGCGGTCCCGCGTTGCACGTCCCCACCGGTCCCGAACTCCTCCCGTCCGTCCCGCTCCTGCGCGGCGCGGCCGAGCTGGCCGCGGAGGCCGGGGCGCGGCAGGCCTTCGAGTTCCTGCTGGGCAGGCACCTGGACGCCAACCCCCGCCAGTACACGCTCACCCCGGCCGAACTCGCCGGCCTCATGGCCGACCTGGCCGGCCCCGCCCGGACCGTCCTGGACCCCGCCTGCGGCACCGGCGCCCTGCTGCGCGCCGTCGACACCCGGCCGGACCAGGAGCTGTACGCCCAGGACAGCGCCCACGACCTCGCCGCGCTCACCGCGCTGCGGCTCGCGCTGCACGCACGCGCCGACGTGCGCGGCGCCGCCGGCGACACCCTGCGCGCCGACGCCTACCCGGAGCTGCGTGCCGACGCGGTCCTGTGCCACCCGCCGTTCAACGAGCGCAACTGGGGCCACGACGAACTCGCCTACGACCCCCGCTGGGAGTACGGCTTCCCCGCGCGCACCGAGTCCGAGCTGGCCTGGGTGCAGCACGCGCTGGCCCGGCTCGCCGACGGCGGCAGCGCCGTCCTGCTCATGCCCCCGGCCGCCGCCTCCCGCCGTTCCGGGCGCCGGATCCGGGCCGACCTGCTGCGCCGGGGCGCGCTGCGGGCCGTGGTCGCGCTGCCGGTCGGTGCGGCGCCGCCGTACAACATCCCGCTCCACGTGTGGGTGCTGCGCCGCCCCGACCGGACGCCGGCCGCGCCCGAGGTGCTGCTCGTGGACACCGGGCGGTTCGCCGGCGAGGGGCGCGGCGGACCCGACTGGGCGGCGGTGCGCGACGCCGTCCTGGACGCCTGGCGTGTCTTCGAGCGTGACGGGCGGCTGGAGGAGCGGCCAGGACTGGCCCGTTCCCTGCCCGTCATCGAACTCCTCGACGACGACGTGGACCTCGCTCCCGCCCGGCATCTGCCGCCCGCCGCCGTGGCCGACGGCGCCGAGCAGCTCACCGCGGTGCGCGAGCGCCTCGGCGTGACCCTGCGCCTGACCGCCGACCTCACCCCGCCCCCCGCCACCCCGGCCCCGGCCGCGCGCTGGCCGCTCACCACCGTCGGCGAACTCGCGCGCGGCGGCGCCCTGGTGATGCGCACGGGCGGAAACGGCGGCCACGCGCGCGTGCCCGTGCTCACCGACCACGACGTCCTGGCCGGCACGGCACCCTCCGGGACCCTCCCCGAGAGCGACGAGGAGGCGGTGCTGACCGAGCCCGGCGACGTCGTCGTGCCGGTGCTCGGCGGCGGCTCGGTCGCCCGTGTGATCGACGACGTGACAGGGGGCGCCGCCCTGGGGCGCAACCTCGTGCTCCTGCGCCCCGATCGCACGGCGCTCGACCCCTGGTTCCTCGCCGGCTTCCTGCGCGGCACCGCCAACAACCGTCAGGCCAGCAGTTACGCCTCCACCGCCACCCGTCTGGACGTGCGCCGCCTCCAGCTGCCCCGCCTCCCGCTGGAGGAACAGCGGCGCTATGGCGCGCGCTTCCGCGCACTGGACGAGTTCGAGCGGGCCCTGCGCCACGCGAGCCGCCTCGGGGAGCAGCTCGTGCGCGGGATGTACGACGGGCTCACGGACGGGACGGTGGCGCCGGAATGAACGACGTGATCGGCGAGACAACGGTTCGGTACAAGGCGAACCGCTTGTCCGTGCCTGGCCATATGCTCGATGCGATAATCGGAGTCAGGCATCAGGAGCAGCCATGCAAGGCCACGGCTACGTACAGCCGGTGAAGCAGCCGCCGCACACCGGGTGGCTGGTCTTCCTGCGCGTACTGTTCGTGGCGGTCGGTATCTTCACCCTCGGAATCTTCGCCTGGGTGATGCTGCTGCGGCTGGCCGTTGTCACGCGTCGGCCACTGGACTGGGGCCTGTTCACGACGGCGCTGGTGACCGACTCCGTCAGCATGGTGTTCCTGGCGACCGAGCCCGGCGACGAGATCCACACCGCCCGCGGCTGGCTGGGCCTGTTCCTGCTGCTCTTCACACTGGTGTGCGCGACGGCGTACTACCTCTCCGCGGAGATACGCCACTTCATGCTGGTGCAGCAGACCTGGCAGGCGCGGCGCCCGGCCCCGGCGTACGGCTACCCGGCCGCCGGCGCGCCCCCGTTCACCGCGACGACCGTACCGATGGCACCGGCCCCGCCCCTGCCGCAGCCTCCGCCGACCCCCTCCCGGCCGCCGACCGGTTCTCAGCCTCCGCTGACCGGTTCTCAGCCTCCGCTGACCCCGTCTCAGCCTCTGCTCGCCACCCCGCCGCCCCAGCGTCCGGCGCCCGCGCGGATCGACCAGGTGCGCGCCGAACTGGACGAGCTGAGCGACTACCTGCGCAAGCACGACGGCCAACAGGGCGGCAACCACGAAGGCGGAAGGTGAGCGTGGCGACGGGACGTGTCGTCGCCGGCCGTTACGAACTGTCCACGCTCATCGGGCAGGGCGGCATGGGCCAGGTGTGGACGGCGTACGACCAGCGGCTCGACCGGCGCGTGGCGGTGAAGCTGCTGCGCCCGGACAAGGTGGCCGGACAGGAGGCGGACGAGCTGCGCCGCCGGTTCGTGCGCGAGTGCCGGGTGACCGCGCAGGTCGACCACCCGGGGCTGGTCACCGTGCACGACGCGGGCAGCGAGGGCGAGGAACTGTTCCTCGTCATGCAGTACGTCGACGGCGCCGACCTCTCCGACCACCTCGCCGAGCACGACCCGTATCCGTGGCAGTGGGCGGTCGCGGTCGCCGCGCAACTGTGCGCCGTGCTGAGCGCCGTACACGCCGTGCCGATCGTCCATCGTGACCTCAAGCCGCGCAATGTGATGGTGAAGCAGGACGGCACGGTCACCGTGCTCGACCTCGGCGTGGCGTCGGTCATGGACACCGACACCACCCGCCTCACCCACACCGGCTCACCCATCGGCTCGCCCGCCTACATGGCGCCCGAGCAGGCGATGGGCGGCGCGGTCGGTCCGTACACCGACCTGTACGCGCTGGGTGTGCTGATGCACGAACTGCTCAGCGGTGAGGTGCCGTTCGCCGGTTCCACCGCGCTCGGCGTGTTGCACCGGCACCTGTACGAGCCCCCGCTGCCCGTGCGCCGGATCCGCCCCGAGGTTCCCGAGGCGCTCGAAACCCTCGTTCTCAGGCTGCTCGCCAAGGACCCGCAGCACCGTCCGGCCTCCGCGCAGGAGGTGTACGAGCACCTGGCCGTGATGCTGCCCGCGCGTGGAATGCCGACGGGGGCGCCTCTGGACCCGACGCGCCCCTTCCTGCGCCCGCACGCCCCCTGGCCGGACCGTGCGCGGACACCCGCGCCCCAGCCCGCCCCCGTCGCGCCCGCGCCGCCGGTGGCCGAGAAGCCCGATGTCGCCGCCGCCGTGGACGATGTCAAGCGCCTCCTGGGGGAGGGCCGCATCACCCAGGCCGTGGACATCCTCGGCGCGATCCTGCCCGCTGCCGCCGAACAGCACGGCGAGCACTCCCCGGTCGTCCGCACCCTGCGCAAGCAGTACGCGGCCACGCTCCTGGACGACGGCCAGTACCGGCGCGCACTGCCCGAACTGCGCCGTCTCGCCGACGAGCGAGCCGCCGAGGCCGGCCAGGCCGACCCGCAGTCCCTGCGCTACCGCTACGAGGCCGCCCAGTGCCTGGAGCAACTGGGCGAACCGGCGGCGGCGCTCGCCGAGTACCGTGCGCTGCTGCCGTACTACGAGAACCAGTACGTCTCCGGCGACCCGCAGCTCGCCCACGACGTGCGCCGTCGCATCGGCCACCTGCTGCTCGCCCTCGGCGACCGCCCGGCCGCGCACGACACGCTCGCGCGGCTGCTGATGGACGTGGAGCGCCTGCACGGCCCCGGCCATCCCCTCGCGGCGGACGTCCACCGCACACTGCAGTGGCTGGGCCAGGTGCGCGGCTAGCACTTTCCGTTCCGGCGGGCGCGACGGTGCCCGAAGCGCGCGTGAATCGTTGGTCCAATGGGTTGGCCGCGGCCTGCCCACTGCCTACCATCGATCACCGCAAGACTTTGTGCACCGCCGCACAATCTCCTCGGGAGGCTTCCTTGCACCGCCGTCGCACCGCGCTCGTCCTCACCGCCGCGATCGCCGCCGCGGCCCCCCTCCTCACCGCCTGCGGAAACGATGCGCACCCGGGTGCGGCGGCCGTTGTCGGCGGACAGCGGATCACCGTCGCCCAGCTGCAGAACCGGGTCAACGAGGTCCGCAAGGCCCAGCGGGCCGCGGTGCCGGACGAGGCCCAGTACCAGCAGGTCCTCGCCTCCACCGGCAGCCTCACCCGCGACACCCTGCACAACATGGTCCTGGACCGGGTGCTGCGCCGCGCCGCGCGGGACGCGGACGTCACCGTCACCCGCAGGGAGGTGCAGCAGATGCGCGCCGGCCTGGAGCAGCAGGCGGGCGGCGCCAAGGGGCTGCAGATGGTCTGGCTGCAGAAGTACGGCATCGCGCCCGAGCGTCTCGACGACAACCTGCGCCTGCAGCTGGAGGCGCAGAAGCTCGCCTCGAAGCTCGGCACCGACACCACCCAGCCCGCTTTCTGGAAGGCCCTGTCCAAGGCCTCCGCGGAACTCCACATCGACCTCAATCCGCGCTACGGCTCGTGGGACGTGCAGCGGAGCAGCCGGGTGGACGCGAAGACGCCGTGGGTCCGCGAGGTCACGGCGAGCGGCGGACAGCCGCTGTC
>NZ_JAINVF010000002.1 GCF_020400585.1 Streptomyces sp. NK08204 | reverse complement strand
GGCCCGCAGGAGTCGGCCGGTGTCCAGGTCGAACGGCCGCGTGGCCTCGGCGCGCAGCACCTCGCCCGCGCGGGTCTCCGCCTCCGCCTCGGCCCGCAGGTCGTGGACGGTGACCTCCACCGGCCAGGGTGCGGTGATCACCTGCCGCGGTGTGCCCTTGTCGTCCGCCGGGAACGCCGTCCGCAGCACCTCGTGCCGGGCCACCAGACCTGACAGCGCCGTGCCCAGCGCGGTGACGTCCAGCGCGCCGCGCACCCGCAGCACCGTCGGCACCAGGTACTCCGCGCTGTCCGGCGTCAACCGGTCCAGGAACCACAGCCGCTGCTGCGCGAACGACAGCGGCAGCGGCCCGGCCTCCCGGTCAGTGGTGACGATCCGGGCCGCTTCCGCACGACGCCGCATGCGGGACAGCAGCCGTGCCTCGACCGAATTCTCGCCCATGATGTTCCGTCCTCTTCGTCTTGTCGCGTGGGCAATGGGCCGCTGGTTCAGGAATCCTGTTCCTGCGCGTCGAACAATTCGATGAGCTGTTGCTTGATGCCGATGACGGTCGGCGACTGGAAAAGGCGGCGCAGGCCGATGCGTACTCCGGTCGCCGACTCCACCTGATTGACGAGCTGGATGGCGAGCAGGGAATGTCCGCCCGCTTCGAAGAAGCTCTCGTGTATCCCCACGCGTTCGACGCCGAGCACGGCGGCCACGATCCCGGCGATCTCCGCCTCGATCTCGTCCCTCGGCGCGGTGTATCCGGCCGTGCTGTCGCCGTCGCTCCCGGGAGCGGGCAGGGCCGCGTGGTCGACCTTGCCGTTCCGGTTGAGCGGCAGTTCCGGAAGGATCACGAACGCCGACGGCATCATGGCGCGCGGCAGGCGTTCGGCGGCCCACTCACGCAGCACGCCGACGTCCACCGTGCCGCCGGGCGCGGGCACGCAGTAGGCGATCAGCCGCTTGTCGCCGGGTGTGTCCTCCCGGACCACCACCGCGCACACCCCGACCGCACCGTGGGTGAGCAGGGTCGCCTCGATCTCGCCGAGTTCGACCCGGACGCCGCGCAGCTTCACCTGGCGGTCGACGCGTCCCAGCAGGTCCAGTTCGCCGGCCGCGGTGAACCGGCCGAGGTCGCCCGTGCGGTACATCCGGCCGCCACGGAACGGGTCGGCGACGAAACGCTCGGCGGTGAGGTCGGGCCGCTGGTGGTAGCCGCGCCCGACGCTGTCGCCACCGAGGTACACCTCGCCCAGCACACCGGCGGGCACGGGACGGCGGTCCGGGTCCAGGACGTACACGGTCTGGTTGACCATGGGACGGCCCGCGAGGACCGGTCCGGCCGGGTCCGTGCGCGAGGCCCGCCAGTACGTCGTGTCCACCGAGACCTCGGTGGCGCCGTACAGGTTGACGAGGTCACCGGGGAAGCGCTCGGTGAATCGGCTCACCAGCGTCGGCTGGAGCGGCTCGCCGCTGGCGAAGGCGTACCGCAGGTGCGTGCAGTCCCCGGGCCGTACCCGGGAGACGAACAGGTCCAGCAGGCTCGGCACGAAGTGCAGGCCGACCACGCGGTGGGCACGCATCAGGCGGGACACCTCGGCCATGTCGAGCCGGTCGGTGCCGGGCACCAGCACGACCCTGGCGCCCTGCCACAGGGGCCAGAAGATCTCGTACGCCGACACGTCGAAGGACAGCGGCGTGGCCTGGAGGAAGCCCTCGCCCGGAGCGAGCGGGAAGGCGTGCTGCATGCCGGCCAGGTAGTTGACCACTCCGCGGTGTTCGATGCGGACGCCCTTCGGGCGGCCCGTGGAGCCGCTGGTGTAGATCAGGTAGCACAGGTCACCGGGGTCCGTGACGGGTTCCGGCGCGTTCGTGGGCAGGGTGTCCGGCAGGTCGGCGGGCCGGTCCACGGCCAGCAGGTCCGGGCCCTCCGGCAACAGGGCGGCGTGCGCGGTGTCGGTGACGATCAGCGGCGCGCCGGAGTCCGCCACCAGGTACGCCAGCCGGTCCGCCGGGTGCTCCGGGTCGAGCGGGACGTAGGCGGCACCGGCCTTCAGGATGCCCAGCAGCGTCCAGACCATGGCGGGTGAGCGTTCCAGGCAGACGCCCACGGGTACGTCCGCACCGATGCCCGGCACGGCGCGCAGCCGGTGGGCCAGGCGGTTGGCCCGCTCATCGAGTTGACGGTATGTCAGGCTTTCCGAGCCGCAGACGACGGCGACCGCGTCCGGGTCCTGTGCCGCCCGCTGCTCGAACAGCCCGTGCAGTGTCGTCGCCGGGACGGGTGCGGCGGTGTCGTTCCACTCGGCGAGGATGCGGTGCCGCTCCACCGCGTCCAGCATCTCGACCTCGGACAGCGCGCTGTGCGGACGGGCCGTGGCCGCGGCCAGCAGGTTGGTGAAGTGGCCGACCAGGCGGTGCGCGGTGTGCTCGGTGAACAGGTCGTCCGCGTAGACCATGGCGCCGTCCAGCGTGCCGTCCGCCGCCTCCGCGAGGTACATCGACAGGTCGAACTTGGCGTCCCGGACGGGGGTTTCGACGGGTTCCGCCGACAGGTCCGGCAGGTTCCAGGCGTCTGCGCCCGGTGTGTTCTGCAGCGCGAACATCGTCTGGAACAGGGGATTGCGGGAGAGGTCGCGGTCGGGGGCGAGTTCCTCCACGAGGCGTTCGAAGGGCAGGTCCTGGTGGTCGTAGGCGCCGAGCGCGGTGTCCTTGACCCGGTCCAGGAGCTCGGTGAAGGCGGGGTCGCCGGACAGGTCGGTGCGCAGGACGAGGGTGTTGACGAAGCAGCCGATGAGGTCCTCGGTCTCGGCGTGGTTGCGGCCGGCGATCGGGGTGCCCACCGCGATGTCCCGCTGCCCGCTGTAGCGGGCCAGGAGCAGCTGGAAGACCGCCAGCAGGGTCATGAAGAGGCTGGTGCCGTTCTCGGCGGACACCGCGCGGGCACGGGCGGCGACCTCGGCGGGCACCGAGAACCGGACCACCTCGCCCCGTCCGCCGCGCTCGGCCGGCCGCGGGTGATCGGTCGGCAACTCCAGCGGCTCCAGGCCGTCCAGCCGATCTCGCCAGTAGGCGAGTTGCCGTTCCAGCGGCGCACCGGACAGCCAGGCGCGCTGCCACACCGCGTAGTCGGCGTACTGCACCGGCAGCGGATCGGGCCCGGCCGTGCCGGACCGGTCCGCGACGGCTTCCGCGTACCGCGCGGACAGCTCGCGCACCAGCACGCCCACCGACCAGCCGTCGAAGGCGATGTGGTGCACGGTGACCGCCAGGACGCACTCCTCGTCGGCCAGCCGCACCAGCAGCGCGCGCAGCACCGGTCCGGTTCCGAGGTCGACCGGTCGTAGTGCGTCCTCCCGCAGCACCCTGGTCAGGGCGTCCTCGCGGGCGGCGGCGTCACCGGCCCCGCGCAGGTCCCGTACCAGCATCCGCACCGGCTGTGCCGGGTCGATCAGCTGCGCCGGGGAGCCCGTCGCGTCCGTGCCGTACCGGGTGCGCAGGACCTCGTGGCGCGCCACCACCGCGGTGAACGCGGCGTTCAGGGCGTCCACGTCCAGGGGGCCGCGGACGCGGAAGGCGAAGGGCAGCAGGTACTCGGCCCGGCCCGGCTCCAGCTGGTCGAGGAACCAGAGCCGTTGCTGGGCGAAGCTGAGCGGCAGCGAGCCGCTGCCGCGCGGCGCGGACGGGATGCGGCCCGCGCCGGTGCCGGCCGGCTCCGTCACGGCCGCTGCCAGCAGCGCCGGGGTCGGCGCGCTGAACAGCGTGCGCACCGGCACATCGGCACCCAGCCGCCGGCGCAGCCGCGACGCGACCTGGGTGGCCAGCAGTGAATGCCCGCCCAGCGCGAAGAAGTCGTCGTGCACGCCGACCCGGTCGACGCCCAGCACCTCGGACCACACCTCGGTCACCGTGCGTTCGGTGTCCGTGCGCGGCGCGGTGTACGCGGCGTCCAGCCCGGACCGGTCGGCGGCCGGGGCGGGCAGCGCCCGGCGGTCCGTCTTGCCGTTCGGGGTGAGCGGGATGCTCTCGAGCGGCACGAACGCCGCGGGCACCATGTAGTCCGGCAGGTCGCGCCGGAGGTGGGCGCGCAGCGCGCTCGCGTCGAGGGGGCCCACGGGCACCACGTACGCCACCAGCCTCTGCACGCCGGGAACGTCCTCGCGCAGCACCACGGCGGCACCGGTGACCGCGGGGTGGGCGAGCAGGGCCGTCTCGATCTCGCCCGGTTCGATGCGGTAACCGCGCAGCTTGACCTGGTTGTCGGCGCGGCCCACGAACTCCAGCCGCCCGTCGGGCAGCCACCGGGCGAGGTCGCCGGTGCGGTAGACGCGCCGCGGCGTGCCGTCCACGTCCACGACGGTGAATTTCTCGTCGGTCAGCTCGGGCCGGTTCAGATAGCCGCGGGCCAGTCCGGGGCAGCCGATCCACATCTCGCCCGGCACGCCCACCGGCACCGGCCGGCCGTGGCGGTCGACCACGAACACCTTCGCGTTGGCGACCGGCCGGCCGATCGGCACCCGGTCGACGGGGCCGGTGATCGTGGCGGTCGTCGCCTCCTGCGCGGCCTCCGTGGGCCCGTACCCGTTGACCAGGGGCACCGCGCAGTGCCGGAACCACTGCCGGACCTGCTCCCGCTGGAGCGCCTCGCCACCGAGCCGGACCAGCCGCAGCTCGGGGCCCAGCGCCTCCGGCCCGTCCAGGTCGGCGGCCAGCGCCCCGAACGCCGACGGGGTGAGCCACGCCACCGTCACCCGGTGCTCGCGCAGCGCCGCCGCCAGCCGGCCCGGGTCCCAGGCGTCGTCGCGCAGCACCAGGCAGGCCCCGGAGACGAGCGGGGCGAACATCTGGCCCACCGACGAGTCGAACGCGATCGACGCGAACTGCAGGACCCGGTCCTCGGACGTGAGCCCCAGCTCCCGGCAGGTCTCCCGCATCCGCGCACGCAGCGCGCCATGGGTGATCTGCACACCCTTGGGACGGCCGGTGGAGCCACTGGTGTAGATCACGTAGGCCACGTCGTCCGGGCCGGCCTGCGCCACCGGACCGGCGGAGGCGGTGTACGGCCGCTCCGTCCAGGAGCCGTCCAGCAGCAGCGTCGGTGTACGGGCGGGCAGGCGGCCGGTGTGCGCTGCCTGGGTGACGACCAGCGGGGCGCCGCTGTCCTCGACCATGTAGGCGAGCCTGTCCGTGGGGTACGCCGGATCGAGCGGCACGTACGCCGCCCCCGACTTGTGGATGCCGAGCAGCGCGCACACCATGTCCGTACCGCGGTCCAGGCACACCCCGACCAGGGTGCCCGGCCCGGCACCGCGCTCGCGCAGCCGGCCGGCGATCCACTCGGCCCGCTCGTCGAGCTGTCGGTAGGTCAGCCGGTCGGTGCCGCACGTCACGGCCGGTGCGTCGGGGTGGCGGGCGGCCCGCTCCTCGATCAGCCGGGTCACGGTCACCGTGTCCGGGGCGTCGGTGTCGGCGCCGTTCCACGCGCCGAGGATCGTCCGCCGCTCGTCGTCGGTCAGCATCGGCAGCTCGGACAGCCGGGCGCCCGGGGTGGCGCAGGCGGCGGCCAGCAGCGTCTCGAAGTGCCCGGCGAGGCGCACCATCGTGGCCTCGTCGAACAGGTCGGTGGAGTACACGACGGTGCCGTCCAGAGCGCCGTCGGCGGCCTCGGTGGTGTAGAAGGTGAAGTCGAACTTGGAGTCCTGGGCCGCCACGTCGAGCTGGCGCACGGTCAGGCCCGGCAGTTCCCACGACCGGCTGTCCGGGGTGTTCTGGAGGACGAACATCGTCTGGAACAGTGGATTGCGCGACAGGTCGCGCTGCGGCGCCAGCTCCTCCACCAGGCGTTCGAAGGGCAGGTCCTGGTGGTCGTAGGCGCCGAGCGCGGTGTCCTTGACCCGGTCGAGCAACTCGGTGAACGTCGGGTCGCCGGACAGGTCGGTCCGCATGACCAACGTGTTCACGAAGAAGCCGATCATGTTCTCGATCTCGGCGCGGTTACGGCCCGCGATCGGGGTGCCGACCGCGATGTCCTCCTGGCCGCTGTAGCGCGACAGCACCACCTGGAAGACCGCCAGCAGCGTCATGAACAGGCTCGCGCCCGTCTCCTTGGAGAGCCTGCGGGCACCGTCGGCGGTCTGCGCCGGCACGCGGAAGGTGAGCATGGCGCCCTTGCCGCTGCGCCGCGCCGGGCGCCGGCGGTCGGTGGGCAGCTCCAGCGGTTCGGTACCGGCCAGCCGGCCGCGCCAGTAGTCCAGTTGCTCGGCCAGCACCTCGCCGGCGAACCACTGGCGCTGCCAGACCGCGAAATCGGCGTACTGGAGGGGCGGATCGGACAGACCTGCGGCCGTGCCCGCGACCCGCGCGCCGTACAGCGCGGCCAGCTCCCGGGACAGCACCCCCACGGACCAGCCGTCGAAAGCGATGTGATGTACCGTCAGGGAAAGCAGGTGCTCGTCGTCGGCCAGCCGGAGCAGCAGCGCGCGCACCATCGGTCCGGTGGCGAGGTCCATCGGACGGAAGCCCTCGGTGTCCACGAGCGCGGTGGCCGCCTCCTCGCGCGCGGCCTCCCCGGTGACGGACCGCAGGTCGTGAACGGCGACCGGCAGCGGCCGGGGCGGGTCGACGACCTGGCCGGGACTGCCGTCCGCGTCGGTGATGAAGCGCGTGCGCAGCACCTCGTGCCGAGCCACCAGCTCCGACAGCGACGCACGCAGCGCCGGGACGTCCAGCGGGCCGCGGATGCGCAGTCCCATGGGGATCAGGTACTCGGCCCGGCCGGGCTCCAACTGGTCGAGGAACCACAGTCGGTGCTGCGCGAACGACAGCGGCAGCAGACGCCCGTCCCGGGGCGCGCGGGGGATGACCGGACCGTCGTCCGGAGCCCCGGCCGCCACCAGCGCGTCCATGGTGTCCGCGGCGTCCTCGGCGTCGAAGTCGGCCGACTCGAACAGCCGACGGGCCCGTTGCAGGGCCTCCTTTGCGAGGAACGACGCCACCGCCCGCACCGTCAACGGCTCCGGCAGTGGTTCCGCGCCGAATTCCGAACCGAATTCCTCCGCGATCCGGCGGGCCATTTCCGCC
The DNA here is from genome assembly GCF_020400585.1 of Streptomyces sp. NK08204. Classification (GTDB taxonomy): domain Bacteria; phylum Actinomycetota; class Actinomycetes; order Streptomycetales; family Streptomycetaceae; genus Streptomyces. The sequence goes on along the minus strand of NZ_JAINVF010000002.1, from coordinate 597,984 downwards.
GCCTGCGGGCGGGTTCCCCCCAGCCGGAAGAATTCGTCGTCCGCCGCGGTCACCTCGGTGCCGAGCAGCGCATTCCACACTGCCGCAATACGGGCTTCCGCAGGGGAGAAACCGCCCTGCTCGGCCACTCGGCCGGAGGCCGCGGCCATCATCGGATTCGTCGTCATGTGTCCACCAGTTCCTCGTCGCCGACCGTTCGCGAAAACCCCTCGGAAACTCAGTCGAATCCGATGCTCGCAGAGCGATCTTGGAGAGGTAACTGGTTACTTCTGCCCGCCGGACGTGGACACTTCTGCCCGTCGGAAGGGCTCACCACTGCTCGTCGGACGAGCCCCTTGCGCCCGTCGGACGAGCCCCTTGCTGCCCGTCAGACGAGCCCCTTGCTGCCCGTCAGACGAGCCCCTTGCTGCCCGTCGGACGGGGCCACTGCTGTCCGTCGGGCGGGGACGCTCACGCGCTTCCGGCCCGGACGCCTGTGCCCGCTTCGGCGGAAGCACGCCCGCCCCCGCCGAAGTCGGCGTCCGGGCGGAGGGGGACACGCGACAACGGCGCCGGCCGGGGTGGCGGTCCACCGCCCGGCCGGCGCCGGTCCCGTGCCGCCGGTCAAGCGGCAGCCTTGACCGCAGCTTCCCCGGGGACGGACGCCGTACCGGCCACCCTCCCGTCCCCCCGCACGGTGCCGGCGGGTCCCGCATCGGACACCGCACGCTTGCGCATGCCCGCCCACTCCCGGTTCAGGGCCGGCACACCGATGGCGACGAGGTAGAGACCGCCGACGATCCACAGCGCGCCCGAGGTGCCCGCCACCGTCACCAGTCCCGCGCCCAGCAGTCCGCCGAAGGGGATGCCCGCCCAGGTGACGGCCTGCGCCAGCGTCTTGACCCGTCCCAGCAGCGGAGTGGGGATCAACTCGTACGTCACGGCCCCCACGATCGGATTGACGAAGCCCGACCCCAGGCCGCCCACCGCCAGCACTGCCAGCACCAGCCACAGCGGCGCGCCCGCGGCCATCGCCACGAAGCGCGGGACGCCGCCCAGTGTGAAGCCGATCAGGTACACGGCACGCCGGGGCAGCCGCTCGGCCACCCCGGCGGCCACGAGCGCGGCGAGGATCGACGTCGCGGCGAAGACGCTGACCACCAGACCAACGGCCTCCGCGCCGTTACCCGTCTCCTTCACCCAGACCGGCAGCAGTACGGACATGAACGCCTGGTCGAGCAGGTTGGTCGCGGCGAGCATGCACACGATGGACCGCAGCAGCTTGGCTTCGCGCAGGAACTCGGCGCCCTGGCGCAGCCGCGAGAGGTAGCCCTCGGCCTCCTCGATCGGCGTCTCGTGGGGCTCGGGCACCGGGTCGCTGAGGGTGGTGGAGATGACCAGCGCCGACACGCCGAACAGGCAGGCGGTGATCCACAGGGCGTAGAGGCTGCCGAAGGAGGCGACGACCACACCCGCGATGGCCGGTCCGATGGTCGTCGCGGTCCGCTCGACCGCCGCCGACAGGCCGGTCCCCCGTTCCAGCGGAACCCGGGCGGCGCGGGTGGCCGCCGGCAGGAAGAGGCCCTTGGCTCCGTTGGCCGGGCCGTCCGCCGCGCCGACCACGACCAGCAGCCCCAGCAGCAGGCCGAAGGAAAGGTGACCCGTGAGGTAGAGCAGCGGGGCGGTGGCCGTCGCGACGGTGGAGGCCAGGTCGCCGGCCACGCTGATGCGCTTGGGGCCGACCCGGTCGATGACCGGTCCCGCCAGCGCCTGGGCTATCACGTACGGGACGATCTGACAGAAGGCGACCAGACCGGTCTTGCCGACGCTGCCGGTCGTCGTCAGGACGAACCAGGGCAGGGCGATCGAGAGCACCCGGTTGGCCGACAGGGCCGCCGCGTTGGCCGACAGCATGCCGACCAGTGCGCGCAGGACCCGGGGTTCGCCGGCCGAGGCGTCGGGAGAGGGCGTGCATGTGCCGCTGTCCGTCGTCTGCTGGGCGGTCGCGTGCCGAGAGGTCATCTTTCTCACTCCGAGTCGGTGGGGTGGGAGACGTGCCGGTCCGCACTGGTGGGGAACAACTGGAACTGGAAGGCGACCCGCGCCGCGCCCTCGGGCAGGGGCGAACCTGCCGGTACGGGCGAGGAGTTGCGCCGGCGGAGCAGACGGTGGATCTCCGCCGTCAGCTCTTTGGCCTCGGCGGGGGTGAGCGTGAGCACGTAGTCGCCGAAGTCCTGGGCGTCGCGCCACTCGGGCGGCAGCGAAGCGGTCGCGTCGATGGCGGTCGTCATCGCGTCGGACCAGACCCGGCCGAGCGCCTGCAAGTAGACGATGCCGAGACCGTCGCCGCCTGCCAGCACCTCGTCGTCCGGTACGACCGTGTTGGCGTGCGCCGCCTGCCACCAGCGCTCGCGCCGGCCGCCCCGGGACGGCACCTCGACGATGAAGCCGTACTCGGCGAGCTGGCGCAGGTGATAGCTGGTGGCGCCGGTGTTCTGGTCCAGCCGCCGGGCGAGCGTGGTGGCCGTGGCCGGTCCCTCGGTCCGCAGGATCGTCAACATCCGTACCCGCAGCGGATGTGCGAGGCCCCGCAGGTTACGAGCGGTCAGTTGCACCTGGGACGGCTGCTCAGGAAGTTCCATGTCCGCCAAGGTAGTTGACAAAGAAGTCTGTGCATAGATTCTGTGCACAGACTTCTTTGCAGTCAGGGGAATGGCTGATTCACGACGGTTCGCCGGCCTGGTGCCTCACGCCGGTTCAAGGATTCGAGGATTCGAGGATTCAAGGCTGGCCGCCGTGCCGTCCTGTGCCGACGAGTCGGGGGAGGTGGCTGGGCAGGCCATTGCGTCCGGGGCCGTTCTGTCGAGGATGGCCTCGATCATCCGGGTGACGGTGGGGGTCTGCCATGGCCGGCCCAGGAGCGGCCGGGCTACTGCTGGGCGGCACAGTCGTTCTGGCGGAACTCTCGTGACGCTTGCCGTGGCTCTTGTGAGGGGAGGCGCGCGCATACCGGCTCTGACCGGAACGAGGGGCGCCATGACCGCGGGGTTCGGCGGGCGCCCTCGTCGGCAGGGCACTCGCCCCCGGAGTCCTGGAGCGGGGGGCGCGTCGGCTCGTCTTCACCCTGGCCCTGGCCGGTGGCTTCTCCGTGCTGGTCAAAGGGGCTTTCGGAGATGGCATGACCGCCCACTGACCCTCGAGGCAGTCCAGTCCCGGGCGCCGGTTGGTCACTGACCGGCGGCGACACGTCGACGTACGAGGGCCCCCGAAAGCCGGCGACGGCCGTGCGAGCGCCGACCCGGGCCGGCCCGTTTGTGGTCGGCGCAGAGGGGGACCCTGCGACCCATGGGAACCACGCGACGTCGTCGGACGGGACAGAACAGGGTTCTGCGGCTGCTGGACGGCCTGGAGAGCCGGTCTGGCGCCGATGCGGTGATCGATCTGGTCGGCCGGGGTGTACGCGCGCTGCCGCTGGGCGGTGGTCGGGACCTGCTGCACGGCAGGTGGCTGGGGCATCCGGTGCATCCGCTGATGGTGCAGGTGCCGATCGGCAGCTGGCTGTCCGCCGCGGTGCTCGACCTGTGCCCCGGCCGCTCGCGGGAAGCGGGACTGCTGATCGGCGTGGGGCTGACCGCTGCCGGCCCCGCTGCGCTGGCCGGGGCCGTCGACTGGGCGGAACTGCACCGCACGCAGCAGCGTGTCGGCCTGGTGCACGCACTGGCCAACACGGCGGCCGTCGGACTGTACGCCGCATCGCTCACCTGCCGCGCCAAGGGCCGGACCGGGGCCGGCCGTGGGTTCGGGTTCCTGGGGCTGACGGCGGCTGCGACCGGGGGCATGCTGGGCGGTCATCTCGCCTACCGGCAGGCGTCGGGCGCCAACCACGCGGAAGAGGTGCCGCACGTCGTCTCGGAGGGCTGGCACCGGATCGGGGCCGTGGCCGAGTTCCCGGCCGGACAGGCGGTGCGGCGCACCGTGGACGACGTGCCGGTCCTGGTGGTCCGCGAATCAGGCGGAGCCGTGCATGCGCTGGCCGACCGGTGCAGCCACCTGGCGGGGCCACTGTCCGAAGGCACCATCGCCGACGGATGTGTGCGATGCCCATGGCACGGGAGTGTCTTCCGGCTTTCGGACGGCTGGAACGTACGCGGTCCGGCCACCTCTCCCCAGCCCGCCTTCGACACGCGGATCGTCGGCGGCCACGTCGAGGTGCGTCTGCGCGACCGGGAGCACGCGGGGAGCAGCGGTCAGATGGAGAAGGGGGCCACGCATGAGCCCCACGGACACGGCGGCTGACAGCCGTCTGGCACAACGTCTGTGCGACCTCGCGCGGCGCACGCAACGACGGTACTCGGCAGGGCACGATCGGCCGCTGGGCGGCTATCTCGCGGCCATGACCGGATTCGGGGCGTACACGGCGGCCTGGGTGGCGGCGGTACGGCTGCGCGGGTGCCCGCTGCCCGAACGGCCCGAGCCCTGGGACGTGGTCCTGACCTCGGTCGCCACGTTCCGGCTCAGCAGACTCCTGAGCAAGGCCTCGGTCACCAGTCCGCTGCGCGCGCCGTTCACACGGTACGTCGGCCCGCAGGGCCCCGCCGAGTTGCACGAGGAGGCTCAGCCGGGCGACGGCAAGAACATCCCGGGCGAGCTTGTGACCTGCCCGTACTGCACGAGCGTCTGGGTGGTGACCGCCCTGACCGCCGGGCAGTTGCTGTGGCCGCGGGCGACGCGGACGGCCATGGGCGCGCTCGCCGGACTGGCCGGCGCCGATGCCCTGCAACTGGGGTACGGCGTGCTGACGAGCAAGACCGCCGGGGACGGCTGACCCGCCCGGGACCGGTCTACGCCGCCCTGCGCCCCGGCCACCGGTCCGCTTCCTCCCCGGGGTCCCACGGGTGCACGGGCGGTGCGGGCGCCTCAGAGGCGGCCCGAGCGGCGGCCCGCCCGGGAGCCCCGGTAGGCGGCGCGACGGAGCGCGGCCAGCGCCGGCCCAGGCGTGAACCCCCTGGCGTCGTGCGCGTAGACGTCGAAGTCCGCACTCTCCGTCGGCCGTACCGGCAGGGCCGTGCGGACGGTGAGCACGGCGAACGCGCGCCAGGAACGGCCGTGCGCCCCGGCGCACAGGTCGAAGACGAGCGGTCCGGCGTCCAGGGCCCGGGCCAGACTCGCCGGGTCACCGTGGACCGGAGCCTGCCGGGCAGGCCGGGGAAAGGCGGCCAGTACGCGCGGACGGCCGCTCACCCGGTAGGAGACGAGGCTGGAGTACGGTCCGGCCAGCGCGTCAGCGCGCGGCAGCGGCAGGTGCCGGGTCAGCCGCCCCCGGCCGCTGCTGGTGAGCAGCAGGTCGAGGGCGCGGCCGGGACCGTCGGCCTCGTCCACGCGCACGGCCAGCCCGAGCCCGTCGGGCAGCCGCCTGGGCAGGCCGGCCGCTCGGGACAGCCGTACCGTGGCGGCGTACCGCCCCGGCCCCTCCAGCCACGGCACGCCCCAGCGTTCTCCGCCGTCCAGGACCTCCAGCTCGGCCGCGCACATCAGCCCGTCCGGGTGCAGCACCGGAGCTCCCCGCAGGCGAGCCAGCAGACGGAACGCCGCCTCGACCCCTCCGGCCTGCCGCGGCACCGCCGGGTCACGGACCGGACCAGCCGGCATGCCCCTGCGCATCGCCGTCCCCGTCCCCGTCCTCGTCGTCGTCCTCGTCGTCGCCCTCCGCCTGTGAAGGCGTGGTCCGGGGCACATCACGACGACCGGACTGCTCCGGCTCGCCGTCGGTCCCGGTCGTCGGCTCCGGCTCCCCCTCGGCCTGCGACGGAGTGTTCTCACTCATGAGCGGCCTCCCTGTCGGGTTCTGGGTGTCCGTGCCCGCGCCGCCGTGCCGGCGTGCCCTGTCGCGCCTTGGGCGGGAGGGGCCAGCGCCACCACGCACCGCGAGTCCCCTTGCCCGGCCGGCGGAAACGTGCGGGGTGAGGCACGCGGACCGCGTGCGCCCTTGGTCCGCCCGAACGGAGGACATGTGCGGCCGTCCGGGTGTGTGGGGTGGCCCGGACCTCTGGTCCGCAGAAACGTGAATGCCGTGCCCTGGCACCGGCCTGCTGTGCGGCCGTCGGGGGTACTGCACCCGTCCGTACTGCCACAAGGAGCGCCTTCCATGACCTTCGATCCCCTGGAGCAGCGGGGCATCCCGCTGGACCGCCAACTGCGCAACTGGCGTGAGCTGAACGTGCAGCCGATCGACCCCGACCGCTGCGACCCCTACACCCGGTGCCGCATCGTCACGATGAACGGCATCGAGGTCGAGGCGATCCTCTTCAGCCACCAGCTCGCCCGCAACACGGTCGACCCGGAGGTGAAGCGGCAGCTCGCCCGCACCCGGTACATCGAGGCGCAGCAGCAGAAGGTCGTCAACTGGCTGCTGCCCGGCGTGTCGTCGGTGCTGGAGACGACGATCGCGTACGAGCAGGTGGCGGTGGACCTGACGGCGTGGGTCGCGCGGATGGAGCCGGACCCGTACCTGAAGCAGGCGTACCAGTTCGGTGTGCTGGAGGACTTCGATCACCTGTACCGGTACGCCAACCTGTACGAGATGATCGAGCACCGCAAGGCGGAGTCGATCGTCGACGACCTCACCGAGGTCATGCCCGGGCGGCCCACGACGGCCCACCACCGCGACCCGTACGACAACGTCCGCGATCCGTACGACAAGACGGCCACGAACCCGCTGTCGAAGCTGCACGCGCTGACGATCATGTCCGCGGAGCAGCAGACCATGAACTTCTACATGAACACCGGCCCCACCTACATGGAGCCGATCGCCCGACAGCTCTACCAGGAGATCGGGTTGATCGAGGAGGAGCACGTCACGCACTACGAGTCCCTGGTGGACCCGGGCGAGACGTGGTGGGAGCGGTTGGTCCACCACGAGTACAACGAGTGCTACCTGTACCACTCGTTCATGGAGCAGGAGAGCGACCCCAGGATCAAGGCGATCTGGGAGCTGCACCTGAACATGGAGCTGGAGCACCTGCACACGGCCTGTGACCTCATGCGGCGCCACGACGGCCGGGAGCCGCGGGAGATCCTGGCACCGGAGCTGCCGAACGTGCTCACCTTCGAGCCGAACAAGCAGTACCTCCGGGAGCTGCTGGCCACCCAGATGGACCTGACCACACTCGGAGCCGGCTACGTGCGCGAGGCACACGAGCGGTTCGAGAAGATGCAGGAGCGGATCCATGGCGGTGAGCAGCCGCCGAGCGAGCGGGTCATCGCGGAGCACGGCGAGATGTTCGGCCGCGAGTACCGCGTCCAGTCAGAGGGCGAGCACCCCGACCCCGGCATGCGCGAGAAGTGAGGGAGCCGAGATGTCCGAGCTGCACACCCCGCAGGCCGGGGACACGGACGTGGTGGCCTTGCTGATGCGCCAGCACGGCGACATCCGCAATCTCTTCGACGAGGTCGAGGCGGCCACCGGTGACGAGCGGCGCGCCGCGTTCCGCCGGCTGGTGCGGCTGCTGGCCGTGCACGAGACCGCCGAGGAGGAAGTCGTCCACCCCTTCGCACGGCGCGCCCTGCCGGGCGGCAAGTCGGTCGTCGAGGACCGGCTCGCCGAGGAACGAGCCGCCAAGGAGACACTGGCCGCCCTGGACGACCTCGACACCGACGGCCCTGACTTCATGGCCCAGCTGATGAAGCTGCGCACGGACGTCCAGACGCACGCGCGGGCCGAGGAGCGCTACGAGTTCACGCACATCCGGCGCAGCACCGATGTCACCAACCTCGCCGCCATGGCCAAGGCCGTCAAGGCGGCCGAGGCGATCGCCCCCACCCGCCCGCATCCCGGTGTCGAGTCGGGAGCGGCGAACGTGGCACTCGGCCCGGTGGCCGCACTCATGGACCGCGCCAAGGACACGGTACGCAGGGCCATGGGCAAAGACGGCTGACGGGACGGCTCCGATCCCCCGGCCGCCCAGCCCCCTCCAGGCCCAGAGCCCTCGCAGCCTCCCCAGCCCCCGGCCTTGCTGGCCCCCGCAGCCCCCGGCCTCGCTAGCCCCCGCGGCCCCGCAGCCCCAGGCCACAGAGCCCTCCGCGTTGCCCGGCCGTCCCGCCTGGCCGAACCTGGTGCCAGCGGTTTGCAATGCAGCGGTGGTGGCACTCGGGTCGCCGGCAGGTACGGCACCTCTGCTGAAGTAGCCATGCCGCACGTTGACGTCGGCCGGGCTCCGATTCGAGCCGGACCACGGCAGCGAGCCGAGCGAAGGACGAGCGATGGCGACGATCGGTGTGGAAGAGGAGTACCTCCTGCTCGACCCCGTCACGGGGATTCCGGTGCCCTACGGGGAAAAGGTGCGCATGGCCGCTGACGTGGCACGTCTCACGGGCGGGCAGGAGGTGCAGTGCGAGCTGCTCCAGGCACAGGTCGAGGTCGCCACGCCCGTGTGTGACAGCCTCCAGGAGGTCGGAGGCCACCTGCTGCGGCTGCGACATGCCATGGCGGCCGGGGCGGAGTCGCACGGCTGCCGTATCGGGGCCGCCGCGACACCCCCGCTGCGAGATGCCCGGCATGCCGTGGCCGTCACCGACCACGCCCGTTACCGGGCCATGCGCGTCCAGGCGCCCCAACTGGTGACGGAGCAACTGGTGAACGGCATGCACGTGCACGTGGGCGTGCCCAGCCGGGACGCGGGCGTGCAGGTGCTGAACAGGCTGCGGCTGTGGCTGCCCACGCTGACGGCGATGTCGGCGAACTCCCCGCTGTGGGACGGCCACGACACCGGCTTCGCCAGCTGGCGCACCGTGATCTACAGCCGCTGGCCCGTCGCCGGCCTGCCTCCGCTCTTCCGGGACATAAAGGACTACGAGCGGCGCGTGCAGCACCTGCTCGACTGCGCCCTGATCTCGGACACCGGTCAGCTCTACTGGCAGGCCCGGCTGTCGGAGCGGTACCCCACCGTCGAGGTCCGCTGCCTCGACGTACAACTGCGCGCCGATGAGGCGGTCATGCTGGCCGGTGTCGTCCGGGCGCTGGTGGAGACGGCCCTGGCCGAGGTGACCACGGACGCGCCCTTGCAGGACTGCGCACCGGAGTTCCTGCAGGCGGCCATGTGGCATGCGGCGCGCCACGGCCTGAGTGACACCCTGATCGACCCGGGCGGCGCCGTACGCCACGCCGACGACATGCTGTACCGGCTGCTGCGGCACATCGCCGCGGCACTGGAAGCATCCGGCGACACCCGCCAGGTCACTGCCCTGGTCCATCGGCTCCTGCAGCAGGGCACGGGCGCGGACCAACAGCGCGTCGCCTTCGCCACGGGGGGCCCGCGAGCGGCCGTCGAACTGATCATCCGCGAGAGCAGTCCCTGACCCGGACGCCGGACCAGCAGCCGGACCCACGTGTGGTGCACTCGGTGTATGGGCCATGTCCGGACCGACCCTGTGGGCAGCGTTGCCGAGCCGCGCCCCGAGCTGATCACCTTCGGGCACGGCACGGCCGATCGGACAACGCTGGCGGAGCTTCTGCAAGACGCCCGCGTGGCCGCTGTCGTGGACGTCAGGACCGCACCGGGCAGTCGCCGGGATCCGGACCTGTCACGGCAGCGGCTGGCCCAGTGGATGCCCGAGGAGCACATCGCCTACCGGTGGGAGCGGAGGCTGGGCGGATGGCGCAAGCCGTCGCCGGACTCGCCCGACACCGTCTGGCGCAACGAGTCCTTCCGCGGCTACGCCGCTCACACCCGCAGCGCGGAATTCGTCGCGGCCATGGAGGTCCTGATACGGCAGGCGGCCGAGGAGCGGACGACGGTGATGTGCAGTGAGGCGGTGTGGTGGCGATGCCACCGCCGCCTGATCGCCGACTTCGCCGTTCTGGCCCGCGGCGCCCTCGTCCTGCATCTGATGCACGACGGACGCCTCACGGCGCACACGCCGACACCTGGTGCACGCCTTCGCGGCGACGGCCTTCTGGTCTACGACGCCGGTCCGCAGGCAGCCCGGTGAGGTCAGAACACGCCGAGGCCCGGGTGGTCCGTACGCCATGTCTGCCCGGCGGCGGAACTCCTGCAGCGCCTCCGGCACCGGGGGCCCGCGAACGGTCCATCCGGGCCACTCCCTCGGCCTGGGTCGTGGGCTTGCTGCGGGGTTCTACGGAGCGGCCATACGGCGTCCCGGCCGCGGCGGCCGCCGCTCACCGGCAACGGAGCTGGCGGCCACGCCCAGCAGCAGGGCGATCGCCCCGACGATGACGTTGTTCACCACGGTCCTCGTCGTGCTGACATTCCCGGCGACGACCCAGGGCGCGATGATGGTCCACAGGCCCAGCGCGCACGCCGCCCACGCCATGCTGTGCGTACGTTCGTACGCCCGGCCGAAACCGCCACTCAGCAGGGCATAGGCGACGCCGACGATCAGGTTGGTGACCGCCAACGTCGACAGGCCGCTGAACCCTGCGACCCACGGGGAGGCCGCCAGGTACACGCCGGTGAGCAGGGCGAACGTCTCAATGGCCTGGGCCCTCGGCGTACTGGTCGCACGCTCCGCCAGCTCGTGACGCTGGCGCATGGCGACGATGTCAGGATGGGTCTCCATCGACGACCTAGGAGAGGTTGTCACTCCCCTCACCTCCGAAAGCTCCCTGGGGTAGGTGTCTGCCCACGAGTACCCCCATGCACCGACGATCGAACCGGCCACCTGCGCTGCTCGCTCCGCTCCCGCCGGGTGCGGTCTGTCGGCTGCCCAGGCGAGATCCATGCCGGGGAGTCGGGCCGGAACCAGACCGTCTGCGGACTGTCCCGGAAGGCTTCCCCGCATCCTTCCGGCGCGGCAGACGGGGTGCGGCGTGCGGGTTCGCACTGCGCCTCGGTGCCCGGACGCCGGCATGCGGGTGCGCGCCGACAGTGCGCACAAGGCGATGGCCGGGAGCGATCGGCCGCCTTCGTCGGTGAGGTCGCAAGGACGTCCGGGTTCAGCCGGCCGGGGCGCGCGGTGCGGCGGGGACGCCCTGCTGGGCATCGGCCGTACGACCCAGGTCGTCGTCCGGTGCGCCCAGGCCCGTGAGGGCGCCGACCGGGTCGAGGTCGGGTGTGCCGCGGGGCCACCAGTCGTCGTGGCCCGGTTCCGACTCGTAGGCGTACCACAGGCCGTCGCGGCCCAGGCGGAGCTGGACGTGGCCGCGCGGGTGGGTCAGGCGGTTGCGCGAGGGGCGGAACACCGGGAGGCCCGCGGCCAGCAGCAGCGGGCGGGCCCGGTCGAACCGGCCGGCCGGCGGGTCCCAGGGCTCCTCCAGGACGGCCAGCCCGGCCGGGCCGCCCTGTCGCCACGCGGCGACCGCGCGCGCCAGGTCGGCCGGGGTGCGGCCGGTGGCGGTGGCAAGCGTCGCGTACAGCGTGCGGGTGGCGGCGGTCAGCCCGGAGCCGGGGCGGGCGGCGGCCAGACGCACCGCGTCCTGCCACAGGGTCAGGTCACCGACCGGGTCGCGCCCGGTGGTGAGCAGCGCGTGGGCGCGGGCGGCGGCGTCGGTCGCCAGCTGGTCCAGTGCGAAGGGGTCCGGGCCGCCGGGCACCGCCGGGTAGGCCGGGGGCTGCTCCGGGTGCGGCGGGAGGGGCAACGGCGGCGGCAGCGGCGGGCGACGGCGCTGGGCGAGGGCGTCGGTGGCCCGGACACCAGGCAGCGACCGCGGTTGCCGCTCGTGCGCGGCACGGGCCGCGCGGGCGGCGCTGCGCCGGGACAGCGCGTCGAGCAGGTCCTTCTCGCCTCGGCCGCGCAGCAGGAGCAGCAGGAACGGGTCGGCGTCGAGGAGGCGGGCGGTCTGGTAGCACAGGGCGGCGGCGTGCTTGCACGGATGACCGGAGTCAGGGCAGCTGCAGTGTGCGGTGAGGTCGCCGGGGCCGGGCAGCAGGGGAACACCGCAGTCGGCCAGGGACTGGGGCAGCTCCTTGTCGAGCAGCGCCGCGATGTGGCCGGGCCGGTCGGCCGCCGCGTCCAGGAACCGCTCCCAGTCGGCGTCCGCCAGCGTCCGCACCCGCATCTGCACGCGGTAGGGACGCGGCCTGCTTCCCCGCACGTATGCCAGGACCAGCCCCGGTGTCACGGTGATCGCGTCCACGTTCCCCTGATCCGCGTAGCCGCGCCCTCGGGCCAGCCTCTTGACGTCGAGCGCGCCCTCCTCGAGCGCACCGACCCAGGCGTTGCCCCACCAGGTCCCGGCGAACGGGGAACCTTCGGCGGTGCCCTCCCGGGACGTGAACGCCGGGAAGGTGCGGCGCAGCTCGGTGTCGCGGTGGGGGGCGGCCATGGTGGGGGGCGTGCGGAGGGCTGCCGCGGCGGCCGGCTCGGGGGGCGTCCTGTCCGTGGGGTGGGCGCTGTCTTCGCGGTTCGCACTGTCTTGGCGCTTCACGCCGTCTTCGCGGTTCGCGCTGTCTTGGCGCTTCACGCCGTCTTCGCGGTTCGCGCTGTCCCCTCGGTTCACGCCGTCTTCGCGGTTCGCGCCGTCCTCTCGGCTCGCGCCGTCCTCTCGGCTCGCGCCGTCCTCTCGGCTCGCGCCGTCCTCTCGGCTCGCGCTGTCCTCGGGGTTCACCGTGTCCTCGAGGACCGTCGTCTCCGGCTCCCCCGTGCCTGCGGACTCCTCCGCACCGTCCGCCCATGTCGGCATCCGGAAGGCGTTCGCGAGGTAGTACCGCATGTCCTGGGTGGCCTTGGCGCGGGCGGCGCGGGCGTCCTGCGCAAAGGCTCCGGAGGCGGGTGCGGTACCGGGCGCGGAGGACTCGTCGTGCCTCGATGCGGCCCGGTCGCGACGGGAACCCGTCCCCGTCGCCTCGGTGCGCAGCGCCTCCCGGCGGGCAGCACGCAGCGCCTCGCGTGCGGCGTCCCCGGGGCGTACCCCCGCCGGAGCGGTTTCCGGAGCGGACCGGCGGGTGGAGCCGGCAGTCCGCGGGTCGGGCGGTGTGGCGTTCGCCGGACTGTCCGCGGGGCTCTGCGCCCGCGCCGGAGGGGGCGCGTCGGCGGCCGTCGGGGTCTCCTCGGAGCGGCGCGCGGCGACGGCGGCTCTGAGAGCGGCACGCGCCGCATCGCCGGGCCGCGGCTCGCGAGCTGAGGCCTGCTCCGTACGGTCCTCGGCGCCGGCCCCGGCCACGTCCTGCGGGGCGTCACCGAGCGGACCCGGGGTCCTGGGAGCCGGGGCCTCCGGGGCGCCGTCCGTCCGTGCCGCCCGCAGGGCCCGTCGGGCGGCGTCGCCGGGGCGGTGTTCCTCGGTCGTCATGAGGTCCTCCGCAGGGAGACGAGGTCGGCCAGTTCCCGGTCCGTCAGCTCGGTGAGGGCCGCCTCGCCGGAGCCCAGGACGGCGTCGGCCAGGGCTCGCTTGGCGGTCAGCATCTCGGCGATGCGGTCCTCGACCGTGCCCTCGGTGACCAGGCGGTGGACCTGGACGGGCTGGGTCTGGCCGATGCGGTAGGCGCGGTCGGTGGCCTGTTCCTCGACGGCCGGGTTCCACCAGCGGTCGAAATGGACGACGTGGCCCGCGCGGGTGAGGTTCAGGCCGGTGCCTGCCGCCTTGAGGGAGAGGACCAGGACGGGGGTCTCGCCGCTCTGGAAGCGGTCGACCATGCGCTCACGTTCGGCCACCGGGGTGCCGCCGTGCAGGAGGTCCACGGGGACCGCGCGGGCGGACAGGTGGGCGGTGATGAGCCGGGCCATGCCGACGTACTGGGTGAAGACGAGCGCCGAGCCGTCCTCGGCCAGGAGGGTGTCCAGCAGCTCGTCCAGCAGGGCGAGTTTGCCGGAGCGGGCGGCCAGCCGGTCGGGGCGGGCCGACTCCTCCTTCAGGTAGAGCGCGGGGTGGTCGCAGATCTGCTTGAGGGCGCCCAGCAGCTTCAGGACCATGCCGCGCCGGGCGATGCCGTCCGCCGTCTCGATGGCGAGCAGCGACTCGCGCACCACCGCCTCGTACAGCGCGGCCTGTTCCCGGGTGAGCGGCACCGGGTGGTCCGTCTCCGTCTTGGGCGGCAGCTCGGGGACGATGCCCGGGTCGGACTTCTTGCGGCGCAGGAGGAAGGGGCGGACGAGGCGGGCCAGGCGCTGCGCCGCCGCGTCGTCCCCATCGGCCCCGCCGTTCTCCACCGCGCGCGCGTGCCGGGCGCGGAAGGACTTGAGGGGGCCGAGGAGACCGGGGGTCGTCCAGTCGAGCAGGGCCCACAGCTCGGAGAGGTTGTTCTCCACGGGGGTGCCGGTCAGTGCCACGCGCGCGGGAGCCGGGATCGTGCGCAGCGCCTTGGCGGTCGCCGAGTAGGGGTTCTTGACGTGCTGTGCCTCGTCGGCGACGACCATGCCCCAGGGCTGCTCGGCCAGGTCGGCGGCGGTGGAGCGCATGGTGCCGTACGTGGTGAGGACGAAGCCGCCCGCCAGGCCGTCCAGGCTGCGGCTCTGCCCGTGGAATCGGCGGACGGGGACTCCGGGCGCGAACCGGATGATCTCCCGCTGCCAGTTGCCCAGCAGGGACGCGGGGCAGACGACCAGGGTGGGCTCGGTCCGGGCCCGCTTCAGGTGAAGCGCGATGAGCGTGACCGTCTTGCCGAGGCCCATGTCGTCGGCGAGGCAGCCGCCGAGCCCGAGGGAGGTCATGAGGTCCAGCCAGGCCAGGCCGCGCAGCTGGTAGTCGCGCAGGGTCGCGGCGAGGCCGGCGGGCGGTTCGGCCGGGCCGAGGCCCGCCGTGAGGCGGTCGCGCAGGGCAGCCAGCGCCCCCACGGGGACGGCCTCCACGCTCTCGCCGTCGACCTCGGCGCTGCCGGTGAGCGCGACGGACAGCGCGTCGACCGGGTCGAGCAGGCCCAGGTCGCGCCGGCGGGCCTTGCGGACCAGGGCCGGGTCCACCAGGACCCAGCGGTCCCGCAGCCGTACGACGGGGCGGTGGGCCTCGGCGAGCGCGTCCATCTCGGCCTCGCTGAGGGGATCACCGCCGAGCGCCAGCTGCCAGCGGAACTGGAGCAGGTCCTCGCTCTCCAGGAACCCGGTGCCGTCGGTCGACGAGCCCGGCGCGGGCCGCACCACGGCGGCGGCCGTCAGGTCCCGGGCGAGGTCCCGCGGCCAGTGCACGGCGACCCCGGCATGGCGGCGAGCCGGGCCGCCGCCATGCCGAGCAGCTCGCCCAGCTCCTCCTCGGACAGCGGCAGGACGTCGGGCACCTCCTGCTCGGCGAGCCGGTCCAGGGGCGGCCACACGCGTGCCGCGCGCCGTACGGCGAGGGCGGCGTCCACGTGGGCGCGGGGCCCGAAGGCCGCATCGGCCTCCCCCTCCCACAGAGCCGCCGCGTCGGTCACGAGGGTCGGGTCGGCGAGGCTGTGCACCTGCACGATCGCCGCACCGGCGGCGCGGGCGCCCTCGGCGGCACCGGCGTCGAAGAGGTCGTGGGCGGACAGGTCCAGGCGCAGCGAGACGCGTACGCCGGCGTCCATGCCGGCGGCGACCTCCGCGGCCCACTCCTGGGCGTGCGGCAGGGCCTGGGGTGCGCGGGCGGCGAACGGGCTGCCGCAGGTGTGCGGGGCGGCCGGGGTGCGGGGCAGGGTGTCGGCGACCGCGTCCAGGAAGGAGCGGACCAGGCCCTCCGGCTCGGGCAGCCGGAGCGGGCCGGGGTCCGGGAGGGGGACGGCGTGGCCCTCCGGGGGCAGGGCCGCGGCCACCGCACGCAGATGGGCGATGTCGTCGGGCTCCAGTGGGCCGGCCCGCCAGGCGTCGTGGCCGCTCGGGGTCAGGCCGGGCAGCAGACGGCCACGGGCGACGAGCCGCAGCGCGTGCAGGGCGGCGGCGCCCCAGCAGGCCGTGGCCGGGTGGGCGGCCGGGTCGCGGCGGGCACGCACCAGCAGCGGCAGGGCCTGGGCGAGCGGCAGCGTCAGCGCGGGCACCTGCCTGCGGCGTACGGCGGTGCCGTGGGGTCGTACGACCGTCAGTTCGGTGGTGTCGCACCGGGCCTCGGCGGTGTCGCCCTGGCCCGGCAGCGGGGCGCCGTCGGGGTCCCAGAAGGCGATCCGGCCCTCACGCGGAAGGGACGCGGGCAAGTAGACGGCAGCGAGCCGTACCGGGACCGCGGCCTCGGTCCCGGAACCCGCCTCGGTCCCCGCCCCCGTCCGGGTCCCCGTCCGGGTCACCGTCCGCGAGGTCCCTCCCTCGCGATCGGCCACCGCTGCCGTGCTGCTCATACGTTCTGCCACCTCCCGCCCGTGCGCCGGACCAGACGTCTTCGACTCTACGGGCGGGGTCTGACAATCGGTTCCGGCACCAGGCGCGGCCGGCTGTCTACGGCACCGTGCGGGAGACGACGTACACCACCGGAAAGGCCGGGTCGGACATGTTCACGACCACGTCCTGGGTGGGCGCCGGATTCTTCTGGGCGTGGCTGAGCCCCCACCACGGGCTGGTGCCGGCGAACCGCCAGCCGCTGACCTTCCGGTCGCGGGCGCTGATCGCGATGTCGTCCTTCCTCAGCTCGTCCCGGCGTGCGCCCATCGTCTCCAGGAAGCTGTCCAGGCCGGCGCCGTTGGTGCGGAACTGCACGTAGAGGCGGCTGGTCTTCCAGTTGTTGGTCTCGTAGTAGGCGATGCGGTCGGCGGGGTGCGGGACGGACACCTGGTAGAGGCGGCGCTGCACCTTCGACGGCCAGCCCGGGGTGAGGCCGGTCGCCGAGTACCGCGCCTCCTTGTCCTTGCCGCTGTTGCGGCTCTGGTTGGCGGAGATCACCAGGTAGCCCGCGGGGATGCCGATGAGCAGGACGATGATGAGCAGGGTCAGGGCCCTGCGCCTGGCCCTGTGGCGCGCGTCCTCGTCCGGCCGGTGCGGCTCGTCCGGGGGTGCGGCCTGGCGGGGCAGCGACGTGGTCATGCGGAGTCCCTGTCTCGGCGGGCCTGGGCGTAGCGCTCGTAGCGCTCGTACCGCTCCACCCGGCGCCGCTTGGCCCGGCGGAACCGGCGGGCGACCAGCCGGGCCAGGTCGGCGGCGCCCACCATGCCGGCCTCGGGGCCGAGCTGGGCGCGGGTGATGCGGGCCTCGGGGCGGTAGCCGCGACCGGTGAGGTGGCGCTTGAAGGCGTCCCGGGCCGGGCCGATGAGCAGGTCGTCGGCGGCCGAGACCCCGCCGCCGATGACGAAGCAGGACGGGTCGAGCGCGGCGGCCAGGTTGGCGATGCCGACACCGAGCCACTGGCCGATGTCCTGCAGCAGCTCCACGCACATCGCGTCGCCCTCGCGGGCCAGCTCGGTGATCATCGGGCCGGTGATGTCGTCGACGTTGCCCTTGACGTGCTCGATGATCCCGTAGGCCACCGGGGAGTCGGCGGCGGCCAGCTCCTTGGCCTCGCGGACGAGCGCGTTCCCGGAGCTGTACTGCTCCCAGCAGCCGCGGTTGCCGCACGGGCAGCGGTGGCCGCCGGGGACGACCTGCATGTGCCCGAACTCACCCGCAACGCCGTACTTGCCGCGCTTGACCTGGCCGTCCTCCAGGATGGCGCCGCCGATGCCGGTGCCGAGCGTGATCATGACCAGGTGGTCCTCGCCCCGGCCGGCGCCGAAGCGCCACTCCGCCCAGGCGGCGGTGTTGGCGTCGTTGTCCACCAGGACCGGTACGGAGAGCCGTCCCGAGAGGCGGTCGCGCAGGGGCTCGTTGCGCCAGGACAGGTGGGGCGCGAACAGGACGCGGTTGCGGTCGGCGTCGACCCAGCCGGCGGCGCCGATGCCGACCGCGTGCACGTCGTGCCGGTCGGAGAGGTCCAGGACCAGTTCCACGATCGTGTCCTCGACGACCTTGGGGCTCTTGGACTTGTCCGGGGTCTCCGTGCGGAGCTTCTCCAGGATGTTGCCGTCGGCGTCCACGACGCCCGCCATGACCTTGGTGCCGCCGATGTCGATGCCCACGGTGGGGACGCGGGGGGCGGTCAGATGTGACCGGCGTTCCCTAGTGCCCACCGTGCGCAGGACGGGTGCTCGGCGGGAGCCGATGGGGGCGGTGAGGTCGCGGTAGGTGCTCATCGGCCTCGATTGTGCCGCACGCTCACGCTGAGTGCTGCGCGGGTCGGGGCGGGGGCGTGTGCGAGCGTCGCCGGGTGCGGGCGCGTCGTGGCTGGTCACACCCCGCGGCGGGGCCGCACGCCGATACGGCCCAGCGGCCCTCAACGGCGCTGCAGTTCATGGCGCAGAGCCGCCAGGTCGGAGCCTCCCGCCATCTGCTGGATCAGCTCGTCCAGCGTGATCTCGTCCCGTGTGTGATTGCCCACCATGGTGCCGCGCCTGAGCAGGACGAACCTGTCCCCCACCAAGTAGGCGTGGTGCGGGTTGTGGGTGATGAGAACAACGCCCAGGCCCTCGTCCCGTGCCGCCGCCACGTATTTCAGGACCACACCGGACTGCTTCACCCCGAGTGCCGCTGTCGGCTCGTCCAGGACCAGGACCTTTGCGCCGAAGTGGACGGCGCGGGCGATCGCCACGCACTGGCGTTCGCCGCCGGACAGGGTGCCGATCGGCTGGTCGACGTCGCGGAGGTCGATGCCCATGCGGAGCAGTTCCTCGCGGGTCGTGCGGCGCATGAGGTCGATGTCCATGCGCTTGAAGGGACCCACGCCCTTGCGGGGCTCGGAGCCGAGGAAGAAGTTGCGCCAGACCGGCATCAGGGGGACGACGGCCAGGTCCTGGTAGACCGTGGCGATGCCCCGGTCCAGGGCGTCGCGCGGTGATGCGAGGCGCGTCTCCTCGCCCGCGACGCGCAGGGTGCCGCCGTCGTGCCGGTGCAGGCCGGCGATGGTCTTGATCAGGGTCGACTTGCCCGCGCCGTTGTCGCCGAGAACGCAGGTGATCTCCCCTGCGTGGACCTCCAGGGAGACGCCCTGAAGGGCGCGGACACTGCCGTAGTACTTGTCCACGTCGGTCAGCTCGACCAGCGGCGTGCGCTCGGTGGTGCCGGTCATGTCGTCGCCTCCGCGCGCTTCTTGACCCAGGTGTTGAGCAGGGCCGCGAGGAGCAGCATCGCTCCGAGGAAGAACTTGAACCAGTCGGGGTTCCACTCGGCGAAGACGATGCCCTTGCTGGTCATGCCGAACAGGAGCGCGCCGACCGCCGAGCCGACGGCACTGCCGTAGCCGCCGGTGATCAGGCAGCCGCCGATGACGGCCGCGATGATGTAGATCAGCTCGTTGCCGACGCCCTCGCCGGACTGGACGGCGTCGAAGGAGAAGAGCAGGTGCTGGCCACAGATCCAGGCGCCGAACGCGACGCCCATGTAGAGGCCGATCTTGGTCTTCGCGACGGGGACGCCGACCGCGCGGGCCGCGTCCTCGTTGCCGCCGACCGCGAAGATCCAGTTGCCGGCGCGGGTGCGCAGCAGGACCCAGGAGGCGAGGGCGACGAGGCCGAGCCACCACAGGATGGTGACCTTGACGTCGACGCCGCCGATGGTGAGGGTCGAGGCGAAGACGGCGCGGGCGCTCGGGAAGCCCTCCATGTCGCCGATGGTCTTGGTGGAGACCGTGCCGTCTATCAGCTTCGTGAAGCCGAGGTTCATGCCGGTCAGCATCAGGAAGGTGCCCAGCGTGACGATGAAGCTGGGCAGCTTGGTGCGGGTGAGCAGGAAGCCGTTGAGCGCGCCGACCGCGAGGGTGACCAGGAGCGAGACGCCCACGCCGACCCAGGTGTCGGCCGTCATCTGGTAGCTGAACATCGACGAGACCAGTGCGGAGGACGTCACCAGGACGCCCGCCGACAGGTCGAACTCGCCGCCGATCATCAGCAGGGCCACGGGCACGGCCATGATGCCGATGGTCGAGGACGCGTACAGGACCGTGCTGAGGCTGGACGCGCGCAGGAAGCCGTCGGCGGCGAGGGCGAAGAAGACGAAGACGGCGAGGGCTCCGACGACGGAGCCCAGCTCGGGCCGGGCGAGCAGCTTCCGCAGCGGCGAGGTCCGCAGAATCCTTTCATCAACGGGTGTGATCATCTCGTCGACGGGTGTGCTCATCGAGTCCCCCGCTCGGTGTAGTCCGCGAGCGCGCCCGCCTGGTCCCTGGTGACGATCTGCGGGCCGGTGAGCACCGGCCGGCCGCCGCCGAGGACGTCGCCGTTGTACTTGTACAGCCACAGCAGGTCGACCGCCTGGTAGCCCTGGAGGTACGGCTGCTGGTCCACGGCGAAGCCGAGGGTGCCGTCCTTCAGCTCGGCGGCGACCTCGGCGTTGAGGTCGAAGGTGTCGATCTCGGCCGTGCCGCCCGCGTCCTTCTTCGCCTTCACGGCGGCGCCGGCGTAGGGGGCGCCGAGGGTGACGACGGCGTCGAGGGACTTGTCCGCCTGGAGCTTGGCCTCGATCGCGGACTGCGCGTCGGGCATGTTGGTGCCGTTGACGTAGAGCTTCTGGAGCTTGCCGTGGAAGGTCCTGGCCACGCCGTCGCAGCGCTGCTCGTGGCCTACGTTGCCCTGCTCGTGCAGGACGCACAGGACCTTCTTCTTCCCGCGCCGGTTCAGCTCGTCACCGACAGCCTCGCCCGCGACGGTCTCGTCCTGGCCGATGTGGGTGAGCGCGCCGAAGGCCCGGGACTCCTGCGAGCCGGAGTTGACCGTGATCACGGGGATGCCGGCCTTCTCGGCGCGGGCCACGGCGGCCTTGAGGGCGTCGGGCTTGGCGAGGGTGACGATGATGCCGTCGACCTTCTTGTCGACGGCCGCGTCCACCAGCTGGGCCTGCTGCTGGGCCTCGTCGTCGTGCGAGTAGAGGAAGTGGATGTTGTCCTTGACGGCGGCCTGCTTCGCGCCGCTCTGCACGATGTCCCAGAAGGTGTCGCCGTCTCCCGAGTGGGTGATCATCGCGAAGGTCCAGCGAGGAGTGTCCACCGCGGCCCTCCCCCGGGCGGCGGCGGCCTTGCGGGCGTCTTCCGCCCGCTTGCCGCCCGTGCTGCTGCACCCCGCCAGGGACACGGACAGTGCCCCCGCGAGCGCTATGCCTACCCAGGTCCGAAACCGTGCCACGAGGCCGTGCCCTTCTTGCTGTGTCCGTACGTGCGCAAGGGGCCGGCGATCACCTCGGCGGCCCCGAACAGTCCAGTATCGAACACGGGGAACACTCATGACACAGCCGGGGAGCACCGGACCGTCCCCTTGTCCGGACATTGCGACGAACCCGGGCTCCGGATCCGGCCGGGCGGCCCGCGGCTCAGGGCCGCACGAGCAGCTGGAACTCGAAGGCGTAGCGGGTCGGGCGGTAGAGGTGGTCCCCGAACTCGACCGCGCGCCCGGTGTCGTCGAAGGTGGTGCGCTGCATGGTGAGCAGCGGCGCCCCCTCCGCCTCGGTGAGCCGCTCGGCCTCGGTGGCGGTGGCGCCGCGGGCCCCGATGGACTGGCGGGCGCTGTGCAGGGTGATCCCGGCGGAGCGCATCAGCCGGTACAGGCCGGTGGCCTCCAGCTGCCCGGTGTCCAGGTCGAGCAGGCCGGCCGGCAGGAAGTTGACCAGGTACGCCATCGGTTCGCCGTGCGCGAGGCGCAGCCGTTCGACGCGGTGGACGTCGACGCCCTCGGTGACCCCGAGCGCGGCGGCGACCTCGGCGGAGGCCGGGGCGACGGCGTTGACCAGGACCTTGGTGGTGGGGCGCTGTCCGGCCGCCTCCAGGTCGTCGTAGAGGCTGCTCAGCTCCAGAGGGCGCTTGACCTGGCTGTGCACGACCTGGGTGCCGACGCCGCGGCGGCGGACCAGCAGACCCTTGTCCACGAGCGACTGGATCGCCTGGCGGACCGTGGGGCGGGACAGACCGAGCCGCGCGGCCAGCTCGATCTCGTTGCCCAGCAGGCTGCCGGGGGTCAGGCTGCCGTGCTCGATGGCGGCCTCCAGCTGCTGGGAGAGCTGGAAGTACAGCGGCACCGGCGAGCTGCGGTCCACGCGCAGATCGAGCGAGACGGTCGGGTCAACATCTGGTTTGGGCACGGGCTCGAGCGTAGCCGTGTGATTGGTTGACGGGAAGTTGTGAAGTCCGATTGTCCGGACATACGCATTGACAGGGTGGCCGGTCCACCCTCACTTTGTTCCCATGCGCATCGGGGTCATCGGTACGGGCCGCATCGGCACCATTCATGCGAACACGCTGAGCCGTCATCGGGAGGTCGGTTCGCTGATCCTCACGGACGCGGATCCGGCGCGGGCCCAGACGCTCGCGCACCGGCTGGGCGAGACGGCCGCACCGGGCGTGGACGAGATCTTCACGTGGGGCGTGGACGCGGTGGTGATCACCACGGCGACGCCCGCGCACGCCGAGCTCATCGGCCGGGCCGCCCGCTCGGGACTGCCGGTCTTCTGCGAGAAGCCGATCGCTCTGGACCTGCCGGGGACGCTGCAGGCGCTGGCCGAGGTGGAGGCGGCCGGCACGGTCCTCCAGATGGGTTTCCAGCGGCGCTTCGACGCCGGTTACGCGGGCGCCCGGGAGGCGGTGCGCTCGGGCCGGCTCGGGCGGCTGCACACCGTGCGGGCCCTGACCTGCGACCAGTCCCCTCCCCCGGCCGAGTGGCTGCCGCTGTCCGGCGGGCTGTTCCGGGACACGCTGATCCACGACTTCGACGTGCTGCGCTGGGTGACGGGCCGTGAGGTGGTGGAGGTGTACGCCACCGGGTCGGACGCCGGTCCCGCGCTGTTCCGGGAAGCCGGTGACGTGGACACCGGCGCGGCCCTGCTCACCCTGGACGACGGCACGCTGGCCACGGCGACGGCCACCCGCCTCAACGGCGCCGGGTACGACGTGCGCATGGAGCTGGCGGGCGAGCGGGACACGGTCGTGGTGGGCCTGGACGACCGTACGCCGCTCGCGTCCACCGAGCCGACCGGGCCGCCGCCCGCGGACAAACCGTGGGCGGGCTTCGTGGAGCGGTTCGGGCCCGCCTACGAGGCCGAACTGGGCGCGTTCGTGGCGGTGCTGCACGGCGAGCGGGCCAACCCCTGCGACGGGATCGAGGCCCTGCAGGCGCTGCGGATCGCCGAGGCCTGCGAGGTGTCGCGGCGCGAGCGCAGACCGGTACGGCTGGCGGAGATCCCCGACCGGCCGCGGCCGTCGTACGTCTGAACCCGGCCCGGGACCTCGCCGGCGCAACCGAGCCGGGCCGGCCCCGGGGACACCGCGACGGACGACGCTGGTTTCGAACCGAAGATCGTCAAGCACCAGGCGCATTCCGCAACACGACGCGAAGGGAGACCGGTGGCGCGGGTCGCGGTGATCGGTGGGGGTATCAGCGGGCTGGGAACGGCGCTCGTGCTCGGCCGACGGGGGCGGCGGGCTGCTGCCCTGGCCGCTTGCGCCTTTGACGATCCCGTCGTCATGCGAGCCCGTGCCCAGGTACGCCATCTCCTGCAACCGGCGGACGACGCCTGCGGCACCGACGAAGTGGACCGGGCCGTTACCGACTGGCTGGCTGCCCGCCCCGGCTTCTCGCCGGCGCACGACGGCCCGACCCGGGATCAGCGGGACGCACTCATCCCAGGCTGAGCACTTGCCTGGCACCTCACCCTCGGCGCCCAGTGCCGGCGAACGAACGTCTGCCGACACTTCACCCGTGGATTCCGGCATGTGCTCATCGGCTGCACACAGGTCTCGACCGCCGACCAGAACCCCGATCACCAGGTCGATGCTCAACGCCGGGTGAACGGTCTTGCCGGTAGCACTTCTCCGCCACGGAGCCGACCGCGACAACCTTGGCGTCGACAGACAGGTCACCGGCGTCTGCGCGTTCCCCGTGGCCTCGCGGGGACGGTGTTCGCGGGACGGGACGTCAGCCCGCGGCCCTGCGGCCCCACGCGGTCCCGGCCAGCACCAGCGCGCCGCCCGCGAGGCCGAGGGTGCCGAGCCGTTCCCCGCCGAGCGCGATACCGGCCATGGCCGCCCACAGCGGCTCGGTGCCGAGCAGCAGGCTGACCCGGGAGGGGGACGTGCGGCGTACGGCCCACATCTGCACGAAGAACGCGAACAGCGTGCACAGGACGGACAGGAACAGCAGTCCCGCCCACTCCCGGGCGCCGAAACCGGCCGCGACCGTCCAGGGCGCCGGGCCGCCGGAACCGGCGGTGAGAGCGGCGAAGACGGCGACGGCGGTGCCGAGCTGGACCGTGGTCAGCGGCAGTGCCTCGGCGCCCTGGACGGCCCTGATCCGGGACATGGCGAGGACGTGCAGGGTGCGGGCGAGCGCGGCGAGCAGCATCAGCAGGTCGCCGGGGCTGGGCCGGGTGAAGCCGCCGCCCTGGGTGAGCAGGACGACGCCGAGCACCGACAGGGCCGCCGCGCCGAGGAAGGAGGGCGCGGGCCGGGTACGGGTGACGACGGCCTCCGCGAGCGGAGTGAAGATCATGGTGAGGCTGATGATGAGGCCCGCGTTGGTCGCCGAGGTGTGCACGACGCCGTACGTCTCCAGCAGGAAGATCCCGCTCAGGATCAGCCCCAGCAGGGCCGCGCCTCGCCACTGGGCGCCGGTCAGTGCCCGCAGGGCGGAGCGTCCGGCCGTGGCCAGGACGGGGACGGCGAGCGCGAACCGGAGCACGAGGACCGCGAGCACCGTGCGGGCGGTGGTGATGTCCTTCGCGGCGAGGTAGCTGGCGCCCCAGAACACGGCGACGAGCAGCACCGGCAGGTCGGTGTGCCGGGCGCGACGGGGTGTGAGCGCGGCGGGTACGGCGATCGACGACATGGGCAGGGCTCTCCCGGTCTCCGGAGGGGGTGCGGAGACATCGGCGGCTCGCACGCGGGGCGATTCACCGTAGCGGCGGCGGCGATCTTCGGCCAGGGATTTCCCGGGCCTAGGACTGGGGCAGTTCGTACGAGCCGTACTCGGGGCTGCCCACGAGGTCGTATGTCTGGACGGAGACGCCGGAGGCGGTGACGCGCCCGCCGGTGTGCCGGAACCTGGTCGGCACCGCGCCCTGCGCGAACAGACGGCGGCCCGCGCCGAGGACGACCGGGAAGGTCACCAGGTGGAGGGTGTCGACCAGCCGCAGGTCGATCAGCGAGCGGACCAGGGCGCCGCTGCCGTGGGTCTGGAGTTCACCGTCCGTGCGCTCCTTCAGGGCGGCGACCTCCTTGGCGAGGTCGCCGCCGACCACCGTGGTGCCGGCCCACCGCGGGGCCGTCAGGGTGGAGGAGACGACGTACTTCGGGAGTGCGTTGAGCTTGGTGGCGACCGGGTCGGCGGAGTCGGTCGTCCTCGGCCAGAAGGAGGCGAAGATGTCGTAGGTGCGGCGGCCGAGCAGGAAGCCGCCCACGCGGTCGAAGACCTCGGTGACGAACCGGCCGAAGTCGTCGTCGCCGTACGGGTGGCTCCAGCCGCCCTGGGTGAAGCCGCCGCCGGTGTCCTCCTGGGGACCGCCGGGGGCCTGGTGGACGCCGTCGAGGGTGACGAAGACGGTGGAGACGAGCTTGCCCATGGCGGGTGCCTTCTTCCGGGTGCGGGGTCTGCTGCCATCAGCTCGGACCCCGCCGCCACCCCGAACTCATCGGTCCCGCCGACCGGGCACCCGGGATTCAGCCGGCGTGTGTCGAGAAGAGTCCCCCGGTCGGTCCCTGCTTGTCGCCGCCCTGGGCCTTCTTCAGGGCGTTGGCGAGGCTCTCGATGGTCAGGGACTGCAGGATCACCCGGCCGTTGCCCTCCAGGGTGGCCAGGGAGAGGCCCTCGCCACCGAAGACCGCGTTCATGATCCCCTGGCGGTTGAGGCCGCCGACGCGCTGGACGCCGTACTGGATGCCCTCCTCGAAGGCCACGACGCAGCCGGTGTCCACCTCGATGCGCCCGCCGAAGTCCGCCGGGTTGAGGTCGATGAAGTTGCCCGCCCCGGCGATGATCACCGTGCCGTGCCCGGTGAACTTCTCCAGGACGAAGCCCTCGCCGCCGCTCATGCCCGTACGCCCGCCCTGGAAGGCGATACCGAACTCCACGGTGGACTCGGCGGCCACGAAGGCGTCCTTCTCCGCGAACCAGGCGCGGGTGCCGTCGAGTTCCAGGGCGCGCATCTCACCCGGGAGCACGCCCGCGAAACCGACCGTGCCCTCGCCGCCCTGGGCGGTGAAGTACTGGAACGCCAGCGACTCGCCGGCCAGCATGCGCTGCCCGACCTGCATCGCGGTGCCCATGGCCTGGCGCAGCATGCTCCCCATGCCGCCGCCCCCGCCGCTCTGCTGCTGACCGCCGCTGCCGGACGGGCCGGACAGCCGCGTCTCCATGGTCACGTTCGTCGTCTTGAACAGGAACTTCCCCGCCTCGCAGTAGACGGTCTGGCCGGGGTGCAGGTTGACGACCGCCATCTGCATGGCGTTGCCGACGATGTCTTGCTGAAGGGTCACGCGATGACAACGCGCACAGCGGAGGAAGAGTTCCAGGACGGCCCGGACGTCGTGTCCGTACACCGCCAGCGGCCTCGCCGTGCGGGCGCTGGGATGGAGTCATGACGACGACTCACACGACTCACACGACTCACGGCACTCTCGACGGATCGCTCGACGGCAAGGTGGCCCTGGTGACCGGGGGCAGCCGGGGCATCGGTGCGGCCACGGCGCTGCGGCTGGCGCGGGCGGGCGCGGACGTGGCCGTGACCTACGTCAACGGAAAGGACGCGGCCGAGGAGGTCGTACGGGCCGTGCGGGCGCTGGGGCGCAGGGCGCTGCCGTTGCGCGCGGACGGTGCCGACGCGCAGGAGGCGGCGGGCGCGGTGGAGCGTACGGCCGGGGCGCTCGGCGGCCTCGACGTGCTGGTGAACAACGCGGGCGTGGGCGTGCTGGGCCCGCTCCCGGCGCTCACGGTGAAGGATGTCGACGAGGTCCTGGCGGTGAACGTGCGCGGGGTGTTCCTGGCCTCGCAGGCGGCTGCCGCGCGGATGGCCCCCGGCGGCCGCATCGTCACGATCGGCACGTGCATGACGCAGCGTGTGCCGGGCCCCGGCGGGACGCTGTACGCGATGAGCAAGGCGGCGCTGGTCGGGCTGACGAAGGCGCTGGCGCGGGAGCTCGGCGAGCGGGGTATCGCCGCGAACATCGTCCATCCGGGGCCGATCGACACCGACATGAACCCCGCGGACGGCCCGACCGCACCGGCCCAGGCCGCGATGACGGCCCTGGGCCGCTACGGCACGGCCGACGAGGTGGCGGCCATGGTGACCTGGCTCGCCGGGCCGGACGCCGCCTACGTCACCGGCGCGGAGTTCGCCGTGGACGGCGGGTTCGCGGCCTGAGCGCGGGGCGTGGGGCGCACCGGTGCTGTCCGGGCCGGTGCGCCCGACGCGCGCATGAGGGCGTGTCAGCCGCCCAGTTCCTGGTGGCGGGCGGCGAGGGCGGCCCCGCCCTGCTCCGTCAGGGAGCCGAACAGGCGCAGGCGGGAGATGCCGCCGTCGGGGAAGATGTCCACGCGCGCGTGCGTGCCGACGGCCGGCTGCGGCAGCACGAAGCGGTGGTCGGTGTCGGGCTGGAGGCGGGTGCGTGGCAGGATCTCCACCCAGTCGCCGTCCTCTCCGTCCCGTACGCAGACCGAGGCCCAGCCGGCGCTGTTGCCCTTGAGGTACGCCGTGTCGATCTCGATCGCGCGGATCTCGGAGCGGGCGGCCAGCCGGTAGCGGATCCAGTCGTTGCCCTGGTCGCGGCGGCGGCGGGTCTCCCAGCCGTCGTCCATCTTGCGGGAGCGGCCGGGCTGGATGGTGTTGGTGGCCGGGGAGTAGAAGAGGTCGGAGGCGTCCTCGACCCGGCCGCCGTTCTCCAGCGCGACCACGTCGAAGGTGCCCAGCGCCGCGAGCCACTCGGGGTCGGGTACGACCTCGCCGTACACGCGCAGGCGGGCGATGCCGCCGTCGGGGTGCTGGTTGACGCGCAGGTGTGTGAAGCGCTGTTCCACGGAGACGGCGAAACCGTTCGCCGCATGGCCGCCGACGGGGGTGCGCGGGAGAAGGGTCGTCCACTTCACGTCGTCGCCCAGCAGTTCCTCCGGGGAGGGGGAGCCGGGCACCGACGTCGCCTCGATCGAGACCGCCTGTGGGTAGTTGCCGCGGAAGTGGGCGGTGTCCACGACGATTCCGCGGACGACACCCGGCGCGCCGAGGCGCACCAGCGCCCAGTCGTGGTCCTCGGCGGCCGGCCAGGGGTGTTCGGCGCGGGCACCGCGGCGGCGGCGGGTCTCCCAGCCGTCCATGATCTTGCCCTTGTGCCCGAAGTGCTCGGGGTCGAACTCGGCCCGCTCGGGCACCAGCAGGTTCTCGCGCTGGGCGAAGAACTCGTCGTTGGCGGCGATGACCCCGGCGCCGAGCTGCCGGTCGGCGAGGTTGGCGTACCGGGTGAAGGGGAAGTCGGCGGTGCGGTAGTCCGCGTACGGGTCGCCGCCTCGGTAGGGGTTCGCGTCGCCGGTGAAGCCGGCCCGGCTCGGTGGGTGCTGCGCCGTCACGGTGATCAGGATTCCTTTCGTGGGTCGGCCGCTGCGGGTGCGGGGGTTCGTCAGGGGCGGCTCAGCAGGGTGCCCTTCGGCTCCGTGAAGACGCCTTCGGCGACGATGCGTTCGCCGCGCAGCCAGGTGGACTTCACGACGCCGTACAGGGTCCGGCCGGCGTACGCGGTGACCCGGTTGCGGTGCTGGAGCGCGGCCGGGTCGACGGTGAAGGTCTCGTCGGGGGCGAGGACGGCGAAGTCGGCGTCGCGGCCGGCCTCGATGGCGCCCTTCTGCCCGAGGCCGACCAGGGCGGCCGTCCGCGCGGACATCCAGCGGACGACGTCCTCCAGGCCGTGGCCGCGCCGCCGGGCCTCGGTCCACACGGCGGAGAGGCCGAGCTGGAGGCCGGAGATGCCGCCCCAGGCGGTGGCGAAGTCGTCGGTCTTCAGGTCGGCCGTGGAGGGCGAGTGGTCGGTGACGACACAGTCGATGGTGCCGTCGGCGAGGGCTGCCCAGAGCAGGTCCTGGTTGGCCGCCTCGCGGATGGGCGGGCAGCACTTGAACTCGCTGGCGCCGTCGGGGACCTCCTCGGCGGTGAGGGTGAGGTAGTGGGGGCAGGTCTCCACGGTGACGCGGACGCCCCGGGCGCGGGCGGCGCGGATCAGCGGCAGCGCGTCGCTGGAGGAGAGGTGGAGCACGTGCACACGCGCGTCGAGGCGCTCGGCCTGCGCGAGCAGGGTCGCCACGGCGGTGTCCTCGGCGTCGCGCGGGCGGGAGGCGAGGAAGTCGGCGTACCTGGGGCCGCCGTGCTGGGGGGCGGCGGCCAGGTGGTGCGGGTCCTCGGCGTGCACGATCAGCAGCCCGTCGAAGCCGCCGATCTCCGCCATGGACCGCGCGAGCCGGTCCTGGTCGAGGTGCGGGAACTCCTCCACGCCGGACGGGGACAGGAACGCCTTGAAGCCGAAGACTCCGGCGTCGTGCAGCGGGCGCAGGTCCTTGACGTTGTCGGGGAGGGCACCGCCCCAGAAGCCGACGTCGGTGTGCGCCTTGCCGGCGGCGACGTCACGCTTCACCCGCAGGTTGCCGACCGTGGTGGTCGGCGGCAGGGAGTTGAGCGGCATGTCGATCAGGGTGGTGATGCCCCCGGCCGCCGCCGCGCGCGTGGCGGTCCAGAAGCCCTCCCACTCGGTGCGTCCGGGGTCGTTGACGTGTACGTGGGTGTCGACCAGGCCGGGCAGCAGGACGTGGTCGCCGAGGTCCTCCAGCCGGGCCGTGGCGGGGACCTGGGCGTCGTACGGCAGTACGGCCGTGATCTTGCCGCCGGACACGGTGACCGTGGCGGCTCGCGTTCCTTCCGGAGTGATGACGCGCGTCGAGCGCAGCACCAGTTCAGCGTCGGACACCCGGACCCCTCTCTCTGCCGCCG
The DNA here is from genome assembly GCF_020400585.1 of Streptomyces sp. NK08204. Taxonomy (GTDB): domain Bacteria; phylum Actinomycetota; class Actinomycetes; order Streptomycetales; family Streptomycetaceae; genus Streptomyces. The sequence goes on along the minus strand of NZ_JAINVF010000002.1, from coordinate 568,212 downwards.
TTTCACGCCCCGCAAAACGGGATGTACAGCCAGGTAACGGAATTCAACGTTCTGTTGAAGGAGTCTTCACTCCCGCCCCGGTACCGTCAAGAGGCGGGCCGGCGAGCGGGACACCGCGAGTGCCCGACTCTGGACCTTTCCACAACACGGAATTAGAATTCCGGCAGACAGAACGTAGCTATGTACAAGCAGGGAGTCAATCGACTCCCGGGTAGGCTGCTGCTCTTCCTGTCCGTCCCGAAAGGAACGCGCCGTGCCGACGTCCAGCGCCAGCACCACCGACTCCGCCAGGTCCTCCGCCGGCGGCGGGGTCCAGTCCCTGGAGCGGGCCTTCGATCTGCTCGAGCGGATGGCGGACGCGGGCGGTGAGGTCGGCCTGAGCGAGCTGTCCGCGACCAGCGGGCTGCCGCTGCCGACCATTCACCGCCTGATGCGCACGCTGGTCGCCTGCGGTTACGTGCGGCAGCAGCCGAACCGGCGGTACGCGCTCGGTCCGCGGCTGATCCGGCTCGGCGAGTCCGCCTCCCGGCTGCTCGGCACCTGGGCCCGTCCCTACCTCGCCAAGCTGGTGGAGGAGACCGGCGAGACGGCGAACATGGCGTTGCTGGACGGCGACGAGATCGTGTACGTGGCACAGGTGCCGTCCAAGCACTCGATGCGGATGTTCACGGAGGTGGGGCGCCGGGTGCTGCCGCACTCCACGGGCGTCGGCAAGGCGCTGCTCGCGCACGTGCCGGACGAGGAGGTGCGGGCCCTGCTCGCCCGCACGGGCATGCCCGCGGCGACGGAGAAGACCATCACCACGCCGGAAGGGTTCCTGGCCGCGCTCGAGGACGTGCGCAGGAGCGGGTACGCCGTCGACGACAACGAGCAGGAGATCGGGGTGCGGTGCCTCGCGGTGTCCGTGCCCCAGTCTCCGACGGCCGCGGCGATCTCCATCTCCGGGCCTGCCGGGCGGGTCACCGACGCGGCGACCGAGAAGATCGTGCCGGTGCTGCAGCAGGTTGCCCTCGAGCTGTCCCAGGCGCTCGCGAGTTCGGGCGCCTAGGACGTGTTTCGAAAGTAGCGTCGTCCGCCCGAAGGGCGGGGCCCGCGGTGTCTGTTGCGGTGCATCGCAAGGCGGAGGGTCGTCCGCGTACTGGGCGTACACGGACGATCCCGACAACGCGGCGAGGTGCCGTACAGCCGTCGCGGGCCAGACGGGACTTTCGAAACACGCCCTAGCGGCCAGAGGCGCCGGACGGGTGCCCTCGTCCGACGCCCTTCAGTTCCTCGGCGGTTCCCCGAAGAGGTCCACCGCCGCCCTCACCTCCCCCAGCCCCCGCCCCAGTGCGCTGACCGAGCCGATCGCGCCCGCGATCAGGAGCAGGGAACCACGCAGGCGGGGGATCTCCGGCATGCCGCCGGCGGCCATCGCGGCCAGGGCGGCCAGTTGGTCCTCGGCGATGGCCCGGTCCGGGAAGTCGGCGGGCAGCGCCGCCAGTTCGCGGCGTAACCGGGACACGGCGGTCCGCAGTTCCGCCACTCGTGGGTCCTCGCCTCTGCCGGTCACCGGCCTCTGCCCCAAGCTCCGCAACACAGCCCTCCCCCAGCCACGTCGTCGTGCGCGGGCCAGTAAACGCCACCCCGTGCGGGAGCGCCACAGCGCGCGCCGAAATTCAGCCCGCGAACCGCCCCGCCCCGCTCGGGTCCGGTATGCAGGAGTCATGACGCAGGAACTGCACGAGGAGGTCGCCGGGCTGCTGCTCGCCGCCGGCGGCGGCAGGCGGCTCGGGGGGCGGCCCAAGGCACTGCTGGAGCACCGGGGGCGGCTGCTGGCCGAGCACGCGGTCGGGGTGCTGCGGGCGGCCGGGTGCGGCCGGATCCACGTGGTCCTCGGCGCCCGGGCGGACGAGGTGCGCAGGCGCGCCGACCTGTCGGGCTGCGTACTCGTGGACAACCCCGACTGGGCCGAGGGCATGGGCTCCTCCCTGCGCGCCGGGCTCGCCTCGCTCGCGGGGACCGGGGTGCGCGCGGCCCTGGTGAGCCTCGTCGACCAGCCCGGCATCGGGGCGCAGGCGGCGGCGCGGGTGCTCGGCGCCTACGAGGGCGAGGACTCGCTGGTCTCGGCCGCCTACGAGGGGGTGCGTGGGCATCCGGTCCTCTTCGGCGCGGCCCACTGGCCGGGCATCGCACAGGCCGCCACCGGCGACCGCGGGGCGCGCGCCTACCTGAAAGAGCACGCGCCCTCGGTCAGGCTCGTGGAGTGCGCGGACGTCGCCGAGCCGTACGACATCGACACCGAGGCCGACCTGAGCCACCTCGAGTGAAGGGGTGGCACCGAGCGCCACCTTGCCTCGACCCGGAGCATCTCGACATCAACAAACCATTGAAGTTCCACGATGAGGAAACTACTATCCACTGATCAGAAGCGCCTGCCCGCACAGTCGGCGCTGTTTGCCCCTGTTCGTGCCTGTTGGCACACGGTGCCATCGCACTGAAGGAAGTGACAGCTCATGTCCGCACCAGCGCCGTCCCCGCTGGCCATCGTCGACGCCGAGCCCCTGCCCCGGCAGGAGGAGGTCCTCACCGATGCGGCGCTCGCCTTCGTGGCCGAGCTGCACCGGCGGTTCACGCCACGCCGTGACGACCTTCTCGCCCGCCGCGCCGAGCGCCGCGCCGAGATCGCCCGCACCTGCACCCTCGACTTCCTGCCGGAGACGGCCGCCGTCCGCGCGGACGACTCCTGGAAGGTTGCCCCGGCCCCGGCCGCGCTGGACGACCGGCGCGTCGAGATCACCGGCCCCACCGACCGCAAGATGACGATCAACGCGCTGAACTCGGGTGCGCGGGTCTGGCTCGCCGACTTCGAGGACGCCTCGGCGCCCACCTGGGAGAACGTCGTCCTCGGCCAGGTCAACCTGATCGACGCCTACACCCGGAACATCGACTTCACCGACCCGGCCTCCGGCAAGTCCTACGCCCTGCGTCCCCACGAGGAGCTGGCGACGGTCGTCATGCGCCCGCGCGGCTGGCACCTGGACGAGCGCCATCTCGTCGACGCCGACGGCCGGCCCGTGCCCGGCGCCTTCGTCGACTTCGGCCTGTACTTCTTCCACAACGCCCGGCGTCTGCTGGACCTGGGCAAGGGCCCGTACTTCTACCTGCCCAAGACCGAGTCGCACCTCGAGGCCCGGCTGTGGAACGACGTGTTCGTCTTCGCCCAGGACCACCTCGGCATCCCGCAGGGCACCATCCGTGCCACCGTCCTCATCGAGACGATCACTGCGGCGTACGAGATGGAGGAGATCCTCTACGAACTGCGCGACCACGCCTCGGGGTTGAACGCGGGCCGCTGGGACTACCTGTTCTCCATCGTGAAGAACTTCCGTGACGGCGGCCGGAAGTTCGTGCTGCCGGACCGCAACGCCGTGACGATGACCGCCCCGTTCATGCGGGCCTACACCGAACTCCTCGTCCGCACCTGCCACAAGCGCGGCGCGCACGCGATCGGCGGCATGGCCGCGTTCATCCCCTCCCGCAGGGACGCGGAGGTCAACAGGATCGCGTTCGAGAAGGTCCGGGCGGACAAGGACCGCGAGGCGAACGACGGTTTCGACGGCTCCTGGGTCGCCCACCCCGACCTGGTGCCGATCGCCATGGAGTCCTTCGACCGGGTCCTCGGCGACCGGCCGAACCAGAAGGACCGGCTGCGCGAGGACGTCCACGTCGAGGCAGGGGACCTCATCGCCATCGACTCCCTCGACGCGAAGCCGACGTACGCCGGTCTCGTCAACGCCGTCCAGGTCGGCATCCGTTACATCGAGGCCTGGCTGCGCGGGCTCGGCGCGGTCGCCATCTTCAACCTGATGGAGGACGCGGCGACCGCCGAGATCTCCCGCTCGCAGATCTGGCAGTGGATCAACGCGGGCGTCGAGTTCGAGACCGGCGACAGGGCGACCCCGGAGCTGGCCCGCAAGGTCGCCGCCGAAGAACTGGACGCCATCCGCAAGGAGATCGGCGAGGAGTCCTTCGCCGCCGGGCACTGGCAGGAGGCGCACGACCTGCTGCTCCAGGTGTCCCTGGACGAGAACTACGCCGACTTCCTCACCCTGCCGGCGTACCGGCGGCTCAAGGGCTGAGCCGTACGGGGAGCACTACGGATACGCGTGTCTCCGGGACAGGTCGTCCCGGGGCCCGCTTCCCTCTCAGCCCAGGTGTGCGGACCAGTCCCGTTCGGCCGCGGGCTTGCCGTGCAGGTCGGGGACGCGCTTGAGCCAGTCCGGGCGGCCCTGCAGGGTCTTCGCCGCGCGAGCGGCCTCCTCCGCGGCGACCTGCTCCCGGCTCGGGAAGTCGGTGGGCAGCCACTCGGCGGACAGCCGGGCGCGCGCGAGGAGGTGGTCGACGTAGGCGGCGCGCACGTCGTCGGGGGTCGCGAACCCCGCCTCCTCGGCGAGCCAGGGGTCCGGGACCTCGGCGACGATCCGGCGCAGCAGTTCCTCGGTCACCCGGGGCGCCAGTTCATCGTCGGCGGCCCGGACGTCAGGGCCGTAGGAGCCGAGGGCGTGGTGCCGGAAGTCGTACTTCTTGCCCGGGGTCCTGGTGTCCCAGCGGTGGTGGAAGACGAGGGCGGCGCCGTGGTCGATGAGCCACAGGCGCGGCGGGACGGTGCCGAGCGTCGGCCAGACCATCAGGTTGGAACTGTGCACGGTGCGGTCCACGTTGGCGGTCAGCGCGTCCAGCCAGACGATCCGGCCGGCCTCCAGCGGGTCCACGGGGAAGGTCTTCGCGATCTTCGGGGTGAAGTCGACCGCGCCCGGCAGATAGTCCATGCCGAGGTTGACGCCGGCGCTGGCACCGTGCAGGTCGCGCACCTCCTGGTGCGGCTCGTCGGCGGCGATCGCCGGGTCGAAGTGGACGAGCACCAGTTCCGGGAAGCGCAGACCGAGCGCGCGTGCCAGCTCGCCGACGATCACCTCGGCGACCAGCGCCTTGTGGCCCTGCGCGGAGCCGGTGAACTTGACGACGTACGTGCCCAGGTCGTCGGCCTCGACGACGGCGGGGACGGATCCGCCGGAGCGCAGGGGCGCGACGTAGCGGGTTGCGGTGACTTCGGTCAGCATCGGTGACCATGGTAGACCGGGCGTGATGGTCGGTGATGACTGTTCATGTCAGCAAGAGCTGTTCATCGGTGTCGGCCGTGTGTCAGCCGTCATCGGTAATGGCTGTTCATGGCGGCACGCACCTCGGTGAGCGTGGCGTCGGCCACCGCCCGGGCCCGTTCGTTCCCCTCGCGCAGTGTCCGGCGCAGAAAGGCGCGGTCCCTGGCGTACTCGGTGCGGCGGGCCCTGATCGGGGCCAGGTACTCGTTGACGGCGTCGGTCACGGTCTTCTTCAGCGCGGCGGCCCCCGCCGAGCCGATGTCGTCGGCCACCTCCTCGGGGGTCCGGTTCTGGCAGAGGGCGGCCATCAGCAGGAGTGAGGACACCTCTGGGCGGGCGGCCGGATCGTAGGTGATGTGCCGCTCGGAGTCGGTCCGGGCCCCCTTGAGCAGGCGGGCGGTCTCGTCGGCGTCGGCGGCCAGGCTGATGGCGTTGCGGCGGCTCTTGCTCATCTTGGTGCCGTCCGTGCCGAGCAGGAGGGGTGCGCTGGACAGCAGGGCGTCGGGCTCGGGGAACACGACGGTGCCGTCGCCGTAGCGGTCGTTGAAGCGGCGGGCGATGGTGCGGGTGAGTTCCAGGTGGGGGAGCTGGTCCTGGCCGACCGGGACCAGGTTGCCCTTGCAGAAGAGGATGTCGGCGGCCTGGTGGACGGGATAGGTGAACATCAGGCCGCTGACGGCGGACTGGCGGGAGTGGGCGATCTCGTCCTTGACCGTGGGGTTGCGGTTCAGCTCGGCGACGGAGACGAGGCTGAGGAAGGGCAGCATCAGCTGGTTGAGGGCGGGGACGGCGCTGTGCGTGAAGATCGTGCTGCGGGCCGGGTCCACGCCGACGGCGAGGTAGTCCAGGACCAGTTCCTCGACGTGTCCGGTCAGGTCGTCCGCCACGTCGCGGTCGGTCAGAACCTGGTAGTCCGCGATGATCACGAACATCTCCACGCCGAGGTCCTGAAGACGGACCCGGTTGTGCAGCGTGCCGAAGTAGTGCCCCAGGTGCAGACGGCCGGTGGGGCGGTCGCCCGTCAGCACACGGAACTGCCGCGGGTCCGTGAGAATGCGTTCTTCGAGCTGGACGGTGGTGTTCACGAGGTCTCCTGGTGGGTGGGTGTCGCCGTGCGGACAGACACGGGCCCCGGTCCAGGGGACGAAAAAAAGGGCCGTCCATCCGAACGGCCCGGTCATGCCTGAGAGGTGGCCGCTCCTATACGGAGCGCCACCAGCTCAGGCACGCGGAAAGATGCATGGGCACAGTGTACCGTCAGCCGCTCTGTTCCCCGGGCGGTCGGCCGGCAGCCGCCGAGAGTGCCTCGGCGGTCGCCGGGTCGGCCGGCAGGAAGGCCTCCAGCTTCAGCTCGGCGAGCGTCACGTCGACGGCGGTGGCGAAGGTCGTCACGGTCGTGATCAGGCGCAGCTCGCCGTACGAGGACCGCAGGCGCAGCGGCACCGCGAAACCGAGCAGCCCGTCGGACGGCTCCAGGCCGGGGACGTATCCGGCGAGTTCGGCGCGCAGTTCCTCCAGGTGGCCGAGGCGAACCAGGATGTGGCGCGCCCATTCGGCCAGGTTGAGGATGCGGGGCGCCAGGCCGTCGGGGTGCAGCGCGAGGCGGTAGACGTTCGTGCCCGGGCCCACCAGGTCGGGGGCCGCGCCCTCGGTGACGAGGTCGAAGGCGGTGTTCGCGGCGACGAGGTCACCGGCCCGGTCCACGACCAGCGCCGGGTACGGCAGATGCCCGCGCAGGATGTGGTCGAGCGCCGTGCGCACGGGGGCCAGCGCCGGGTCGTCGAGCGGGCTCTCGGGGTAGACGGGCGCGTATCCGGCGGCCAGCAGCAGCTCGTTGCGCTCCCGCAGCGGCAGTTCCAGCGACTCGGCCAGCCGCACGACCATGTTCCTGCCGGGCACGGATCTGCCGGACTCGATGAAGCTGAGGTGCCGCTGGGTGGTGCCCGCCCGCAACGCCAGGTCGAGCTGGCTGAGGTGACGACGGGTACGGCGTTCACGGAGCACATGGGGGAAGTCCACGGGCCCGTTGTAGCGACGGCGGAGGGGTACGGGCCATTCCCCGCAGGGAATTGTCGCCGTCCGCGCCGGACGTGAACATCACCGTCATGGACATCGGTGTACTGCTTCCGACCGGAACCGCCCAGTGGGGCCCGGCAGACGACCCTCGTGACCTGGTCGATTTCGGCCGCAACGCCGAACGCTCGGGCTTCTCCTCGCTGTTCGTCAACGACTCCCTGATCAGCCCGCGCATCGAGGCGCTGACGATGCTGGCCGCGCTGGCCCCGGCGACGCGGACCGTGACGCTGGGCACGGCCGCGCTGATGCCGTTCCTGCGCCGGCCGGTCCAGACGGCGCAGTCGCTCGCGTCGCTCGACCTGCTGTCCGGCGGCCGGCTCACGGTGACCGTCGGCGCGGGTTTCCCCGGCCGCTTCGGGCGGCCCTTCTACACGCTGTCCGAGGTGCCCTGGGAGAGGCGCTTCACCCGCCTGGACGAGACGGTCGCCCTGTGGCGGGCGCTGTGGGCGGGCGCCGACTCCTTCCACGGCGAGATCCTCAGGTTCACCGATGTCCCGCCCATGACCAAGCCGTTCAGGGCGGGCGGTCCGCCGGTCTGGCTCGGCGGCGCGACCCCGGCGGCGCTGGCCCGCGCGGGCCGGATGTACGACGGATGGCTGCCCTACCCTCCCGACCCCGCCGACTACGCCTCCGGGCTGAGCGACGTCCGCAGGGCCGCGGCCGACGCCGGACGTAGGGCCGAGGACATCACCCCCGCGCTGTTCGTCACGGTACGGATCGACGAGGACGTCGACAGCGGCCGTCGCGCCATGGACGGCTACGCGCGGGCCGCCTACGGCATGCCACTGGCGGATCTGGAGAAGATCCAGGCGGTCGTCACCGGCTTCGCCGACCAGGTGCTCGAACGCCTGGGACGGTACGTCACCGCGGGCGTCCGGCACCTCGTCGTACGCCTCGGCGCCGTGGACCTGCGTTCCCAGCGCGACCAGCTCGGACGGGCCGCGGAGCTGATCCCGGCCCTGCGGACGGCGGCGGGTCACGCCGCCGCCGCGCAGGCCGCCTGAGCGCACACCCGGCCGGTGCCGGGACCGGGCACGACGAACCGGGGCACGACGGGCAGGCCCCAGAGGTCAGGCCCCGGAGGTCAGGCCGGCAGGGGTGAGGACCTGGGGTGTCAGCAGTCGGCCAGTGGGTTCGGCAGGGGCAGGTAGCGGGCGTCCGCGCCGTCCGCGCCGGTCCAGCGCAGCAACAGGTTGGTCTTGCCGGGCAGGGTGGGCGAGGCGAGCAGGGCGGGGATCTCGGGCAGGTCGTGCCGGGCGAGTTCGCGGCGGACGGCGGGCCAGGGGGAGAGACCGGGGTGGTGCTCGGCGAGGGCGGCGGCGATCTCGGTGAGGTGGTTGACGACCAGGCAGTACACCAGCCGCTGCCAGCCCGCCGCCCGCGGCACGTCCGCCAGGAGTTTGGCGCCCTCGGCGTCCCGGAACAGCGCCTGCACGGGGAGGCCGGCCGTGTCCACGGCGACCAGGGTGTTCTGCAGGTGCGCCTCCAGGACGACCCCGTGCTCGGCGAACGCCGTGAGGGCAGGTGGTACGACCTGGCGCAGGTACGCCTCCCACCAGGCCGCCGGGTCCGCCGCGCCGGCGAGCGGGTTGCCGTCGAAGCCCTCGCCGAGAGCGGCGGCGAGCAGCGGGGTGGCGCCCGGCCGCAGGTGGCCCCGCAGGCCGTCGCGGACGAGGACGGCCAGTTCCTCGAAGGCGAAGGCGGCGGTGCGGTAACCGTGGTCGCTCAGCCAGGCAGCAGGCGGTCCCATCGCGGCGAAGGCCCTGGTGGCGGCCGTGTCGGTGCGGCGCAGTCGCAGCAGGTCGTGGCGCCACAGCCGGCGGATGTCGTTGGTGATGCGGACGTCGAGGCTGAACTTCAGGAACAGGTCGCGCCGGGGCTCGTACACCGTGCGGACGGCCGCTGTCGGCCAGGCGTCGAAGGCGGTGGTGCCGAGCCGGAGCAGCCGGCCGTCGGCGAACGCGGGGGCGAGGTCACGGGCGACGAGGTCGAGCTGCCAGGGGTGGGCGGGCAGCAGCCGGTAGCCGGGCGGGGCCGTGCCGAGGGCGTCCAGGGCGGCCGTGTCGCCCTCCTCGGCCACCTGGTCCTCGCGGACGCCGAGCAGCGCCAGGGGGAAGCGGGCGTGCGCCTCGGGGGCGTACGGCAGCCAGGACGCGGCCGGGCCGCCGCCGCGCGCCTTCGGAGCCGGATGGCAGGGGTGGCCGGTGATCAGCGACTGCTCGGAGCGCAGGTACAGGTCCTCGGGCGGGGTCGCCGTCGAGCGCGCGTGGAGCAGGGCGGCCACCGCCTCCCGGCTGTCGATCATCTCCGCGGGCAGGTCGCCACCGGGCAGTCCGGTGTGCCGGCGCAGTTCCTCGGCGACCAGTTTGACCAGCTCCGTGTGGCCGATCCGGTGCCAGGCCCCGGCCGTGCGCACCTCGGGGTCGGCGGGCCGCCGGCCGTCGCGTACCCGCAGCAGCCGCCCGCCGCCCGGGAGCCGGTAGACGCGCCGGTCCCCGGGGCCCGGCAGCGGCTCGGCGATCTCCCGCAGCAGGCAGTTGAGCAGGGGCGCGGCGGCGTACGCGTCGGCGCGGTGGCCGACGGTGTCGGCGGGGGGCTTGAGGTCCACGCGATCCATTCGTTCCTCGTCCGGCACCGACCGCGGCCTGCGCCCGGTCTCCAGGCCCATGGGAGCCGGTCTCGGCCAGTGTGTCTGTCGTACGTGACAATCCTGCCCCGAGCAGTGCGCACCCGAGGAGCCGACCGTGCACCGTCCCCCCACCGCCGAGGCCCGGATCGCCGAGGAGCTGGCGGCCGTCCGGCCCGGTCTGCTGCCCCGGTACGCGGCGGAGCTGCCGGGCGCCCGGGCGGCCGTGCTGAGCCGCCTGTGGCGGGCGCTCGCCCACGAGCCGCTGCCGTGGATCACCGGCAGGCTGCGGGGGGCGCACGGCCTCGCCCTACGGCTCGCGGACGGCCGCACACTGCACGGACCGCACGCGGACCCGTACGCGACGAGCGCCTACGTCACCGCCGTCCGCCTGGGCCGGGAGCGCCACGACGATCCGGCGCGGCTGATGACGGATCTCGCGGTGCCGCACGCGGCGGACTTCGCGGCCGAACTGGCCGACAGTGTGGCCTCGTTGGCCCTGTCCCGGGCCGGTGCGGATCACTCGAAGGAGTGGCCCGCGCAGGGCTGGGAGTGGGAACAGCGGGTGGTGGACGGCCATCCCTTCCACCCCAACTGCCGTTCCCGGCCCGGCTTCTCGGTGGCGGACCAGCTGGCGTACGGCCCCGAGCACGGGCCGGTGGTGGGGCTGGGGACCGTGGCGGTGCCGTCCGACGAGTGTCTGGTGAGCGGGCGGTGGCCGGTGGAACTGCGGGCGCGCGGGCGGCTGTTGCTGCCGGTGCACCCGTGGCAGGCGGCGCACGCGCTGGAGCGCTCGTACGATCCCTGGCGGCCCGCGCACCCGCTGCTGTCCCTGCGTACCCTCGCCCTGCCGGACGGACCGCATGTCAAGACCGCGCTGAGCGCACGGCTGACCTCCTCGGTGCGGGACATCTCCGCGTACTCGGTCGAGGCGGCGGCGGCCCTGTCCGCCTTCGCGACGGATCTCGCCGCCCGCACCGACGGCCTGCTGCACATCACCCGCACCCTGGGCGCGGCCACCGCGCACTCCCCCGATCTGGCCGCGCTGCTGCGGGAGTCACCGCAGGTGTACGCGGGGCCGGGCGAGCGGGTGCTGCCGGTCGCCGCGCTCGCCACGACACAGCTGCCCGACTCCCCCGCCTGGCTGGCCGCCTTCGCCCGCCTCGCGCTCACGGTCGGTCTGCGCCTGCTGGACCTCGGAGTGGCCCTGGAGGCCCACGGCCAGAACCTGCTCGTGATCCTCGCGGCCGACCACACCCCCGTCCGCCTCGTGTACCGCGACCTCGCCGACGTCCGCATCAGCCCCGCCCGCCTCACCCGGCACGGCATCGCCCCGCCCGCCCTCACGGGCCGTCTGATCACCGACGACGAAACGGCCCTGCGCCGCAAGCTGTTCGGTTCCCTGGTGGCCGGCGCCCTCGCCGGCACCGCGGGCTCGGGCACGGCCCTCGGCGCGGCCCTGGCAGCGGCCGTACCGGACCTGCCGCCGACGCCGGACCTGACGGCGCTGCGCCACGGGCCGGTCCCCGCCAAGGCGTTGACGCTCATGCGCCTGTCACCCGGGCACCAGGGGGACATCTGGACGGGGCTGCCCAATCCGCTCACGACACTGGCCTGAATACAGCTCGTATTGTTCGCCGAAAAGCGGCATCATCCCCCTCCTCACGGCCCGTCGGTGTATCCCTGTGGCGTTCGCCGGACACGAGAGCATCGAAAGCAGAAGATGACTGACGTCGACAGCAGTGACGGTCTGATGACACCGATCCGCCCCGAACAGCTGGAGCCGGGGGCGGTGATCGCACAGTCGCTGGACAACCAGTGGGTTCCGGCGCAGCTCACGAAGGACATGATCGAACAGGGCCGCTCCCTGGACCAGGTCGCCGAGCAGCGCGTCCAGGAGGTGCGGGCCGAGTACTTCCGCAGTCTGATCAACGCGAGCCAGGTGGTGATCAACCGCGCCTACCTCTACAACAACGACGCGATCAACTGCGACCTGCTGGAAGGCGGGGAGGCCCGCACGGCCCACCAGAGGCTCCTGGCCTCGGGGGCGATCGTCCCCTTCCTGCTCAACGAACGGCACCCCGGCGAGGAGCCGCCCGCCTATCTCCACCAGCGGCACGCGGGCTTCGCCGCCTGGCAGGAGACGCTGGCGGGCCTGCCGGCCGCCGACCGGGTGCGCTGCGTGCGCATGTCCTGGGACGACTCAGCGGGTGACCAGGAGAACCGGGAGCGCACCCGGCTACGGCTGTTCCAGCCGTTCGCCGAGAAGGTCCAGGGGCTGACGGCCAAGGACATCGACATCCTTGCCGCACAGGTAGGAGTGGCCGGCGAGGACGCGGACCGGTTCGGGCGGCGGCTGGGCGAGGTGGTCGGTTTCAGCAACGACCTGCGCGTGCACCGGCAGCCGGTCGTGCGCAACGCCCTGTACGAGGAGTTCGTGTCCGTGCCGGGGACGAACGTCGCGGAGGGCAGGTACGACCGCGACAAGCCCTTCGCCGCGGAGATAAAGCAGCTCCTGGACCTGATCTACAACGTCAACCTGGCTGATGCGCTCGGACGTTACCCGCTCACCCCGGTCGGCAGCCTGCGCCGCGTGGCGCTCCAGGAGGCCCGCGAGGCCAGGACCACCGCGGGGTTCGTCGAGGATCCGGAACAGCTGCTGACGTTCCTGCGGCGGCAGGCCTTCGCCACCGTGCAGGACCATCTGACGCCGTCGGCGGTCAACGCCCTGACGCTGCACGACATCTGGCGGCTCCGGCAGACCTCCGCCTGGAACGCGTACATCCGGGCGTTCGGCGAACTGACCGCCGCTCCGGAGGCGTTCCACGACTCCGTCGGACTGGTCTTCGACCGGTATGTGCAGCTCAACTCGGAGATTCTCGCGCTGGCCCGGGAGCGCAGGCACGCCCGGCCGAACGCATGGAATCCGGTCGTCGAGGTCGTCGTCACAGTGGGCGCGGCCGTGTACACGGCCGTCAGCGGCAACGGTGTGTGGGAGGTCGCGGGTTCGGTCCTGCCGCTCGCCGTGAGCGGCTCGCTGACGGGTTCGGTGCAGCTGGTGCTGCGCAACCTGACGCCCGGACGGCGCGAACAGCGGTTCGCTCGCGAGATAGCCGCCGTCCGGCTGGCCAGTGAACGAGAATGGTCGCAGTTCCATGACCTGGTGTGCCGCCTTCCCGGCTACCGGGACACGTCGGGCCCCGCCCCGACGGCCACGGCGTCGGCGACCACCCAGGACAACGAAGACCTGCCGGAATACTGACGGTCCGAGTACTGAACGGAGTACGTCTTTGCACTGCCTGCCGAGCGCCCCATGAACCGGTACGACGCCCTGCGCCGGGACGTTCCGGAATGGTTCCGCAACGACTGCCCGGGGGCGATCGAGATCCTGTCGGATCCGGCCCAGGTCCGCGCTGCCCGACGTCATGTGACCGCCCAGCAACCACGAGGCCGCCAAGGCCTGTTCGGCTCCCTGTGGGCGCGCCTGAGGGCGGCGGCGCGCCCCGTCCCGGCCGGTATCGTGTCGGCCAACCGCTATCTGTGGTACCTGCGTGATCCGGTGCGCTTCCCCGACGGCCGGCTGGGCCTGTACGACCGCCTCCTGCCACCGCCGGACGCCTCTGCCGGGGTGGTGGTCCTGCCGCTGCTCGGCCTCGAGGGGAAGATCGTGCTGATCGAGCACTACCGGCACGCGACCCGGAGCCGGCACTGGGAGGTGGTGCGGGGCTTCGGTGATCCGGGCGCCACGGCGGAGGAGAACGTGGCACGGGAGCTGGAGGAGGAGATCAGCGCCCGTCCTGCCGCGGTGATCCCCCTCGGTGATGTGCACCCCGACACGGGCCTGCTGGGCCACAAGGTCCAGCTCTACGCCGCCCGCGTGGACGGCGTGGGCCGGCTGGAGACGGGCGAGGCGATCACGCGGGCGGTCACCGTGACGGCCGCCGAGGCGGAGGAGATGGTGGCCGACGGACGGATCACCGACGGTTTCACCATCGCCGTGCTGTACCGGGCTCGCCTGGCGGGGCTGTTCGGCCAAGGTACGGCGAGCGGCGGCTGAGGCCGACGGCACGGCCCCGGACGCCTGCCGTTCCGGCGTCGGTCGCCTGCCGTTTTGGCACCCGGTGCGTGTGATCAATAGGATCCGCCGATGATCAGAAGACAACGGCTGGCGGCGGGAGTCTGTGCGCTGCTCGCCGCCCTGACGGCCGGGATCGCGGTTCCCGCCCCGGCTCTGGCGGACGAGTCGGGGCAGCCCGCTCCCAAGGTCGAACTGGTGCTGGACGTCAGCGGTTCCATGCGGACGCGGGACATCGACGGCGGCTCCCGGATGGCCGCGGCGAAGCAGGCGTTCAACGAGGTGCTCGACGCGACCCCCTCGGAGGTCCAGCTCGGCATCCGCACCCTGGGCGCCAACTACCGCGGCAACGACCGCAGGACCGGCTGCAAGGACACCGCGCAGCTCTACCCGGTCGGCCCCCTCGACCGGACCGACGCGAAGACGGCGGTGGCCACGCTGGCGCCGACCGGCTGGACGCCGATCGGGCCGGCGCTGGAGAAGGCCGCGCAGGACCTCGACGTCAGCGGCGGCGACGGCGGCACCCGCCGTATCGTCCTGATCAGCGACGGCGAGGACACCTGCCAGCCGCTGGACCCCTGCGAGGTGGCCCGGGAGATAGCCGCCAAGGGCATCGGGCTGACCATCGACACGCTCGGCCTGGTGCCGGACGCCAAGACCCGCGACCAGCTCAGCTGCATCGCGGACGCGACCGGCGGCACCTACACCGACGTACGGCACAAGGAAGAACTGAGCGACCGGGTCGGTCAGTTGGTGGACCGGGCCGCCGATCCGGTGGTGACGCCGGTGGCCACCGAGGGCGCCGCGCAGTGCGCCGGCGCGCCCTCACTGAAGTCCGGGCTGTACACCGACCGCGAGGAGTTCGGACGGCAGCGCTGGTACAAGGTGGACGTCAACCCCGGCCAGGAGCTGCGCGCTTCGGTGAGCGTGGCGGACGACCGGGCCGTCAACCCGAACTACGGTGTGCTGTTGCGGGCGGTGACCGTGCACGGCCGGGAGATCGTGCGCGGCGAGGCGGCGGGTACCGGCCGCACCGACGTCACCTCCACGGGCCTGCGCTACCCGCGGCCCGACAGTGACGACGACAGCGCCGCCGCCGAGACGGTGTGCCTCCAGGTCAGCAACTCCTTCGCGCCGGCCGCCGGTGTGAAGACGACGCCGGGTCTGCCGCTGGAGCTGACCGTCGACGTGGTGGACGGGCCGGACAAGGCGAGCGACGTGGCCGCCTTCGGCCTCGGGCGCGGCTGGTGGCTGCTGGGCGCGCTGGTGCTGGCCGGCTTCCTCGCGGGTCTGCTGTGGGGTTGGCTGTCGCGTTGGCGGGTCGCTGTCTGGAGGACGAACTGATGCGTATCACACGTGTGCTGGGCGCCGCGCTGCTGGCGCTCGGGCTGGCCGCGGGACCGGCCGCCGCCGACTCCTCGCCCTCCCCCAGAGCCTCGTCCGACGGCACGGCACCCACCCAGGCGGGCACCTCGTTCCGTACGGCGACGGAGATCGAGCAGGGGCAGCAGGCCACCGCGTCCGCCGCGACCGGTGACTACCTGTACTGGTCGTTCCCGGCGGATGCCGGCCAGCGGCCCACCGTCAAGGCGATGGTGAAGCTCCCCTCGGCGCACGGGGCCGAGACCTGGCAGATCGACGTGTACGACGGTCTGCGGCGCCGCCAGTCCTGCCAGTACGGCGCCGCGACGCGCACCGCCCCGCAGGGGACCCCCTCGGTCGAACTGGCCTGTGTGCTGCGTACGGTGCGGGCCTGGTCGGAGCCGTGGGCGAACGACCCGCTGCCGGGCACGTACTACCTGCGGCTGACGGTGACGGGCCTCGGCCCCTCCGACCTGGGCCAGCAGGTGAGCGCGCACGTCCGTGTCGACTCCAAGGACATGGGCGGCGCGGCGGCGGTGGACGGCTCACTGGCCGAGCCGCTCGTCCCCGGGATCGCCGTCACCTCGCAGAAGGACGACGGCGACGCCAAGTCGGCGGTGTTGTCGAGCATCGAGCCCGACGGCGGCTGGTCCTCCGGCTGGTGGACCGACCGCTGGGTGTGGACCGGCGTCGGCGGCCTGCTCGCCGCGCTCGCCGGAATCGGCGGATACACGCTCACGCGCGGCTCGGGACGCCCGTCCCGGGTGCCGCCGGGCGTCTGAACCGACGTAGCTGAAGGCCCGCCCACCGGCGGGCCTTCCGTTTGCCCACCGCCCGCCCGGCGCGGTCCGGGAGCCAAGTCCGGGGCGGGCGGCCCGTTTCACGCCTCCCGCAATGCCTTGGCGAGCGCGCCGTCCCCCGACACGGTCACCCGCCCGTCCCGTACCGCGTCCGGCAGGCCCAGCTCACCTCGGGCGACGGCCTCGCAGGTCGCCGCGTCCATCACCAGCAGCGCATCGGCGGCACCGGGCGCGGGCCCGTCGCCGTACAGCGGCCCCTCCTCGGCACCGACGTGGAGGTGGAACACCCCTTCCTCCAGGCGGACTTCCACCACACCCTCGCCGTCAAGGCCCCGCAGCAGCGGCAGCGCGAACCAGTGCGCACGCACCGCGTCCGTGGGCCGCCGCTCGCCCAGCTCGGCCTGCCCCCACGCCCCCAGCGCTTGCAGAACGGGCAGCAACGCCCGCCCGCGCGTGGTGAGTTCGTACACGTACGCGGCGCCCGGCGGGGGCAGCCGGCGGCGGGTGGTGAGCCCGTCACGCTCCATGTCCTTCAGCCGTGAGGCGAGTACGTCCGTGCTGACGCCGGGCAGGTCCGCGTGCAGGTCCGTGTAGCGGCGGGGGCCGGCCAGCAGTTCCCGGACGATCAGCAGGGTCCAGCGGTCGCCGACGAGGTCGAGGGCGCGGGCTGCGGAGCAGTACTGGTCGTAGCTTCGGCGTGGTGACATGCGACGCAGTCTAGACGCGTTGTTGGACTTTCCAAGCTCCTACTTGGTAAAACCAAGCAACACGAGTTTCCGGAGGGGCGCATGGAGTTCCGGCAGTCGAACAAGCTCAGCGAGGTCTGTTACGAGATCCGCGGCCCGGTGATCGAGCACGCCAACGCGCTCGAAGAGGCGGGCCACAGCGTCCTGCGCCTGAACACCGGAAATCCCGCGGCCTTCGGCTTCGAGGCCCCGGAGGAGATCCTCCAGGACATGATCCGGATGCTGCCGCAGGCCCACGGCTACACGGACTCGCGGGGCATCCTGTCCGCCCGCCGGGCGGTCGCCCAGCGCTACCAGGCCCTCGGTCTGGACGTCGGTGTGGACGACGTGTTCCTCGGCAACGGCGTCTCGGAGCTGGTCTCCATGGCCGTGCAGGCACTGGTCGAGGACGGGGACGAGGTCCTCATCCCCGCCCCGGACTTCCCGCTGTGGACGGCGGTGACGACACTCGCCGGCGGCAAGGCGGTCCACTACCTGTGCGACGAACAGGCGGACTGGAACCCCGACCTGGCGGACATGGCCGCCAAGATCACCGATCGCACCAAGGCCGTGGTCATCATCAATCCGAACAACCCCACCGGCGCGGTGTATCCGAAGGAGGTCGTCGAGGGCATCCTCGACCTCGCCCGCCGGCACGGACTGATGGTGTTCGCCGACGAGATCTACGACCAGATCCTGTACGACGACGCCGTGCACCACTCGGCCGCGTCCCTCGCCCCGGACCTGGTGGTCCTCACCTTCTGCGGTCTGTCGAAGACGTACCGGGTGGCGGGCTTCCGCTCCGGCTGGCTGGTGGTGACCGGCCCGAAGCAGCACGCGAAGAACTACCTGGAGGGCCTCACCATGCTGGCCTCCATGCGGCTGTGCGCCAACGTCCCCGCGCAGTACGCCATCCAGGCCGCGCTCGGCGGACGCCAGTCCATCCGCGAACTCGCCGCTCCGGGCGGCCGGTTGTACGAGCAGCGGAACGTGGCCTGGGAGAAGCTGAACGAGATCCCGGGCGTGTCCTGTGTGAAACCGAGGGGCGCGCTGTACGCGTTCCCGCGTCTGGACCCCAAGGTGCACAAGATCCACGACGACGAGAAGTTCGTGCTGGACCTCCTGCTGCGCGAGAAGATCCAGGTGGTCCAGGGCACCGGCTTCAACTGGCCCGCCCCCGACCACTTCCGTATCCTCACCCTCCCGCACGCCGACGACCTGGAGGCTGCCATCGGCCGGATCGGGCGCTTCCTGACCGGGTACCGGCAGTAGCCGGCCCGGATGATCGCGGAGAAGCCCCCCGGCGCAGTCACCGGTGCCTGCCCGTCCGGCGCACTCCGCACTGCGCGCCGGGGCCGCCCTGTGTCACCGTGCTGACAGACGAGCGGGGCGAGCGGGAAGGGCGCGGGCGTGGGTGACCTCTTTCTCGTCCGGCACGGCGAGACCGAGTGGTCGCGGTCCGGACGGCACACCGGCTGGACGGATGTGCCCCTCACCGAGCACGGCCGGGAGGAGGCACGCCGCCTGGTGCCGCTGATCCGCTCGCACAGGATCGGCGCGGCCTTCGTCAGCCCCCTGCAACGGGCCCGCGAGACCGCGCAGCTCATCGGCATCAGTGACGCCCGGGTCGATGCCGACCTGCGCGAGTGGGACTACGGCGGCTACGAGGGCGTGACCACCGTGGAGATCCAGCGGAGCCGCCCGGACTGGTTCCTGTTCACGGACGGGGTCACGCCCGGGCCCCCCGAGCATCCCGGGGAGACCGCGGAGCAGGTCGGCGAGCGAGCCGACCGGGTGCTGGCCAAGGCGGAGGCCGCCCTCGCCAACACGGAGGGCATCGTCCTCCTGATCGCCCACGGACACTTCCTGCGCGTCCTCGCCGCCCGCCACCTCGGCCTGCCCCCACGGCACGGCGCCCTGTTCCAGCTCGCGACCGGCTCACTGGGCCGCCTCGGCACGGAACACGGGCGCCCGGTGGTGGCGGGGTGGAACATCCGGCCCCACTGACCGCCCCGGCACCACCGACCGCCCCCGCACGGCTGACGGGCACGGCACCACGGGCGCGGCACGGCACCGCAACACCGACCCGAACGGCCCTGGGGCGGGAGAGGTCCGCGGAGGTCCGGCTCGATGTCAGACCCCGGCCGTAGGCTGCATGCGAGCCGCCCGTCCGGCGGTTTCCGGGTATTCGACGACGCCGGGAAGGAGCACGCCGTGACC
Organism: Streptomyces sp. NK08204; assembly: GCF_020400585.1. Taxonomy (GTDB): domain Bacteria; phylum Actinomycetota; class Actinomycetes; order Streptomycetales; family Streptomycetaceae; genus Streptomyces. Next base: position 549,187 of record NZ_JAINVF010000002.1, on the reverse strand, counting down.
CGACCGCCGACCGCCGCGCAGCGGCGCCTGATCGACACCGCCGATCCGGTCACCGGACGGCTGCGCGGCACCGAGGCGCAGCTCGCGGCCCTGGTGAGGCGAGGGCTCGCGTTCCGGCACCCCCGGCCGCCGCACGACCACTTCCTCACCCCGGCGGGGCATCGGATACGGGAGGCGCCGCCCGGGCCGGGAGCAGCGTCCGGGGCCGGGGCGGCGCGGCAGGCCCCGGCCGGAACGGGGGTGTTCGCGGCGCGCGTCGGCGGGGAGGCGGAGGCACCGGCGTCCGGTCCGGCGCGGCTGCGCGAGGTGCACAGTGCCTGGCAGGGGCTGCTGGAGCTGCGCCGGATGACTCACCCCGACGGCGCCGTTGACCGGCCCTGCGGCTGGGAGCGCACGCATCTGGTGCGGGCCGCCGCCCTCGCCCTGGAGGCGGCCGGGCACCGGCCCGACGGCCCGGAGGGCCCCGGCTACCGGGTGCGCGCGACCGCGCAGCCGGAGGCGGTCGCCGTGTACGCGCCGGACGCGGCGGGCCTCACCGCCTGCGCGGCCACGCTGGAGCGGGCGGGCTGGCAGGCCGGCGAGTACACCGAGCCGCGGACCCGGAGGCGCTATCTGCTGGCCTCGCCGCGCCGGATCTGAGCGGCATGCCAAGATCGGTGCATCACAGAGTCCGACACGAGCAAGCGCGACAAGGGGGAAACAGTGGCCGAACCGTACTCCGTCCGGGTGACCGTCCGTGGCTATGAGACCGACACCCAGGGCCACCTCAACCAGGCGGTCTACCTCAACTACGCGGAGCACGCCCGCTGGTCGCTGCTCCAGGCGGCCGGGATCAGCCAGCGAGGGCTCACCGGCCAGGGGGTGGGGCCGGTGGCGCTGGAGACGACGATCAGCTACCGGCGCGAGCTGGTCGCGGGTGACGAGGTCGACGTGACCTGCGCGTTCGAGTGGAGAGGCGGCAAGACGTTCCGCATCCACCAGCAGGTCGTCAAGACGGACGGCACGCTGGCGGCCGAGATCAGCGCCGTCTGCGGTCTGTTGGACCTCAAGGCGAGAAAGCTCGTCGCCGATCCCGCGGCGGCCTTCAAGGAACTGACCACGGATCCGGCGCTGTTCGGCCTGTAGCCGTCCCTGTCGCCGTCACGTCCGGCCGCGGGTCAGGCTCGTGCGAACGCGTCCTGATGGTCCTGCGCCCATTCCCGGTACGTCCGCGCCGGCCGGCCCAGCAGCTCCGCCGCGTCCTCGGTGACGATCGCGTTGCCGCCGTCGCGGACGAAGGCTGTGGCGATCAGGGTGCCTTCCGCCTGCGTGTCGTCGAAACCCCAGGCGCTGCGCAGGAACTCGCGTGTCTCCTGCGGCGACAGATCGCGCGTGCCGACCGGGCGGCCGAGGACGGAGGCGAGGACGGCGGCCTGTCCGGGAACGCTGATCGCCTCCGGCCCGGTCAGGGTGTACGTCCGTCCCGCGTGCCCGCCCTCGACGAGGATGCGGGCCGCGATCTCGGAGATGTCCCGGGGGTCGATCACCCCGGACGGCCCGTCACCGGTCAGGTTCGGCACCGGCTCGCCCGCTTCGACGGCCTGCGTCCAGCTCAGCGTGTTCGAGGCGAAGGACGAGGGCCGCAGGATCGTCCACTCGGTGCCGCTGTCCCGCACGGCCTGCTCGCCGGGCTCGTGCCAGGCGCCGGCCGGGCCCACGTCGGGATCGCCCGTCCCGATCGCGGAAAGCTTGACCAGCCGCCCGACGCCCGCCGCGCGCGCCGCCGCCACCAGCGCCCGGTCGTGCCCCGAGTCCGGGCCGGGCGGACGCAGCAGGAACGCGGCCGTCACCCCGGCCATCGCGCCCGTCAGGGAATCCGGGTGGAGGTGGTCCCCGCGGACCACCTCCACCCCAGCAGGCACCCGGGCCTTCGCCGGGTCCCGGGTCAGGGCGCGCACCTTCCCGCCACACGCCGCGAGCTGTCGTACGAGTTCACTGCCGATGGTGCCCGTGGCACCGGTCACGAGGATCATGAGCTCCACGATGCGCCGGGCGGTGTCCGGCACTCTTGGAAATTCCGGCACGGTCCGTCCGCCCGTGCGGCCCACGGCCCGCTTACGGTGAAGGGGTGACGAACTCCCGCGCCGAACAGGCCCTTGCGCTGCCCGAGGCCCTGCACCCGTGGATCACCGGGATCGTGACCGTGTCCGCCGCCGGACCGCCCGGTACGGCGTTCACCCATCTCCCGGATGCTGCCACGAAGATCGTCGTCCGCGTGGGGACGAACGGGCAGCGCGACGTGCTCGCCGTCGGTCCGCGGGTGCGGGCCACCTACCACGACGGCGAGGTCCTCGCGTCCTGTGTGGAACTGCGCCTCGCCCCGGGCACGGCCCGCCCCCTCCTGGGCGTCCCGGCGGCCGAGCTGCTGGGCAGGGTCGTCCCGCTCGGCGAACTGCCCGGCCGGACGGCACACCAGCTGAACCGCGAGCTGCGGTGGCTGACCGCCGAGGAGACGGCGGCCCACCTCGCGGCCACGCTGCCCGAACGGCTGACCGCGGCGGCGGACCGCACCCGCACGGCGCTGGTACGGGCCGGGGCCGACGCGATGTCGGTCCGGGTCGGCCAGACGCCGGGACCGGTCAGCGAGGTCGCCCGGGAACTGGCCGTCAGCGAGCGGCACCTGCGCAACCTCTTCGCGGAGGGCGTGGGGCTGTCCCCCAAGCACTACGCCCGCATCAACCGCGTACGAGCGGTCCTCACGCACGCCGCGACCGCCGACTGGGCCGAACTGGCCGCCGCCACCGGCTACTACGACCAGTCGCACATGACGTCCGACTTCCGCGCCCTGATGGGCGTCCCGCCGCGCTCGTACTTCACCGGCCGGCTGCCCGCGGCCACTCCCTGCCAGTCGGTCCTCCCGCCCCGGCTCAGGGCGCGGCCGTCTCCCGGGTCGGCACCGGTATCTGGTTGAAGCCGTAGTACAGGGCGAGCAGCCCGTGCGCGGCGAGGGTGAGGGGGGCGGAGACGAAGGCGAGGCCCACGCTCAGCGGGTAGGCCAGGGAGCCGAGGGCGAAGCGTGCCCGGGTCCGGCGGGCCGCCTCGGCGTCGACGCGGGCGTCGAAGAGGTGGCCGGTACGGGTGAGATGCCACCACAGGGCCTGGAAGGTGAAGGCGTGGCCGACCATGACCAGGCTGTACACGGCGGCTGCCACGTGCGAGGCCCCGTCCTCGCGCAGGTACTCCGCGAGCATGGCCGTCGGCCAGGGCACGGCCGCCACCACCATCAGCAACAGCAGGTTCAGGAACATCAGCGTACGGTCGACCCGGGCGACGTAGGTGAACACCTGATGGTGGTTGACCCACATGATCCCGATCACCAGGAAGCTGACCGCGTAGGCGGCGTACGACGGCCACTGCGCTCCCAGCCCATGCCACAGACCGCCGTGTTCGCCCACCTTGGGGACCTTGATCTCCAGGATGAGCAGGGTGATGGCGATGGCGAACACGCCGTCGCTGAAGGCCTCGACGCGGCCGGATTCGTTCATGGGCCCAAGACTGCCGCATACGGCGTGCGGGATACGGGCAAGTCCCGTACCCCGCACGCCTGTTCTGTGCCGTGCACGTCCACCGTGCCCGGGTGCCTCAGTGGGCGGGCGCGAGTTCCTCGCCCGACTCCATCGGGTGCGTGCCGTTCCGCGCCTCGCTGCCCCTGCCCAGGTGGTTGAAGGCCAGGTTGAGCACGACCGCGGTGACACAGCTGGTGGAGATGCCCGAGTCGAGGATGATCCTCGCGGTCTCCGGGAAGGCGTGGTAGAACGCCGGAGTGCTGATCGGGATGATGCCGACCGCGAGGGAGACGGCCACGATCAGGGTGTTGTCGTCCTTCTCCAGGCCGGCCCGGACGAGGGTCTGGATACCGCTCGCGGCGACCGAGCCGAACAGGACCACGCCGGCGCCACCGAGGACCGGCCGGGGGACGACCGCGATCAGTGAGGCCGCCGCCGGGCACAGGCCCATCAGGACCAGGAAGCCGCCGCCGACCGCCACGACGAAGCGGCTGCGGATCCGCGTCATGGCGACCAGGCCGATGTTCTGCGCGAAGGCGCTGCACATGAAGCCGTTGAAAACGGGGCTGAGGGCGGAACCGAGGGTGTCGGCGCGCAGGCCCGCCGCGATGGTCCGCTGGTCCGCGGGGCGTTCCACGATCTCGCCCAGCGCCAGCATGTCGGCGGTGGATTCGGTCATGGAGACGACCATCACCACGCACATCGACAGGATCGCCGCGATGTGGAACTGCGGGGCGCCGAAGTGGAACGGCGTCGGGAAGCCGATCAGCTTGGCGTCCGCCACCGGGGCGAAGTCCGTGACGCCGAACGGGATCGCGATCAGCGTGCCGGCGGTCAGGCCGAGCAGGACGGCGATCTGCTTGACGAAGCCGCGGGTGAAGCGGCGCAGCAGCAGGACGGTCAGCAGGGTGGTGCCGGCCAGGGTGAGGTTGGTCGCCGAACCGTAGTCGTGCGCCGCCGGGTCGGGTCCCTGGGCCCAGTTGAAGGCGACCGGCAGCAGGGAGACGCCGATCAGCGTGATGACCGTACCGGTGACGACGGGCGGGAAGAAGCGGACCGCCTTGCTGAAGAAGGGAGCGGCCATGAAGCCGAGGAGGCCCGCGACGACGACCGCGCCGAAGATCACCGGCAGGGCGTCGGACTTGTCCTCGGCGGAGGCGACGATCGCCGTCATGGGGGCGACGCCGGCGAAGGTGACACCGTTGACGAAGGGCAGCCGGGCTCCGATCTTCCAGATGCCGAGGGTCTGGAGGAAGGTGGCCAGGCCCGCGGTGAACAGGCAGGCGCCGGTCAGGAACGTCAGGTCGGTGCCGGACAGGCCTACGGCCGCGCCGACGATCAGGGGCGGGGCGACCACTCCCGCGTACATGGCGGCCACATGCTGCAGGCCGCTGGTCGCCATCTTGAGGGCGGGGAGTTTCTCGTCGACTGGGTGGGTCTCGTCAACGGGGTGAGCGGACACGGCGGCTCCTCCGGTCGGGTGACACGTCGGCTCTGACGTGGATTTCAGGGAGGTGGTGCGCGGCGGGCATGGGGGTACCTCCCGCTCGAGCGAAGTCGAGAGTGGGGGGAGGGACCGGAAGGCCCTTTGCGGGGCATGGGGACGGTGACCGTTCCGGGGCGCGCGTCGGCGCGCCCCGGAGACGGCCGCCGTGGACCCCGCTCGGGTCCACGGCTTCCGGCCGGGAGCCGTCCCTCCCGGCCGGAGTCCGGCGCTGGCTCAGCCCTTGGCGGCGATCTGTGCCAGGCGCTGGGCCTCGGCCCGCGTGGAGCGGGCGATGGCGTCCTCGTCGACGGTGAGCAGGCGGCCGTCCTCGACGATCTGCCGGCCGTTCACGAAGGAGGCGGTGACCGGGGCCGCCGCACCGAGGACCAGGGCGGCCACCGGGTCGGCGATGGAGGCGTGGGCGAGGGTGTCCAGCTTCCACAGCACGAGGTCGGCGAGCTTTCCGGGCTCCAGCGAGCCGGTCTCGGCGGCGCGGCCGAGGACCTGGGCGCCGCCGTAGGTGCCGAGCCGGAGGGCCTGGCGGGCGTTCAGCGCGGCCTCCTTGTGGGCGCCGAGCCGGTTGATGAGCAGGGCGTTGCGCAGTTCGGTGTGGAGTTCACCGGACTCGTTGGAGGCGGTGCCGTCGACGCCGAGGCCGACCGGGACGCCCGCCTTCAGCATGTCGGGGACGCGTGCGATACCGGCCGCGAGGCGGGCGTTGGAGGACGGGCAGTGCGCCACACCCGTCCTCGTACGGCCGAAGGCGGCGATGTCGGAGTCGTTCATGTGGACGCAGTGCGCCATCCACACGTCCTCGCCGAGCCAGCCGGTGGACTCGAAGTAGTCGGTCGGGCCCATGCCGAACAGCTCGTGGCAGAACCTCTCCTCCTCGACCGTCTCCGAGCCGTGTGTGTGCAGCCGTACGCCGAGGCGGCGGGCGAGTTCCGCACCCTGCCTCAGCAGTTCGGTCGAGACGGAGAACGGCGAACAGGGGGCCACGGCCACCTGCGTCATCGCGTCGAAGGAGGCGTCGTGGTGTTCCTTCACGGTCGCCTCGGTGGCGGCGAGCGCGCCGTCCAGGGTCTCGACGGCGAAGTCCGGCGGCAGACCGCCGTCCTTATCGCCGCGGTCCATGGAACCGCGGGCCAGGGTGAAGCGGACGCCCGTCTCGCGGGCGGCACGGATGACCGCGCCGGACAGGTCACCGGAGCCCTGCGGGTAGACGTAGTGGTGGTCCATGGCGGTGGTGACGCCGCCGCGGGCCATCATCGCGAGCGAGCCCTGGGCCGCCGCGTACACCATCGGCTCGTCGATGCGCGCCCAGGTGGGGTAGAGCGCGACCAGCCAGTCGAAGAGGTTGTGGTCCGTGGCCAGGCCCCGGGTGATCCACTGGTAGAAGTGGTGATGGGTGTTGATCAGACCGGGGGTGGCGAGGTGCCCGGTGGCGTCGATGCGGCGTACGACGTTCTCCAGGCCCTCGGGGGCCTTGCCCGCGCCGACCGCCTCGATGCGGTTGCCGGCGACGACGACGTGACCGGCGGCGTACTCGGTGTCGTCGGCGTCGACGGTCGCGATCGAACAGTTCTCGATGACGATGCGCTGGGCTGCTGCCATGATTCGTCCTTTTCGCTCAGCGGACTGAAGGGGGAGGGCACGGCAGGACCCTAGGAGTTTTGAGTGCCGTGACCGGGGAGCCGGAAGGGAGCGTCTCCCCGGTCACGGGTGCCGAAGGTGCGGGAAGGTCAGAGGTTGGTGAGGTCCACGGGGATCTTCGGCTCGCAGCCGTCCCGGAGGATGGTCGCCTCGATCAGGCCGTAGGGCCGGTCGGCGGCGAAGTACACCTCGTTGTCGTTCTTCAGCCCGAAGGGCTCCAGGTCGACGAGGAAATGGTGCTTGTTCGGCAGCGAGAAGCGGACCTCGTCGATCTCGCTGCGGTTGTTGATGATGCGCGCGCCCATCTGGTAGAGCGTCTGCTGCAGCGAGAGGGAGTAGGTCTCGGCGAAGGCCTGGAGCATGTGCTTCCTGACCTGCTCGTAGGACTTCTCCCAGTGGGGTGTCTTCTGCTCGTCGTCGGTCCAGTTGAACCGCCAGCGGCCGGAGACCTGGGTGGCCAGGATGCGGTCGTACGCCTCCTGCAGGGTCGTGTACCTGTCCTTGACGTAGCCCCAGAACTCGGAGTTGGTCGAGTTCATCACGACCAGGTCCTTCAGACCGGAGATGACCTCCCACTGCTCGCCGTCGTAGGTGATCTGGGTGAGACGGGTCTCCTGGCCCTTGCGGACGAAGGAGTGCTTGACCTCGTCCGCGCCGATGAACCGGGAGTTGGCGTCGGAGGTCTCGATCCGCTCCCAGGCGTACTCCTCGATACGGATCCGGGCGCGGTGGATCGGCTCCTGCGAGGTGACGAAGTGGCGGGCGAGGTGGATGCCGAACTGCTCGGCGGACTCGATGCCGTACTGCTTGGCGAACGCGAACACCGTGTTCTTGGTGGTGTCGGTCGGCAGGACGTTGGCGTTGGAGCCGGAGTAGTGGACGTCGTCCATGTCGCCGCTCAGCGCGACGGAGACGTTGAGGTCCTTGATGTGGTGGGTGGCGCCGTCCCGCGTGATCTTGACGACTCGGTTCTCGGCCTTGCCGTACTGGTTCTGTCCCAGCATCACAGGGCGGGCAGGGCGGGAATTGACGGTCATGTAGCTAGCTCCCTCGGTAAACGGAGTAGCCGAACGGGTTGAGCAGCAGCGGTACGTGGTAGTGCTCGCCCGGTACGACGGCGAACGTGATCGCTACCTCCGGGAAGAACACGCCCGGTCCGCTGTCCCGATTCGCGGGGGCGTCCTGCTGCGCATCGGCTTGCTTCTTCGCAGATGTTGCTTCGAAGTACGCCTCGACGGCGAAGTCGAGCCGTACGTGGGTGGTCCCCTCCGGCAGCGTCGGCAGGTCCTTGCACCGGCCGTCGGGGTCGGTCGCACAGCCGCCGAGCGACTGCCAGGCCCCGCCTTCCCCGTACCGGGCGGACCGCCCCGAGCGGACGGAGAGCTGGACGGCGACGCCCTCGGCGGGGCGGCCGATCGAGGTGTCCAGGATGTGCGTGGACACGGAGGCGGTGGTGCTGGTGCTCATGGTGTCAGGCGTCCCCTTCGACGAGTCGGGCCAGTCGGATGCGGTTGATCCTGCCCAGCTCGGTGCGGACGATCTCCCGCTCCTGCTCCGGCGCGTTCCCGATCCGCTCCTTGGCGGCGTCCCGCATCTGCTCACCGGTCCGGCCGGTGGCGCAGATGAGGAAGACGTGGCCGAACTTCTCCTGGTAGGCCAGGTTCAGTTCGAGCATCTCCGCCTTGAGCTCCTCGGAGGCGCCGGCCATGCCGCGCTGTTCGCGGGCGGAGGTCGGGTCGCCGGGCTCGGGGCGCCCGATCGGCGGGTGCCCGGCCATCGCCTCCTCGAGGCCGGCCGTGGTCAGCTCGGCCGTGGCGGCGTCACTGGCGGCACAGAGGGCCTCGACGGTGGCGTAGGGGCGGGCGGCGAGCACGCGCCGGGCCCACTCGGTGGAGGCGCACACCTCCTGGAGGGCGGCGAGGGCCGCGTTCTCCTCCAGGGCGTTGAACCGGGGCAGGCCCGGGGGCGTGGAAGTCGTAGTCACGGGAGCCTCCGTGGCCGGATACGGCCTTCGTGCTGAACGGGCTGCCGATAGCTAACGCTCCCGGAAACGTCACGTCAACACTTTGTTGAAAAATCCGCGTAACAAGCTCCGGCGGGGCTCCCCCGGGCCCGCCCCGGGCGTCAGCTGCCCTTCTCCCGGTTGAGGTAGTTGTAGACCGTGAAGCGGCTGACGCCCAGCGCGCCGGCCACGGTCTCCACGCCATGGCGCACGGCGAAGGCGCCGCGCGCCTCCAGGGTGCGCACGACCTCCTGCTTGGCCTTGCGGTCCAGGTCGGCCAGGGGCCGGCCCTGCCGTCGCTCCATGGCGGCGAGGATGTGGTCGAGGGAGTCGGCGAGCTGGGGCAGGCGCACGGCGACGACATCGACGCCCTCCCAGGCGAGGACGACGTCCTCGGGGCCGGCCTCGTCGGGCGGGAGAAGCTCCCCGCCCATGGCGTCGACCAGCGGTTTCACGGCCGCGATGAAGGGCTCGTCCCTGGTCACCTATCGCCCTCCCCGGTTGCGTCCCCGAGCACGTTGACCTGGAGCGAGACCCGGGTGGCACCGGCCTGAAGGGCCTTGCGCAGCAGTGCGTCCACGGCGGTGAGCACGCTGTCGGCACCCCCCTCGGCCGTGTTGCCGAACGGGCCGACGTCGACGGCGTCCAGTTCGGCGGCCTCGATGACCTGCCGCGCCACCAGGGCATGCGCGGGCGCCTCGTCGAGGTCGAAGGGTTCGGTCGTGAACTCCACTCTCAATCGCACGCGCACAACCTAACGCGCGGCACCGATTTTCGGGCAGCTCCACCGGGTCCCCCTTGACAACCGGCGAGACGCGGTTGCAATCTTCCGTTACGCAGAAACGAACTTCCGCAATACGGAATCTGAATCACGGAAGGGAGCGCGGCCCGAATGCCGGGTTTCGGATCGAGCACAGCCGCAGACCAGCGCTTCAACGTCAACCTGTCGATCCTCTTCACGGAACTCCCGCTCCTGGAGCGCCCCGCGGCTGCCGCCGCGGCGGGCTTCTCGGCGGTCGAGCTGTGGTGGCCCTGGGTCGACTCCCCCACCCCCGAGCAGCGCGGGCTCGACGCCCTGAAGCAGTCGATCGAGGACGCGGGCGTCCAGCTGACGGGACTGAACTTCTACGCCGGACAGCTGCCGGGCCCCGACCGCGGCGCCCTGTCGATCCCCGGTGAGGAGTCGGAGAAGTTCCGCGCCAACATCGACATGGCCGCCGGCTTCGCCGAGTCCCTCGGCTGCAAGGCCCTGAACGCCCTCTACGGCAACCGCGTGGACGGCGTGGACCCGGCCGAGCAGGACGCGCTCGCCCTGGAGAACCTGGCCCTCGCGGCCCGCGCGGCCGACCGGATCGGTGCGGTCCTGCTGATCGAGGCGCTGAACCGGCCCGAGTCACCGCGCTACCCGCTGCTGTCGGCGCCGGCCGCCGTCGAGGTCGTCGACAAGGTCAACGCGGCGACGGGCCTGGGCAACGCCAGGTTCCTGATGGACCTGTACCACCTGTCGATGAACGGCGAGGACCTGCCCTCGGTGATCGAGCAGTACGCGTCGAAGACCGGCCATGTGCAGATCGCCGACAACCCGGGTCGCGGCGCCCCCGGGACGGGCTCGCTCCCTCTTCTTCAGCTGCTCGACCAGCTGAAGAAGGCCGGTTACGACGGCTGGGTGGGCCTGGAGTACAAGCCGGGCGACCGCCCGAGCCGCGAGGCCTTCGACTGGCTCCCGCGCGAAGCGCGCCCGACCCCCTGACGCTGCAGAGCAGTGAGAGAGGCACCCCCATGAGCAACACCCTCACGGATCCTTCCCGCCCGACCCGCCCGGCGATTGCCTGGATCGGCCTCGGGATCATGGGCTCCCCCATGTCCGAGAACCTGATCAAGGCGGGCTACCAGGTCACCGGCTACACCCTGGAGCAGGACAAGCTGGACCGACTGGCCGCCGCGGGCGGCACCGCGGCCTCCTCGATCGCCGAGGCCGTGCGCGACGCCGACGTGGTGATCACGATGGTGCCCGCGTCCCCACAGGTTGAGGCCATCGCCTACGGCCCCGACGGAATCCTGGAGAACGCCAGGCCGGGCACCTTGCTGATCGACATGTCCTCGATCACCCCGCAGACTTCCATCGACCTGGCGAAGGCCGCGAAGGACAGGGGCATCCGCGTCCTGGACGCCCCCGTCTCCGGCGGTGAGGCCGGCGCCGTCGAGGCCGTGCTCTCGATCATGGTCGGTGGCGAGCAGGCCGACTTCGATGTCGCCAGGCCGGTCTTCGAGGCGCTCGGCAAGACCATCGTCCTGTGCGGCCCGCACGGCTGCGGCCAGACCGTGAAGGCGGCCAACCAGCTGATCGTCGCCGTGAACATCCAGGCGTGCGCCGAGGCCGTGGTCTTCCTGGAGAAGTCGGGGGTGGACCTGACGGCCGCGCTGGACGTCCTGGCCGGCGGCCTGGCGGGTTCGACGGTGCTGACCCGGAAGAAGGAGAACTTCCTCCACCGCGACTTCAAGCCGGGCTTCCGCATCGACCTGCACCACAAGGACATGGGCATCGTCACCGACGCCGCCCGCAACGTCGGTGCCGCCCTGCCGGTCGGCGCCGTGGTCGCCCAGCTGGTCGCCTCGCTGCGCGCCCAGGGCGACGGCGACCTGGACCACTCGGCCCTGCTGCGGGCCGTGGAGCGCCTCTCCGGCGCACAGGTCTGAGGCACCCAAGACGTCCGGGCGGCGCCGTCGCCGACACCTGTCCTGTCGCGCCCAGGCGCCGGCGCCGCCCGGATCCATCTTCAACAAACTGTTGACGCTCAGATTGCCCCCTCTCTAGGCTCCGCAAAGCGGAAGAAGATTTCCGCTGCCACCCGCACGGAAGGTCCACGATGTCGAAGCGCGTGCTCACGACAGAGTCCGGCGCCCCGGTCGCCGACAACCAGAACTCCGCCTCCGCCGGCGTCGGCGGCCCGCTCCTGCTCCAGGACCAGCACCTCCTGGAGAAGCTGGCCCGCTTCAACCGCGAGCGCATCCCGGAGCGCGTGGTGCACGCCCGTGGCTCCGGCGCCTACGGCCACTTCGAGGTCACGGACGACGTCACCGGCTTCACCCAGGCCGGCTTCCTCGGCGGGATCGGCAAGCGCACCGAGGTGTTCGTGCGCTTCTCCACGGTCGCCGACTCCCTCGGCGGCGCGGACGCGGTGCGCGACCCGCGCGGTTTCGCGGTCAAGTTCTACACCGAAGAGGGCAACTACGACCTCGTCGGGAACAACACCCCGGTCTTCTTCATCAAGGACCCGATCAAGTTCCCGGACTTCATCCACTCGCAGAAGCGCGACCCCTTCACGGGCCGCCAGGAGCCGGACAACGTCTGGGACTTCTGGGCGCACGCCCCCGAGGCCACGCACCAGGTGACCTGGCTGATGGGCGACCGCGGCATCCCGGCGTCGTACCGCCACATGAACGGCTACGGCTCGCACACCTACCAGTGGACGAACGCTTCCGGCGAGGCCTTCTTCGTCAAGTACCACTTCAAGACCAACCAGGGCATCCGCTGCCTGAGCAGCGAGCAGGCCGCGAAGACCGCGGGCAAGGACCCGAACTCCCACCAGACGGACCTGCTGCAGGCGATCGAGCGCGGGGTGCACCCGTCCTGGACCCTGTACGTCCAGATCATGCCGGCGGCCGAGGCGGCGGACTACCGCTTCAACCCGTTCGACCTGACGAAGGTGTGGCCGCACCGGGACCATCCGCTGCGGCGGGTCGGCCGCCTGGTGCTGGACCGCAACCCGGACAACGTCTTCGCCGAGGTCGAGCAGGCCGCGTTCTCCCCGAACAACTTCGTCCCCGGCATCGGCCCGTCCCCGGACAAGATGCTCCAGGGCCGCCTGTTCGCCTACGCGGACGCGCACCGCTACCGCCTGGGCGTCAACCACACACAGCTGGCCGTCAACGCCCCGAAGGCGACGACCGCGCAGAACTACGGCCGCGACGGCTTCATGGCGGCCAACGCGCAGGGCCGCCACGCCAAGAACTACGAGCCGAACTCGTACGACGGCCCGGTGCAGACCGGTCGCCCGCTGTCGGCCCCGCTGGCCGTGTCCGGCTACACGGGCAGCCACGAGGCGCCCCTGCACACCAAGGACGACGACTTCTTCCAGGCGGGCGAGCTGTACCGTCTGATGTCGCAGGAGGAGAGGTCCCGCCTCGTCGCGAACATCGCCGGCAGCCTGTCGCAGGTCTCCCGCGACGATGTGATCGAGAAGAACCTGGCCCACTTCCACGCCGCGGACCCGGACTACGGCAAGCGCGTGGAGGAAGCGGTCCGCGCCCTGCGCGAGGACTGAGGCCGAAGCCCGCGTCCGGGTCCCGACGGGGAGGTCGGGACCGGGCGCGTACGCCCCGCCGCCGGCGGGTGATCCGGATGAGGGGTGATCACCCGGTACGGCGGGCCGGGCGAGGACCGCGGTGGTGCGCGAGCCAGTGCGGTGGTGAAGGAATCGGGGCCGACTTCTCGACCTGAGGGAAGAAGACCCGGGCTCCGTCGCGGCCACCGCGGTCCCAGCCCCACCTCCCGGAGACTCCCTGAGACTCCCGGAGGGACTCCCGCTCCGTCCGGCGGCGCGAATGTCCTGTCGCGCCCAGCCTCGCGCCGTCGGACGGTCACCACACGGTGCGCAGCGCTCCCCTGTTCCAGGGGGGCGCTTTCGCGTTGCCCGGGAGGCAGGGGTTCGGCGTGCGTATCCGCCCCGCCCGCAGCACGCTGAAGGCATGGGCAATCCGACGCAGTATCCGCACATCGTGGTCCATGCCCCGGCCCTGGACGGCTCCCGGCGCGTCACCGAGGGAGAGGTCACCCTGGGGATCGCCTCCCACCTGGACGACGTCGTGGAGATCCTTCGGCTGGCCGACCTGGACCGGATCGAGGTCGAGGAGAGCGACCTCGTCGAATGGCAGGGCGGCGGGCCGGACGACTGGCCGGGCCTGTCGGAACACGAGATCTAGCAAGGCCGCGGACAACAACTTCCGTACGAGGCCTGCCAAGCCTCGAATCATCCTCTGAACAGCAGCATGGAGGCTTCGACGCACCCACGCCCCGGGCACATCACCGACGCGCGGGACCCGTCGGCGCGGGGGCGGCGGGTCCCGCGCACGGGGGCGCCGGGGCGGCCGAGCACCTCGGCCGCGGGCCGGCGGCCGGCTCGTCCCGGCACCGCCGAGCCCTCTGGCCCGAACACGCGAACGCCCCCGTCGGAATGACGGGGGCGTGGTGCGCGCAGGACGGCAGGGACCGGGGCGACAGGCGGGACGCCCGCGGACCGGCGGGCTCTCGACGCCGTGGGGCCGCCGCCCACCGGCCGTTCCCGCCGCTCACCGGGTCACCGGGTCACCGGGTCACCGGGTCACCGGGTCACCAGGCAGCGGCCGCGGCTCCGCCCGGACACCGAGGCGGCGCCGGTGCCGACCGGTGGTCAGACCTTCAGGGGCTTGATCGCCGTCGGCGAGTGACCGGGCTCGGTGGCGAGTTCCTCGAACTCGACCACGTTGCCGATGTCGTTGGTGCCCGACATGGAGATGTTGGTGACCCGCTCCAGGATCGCCTCGACCACGACCGGGACCCGGAACTCGGCCGCGAGCTTCTTGGCCTGTTCCAGGGCGGCGCCGAGTTCGTTCGGGTCGGTGACGCGGATCGCCTTGCAGCCCAGACCCTCTGCGACCTTCACGTGGTCGACGCCGTAGACGCCCAGCTCGGGCGAGTTGATGTTCTCGAACTCCAGCTTGACCTGGAAGTCGATGTCGAACGCCCGCTGCGCCTGGCGGATGAGACCCAGGTAGGAGTTGTTCACCAGGACGTGGATGTAGGGGATCTTGTGCTGGGCGCCGACCGCCAGCTCCTCGATCATGAACTGGAAGTCGTAGTCGCCGGAGAGGGCGACGACGGACGCCTCCGGGTCGGCCTTGGCCACGCCCAGCGCGGCCGGGACGGTCCAGCCGAGGGGGCCCGCCTGACCGCAGTTGATCCAGTGCCGCGGCTTGAAGACGTGCAGCATCTGCGCGCCGGCGATCTGGGAGAGGCCGATGGTGGAGACGTACCGGGTCTGCGGGCCGAAGGCCTTGTTCATCTCCTCGTACACACGCTGCGGCTTGATCGGGATGTTGTCGAAGTGGGTACGGCGCTGCAGGGTGGCCTTCTTCTCCTGCGCCGAGGCCGCCCAGGCGCTGCGGTCGGGCAGCTTTCCGGCCGCCTTCAGTTCCTTCGCCACCTCGACGAAGAGTTCCAGCGCGGCCTTCGCGTCGGAGGTGATGCCGTAGTCCGGGGCGAAGATCCTGCCGATCTGGGTGGGTTCGATGTCGACGTGGACGAACTTCCGTCCGGCCGTGTAGACGTCCAGCCTGCCGGTGTGGCGGTTGGCCCAGCGGTTGCCGATGCCGAGGACGAAGTCGGACTCCAGGAAGGTCGCGTTGCCGTAGCGGTGCGAGGTCTGCAGGCCGACCATGCCGGCGTTCAGCTCGTGGTCGTCCGGGATGACACCCCAGCCCATCAGGGTGGGGACGACCGGGGTCCCGGTCAGCTCGGCGAACTCGACGAGGAGGCCGGCGGCGTCGGCGTTGATGACACCGCCGCCCGCGACGATCAGGGGGCGCTCGGAGGCGCCCAGCAGCCCGATCGCCTTCTCGATCTGCGCGCGGGTCGCGGCGGGCCTGTAGACCGGCAGCGGCTCGTACGTCTCCGGGTCGAACTCGATCTCGGTGAGCTGCACGTCGATCGGCAGGTCGATGAGGACCGGGCCGGGGCGGCCGGAGCGCATGAGATGGAAGGCCTGCTGGAAGACGCCGGGGACCTGGGCCGCCTCCAGGACGGTGACCGCCATCTTGGTGACCGGCCTGGCGATCGAGGCGATGTCGACCGCCTGGAAGTCCTCCTTGTGGATCACGGCGGTCGGGGCCTGGCCCGTGATGCACAGGATCGGGATGGAGTCTCCGGTGGCCGAGTACAGGCCGGTGATCATGTCGGTGCCGGCGGGGCCGGAGGTGCCGATGCAGACACCGATGTTGCCGGCATGGGTACGGGTGTAGCCCTCGGCCATGTGGGAGGCACCCTCGACGTGGCGGGCGAGGGTGTGGGTGATGCCGCCGGAGGCCTTGAGAGCCGCGTAGAACGGGTTGATCGCCGCGCCCGGCACACCGAAGGCGTCGGTGACGCCCTCACGCTTGAGGATCTCGACTGCCGCGCGGGCAGCGGTCATACGGGCCATTGAGTACTCCTGCTTCGGCTGTCGGATGCGTACTCCCGTCGCGCCCTGCGGTGAGCACAGTGTCCAGTTCGCTGACTAACTTCCGAATAGCGGAATCTAACTTCTACTATTTGGAAGTAATGTAGGTGGGCAGGCGAACGTCGTCAAGAGTGGGCAAGTTCCGGACAGGCGGGGTAGGGCAGGAGGACGATGGGGGGCCCCGCGACGCCTTGGAGTGGCCATGCCCGAGAGCGTGCCGGTGTGCTGTCCGGCCTGCCGGCGCGAACACGTCTACGTCGCGCCGGTGTATCCGTGCGTCTGCGGTGCGTCCGCCGGTCCGCGGCTCGATCCGGCGACCGGCCCCACCGTGCGGGCCCACCGGGCCTGGGAGGACGAGTGGGTCACCGTGCCGTGCGCCTCCTGCGGACGCCCGGGCCTGTGGCCCCGCCCCGAGCTGGGCTGCCCCTGCGGCACCGTGCTGCATCCCGCGGTGAGCGCCGCACCGCCGCGGGGGCGCGAGGAGCCGGCGGCGCCGGACACCTCACGAGCCGGCCGGGCCGGTCAGGGCGGCCGGCCCGGTGCTCAGCCGCGCCCCGTGCGCACGGCGCGGGACGCCGTCACCGCCGCCCTGCTCTACCTCGGGTGGCTCGGTCACCGTGACGTCCGGCGGGCCGACCAGCGGCCCTCGAACGGGATCGTCCTCGCCGCGCGCGGGCTGCTGGCGCAGGTGGATCCGACCGTGCGCCCCGCCGCGCCGCGGGACGTGGAGTGTCTGTGGCTGACGGCGATGACGCAGTCCGCGGACTGTCTGTATTTCTCCCTCGCGGGCTACACGGACGAGGCGCGCGCCCGCGCCGCGGCGCTGGGCATCGCACTGTTCGTCCTCGGCCCCACGGGCACCCCACAGCCGGTGAACGACGCCGCCCGCACGCTCCACTTCGCGGGCGCGTCCCGTCCGGGCACCCGGGACCGCGACGGACGGACCGCCTGACGGCGCTCCGGGCGCCGGGCGGGCGGGTTCCGGTGCCGAGTGTGACCCCCGTCCGCGCTCGGCACCGGAGGACTCACACCCCGTACCGCTCCCGCAGCTCGATCTTGCGTACCTTTCCGGACACGGTCATCGGGAAGGCATCGAGGATCTGCAGCCGACTGGGGACCTTGTAGTGCGCGAGCCTTCCCTGGCAGAAGCCGCGCAGCTCCTCCAGGGTGAGCGGGTCGGCCGCGTCGTGCGGGATGACACAGGCCAGGACCTCCTCGCCGTACGTCTCGTGCGGCACGCCGACGACCTGGACGTCCCTGATCTTCGGGTGGGCGTAGAGGAACTCCTCGATCTCCCGCGGGTAGATGTTCTCGCCACCCCGGATGATCATGTCCTTGATCCGGCCGACGATCTCGACGTACCCGTCCTCCCGCATCACCGCGAGGTCCCCGGTGTGCATCCAGCGACCCGCGTCGACGGCCTCGGCGGTCTTCTCGGGCTCGTTCCAGTAGCCGAGCATCACGCTGTAGCCGCGGGTGCACAACTCCCCCGCCGCGCCGCGGGGCTGGGTGACACCGGTGACCGGATCGACGATCTTGACCTCCAGGTGCGGCAGCACGCGGCCGACGGTGCCGGTGCGGTGCTCCAGGTCGTCGTCCATGCGGGTCTGCAGGGAGACCGGGGAGGTCTCGGTCATGCCGTAGCAGATGGACACCTGCTCCATGTGCATCTCGGCGACCACCCGCTTCATCACCTCCACCGGGCAGGGGGAGCCCGCCATGATGCCGGTGCGCAGCGACGAGAGGTCGTACGTGGCGAACTCGGGCAGGTTCAGCTCCGCGATGAACATCGTCGGGACGCCGTAGAGCGAGGTGCACCGCTCCTGCTGGACCGCCTCCAGCGTGGCCCTCGGGTCGAAGGACGGCGCCGGGATGACCATGCACGCGCCGTGCGAGGTCGCGGCCAGGTTGCCCATCACCATGCCGAAGCAGTGGTAGAAGGGCACCGGGATGCAGACCCGGTCCTGCTCGCTGTAGGCGATCAGCTCACCGACGAAGTAGCCGTTGTTGAGGATGTTGTGGTGGGAGAGGGTGGCGCCCTTGGGGAAGCCGGTCGTGCCCGAGGTGTACTGGATGTTGATGGGGTCGTCGCAGGACAACTCCTCGTACGGGGCGTCGCCGGTCCCGCGCGTGAGCAGCGCCTCCCAGCTCGGGTCGCCGATGTACACGACCTCGCGCAACCGCGGGCAGCTGCCCCGCACCTGCTCCACCATCGCCCGGTAGTCGCTCGTCTTGTGGCTGAGGGAGGCGAACAGCAGCGTGACGCCGGCCTGGCCCAGGACGTACTCGACCTCGTGGGTGCGGTAGGCGGGGTTGATGTTGACCATGATCGCGCCGATGCGGGCGGTGGCGTACTGGACCAGGACCCACTCCGGGCAGTTGATCGCCCAGATGCCCACCCGGTCGCCCTTGGTGACCCCGGAGGCGGCCAGCGCCTGCGCCAGTTTCTCGACGTCCACGCCGAATTCGGCGTACGTCCAGCGCCGCCCCGACGGCACGTCCACGAGCGCCTCGCGGTCCGGCCAGGCCGCCACGGCCCGGTCCAGGTTGGCGCCGATGGTGTCCCCGAGCAGGACGGTCTCGCTCGTCCCGTGCGTGTACGACAGCGGTGCGGTCACCGGAAGTCCTCCTCGCGGTACTCGTCCGCGCAGCCCGCGGCGGTCGCCTCGCGCAGTTCGATCCGGCGGATCTTGCCGGAGACGGTCTTGGGAAGCGTGCCGAACTCCAGCCGGCGGATGCGCTTGTAGGGGGCGAGCACCTCGCGCGAGTGCTCGAAGATGACCTTCGCGGTGTCGGGGCCGGGCTCCCAGCCCTCGGCGAGGACGACGTACGCCTTGGGCACGGCGAGCCGCAGCTCGTCCGGTGCGGGCACGACGGCCGCCTCGGCCACCGCCTCGTGCTCCAGCAGAGCGCTCTCCAGCTCGAACGGGCTGATCTTGTAGTCGGAGGCCTTGAAGACGTCGTCGGCGCGGCCGATGTAGGTCAGGTATCCGTCCTCGTCCCGGGCGGCGATGTCCCCGGTGCGGTAGTAGCCGCCGGCCATGGCCTCCGCCGTGCGGTCGGGGTCGCCGTGGTAGCCGGCCATCAGGCCGACCGGGCGCTCGGACAGGTCCAGGGCGATCTCGCCCTCGGTGGCACCGGGGGCACCGGAGACCGGGTCGAGCAGCTCCACCCGGAAGCCGGGGCTGGGCCGGCCCATCGAGCCCGTCTTCAGCTGCTGGCCGGGGCTGTTGGAGACCTGCACGGCGGTCTCGGTCTGCCCGAAGCCGTCCCTGATGGTGACGCCCCAGGCCCGCCGCACCTGCTCGATGACCTCGGGGTTGAGCGGCTCACCTGCGGCCACCACCTCGCGCGGCGGGGTGCGCAGCTGGGTGAGGTCGGCCTGGATGAGCATGCGCCACACGGTCGGCGGGGCGCAGAAGGTGGTGACCCCGGCCCGGTCCATCTCGGCCATCAGCCGGGCCGCGTCGAACCGCGTGTAGTTGAAGACGAAGACGGTCGCCTCCGCGTTCCACGGGGCGAACAGGTTGGACCAGGCGTGCTTGGCCCAGCCGGGCGAGGAGATGTTCAGGTGCACGTCGCCGGGCCTGAGCCCGATCCAGTACATGGTCGCCAGGTGGCCCACCGGATACGAGGTGTGCGTGTGCTCGACCAGCTTGGGCCGGGCGGTCGTGCCGGAGGTGAAGTACAGCATCAGCGGGTCGTCGGCGAGGGTCGGCCCGTCGGGGACGAACTCGGCGGACTCCGCGTACGCGTCCTCGTAGGGCTCCCAGCCCGGCACCGGCGCTCCGCCGACCGCGATGCGGGTGTAGGCGCCGGGCACGTCGGCGAACTTGGGCGCGTCCTCGGTACGGACCACGACGTGTCTGACCCGGCCCCGCTCCACGCGGTCGGTGAGGTCGGCAGGCCCGAGCAGCGGGGTGGCCGGGATGACGACGGCGCGCAGTTTCATCGCGGCCAGCGCGGTCTCCCACAACTCGGCCTGGTTGCCGAGCATCACCAGGATGCGGTCCTCGGCGCCGACGCCCCGCGCGCGCAGATGGTTGGCGACCCGGTTCGAGCGCTCGGCCAGCTCGGCGAAGGACAGCCGGGTCTCGGCACCGTCCTCCTCGACGATGTGCAAAGCGGTCCGGTCGTTGCCGACGGCGATCGCGTCGAACCAGTCCAGCGCCCAGTTGAACCGTCCGGGACGCGGCCAGGAGAAGCCGGCGTAGGCGGTCGTGTAATCCTCGCGGTGCTCCAGCAGGAAGTCCCGGGCCCTGCGGAACAGCTCCGTGGCCGTCGTCATCGGTCGTCCTCCTCATTCTCCGAGCCGTCCCCCGCGGGCACGTTCAGCCGTGCCCCTTTTCGGCCACTCCCCTGATCCGGACCATTGCCGGGCGGCTCCCCGGCATCGTCTAATCCGTGATACAGGTCTCACTACCCCCGAACGGGGGTGGACCGCACCGAAGGAGCGATGTGGTGGCAGGAGAGACCGTGACGGCGTCGGAGATACGCGGCGCGCTGGCCCGGCTGCGGCGCGCCACCGGACTGCCCGTCGCGTTCGGCGGGCTGGTCGAGTACGGACGGCCGCGGATCCGGATCAGTGAACTGAGCGGCACCCACACGGCCTCCCTCAGCTCGCTCGCCGTGACCTCCGGCAACGGGCTCGGCGGCAAGGCGGTGGCGCTGGCCCGGCCGTGCGCGGTGACGGACTACTCCAGCTCCCGGCACATCAGCCACGAGTACGACGCGCCGGTGGCCGCCGAGGGAATCCGCTCGGTGATCGCGGTGCCGGTGGTGGTGCGGCGCCGGGTGCGCGGGGTGCTGTACGGCGCGCTGCGTGCGGCCCAGCCGCTCGGCGACCGGACGGTGACCGCCGCGGTGGAGGCGGCACGGGACGTGGAACAGGCGCTCGTGGTGCGGGACGAGGCGCAGGAGCTGCTGGCCGCGGCCCGGCCGGAGCCCGCCGAGGACGCCCGGGAAGGGGGCGCCGCCTGGGAGCAGGTGCGTGAGGCGCACGCGGCGCTGCGCTCGCTCGCGCCCCGGATCGACGACCCCGAGCTGCGGGCCGAACTGCTGGCCGCCTGCGGGATGCTGGCCGAACCGGTCCCGGTCCAGGGCGGCGCGGCTCTGGCCCCGCGGGAGCTTGACGTGCTGTCCTGGGTGGCGGCGGGCGCGACCAACGCGGGGGTTGCCGAGCGGCTGGGGCTGCGCCCGGAGACGGTCAAGGGATATCTGCGCTCGGCGATGCGCAAGTTGGGCGCACACACACGAGGGGAGGCGGTGACAGCGGCGCGCAGGGCGGGACTGCTGCCGTAGGGCGCACGGTAAGGAAACCTGTCCATTCATGCGGCGACGCCTTGAATTTCCTCACGCTTGGCCGTTTGTTATTTCCCTCACCACGGCTTCCGTCCGAATTCAGGGGATCGTTGCCTAGAATTTGGCCCGGACACGACACAGGAGGGGAGCGGTGACCGTGCGACGGGACTTCCGGGAGCCTGCCCGATGCCGCACCGACCTGGTCATCGGCCGCGAAGAGCTGTTCACCACCGCCCGCGAACAGCTCGCCTCCGGGGGCAGTGTGCTGCTCCACGGCCCGGCCGGAATAGGGAAATCGACCGTCCTGCGCGCATTGGCCGAGGAATACGGCGCCACCGCGCACACCGTGTTGCGCTGCTCGGCCACCGAGTCGGAATCGCACCTGCCCTTCCTCGCCCTCGCCGACCTCCTCGGCCTGGTCCTCGACGACGTCGCCCCGCGGCTGCCCACCGCCCAGCGCACCGCACTGGAGTCGGCGCTCACCGGCCGCGGCGAGTCCAGCCTCCTGCGGGACGGCCTCGCGTTGCGTCTGGCGGTGCTCTCCGCGCTGCGCGCGCTCGCCGAGCGCGGCCCGGTGCTGGTCGTCGCGGACGATCTGCAGTGGCTCGATCCGGCCAGCGCCGAACTGCTCGGCTTCGCCGCCCGCCGCCTGGAGGGCACCACGGTGCAACTGCTGTGCGCGGTACGGACGGACGGGCCGGACAGCCAGGAGTACGACCGGCAACTGCGCGCCTGTCCGCCGGACACGACCGCCGTACGGCTGGGCCCGCTCAGTCACACGCAGGTCGCCCGGCTGCTCGACCACCGCGGGCACGGCGGCCTGCCGCGCTCCACGGTCCGCGAGATCCACCGCACCAGCGGTGGCAACCCACTGTTCGCCCTGGAGCTGGGCCGCGCCCTCGCCGACGGGCCCACCCCGCCCCGGCCGGGCGAGCCACTGCCGGTCCCGACCTCGCTGCGCGCCCTGGTGCTCAGCCGCCTGGACATGCTGTCCGTCGAGGCCCGCCGCACCCTGCTGGTGGCCAGCGCCGGCGCCCGCCCCACCACGACGCTGCTGCACGCGGCCGGCCGGGAGAACGCCGAGGCCGAGTGCGCCCAGGCCGCCGAACTCGGGCTGCTCGCCACCGGGCCGGAGGACCCCGCCGTACGGTTCGCGCACCCGCTGATCTCCGCCGCGCTGTACGCCGAGGCCCCGGCCCACGAGCGGCGGGCCGCGCACGCCGCGCTGTCCACCGCGGCCTTCGACCCGATCGAGCGGGCCCGGCACCTGGCTCTCGCCAGCACCGGCACCGACCCGGAGGTGGCCGCCCGGCTCGCCGAGGCCGCCGCGCTCGCCCGCGACCGGGGCGCGCCCTCGGTAGCCGCCCAGCTGGGCCTGCTCGCCGCCCGGCACACGCCCGCCTGCAGCCCGCCGGGCCCGGACGAGCGCAGGCTGCAGGCCGCCGAGGACGCGATCACCTCCGGCGATCTCGACCTGGCCCGGGACATCGCCCGGGAGGTGCTGACCGGGTCGACCGTGCCCGCCGAGCGGGTGCGGGCCTGGATCATCGTCATCGACACCGCCGGCCACACCATGGCGGAGGTCGACGCCGCCTTCCCGCAGGCGCTCGCCGACGCCGGGGACGACCCCCGCCTGCTGGCGCTGGTCCACTACCAGCTGGCCTGGCGGGCGCTGATCGTGCAGGGCGACTTCACCGAGGCCCGCGAGGCCGCCGCGCACGCGGCCGAGCTGGCCGCCCGTGGCGCGGACCGGCGCACCGAGTTGCTCGCCCTCGCCTTCCAGGCGCAGACCGAGACCCTGATGGGCCACCCGGAGGCCCCCCGGACCATCCAGCGCGCCCTGAAGGAGCCTCAGGACCCGAGGGTGTCCTGTCATCACAACGGCGCGGGCAGCGCCCGGTTCCGCTGGCTGGTCATGGGCGACCAGCTGGCCGAGGCGCGGATCGCCGTCACCGGGCTGCTGCGCGAGGTGCGCCGGCGCGGCTCGGTGGAGAGCGAGGTGCACTTCCTGCGCGGCCTGGCCGAGACGGAGTTGCTCGCCGGGCACTGCGGGCGCGCCCTCGACCTGGCCGGCGAGAGCCTCCGGCTGGCCCGGGACTCGGGGATCGGGGAGACCGCCTCGGCGGTCATCAGCTCGCTCGCGGAGGCCTCCGGCGGGGACGTGGACCGGGCGTTGTCGCTCGCCCGGGAGGCGGCGCATCAGGCCGAGGAGGACGGCGACCAGATGTACCTGTCGCGGGCCCTGGGCGCGCTCGGGTACGCCCAGCTGGTCGCCGGGGACCCGGCGGGCACCGTACGCTCGCTGCGCCATGTACGACGGCTGGAACTGGCCCTCGGCATCACCGACCCGGCGCGGGGCCGGTGGCAGGGCGACCTGGCCGAGGCGCTGGTCCGGATCGGTGAACCGGCCGAGGCGCAGGACGTCCTGGACGTCAGCCGCGAGCACGCCCTCAGACTGGGCCGGGAGAGCGTCCTGGCCGTTCTCGACCGGTCCGAGGCCCTGGTGCGCGCCGCGCACGGCGACCGGGACGCCGCGATCGCCCAGCTGACGTCCGCTCAGGACCGGCTGGGCAAGCTCGGCTACGGCCTGGAGGAGGCACGGGCGGCGTTCGCGCTGGCCCGGCTGCGCGGCCGGCACCTCGGACCGACGGCGTTCGACGAGGCCGCCCGGATCTTCCGCCGCTGCCGGGCACTGCCCTGGCTGCGCCAGGTGGAGCAGGCCCGTACCGCGCCCGAGCCGGACCGGGCGCCGGCCGCGCCCGCGGCCATGGACGCGCTGGAGGGGCTGGCCGCGATGGAACGTCAGGTCGCGGCGCTGGTCATGGAGGGCGCCACCAACCGGGAGATAGCCGCACGGCTGTTCGTCAGTGTGAAGACGGTGGAGGCGACCCTGACCCGGGTCTACCGCAAACTGGGGATCCGATCGCGTGTGGACATCGTCCGTTTGGCGGCAGGTCGCCGCGCGAACTGACAACTCGGCCGGTTAACTGAACCGGACCGAGGGTTTTCCCTCACCCCACCCCCCCTAGGGGGTTCCCTCATTGGGAGCTGGGGGTTCCGGGTCCTAGCGTAAGGGGCGTGCCGCTCGCCCGGGCACACGGGTCGGTCCCCGTGACCTCCCGTGCTGTACCCCCCACCCCGTGCGATCCCCCACCGGCATCCCCCACTGAGGAGACTCATGTTCGGGCCCAGACGTCTCAGACAGAACGCCGCGACCCTGGTGGCCACCGCCGCCGCCGCGGCGACCGCGCTCGTCACCGCCCCCACGGCGACGGCCGCACCGCAGCCGATCGTCGGCGGTACGGCCACCACGACGGCCGCATACCCGTTCGTCGTGCAGATCACCGACGCGTCCGGCAACCAGTTCTGCGGGGGCACCCTGGTGGGGGCCAGGAAGGTCGTCACGGCGGCACACTGCATGGCCGGCGAGACCACCGGCGGCGTCCGTGTGGTCGGCGGCCGGACCTATCTCAACGGCACCGACGGCACGGTGAGCCGGGTCAGCAGGATCTGGATCGACCCGGGGTACACCGACGCCACCAACGGCCACGACGTGGCCGTGGTGACCCTGGCGACCACGATGCCGTACACCCCGGTGTCGTACGTCTCCTCCTCCCAGACGGGCATGTACGCGGCCGGCACCACGGCCCGGGTCCTCGGCTGGGGCACCACCTCGGAGAACGGCAGCTCCTCCAACCAGCTGCGGACCGCGACCGTGCCCGTCGCGTCCGACACCGTCTGCCGCTCCTCCTACGGTTCGGACTTCGTCCAGTCCGACATGGTCTGCGCCGGATACACGTCCGGCGGCGTGGACACCTGCCAGGGCGACAGCGGCGGTCCCCTGCTCGTCAGGGGCGTCCTGGCAGGGATCACTTCTTGGGGCGAGGGGTGCGCGGAGGCGGGTTACCCGGGGATCTACACCCGGCTGACCACCTTCTCGGACCTGGTGACCGCGCAGGTCAACTCGTGACCCGGAAGTCCTCCCGAGTACCCCTCGGGTAACGGCCAGGGGGGCGTTGCGAGCTACCACGAGCGGCCCGCAACGCCCCCCTCTCCAAGTTCCCCGGCTGTGCGCCGGTGGTGCGCGGCTACTTGTCGGCCGTGAGCTTCCCGGCGGCGCCCCAGCTGTCCGCCGGGACCTCGTGTATCCACACCTGCACGCTTTCCGCCGGGATGTTGTAGGCCTCGACGAAGGCGTCGGTGACGCGCTTGACGAGGTCCCGCTTCAGTGCGACATCGCGCGGGCCCTGCTGGACGGTGACGATCGGCATGACTGACTCCCTTGTGCGGGGCGGTGGTTGCCGCCTGCGTTCGCGGTGCACCCAGTTCATCGCGCAGCGCACCGTCGGCCAAGAAGCAGTCGGCGACCGCGGCGATCAGCTTTCGTGATCGCCGCAGGCCAGCAGTAGTTGCTGCAGATGCGGGCCGGGATCGGCGGTGCGGACGGCCAGGCCGGTGGGCAGGGCAAGGCCGGCGCCGCGGAAGGGGACGTAGGCCACCCGAGGGGTGTGCAGCACGCGGGCGTGGGAGGCGTAGACGACCGTCCACAGCGAACCGGCGCCGATGGTGGCGAGGGTGTCCTGGAGGGAGCCGCCCGCCGGTCCCGGCAGCGGTTCGAACCCGGCCGTGTGGCAGGCGCCGACGACCAGGTCCACCAGGGCGGGGTTGTTGCGGCGCGCGGTGAGGGCGAGGGGCAGCTCGGCGAGGTCGGCGACGTCGATCTCCGCGCGGGCCGCGAGGGGGTGCGCGGCCGGCAGGGCGGCCACCAGCGGGTCGGGCCACAGGGGCAGCACGCGCACGCCGGGCGGTGGTTCGGCCGCCCGCACGAAGGCGGCGTCCAGCCGGCCGGCCGCGACCCGGGCCAGCCGTTCGCCCACCGGCAGCGAGACCAGCTCGACGGGCACGTCCGGTGCCCGCTCGGCGAACGCGGCGAGCACCCGGTCCAGGTGGGTGCCGAGCCCGGTGCTGGTACCGACACGCAGCCCGGCGGGCACCACCACGCAGGCCCGTGCCTTCTCCACCGCAGCGAGCACGGCACGCGCCTCGGGCAGCAGCCGCTCCCCCGCCGCGGTCAGCCGCACCCGGCGCGGCGAGCGGTCGAACAGATCGGCGCCCAGCTCACGCTCCAGCCGCTGTATCTGCTGACTGACCGCCGACTGCACGATGTGCAGCCGGTCGGCCGCCCGTCCGAAGTGCAACTCCTCGGCGACGGCGATGAAATAGGCAAGCTGCCGCAGTTCCATGGCCCCGACTGTAGAACCTGCGCCCCGGGGCCGTTCACCGCTGCGCGACACTGCCGAACCGGATGTCGTACGCCTCCCCCGGGTGCAGCACGGCGAGCATCCGCTCCGCCTCCTGGGTGACCTCCGTGCGCCGGTTGCTGGTGAGCCTGCCGAAGGGCTCGATGACGAGGGTGTCGCCGTCCGTCTTCCAGAGGCCGGCGAGGAATCCGTCGACCAGGAAGGCGCGGTAGGGCTGGTTGCCCCGCACGGTGCGGCCCCGGTACTCGGGCGGTACGACGCGGGTGCGGTCGGCGTGGGAGAGGAGGAGGTTGTCGTACTCGGGCAGGAAGCGGGGCGGGGCCGGGGTGTCCGGGTCGGGGCGCGGGGCGTCGGGCAGGTCGAAGAGTTCGACGCCCTGGGGGTCGCGGAAGGTCAGCAGCCGCGGGCGCAGACGCTCGAACGCCTCCTTCAGCCGGGTGAGTCCCGCCCAGGTCTGCATGTCCTTGACAGAGGCCGGGCCGAAGGCGGCGAGGTAGCGCAGGACCACCGCGTCCGGTGCCGGGTCCTGTTCGGCGGGCCGCCCCAGCCAGTGCTCGGCGGTGGTGAGGGCGACCTGGCCGCTTCGGCCCCACAGGCCGCGCGGGGTGACCTGGACCAGGGGCAGGGTGCAGCGGGCGGCGGTGAAGAGGGCCTGCGGGTCGGCGTCCGGCCACTCGGCCCCGAGCGCCGCGCGCAACTGGGCCGGGGTCCGCGGCTCGTCCTCGACCAGCTGACGGGCGAGCGCGGCGAGCCGGCCGAGGTCGACACCGGTCAGCCCCTTGCGGAAGAGCGCCAGTTCGCGGTCCCGGGCGGGCTGGACGAACGGACGCAGGGCAAGGCAGTCGTCGGCGGTGTGGGTGTGGAGGGTGGAGCGCAGGGTGACGATCCGGACGGCCTCGCGGGCGGCCATGGACGCGGAGAGGTCCTCGGGGGTGAAACGGTCCAGGCGGGCGGCGAGGGCGTAGTACGGCGGCTTGACGTTCTGCGCCTGCAGGCCGAGCAGATGCCGTACGGCGTCCTGGGCGGCCAGCGGGGAGCGGCGCAGCAGGAGCTGGCGGTCCAGGGTGGCGCGGTTGAGGGCCCGGGTGTCCAGCAGGGGCGCCGTGGCTGCGCTGCTCTTCGTCATGCCCGCACGCTAACGCCGCTTGCGGACACCTGCTGTCCGCAACCGGCGTCCTCCGAACGCCGCACGGGTCGCGGATGTCTGCGCGAGCGGGCCGCCGCTGTCCTGCTCGCACCCCGCTGCCTGATCACGCCGTACGCAGGCCCGTACGCGGACTCGACGGAGAGGCAGCCGATGCCGAACGACCCGACGGCGGGAACGGCGGCGGCCCAAGCCCGTCTGGCGCCGTGCCCCCCGCCCCGCCACAGCCGCGGCACCGTCCGGCGCCTGCGCGGCACCAGGGCCGGTCACCCCGACGCCGGCATCCGGTCGCACACCGACTGGAGCCAGGTGAGGCCCTTGGCGCGGCGCAGGGAGTCCAGGTTCTTCAGGAGGCCGTCCAGGTGTTCGGGGTGCGCGAGGAAGTCGATGACCGCCTCCGCGAAGGCGTCACGGACCGTGGGTGGCATGGCGTCGGAGGCGTCGAAGCAGTGGACGGCCTGCTTGTCGAGGAGGATGGCGGACAGGGAGCGATGCCATGCGGAAGCCTCGGCGCGCTGGGCCCCGGCGGCGACGGAGAAGCCCGATTCCTTGGCGTTCCAGGCCCGTTGGGCGTCGGCCGAGGCGAGGTAGCGGATCAGCTTCCTGGCCTGCGGTGTGGCGTTGAGCAGGGCGACCAGGTCGCCGGAGACCTCCCAGGCGTGGCGGGCGGTGGCGTGCGGGATGAACCGGGACGAGGGCTCGTACCGGCCGTCGACGTGCTGCCAGCGCTTCTCGTCGCGTATGTACGACCCCTGGTGCTCCAGCGTGCACCCGGGCGGCGTGCGGGTGATCGGATCGGAGGCCTGCTTGTACCCGGTCTTGAGGATCGACAGGACGTTCGCTCCGCCTGCGTCGACCATCCGCCCCCAGGTCTTCCACGCCCGCTTCATCGGTGCCGACTGCCAGATCCGCGCCTCCCCGCGCGCCCACCGCTCGTAGAACTCCGGGCCGTTCTGCTGCAGGACGATGTCCTCGACCCAGTCGGTGCCCGGCCAGCCGCTGGTGGCACCGGATCCCATGCCGAGGCACCACTTGCCGGGCTGGGACGCGTCGTGCCGGCGTTGCTGGGCGCTCATGTCCCCCGGGTACCAGACGATGCTCTTCAGGTCGGCCTTGAGCGGGAACCAGTACAGGTGCCCGTCCACCTGGGTGGCCCAGGACTCGCTGAACTCATTCGGCGCGACCAGGCCGTCGAGGGGCTTGAGCACCTTCTCCCCCTGGTAGGCGGCCAGTTCACCGGGGCCGGTCAGGACCACGATGTCGGGCGGGGTGCCGGCCGCCACGTCGGCGCCGAGGACCTCGCTCTCGGCGGAGCTGCCCTGGTAGTCGACGTGGATGTGGTACCTGCGCTCGAAGGGCTCTATGACCGCCTCCTCGAAGTTCTGCTTGTCGGCGCCCTCCCAGTTGGCCAGCAGGGTGACGGTCGGCTCGGGCCGGAGGGCGCGTACGCTCACCACGACGGCCGCCGCCAGCAGGGCCAGGCAGATCCCCATCAGGGTGAGGGTGCGCGCCAGGCGGCGCCGGGAGGTCGGGGCGGCCGGTTCGGGGCCGCCGCGCCGGGCGCTCACCGGGGCCTGAACCGGTAGTCGGTGATGTGCCTCTGCAGTCCCGTCCGGGCCAGCGCCATGAGCAGGAGCCCTCCTATCACGATCCACACCGTGGCCGCCGCGTGGAAGCCGGTGTCCGCGAGGTACGAGGCGGTGCGCTGCCCCGCCGTGCGGATGCCCGGCCCGGTCAGCGGCCGGTCGAGTTCGCGGCGCGTGTGCGCCATGCCCCGGTGGGTCCAGAACGTGAACAGCGCCAGGGTGGTGCATCCGACCGTCAGCAGGAGTACGGCGGACAGGATGAAGGGGTTGTACTTGCGCCGGAAGCGGCGGCGCAGGAAGAGCTGGGTCTCCACCAGGGCCACGACGAGGGCGAGTGCCAGCAGTGCGGTCGCGCTCCAGCAGAGCCACAGCAGCGGCCCGAAGGAGGTCTGGCGGTGCACCGCGGCCCGCTGTTGGCGCCGCAGATCCGTCAGCCGGTCCTGGATCCCGGATCCGGGGGCCCTCAGGACGCTGCTGGCGTAGCTGAGGTATGCCTTGCGCAACACGCCGTCGGCGGCGTGCAGTTGGGCCTTCTCGACCATGCCGGCGTAGACGGTGATCAGCCCGGTGATGGTCTGCACGGCCTGGCGGCCCGCAGCTGCGCCGACGTCGTCCGCCGCGGCGGCGGCGAGGCTCTGCGCGGCGACGGCGATCTGCTTGCTGAACTCGCTGGTCGACGTCGTCGCCCCGGCATCCTTCTCGGCCTCGCCGAGCGCGTACCGCGCGGTGTCGATGGCGAGCACGGCCGGTGCGCTGGAGGTGCGCAGCGGGCGCGCGTCGCCGTGCACGCCCTCGTAGGAGACGAGGAGCGACAGGGTCAGCAGGGCGGACAGGCCCAGCAACAGCCGGTGCCGTACGGCGAGGTCGTGCGCGGTGGTACTGCCTTCCTCGGGCGGGCGCCGCCGCACGCCCGGTACGCGGCCGAGGAACGGGACGAGAAGCCGGGGCCACGCGGGCCGTGCCCGGCGGTCGGCCGGGGGCACACTCGGGCGGGTGCTCTGGGGGACGCTCATGCGGACTGCTCCCTCAGCCGCCGTCCGCAGTCGCCGCCGCAGTACACGGAGTCCGCCGGGCCGAGCCATCCGCAGTCCGGGCAGGCGACGAGATCGCGCGCCGCGGCCGGTGCGGGACCGGCGGCGCCGGGCCCGGCGGCCGTCGCGTGCGGGCCCGCGGCCGGCTGGGGCGGGGTGGTCATGGCGCTGGAGAGGATGAGGTGCTGCCAGTCGACGTCCTTCAGGCCGGCCCGGATCCGGCCGGTGCCCGGCTCGTCCTCGATCCGGCCCAGCGCGCCCAGCAGGTGGTCGTCGCCCAGCTCCGCGGCCAGCGTCACCGCCCGCGCCAGCTCCCGGTCGGCCACCCCGTCCCCCGTACCGCGCAGCCAGGCCCGGTACGCCCGCGCCACGGCGGCGCTCGCCTCCTGGTACTGCTCGTGCCGGCGGACGGCGGGATGCTGCCGGGAGGCGTCGAGCGGGTTGTTGGTCCAGCGGACCAGGATGGGCTGCGGGGCGGGCAGCCGTACCGGCCACTTGAAGTCGGGGACGACGACCTCGACGGCGGCGAGCTGGAGGTCCTCGCCCAGTTCGTGGCCGGTCGGGTCGGCGGCGAGGACCACCTGGAAGTGCCGGACCTCGTCGTTCCAGGCTCGGGTGACGTACTCCGTGCCGCGCTCGCCGGGGCCCGCGGTGGTGGCGCGGAGTTCCTGTTCGCTCGGCACCACCTGTTTGACCCGGCGGATCACCGTGCCGGGTGTGGGGGTCAGCCGGATGCGCAGTTCGGGGATCGCGGTGCCGAGCAGTTCGTGCATCAACTCCTCGTACCGTGCGGTCAGTTCCGACTCGTCACGGACCGCGCGGGCCTCGCCGTGCAGCCGCCGGACGATGCTCAGCAGCAGCTCGGCGTCCCAGTCGTCGCCGATGCCCCAGGCGTGGCAGATGAACCGGTCCTCGCAGTTGTCGAGGGCGCGCTCCAGGGTCATGTCCGCCCGGTGGTCGTGCTCGTTGCGTCCGTCGGTGAGCAGCAGGACGTGCTTGATGGGGGCGGACTGCTCGCTCAGCAGCCGCCGGGCCTGGTCCAGCCAGGTGCCGATGGCGGTGCCGCCGTCCGCGTCCAGGATCCGTACGGCGCGCTCGGCGGCGGCGCGCTCGGCAGGACCGGCGACGGCCATCTCCGCGCTGCCGGGGCCGGGGTGGACGACGGTGGCGTCGAACCGGCCGGAGAGCACGGCGAAGGCGGTGCCCTCGGGCAGCAACCGGATCGCCGCGACGGTGGCGTCCTTGGCGGCGTGCAGTTTCGTGGCGGGACGGAGCATCGAGCGTGAGGTGTCGACGATCAGCACCTCGGCGAGAGCGGGTCCGGCCCCGCCCACCGCCGCGGCCCCGCCCACGGGCCCGGTGTCCCTGTCCGTGCCGCCGCGGACGCCGATCTCCAGGATGGCGTGCATCTCGCGGTCGCGGAGCTGCCCGGCGGCGGGCAGGACAGGCAGCTCCTTCTGCTGACCGACCGCGAGGGTCACCTCGATCTGCCGGGCCACACTCATCGTTGCGGCTCCCTCCCACGGCTCGTCATCGGTTCGGTTTCCCTCGGGTTCGCCGGTCAGATCGTGGACATCGGACGGACGGCATGGGCCAGGTCGAGCAGCCGGCCGTGGTCCTGGGCGGTGCGGGCCTGGTCGGCGAGTTGCCGGAAGGAGTGCTCCAACAGGGTCCGCAACCGGTCCTCGGTGCCGTCGCCGAGCAGGTCCCCGCCCAGGAACTCCGGACCCCAGCCCGTTTCCGGGCGGCTGCGCAGGGCGTTCTCGCGGATCTCGGCGACCAGCCGGGCGCGTGACTCGCCGTCGTCCAGGCGCAGTTCATGCAGCCGCCGGACGGCGTCCCGCAGGTCGGTCACCGAGGGCGGGCGGCCGTCCAGGATGCCGGCGCGTATGCGCACGGCAGCGATCCGGGCGGCGTCGTGGTGTCTGGAGGTGGCGGGGACGTCGTCCAGGACGCGTACCGCGGCGTCCCGGTCGTGGCCGGCGAGGTGGCCGCGGGCCAGCCCGAACGCGGCGGCGGTGTGCGCGAAGTCCCGTCTCCACACGGCCTCGTAGAAGCGCATCGACGGCTTCCTGTCGCTGTCGTGCTCGGTGCAGTACCCGAGGGCCAGCTTGGGCACGTACTCGCCGGGCAGTGCCCGGTAGACGGCGTCGAAGCAGCCACCGGCCCTCTCCTTCACCTCGCCCTTGCTCAGATGCAGGACACCGCGGTGCCAGGCGATCCGCCAGTCGTGGACGGCGGCCCGTTCCCCGAGCTGGGTCTGCGCCTCGGCGAGCCAGCGCTCGGCCTTGTCCTGTTCACCGAGGCGGAGGTAGGCGCGGCACAGCCACAGCGCGGTCTCGGGGGTGCCGAAACGGGATTCGCGCCGCCACTGGACGGCGACCCGGTCCGGGGCGTCCGGCGGATAGGTGCCGAGCAGCAGGGCGGCCCCGTCGTCCGGGTCGGGCCGGGGTTCGGGGAGGGCGCCGGCCACCTCGGCGGCGGGGGGCGGACAGACGTCCAGTGCGGCGGGGCTGCCGGGCACGCGGCGGGTCCAGTGGGCGAGGGCGGGGATCGCGCCGAGTCCGGCGTCGAGGCTGGCCTCGCCGGCACGGAACCGCGTGGACGCCTCGGGCAGCTGCTCGCCGAACTGAAGGGAGCGGAACTCCCTCAGCACCTCCCAGAGCTGGCGGGACATCTCGGCGGCGGACCTGAACCGGGCGCGGGGTTCGGGGTGGGTGGCGCGGGCGATGAGCCGGCGGAAGGACTCGGGAGCGAGGCCGCGGGCACGTTCGGTGCCGTGGGCCAGGGAGGAGAGGGTCATGCCGACGGTGTACAGGTCGCTGTCGACGTGCCAGCCGCGGCTGTGGATCTCCTCCTTGGGCGGGGCGTGGGTCTCCGTGTACACAGGGGTGGAGGTGCGGTCGCCGATCGCGCGGACCGCGCCGAGGTCGATGATCTTGACGGCCCGGCCGAAGTGGATGACGTTGACGGGTTTCATGTCGCAGTAGAGCAGCCCGCGGTCGTGCAGGTACTCCAGGGCGCCGAGGATCTTGCAGCCGTAGCTGAGCACGTGGTCGAGGCGGGGGCGGCCATGGAAGATCCGTTCCACGTCCTCGGCGCCGAACAGCTGTCCCAGGGAGGGTCCGCCGATGTAGTCCATGACCAGGTAGCCCGTGGGCGGCCGGCCGGGGGCCTGGTGCTCGGCGTAGGTGATGATCCGGACGATGTCGGGGTGGTGCAGGTCGGTGAGGGAACGGCGTTCCTCGACGGCGTTGCGGCGGGCGAGGGCGTCGTTGGCGTTGATGAGGCCCTTGAGGACCACACGGTGGCCGTCGGCCCGGGTGTCCTCGGCGAGGTGGATCCAGCCGAGGCCGCCGTGCGCGAGGCAGCCGAGCACCCGGTAGTGGCCGGCGACCACGTCGCCCGGTCTCAGCTGGGGGAGGAAGGAGTAGGGGGTGCCGCAGCGGTGGCAGCGGCCGGTGAGGCGGGCGGGCTGGCCGCCGTAGCCGACGCCGACGATCATGTCGCAGCCGTCCGCGCCGCAGCGGCGGCCCTCCTTGGGCGGCCGGGGGTCCTCGATCAGCACGTCCTCGGGGACGGGGGCGGGGACGTCGGGCAGTACGACCAGTCCGTGCTGGTCGAGTTCGCCGACGCCCGCGACGACGTGGACGGGCGGCGGCCCGGAGGAGTCCTCGGCGGCGGTGTCGGGCGGCGGGGGCGGCCCGGTGCGCGGGTCGGGCTGCCGGCGCCCGCAGGTGTCGCAGTAGCCGGTGCCCATGATGTGGCCCGCGCAACCGGGCCGGACGCACGAGGTCATGGTGTGTCCTTGCGGCCGGGTGCGGTACCGGAGCAGTAGGCGATGAACCGTCCGGCGGCCGCCTCGGCCTCGTCGACGTCACAGGGGATCTGGTGCAGCAGGGACAGGGCGAATTCGTAGTACTCGTACGCCTCCATGACCTGGTCGCCGCGGTCGGCGGCGCGCTCCCTGAACAGCGGCCACTCGGCCTTGACGCGGCCGAGGAGTTCGTCGCGCCGGCGCAGCCGGGCATCAAGGGCGGCGATCGCCTGCTCCAGGCGCCGACGGCGGCGTTCGGCGGCGTCCTCGAAGGTGAACAGCAGCTCGGCCCGGCGGGATTCGCGTTCCTGTTCGGGGGCGTGGGCGGTCCAGGCGCGCAGCATCCGGGTGCGCCGCAGCCCTGCCTCGGCCTGGTCCAGCAGCTGCCGGGTTCCGGGGTCGGGCAGCACGCGGTCCCGGCGTTCGTGAAGCGCCGGGCCCAATTCCTCGGTGATGCGGTGGAGTTCGGCGTCCAGCATGTCCCAGCGGTCGCGCAGCGGGCGGTCCACGAGGGCCTGTGCGGCCCGTTCGGCGTGCTGCCCCGGGTGGCGGAACACCAGCAGCAGACGCGCCCTCTGCCGGGTGAGCCCGTCCAGCAGGGCGAGCAGGGCGTCGGGGTCGGCGGCCTGGTCCACGCCGACGAGGACGGCGGCGAGCGACCCGCGCAGTGCGCCCAGCCGTTCGGGCCGCGGGTCGTCGCGGATGCCGAGCCGCTCGGCGATCCGGTCGAGGAGTTGGCCGACCGTCAGGTCTGCGACGTCGATCGCGATGTCGTGGCCGCCGACCGGGGGGACGGTCTCGGGCGGGTCGTGGCTGAAGGCGCTGGTGTTGTCCTGGTTGCGCAGCTCTCGGTCGGCCAGTGTGATCGCACGTTTCAGGGTCCAGGCGCGGTCGCCGTGGGCGGGGACGACGGTGACGAGCACCGGCCAGCCCTCGCCGCGGAACCAGGAGGCGAGTTCAGCGGCGAACGGCACGTCGAGTTCCCCGGTGCCGCCGGTCGCACCGGTGCGCAGGCTCGCACTGACGGCTTCGACGCCGTCGGTCCACGCGGCGACCTGCGGCAGATGTCTGAGGATCGTCTCGGTGGGGCTCATGTAGCTGAACGTGGAGGCGGGCCCGTCGTCCACGCTGAGGACGATGCCGATGACCTCGTCGGTGGCGTGGTCGACCACCCCCCCGCCGCTGAAGCCGGGGGCGGCCAGTTCGCCCGGGGTCTGCGGGCGCAGTTGCACCTGGCTGTCCCGGCCGCGGGCGGCGACCAGCGTGGCGCCGTGCCAGCGGCCCCCGTCGTCGCCGGCCGGGAAGCCGTACATGCTCACGGCCCCGTAGGGGGTGGCCAGCCGGTAGAGCCGGGTGGTGTGCCGGGCGGGCATCGGTTCGGCCAGGCGCAGCAGGGCGACGTCGCCGCTGCGGTCCCCGAAGTCGTCCACCCGCTGCGGCACGTGTTCGTCCGCGCCGGCGGTGGCGGGGACGCCGGGCACGCCGGGGACGCCGACGAAGCGGACGACATAGGGCAGGCCGGGATTGACGACATGGGCCGCGGTGAGCACCCGGTCGGGGGCGAGCAGGACTCCGGCGCCGAGGACCCGCCCGTCCGGTTCCTCGATGCGGGCGATCCAGGGCGGCATGCGTAACCGCGTGGTGACGGCTCGCTCCCCCGTGCGCGTCATGGCACCCGAGGCTACTCCGCGTATGACCTCGTTACTACTGGTGTGCACGGAGTTGAGCGGTGCAGATCGGTCTCCCGCAGCCGTTGGGGGTTTCGGTGCCGGACGCGCCCGATTTTTCGATGCGCCCCCGGCCTCAGCGCGCACCCGTTTCGGGGCGGGCCCGGTGTCCGTGCGGGCCCGGTGTCCGTTCGGGCCCGGTGTCCGTTCGGGCCCGGTGTCCGTTCGGGCTCAGTGTCCGTGCGAGGCGTGCAGCAGGTCGAGCACGTCGGCGTCGGTCAGCTGGCCGAAGTCGTCGTACCACTGGCCGACGGCGGAGAAGCCGGCCGGCCGGTGCGGGCACACGACCAGATCGGCCTCGGCGGAGAGCCGGTGGACGGCGTCCGGGGCGCCGACCGGGACGGCCAGGACGAGCCGGGCGGGGTCGCGGTGCCGGACGTGACGCAGGGCGACGTGGGCGGTGGCGCCGGTGGCCAGCCCGTCGTCGACGACGATCACCGTGCGGCCGGCCAGGTCGGGCGGCGGGCTGTCGCCCCGGTAGACCCGCTCGCGCCGGTGCAGTTCGCGCCGCTCCCGCTCCACGGCCGGGGCGAGGGCGTCCTCGGTGAGGCCGAGCATGTCGAGGGTGCCGGCGTCGAGGAACGGCGGGTCGTCGTCGACGAGCGCGCCCACGGCGAACTCCTCGTGGTGCGGGGCACCGATCTTGCGTACGACGAGGACGTCGAGCGGGGCGGCGAGAGCTCTGGCGACCGGCTCGGCCACGGCGATCCCGCCCCGGGGCAGGGCGAGCACGACCGGGTCGGCGAGGTCTCCCCCGTCCCGCAGGTCGCTCAGCAGTCCGGCGAGTTCCCGGCCGGCTTCGGCGCGGTCCCGGAAGCGCATGGTCATCCTCCTCCGCGGGAGCCCCTCTTTCCATGGTGCTACGGCGGAGCCCTTACGGAGAATTCGAACATGTCTTCTAGATACCGCGTGCGCAGTCCCCGCATGTCCGGGAGCGGGCCCGTGGGGGCGGGGCACGTGGGGCCGACGTGCGCCGAACGGGGGAGGAATCGGCGAACACGCAGGTGACGGGCGGCAATTGCCTAGGATCGTGCCGTGCCGGTCTTTTCCTTCGAACGTACGACCCCGCTCCCCCTCGACGAGGCGTGGCGTCGGCTCACCGAGTGGCCCCGCCACTCCGGCGTGGTCCCGCTGACCCGGATCATCGTGGTCACGTCCGCGCCGACCCGCGAGGGCACGCGTTTCGTGGCCCGCTCGGGCCTCGGGCCGCTGGTCCTCGACGACGTGATGGAGGTGACCGTCTGGCGCCCGCCCGCCGACGGCGAGCCGGGGCTGTGCCGGCTGGAGAAGCGCGGGCGGACGGTGCGGGGCTGGGCGGAGATCGAGGTCCGGCCGGGGCCCAGGGGCCGGAGCCGGGTGGTGTGGCGGGAGGATCTGCGGCTGCGGTTCCTGCCCGGCTGGTGCGACGGCCTGGTGGCGCGGGCGGGCCGTACGGTGTTCGAGCGGGCCGTGAACCGGCTGCTGAGAACGGCGTGACCGGCGCCGCCAAGGCGCTCGACCGGCGTTGCGCAGGCACGCGGAAGGCTGCGGAGCCGCTCAGTCCTTGCGGCCCGTCACGGCCACCGTCACGCCGAGGCCGATCATCGTCAGGCCACCGACCCCGCCTACCACGGACAGTCGGCGCGGGGAGCGGGCGAACCAGTCACGGGCGGCCGAGGCGACCAGTCCCCAGAGGCTGTCGGAGGCGATCGCGATGACGTTGAAGACCAGGCCGAGCAGGAGCATCTGCCCCGGGACGTGTCCCTGCTCGCGGTCGACGAACTGGGGCAGCACGGCGGCGAAGAACACGACGGTCTTGGGGTTGGCCACCCCGACCGCGAACCCCTCCCACAGAGTGCGCAGACCGCCGTGCGGCGCCGCCTCGGACCCGGTGAACGCCGCCCGCAGCGACCCGCGCTGCCGCCAGGCCTTGACACCGAGGTACACGAGGTAGGCGGCGCCCGCGAATTTCAGGGCGGTGAAGACCAGGACCGAGCGTTGCACGACCGAGCCGACGCCGAGGGCCACGGCCACGACGAGCGTGTAGGCACCGATGGTGTTCCCGACGACGGTGGTCAGCGCGGCACGCCGCCCGTGGGCGAGCGCCCGGCCGATCACGAAGAGCACGCTGGGGCCGGGGATCACTATCAGCAGCAAGGACAGGGCCGCGAAGGCCGACAGCCGGTCGGTGGACACCATGGGCTCATGCAAACACAGGGCCCGCCGCCTCCGGCAAGCCGTTTTCCCCCACGGACGGCACCCGCCCTTCCGGCGGACGGCACGCGCCCTTCCGGTGCGGGCCGCTCAGGCCACCGAGCCGATCCGCCCCGTCGGCCGTGCCGCCGTGTCGTGGTGGATCGGGGTGTGCGCGCCGGTCAGCGGCACCCCGCTGCCGCCCCGCCGGGCCGCGACGATCTCCGCGGCGATCGACAGGGCCGTCTCCTCCGGCGTACGGGCGCCGAGGTCCAGGCCGATCGGGGAACGCAGCCGGGCCAGTTCCAGTTCGGTGACGCCGGCCTCCCGCAGCCGTCTGTTGCGGTCCAGGTGGGTGCGGCGCGAGCCCATGGCGCCGACGTAGGCGACCGGCAGGCGCAGGGCCAGTTGGAGCAGGGGTACGTCGAACTTGGCGTCGTGGGTGAGGACGCAGAGGACGGTGCGGCCGTCGACGGCGGTGCGCTCCAGGTACGTGTGGGGCCACTCGACGACGATGTCCTCGGCCTCGGGGAAGCGGGTCCTCGTGGCGAAGACGGGCCGGGCGTCGCACACCGTCACGTGGTAGTTCAGGAACTTGCCGACGCGGACCAGCGCCGAGGCGAAGTCGATCGCACCGAAGACGATCATGCGCGGCGCGGGGACGGATGACTCGACCAGCACCGTGAGGGGTGCTCCGCAGCGCGAGCCCTGCTCGCCGATCTCCAGGGTGCCGGTGCGGCCCGCGTCCAGGAAGGCGGCGGCCTCGGCGGCGACGGTGCGGTCCAGCTCGGGGTGGGCGCCGAAGCCGCCGTCGTAGGAGCCGTCCCAGGAGCCACTGGTGGAGCCGCGGGAGGAACTGTCGGGGGAGCCGCCGGGGCGGACCAGGAGGGCCCGGCCCAGCAGTTCGGCGGGGCCCGAGACGATCCGCGCGACCGCCGCCGCCTCCCTACGGACAGCGGCGGCCAGCGCGGTCGCGATCACCGGCCGGGCGGGACCGTCCGCCCGTACCGGGGTGACGAGGATGTCGATGACGCCGCCACAGGTCAGGCCGACGGCGAACGCGTCCTCGTCGCTGTACCCGAAGCGTTCGACGACGGTCTCGCCGTCCTCCAGCGCCTGTCGGCACAGCTCGTACACGGCGCCCTCCACGCACCCGCCGGAGACCGAGCCGACGGCCGTGCCGTCGGCGTCCACCGCGAGGGCGGCGCCGGGCTGGCGCGGGGCGCTGCCGCCGACGGCCACCACCGTCGCGACGGCGAAGTCACGGCCCTGCTCGACCCACCGGTTCAGCTCTTCGGCGATGTCCAGCATCTCTGGGTCTCCTCACGGGTTGTACGGAAGGGACGTTCGACAGGGCGGCTACTGCACGCCCAGCCACGCCTCGATGGGGTGGAGTGCGAAGTAGATCAAGAAGACGACCGTCAGACCCCACATGAACGCGCCGATCTCGCGGGCCTTGCCCTGGGCCGCCTTGATGGCCACGTAGGAGATGACGCCCGCGGCGACACCGGTGGTGATGGTGTACGTGAACGGCATCAGGACGACGGTCAGGAAGACGGGGATCGCCGTGGCGCGGTCGGCCCAGTCCACGTGCCGCGCGTTCATCATCATCGTCGCGCCGATGACGACGAGGGCCGCGGAGGCGACCTCCTGCGGGACGATCGCGGTCAGCGGGCTGAAGAACAGACCGGCCGCGAACAGCAGACCGGTGACGACCGAGGCCAGACCCGTGCGGGCGCCTTCGCCGACACCGGTGGCGGACTCGATGAAGACGGTCTGGCCGGAGCCGCCGGCGAAGCCGCCGATCGCACCGCCGGCGCCGTCGATGAACAGCGCCTTGGACAGGCCGGGCATCCGGCCCTTGTCGTCGGCCAGGTCGGCCTCGGTGCCGACGCCGATGATGGTGGCCATCGCGTCGAAGAACCCGGCGAGCACGAGCGTGAAGACGATCATGCCGACGGTCATCGCGCCGACCTTCTCCCAGCCGCCGAACTCCACGTGTCCGAGGAGCGAGAAGTCGGGCATCGAGACGGCACCGCCGTGCAGTTCGGGGGCGCCGTTGGCCCACTGCCGCGGGTCGATGACGCCGAGGCCGTTGAGGACGGCGGCGGCGGCGGTGCCGGAGACGATGCCGATCAGGATGGCGCCGGGGACGTCGCGGGCCTGGAGCATGAAGATCAGCAGCAGGGTGGCGGCGAAGAGCAGCACCGGCCAGCCGGTGAGCTGGCCCGTGGAACCGAGGGTGACCGGGCCGCCCTTGCCCTGGTGGACGAAGCCGGACTTGTAGAAACCGATGAACGCGATGAACAAGCCGATGCCCATGGTGATGCCGTGCTTGAGCGCCAGCGGGATCGCGTTCATGATCATCTCTCGCAGGCCGGTGACGACCAGCAGCATGATGACCGCGCCGTACATCACGCACATGCCCATGGCCTGCGGCCAGGTCATCTCGGGTGCGACCTGGGTGGACAGGACGCCGGAGACGGAGAGGCCGGCGGCGAGCGCGAGGGGCACCTTGCCGGCGAAACCCATCAGCAGCGTGGTGACGGCCGCCGCGAGCGCCGTCGCGGTGATGAGGGCCTTCTGGCCGAGCGTGTCCCCCGACACGTCCTTGCCGGACAGGATGAGCGGGTTGAGCAGGAGGATGTAGGCCATCGCCATGAAGGTGGTGATGCCGCCGCGCACCTCACGCGCGAGGGTGGATCCTCTGCGGGATATGTGGAAGTACCGGTCGAGCCAGGACCGGCCTGCGGGGACGCGGCTGCCTTCGCCGGCGTCCTCGCTTGCGGTCCTCGGCTCCACTGACTGCTGGGTCATGGTGCCATCTCCCAAGGTTCACAGGGGCACCCGTGCAACGTCCCTACCGCGCACGGGATTTGGGAATGGACGACCCGGGGGACGGCCCGAGACGAACGAATTTCCTGGTACTTCAAGGACCGCGAGCGGTGCGGACTCGAAGGAGGTTCCTCCGGGCGGCGCGGCGGAGTGTGTGACGTTCCCTGCGCCGCCCGGAGAGCTCGGTTGTTACGCGGTTCCCGTGAGGTGCTCGGGCCGTACCGGAGTGCGGTCGAGCTCCAGTCCCGTCGCGTTCCGGATCGCCGCGAGGACGGCCGGGGTGGACGACAGCGTCGGGGCCTCGCCGATGCCGCGCAGCCCGTACGGGGCGTGCTCGTCGGCGAGTTCGAGCACGTCGACCGGGATGGTCGGCGTGTCGAGAATCGTGGGGATCAGGTAGTCCGTGAAGGAGGGGTTCCTGACCTTGGCGGTCTTCGGGTCGACGATGATCTCCTCCATCACCGCCACACCCAGGCCCTGCGTCGTGCCGCCCTGGATCTGGCCGACGACGGAGAGCGGGTTCAGCGCCTTGCCGACGTCCTGGGCGCAGGCCAGCTCGATCACCTTGACCAGGCCGAGCTCGGTGTCGACCTCGACGACGGCGCGGTGGGCGGCGAAGGAGTACTGCACGTGTCCGTTGCCCTGGCCGGTGCGCAGGTCGAAGGCCTCGGTCGGCCGGTGCCGCCACTCCTCCTCGACCTCCACGACCTCGTCCTCGAGGACGTCGACCAGGTCGCCGAGGACCTCACCGCCGTCGGTCACCACCTTTCCGTCCTCCAGCAGGAGTTCGGCGGTGGCCCAGGCCGGGTGATAGGTGCCGAACTTGCGCCGGCCGATCTCAAGGACCTTCTCCCGCACGAGTTCGCAGGCGTTCTTGACGGCGCCGCCGGTGACATACGTCTGCCGGGAGGCGGAGGTCGAACCGGCGCTGCCCACCTGGGTGTCGGCGGGATGGATGGTCACCTGGGTGACACCGAGCTCGGTGCGGGCGATCTGCGCGTGGACGGTGACCCCGCCCTGTCCGACCTCCGCCATCGCGGTGTGCACGGTCGCGACCGGCTGCCCGCCCACGACCTCCATGCGCACCTTGGCGGTGGAGTAGTCGTCGAACCCCTCGGAGAAGCCGACGTTCTTGATGCCGACCGCGTAGCCGACCCCGCGTACGACGCCCTCGCCGTGCGTGGTGTTGGACAGGCCTCCGGGCAGCTGCCGTACGTCGGCGCCCTCGCTGGACTCCCACTGGCGCTCGGGCGGCATCGGCATCGCCTTGACGCGGCGCAGGAGTTCGGCGACCGGGGCCGGGGAGTCGACCGGCTGCCCGGTCGGCATGACCGTGCCCTGTTCCATCGCGTTCAGCTGGCGGAACTCCACCGGGTCCAT
Source organism: Streptomyces sp. NK08204 (assembly GCF_020400585.1). Taxonomy (GTDB): domain Bacteria; phylum Actinomycetota; class Actinomycetes; order Streptomycetales; family Streptomycetaceae; genus Streptomyces. Next base: position 506,994 of record NZ_JAINVF010000002.1, on the reverse strand, counting down.
GCCGAGCTTCTTCGCGAGCTTGTCCATCTGTGCCTCGTAGGCGAAGCACGCCTGGACCGCGCCGAAGCCACGCATCGCGCCGCAGGGCGGGTTGTTGGTGTAGAGGGCGATGGCCTCGATGTCGACGTCGTCGACGACGTACGGGCCGACGGAGAGCGAGGAGGCGTTGCCGACGACCGCCGGGGAGGCCGAGGCGTAGGCGCCGCCGTCCAGCACGATCCGGCACTTCATGTGCGTGAGCTTGCCGTCCTTGGTGGCGCCGTGCTCGTAGTACAGCTTGGCGGGGTGCCGGTGGACGTGTCCGAAGAAGGACTCGAACCGGTTGTAGACGATCTTCACCGGCTTGCCGGTGCGCAGCGCCAGCAGGCAGGCGTGGATCTGCATCGACAGGTCCTCGCGACCGCCGAAGGCGCCGCCGACGCCGGCCAGGGTCATGCGCACCTTCTCCTCGGGCAGGCCGAGGACGGGCGCGATCTGGCGCAGGTCGGAGTGGAGCCACTGGGTGGCGATGTAGAGGTGGACGCCGCCGTCCTCCTCGGGCACGGCGAGCCCGGACTCGGGGCCGAGGAAGGCCTGGTCCTGCATGCCGAAGGTGTACTCGCCCTCCACGATCACGTCGGCCCGCCTGCGGGCCTCCTCGACGTTGCCGCGGACGATCGGCTGCCGGTGCACGATGTTGGGGTGCGGGACGTGCCCGCAGTGGTGGTCGTCGCGGTTGTCGTGGACGAGGATCGCGTCGGGCGCGGTGGCGGAGGCCTCGTCGGTGATGACGGGCAGCTCCTTGTACTCCACCTTGATCTTGGCGGCGGCGCGGCGGGCCGTCTCCGGGTGGTCGGCGGCGACGATGGCGACGGGCTCGCCGTGGTGGCGTACCTTGCCGTGGGCGAGGACCGGGGTGTCCTGGATCTCCAGGCCGTAGTGCTTCACCTCGGCCGGCAGGTCGTCGTACGTCATGACCGCGTAGACGCCCGGCGTGGCCAGGGCCTCGGCGGTGTCGATCGACAGGATCTCGGCGTGCGCGACGGTGGAGCGCAGGATCTGGCCCCACAGCATGTCCTCGTGCCACATGTCGGACGAGTACGCGAACTCGCCGGTGACCTTGAGGGTGCCGTCCGGGCGGAGCGTGGACTCGCCGATGCCGCCCTTGGTCTGGGAGCCCTGCGTGATCTTCGTGGGAGCGCCGGTGGGTGCACCACCCTGCTCGAACGTGGTGGAGAGCTTGGGGGACGGCATGCTCAGACCCCCTCGGACTGGCGGGCCGCGGCCAGGCGGACCGCGTCCATGATCTTCTCGTAGCCCGTGCAGCGGCACAGGTTGCCCGACAGGGCCTCGCGGATGTCCGCGTCGGTCGGGTTGGGGTTGCGCTCCAGCAGTTCGTCGGAGGCCACCAGCAGACCCGGGGTGCAAAAGCCGCACTGGACGGCGCCGGCGTCGATGAACGCCTGCTGGACGGGGGAGAGTTCCGTTCCTTCGCCGGTCCCGGAGTCGGTGCCCTTGGCCTGCCACAGCCGGGCGTCCTGCAGGGACGTACCGCAGGTGCCGCGCGCGCTGCCGCTCTCGGCGCGCTGCCGGGCGTAGTCCGCGAGGCCCTCGACGGTCACGACCTCGCGGCCCTCGGCCTGCCCGGCCGCGACCAGGCAGGAGCAGACCGGGACGCCGTCCAGGCGCACGGTGCAGGAGCCGCACTCGCCCTGCTCGCAGGCGTTCTTGGAGCCGGGCAGTCCGAGGCGTTCGCGCAGGACGTACAGCAGGGACTCGCCCTCCCAGACGTCGTCGGCCTCCTGCGGGCGTCCGTTGACGGTGAAGTTGACGCGCATTACGCAGCTCCCTCCGATGCGCGGCGGGCGCCGCGGTACGACTCCCAGGTCCAGGTGAGCGTCCGGCGGGCCATCACGCCGACCGCGTGGCGGCGGTAGCTCGCGGTGCCCCGGACGTCGTCGATCGGGTTGCAGGCGGCGGAGCACAGGTCCGCGAACTGTTTGGCGGCCGACGGGCTGATGATCTTTCCGTTGTCCCAGAAGCCGCCCTCTTCCAGGGCCGCGTTCAGGAAGTCCTCGGCCGCTTCGGCCCGCACCGGGGTGGGGGCCGCGGAGCCGATGCCGGTGCGGACGGTGCGGGTCTCGGGGTGCAGGGCGAGACCGAACGCGCACACGGCGATGACCATGGCGTTGCGGGTGCCGACCTTGGAGTACTGCTGCGGTCCGTCCGCCTTCTTCACGTGCACGGCGCGGATCAGTTCGTCGGGCTGGAGCGCGTTGCGCTTGACGCCCGTGTAGAACTCGTCGATCGGGACCAGCCGGGTCCCGCGGGCCGCCGACGCCACCTCGACCTCCGCGCCGGCGGCGAGGAGGGCGGGGTGGGCGTCACCGGCGGGCGAGGCCGTGCCGAGGTTGCCGCCGACGCCGCCGCGGTTGCGGATCTGCGGGGAGGCGACCGTGTGCGAGGCGAGCGCGAGGCCCGGCAGCTCGGCACGGAGATGCTGCATGATCGTGGTGTACGGGACGGAGGCACCCAGCCGTACGGTCTCCTCGCCGACCTCCCATTCGTAGAGGTCGCCGATGCGGTTCAGGTCGAGGAGGTACTCGGGCCGGCGGTGGTCGAAGTTGATCTCGACCATCACATCGGTGCCACCCGCAATCGGCACAGCGGTGGGGTGCTCGGCTTTCGCGGCGAGCGCCTCCTCCCAGCTGGCGGGGCGAAGGAAGTCCATGACCGGCTCTCTTCTTCTTCGTCTCGTGGGTCGTTCAGATTGAGCCAATCCGTGTGCGGCGGGCCCGGCTCGTTCGTGTCCTGTCAACGCGGAGCGGACTCAGTACACCGCTCGGCACTCCAGCGGGGTCAGTCACCGAAACCATGAAGGAGTTGGCTGGCCAGGGCGGGCATCTTGTAGATTCGTATGAACGAAGGTCATCGGTAACCTCTCCGTTTTCCCGGGGAAACGCGGGAAAGCGGCCCGACGGCCCCGCAGGACGGCCCGTGCGCCCCCGCACCGGTACCTCCTGTCTGTCCCTCCACCGGGGCTCATCGTAGGTTTCGAGACAAAGAACGGCGGCGACGACATGCGGCTGCGCGCACTGCTGGACACCGATGCGCTGGGCCTGCGGCTGCTCGGCGGCGAGGACGAGCTGGACCGCACCGTGCGCGGGGTCATGACGACCGACCTGCGCGATCCGAGCCGCTACCTCTCCGGCGGCGAACTGGTGCTGACCGGCCTGGCCTGGCGCCGGAACGCAGACGACTCCGAGCCGTTCGTGCGGATCCTCGTACAGGCCGGGGTGGCGGCGCTGGCGGCCGGTGAGGCGGAGCTGGGCGATGTGCCGGACGACCTGGTGCTGGCCTGCGCGCGGCACCGGCTGCCGCTGTTCGCGGTGCACGAGTCGGTGGCGTTCGCGACGATCACCGAGCACGTGGTACGGCAGGTCTCCGTCGAGCGGGCCGGGGACCTCGCGGCCGTGGTGGACCGGCACCGGCGGATGATGACCTCGGGCCCGGCGGGCGGCGGCCCGGACGTGGTCCTGGACCTGCTCGGCACCGACCTGGACCTGCGCGCCTGGGTACTCTCCCCCACCGGCCGGCTGATAGCCGGCTCCAAGGAGGCGGGCCCGGCGCTGCCCGCGGAGACCTGCGCCAGGCTCGCCGGCGAGCACTTGGCGGCCACCCGCACCGGCCGGCGCGGACCGTACCGGGTGCCGCTCGGCCAGACGACGTACTCCCTCTTCCCGATCCGCTCCACGGGCCGCTCCCCGCAGGCCGCCCGCGACGTGCGCGAGACGGTGCTGTCGGACTGGCTGCTGGCCGTCGAGGCGGATGCCGGGGACTGGCCGGAGGAGCGTCTGGACCTGCTCCAGGGCGTCACCCAGCTGATCGCCGTCGAGCGGGACCGCAGGGAAGCGGCGCGCACCGTGCGGCGCCGGCTCGCGCAGGAGGTGCTGGAGCTGGTGCAGACGGGCGCCGCGCCCGCCGAGATCGCCGCGCGCCTCCGGGTCGCCGCGCCGGTGCTGCTGCCCGGCCTCGGCGCCGCCCCGCACTGGCAGGTGGTCGTGGCCCGGGTCGAGTGGGAGGGCGGCGACATCGAGGGCGGCCCGGTCGCCCAGTCGCTGCTGGAGGAGGTCCTGGTCGACCCGCAGGCCACCGGCCCCGAGCCGTCCGACCGGATCGCGGTCGCGCACACCGGCGACGAGGCGATCGCGCTCGTCCCGCTCCCGGCGGTCTCCAGCGAGCACGACGGCTCCGAGCGGGGCCTGCTCGCCGACGCCCTCGTGAAGTCCGTACGGGAGCCGCTGTCGGCGGGCCTGGACGACGACGGGCGGCTGACCCTCGGCGTCAGCGCTGCCGTGCACTCCGCGGAGGGACTGCGGGGGGCTCTGGAGGAGGCCCGGCACGCCCGCCGGGTGGCGGCGGCCCGCCCCGGCCGGGTCTGCGCGGCCGGCCACCAGGAACTGGCCAGTCACGTCCTGCTGCTGCCGTTCGTCCCCGACGACGTCCGCCGCGCGTTCACCGCGCGCCTGCTCGACCCCCTGAAGGAGTACGACCGCCGCCACCGCGCGGAGCTGATCCCGACCCTGGAGGCGTTCCTGGACTGCGACGGCTCCTGGACCCGCTGCGCCACCCGCCTCCACCTGCACGTCAACACGCTGCGCTACCGGGTCGGCCGAATCGAGCAGTTGACGGGACGTGACCTGTCGCGCCTGGAGGACAAGCTCGACTTCTTCCTGGCGCTGCGCATGAGCTGAGGTCACGGGGGTGCACGGCGGACAAACCAAGTCACGCCAACCTCCCCCTACTTTGTGAAATCTTTCACCCACCCTCTTGGCCCGGCGCGGATATTGGTGCTGGAATGCCGCCACCACTCAACAGCTCGATGGCGTGCTCGGGGAGGCAACGTGGCGCATTCCGCCATGTCTGGTAACGGAACGACCGCCGACGACGATCCGCTCCAGACCGCGGTATGGCGCTTGCGCTCGCGGGCCTGCTGGGCAGACGCGGCGGCGCTGCTGCCGGCCGACAGCCCCGGCTCGGCTCTGCAACGGGCCGCGCTGCTGGTGGAGCGGTGCCTGTACACCGAGCGCGGTTGGGCGGAGGCCGAGGACGCGCTGCGGATGGCCGAGGCGCTGGCCCACAGCGACGAGGAGCGGGGAGCGGCGGCCTGCGAACGCGGCCAGCTCGCCTACGCGGCCACGCTGCACGGCGTACGGGACCGGGCGGACGAGGCGCGGGCGGCGCTCGGCCGGGCGGCGGCGCTGATCCCTCCGGGGGGTGCGGGCCGGGCGCTGCTGGACTTCCGCCGGGGTCTGCTCGCCGAGAACCTGACCCGCTCCCCGCAGGCGGCCCGCGCGGCCTACCGCCGGGCCCATGCGGGCGCCACCGCGCACGCCGACCCGCTGCTGCTGTCCTTCACCTGGCGCCACCTGGCCGGACTCGCGCTGCGCGACGGCGAGCTGGCCGAGGCGAGGCACGGCTTCGCCGAGTCCCTCCGGATCAGGGAGGAGCTGGGGTACCTGGTGGGTACGGCGCCCGCGCTGGCGTCCCTGGCGGACACGGAGTCCGAACCGGAGGCGTCCCGGCTGCGCGATGAGGCCCGGCGTCTGTTTCGACTCCTCGGGGGTGTACCCACCTGGCTGGCCCGGCAGCTGACGCCGCCCACGCCGGGGGTGGCGACGGCGTAGGCGTGGGCCGACCGGGGTTTCACGTGCCCGCGCCGACGGGACCGCGGCTTCCCAAGGGCGCGGGAAACAACGCGAGCGGCCACAGCGGACCCATCCCGGAAAGCCACCCCGCCGACAGCCCCCCGGGCCCCCAGAGGCACGGCAAACACCACGAACACCCACGACCGACCCACACCCGGAAGGTCACCCCACCGACAGGCCCCCACCCCCACAGCCACGCGGCACAACCCGAGCGGCCACGACCGACCCACCCCGGAAAGCGCCCTCCGGGCCCCCAGAGGCACGGCAAACACCACGAACACCCACGACCGACCCACACCCGGAAGGTCACCCCACCGACAGGCCCCCGCCCCCACAGCCACGCGGTACAACGCGAGCGGCCACGACGGACCCACCCTGGAAGGCGGCCCGCGCCTTCCAGGGTGGTCGTCCGCCGAAGCACAGGGGACCGATCAGTCCGCGCCCGCGAAGTGCTCGCCCACCAGGTCCCGCACCACGTCCAGGTCCCGCGCGATCAGCGCCTCGAGCAGCGCCGTGTGCTCCGCCGCGTCCGCCAGCAGCTCCGCCCGCCTGTGCCGAACCGGCCCCCCGACCAGCGGCAGCTGCGCGCGCCGGTGCAGGTCCTCCGCGATCCGGACCAGCTGCCCGTTGCCGGACAGGGACAGCAGCGCCCGGTGGAAGGCCCGGTCGGACTCCGCGTACGTCGCCGCGCAGCCGGAGGATGCGGCGCATACCGTCTCCTCCGCGAGCGGCCGGAGTTCGGCCCACCGTTCGGCGGCCACCGTGCAGGCGAGCTGCATCATCACCGGCACCTCGATCAGCGCCCGTACCTCCGCCAGCTCGGCCAGCTCACGTGCGCCGCGCTCGACGACCCGGAAGCCGCGGTTGGGCACGACCTCGACGGCACCCTCCAGGGCGAGCTGCTGCATGGCCTCCCGCACGGGCGTCGCGGAGACCCCGAAACGCTCCCCGAGCACCGGCGCCGAATAGACCTGCCCGGGGTGCAGCTCGCCGGTCACCAGGGCCGTGCGCAGCGCGTCCAGGATCTGCCCGCGCACGGAGGAGCGCCGCACGACGGAACGCGGCTGCGCAATCGGCTGCTCACTCTGCGTGTGCTCACCGCGCGCGCCCCGCACGGCGGCGGGAAAGCCCTGCGCGCCCTGCTTCACGGGCCCTCCTGGCGGCTTGTCGGCACTTGGGTCATTAACGACGGGTTGTCTCCTGTCCGTCAAGCACCTTATGCGCACCGGCCGGTACGTCAAACTTCGAAAGCGCCTGATCAGGCTAGCCTTACCTTGCCTGAGCGCGCTCCGTGACTCCCGCACGGCCGCCGGGTACGGCCACTCATCCACTAAGATCATCGCGATGGGACCGCCCGGTCGCGGACAGGTAATTCACGAGTTCCTCACTTGCCGCAGGAACTTTCCGAGGAACCATCCGTACGGGTAGTCTTATTCGAACTCAACTCCCGCCCCTCATGCGGCAGTTCGAGCAGAACGCCGTCCTGGGCATCCCCTTGCACCTCCTTGGCGGCCTCTTGCCCCGAAACCCCCTGAGGGCCCTCGGGAGTGGGCCACTATGGCGGGCGTTACGCCCTATCCCAATGCAAGGGACCCCTGATGAGACTGACCGACATATCGCTGAACTGGCTGCTTCCGGGCGCCGTACTGCTCCTGGGCATGCTGGCGGCGGTGGCGGTGCTCGCGCGCGGCAAGCGCTCCTCCGGGGAGAACGCGAGTGCGGACGACTCGTGGGAGCGCAGCGAGGAGCGCCGCAGGCGCAAGGAGGCCATCTACGGCACGGCCTCCTACGTGCTTCTGTTCTGCTGTGCCGCGGTGGCGGCTGCCCTGTCCTTCCACGGCCTGGTCGGCTTCGGCGAGCAGAACCTCGGACTGACCGACGGCTGGCAGTACCTGGTGCCGTTCGGCCTGGACGGCGCGGCGATGTTCTGCTCCGTCCTCGCGGTGCGCGAGGCCAGCCACGGTGACGCGGCCCTCGGTTCCCGGATACTGGTGTGGCTGTTCGCGGCGGCAGCGGCCTGGTTCAACTGGGTGCACGCGCCCAGGGGTGTCGGCCACGCGGGCGCCCCGCAGTTCTTCTCGGGCATGTCCCTGTCGGCGGCCGTGCTGTTCGACCGGGCACTGAAGCAGACCCGACGGGCCGCGCTGCGCGAGCAGGGCCTGGTGCCGCGTCCGCTGCCGCAGATCCGCATCGTGCGCTGGCTGCGGGCTCCCCGCGAGACCTACAGGGCGTGGTCGCTGATGCTGCTGGAGAACGTGCGCAGCCTCGACGAGGCAGTCGAGGAGGTCCGCGACGACGCGCGGAAGAAGGAGGAGACGCGGCAGCGGCGGCGCGAGCAGGAGCGGATGGAGCGCGCCCAGCTCAAGGCCATCAGCCGGGGTCACCGCGGCTTCGCCGGCCGCGCCGGAGGGCGTCAGGTCGAGGTGCAGGCCGTGGAGCGCGGCTCCGCGCAGCCGACCGCGGAGCCTGCCCTATCGACCGCGGAGCAGCTGCCGGTACGCGCTCGGCCCTCCCTCCAGCCGGTCCGCCGCGGCTCTGAGCCGGTCACCGTCGACCTCACCGCGGAGGACGACACCATGGCTCTGCCGCGACTGGACTCCCTGGAGCGCAAACTGAAGGATCTGGAGCAGCAGTTCGGCTAGGCCGGGCCTGACAGTCCGGACGTCTGGCATCCGACGGGCCGGGGCGTGACCGCAGGGGTCACGCCCCGGCCCGTTTCCGTCCCTGTGCCGACGCGCATGCGCGTCGTTCCGTCACCGCTGGGCTCACGCGGCCTCGGGCCCCAGCTCGAACCACACCGACTTGCCCACCTTGTGCGGCCGTACGCCCCACGCGTCCGCGAGGGACTGCACCAGGAGCAGGCCACGGCCGTGGGTGTCACTGTCCGCGTCAGGCGCCCGCAGATGCGGCCTGCACGCCATGAAGTCCCGTACCTCCACCCGCAGTACGCCGGGCCCGACCACGGCTGTCAGGACAGCTTCGTCGTCGGTGTGGACGAGCGCGTTGGTGACCAGTTCACTCGTCAGCAGTTCGGCGATCTGCGAGCGGCCCGGCCTGCCCCAGTGCTGCAGCAGTTCGCGCACCTCCCGGCGCGCCTCCGGCACCGCCTTCAGGTCAGCCCGTCCCAGCCTGCGCCGGAGCTGTACCGGCCTGCCCGCCCGGACCGGCTCCCCCGCCTGTGCCGAGGCGCCCCCGACGGCCACCGGGCCGCCCCCTCGTGCCTGCCTCTTCATGACCCCCGCCCGACGCCGCTGAACCGCCCCTCCGGTCGAACACGTTCACGGCAGATCCTTTCCCGGCCGGCCCCCGCACACTCCTTGCGGCCCGGCCACGCCCGCCTGTTCGGCCACTGTTCGACGCCCCTGCTCACCGGTCCTGCGGCCCCCTCCCGCTCGCGCCGCGCCCGCTTGGACCGCCGCGGGACACCGGGCGGTCGCCGTACGGCAACCCGTTCGCCCCGGCACGGAGGGACGGCGCCCCCGGCACCGGGTGTCCGGCCGCCGCCGCGCGACGGGAAAATGTCCGGAAACCGACGTTCCGCGTCGTGCGGGGGCGGCGGGTTCACGGCCGGGGGACGTTGCGCAGATTGGAGCGGGCCATCTGGAGCATGCGGCCCACACCGCCGTCCAGCACGATCTTCGATGCGGACAGGGCGAAGCCGGTGACCATCTCGGTGCTGATCTTCGGCGGGATGGACAGCGCGTTCGGATCGGTCACCACGTCCACCAGCGCGGGCCCCTTGTGCCTGAAGGCCTCCTTCAGCGCGCCGGCGAGCTGCTTGGGATGCTCCACCCGCACCCCGTGGGCACCGCAGGCGCGGGCCACGGCGGCGAAGTCGGGGTTGGTGTTGGCGGTGCCGTAGGAGGGAAGTCCGGCGACCAGCATCTCCAACTCCACCATGCTGAGGGAGGAGTTGTTGAACAGGACGACCTTGACGGGCAGGTTGTGCTGTACGAGCGTCAGGAAGTCGCCCATCAACATGGCGAACCCGCCGTCCCCGGACATCGACACCACCTGGCGGTCCCGGTCGGTGAACTGCGCGCCGATCGCCATGGGCAGCGCGTTCGCCATCGAACCGTGCGAGAACGAACCGATGATCCGGCGGCGCCCGTTGGGCGAGACGTACCGGGCGGCCCACACATTGCACATACCGGTGTCGACCGTGAACACGGCGTTGTCGTCGGCGACTTCGTCGAGTACGGCGGCCACGTACTCGGGGTGGACCGGGACGTGCTTGTCGACCTTCCTCGTGTACGCCTTGACGACGCCCTCCAACGCGTCGGCGTGTTTCTTCAGCATCCTGTCGAGGAAACGCCGGCTGGTCTTCTCCTTCACCCGCGGGATCAGGCAGCGCAGCGTCTCGCGTACGTCGCCCCACACGGCGAGGTCGAGCCGGCAGCGGCGGCCGAGGACCTCCGGCCGCACGTCGATCTGGGCGATCCGCACGTCGTCCGGCAGGAAGGCGTTGTACGGGAAGTCGGTGCCGAGCAGGATCAGCAGGTCGCACTCGTGGGTGGCCTCGTAGGCGGCGCCGTAGCCGAGCAGTCCGCTCATGCCGACGTCGTACGGGTTGTCGTACTGGATGAACTCCTTCCCGCGCAGGGCGTGCCCCACCGGTGACTTGATCTTCCCGGCGAACTCCATCACCTCGGCGTGCGCACCGGCCGTCCCACTGCCGCAGAACAGGGTGACCTTCTCGGCGGCGTCGATCATCTCCGCCAGCCGGTCGATCTCGGCGTCGCCGGGCCGGACGGTGGGCCGGGAGGTGACCAGGGCGCTCTGCGGGGCCTTCTCCGGGGCGGGTTCGGCGGCGATGTCTCCGGGCAGCGTCACCACGCTCACGCCGCTCCGCCCGACCGCGTGCTGGATGGCGGTGTGCAGCAGCCGGGGCATCTGCTTCGGGCTGGAGATCAGCTCGCTGTAGTGGCTGCACTCCTGGAACAGCCGGTCGGGGTGGGTCTCCTGGAAGTAGCCGAGGCCGATCTCGCCGGCGGGGATGTGCGAGGCGAGTGCGAGCACCGGGGCCATGGAACGGTGGGCGTCGTACAGGCCGTTGATCAGGTGCAGGTTGCCCGGCCCGCAGGAACCGGCGCAGGCGGTCAGTTTCCCGGTGATCTGGGCCTCGGCACCGGCCGCGAAGGCGGCGGTCTCCTCGTGGCGCACGTGGATCCAGTCGATGGCCGCGTTGCGGCGGACGGCGTCCACGACAGGGTTGAGGCTGTCGCCGACCACGCCGTAGAGGCGGCGCACCCCGGCGCGGACGAGGATGTCGACGAACTGCTCGGCGACGTTCTGTTTGGCCATGACTCCATACAGTCACAGCGTTGTCGGTTACGCCTCCCAGACAGCCACGACCGTACGGTCGTCCGCGTACCCCTTCACGCGCACCTGGGCGTCCGCGAGGAACGCGGCGAGCCCTGGTGGGGTACGGCCGGACCAGCGCCGCGCCAGGTAGGCGCAGAGCGCGGGCTCGCCGTGCAGCGGCTCGGCCAGGCCCGCGCTGCACATCACCAGGGCGTCACCCGGGCGGCCCACCGAGGCGCGGAAGCGGAAGCGTTCGCGTGGCGGCGGGGCCGGCTCGTGCGGGCTCGGCGCCGTCGTGATGCCGAGGTCCATGGTGAGCCGGTCGCCCCCGGGTGTCTCCGCGGGCAGCGAGCCGAAGCCGGGGACCGGTGCGCCGGTGGTGTCGTCCGGGGGGACGTGCGGTTCGATGTCCTGCCACTCGCCGTCCCGCAGCCGGAACAGTCCACCGTCGCCGACACCGAAGAACACGCGGGTACGGCAGTCCGGATGGGCGGGCAGCAGCAGGCAGCGCAGGTACGCCGGGTACTCCTCCGGGTCGGCGCCCCGCTCGGCGGCGCTCGCCCGGAGCCTGCCGAGGCTGCGGTCCGTCAGCCGGTGCAGCCCCGACTTCAGGTCGTCGCGCCGGGCGGCCCGGATGTCCTCGGCCAGCCGCTGGTGGCTGCGGCCCACGGCCCGCCCGATCCACCGGCACGCCTCGGCCGCCGCCCGGTGCGCGCCCGGCACCGCCCGCGTGCCGGTCGCCATCGCGACCAGCACGAGCGCCTGCTCCCCCGCGCCGAACCGCGCGGTGAGCAGCGCGTCCCGGCGCGGCTCGCCCCGGTATCGCGCCGAGTCCCCGCGCAGCGACACCGCCCGCAGCGTGCACGCCCCGCAACGCGCCCCGTCCAGCACGGTGTCGGCGACGAGTTCGTCCAACTGGTCCGGGTCGGCGGGCGGGAGAGCGGTGGGCTCGGGGTCGTAGGTGGGCGGCCCGGAGCCCACGTAGTCGGTGGGTGCGGGCAGAGCCGAGGACGGCGTGGGCGTGAGGGTGGGGGCGGGCTGCCCGGCCACCGGTCCGGCGACGGGCTCCGCGGTGCGCTGCGCGGGTACGGCAGGCTCCACGCGCCCGGCGGACTCGGCCGGCGGCGCGGACTCGGCCGGCGGCGCGGACTCGGCCGGCGGCGCGGACTCGGCCGGCGGCGCGGACTCGGCCGGCGGCGCGGGCTCGGCCGGCGGCGCGGGCTGCGCCGGCTCGGCAGACGGTTCATGGGCCGCCACGGTGCTCCTCGCCGACGCGAAGCGGTCGTCCAGGGAGTCGGGCGCCTGCGTGGGGCCCGTGTCGTCGGTGGAGTCGTCGTACAGCTCCCGCCACCAGTCGTCCTCTTGGCGCGCGGGCCTGCCCCCCTGCTGGCTCATGCCCGTCATTGTCCACCGCACGGGCCGCAGGAAAACGGGACATCGGGAAAATCCCGCTCCTCGGACCGCCTCGAACGGCCGGTGGAGGGATGAGCCGAACAGCCGTATGAGACAGGGCCCGACGAGCCGCGCGAGGCGGCGTGCCGGGTGCTGGGCCGAACGGTCGCGGGACCGCTCAGGACGCCAGCGCGAGGCCGACGGCACCGGCGACGGCGGCCATGCCCGCGTCGTTGAGGTGCAGGTGGTCCCCGGGGTCGTAGCCGGGCAGGATGCGCTGCGGGTCGGCCGGGTCGCGCACCGCGGCGTCGGCGTCGGCGACCGCGTCGAAGGCACCGCCCGTGCGGATGAACGCGTTGACCTGCTGCCGTACCGCCTCACCGGCCGCCGTGCAGGCAAAGTAGCCGCCGTACGGCGTGAGGGTGACGCCGACGACCCGGATACCGCGTGCGTGGGCGCGGGCGACGAGGGTGCGGTAGGCGTCGGTGAAGGCGGTGACGTCGTCGGCGGGCGGGGCGCCCTTGATGTCGTTGATGCCTTCGAGGACGACGAGGACCCGTACCCCGGCCCGGTCCAGGGCGTCCGCGTCCAGCCGGGCGAGGGCGCTCGGTCCGGTGCCGTCGCGCAGCAGCCGGTTCCCGGCGACCCCGGCGTTGAGGACGCCGAGCCGGTGTGCGCGCAGCAGCGCGGCGAGGCGGTCGGGCCAGCGGGAGTTGGTCTCGCGGGTCGAGCCGGTGCCGTCGGTGAGGGAGTCGCCGAGGGCGACGACGCTGCCGGCGGCGGTGCCGCCCTGCACGTCGACGCCGGTGACGTAGTACCAGGAGGTGGTGCGGCCGGTGTACGCGGCGCCATCCTCGTCGTCGGCGTGCCCGGCGCCGTCGGGGGCCAGGTAGCCGGTCTGGAGGGCGGTGCGGTGGTAGGTGGCCGGACCGCAGTCGATGGGGGTGTGGACGGTGACGAGCAGGTCGGCGGCGTCCGGGACGGGCAGCGGCACCGGGTCGCTGACCATGTCCTGGCCCGGCGGGACGGTGACCGCGGGCTCGCCGTCGAAGGTCACGGCGCGCACGGTGCCGGGCACGGCGTCCGCGTCGGCCGCCAGCCTGAGCGCGACGGTGACGGCGTCGAGGCCGAGCGGCGCGGTGCCGAGCCGGTTGCTGAGCCGTAGGCGCACGGTGGTGCCGCCGACACTGAGGTGGACGACGTTGCGGACGGCGGCGCCGGGCAGCGCGGCGGCGGTCCCGGAGGGGGCGGTCTCCCAGCTGCCGGTCCAGCCACCGCCCCGGGCTCCGGCCCGCGCCCCGGACACCCCCGCCGCCGTACCCGGCAGCGCCACGAGCAGCAGGACCGCGAGGACGCGTCCGACCTTGGCCATGTGCACGCCCGCCCTTCCATGATCCGTGGGAGGGACCGTGCCATACGCCCGCCTCGGGGAGCGGGAAGCACGGCTCTGGTCCACCCGCTCGGCGCAGCCGGGGTGCAGGTCCCGGGTCCTACGCCGGAGAGCCGATGTGCGCGGCGGACAGGCGTGCTTGGCTACCGCCATGACCGCATTCACCGAGGCCGAGCGCGCGTATCTCCGCTCCCAGCGGCTCGGCCGCATGGCGACCGTGGACCCGCACGGGCAGCCGCAGGCCAACCCCGTGGGCTTCCGCCTCCAGGACGACGGCACCCTCCTGATCGGCGGCTACTCGATGGGCACCACGAAGAAATGGCGCAATCTCCAGAAGAACCCCCGGATCGCCCTGGTCGTGGACGACATCGTGAGCATGCGGCCCTGGCGGGTGCGCGGCGTGGACATCCGCGGCGAGGCCGAACTCCTCGTAGGCCCCCATGACTTGGGCGCGCACTTCAGCGAGGAGCTGATCCGCGTCCATCCGCGCAAGGTGCACAGCTGGGGCCTGAAGGAGGCGTGAGCGCGCCCTCCAGCGTGAGCAGGCGTACCTTGCGCTCGAGTCCGCCCGCGTAACCGGTCATCGACCCGTCCGCGCCGATCACCCGGTGGCAGGGGCGCACGATCAGCAGGGGATTGGCACCCACCGCTCCGCCGACGGCGCGAACGGCCGCCCGGGAAGCGCCGATCCGTGCGGCGATCTCCCCATAGCTGACGGTGGCGCCGTACGGCACCTCGTCCAGCGCGGCCCACACCCGCTGCCGGAACTCGGTGCCCTGCGCGTGCAACGGCAGCCGGAACACGCTGAGTTCCCCGGCGAAGTAGGCGGCGAGCTGCGCCCGCGCCGCCCGGAACGGCCCGGGATCGCCGCGCCAGCCGTCCTGCACGGCCCGCCCGCCCTTCTGTCCGGGCACGGACAGCGAGGTGAGCGCGCCGTCGGCGTCGGCGGTGAGCAGCAGCCGCCCGACGGGCGTGTCCAGATGGGTGAAGTACACGATCGTCACCGGTTCCACTCCCCTGCCACGTACAGATGCTGGACCGCGTACGACCGCCAGGGCCGCCAGGCGTCGGGCACGTCGGTGCCGGGCGGTGCCACGTCCGGGTCGCCGAGGGCTCGGGCCCGCAGGACGGCGACGACGGCCGGGTCCATGCCGGGCAACGCGAGCAGGGCCTCTTGGGTGCCGTCCCGGTCGGCGCCGGGATCGAGGCGTACGGTGCCGTCGGCGAGGGCGGCGGCGAGCGCGCCGAGCGGTCCGCCGGGCTCGGCCTCGGCGAGGGTGGCGGGCTCCGGGAAGAGGTGGGTGAGGCTGCCGCAGGGCGCGTCGAGCGCTTTGCCGCACCGCCGGACCAGCTGTTCTGCCTCCTCCTTCCCGACCAGGGCGCGTACGGCGGGCTCCAGCGGGTCGACGGCGCCGGGCGAGCGCAGTCCGGGCCGGGCGGCGACCAGCGGGGCGAGCCGCGGGTCGGCGCCGAGCCGCTCGTCGACGGCGTACGGGTCGGCGTCCAGGTCGAACAGCCGCCGCAGCCGCTGGACGGCGGTGGCCAGGTCGCGCGGGTCGGTGAGGTGCAGGCGTGCGTCGAGCCAGCCGCCCGGATGTGTGCCGCGGCCCGGCTGCGGCGCCCGGGTACGCTCCGTGACGGCGACGAGCCCGGTGCCGTACGGCAGTCGCAGGGTACGCCGGTAGGTACGGCCGCCACGGCCGCCGGTGACCTCCTCGACGCCCGGTACGGCCTCCCGGGCCAGTTGGTCGAAGACCGGGGCGGCCTGGTACGGCCCGCGGTGGGCGAGCCGTAGCGGGATGCCGGCACCCGGGGTGGCCCGGCGGGCGCCCGCGCCGCGGGGTGCGGCGGCCCTGACCTGGGTCGGTGTCGAGTCGTACACCTGCCGGACGGTGTCGTTGAACTGCCGCACGCTGGCGAACCCGGACGCGAAGGCGATCTCGGTGACCGGCAGGTCGGTGGTCTGCAGCAGCACCCGCGCGGTGTGCGCCCGCTGGGCGCGGGCGAGCGCCACGGGGCCGGCGCCCAGCTCGGCGGTGAGCTGCCGCTGCACCTGCCGGGCGCTGTAGCCGAGCCGTCCGGCGAGCCCGGCGACGCCCTCGCGGTCCACGACGCCGTCGGCGATCAGGCGCATGGCCCGGCCGACGACGTCCGCGCGGACGTTCCACTCCGCCGAACCCGGCACCGCGTCCGGACGGCACCGGCGGCAGGCCCGGAAGCCGGACCCCTGGGCGGCTGCGGCCGTGGGGAAGAACCGCACGTTGTGCCGCTTGGGTGTCACCGCGGGGCAGCTGGGCCGGCAGTAGATGCCGGTGGTCGCGACGGCGAAGAAGAACGCCCCGTCGAACCGGCCGTCCCGGCTGCGCACGGCCTCGTACCTGCTGTCTTCGTCCCTCACATGGTCCAGTGTGGGGCGGCGGGCGCAGGTCGGCTGGCGGAAATCGGACATCAAGCCGATCCCGCCGGGTGTCCGGGGACGGCAGGCCCCGGACACCCACTGCGGACACCCGCTGCGGCACGGGCCGGCTACGAGCGGCGCCCGCGCTTGATCTCCATCGCCACCCGGCCTTCGGCTCCCTTCTGCTTCCAGTTCCGCCGAAGCTCCGCACGGACCCTCGCGTCGGTCTTGGCCACGATCCACTGGTTCTCCCGCATCAGCTTGCGGTAGCTCTCCAGCCGTCGTACCGGAAGTTCGCCGCTGTCCACGGCGGAGCGCACCGCGCAGCCCGGCTCGGTCTCGTGGGCGCAGTCGTGGAACCGGCACCGCCCGGCCAGTTCCTGGATCTCGGCGAACGTCTGCCCGACTCCGCCCTCGGCGTCGAAGAGGCCGACGCCCCGCAGGCCGGGTGTGTCGATGAGCACTCCCCCGCCGGGCAGGGCCAGGAGGTTGCGGGTGGTGGTGGTGTGCCGCCCCTTGCCGTCGACGTCGCGGGCGGCCTGCACGTCCATGACGTCCTCGCCCACGAGGGCGTTGGCGAGCGTGGACTTGCCGGCGCCGGACTGCCCGAGCAGCACGGTCGTACCGGAGCCGACGAGCGCGCCGAGCACGTCGAGTCCGTCGCCGTGCAGGGCGCTGACCGTGACCACGGGCGCGCCGGGCGCGGCCGTCTCGACGTCCTGGACGAGGTGGGCGAGGGTCACCGGGTCCGGTACGAGGTCGGCCTTGGTGAGGACGACCACGGGCTGTGCGCCGGACTCCCAGGCGAGGGCGAGGAAGCGTTCGACGCGGCCGAGGTCGAGTTCGACGGCGAGGGAGACGGCGACGACGGCGTGGTCGACGTTGGCGGCGAGGATCTGCGCCTCGGACCGCTTGGACGAGGTGGAGCGCACGAAGGCGGTGCGGCGCGGCAGATACGCGCGCACATAGCGGGGGTTGCCGCCGGGTTCGAGGGCGACCCAGTCGCCGGTGCACACGACTCGCATCGGGTCGTGCGGGGTGACGAAGGCGGTGTCGGCGCGGACGACTCCGCCCGAGGTGACGACGTCGCACTGGCCGCGGTCGACCCGGATCACCCGCCCGGGCAGCAGCCCTTCGCTCGCGTAGGGGGTGAATGCGTCGGCCCAGTCCGCGTCCCAGCCGTAGGGAGCCAGCGCGGAGAAAGCAGCGGAGGTGGAAGTCAAGGGAGACCCTTCACAAGGGTGGCCCCGGGCGGGCGCGCAGGCGCCGGTTCGTCAGCCGGTGGCCACGGAGGTGGACTTGAGGAGTTCCTGGATGAGGGCAGCGCCCAGCTCAGTGACAGCCATTCGGTCGACACCTCCTCGTTCCTGCTCGCGCTCACGCACGTCACCTCGACGCGCGGGCCCACTGTAGCCCGGGGGCGCGGCGTGGCGTCAAAGCATTTTTCTTGCGGCGCCGTATTCGCTCAGTCCGCCGCGCCGGGCGAGCCGTTGAGCTGTGGGTGGGCGGTGGGAGGGGCGGCGGTGCCGGGGCGGCCGGTGCCGGGGCGGACCTCGGCGGCACGGCGGCGGTGTCCCGGGTGGGCGAGGCCTTCTCTGCCGATCACTTCCTCGGCCGGGGCCGCGGGCAGGGCGCCGCCGTACGGACGCAGGCAGGTGGTGGCCTCTACGCACCGCGGGCAGGTGGCGAGGTGCCGGGAGAGGTCGTCGGGCGCGGTGGCGGGCGTGCCGCTGACGGCGTCCGGCAGCCGGGCGTGGCTGCGGCACCCGGAGTCGGTCGGGCTGTCGCGGTGGGCGGGCCGGCGGCGGTCCTGGAACAGGGCGCCGGCCTGGTCGAGTGCGGCCACGACGCCGGCCGGGTCCGGCCGAGCGGGCGGGCCGCGGCGGACGGGCAGCGTCTCCACCTCGGCGGCCACAGCGGCGAGGCGTAGGTCTCCTCCTGCATGTCCCGCAGTCCCCGCAGCGCGACGGGGTGGCCGGGGTCGAGCCGGTGGCCGCGGCCGTCGGCTCCCAGCCGACGGCCGCGCTGCGTACGGCGGTGACGAGGGCCGGGACCGTCGGCAGCCCTGCGGCCCGGCGGGCGTCGCGCAGCCGGGCGTCGCAGAGTCGGTGGGCTGCCGATCCCGAGCGAGAACGGCGCGGCCTCGGCGGCGCCCTGGGCGGTCGGCAGGTCGGGCCTGGGACTGCCGTGTCCGCGAACGAGCTCAGCTCACTGGGGAGCCGCCCGCCCAGGTCGCCTCACGCCTGTGCCGTCTCCTCCGCCTGCGCGGGCTCGCGCGCCGGGAGGCTGTCCATGAAGGAGCTGACGGAGAAGACCGCACGGCCGGGCCCGGGCGGGCCGTAGCCGGGCGGGGAGGACAGACCGAAGTCGTCCATGGTGGCGCGGTAGGCCTCCAGCAGCCGGATGTGGTACTCCAGCGGCGCGCCCTGCGGGTTGGCCTTGCCCAGCGGGGTCGTGGGCTCCGGGCACCAGGTGGTGAAGCGGGGCGTGATGCCGTGCGACATGAAGAAACGAAGGCCCTCGGTGGTGGACGCGATGGCCTCGTCCACGGTGGTGAAGCCGAACGGCTCGGCCATCTCCACGCCCGCCACGAAGTTGGGGATGACGTTGCGCGCGCCGAAGACGTCGGCCGAGTCCAGGATGCGGCGGTGCCACTCGTCCCGGCCGACGTAGCGCTCCTTGCCGGGGCAGTACAGCTCGAACAGCCGGCGGTCCCACACCTCGAAGTTGGGGTGGTAGATCTGGATGCCGTAGTCCTTGAACCGCTGCACGTCCGCCTTGGGCAGCGCCTGCGCGACGACCTTGCCGATCCAGCGGCCCGGGAAGCGCTCCTCGATGGCCTTGGCGTAACGGCCGTAGAAGTCGGCCTCGTCGCGCCCGCCGACGGTCTTGGTGATGGCGCCGCCGGTGAGGGTGTAGGCGGTGGACGACTTCTGGGTGTCGTACCGGTCGATGATCTCCAGTGCTTCAAGGACCTCGTCGACGTCCTTGACCCCTGTGTACGGCCGGCCGGCCGCCTTGTGCTGGCGCCAGTTGTGGTTGATGTCGCAGTACTGGCACTCCTCCTTGGCGCCGAAGTACTGGCAGACCCGGAAGACGGTCAGGTAGATCAGGTAGCCCCACTGGATGGTGGGGGCGACCTCCATGACTGACTTGCCGTTGGAAAGGGTGTGCCGGTAGTACTCGGGCATCGGCGGCACACCGACGTCGGCGATCCGCTTCCCGTCCAGGTACAGGCCGAGCAGCCCCTCGGCGTCGGCGGCGACCCGGTACGGCGAGGCCGGGTTCACCCGCACGGAGACGACGGTACGGCGCAGGTCGTACGGTCCGCCCGTGAGGATGATCTCCTCCGGTGGCCGGCGCAGCGCGGCCTCGCCCAGCTCGGGCAGGGTGCCGTGGTCGAAGGAGAAGATGAAGTAGGACTTCGGCTTGACGTCCCCGTCCTCGTTGTCGCTGAGGGCGGACTGGTCGAAGGCGACGCCACCCCGGAGCAGGTCCTCCTTGAAGACGGCTTCCCGCGGCACATGCGGAAAGCGCTCCATCAGATCCTCGACCAGCGCGGTACGACTGCCCATCCGTAAAATCTCCTCCCGGCTCAGGCGTACGGCTCTCACCGTATGCCCCCGCCTCCCGGTCAGCCGTGCCGGGTCCCCGCACGGCGCGCGATGTGTGCCGGCACGGCCGTCTCCGGCGGCAGTGCCGGGTCGGGCACGGGTGTCCCCCAGGCGGTGGTGAGGGGCAGCACTCCGGCCCACAGGCCGAGGGCCGCGTCGGGTCCGTCGCCGTCGTCGGGGGCGCCGGTGCGGATCTTGACGGAGGCCTCCTCCAGGGAGAGGGCGAGGAGGGTGGTGGCGGCGAGTTCCTTGCGGTTCGGCCGGCGGACGTACGACCACTGCCCCGGCGCCGAGTGCTCGGTGAGCCGGCGCAGCCCCTCCAGCTTCTCCTCGGGGTCGGTGACCTTGCGGGCGTCACCGTGGATCATGGCGCTGCGGTAGTTCACCCCGTGCTCGAAAACGGACCGGGCGAGCACGAGTCCGTCGACGTGCGTGACGGTCACACAGACCGGCACGTCACCGGCGAGACTGCGGCTGGCCACGGACCCGTGCACATAGAGCCACCGCTCGTCCCGCCCGTACACGGTGGGCACGACCACCGGCCGCCCGTCGATCACCACGCCCAGGTGACAGACGAACCCGGCGTCGAGAACCGCCTCCAGATCAGCCCGCTCGAGGCTGCCCTGCTCGCGAAGGCGGCGGTGGCGGGTGCGGTCGGTCTCGGGAAGCCGGGTGGCGAGGGCATCTGAGGTCATGCACGGAAAGGTACTGAAAGCGCACAAGCATGGCCATGTATTTACCGAACCAGGTGTTTCAGTAGCTCATTGCAACGAAATCCGAAGAAGCGTCGGGTCCTCGCCCTCACCCTGCCCCGGCGGCCCTCGCCCCGCCTCACCCCATGTCCTTCCCGCAGACATCGTCCCCTCACCGTCGGCGGCACGGCGGGAGCCTCATCGTCCGAAGCTCTTCGGCGGTTTCACCGGCTTGCTGTTCCGGCAGTACTTCCTCGGGTTCCCGAAGGAACTGGAGGAGGCCGCACGTGGGGACGGGCTCGGATACCGGGGCGCGTACTGACGTGTCGTCTGCCCGACTCGCGGAACTTCCGCACGGCGATCGCCACGATCGCGCTCATCAACGGCTGGAAAAAGGGCTGAGCTAGGAGACCGATGTCCTTTCGCACCCACACCGTGACCACTTACGTCGAGGACGTCTCGCCGGGATCCGGGGCCCTCCCGCCCCGCGCCCGGTACGCGTCATCGGACGCCACGTCCCTTTCCCTGAACGGCACATGGCGTTTCCGGCTGTCGCCGACGGCCGACGCCGAGGACGACTCCTTCGCGGCGGAGGGGTACGACGCCGGCGGCTGGGCGGAGATCCCGGTCCCCGGCCACTGGGTCCTCCACGGCGGCGGCCGTTTCGGATCCCCCGTCTACACCAACCATCTCTACCCCTTCCCCGTCGACCCGCCGCGCGTGCCGACCGAGAACCCGACCGGCGACCACCTGCGCGTCTTCGGCCTGCCCGCGGACTGGCCCGCCGAGGGCGGCGCGGTGCTGCGCTTCGACGGGGTGGAGTCCTGCGCGCGGGTCTGGTTGAACGGCACGGAACTCGGCGAGTTCAAAGGGTCCCGGCTTCCGCACGAGTTCGCGGTCGGCCATCTGCTGAAGACCGCGGACAACGTACTGGCGGTCCGCGTCCACCAGTGGTCGGCGGGCTCGTACCTCGAGGACCAGGACCAGTGGTGGCTGCCGGGCATCTTCCGTGACGTGACCCTGCTGCACCGGCCGGCGGACGGCGTCCTGGACCACTTCGTGCACGCCTCCTACGACCACACCACCGGCACCGGCACGCTGCGCGTCGACTCGGACGTGCCCGGCCGCGTGACCGTACCGGAGCTCGGCATCGACATCGCCACCGGAGAGCCGCTGACCGTGCCGGTCCGGCCGTGGTCGGCGGAGACGCCACGGCTGTACGACGGTGTGCTGGCCACCGCGGGCGAGCGGGTGCCGCTGCGCATCGGCTTCCGCACGGTGGAACTCGCCGACGGACTGATCAGGGTCAATGGCAGGCCGGTCCTGTTCAAGGGCGTCAACCGGCACGAGTGGCACCCGGAGAAGGGCCGCGCGCTGGACCTGGCGACCATGCGCGAGGACGTGCTGCTGATGAAACGGCACAACGTCAACGCCGTCCGCACCTCCCACTACCCTCCGCACCCGGCCTTCCTCGACCTGTGCGACGAGCTGGGCCTGTGGGTGATCGACGAGTGCGACCTGGAGACCCACGGCTTCACCGAACGCGCCTGGCGGGACAACCCGGTGGACGACGACCGCTGGACCCCGGCCCTCCTCGACCGCGCCGCCCGCATGGTGGAGCGGGACAAGAACCACCCTTCGGTGGTGATCTGGTCCCTCGGCAACGAGGCCGGCACCGGCCGGGGCCTGACCGCCATGGCCGAGTGGATCCGCGGCCGGGACCCCTCCCGGCTCCTCCACTACGAGGGCGACGCCAACTGCCGTGACACGGACATGTATTCACGGATGTACGCCGACCACGCCGAGGTCGAGCGGATCGGCCGCGGCCTGGACGGCGGCCCCCGCAAGCGCCGCCGGCTCCCCTTCGTCCTGTGCGAGTACGGCCACGCCATGGGCAACGGCCCCGGCGGACTCGTCGACTACCAAAGGCTGTTCGAGTCCTACGACCGGCTGCAGGGCGGGTTCGTCTGGGAGTGGATCGACCACGGCATCAAGGACGAGCGGTACGGCTACGCGTACGGCGGCGACTTCGGCGAGGAGCTGCACGACGGCAACTTCGTCTGCGACGGCCTGCTCTTCCCCGACCGCCGGCCCTCCCCCGGCCTCGTCGAGTACAAGAAGGTGATCGAACCGGTCGCGATCGACGGCGACGGCGCGGGCGGCACGGTCCGCATCACCAACAGGTACGACTTCGCGGACCTGTCGGCGCTCGCGTTCACCTGGTCGTACGAGGTCGACGGGGAGACGGTGGCTTCCGGCGCGCTGCCGGTGCCCCCTCTCGCCCCCGGCGAGTCGGCCGAGGTCGAGCTGCCCGAGCCGCCGCCCGCCGCCTCGGCCGGGGAGATGCACGGCACGGTACGGGCCCTGCTCGCCGCCGACACCCCGTGGGCACCGAAGGGCCACATCGTCGCCTGGGGCCAGTTCGCGGTGTCCGCCCGCCGCGCGCCGGGCGTGCCTGCGACCGCCGCGCCGGTGGCCCGCGCCGGGGTGATCACCCTCGGCCCGGCCGCCTTCGACGCCCGCACCGGCGCGCTGCGCACGATCGGCGGCGTGGACGTCACCGGCCTGCGCCTGGACGTGTGGCGGGCCACCACCGACAACGACGACGGCGCCGCCTGGCAGTCCGGCATCCGCTACGGCCTGCTGTGGCGCAAGCTCGGCCTGCACCGCATGCGGCACCGCCTGGACGGGGTCGAGGCGGGCGCGGACGCGCTGACGGTACGCACCCGGGTGGCGCCGGCCGGCCGGGAGCTGGGCCTGTCGGCGGTCTACCGCTGGACGTCGGACGGAGATCGTCTGCAGCTGACCGTGTCCGTGGCACCGGAAGGCCACTGGACGGTGCCGCTACCCCGGCTCGGCATCCGCCTCGGGCTGCCGTCAGCCGACGCTGCGCGGCCGGCAGCCGACCGCGTGCGATGGTTCGGCGGCGGTCCCGGCGAGGCGTATCCCGACACGAGGATGGCGTCCGCGGTCGGCTGTTGGCAGTCGACGGTGGAGGAACTGCAGACGCCGTACGTCCGCCCACAGGAGAACGGTGCCCGCATCGACGTCCGCTGGGCGGAGATCGGCGGCCTGCGCATCGAGGGCGACCCGCTGTTCTTCCTCACCGCCCGCCGCTGGACCACCGAGCAGCTGGACGCGGCAGCGCACCGCACCGATCTCACTCCCGGCGACACGGTGTGGGTCAACCTCGACCACGGCCAGCACGGTATCGGCTCCCAGTCGTGCGGGCCCGGCCCGCTGCCCCGCTACCACCTGTCGGCCGAGCCGGCGGAGTTCTCCTTCGTCTTCTCGGCGACGGCCCCGACCGCACCGACCGCCGCCCTGTAGATCCGTCGGCCGACACGGTCCTGACGGCCCCCGCGGCCGGCCGGGTTCAACCGGCCGGCCGCGGTCGCGTCCTGCGGTGGACACGGCGGACAGCGGCGTACCGGGCGTGAGTCGAGGTCAGGAGCGGCCCGCGGCGCGGACCGGGGTGAGGAGGGCGACCGCCGCGACGAGGACACAGCCGGTGCCCGCGGCCAGGGCCGCCGGTGTGGTGCCGTGGGCTTCGGCGGCCCAGGTGAGGAGGGCGGCACCGGCGGGGGCGGCGGAGTACTGGATGGTCCAGTAGGCAGAGGTCACCCGACCGAGGAGGGGCTCGGGGGTGATCTCCTGGCGCAGTGACATGGAGCAGGTGCCCGCGATGGCGACGCATCCCAGAAAGGCGGCGCTGAGCAAACCGAGCGCGGGCAGTTCGCGTACCCGGCCGAGGCCGGCGAAGGCCAGGCCGCAGACCGCCGTCGCGCCGATCCATGTGGGGCCGAAGCCGAGCCGGCGTCGGACGCGGGCGACGAGCAGCGACCCGGCGATGGTGCCGACGGCGCCGACGGCCAGGACGGTGCCGACGGTGCCGTCGTCATGGCCCAGGTCGTGCTTGAGGTGGTAAATGACGAGGTCGTTCAGGCCCAGGGTGAGGAAGCTGAAGAGGAAGAGGAGCAGGTTGAGGGAGCGCAGGACCGGGTGCCTGTAGAGGAAGGCCACGCCGGTGCGCAGGTCCTGCCACAGGGTGGTGTCCTTGGGCGGCTGCCCGTCGTCGGCGGCGCGGGGGCGCAGTCGTACGAAGGTGAGGCAGGCGGCCGAGACGGCGAAGCTCGCGGCGTCGACGGCGACGGCGGTGACCGGCCCGGTCCAGGCGGCGACCAGGCCCGCGCACAGCGGACCGAGGACGCCGGCCGCGGCGGCGGTGGCGTTCAGCCGGCCGTTGGCCTCGGTGAGCCGGCCGGTGTCGACCAGGCCCCGGACGACGGTGACATAGCCGACGGCGAAGAACATGCCGACGGCCTCGCACACGGGCAGGACCGTGTACAGCAGCCACACGCGCGGGCCGAAAACCCACACGAGCGGGACCAGACCGTACAGGGCCATGCGGACCAGGTCGCAGGTGATGAGGAGCCGGCGCCGGTCCACGCGGTCGACGACGGCTCCGGCGAAGACGGCGGCGAGGACGGATGCGGCCGCGCCGGCGGCGGTGAGCCGGCCCATGCTGGCCACGGACCCGGTGACGTCGAGGACGAGCAGGGGCAGGGCGATCAGGGAGAAGGAGTCACCGAGGACGGAGAGGGTCTGCGCGGCCCAGAAGACGCCGAAGTCCCGCTGCCGCCAAAGGGGTCGTAAGGAATCCGAGGGCCCGGAAGAGCCGGAGGCCCCGGAGCCCCCGCAGGCCCCGTCGGCGAGCCGTGCCTCGTCACCGGGCCCTGTCCCGTCCCCCGCCCCGTCCGTCCTGCCCGTCCCCTTGCTCACGTGTCCCCCTCCCCTGTGACGCCACCTTACGGCGGCCTCGGCGTCGCATCCCCCGGTTTCCGGACCCGCGCCTCACCCGCGGTATGCAAAACTCTGCTCCCGGGCTCTCCTCCGTCCACCCGCCAGTCGCACCGGTCCCTGGCGCCTGCCTCGCTTTGGGGTCCTGGATACCCTAGGTCTCTTGCTAGGCATCCAAGGAAGTGACTCATGGCCCGAGCCGGTCTGACCGCCGACCGCGTCGTCGCAGCCGCCGCAGAACTCGCGGACGAGGCGGGCTTCGAGAACGTCACCCTGTCCGCGCTGGCCCGCCACTTCGGCGTGAAGGACGCGAGCCTGTACTCGCACGTGCGCGGCCTCCAGGACCTGCGCACCCGGCTCGCGTTGTACGCGGGCGCGGAGCTGATCGAGCGCATCGCGGCGGCCGTGGCCGGCCGCGCCGGCAAGGACGCGCTGGCCGCGTACGCCGGCGCCTACCGGGCCTACGCCCTGGAGCACCCGGGCCGGTACGCGGCCACCCAGATCCGCATCGACCAGGACGTGGTGGCCAGGGCCCCCGCGCTGCACCGCACCGCCGAGATCACGTACGGCATGCTGCGTGCCTACGGCCTGGCCGAGCCCGACCTGACGGACGCCGTACGGCTGTTGCGCAGCACCTTCCACGGCTACTGCGCCCTGGAGTCCGCGGGCGGCTTCGGCGCGGCCCGGGACGTCCAGGCCTCCTGGGACAAGGCCGTCGAGGCACTCCACCTCGCCCTCGAACACTGGCCCACGGAGCGGCGGAACCGGGGCGGGGAAGAATCATGACCGACCGCGTGCGGGGCGACCGCTGAAGATGGACTGAAGATGGACTGAAGATGGAGGTGGTGAGCGGTTCGGGGACGACCGGTGATCCCGCCGCGGGCACCGCGATCGACTCGATCCACCCGCTCGCCTGACGAGGAACGGCGGGCGCTCAGGAACGGGCGGGCGGGCACGGGCCCGTTCGCCTCCCGCTTCGACTAGCGTCGTGGCATGACCAGCAATCCCTTCCCCGGCCTCGCCGAGGCCCTCGCCAACGGGACGGTCGTGCTCGACGGCGGCATGTCCAACCAGCTGGAGTCGGCCGGGCACGATCTGAGCGACGCGCTGTGGTCGGCGCGGCTGCTCGCCGAGCAGCCCGAGGCGGTCACCGAGGCGCACCTCGCCTATTTCGTGGCGGGTGCGGACGTGGCGATCACCGCCAGCTACCAGGCCACCTTCGAGGGCTTCGCCCGGCGCGGCACCGGTCACGCGGAGGCGGCGCGGCTGATGGCGCTGAGTGTGGAACTCGCCCGTGAGGCGGGCCGGCGGGCCCACGCCGCGGGTGTCGAACGGCCACTGTGGGTGGCGGCGTCGGTCGGTCCGTACGGAGCGATGCTCGCCGACGGCTCGGAGTACCGGGGGCGCTACGGGCTGAGCGTGGCCGAGCTGGAGCGGTTCCACCGGCCGCGGATCGAGCTGCTGGCCGCCGCCGCGCCGGACGCCCTGGCCCTGGAGACGGTCCCGGACGCGGACGAGGCCGTCGCGCTGCTGCGTGCGGTGTCCGGGCTGGGGGTGCCCGCCTGGCTTTCGTACACCGTCGACGGTCGGAACACCCGCGCGGGACAGCCCCTGGAGGAGGCCTTCGCACTCGCCGCCGGCGTGGACGAGGTGATCGCGGTCGGCGTGAACTGCTGCGCCCCGCGCGATGCGGAGTACGCGGTCGAGACGGCGGCACGGGTGACGGGCAAGCCGGTCGTCGTCTACCCCAACAGCGGCGAGTCCTGGGACGCGCGGGCGCGCACCTGGACCGGGCGCACCTCGTTCGGCGCCGAGCAGGTCAAGGCGTGGCGGGACGCCGGCGGGCGGCTGATCGGCGGTTGCTGCCGGGTCGGGCCGGAGGCGATCAGCGCTCTCGCGCAGACGCTGACGGCGCGCTGAGCGCCGGCCGCGAGGCGGCTCAGCGCCGCAGGGCCCGGGTTTCCACCGAGCGCCGCAGCCGGCGCATCGCTGCGGCGATTTCCGCGCCGGGGGCGCGCGGCTCGGAGGCCGGTGACGCCTGAACGGGGACGGTGGCTGCGGTCGACCACAGGGCGACTTCCCGGTCCCTCGGACCGTGGGCGACAGGCGCCGCACCGTCGCCGAACACCCGCACCGGATGGGAGGGATCCCAGGCCGGCCAGCCGGGGTCACCGGTCGAGACGAACCGCACCCAGGCCTGGTGCATCGCGTCGCACAGCTCCAGCGGGGCACCCTCACCGGCGAGTTTCACCGATTCCGGAACCCCGCGGGTGTCGAAGACGAAGCCCAGCTCCAGGGCGTGGCAGGCACCGAGGCCGGGCAGGCCGGACGGCCAGGCGAACTCGTAGAGGTACGAGGTGCCGGGGCGGGCGTCGGCGAGGCGGTGGAGGGGGACCCGCAGCAGGTGGTCGGTGACCATCTGGCCGACGACCTCGGCGGCGCCCGCGTCGGGGTGCAGGGCGCGGTAGCCGCGTGGTACCTCGTGGCCGACGTGGCAGCGGGCCATGGCACCGGCGACGGCCACGGGGCCGAGCCGGTCGACGTGCTCCAGCAGCCCGCCGGGGACCAGCCACAGCCGGTACTCGTCCCGGGTCCAGCCCATGAGCAGGTCGACGCCCCGGGCGGCCTCGCCCTCGAGGAGGGCGTCGAGCGGGTTGCGGGGTACGACGTCGCCGTCCACGACGATGCCGAAGGCGGGGCCGCCGAGCACCGGGCTGCTGAGCCGGCCGGCCTCGGCCTGGGCGCGCAGCAGCAGGTCGGGGGTGACGTCCGCGAAGGCCGCGGCGGTGGCGGGGATCTTGAGCCGGGTCGCCATGCGGCGCACCATGCGCCGTACCCTGTCGCGTTCGGATGCGTCCGGTGAGCCGCTCTGCAGCACCGCGCGGCGGATCAGGCCCTGGGTCTGGGGTGCGGCGAGCAGGGCGCCGGTGCTGATGGCGCCGGCCGACTGTCCGGCCAGGGTGATCCGGTCCGGGTCGCCGCCGAAGGCACTGATGCTCTCGTGCACCCAGCGCAGGGCGGCGAGCTGGTCGCGGAGGCCAGGGTTCGGGGGTGCGTCCGGGAACAGGCCGTAGCCTTCGATTCCGAGGCGGTAGTTGACCGAGACGAAGACGACGCCGTCGCGGGCGAAGGTCCTGCCCTCGTAGACGGGCACGGCGGAGGAGCCTCTGGTCAGGGCGCCGCCGTGCAGCCAGACCAGGACGGGGAGCCGGGCGGCGGGGCCCGGTTCGGGGGTCCAGACGTTCAGGTTGAGGCAGTCGTCGCCGGGGATGACCGGGTCGGAGAGGTACTGGGCGAACGCCTCGGAGTACGGCGGCTTCGGCGCGGTCGGCCCGAAGGCGACGGCGTCGCGCACTCCGTCCCAGGGTTCGGGGGGCTCGGGCGGCCGGAACCGCCGGGGACCGAAGGGCGGGGCGGCGTACGGGATGCCCCGGAACACCGCGATGCCCTGCTCGTACCTGCCGCGTACGGCCCCGTGGGGCGTTGTGACCACGGGGCCCGTCCGGTCTGCCGTCATCGCCCACCAGCCCTTCGCCGTGCCCCGCACGGTTCGCTGCCGTGCTCGTGCACCGTTCACTCCAGAGCATCACAGCGCGCGGATGTATTCCGGTGCACGGAACCCTCACTGAGCCGTTCGGGGGACATGGCCGCCGTATCCTGCGGCGGGTCGTCGAAGCGGACCACGCTGATGCCGTCCAGCACCCGAAGGCCCCGCTCGGCCGGCGCCGCGTACACGATGTGAGGCACGGGTGCCGGTGCCGCCCGCGGTCGCGTCCCAGGACGGCGCACGGCGGCGCCGGCCGCCGTACTCGCCCGGGCAGGTGAGGTGTCCGACTGCCGCAGCCCGGGGCGTGACGGTGTCCGTGCTTCGGACGGACGGCCGTCGGCCGCTCGAGATCGTTTGCCGGGGATGCGTCCCGGCCTGAACGTCGCCGCACGCACCGCTGCGACGCTTGGCGTGGCTGCGGTCGCCCTGGTCAGCGCGCTCGGCACGGCTGTCCGGCCCCTCCGCGCGCACCGGAACGAGCAGCGGCCGGGCATCCCCCCGCACGGGGGTGCCCGGCCGCATGCCGTCCTGCCGTTCTCGTTCCTCGGCCGTCCCGGGTCCTTGGCTGTTCCAGGTGTCGGCCGTCAGACCTTGGCCGTCGTCATTCCTCCTCGTCTCCGTCGGCGGCGCCCGCCAGGGCCTTCACCACTTCCACGGCGCTGCCGTCGTGGTCGCTTCCGGCCGTGCCGCGGCCGGTCTGGAGGTTTGCGGTTCGGTCGACCTCCAGGATCGAGTCGGCCTGCGAGTTGTCGATGACGGTGATGAGGCTGTCGTGCGCGACCGCGGATGCGGCACCAGCACCTGCACCAGCGCCGAGGAGCGCCGCCACCAGCGCGGCGGCAGCCCCGAGCCGGGGCACGGCACCCGTCATACGCCCACGCCCTCGGGGACGCGCCGCTCGGGATCGATGTTGCGTTCCAGCAGAGTGGTGGACGCCTTCACGCCGACCCCCGTCGTGGCGTCCACCTGGGGCAGGCGGCCGTCCGCGGCCTTCAGTCCGGCGAGCGCGGAGTCCATCGCCTCGTGGGCGGCGAACAGGCACGGAGTGCTGTAGATCGCGACGTCGACGCCGAGTTCGGACAGTTCACCGAGGGACAGCCGGGGCGACTTGCCGCCGGCGATCTGGTTGAACAGCAGCGGCTTGTCCCCGACGACCTCGCGGATCCGCTTGATCCACTCGACGCTGCGCACGCCGTCGACCAGGACCACATCGGCATCGGTCGCGGCCAGCCGCTCGGCCCGGTGCAGGATGTCGTGCTCGTCGGTGGCGTCCGTACGGGCGACGACGACCAGGTCCTGGCGGGTGGCCAGCACCTTCTCCAGCTTCTCCAGATACTCCTCCAGCGGCAGCACCTGCTTGCCGTCGGCGTGGCCGCAGCGGCGGGGCCGCTTCTGGTCCTCCAGGATCACCCCCGAGGCGCCGATGCGCTCGAGCCCCTCGACGACATGACAGGCGACCTCGGGGTCGACGTACCCGTCGTCGATGTCGACCAGCAGGTGGTGGTGCGGGAACGCGCCCCGCAGCCGCTGGACGAAGGCCACCATGTCCGGCCAGGCGATGAAACCGATGTCCGGCAGTCCGTAGTACGAGGCCGCGAAGCCGAAGCCCGAGACGAACATGCCGTCATAGTGCTTGGCGGCGATCGATGCCGAGTACATGTCATACACGCCGATCAGTGGCGTGGTCCCGGGGCCTGCGATCTGCTCGCGCAGCTTCTTTCCGTAAGTCAAGGTCCGGCTCCTCCTGTGGGTGGGTGACGCGGGGCGGCCAGGCCTCCACGTCTCGACGCCCTTTGCCAAGACAAGAGCATCTCTAGATACGCACATGACCATCTCTCTACGCCAGCTTTGCTCACTCGGACGGCGGAACGGGTTCACCGCAGAAACGTCACGCACAGGACCGTCCCACCTGGACGCAAAGGAGACCGGAGGGCTGCGGACCCCCTTGAAGGGCGCGGCCGATGACCGTAACCTCCCCCGCAATGAAGGCCGTTCCCGCACTCTTGGACCACCTCGTCCTCGCCACGCCCGACCTCTACGCGACCGTGGCGGACTTCGTCCGGCGTACCGGGGTGACACCCGCACCCGGCGGGGTGCACGTCGGGCTCGGCACGCGGAACCACCTGGTGGGCCTGGGCGGCCGGAGCTACCTGGAGATCATCGGCCCGGACCCGGAGCAGCCGGAGCCGGCGGAGCTGCGGCCCTTCGACGTCGACCGGCTGCCCGGGCCGCGCACGGTGACCTGGGCGATCAGCCCGCCCGACCTGGACGCGGCGATCCGGGCCGCCCGCGCGCGGGGCTACGACCCCGGTCCGGTGCACGCGATGAGCCGGCGTACCCCGGACGGCACCCTGCTGCGCTGGCGGCTCACCGACAGCGGCGCCGCGCACCCTTGCGGCCTGGTCCCTTTCCTCATCGACTGGGGCGGGTCCCGGCACCCGGCCGCCTCTGGCCTGCCCGTCACCCCGCTGCTGCAGGTGACGGCGACGGCTCCGGATCCGGAGGAGGTCCGCGGGCCGCTGTCGGCCCTCGGCACCGACCTCCCGCTCACACCGGGCCCGTCCGCGCTCTCCTTCACCGTGGACACCCCGAACGGGCCGGTGACCTTCGAGTGAGCGGCCTTCCGGTGAGGTGACCTTCGGCTGGGCGGCCTTCGGGCGAACCCAAGGGTGAGGTTTTCGGGCGAGCCAAGGCCTGATGAGGTGCCGTCCGGCTGGCCACCGCGTCCCCATTTCCTCTAGGCTATTCCATGGATTTATGGAGGATGTCGTGCCGGAGACCGTCACCACCCGCTCGAAGGCCCAGCTCTACGACGCCTTCGCGGCCAGCGGCAAGGCGCTGGCCAGCGGCAGGCGTCTGGAACTGCTCGACCTGCTCGCCCAGGGCGAGCGGCCCGTCGACGCCCTCGCGAAGGCGGCGGGGCTGAACCTGACGACCGCGTCGGCGCATCTGCAGACGCTCAAGCAGGCCGGGTTCGTCGCGACGCGCCGCGACGGGGTACGTATCCACTACCGGCTCGCCGGTGACGACGTGGCCCAGCTGTTCGCCCTGCTGCGCAAGGTCGCCGAGCGTCACCAGGCAGCCGTGCCCGCCGCCCGGGACGCCTACCTCGGCGACGACGGCACACCCGAGGTCACCCGTGAGGAACTGCTCGCCCGCGTGGCGGCGGGGGACGTGGTGGTGCTGGACGTGCGGCCGGTGGAGGAGTACCTGGCCGGACACATCCCCGGTGCCCTGTCCCTCCCGGTCGACGAACTGGCCGGCCGCATCGAGGAGCTGCCGGAGGACACGGACATCGTCGTGTACTGCCGCGGCGAGTACTGCGTCCTCGCTCGCGACGCCGTACGGCTGCTGACCGAGCGCGGCCGGCGCGCGATCCGCCTCGACGACGGCATGCTCGAATGGCGCCTGGCCGAGCTGCCCGTCGACACCGGGGGCCCGGCGTGACGGACCCGTCGCTGCGCCTGCGTCCGACTCGGCCGCTGCCCCTGCCCCTGCCCCTGCCCCTGCCCCTGCCTGCACTGTCCCCGGTCACGCCGCCAGGGCTCGTCGGCAATCCGGTGTCCCGGGCGGCCTGCTGACGACGCCGAGGACCTCATCGGCGACCACACCCACGCGGTCCCCCGACGCCGCCCGCCTCCTCGCATGGCCTGACCACGGCACCGGGCTCGACGACCGCACCCTGCTGGTGGAGTGTCCGATTCCTTCAAGACCCGGCCGCCCTCCCCCGTCTACGGTGACGGCATGACCGCACGATTCGCCGTGATCGGCGTGGTGGCCTCCGATCTGGCCGCCTCGCTCGCCTTCTACCGTCACCTCGGGCTGGCCTTCCCCGCCGGGGCCGAGGAGCAGCCGCATGTCGAGGCCGAGTTGCCCGGTGGACTGGTGCTCGCGCTGGACACCGAGGAGACCATCCGGTCCTTCCACCCCGGCTGGCGTGCGCCCGCGGAGGGGGGCCGGGTCTCGCTCGCGTTCCACTGCGGGTCACCCGCCGAGGTCGACGCCCTGTACGAGGAGCTGGTGGATGCCGGGTACCACGGGGAGCTGAAGCCGTGGGACGCCTTCTGGGGTCAGCGGTACGCCACCGTGCACGACCCCGACGGCAACGGCGTCGACCTGTTCGCCCCGCTACCGGCCGAGTAGCTCGCCGAGCGTCCGCCCTGCCAACTCCCGCACGTCACGGGAGAGGTGGGGCTGGTCGGCGTATCCGGCACGGACCGCGGTCTCGGCGTACGGCACCCCGGAACGCGCCAGGTCCAGCGCCCGCCGCAGGCGAAGGATGCGGGCCAGTGTCTTCGGGCCGTAGCCGAACGCGGTCAGGCAGCGGCGGTGCAGCCGGCGGGCTCCGATGCCGAGCTCAGCGGCGGTCGCGGACACCGGGCGGCCTTGTTCCATGCACTCGACCAGCCGGCGCAGCAGCGGGTCGGGGGCCGGGGAGAGCGCCGCCTGCTCCAGGGCGATGTCCTCCAGTGCCGTCACCGGGTCGGGCGCCGCCTCGATACGGTCGCACAGCCGGCGGACCCGGGCGGCCGGCCACAGGTCGGCCAGCTCCACCCGGCTGTCCCGGAGCTCGTGCGCCGGTACGCCGAGCAGGGCGGGCGCGGTGCCGGGGAAGAAGCGGATGCCGGCCCAGAAGCGGGGCGGGCCCTCGGGGACGTACGCACGCGTGTCGGGACCGGCCACCAGCAGTCGGCCCTCGCTCCACAGCAGGTCCATACAGCCATCGGGCAGCACCGGGCGGGTGGCGGCGAGATCTTCCGGGGCCCGGTGCCAGACCACCGCCCCGTCCAGCCGGGCCGCCCGCTCCTCGTACACGTAGATCAGGCTACGGGTCCCTGCGGGCCTCGGCGGTGCTGGGTTGCCGGGCACCGCCGGACAGCGTCGTTTCGGTGTGTGCCGTCGCGACGCAAGAGGTGCGGTGGCGCAGCGGGGTGGGTGTCACGGGGAAGAGGTTGCCCCGTACGAAAAAGCGGCAGGCCGTGCCGTGCCGTGCCGTCAGGGCGTCAGCGTGGTGCGGTCACGTACCGCCGGTGGCGCTGTCACTTGTCGTCGCCGTGGGCCGGCTCTCCGTGGGCCTTGTGGGCGTGGTGGGTGCTCCTCGCGTGGGCGCGCAGGCGGGCCGTGACGTCCTCGGGGGGCAGGAAGCGGGACCAGCGTTCGGGGAACTCGGAGGGCATGTCGGGGTCGTCGGGGTCGGCCTCGCGGGCCGCGGCGGCGCGGGCGACGTACTCGGCGACCTGGGCGTGGCGCAGCCGCTCGTTGGCCTCGCGGGCGGCGGCCGTGGCAGCGGCGGGCCAGACCCTGTCGATGGCGGCGTTCACCGCCGCGCCGACGAGCACGGCGAAGGCCGACACGCCGATCCAGAGGAGCACGGCGACGGCGGCGGCCAGGGAGCCGTAGATGGTGGCGCCCTCGATGGTGTGGGTGAGGTAGATGCGGAGCAGGAAGCTGCCGAGGACCCACATGGCGAGTGCGACCAGGGCGCCCGGCACGTCCTCGATCCAGGGGGAGCGGACGGGGACCGACACGTGGTAGAGGGTCGTCAGGAAGGCGATCGACAGGACGATCACGACCGGCCAGTACAGGACCTGGACGAGCGTCGCCGACCACGGCACGACGCGTACCACCGCGTCCGGCCCGGCCACCATCAGCGGCAGCGCCACCGAGCCGATCAGCAGGGCCACGATGAACAGCAGGAACGACATCACCCGCGTCCTGACGATGCCCCGGACGCCGTCGAGCCCGTACATCACGGTGATGGTGTCGACGAAGACGTTCACCGCGCGGGAGCCCGACCACAGGGCGAACAGGAAGCCGATGGAGATGACGTCGGGCCGGCCGCCCCTCATGACGTCGTGCAGGATCGGCTGGGCGATCTCCCGGACGCCCTTTTCGGACAGCACGGTACGGGAGGCGTCGAGGAGGTTGGCCTCCAGGCTCTGGATGGTGTCGGCGCCGGTCCAGTCGTCGACGTAGCCGAGCAGGCCGATGAGGCTCAGCAGCAGCGGCGGCACGGACAGCAGCGTGAAGAACGCCGCCTCGGCCGCCAGGCCCAGGATGCGGTACTCCATGCAGGAATTGACGGTGTCCTTGAGCAACAGCCAGGCGGTCCTGCGCTTGGAGACGTTCCGGTAGAGGGCTCTGGCCCGATGGAGCCGACCGGCCGGCGTGTCGGGGGTTTCACTTGCTGGCTGCACAGTCCAACCGTATCCGCCGTGGCCGACTGTCCTCACCTTCCGGGGAGGGTGACAAAACCCCCCGGGGCAGGTGGCGGGCGTCCGGCGCATCCGACGCGCACAGCTGTGCCACTCTGGAGGCCAGCATCAGCGCCGTCCCGGGTAGGTACGCAGTCATGACAGGCACCTCCACCCATAACGTGACGAACCAGCCGCCCCCGCTGGCCGGATACGACCTGTACAGCAGCGACCGGGCCCTGGTGGAGGCGGTCGAGCGCCACACCGACCCCGCGGTGCTGGAGGAGGTGCGCGCGGAGCTGTCCGCGCTGGGCACCACCTCGGGTTCCGCACAGGTGCAGGAGTGGGGGGCGCAGGCGAACCAGTATCCGCCCCGGCTGCGTACGCACGACCGGTACGGGCACCGGATCGACGAGGTCGAGTTCCACCCGGCCTGGCACCGGCTGCTCGGCAAGGGCGTCTCGGCGGGGCTGACCGGTGCGTGGGTCCGGCCGGCCGGACATGTGCGCCGGGCGGCCGGCTTCCTGCTCTGGACGCAGGTGGAGGCGGGCACCTGCTGCCCGCTGTCGATGACCCACGCGGCCGTGCCCGCGCTGCGCGCCGACCCGGAGCTCGCCGCCGAGTGGGTGCCGCGGCTGACGTCCACGATCTACGACCAGCAGCTGCGGCCCGCCGGCAGCAAGTCCGGCGCCCTCTTCGGCATGGGCATGACCGAGAAGCAGGCCGGCAGCGACGTACGGGCGATCACCACCGAGGCCCGTCCGCTGGCCGAGGCCGGGACGTACACGCTGACCGGGCACAAGTGGTTCTGCTCGGCGCCCATGTCCGACGCCTTCCTCGTCCTGGCCCAGGCCCCGGCGGGTCTGACCTGCTTCCTGGTGCCGCGCGTCCTTGCCGACGGCAGCCGCAACGCCTTCCTGATCCAGCGCCTCAAGGACAAGCTGGGCAACCGGTCCAACGCCTCCGCCGAGGTCGAGTTCGACGGCACCTGGGCGCGCCGGGTCGGCGAGGAGGGGCGCGGGGTGCCCACCATCATCGAGATGGTCGCCGCGACCCGCCTGGACTGCGCACTCGGCTCGGCGGGGCTGATGCGGCAGGCGGTGACCCAGGCGATCCACCACTGCGCGCACCGGGAGGCGTTCGGCGGGAAGCTGATCGACAAGCCGCTGATGCGCAATGTCCTCGCCGACCTCGCGCTGGAGTGCGAGGCGGCTACCGCGCTCACGCTGCGGCTCGCGGCGGCCTGCGACGACGGCGGCGAGCAGGAGCGCGCCTTCCTGCGGCTGGCGGTCCCGGCCGCCAAGTACTGGATCACCAAGCGGTGCGCGCCGGTGGTGGTCGAGGCCGCGGAGTGCCTGGGCGGCAACGGCTACGTCGAGGAGTCGGGGCTGCCCCGGCTGGTGCGCGAGTCTCCGCTGAACTCGATCTGGGAGGGCGCCGGGAACGTGCAGGCCCTCGACGTGCTGCGAGCGCTGCGGCGGGAGCCCGGCGCGCTGGACGCCTGCCTCACGGAGATCGGCCGCGCGCACGGCGCCGACCACCGCCTGGACCGCGCCGTGAAGGACCTGTTCACCGAACTGGCCGACCTGGACGGCATCGAGATGCGGGCCCGCCGCCTGGTGGAGCGCCTCGCCCTGGTCCTCCAGGGATCCCTGCTCGTGCGCCACGCACCCGCCGAGGTCGCCGACGCCTTCTGCGCCTCTCGTCTGGGCGCCGACCGCGGTGCCTCCTTCGGCACACTGCCGACGGGCCTGGACCTGAAGTCGGTGGTGGAGCGGTCACGCCCTGCGCTGTGAGGCACCGGCAAACGGTGTCACCCCACGGTCGCGGCGCCACCCCACAGTCGCGGCGCCGCCCCAGGGGCGCGGGGCCCTGCCGGACCTGCGGGCTCTGCGGCGGCCCCGGCCGGTCCCCCGGCGGGGATGGTGCTGCGCCGACACGGCACCATCCCCGCCTTTCGGCCCCGTTGAAGGCCGCGCACGCCGCCCACGGGCGGCGCCAGGGTCAAGTCTCGGCGAGGGTTCAGCGATTCACCAGGGTTGCAGAGGGTTGCAACTTGTGGGTGACGGTGTGCGGAGTATGAGCGTCCGGCCTGCCCGTGGCGGCAGTATGTGAGGCACAGCCGGACCGGAAACCGCCGTCCGGGAGGCTTGACAGGTTTGTTGGGCGCATCCCCCGAAAGGACCCCCGTGGTGAACCCGCCGATGGACATGGCGCGGCTGGCCGCCGTGGACGCGGCGCAGGCGGCGCGGCTGCTGAGCGAGATACGCGAGGCAACACTCGCCGGACAGCGTGCGCGCATGGCGCCCAGGCCGGTGATCCAGCAGTCCTGGGTACGGATGCTGCGCAGCGGGGTCGACCCCGACGGCGACTACCGCTCGGAACTGCTCTCCCCCGAGGAGGTGCGGCGCAGACGCGAGGAGTCGCCGCTGCGGCACGTCCTGCCGGTGCTGCGCGAGGGTCTGCTTTCGGTCGCGGACGTCACCCAGCACATCATGATCATCGCGGACGCGGACGGGCGCGTGCTGTGGCGGGAGGGCTCCCCGCAGGTGCTCCGCAAGGCCACCGGCTTCGGACTCGAACTCGGCGCCGACTGGCGGGAGGACGTCGTCGGCACCAACGGCGTCGGCACGGCCGCGGTCGCGCGACGGCCCGTGCAGGTGTTCGCCGCGGAGCACTTCGTGCGCTCGCACGCCTCCTGGACCTGCACGGGCGCCCCGATCACCGACCCGAGGAACGGCAGCCTGCTCGGTGTGGTCGACGTCAGCGGCCCGCTGGAGACCATGCACCCGGCGACCCTCGCCTGGGTGGACTCGGTGGCCAAGCTCGCCGAGGCCCGGCTGCGCGAACTGCATCTGGAATCGCTGGAGCGGCTGCGCACGGTGGCTGCGCCGGTGCTGGCACGGCTGTCCGGGCGGGCGCTGGCCGTGGACCGGGACGGCTGGGCGGCGGCGGTGACGGGCATGCCGTACGTGCGGCGCGTCGCACTGCCCAAGTCGCTTGCTCCGGGCCGCCGGTCGCTGCCCGCCCTCGGTCCGTGTGCCGTGGAGCCGCTGGCGGACGGCTGGCTGCTGCGGGCTGCCGAGGAGCCGGTGCCGTCCGCCGCCACCCGGATCGTGCTCGACCTGGGCCGGGCGGCCCGCTGTTCGCTGACGGTGACGGGATCGGCCGGCTCCTGGTCGCGTGAACTGGGCCTCCGACACGCCGAGTTGCTGTATCTGCTGAGCGAGCACCCGGCCGGCCGGAGCGCGGCGGGCCTCGCCGAGGACCTGTTCGGCGATCCTTCGCGCACGGTCACCGTACGGGCCGAGATCTCACGGATCCGCCGCTATCTGGGGGCTCTCCTACGGCATCGGCCGTATCGTTTCTGCGAGGACGCGGACGTCTCGGTGCTACTCCCCGACGATCCCCGTGACCTGCTGCCCCGGTCGACGGCTCCGGCGGTGGCGCGGGCGCGGAGCGCGCGCCGGTGAGCCTCGCCCTGCCGGTATGTGCCGGTCCTGGCCCGTCGCGGCCCTTCACTGTCGTAGCATCGCCTGCGGGCCTCCCCATCTGCTTCTCGGTCAACGCGGGGATCACCAGGCGCAGTTGGCCCGTCCGGGAGGAGACATGAGACATCGCGGCAGACACCGCCGGCGCAGGCGCGGTGCGGCCCTGCGCGCGGTTCTGGCCGGGACCGGGCTGGCGCTCACCGCGGCCGCCACGCTGATCAGCGCCTCGCAGGCCACGGTCACCGAGAACCCCGGCGCGCTGGCGCCGCTCACCTCCCGGGCCGAGACGGCACCGCTACGGCTCCAGGAGCGGCTGACGCCCGCCCGCACCCTGAACCGGCTCTCCGCCGCGATGGGCCGGCCGGTCGGCGTCGACGCGGTGCTGAACGGCGCCGACCGCACACTGCGCGAGGCCGCCGACTGCTCGCCCGGTGACCGCGCGAGCCTGCCCCTCGCCCCGGCCGTCACCCGCGCCTACTGCTGGGACCGCGCCGATACGGCCGGCGCATGGCGGCCCGCGGCGGTGACCGCCTCCGGCGACGCCGAGGACGACGGCGTGCGGGACGGCCACCGGGTGATCCTCACCGGCTGGACCCATCGCACCGACACCGGGCCCGCCGCCGAGCGCGGCCTCGCCAGGGTCGCCTTCGTCGACGCCGACGAGTCCGCCCGTCCCACCTACCGCTGGGCCCTTCTGGTGGTGCCCGTCGACGGGGGCCGCAACTACCGGGGCCTGGTCTCCGCTGTCTCCGGCATGGTCTGGTACCGGGACAAGCTGCTGGTCACCACCACGGCCGGCAGCGCCGAGGCGCTCTACGTCTACGACCTCGACCGCATCGAGCGCACCACCGTGGACGCGCCCGCGATCGGCCGCGTGCCCGGCGGCTGGTCCGCCGACGGCTACCGGTACGTGCTGCCGGCGATCGGCTCCTACCGTTTCACCGCCGGCCGCTGCGCGCCCTCCGGTCCGCCCTGCCCCGGTGCGCTCGCGCTGGACCGCACAACGGCCCCCGCCTCGCTGGCCGCCGGCGAGTGGACCGCCCCCGGCGGCGAGCGGCGCGCCCGGCTGTGGCGGTACGCGTTCAGCACGGACCCGGCGCGCGGCGGACTGCTCGCCACCGACGCCGCGGGGCGGGCCGAGGCGGTGGAGGCGTACCGGACCCGCACGGCCGGGATCCGGGGCGTGCTGCCGTACCGGCCGGCCGGGGCTGGCCGTCCGTCCTGGTATGTGGGACACGTGCCCGGTCCCCGGGACGGGCGCGGCGCGCTGTGGCGGCAGGACACGCGGGGCGCCGAGGCGGCAGGCTGCGGCTCGTCCGTCCCGCACCGCTGCTGGGCACGCTCGCCCGGCTCGCTGTCCTACTGGCCGCAGACGGGCGAGTTGTGGTCGCTGTCCGACCGCATGCTGTTCGCCGTACGGCCCGCCGGACCGGACCGCCCGCCGGAGTGACCGGACCGCCCGCCGGAGTGACCGGACCGCCCGCCGGACCGGACCACCCGCCGGAGCGACCGGAACGGGCCGGCCGAGAGAGGGGGCGCGGTGAGGTGAAGAACCCGCCCCACCGGAAGGCCCTACCCACCCCGAAGGTGCCGGAGGCTTGAGGCGGGCGATCGACAGATGGCCGGACGGGATGGTTCCCTGGCCGGCATGAGCAGCGTCCCTGTCACCACCTGGTCCCTGGAGCAGACGTCCCCGGCCGACCTCCTGCCCGCCGCCGCGCCCGAGGGCGACGTGCGGATCGTCCGCGCCGAGGTGCCCTCCCCCGAGTTCAGCCGGTTCCTGTACGCCTCGGTCGGGGGTGACATCCGCTGGACCGACCGGCTGGGCTGGACGTACGCGCAGTGGCAGGAGTACCTGGAGCGGCCCGGTGTGGAGACCTGGGTGGCCTACGAGCGGGGCACCCCGGCCGGGTACGTCGAACTGGAGCCGCAGGACGAAGGCGTGGTCGAAATCGTCTACTTCGGGCTGATCCCCGCCTTCCGCGGGCACCGCATCGGCGGCCACCTGCTGTCGTACGGCACCCGGCGGGCCTGGGACCTGGCCGAGCGGTGGCCGGGCCGGACCCCGACCAAGCGGGTGTGGCTGCACACGTGCAGCAAGGACGGTGAGTTCGCGATGGACAACTACCTGCGCCGCGGCTTCACGCTGTTCGACACCAAGGTCGAGCAGGAGCCCGAGGTGGCGACGCCGGGACCCTGGCCCGGTGCGTACCAGGCCTGATCTGCCACGACAAGCCGTCACGCACGGCATGTGACCGACGACACCCTTGTCCACGTTTCGGGACAAGGGTGTCCGCATGATGGACGAAGCTGGACTGTGTCCAGATCGCCGTGCCACGCTTCCGCCATGCCTGGAACTGGAATTGCCTTGGTGAGTCGGCGGCACGTCGACCTCGGCCGCATGTCCAGCGCCATCTGTCCGGCGAGCTGATCGCCCCAGCACCGCCGCTCCTCCCCGAACCTGATGCCTGCCCCCGCAAGGGTGCGCACGCATGCCCGCATGCGCTTATATGCGCAGGTCAGAGCCGTTTCCGCCGGTCCCGAAGGACGTAAAAACCATGGCCGCCACCCCACAGAACCCCGCCGCCGCCGCGCCCCGCCGCAAGGTGAGCCGTCACCGTGGTGAGGGGCAGTGGGCGGTGGGGCACCTGACCCCGCTCAACGGCAACGAGCAGTTCAAGAAGGACGACGACGGTCTCAATGTGCGGACACGCATTGAGACGATCTACTCCAAGCGCGGTTTCGACTCGATCGATCCCAACGACCTGCGCGGCCGGATGCGTTGGTGGGGCCTCTACACCCAGCGCCGCCCCGGGATCGACGGCGGCAAGACCGCGATCCTGGAGCCGGAGGAGCTGGACGACACCTACTTCATGCTCCGGGTGCGCATCGACGGCGGGGCGCTGACGACCGGGCAGCTGCGGGTGATCGGCGAGATCTCGCAGGAGTTCGCGCGGGGCACGGCGGACATCACCGACCGGCAGAACGTCCAGTACCACTGGATCCGGATCGAGGACGTGCCGGAGATCTGGAACCGGCTGGAGGGCGTCGGCCTGTCCACGGTCACCGCGTGCGGCGACACCCCGCGTGTGATGATCGGCTCCCCCGTGGCGGGCATCGCCGAGGACGAGATCATCGACGCCACTCCGGCGCTGGAGGAGATGAAGCGCCGCGTCCTGAACAACAAGGCGTACTCGAACCTCCCCCGCAAGTTCAAGACGGCCATCTCCGGTTCGCCGCTGCTGGACGTCGTGCACGAGATCAACGACGTGGCGTTCGTCGGCGTACGGCACCCCGAGCACGGGCCGGGCTTCGACGTCTGGGTCGGCGGCGGCCTGTCCACCAACCCCAGGCTCGGTGTGCGCCTCGGCGCCTGGGTGCCCCTGGACGAGGTCCCGGACGTCTTCGAGGGCGTCATCTCGATCTTCCGTGACTACGGCTACCGCCGGCTGCGCAACCGTGCCCGCCTGAAGTTCCTCGTCGCCGACTGGGGCCCGGAGAAGTTCCGGCAGGTGCTGGAGGACGAGTACCTGGGCCGCAAGCTGGTCGACGGCCCCGCCCCCGAGCAGCCGGTGCAGCAGTGGCGCGACCACATCGGCGTGCACCGGCAGAAGGACGGCCGGTTCTACGTCGGGTTCGCGCCGCGCGTCGGCCGCGTCGACGGCGCCACGCTGACGAAGATCGCCGACCTCGCGGAGGCACACGGCTCGGGCCGGGTGCGTACCACCGTCGAGCAGAAGATGATCGTCCTCGATGTCGAGCAGGACAAGGTCGACTCGCTGGTGGAGGGCCTGGAGGCGCTGGACCTCACCGCCCGGCCGTCCTCCTTCCGGCGCGGCACCATGGCCTGCACGGGCATCGAGTTCTGCAAGCTCGCCATCGTCGAGACCAAGCAGCGCGGCTCCCAGCTGATCGACGAACTGGAGCGCCGCCTGCCGGACTTCGACGAGCCGATCACCATCAATCTCAACGGCTGCCCGAACGCCTGTGCCCGCATCCAGGTCGCGGACATCGGTCTCAAGGGCCAGCTGGTCCTCGACGACCAGGGCAACCAGGTCGAGGGCTTCCAGGTGCACCTCGGCGGCGCGCTCGGCCTGGAGGCGGGCTTCGGCCGCAAGGTGCGCGGTCTGAAGGTGACGTCTGAGGAACTGCCCGACTACGTCGAGCGGGTGCTCCGGCGTTACCAGGCCGAACGCAAGGACGGCGAGCGGTTCGCGACCTGGGCCGCGCGCGCTTCCGAGGAGGCCCTGTCATGAGCGAGCGTGCCGCGCCGTTCCACTGCCCCTACTGCGGCGACGAGGACCTGCGTCCGAGCGAAGAGGGCCACGGCGCCTGGGAATGCGGGGCGTGCAACCGCGCATTCCGGCTGAAGTTCCTCGGGCTGCTGGCCCGGGGGCTGCAGCGAGCCGACAACGGAGGGGATGACCGGATATGACGACACCTCAGCGCGAGCGATCCGCCGACGAGTTGAAGGCGCTCGCCGAGCAGGCGGGGCGTGATCTGGAGGACGCCTCCGCCCTGGAGATCCTCACGTGGGCCGCCGACACCTTCGGCGAGAAGTTCTGCGTCACCTCCTCGATGGAGGACGCCGTGGTCGCCCATCTGGCCTCCCGGGTACGCAAGGGCGGGGCCCCAGTGGACGTGGTCTTCCTCGACACCGGCTACCACTTCCCGGAGACCATCGGCACCCGCGACGCCGTGGCCGCCGTGATGGACGTCAACGTCATCACCCTCACCCCGCGGCAGACGGTCGCCGAGCAGGACGCGCAGTACGGCCCGAAGCTGCACGACCGCGACCCCGACCTGTGCTGCGCTCTGCGCAAGGTCCAGCCCCTCGAGGAGGGACTGGGGGACTACCAGGCGTGGGCGACGGGCCTGCGCCGCGACGAGTCCCCGACCCGGGCGAACACCCCGGTCGTCGGCTGGGACGAGAAGCGGCAGAAGGTCAAGATCTCCCCGATCGCCCGCTGGACCCAGGACGACGTGGACGCCTACGTCGTCGAACACGGCGTGCTGACCAACCCGTTGCTGATGGACGGCTACGCCTCCGTCGGCTGTGCCCCGTGCACCCGCCGCGTCCTGGAGGGCGAGGACGCGCGCGCCGGCCGCTGGGCCGGGCGCGCCAAGACCGAGTGCGGACTGCACGGATGACGACTTCGACCGACAAGCAGGAGAATCACGTGACGACCGGGGCCACCGTCTGGCTCACGGGTCTGCCGAGCGCCGGCAAGACCACCATCGCGTACGAGCTGGCCGGCCGGCTGCGTGAGCAGGGCCACCTCGTCGAGGTGCTCGACGGCGACGAGATCCGCGAGTTCATCTCGGCGGGTCTCGGCTTCAGCCGCGAGGACCGGCACACCAATGTGCAGCGCATCGGCTTCGTCGCCGAACTGCTGGCCCGTAACGGCGTGAAGGTGCTGGTCCCGGTGATCGCGCCCTACGCGGACAGCCGCGACGCGGTGCGGGGGCGGCACGCGGGGAACGGGACGCCGTACCTGGAGATCCACGTGGCGACGCCGGTCGAGGTGTGCTCGGTGCGCGATGTGAAGGGGCTGTACGCCAAGCAGGCCGCGGGCGAGCTGACCGGGCTCACCGGGGTCGACGACCCGTACGAGGAGCCCGAGTCGCCGGACCTGCGGATCGAATCGCAGGACCAGACCGTGCAGGAGTCCGCGGCGTCGGTGTACGCCCTGCTCAGTGAGAGGGGACTGGCATGACCACCGTCGCCAAGGCAACGACGGACGACGAGGGCGCGAACGGTACGCACACCCCGTACGCCCTGTCGCACCTGGACGCGTTGGAGTCCGAGGCGGTCCACATCTTCCGCGAGGTGGCGGGCGAGTTCGAGAACCCGGTGATCCTTTTCTCCGGTGGCAAGGACTCCATCGTCATGCTGCATCTCGCGCTGAAGGCGTTCGCCCCGGCCGTGATCCCCTTCTCGCTGCTCCATGTGGACACGGGACACAACTTCCCCGAGGTGCTGGAGTACCGAGATCGTGTGGTCGCCGCACATGGGCTGCGCCTCCACGTGGCCTCCGTACAGGACTACATCGACCGCGGTGTGCTCAAGGAGCGCCCCGACGGCACCCGGAACCCGCTGCAGACACTGCCGCTGACCGAGAAGATCCAGAGCGAGAAGTTCGACGCGGTCTTCGGCGGCGGGCGCCGCGACGAGGAGAAGGCCCGCGCCAAGGAGCGCGTGTTCTCCCTGCGCGACGAGTTCTCCCAGTGGGACC
This sequence comes from Streptomyces sp. NK08204, assembly GCF_020400585.1. Taxonomy (GTDB): domain Bacteria; phylum Actinomycetota; class Actinomycetes; order Streptomycetales; family Streptomycetaceae; genus Streptomyces. The sequence continues at coordinate 462,249 of NZ_JAINVF010000002.1, read as the reverse complement.
CGCGCCGGCAGCGCCCCGAGCTGTGGAACCTGTACAACGGCCGCCACGCGCCCGGTGAGCACGTCCGGGTGTTCCCGCTGAGCAACTGGACCGAGCTGGACGTGTGGCAGTACATCGCCCGCGAGGGCATCGAGCTGCCGGAGATCTACTTCGCGCACGAGCGCGAGGTGTTCCAGCGCAGCGGCATGTGGCTGACCGCGGGTGAGTGGGGCGGCCCGAAGGACGGCGAGAGCGTGGAGAAGCGGCTCGTCCGTTACCGGACCGTGGGTGACATGTCCTGCACGGGTGCCGTCGACTCCGACGCCACCACGCTGGACGCCGTGATCGCCGAGATCGCCGCCTCCCGGCTCACCGAGCGCGGCGCCACCCGCGCCGACGACAAGCTCTCCGAGGCCGCGATGGAAGACCGCAAGCGCGAGGGGTACTTCTAAGCATGAGTACGACCACGACCGAGGCCCTCTCGGCCACCACCCTGCTGCGGTTCGCCACCGCCGGCTCCGTCGACGACGGCAAGTCCACGCTCGTCGGACGGCTGCTGCACGACTCCAAGTCGGTCCTCGCCGACCAGCTGGAGGCCGTGGAGCGGGCGTCCGCCAGCCGCGGCCAGGAAGGCCCCGACCTCGCGCTGCTCACCGACGGGCTGCGGGCCGAGCGCGAGCAGGGCATCACGATCGACGTGGCCTACCGCTACTTCGCCACGCCCCGGCGCCGGTTCATCCTGGCCGACACCCCGGGCCATGTGCAGTACACGCGGAACATGGTCACCGGCGCCTCCACCGCCGAGCTGACGGTGATCCTGGTCGACGCCCGCAACGGTGTCGTCGAGCAGACCCGCCGGCACGCGGCGATCGCCGCGCTGCTGCGCGTGCCGCACGTGGTGCTGGCCGTCAACAAGATGGACCTGGCCGACTACCAGGAGTCGGTGTTCGCCGCGATCGCCGAGGAGTTCACTGCGTACGCCACCGAGCTGGGCGTGCCGGAGGTCACCGCGATCCCGATCTCGGCGCTGGCCGGTGACAACGTGGTGGAGCCGTCCGCGAACATGGACTGGTACGGCGGCCCGACGGTCCTGGAGCACCTGGAGACCGTGCCGGTCACCCATGACCTCGCGCACTGCCACAACCGGCTGCCCGTGCAGTACGTGATCCGGCCGCAGACCGCCGAGCACCCCGACTACCGGGGCTACGCGGGCCAGATCGCGGCCGGCTCCTTCCGGGTCGGCGAGGAGGTCACGATCCTGCCGTCCGGGCGGACCACGCGCATCTCGGCCATCGACCTGCTGGGAAAGCCCGTCGACGTGGCCTGGACGGCGCAGTCGGTGACCGTCCTGCTTCAGGACGACATCGACGTCTCGCGCGGCGATCTGATCGTGCCGACGAAGGACGCGCCGCCCACCACGCAGGACGTGGAGGCGACCGTCTGCCACGTCGCCGACCAGCCGCTGACCGTCGGGCACCGGGTGCTGCTCAAGCACGGCACCCGCACGGTGAAGGCGATCGTCCGGGACATCCCGTCCCGGCTCACGCTCGACGACCTGTCCCTGCACCCGCACCCGGGACAGCTCGTCGCCAACGACATCGGCCGGGTGCAGATCCGTACCGCCGAACCGCTGCCGGTCGACTCCTACGCCGACTCGCGCCGCACCGGCTCCTTCATCCTGATCGACCCCGCCGACGGCACCACGCTCACCGCCGGCATGGTCGGCGAGTCCTTCGCCTCGCCCGAGCCGGTCAAAAACCCGGCGGACGAAGACGGTTGGGACTTCTGATCGTGAACGCTCCGGATTTCTACTCGACGTTCGCGAAGGAGGGCGGCCGTGTCGGCAGCGGCGCCCTCGGCAGCGGGCAGGGCGGAGTCGCCCGATGCGGGCACTGACGTACGCGCACCGCATGCGCGCCCCGTACCGGAAGCGACGAAGAACCACTGCCGAACTCCCGGCCACGACCTGACAGGGCGTGACCGCCGGGCCAACGAGAGGAAACCCTCCCGTGCCTGCCACCCGCTCCACCCTCGTCCGTCGCGGCGCAGCCGTGATCGCCGCGCTGCCCCTGCTCGCCCTGGCCGCGTGCGGCTACGGCTCCAGGGCCGACGACAAGGACCACGTCAAGATCGCCGCCGGGGCCGAGAAGACCGACGGGCTCGACCACGTCAGGATCGGGTACTTCGGGAACCTGACGCACGCCACCGCACTGGTCGGCAACCAGAAGGGCTTCTTCCAGAAGGAACTGGGCGCCACGCGGGCCGAGTACCAGGTCTTCAACGCCGGCCCGTCCGAGATCGAGGCACTGAACTCGGGCTCCATCGACATCGGCTGGATCGGCCCGTCCCCGGCGATCAACGGTTACACCAAGTCCGGCGGCAGGAACCTGCGCATCATCGGCGGTTCGGCGTCCGGCGGGGTGAAGCTGGTCGTCGACCCGAAGAAGATCAGGTCTGTCGAGGACGTCAAGGGCAGGAGGATCGCGACCCCGCAGCTCGGCAACACGCAGGACGTCGCGTTCCTCAACTGGGTGGCGGATCAGGGCTGGAAGGTCGACTCGCAGAGCGGCAAGGGTGACGTGTCGGTCGTACGGACCGACAACAAGGTGATCCCCGACGCCTACCGGTCCGGTTCGGTCGACGGCGCGTGGGTGCCGGAGCCGACCGCGTCGAAGCTGGTCGCCGAGGGCGGCAGGGTGCTGCTGGACGAGTCCTCGCTGTGGCCCGACAAGAAGTTCGTGATCACGAACATCATCGTGCGGCAGAGCTTCCTCAAGGAGCACCCGAAGGCCGTCGAGGCGGTGTTGAGAGCCTCCGTCGAGACCAACAAGTGGATCAACGCCCACCCGGACGAGGCGAAGGCCGCGGCCAACCGGCAGCTCGGCATCGACTCCGGCAAGGAGCTGCCGGCGAACGTCCTGGACCCGGCGTGGAAGTCCCTGCGGATCACCGACGACCCGCTGGCCGCGACCCTCGACACCGAGGCGCGGCACGCGGTGAAGGCCGGTCTGCTGGAGCACCCCGAGCTGGACGGCATCTACGACCTCACCCTCCTGAACAAGGTCCTCAAGGCCGAGGGCGTGCCAGCCGTCAGCGACGCCGGTCTCGGCGTCGCCAAGTAAGCCCCGTAGCCAAGAGTTCTCAGGAGGTGACGACCATGGCCACGACCTTCGCCACGGCCGATCAGGCCATCGCACAGGCGGCACGCATCCAGCGCGTCTCGAAGTCATTCGCAGGACCGGGCGGCACGCAGCTCGTCCTGGACGACATCAGCCTCGATGTCGCGCCGGGCGAGTTCGTCACCCTCCTGGGGGCCTCGGGCTGCGGCAAGTCGACCTTGCTGAACCTGGTGGCGGGGCTGGACAAGCCCTCCGCCGGCAGCATCACGACCAACGGGCGTCCGGCTCTGATGTTCCAGGAGCACGCCCTGTTCCCGTGGCTGACCGCGGGCAAGAACATCGAACTCGCCCTGAAGCTGCGGGGCGTCGCGAAGAACGAGCGGCGCGGCAGGGCCGAGGAGCTGCTCGAACTCGTCCGGCTGCGCGGCTCGTACGGCAAGCGGGTGCACGAGCTGTCCGGCGGTATGCGCCAGCGTGTCGCCATGGCCCGTGCCCTCGCCCAGGACAGCCAGCTGCTGCTGATGGACGAGCCGTTCGCGGCACTGGACGCGATCACCCGTGACCTGCTGCACGACGAACTGACCCGGATCTGGGCCGAGACGGGCCTGTCGGTGCTGTTCGTCACGCACAACGTGCGCGAGGCGGTGCGGCTCGCGCAGCGTGTCGTGCTGCTGTCCTCGCGGCCGGGCCGGGTGGCCCGCGAGTGGCAGGTGGACATTCCGCAGCCGCGGCGCATCGAGGACGCCCCGGTGGCCGAACTGTCCCTTGAGATCACCGAAGTACTGCGTGGGGAGATCCGCCGTCATGGCCAGCAGTGAGACGAAGACGGGCCTCACCGACACCGGCGCGGCACGGGCCGCGGGCAACCAGCCGACCGGTGGTCTCGAAGCGGGCCTGGACGCCCTGGAGAGTGCCGTCGCCGGCCCGTCCCGGACCTCGTTCCGGCAGACTTTCGCCAACAAGATCCTGCCGCCGCTCGTGGCCACCGTGGTGGTACTGGCAGGGTGGCAGGCGCTGATCACGTTCAAGATCGTCGACGATCCGACGAAGCTGCCCTCCCCTGCCGACGTGGCGGGCGAGTTCAGGAACTCCTGGCTCGAGGGCACGCTGTTCGACTACATCTGGACCAGCGTCTCGCGCGGCCTGCTCGGCTTCCTGTTCGCGCTGGCCATCGGCACCCCGCTGGGACTGCTGGTGGCCCGGGTGAAGTTCGTGCGCGCGGCCATCGGCCCGGTGCTGTCCGGCCTGCAGTCGCTGCCGTCGGTGGCATGGGTGCCGCCGGCGGTGATCTGGCTGGGCCTGAACAACTCGATGATGTACGCGGTGATCCTGCTCGGTGCCGTGCCCTCCATCGCCAACGGGCTGGTCTCCGGCATCGACCAGGTGCCGCCGCTGTTCCTGCGGGCGGGCCGCACGATGGGCGCCTCGGGCCTGAAGGGCGCCTGGCACATCGTCCTGCCGGCCGCGCTGCCCGGTTATCTGGCGGGCCTGAAGCAGGGCTGGGCCTTCTCCTGGCGTTCACTGATGGCGGCGGAGATCATCGCGTCCTCGCCGGACCTCGGCGTCGGCCTGGGCGCGCTGCTGGAGAACGGCCGCAATGCCAGCTCCATGTCCATGGTGTTCGAGGCGATCTTCCTGATCCTGTTCGTCGGCATCGCCATCGACCTGCTGATCTTCAGCCCGCTGGAGCGCTGGGTCCTGCGCAGCCGCGGCCTGCTGGTGAAGAGCTGAGGCGCCATGTACGGCAGACCGGTTCGCCCCGTCCTCGTCGTGATCGCCCATGGCAGCCGCGATCCGCGGCACGCGGCGACCGTGCACGCCCTGGTGGAGCGGGTGCGGGCGCTGCGCCCCGGGCTGCGCGTGGAGACCGGCTTCCTGGACTTCAACGTCCCTTCGGTGCAGGGGGTGCTGGAGTCGCTGGCGGCGGACGGCGTGCGGGACGTCGTCGCCCTGCCGCTGCTGCTCACGCGGGCGTTCCACGCCAAGGCCGACATCCCGGCCGTGCTGCGGGAGGCGCCGGCGCGGCTGCGGATCCGGCAGGCGGACGTGCTCGGCCCGTCCCCGCTGCTGCTGTCCGGCCTGGAGAGGCGCCTGTACGAGGCAGGGTTGACGCCTGCCGACAAGTCCTCGACCGGGGTCGTGCTGGCCTCGGCGGGGTCCTCAGACCCGGAGGCGATCGCAGTGATCGCTGATATCGCGCGGGAGTGGTGGCACACCGGTTGGTGCGCCGTGCGGCCTGCGTTCGCCTCCGCTTGCCTTCCGCGTACCGAGGACGCGGTGCGGGAGCTGCGCGCTCGCGGCTGCGAGCGGGTCGCGGTCGCGCCGTATGTGCTCGCCCCGGGCTTCCTGCCGGACCGCATCGCCCGCGGCGCGGCCGGTGCGGACGTCCTCGCGGAGGTGCTCGGCGCGGCGCCCGAGGTGGCCCGGGTACTGCTGGAACGCTACGACGAGGCGGCTGTTCCGGTGCGGGCGGCGCTCGGCGCCTGACGGGCCGCGGGCCGCTCCCCCCGGACGGCGCAGCGGCCCGCCGGGTCACAGGTCCAGCAGGTGCGTGAACTGCTGGACGTAGCCGAGACTGCCGGTGCCGGCCAAGGCGCTGATGCAGACGACCTCCAGCGCGTTGCGGATACGGCCGCGGTTGGGCGGCCCGCCGTCCTCGGCGGCCAGTTCCAGCTCGCCCTTGATGATCTCCCCGTAACCGGCGAGCCCCGGGTATTCGGCGCGCAGGGTCTGCAAGAAGTGTTCCGCGAGCTCTACGAGTCCCTCCGGATCGAGGCCGCCGTGTGCGCGGTCGCCATAGCCTCCGGGGCCATGGGCGGGCCCGTAGCTGTATGCGCTCATGTCCTGTTTCTCACTCCTGCTCCAGGGGGTGGCCGGGGCCGCCGGATCACCGAGGTCGTGGGTGCGGGCGCGCACGACCGGTGGGGGGTTGTCGCAGGCGCTGTGGTCGGTGAACCGTGCGTCGCGGCCGTGCGGAAGCGGCCGGAAACTGCCGCCCAGCTGGGCGGTCCACGCCCGTCGACCGCACGCTCCTCAGCCCCCTCTGGCCGTTCCGCGCGCTACACCCTAGGGACAACCGAGGGGGTTTGTCCCGGAGTTCGGCAGACGCCCACCGATCCGCCGGGCCGCAGGTGCGGAAAAGGGCCGGCCGCGGTCCCGGCGCTCCCCTGTGGCGCCGGTACCGCGGCCGGCTCCTGGTTCTGCGTCGTGCCCGGCGTCCGTGTCACACGCGGGGACGGGCCGGCGCTCCGGAGGGTTGTTCATCGGCCGGTCCCTCGTCGCTCAGGGGCGGTCCGGCCGACGCGGGACCAGCCGGGATCAGCCGGCCGGTATCCGCTCGGCCGAAGCGTTGTCAGTCGAAGCGGAGGGCTCCGGTGCGGGTGCGCTTGAGTTCGAAGAAGTCGGGCTGGCGGGCCAGCACCCGGAAGCTGTCGAAGAGTTCGACGGCCTCGGTACCGCGCGGGATGGCCCGCAGGACGGGTCCGAACCACACCGTGCCGTCGACATGGATCGTGGGCGTACCGACGTACCCGTCCGAGTCGGGCTCGAAGCCTGCCTCGTGGCTGCGGCGGACCGCGTCGTCGTACGACGGGTCGTGGGCGGCGTCCGCCAGGTCGGCGTCGAGCCCGAGTTCGGCGAGGGACTCGGCGATCACCACGTCGAAGTCCTTGATCTCCCGCTCGTGGATCCGCGTCCCGAACGCGGTGTACAGATCGCGCAGCACCTTGTCGCCGTGCCGTTCGGCGGCGGCCACCGCGACGCGCACCGGGCCGATCGAGCGGTCCACCAGGTCCCGGTACCAGTCGGGGAGTTCGTTGCCGATGTTGTGCAGGAACAGGCTCATGGGCCGGAAGCGGAGGTCGAGCGGGCGCTCCCGCTCGACCTCCAGGATCCAGCGGGAGGTGATCCAGGCGAAGGGGCAGGCGGCGTCGAAGTAGAAGTCGACCCGGGTCGAACCCGCTTCGGTCGTACGGGTGGTCGTGCCGGCCGCCGTGCGGCCGGTCTCGGAAGGCGTGGGGTACTGCGTCGTCATGGTGACGACGTTAGTGCGACAGTGGCGCAAGATCCCGGCCCAATCGACAACTGTTTCACTGCTCCACTCGACGTGCCCCACTCGACGTGCCCCACGCGACGTGCCCCACTCGACGTGCCCCACTCGACGTGCCCGACTCGACATGCCCCACTCGACGTGCCCCACTCGACGTGCCCCACTCGACGTGCCCGCCGGAGGTCAACCGCCTTGCCGGACGGCCGGGCCGGCCATGCGGACCAGCTCGGCGACCGGCAGGGAGCCCGCGGCCCTGCCCTCCCGCGCGAACCGGTCGGCGAGTTGCTGGAGCAGTTCGTTCAGCGGGGTCGGTACGCCGTACAGGCGCCCGAGCAGAACGATCTCGCCGTTGAGGTAGTCCGCCTCGATGGTGCCGGTGCCCCGGGCGAGTGACTGCCAGGAGGAGCCGCCACCGCGCTGGGCACCGTCGAGCGGCACCAGGGTCACCTTGTCGCCGCGCGCCGCCTGCTGTTCCTCCGCGCTCGCGCGGGCGATCCCGGCGGCGTCGAGCACGGCCTCGCCCTCGGCCCGCACGCGCGCGTACAGCTCCCGTGCCGCCTCGCCGGTGACGGGCCCGCTCACCGCCTCGAGGGCGTTGCCGAGGTTCCCCAGCAGCTTGGCGTACTGCCAGCGGGCGACGTCCGGCACGACCGGCGCCTCGAAGCGGGAGGCCTCCAGGTCCGCGGCGATCCGGTGGGCGGTGCCGTCGGTGCCGTGCGGGAGCCGGCCGAGGTGCAGGACGCCGGTGAGCGGGGTACCGGCGGCGCAGACGACGCCGGGCTCCACGAATGTCGAGGGCAGCCAGACGCAGACGCCGTACACGCGGCGGAAGCGGCGCAGCGCCAGCCGTCCGCTCTCCACGCCGTTCTGCAGGCAGACCAGGGGCAGCCGCTCCCAGGCCCGCGTCCCTGCCGGGCCGGAGGGTGAGCCCGGGGCCGGGCCGCCGTCCGTCACGGGCACGTCGGCCCAGGTCTCCAGGGCGGCAACGGTGTCCTGGGTCTTCACGGCCAGCATGAGGACGTCGTCGGGGCGCAGCGCGCCGAGCGGCCCCGGTCCGTCGACGACGGGCAGCCGGTACGTCAGCTCGCCCTCCGGCACCCGCAGCCGCAGCCCGTGATCGTCGAGCGCCGCCCGGTGCCGGCCCCGCGCGACGAGCACGACCTCGTGCCCGGCCTGGGCCAGCCGCCCGCCGACGGTGCCACCCACCGCCCCCGCCCCGATGATGATGTAGCGCATGGGGCAGAGCCTCGCACACGGGCGCAGGCCCCCGGCCCCGGAATCCGCCGGCCGGCGGGCCCCGTCAGGCGCCCTGAGCCGGCTGCCGGGTCAGCTCCACCAGTTTGAGCACGGTGTTCCAGTTCCGGCTGGTGGCGACGAGCCCCCGGGTGCTGCGCGGCCGGGACAGCACTTCGGCGAGCTTGGAGCGGCCGAGGCCTTCGGGGGCGTAGAGGTACAGGCAGCGGTCTCCGAGACGGAACTCCTCGGGGAGGTAGGCGGCCTGGTCGATCTCTGCGTAGCGGTCCGGGGTGACGGGTGCGGAGAAGTAGGTGACGTGCAGTTGCCTGGCCTCCAGTTCGACGGCCGGAAAGGGGCAGTTTTCGGCCACGGCTTTCAGATAGGCGTGGCCGCGTACGATCACGTCGACCGCGAAGCCGAACCGTGCCTCGATCGCCCGGCCCAACTCGTCCGCCAGGCACTGCTCGTCGCCCCGTTCGGTGGTGAAGACGGCCTGCCCGCTCTGCAGATGGGTCCGTACGCCGTCGAGCTCGAGACTGCTCATGAGGGTGCGCAGGTCGGCCATCGGGAGCCTTCTGCTGCCGCCGACGTTGATTCCGCGCAGCAGCGCCGCATAGGTCGTCATCCGCACACCATAGAGCGGCCGTCGTGCCCCGTGGGGGCGGGCACGACGGCCGCAGGGCCCGCGTGGTGCGCCGGGCTGCGCGAAACTCTGGCCGAACATCGGCGCCGGATCAACCTCTTCACGCACCTGTGACTTGTTCAACAAGGTTTCGCCATCCACAAAGTGGATCTTGATGACGGAACGGACACCCCTGGCTTCGTCCCCGAGACCGCCCCCGACAACCGCAGATAGGTGTAAGGGGCCACGGTCATACCCAGCGACGAGAGCGCGGAGGCTCATTTCACCGGGGAGTACGACGTCACATCCTTATCCGGCCCATACCGTCGTAGGAGAGCGAGAAACGTGGCGGCAGGGGGCCGTCACCGCACACGAGGGGGCACACCCGACATGGGGAACACAGAGGTGCGGGCGCGTGGTCTTGCCGCCCGCGCCGGCGGCTGGAGCGCTCGGCACCGCTGGGCCGCCGTCGGCATATGGGTGCTGTTCGTGGTCCTGGCCATGGGGCTCGGCCAGGCGGCCGGGCGGGTCGACGTGGACGAGGGCGACCAGCTCAAGGGAGAGACGCACACCGCCGCGAAGATCCTCGACGACGCGGGGATCAAGGACGCGGCCTCGGAGACCGTCATCATCCAGTCCAAGGACGGCTCGACGACCGCCGAGAGCGGCGAGTTCCGGTCCGCCGTCACCGAGATCGTCAAGGCCGTCGACGCCACCGGCAAGGTCACCTCGGTGACGTCGCCCTACGACACGCACTCCATCTCCCGGGACGGGCGCAGCGCGCTCGTCCAGTTCGATGTGCGGGGCGACGCGAAGACGGCCGCCGACCGGGTCGGGCCGGTGCTGGACGCCGTCTCCGGGGTGCAGAAGAAGCACGAATCGCTGCGGATCGAGGAGATCGGCGGCGCCAGCATGGGCAAGCAGTACAAGGACGCCTACGGCAACGACTTCCAGAAGGCCGAGTACTCGGCGGTGCCGGTGGCGCTCGGCATCCTGCTGATCGCGTTCGGCGCGCTGGTGGCCGCTCTGCTGCCGGTGGCCCTCGCGATCACCGCCATCATGGCGACGATGGGTCTGATGGGCATCGTCAGCCACGTCCAGGCGATGAGCGACACCGCCAACTCCGTGATGCTGCTGGTCGGTATGGCGGTCGGCGTCGACTACTGCCTGTTCTATCTGCGTCGCGAGCGCGAGGAGCGGGCCGCCGGGCGGGACGCGGGCACCGCGCTGCGGATCGCCGCCGCCACCAGCGGCCGGGCGGTCGTCGTCTCCGGTGTCACGGTGTGCGTGGCGATGGCGGGCATGCTGTTCACCGGGCTCGCCGAGTTCGAGGCGATGGGCCTGGCCTCGCTGATGGTGGTCGCCGTCGCCATGGTCGGCTCGGTGACGGTGCTGCCCGCGCTGCTGTCGCTGCTCGGCGAGCGCGTCGAGAAGGGGCGTATCCCCTTCCTCCGCCGCCGGCGTCGCTCCGACGCGAACAGCGAGAGCCGGTTCTGGACCGCCGTGCTGCGGGCGGTGCTGGCCAAGCCGCTGGTCTCCACGCTCGTGGCCGGCGGTGCGCTGCTCGCGGTCGCCGCGCCCGCGCTGGGCATGAAGACCCAGCAGCTCACGCTGGACCAGGAGTTCGGCAACTCGTTGCCGATCGTGGCGACGTACAACCGGGTCAACGACGCCTTCCCGGGCGGCAGCGAGCCGGCCCAGGTCGTCGTGCGGGCCAAGGACATCAACGCGCCCGAGGTGCGGCAGGCGCTCGCCGACTTCAAGCGGCAGGCGATCGCGTCGGGTGCCTCGCGCGGCCCGGTCGACATCAAGCTGCACGACGCGCAGAACGTGGCCGTGGTGGACGTGCCGCTGGTCGGCGGCTCGGACATGGACCGGGCGGTCAAGAGCCTGGAGAAGCTGCGCGACGAGGTCAGGCCCGCCACCCTCGGCAAGGTCGCCGGCCTCGACGCGCCGGTCACCGGGCAGGTCGCCGGCAACCACGACTTCAACGACCAGTTGCTCGGCTCCGTCATCCCGGTCTTCGTGTTCGTGATCGTCTTCGCCTTCCTGCTGATGCTGCTGTCGTTCCGCTCGCTGACGGTCGCGATCACGTCGATCGTGCTCAACCTGCTGTCGGTGGGCGCCGCCTACGGCATCCTCGTCGCCGTCTTCCAGCACGGCTGGGGCGCCTCGCTGGTGGGCGCTGAGGGTGTCGGCGCGGTCGTGACCTGGCTGCCGCTGTTCCTCTTCGTGATCCTGTTCGGGCTGTCCATGGACTACCACGTGTTCGTGGTCTCCCGGATCCGCGAGGCCCGGATGCGTGGTCGCAGCACCAAGGACGCGATCCAGCACGGCGTGGTCACCACGGCGGGCGTGGTCACCAGTGCCGCCGTCATCATGGTCGCCGTGTTCGCGATCTTCGGCACGCTGTCCATGCAGTCCATGAAGCAGATGGGCGTGGGTCTGGCCGCCGCGGTCCTCATCGACGCGACCATCATCCGCGGTGTGCTGCTGCCGGCCGTGATGGCGCTGCTCGGCGAGCGCAACTGGTACCTGCCGAAGTGGCTGAACCGCCTGCCGGACCTCACCCACGACGAGTCGTCCGAGGCGGCTACGGCACCGGTCCACGGGGAGGGCGAGCGACTGACGGTCTGATGCGTCGGCGCCTTCCCTGGGCCTGTTGGCACCGCACGGTGCCGACAGGCCCTTTTCCACGGTCCGGCCTGTGCGAATGCGAGACTGACCAGAAGCCGTGGACCGGAGACGGTCGGGGCACGCACGGCACGGGACGAGGGCACGGAGGCGGACGATGGACGAGGCTCGGGCGCGGGACGTACTGGCCGCGGCGGGGCTGCTGCCGGGCCGGACCGGGGACGCTCGGCTGCTCGCCCTCGGTGAGAACGCGGTGTTCGCCGCCGGAGACCTGGTGGTGAAGGTGGGCCGCGACGCCGAGCTGCTGGAGCGGGCCCGGCGCGAACTGGACATCGCCGGCTGGCTGGCGGAGAAGGGCGTGCCGGCGGTGCGGGCGGCCGAGCCGAAGCCGCTGCTCGTGGAGGGGCACCCGGTGACCGTCTGGCACCGGCTGCCCGATCCGGTACGGCCGGCCGGACCCCGGGACCTGGCCGAGCTGCTGCGGATCGTGCACGCGCTGCCCGCCCCTTCCTTCGCACTGCCGCCCCGTGAGCTGCTGGCCGGGGTGGAGCGCTGGCTGCGGCTCGCGGGCGAGGCGATCGACCCGCAGGACGCGGCGTATCTGCGGGCGCGCCGGGACGGCTTCGCGGCTGCCATCGCCGCGCTGACGCCCCGTCTGGCACCGGGGCCCATCCACGGGGACGCGCTGCCGCGCAATGTGCACGTCGGCCCACAGGGGCCGGTGCTGGTCGACCTGGAGACCTTCTCCGCCGACCTGCGCGAGCACGACCTGGTGGTCATGGCCCTGTCCCGGGACCGGTACGGCCTGTCCGCCGCGGCCTACGACGCGTTCACCGACGCCTACGGGTGGGACGTGCGCGAGTGGGAGGGCTGCGGGGTGCTCCGCGGGGCTCGCGAGACGGCCAGTTGCGCGTGGGTCGCGCAGCACACGCCGAGCAGTCCGAAGGCGCTGGCCGAGTTCGAGCGCCGGGTGGCGTCCTTGCGGAACGGAGACGAGACGGTGCGGTGGCATTCGTTCTGAGGCCGGATCCGAGGCCGGGAGGGTTCGCGGCCCGGCGCTGACGCGGCGACCTCGCCACCTGCCGCCAGGCTGACCCGGAACGCGGAGTCGGCTGATCATCACAGCCCTGCCTACCCCAGCTCGTCCGCCGGACGGGCCGGATCCGTCTCAAGGCCACAGCAGTCGGAGCGCCGCCTCCACGCCACGGCCAAGCTCTCGTCGTCTGCGCGCCGAGCGGTAAGGTCGCGAGCATGTGGAAGGGGTTGGGCGCGGTTGACTGGGCGGCTCTGAAACACAACCACGGATCTGCCAAGGACGTGCCTGCCCTGTTGCGCCGGTGCGCAGGACCGGTCCAGGAGGATGTCGACGACGCGGCCCTCGAGCTCCTCGATCACCTTTTCCACCAGGGCGGCTGGATCTGTTCAGCGGCCCCGGCCGCGCTGCCCTTTCTGGTACGGCTGGCGGCGAGCCCGGATGCGTTGCTCTCGTGTCGTCGCGTGATGCTCGAACTGGTGTCGAGGCTGGCCGCCGAGGCGGGACAGGTCGCCGGGAAGCTCCTGGATCCCGGCTGGCAGCCGGCATGGGAGCAGGTTCTGCCGGATGTACTCGGCCTGCTCACCGATCCCGCCCCGGAGATCCGCCGGGGCGCAGCCCACGTACTTGGTGTCTGTGACAGTCCCGGTGAACTCGTACTGTCAGCGCTTGTGCAGTGCTGGCAAGCGGAGACCGATCCGGCGACCTGTCTCGACTTGGTTCTCGCGCTCGGCCAGGCGGCCCACCGCGAACCCGTCGGCCCACAGGCCGCCGCGGTCCTGGGGTGGCTCCACGGACTCCTTGACGCCCCGCAAACGCAGATCCGTCTGGCGGCAACGCACGCGCTGGCCACGGCCGACCCGAACCTTCCCGCACGACGGATCGACCTGCTGCTGGAAGAAGTCCGTGACCCGAGCGTCGAGTTGTGGCGCCACACCAGCACCGTCGAAGCCGGCGTCGGGGGCGTTCACCGCTGGACTGCGGCACTGCTCACTGGGCCGTCCATCACCTTCGCCCTCGGTCTTCTGAAGGACCATCCCGATGTCGACCAGCGAATCGGCGCCCTTGCCCAGGCAGGCGGGCTGCTGGCGGAATGGCGCTCGGCGAGCGCTGCACTCCTTCCTGCTCTCTCTGTCCGGTTGGACGATCCCTCTCCCGAGGTCCGATTCCGAGCGACTGAGCTACTGGCATGCCTCGGTACGGCCGCCGCGGCCCATGCCGACGAGGCTGCCGTCCTGCTCGGCGACACAGCATCCCGTGCGACCCGGAAAGGGGAGACCGTCGCAGAGGCCGCACTGTGGACGCTGGCCCGGATGAACGATCCACGCTGCGTACCAGCCCTGATCGAGGTGATGGCCGATACGCGGTCGGGCTTCGCTTCGAGCTCCGCCGGCTACCCCGTGACCGCTGGCTGGCACTATGCCGTGCTCCCGACACTCCATGAGGTCCTGGGCCAGCTTCTCGATCATGCTGAGCCGCTCGTGCCCGTCATCGGTGCACAGCTCGAAACCGCGACCGACAACCGTGTGCTCAACCAGCTCTGCCAGGTGCTCGCCGGCTGGGGCCCAGCTGCGAAGGCAGCGGTTCCGCAACTGCTTGGCCTCCTGGAGGACGACCGGGCCTGGGCCGCGGCAGCGCGGGCGCTTGCAGGGATCGGAGCGGCGGCGAACCGCGCGCAAGATCTGCTGCTGGCCCGGTCGAGCACCCGCGGAGCGCACGCGGAACTTGCAGCTTGGGCCTACTGGAAGGTCGGCGGCGAGGCCGCACCAGCCGTGGAAGCACTCGGCGAAGTCGCTACCGGTGCGAGCATTCCACGGCCCGTCCTGCGGATGCTCGCCGACCTCGGCCCGCATGCTGCCTGCTACGCGAAGCAACTCCGGTCCCTGACCACCGACAACGATCCCTGGACCCGTATCGAAGCGGCTCACGCACTCTGGGCCGTGACGGGCGATGCCGATACCACCGCCCCGGTATTGACTGCTGCTGTGCAGGGTCTGGCCAAGGGCTCTTTCCTCCCGGTGATGCTCCCCGCCGTACGCTACCTGGCCCAGACCGGCAGTGCGGGCCGGCCCGCTGTCCCGCTCTTGCTCGCCGCGCTGACCCGTGATCAGCGACTCCGCAACAGCGGCGGCTGGCGGGGTTTTGTCCAGGACGAGTCGATCCGCTCAGCCATTGAAGAGCTGCTCGCCGGATGTGGAGAACCTCCCGCACCGACCATCTGAAGCCCAGTTCCACCGCATGCATGCGTTGTCTCAGCTCTATCTGGGACCGACCATGCAACGCCACGGCCTCTCAGGAGTTTGCAGACCGGCAGGGATCAGCCTCTGTACGGCACGACAGGCCAAGCCTGCTCGACGATCGCCTCGGGATTCGAGGTGCGTCGGAGGTAACTCTGCAGGGACACCGCCTGCTCCGCCGCCGCCCGGACCTGGAGGTCGTGAAGGTCAGCCAGCGCAATCGACCCTATGGTCGAGTGTTTGGCTCCCATTCTCCGTGCGGCACGCGCCGCGGCCAGCGCGTCCGCGACAGCGGTGTGCGCCTCGTGGAGCGTAACGCCGTAGTGCTCGCAGAGGGCTTGGAGGGTCCTCCTGCCCTTCCTGTACCGGTCCGCGTGCTTGTCCAGGACCAACGGGTCAATGACCGGCGCGGGCGTCCCTCGCAACCGCTCGACCAGCGGTTCGATCCCGTGACGTCGACACTCACGATCCAGCAGCGACAGGTCGTAACGTGCGTTCATCACCACGAGCGGGGTCCCCGACTGAAGTGCGTCGGCGAGGGTCGCCGTTATCTCGTCGATCGCGTGCGCAGCCGGCATCCCCTCTGCGCGGGCACGATCCGTGGATATGCCGTGGATCGCTGTCGCCTCCTCCGGGATGGCCACCCCTGGGTCGAGCAGCCACGTCCACTCCTGCGAAACGCGCCCCTCGGGCTCCACCGCCACCACTGCCGCGGTGACGATCCGGTCCGACTCGATGTCGGTTCCGGTGGTCTCAAGGTCAAAGGCCACCAAGGGCTCGCTGATCCAGGTCATCGCAGGGCCCCGTTCATCCGCACGACGTGAGCCGTCTGAGGCGCCATCCGGGCGTGCGGAGAAAGGACGGCGTCGTAGGCGACCCGTATATCCGCGACGGCGTCGGCGACCTGGTGCGCCGGTCCGCCCTCGGCGGCAGCGCGTTCGTCGCTGATGCCGTGCACGGCCACGGCGTCGGCCGGGATCTCCTCGCCCGGATCCGCCGGCCGTTCCCGGCGGCCTGTGGGCTCACCGGCCCTGACCTCGATCACCCTGCCGGTGGCGATACGCGCCTCATGCGGACCTGTCCCGGTCGTCTCCGGGTCGAAGCCGATCAGCGGCTCCCGGTGCCAGCCCATGGGCGGCCCCCCTTCTTGGTGGTGCTTTCCCCCAGTGGCGTCCACCTTCGCACGCGGCACTGACAATCCGAGGGGCACGTTCCGCTTAGCCGGCTGGACAGTTCAGGACACCGGGCGCGAATCAGCCCAAGCCAGCTCGAATTCCTCACGGTATGTCGGGAGGAGTCCGGCTTCCTCGACGTCGTCCGGTTTGACCAAGTGACTGCCGTTGCGCAGCACCAGCACCGGCGACTCCATCCCGCGCGCCCCGCGCAGATAGGACTGCACCACCGCGACGCCGTCGGCGCCGTCGCCGTCCACCAGGTAGGCGGAGAAGCGGGGCGTCTCGTCGTAGACCTGGATCTCGAAGGCCCCCGGATCGCGCAGCCGGGACCGCACCCGGCGCATGTGCAGGATGTTCATCTCCACCGAGCGGCCCAGTTCACCCCGTTTCATCCCGAGTTCGCGCTCGCGGCGCTTGACCGCGCTGGAGGCGGGGTTCAGGAAGAGCAGCCGCACCCTGCACCCGGCCTCGGCGAGGCGGACCAGACGGCGGCCGGAGAAGTTCTGCACGAGCAGGTTGAGGCCGATGCCGATGGCATCCAGGCGGCGCGCGCCGCCGAAGATCTCCTCGGCCGGGAAGCGGCGCAGCAGCCGTACCCGGTCGGAGTGCACGGCGACGACGTCGGCGTACCGGTCGCCGACGAGGTCCTCGACGGCGTCGACGGGCAGCCGGCGCGCGGAGGGGACGTCGCCGCCCGCGCCAAGCATCTCCAGCAGTCTGGCCGAGGCACGTTCGGCCTGGTTCAGGACGGCCTCGGACAGGGCCCGGTTGCGGGAGACGACGTTACGGGTCACCTCCAGCTCGTCCAGGGCGAGTTCGAGGTCCCGGCGTTCGTCGAAGTACGGCTCGAAGCACGGCCAGTGCTGCACCATCAGCTCGCGCAGCTGGGGCAGGGTGAGGAAGCTCAGCACGTTGTCGTCGGCCGGGTCCAGCAAGTAGCCCTTGCGGCGGCTCACTTCCCGTACGGCGACCGCGCGCTGCACCCACTCCTGACCGGCCGGCCCGGCCGCGGCGGTCACCCACTCGTCCCCGTGGACGGGTTCGTAGATGGGGCGCAGGACAGCGGCCACGACCGCACGCAGCCGCTGTTCGACGAGGTTCAGCCAGATGTAGGCGCGGCCGGCCCGCTGCGCGCGGGTGCGCACCTCGAGCCAGGCATCGGCGCCCCAGTCCAGTTCCGGCCCGATGGACCCGGCGTCCATCGGGCGGGCCAGGGACACCGCGCCGGGCGGGACGTCTGGGGAGTTCCCCTCGTGACCCTCGCCACCAGGGGGCAGTTCCAGCCCTCCCGAGCCCACCCGTGCACCGCCTTCCGCCCCCGGTCCTTCCCCGTCCCAACGATCAAGGAAGGGTACTCCGGGAGCGGTCGGCGATGCAGCCGGATGGACAGGTCGGTTTCCCGGCCGCAGCTCAACTACGCGATCGCCAGTGGCCGTTCTGCCATGCGAGCGCGTCCGGAGTGAGCGGATTCATAGCCGTGACGTCCCTCGGGGCGATGGCGAAGCCCTGCCAGTGGACGGGCATGGGCTGCTGGTCCTCGTCCCGGGCTATGTGGTGGAAGCCCACGTTCATCCAGACCACCGGGTGCGTCAGCGTCTGGCCGTTGACCCACTTGTCGACGGAGACCGGGTGACCCTGGGCGCAGGTGGGGTTGTTGCTGGCGAACAGCTCGCACTTGTTGTAGTCGGTGAAGTACACATCATGCTTGGTGAAACCGCGGCCCGGGTACTTGGTGGTGGCTCCAGGGACGATCTCGTACGAACGGGCGTGCCCGTCCTTGTTCTTGCCGGTCGCGCTGACCACGCGCCACCAGCGGTAGGCCTTGTAGTCGCCCGCCAGTTCCTTGGTGACCCTGGTGTGCGTGGTCCTGGTGGAGGGGGCCTGGCGGCGTCCCGACGGCGGGGTGACCGCGGAGTCGTACTGCTCGATCTTCGTCTTGGAGGAGCCGTCGAGGCCGAAGTCCAGCCGCCAGAAGATGTTGTGGCTGTGGCTGGTGGCATAGGCGTGGGCGCCCTTGCCGAGGGGCCAGCCGCGTCCGTCGCCCGCGTCGTAGTCGGAAGGGGAAAGGCTGCCGGTGGCGCCGGCGTTCATGTTGATCAGGCCGTCGTCCTGGAACCGCCACTCGGTGATGTACTCGTACCAGCCGACCTTGTTGACCGTGTAGACGAGCAGGTCCTTGCCCTGCGCCTGGTAGACCTTGTTCGTGTCGTCGTCCAGCCTGCGGTAGGCGTGGCCGCGCGAACGCGTGGTCGTGCACAGGCCCTTGACGTTGTGCCCCGACCCGGAGTCGGGCACCCGGACGGTCTTGATGGTGCCGCCGGGGCATTCGCTCGGGGTGAGGTTGTCCAGGCCGTACGCGAAGCCCTGGCCGGTGAGGTCGTCCCACTCGACGCTGCCGTCGTCGTAGGGGACGTCGATCTGGGCGAGGCGGGCGCTGTTGAGGACCTTGATCGGCTTGGACTCGCCCTTGGGCTGGTAGGAGATGTTCTCCAGGACGAGGCCGGCCTTGCTGTCGTAGCGCCAGCACATCCGCCAGGTGGTTCCGGTGGAGAGCTTCTGCTCGATCCGGTAGGCGGTGCTGCAGGCGGGTGTGGCGGTGGTGGCCGCGGGGGCGGTCCCGGGCTGGGCGGTGGCCGGGCCCGCGCCGGCGGTGAACCCGGCGGCCAGGGCGGCCACACCGAGGCCGACGACCGCACGGCCGCGGGCGCGGCTCAGTCTGTTTGCGCGCATGGCGAAGGTAACTCCCTCATGCAAAAGGAAAACGGGAAAGGTCTTGTCGGTCGCGACTCAGGACGGTCGCCGACTCAGGACGGTCATCGACTCAGGACGGTCGTCGACTCAGGGCCGTCGTAGGTTCAGGGCCGTCATAGGTTCAGGGCCCGTGAGTTCAGGGCCGTTCGAGCTTCGCGGCCTTGCGGGCGCTCAGGTCCACGACGTACCAGCGGGTGTCGATCCACGGGCCGTTCTTGACCTTCACGAACAGGCGCGCGCAGCGGTGCTCGCCGCACTTGTCGAGCACGGCGGGCTGCCCGCCCGGTGTGGCCCGGTAGACCGCGCCGCCCAGCGCCAGCTGGTTCGGGGAGGTCAGCTCGTGTCCGGTGGCGTCCTTGTAGTCCGCCTTGAGGCCCGTACCGACCAGGTCGGCGATCAGGAGCCGGGCCGCCTCGGTGTTCTCGGCGGGGCTCAG
Source organism: Streptomyces sp. NK08204 (assembly GCF_020400585.1). Classification (GTDB taxonomy): domain Bacteria; phylum Actinomycetota; class Actinomycetes; order Streptomycetales; family Streptomycetaceae; genus Streptomyces. Next base: position 442,979 of record NZ_JAINVF010000002.1, on the reverse strand, counting down.
CGGCGGCTGGACGCCGTGGCTGACCTGGGTCGACTCGACCTTTCCGGTGTCCAGGTCGACCGTCTTGGTGACGAGCGAGTCGTCGCGGTAGTCGTAGAAGGTCACGTCCGCGCGGCGCGGTGCGTGCGGGTCGTCCACTTCGTCGGCCTCGGGGTCGGCGAGGTCGGCGCTGAGCCGCTGCGGACCGCGGCCACCGGTGACGTTCTGGCCCGTGCGGAGCAGCTGCCCGCCCAGCGCGATCGTGTCGACCCGCCGGATCTCGTCGTCGGTCAGCGGGTCCAGGCCCGTGCCCTTCTTCGCCTCGGCGGGCGCCTGCTCCACCACGCCCGGCCGGACCGCATCCGGCCCCTGGTCCGCTCCTCGCGCGGCCTGGGTGCCGTTCCTGCCCCCTCCCGTGTCGTCCGCTCCCGCCGTCCCCGGCAGGGTGATCGCGACCATCGCGGCGGTCCCCGCCACCGCCAGGGCCGCACCGGCCACCATCTTGCCCAGATGGCGGTGCACTATCTCGCGCACATCTTCCCCCTACTCCCCTCGGTCCCCGGGAGTACGTGTTGCCCCACTGGTTCGGCACACGGCTGGTCCACAAGTGGTCCGTGCGCACTGGTCGGCCGGTAAGAGGGACGCGAGCCGCGGGAGGTTCCCCCGTTTCCGGGAGGTCGGGGAACTCCCGGTAGCCGGGGGCTTCCGGGGACCGCAAGGATTACGAGGCCCGCGGGCACCGTACCGTCGTACGCAAGCACGGCCTTAGCGGTGACGGACAACTTTCGGGGAGACTCGCGGCCGACGCCGCCCCGGCGGAACGGCAGACCTGCGAGAGTCGTGTCCATGCAGGTCTGGCCTGGCGAGGCGTATCCGCTCGGCGCCACCTACGACGGCGCCGGAACCAATTTCGCGGTCTTCACGGAGGCCGCGGACCGAGTAGAACTGTGTCTGCTGCGCGACGACGGCTCGGAGACGGCCGTGGAGCTGCGCGAGAGTGACGCCTTCGTGCGGCACGCGTACATGCCGGGCGTGATGCCCGGCCAGCGCTACGGGTACCGGGTGCACGGCCCGTACGACCCCCCGCGCGGGCTGCGCTGCAACTCCGCGAAGCTGCTGCTCGACCCGTACGCGAAGGCGATCAGCGGTGCCGTGCGGTGGGGAGAGGAGGTGTACGGCTACCACTTCGGCGCGCCGGAGCGGCGCAACGACCTGGACTCGGCGCCGCACACCATGACCTCCGTGGTGATCAACCCGTACTTCGACTGGGGCGACGACCGGCCCCCGCGTACCGCGTACCACCACACGGTGATCTACGAGGCCCACGTCAAGGGTCTGACCATGCGTCACCCGGGGCTGCCGGAGGAGCTGCGCGGCACGTACGCGGCGCTCGCACATCCGGCGGTCCTGGAACACCTGACCGAACTGGGCGTGACAGCGCTCGAACTGATGCCCGTTCACCAGTTCGTGGACGATCACCGCCTGGTCGACATGGGCCTGAGCAACTACTGGGGCTACAACACCATCGGCTTCTTCGCCCCGCACAACGCGTACGCCTCCTGGGGCGACCGCGGTCAGCAGGTCCTGGAGTTCAAGTCGGCGGTCCGGGCACTGCACGAGGCCGGCATCGAGGTCATCCTGGACGTCGTCTACAACCACACCGCCGAGGGCAACCACCTGGGCCCGACGCTGTCCTTCAGGGGCCTCGACAACCCGTCGTACTACCGGCTCGCGGGCGATCCCCGCTACTACATGGACACCACGGGCACCGGGAACTCGCTGCTCATGCGGTCCCCGCACGTCCTGCAGCTGATCATGGACTCGCTGCGGTACTGGGTCACCGAGATGCACGTCGACGGCTTCCGCTTCGACCTCGCGGCCACCCTCGCCCGGCAGTTCCACGAGGTGGACCGGCTGTCCTCGTTCTTCGACCTGGTGCAGCAGGACCCGGTGGTCTCCCAGGTGAAACTGATCGCCGAGCCCTGGGACGTGGGCGAGGGCGGCTACCAGGTGGGGAACTTCCCGCCGCTGTGGACCGAGTGGAACGGCAAGTACCGCGACACGGTACGGGACCTGTGGCGGGGCGAACCGCGCACCCTCGCGGAGTTCGCGTCCCGCCTGACGGGCTCCTCCGACCTCTACCAGGACGACGGACGCCGCCCGCTCGCCTCCATCAACTTCGTCACCTGCCACGACGGTTTCACCCTGCGCGACCTCGTCTCGTACGACCACAAGCACAACCAGGCCAACGGCGAGGACAACCGGGACGGCGAGAGTCACAACCGGTCTTGGAACTGCGGGGTGGAGGGTGAGACCGACGACTCGCACGTGCTCGCGCTGCGCGCCCGGCAGATGCGCAACTTCGTCGCCACGCTGATGCTGTCCCAGGGCGTGCCGATGATCAGTCACGGCGACGAGTTCGCACGCACCCAGGGCGGCAACAACAACGCCTATTGCCAGGACAACGAGGTGTCGTGGCTCAGCTGGCCGGAGGCCCCCGGCGAGCTGCTGGAGTTCACACGCGCGATGGTCCGGCTGCGCCGGGACCACCCGGTCCTCCGCAGGCGCCGCTTCTTCCACGGGCGGCCGGTGGAGGGCATCCACGACGAGCTGTCCGACATCGCCTGGTTCACCCCCGAGGGCCGCGAGATGACCCAGCGGGACTGGGACTCGGCGCGGGCGTCCGCGCTCACGGTGTTCCTGAACGGCAACGCGATCTCCGAACCGGGCCCGCGCGGGGAGCGCGTCACCGACGACTCCTTCCTGCTGATGTTCAACGCCTCCCCCGGCCTGCTGGACTTTGCGGTGCCGGTCGACCACGGCCGCCAGTGGCAGGTGGTCGTCGACACGGCCCGCCCCGAGGGGGTGCCGCCTGGGTGGGGAGCGAAGGTCGGGGCGGGTGACCGGATCACCCTGCCGGACCGCAGCCTCACGGTGCTGCAGCGCCCGGCGTAGGGGGCCGCGCCGCCGAGAGCGTACGCCGGGCGGGTGAACCCCGGGAGGCAGGCGGGGCCGGCGAGCCGCTCACGGGGGACCGTGCACGGGGTGATGACACGAAAGCAGGCGGGCTGGGTACGTACCCTTTCATGACTTCTGCGCGACCCGGACCGGGGGTGCCCACGGCCACCTACCGGCTGCAGCTCCAGCCCGTGTTCCCGTTCGCCGCCGCGGCGGCGGCCGTACCGTACGTGGCGTCGCTCGGCGTCTCGCACCTGCACCTGTCCCCCGTGCTGGAGGCCGTCCCCGGCTCCGCCCACGGCTACGACGTCGTCGACCACGCGCGCGTACGCGAGGAACTGGGCGGCGAGGAAGGGCTGCGGGCGCTGGCGCACACCGCGCACGAGCACGGCCTGGGCCTGGTGCTGGACATCGTGCCCAACCACATGGCGATGGCACCCCGGTACAACCCCGCGCTGTGGGAGGTGCTGCGAGAGGGCCCCGGGTCTCCGTACGCCCGCTGGTTCGACATCGACTGGGAGGCGCAGGACGGGCGCGTGCTGCTGCCCGTGCTCGGCGGTCCGCTCGGCTCGGAGCTGGAACACCTGGTGGTCGACGGGGACGTCCTGCGCTACCACGACCACGCCTTCCCGCTCCGCGCCGGCACCGAGGACCTGCCGCTGCCCCGGCTGCTGGACGCGCAGTGGTACCGCCCGGTGTGGTGGCGGCTGGCCCGGACCGAGCTGAACTACCGGCGTTTCTTCAGCATCTCGCAGCTGATCGGGGTACGGGTGGAGGACCCCGAGGTGTTCGCCGCGACCCACGCCAAGATCCTCCAGCTGCTGGCGGACGGCGTGGTGGACGGACTGCGCGTCGACCACCCCGACGGGCTCGCCGACCCCGACGGCTACCTGGCGCGGCTGCACGAGGCGACCGGCGGATGCTGGACGGTCGTGGAGAAGATCCTCTCCTCCGGCGAACACCTGCCGGCCTCCTGGCCCGTCGCGGGCACCACCGGCTACGACGCCCTGCGCCACGTCGACGGACTGTTCACCGACCCGGACGGGGCCGGTGAACTGCTCGCCGCGTACCGGAGGTTCGCCGCCCCGCAGACGGACCGCGGCGGAGACTGGGAGTCCACGGCGCGGCGCGCGGCCTACGAGGTGCTCAGACACGAGCTGGCCACGGAGACGGACCGGCTCACCCGGGTGGCGGCCCGGCTGTGCGCCGCCTCACCGGACCTCACGCTGCGCGACCGGGCGCCCTGGGCGCTGCGCACGGCACTGGAAGAGCTGCTGGTGCGACTGCGCGTGTACCGGCCGTACGCCTCCGGCGACGCCTCCGCCGTCGTCACCGCTCAGGCCGCCGAGGAAGCCAGGCCCGCCTTTGCCGTACCCGAGGAGGCCGGGGCCGTGGACGTCGTACGCCGGCTGCTGACCGAGGCGCCCGGCACGGGACCGGAGGAGGACCGGGCCGCCCGGGACGACTTCCGCGCCCGGTTCGCGCAGACCGCGTCGGCACTGCGGGCCAAGTCGGTGGAGGACACCGCCTTCTACCGTTACGTGCCGCTGCTGTCGGCGACCGAGGTGGGCGGCGATCCGGGCCGCCCGGGCGTGTCACCGGAGGGGTTCCACGCGTACTGCGGGCGCGTGCAGCGCGACTGGCCGCTCACCGGCACGGTCGTCTCCACACACGACACCAAGCGCAGCGCCGACGTGCGGGCCGCCCTGGCCGTGCTCACCGAGTGCCCCGGCCGCTGGGCGCAACTGCTGGCGGAGGTGACCCTGGCCGAGGAGGGCGTGCCGGACGGGCAGTTGGCCTGGGCGGCGTGGCAGACGGTGTTCGGGCTCGGTCCCGCCGAGGAGGAACGGGTGCGGGAGGCGCTGCTGAAGCATGTGCGCGAGGCGGGCATGTACACCAGCTGGACCGAGCAGGAGCCGCCGTACGAGGACGCGGTGGCGGCCTTCGTGGCGGCGGGGCCGTGCGGGCCGCCCGGTGAGCGGGTGGCGGCGTTCCGGAAGACTCTGGAACCGCACATCCGGGCGAACGTCCTGGGCACCGCGCTGGTGCAGCTGACGATGCCGGGCGTGCCGGACGTCTACCAGGGCACGGAGGGCGAGTACCGCGCCCTGGTCGACCCCGACAACCGGCGGCCGGTGGCGTTTCCGCCCCCATCGCCCGGCGAGAAGGACGCGCTGACGACTGCGGCACTGCGCCTGCGCGCCCGCCGCCCCGCCGCCTTCGGCGCGACGGCGACCTACGCACCCCTGCCCGCCGACGGCCCGGCGGCACGGCACTGCACGGCCTTCGTGCGCTCCAGTGAGGTGGTCACAGCCGTCACCCGCCTGTCCCTGCGCCTCGCGGAGTCAGGCGGCTGGCGGGACACACGGCTGTCGCTGCCGCCGGGGCGGTGGACGGACACGCTGACGCCGGGGAGGGAGTTCACGGGGAACGCGCGCGTGGCGGACCTTTTCGAGCGGCTGCCGGTGGCGTTGCTGGAGCGGGTCACGGATGCCTGACGGGCGGGCTGCATGAGGCCGTCGGCGACCGTCCACCACCGACGCGCCGCCGCACCCGGCGAGGCCGTGCGCTGTCGACGTCCGTGGTTGCGGGTTGCTGTCGGGTCCGGTTGCCGTCAGGGCAGGAGGGTGAGTGCCGATGCGTGTATTGGGCGGACGACGCCGAAGTGACGGCGGTCAAGCGTCGCGCCGCGGTCCACTCCCAAGCGTTCGGCCGCGGCGATCACCTAGGAGTCGACTCCGCCGAGAGGGAAGTCGGCGTACCGCCGGACCAGTTCGGACGAGCGCGTACGCCGCCCAGACCGTCTTGCCCGGCCCGTCCGGGCGCAGGTTCCAATCCCAGCGGGCGGCCAGGTGGGACACGAGGAGCAGCCCCCAGCCCGTCTCCTCGGTGCCGGTGGCCGCGGGATCGGCGGGGCGCCTGGGGAGGCGCTCGGCGCGGGTGTCGGTGACCTCGACGCGGACGGTCCCGGAGCCGGGTACGACGTGGAGACGGAAGTGGAAGTCCCGGCCGGCGACGCGACCGTGCCGGACCGCGTTCGAGGTCAGCTCGGCCACGATCAGCAGGATGTCGTCGTGCGGTCCGGTGCCGTACGGGACACCCCATGCGTCCAGCCGTACGGCGGCCAGCCTTCGGGCGAGGCGGGCTCCGCGCGGGGAGGAGGTGAAGCGCATCTCGAAGATGTGGCCTTCGGCAAGGTCTTCGTGGACAGCCGACGGCAAGGGCGCAATGGGGGCGGTGGGGCCTCCGGCGACGCCTCCGCCGTCGTCACGCGCAGGCCGCCGAGGAAGCCAGGCCCGCCTTTGCCGCACCCGAGGAGGCCGGGGCCGTGGACGTCGTACGCCGGCTGCTGACCGAGGCGCCCGGCACGGGACCGGAACCGCGCCTCGCGCCATGGCCACCTGCCGCAGCCTCGCCATCGGCATCCCCCTTCGCCTCGCGGGGAGCGCCAACATCACAACGCCCGGGACGCCCGCCGGCCGCTCGCCCTGCCCAGGATCTCGTGATCATGAACAGGACATCATGACGCTTTACCGAAGCCCTGTCCTGTGGCCAAGCCCTGGGGAGTTGTAGCCTGAACGGGAGAACTCCACATAGTCTCACTGTTTGTCTCAGCCTCTGAAGACCTCTGTGTGTGTGGTCCACATGTCCAAGGAATTGCGAGAATGGATAGAGAGCGACGTCGCCCAGTTCAGAGACAAGCCGGTGAGCTGGCTCTCGTCGCATAATTTCTTCCGCGACCCAGTACGTCCAGTCTATTCGGATATCAGCTACTTCCTCGCGCCGGCGGACGGGGTGATCCTCTATCAGGACGAGGTGGGGCCCGACGAGAGTCTTGTCGACATCAAAGGGCGCCCCTACTCGCTGCGCGAGGCCCTGCGCGACCCCTGCTACGACAGCCGGAGCATCGTCGTCGGCATTTTCATGACGTTCTTCGACGTGCACGTGAACCGCATAAGTTATCCGGGGCGTCTGTCGTACTGGCTGCTCGATGCGGTAGATACGACGAACCGTCCCATGCTCGGCGTCGAGAAGAGCATTATCGACGACCTTCGGATATCGCTCGACGAAGCAGACTACCTCCACCAGAATCAGCGCGTCGTGAACCGTATCGACTCGCTGCAGCTCGGGCAGTCTTATTTCATCCTCCAGGTCGCCGACTATGATGTCGACTCCATTACTCCCTTCGGGCTGCGCCAGAACTGGCCAGTCGCCCAGGGAAGGCGATTCTCGCAGATCCGCTACGGCTCTCAGGTGGATCTCATCGTACCGCTCTCACCATTGTGGGAATTTCTGCCGACACAGCCCGTTCACTGCCATGTCGAGGCAGGGATCGACACGGTCATCGAAATCAAGGAGAGGAAGAGGAGGAAGGGGGCCGTCCCATCGCGTTAGCCACTTGCCCAGGAGCAGCGATGCAGTCCACCATCATCGACACCGGAGCTCCGGCTGACCATCCCCAGTACCAGCCGCGCAACCCAACGCAACTGGAGCGTCCCGCATTTCTCCTCAACGCCCCTTTCTCCTACTCCACCGAAGCCGCCAACAACGTGTGGATGGAGGAGCTGCGGCCCCAGGACCGGGTGCCCGACATGCGCAGGGCGATGGCCCAGTTCCTCGACCTGTACCGTTTCCTGGCCGGTGATGCGCTCGTCTGCATCCTCCCGACCCCCCGGATCGATGGGCTGCAGGATCTGGTCTTCACAGGAAATCTCGGAATCGTGCTGACCCACCTGGAACGCACGCCCGTAGTGGTGTCCAATTTCGCATCGGAGCCCCGGCGGGACGAAACCGAGGTCGGCGTACGGTTCTTCGAACTTTTCGGGTACGAGACGCATGTCGCCCCGCACAAATTCGAAGGGGAAGCCGAGCTCAAGCACCTGCACGGCAACGTCTACGCCGGAGGATACGGCCAGCGCTCCGAGCCGGAGACCTACAGCTGGATGGAACAGGTATTCGACATGGATGTCGTCAAAGTCCGCGAAAAGGACCCGTACCTCTACCATGTCGACTGCACCATTTTCCCGATCACCCGGGAGGACACACTGGTCTGTACAGAGTTGTTCGAGCGCGAGGAAGTCGCCGAGCTTGAAAAACGCACCAACATCATCGATGTCTCCTACGATCACTGCTTCGCCGGCATCTGCAACTCGGTGAGGTGTGCCAACACCATCGTGAACTCATCTCACATCCACGAGCTGAAGGCGGGGACCGAGGACTACCAGCTCGAGCTGCGCAAGAACCGTAAGCTCGAGGACATCGCCGCAGAGCATGCGATGGAAGTGAGCTACCTGAATCTTTCCGAGTACCACAAGGGCGGGGCGCTGCTGTCCTGCATGGTCATGCACCTGAACCGGTACTCGTACGAATTCACACTGCTGTGAACCAGACCTGAAGGCGGGAACGGAAGGGCTGTGGCACCGGAATTCGGGCGGGTGGTACGCACGATGACCGCGCCGATCCTCTGCGCCGAGATCGGCGACGCGGCCATCCAGTTCACCGACACGGCGTTCCTCGGACGGATCGGCTCGGCCGAGCTGGCGGCCATCGGATTTGTCGATTCGCTGATCGAGGTCGCCGTCGTCCCGGCGATCGGCCTGATCGGAGCGATGCAGATCGCCGTCGCCCGGAGAACCGGTCAGCAGCGTGAGGACGAAGTTGCTGCGACGTTCGACCGTACGATTCGCCTGGTGCTTCCGACGGTGATCGGCATCGGACTCTTCCTGCGTCTGGGAACCGAGGCATACGCCGACCGGATCATCGACTCCGCGGCCGTCGCCGCGGCCATGGCGGACTTCTTTCGGTACGGGGTGTTCGGCGTCGTGTTCTTCGCCCTGAACTTCGCTTACAGCTCGTTGTACGTGGGCATCGGGCGCACCCGCATTCTCGTGGCCGCCACGGCCCTCGTGTTCTGTGTCAACCTCGCCGTCACCTACCTTCTGGTGTTCGGCCGCGCCGGTGCGCCGCGCCTCGGCATGGAAGGCGCCGGCATCGGTTTCGCCGTGGCGGAGGCAAGCACACTCGTCTTCTTCGCTCACCGTGCCAGGCGTCAGATCGGGGTCGGCGGGTGGACGTTGATCCGTCCTCGCGTCATCGGTGGTGTCTCGGCGGCTCGGCTGCTGCGCCTCGGCTGGCCGATCAGCGGGCACTTCCTGATCGAAACGCTGCGCTGGGTGGGTTTCCTCCTGATCGTGGCGCGGATCGGTGAGGACGCGCTCGCTGCATCGAGCATGGTGTTCGCCTGCTACGGCCTGCTGATCATTCCGGCTGTCGCCTTCAGCGAGGCCGCCTTTTCCCTCGTGAGCAATTTGATAGGGCGTGGCAGAGCAGGCAGCATGTCGGCCCTGTTGCACACACTGGTGACGAGTGCGTACGCGATCACCCTTCCACTCGCCCTGTTCGGCGCCCTCTGGCCCGGTGCAGCACTTTCATTGTTCACCGGCGATCAGGCGACCATCGCGGCCGCTTCCGCACCGCTTCGGATCGTCTCCTTGGTGATGCTGGTCATGGTCCCGGCCGAAATGTGGTCCGCCGCCGTTTTCGGCACCGCGGACACGGCCATCGGATCACTGATCGAGTTCATCGCGAGCGGAATCATGATCGGAGCCGCCTACCTGGCCGAGGCCGTCCTCGGACTCGGCCTGACCTACGTCTGGGCGACGCTCGGTCTCGCGGCCGTGTTCACCCTGGCGGCCTCCTACGGCCGCATACACGCAGGCGCGTGGCGGAGGCACAGACTGTGAGGCCGCCACGCGCTCGGGACCATGAGGTCGTCCAGCGCGCGCCTCGAAGATCTGCCGCAGAGAGGAGGTCGTGAGCATGGAACGCGAAGCGGTGACACGTACCAAGCAGCAGTCCGTCGAACTGTTCACGCTCAGCCAGCGCCCAGAACTTGAGGATCAGGTGGAACTTCTGCACGAGAGGTCCTGGGACAAGTTCCTCGACGGAGCCCCTTGGGACTACTGGGACTCACTTTTCGATGTCTTCGCGGATTATCAGCTACTGCTGTGCCATCCACACGACACCGTTGTTGCGGCCGGACACACCGTCCCCTTCATCTGGAACGGCACCGTGAAAGACCTGCCCTCAACCCTCGATGAAATCATCGAGCGGGGATTGAACGCCGTTCGTCATGGCCGTAAGACCACTACGCTCTCCGCTCTGGCAGCCATGGTCATGCCGGAGCAGCGGAACCAGGGTCTCAGTTCCCTTCTGGTTCGAGCGATGCGTTCGCTCGCTGCTCGGCATGGGCTCGAGTCTCTGGTCGCACCCGTCGGCCCCATTCTCAAGCACCGCTACCCGCTGACGCCCATGGAGCGGTACATGCACTGGAAGCGGCCCGACGGCTCTCCTTTCGACCCGTGGATACGGGTCCACTGGCAGTTGGGCGCTCACATCCTGTGCGTCGCCCCCACCACGGCGATCAGCACCGGAACCGTCGCCCAGTGGGAGGAGTGGACCGGTATGAGCTTCCCTGAGAGCGGCTTGTACGTCGTGCCCGGCGCGCAGCAGCCGGTGGACATAGACCGGGAGCGCGACATAGGACGCTACGAGGACCCGGGTGTCTGGATGCGGCATCCCCTCACGCCCGGGGAAGACGACCGGGCCGACGATGACGACCGCCCCGAAGTCCGATGAAGAACGCACCCGCCATCTACGCGCGTCTCTTCCCTGACACCGGCATCGCGGCTTCCACCGGGCCAGTCCCATCGCACCTACCGGGACATCATGCACGCACTCTGGCCGGCACTCCGTCGGGCCCGTCTCACGGAGGGGCGGCTGTACGGGGGGGCTTGACCCCACCTTGAGCACGGATGAAAGACCACCTTCTCCGGCGATCTGGCGATGGCAGAGCAGGCTGCGGTCGACGGGGTCGCACCACGACCGGTCACAGCCCGAGCATCCACGCGATCCGCTGCCCTGACAGCCGGCGTCACGCGACGGCCCGTCTGCACCGCTCAAGGGCATTACGGACAAACCGCAGAACAGATCAGCGATCAGAGATAACTCATGAATCGAGGCAACCGAGTGCCTTCAACTTCCTTCTGTTCATAGTGGCTGATCTGTTCGAGTCTTCATCATCAGGAGTACCTGCATGACCGTTGCGTCGCACCGGTGTCCCCGGGTTTCCGTCATCATTCCCGTGTACAACGCCGTTGATCACCTGCCCGAGTGCCTGGAGTCGATCACCGGGCAGAGCATCGGCCTGGACTCGGTCGAGGTGGTGGTGGTCGACGACGGCTCCACCGACGGAAGCGGGGCGCTCCTCGATGAGTGGGCGGCTCGCCACCCGCAGGTCATACGCGTCGTGCACCAGGAGAACTCCGGTGCCCCTGGAGGGCCTCGCAACCGAGCCATCGCCCTGGCTTCGGGGGAGTTCCTGTTCTTCGCCGATCCCGACGACTACCTGGGCACCGAGGCCCTGGAGCGCATGGTCGCCGCCGCTGACCGCAACGACTCCGACGTCGTACTCGGCAGGATCGCAGGCGTGGGCCGCACCGCCCCCACCGTTGCGTTCAAGCGGAATGTCGAGGGCGGCGACCTTTTCACCACGAACGGCGTGTGGACCCTCACGGCCCACAAGTTATTCCGCCGCTCCATGGTCATGGAACACAACCTGCGCTTCGCCGAAGGCGTCCGCCTTGCCGAGGAGCAGATGTTCATCATGGGCGCCTACTTCGCCGCCCGGTCCGTGTCTGTGGTCGCCGACTACGACTGCTACTACCTGGTCCGCCGCGACGACTTCCCGCACCTCACCCAACAGCTCCCGGAACCCGCCTCGTTCTTCGGCAACGTCGGCAACGTGCTGGACCTGGTCGCAGCCCATGTCCCGCCCGGCGAGAAACGGAACAAGCTGCTCAATCGCTGGCTCACCCGGGAGATCCTCGGACGCTTCGCGGGCCGGTTCGCCACACAGCCCGAAGAGACCCGCGAGTTGTACGTGAAACTCGCCGGCGAGCTGATCAGCAAGCACATGCCCGACGAGCTCATCGCCGCGCTGCCGCCGCTGTCGCGCCTGCGCTGCAGACTGCTGACCGCTCGCGCCACCGACGAGCTCACGGCACTCACCACCTTGGTGCCCAAGCCGAAGCCCGAGCCGAAGCAGGCCCAGCCCGCGCAACCGGCCAAGGCGGCCATGCGGTTCAAGACGCTCAGCCGACTCACTCCCCGGCGCATAGCCCGCAGCGTCAAAAGGCGTCTGGCTCCCTGAGCGGTCGCACCTTCCGGTCGACAGGCGACGCCCGCTCAGCTCATCAGAGACACGGCTCAGGCGGTCAGCTCGGCGTCCGGGTACGGGCATGTCGTTGACGCGCCGAGGGTCGGCCAGACGGCGCGCAGGAGGTCCACGAAGGCCTCGGCGGCTCCGGTGGGCGGCACGCGCGCATAGACGCTCAGGGGGCGCTTCCAGGGCGGGTCGGGAGTGAGTACCACGCAGTCCTCGCCGACCGCGCCGCGCACGAGGTGGGCGGGCGCGGTGCACACCCCGACCCCGGCGGCGGCCATGCGCACGGCGGTGGAGGTGTGCTCGGTCCACACGGCGGTGCGGGGTCTGAACCCGGCCTTGCCGCAGGCCCAGTCGAGGAAGCGCTCGCCGTGGACGACGGGTTCCATGGCGCAGCGGATCCAGGCGCGGTCGGCGAGTTCCGGGAGTGTCACCGTCGCACGGCCCGCGAGCCGGTCGTCGAACGGCACCACAAGGACCAGTTCCTCCTCCCCGACCGGGACGACGGTGCCGGGCGGGTCGGCGGGCGCCGGGCCGACGGCGAGGTCGGCGGTGCCGCGCTCCACGGCTTCCTCCAGGGCCTCGGCGGTGGCGTACTCGTGCAGCCGCAGCAGGACCCGGGGGTGGGTCGTGCGCCAGCGGGCGAAGACATCGGGCAGGGCGCCGACGGCGATGGAGTGCAGGGCGGCGACGTGCAGTTCGCCGCCCTCGGCACCGGCGGCGGCGCGGGCCGCGCGGTGGGCCCGGGTGGCGCTGCGGACGGCGAGTTCGGCGTGCGGCAGGAAGGCTCGGCCCATGGGGGTGAGGCGCACCCCGCGCGGCCGGCGCTCCAGCAGGGCGCCGCCGACCGATTTCTCCAGGGCCTTGATCTGGTGCGAGAGGGCGGGCTGGGTGACGTGCAGGGCGTCCGCCGCGCGCGTGAAGGACGCCTCCTGGACGACCATCAGGAAATACTCCATCTGCCGCAGGCTCAACTCCGCGCCCTCCCCGGCCGCTCCTGCCTCTGCATCCCCGGCATCCCCTTCGTCCGCCACACCTCATGAAGAGTCTGCATGGATTCCACAAGAACATTGCCTTGGACTCATGACAAGGGGCGGGCGGAAGGTGGGGACATGACCATGGACACAGCGGACGTCATCGTGATCGGCGGCGGCACGGGCGGGTACAGCACCGCGCTGCGCGCCGCGTCCCTCGGCCTCGATGTCGTACTCGTGGAGCGCGACAAGATCGGCGGAACGTGCCTGCACCGGGGCTGTATTCCGAGCAAGGCGATGCTGCACGCCGCCGAACTCGTGGACGGCGTCGCGGAGGCGCGCGAGCGCTGGGGGGTGAAGGCCACGCTGGACTCGGTCGACTGGGCGGCTCTGGTGGCCACCCGTGACGACATCGTGGCGCGCAACCACAAGGGAGTGCAGGCGCATCTCGCGCACGCGGGTGTGCGGGTGGTGCGCGGCAGCGCGCGGCTGACCGGGGCGCGCACAGTGCGGGTGGAGGGCGGGGACGACTTCACCGCGCGCCGTGGGATCGTCCTCGCGACCGGTTCGCGCCCGCGTACGCTCCCGGGGCTCGCACCGGACGGTCGCCGGGTGGTGACCAGTGACGACGCGCTGTTCGCACCGGGGCTCCCAGCGTCTGTTCTGGTGCTCGGCGGCGGCGCGATCGGCGTCGAGTACGCCTCCTTCCACCGTTCCATGGGCGCCGAGGTCACCCTGGTGGAGGCCGCCGACCGGATCGTGCCGCTGGAGGACGCCGATGTGAGCCGTCATCTGACGCGCGGCCTGAAGAAGCGCGGGATCGACGTGCAGACGGGCGCGCGGCTGCTGGACGCGGAGGTGCGGGAGAACAGCGTCCGCGCGCGTGTGCGCACCTCACGGGGTGAGACCCGGGCGGTGGAGGCGGAGCGGCTGCTGGTGGCCGTGGGCCGCGCGCCGGTGACCGAGGGCCTCGGCCTGGCCGCGGCGGGCCTGACCACGGACGAGCGGGGCTTCGTCGTACCGGCGCGCTGGGACCGGCTGGAGACCGCCGTGCCGGGCGTCCACGTGGTGGGCGATCTGCTGCCGCCGCCGTCCCTCGGGCTGGCCCACGCCTCGTTCGCCGAGGGTCTGCTGGTGGCGGAGACGCTGGCCGGGCTGCCGTCGGTGCCGGTCGACTACGCGGCGGTGCCCCGGGTGACGTACTCGTCGCCGCAGACGGCGTCGGTGGGTCTGAGCGAGGCGGAGGCACGCGCGCGCGGGAACGCGGTCGACGTCAACACGATGCCGCTGACCGCCGTCGCCAAGGGGATGGTGCACGGGCAGGGCGGCATGGTGAAGGTTGTCGCCGAGGCCGGTGGCGGGCAGGTGCTCGGCCTGCACCTGGTGGGCCCGCACGTGTCGGAGATGATCGCGGAGGGCCAGCTGATCGTCGGCTGGGACGCCCAGCCGACGGACGTGGCCCGGCATGTGCACGCGCACCCGACGCTGTCGGAGGCGGTGGGCGAGGTGTTCCTGACCCTGGCGGGACGCGGGCTGCACCAGCAGTGAACCCAGGCACACAGCGGCGGGTCCGGCCGCCGTGCCGGTGCACCGGGGCGCCAGGGCCCCGAGCGCCTTCCCCGCGATGTGCTTGACAGTTCACCCATGCCGTGCGGCACTGGGAGGGCGAAGCCGGGCGGACTGGTCGGGGGTGAGTCTCCTGCCGGAGCTGCGCTACCCCAGTGTTGCCGAACTCGTTGCCTGTGCACGGGCGTTGGCTGCTCGGGACTCCGGCCTGTGCTCCCTCAGACAGGTGGGCGCCTCCCGGGCCGGCCGCCCCCTGCACCTGCTGTCCGTCGGACACGCCAGGCGGGCGGTGCTGGTGGTGGCGGGCGCCCACGCCAATGAGCCGACCGGCGGCTCCACGCTCCGGGTGCTCGCCGAAAGGGTACTGGCCGAGCGGCAGTTGCGGGCGGACACCTCGTGGCACTTCCTGCTCTGCGCCGACCCGGACGGGGCGAGCCTGCATGTGACCCCGGCGCCGCGCAGCCTGCTCGACTACCACCACGGCTTCTACCGGCCGACGGGCGCGGAACAGCCGGAGTGGTCACCCTCGGTGCTGCCGCCGGACCGGCTGCCGCCCGAGACGCGGGCGCTGACCGGGGTCATCGACGAACTGCGCCCGTATCTGCAGGTGACGCTGCATGGCACCGAACTCGGCGGCAGCTGGGTGCAGTTGACGAAGGAGCTGCCGGGGCTGGTCGAGCCGTTCGCCAAGTCGGCGGCGCAGCTGCACATTCCGGTGGAGACGGGCGCGTCGGACGCCGCGGGCTGGCCCGCCTCCGGCCCCGGGGTGCATGTGATGCCCGGGCCCGAGTCCGGCGTCGCCTACCCGAGCATGCCGGACGACGCCCGGCACAGCACCTGGTACCACGCACACCGGTACGGCGGTCTGACCGCCGTCGTGGAGGTGCCCATGTGGGCCAGCGACCTGGTGGACGACCCGGCGCCGCATCCGGCCCCGGCGCCGGCGATGCGGCGCCTGGCGCAGCGGCTGCTGCAGGACGCACTGAAGGTCGAGCGGATCCTCGCCGAGGCGCAGCCCCGGCTGGAGGGCGCGGACGGGCCGCTGCTGCGGGCCACCCGGTGGGCGCTGGACCTCGTCCCGGGCCTGGCTCAGGACTGGATCCGCACACCGCCGGCGGGCACGACGATGGCCCACATCGGCAGTGTCGACGCATTCGGGCGACGGCTGCCGCTGCGGGCGGCGGCGATGCTGCTGCGGGTGCTGCGGGCGGCGGACGACCGGGCCGCCCCCGGACTGGAGCAGCTCGTCGCCCTGTGGTGCGACGCCTTCGCGGAGCGTTTCCGGGCCCGCTGGGTGCCGTTGCAGCACCAGGTGGAGCATCAGGCCCGGACGGTGCTGGTCGCGGCGCGGCACGCACGTGACCGGGGGGCGTGAACCACCGCGACCCACGCCCGCCCGGCCACCCCGCCAGCCGTCCGATCGGCCCGTCAACCGTCCGGCCAAGCCCCGTCAGCCGACCGGTCGGCCCGTCAACCGTCCGGCCGGCCCTCCGGTCAGTCGTCCGGCCGGCCCTCCGGTCAGTCGTCCAGGGCGAAGACCGACCCCGTCCGCCCGTTCATGACGCACCGGTTGGAGAACGTCTCCTGGTAGACGACGTGCCGTCCGTTCCACTGCCCGCGCGCGCGGGCGGTCACGGGGGCGTAGATCATCGGGCAGAAGACGTGTTTGGGGGGGATGCGGGTGATGTCGCCGTCGGCCGCCGCGAGTTCGGCGCACGCCTGGGCCGCCTGCGCGTGGCCCAGCGGCGGGTCGCACAGCAGCAGGGTGCGGCGCGTGTCGCCGGAGTGTGCGTCCCCCCGGGTGACGGTGAGGTGGAGCCAGTTGCGCGGGAAGCCGTCGTGGGCCGCCGCCCGGGCCGGTTGCGTGGCGAGGAGGGATACGGCGGCCAGCAGGGCACCGGCCGCCGCTGTCGCTCTGGTGATGTACGTCATGTCCGTTGCATCGGCACGGCGGCGGGCGTTCCCCATCCGACTCACCCGAACGGGACCCGCCCTCGAACGGGTATCAGCTCGCGGCGAGCCGGAACGCCATCCGCCCGAAGCCGACCTGATCGCCCTCGCGCACGACGACGGCGCCGATCACCCGGCGACCGTTGACGGTGGTGCCATTGGTGGAGCCGAGGTCCTTGAGCACCCACAGGCCGCCCTGGAGGCTGAGCTCGGCATGCACGCGGGAGACGGTCTCGTGGTTCAGCCGCAGCCCGCTGGCGGGGTCACGGCCGATGCGCAGCGACTGGGCGCCCGCCTGGCGGGGCAGCAGCAGCTTGGGCAGCCGTTCGGCCTGCCAGGCCCGGCGCAGCCGTACGGTGAACCCGGACACGGCCTCGACGGCGCCGAAGACCGCGCGCGAGACACGGTTCCCCTCCCGGGGCAGGTCGGCGGTGAGGGCGGCGAGTTCGTCGGCGCGGCGGGCCGCGAGGGCCAGTTCCATGCGGCGCACGAACGTGTCGTGCGACAGCCGGCCCATGGCGACGCCGTCACGCAGCAGCTGCAGCGCCTTGTCCCGCTCCGCGTCGGACAGCCGCGCGGGGTACGTGGAGAACTCGAAGGACGACGTCACGCAGGTGATTGTCGGTCAGTGAACCCCGGGTGTCCAGAAAAGGGAAAAGGGGGCCACGCGCGCGTACGTCCGCGACACCCGCTGGGAAAGGAGCGGAATTCGAAAGCGCACTGATCGTGTTCGCGGCACGATGGACGGGCTTGACATCACGGTGGGCAGACGAAGGGGAACCGTCCGTGCAGTTCGAGGTGTGGGCACCGAAGGCAGAGCGAGTGACACTCCAGTGCGAAGGCGTCAGGTGCGCATTGGAGCGCGACCCGGAGCGCAGCGGCTGGTGGACGGGTGAGGCGGAGGCACGGGACGGCACCCGGTACGGGTTCGCGCTGGACGACGGCCCGGTGCTGCCCGACCCGCGCTCGCGCCGCCAGCCGGACGGACCGGACGGTCCGAGCGCGGTCGTGGACCACGGGCGGTACGCGTGGCGTACGGCGTGGCCGGGGCGCCCGCTGCCGGGCGCGGTGCTCTACGAGCTGCATGTGGGCACGTACACCCGCGAGGGCACCCTGGACGCGGCTGCCGCCCGTCTCGGGCACCTCGCGGAACTCGGCATCACCCACGTGGAGTTGATGCCGCTGTGCCCGTTCCCGGGGCGGCACGGGTGGGGGTACGACGGGGTGTCGCCGTGGGCGGTGCACGAACCGTACGGCGGTCCCGAGGCACTGAAACGGTTCGTCGACCGGGCACACGAACTCGGCCTGGGCGTCGTCCTGGACGTCGTGCACAACCACCTGGGTCCGTCGGGCAACCATCTGCCCGCGTTCGGGCCGTACTTCACCGACACCCACCACACGCCCTGGGGCGCGGCGGTGAACCTGGACGCGCCCGGCTCCGACGAGGTGCGCGCCTATCTCGTGGACAGCGCGCTGGCGTGGCTGCGGGACTACCGGCTCGACGGGCTGCGGCTCGACGCGGTGCACGCGCTGCACGACACACGCGCGTGCCACTTCCTGGAGGAGCTGTCGGCGGCCGTGGACGGCCTCGCCGAGGAGCTGGGACGACCGCTCTTCCTGATCGCCGAGTCCGACCTGAACGACCCGCGGTACATCACCCCGCGCGCGGAGCACGGGCTCGGCCTGCACGCGCAGTGGAACGACGACTTCCACCATGCCCTGCACGCCGCCCTGACCGGCGAGTCCCAGGGCTACTACGCCGACTTCGCGCACGCCCCGCTCGCCGCGCTCGCCAGGACACTCACCGGCGGCTACTTCCACGACGGCACGTACTCCAGCTTCCGGGGCCGTCGCCACGGCCGCCCGCTGGACCGCGCCCGGGTGGCCGGGCACCGGCTGCTCGGCTATGCGCAGACCCACGACCAGATCGGCAACCGGGCCCAGGGCGACCGGCTTTCCGCGCTGCTCTCCCCCGGCCTGCTGGCCTGCGCGGCCACGCTCACGCTGACCGCGCCGTTCACGCCGATGCTGTTCATGGGCGAGGAGTGGGCGGCGGGCACGCCGTGGCAGTTCTTCACCGATCACACGGACCCGGAGCTGGCCGACGCGGTACGCCGGGGCAGGCGGCGGGAGTTCGCGGCACACGGCTGGGCCGAGGAGGACGTACCCGATCCGCAGGACCCGGCGACCCGGGACCGTTCCTGCCTGGACTGGTCGGAGCCGGAGGCCGAGCCCCATGCGCGCGTGCTGGCCTGGTACCGGCAACTGCTCGCGCTGCGCCGGACGCAGCCGGACCTCACCGATCCCGACCTCTCCGACACGAAGGTGGCGTACGACGAGGAGGCCCGCTGGCTGGCCCTGCGCCGTGGGGACGTCCGGGTGGCGGTGAACCTGGGCAAGGAGCCCGCCGTGATCCCGCTGGGCACCGGCCGGGTGGAGGTGCTCGCCGCCTGGGACCCGGTGACAACGCCGGGCCCGGACGGGCTGCTCCGGATGCCCGGGGAGTCGTGCGTGGTGCTGCTCCAGCCGTGAGGCGCGCAGGCGCTGGAGCGCACATGGCTGAGACACGGAGGCGCTGAGACACGGAGGTGCGCGGGCACGGAAGGCTCACCTGCGCGGTGCCTACGGCTCCGTTCCGTCGTCCTCGAGTCCGCTCACCCGCTCCAGCAGGATCGGCTCCCACGCCCGCCCCAGCTGGGTCCGCAGCAGGGCCGGGGAGCCGCCCGCACGGCCTTCGAGGTGGTCGGTGAGGCGGATGACGGTGTCGCAGCGGGCGAGCCACAGACCGCGCAGGCAGGGGCGGGCGCCGTAGCCGGCCAGGGTGGCGGCACGGACGGCGGCCGGGGAGCCGACGGCGACGGCGAGCCCGGCGATGTCCTCGGCCGGGTCGCCCAGGGACGCCGCGGTCCAGTCCAGGACGCCGCGCACCCGCCCGTCGGCGCTGACCACCACGTGCTCGCCGGTCAGCCCGTGGTGGGTGAGGACGGCGGTGCCGGGCTGGGCGGCCAGCTGGGCCGCGCCGGGCGGGGTGAGCTGGTGCAGCCGGGCCGGGTCGAACTCGTCGGCAGCGGCGAGCCGTTCGGCCGCGTGCACGGCCATCCTGCGCAGCGCCTCCAGGGAGCGCGGGGCGGTGCGCGGCACGCCGAGCGCCTCGGCCTGCCGTGCGGGCACCACGCGCAGCCCGGTGAGCAGGCCCGCGAGGTCGGCCTCGCCGACGGCGGAGACGTCGTGCTGGTCGGCCGTGCCGCCGGGCACCACGATGTCGAGGGTGTAGGCGAGACCGGGCGCCCAGTCGCCGTGCGCGACGCTGATCGGGACGGCGACGGGCACGTGCGGGCGCACCACCTCGCGCAGGCGCAGTTCGCGGCGGCGGAGCACGGCGGCCTCGCGGTCGGGGGCGAGGCGCAGTACATGGCGGGAGCCGACCCACCAGGTGTACGCGCGGCCCGCGGTGACGGGCCGCACGTCGGGCCCCTGTGTGCCGCTCTCCTTGAGCAGCGGGCGGACCAGTCTGCGGACGGTGTCCGCGGTGGGGGTCGGTGGCTGGGTCATGGGTCGCGCGTTTGCCGTTCCGGGATGTGTTCGAGGTGGGTTTGAGCCTCTTCGGGCTCTTCGTGGCTGCTCACTCCACTATGACCATCTCACGGCTGGTGTTGTTCAACCGGCGTCCGCCGTCCTCGGTCACGGTGACGATGTCCTCGATGCGCACCCCGAAGCGGCCGGGCAGGTAGATGCCGGGCTCCACGGAGAAGCACATGCCGGGCACGAGGGGCTGCTCCTCGCCCTCGATCATGTACGGCGGCTCGTGCGTGGTGACGCCGATGCCGTGCCCGGTGCGATGGATGAAGTACTCCCCGTATCCGGCGTCGTCGATCACCGCGCGGGCGGCGCGGTCGACCTCCTGGCAGGCGACGCCCGGCCGTACCGCGCGAAAACCCTCCTCCTGGGCGGCGCGCACGATGTCGTGGACGGTGCGCTCCTCCTCGGTCGGCTCGCCGACGTGCACCGTGCGGGTGGTGTCGGAGCCGTAGCCGTCCTTGAGGCCGCCGAAGTCGAGGACGACCATGTCACCGTGCCGGATGACGCGGTCGCCGACCTCGTGGTGCGGGTTGGCGCCGTTGGGGCCCGAGCCGACGATGGTGAAGTCGACCTGGGAGTGCCCGAAGCGGCGCAGCAGGCCGGCGAGGTCGTGACCGACGTCGGACTCGCGGCGCCCGGCGAAGCGGACCTTCCGGATCTCCTCGAACGCCGCGTCGGCAGCCGCTCCGGCGGCTGCCAACAGTTCCAGTTCGGCGGTGTCCTTCACGGCGCGCAGCATGGGCAGGGCGTCGGTGAGAGCGGCGTAGGAGGTGCCGGGCAGGGCCCGCTGGAGACCGAGCAGGTGCATGGCCCAGGTGTTGTCGCTGATGCCGAACCGGCCGTCACCGTCGAGAAGGGCGGCGGTGACGGCGTAGGGGTCCTGGCCGTCGGTCCAGTCGCGCAGGGTGAGCGCGGGCGCGCCGGCCGCCTGCTCGGCGTCCGGGGCTTCCAGGGTGGGCACGACGAGGACAGGGTCGTGCCCGGGTGTGAGGACCAGCGCGGTGAGCCGTTCGGTGACGGCGGTGGGCGTGTAGCCGGTCAGCCAGACCATGTCCGGCCCCGGCGCCACGAGCAGGCCCGCGAGGCCGGCGTCGGCCGCGGCGCGCGCGGCCCGCTCCATGCGGGCCCGGTAGTCGTCGGTGGTGAAGGGCGCGGGCGCGTTACCGGTCATCCGGGCCTCCGAGCGCGGGTCGCAAACGGCATGGGGTCATCATGGCGCGTGAGGCGGAGGGTGACCAACGCGGTGTCGCAGGGGCAAGGGGCTTCCGCGAGATCGGCCGGGCTGCCCGACAGTCCCCGGTCGCACCGCGCCGCACCGTCGCCTCCCTCAGACCACGGCCGCCGGAACCACCGTCAACTGCTGGTAGCCCCCGCTGTGGTGGAGGACGGTGAGGGTCACCCCCGTGCCAGGGCGGGCGCGGGCGACGGCTCGGGCGAGATCGGCGGCCGTGTCGACGCGCGTGGTGCCGAACTGCAGCAGGACGTCCCCGCGGACCAGACCCGCCGTGTAGCCGGGGCCGGGCACATGGACCCCCACCACCAGGGCGCCGTCCTTCTCCGCGTCGACGGCCTCCAGGCCGAGCGTGGCCGTGGGCACGGCCGGGGCGGGGCCGGAGGCCGTCGCGGTGGCATGTGGTGTCATGTGGTGGCGCAGTTCGGCGAGCCTGCCGAGCCCGGTCACCGTGGCGCCGACGGTGCCGACGGTGCCGAGGCCGACGCCGCAGAGCACCAGGACGGTGCCGGTGAACAGGCCGAGCAGCAGGGTCCTGAGCCGCCGGCCGCGTCGGCTTTCCGCCTGCGGGCGCCGGGTGGGGCCGGCGGCGTCGGCCTGGCCGTTGACCTGGCCGGGCATGGGCTCGGGACCCGACGCGGTGTGTTCCATGGTTCGCCCACCTCCGGCTGGTGCTCTACCCGCGGCGCCGGACCGTGACGAGACACGAACGAGTGAGAATGGCCGGAGGCGGGCGCAGGGTAGTCATGGCGGGGGGCCAGGGCGACGGACTCAGTCGGCGTCGACCAGCCGGCGCACCAGCTCGGCCGCGGCTCCGGCGGGCGTGCCGCCGTACAGGAGTTCCGTGCGGTGCACCACACGTGGCGCGGTGAGCGGGACGGCGACCGTGCCCGGGACGCCGGTGGCCAGGGTGCGTGGCAGCAGGGTGAGGCCGTGCCCGGCCGCGGCGAGGGCGGTGAGGGTGCGGATGTCGGTGCCCTCGTAGCGCAGTGCGGGACGGAAGGTGCCGCCGCCGTTGACGGAGCGCAGGTGGGCGAGCGGGAAGGCCGCGTCGGGGGCGTCGAGCCACCGGGCGTCGGCGAGGTCGCCGAGGCGCAGGCCGGGCCGGCCGGCGAGGGGGTGTCCGGCGGGCAGCAGCACGCTGACGGGTTCCTCGGCGAGAGCGTGCGTGGTCAGCGGTGCCACGTCGGGCAGCCGCAGCGGATCGCTCGGCGCGGCCAGCCCGTCGACGGCTGCGAGGTCGGCGGTGCCGGTGGCGACGGCGGCCGGGATCTCGTCGCGGGCGAGGACGCACAGGCTCACCCCGGCCGGCGGGAGGGCGGCGAGGAGGTGCGCGGCGAACGCGGTCGCGGTGGTGGCCAGGGTAAGGCCGTGGGCCGGTGTGGCGGCCAGGCGGACGATGTCGGCGCGGGCCGCGTCCAGGCGCAGCAGCAGCGGTCCCGCGTACTCCAGGAGCCTTGCTCCGGCCGCCGTGGGTGCGACCGGCCGCCGGGTCAGCAGCGGCGCGCCCAGGTCCTGTTCCAGTGCGGCGATGTGCTGGGACACCGCGGACTGGGTGTAGCCGAGCTCCCGCGCGGCCTCCGAGAAGGAGGCGAGGCGGGCGACGGTGACGTACGTGCGCAGCAGGTGCGGATCCATGCGGACGAGGATCCCATGTCCATCAGCAGTGCTTATCGATGGAGCAGGAATCATCGTTGGACGTGAACGCGTGGGCTCGCGAAGGATGACGGTCATGACGAACACCGCCACCCTCGCCCTGGTCGGGGACCGCTCCCCGAACGTCGTTTCGCACACCCGGATCCCGCTGCTGCTGGACGCACTCGCCGAACGTGACCGTCTCGTCCTGGACGCCTACTGGATCCCGTCCGAGGACGCGGAGGCCGAGGGCGCGGTGCGCGGCTTCGACGCGGTGTGGGTGCTGCCGGGCAGTCCGTACCGCAGCGAGGCAGGGGTCCTCGCGGCCGTGCGCACCGCGCGGCAGGAGGGCATCCCGTTCCTGGGCACGTGCGGCGGCTTCCAGTACGCGCTGCTGGAGTACGCCCGGAACGTGTGCGGGCTGACCCGGGCGGCGCACGCCGAGACCGACCCCGGCGCCGAGGACCCGCTCATCGAGGCGCTCGCCTGTTCACTGGCCGGCCACGAGGCCCCGGTGGTCCTGGAGCCGGGTTCGCTGGCCCAGTCCGTGATCGGCTCGGCGCGCACGGTCGAGCGGTACGTCTGCGCGTACGGCCCCTCCCGGCACCTCGACACGCTGCGCGCGGCGGGCCTGCGCTTCTCCGGGCACGACGAGGACGGGCAGGTCCGGGTCGCCGAACTCCCGGACCACCCCTTCTTCCTGGCCACGCTGTTCCAGCCGGAGCTGGCCGGCGACGGCTCGCGCCCGCACCCCGTCGTACGGGCGCTGGCACGGGCCGCGGCCGGACATGCGGGCTCGCGGGCGGTTCAGCCCGTGTGACCCCGCCGCACTGCCCTCTGCCGCCCGGGAGGTGTCCGAAACCCCGTACGGACGGGCAAAGCCCGGTCAGCCGAGTGCCGGCACCAGGACGGCGGGCGTGCGGGCGGGCAGGAAGCCGTGCGCGCGGCGGCCGAGCCACTCGGCCTTGTACCGGTCGACGCTGCGGTGCCAGTTCAGGATGCCCGCCATCCAGTTCTGCAGGTCGGCGATGTAGGCGGCCATGGCGGCGCGTGCCTCGGCCGGCAGCTCGAGGTCGTCGTACAGAACCGGCAGTTCGTGCGCGACGACGTGTTCGAACTGCTGCATGCGCTGTGTCGTCAGGTCGTGGACGACGGCGAGTGCGTCCGGGTAGTCCACGCCGAAGAAGTTCTGCACGACGAGGACGGCGTTGTGGATCTCGCCCTCGTACTCGATCTCCTTCTGGTACGAGAAGATGTCGTTGAGCAGGCAGGCGTAGTCGATCGCGGCGTTCTCCAGGGAGCGCACCGGCCCGCTGCGGTAGACCTCCGGCGGGATCGCGGGGCCCTGGCCCATCCGGCACAGGCTCAGGGTGAGGTCGGAGCCGAAGGTCGAGCGGCGCATCTCCAGGTAGTCGACGGGGTCGGGGATGCGGTTCTGCAACTGGTTGGAGAGTTCCCACACCCAGCTCTCGGTCATGGTGTCCACGGCCGCCTTCAGGGTGCGCCGCCGGCCGGTGGTCATCGCGGCGGTCGTGCGGGCCCACAGGTCGATCAGTCCGCGTTCCATGGCGTTGGCCGGGACGAGGGCCGGTTCGCCCTCGACGGGCATGCACCGGGAGAGCCGTGCCGTGGTCAGCCGGGCGGCGGCGAGGTCGCGCCGGTGGCCGTGGACCAGCGGGTAGTAGTCGTCGCCGTACGTCCCCCAGGCGAGCCACTGCGCGCTGAGGTCGAGGGCCTCCGGGGTGGCGTCCGGGTCCAGGCCGGCGGAGCAGAGCGGGAGGTCGTAGGCGGCGAGCTTGTCCTCGTCCCAGACGCCCTCCTGGAGGATGCCCGTCCGGCGGGTCCAGGCCAGGAGGTTCGCCCGGGCGTCGTCGAGGTGCGGGCTCAGCTCCAGCCTGAAGGGCATGTGGAAGTCGGGCAGCCGGGAGGGGCCGACTTTCCGGAACGGCACGTGGGAGTGGGCACGCAGACGTTCCTGCGCGGCTGCGGCGAGCACCGCGCCGACGTCGGCGGCGGACAGGCCCGGGCCGCTCGGGATCTGCCAGGGCGAGTCCGCGCGGGCGCCCTTGTTCATATAGCGGCTGGAACGCATGTGCCATTCGTGGCCGCCGGACTGCCAGTCCTGCAGTCCCTTGGCGTAGGCGGCGATCGCCGCGGCCTCGGCCGGGTGCAGGCCCTTCTCGAGGGCGACGGCGGGCACTTCGGTCAGCGCGGTGTGCTCGAACTGGTGCAGCCTGGAGGTGAGGATGTCGTTGACGGTGTCCGCGGCCTCCTGGGTGGTGCAGCCGAAGAACTTCTCCAGGACCAGCACGCCGTTGCTGTTCTCGCCCTCGTCCTCGACCTCGCGCTGGTAGGAGAAGAGGTCGTTGCGCAGGTGGACGGCGTCGGAGAACGTCTCCATGAGCACCCTGAGCGGCCGGGTCCCGGCGACGGCGGCGGGCACCTCGGCGGTCGCGTACTCCACGAGCCCCGCCGACCAGGGGGCGCCGCCCACCTTGCGGCGCATCTCGATGTACTCGACCGGGTTGGCGATCCGCCCCTCGTTGATGTTGGACAGCTCCCACATGGACTCGTTGAGCAGGTGCTCGGTGGCGACGGAGAACCGCCGGCGCCAGTCCACGGACATCGCCGGAACCGTGCGCTGCCACAGGTCCTTCAGGCCCGCCTCCACCGGGTTCTCCGGCTCCGGCACGGGGGTTGCCAGGTCCAGCGGCATGAACAGCGGGAGGCGGTCGAGGTGGGCCTTGCCCGCGGCGCGGTCCTGGGTGCGCTTGAACATGTCCAGGAAGTGGTCGTCGAAGAAGAACACCCACACGTACCAGTCGGTGATCAGCGAGAGCGCGGGTCCGTCGCAGTCGGGGTGGGTGTAGGAGCACAGGAGTCCGTAGTCGTGCGCTTCGAGGTCGGCCTGGTCCCAGATCCCGGAGCCCTCCAGCATGCCCATCTCGCGCGCCCACGCCGTCGAGTGGGCGCGTGCCTCCTCCAGGTGCGGGTTGAGCCGCGCGGGATACGGCATGTAGAAGTGCGGGAGTTCGAACGGCTGCGTCATGGCGGGGCCTTACCCGGGCCCTCTGGCCCCCATCCGCGGCACGGCACATGACCACACCATCGCGTGAACCGGCTGCGGAACGGGGAACTCCCCGCATGGGCAGGTGGAGTTGACGGACAGGGACGGCGCGGACGAGTCGTCGTCCGCGCTCTTGCCGAGTCCCGGCGCGCGGGCCAACGTAAGCGCATGACCTCCTTCGTGCTGCCCCATGAGGTGCACGGCGACGGCTCCCACAAGGTGTTCGCCGTGCACGGCTGGTTCGCCGACCGGACCGCCTACGCCGCCGTACTGCCGGACCTCGACCGCACCGCTTTCACCTACGCGCTGGTCGACCTGCGCGGCTACGGGGAGGCCCGGGACGCGACCGGCTCCTTCACCACCGCCGAGGCGGCGGCGGACCTGGTGGAGCTGGCCGACCGCCTGGGCTGGGAGCGGTTCTCGGTGATCGGGCACTCCATGGGCGGGGCGGTGGCGCAGCGGCTGCTGTGCCTCGCCCCGGACCGGCTGCGTCGGATCGTGGGTGTCTCTCCCGTGCCCGCCTCGGGGATGACGCTGGCCGGTGAGCAGGCAGCGCTGTTCACGGACGCGGCGCACCGGCCGGAGAACCGGCGCGCGATCATCGACTTCACCACCGGGAACCGGCGGCCGGCCGCCTGGCTCGACCGGATGGTGGCCCGCTCGCTGGCACGCAGTGACGCCAAGGCGTTCCGGGCCTGGCTCGACTCCTGGGCGGCCGAGGACTTCCACGCCGACGTCGTGGGCAGCGAGGTGCCGGCGCTGGCCGTGGCCGGTGAACTGGACCCGGCGCTGTCGCCTGCGGTCATGCGGGAGACCTGGATGTCCTGGTACCCGCGCGCGCAGCTCGCCGCGCTGGCCGGCGCGGGGCACTACGCCATGGACGAGACTCCGCTGGAGCTGATCCGCGGCGTGGAGGACTTCCTGCGCGCGGACGTGACGGACGGGGCAGGCGGGGCGGCCGAGGGCGGGGCGGCGTGAGCGTGCGCGAGGCCCCGCCGGTGCCGGACGTCTTCGACCCGCGCCGGTACGCGGCCGGGGTGCCGTACGCCGACTACCGCCTGCTGCGCGACCACCATCCGGTGGCCTGGCAGGAGGAGCCGGAGGTGCTGGGCTGGCCGGCCGGGCCCGGGTTCTGGGCGGTGACCCGGCACGCCGACGTCGTACGGGTGCTCAAGGACGCGTCGGGGTACTCCTCGTACCTGGGCGCGACCCAGATCCGGGACCCCGATCCGGAGGATCTGCCCTTCATCCGGAGCATGATGCTCAACCAGGACCCACCGCAGCACGGGCGGTTGCGGCGGCTGGTCAGCCGGGCGTTCACACCGGGCCGCATCGAGCGGTTCGCGGACGTCGCGCGACAGCGGGCGCGCACCCTGCTGGCGGGGGCGCTCGCGCAGGCACGCGCCGGGGACGGCACGGCCGACCTGGTGGCGGCCGTCACCGACGAGTACGCGCTGCTCAACCTGACCGACCTGCTGGGTGTTCCGGCCCGCGACCGGCGGCTGCTGCTGCACTGGACGCAGCGGGTCATCGGCTACCAGGATCCGGACGAGGCCGGGCCCGCGGTGCTGGACGGGGCGGGAGAGTTGGTCGATCCGCGCTCCCCGGCGATGCTGCGGGACATGTTCGCGTACGCCGGACAGCTGGCTGCGTTCAAACGGCGGTATCCCGCAGACGACATCCTGACGACCCTCGCCCATGACGCCGAACTCACCCAGGCCGAGCTGGAGATGTTCTTCTTCCTGCTCACCGTCGCCGGAAACGACACCGTGCGCAGCGCGGCACCCGGTGGGCTGCTGGCGCTGGCGGAGCACCCGGAGTCGTACGAGCTGCTGCGCGCCGGCAAGGTCGGGATGCAGTCCGCGGTCGACGAACTGCTGCGCTGGCATCCACCGGTGCTGACCTTCCGCCGGACGGCCGAGCGGGACACCGAGCTGGCCGGGCAGCAGATCCGGGCGGGTGACAAGGTCGTGGTGTTCCATGCCTCCGCCAACCGGGACGAGCGCGTGTTCACCGGCCCCGGCCGGCTCGACCTCGCCCGCTCGCCGAACCCGCACGTCTCGTTCGGGGACGGCCCGCATGTCTGCCTGGGCGCGCACTTCGCCCGGCTGCAACTGCGGCTGCTCTACGAGGAGGCGCTGCGCGTGCTGCCCGCCCCGCGGCTCGCCGGACCGCCCGGACGGCTGGTGTCGAACTTCATCAACGGCCTCAAGTCACTGCCGGTGTACGTCGTCTGACGGGCGCACCTGGATCAGCGCGTGCGTGCCCGCCGTGCGCCAGCGCTGCCCCTCAGCGGCGACCAGGGCGGCCTCGGTGGGCTCGGACAGGCCGGTCACGACATCGGACTTCAGGGTGCGCAGGGCGGCGACCGGGCCCGGGAAGTACGCGGTCGCCTCCTGGAAAGGGGTGGTCGGCGGCCACATCCGGTCGCCGACCAGCCGACGGTAGTTGAGGTCGCCCTTGACGAGGGTGAGGTCGGCCGCGGCGAAATCGGAGCGCAGGTCGTCCGGCATCTCGGCGTACGGCAGCGGGGCGCACGAGAAGGGGTGGGCACGCACGGTGAGGCGGCCGTCGGCCATCGCCGCCCAGAGCGCGTGCCCGTACTCGGCGGCGGCGCCCGGCGCGGCACGGACCCGGTGAACGGCGTCGATCACGTCGGCGGTCGTGGCGTCGGAGACGTAGTACGGGTACGGCTTGACGTGCAGCACGGCGCGCGCGATCCGCCCCGCGGCGAGGAGGTGCGCGACCATCAGCAGGTCGGGGACGAGTTCCGGTCCCGCGTTGTCCGCGACGAGGCAGAGCGTGCCGGTGCCGGTGGGCGGCAGCAGCGACCACAGGGTGTCGCTGTCGTCGGCGACCAGCGCGGGGGCCGGCTCCGCCGCCTCGGCTCCGGCGGCGGAGAGCCGGAAACCGAGGTCCGCGCGGTTGCCCCACAGCGAGCCGTGCAGCAGGGCCCGCGCCCGCTCCTCCTCCGGCCGGTCCCGCAGACCGTCGAGCGCGGCGAGTTCCTCGCCGGTCTCCGGGGCGTCGAGTTCGGCGTGTTTGAACGGGCGGAAGGGGTCGATGCCCTGCCAGGCGCCCGGCCAGAAGTAGCCGACGGCGTCCAGCAGCCGGCGGTAGAAGTAGCTCTCGGACCACAGCCAGGGCACATCGAACCAGGACCACCCCACGTAGCCGTCCAGGCCCCAGGCGCGCCAGCGGTCCCGGTCAGGGGCGTCCTCGGACAGGGGTTCGATCACGCCGTCGGTGCAGCTTTCCAGGAGCGCGTCGAGCGCACCGCGCTGGCCGGGGCCGTAGGGGAAGGCGTCCCTCACCCGCCGGATGATCGCGGGGTGCCGCTCGGCCAGCACGCGGTACGGGAAGGAGCCGGGTTCGTCGCCGAGGATCACGGGAGCGAGGGGGCCGTCGGGCATGCCGTCACCGTACCGCGCGGATCAGGCCGCCCTGGTCTCCCGCTCCAGCTGCGTGGCGAGCGCCAGATAGCGCGGGCGGCGGGGCACCGGGACCACTCCGCGGACCAGCAGGTGCCACATCTCGGCCAGCCGGCGGGGCAGCCGGGCGATCGGCTCGACGGTGCGGCCGGCGACGCGGGTGCCGATGAAGAAGCAGACGAGGGAGTGGGCGACGGCGCCGGCGTCGACGTCGGAGTGCACGTCGGCCTCCTTGACGGCGGCCTTGATCTTCTGTGTGGCGAATTGCAGCCACTCGGCGAAGGGGTGCGCCCCGTGCGGTTTCACGGCGATCTCCGCCGCCGCCAGACGGAGTCCGGCGCGCAGCACCGGGTCGTCCACGGCGAGCCGGGCGATGCCGAACGTGGTGCGCATCAGGGCCTCGAGCGAGGAGCAGCAACGGCCCTCGACGTCGGCCACCACGCGCAGGCCGGCCTGGGCGTGCAGCTCGAGGATGGCGCGGGCCAGGTCCTCCTTGGCTGCGAAGTGGAAGTACAGGGCGCCCTTGGTGATCTTCGCGTGGTCGACGATGTCGCTCAGGCTGGTGGATTCGTAGCCGTGCCGGTCGAACAGATCGGCGGCGGCCGTGATGATCGTTGCCCGGGTCTGCTCAGCGCGCAACTGCCTCGCCATGGTCGGACCCCTCCTTGCGACATGAACCGACGGGACATGCGGTTTTTTTTAACCCCCTGCATACGATAACTCACCACACGGCAACGGGGATCCCGGCGCAGGAATACGTGACGGGTCGCACGCCGTGGGCGCGCGCGACCCCCGGCGACGGACAAAGATCGGCAACCAAACGGCACAAGAAGCCGCCTGGCCTTGATCAGTTGATCAATTCCGGAAGACCCGGGACGGCAAGCCCGGGCGCCGGTGATGCTTCGACGCGGGGCGCAGGAGCCACTCCCCGCACGACCCACGAGCGCTCGAGAACCAGACTTACCAGTCGGTTTTATGTGAGTCCTTCAAGGGCCCGTGCAGCAGGACGCCGGACACGAAGCACTCGTGTCCGGCGTGGCGTTCTGACCACTCAGGAGCCGAAGGCCGCCGCTACGGCGCTCAGTTGACGTAGACCTGGTTGCCGCCGGTGGTGACGGGGGCGTATTTGCCGCTGAAGTAGGCACTGGCGAAGCACAGCGACGAACCGGAGATCTTGGTGAACTGCTGGTTGGTGAAGGTGATGCTGCCGTCGGTGTTGTCGGCGGTGCCGTTCAGGCTCGCCGCCTGGTAGACGCAGGTGACGCTGCCCAGCAGGGTGCGCAGCGAGACCGTGGACTGGATGGTGGAGCCGCTGGGCGGCAGGACCTGCAGGGTTCCGCCGGAGGAGACCGTCGCGTTGTAGGGCAGGTGGTCGATCGTGATGCCGTTGACGCCGGTCACGCCGGAGACGTTGCTCGTGCACGTGGTGGGGTCGAAGGTGTGCGCGGTGACCGACTCGCTGGCGGTGCCGGGCGCCGGCGGGTTGTCAGTGACGGTCGCGGTGAACTGGGACTTGGTGCACTTGATGCCACTGGTGCCGGTGGTGCTGGAGTAGAACGTGGCCGCGGTGCCGCTCGCCAGCGGCGCGGTCACGGTGGCGCCGACCGCGACGGCGGTGCCGCCGGTGCTCCCGGTGGTGAGGACGGCGCTCGCCGCCGAGGCGGGGGCGGTCACGGTGAGGGCGAGCGCGCCGGCGGTGGCGGCGAGCACGAGTAAGGAACGCGTACGCATGCGGGTGCCTCTCTTCTCTTCTCGGTGGGGACAGTGAAGCGAGTGGGGGGTGGCGGGCTTGCGTGCGATGCCGTCACCGCCGGCCCGTGGCGCCTTCTCCGTACGCGACGGGAGCGGCGGCGGCGGACCCGACACCCGCCGCAGCCCTCCGGGAGGAGGGCCGACGGCAGGGCCGGGCGTGAAGGGGCGGCCGGGCAGGAGACGGAGCCGGCGACCTGCCGAGGCCGTGATGATGCGGAGCGGTTGTCCGAAGAGGGCCGGGAAAAGCGGCCGGTGCCGCTCGCCGGATCCGGCGCCACGGATCCGGGAAACACGGAGAGTTGTAGACCTGCTCAACCATCAACGTCAAGGCATCAAAAGGGAGTTGATGCAAGGCGGCGCCGTGCGCACACATCCGGCACCCTTTTTCCACACCTCCCTTGACCCCTCAAAGTAACCGGCGGTAACTTCCTGGAAGGCTACTGTCGCGTAACCTGAACCGCCCTGCATCCACCGGGAGTTGCGAGGAGGGGGTGCGCGACAGCCGCTGTCCGCGCCAGGACACCGCGCCACTGGAACCCAACCCGCATTGACCTATGCCCCTGGGAGCAGACATGGCCTCGTCCTCGGACCTCCCGTCCGCCGGCAACACCCCCGAGAACCCTGGTACCGATGCCTCGTCCGAAGCGTCAGGAGCCTGCGAGTCCCAGCCGGCCGCCGGCGACAGACGCGGGCGGGTCCGGGCACGCCGGGCCGCGGTGATGGCGGTGCCCGCCACGCTCGTCGCCGCGGGCCTCGCCGTCCTCACCGCGCAGGGCGCGCTCGGTGTGCAGTTCGCGATCTCCGGCATGCCGTTCACGGTCACCGCGACGGACCTCGACGGCACCGGCTTCGAGCAGTTCGGCGGACTCGACAACATGGCGGACGGCAGCCCCAACGCCGGGGACACCGGCGGGCAGGTGCTCGTCGTCACCTCCGCGATCAAGAAGGCCACGCTCACCAAGTTGTGCCAGAGCGTCGACCTCGGCGGCACCCACCTGCTGATCACCGCGGGCGGCGGCGACCGGAAGGTGACCGCGAGTGACCTGACCACCGACTCGACGGAGCTGTCGGGCGACGCCGCGTTCAACAACATCGAGATCGGCAACGACGCCAGCACGCTGGACAAGGCGAACGCCAAGGGCCCGATCGGCGTCTTCAGCCAGCAGGCCGACACCGTGCACATCGGCAACCTTCGGCAGACCAACTACGCGACGACCGCAGGGGTGTTCAAGCTTCCGGGGCTCAAGCTCCGTTTCGGCGACTCGGGTTGCTGAGCCATGCCGGTGCCTCCACGTCAGGGACCCAGGCAGGCCTTCCGCGGGTGGCGGGCCCGACGGCCGTTCTGGGGCGGGCTGCTGCTGGCCCTGGGCGGCGGCGAGATCCTGTTCACCGAGAAGGCCTCGATGCGGGTCGTGATGCACATCGGGATGCAGGGCCTGGCCGGCTATCTGCTGCCGGGCCTCATGCTGCTGCTGGGCCTGCTGATCCTCTTCAACCCCGCCCAGCGGCTCTTCTACTCCATCACCGGCGTCCTGCTGTCCCTGGGCACCTGGATCACTTCGAACCTGGGCGGCTTCTTCCTCGGCCTGCTGCTCGGCGTCACCGGCAGCTGCCTGGCCTTCGGGTGGCTGCCCGACCAGGAACCCCGCGTGAGCCGTCGGCAGCGCCGCAGGCGGGCACGCGCGGCGGCCACACGCGGAGGACCGGCGGACCTGTCCCAGGCCCCGGCGGCCGGGGGCTCCTGAAACCTGTGGCCATGTCGCCCCCTCCCGCCGCCGTCCTCGCTCGCCGGGCTCCGTCCCTGCCGCGGAGCCCGATGAGCCACTCCGGCCGCCGGCGGGGCCGGCCGTAGCGGCTGCCGGGGCCGGTCGTCCCGTCGTCGCGGCCGGCCGTCCCGTCGTCGGCGCCGGTCGTCCAGGCGTCGCGGCCGGCCCGGCCGCCGTCGGTGTCAGTCGAGGCCGGCGGAGGTCAGCCAGGCCTTCGCGACGTCCAGCGGGTCCTTGTGCTGGGACTGCACCTGGGTGTCGAGCCTCAGCAGGGTCGCCGTGTCGAGCTTGGCCGAGACCGCGTTCAGTGCGTCGACCCCCTTCTTCGGCAGGTCGCCCTTGTGGACCAGCGGCTGGACGTTCTCGAAGCCGAACAGGTTCTTCGGGTCCCGCAGGACGACGAACCTCTCCTTGGCGATGGTCGGGTCCGTGGTGAAGATGTCGGCGACCTGCACGGCGTTCTTCGTCAGCGCCGCCTCGGTGAGCGGGCCACCCGCGTCGAGCGCCTTGAAGGACTTGAAGTCGAGGCCGTAGACGGACTTGAGGCCCTTCAGGCCCTGCTGCCGGGTCTGGAACTCCGGCGAGGCGCCGATGACCAGGTCCTTGGCGACGCCCTTGAGGTCGGCGATGGAGGAGGTGGCGGTGAGGTGGTACTTCTGCGCGGTGTCCGCGTTGACGGTGACGGAGTCCTTGTCCTGCGCGGGCGAGGGCTCCAGCACGCTCAGCTTGGCGTCCAGCCGGGCCTTGATGGCGGCGGTGGTCGCCTCCACGCTCGTGGGGGCGGCCTTCGGGTCGAGGTAGGCCAGCAGGGCGCCGTTGTACTCGGGCAGGACCGAGACGGAACCGTTCTTCAGCAGCCCGTAAGTGGTCTCGCGGCTGCCGATGTTCGGCTTGTAGGTGACCTTGATTCCCTGGGCTTTGAGGGCCTCGCCGTAGATGTCCGCGAGCAGGATGCTCTCGGTGAAGTTGTTGGACCCGACGACGACACCGCCGTCGCTCTTCTGGGAACAGCCCGCCAGCAGGGCCGTCGCCGCGACGAGGGCGACGGCCGCCGCGCCTCGGTTCCTCCGGATGGACCTGCTGATGTGCGTGGTGGTAGTCACCTGCTGATCCAAGCCAGGCGCTTCTTTGTCAGTCAAGGGGATCAGCTCATCAATTGGCGTCTGTCGAGGGAGGGTTGAGCGCGGCGAAAGGGCGGCTGCGAGCCGACCGCGGCGTCAGCGGCTCCTACGCACCCCCGGTGAGACCGCGGCCCGGGAGACCGCCCAGAAGACCGCGAGCGTCGCGAGCGCCAGTCCGGCGACCAGGACGGCACCGCCGATGACCTTCGCGTGGTCCCTCTGATACAGGCCGTCGATGATGAACCGGCCAAGGCCGCCGAGGCTGACGTAGGCGGCGATGGTGGCGGTGGAGACGATCTGGACGGCCGCCGTGCGCAGGCCGCCGAGGATCAGCGGGAGCGCGACCGGTACCTCCACCTGCAACAGGATCCGCGGCTCGGTCATGCCCATGCCCCGGGCCGCGTCCACCGGGGACGGGTCGAGGGAGCGGATCGCCTCGTAGGTGGTGACCAGGACCGGTGGTACGGCGAGCACGACCAGCGGGATCATCACGGGCAGCAGGCCGAACCCGATCCAGATGAACATCAGCACCAGCAGCCCGAAGCTGGGCAGCGCGCGACCGGCGGTGGCGATCAGCGCCAGGGCGTTGCCGCCGCGCCCGTAGTGCCCGGTGACCAGGCCTACGGGCAGTCCGATCGCGGCGGCGATCGCGAGCGCCTCCAGGGAGTACAGGACGTGCTCGGTGACCCGGGCGGGGATGCCGTCGGAGCCGTGCCAGTGGGCACTGTCGCCGAAGAAGGCGTGC
Organism: Streptomyces sp. NK08204; assembly: GCF_020400585.1. Classification (GTDB taxonomy): domain Bacteria; phylum Actinomycetota; class Actinomycetes; order Streptomycetales; family Streptomycetaceae; genus Streptomyces. Next base: position 408,002 of record NZ_JAINVF010000002.1, on the reverse strand, counting down.
GCGAGACTCAGAATGTTCACCGGACGGCACCCTTCCTCGGCATCCACGGGGTCAGCAGCCTGCGGACGAGGACCAGCACGGCGTCGGCGAGGATCGCCAGGACCGCTGTGGTCAGCACGGAGTTCACGGCGAGCGCGGGCCGGTGGTAGATGTTCGCGTCGTAGAGCATGTTGCCGAGGGCGCCCTGGTTGCCGATGAGCATGCCGACGCTGACGAGGGAGATGCTCGACACGGTCGCCACCCTCAGTCCCGCGATGATCGCGGGTACGGCGATGGGCAACTGCACCTGGAGATAGCGCCGTACGGCTCCGAAGCCCATGGCCTGGGCCGCGGCCAGGGTCTCCGGCGGCACCGAGCGGACGCCGTCCACGATCGCCGGGACCAGCACGACGAGGCTGTACACGCCGAGCGGGATCATCACCGTGGTCTCGGACTGGCCGGTGTAGTCGATGAGGACGACGAAGAAGGCCAGCGACGGGATGGCGTAGAGCACGGTGGTGACGCCGAGGACGGGCGGGTAGAGCCAGCGGAACCGCACGCACAGCTGGGCCACCGGCAGCGACAGGAGCAGTCCGGCCAGCACCGGCAGCAGGGCCTCGCGCAGATGCAGGCCGATCAGGCCGACGTAGGTGTACTGGAGATCGCTCGGCAGGTCGAAGAAGCCGTTCATCCGACGGCCTTCGGGTCCGTCCGGCCGGCCTCGTGGGCGGCGCGGATCGCCTCGCCGATGGCCTGCTGGGAGACGACGCCGACGGCGCGCCCGGTGTCGTCGACGGCCACGGCCCAGCCGGTCGGCGAGAGCACCGCCCCGTCGAGTGCGGTGCGCAGTGAGTCGGTGCCGGGCACGAACGGCCGCCCACAGGGGAGCAGTTGCTCGCGGCCGGTCTCCCCGGCGGCGAGCCGGTCCGGCTCGCCCCAGCCGAGCGGCCTGCCTTCGGGGTCCGTGACGAGGAGGTAGGGGGCGGTGGCGTGAGCGGTGAACCGGTCGGCCGTCGCGTCGGCGGCGACCACCGGTGCGGTCTCCAGCTCCAGCCCGGTGGACGGGAAGAAGGACAGCCGGCGGATGCCGCGGTCAGCGCCGAGGAAGTCCTCCACGAAGGTGTCGGCGGGTGCGCTGAGCAGTTCCGCGGGCGGCGCGAACTGGGCGAGCCTGCCGCCGGTGCGCAGCACGGCGACCATCGTGCCCAGCTTGATCGCCTCGTCGATGTCGTGCGTGACGAAGACGATGGTCTTGCCCAACTCCTCCTGGATCCGGAGGAGTTCGTCCTGCAGTCCCTTGCGCACCACCGGGTCGACGGCGGAGAACGGCTCGTCCATCAGCAGGATGGGAGGATCCGCGGCGAGCGCGCGGGCCACGCCGACGCGCTGCTGCTGGCCGCCCGAGAGCTGGTACGGGTACCGCTTGGCGAGCGCGGGGTCGAGCCCGACCCGCTCCATCAGCTCCGCGGCACGGGCGCGTGCCCTCTGCTTGCTCCAGCCGAGCAGGCGGGGCACGGTGGCGATGTTGTCGAGGATGGTGCGGTGCTGGAAGAGGCCGGCGTTCTGGATGACGTAACCCATGGACCGGCGCAGTGAGTTGACCGGCTGCTGCCGGATGTCCGCGCCGTCGAGGAGGATGCTGCCCTCGGTCGGCTCGATCATCCGGTTGATCATCCGCAGGGTCGTGGTCTTGCCGCAGCCGGAGGGTCCGACGAGGACGGTGACGGCACGGTCCGGTATCTCCAGCGACAGCCCGTCGACCGCCACAGTGCCGTCCGGGTACCGCTTCGTGACTGCATCTATCCGTATCAAAACGCCGAATACCCTTCGGAGTTGGCAGCGCCTGAGCCGTTGCCCGCCGAGTCTAGACGGAGAGTGCTCGAGGCAGACGGCCGCTCGCTCCCGGTCGTCGTGTACGGCGCGGTGGAAGCCGAGGGCGATCTCCAGGGCCGGGCGGACGGCGGTGACCTCGGCGCCATATCGTGTGGCACGAGGTCCGTGGGCGGTGTTCGCAAGGGGTGGTCTTGGCACAGGGGCAGGTGTGGGACACCGTGGTCGCCGAGCGGCGCGTGCTCGGGGTGGTGCACAACATCACCTCCGCGACGCGGCTGCTGGACCTACTGGCGCTGTTCGAGGGGGACGGCAGGGTCGAGGTCGTGTTCTCCTGCACACAGTCATCGGCGCTGGATTCGGGAGTACGGGAATTCCTGGAATCCCGTGGGATGAAACACGTGCCGTGGCCCGAGGCGGTCACCCAGGATTTCGACCTCGCCATCGCCACCAATCGGGGCGGAAGTCTGCACGAGCTTCGTTTCCCTTTGATCGGTACGCCGCACGGCGCTGGCTACAATAAGAAGATCAGGCCGGGAGCCGGGAGCCGGGAGCCGGGAGCCGGGAGCCGGGAGCCGGGAGCCGGGAGCCGGGGCTTTCGGGCTGACCGAGGAGTGGCTGGTGCACGGCGGAGAGGTCGTGCCGACGGCCGTCGTGCTGTCCCACACCGAGCAGCTGGCGCGGCTGGCCGCAGGCTGCCCGCAGGCGCTGCCCCGTGCCGTCGTCGCCGGTGACCCGTGCGCCGACCAGCTCGCCGCCGGGCTGCCCTTCCGTGAAACCTACCGCCGCGCCCTCGGCCTGCGACCGGGCCAGCGTCTCCTCGTCGTCTCCTCCACCTGGGGCCAGGGCTCCGCGCTCGGCACCCCGCACACCGACCTGATCCGGCGCGCGCTCGCGGAACTGCCCTCGGACGAGTTCCGCGTACTGGCCGCCATCCACCCCAACGCCTGGCACCGGCACAGCGTCTGGCAATGGCAGAACTGGCTGGCTCCCTACGTCGATTCCGGGCTGCTGCTGCCCGTTCCGGAGACGGAGACCTGGAAAGCGGCCCTGTGCGCCGCCGACTGTCTCGTCGGCGACCACGGGTCGGTGACGTTCTATGGAGTGTCCCTCGGAATTCCATGCGTACTGGGCGCGTTCGAGGACGCCACGGTCGCCGCCGGCTCCCCCATGGACCGTCTCGGCCGTCTCCTGCCCCGCCTCGACCGTACGCGCCCGCTCCTCGCCCAGCTCCGGTCCGCCGCCGAAAGCCAGCCGTACGACCGCGCCCTGGCCGAGGTGGCCCGCGAGGTGACCTCCGAACCCGGCCGTGCCGCCGCCCTGTTGCGCCGGCTGTTCTACGGCCGGCTCGCTCTGCCTGAGCCCGGCCACCCGGCCACCACCCGTCCGATCCCGGTCCCCACGACGCCCCGGCCGCTGCGGCACCTGCCCTACGAGGAGGCGAAGTTCGTCACCGCGAACGTCGTGGAGCACGCCGACGGCCCGGCGGCGACGGTCACCCTGCACCGCTACCCGGCCGTCCATCAGCGCGCCCAGGACCGGCATCTGGCCGGGGCCCGGCTCACCGCCGACCCGGACGATCCCGACGTCCGCTGGCCCCGTTCCGCCGACGTCCTGCTGGTCCCGCTGGGTCGGCTCGCCGGGCCGGACGCGCTGTCCCGGGCCGCTCTCGCGGCCCGTTTCCCCGGCGCCGCGCTGGTGGCCGTGGAGGAGCCGGACGCCGGCTGCCTGCTGCTGCCCGCCGGCGGAACGCCCCTGCGCTGCCGCTGGCTGCGGCGGCCCGCATGGGCGTCGTTCGCCTCGGCCGCCTCCGCCGCGCACGCCTGGGTGACGGCGGCGCCCCGGACGGGCGGCCGTATCCGGCTGCGGGTGCGGGCGGGCAGCGGCATGGAGCCGGGGCTGCTCGAACTCACCTCGCCCGAAGGGACACCCGGCACCGGCTGACGCCGTGCCGGGCCTACTCGGCGGCCAGCCGGGCCCGCGCCTCCTCCGCACGGCTGCTGCCGGCTTGTTCGAAGAGGTCACGGGCGGCCGTCCACTCCGCGCCGGCGGGGCGGCCCAGCTCGCGCAGGATGTCGCCTTTCAGGAGCAGGGCCACCGCCTGGAAGTAGTCGTTCCCGGCGGAACGCAGGCAGTCGGCCGCCCGGCCCGACGCCTCCAGGGCGGCTGCGGGTTGGCCGCAGGCGTGGCGGTCCTCCGCGTATCGCAGCCAGGTCTTGCCGAGATTGAAGGAGTCCCCCAGCCGGTCGAACTCGGCGCGGGCCCGGGCGAGAGTCCGCTCGGCGTCGTTGTGGCGGTTGAGCGCGCTCAGCGCCCGGCTCCGGTGCAGGTCGAGCAGCGCGCGGCCCCGCGGGTGCGGGAGGCCGCCGAGCGCGGCGAGGGCCTGGTCGAAGCGGTCGAGGGCGAGCTCGGGCCGGCGCAGCTTCAGCTCCAGCAGGCCGAGTGCCTCCAGCGCGCTGGAGGCGGTGCGCCGCTCCCCCTCGCCCGGGTCCCCCTCGGCCTGGGCCGCCGTAGCCGGGCCGTCCACGCCGGTCGCGTCGAGACCGGTCAGCCGCAGTGCCTCCGTGAGGTGCTCGCGGGCGCGGGCCGGGTCGCCCTCGGCCACGCTCCACCTGTCCAGGTGCCCGAAGCCCCACTCGAACCGCATCCGCGCCTCGGCCATCCGGTCGCCGGACGTTCGTGCGCTCTCCCAGCCGATCCGGCGCGATTCGATCCACTCGGCGTGGCTGCCGGTGCGCAACTGGACGGTCCACAGCCCCTGGCACAGCCGCCAGGCGTCCTCGTGCCGTCCTGTGCGGGCGGCCAGATGCACGGCGGCCAGCAGGGCGGCCCGGCGGCGGACCAGGTCCCGTTCCGGGTCGGCGCCCGGGGCGGGCCGCTGGCGGGCGGCGTAGCTGCCCATGGGGTCATGGCGCCAGCGGCCGGACAGGGCGGCCTCCGCGCGCTCGGCGAGGTCCCGGTAGTGGGTGACGATCCGGCCCTCGGTCGCGGCGCGCTCCGCCTCCGGGTCCTCCCGCTCGGCGCGTTCGGCGGCGTGGTCGTGGACGTAGGGGTGCAGCAGATAGGCGTCCACACCCCAGCGTTCGACCAGGCCGGCGACGAGCAGCGCGCGCAGGTCACGGCGGACGGCGGCGGGATCGCGCTCTGGCAGCAGCGCGTAGACCGCGTCGAGCTGGACCTCCACCCGGGGGTGCAGGCCGAGGCTCCGGTACAGGCGGGCCGCTCCCGCGTCGAGGCCGGCGTAGCCCAGGTCGAAGGCGCGGGTGAGGGAGTCGTCCGCGGGACGCAGCAGCTCCTGGCGTCCGGCCCGGTCGGTGAGCTGCTCCAGGACGTCCGCCACGCCGCCGGGGCCGGGGGTGCGCAGATGCCCGGCGAGCAGCCGCAGCGCGAGCGGCAGCCCGCCGACGTACGACAGCAGGGGCCGGAAGGTCTCCGGGTCCTCGGTGCTGCGGCTGACCCGGCACAGCAGCTCCAGGGCGTGCTGCTCGGTGAGCGGTCCGAGCCGGACGGCTTCGGCGTCCAGCACCTGGTGCAGGCCGGGGGGTTCGGTCTGCCCGGTGATCAGGACGACGGCGTGCGGTGAGTCGGGCAGCAGCGGCCTGAGCTGGGCGGTGGTGGTGACGTTCTCCAGCAGTACGGCGAAGGGGCGCCCGCGTTCGCGCACGGTGCGCCGTACCAGGTCGGCCTTGTCCGCCACGTCGGCGGGCCGCTCCTCGCGGCGGACGCCGAGCTGGTCGAGCCAGCGTTCCAGGACGGCGGCCGGGTCGGCGCGCCGGGCGGGCTCGGTGACGGCGAGGTCGGCGTGCAGCGGCTCGTCGGTGAAGACGTCCGCGTGCGTGTGCAGCCAGCGGCGGGCGGTGGTGCGTTTGCCGACGCCCGGCAGACCGCTGAGAAAGAAGACGGTGACGGCGGCGGCCTCGCGGCAGCGGGCCCAGTGGGCGTCCATCCGCTGGAAGGCGGGCTCGTTGTTGACGTAGTGGAGGAAGGCGGACGAGACGGTGGCCGCGGGCCGGTGTCCGGTGAACGGGCCGGTGAGGGCACGCAGTCGGGGCTCAGCCTGCGGGTGGCGGGCCAGCAGTTCCTGCAACCAGGCGGTCAGCGCCTCCTCGGCAGCGTCGAGCGCGTCGGCGTCACCCCTGTGCTGGGCGTCCGCCAGCTCCCCGAGGAGCCGGTCCACTTCGGCTTCACGCGCGCCCTCGCTCCCGCCCTGACCGGGGTCCTGCTCGCCCGCGGCTTCGCCGGTGCGCAACAGGCTCCGGATCCGCTCCTTGGTCCAGGCGAATCCCTCGTTGACGACCAGTTGCACCACACTGGCCGCGCCCACTCCGGCCAGGGCCGCGATCTCCGCCGCCACGTCACTCCCTCCTCGTCACCGCCTCCGCTGCCACCACGGTAGAGATCATCCGTGCCGGAAGGCAGCGACTCCGGGAAAGAAAGGGGGATTTCAGGCCAGGCGGGACGGGTCCACGGGGCCGCCACGGCGGCCCACCGGGCGTCGGGCAGCGGCTCGGCGTCCCGGCCGATCGCCTCGTACCCGAAAGACCGTCGCCGGCCTGCCGGCCCGAGAACCCCGCGCAGTTGTCCTCCTCGTCTCCGTTCCGTCGGCGGCACACGTCACGGCCCGTCCGTCACGGGTCGGGCCGCGCATGGTCCTCGGCGCCGGCGGCCGGCCCGGGGCCGGTCTCGTCGCCCACAGCCGGACGGAGCCGGGCCACGGCAGCAGTGAGGCGGGGTCGGCCGGCGAGTGCAGCACCCGTTCCAGCGGGCGGGCGGTTGCCGAGCGGGGGGCACACGGCACGGCACTTCCTCGGGAACCAGCGGTGGCGCGGAGCGGACCGGAGCGGACCAGACCGAAGCGGACCAGACCGGACCAGACCGGACCGGACCAGACCGAAGCGGACCAGACCGGACCAGACCGGACCGGACCGGACCCAACCGGACCGGAGCGGACCGGAGTGGAGCGACGGGCGCAGTCGGCCAGGGGGACGAGTGCGGGAACCGAGCGGTCAGCGCTCCGCCGTCGTACCGGTCGCGCGCGGCGCCGGCAGCGCCACCGCCTGGTCCTGCACCTGCTGCAACCCGGCCCGGAACTCCGCCGCCCAGTCCGCGGTCTCGGACTCCAGGTGCGCGCGGACCCTGCCGACGAAGCCGCCGATCAGTGTCAGTCTGCGCGCGATCACCGCCTGTTCGGGCTCGCCGGTGACATCGCGGAGCAGTTCGGCCGACCAGGCCAGCCGGAACTCGTTCAACTCGCCGCGCAGCGCCTGCGCCGCCGTGACGTCGCGCATCCAGGCCGTGGAGAGGCCGAAGAAGTAGTCGAAGCCCTTGCAGCCGGCGGCTGCGGCCAGGAACACATAGCCCCAGCTCTGGACCTCCGCCCCCGTGGCCGCGCCGGCCAGCGGGATGACCGTGCCGGTCGTGGCGAGCACGATCATCAGGCCCCGGATGACACGGGATCCGAGCCGGTTGAGCCGCTTGTCCTCGAGGTACCACTCGATGGCGTCCTCGGCTTCCCGTTCGGCCCAGGCGCGCAGCGCCCGCACCGACTCCTGCCGCTCCAGCGGTGTTCCCGTGGTGAGCACCGGAAACTCCCGGCTCCGCAGGTCCCGCCCGCGAGCCTTCCCCCCGTCCGGCTGGACGGCCCCTGCACTCCCCCTCAACTGGCCCTCCTCAGACGGGTCTTCAGGTACGAAGGGTACGAGGGTAGCCGAGACGCGGGACCGGCAGGACCGGCAGGACCGCGGGCGCCGTGCCCTGCAGCACGGGCCGCGGACCCCGGACGGACGCCCCGTCAGTCGCCGTCGGGCGCCAGCCGCAACGAGATCGAGTTGATGCAGTACCGCTGGTCGGTCGGGGTCGGATATCCCTCGCCCTCGAACACGTGCCCGAGATGGGAGCCGCAGCGGGCGCAGCGGACCTCGGTGCGCACCATCCCGTGCGAGCGGTCCTCGACCAGCTCCACGGCGTCGGTGTTCTTGGGGTCGTAGAAGGACGGCCAGCCGCAGTGCGAGGCGAACTTGGTCTCTGAGGTGAACAGTTCGGCGCCGCAGGCCCGGCAGGAGTACACACCCTTGGTCCTGGTGTCCGTGTACTCACCGGTGAAGGCCGGCTCGGTGGCGGCCTGGCGCAGTACGGCGTACTCCGCCGGGGTCAGCTCCGCCCGCCACTGCTCGTCCGGCTTCTCGACGTCGTACGACATGAGCCTCAGCCCCTTCACTGCGACAGGCGGTCCAGGATCAGCGGGCCCAGGTCGGTCACGTCGCCCGCGCCCATGGTGAGAACGAGGTCGCCGGGCCTGGTCATTCCCGCGATCACCGCGGGGATCTCCGTCTTGTCGTGCACGGCGGTCACGACGGCCCCGGCGGCCCGCGCGGCATCGATGATCAGTGCGCTGGTGACGCCCGGGATCGGGTCCTCGCGGGCCGGGTAGATGTCGAGCACGACGGAGGCGTCGGCGAGCGCCAGGGCCTGGCCCATCTCCTTGCCCAGCTCCTGGGTGCGGGAGAACAGGTGCGGCTGGAAGACGACGAGGATCCGCGAGTCACCGGCGGCGGCCCGCATGGCCTCCAGGTCGGCGGTCATCTCCGTGGGGTGGTGGGCGTAGGAGTCGATCACCTGGACGCCGGCCGCCTCGCCCTTGAGCTGGAGCCGCCGCTTGACGCCGGTGTAGGCGGCCAGCGCGGGCGCCAGTTCGGCGGCCGGGATGCCGAGGGCGGCGCCGGCGGTGAGCGCGGCGACGGCGTTGAGCGCGTAGTGGCGGCCGGGCACGGACACCCCGAAGGTCAGCTCCTGCCCGTCCAGCACCACGGTGACCTGGCTCTTCAGCCCCTGCGGGACGATCGCGAGGACCCGTACGTCCGCGTCCTCGGCCTCGCCGTAGGTCACCGTCCGCACCTGCTGCCCGGCCAGCCGCCGGGTCAGCTCACGGGCGCCCTCGTGGTCGGCGGAGATCACCAGCGTGCCGCCGGGGACGATCTTCCCGGCGAAGGTCTCGAAGGACTCGTAGATCTCGTCCATCGAGGCGTAGTTGGCGTGGTGGTCCAGCTCGACGTTGAGGACGATGGCGACCTCGGGCGCGTACGTGTGGAAGCTGCGGTCGGATTCGTCCGCCTCGGCGACGAAGATGTCGCCCTCGCCGTGCAGCGCGTTGGAGCCGGGCGCGTCCAGATCGCCGCCGATGGCGTACGACGGCTTCAGGCCCAGCTCACCGAGGGAGACCGCCAGCATGGAGGTGGTCGTGGTCTTGCCGTGGGTACCGGCCACGGCGATCGGACGCAGCCCCTCCATCAGGGCGGCGAGCGCGTCGGAGCGGTGCACCACCGGGATGCCCCGCTCGGCGGCGCGGACCAGTTCCGGGTTGTCCGGGCGGATCGCCGACGACACGACGACACAGCTCGCGTCGTCGGCGAGGTGCTCGGCGGCGTGGCCGATGTGCACGGTGGCGCCCAGCGCCCGCAGCGCCTCGGCGGTCGCCGAGTCCTTGGCGTCGGAGCCGGCCACCTCGGCACCGCGCTGCGCGAGGATCTTGGCGATGCCCGACATCCCGGCGCCCCCGATGCCGATGAAGTGCGGTCGGTCCATGGCGGCAGGAAGGCCGGGTGCCATGCGTTCTTCTCCCAGGATGACGGTGCGAGCTGAGCATGCCTAGCCTATGCGCTGGAACACGGGACGCTTCGCAAGGGGCGCGGGGAACGGCGCGACGGCCGGCTCAACCGGACGGCGTGACCGAGGACCAGACGCCGAACCACTGCTCGGCGCCGTACTCCTCGAACCGCTCCCGTTCGGTGAACCCGAGCTTCGCCGCGAGGCGCATCGCGCGGTGGTTGGCGGTCTGGGTGCACAGCACCACCGGCTCGCCGGGGAGTACGTCGGCGAACCAGTCGAGTGCCGCTGCGCACGCCTCGGCGGCGTACCCGCGTCCCCACGCTTCCGGCAGGAACATGTAACCGAGCTCGGCCTCCCCGGCATCCGGACGGACGTGCCCCGGACGCTCTGCGTCGCGTCGGTCGAGTGTGACCATGCCGATCATCTCGCCGTCGAGATCGATCACGAAACAGCCAGGGCGCCGCCCGGGCACCTCGGGCACCGCGCGCTCGAGCTCGTCACGCGGTCGAGGGCCACCGGTGTAGGTGCCCACCTCCGGCGAGGCGAACAGCTCGATGAACGCCGCACGGTCCCGGGCCTCGGACTCGCGGAGCACGAGCCGTTCGGTCCTCGTCGGGGCAGGGGGCCAGGCGACGGGTCCGAGTCCAGTCATGGCGGCAACGTATCGCACCCCGTGCGAGTGGTCCGGAAGAGACGGCCTACTCCTCCCCGTGCGCGAAGAGCTTCAGCACCGGCACCCCCACCTTGTGCCGTGCCCGAGAGGCCCAGTCCCGGTGGAAGAACTCCTCCACATAGTGCGGAGCGGTCAGCACGATCACCTCGTCCGCCCCCACCTCGGCCACCAGGTCCTTCAGCGCGTCCAGCGGATGGTGCTCGACGAGTCTGCCCTCCGCCTGGCTCCCGGCGGCCCGCAGCGCCCGCACGGAGACCTCCAGCGCCTTCTCGGCGGCCCCCTTCACCGTCTCCCCGTCCGGGCCCGTGGCCTCGCGGACGGCGTCGTCGAGCTCGCCGAGCGCGATGTCGTCGATGGCCCGCAGCAGGCGGTCCTGGTCTCCGCGCGGCTGGAGGAGCACGTGGAAGGTGACCGGCTCCTCCGCGTGCAGGGTCGTGACGAAATCCACGTCGACGGACGACAGGGCCTTTTCGATCATCAGAACGCTTGTGAACACCAGGCGCCTCTTTCTCCTCCGTGGGCCCACTCAGGCCCTGCGGAAACCATCCTGCCCAGGAGCGGCGGATTCCGCTGTTTTCAGGACCGGCGGTAACGACTGAACAGAAATCCGTCCTCTTCCAGGAGGGACACGAGTTCGAAGCGGCGCGGCACGGCGACCGGGGGACCTCCGGCGATGCGCTGGGCGTCCCCTGCCGTGAGCATGGGCGAGACGGTCAGGCACAGCTCGTCCAGCACCCCGGCGGCCACGAACTGGCCGAGCAGCCGCGGCCCGCCCTCGGTGAGCAGCCGCGTGTGACCGAGGTCGGCGAGAGCGCGTACCGCGCGTGCGGGGTCGACGCCCGTACCGTCCCCGGCGATCACCACCCGGGCGCCGGCCCGCTCGGCGGCGGCCACGCGGTCCGGGGCCGCCCCGGCGCCGGTGAGAATCAGCGTGGGCACCAGGGCCGAGGTGAACAGCGGGAGGGAGTAGTCCAGGTCCAGGCTCGCGCTGATGACCGCGATCGCCGGGGCGGGCTGCTGCCCGGCGGCCTTGCGGACGTCAGCGAACTCCTCCCGTGCGCGTGCCGGGCGGTACCCCTCCTGCCGTACCGTTTCCGCACCGGCCACGACGACGTCCGCGAGCGCCCGCAGCGTGCCGAAGATCCGCATGTCGGCGGCGCTGGAGATGGGCTGGGAACGACCCTCGTGCTGGGCGGCGCCGTCCAGGGTGGAGACCATGTTGGCCCGCAGCCACGGCCGCGGGGCGCCCGGCTCGGGCCGCGGGTAGGCGTAGACCGCCGCCAGTTCGGCGAGGCTCCACTCACGGTCCACGAGCGCACCGGGAGCCCCGCCGGAGCCGGGACCCCCGCCCGGGGTCTGGGCTGCTGTTTCGTCGGTCACAGGGAACAGGCGTCGCATGTCGTGCAGTCTGACACGGCGCTTAGCATGGATGACCGTGTCGTCCTCCACCTCCGCCCCCGGTTCCAGTCCTGCGATCGAAGCGGGCCCGCTGTCCCTGTGCGCCCGTGAGCCGTACGTCCCCGCGGATCGTCTGGTCGCCGAGATGGTGCCGCCGCCGCGCTTCGACTCGGTGCGCTTCGCCACCTACATCCCGGACCCGAACCAGCCCAGCCAGACCGAGGCCGTCGGGACGCTGGAGGGTTTCGCCTCCGGGCTCGGCGGCGCGCACGCCTCCGGTGCCGGCAAGCCCGGCAGGAAGGGCCTGTTCGGCTTCGGCAGGGCGAAGGCCGCCAAGTCACCGGCCGGCCCGCGCGGCGTCTACCTCGACGGCGGCTACGGCGTCGGCAAGACCCACCTCCTCGCCTCCCTCTGGCACGCCACCCCGGCCGAGCCCGCGCTCAAGGCGTTCGGCACCTTCGTGGAGCTGACCAACCTGGTCGGCGCGCTCGGCTTCCAGCAGACCGTGCAGACGCTGAGCGGCCACCGCCTGCTGTGCATCGACGAGTTCGAGCTGGACGACCCGGGCGACACCGTCCTCGTCTCCACGCTGCTGGGCAAGCTGGTCGAGGCGGGTGTGGCGCTCGCCGCCACCTCCAACACGCTGCCCGGCAAGCTCGGCGAGGGCCGGTTCGCCGCCGCCGACTTCCTGCGCGAGATCCAGGGCCTGTCCGCCCACTTCCGCACCCTGCGCATCGACGGCGAGGACTACCGTCACCGCGGCCTGCCCGAGGCACCGGCGCCGTACTCCGACGAGCAGGTGGCGAAGGCGGCGTACGCCACCGCGGGCGCCTCGCTGGACGACTTCCCGCACCTGCTGGAGCATCTGGCCCGGGTGCACCCCAGCCGGTACGGCGCCCTGACCGACGGGCTGACGGCGGTGTGCCTGACCGACGTGCGCCCGGTCCCGGACCAGTCGACGGCGCTGCGGCTGGTGGTGCTGGCGGACCGGCTGTACGACCGCGAGGTCCCGGTGCTGGCCTCCGGGCTGCCGTTCGACCAGCTGTTCAGCGAGGAGATGCTGAACGGCGGATACCGCAAGAAGTACTTCCGCGCGATATCCCGGCTCACCGCCCTGGCCCGGGACGCGAAGGGGCTCGTCCGCTCCTAGCCACCCGGCCACCCGGCCACCCGGCCACCCGGCCACCGTCAAGGAGCGGATTCACGCCGCCCACCCGCACTTTCCACGCTCTTTCACGCACATGACGTGTGATTGACCCCGCAAATGACTTTGCGGGGTTAATGTGTTTCTTGACCATCCATTGACCAACGCTTGGCGCGGACGAGAAGCGTGGACTTCCCGAAGGGGGGCGCATGTTCCGAGGCACGACGGCCCGTACCGTCCTCACCCTGCTCGCGGCCACCCTGCTCACCCTCGGGTTCTTCGCACCCACGGGATCCTTCACATCCGCACACACGCTCAGTCATGCGAGGGCCAAGGGCGGGCCCGTGACAACGCCCCCGACGAAGCCGCTGCGGGACACGGCGGACGCCTTCCGCGCCCCGTCCCACCCGGTCGAGCCCGTGGGTACCCGGCACACCCGTGACCGGCAGCGCGGTTCCGGTTCCGGCTGGGCACAGGAGCGCCCGTCGTCCGCCCGGCCGCCGGCCGGTCCGCATCCGCCGGCCGGGTCCGGCGGCCCCGGTCACGGCGCCACGAGATCCTCCAGAACCCACTCCCCGGCAGCGCTTCAGGTCTTCCGCTGCTGAGGGTCAAGCTCTCCCCCACGGTCCCCCACGAACGTCGTGCAGGCCCGACGCGCCGGGAAGGCGCGCCAGGAGGAACCCACATACCATGCAGCCCCTCATCGACAACGCCCGTACCTTCGGACAACGCCCTGAGGAGTTCGCCGAGCTCGCCGAAGGCCAGTCTCCGCAGGTGCTGTTCATCACCTGCTCCGATTCCCGGGTCGTCCCGGCCCTGATCACCGGCGCCCGCCCCGGCCAGCTGTTCGAGCTGCGCACCGCGGGCAACATCGTCCCGCCGTACGTCTCGCAGCACCCCACGAGCGAGGCCGCCACCATCGAGTACGCCGTGGAGGTGCTCGGTGTCCGGGACGTCGTCGTCTGCGGGCACTCCCACTGCGGCGCGGTCGGCGCGCTGGTGCGCGGCGACGATCTGACCGCCGTGCCCGCCGTGCGCGACTGGCTGGCCCAGGCCACCCCGCGCCCGGCCGGTGCGGCCGAGGACCCGGAGGTCGCCGAGGGCGTGCGCAGCCACGTCCTGACGCAGTTGCTGCGGCTTCGCTCGTACCCGTGTGTCGAGCGCGGGCTGACCGCGGGCCGGCTGACCTTGCACGCCTGGTACTACGAGGTGCACACCGGCGCCGTACGGGCGCACCGCCCGCAGACCGACACCTTCGAGGCACTGTGAGCGCGCCGATGCCCAATCCCAGCACCCGTATGTCCCGTTTATTCCGTACGTCCCGCTTTCCTCATCTGCGGCAGGACTTCGCGGCCTCCCTCGTGGTCTTCCTGGTCGCGCTGCCGCTGTGCGTGGGCGTGGCCGTCGCCTCCGGTGTCCCGGCGGAGCTGGGACTGGTCACCGGCATCGTGGGCGGTGTCGTCACGGGGCTGTTGCGCGGCAGCAGCCTGCAGGTGTCGGGGCCTGCGGCCGGGCTGACCGTGCTCGTGTTCGAGGCGGTTCAGGAGTTCGGCCTGCCGGTGCTCGGCGTGATCGTGCTCGCCACCGGTGTGCTCCAGATCCTCATGGGCGCCCTGAGACTGGGCCGGTACTTCCGGGCCATCTCGGTCTCGGTGGTCGAGGGCATGCTGGCAGGCATCGGTCTGGTGCTGATAGCCGGACAGCTGTATCCGGCCATGGCAGCCAAGGCTCCCCGCTCGGGCCTGGACAAGGTGACCGGTCTGCCCCGCGGGTTGCTCGACGCCCTCGGTGACGGGACCGGGCTCGCCTCGCTCACGCTCTGCGCGGGCACGGTCGCGGTCCTGATGCTGTGGAAGCACGCCCCGGCGAAGCTGCGGACCGTACCCGGTCCGCTCGCCGCGGTCGGCCTCGCCACGCTGGTCGTAGCGACCTCGGACCTGCCGGTGGCCACCGTCGAGGTGCGGGGGCTGCTGGACGCGGTCCAGCCGCCACCACTGAGCGCGTTCACCGAGTCGGCCGGGCCCGGGGTGCTCGGCACGATCGCCGCGTTCACGCTGATCGCGTCCGCCGAGTCGCTGTTCAGCGCGGCGGCCGTGGACCGGCTGCACTCCGGTCCACGCACCGAGTACGACAGGGAACTGGTCGCACAGGGCGTGGGCAACACGGTGTGCGGGCTGCTCGGCGCACTGCCGATGACCGCGGTGATCGTGCGCAGCGCCGCCAATGTCCAGGCGGGCGCCCGTACGAAGGCGTCCCGGGTGCTGCACGGCCTCTGGCTGCTGCTGTTCGCCGCGCTGCTGCCGGACGCGCTCGGCTACATCCCGCTCCCGGCGCTCGCGGGCATCCTGATCCACTCCGGCGCCAAGCTGGTCCCCGTCCGGGCACTGGCCGTGCTGTGGCGCGAGCACCGGGGCGAGGCGCTGGTGCTGACGGTCACGGCCGTGTCGATCGTGGCCGTCAGCATGTTCGAGGGTGTGCTGATCGGGCTGGCGCTCGCGGTGGTCAAGACCGCCTGGGAGGCCTCGCACCTGCGCCTCGAGATCATCGACAAGGGCGCGGGGCCGATCGAGGTGTACCTGTCCGGCAACGCCACCTTCCTGCGACTGCCGAAGATCCTCGACAGTCTGGAGTCCCTGCCCCGAGACCGTCCGGTCCGCCTCGACCTGTCCGGCCTGCACCACCTGGACCACGCGTGCCGCACGGCACTGCAGAACTGGGCGGACCGGCACGAGCTGGATACGTCCGGGCCCGCATGGCCTCTACCCCGGGCCGGAACTATCGTGACAACAACGGACAAAAAGCAGACCTCTCGGTGAGGAGGTCATCATGCTCCAGGAGCTGCTGGGCGCCATCGCGGGGGCAGGGGCCGTCGGCATGGTGTACCTGGCGATGGCGGCGCGGGTCGTCAAGCAGTACGAACGGGGCGTGCTGTTCCGCCTCGGCCGGGTCGCGGGTGACGTACGTGCGCCCGGTCTGACGCTGATCGTCCCGTTCGTGGACCGGCTGCACAAGGTCAACATGCAGATCGTGACGATGCCGATCCCCGCCCAGGAGGGCATCACCCGCGACAACGTCACCGTGCGCGTGGACGCGGTCGTCTACTTCAGGGTGGTCGACGCGGCGAGCGCGCTGGTGACGGTCGAGGACTACAAGTTCGCGGTCTCGCAGATGGCGCAGACGTCGCTGCGGTCGATCATCGGCAAGAGCGATCTGGACGATCTGCTCTCCAACCGCGAGAAGCTCAACCAGGGCCTGGAGCTGATGATCGACAGCCCGGCGGTGGGCTGGGGCATCCAGGTCGACCGGGTGGAGATCAAGGACGTGTCCCTGCCGGACACGATGAAGCGGTCCATGGCCCGCCAGGCCGAGGCCGACCGGGAGCGCCGGGCGCGGATCATCAACGCGGACGCCGAACTGCAGGCTTCCAAGAAGCTCGCCGAGGCCGCCCAGCAGATGTCCGACACACCGGCCGCGCTCCAGCTGCGGCTGCTGCAGACAGTGATGGCGGTGTCGGCCGAGAAGAACTCCACCCTGGTCCTGCCCATCCCGGTGGAGCTGCTGCACTTCCTGGAGAGGGGCAACCGGCAGCCGGCACCCGACGGCCACCAGCAGCCCGCACCGGACGCCCGGCAGAAGGCCGTGACGGAGGGGCACCGTCAGGCCGTACCGGAAGATCCTGGGCCGCAGGCCTTCCCGGACGTACCGGAAGATCCTGGGCCGCAGGCCTTCCCGGACGTACCGGAAGGCTCCGAACAGCCCGCGCCGGACGTCGAGCGTGAGTGGCTCCCGGGGCAGGGCTGACGGGCGGCCCCCGCGCAGCGGCACGGCGGCGGTGCTCGCGGTCGCCCTGGCCGCGGTCTGCGGGTGCGGTACGGGCGGGGACGGCGGTTCGGCGTCCGCCCCCGCCCGTAGCGCCACCCAGCGGATCACGGTGACGAGCCCCGCCTACGCCGACGGCGGCGCGATCCCGGGCCGCTACACGTGCGACGGCGCGGACGTCTCTCCCCCGCTCGACCTCTCCGGCGTGCCCACGGGCACCGCGTCCCTGGCCCTGCTGCTGCAGGACCCGGACGCCCCGCACGGCACGTTCACGCACTGGCTGGCCTGGGACATCGGCCCGCACACCACGCACCTGGCCGCCGCAGAGCACCCCGAGGGCGCGGTGGATGGCCGCAACGACTTCGGCAGAACGGGCTACGGCGGCCCCTGCCCGCCCCGCGGCGACCACCCGCACCGCTACGTCCTGACGGTGTACGCCACCGACCGCCGCCCGTCGCTGCCCCCGGACACCACCGCCACCGGCCTCCTGCGGTCCCTGACCGGTCACACCCTGGCGACCGGAGCCCTGACCGGGCGCTACGAACGCCAGAGCGGATCCGGAGGGAAGGGGCATCCGTGAGGAGGGAGACCGAAGGGTATCTCCGGGAGGCCCTGCGCCTCCCGCTCGGCGAGGGCATTGACCTGACCACCTATGACGCGCGAGCCACCCCCGGCGCCCCGGGCAGCAAGAAGGCCGGCCTCGCGGCCACCGCCGACCTGGGCAAGCGGCTCGCCGGTCTGCAGGAGCGCCTGTGGGCGGCGGGCACCGCGGGCGACCGGCGCCGTGTGCTGCTGGTGCTGCAGGGCCTGGACACCAGCGGCAAGGGCGGCACGGTCAAGAACGTCATCGGGTACCTCAACCCCACCGGCTGCCGGGTCAGGGCCTTCAAGGCCCCCACCGAGGAGGAGCGGCGGCACGACTTCCTCTGGCGCGTGCGGCGCGCGCTGCCCGAGCCCGGTGAGATCGGCATCTTCGACCGCTCCCACTACGAGGACGTCCTCGCCGCCCGCGTCCGCCACCTCGCCCCGCCCGCCGTGATCGGCAGCCGCTACGGCCTGATCAACGACTTCGAGCGGTCTCTCGCCGAGGACGGGGTCACCCTGGTCAAGTGCTTCCTGCACCTCTCCTACGAGGAGCAGCGGCGGCGCCTGCTGCGCCGCCTCGACCGCCCTGACAAGCGCTGGAAGTTCAGCCCCGGCGACATCGACGACCGTGCACTGTGGCCCGCCTACCAGGAGGCGTACGAGATCGCCCTGGAGCGTTGCGCGACGCCCGAGGCACCCTGGTACCTGGTCCCGGCGGACCGCAAGTGGTACCGGAACTGGGCGGTCAGCCGCCTGCTGCTGGAGCATCTGGTCGCCCTCGATCCGCAGTACCCGAAGGGGGACTTCGACGTGGCGGAGTGCCGGGAGCGGCTGCTGCGGGAGACGTGAGGTCCGGACCACCCGCCGCGCGGGTGACGACATCGCCGCGCCACGGGCCATATCTCCATATAAGTTCATCTTCCGCTCTACGTTCGTACGGTGATCCCACGAGTACGCCGTATCACCGCCGTCTGCGCCCTGGGCGCCACTCTCGCCGCCTGCGGCACCGCGGGCACGCCCGGCGGCGCCCGGCCCGCACCGGCCAGGCCCCCTGTCTCCGCCTCTCCCTCCGCCGCGCGGCCCCCCGTCCTCGCGCCGGGTCCGGGCGGTCTGACCCCGGTGTTCGAGCACGGCCCGCGCACCCTGGGCAAGACCGTCGCACTGACCTTCGACGCCGACATGACAGCCGACCAGGGTCCGCGCGCCGCGGCCGGCGAGCATTTCGACAACCCGGACCTCATCGGCGCCCTGCACGCGCTGAAGGTCCCGGCGACGGTGTTCATGACCGGCCGCTGGGCCGAGCAGTACCCGGTCGAGGCGCGCAGCCTCGGCCACGATCCGCAGTTCGAGATCGCCAATCACTCCTACAGCCACTACGCGTTCACCGAGAACTGCTACGGCCTGCCGACGGTCTCCGCGGACCGGATGCGGGCGGACGTCGAGCGGGCGTACACCTCCCTGCGTAGGGCGGGCGTGCCGAACCCGCTGCCGTACTTCCGCTTCCCCGGGGGCTGTTACGACCGGCAGGCGCTGCGCGCGCTCAGCGGGCTCGGCGTCACCGCGGTGCAGTGGGACGTGGTGAGCGGCGACGCGTTCGCCACCGACGCCGACGCCGTGGCCCGGCAGGTGCTGGAGGGGGTGAAGCCGGGGTCGGTCGTCGTCATGCACTGCACCCACAGCGCCGCCCCGACCACCCCGGAGGTCGTCCGCACGGTCGTGCCGGAGCTGCGCAAGCGGGGCTACCGGTTCGTGAAGGTGTCCGAGCTGATCGGCGAGACCGGCCGCCACCGGTGACCGTGCCCCACCGCGGGTCAGGGCGAGCGGCGGGCGGTGAGCGCGCCGGACACCGCGAAGGCCGCCGCGGTGAACAGCGCCGCCCCGGCCGGCGGCAACAGCCCAACCGGCACCCGGCCGGACTGCGAGCCGGTGACCAGGTCGCTGACCGCGGCCTGCGCCGGAGAGCCCGCGACCACCACCGACAGCAGTGCGGCCAGCAGCATCGCGGGCACCGAGCGGCCGGTGGAGCGCAGCAGCGGCCGGTTGGTGAGCGCACCGACGGCCGAGCCGAGCAGCGCGCAGGTCACAGTGGCGAGCAGCCCGGCCACGCCGGCGCGCAGCGGCGGGATGTGCGTACGGTGGCCGTTGCTCGCCGGATCGCTGATCAGTGTCACGACGAGCGTCGCCGCCACGCCGAGCAGGACTGCGGCGGTCAGCGCGGTCAGCAGGCAGGCCAGGTGGGCACGGGCGGGGCCGCGCGCGGCGGCGACGCAGGCGCGGGCGGCGGGCGGTTCGCCCGTGACACAGATCCGCACCAGCCAGGCGGCCACCGGCAGCAGCCCGGCGGCGGTGTAGCCGAGCGAGTCGAGGACGGGCTGGCCGCTCTGCACACCGATCGCCAGGAAGACGACGTAAAGGATCACCGGAGGCAGCCAGCGCTGGGAGCGCAGCAGCAGATCGGCCTCGTAGCGCAGGAGTGCGGTCGTGGGCGGCTTCCGGGATCGACGGGGCTCGGGAACGGGGCGGGGGCGGCCGGTCCGACGCTCACCACGTGCCAGGGCGGGCGGGCCGTCAGCAGGGTGCGCAGCAGGACGTCCGAGTGGGTGGCGGGGACGGCGAGGCGGTAGGTGCCGGGGGTGGTCTCCTCGGCCGAGGTGACCACCCGCGCGGCGTCGGCGGGCAGCCGTCCGCCCGCCGGCCCCTGTGCGACGATCCGGACGTGCGGACCGACGGCGGCTGAACTCTCTTTTCCGGCAGGAAGATCGAGGCTGCCGTCGGCGACGGTGTACGTCGCGCCGGGCGCCCCGGCCAGGCGGCGCGGGTCGTGGTCCACGAACACCACGGCGCCCCCGTCGGCGATCCGTTCGGCCACCGCCCGCTCCAGCTCGGCCCGCGCGGCCTCGTCCAGGCCGGTCCACGCCTCGTCCAGCACCAGCAGCTCCGGCCCGGCGAGCAGCGCCTGGGAAACCGCGACCTTCTGAGCGCTGCCCTTGGACAGACGGGTCATGGGGGTGCCGGCGTGGGCGGCGGCGCCGAAGCGGTCCAGCCAGTCGCCGGCGGCGCGCTCCGCGTTCCGGCGGGACAGGCCGTGCACCGTGCCGAGGTGGGTGAGGTAGCCGAGGGCGGTGAAGGGCAGCGCCGCGGGGAAGCGCTCGGGGACGTAGGCGGTGCGGGGACGGCCCGAGACACGGCCCTCCGTGGGGACGTCCAGGCGGGCGACGAGACGCAGGAGGGTGGACTTTCCGGTGCCGTTCGCTCCTTCGATACGGGTGAGGGTGCCGGCCGCCACGGTCAGGTCGACGCCACGCAGGACCCAGGGCCCGCGCAGGCCGTAGCGGTGGCCGACACCGGCCAGTCGTAGATCACAGGGCATGGGGGGTGCTTTCGTCCGGCCGGAGCGGCTGATTGGCACGGCTCCGGGCCCCTTTAGGGTTGACTGGTGTGAGCGCAGTGTCGAGTTCTCCCGATGACAGTCCTTTCCAGGCCCGGCGTACCTCTCGCGACGAGGCACCCCAGTTCGTGCTGCCCCTCGTCGTCCGTATCGAGCGAGGTGCCCCGCCCTCCCGTACGGACGCGCTGGAGACCGCCGCGCGTTCCGTCCTCACCCTGCTCAGCGACGAGCGTGCCCTCGGCGACGGGGAGTGGGCCGATGCCGTGCGCGGCTGGGAGGACGCCCGGATCCGGAAGGTCGTACGGCGCGCCCGGGGCGCGGAGTGGCGGCGGGCCGAGGCACTGCCGGGAATCACGGTGCACGGCAAGTCCGCCGAGGTGCGGGTCTTCCCACCGGTGCCGCTGGACGGCTGGCCGAAGGAACTGGCCAAGCTACAGGTGTCGGGCACCGAGCTGGACGACCCGGAGCCGCCGGTCGACACCGGTCCGGCGCAGGCCGTGCTGTGGCTCAACCCGGAGCTGGGGATGTCGGCGGGCAAGGCGATGGCCCAGGCCGGGCACGGTGCCCAGCTGGCCTGGTGGGCCCTGTCCGGGGCCGAGCGCACCGCCTGGCGGGAGGCGGGCTTCCCGCTGGCCGTGCGTACCGCCGGGCCCGTCGTGTGGGCCGAACTGACCGGCAGCGAGCTCCCGGTGGTGCGCGACGCCGGCTTCACGGAGATCGCTCCGGGTTCCTGCACGGTCGTCGCCGATCACCCGGCGCTGCGGTAGGAGGTCCGAGCGCAGGACGCGGGGCCGTGAACCTCAAATGTTGCTCTGAACGCGGTCGGGCGGTGGTTGGGGGCCGCCCGGCGGGGCCATACCCCCGTCACTCGCAGGAGGGGGACGAGCCATGCGGCGACTGGGCACGGGGATCGGCTGGCGGCCGGAGATCGCGGACACCGTGGAGCTCCTGCCGGGCATCGACTGGGTGGAGGTCGTGGCGGAGAACATCTGCCCCGGCCACCTCCCCGAGTCGCTGCTGCGGCTGCGCGAACGCGGCGTGAGCGTCGTCCCGCACGGCGTCTGTCTCGGGCTCGGCGGCGCCGACCGGCCCGACGCGGGGCGGCTGGACGCGCTGGCGAGACGGGCGGAGGCGCTCGACGCGCCGCTGGTCACCGAGCACATCGCGTTCGTCCGGGCGGGCGGCGCGCTCACCGCGTCCCCGCGGCTGGAAGCAGGGCACCTGCTGCCGGTGCCGCGCACCCGGGAGGCGCTCGACGTGCTGTGCGAGAACGTCCGGATCGCTCAGGACGCGCTGCCCGTGCCGCTGGCCCTGGAGAACATCGCCGCGCTGTTCTCCTGGCCCGGGGAGGAACTGACCGAGGGGCAGTTCCTCGCCGAACTGGTCGAACGGACCGGGGTACGGCTCCTGCTCGACGTGGCCAACCTGCACACCAACCACGTCAACCGGGGCGAGGATCCGGCCGAGGCGCTCGCCGCGCTGCCGCTGGAGGCGATCGCGTACGTCCATGTCGCGGGCGGCTTCGAACGCGACGGGGTGTGGCACGACAGTCACGCGCATCCCGTGCCGCAGCAGGTGCTCGGCATCCTGAGCGACCTTGCCGCGCGGGTGGCGCCGCCCGGCGTCCTGCTGGAGCGGGACGAGAACTTCCCCGGACCGGCGGAGCTGGAAAGGGAGCTGAAGGCGATTCGGGGTGCGGTGGTGGCCGGCCGTGCGGCACGTGCGGAGCGGCGGCCGACGAGCACGACGCGCGCCGGCAGCGCGAACGGCGGGACCACCGGAAACGGCGCGACGGGCACGGCGGCTCCCCCGGTGGCCGCGGCGGCCCGCGCCGGGGGCGTCGCCGTGCTCGCCCGGCCGGAAGCCGGCCGGCAGCGCCTCGGCGTCGCCCAGGCCGCCGTGCTCTCTTCGCTGGTGGCGGGAGCGCCGGTGCCGGAGGGCTTCGACCGGGTGCGGATGCGCGTGCAGGCAAGGGCGCTGGCCGTGAAACGGGCCGACGTGGTGGCCAAAGTGGCCCCCGAACTCCCGGTGATCCTCGGGGAGGGGTATCGCGAGTCCTTCCTCGGGTACGCACGCGAACGGGCGATGACGGGGGGCTACCGCCGGGACGCGCTGGACTTCGCGGGGCACCTGCTGGCGGTGGGCGAGCCGGCGGACACGGCGGCCCGGCGGGCGCTGCGCGCGTGGTGGCTGGACCGGGCAGGCCCGGCACCACGGTCGCGGCTCACCCGGGCGGCACAGGTGGCGCGCAGCGCGTTCGCGCGTACCCCGCACTGAGGCCGGGGCCGGGGACTGACCTGCGCGCGCGCTCGGAGCCGACGGCACTGGGGCAGCTGCCCTGGGGACCTGGAGAACCGGCCAGTAATATCCCGCTCCATGCGACCGCGACCCCCTGTCCAGGGCCGAGGCATGTTCAGCGGCACCGGGCTCATCCTCGTGGCCCTCTCCGCGACGGCCGCCGCACTGCTCTACCCGCTGTGGTCGTACGGCGGGCGGCAGGCAACAGGCGGTGCCGGTGCGCTGAACGCGCAGACGGTGACGACGCCGTACGGCCCCTTGTCCGCGCAGGACCGGAACTTCCTCACCAAGGTGCGGCTGGCGGGGCTGTGGGAGCTGCCCGCCGGGGAGCTGGCCCAGCGGAAGGGGACCACGCAGGCGGTGCGCACGGCCGGGCAGCATCTGGTCGACGGGCACACCTCGCTCGACGCGCACACCCGGACGGCCGCCACCCGGCTCGGCGTGCCGCTGCCCGATGAGCCCGACGCGCAGCAGAAGCAGTGGCTCGCCACCCTGAACGCCATTCAGGGGCAGGACTTCGACCGGCAGTTCGCGGCGACGCTGCGGCTCGCACACGGCCGGGTGTTCCCGCTGGTCGCCCAAGTCCGGGCGGGCACCCAGAACTCACTGGTCCGCGACCTCGCCGACGACGCCGTCTCGACCGTGCTGGATCACATCAGGGTCCTGGAGTCGACGGGCTACGTCGACTTCGGCGCGCTGGCGCGGGGCCTGGCCGCCTCGCCGTCCCCGGTGCCGGTCCCGCCGGCGGTCGCCCCGGGCGCCGCGGCCCCGGTCACGCCCACGCCGAACCCGGTGTCCTCCCCGCAGCCCTGACCTGCGCGGGAAACACACCGTCATATCTCGGCCACAGTCTGTCCGGATCGTGAACAAGGCATGGCGCTTCGCGCGGCCCTGGCATAGAAACACGTCATGTTCTGGGTCCTTTTCCTGCTCATGGCCTGGGCTTTCGTCGGTACCGCGGCAAGTCGGCTGTGTCTGGCCGCGGTTCGTTCGGCAGCCGCGGACGCGGACGTCACCGCGGCGGGCCGCGAGCGCGATCTGACGTTGTACGAGGCGGCGTTCCTCTCCGGCGGTCCCGCGCGGGTCGCCGATCTGACCCTGGTCTCCATGGCACGGCAGCGGCGGCTGCTGCTCGCGCACACCGGCTGGGCCACGGTGGTGGACCCGCGGGGGCGTGACGAGATGGAGCGGTCCGTCATAGGTGCGATCGGGCCCGAGGGGCAGTGCCGGATCGAGCCGGTGCGGAGCGCCGCCGCCGGCGCCGAGGCCGTACGCCGGCTCGGCGACGCCCTGGTGCGCTCCGGGCTCGCGGTGCCCGAGGGCGCCGGTACGACTGTCGCGGCCGCGGTGCGCCGGGTGCGCGCCGCCGCGCTGGCCGTGCTCGCGCTGGGCGGCGCTGCGCTGCTGCTGCCCGTCCAGACCGGGACGCCGCACTTCCTGATCGCCCTGTGGTTCGCCCTCCCGCTCACGCTCGCCCTGAGCTGTCTGGCCCTGGCCCGGATGGAGGCGCACCCTTACTCCCGCTGGGCCTCCCCGGCCGGGCAGCGGCTGCTGGACGCCCTGCCCCGCAGGGCGTCCGGCGACGGCGACGACCGCTCGTTCCTCACCCGTGTCGCCGTGCGGGGCGTCCGCGCGGTCGGCGAGCCGGAGCTGCGGGCGGCCTTCGCCCACCGGGACCGTTCCCGGCAGGAGTGAGGAGCCCACCGGGGCCGCACCGGGCACACAGGGCGCGTCGCAGGCATTGGGGGCATTGCCTCCGACACCGGCATGCGGTGCTTGCCTTCACGTCCGACCGAACGAAACATCCCTCTTGTCGTCGCCGGGCCGTGGCAGCCGTGCCATCGCCGCCGCGCACCGAAGGGATACGCGATGAGAGCTGCCGCCCTGTACTCGGCCGCCGGGTCCTTGCTGCTCACCACGCTGGCCGCGGCCCCCGCGGGCAGCGCGCCCGGCGTTGCCGGGGTTCCGGGGGCGGCGGGCGCGGCCGAGCTGCGCGGCACCGCGGTGGCCGCGGCCCGCGCCCGCGCGGCCGGCATCGACTTCGGCAGGTGCTCCGCACTGGACATGCCGGGCAACCTCGCATGCGGGGCGGTGAGTGTCCCGCTGGACTACGCGCACCCCGACGGCAAGAAGATCAAGCTGACCGTCAGCCGGATCCGGGCCACGCAACGCGACCCGCGCAACAGCAAGCGCAAGGTGCCCCGGCAGGGCGCCCTCGTCTACAACCCGGGCGGCCCCGGCGCCTCCGGCATGTATTTCCCGCTCACCGGCGCGACGCCGGAGTGGAAGCAACTCGCCGCCGCCTACGACCTGGTCGGCTACGCCCCGCGCGGGGTCGGCCGTTCGGCCCCGCTGTCCTGCGAGGACCCCGAGCGCTTCCTCAAGGCGCCCACCGAGTCGCCCGAGCACCCTTCGGAGGCGTTCAAACGGCGGCGCATCGCCCAGGCCAAGGCGTACGCGAGCGGCTGCGCCCGGCGCTCCGGCAGCGGGCTCGCGTTCTACAACTCCCTCAACAACGCCCGTGACCTGGACGTCCTGCGGGCCGCCCTGGGCGAGGACCGGCTGACGTTCATGGGGGCGTCGTACGGCACCTACTTCGGGGCGCTGTACGCGGTCATGTTCCCCTCGCACGTACGGCGGATGGTGCTGGACTCACCGGTGAACCCGGACCCGACGAAGATCTGGTACCGCGACAATCTCGACCAGTCGGCCGCGTTCGAGGACCGCTGGGCGGACTTCCGCGAGTGGATGGCCCGGCACGACGACGTCTACGGGCTCGGCTCCACGCCCGCGAAGGTGCAGCGCAGCTACGACACCGCACGGGACCGGCTGGCCTCGAAGGCGGCGGGCGGCAAGGTGGGACCGGGCCAGCTGCAGGCCGCGTTCCTGACCGCCGGGTACGACGACGACTTCTGGCCGAGCCGGGCCGCCGCGCTGTCGGCCTATCTGAAGGGCGACGCCGAGCCGCTGGTCCGGCTGGCCGCGCCGAGCCCGGGGACGGCCGCCGGGGCGGAGAACGGGGCCGCCGTCTACACGGCCGTCGAGTGCAACGACGCGCCGTGGCCGACGGACTGGAAGGTGTGGGACCGCGACAACACGCGCCTCGCGCGCAGAGCGCCGTTCGAGACGTGGGACAACGCGTGGATGAACCTGCCGTGCGCCTACTGGCCGGCGCGCCGGCAGCAGCCGCTCGATGTGCGGACCGGGTCGGGTGAGCTGCCGCCGGTGCTGATCCTGGCGGCCGAGCGGGACGCGGCGACGCCGTACGAGGGCGCGCTGGAGATGAACCGGCGGTTGGCGGGCTCGGTGCTGGTCACCGAGCGGGACGCGGGGACGCACGGCATCGGGGGCGGCCCCAACAAGTGCGTCGACACGCACCTGGAGACGTACCTGCTCAGGGGCCGGACCCCCGGGCGGCACGCGTCCTGCGCGGGCCGCCCGGAACCGGAGCCGGACATCCCGGCCGACCGTGTCGAGGGGCAGCGGGAGGAGTCCCCCCGGGACGCCCTGAAGGGCAAGGCCGACCGGGACTAGGCGCTTGGGGCCTGTCCCCGTCAGGCCAGGCCTGCCACCAGGTCCGCGACGCTCTTGCGGCGACCCGTGAAGAACGGGATCTCCTCGCGGACGTGCATACGGGCCTCGGAGGCACGCAGGTGGCGCATGAGGTCGACGATGCGGTACAGCTCGTCGGCCTCGAAGGCCAGGATCCACTCGTAGTCGCCGAGCGAGAACGAGGCGACCGTGTTGGCGCGCACGTCCGGGTAGCCGCGGGCCATCTTGCCGTGGTCGGCGAGCATGCGGCGGCGGTCCTCGTCCGGCAGGAGGTACCAGTCGTAGGAGCGCACGAAGGGGTAGACGCTCACGTAGTCACGCGGTGTCTCGTCGGCGAGGAACGCCGGGATGTGCGAGCGGTTGAACTCGGCGGGGCGGTGCAGGGCCATGTTCGACCACACGGGCTCCAGGGCGCGGCCCAGCTTCGTGCGGCGGAAGAGGTTGTACGCCTCCTGCAGCTGGTCGCTGGTCTCGGCGTGCCACCAGATCATGAGATCGGCATCGGCACGCAGGCCGGAGACGTCGTAGGTGCCGCGGATCGTCACGTCCTTGGCGGCGAGCTGGTCGAACAGCTCCTGGACCTCGTCGGCGTACCCCGTGCGGTCCTCGGGCAGCACGTCCTTCAGCTTGAAGACCGACCACAGGGTGTAGCGGATGACCTCGTTGAGGTCCTTGGCCAGCTTGCCCTTGTTCGGGATCCTGCCGGCCTCGGTGGTGGTGGCGTCGTCACTCATGGTCCCTATTCTCCCGCTCCGCCGTGCAGGCTCTGCACCGGGTTGGCCGTCAGCTCCTCGACCCCCCGCAGGTCGCCGCCCAGCTGGTCGACCGCGGCGTACGCGCTCGCGATGCACGCCGGGATGCCGACACCGTCGTACTGCGCGCCGCACACCGCGAGGCCGGGCAGCTCGGCGATGTGCTCGCGGATGCGGGCCACGCGCGCGTGGTGGCCGACGGGGTACTGGGGCAGGCCGTCGGTCCAGCGGGTGACGCGGGTCTCCAGGGGAACGGCGTCCAGGCCGGTGGCCTCGCGCAGGTCGTGCCGGGAGACGGCGACCAGATCGGCGTCCTGGCGCTGGAGCACCTCCGTCTCGCCGTACCGCCCGACCGAGGTGCGCAGCACGACGACGTCCGGGTCCTCGTCGGCGATCCAGCCCCACTTCTGGGAGGCGAACGTCGACGCCTTGATCGTGTGTCCGTCGACCGGCGGGACCAGGAAGCCGCTGCCCTCGGGCAGCGAGAGGTCGGCGCGGCGGTAGGCGAGAGTGATCAGCGCCATGGAGGCGTACTCGACGGTGTCCAGCTCGGCGGCGGCCTTCGGGGACTCGGCGCGCAGCAGGCGTGCGGCGGCCGGGGCGGGCACGGCGACGATCACCGCGTCGGCGTGCAGCGGCTGCTCCCCGTGCTCGCCCACGACGACCCGCCAGCCGCCGGACGTCTCGCGGCGCAGCCCGGTCACCGGCGTCCCGGTGCGGATCTCGCCGCCACGCGCCCGCACCGCGTCGGCGACCGCGAGCGGCAGCGTGCCCACACCGCCCTCGAGGCCCATGAACACCGGCCCGGTCTGCTGGTTCGCCGCCGCCGCGGCCTGGATGTCACGGACAGCCGCCGTGAGGGAGTCGTGCGTGCGGGCCGCCTGGAAGAGCTGGGGGACTGCCGAGCGCATCGAGATGCGGTACGCGTCGCCCGCGTACACCCCGCCGAGCAGCGGCTCGACCAGGCGGTCGACGACCTCGCGGCCGAGCCGGTCCGCCACGTACTGCCCCACCGCCACGTCGTCGCCGACCTCGGTGCGGGGCAGCTCGGCGTCACGCTCGACGCGGCCCAGGCCCTCCTCGGACAGGACACCGGCCAGGGCGGCGGCGGTGCCGGGGACGCCCATCACATGGCCCTTGGGCATGGGGCGCAGGGCGCCGCGGGTCCAGATCGAGGCGGTCGCGGTGGCCGGAGGCTGGAGCCGGCCGGCCAGACCGACCTCGCGGGCGAGGGACACCGCCTCGGGGCGGCGGGCGAGCATCGACTCGGCGCCCAGGTCGACCCGCACGCCCGCGATCTCGCCGGGCAGCAGCTTGCCGCCGACCCGGTCGGAGGCCTCCAGCACGGTCACGCGCGCGCCGCGCCCCAGCAGGCGGTGGGCGGCGGCCAGTCCGGCGATTCCTGCTCCGATGACGACGACATGCCCTGCGGGCGTACCCGTTGCGTTCATGTCCCCACTCTCTCAGACCCCGCTGACGCTCCCGCCCCGGCCCGGTGTCCGTGCCGAGTCCGGACCGTGACCTCATCGGAACCGCACCCCGCCAACGTTCCGGCCGGTCCCGGCGTCGAAGAAGCGTCATCCGGTCCAGCACCCTCGGGGGTAACGCCATGCGCACACCGCACCGCCCGCACCGACCACGTTCCGCACGCCCCGTCCCGGCCCTGGCCGCGGTCCTGCTCACCGTCTCCCTGGCGCTCGCCGGGTGCAGCGCGAGCGGCTCCGGCGGCAGCTCCGCCGACAAGGCCGCCGCGGGCGGCGTCGCCCGCGGCGGTGCCGGGAGCGGCGCGGGCTTCGGCCCCGCGGACGGCGCGAAGGCGGCGGGTGCCACGGCGGACGACGCCAAGGCCGTCCGTAAGGCGCCGAAGCTCGCGCCGAGCGCGATCATCCGTACCGCGTCCCTGACCATCGAGGTCAAGCACGTGCCCAAAGCCCTGGAGCAGGTGCGAACGAGCGCCGAGACCGCTGGTGGCTACGTCGGCGAGGAGACGACCAGCCGGGACGCCGACGGCCACGAGCACACCCGGGTCGTGCTGCGCGTGCCCACGGAGAGGTACGACGGCGTGCTCGCCGATCTCCAGGGCACCGGCAAGCTCGTGGAGCGCACCGCGAAGGCGGTGGACGTCACCGACCAGGTCGTGGACGTCGACAGCCGCATCAGGTCGCAGCGGGCCAGCGTGGCCCGGATCCGTGCGCTGATGAACCAGGCGGACAAACTGAGCGACGTCGTCACCCTGGAGGGAGAGCTGAGCGCCCGGGAAGCCGACCTGGAGTCGCTGCTGGCCCGGCAGGCGTCCCTGAAGGACCGCACGAGCCTGGCCACGATCACGCTGTCGCTGTCCGAGACGCCCGTGCGGAAGGCGGCCGAGGACGACTCGCCGGGCTTCGTGGACGCCCTGTCGGGCGGCTGGCACGTGTTCGTCGCGATGCTGCGCTGGCTCGCCCTCGCCCTCGGCGCCGCCCTGCCGTTCGCGGCGCTCGCGACCCTGCTCGCGCTGGTGTGGCGGCGCGTCGTACGCCCCCGGCTGCCGCGCCGTCCGCACCCCGCGTCCGCGACGACCGCACCGGGGCCGCTGCCGCACGCCCGCCCCGTGCCGGACGCTTCGACCGGACGTGACGGGACCTGACGGGGACCGAGACCTCCCCGCCCCGTAGCGTGTTCGCATGAGCATGAGCGCTGGGCGGGGCGGGACGGAACGACTGGTCGTCATCGGCGGTGACGCCGCGGGCATGTCCGCGGCGTCCCAGGCGCGCCGGCTGAAGGGGCCCCGGGAGCTGGAGATCGTAGCCTTCGAACGCGGGCGCTTCACCTCGTTCTCGGCGTGCGGGATCCCGTACTGGGTGGGCGGGGACGTCCCCGGACGCGACCGGCTGATCGCGCGCACCCCGCAGGAGCACCGCGCACGCGGGATCGATCTGCGGCTGCGCACCGAGGTCACCGAGATCGACGTGGAGCGTCGGCGGGTACGCGCACGCGACGTCGATTCCGGCACCGAGTCGTGGACGCCGTACGACAAGCTCGTCATCGCCACCGGCGCCCGCCCGGTCCGCCCGGACATGCCCGGAGTGGACACCCCCGGCGTGCACGGGGTGCAGACCCTGGAGGACGGCCAGGCCCTGCTCGAGTCGCTGGCACGCACGCGTGGCCGCAGGGCGGTGGTCGTCGGGGCGGGCTACATCGGTGTCGAGATGGCCGAGGCGCTGATCAACCGCGGTTTCGAGGTGACGGTCGTCAACCGCGGCGAGGAGCCCATGTCGACACTCGACCCCGACATGGGCCGTCTGGTGCACCGGGCCATGGAGGGGATGGGCATCACGATGGTGAACGACGCCGAGGTCACCAAGGTGCTCAGCGGACAGGACGGCCGGGTCCGCGCGGTCGCCACGCAGGACGCGCAGTTCCCGGCGGACGTGGTGATCCTGGGCATCGGCGTCCGCCCCGAGACCACCCTCGCGGGCGCCGCGGGCCTTCCCCTCGGCTTCCACGGGGGCCTGCTCACCGACCTGGCGATGCGCGTGCGCGGCCACGAGGACATCTGGGCGGGCGGCGACTGCGTCGAGGTCCTCAACCTGGTCTCGGGTCAGGAGCAGTACGTCCCGCTCGGTACCCACGCCAACAAGCACGGCCAGGTCATCGGCAGCAACGCCGGCGGTGGCTACGCGACCTTCCCGGGTGTGGTCGGCACGGCCGTGAGCAAGGTCTGCGAGCTGGAGATCGCCCGCACCGGGCTGCGCGAGAAGGACGCCCACCGGGTGGGCCTGGCGTTCGAGACGGTCACCATCGAGTCGACCAGCCGCGCCGGTTACTACCCCGGCGCCTCCCCCATGACCGTCAAGATGCTCGCCGAGCGCCGTACGGGACGCCTGCTGGGCGTCCAGATCGTGGGGCGGGAGGGCGCCGCGAAGCGGGTCGACGTCGCGGCGGTGGCGCTGACCGCCGGGATGACGGTGGAGCAGATGACGGCCCTGGACCTGGGCTACGCCCCGCCCTTCTCCCCGGTGTGGGACCCGGTCCTGGCGGCGGCGAGAAAGGCGACGGCGAAGGTGCGGGCTTCCTAGGCCCGGTCCGGGGCACTCTTCCTGTGTGGTGATCCCCGTCCATGACGTGAACCCGGCGCGCCGCACCCCCTGGGTGACGTACGCCCTCATCGCCGCCAACGTGCTCGTGTTCCTCTCCACGCCGGGCATGGCGGGTTCGGTGGCCGGCGGCAGCGATCTGGCGCAGCTGTGCCATCTGCGGGCCTTCACGGACCACTACGCGGCGGTTCCGAGGGAACTGATCCACCAGCGGATGCCGCGCCTGGTGCCGACCGGCGACGTGGGTGTGGGGCCGCACGGCGCGGGCTGTGTCGTGTCCCCGCCCGGCTACCACAAGTCCCCGCCGCTGTCGGTCTTCACCGCGATGTTCCTGCACGGCAGCTGGCTGCACCTGCTCGGGAACATGCTCTTCCTGCTGATCTTCGGCAACAACGTCGAGGACCGGATGGGCCACATCCGCTACTTCCTCTTCTACGTCGTCTGCGGTTACGCGGCCGGGTACGGGTACGCGCTGCTCAACGACGACTCGGGAACCCCGCTGATCGGCGCGTCCGGCGCGATCGCCGGAGTCCTCGGCGCCTATCTGGTGCTGTACCCGAGGGCGCGGGTGTGGGTCCTCGTCCCGTTCCTGGTCTTCCTGCCGCTGCGGCTGCCCGCCTGGCTGGTGCTGGGCTTCTGGTTCGGGCTGCAGGCGGTGTACTCAGCCGGTCACGGCGTCTTCGGCGCGGGAACCGTGGCCTACGCGGCGCACGTGGTCGGCTTTGTCACCGGCATGCTGATCGCCTGGCCGCTCAAGCCGGGCACCCCGCCCCCGCCGGAGCCGCGCGGCCTGCTCTTCGGCAGACGGGCGCGGCCCCGTCACTCATGGTGAGTCAGCGGGCGGTCCGGGCGTGGACGTAGTCCACGAGCCGGGTGAGCGCCTCCGGGTCGGTGTTCGGCATGACGCCGTGCCCGAGGTTGAAGACGTGGCCCTCGAGACCGGCGGCCGCGTCCAGCACCTCGCGGGCCTTGGTCTCGACGGTGTCCTTGTCGGTGAACAGGACGGTCGGGTCCAGGTTTCCCTGGAGCGCCTTGCCGGGGCCGACGCGGCGGTGGGCCTCGTCCAGCGGGACGCGCCAGTCGACGCCGACGACGTCCGCACCGGCCTCGCCCATGAGCTTGAGCAGTTCGCCGGTGCCGACGCCGAAGTGGATGCGCGGGACACCGTATCCGGCGACGGCGTCGAAGACCTTCGCGGAGGCGGGCATGACCGAGCGCCGGTAGTCGGCCGGGGCGAGTGAGCCGACCCAGGAGTCGAACAGCTGGACCGCGCTCGCGCCCGCCTCGATCTGCACCTTCAGGAAGGCGGCCGTGATGTCGGCGAGACGGTCCAGCAGGTCGGCCCACAGCTCGGGGTCGCCGTACATCATCGCCTTGGCGTTCTCGTACGTACGCGACGGGCCGCCCTCGACCAGGTAGCTCGCGAGGGTGAACGGGGCGCCCGCGAACCCGATCAGCGGGGTCGGGCCCAGCTCGCGGGTGAGCAGACCGATGGCCTCGGTGATGTAGGGGACGTCCTCGGGGGTGAGGTCGCGCAGCCGGGCGAGGTCGGCTCGGGTGCGGACCGGCTGCTCGACGACCGGGCCGACGCCGGGCTTGATGTCGAGGTCGATACCGATGGCCTTGAGCGGTACGACGATGTCGCTGAAGTAGATGGCCGCGTCCACGTTGTGACGGCGCACCGGCTGGAGCGTGATCTCGGTGACCAGCTCGGGCCGCATGCAGGACTCGAGCATGGGGATGCCCTCGCGCACCTTGCGGTACTCGGGCAGGGAGCGGCCGGCCTGGCGCATGAACCACACGGGGGTGTGCGGCACGGGTTCGCGTCGGCATGCCCGGAGGAACGCGCTGTCGTACGTCGCTGTCGGCTGCTTGCCCGTGGGGCTTCCGTTGGCACTCACGACGGCAAGTCTCGCACGGCCCGCGGCGGAGAAGTGCCGCAGCCCTCGTGGGGTGTCCCTCCCTGCGCGAAGGCCGCGTTCCCCTTACTCTTCCCCGCATGGCTGCGGCTCAGGGACGACTGTCGGACGGCGCTGACGGAATGGACGACGCGAAGGACGCGAAGGACGCGGAGGACGGGCGGGAGGGTGATGCGCTGCCGCCGGCGTACCGGGCCGCGGTGGAGGCACTGCGCTCCGCGCGGCTGCGGCCGCAGGTGGAGGTGGAGCCGTCGCCGGCCCCACAGCGGCTCGCCCCGTACGCGTACGCGCTGGAGGCGGTCGTGGTCGACGGTGAGCAGGAGCTGGCCGACGGGCGGCTGGTGCTGCTGCACGACCCGGCCGGGCACGAGGCCTGGCGCGGCACGTTCCGGATGGTGACGCTGGTGCGGGCGGAGCTGGAGCCGGAGATGGCGGCCGATCCGCTGCTGCCCGAGGTGTGCTGGTCGTGGCTGACCGGGGCGTTCCAGTCGCGGGGGCTGCGTTACGGCGAGCCGAGCGGAACGGTCACGCGCGCGGGCTCGCACTACTTCGGTGGGCTGGCCGAGCGCCCGCCCGCCTCGCAGATCGAGATCCGCGCCTCCTGGACGCCGCGCGAAGGCCCGGGCGGGGTGCCGGACACCGCGGCCCACCTGGCGTCCTGGTGCGATCTGCTGGCACAGGTCGCAGGACTGCCGCCGGCCTCTCCGGGCGACGCGTCGGTGGTGACGCTGCCGCAGCGCCGGGGTCCGCAGCCCCGGGGTCCGCAGTCCCGGGGTCCGCAGTCCCGGTGACACGGCGCCCGAAACACCCCTGTTGACCATCTCTTTGTCGATACGGCCACTTTCTGCACTGGAATGACACCGGCCCGAGCCGACTCGATCTTCGGATGATCGATCGCGTGTCCGAATTGCGCAGATTGTTACTCACTAGATCGTGATCACTCTCTAAAGGCGGACGAGTTTGCTGCCGAAGACGACTGTGACCTTGAAAGCACGGTTCGTCCCGGCTTCATCCCCACAAGCCGGCCCCGTCCCCCCACCCAGGAGGCCTGGTGTCCGTTCTCCTTGAGCAACCCGCAAGCCTGGTCGCCTACCGCCCGAACAAGCCGACCGCCATGGTGGTCGTGGCCGACCCGCGCGTCCGTTCCACCGTCACCCGCCACCTGTGGGCGCTCGGCGTGCGCGATGTCATCGAAGCCTCGTCCATCGCGGAGGCTCGTCCCCGCATCGGCAACCCCCGTGACATCTGCGTCGCCGACGTCCACCTGCCCGACGGCTCCGGCCTGACCCTGCTGTCCGAGACCCGCGCCGCCGGCTGGCCCAACGGCCTGGCGCTCTCCGCGGCCGACGACATCGGCGCCGTCCGCAACGCCCTGGCCGGCGGGGTCAAGGGCTACGTCGTCACCGGCACCCGGACCAACATCGGGCTCCCCACCCGACCCGGTGCCGCACCCATCGGTGCCGCCGCCCGGATGCACCGCCGCCCCCCGGGTGCCCCGAGCCACCCGGGCGGCTACCGCGAACTGTCCGGACGCGAGGTCGAGGTGCTGCGACTCGTCGCGGAGGGCCAGTCGAACAAGGCGATCGGCGTCTCCATGGGCCTGTCCGCGCTCACGGTGAAGAGCCACCTGGCCCGGATCGCCCGCAAGCTCGGCACCGGCGACCGGGCCGGCATGGTGGCCGTGGCCCTGCGCACCGGGATCATCCACTGACGCCGTACAGCCCTCGAACGATTCCCGAACGATTCCCGAACGAGCCCGCACGCCTCCCGAACGACCCCCGCAAGCCCCCGCAAGCCCCCGCAAGCCCCCTGGAAAGATCCCTGAAACCCCCCTGAACACGCCCTGGAAGACCCCGCCTGCACAACCCGGAAACACCCCTCGCACGCCCCCCGGAACCGGCCGCACCCGTTCACCCATGTGAACCGGGAGCCTGACCGGGCTGACTGGTTTACGCCCCTCGGACGCCCGTCGACGGAACGTTCCGTCGACGGGCGCCGTGCACACACCGATACCCTTGACAGGTGACCGACGCCCAAGACACCGCAGCAGACAGCTCCCTGCGCACGCCCGGAGGCACTCCTCCGGACGACGCCGGATCTTCTGTGACGGGGGCGCCGACACCGTTGCTCGAACCCCGCGAGGGCATTCCGCCCGTGATCGCCGACGAGGCCGCCCTCGTCGAGGTGATCTCCGCCTTCGCCGCGGGCTCCGGCCCCGTCGCCGTGGACGCCGAGCGCGCCTCCGGATACCGCTACGGCCAGCGCGCCTATCTCGTGCAGCTGCGCCGGGAGGGCGCCGGAAGCGCCCTGATCGACCCCGTCGCCTGCTCCGACCTGGCCGGTTTCGGTGAGGCGCTGTCCGGCGTGGAGTGGGTGCTGCACGCGGCCACCCAGGACCTGCCCTGCCTGCGCGAGATAGGCATGGTGCCCACCCGCCTGTTCGACACCGAGCTGGCCGGCCGGCTGGCCGGCTTCCCGCGGGTCGGCCTCGGCGCCATGGTCGAGAACGTCCTCGGCTTCGTGTTGGAGAAGGGCCACTCCGCCGTCGACTGGTCGACCCGGCCACTGCCCGAGCCCTGGCTGCGTTACGCCACCCTGGACGTCGAACTGCTCGTCGACCTGCGGGACGCCCTGGAGAAGGAGCTGGACCGCCAGGGCAAGCTGGAGTGGGCCCTGCAGGAGTTCGACGCGATCGCGGCCGCGCCGCCCGCCGAGCCGAGGAAGGATCCCTGGCGCCGTACGTCCGGGATGCACAAGGTGCGCAGGCGCCGGCAGCTCGCTGTCGTCCGGGAGCTGTGGGAGACGCGGGACCGGATCGCCCGGCGCAGGGACGTGTCGCCGGGCAAGGTGCTGTCCGACGCGGCGATCGTCGAGGCCGCGCTCGCTCTGCCGGGCAATGTGCACGCGCTGGCCGTTCTGAACGGGTTCGGCCACCGGGTGGGGCGCCGGCAGCTGGAGCACTGGCAGGACGCGGTGGACCGGGCGAAGGCCCTGCCCGAGAGCGCGCTGCCGCAGCCGGGCCAGCCCGTCGCCGGTCCGCCGCCGCCGCGGGCCTGGGCCGACAAGGACCCCGCCGCCGCGGCCCGGTTGACGGCCGCCCGGGCCGGGGTGTCCGCCCTGGCCGAGCAGCTCAACATGCCCCAGGAGAACCTGATCTCCCCGGACACGGTGCGCCGGGTCTGCTGGGAGCCGCCCGCGTCCGCCGGCGCGGCGGCCGTGGAGTCCGCGCTCGCCGGCTACGGGGCGCGGGCGTGGCAGGTCGAGCTGGTGACGCCGGTGCTGGTGAAGGCGCTGTCGGCGAAGGGCGCCTAGCCCACCCGCTCGGCGCTCTCCCCGAGGCCGTCCGAGGGCCGGGGAAGTGGAACAGGAACGTCGAGATCACGCCAAGATCCGGGAGGGCATGCGACGCGCCTGCCGGTGCGCTGTCCGCCCAGAGACCCAGGATCGCCGGTGTGACGTTCACCGCTCGCCCCGGCAGGACTGTGCAGCTACGTTACTCATAAGTAGCATGGGCCCTGAGCGCGCGCTCAGCGCAACGCAGCAGTGCCATCCCGCACCCTGGAGGAGAGCCATCGTGCCTCGTACCGTCAGGGACGTCGTCTTCGTCGACGGCGTCCGCACCCCGTTCGGCAAGGCGGGCCCGAAGGGCATCTACCACGAGACCCGCGCCGACGACCTTGTCGTGAAGGCGATCCGGGAGCTGCTGCGCCGCAACCCCGGCCTGGACCCGAAGAAGATCGACGAGGTCGCCATCGCCGCGACCACGCAGATCGGCGACCAGGGCCTGACCCTCGGCCGCACGGCCGGCATCCTCGCCGGGCTGCCGCAGTCCGTCCCGGGCTACTCGATCGACCGCATGTGCGCCGGTGCGCTGACCGCCGTGACGACCACCGCCGGTTCGATCGCCTTCGGCGCCTACGACGCCGTCATCGCCGGCGGCGTCGAGCACATGGGCCGCCACCCGATGGGCGAGGGCGTGGACCCCAACCCGCGCTTCGTCTCCGAGAAGCTCGTCGACGAGTCCGCCCTGTTCATGGGCATGACCGCGGAGAACCTGCACGACCGCTACCCGCAGATCACCAAGCTGCGCGCGGACGAGTACGCGGTGCGCTCGCAGGAGAAGGCCGCCAAGGCGTACGCCAACGGCAAGATCCAGCAGGACCTGGTGCCGATCTCGGTGCGCCGCACCAACCCCGAGGCCGGCGAGACCGGCTGGGGCCTGGTCACCGCCGACGAGCCGATGCGCCCGGGTACGACCCTGGAGAACCTGCAGGGCCTCAAGACGCCGTTCCGCGTGCACGGCCGGGTCACCGCCGGCAACGCGGCCGGTCTGAACGACGGCGCCACCGCCTCGATCATCGCGAGCGAGGACTTCGCCCGCGAGAACGGCCTGCCGGTCAAGATGCGCCTCGTCTCGTACGCCTTCGCGGGCGTCGAGCCGGAGGTCATGGGCTACGGCCCGATCCCGGCCACGGAGAAGGCCCTCGCCAAGGCGGGCCTGTCCATCTCCGACATCGGTCTGTTCGAGATCAACGAGGCGTTCGCCGTCCAGGTCCTGGCCTTCCTGGAGCACTACGGCATCGCGGACGACGACGAGCGCGTCAACCAGTACGGCGGCGCCATCGCCTACGGCCACCCGCTGGCCTCCTCCGGCGTCCGCCTGATGACGCAGCTGGCCCGCCAGTTCGAGGAGCAGCGCCACGTCCGCTACGGCCTGACCACCATGTGCGTCGGCTTCGGCATGGGCGCGACGGTCATCTGGGAGAACCCGCACTTCGAGGGGGACAAGTGAGCACCACCGCTGAGCTTCTGAAGGGTGCGGCCGAGCTGTTCCCCGACGAGGTCGTGACGTCCGCGCACGTCCGCCACCTCGACCTGCCGTTCGGCGCCGGGCGCTTTGCGCTCATCACGCTGGACAACGGCTTCGACCACACCAAGCCGACCACCTTCGGCCCCGCCTCGCTCGCGAACCTCAACACCGCGATCGACCAGGTGGAGAAGGAGGCGGCCGAGGGCGCGATCGTCGGCGTCGGCATCACCGGCAAGCCGTTCATCTTCGCCGTCGGCGCCGACCTCAAGGGCGTCGAGCTGCTGAAGAGGCACGAGGACGCGCTCGCCATCGGCAAGGGCGGCCACGAGGTCTTCAAGCGCCTGGCGGCCCTCGCGGTCCCGACCTTCGCCTACTACAACGGCGCGGCCATGGGCGGCGGCGTCGAGGTCGGCCTGCACTGCACCTACCGCACGGTGTCGAAGGCGCTGCCCGCCTTCTCGCTGCCCGAGGTCTTCCTGGGCCTGGTCCCGGGCTGGGGCGGCTGCACGATCCTGCCGAACCTGATCGGCGCGGACAAGGCCGTCTCGGTGATCATCGAGAACAGCCTGAACCAGAACAAGCAGCTCAAGGGCAAGCAGGTCTTCGAACTGGGCATCGCCGACGCCCTCTTCGAGGGTGCCGACTTCCTGGAGCAGTCGCTGATCTGGACGGCGAACGTCCTCAAGGGCGAGATCGAGGTCGAGCGTCCGGTGATCGACCGCGGTGAGGCCTGGGATCAGGCCGTCGCCAAGGGCCGGTTCATCGCCGACTCCAAGGTGCACGGCGCGGCCCCGGCCGCCTACCGCGCCCTGGACATCATCGCCGCCGCCAAGAACGGCGACCTGCAGCAGGGTTACGACGCCGAGGACCAGGCCCTCGCCGACCTGATCATGGGCGGTGAACTGCGCTCCGGCATCTACGCCTTCAACCTGGTGCAGAAGCGCGGCAAGCGCCCGGCCGGCGCCCCGGACAAGAACCTGGCGCGTCCGGTCACCAAGGTCGGCGTGGTGGGCGCGGGCCTGATGGCCTCCCAGCTCGCCCTGCTCTTCCTGCGCCGCCTGGAGGTGCCGGTCGTCCTGACCGACATCGACCAGGAGCGCGTCGACAAGGGTGTGGGTTACGTCCACGCCGAGATCGACAAGCTGCTCGGCAAGGGCCGGATCAACCAGGACAAGGCCAACCGCCTCAAGGCGCTGGTGACCGGTGTCCTGGACAAGGCCGAGGGCTTCGCGGACGCGGACTTCGTCATCGAGGCCGTGTTCGAGGAGATCAGCGTCAAGCAGCAGGTGTTCGCCGAGGTCGAGGCGGTCGCCCCGGCGCACGCGATCCTCGCCACCAACACCTCCTCGCTCTCCGTGTCGGAGATGGCCTCGAAGCTGAAGCACCCCGAGCGGGTCGTCGGCTTCCACTTCTTCAACCCGGTCGCGGTCCTGCCGCTGCTGGAGATCGTCCGCGGCGAGAAGACGGACGACGCCTCGCTCGCGACCGCGTTCGCCGTCGCCAAGAAGCTGAAGAAGACCGCGGTTCTGGTCAAGGACGCCCCGGCGTTCGTCGTCAACCGCATCCTGACCCGCTTCATGGGCGAGATCCAGAACGTCATCGACGAGGGAACCCCGGTCGAGGCGGCGGAGAAGGCGGTGGAGCCCCTGGGCCTGCCGATGTCCCCGCTCGTCCTCCTGGAGCTGGTCGGCCCGGCGATCGGCCTGCACGTCTCGGAGACCCTCAACCGGGCCTTCCCGGACCGCTTCAAGGTCTCCCCGAACCTCAAGGCGGTCGTGGAGGCGGGCAAGCGCGGCTTCTACGTCTACGACA
This sequence comes from Streptomyces sp. NK08204, assembly GCF_020400585.1. Lineage (GTDB taxonomy): Bacteria > Actinomycetota > Actinomycetes > Streptomycetales > Streptomycetaceae > Streptomyces. Next base: position 368,362 of record NZ_JAINVF010000002.1, on the reverse strand, counting down.
GCGGCAAGCCGGAGCTGGACCCGGAGGTCGCCGCGCTGCTCAAGCAGGGCGACACCGTCCTGACCGAGGAGCAGGTCCGCGCCCGCGTCCTGGACGCGGTGGCCCAGGAGATCGGCCTGATGCTCGACGAGGGCGTCGTCGCCGAGGCCCAGGACATCGACCTCTGCCTGATCACGGGCGCCGGCTGGCCCTTCCACCTGGGCGGCATCACGCCGTACCTGGACCGCGAGGGCGTCTCGGAGCGTATGAACGCCAAGAAGTTCCTGGCCCCGGGCGTGGCCAGCGTCCCGGCCTGACAGCACGCACCGTACGGCCGTACGCTGCCCGGCACACCGACCGGTGTGCCGGGCAGCGGCGTTGTCAGGGCCCGGCGTTCAGGGAGTGCACGGTGAGGCCGGCGGCCGGTGAGCCGGCGTGGAGCACCCGTGTCACACGGACGGGGCGAGGACGCGTTGCCGGGTATCGACGAGGCCCTCGTGGTTCACCGGAGCTTCCTCGCCGCACCCCGCCGAACGCGCTTGAGAGCAAAGCCTGTTGCGTTCAGCTCTGTGGCACCGCTTCACATCTGGCGCCACGCCTGCAGTGCCAGCCCCGGCTCGTCCTTGCGGCGGGTCAGGAGGAGTTGGCCGGTGGAGGGGGACAGCGTGGCCGCCACCACGCGGTCGTCCTCGTCCGTGGCCAGGGCCACCGTCGCATCCAGCGGGAGCAGGGGGCCCGACTCGGTCCACCACGCGCCGGCCGACTCGAGTTCCGTGGGGTAGGCGGCGAAGGCCACCCGGCCGCTCGCGCTGCGCTGGGCCAGCAGGGTGCAGTCGTGGCCGTCCAGGTCGCAGCGGACCGCGGCGACCGGACCGGGGCCCGCCGAGGCGAGGAGGGTGGCCGGGGCGCTGCCGGGGCGCCAGGTGCACAGGTCGCCCGAGGTGTCGGTGTAGAAGACGGTCGTGCTCTCGGGGGATGTCGCCAGCGCGTGCAGGGTGCCGGGGCGGACCGGGGCCTCCAGGGCTTCCTGGAGGACCGGCTGGGCGCCGGGTTCCTCCTGGTGCCAGTAGAGGATGCCGGCCGGGGTGGCCGCGTACAGGTCGACCCGGCCGGACTCCTGCGTCACCGCGGCGAGGCCGTCCTGGACCTCCTTGCCCTTCAGGTCCCGCCAGGGCTCCCAGCCGCCCTTCTCCTTCTGGGCGAGCAGGCTCACCCCGCCGTCGTTGTTGCGGACGAAGACGTGGGCGCGGCCCTGGGCGTCGACGGCCACGGCGGGCGTGCCCGCGCGGTCGCCCTTCTTGTCCGGGTGGCCGATCGGTGCCCAGTCCAGGGCGGCGAGGCGGGGACGGAAGTGGGTGGAGTGCACCAGCCCCGACTCCCCCTTGGCCGTGGGCCGCCAGGAGACCAGATGGGCGTAGCCGTCCAGGCCCTGCCCGACCGCGAGCACGGGGTGGAGCCGCTGATCGCCGCCCACCTGGCGCGGTTCGGTCCAGGGGCCGCCACAGGCGCGCTCCGCCCGGCACCGGACGGACTCGCCCGACAGCTGGTAGACACTGAGCCGGCCGTCTCGGCCGCGCAGGAGCCAGTTGCCGTTCACCGGTTCACTCTATGCCGCGCCCGGTACGTGCCGTGGCCCGGCCCCCGCCCGACCGGTCACAGCCGCTTGGCGCTGCGGAACAGCTCGGCGTAGAAGCCGTCGCCGTCGATGCGGGAGACACCGCCCTTGTCGCCGATCGTGGGGCCGTTCTGCTCCTTGCGGCTGGAGATGAAGACCTTGTGGCCCTCGGTGTCCAGGCCCAGGTACAGGGCGGAGTGGTCGATGTGGTCGCCGGTGCGGTGGTCCATCTTGAAGAACAGCAGGTCGCCCGGCTGCAGCATGTCGGTGTTCTTCGGGCGGGTGTACCAGGGAGCGGGCCCCTGGAGCTTGATGATGTCGACGCCGGCCTTGGAACGGGCCATGCCGTTGGCGGTGCGCGGGAGACCGTCACCGGCGTCGTTGGTGGGCATCAGCGGGTAGCGGGCGCGGTAGCCGAACACCATCCGGATGAAGCCGGAGCAGTCCAGCGCCCGGTAGCGCTCCTTGCGCGGATACATCGTGACGCCGTTGCGGAAGGTGTACGGGATGCCGAGGTAGTCGTAGAAGTCGTTCTGCTCCAGGCGGTCCACGCCGTCCGGCTTGAACGGGCCGAAGACCGCGTCACCCGCGTACGGCACGCCCGCCGAGTCCTTCTTGACCGGGGCGCCCTGCACGTACTGGAAGGCGATCGCGAAGATGTCGTCCTCCTGGCTGCCGTAGTACTGCTTGAACCAGTCCTTGAACCACTGCTGGTTCTCGGCGCCCTTGGTCCAGGGTTCCGGCATGAGGCGGATCCAGTCGTCCGTGACGACCTTGGTGCTGGTGTTGGCGGGCTCGCTGAAGGTGCGCGACGGGCCCTTGAGGGTGGCGGTGCGGGCGCCGTCGGTGAAGGTGGCGATGACCGCGCCCTTGCCGTCGCGCAGCACCGAGCGGGCCGGGTCGTTCAGTCGCTCCCAGGTCTGCTTGCCGGTCGCCTTGCCCGAGTTCTGCAGGGCGTTGTCGGTGACCGTCTGGGCGGCAGGGGCCTTGGCCTCTGCGTCCTTGCGCAGTTCGATGGTGAAGTACGCGCTGCCCGCGAGCAGCGCCAGGACCGTCGCCGTGTGGACGACGGGGCGGCCTTTGCGCTTCGGCATGGTGGGGGCTCCAGAATACGTCGGGAACAGACGGGCTCAGGCGGAGGGCAGGGCGCCCAGCAGGATGCCGGCGGTCAGGACCACGTAGGTGGCCAGGGTGACCGATCCGACGGACAGCAGGGTGGCGCCCTTGGGCTGGCGGACCAGCTGGTAGCCGATCAGGCCCGGGACGATGAAACCGAGCGTCTGGTTGGCGTACAGCAGCGGGAACTCCATCTGCAGCACGATGATCACGGTGGCCTGGATGAGCACGCCGCTGAGCACGACGGCCGCGAACAGCCGCTTGCCGTACAGGATCACGAACTTCTGCATCAGCAGGGTGGCGAGGTAGGTCAGCACGGTCACGCCGACCACCAGGGCGGCCCGCTGGAGGTCCTCGATGAGGGTGAGCGCGAGCCAGCCCGGCGTGATCATGCCTCCCGGCGACAGATTGGTCGTCAGGTAGCACATCAGCGAGAACATCAGACCCAGGCCGATACCGATCGCGGCGATCTCGGGGGTGAGGACGGAGGGGATCAACGCTGTTCTCCTGGGCTGTGCCACTGCTGGCTGTCGTCGGCGGAAGGCTGGGGGTAGATGCGGGGCTCGAACAGCCCGCGGAACTGGGGCGGTCCGGCCGCGTGGCCCTGGTCCCGGTCCGCCTGCGGGACGGCGGGAGCGTGCGGCGCGGCGGCGTCCTGGTGCCGCTGCGGCCAGTCGTCCTGGCCCCGCTGATCGTGCTGCGGCCAGTCGTCCTGGCCCCGCTGATCGTGCTGCGGCCAGTCGTCCTGGCCCCGCTGATCGTGCTGCGGCCAGTCGTCGTGCCCCTGCCGGCCGTGCTGCGGCCAGTCGTCGTTCGGGTGCTGCTGCGGCCAGTCGTCGCCCGGGTGCGGGTGCTCGGCGGCACGCTGCACGGGGATCTGCGGGACGTAGGGCTGCTGCGCGGTGTACGGCTGCTGGCTGTAGCGCGATTCGTACGCCTCCGGGTAGCCCTGGTAGGGGTCGATCCGGGGGGCGTACAGCTGCATGGTCTCGACGTGCTCGACCACGGCGGGCGACGTGGCCGCGCGGCCGGCCGGGGCCGCGGCGGCGGGCTCCTCGGCGCTGTCGTCCGCCGGGAGTTCGGCGAGGTGCTCCAGCAGGATCTCGCCCTGGCCGTGGATGTTGCCGATCGCGACCATCGAGGAGTCCGGGCCGAGCATGTCCAGCATCTTGCCCATGAATTCCTCGGGGTCACGCTTGTCGCCACCGAGGTCTACGGCGCGCGAGCGGAACTCGGCCGGGATGGCGTCGATGGCGGACTTGGCCGGGTGGCCGATGACGAAGACGCGCTCCGGATCGAGGTCGGGGATGATCTCGCCCATCTGCCCGTTGCGCTCGACGCGGTCGGGGCGGCAGTTGATGACCACGTTGAGCGGGCGGTGGATGGCGCCGAGGTCGAGCAGCTGGTTGATGTTCATCAGCGTCGACTCGGGGTCGTTGGCCGCGAAGACGTTGGCGAAGCGCAGCTTCTTGCCCTCGTGCGTCTGGTAGCGCTCGACGGAGAGGACACCGGGGTCCGGCGGGGCCTCGTACATGCCCTGCAGGGCCGTCTCCCGGTCGACGCCGAGGAGTTCGGCGACGGTGAGGGCGATGGCCACGTTCTCCTTGAAGGTGAACCAGCTGAAGCCGCGCAGCTCCTCGTCGGTGACCGTCTCGGGGTCGGCGTAGATGAGCCGGCAGTTCCGGGAGTCCGCCTCCTCCTGGAGGATGTGGAAGCGGTCCTTCTCGGCGGTGACGCAGATGCCGTCCTCGGGCATCGAGCGGCTCAGTGAGCGGGCCACGTCGTCGAGGGTGGGGCCCATCTCGGCGAGGTGGTCCTCACGGACGTTGCACAGCACGCCGATCGTGGAGCGGATCAGCTTGGACTGGTTGATCTCCTGCAGGGCCGGCATGACCGCCATGCACTCGATGACGAGCGCGTCCGGCTTGTAGGCGGCGGCGCGCCGCACGATGCCGATCTGCTCGACCACGTTGGCGATGCCGAACTTGCGGTAGACCGGTTCCTCGGTGGCGTCCGGGTGGATGAACCGGGCCGCGGTGCCGGTCGTCTTGGCGACGGTCACCAGCCCGCCGCCGCGCAGCGCGCCCGCGCACAGCCGGGTGATGGAGGACTTGCCGCGGATGCCGTTGATCAGCACCCGGGTGGGTATGTGGTCCAGGTTGGTGAAGTGCCGCCGCTGCTCCACGACGCCTGCGACGAGCAGGATCGCGCAGCACACCAGCAGCACGGTGTAGAGGAAGAGCACGGGTGATCAGTTCCTTGTGTACTGCTCGGGCGTGTACTGCTGGGGCGCGGAGATCTGGGGGCCGGACGCCTGGGGGCCGGACGCCGGGGGCGCGGACGCCGGGGGCGGGGTGCGGCGTGGCTGCTGCCGGCGCTGGTCCTGCAGCTGCTGGCGGATGAGTTCCAGCGAGCGGGTGACCGCGCCGACCTCGTCGTGGTGCTGCGGGAACAGGACCGTCTTGCGGTCGCCGCCGGCCAGCGCCTCGGCCCGGCCGGCCAGCGCGCGCAGCGGCCGGGCCACCACGATGTGCAGCCAGCCCAGGCAGGCGACGGCCGCGGCGGCGCCGAGCAGCCCGGCGAGCACGGTGCGGTTCTGGGCGTCGTACTCGGGGATGGCGAGCCGGTTGGCGGGCTGCCAGCTGACCACGGACCAGCCGAGGGACTCGGCGGCGCCACCGCCGTTGAACGGGGCGGCGGCGGCGATCCGTACCCCGTGCTCGCGGTAGAGCACGCCGTTGGCACGGGCCTTCTTCCCGAGCCGCTGGCCGCTGGCCGCGACCAGGTCCTTGAGATGGCCGTCGGGCAGCGAGTGGAAGGCGAGGAAACCGGTGTTGCCCGCGATGATCCCGCCGCGGTTGTCGACGAGGCGGACCACGCCCAGGCCGGGCCGGGTCAGCAGCGCGTTGAAGAACTCGACGCGGAACTCGCCGACGAGCTGGGCGCCGCCCCGGCCGGGGATCTCGGCGTTGCCGACGACGACGGGCTCCTTGCCGCCGCGGCCGAGCAGCCGGATCGGGCTGCTGGAGACCCGGTGGGACCGGATCACCTTGGGCTCCTTGCCCTCCCGGGTCAGGATCTCGCCGGAGGAGTCGACGACGTAGAGCGAGCGGTAGCGGTGGTTCTCGTTGAGGGTGCGCTCCAGGACCTTGTCCATGGCGTCCGGTTCGGTCTTGTTGCCGATCAGGGACGCCACCGACTCCAGGTCGGCGCTGCCCTCGTTGAGCCCGCGGCGCACCCGGTCGCTGAGGGTGTCGGTGCGTTCACGCTGGTCGCTGACGAGCTGCTGCGGTACGACGGCCGTGCTGTCGGCGCGGTTGACCATCAGCATCAGCGGTGCCGACCAGGCCATCAGCAGGACGGCGCAGACGGCCAGCACGGCCGGGGTGCCCACCCGGCGCAGCCCGCTCTGGCGCGGCGTGGGACCGGTCTGCTCGGGGCTCTCGCCGAGCAGCTGGCGCCGCAGCTGTTCCAGGGCGGTGCCGACGCGGCGCGTCTCGCCGTAGCCGGGAACGGTGACAGGCCGGTTCAGGTCACCGCGGGTGAGCCGGCGGGACTCCAGGAACAGCCGGATCAGCGGGCGCTGCACCGTGCCGAGCAGCACGGCCACGGCGATGCCGCCGACGACGAGGAGCGCGCCGGCCGCGAGGACGCCGAACACCGGGGAACCGGGGCGGTCCGGGTCCTCGGCCACCTTGACCATGGCCACCACGGACAGGCCGAGCCCGGAGGCGGTGGTGGTCTCGCCCGGCTCCGGGGCGGCGAGGGCGGCGTATCCGGCGACGGAGCGGTCGCTGAGCACGTGCCCGCCCAGCAGGCTGCCGCTGACGCCCTGGTACCCGCCCATGCCGGGTTCCTTGGTGGTGCGCGGGTCCTTCTTGGCCTTGCGGGCGGCGATCTCGGCGAACGCCTTGAGCTGCTTGCGGGAGGCCTTGGCGTCCACGCGGTCGGCCCTGTTGCGCGTCTGCTCGGGCTCGGGGATGCCGTCGCTGCTGAGGACCGAGCCGTCGGCGTCGACCACGGCGATGGAGCGGAACGGGCCGAGGCTGATACCAGGCGCCTTCAGGGTGCTGGAGGCCACCAGCAGCAGCTGCGGCCTGCCCGGCCAGGTCAGCAGCGCGAAGGACAGCAGCCGGGTCTCGCCGTTCTTCAGCTTGACCAGGCGCGGGGAGAGCCCGCCCTCGTCCCCGAGGGTGGCGGTGTTCACCGAGGTGAGCGGCACGGTCTCGCCGCGGGCCGCGACCAGCTTGCCGGTGCGGATCTCGACGACCGCGGTACCCATCCACTTCTGGTAGCTGCTGCCGAGCTTGTCGAGGACGGCGTCACCGGTGACCGGCTGGCCCGCGCTGAACAGCGCGGCGGAGCGGGTGAGGTCGGTGACGGACTCGTCGATGGAGGCACGCAGCGCGATCGCGCCGTCCTCCGCGAAGTGCTGCTGGGAGGTCAGCACCGCCTTCGGCACACCGGCGTTGTCGACGCGACCCAGCACGAGCGCCGTGATACCGGCGAGCGACAGCAGAAGCACCGACAGCACCGCGATCGGCGGTCGGATGCCTCCGATCAGCGACATGTCGGCTCGTCGGCGGGCTCGGTGCTGCCGCGCCGGGGGCGATGACGCCAAGGGAGGGTCCTCTCAGGGTGTGCGGCCGGTCAGTTCCGCACAGGGATTCAGGGACGATTGTTCAACTATTCGGACATATGTCCGCGCTGCGTACACCTGTAGCGGCAGGTGCACTCGCAGCACTCAGATGTGTAAGTGGCTCATAAAGTTGCCTACCTACCTGTGTGATCTGCACGACATTCGCGTTTAGGTGCTCGAACCGGGGCAGACGTACCCGCCGTCAGGGCAGCGGCGTCAGCGGCTTCAGGCCGTCCTTGGCCGCGCCGCGGTTGAGCATCGTGCCCTCGGTGCGCTCGAACGCGAGCCTCAGCCGAGCCCGCTGGCGGTCGGTGAGGTCCTTGTCGTCGCGGAGCGCGACCGGCACGTCCAGCAGACGGTAGTCGCGTGCGTCGTCGTCGGTGTAGACGGCCTTGTTGCCGTCGGTGGCGTTGACGGCGTCCGGCGGGATCTGCAGCATCGTCGGTTCGAAGCGCGGCTGGACCTCCCAGTGGCCCTTGCCGTGCTCGGTGAAGGTGAACCAGCCGATCACACCCTCCTCGGTCAGCCCCGTCGGCTGCTCGTGCCGGGCGATCTGGTTGCCCATGCCGTAGGCGACCCACAGGCGGCCGTCGACCTTCTCCATCGGCTGGACGACGTGCGCGTGGTGGCCGATGACCAGGTTGATGCCGGTGTGCTCGGCGAGCTGCCGGGCGAAGGAGAGCTGCGTGGCGGTGGGGCTGGGGTCGTGCTCGTGCCCCCAGTGCAGGGAGAGGATGACCACCTCGGCGCCGGCCTTGCGGGCCCGCTGCTCGGCGGCCTGGATCGCGCGCAGGCTCTGCTGGTTGGCGAGCCACGGCTTGTCCTTCGGCATGGCGTGCGGCTCGTTGAAGCCGTACGCGAAGGATATCTGCGCGACCTTGACGCCCTTGACGTCCAGGATCAGCGGGGTCAGCCCCTCCTTCTGGGTGCGGAAGGAGCCGGTGTGCTTCACCCCGGCGGCGTCCAGCGCGTCCAGGGTGCGCTTCACACCCTCGTACCCGTGGTCGAGGGTGTGGTTCGAGGCGGTGGAGCAGGTGTCGTAGCCGAGATCCTTGATCGTCTTCGCGGTCTGCGGCGGCACCGCGAAGTCGGGGAAGCCCTCGAACGGGCCCTTCGGGTCGCCCATCACCGGCTCCTGGTGGCAGATGGCCAGGTCGGCCTTGCTGATGAGCGGCTTGACGCCGGCCATCATCGGCCCGAAGTCGAGCCCGTCCACGCCCTGGCCGGTGCGCTTGGCGTCCTTGCGGGCCTGGTCGACGAGTTCGGGGTGCATCAGGATGTCCCCGGCCGCCGCGACGGTGAACGAACGCCCGCCGCCCTGGTCACCCCCGTCGCCCGGGAGCAGGCCGCAGCCGGCGACGGCGGCGACGAGGGAGAGCGGAGGCAGCAGGGTCAGCAGGGTGCGGCTAAGACGTCTGGTCACCGGGATATCTTGATACAGCCATGAGAGCCACTCGCTCGCGAATCATAACGATCGCAACAATTCTGCTGGTCATCGCCGGACTTGCCGCCGGGCTGACCGCCGTGCTCCGCGCGGGCCGGGACACCGGCACGGACGGCGCGGCCCACCCGGGCGGCAAGGGGGCCCAACAGGTCGACCTGGCCCGCGAGGTGGCGGACTACACCAGCCGGTTCGGTCCGGGCCACGGCTACCGGCCACCCGGCCGGGCCGACCGCGAGGCCGTCGCCGATGCGGTCGGCCTCCTCATCGACGGCCGCCGCAAGCAAGCGGAACGGTTGCTTTCCCAGCGGGACTTCACGGTCCGCACCGTCGTCGACCGAGTCTCCGGGCGCCGCTTCACCGAAGTGGCCGACCGCACCGACGACGCCGTGGCACCGCGCGGCTGGGGCCGGGTCTACATGGACCTGGAGCACCGTCCGCGCTGGTCGGTACAGGTCCCGCACCCCGTCTTCGACGAGGGCACCGAGCAGCTGGGCGTACGGGTCCTGCGCGGCTCGCCCGGCGGCGTCCTGGTGATCGCGGGAGCACATCGCAAAGCCGGAATCGGAAATTCCGCAGACGTGGCGCACCGCCGGGACACCGTTTTCCACGCCATCTGCGCCGAGCTGATCCGCCGCGGGATGCCCGGGATCCAGTTGCACGGCTTCGCCTTCTCCTCCGCCCCCCAGTACGACGTGGTCGCCTCCACCGGCGCCGGGTCGACGGGCCGCGCGGACGGCCGCAGGCTGGCCGACGCCCTGGGCAGAAGCGGGTTCCACGTGTGCCGGGCCTGGGTGCGCGCCTGCCCCCTGGAGGGCAAGGAGAACATGCAGGGCCGGGCCGCCGACGCCGCTCATGTGCCGTTCCTGCACGTGGAGTTCGCCAACGAGGTGCGCATCGACGGTCCGACCGCCGAACGCGCCGCCGCGGTCATCAGCGGGCTCACCCGCCGCTGGTACTCCGGCGTGTGACAACCTGTGGGCATGGCGGACGACACAGGGATCCCGGACGGCGTTCCGGCGGCCACTGCGCTGCCGCTGCTCGTCGTGGACGGCGCGAACGTCGTCGGATCCGTGCCCGACGGCTGGTGGCGCGACCGCCGCGGCGCCGCCGAACGCCTGCGCGACCGGCTGGTGCCGTTCGCCCGGTCCGGGACCGCGGGGCTGGCCGGGCCGTTGGAGCTGGTGCTGGTGGTCGAGGGCGCGGCCCGGGGCGTCCGCTCCGTCCCCGGGGTGCGTGTCGAGGAGGCGCCCGGCAGCGGCGACGACCTCATCGTGGAACTCACGGCGGCGGCGGGCGACCGCCCCTGCGTGGTGGTGACCGCCGACCGTGAGCTGCGGCGGCGGGTCACGGAACTGGGCGCCCGGGTCACCGGCCCCCGCGTGCTGCTGGACTGAGCCCTCCCCCACTCCCTCGGCACCCCGGCGTACACCGGCCAGGCGCCCGCGACGGCGTACCTCTCCCCGTCCCGCGGTCCGTCGTGACCGCCGCCTGCGAGCCGGTGCGCGGTCAGCAGGCCGGGGAGACGGTCCGTGCGGTCATGGGACGTTCCCGGCGGGCGGGCGCACGGCCTGCTCGCGCTGGGCGAGGCGGCTGTGGGTGCGGCCGTAGAGGAAGTAGACGGCGAAGCCGATGACCATCCACACGCCGAACCGGATCCAGGTCTCGGCGGGCAGGTTGAGCATCAGCCACAGCGAGGCGCACACGGACAGGACCGGGACGACCGGAACCCACGGGGTGCGGAAGGCGCGGGGCAGGTCGGGACGGGTCCTGCGCAGGATGACGACGCTGAAGGCGACGACGACGAACGCGAACAGCGTGCCGATGTTCACCAGTTCCGCCAGTGCGCTCAGGCTGGTGAAGCCGGCCACGATCGCGATGATCACGCCGAGCAGGATGGTCGGCCGGTGCGGGGTCCGAAAGCGCGGGTGGACGCGCGAGAAGAACCGGGGCAGCAGCCCGTCGCGACTCATCGCGAAGAACACCCGGGTCTGGCCGAGAAGAAGGATCATGCAGACGGTGGTCAGGCCCACGGCGGCGCCGAAGCTGATCACGCCGGCGTACCAGGGGTGCCCGTTCGCCTTGAACGCGTCGGCGAGCGGCGCCTCCACCGACAGCTTGGTGTACTTCTGCATGCCGGTGACGACGATGGAGACGGCGACGTAGAGCACGGTGCAGATGAACAGCGAGCCGAGGATGCCGCGCGGCATGTCGCGCTGCGGATTGCGGGTCTCCTCGGCGGCCGTGGCGACGATGTCGAAGCCGATGAACGCGAAGAACACCACCGAGGCGGCGGTGAAGATGCCCATCACGCCGAAGTTGGCGGGCGCCCAGCCGAACATCAGCTGGATGAGCGGGGCCTTGAGGCTGCCGCCCGCCGGTACCGCCTGGGACGGGGGGACGAAGGGCTTGTAGTTGTCGCCGTTGACGAAGAAGGCACCGGCGACGATCACGATGAGTACGACGGCCAGCTTGATGGCGACGACGAGGGAGGTGATCCGGGCGGACAGCTTCATGCCGAGGACGAGGACGCCGGTGAGCACCAGTACCAGGGCGGCGGCGAGGATGTCGAAGCCGAAGCCGTGAGCGGTGTCCCGACTGCCCAGGTAGTCCGGCAGGTGCCAGCCCGCGTTGTCCAGCAGCGAGCGGATGTAGCCGGACCAGCCGACCGCCACCACCGCCGTGCCCAGTGCGAACTCCAGGACCAGGTCCCAGCCGATGATCCAGGCGGGCAGTTCGCCCAGGGAGGCGTACGAGAACGTGTACGCGGAGCCCGCCACGGGGACCGTGGAGGCGAACTCGGCGTAGCACAGGGCGGCGAGCCCGCAGACCACGCCGGCCGCCACGAAGGCCAGGGACACCGCCGGACCGGCGTTGTTCTTGGCCACCTGCCCGGTGAGGACGAAGATGCCGGTGCCGATGATGACACCGACGCCGAAGACGGTCAGATCGAGCGCGGAGAGAGACTTCTTGAGCGAGTGCTCGGGTTCCTCGGTGTCCCGGATGGACTGCTCGACGTTCTTCGTCCTGAAGAGCGTGCTGCTCACGTGCCTACCTCCCACGCTTGTCGTCCTCGACTTGGCTCGACTGATCGAGAGGGCCGGGGTCGCGTCTGCCCCGGCACAGGCAGGTTCACGCACACGGGCCGGTTCCGCCACCGCTGGGAGTGGCGCAACCGGCCCGGAGACGAGCGGTTTCCCGTCGGTTTCCTAGTCGCGGGCGGGCTCCACGGACTCCACACCGGAGTCCACCGCGTCGGCCGTACGGTCGAACCGGCCGTCCAGCCTGGCGACCAGCCCGGTGACCTGGCGGGCGATGTCCGGCGCGGTCAGCCCGATCTCGGCCATCACCTCGGCGCGGGAGGCGTGGTCGAGGAAGCGCGGCGGGATGCCGAAGTCGCGCAGCGGCACGTCCACGCCCGCGTCCCGCAGGGCCTGCGCGATCGCGGAGCCGACACCGCCGACCCGGCCGTTGTCCTCGACGGTGACGACGACCCGGTGCCGGTCCGCCAGCGGGGCCATGGCCTCGTCGACGGGCTTGACCCAGCGGGGGTCGACTACGGTGGTGGAGATGCCCTGCTTGTCGAGCAGTCCGGCGATCTCCAGGCACATCGGGGCGAGGGCACCCACGGAGACCAGCAGCACGTCCGGCCGGTCGGTGCCGGGCTCGCGCAGCACGTCCATGCCGCCGACGCGGCCCACGGCCGGTACGGCGGGGCCGACGGCGCCCTTGGAGAAGCGCACCACGGTCGGCGCGTCCTTCACCTCGACCGCCTCGCGCAGCTGCGCGCGCACCTGATCGGCGTCACGCGGCGCGGCCAGCCGCAGCCCCGGCACGACCTGCAGGATGGACATGTCCCACATGCCGTTGTGCGAGGCGCCGTCGGTGCCGGTGATCCCGGCCCGGTCCAGCACGAAGGTCACCCCGCACTTGTGCAAGGCCACGTCCATGAGGACCTGGTCGAAGGCGCGGTTGAGGAAGGTGGCGTACACGGCGAAGACCGGGTGCAGCCCGCCGTACGCGAGGCCCGCGGCGGAGACGGCGCCGTGCTGCTCGGCGATGCCGACGTCGTAGATGCGGTCGGGGAAGGTGTCCGCGAACTCCTTCAGGCCGACCGGCTGGAGCATGGCCGCGGTGATCGCCACGATGTCGTCGCGTTCCCTGCCGAGCCGGACCATCTCTTCGCCGAAGACGGAGGTCCAGTCGGCGCCCGTGGCCTTGACCGGCAGGCCGGTGTCGGGGTGGATGGGGCCGATGCCGTGGAAGCGGTCGGCCTCGTCCTGGAGGGCGGGCTGGTAGCCGCGGCCCTTCTCCGTGAGGCAGTGCACGATGACCGGACCGCCGAACCTCTTGGCCCGCGCCAGCGCCGACTCCAGTGCCTCGATGTCGTGGCCGTCGATCGGGCCGACGTACTTCAGGCCCAGGTCCTCGAACATGCCCTGCGGGGCGATGAAGTCCTTCAGCCCCTTCTTCGCGCCGTGCAGCGTCTCGTACAGCGGCCTGCCGACGACCGGGGTGCGCTCCAGCACCTCCCTGGTGCGGGCGAGGAAGCGCTCGTAGCCGTCGGTGGTGCGCAGGGTGGCGAGGTGGTTGGCGAGACCGCCGATGGTCGGGGCGTACGACCGCTCGTTGTCGTTGACGACGATGACCAGCGGGCGGTCCTTGGCGTCGGCGATGTTGTTGAGCGCCTCCCAGGCCATGCCGCCGGTCAGCGCACCGTCACCGATGACGGCGACGACGTGGCTGTCCCGCTTCTTCAGCTGGTTGGCCTTGGCGATGCCGTCCGCCCAGCCGAGCACCGTGGAGGCGTGGCTGTTCTCGATCACGTCGTGCTCGGACTCGGCCTGCGAGGGGTAGCCGGACAGGCCGCCCTTCCTCTTCAGCTTCGAGAAGTCCTGCCGGCCCGTGAGCAGCTTGTGCACATAGGACTGGTGGCCGGTGTCCCACAGCACCTTGTCCCTGGGCGAGTCGAACACCCGGTGCAGGGCGATGGTCAGCTCCACGACACCGAGGTTGGGGCCGAGGTGGCCGCCGGTCTTGGAGACCGCGTCGACGAGGAAGGTCCGGATCTCCCCGGCCAGCTGGTCCAGCTCCTCCAGGGTGAGCCGGTCCAGATCGCGCGGTCCCGTGATGCGGGTCAGCAGCGGCACCCGTGCCTCCTTGCAAGTAGAGCTGATCGAGCTGTTGCCGGGCCCGTCGAGTTTAATCTTCGGGCTCAGCGGGACACGACAGCGCCCGGCACCTTCAGGGCGCCGGGCACTGTCACCCGCCTGGAGTCGCTGACGCCTGGAGGCGCTAGGCGCGACCGGCGGTCTTCTGGGTCTTGCGCGTGATGGAGTCGATGACCACCGTGGTCAGCAGAACCGCGGCGGTGATCATGTACTTCACCGGCTCCGCGATGGACTCCAGCTGCAGACCGTACTGGATCGACACGATCACCAGCACACCGAGCAGCGCGTTCCACGTGCGGCCCCGCCCGCCGAACAGCGACGTACCACCGATCACGGCGGCGGCGATCGCGTTCATCAGCAGGTCACCCGTACCGGCGCTCTGGTTGGCCGAGGCGATCTTGGAGGCCAGGAACAGGCCGCCGATCGCCGCGAAGCCGCCGGAGATGGCGAACACGGAGATCCGCACGGCGGTGACGTTGATGCCCGCACGCCGCGAGGCCTCGACGCTGCCGCCGAGCGCGAAGATCTTGCGGCCGTAGGAGGTGCGCCGCAGGACGAAGTCGGTGCCCACCAGGAACGCCAGGAAGATCACGGTGGCCAGGGGCAGGCCCTTGTACTGGTTGTACATGTAGGCGCCGGCGAAGGAGACCACGGCCAGCAGAGCGGTGCGCAGGACCGTGTCGCTGAGCGGCCGGAAGGGGACGCCCGCGGCCTCCCGGCGCCGGTTGCCGAGGAAGGAGCTGACGAAGAACAGCGCGACCACGGCGATGGCCAGACCGTAGGCGGCGGCCACGTCCGTGAAGGTGTACGTGGTCAGCTTGCCGATCAGACCGTCCGGGTCGAGGTTGATCGTGCCGTCCGGGCCCAGCACCTTCAGCATGAAGCCGAGCCAGAACAGCAGACCGGCCAGGGTCACGGCGAAGGCGGGCGCGCCGAGCACCGCGAAGAAGAAGCCGTGCAGGGCGCCGATGGCGGCACCGGCGGCGATGGCGACCAGCACGGCCACCCACTCGGGCCAGCCCTGGTTGACCGTGAGGACGGCCGCGAGCGCGCTGCCCGCGCCGCTGACCGAGCCGACCGACAGGTCGATCTCGCCGAGCAGCAGCACGAAGACGATGCCGACGGAGATCATCCCCGTGCCGACCATCGTGACCGTGATGTTGTTGATGTTCTCCGCGGAGAGGAACTCGGAGTTCAGGACCTGGAAGATGACGCAGATGATCGCGAGGCCCAGGATGACCGGCAGGGAGCCCAGCTCACCGGCCTTCATCTTGCGCTTGAACTCGTGCCAGTAGCCGAGCAGGCCCTCTTCCTGGACCAGCAGGCGCGGGTCGACCGCGGTGACCGCGGCGGCCGGGGCCTCGGGGTTCTCCACGGCGTGCGCGTCCTGCGGGGCCGCCGAAGACGCGGAGGTCTTGTCGATGCTCACTTGGAAACCTCCCCGTTCGTGCGCGCCGCACGGCGGGTCACGGCGTTGTCGGTGGCGCCGGTGATGGCGGAGATGATCTCCTCCTGCGAGGTCGCCTTGACCTCGAAGACGCCGTTGTTGCGGCCGAGGCGCAGGACGGCGACCTTGTCGGCCACCGCCTTCACGTCCGCCATGTTGTGGCTGATGAGAATGACGGCGTGGCCGCGCTCGCGCAGGCGCTCGACGAGGTCGAGGACCTGGGCGGTCTGCTCGACGCCGAGGGCGGCGGTGGGCTCGTCCAGGATGACCAGCTTGGGATCGCCGAGCATCGAGCGGGCGATGGCCACGGTCTGGCGCTGGCCGCCGGAGAGCGAGGCGATCGGGATACGGACGCTCGGGATGCGGATGGACAGCGTGGTGAGCAGCTCGCGGGAGCGGCGCTCCATCTCGACCTCGTCCAGGACGCCCCACTTCCTCAGCTCACGGCCGAGGAACAGGTTGCCGACGACGTCGATGTTGTCGCACAGCGCGAGGTCCTGGTAGACCGTCGCGATACCCAGGGCCTGGGCGTCGTGCGGCCTGCTGATCGATACGGGCTTGCCGTCCCATTCGATGACACCCTCATCGATGGGGTGCACGCCGGCGATCGTCTTGACCAGCGTGGACTTTCCGGCACCGTTGTCGCCCACCAGGGCGACCACCTCACCGGCGTGGACCTCAAGCTCTACGTCGGTGAGCGCCTGAACGGCACCGAACCGCTTGGAGACCCCGCGCAACGCCAGCACGGGCGTAGCGGACACGTGAACCATCTCCTTCGCCGCCTGACCCGGCGGGAGGTTGTGCAGAAGTTTGGGGGAAGAGTTCCGTCCGGCACCCCGCACCGAGCTTGCGGGGCTGTGTGATGGCGCGGGGCGCCGGAGGAGCTGTGCGCGGCCGTTCCGAAGTCCCCGTACCGGCGTTCAAGGACGAATGCCGGGACGAGGCACGGACGGGGACCGCTTACTTGAGGCCGAGCTTGTCGCAGGCGTCCTTGTACTTGCCCGTGCAGATCTCGGCGACGGTGTAGACGCCGTCCTTGATGACGGTGTCCTTGATGTTGTCCTTGGTCAGGGAGGTGACCGGGACCAGGACCGACGGGACGTCCGTGGCGGAGCCGGAGGAGACCTTGTCCTTGGCGATCGAGTCCAGCGACTTGCCCTGGGCGAGCGCGACGGCCATCTCGGCGGCGGCCTCGGCCTCGGGGGCGTACGGCTTGTAGACGCTCATGTACTGCTCACCGGCGACGATGCGCTGCACACCGGCCAGCTCGGCGTCCTGGCCGGTGACCGGGACCTTGACGCCCGCGGCGTTCAGGGCGGTGATGATACCGCCGGCCATGCCGTCGTTGGCGGAGTAGACGCCCGCGATCTTGTCCTTGCCGACCGCGGAGATAGCCGCCTCCATCTCGGAGTTGGCGTTGTCCGGCGACCACTCCTTGGTGTCGTACTCCTTGGCGACGGTGACCTTGCCGTCGAGGACGGAGTGCGCGCCCTTCTTGAACAGGGCGGCGTTCGGGTCGGTGACCGAGCCGTTGACCATGACGATCTTGGAGGACTTGGTGGCCTTGCTCCCCAGCGCCTTCAGCAGGGCCTCGCCCTGGGTCTTGCCGACCTCCTCGTTGTCGAACGAGGTGTAGGCGCTGATCGGGCCCTCGGCGAGGCGGTCGTAGGCGACGACCTTGATGCCGGCGTCCTTGGCCTTCTGTACGGAGTTCTGGATGGCCTTGGCGTCCACCGCGTCCAGGATCAGCACGTCCACCTTGTTGGTGATCATGGTGTCGACCTGCTGGGCCTGCAGGTTCGCGTCCTGGCGGGCGTTGTTGTACTGGATCGTCGCCTTGCCGTTCGTCAGCTCCTTGATCTTCTTCTCGATCAGCGGCCTGTCGAACTTCTCGTAGCGCGCGGTCTTGTTCTCCGGAAGGAGCAGACCGACCTTGATGTCGTCGCCCTTCTTGGCCGACTCGGAGGAAGAGCTGCTGCCCTTCGACTCCTTGGCGCTGCCACAGGCAGCCAGCGAGACGGCCATGGCACCAGCAGCAACGGCAACGGCGGCACGACGCATACGTGCGTTCACTTGATGAAACCTCCCTGACGAGGCCGCGTCGTTGCGGCCGAGGTGGCTGGAAGTCAACTCGGCCACACGTGCGACGTCAAGAAGTAAATCCTTAACGAGATGGCAACGGTGCCATGCGTTCTCTAAGTGAAGGCGGGGGTAGCGGCGGGCAACGCTCCAGCGACAGATCCCTCCAAAAGGGTCGAGTCGCCCATCTCGCTCAGGGCGAGGGCGAGCGCCCCGAGCACCTCCGCGCGACCTCCAAGTGCCCCTGGAAGAACGGACAGTTGACGCGCCGCGCTGGGGATGGCGTAGCGACCGACGGACTCCCTGATCGGCCCGAGCACCAACTCACCGGCCTCGGCGAGATCGCCACCGAGGACCACCCGGCTCGGGTTCAGCAGATTGCAGAGATTGGCCACTCCACTGCCGATGTGGCGGCCGACGTCGGCGATCACCCGACGACAGCCCGGGTCCCCGTCCCTGGCCAGCCGAACGACGCCTTCCATCGTCAGGTCGGTGCCGTGGCTGGGCTGGAGCAGCGGGAGCACATAACGCGCGGCCGTGAACGTCTCCAGGCAGCCACGGTTGCCGCAACGGCAGACCGGGCCGGACTCGTCAAGGGTAATATGCCCTATTTCGCCCGCGGTGCCTCCCGGCCCGCGGTAGATCGCCCCGTTGATCACCAGGCCGGCGCCGACACCGCTCGCGACCTTGATGTAGGCAAGATCACGCACCCCCTTGCCGCTGCCCCAGACCAGCTCGCCGAGGGCACCGAGGTTGGCGTCGTTGTCCACGTACACGGGCACACCGAGGCGCTCGCGCAGTTCCTCGGCGGGCTTGGTGCCGCCCCAGCCCGGCAGGATCGTGGTGGAGCCGAGGGTCCCGGACTCGACGTCGATCGGACCGGGCACGCCGAGCCCCACGCAGACGACCTTCGAGCGGTTGACCCCGGTGGCCGCGATCAGGCGGTTGACCAGCTCCTCCGCCCGGTCGAAACCCTGGGTGGAAGAGGCGTCGACGTCCAGCGGCTCGGCCTCCTCCGCCAGCACCTGGTGGGCGAGGTTGCCGACCGCGACCCGCAGGTGGGTGTGGCCGAAGTCGACGCCGATGACAATCCCGGCGTCGCCGCTCAGGCTGACGCTGCGCGCCCGCCGCCCGCCCGCCGAGGTGGGCGTGACCTCGACGGTCCCGCCGTCCTTCAGTTCGCGCACGATGTTGGAGACCGTCGCGGCTGACAGGCCGGTCGTCCGCGCGATCTCCGCCTGGGTGAGCGAGCCTGCCAGCCGTACGGCCCGCACGACTCGTTCCAGGTTGGCTCGGTGCAGCGACGACTGCGACCCCGGAGTCTCCATCGACTCATCCACTCCCGAACATCAGCCGGGCAGCCCCAGCGCCGCCCGTGGGCCAGGTCACATCTATGGAACCAGGCCACTTACAAGTTATGAACTCCAAGCTCGGCTGTACGGGTTCCCGCAGTCAAGTACTTGACGGAAATCGCTGTCACTTCCCTTCTTCGCCGCGTACACCCCCCAGACACGTCGACGCCACCCTGGAACAGGGTGGCGTCGGATCGTGATCGAGTTGTGACCCGAAGGGGGCTACTTGAGCGCGCCCGCCGTCAGGCCCGCGACGACCTGGCGCTGGAAGACGATGTACGCCGCCAGCACCGGGAGCATGGCCATGACCAGCCCGGCGAAGAGGCCGGACCAGTCGCCCTTGTAGCCCTGGCTGGCCGCGAGCTGGACCAGGCCCTGGGTGAGGACCTTCTTGTCGGTGTCGGTGTTCAGGACCGTGGGCAGCATGTACTGGTTCCACTGGCCCAGGAAGTTGAAGATCCCCACGCTGATCAGGCCGGGCTTGGCCATCGGGAGCATGATCTGGAAGAACGTACGGGTGTGTGAGGCACCGTCGACGAAGGCCGCCTCCGCCACCGACGTGGGCAGCGTACGGAAGAACGCCGTCAGGAAGAAGACCGTGAACGGCAGCGAGTACGCGATGTAGACCAGGATCAGCCCGTGGATCGTGTTCAGCAGCCCCATGTTGTTCACGACGTAGAACAGCGGGACCAGCGCCAGCATGATCGGGAAGCTCATGCCGCCGATGAAGAGGTAGTAGATGAACCGGTTGCCCGGGAAGTCGAAGCGGGCCAGGACATAGGCGGCCATCGAGCCGAGGACCAGGGTGCCGATGAGCGAACCGCCCACCACCAGGACGGTGTTGAGGAAGTAGTCGCTCATGTTGGCGTCGGTCCACGCCCGCGACCAGTTCTCGAAGTGGAGATGGTGCGGCAGGGCCCAGGGCGAGGTGAAGATGGAGCGGTCGTCCTTGAAGGAGGTCATCACCGCCCACAGCAGCGGCATGACCACCATGACCGCCCAGATGACCAGGATGCCGTGGGAGAAGGCGTTGAGGACGGTGCCCTCTTTCCTGGGCTTTCGAGGTTCCGCCGGGAGCACGTCCACCTTGGCGACGCTCGTGCCGGACTCGGCAGGCAGCGGGGCGGGGGGCTCGGTCGTCTTCATCGCTTCTAGAACTCCAGCCGCTCGCGACGGCCCAGCCGCATCACGATCGCCGCGAACGCGAGCGTGACCACGAGCAGGGCGACGCCGATGGTGGTGGCGTAGGCGGCCTGGCCGTCCCGGAACGCCTTCTGGTACACGTACAGGACCATCACGCTGGTCGAGTAGTCGGGCCCGCCCGGTCCGGTCGTCATGATCTGGACGACCGCGAACGACTCGGCGCCGAGCGCCATGATGCCCATGTAGACCCAGCCGGACTGCACGGTGTCCCACAGCAGCGGCAGGGTGAGGCGGAAGAACGTGGTGAGCCGGTTCGCGCCGTCCAGCAGGGCCGCCTCGTACAGCTCGGCCGGGATGGAGGCCATGCCGGCCGAGAAGAGGACCACGAAGAAACCGACCGTGGACCACACGAGCACCGCCATGACGCACCACAGCGCGAACTTCGGGTCGCCCAGCCACAGCGGCTGGACGCTGTCGAGGCCGATGCCGCGCAGGAACGAGTTGACCGCGCCGCTGTCGGGGTTGTACGCGTACTGGAACAGGAGCGCGACGATCGCGATCGAGAGCACCTGCGGGAAGAAATAGACGATTTTGTAGAAGGACGAGCCCCGGACCCCCGAGATCACGGGGCCGCCCCTCCTCCGCCGTCCGCCCACATTGATCATGAAGGCGAAGAAAAGCGCCAGACTCAGTGTCACCAGTGGCAGCACCAGAGCGAAGAGCAGACTGTGCTGCAACGACTTCCAGAAGATGTCGTCGTGGAACATCCTCTTGTAGTTGTCGAAGCCGACCATCTTGAAGTCGGGGCTCAGGCCGGTCCAGTCCGTGAACGAGTAGTAGATGGACTGGACGAACGGCCACACCACGAAGAGCGCGTACAGTCCCAGGGGCAACGCCAGAAACCCCACGATGAACCGGTACTTGCCGTGCTGCATCGCCACTCCGGTGCTGTCAGGGTGCTGGATTACTGGTGCTTGTAGTGCTTGACGGAGGAATCCTTGGCGGCCTCGTCGGCAAATCCCTGGATCCTCTTGACGGCCTCCGCCGGGGTGAGCCGGCCGGCCATCATCTCGCCGAGACCGGACACACCGATCTTCTCCTTCTGGAGCTGGACGTACCAGTCCTGAATACGCGGATTCACCACGTTGGACCCGGCCTTCTCCAGCGCCGCCACACCGGACTTCAGACCCGGCGTGAGGGTGATTCCGGTGGTGCCGCCGTTGTACGCGGTCAGCGACTTCACCTTGGCGGTGAAGTTCTTCGAGGACGCCTCCGAGAGCATGATGCGCAGCTGTTCCATGCCGCCCTCGGGGTTCGCGGCCTTGGCCGGCACGATGAACGGCTCGCCGCCGGAGGCCCAGATGGTGCCGAACGGCATCTTGTCCGAGGCGTCGATGCCGGAGGGTGCGGAGACGGCGAGGTCGAAGTCGGCCGGGATGACATTGGCCGACTCGTTCTCCACCCAGGAGCCGTTCGGGATGAACAGCGCCTTGCCCTGGGCCCAGGCGGTCTGCGACTGGATGTGGTCCAGGCCGGGGGTGCCCCTGAGGACGTAGCCCTTCTTGTACAGCTCGTAGTACGCCTCGAAACAGGCCTTGACCGCCGGGTGCTTCCAGGCGTTCGGCTCCAGGTTGTCGATGGCGTCGAGCACCTCCCGCCCGCCGACCTTGCCGATCATCGGGTACAGCGAGAAGGGGAGGTAGTACGGGTACTTGCCCGCGTAGGTCCAGCCGGCCATGCCCTTCTTCTTGGCCTTCTCGCAGACCTTGAGCATCGCGTCCCAGGTCTGCGGGTACTGCTCGTCCAGCGAGTCGAGGGCCTTCTGGGAGTACCAGACGCCGTACACCGTGTAGGCGTAGTACAGGATCCAGACGGGCTTGCCGTCGAACTGGCCCATTTCCACGATGCCGGGGCGCAGCGTGTCACGGACCTTCTTGGCCGGGTCGTCGTACGACGGGGCGTCCAGCAGCGCGGTGAGGTCCGCGAGCTGGTTCTTGCCGACGAGCACACCCATGTCCATCTGCTCGGCGCCGGAGTTGTCGATGAGGTCCGGCGGGGTGCCCTGGTTGAAACGGGGCTGGAGGGTGGACTGGATCTTCTGGGTGGCGGAGAACTTCACCTTGGCCTTGGGGAAGTCCTTCTCGTAGACCTTGACCGCGTCCTCGGCGTACTCCTTGCCGAAGCCGCCGTCGAAAAGGACGAATTCCATCCCGGCCGTCTCATTGACACCGAGCGGGTTCTTTGCGGTCTTCTTGCCCGCCTTCGCCTTCTTCTGTCCGTCGCCGCCGCTGCTCGCGCAGGCGGACAGCAGGCCCATTCCGGGGGCCGCCACCAGACCGAGCGCGGCCGAACGCTTGATCAGATCGCGGCGGCCGACACCCTCGCCACCGTGGTGCGCAGTGGATCCCATGCTCAAGTCCTCGCCTTCTCCAGGACTCAGGCGGTGAACCGGATCCTGGCCGGCACCGCGGTCGGGTAGTGCAGGGTCGTACAGGAAACGCCGACAGGTATAGTCCACTTCCGGTCGACGGAGCAAGATCGAATACAAGGTTCGCGATCGGTCTTTTCCGAGTTGAGACCTGGTGGAAATGCGAGCGCCCGGTATGGACCTGGTGCGGAGAATTCCCGCCATCAGCGCCTGAATGCCACATTCAACACCCTTGACACCCGTGGCCACTTGACCACCTACTGATTCCTGCGCGTGAAGTTGACAACGTTGTCCGAAGTCGGCGCAGGAGGGTAAGCCGTAGATGCAGCACAAGAGACAACGCAAGACTCGGTTCAGACACGGTCCGGCGGTCGTCCTCACGGCCGCCTTTGTCATGGCCGTCGGGACGCAGGGCGCGGCGGTCGCACTGCCCCAGAGGGCACCGGCCGCCGACCGGGAGTTCACCTCCTCGTTCGAGGTGAACGATCCGGCGCCGGACTGGCTGAACACCGTCGACACCGGACCGGACGGCGCCAAGCGCGCCTCGGGCGTCGACGGCGGCTACCGCACCGGCATTCCGGGCAATGTGACCGATCATGTCACCGACGTCCGGGCGAGCGGCGAGAACACGGGCTCCGGTGAGGTGAAGGAGAACCTGGTCGACGGGGAGTCCAGCACCAAGTGGCTGACCTTCCAGCCCACCGGCTGGCTGGAGTTCGACCTGGACAAGCCGGTCAAGCTGGCGACGTACGCGCTCACCTCGGCCAACGACTTCGACACGCGCGACCCGAGGGACTGGACGCTGCAGGGCTCCAGCGACGGCCACGACTGGAAGACCGTCGACACCCGTTCCGGCGAGAACTTCACCGAGCGCTTCCAGACGAAGTCCTACGACCTCCCCCAGCCGGCCGAGTACCAGCACTTCCGGCTGGATGTGACGCAGAACAACGGCGCGGGCATCCTGCAGATCGCCGACATCCAGTTCTCCACCGGCGGCACGGGCGATCCGGTGCCGCCGGACATGCTGTCCCTGGTCGACCGGGGCCCGAGCGGCTCCCCGACGGCCAAGGCACGGGCCGGCTACACCGGAAGGCGGGCACTGCGCTACGCCGGCCGGCACACGGCGAGCGGGCGGGCGTACTCGTACAACAAGGTCTTCGACGTGAACGTGAAGGTCGAGGGCGACACCCAGCTGTCGTACCGCATCTTCCCGTCGATGGCCGACGGCGACCGCGACTACGACGCCACCGACGTCTCCGTCGACCTGGCCTTCACCGACGGCACCCTGCTCAGCGGCCTGGGCGCCATGGACCAGCACGGCTTCCCGCTGTCGCCGCGCGGCCAGGGCGAGTCGAAGGCGCTGTACGTCAACCAGTGGAACAACGTGGTCTCGCGCATCGGCTCGGTGGCGGCCGGCAGGACCGTCGACCGGATCCTCGTGGGCTACGACTCCCCGAGCGGACCGGCGAAGTTCCGTGGCTGGATCGACGACGTGGCGATCGCGCCCGTCGCGCCGCAGGCTCCGAAGGCACATCTGTCCGACTACGCGCTGACCACCCGCGGCGCCAACTCCAGCGGCAGTTTCTCGCGCGGCAACAACTTCCCGGCGACCGCGCTGCCCCATGGGTTCAACTTCTGGACGCCGGTGACCAACGCCTCGTCGCTGAGCTGGCTGTACGAGTACGCAAGAGCGAACAACGACGACAACCTGCCCACGATCCAGGCGTTCAGCGCGAGCCACGAGCCCAGCCCGTGGATGGGCGACCGGCAGACCTTCCAGGTGATGCCGTCGGCGGTGGCCGGCACCCCGGACACCGGCCGCACGGCGCGTGCGCTGCCCTTCCGGCACGAGAACGAGACCGCGCGGCCGTACTACTACGGGGTGCGGTTCGAGAACGGCCTGAAGGCGGAGATGACACCGACGGACCACGCGGCCGTCCTGCGTTTCACCTACCCGGGCGCGGACGCGAGCGTGCTGTTCGACAACGTCACCGAGCAGGCAGGGCTGACCCTGGACAAGGAGCACGGGACCGTCACCGGCTACTCGGACGTGAAGTCGGGCCTGTCGACGGGGGCGACCCGGCTGTTCGTGTACGGCGCGTTCGACCGTCCGGTGACGGACGGCGGATCGAGCGGGGTCAAGGGCTACCTGCGCTTCGACGCGGGCGCGGACCGCACGGTCACCCTGCGCCTGGCGACCTCCTTGATCAGCGTCGATCAGGCACGGGACAACCTGCGCCAGGAGATCCCGGACGGCACCTCCTTCGACACGGTCAGGGAGCGGGCCCAGCGGGCCTGGGACAAGCTCCTCGGCAAGGTCGAGGTGCAGGGCGCGAGCGCGGACCAGCTGACCACGCTCTACTCGAGCATGTACCGGCTGTACCTGTACCCGAACTCCGGATTCGAGAAGGCCGGGGAGAAGTACCGGTACGCCTCGCCCTTCTCCCCCATGCAGGGTCCGGACACGCCGACGCACACGGGCGCGAAGATCGTGGACGGCAAGGTGTACGTCAACAACGGCTTCTGGGACACCTACCGGACCACATGGCCGGCGTACTCCTTCCTGACGCCCGCTCAGGCGGGTGAGATGGTCGACGGGTTCGTGCAGCAGTACAAGGACGGTGGCTGGACCTCCCGGTGGTCCTCCCCCGGTTACGCCGACCTGATGACCGGCACCTCCTCGGACGTCGCGTTCGCCGACGCCTACGTCAAGGACGTGAAGTTCGACGCCAGGGCTGCCTACGAGGCGGCGCTGAAGAACGCCACGGTCGTGCCGCCGGCGTCGGGCGTGGGCCGCAAGGGGATGAGCACCTCGCCCTTCCTCGGTTACACCAGCACCGACACGCACGAGGGCCTGTCGTGGGCCATGGAGGGCTACGTCAACGACTACGGCATCGCCCGGATGGGCGAGGCGCTGTACCGGAAGACGGGCGAGCAGCACTACAAGGACGAGTCCGAGTACTTCCTCAACCGCGCCCGGGACTATGTGAACCTCTTCGACGCCAGGGCGGGCTTCTTCGTCGGCCGCACCGCCGAGGGCGACTGGCGGGTGGACTCCACACAGTACGACCCGCGCGTGTGGGGTTACGACTACACGGAGACCAACGGCTGGGGCTATGCCTTCACGGCCCCGCAGGACAGCCGGGGTCTGGCCAATCTGTACGGCGGCCGGGCGGGCCTGGCGGACAAGCTGGACGCGTACTTCACGACGCCCGAGACGGCCTCCCCGGACCTCGTCGGCTCCTACGGCGGTGTCATCCACGAGATGACCGAGGCCCGGGACGTGCGGATGGGCATGTACGGCCACTCCAACCAGGTCGCGCACCACGTGATCTACATGTACGACGCGGCCGGCCGGCCGTGGAAGGCGCAGCGGTACGTGCGCGAGGCCTTGTCCCGGCTGTATGTCGGCAGCGAGATCGGGCAGGGGTACCACGGCGACGAGGACAACGGCGAGCAGTCCGCCTGGTACCTCTTCTCCGCGCTCGGCTTCTACCCGCTGGTGATGGGCAGCGGCGACTACTCCATCGGCTCCCCGCTGTTCAAGCAGGTCACCGTGCATCTGGAGAACGGCCGGGACCTGGTCGTCAAGGCGCCGAAGAACAGCGCGAAGAACGTGTACGTGCAGGGCGTGACGTTCAACGGCCGGCCGTGGACGTCGACCTCGCTTCCCCACTCGCTGCTGTCCCATGGCGGTGAGCTGGAGTTCTCCATGGGTCCCAAGCCCTCGTCCTGGGGCACGGGCAAGAACGCGGCCCCGGTCTCCATCACCCAGGACGACAAGGTGCCGCACCCGCGCCGGGACGTCCTGACGGGTGAGGGCGCCCTGTTCGACAACACGTCGGCGACGGACGCGACGCTCTCCTCGGTGGACCTGCCGGTCGAGGACGCCGCCAAGGCCGTCCAGTACACGCTGACCTCGCCGGCCGACCGCACGCAGGCGCCGACCGGGTGGACCCTGCAGGGCTCCACGGACGGCAAGGACTGGCAGACGCTGGACCACCGCACCGGCGAAACGTTCACCTGGAACCGTCAGACCCGCGCGTTCACGATCGCGGCGCCCGGTACGTACACCAGGTACCGCCTGGTGCTGGACGGCCGGGCGACGCTGGCGGAGGTGGAGCTGCTGGCCTGACGGCTGACCGGGCGGCTCAGTGCTCGTGGCCGCCGTGAACACCTGCAGGCCGGGGTTCTCCGGCAGCCGGACGCTCCGGACGGCCCTGCCGTCCGGGGCGGTGAAGGGCCTGGCGGCGCAGACGCAGGCCCTTCACCGGTCCCGGCCGGCGCCCACGGCATTGCGGTTCGCGGGCCTGGTGACGGCCAGGGCGGTCGGGGCGGGGGCGCCGTTCAGTGACGTGCGTGCCGCTCGCGTCGTGCCGCCGGCGGTCCCAGGTCCCGCCGTTCTGCCGTTCTGCCGTTCTGCCGTTCTGCCGTTCTGCCGTTCTGCCGTTCTGCCGTTCTGCCGTTCTGCCGTTCTGCCGTTCTGCCGTTCTGCCGTTCTGCCGGGCGACTGTCGGCGGTCGGTCGCCGGGCGCGTCAGGCGCGGCGGGCGGTGGCCCGGACGGTGTCGAAGCAGCGGTCCAGCGGGTTCGCGGCCGCCCGGTCGGCCCTCGGCGGGGGCCCGGCCGGCGCAGGAGATGCCGACCGTGACGTCCACCCGGCCGGTGCCGGGCACGAACCGACGTGGCCGCCGGCGTCCCGGCGGCAGACGCATGACGCGGTGGTACCACGGATGACCGCGCCCGACGCCGACGGGCGCCCCGGATCACCCGGCCGGGCTGGCCGCAGCAGCCTGACATCGTTATCGACATCACGTCGGCCGAGCCGGACATGAGGTCCATCGATCGGTCCAGCCGTAGTCACCCGCGAACCACGGTGCTACAAATATTGCATGTCGGACACTTTCGCCCGACTCAGGCATATCGTTCGACGCTCGATCGGCAGGAGCCCGCGCAGTGTCGCCGGACAGGTCTTCGTCCTGCATCTGGCACTCGTCGTGGTGCTCGTGGTCGGCGCCGTCTTCGCCCTCGTCCTGCAGTCGGAACGTGACAACAGTACGGAGGCGAAGCGCCGGTCCGTCGCCGTCGCGCAGACCTTCGCGCACTCTCCGGGCGTCATCGCGGCGCTGCACGCCCCCGAGCCGTCCAAGGTGCTCCAACCGCTCACCGAGGCGGGCCGCACGAGTGCGGGCGTCGACTTCATCGTGGTGATGGACACCAAGGGCATCCGTTACACCCACCCCCTCCCGAGCAAGATCGGCAAGCGGTTCGTGGGCACGATCGGACCGTCACTGGCGGGAAAGGTCTACACCGAGAGCGTCCACGGCCCCCTCGGCCAAGAGGTACAGGCGACCGTGCCCGTCCGCGACCCCCACGGCAAGGTCATCGCCCTCGTCTCCGCCGGGCTGAAGGTCAAGAACGTCACCGGCGAAGTGAACAAGCAACTGCCGATCATCCTGGGCGCCGGGGCCGGAGCCCTCGTGGTGTCGACCGGGGGGACGGCGCTGGTGGGCAGGCGGCTGCGGCGGCAGACCCGCAGCCTGGGCCCGGAGGAGATGAGCCGTATCTACGAGCACCACGACACGGTGCTGCACTCGGTGCGCGAAGGGGTGCTGATCGTCGATGAGGACGGGCAGCTGCTGCTGGTCAACGACGAGGCCCGGCGGCTGCTGGAGCTGTCCCCCGAGGCCGAGGGGCGGCACCTGACGGAGCTGTCGGACCTCGCGCCGGAGATGGCGGAGCTGCTCGTCTCCGGCCGCGAGGCCAACGACGAGGTGCACTTCGCCGGCGGCCGGCTGCTGGCGGTCAACCAGCGGCCCACGGACCAGACGGGAGGCCCCAGGGGCACCGTGGTGACCCTGCGCGACTCCACCGAGCTCCAGGCGGTCTCCGGCCGGGCGGAGGCCGCACGGGAGCGTCTTGAGCTGCTGTACGATGCGGGGCTCGGCATCGGCACCACCCTCGACGTGGTCCGCACCGCCGACGAGCTGGTGCAGCTCGTCGTCGGGCGTTTCGCCGACTTCGTCACCGTGGACGTGGCCGACGCCGTGCTGCACGGGGACGAGCCGGCCCCCACGGCGACGGACCTGCGGCGGGTGGCCGTGGGCGGCGTCCGGGACGACCACCCCCTCTACGAGAAGGGCCGGCTGATCCACTTCCTGCCCTCCACCCCGCAGGCGCGCGGCTACGGCGCGGGCCGGACCCAGCTGGTGACCGACCTGTCGGCCGCGCCGGACTGGCAGGTGCAGGACCCCGAGCGCGCCCAGCAGATCGTCGAGTACGGCATCCATTCGCTCGTCGCCGTCCCGATCCAGGCCAGCGGCGTCGCGCTGGGCGTGGTCAACTTCTGGCGTTCCAAACGGGACGCCTTCGACAAGGAGGAGCTGTCGCTGGCGGAGGAGCTGGTGGCCCGTGCCGCGGTCAGCATCGACAACGCCCGCCGGTACACCCGCGAGCACGCGCTCGCGGTCACCCTGCAGCGCAGCCTGCTGCCGCGGGCGCTGCCCGAGCAGAGCGCCCTGGAGGTCGCCTACCGCTACCTGCCCGCCCAGTCGGGCGTGAGCGGGGACTGGTTCGACGTCATCCCGCTGCCGGGGAGCCGGGTGGCGCTGGCCGTCGGGGACGTGGTCGGGCACGGCCTGCACGCCGCCGCGACGATGGGCCGGCTGCGTACCGCGGTGCACAACTTCACCACGCTCGACCTGCCGCCCGACGAGCTGCTCGTGCATCTGGACGACCTGGTGAGCCGCATCGACCAGGACGAGAGCTCCGCGGACACGGCCGGGGCCGTCGTGGGCGCCACCTGTCTGTACGCGATCTACGACCCCGTGACGCGCCGCTGCGTCATGGCACGCGCGGGCCACCTGGCACCGGCGCTGGTGTCCCCCGACGGCAGCGTCACCTTCCCGGACCTGCCGGCCGGGCCGCCGCTGGGCCTGGGCGGCATGCCGTTCCAGACGGCCGAGCTGGAGCTCGCCGAGGGAACCCAGCTCGTGCTGTACACCGACGGGCTCATCGAGGACCGCAGGCGTGACCTGGACGAGGGCATGGAGCTGCTGCGCCGGGCGCTGGCGGGGCACCCCGAGCGGTCGCCGGAGGAGGGCTGCCAGGCGGTGCTGGAGGAGTTGCTGCCCGAGCGTCCCAGGGACGACGTGGCCCTGCTCATCGCGCGTACCCGGGCGCTGCCGGCCGGGGACGTGGCGGACTGGGACGTGCCGCGGGACCCGGCCTCCGTGTCGGGGATGCGCGCCGCCGTGTCCGACCAACTGGAGCGGTGGGACCTGTCCGAGCTGGGCTTCGGCATGGAACTCGTGCTGAGCGAGCTGATCACCAACGCCATCCGGTACGGCACCGAGCCGATCCATGTACGGCTGATCCGTGACCGCACACTGATCTGCGAGGTGGCCGACGGCAGCAGCACCTCGCCGCACCTGCGCTACGCCGCGACGACGGACGAGGGGGGGCGGGGCCTGTTCCTGGTCTCGCAGATGACCGAGCGCTGGGGCACCCGGTACATCCCCCAGGGCAAGGTGATCTGGGCGGAGGTGGCGCTGCCCCGGTTCCCCGGGTTCCCGCCCCCTGAGCTGTCCGTGCTGTAGCAGCAGGGCCGCATCCCCGTCGCCGGGGATGCGGCCCTGGTCCGCTGTGCCGTACCGCTTACTTGCGGATCAGGCTGCGCAGCACGTACTGCATGATGCCGCCGTTGCGGTAGTAGTCGGCCTCGCCGGGGGTGTCGATGCGGACGACCGCGTCGAACTCGACGCCGCTGTCGGTGCTGACCTTGACCGTGCGCGGCGTGGTGCCCTCGTTCAGCTCGGTGACGCCGGAGATGGAGAAGGTCTCCTCGCCGGTCAGGCCGAGGGACTCGGCGTTGGCGCCCTCCGGGAACTGCAGCGGGAGCACGCCCATGCCGATGAGGTTCGAGCGGTGGATGCGCTCGTAGGACTCGGCGATGACGGCCTTGACGCCGAGCAGCGCGGTGCCCTTGGCCGCCCAGTCGCGGGACGAGCCGGAGCCGTACTCCTTGCCGGCCAGGACGACCAGCGGCACACCGGCCGCCTGGTAGTTCTGGGAGGCGTCGTAGATGAAGGAGACCGGGCCGCCCTCCTGCGTGAAGTCGCGGGTGTAGCCGCCCTCGGTGCCCGGCGCGATCTGGTTGCGCAGGCGGATGTTGGCGAACGTGCCGCGGATCATGACCTCGTGGTTGCCACGGCGGGAGCCGTAGGAGTTGAAGTCACGACGCTCCACACCGTGCTCGGTGAGGTACTTGCCGGCCGGGGTGTCGGCCTTGATCGCACCGGCCGGGGAGATGTGGTCGGTGGTGACCGAGTCGCCGAGCTTGGCGAGCACACGGGCGCCGGTGATGTCCTCGACGGGGGCCGGCTCCATGCCCATGCCCTCGAAGTACGGGGGCTTGCGGACGTAGGTCGACTCGGCGTCCCACTCGAAGGTGTTGCCGGTCGGGACGGGCAGGGACTGCCACTGGGCGTCGCCCGCGAAGACGTCGCTGTAGGACTTGGCGAACATGTCCTCGCCGATGGCGTTGGCGACGACCTCGTTGACCTCGGCCTCGGTCGGCCAGATGTCCTTGAGGAAGACCGGGTTGCCGTCCTGGTCGGTGCCCAGGGCGTCCTTGGTGATGTCCACCTTCATGGAGCCCGCGATGGCGTACGCGACGACCAGCGGCGGGGACGCCAGGTAGTTCATCTTGACGTCGGGGTTGATCCGGCCCTCGAAGTTGCGGTTGCCGGAGAGCACCGAGACGACGGCGAGGTCGTGTTCGTTGACGGCCTTGGAGACCTCCTCCGGCAGCGGGCCGGAGTTGCCGATGCACGTGGTGCAGCCGTAGCCGACCAGGTTGAAGCCCAGCTTGTCCAGGTACGGGGTGAGGCCGGCGCGCTCGAAGTAGTCGGTGACGACCTTCGAACCCGGGGCGAGGGTGGACTTGACCCACGGCTTGCGGGTCAGGCCCTTCTCGACCGCCTTCTTGGCGACGAGGGCGGCGCCGATCATGACGTACGGGTTGGAGGTGTTGGTGCAGGAGGTGATGGCCGCGACCGTCACCGCACCGTGGTCCAGCTCGTAGGTCGTGCCGTCGGCGGCGGTGACCGGAACCGGGTTGGACGGGAAGCCGTTGGGGTGGACGGCCGGGGCGTCGGAGGCCGGGAAGGACTCCTTGCCCGCCTCGTCGATGTCGTCGACGTAGTTGCGGACGTCCAGCTTGAACTGCTCGGCGGCGTCGGCCAGGACGATACGGTCCTGCGGGCGCTTCGGGCCGGCGATGGACGGGACGACCGTGGACAGGTCCAGCTCGAGCTTCTCGGAGAAGTCCGGCTCGGCCTTCGGGTCCAGCCAGAGGCCCTGCTCCTTGGCGTACGCCTCGACGAGCGCGACCTGCTGCTCGGAGCGGCCGGTCAGGCGCAGGTAGTTCAGGGTCTCGTCGTCGATCGGGAAGATCGCGGCGGTGGAGCCGAACTCGGGCGACATGTTGCCGATGGTGGCGCGGTTGGCCAGGGAGGTGGCGGCCACACCCTCGCCGTAGAACTCGACGAACTTGCCGACGACGCCGTGCTTGCGGAGCATCTCGGTGATGGTGAGCACGAGGTCGGTGGCGGTGGTGCCGGGCCGCAGCTCACCGGTGAGCTTGAAGCCGACGACGCGCGGGATGAGCATGGAGACCGGCTGGCCGAGCATGGCGGCCTCGGCCTCGATGCCGCCGACGCCCCAGCCGAGGACGCCGAGGCCGTTGACCATCGTGGTGTGCGAGTCGGTGCCGACCAGGGTGTCCGGGTAGGCCTTGCCGTCGCGGACCATCACGACACGGGCCAGGTGCTCGATGTTCACCTGGTGGACGATGCCGGTGCCCGGCGGGACGACCTTGAACTCGTCGAAGGCGGTCTGGCCCCAGCGCAGGAACTGGTAGCGCTCCTTGTTGCGGCCGTACTCCAGCTCGACGTTCTGCTTGAAGGCGTCGTTGGTGCCGAACTTGTCGGCGATGACGGAGTGGTCGATGACCAGCTCGGCCGGCGCCAGCGGGTTGATCTTCGCCGGGTCGCCGCCCAGCTCCTTGACGGCCTCACGCATGGTCGCGAGGTCCACGACGCAGGGGACGCCGGTGAAGTCCTGCATGATCACGCGGGCCGGCGTGAACTGGATCTCCTGGGACGGCTGTGCCTGCGAGTCCCAGGTGCCGAGGGCGCGGATGTGGTCGGCGGTGATGTTCGCGCCGTCCTCCGTGCGGAGCAGGTTCTCCAGCAGGACCTTGAGGCTGTACGGCAGCCGGGCCGAGCCCTCCACCTTGTCCAGCCGGAAGATCTCGTACGACTCGTCGCCCACCTGCAGCGTGCTGCGGGCGTCGAAGCTGTTCGCCGACACGACAGTCTCCTTCATTGATGTGCGCGTACCACCGCATCCTGCCGCCACACCGACCCGGCCGAACCGCTGAGGCAAGGCTAAGTTAGGGCACCCTTACCGAGTGGCGGCCACGGTGCGCCTCGGCAGATATCTCGATGTCGAGATAACACTAGTACATGGGCGCTGGATGGTCATGCCCGGCCGGTTCGAGCCTTCGCTTTTTTCATGTCGCGTGACATCACCCGAATGGACCCCCCCAACAGGCACCATCTCATATCTGAGATAGCCTCAACCTCATGGCAGACGACTACCTCGTACGCATCGGCAAGCTCATCCGTGACGCGCGGCAACACCGTGGCTGGACACAGACGCAGCTCGCGGAGGCGCTCGGCACCAGTCAGAGCGCGGTCAACCGCATCGAGCGCGGCAACCAGAACATCAGCCTTGAGATGATCGCGCGAATCGGTGAGGCCCTGGACAGCGAGATCGTCTCGCTGGGATACGCGGGCCCGATGCATCTGCGAGTCGTGGGCGGCCGTCGCCTGTCCGGTGCCATCGACGTGAAGACCAGCAAGAACGCCTGTGTGGCCCTGCTGTGCGCTTCGCTGCTGAACAAGGGACGCACGGTGCTGCGCCGGGTGGCGCGGATCGAGGAGGTGTACCGCCTGCTGGAGGTGCTCAACTCCATCGGCGTGCGCACCCGCTGGATCAACAACGGCGTCGACCTGGAACTGGTGCCGCCCGCCGAGCTGGAGATGGCGGCGATCGACGCGGAGGCCGCCGTCCGCACCCGCTCCATCATCATGTTCCTCGGTCCGCTGCTGCACCGCATGGACGCCTTCAAGCTGCCGTACGCCGGCGGCTGCGACCTCGGCACCCGCACCATCGAGCCGCACATGATCGCGCTGCGCCGGTTCGGCCTGGAGGTCGCCGCCACCGAGGGCCAGTACCACGCCCGGGTGGACCGCACCGTCCGCCCCGACCGGCCGATCGTACTGACCGAGCGCGGCGACACGGTGACCGAGAACGCGCTGCTGGCCGCCGCCCGGCACGACGGCGTCACGGTCATCCGCAACGCCTCCTCCAACTACATGGTCCAGGACCTGTGCTTCTTCCTGGAGGCGCTCGGCGTCAAGGTCCAGGGCGTCGGCACCACCACGCTGACCGTGCACGGCGTACCGAACATCGACGTCGACGTCGACTACTGCCCCTCCGAGGACCCGGTGGAGGCGATGAGCCTGCTGGCCGCCGCGGTGGTGACCGAGTCGGAGCTGACGGTGCGCCGGGTGCCGATCGAGTTCCTGGAGATCGAGCTGGCGGTCCTGGAGGAGATGGGCCTCGACCACGACCGCAGCCCCGAGTACTTCGCGGACAACGGCCGTACCCGCCTGGTGGACCTCACGGTCCGGCCCTCCAAGCTGGAGGCCCCGATCGACAAGATCCACCCCATGCCGTTCCCGGGCCTGAACATCGACAACGTCCCGTTCTTCGCGGCCATCGCCGCGGTCGCGCAGGGCAAGACGCTCATCCACGACTGGGTGTACGACAACCGCGCGATCTACCTCACGGACCTCAACCGCCTCGGCGGGCGCCTGCAGCTCCTCGACCCGCACCGCGTCCTGGTCGAGGGCCCCACCCGCTGGCGCGCCGCCGAGATGATGTGCCCGCCGGCCCTGCGCCCCGCGGTCGTCGTCCTCCTGGCGATGATGGCGGCCGAGGGCACGTCGGTGCTGCGCAACGTGTACGTCATCAACCGGGGTTACGAGGACCTCGCCGAGCGCCTGAACTCGATCGGGGCGCAGATCGAGACCTTCCGGGACATTTGATGAGCGGATGCTGGCCGCACCCTGTCTGACCTGCGTTGAATCGGGTCAGGAAGGGGTGCGGCGGCATCCGTGGGACCTCTCTGCGACTTTGCGCCCCCGGTGGGCTCCTCCGGGCCGCGCTCCATGAGCGACAGCGTCCGGTCATCGCTTTGCGAGGATCGCGACGATGGCGGCGTCGCCCCGCGCCCGTTCACGTCCCGTCACCAGGAGGCTGCAGGTCCTCGGCCACCGGCGCTTGACCTCGACCGGTGTCCCGGGAGGACTCGGGTCATCCCATGGCAGCGCGACCGGCACCGCCGCGCACTCCTCCCTGTGCTGTCGAAACGGCCTGCGCCACGACCCACCCTCATGACCTGCACGAGCAGTAGTCCAGGCGAGGTGATCACACTGTGCTTCGGGGGAGGTCCGCGGCAGAGGTCTGGGCCGCACGCCTCGGCGGCCCGGTGCCGCCGCGGCTCCGGCCGGGCGGTCGTACGGTCCGGTTCGGCCGGTTCGACTCACATGTCGCCGTGGTGGCATGTGCGGGGGGCGTAACCGCGGGCGTTCTCGCGGCGTCACGGGGCGGAAATTCGGTCTTCCTACGGTGCTGATCGTGGGAGTGCCCCGCCGCCGGCGGGCCAGTCCCGGCCAGGGACGGTACGTGCACGGCGGGGTGGGATTTCGGTGGTTTCTGGCTCGGCGGACGGCAGTGTCCGCACGGTCTGCTCGTACTGCGGGGTCGGCTGCGGGATCGTCCTCGACGTGGCGCGGAACTCCGCCGACGGCCGGCGTCGTGCGGTGAAGGCGTCCGGTGACAAGGCGCATCCCGCCAACGCCGGCCGCCTGTGCACCAAGGGGGCGACGAGCGCGGACATGATGGCCGCGCCCGGACGTATGACCAAGGCGTTGGTTCGCGCCGAGCGCGACGCGGAGCCGGTCGAGACCGATACGGACGAGGCCATCACGGCGGTCGCCGCCCGCCTGCGCGCGATCCTGGACGAGCACGGGCCCGACGCGCTGTCCTTCTACGTGTCCGGGCAGATGTCGCTGGAGGCACAGTATCTGGCGAACAAGCTGGCCAAGGGCTTCGTACGCACCAACCAGATCGAGTCGAACTCCCGGCTGTGCATGGCGTCCGCCGGTTCCGGTTACAAGCTGTCGCTGGGCGCGGACGGGCCGCCCGGGTCCTACGAGGACTTCGACCGTGCGGACGTCTTCTTCGTCATCGGCGCCAACATGGCCGACTGCCACCCGATCCTGTTCCTGCGCATGATGGACCGGGTGAAGTCGGCGGGCGCCAAGCTGATCACCGTCGACCCGCGCCGCACCGCCACCGCGGACAAGGCCGACCTGTTCCTGCAGATCAGGCCGGGCACCGACCTGGCCCTTCTCAACGGCCTGCTGCACCTGCTGGTCGCGAACGGCCACACCGACGAGGAGTTCATCAGCGAGTTCACCGAGGGCTGGGAGGAGATGCCCGCCTTCCTCGCGGACTACCCGCCAGAGAAGGTCGCGGAGATCACCGGCATCCCCGAGAGCGACCTCCGGCAGGCCGCGCAGTGGATCGGTGAGGCCGGCGCGTGGATGAGCTGCTGGACCATGGGCCTGAATCAGTCCACCCACGGCACCTGGAACACCAACGCGCTGGTCAACCTGCACCTGGCGACCGGCGCCATCTGCCGCCCGGGATCCGGCCCCTTCTCGCTGACCGGCCAGCCCAACGCCATGGGCGGGCGCGAGATGGGCTACATGGGGCCCGGTCTGCCCGGCCAGCGCTCGGTCCTGGTCGATGACGAGCGTGCCTTCATCGAGAACCTGTGGAACATCCCCGCCGGCTCGCTGCGCACCGACGTCGGACGCGGCACGGTCGAGATGTTCCAGCAGATGGGCACCGGCGACATCAAGGCGTGCTGGATCATCTGCACCAATCCGGTCGCCTCGGTCGCCGACCGCAAGACCGTCATCGCCGGTCTGGAAGCCGCCGAACTCGTCATCACCCAGGACGTGTTCCGGGAGACCGAGACGAACGCGTACGCCGACGTCGTCCTGCCCGCGACGCTGTGGGCGGAGTCCGACGGCATCATGGTGAACTCCGAGCGGAACCTCACCCTCGTCCAAGGGGTCGTCGACCCGCCGGGGCAGGCGCTGCCCGACTGGCAGTTGATCGCCCGGGTGGCCTGCGAGATGGGCTTCGCCGACGCGTTCACGTACCGCTCGTCCGAGGAGGTCTTCGAGGAACTCAAGCAGGCGTGGAACCCCAAGACCGGCTGGGACCTGCGCGGCGTGAGCTACGAACGGCTGCGCGCCGCACCCGTCCAGTGGCCGGCACCGGCCGCCGGCGGCCCGGGCCGCAACCCGATCCGCTACCTCAACGACGGCGTCAGCCAGACCCTGCTGGAACGCGAGGACGGCAACCGCCCCCGCCTGGCCTTCCCCACCGCGAGCGGACGCGCCCGGTTCTTCGCCCGCCCGCACCTGCCGGCGACCGAACTGCCCGACGACGACTATCCGTTCGTCCTGAACACCGGGCGGCTCCAGCACCAGTGGCACACGATGACGAAGACCGGAAAGGTCGCCAAGCTCACCAAGCTGAACCCCGGCCCGTTCGTGGAGGTCCATCCCGAGGACGCCAGGGCTCTGGGCGTTGCCGAGGGCGACCACCTGGAGGTCGCCTCCCGCCGCGGGCGTGCCGTACTGCCCGCCGTCGTCACCGACCGGGTCCTGCCCGGCACCTGCTTCGCCCCCTTCCACTGGAACGACCTGTTCGGCGAATACCTCAGCATCAACGCCGTCACCAACAACACTGTCGACCCGATCTCCTTCCAGCCCGAACTCAAGGCCTGCGCCGTCGCTCTCGCCAGGACCGCGGCCCCCGTCCCGGCGGCCCGCCCGGGCATCGAACCGCAGACCACGCCCGTGACACCCGCCCCCGGAGCCGTACCGGGAGCCGGTACGTCAGCAGTCCCGCCGGGCACGCCCGTCCACGCGCTCGCCAGGCTGTTCGGCATCACCGACCTCGCCCCGGCGCGGCTGGCGGAGGCCGAGCGCCACTATCTCTCCGGTTATCTCGCCGGCCTCGTCCTGGCCCCGCCCGACGGACGCGTCCCCGCCCTGCCGCCCGACGCGCCCTTCGACCGTGACCACGCCCTGTGGGTCGACGGCATCCTCGCCGGCATGTTCTCCCGCACGGGAGCGCCGTCCACCGACACGGCGGAACCGGCCCGCCGTCTGGTGATCCTGTGGGCCTCGCAGACCGGCACCGCCGAGGAGTTCGCCGCGCACACCGCGGCACACCTCACCCGGGCGGGACTCACCCCCGAACTGCTGCCCATGGCCGACGCGGCCCCCGCCCGTCTCACCACCGGCACCGACGTACTGGTGGTCACAAGCACCTTCGGCGACGGCGAGGCCCCGGACAACGGCGTCGACTTCTGGCAGGCCCTGTCCGCCCCGGACACCCCACGGCTGGAGGGGCTCCGGTATGCGGTCCTCGCCTTCGGCGACTCCAGCTACGACGACTTCTGCGGCCACGGCCGCCGGCTCGACGCACGCCTCGAAGCCCTCGGCGCCACCCGCCTCCTGCCCCGCACCGACTGCGAACCCGACTTCGAGGAGACCGCCGAGCAGTGGCTCGGCCAGGTGGCCGCCGCCCTGACCAGGGCCGACGACCGGCAGCCTGGGCAATCGGGCCCGGTGGGGGCGACAGCACCCGAACCCGCCCTCGCAGCCGTCGCGGCCACCGCACCACCCGACACCGCAGCGCCGCCCGCTTCGGCACCGGCCGGCTACAGCAAGGCGTCGCCGTTCGCCACCCTGCTGATCGGCAACAGGCTGCTGAGCCTGCCCGGCTCCGAGAAAGAGGTACGGCAGTTCGCCTTCGACACCCGCGGCGGCGAACTCGCCTACGACGCCGGCGACGCCCTGGGCATATGGCCGACCAACAGCGCCGGACTCGTCGCCGAGTGGCTCGCGCTCACCGGACTCGACCCCGACGAACCCGTGGACCTCGGCGACGGTGCGCCCCTGCCCCTCGAAGAAGCGCTGCGCACCCGTCTGGACATCTCGCGCGTCACCGCCGACCTGCTCAGGTTCGTGACCGAGCGGACCGGCAACCACGACCTCAAACGGCTGCTGCGCCCGGACAACAAGGAGACGCTCGCCCGGTGGAGCTGGGGCCGCCAGGCCGCCGACGTCGTCGCCGAGTTCCCTGTCCGTGCCCCGGCCGCGGACTGGACCTGCGTACTCAAGCGCCTCCAGCCCCGCCTGTACTCCATCTCCTCCAGCCCGCTCGCCCACCCCAGCGAGGTACGCCTCACCGTCTCCGTCGTCCGCTACACCAACGACCTCGGCCGGGACCGCAAGGGTGTGTGCTCCACCTACCTCGCGGACAGCGCCGACGACGGACCCGTCCAGGTCTTCGTCCAGCGCTCAGCGCACTTCCGCCCACCCGCCGACCCGGCCACGCCCATGATCATGGTCGGCCCGGGAACCGGCGTGGCGCCCTTCATCGGCTTTCTCGAAGACCGCCGGGCCCGCGGCCACACCGGCCCCAACTGGCTCTTCTTCGGCGAACAGCGCCGAGCCACCGACTTCTACTACCGCCAGGACCTGGAGGCACACCGGGCATCCGGCCACCTCGACCGCCTCGACCTCGCCTTCTCACGCGACCAGCGCAACAAGGTCTACGTCCAGGACCGGATGCGTGAGAACGGCGCCCGCCTGTGGCAGTGGCTCCAGGACGGCGCGCACTTCTACGTCTGCGGCGACGCGGGGCGCATGGCCAAGGACGTCGACCAGGCGCTCAAGGACATCGTCGCCACGCATGGCTGTATGGACGGCGACGAGGCCACCGCGTATGTGAGGCGGATGTCCGCGGAGAAACGGTACGTCCGGGACGTGTACTGACGCTGCCGGCCGCAAGCAGCGGCATGCGAAGCCGGCAGCGTCGCGGATGCGTCGGAGTTCTCCGACGCATACTGGCGTCATGCCCACGCTGGCGGTGCTCCGTACGGCCCGACCGGTGCGCGAGGAGCCACGCGGCCGGCACCGCTTCCACCACCTCGAACCGACACGGCTGGCCGAGACATGACCGAGAACGACACGATCATCTGCGAGAAGTTCCTGCCCCACCCCCCGGCGGCGGTCTGGAGGGCCCTGACCGACCCCGGCGTGCACGCCCGCTGGTGGGCCGCCGGCGACATCGAGCCCGTCGTCGGGCACCGCTTCACCCTCGACATGGGCAGCTTCGGCAGCCGGCCCTGCGAGGTGACCGAGGTGGAGGAGCAGCGACTGCTGGCCTACCGATTCGCCGAGGGCTCACTCGACACCACCATCACGTGGACGCTGCGCCCGGAGGGCGAGGGCACCCGCCTCGTCCTGACCCACGCGGGCTTCGACCTCGACTCCCCGATGGGCCGACAGGCGTACGACGGCATGGGCAAGGGCTGGCCGCACGTCCTGGACCGCCTCGACACCGTCCTGGGCGAGACCGCGTGACGGACCAGGCGGCCTGATGGTCCTGGCGGGGCCGGCTGATGCGAACGGGCCACGGTACGGGAGGTGCCGCGCGCCTGGGTGACCCGAGTCGTACGCCGGCTCCGGACACAGCCGCGCCTTCTTCGCACTGGCGTTTCGCCGGAGGGTGAGGGCACGCGCCGTCTTAGGATGGCCGAAAGCCGAGGGGGTGTGATGCCGGTATTCGGGCTGCTGGGGCCGCTGATGGTCCACGACGGGGCGCAGAGCCGACCGGTGAGGGGTCACAAGGTCCGTGTTCTCCTTGCTGCGCTGCTGCTTCAGGCCAACCGGACGGTGTCGAAGGAGAGCCTGAAGGAGGCTCTGTGGGGGCCGACTCCTCCGGCGAGCGCCGACGCCTCGCTGTTCAACCACATAGCGCGGCTGCGACGAGAGTTGGCGTTCCTCGGTGATGAGCCCCCGCGGCTCACGGCGGCGCCTCCCGGGTACCGGCTCCACGTCGGCGAGGGCGAGTTGGACGCCGAGGTCTTCGAGGCTCGTGCGGGCGCCGCGCGCCGGGCACATCTGGACGAGGACTGGGACACGGTGGCCCGGCACAGCGACGCCGCCCTGGCGCTGTGGCGGGGCCGACCGCTGGCGGATCTCGAAGAGTTCGCGGATGCCGCGGCGCAGGGGCAGGTGGTGCAGCAACTGCTCGAAACGCGGCTTCAGGTGC
The DNA here is from genome assembly GCF_020400585.1 of Streptomyces sp. NK08204. Taxonomy (GTDB): domain Bacteria; phylum Actinomycetota; class Actinomycetes; order Streptomycetales; family Streptomycetaceae; genus Streptomyces. The sequence goes on along the minus strand of NZ_JAINVF010000002.1, from coordinate 327,608 downwards.
TGGAGTGGGGGTTCGACGCGGCCCTCGCTCTTGGCCGGCACCATGAACTGATCCCGCAACTGAGCCTGTTGGTCTTGGAGCACCCGCTACGGGAGGCTTTCCACCGGCAGTTGATGCTGGCCCTGTTCCGTTCCGAGCGGCAGGCGGAGGCGCTGCAGGCGTACATCCGTCTGCGCCGGAACCTGGTGGAGGAGCTGGGCGTCGAGCCGTCCGAGGCTGTCCGGGCGACGCACCAGATGGTGCTCGCCGGTGACGGCGCTCAGGCCCCGGCGGAGCCGGCATCCGCGTCCCTTTCCGGGCCGGGGCGCCGGCCCCTGCGCCAGCTTCCCGCGGTGGCCGGTTGTTTCACCGGCCGGGAGGCGGAGATCGCGGCACTCACCGCGCTGCTGCGCCCGCGCACGGACGTCCAGAACCAGCCGCCCGGCCGCGGTCCTTCGACGGTCGTCGTCTCCGGTATGGCGGGTGTCGGCAAGACAGCCCTGGCCGTCCATGTGGCGCACCGGCTGCGCGACGAGTTCCCGGACGGGCAGCTGTACGCCGACCTGCGCGGCTTCGGTCCGGGCAGCCTGCGCAGCCCTCGCAGTCTGCTCGCACGGTTCCTGTCGGATCTCGGAATGTGTACGGAATCGCTCCCCGACGACACGGACGACTGCGCGGCGCTGTTCCGTACCGTCATGGCGGAACGCCGGATGCTGCTCGTACTGGACAACGCCCGGGATGCCGCTCAGATCCTGCCGCTGTTGCCCGGCAGCGGAAGCTGTGCCGTCCTGGTCACCAGCCGTCACACCCTGGCCGATCTGCCGGATGCCGTGCTCGTCCCGCTGTCGCCCCTGGGTGCCTGCGATCAGGAGATGCTCCTGGCGGCACTGTGCGGAACCCGGCGTGTGCTCGAGGAACCGGCTGCCGCGGCCGAGATCCTGGCTCTGTGCGGCGGGCTGCCGCTGGCGTTGCGCGTGGTCGGTGGCCGGCTGGCTTCCCGGCCGACGTGGCCGCTCGCCGTGCTCGCGCAGCGTCTGTCGTCGGGTTCCGGCCGTCTGCACGAACTCAGCGTGGGCGGTCTCGACGTCCACGCGGCCTTCGCGATGAGCTACGTCGCCATGCGCGAGAGTGAGAAACCCCAGGAGCGGGCTGCCGCCCGGGCGTTCTGTCTGCTGGGCTTGTGGCCCGGCCATGAGCTGACCTCGCAGTCGGCGGCGGCGCTGCTCGGCCTCCCCGTGCGGGAGACCGCCCGGCTGCTGGACCTCCTGACCGATGTCCACCTCGTGCAGAGCCCTGCGCCGGACCGGTACGGCCTGCACGATCTGCTGGGCGAGTACGCCGCCGAGCGGGCCTGTGCGGAGATGACCGCGCAGGAACGGGCAGACGCCACGGTGCGGTTGCTGTCCTGGTACGTGGCGGCGGTGAGGAAGGCCTCGTGGGTGACCGTCGGTGAGACCCAGCCGCCCCCGCCGCTGGACGACCAACCGGACGAACCCGTAGCGGACTTCACGGATGCTCACGACGCGCTGCAGTGGTACGTGCGGGAGCTGCCCGTCATCCGGCACGCGATATCCCAGGCCGGTGCTCTCGGCCGCTCCGACGTGGCCTGGCGGCTGGCCGTGGGGCTGTTCGGGTACGCGGACACGTACTGGTGGACAGGGGAATGGGACACCTGTCTCAAGGCCGCCCTGGCGATCGCCGTGGACCATGACGACACCGTGGGACAGGCCTGGCTGTACCGCCGTATCGCCGTCGCGCACGGCATGGCCTACCGCAACGACGAGTGCCTGGAGAACCTGCGGATCGCCCTCGACCTCTTCGAGCGGGCGGGGGACGTCACGGCCCAGGCGTCGATCACGGGCAACATGGCGGCACTCCACGTACAGGCCGGACGGGCGAAGGAGGGGCTCGCGTACGCACTGCGCTCGCAGGAGCTGTACCGCGGGGCTGACAGCCCGGCCAGCGAGGCTCTCGTACGCGGCAGAATCGCTGACGCGCTGGAGCTGGCCGGGGACTACCAGGGTGCCGTGGAGCAGCATCGCCTGCGCATCCCGCTGCTGCGGAAGGAGGCACGGCCCACGCCGCTCGCCACGGCCCTGACGCACTACGGTTCCGCGCTCAAGGAACTCGGCCTGCGGGACGAGGCGTTCGCGGCGCTCGGCGAAGCGCTGGCCATCCGTCGCGAGCTCGGAGATCACGGCGGCGCGGCGGACTGCCTCGCGGAAACCGCCCGCGCCCACCATCACTTCGGGGAGTGGGAGGCCGCCCGCCGCTGCTGGCAGACCTGCCTCGACCTGTCTCTCCTGCACTCCCTGCCCAAGCGCGCCAAGGAGAGCCGGGCCGGTCTCGCCGCACTGGACGGGGCCTGCACGACCGGCGGCCGGGTCTGAGAGCCCAGCCTGGTCACGTGGGTGCTCCCTTCCGGCGCGATCACTGCCGCGCCGCCTCCGGGGTGGTGCTCCCGGGCCCGGCAAGCCCCAGTTCGCGGTGACCCAGCGGGGCGAAGAAGCGTTCCACGTGGGCGTCGGTGACCTCGGCGAGGGTCGCGGGGGACCAGCGTGGGTTGCGGTCCTTGTCGATGACCTGGGCGCGGATGCCCTCCACCAGGTCGGGCGTGCTCAGGGCGGCGCAGGAGACGCGGTACTCCTGGTCGAGGACCCGCTCCAGCGTGCCCAGATGCCGGGCACGGCGCTGCGCGGCCAGGGTCACTTTGAGAGCGGTGGGCGACTTGCTGAACAGGGTCTCGGCCGTCTCTTTCGCGTCCGGGCAGCCGTGGTCGAGCAGCCGACGGACGATCTCCTCCACCGTCCCGGCGGCGTAGCAGGCGTCGATCCAGTCCTGCCACTCGGCCAACTGCCCTGGTGGCGGGGGCTGTGCATGGCGCACGAGAGCATCCCGTACGGGCATGTCAGCGAGGTCCTCGACGAAGGCACCGAGGGCAGCGGACGGTACGTAGTGGTCGGCGAGACCGCACAGCAGAGCGTCACCCGCGCCGATCTGGGCGCCCGTCAGCGCGAGGTGGGTGCCGAGTTCGCCCGGGGTGAGGGCGAGCAGGTGGGTGCCGCCGACGTCGGGGACGAAGCCGATGCCGGTCTCCGGCATGGCGATCCGCGACCGTTCGGTGACGATCCGGACGCTGCCGTGCGCGGAGATGCCGACGCCGCCGCCCATCACGATGCCGTCCATGAGGGCGACGTACGGCTTCGGGTAGCGAGCGATACGGGCGTTGAGGTGGTACTCGTCGCGCCAGAACGCGGCCGAGGCGGAGCCGTCCCCGTCGCGGGCGTCGTCGTGTATGGCACGGATGTCCCCGCCCGCGCACAGGCCCCGCTCCCCCGCCCCGGAGACGACCACGGTCTCCACCGACGGGTTGTGCTCCCACGCGGTCAGGGCCTCGTCGATGCGGCGCACCATGTCGTGGTTGAGGGCGTTGATGGCCTTCGGCCGGTTGAGCGTGATGTGGGCGGCCCGTCCGGCGGTGTGGAACAGCACGGGTTCTTCGGTGCCGGTCATCCGAACGCCTCCGTCCGGCCGAGGGCCACGATGACGCGCATGATCTCGTCGGTTCCTTCCGGGATGATGTGGTGGGACGGTGGCCGGGGTGAGGTCCGGCCGCTTCCTTACGGTGCGGGCCTCACCGCTCCGCACGCCGCCGCGGCGGCGTGAAGGCGTACAGGTCCAGGATGTCCGGCTGTGGAGCGGCGCCCGGGCCGCCCGCACGCACCCAGGTGAGGATGTCCTCGGTCGCGTCCGCGTCGTTGACGAGCCCCAGCCAGACCGGCCGCGCACCCGCGGCCCGAGCCGCGGCGGAGGGCTGTACGACGATGACGTTGGCCTGGTCGCACACGTCGAGGCAGTCCGAGATCCGCACCGGGACCTCCGCCCGCAGACGCGCGGTCTGCGCCGCGTGGTCGATCCCGGTCACCTTGGGACTGCCGCAGCAGCAGTCCCGGCACACGACGACCCGGGACGGTGCCGAACCGTTCCACCCCGCAGACGCGCCGGATACCTCTTGCGTCGGCCTCTCGGGCACGCCGCACCACTCCCCTCCCGGGGAGATCCGCCCCGGTGTTGCTCGAGGAGGCGACCGCGTGAGTCTCCTGGCTCCCGGGTCGTCGCTCGTCCCGCCTTCCCAGCCCGGTCGGGGCGGTGGCGTTCCGGAACTCGCTCACCGGTCACAGTGGCGGGACCGCGCCGGATTCACACCGGCTTCCTCGGACCGCCGTCGCCTTATGTCGCCGGTCATCATTCCATCCCGGCGCCACACCGTCACCGGCGGCACCGCCGGACGCCGTGAGCGGGCGCACCGGACGGCAGACGGCCGGGTGGGTCCGTCCCCGCCGCCGGGGACGGACCCACCCGTGTTCACGGACGCGCTCCTTCACCAGCCGCCGGGCGAGGGCGAAGGCACTGGCCTTCACGGGCTTGCGGCAGACCGCCGCGGCGACGTCCCGCTGCCGGGCGGGGATCCCGCGGCGCTCCGGGAAGGGCGCCTCGGTCATCGCCGCCGTGCGGTCCCCTCGCGCGGATACGCCAGGAAGCGGCGGATCAGCTCACCGGTCTCCTCGGGGCGTTCGAGATACAGCATGTGGCCCGCATCCAGCTCTGCCACCGTCAGGCGCTCCCCCAGCGTCGCCCGGCAGGCCCGGACGTACTCCGGGCGGACGAAGCCCGACCGGCGGGCAACGACGAGGAGCGTGGGCACGGCGGCGGGCGGAGTGACGGCCGCTCCCGCCATCTCGGAACACGCCGTCACGACGGCCGCGGGCTCGAAGCGCCACTGCCATGTCCCGTCGTCGCGCTGTACGAGGTGCTCGGCGACCTCCTCTTCCACGGTGGCGGCGGAGACGGCCGGCCAGGCCGACCTGCGCTCCGCGCGCGCTTGTTCCGGGTCCGCGAAGAAGCCGGGACTCAGCGTCCGGCGGGCCTGCTCGTGCATCTGCGCGGCGGGCAGTCCGACCGAGGGGTCGAGCAGGACGATCCGGCCGACGCGTTCGGGGGCCGCGTGGGCCAGCCGCAGCGCGATCAGCCCTCCGAACGAGTGCCCGAGCAGATCCACACGATCGAGGTGACGGGCGTCCAGCACGGCGAGCATGTCCGCCACATGGGCTTCGGTGTCCCACGGCGGGGCGTGGTCGGAGCGTCCGTGCCCGCGCAGGTCCGGCGCGATGACCGAGAAGTCGCCCAAGGACGTCTCGGCCATGCGCCGCCAGCGAGCGCCGTGCCCCTTGATCCCGTGCAGGGCGAGCAGTGCGGGTCCTCCAGCCGCACCGTAGTGGTGGACGTACGGCGCCGTCATGTGTGCGCTCCTGGGTCCGTGCCGGGCGCGTCGACGTCACGCGGTGTGGCGGAGCGGTAGGAGTGGCCGAGTTCCGGGCCGAGGCCGAAATAGTGCCGGAAGTTATAGATGAGCGGGCTCCACAGGGCCGGGTCGATGTGATCGGTACCGGGGACGACGATACGGGGATCGGCGTGCACCTTCAGCACGTGGGCCTCGACGATGACGAACTCACCGGAGGCGTCCGGCCGGACGCGCTCGGCACGCGCCTCGAGTTGGAGCGGGCATCCGTCGACCCGTGGCGGGCGGACCGTGTGGGACGGGCGGCTGCTCAGCCCCGCCGCGCCGAACTTGTCCTTCTCGAAGCGGCAGCCCTCGTGCTTGGTCGAGGGGACGGGGTGGCGGCCGGTGAGCGGTGCCAGGCGTTCGACGGCCTGCCACTGACCGGGGCCGGCGACGTTGATCACGAGTTCGGGGCGGGCGGTGAGGTTGTGCGCGGTCTGACCGTCCCGGCCCAGGCCGAGGACGACCACCTGCCCCAGGGCCCAGGCGGAGGAAATCGGGGCCAGGTTGACGGAGGCGTCCGGGTTCTCGGTGGACAGGAGCACCACGGGAGTGCCGAAGTACAGAACGCTCGGCTCTATGGAGACACAGGGATCGATGTCGGAACCGGGCCGGACGAGGGGCTCGATGATCTTCATGATCCGAGCGTAGGGACGGGTCATTTCGGCAAGTGCCGAACCGTTCCCGCCGCGTCCAGGACGAAGTTAAGGAACGATCGTTCTTGACTGACCATTCCTGAACTCTGTACGGTCCTTCCATGGGACGACCGAGGGCATTCGATGAGGCTGACGTGATCCGGTCGGCGGCGAGACTCTTCTCGACCCGGACCTACGACGGCACATCCGTCGACGACCTGGTGTCACACCTCGGTGTGCACCGCAACAGCCTGTACAAGACATTCGGCAGCAAACGCGGGCTCTACCTGGCCGCGCTGAAGTGGTCCGTGGACCACGAGGTGGCCGGCCTGGTGGAGCGTGTCACCGCAGCGGGCGGCCACGCGGAAGGGACGCACGAGGTCCTCGCCGACGCGGTCACCGGAACGGCACTCGATCTGGTCCTGCTGGCCGCGGTCGAGCGCGCACCCGTGGACGCCGAGGTGGCCCGACTGGTCGGCGAGGCGTTCACCGCGCTGGACCAGGCGGCCGGGAACGGTGACGCCGACGCCGTTCCCGCGGCGGCCACCGCACTGCTCATCGGGCTGCGCGCACGGGCCAGGTCCGGCACGACCGACGCGGGCACCACCCGGGCCGGCGCCGCCCTGGCCCAGCGTCTCGGCCGACCCTGACACTCTCACAGCGAAGGAAACACCATGGCACACGTCAGCATCGACGACGGCAACCTGATCGTGGAGATCGAGGGGCTGGACAGACTCTGGGCGCTCAAGAGCCGCCTGACGATCCCTCTGGCCCACGTGCGGGGTGCCACGGCTGATCCCGGGATCGTCAGGGAGCCCAAGGGACTCCGGTCCCTGGGCACCTATGTCCCGGGCGTCATCACCGCCGGCACCTTCCACGTCGATGGCGAACGGGTCTTCTGGGACGTTCAAGACCCGGCCAAGGCAGTGGTCATCCAGTTGTCCGACGAGCGATACGCCCGCCTCGTGGTCCAGGTCCCCGATCCCCGCGCGACGGTGGCGCTCGTGGAAGACGCCCTGCCCCACTGATCCCGCACCGGCGGCCGAGCCCGTCGCCGCCGCGCTGTCGGTCCCACGGCCTCCACGGCCTCCATGGCTCCCACGGCCCGCACGGTGCCTGCGACGGGTCGACCCGCTACCGATGGTGCGGGGGGTGGGGCGGCGGCGGGATGGTGTGCGTGCCGGGTGCGGTCTCCGGCCAGATGAGCAGGACGGGGCAGGGGGCGTGGTCGACGATGAAGCGGCTGGCGGGGCCTAGGCTGCGTGGCCCGAGGTGGGAGCGGTCGCCGTCGCGGGCGAGGATGAGCAGGTCGGCGCCTTCCGCGGCGGCCACGACTTCCCGCTCGATGCGGCCGTGCCGCTCGACGCGGGTGCAGGGGCGTCCCAGCCTCTCGGCCGCGGCGTCCAGGAGGTGTTCGCCGGCCGCGGCGGCGAGGCGTTCCACGACCGTGCCGGGGTCGCGGTCGGGGCGTGCCCGGCCCAGCAGTCCGGCGTAGGCACCGTGGGCAGCGCCGGGTACGTCGGGTCCGGCGACATGGAGCAGCACGATGTCGGTGCCCTCGGGGGCGTGGGTGCGGGCGGCGTCGACGCAGGCGGCCCAGGTTCCTTCGACGATCCAGGCGATGACGGTCACGGGTTCAGCCTCCGATCACGTGGAGCGAGGTCCACAGTGCCACCACGGCGAGCAGCAAGGCGGCGGGCACGGCGAGAGCCCCGAGCCGGGTGAACTCGCCCAGGTCCACGTCACTGTCGTGTTCCCGCACGATACGCCGCCACAGCAGGGTGGCCAGGGATCCGGCGTAGGTGAGGTTGGGGCCGATGTTCACCCCGAGCAGCACCGCCAGGACGGCGCCGGGCCCGACGGGGGCGGTCAGCGGCAGGAGGACCAGCACGGCGGGCAGGTTGTTGATGATGTTGGCCAGTACGGCGGCCAGGGCCGCGATGCCCAGCAGTGCGGGCAGGCCGGTGCCGTCGGGCAGGATGTGCCCGAGCGCGTCGGCGAGGCCGTTGTCGACGACCGCACGGACCACGATGCCCATGGCCAGGACGAACGCGCAGAACGGCAGCGCCGCGGCTCGCACGATCGCCCTGGGGGTGGTGCGGCGCTGGGCAAGGGCACGTCCGGCCAGCACGGCCGCGCCCGCGGCTGCCGCCCACGCCGGGTTGATCCCGAGCGCGGAGGTCACCACGAAACCGGCCAGGGTGCAGGCCACCGTGGCCAGGGCGAATGCCGGTACCTCGCGCGGCTCGGGTGAGGGGGGTGCCTGAGCCCCGGCGTCCAGGTCGGTGGCGAAGAACCGGCGGATCACCAGGTACTCGGCACCGATGGCCACCAGCCAGGGCAGCGCCATCAGGGCGGCGAAGCGGGTGAAGCTCAGTCCGCTGGCGGCGAATGCCAGCAGGTTGGTGAGGTTGGAGACCGGCAGCAGCAGCGACGCGGTGTTCGACAGGTGGGTGCAGGCGTACACATGTGGTTTGGCGCGGGCGCCGAGCCGGGCGGTGGTGGCGAACACCACCGGCGTCAGCAGGACCACCGTGGCGTCCAGGCTCAGCACCGCCGTGATCAGCGAGGCGACCGCGAACACCAGGACCAGCAACCGGTGCGAGCTGCCCGCGGCCGTGCGGGCCATCCAGGTGCCGCAGGCGTGGAACAGGCCCTCGTCGTCGCACAGCTGGGCCAGGACCAGGACGGCGGCGAGGAAGCCGACGACCGGTCCCAGCCGGGCGGCCTCGTCCGCCGTGTGGTGCAGGGAGATCGCGCCGACGGCGATGACCACTCCGGCGGCGGGGACCGCGACGGCGGCCTCCGGCCAGCCCCAGGGGCGGATCACCGCGCAGACAAGGACTGCCACGAGGAGGGTGGCGGAGAGTGTCTCCGCGAGCGGGGCATTCAGGGCCGGTGCCTTCCTGAGCGGGAGTGGAGACCCAAGTCTGCATCGCCGTTGTCCGCTCTCCGTGCAGACAGACCCGCGTTCCGCGTACGGCGCAGCGGTCTGGCTCCTCGTGGAGCAGCGGACCCGACACGGAAAACCGGCCGAGGGTGCATGTTTCCGTCCGCTCGTGCCACACCCACCGGCCGACGACGACAGCTGACGCCGCTACGGCACAGCCACGAACGGCCTCGTGGCCGGCCGGCTGCGAACGCACCCCCCACATCGCCCTGCTGGGGAACGCCTGGACGGTGGTCGACGGGCGGCCGGTGGTGTCGCGAGTGGGCGGGATGCCGAGCGGCGCAGGCGCCTAGGCGGAGCCGGTGCGCTGCATGTCTGCCTGCCTCACACGGGTCGGCGCGCCGGCCTGGGGCGAGCCGGCTGCGGCCACGAGCGCCTCGACGATCGCGTGGCCCGTATCCATCTCAGGATGCCATTGGACGCCCAGCGCGAAGCGGTGCCGGTTGCTCTCGATGGCCTCCACGGTGCCGTCCTCGGCACGGGCGGCCACGACGAGACCCGCCCCCGGCAGATCCACCGCCTGATGGTGGTGCGTGGGAACCGGCCGTGTCCCGGGCAGGAGCGCACCCAGGCGGGTGCCGGGCACCGTGGCGACCGTGTGCCGGCTGAAGAACCCCAGCCGTAGGTTGTGGGCCTGATGCCCGACTTTCTCGGGCAGGTGCTGGATGAGGGTGCCGCCCGCCTGGACGTTCATCAGCTGCATGCCCCTGCACACGCCGAGCACGGGCATGTCGCGTTCCAGGGCGGCGGTCAGTACGGCCCACTCCCACCGGTCGCGTTCGGGCACCGGTGCTCCCGTGCACGGATGCGGCTCGGCTCCGTACAGCCCGGGGTCCAGGTCCTCGCCGCCCGTCAGGACGACCGCGTCCAGGCGGGCCACGACATCGGGAGCGGCCTCGGGCGCGTCCGGAGGCAGAAGGAGAGCCCGGCCGCCTGCGGCCTGGACACTTCGCACGTAGGCGGCGGGCAGGACCGCGGCAGGCAGGTCCCACTCTCCCCATCGGGCTTCCGTGAGGTAGGTGGTGAGGCCGATGAGCGGTGTGCGCAACGTCCCCCCTTTCGAAGTTCGAAGGTCGATCGTCGGCCTGTGACTCCTTCCGGTGGCACAGCAGCGCACCGGGCGCGGCAAAGGCCGGCGCGCGGTACAGCAGGCGCACGGATGCGCCTGCTGTGCGGGGAAGGGGATCGGCCACGGCCAGGGCGGGAGGGAGTCACCACCCCGGCCGTTCGGCAAGAATCCTGGCGCCGTGCACCCTTAAGCACAAGAAATGATTTCTTCGCGGTAGATAAGCGAGGCTTAACTCCATGCAAACGCTCGACCCCCGGCTGCTCGCCACCCTCGAAGCCGTGGTGCGCCACGGGTCCTTCAGCGCCGCCGCGCGGGAGCTGGGCTACAGTGCACCCGCGGTGTCACAGCAGGTAGCGGAGCTGGAACGCCGCGCCGGGCTGCGGCTGCTGGAGCGTCGTCCGGTGCGGGTGACACCGGCCGGCCAGGTCCTCCTCGACGCCGAACAGGGCGTACGCTCGGCTCTGGCGGCGGCGTCCACCGAGCTCGACGCCATGCGCGCCGGCACCTCCGGGCGGATCCGGCTCGGCGCGTTCGCGTCCGCTGCCGGCGGCCTCGTCCCCAACGCACTGGCACAGTTGCACACCGCTTACCCGGACGTCCAGGTCAGTCTCTCGCAGCTGGAACCGGAGGCCAGCCACAACCGGGTCAAACGCGGGGACATGGACCTGGCACTGACCTACGACTACGACTTCATCCCCCTGCCACCGCCCCGGTCCCTGCGCCGCACTCTGGTGGCGCACGACCCGGTGATGGCGGTGCTGCCTGCCGGACACCCGCTGGCCGGCCGGCAGGTCATCGACCTGGCCGACCTGGCCTCGGAGACCTGGATCGCCGCTCCGGAAGCCGCCCTCCGGCTGGACCTCCTGGCCCAGATGGCCAAGACCTCGCGCTTCGAGGCGCGCCTGGAGTACGAGGGCGACGACTTCAACACCGTCCTGGGGTTCGTCGCCGCGGGTCTGTGCGTGGCGGTACTGCCCAGGATGGCCCTCCCCCGGAACATGACCGAGGTCGTCGCCCGGCCCTTGGCGAACCCGGAACTGAACCGATTCATCTACACCGTTCGTCTTGATACGCGGCACGCCCCGGAAGCGTTGCTGGTCCTGGAACGGATGCTCGCCGATCAGGCCCGGGCGCGGCCGGACGCGGGACACATCTGAGGGCCTGAACGCCAGGGGGTCCAGGCCCTCAGCTGTGTCGGCTACTTGTAGGGCAGGGTGCTCCCAGCCCGCCACCGGGTCCGTCGCGAAGTACCGGCAGGTCTCCACCCGGTCGCAGCTGCCGTCACCGGTGCTCCGCACCCTCACGGCTCTCTGTGAGAGCGCTCTCAAAACGGGGGAGGCCAGGGACAGCTTCCGCACCTGTCAACACTTCGCGCGGTTGGCGAACGCCTCCCCTCAGCCACGTACGTATCGCCTCTCGACCCCTACTCGGCAAGGGAATTGATGTTCCGTCACGCGGCCTGCGCGTGCGACACCGTCTGCACCGCCGCACAGCCATGAGAGCGCTCTCTTCCCACGCGCTCGCATCCGGTCACCGGGAAGCTACGCTGTTCCCGTCCCCGAGAGGAGCGTTCCTTGTCCGACCAGACCTCCGCGCGCCGCCCCACTCTGGAAGCCGTCGCCGAACGGGCCGGTGTCTCCCGGGCCACCGTCTCCCGGGTCGTCAACGGGGGCAGCGGGGTGCGCGAGGCTCTGGTGGAGAAGGTCCGCCGCGCCGTCGAGGAACTGGGGTACGTGCCGAACCAAGCGGCCCGCACCCTGGTCACCCGGCGCACCGGGGCGATCGCCGTCATCGCCGCGGAGCCGGAGACCAAGGTCTTCACCAACCCCTTCTTCGCCCAGCAGCTCCTCGGTATCAGCCGGGAGCTGGCCGGCAACGACCACCAGCTGGTCCTGCTGCTGACGGAGGGGGCGGCCGACTACGACAGGGTGGGCCGCTACCTCGCCGGGGGTCACGTCGACGGCGCCGTGCTGTTCTCCCTGCACAACGAGGATCCCCTGCCGGACATCACGCGCCGACTGGGGATTCCGACCGTCTTCGGCGGCCGTCCCGGGTGGCCGGGAGCGGAATCGGACCGCAGCCTCTTGTACGTCGACTCGGACAACCGCGGTGGCGCTCGCGAGGCCGTGCGCCATCTCATCTCGCTGGGACGCGGCCACATCGCGACCATCACCGGGCCGATGGACCAGACGGCCTCCGTCGACCGGCTCGACGGCTACCACGACATGCTCATGGACGCCGACCCCCGGCTCATCGTCGAAGGCGACTTCACCGAGGCAGGCGGCGCACAGGCGATGGCCACGCTGCTGGACCGCGCCCCCGACCTGGACGCCGTCTTCGTCGCCTCCGACCTGATGGCCTCGGGTGCCCTGCGCGTCCTGCGGGAGCGCGGACGCCGAGTGCCGCAGGACGTGGCGGTCGTCGGCTTCGACGACATGGCCAACGTGGCCGAGCTGACCGACCCGCCGCTGACCACCGTCCGCCAGGACATCGAGGAGATGGGCCGGCTGATGGTACGGCTGCTGCTGCGCAGCCTCGACCGGCGGGCGGAGGGGGACAGCGCCGGCCGCCCGCCGTCCTCCCTGGTCATCCCGACCCGCCTGGTCCGACGCGCTACGGCGTGAGCAGGCCCTTCCAGGTCGTCTGACCGGCCTTCGCCACGGACAGGAGTCCACGTGGCGCAACTGGGTGGGCCGGGAAACCGCCGCACGAGCTGTCCGGCCCGCCCACCTGCGCGGGCTCTCAGCTGATGCGAGTTCCTGCGCCGCTGACACGGACGCGCGGGTCACCCGCGCGCAGCGTCACCGTGAGCTCGCCGGGGCGGCCCAGGTCCTCACCCTGGTGCAAGGTGAGAGCGGCTTCCTCGGGGACCAGGGCGAACTCACGGGCGTACGCGCCGAACGCGGCAGCAGCGGCGCCGGTTGCCGGGTCCTCGACGACGCCGCCGACGGGGAACGGGTCACGGACGTGGAACACGGTGGCCGACTCCCGCCACACCAACTGGACCGTGGTCAGGTCCAAGCGGTGCATCAGGGCTTCGAGGCGCGCGAAGTCGTATGCGAGATCCGCGAGGCGCTCGCGCGTCGCCGCCGCGAGAACGAGGTGGCGGGCGCCGGCGAACGCGATACGGGGCGGGAAGGCCGGGTCGAGATCGGCGGCGGGCCAGCCGAGCGCGGCGAGCGCCTCCCCGAGGTCGGCGTCGGCGATCTCCTCGATGTGCGGCTCGACACTGGTGAGTGTGGCCCTGAGCGTCCCGCCCGCCTCGGTCACCTCCACCGGCACGGTGCCGGCGCGCGTCGCGAACACCAGCTTCCCCGGGCCTGTCCGCTCGGCGAGCGCGACGGCGGTCGCGACGGTGGCGTGCCCGCAGAACGGCACCTCGGCCTTGGGGCTGAAGTAGCGGATGGTGTACGCCTGTCCCTCCTCGCCGCCGAGGCCCTCCGGGGGCGCGGACAGGAACGCGGACTCCGAGTATCCGAGGTCGGCGGCGATGGCCAGCATGTCGCTGTCGTCCAGGGCGGTGGCGTCCAGGACAACGCCGGCGGGGTTTCCGCCGTCGGGGGTGCTGGAGAAGGCGGTGTATCGCAGCACCTCGGGCCGCGGCGCATGAGTCGTCATGTCACGGCAACCGGGGCCGGCCCGCGGCTATTCCGTTCCGTAGGGGCAGCCGCACCGCAGGAGCCGCAGCAGCTTGCCGACGGCCTCTGAGGCCAAAGGGTCTTCACCCGACTGCCGTCCATCGAGCGGGCCGAACGGGGGAAGCGGGGATCTGTGCGTCGTCCTGCATCGCTCTTCTATGCAAAGTGCTCCCGACGTCCGACACTTGGGCGACAAGATCGAGGAGGGTTCTGTGACCTACCAGGGTGCCGGTGCTTCACCAGAAGAGACGAACTCACGCGGCAGGTCCGCCGGCTGGACGAGGGGGCGGGTCGTTGCCGTCGTGGTCGGGACAGTCCTGTCCCTTGTGGCCCTGACACTCGCCGGCCTGGGTGGCACTGCCATGGCCATGGCCACCCAGGACGACGGCTACATCGACGTGGGCACCGGCCGGTACGCGCACCGCACCGACACCTACGCCATGGCCACCGACAGCTGGAATCCCGACAAAGCGATGGCGGGCCTGCAGGAAGGCCTCCGGATCACCTTCAAGCCCGACAACAGTGCCGACACGGTGTTCATCGGCGTCACCGACGAGGCCAGGCTCCGCCAGTACCTGGACGGCGTCCAGTACACCACCATCCACGACTCGGACTCCAAGGGCGACCGCCAGACCGTGCACCCGGGCGGCGCGCCCAGGACGCTGCCGGATCAGGCCGACGTATGGATGGCCAAGGCCAGCGGAAAGGGTGCCCAGACACTGAAGTGGACCGTGCAGCCGGGCGAGGTGGCGGCGGTCGCCATGAAGCCCGACGGGTCGCGCAGGCTCGCCGGTCATGTGACCGTGGGCGTGAAGATCGCGGGGCTGCTCTGGATCGGCGCCGCGTTGCTGGTCGCCGGCCTGCTCATCCTGGTCGGATCGGTGCTGTGGCTGATCGTGCGGCCGATCCGCCGTGTGCGGGGGCGCACCGCCTGATCGCACTGGCCCAGATCAGCCTCTCAACTCACCTGGGCCGTGCGGTCCTTCTCATGTCACGGCCCGACCGGGTGCGATCACTGCCTCCTCAGCACTCCGACGCGAACCGCACGAACTGTCCCCAGCCTTCGCGGCCCACCGCGAAGGCCGGGCGGGTCAGGTCCTTGGAGTCCCTTACGTGGACGGCCTGTTCGGCGATCGCCACCTCCACGCAGTCGTCGCCCTCACTGCCGCTGTAGCTGGACTTGAACCAGGCGAGTTCCGTCGTACCGCTGCTCATAGCTCTCCTCGCAGTCGCTCCAGCAGGGCCCGGGATTCGTCGGGGCTCAGGGCCTGCGAGCGCAGTGTTTCATAGCGCTGGCAGAGTGCACTCACCTGTTTCGGGTCGGAGATCAGCCGCCCGTTCTTCTGGCCCTCGGAGTACCCGAGCCGCTGTCCCGCAGGAGTTTCCAGGATCCGCATCGGCCCATCCAGGCACGCGTGAAGCCCGGATTCCAACGGCACCACCTGAAGCGTCACATTCCGCGGAGCACTCCGCTCCAGGACATGGTCCAGCAGCTCACGCATCGCCTCCGCGCCCCCGAACCGCCGCCGGAACACGTGCTCCTCGACGATGAAGCTGAACGGCACGGTCGGCCGCTCCCGCATCATCTTCTGCCGTTCCATCCTGGCGGCGAGCTGCACTTCCATCTCCGCGTCGGTCCGCAGCGGGATCGTGCCCTCGAACACCGCCCGCGCATACGCCTGCGACTGCAGCAACCCCGGCACCAGCCGGCACTCGTACGTGCACAGGCTCACCGCTTCCCGCTCCAGCCGCGCCCACCGCCGGAACCACGCCGCGAGGCCCGCCTCCCCCCGGGTGAGATGGCGGGCGGCCTTCCGCAGCGCACCGGTGTTGCCGAGGGCTTGCTCCGCGCGCTCCACGAACGCCTCGTCCGGCATCCGGCGGCCCAACTCCACCGACTCCACGGTGTGTTTGGAGTACTGGACCAGGGCGGCCAGCTCGGCGCGGCTGAGCCCCGCGTGTTCGCGCAGGGCCTGGACGACCGCGCCGAACGTGCGCAGACTGTCCGACGGATGGGGCTCCCGCTCCCACTCCCCCGCCGGAGCCGCCCGGACGTCTGCGCCGGCATCTCCGGCTTCGCGCTCGGCCCCGGCCGCGTCCCCATCGACGTTGCCCATACGCCGCCCCTCTCTTCGTACCGCACCGCGACAGCCCCGTACGCCGCCCCGCCACTCACAACTCAGCGTGACGGAATCCCCGGCGTACTGTCCACCCCATGTGCCCGTACGCTCACTCCGCGTACGGGGTGCCACGCTCGCAACCACCGGCATCCGGCCGCCACGCTGGCCCCATGAACCAAGCGTCTCCCCAACTAAGCCCTCACACCTGCACATTCACGCAGCTGCTGTCCTCCACGCGGCGCGGCGCCCGGCTCGCCCGACTCCTCGGCGTCGCAGAGCTGCGGTCCTGGGGCGCTCCACAGAGCCTCACGGAGCGTGCCGAGATCGTCGTTGCGGAGCTTGCCGCCAACGCCGTCTTCCACGGCCGCGTGCCGGGCCGCTGTTTCCGGCTGACGCTCGTCTTCGCCCCGGGGGCCGGCCGCCTGCGCGTGGAGGTCAGCGACGCCCGCGGGGACGTCTACCCGTGGCCTCTTCCGGCGGGCGCCGAATCCGACCCGCTCCGCCCCGGCGGGCGCGGCCTGGCGCTCGTCGCCGCTCTGGCCGACCACTGGGACACCGTCCCCTACCCGCCCAGCGGCAAGACCGTCCGGGCCGAGCTCCGGACACCACCGGCCGGCGTGTGATCAGACCGCGCGGAGGGGGTTACGGCTCGGTGTCAGGCGTTCTCGTCGTGGATGCGTGCCCCCAGGTCCTCCGCCCACTCCAGCGCCCACGTCTTGAGCTCCTCGATCTGCCGGGAGGCGAGCCCGTACGCGGCGTAGTCCTCGTCCTCGTACCAGTCCGCGCCGGTGAGTCGGTCGCGGAGGTCCTCGAGACTGAACTCCTCGGGGGCGCGGCGGCGGCCGAGGGATTCGAGGTCGGCGGTGGAGCGGTGGCGGGAGGCCGCCCGGACGTCGATGAGGTCGCGGACGGTGCCGCGCTCGGCAAGTGCGCGGACCTTGGTACCGATCACGTCGTCGAGGGAGAGGACAGGGCCGTAGGGAGTCTGGGCAGGCGGGGCCCAGAACGCCTCCTTGAGGACGTCGACCTCTCACTCCTCGCCCGTGTCCGGGTCGGTGACGAGGAACCGACCGCTGAGCGGGTCGGTCTGGACGTGCGTGGTCCGCCAGCCGCGCGCGGCGAGGCCGGTGGTGAGAGAGGCGACGATCTCCTCCATCGGGGCAGGGTTCTCCGTGGCGACGTCGAGGTCGCGGCTGAAGCGTTCGACCAGGCCATGGGCCTGCACGGCGTATCCGCCGGTGAGGACCAGGGGATAGGGGGAGCCGAGGTCGAGGATGTCGGCGAGGAGACGCTCGTGGAGCGGGGTGAGTTTCACGCGGTGGTCGTGTCGGCCGGAGCGGTGCGGGTCAGTTCGGGGAAGGCGTCCTCCCAGACCTCGCGGACGTAGGGGCTCACCAGGCGGCGGAGAACGGGCCACTGCTCGGCCAGCAGCCGGTGGTGAAGGAATGCCGCCAGGTCCTCGCGCAGGCCCTCGGCAAGAACCGTCCGGTAGAGCGTCATGCGGGACTTCGGGCGGTCCAGACTGTAGCCCGTCCGCCCGGACCAGACGATGTGCAGCGGCAGCTCGACGGTGCCCTCGACGGGGCCGACCAGCTCCTGCAGGCGCTCGGGCAGCCGGCTGCGGTAGCGGTCCCTCAACACCTCGGCGCGGGGGGCGGTGGTCGTCGCGTCCATGCGTCCAGTATCGCCGGTAGGAGGCGGCGGCATGGCGGATTCCGGCTCCCGGCCTGCTCTGCCCCTGCGGGCGCGACCCGGCCGGGGGCCGTCGCCCGCTGGCCGACCACTGGGACACCGTCCCCTACCCGCCCAGCGGCAAGACGGTCCGCGCGGTGCTGACAGCACCGGTCGGCGAAGCGTGACCGGGGCGGGGAACGGAAGAAGTGGGCCGGGGCCCCGACGGCAACGTCGTCGTCGACCACCCGTCGCGTCTGGACGCGGATACCCCGCATACGGCCGGCCGCCCGCACGGTGAGGCGGGCGGCCGGCCGGGGGGTGCCGGGTCAGCCGGTGAGGACGGCCTCCGCGGCAGCGGTACCGCACACGCGGGCCGCGCCGTGGGTGGCGATGTGCAGGGCGCCGCGCGGCGGGGCCTGGGGCAGGCCCATTTCGACCACGATCGTGTCGGGGCGGGCGGCGAGCAGGGTGTCGAGGGCGGCGCGCATCCAGTCGTGGCGGTGTTCGTCGCGGACGACGGCGACGATCCGGCGGCCGTCCGCCGCCGCCAGGGCCGCGGCGCCCGCCCGGGCCCCGGTGAAGGAACCCGCGGTGGTGCCGGGCAGCAGTCGCTGCAGCTCGGCGGCCACGCCCCACGGGGTCTCGGCGCCGACGGCGATGTTGGGTGCCGGGTCGAACCGGGCGACGTACACCGGCCCGTCGACCGGCTCGGCGGCTGCGGTGCGGGTGACCCGCAGGGCGCGGCGGGCCGCCGTCAGGCCGATCTCCGGCTCGGGGGGCACCGTCCCGGTGGCGGTGCGGGCCGCGGCGGTCCAGGCGGCGAGGCCGCGCACCCGGGCGGCGGCGTCGGCCAGCCGTTCCTCGGGCAGATCGCCGGTGCGTACGGCGGTCACGAGCGCGTCCCGGAGCCCGAGGACCGTGGCCTCGTCGCACAGGCCGCCGCCCACGCAGATGGCATCGGCGCCGGCCGCGATCGCGAGGACCGCGCCGCGCTCCAGGCCGTAGGCGGCGGAGACGGCGCGCATCTCCATGCCGTCGGTGACGATCAGGCCCTGGTAGCCGAGTTCGCCGCGCAGCAGTTCGGTGAGCACCCGGCGGGAGAGGGTGCCGGGGCGGTCCGGGTCGAGGGCGGGTACGAGGATGTGCGCGCTCATGACCGCTCGGGTGCCGGCCTCGATGGCGGCACGGAAGGGGGCCAGTTCGCGGGCGTGCAGGGTGTCCGCGTCGACGTCGATGCGCGGGAGGGCGTGGTGGGAGTCGACGCCCGTGTCGCCGTGGCCCGGGAAGTGCTTGGTGCAGGCGGCGACGCCGGTGGACTGCAGGCCCTCGATCCAGGCGGCGGTGTGCCGGGCCACCAGCTCGGTGCCCGCGCCGAAGGAGCGGACCCCGATGACGGGGTTGTCGGGGTTGGCGTTGACGTCGGCGGAGGGCGCCCAGTCGAAGTTGACACCGCAGGCGGCGAGGCGCCGGCCCAGCTCGCGGGCCACGCCCCGGGTGAGGCCGGGGTCGTCGACGGCGCCGAGGGCGTGGCTGCCGGGGAAGGAGGAGCCGGTGCGCACCTCCAGGCGGGTGACGTCGCCGCTCTCCTCGTCGATGGCCACCAGCAGGTCCTCGCGTTCGGCGCGCAACTGGGCCGTCAGCGCGGTGACCTGCTCCTCGGTGACGACGTTCCGGCCGAACAGGGCGACGGAGGCGAGCCCTTCGCCGAGACGGCGGCGCACCCAGTCGGGGGCGGTGGTGCCGTCGAATCCCGGCTGCAGCACCGCGAGGGCGTCGCGGGTGAGGGTGTCGCCCGCGGCGGAGCCGCTGTCGGATGCGGTGGTGGCGAGTGTTGTCGGTGCTGTCATGGAGACGTCATCCCTTCACGGCGCCGTCGGTCAGACCGCTGACCGCCCTGCGTTGCAGGAAGATGAACAGGATCAGGATGGGCAGTGCGAACAGGGACGAGGCGGCCATCGTGGCGCCCCAGTCGTCGCCGAAGGCGGTCTGGAACTGGGAGAGCCACAGCGGCAGGGTCTGCTTCTCGATGTCCTTGTTGAGGATCAGGACGAGCGGGAACTCGTTCCAGGCGGTGATGAAGCCGAACAGCGAGGTGGCCATCAGGCCGGGCGCCAGCAGCGGGAAGATCACCTTGACGAAGGCCTGGGTGCGGGTGCACCCGTCGACCATCGCGGACTCCTCCAGTTCCTTCGGCACTGCGGCCACGTAGCCGCGCAGCGTCAGGATGGTCAGGGGCAGGACCATCATCGTGTAGAAGACGGTGAGCGGGACCAGGCTGTCGAGCATGTCGTTGTCGCGGACCAGCATGTAGATGGCGATGATCATGACTTCCCAGGGCGCCATCTGCGCCAGCATGAAGGTCACGATGAAGCCGCGCCGGCCCCGGAACCGCATCCGGGCCAGGGCAAAGGCGGCGAACAGGGCGATGACGAGGGACAGCAGCACCGAACAGACGGTGACGGTGACGGAGTTGGCGACCAGGGTCCAGAAGTGGTCGGCGTCGACCGCCTTCTTGAAGTGGCTGAGAGTGACGTCGGTGGGGAACCAGACGGGATTGTCGGTGACGATGTCGCCGGTGGGCTTGAAGGCCGTGGCGATCATCCAGTAGACGGGGAACGCGAAGCCGGCGAAGAGGACGACGGCGGTCGCGCCCGGCCAGATACGTCCGAAGAGTGAGCGCTTCACAGCTCGTCCTCCTCTTGCTTGAGCACCATGCGCAGGTAGTACGAGGTGATGACGAGCAGGACCAGGATGGTCAGGAACGAGATCGCCGCGCCGACGCCGAAGTGCTGGTTGCCGACGCCCTCGACGTAGGCGTAGACCGGCAGGGTCTCGGTGAGGCGGTCGGGGCCGCCCTCGTTCAGCGCGAAGACCTGCGGGAACGCCTTGAAGACCCAGATGACCTCGAGGAAGGTCGTGGCGTACAGGAAGGGCCGCAGGAAGGGCAGGGTCACCGAGGTGAAGCTCTTCCAGGCGCCTGCGCCGTCGAGCGAGGCGGCCTCGTACAGCTCCCTGGGGATCGTGGTGGTGGCCGCGTACAGGTTGATCGCCACGAAGGGGATCGACTGCCAGACGATCAGCAGGGTGATCACCGAGAAGGTGGAGAACTGGGTGGCGAGCCAGTTGTGGTCGGCCATGGAGTGCCAGCCGAGCCTGTCCAGTGCCCAGTTGACGACGCCGAAGCGCTGGGCGAACAGCCACTGGTAGACGGTGGTGGCCGCGATGACGGGCATGGCCCAGGCGAGGACGAGGCCCAGCAGGAGCAGCAGCCGCATCTTCTTGCCGAGGCGGGCCAGCAGCAGGCCGGTCAGGGTGCCGAGCAGCATGATCAGGACCACGTTGGCGGCGGTGAAGAACACCGAGCGCTCGACGACCTTCCAGAAGTCCGAACCGGTCAGGACCTCTTTGTAGTTGTCGACGCCGTTCCACTCGGTGAGGTGCTGGATGAGCTGGCGCGGGTTGAGGTTCTGCAGCGACAGCATGCCGTTCTTCACCAGCGGCCAGCCGAGCAGGATCAGGGTGGCCAGCAGCGCGGGCAGCAGGAGCAGGTAGGGGGCGGCGGGGCGGCGGCCGGCCGAGGCCCTGGACACGGCGTCCTCACCTCTTCCTGACGCCGGTACCCGGGTCTTGCGGACAGCGGGCGCCCCGGCCGTGTCCGTGCCTTCGGTCTGCACTGACATGAGTTGCCGTCTCTTCCGTGGCCGGGGGTGCCGTGGTCCGGCACCCCCGGCGCGGGTCATCAGTTCTGCTGGGCCAGGCGCTTGTTGATCTCGCCCTCGACCTGCTTCGCCGCGTCCGCCGGGGACTTACCGTTCAGGACAGCGGTCATGTAGGACTTGATCGGGTTCGGGGTGTTCTCCACCGCGGCCCACTCGGGGATCAGCGGGGTCGTGCCGCCGACCGCGGCGCCGGGGGCCGCGGCCTCGGCGGCGGCGTTGCCCTTGAGGCTGGTCTCCAGGGACTTCTTGTTCGGGACGTTGCCGCTGAGCTCGGCCAGTTCTCCCTCGAACCGGTCGGACAGGGCGATCTTCAGGAACTCCTCGGCGAGGGCCTGCTTCTCGCTGCCCTGGGCGACGGCGAGGTTGGAGCCGCCGAGGAAGACGCCCTCGGGCTTGTCGGCGGTGGCGCCCGGGATGGTGAAGTAGCCGAGGTCCTTCTCGATGGCCTTGTTGGCCTGGACGGCGGTGGCGGCCTCCCAGCCCATGCCGATGAACGCGCCGGTCTTCCCCTTGGCGAAGACCGTCGCCTGCTGCGGGGTGGCCTCGTCCTTGTCCTTCGGGGCCTTGGAGTAGGAGGCGTACTTCTTGTAGATCTCCATGGCCGCGGAGACCTTGGGGTCGGCGAGGTTGGAGACGTACCTGTCGCCGTCCTTCTTCACCAGGTCGGCGCCCTGGCCGACGGTCAGGCCGTCGAAGAAGTACCAGTTCTGGCCGGGCAGGTAGAGCGGCTCGGCGTCGGTCTTCTTGCCGATGGTGTCGAGGTCCTTGAAGAACTCGTCGCGGGTCTTCGGGGTGCCCTTGATGCCGGCCTTGGCCCAGATCTTCTTGTTGTAGATGACGACGCGGTTGGCGAAGTACCAGGGCGCGGCGTACTGCTTGCCCTCGTAGACGGAGGACCGGGAGACGGACGGCGTCCAGTCGGCGCCGATCTGCCGCTTGAGGTCGCCGAGTTCGGCGAGACCTCCGGTGGCCGCGTAGGCCGGGGTCTGGGTGTTGCCGATCTCGATGACGTCCGGCGGGTTGGACTCCGAGAGGGCGGTGGTGATCTTCTGCTGGATCCCGTCCCACTTCTGGATCTCGAACTTCAGCTTCGCGCCGGTCTTCTTCTCGAAGGCGGCCCGGACGTCCTTGGTCCACTGCGGCGGCGCCGAGCCGTCCATCGTCCAGACCGTCAGCGTCTGCCCCTTGAAGCTGTCCGGCCCCGCGTTCTTGCCGCTGTCGTTGCCCTTGTCGTCCCCGCCACACGCCGCGACGGAGACCATCATGCCTGCGATCACGATCGCGGCTGCGAGCTTGCGCTTCACGCCACCCTCCTCAAGGGATGCCACTGACCCCCCACGCCCTCGGCGGTTGACCTGCGCACGTCGCTGTTGCACGTAGGGCTCGGGACCTGGCCACTAATGGTGTAGACCAGTACGGTGGAGCTTGGCCTAGACCTTTTGGAGTGTCAAGGGTGGTTCCTCAAGCCGGTCCCGGCCGTTACGAGAAAGTCACCGGAGCGCGTTCGCCCCTTTTCGCCGACCCAGGAAGGCAGGCATGACCACCGACGTCAGCACCGCGCGCGTGCCGAAGTACTACCGGATCAAGCAGCAGCTCCTGCAGATCACCGAGGCGCTGCAGCCCGGCGCGGCCGTACCCGCGGAACGTCTGCTCGCGGTCCGCTTCGGCACCTCGCGCACCACCGTCCGGCAGGCGCTGCAGGAACTCGTCGGCGAAGGACGCCTGGACCGGATCCAGGGCAAGGGCACCTTCGTCTCCCAGCCCAAGCTGTACCGGACCCTCCAGCTGACCTCGCACACCGAGGACATGCGGGCCCAGGGCCTCACACCCGCCTCGCGGGTGCTGGACATCGGGGAGATCCCGGCCGGCCGGCGGCTGTCGGGCCTGCTCGGTATCGGCGTCGGCGAACGCGTCCTGCGCATCGAGCGGCTGCGGCTCGCCGGCGGCGCACCCATGGCCATCGAGACGACCCACCTGTCCGCGCGCCGCTTCCCCGGCCTGCGCCGCTCGCTGGCGACCTGCCCCTCGCTGTACACGGCCCTCGCCGAGGTGTACGGCGTCCGTCTCGCCGAGGCGGACGAGACCATCGAGACCTCGCTGGCGACCCCGCGCGAGGCCCAGTTCCTCGCCACCGACGTGGGGCTGCCGATGCTGCTGCTGTCCCGGCACTCACGGGACACCGAGGGCACGCCGGTGGAGTGGGTGCGCGCGGTCTACCGGGGCTCGCGCTACAAGTTCGTGGCCACGCTGCGCCGCCCCGCCCGGGACTGAAGCAGGCGGGCGGGCACGGGGCGCCTCCCGTCTCGCGGGGCAGGGGCCACCACCGGTACCGGCCGGCCGCAGCCGGGGGGGTGACCGTCGCTCCCTCGCCGACGCGTCGGATCAGACCGTCAGGGCAGCACGGCGAAGCCGTCGAGTTCCACCAGGGCCTGTTCGTCCCACAGTCGTACGACTTCCACGACCGCCATCGCCGGATAGTCGCGCCCCGCCAGCCGACGCCAGACGCCGCCCAGTTCACGGGCACAGTCGCGGTAGTCGGCGACGTCGGTGGCGTACACGGTGACGCGGGCGAGGTCGGCGGGTGTGCCGCCGGCCGCGCGCAGGGCGGCCAGCAGGTTGCGGAGCGCCCGCTCGAACTGCTCGGGCAGCGTGTCGCCGGTGATCTTGCCGTCGGCGTCGAGGGCGGTCTGGCCGGCCAGGAACACCAGCCGGGAGCCGGTCGCGACGACGGCGTGGGAGAAGCCGGTGGGCCGCGAGAGGGCGGGCGGGTTGACGCGCGACAGCTCGGGCGAATGGGCGCGCTCGGTGGTCACCTGGCCTCCCGGTCGGGTGTCGTGGCGTACGACGTGTACAACTCTTTGGCGATGATCCCCCGTTGGACCTCGCTCGCACCTTCGTAGATGCGCGGGGCACGCACCTCGCGGTAGAGGTGTTCGAGAAGGTGGCCGCGGCTCAGGGCGCGGGCGCCGTGCAGCTGGACGGCAGTGTCGACGACGTACTGCGCGGTCTCGGTGGCCAGCAGCTTGGCCATCGCCGCCCGCCCGGGGACCCCGGGCGCGCCGGTGTCGTAGGCGGTCGCCGCCGCGTACACCATCAGCCGGGCCGCCTCGGTACGCAGCGCCATCTCGGCGACCTGGTGGGAGACGGCCTGGAGGTCCATCAACGGGCCGCCGAACGCGTGCCGTTCGCGGGTGTGCGCGATCGTCGCCGTGAGCGCGGCCTGGGCCATGCCGACCGCGAAGGCGCCGACGCTGGGCCGGAAGAGGTTGAGGGTGCCCATGGCGACGGCGAAGCCGCGGTCGGCCTCGCCGAGCATGTCGTCGGCGGTGACCGGGACGGCGTCGAAGTCGAGGGCACCGATGGGGTGCGGGCAGAGCATCTCCAGCGCGCGGCCGGTGAGTCCGGGCCGGTCGGCGGGGACGAGGAAGGCGGTCACGCCGCGGGCGCCGGCACCGGGCGTGGTGCGCGCGAAGACGGTGTAGAAGTCGGCCTCGGGGGCGTTGGAGATCCACCGCTTGGCGCCGGTGAGCCGCCAGCCGCTGCCGTCCGGCTCGGCGGCGAGCGCCAGCGCGGCCGCGTCCGACCCGGCGTCCGGCTCGCTCAGCGCGAAGGCGGCGACGGCGCTGCCGTCGGCGACCCGGGGCAGCCAGCGCTCCCGCTGGGCGGCGCTGCCGTGGGCGTGCACCGGATGGGCGCCCAGGCCCTGCAGGGCGAGCGCCGTCTCGGCCTCGGTGCAGCCCTGCGCGAGGGACTCCCGCATCAGGCACAGGTCGAGCGCGCCCGAGGTGAACAGCCGGGCCAGCAGACCCAGTCGGCCGAGTCCGGCGAGCAGGGCCCGGTTGACGCGGCCCGGTTCTCCCTGGTCGGCGAGCGGGCGGAGCCGTTCTGCGGCCAGGGTGCGCAGTTCGGCACACCAGGCGCTCTGTTCCGGTTCCAGCGAGAATGCGGGCACTGTCGGCCATCCCTCCGGGGCGGGTCACCGTGACGCCTCCGCGTCACCCTCGAGGTTATCGCGCACAGTTGACTGCCGTCACCGACACGATACGCTCGAACGGCGAGCCCACCAGGACGCCCGTGCTCACCAGGACGCCCGTCTCGACGCTTGTCACGGCAAGGGGGCGAACCGCCATGCACGTCTCGGCCCACGTCGACACCTTCGCGCGCGACCACCTACCGCCGCCGGACGAGTGGCCCGAGCTGCGCTTCGACCTGCCGGACCTGCGGTACCCCGACCGGCTGAACTGCGCCGAGGAACTCCTCGGCCACGCCGACCCGGACCGCCCGGTCTTCCGCACCCCCGGCAGGGCGGTGTGGACGTACGGCGAGCTGCGCGGGCATGTCGACCGGCTGGCCCACGTCCTCACCGGCTCCCTGGGTGTCGTCCCCGGCAACCGGGTCCTGCTGCGCGGCCCCACCGGCCCGTGGCTGGCCGCCTGCTGGCTGGCCGTGCTGAAGGCGGGCGCGGTCGCGGTCACCGTGCTCGCCCAGCAACGCCCGCACGAACTGGCGACGATCTGCGAGATCGCCCAGGTGCGGCACGCGCTGTGCGACGTCCGGGTGGTGGACGACCTGGCGAAGGCTCAGGTCCCGGGGCTGCGCATCACGGCCTACGGCGGTGAGGCCCCGGACGACCTGCTGCGCCGCCCGGCACCCGGCACCCCCTTCGAAGCCGTCGACACCGCCGCCGACGACGTCGCGCTGATCGCGTTCACCTCCGGCACCACGGGGCACCCGAAAGGGTGCATGCACTTCCACCGGGATGTACTGGCGATAGCGGACACCTTCTCCAGACATGTGCTGCGCCCCCATAGGGACGACATCTTCGCCGGCAGTCCCCCGCTGGGTTTCACCTTCGGGCTCGGCGGCCTGGTGATCTTTCCGATGCGGGCCGGCGCCAGCGCCCTGCTCCTGGAACAGGCCGGTCCCCGGCACCTGCTGCCCGCGGTCGCCGAGCACCGCGTCTCGGTCCTGTTCACCGCGCCGACCGCCTACCGAGCGATGCTGGACGAGCTGGACGGGTACGACCTGTCGTCCCTGCGCCGCTGTGTGTCGGCGGGGGAGAACCTGCCCGCGGCCACCTGGCGGGCCTGGCACGAGCGCACGGGCCTGCGTGTCATCAACGGCATCGGCGCGACCGAGCTGCTGCACATCTTCATATCCGCCGCCGACGAACACATCAGGCCGGGCACCACAGGTGTGCCGGTGCCGGGCTGGCAGGCGCGGATCCAGGACGCGGACGGCGCGCCGGTGCCCGACGGGGAGCCCGGCCTGCTGGCCGTGCGCGGGCCGGTCGGCTGCCGCTACCTCGCCGACGCACGGCAGCGCGAGTACGTGCGGGGCGGCTGGAACGTCACCGGCGACACCTACGTCCGCGATGCCGACGGCTACTTCCGCTATGTGGCCCGCGCCGACGACATGATCATCTCGGCCGGGTACAACATCGCCGGACCGGAGGTGGAGGACGCGCTGCTGCGCCACCCGGACGTGGTCGAGACGGCGGTCGTCGGCCGCCCGGACGAGGCCCGCGGTCAGGTGGCCGTGGCCTACACGGTGCTCCGGGACGGCGCCCGGCGCGACCCGGCGGCGCTGCGCGCCTTCCTCAAGGGCGAGCTGGCGCCCTACAAATGCCCGCGCGAGTTCGTCTTCCTCGACGCGCTCCCGCGCACCGCCACCGGCAAGCTCCAGCGTTTCCGGCTGCGCAGCGATGTGACCGGCAGTGATACCGACGACTTAAAATGATCAACGTGTCCGAGCAGCACGCCCCCAGGTCCCTCATCGTCACGCTCTACGGCGCGTACGGCCGCTTCATGCCCGGCCCGGTACCCGTCGCCGAGCTGATCCGGCTCCTGGCCGCGGCCGGCGTGGACGCGCCGTCCGTCCGCTCCTCGGTGTCCCGGCTCAAACGGCGCGGCCTGCTGCTGCCGGCCCGCACCGACAGCGGCGCCGCAGGGTACGAACTGTCGCCGGAGGCGCTGCAGTTGCTGGAGGACGGCGACCGGCGCATCTACGCCGCGGCGCCGTGCGAGGACGCGGGGTGGGTGCTCGCGGTCTTCTCCGTGCCCGAGTCGGAGCGGCAGAAGCGGCATGTGCTGCGCTCCCGGCTGGCGGGCCTGGGCTTCGGCACGGCGGCCCCAGGGGTGTGGATCGCCCCGGCACGACTGTACGAGGAGACCCGGCACACCCTGTGCCGGCTGCGTCTCGACCCGTACGTGGACTTCTTCCGCGGCGAGCATCTGGGCTTCGCCCCCACCGCCGAGGCGGTCGCCCGCTGGTGGGACCTCGCCGCGATCGCCAAGGAACACGAGGACTTCCTCGACGCCCATGAGCCCGTCCTGGACTCCTGGCAGCACCGGGAGGACACCCCGGCCGAGGAGGCCTACCGCGACTACCTCCTCGCGCTGGACTCCTGGCGCCACCTTCCCTACACCGACCCCGGCCTGCCCACCGCCCTGCTGCCCGCCGACTGGCCCGGAGTCCGCTCGGCGGAGGTGTTCCGGGCGCTGCACGAGCGGCTGCGGGACGCGGGGGCGCGGTTCGCCGGGGTGTGAGGGGTCGGCCCTTCACCGGCAGCGCAGCAGGATCGCCGCGCCGTGCCCGTCACCCGCGCGGGTCACGGCGGGCAGCCGTCGTCCGGACGACCGGAGCGCTCCGCCGGACGCCGGTCCGTCTGTGCCCGGCGGAGGCAGCGGGCAGCCAGGCAGGCGCCGGCACCGCAACCGGATGGCCACGCCGTGCCCAGAGCCCAGGCGGGCCACGGCGGGCAGCCGTCGTCCGGACGACCGGAGCAGTGCACCGCACCCGCCGTCCGAGCCGTCCAGGCGGCCCTGCCCGGCGGAGACAACGGGCGGACAGCGGACGCGGCTGCGCCCCCACCCGAGCCGCGCGCACGGGGCACGGCCGCGCGCCGGCACCGCGCCGACCGCCGCCGACCGCCGCCGACCACCGCCCGGCCGCGGCGACAGGGCAGGCGGCAGACGCGGCCGGATCCTGAATCCGGCGGGCGCGCCGTCGGTCTCATGTGCCGAGCGTGAGACGGGGCTTCGGCGCGTCCGTGCGGCCCGTCTGCGGGCGTCTGCTGCCCGCCCGGTAGGGGGCGGGCCACACCACACCCGGTCCGTCGTAGCCCTGCTCCGCGGCTGCGTGCAGGGTCCAGTGCGGGTCGTACAGGTGCGGGCGGGCGAGCGCGCACAGGTCCGTTCGTCCCGCCAGGATCAGGGAGTTGACGTCGTCCCAGGAGGAGATCGCGCCGACCGCGATCACCGGGACGCGGACCTCGTGCCGGATGCGGTCGGCGAACGGCGTCTGGTACGACCGCCCGAACTCCGGCCGCTCCTCGGCCACCACCTGCCCGGTGGACACGTCGATCGCGTCGGCACCGTGCGCGGCGAAGGCCCGTGCGACGACCACGGCGTCCGCTGCCGTGGTACCGCCCTCGGCCCAGTCGGTGGCGGAGATGCGCACGGTCATCGGCCGCTCCTCGGGCCACACCGCGCGCACCGCGTCGAAGACCTCCAGCGGGAACCGGAGCCGCTTTTCCAGCGTGCCGCCGTAGGCGTCGGTGCGCCGGTTGGTCAGCGGGGACAGGAAACCGGAGAGCAGGTAGCCGTGCGCGCAGTGCAGTTCGAGCAGGTCGAAGCCGGCGCGGGCGGCCCGGCAGGCGGCGGCCGTGAACTGCTCGCGGATGTCGGTGAGCCCGGCGCGGGAGAGCTGGTGCGGCATCTGGCTGCCCGGCTTGTACGGCAGCGGGGAGGCGGCCACCAGCGGCCAGTTGCCCTCGGGCAGCGGCTCGTCCATGCCCTCCCACATCAGCCGGGTGGAACCCTTGCGCCCGCAGTGGCCGAGCTGCACGCCGATCGCGGTGCCGGGTGCCTGGCGGTGCACGAAGTCGGTGATCCGGCGCCAGGCCTCGCCCTGCCGGCCGGTGTAGAGGCCGGCGCAGCCGGGTGTGATGCGGCCTTCTGCGCTCACGCACACCATCTCGGTCATCACCAGAGCGGCCCCGCCGAGCGCGCGGGCGCCGAGGTGGACGAGGTGGAAGTCGCCCGGGACGCCGTCGACGGCGCTGTACATGTCCATGGGTGAGACGACGACCCGGTTGCGCAGGGTCAGACCGCGCAGCCGGAACGGGGTGAACATCGGGGGCGTGCCGGGTGGGCAGCCGAACTCGCGCTCGACGGACGCGGTGAAGCGGGCGTCGCGCAGCCGCAGGTTGTCGTGGGTGACGCGACGGCTGCGGGTGAGCAGGTTGAACGCGAACTGGCGGGGCGGCTGGCCGAGGTAGCGGTCCAGGTTCTCGAACCACTCCAGGCTGGCGCGGGCGGCCCGCTGGGTGGAGGCGACGACGGGCTTGCGCTCCTCCTCGTAGGCGGCCAACGCCCCTTGCACAGTGGGCTGTTCGCGTAGGCACGCGGCGAGGGCCAGCGCGTCCTCCACGGCCAGTTTGGTGCCGGAGCCGATGGAGAAGTGCGCGGTGTGGGCGGCGTCGCCGAGGAGGACGACCCTGTCGTGCGACCAGCGTTCGTTGACGACCGTGCGGAAGGTGGTCCAGGCCGACCTGTTGGAGCGCAGGGGGCGTCCGCCGAGCGCGTCGGCGAAGATCTTGGCGCAGCGTTCGACGGACTCCTGCTCCTCGAGTTCCGCGAACCCGGCCGCCCGCCACACCTCCTCGCGCATCTCGACGATCACGGTGGAGGCGCCGAATTGGTTCGGCGGCCCGGAGGGCCTCGTTGAGGGGTGGTGGTCGGGAGACGGGCGGGCGTAAGGGTAGCCGTGCAGCTGCATCACGCCGTGCTCGGTCTCGGCGATCTCGAAGCGGAAGGCGTCGAAGGGGAAGTCGGCGGCGAGCCATATATACCGGCAGTGGTGTTCGGCCACATGGGGGCGGAACACAGGGGCGTAGGCGTCCCGGGTGGTGCTGTGCACACCATCGGCGGCGATGACGAGGTCGTGCGTCGCGGTCAGCCGGTCCGGGTGCGGCGCCTCGGTGCGGAAGCGGAGGTCCACACCGAGGTCGCGGCAGCGTTCGTGCAGGACCTCCAGGAGCCGTTTCCTGCCGAGTGCGGCGAATCCGTGGCCGCCGGAGGTGTGCCGGACGCCCCGGTGCACGATGTCGATGTCGTCCCAGCGGACGAACTCCTTCTGCAGGGCGGCGTAGACAACGGGGTCGGCGTGTTCGATGCCGCCCAGGGTCTCGTCGGAGAGGACCACGCCGAAGCCGAAGGTCACGTCCGGCGCGTTGCGTTCCCAGACGGTGATCTCCCGGGCCGGGTCGAGGCGCTTGAGCAGGGCGGCGGCGTAGAGACCACCGGGGCCGCCGCCGATGACCGCGACCTTCATGTCACCTCCCGCGCCACTTCGGCGGGCGCTTCTGCAGGAACGCCGCGTGGAACTCCCGGTAGTCCTCGCCGTTCATCAGCAGGGCCTGGGTGGCCGCGTCCAGTTCCACCGCTGCCGCGAGCGGCATGTCCAGTTCGGCCGTGAGCAGCGCCTTCGTCTGGGCGTGGGCCAGGGCCGGGCCGTCGGCCAGGCGGCGGGCCAGGATCAGGGCGGCCTCGTCGGCCCGGCCCTCCTCCGTCAGCTCGCTGATCAGGCCGATCCGCTCCGCCTCGGCGGCGCGCACCGGCGCGCCCAGCATCAGCAGCCGGGTGGCGTGGCCGAGGCCGACGACCCGGGGCAGCAGATAGGCCGCACCCATGTCACCGCCGGACAGGCCGACGCGGGTGAAGAGGAAGGCGAAGCGGGCGGTGGGGTCGGCCACCCGGAAGTCGGCCGCCAGGGCCAGCACGGCGCCCGCGCCCGCCGCGACCCCGTGCACGGCGGCGATCACCGGGAACGGGCATTCCCGTACCGCCCGCACCACCTGCCCGGTCATCCGGTTGAAGTCGAGCAGCTCGGCGGTGTCCATGGACAGCGTGGCACCGATGATCTCTTCGACGTCGCCGCCGGAGCAGAAGCCCCGCCCCTCGCCGGCCAGCACCAGGGCGCGCACCGCGCGCTCCCGGGACAGCTCGGCGAGCAGGTCGCGCAGGTCGGCGTAGGCCCCGAAGGTGAGGGCGTTGAGCTTGTCGGGGCGGGCGAGGGTGACGGTGGCGACCCCGTCGGAGAGCTTGACCCGCAGGTGCTCCCAGTCGCAGGTGCGGGCGGCGGAGCCGGTGAAGGGACTCATGACGTGCGGCCTCCTAGGGGGGCGGTGCCGTACGTTGCACTACCTCATGAAGTTATCACCTGTTTGTGACCGTCGTCATGAGTGCGCGACACGGGCACCAGGTACCGCCCTGATATGACCGAGTCCCGTCATACGCGTCACCGATCATCGACAGCGCCGTAACAGCCGGGCGAAGCCCGTCGACGGCGGCCGTGGCCGGGCCCGTACCATTCCTGTATTCAACAGCAGGACAGCCCTGCTCCATGAACGGACTCGCCTTGTACGAACCCGCCGCCGAACCGGCCTCCTGGCGTATCGCCCTGCCGCACACCACGGCAGCGGTACCCGCGGCACGCGCCCTGGTGCGCACGGCCCTGGCCGAGGTCGAGCATGCCGCCGACAGCGACACCGCGGAGCTGCTCACGGCGGAGCTGGTGGCCAACGCGGTGGAGCACACCGACGGCCGGGGCCCGATCGAGCTGGTGGTGGAGCTGCTGCCGACCGGCTGCCGGGTCGAGGTGCACGACCCCGACCCGGCGCCGCCCGGGCATCTCACCCGCACCGTGCTCGAGGAGCCCGATGTCTGGCAGGAGGGCGGACGCGGTCTGCTGCTGATCCGCGCCCTCAGCTCGTCCTGCGGCCACCGCCCCACCCCGTCGGGCAAGGCGGTGTGGTTCAGACTCCCGGTGGTTCCCGCTCAGCGGCGTCCGGCGTGACCTCGGGGGCGGCGTCCCCGGACGCCTTGGCCAGCGTGGAGTGCCGGCGCCCGTAGGCTCCGTGCCTGCGTAGCAGCACCCCCGCACCGCC
This sequence comes from Streptomyces sp. NK08204, assembly GCF_020400585.1. GTDB lineage: Bacteria > Actinomycetota > Actinomycetes > Streptomycetales > Streptomycetaceae > Streptomyces. Next base: position 295,532 of record NZ_JAINVF010000002.1, on the reverse strand, counting down.
GACGAAGGTCCGAGTTCATCAGAGTTCCAGGGAGCAGCGGCAAGGGCGCCGTCATGTGGTCGCGGCAGCCGACTGGGAAACGTCCGACACGCCGACACCATCCGTGATGTCTTCGCATTCCCGTCACAATCGGCGCTCCAAGCGGGCATTTCCGATCAAGCCACCCCCGGAATGCAGAGCCTCTGCGCCAGCCCTGCGATCTGAGACCGACTCACTCCAGCGTGCACTGGTCAGGTCGCTTTTCCGGGCTCGCCGATCCAGTTGCGCTGTGCGGCGCGAACACCGGCCTCGAAGCGGCTGCGAGCGCCGAGGCGCTGCATGAGGCCGGTGGCGATTCTTCGGGCGGTGCGGGCTGAGACGCCGAGGCGCTTGGCGATGGCTTCGTCGGTGTAGCCACCGGCGAGCAGTTTCAGCGCAACGGCTTCGGTGTCGGTGATGCTGTCGGGGCTCTGCCGGGGTAAGTCGCTGAGGCGTTTGGCGTCGCGCCAAAGGCCCTCGAAGAGGGCGCAGAGCGCGGTGAGCGTGCCGGGGCTGGTCAGCACGATTGCGGCGGCGCCGGAGTCGTCGCTGTCCACGGGAATGACGGCCCGTTCGCGGTCAATGATGATCAAGCGAGTGGGGAGGGTGGGTGTGGTGCGCACTTCTGCGCCTCGCTCGCCAAGCCAGTTCGCGTAGGCCACGGTGTGCGGGCTGTTGCGGATACTGTCCAGGTAGATGGTGCGCATGCGGATGCCACGGCTGAGCAGCTGGCTGTTGAGCGGTTTGGCCGCCTCGATGCTGTCCGGCCGGTGGGCTCCGTCAGGGGCCAGTGTCATGAGTTCGTTGCGCACCTGGCGGGTGAGCTGGGCGAGCCGGTCGCGGATCTGGTCGAGACCCTCCAACTGCTCCACTCCTGGGCCCGCGTGAGGGTGCAGGGCTGCATGCTCGGCGATGAGCTGTGCGGCGGCGGCCCGGGATGCCTCGATGCGCTGCTGTTGGGCCGCTAACTCGACCTGCTGCTGGGCCAAGAGGAGTTCCAGGCCGACCTCCGGGCTGACGGGGTGCAGCTGACCGGGTGCCTCGTGGGACGGGCGGACGAGGGAGAGCTCACTGAGCCTGTCCAGGGCGTGCCGTACCTGGTCGTCGGTGGTGGTCAGGCGCCTGGCCAGGGCTGTGACATCGTCGGCGGGATGGGCCAGCAGGGCGCGATAGACCGCTTCAGTCATGGCGTCGATTCCCAGCAGAGCAAGCACTTGCGAACACGTCCGCCGGCTTCTTCAGTCGCAGCCCGGCCGGTCGGAAACCGCGCAGCCCCGCTGGACCAGCAGCGTACAGATCTCAGCAACGGCCCGGGTGACAGCGGAACGGTCGACACCGGAACAACAGCCCCAGTGCGACAGGTCATGCCGCGGATGGATCAGGTAGGCCTGGCGACGAAGGTCAGCCATGCCGAGCACCAGCCCCTGCAGCCCGCTTTCTCGGCCGGTCCATCCCGAGCAGGATGACGGCGTCCTTTCGACACACGCCTCCCACGGCTGGGCCAACTCCTCGACAAGGATGTCCTTTCACCACTCCGGCGGCGTGCTGGTGGGCCCGGGCACACCGTCGAGTCGGCGTCGACCGCCCAGGTGATCAAGCCCTGGGTGTCCGCCTCTGCCTGCAGCCGGATGACGATCCGGGTAGCTCTTCAGAAGATGCTGGACACGCCTGTCGACCGGAGCCTGCGACCTTGCTCAAGGAGTCAGACGCCTTTTGACCGCACGGGCTATGCGGCGGGGGGTGTATCGGCTGAGCGACTTGGCGGGCGTGGTCGCCCTGGCCGGTTCTACGGGCCTGGTCTGCTTGGAATCAGGCTTCGGCTGCGTCTTCGGCTCGGGCTTCGGCTTGGGCACCAAGGTGGTGAGTGCCGTGAGCTCGTCGGTGGCGCGAGCGGTCAGCAGTCTGCAGCGCAGGCGCGACAGCGGCGGCCTACCTCGACGTCGCCCCGACCGCCTCCACCGTCCCTCACGGCACCGTCTGGGAACGGACGCGCGGATCCGCCGGCACCTGGGGCGGCAGCGCCACCGAGATCGACGACAACAACGCCATCACCGCCGTCGCCTCCGCCGCGCTGCCCGACGGCACCCTGCACACCTTCACCGTGGTCCCCGGCTCAGGGGTCTGGGAGCGGGTGCGCAGCGCCTCCGGCATCTGGGCAGCGAGCGCCGTGAAAATGGACGACAACGACAACATCATCGCCGTGACCGCCGCCGCACTGAAGGACGGCACGCTCCATGTCGACGTGGTGGTGAAGAACGCGGGCGTGTGGGACCGCACACGGAATACCAGCGGCACCTGGACGGCAGCCACAAAGATCGACGACAACCCGTCCATCACCCGGGTCGCTGCAGCGGGTCTGACCGACGGAACCCTGCACCTGGAGACCCTCGTGCCCGGCTCCGGCATCTGGGAACGCGTGCGCAGTGCCTCCGGTGCGTGGCAGACCTCCGCGACGCAGATCGACAGCAACGGAGGCGTCACCGCGCTGGCAACGGCGGCGCTGCCCGACGGCACCCAGCACATCGAGGCCGTCGTGCCCGGCTCGGGGGTCTGGGACCGTGTCCGTACCGCGGCGGGCAACTGGCAGGGCTCCACCCACCTCGACACCAACGGCGGCATCACCGCGGTGACCGCAGCCGCGCTTGCCGACGGAAGCATGACCGTCGACGCGGTGGTGCCCGGCTCGGGCGTGTGGGACCGCGCCCGCAGCGCCTCCGGGACCTGGCAGGCATCCGCCACTGAGATCGACGCCAACGGCAGCATCTTCGCAGTCCAGTCCGCGGGCCTGCCCGACGGCACCGTGCACCTTCAGACCATCGTCTGAGCGACCCGGCGCAGTGAGCCTCTTCAGCGTTGCCGCTCCAGTGTGAGGATGGCCTTGGCGATTGACGTCATTCGATTCGGGCTGCATCGGGACCGGCAGAAGATGCGCCAGGACTTCAGGCGGGCGACGCCACGCTCGACCGGCGCTCGTGCAGCGGCAAGTGCCCGGTTGAGGGTCTTTTCGGTGGGAGAGAGTTCCTGCAGGGGCTTGCGCTTGATACCGGTGGTCAGCCATGGGCCGGCACCCTGGTAGGCGAGATCGGCCAGGATGGGAACGCCCTGGCGCTCGCGGATCCGGATGATCCGGTGGGTCCGGGCGGCGGTCAGGTCGTGGGTTCGGCCCGGCAGGGCGGGTGATAGCCACAGCAGCTGGCCGCCGGGGTCGGTGACGACCTGCACATTCACGCCGTGGCGCCGGTGTTTGTGGGAGTAGTCGCCCCTTCCGTCGCCGACCCGGTCGCACTCGGCGAGCGTGCCGTCCAGCAGGACGAAGTCCGCGTCGCTCTCACGCGGAACTTTGAGCAGACCCGGTGCTCGTTCGGCAAGCAGGTGGACGACCGCGCTGGTGTAGGCGTGGGCGGTGGACTCGCAGATCCCGAACCCGGCGGCGATCTTCGCCAGAGTGGTGTGTTCGCGCAGGTACACCAGTGCCACCATCGCTCGCTGAGACGGGCGCAGCTTGCATCGGCGGTCGCCCTCACGGGTGACGATGAGCATGGTGACCCACTCCACGAGCGCATGCGGCAGGTCGAGTGCGGCAGGATGGATGACCAAGGAGGCTCCCGAGCAGTGTGGTTGAGACGTCAGACATCTCGATCAACAGCCCGAGGGCCTCGCTCGTTGCGCGCTTCACACGCCATCACCGGAACGATGACCAACTCGAAGAAACTCACTGATCAAGGCCCCCGCCTGCGGATTTCCCGCAGGCGGGGGCCTTTTCGCTGTGCCAACGCCGTAGCGGGAGTCGACCACTCACCTGGGATTCAGCCGGTGGGCGAGATCGTGGGCGGTGGCGCTGCTGAGATCCCCGACGTAGGCCCCGACGATTTCGAAACGGCCGCCGGTGATCGAGGAGGTCACGTAGGGGTTGCCCCAGAGCTTGCCGTCGATGACGATGGCGAATTCGTTGCGCGGGACCGGGGCCGCCGCGATGGAGCCGGTGAGGGCGGCGAAACGGGTCCGGTCGGCGGGGCTGAGGGTCACCTCGACCTGCCAGGTGCCGTCGATGGTGCTTTTCCCGGCCTTCGCGGACGTGACGCGGACGTCGGTCATGCCCTTGGCCCGGTCGGTGTGGACGCAGAACGCCGGTTGGGTCGCGGTCGCGTGCACGGTGTAGCCGTCGCTGCCCTGGGTGCAGGCGCGCTCCACGGACGAGGTGACCGGCAGGAGGGAGACCGGGGTCGCCTTCCCGGTGCCGCCCCCTGTGGCGGGCTGAACCACGTGCGCACGCGGGGTCGCGCCGTCAGCGACGGCCACCCAGGCGGTGGCGACCACGGCGGCTGCGACGACGCCGACGCCGGCGCGGGCCAGCCACTGCCGCCGCCGGGCGACCCGCAACGCGCCGTCGGCCAGGCCGACCAGATGGGCACCGGCGGCGTCACTGCCGCTCTCCCGGACATGGGCGTGCAAGGCATCGTGCAGCGGGTGTTCGGTCGAGTCGTTCATGTGATGGCGCCCCTTCCGGCGGCGATGGAGAAGGCGGCCGACGGCCCTGCCTCGGCCAGGGTGGTGCGGAGAGAGGCGAGGGCCTTGTGGGTCTGGCTGCGGACCGTCCCCTGGGCGACGCCCAGAATCGCGGCGATCTCGTTGTCCGGCCGGTCCTCGAAGTAGCGCAGGACGATCACCGCACGCTGGCGCTTGGGCAGCCGCCGCAGCGCGGCCATGATGTCCTGCCGCTGGACCACGGTGTCGGCCCAGTCGGCGACCTGCCCGGACGGCTGGTCCGGCACGGTGTCCGTGACCGTTTCCCGCCCCCAGCTGAGGAGCCGGAAGCGATCCACCTGGGCGTGGTAGAGAGCCCGGCGGACATAGATCTCCGGCTGTTCCCGGTCGCGCAGCTTCGACCAACGCCGAGCCGTGGAGGCAAGCGCGGTCTGGAGCAGGTCCCGGCCCTGCTCCCAGTCCCCGGTCAGCAGGTAGGCCGTGTGCAGCAGCGATCTCGACCGCGCCGCCACGAACTCGCGGAACTGGCGTTCCTCGTCGGCGTTCAATGCGCCCTCCCTCGTTCCCCTGTAAAGACGGGTACAGAAGGGAGTTCGACTGCCCTGCCGGTCAGACTTTCTCGACCGTCGCGTCTCCGGGCCCCAGTGCTCCTCCCCCCCCTCCCCGCCAGTCGATCCACGGCGACTTCGCCACCTCCGCCGGGTCGATCTCCAGCCCCGCTCGGCGGAGGAACTCCGCGACGTCGGCCACGTTGTGGGCCAGGCCGAGGATCTCGCCGTCCACGCGCACCCTGCGGCCACCCGTGGCTGACGGCGGATGCACGATCACGGGTATCGGTCCGGCCATGTCTTCAGGATCATCCGTGGGATGCGGACCTGCATTCCAGCGCGTCATCGAGGGAGCCGCTCACTCACGGCACCGGTCCTACTTGTGCAGTGTGTACCAGCGCGGTGGGCAGGGGGCCCACTTCTCAGGCATTCAAGATCTCAAACAGTGATGAGCATGGACCCACTCGACCAGGGCATGGGGCAGGTCGAGTGCAGCAGAATACGGAACCAACGCGGCTCCTGTGCCTGTGGGTTGAGACTTCGAACACCTCCCCCAACGGCACGGGAGCCTCGTGCGTTGCGCACACCACCAGCGTCACCCGATCAGTGGCCACTCTGAAACAGCTCAGTGAGCGAGAAAGCGCAGCCTGGTTGAGGCCGGTCACCGGCCTCAACCAGGCTGCGCCCCCGTCCGTTCCCCGGCCAAGCTTCATGGCTGATCCCACAACCACCTGCCTGCGTAGCCGCGTGGTGCGGCTCGAACCGATATGGAACAGGGTCCGTCTCGGGCAAGGCGGCGTGGTTCAGACTTCCAGTGGTTCCCGCTCAGCGGCGTCCGGCGTGACCTCGGGGGCGGCGTCCCCGGACGCCTTGGCCAGCGTGGAGTGCCGGCGCCCGTAGGCGACGTAGACGACGAGGCCCACCACGAGGAACGCCGCGAACTGGACCCAGGTCTGCCACCCGGTCTCGTACATCAGGTACAGGCAGAAGCCGACGCCGAGCACCGGGCCGACGGGGTAGAGCGGCACCCGGAAGCTGCGGGTCAGGGCCGGCTCGCGACGGCGCAGGGCGATGACCGTGATGTTGACGACGGCCATGATGGCGAGCGTACCGATGGTGCACAGGTTCATCACCGCGTCCAGCGAGGCGAAGGCCGCCGGGAGCGCGAAGACGACCGCGACGATCAGCGTGCCGGCGACCGGCGTGGACGTCCTGGGGTTCACCTTCTCGAAGACGCGCGGGATCAGGCCGTCCCGGGACATCGACATCAGGATGCGGGTCTGGCCGTACATCACGGCGAGGACGACGGAGGCGATGGCGACGACCGCGCCGAAGGCGATCACACCGCCACCGACGGCCGAGCCGGTCACCTTGTTGACGACGTACGACAGCGCGGCGGGCCGGCCGGCGACCTGGTCGCCGCCGATGGCGCCGATCGCGGCGACCGCGACCGCGCAGTACAGCAGGGTGACCAGGCCCATGCAGACCATGATCGCCACGGGGATGTCCCGGCGCGGGTTCTTCGCCTCCTCGCCGGCCGTGGTGATCGCGTCGAAGCCGATGTAGGAGAAGAACGCGGCGGTGGTGCCCGCGCCGATGCCGCCGAGGCCGGCCGGGGAGAACGGGGTGAGGTTGCCGTCCTTGAAGGCGCTGTAGCCGATCACGCAGAAGGCGAGCAGGATGACGAGCTTGACCGCGGCCATGGCGGCCGTCGCCCGCGCACTCTCCCGCACCCCGCGCACCAGCAGCACCGAGGCCATCGCGATGACGATCACGGCGGGCAGGTTGAGGATCCCGCCGTCGCCGGGACCCGCGGACAGCGCGGCCGGGAGCTGCCAGCCGGTGAGGCTGTGCAGCAGCTCGTTGACGTACTGGCTCCAGCCGACCGCGACGGCCGAGATGGAGATGCCGTACTCCAGCAGCAGGCACCAGCCGACCAGGAAGGCGGTGGACTCGCCCAGGCCGGCGTAGGCGAAGGAGTACGAGGAGCCGGAGACCGGGATCGCGCCGCCCAGCTCCGCGAAGGAGAAGGCGGTGAAGACGCAGGTGAGCGCGGCGAGGATGAAGGAGACGACGACGGCCGGACCGGCCTGGGCGACCGAGTCGGACAGGCCCACGAAGATGCCGGTGCCGACGATGGCGCCGACGCCGAAACAGATGAGCTGGAAGAGGCCCATCGTGCGCTTCAGGCCGTGCCCCTCCCGGTCGGCGCCCGATTCGGCGACCAGCAGGTGCGGGGATTTGATGCGGGGAGCGGGCATGCGGGTGGTGCTCGTTTCTGGTGGTGCAGGGCGACCGGTCCGGTCGCGGCGACGGCCGTGGCAGGGGTCATGCCGGGCCGCGGGTCAGGATAATGCCTGATGAGGCATGTCAGGCAACGCTGTGTGACGCACCCGCCAGGGTGGCCACCAGGACCGCCTTGATCGTGTGCATCCGGTTCTCCGCCTCGTCGAAGACCACGGAGTGCTCGGACTCGAAGACCTCGTCGGTGACCTCCAGCTCGGTCAGGCCGTGCCGCGCGTGGATCTCGCGGGCGACGTCGGTGCCGAGGTCGTGGAAGGCCGGCAGGCAGTGCAGGAACTTCACGTCGTCGTGACCGGTGGCCCGGAGCACCTCCATGGTCACCGCGTACGGGCCGAGCAGCGCTATGCGCTCGTCCCACACCTGCTTCGGCTCGCCCATGGAGACCCAGACGTCGGTGGCGACGAAGTGGGCGCCGCGCACACCCTCCTTCACGTCGTCCGTGAGCGTGATCCGGGCGCCGGACGCCTCGGCCAGCTGCCGGGCCGCCTGAACGATCGCGTCGTCCGGCCACAGCGGGCGGGGCGCGACGATACGGACGTCCATGCCGAGCAGGGCCCCGGTGACGAGGTAGGAGTTGCCCATGTTGTAGCGGGCGTCGCCCAGGTAGGCGAAGGCGATATCGGTCAGCGGCAGGTCGCTGTGCTCGGTCATGGTGAGCACGTCGGCGAGCATCTGGGTGGGGTGCCACTCGTCGGTGAGGCCGTTGTAGACCGGAACCCCGGCGTGCGCGGCGAGCGCCTCGACGACGCCCTGGCCGCGCCCGCGGTACTCGATGGCGTCGAACATCCGGCCGAGCACCCGGGCCGTGTCCTTGACCGACTCCTTGTGCCCGATCTGCGAGCCGGCCGGGTCCAGGTACGTCGTGTGCGCGCCCTGGTCGGCGGCGGCGACCTCGAACGCGCAACGGGTGCGCGTCGAGGTCTTCTCGAAGACGAGCGCGATGTTCTTGCCGGTGAGGTACTGCGTCTCCGTCCCGGCCTTCTTGGCCGCCTTCAGCTCGGCGGCAAGCGTGACCAGCCCTCGGAACTCCTCCGCGGTGAAGTCCAGTTCCTTGAGGAAGTGGCGGCCGGCGAGGGCGGTCGGGACTGTCGCCATGGGGGCGCTCCAGAGGTACGAGAACAGAGGACACTGGAAGTGTATACGACGCCTCACATTTCTATACAGAGACTTATGCGGCCCTGCACCATCTATACGACAGGTATACGGCTACGGCACCTGCACGGCGACGGCACCCGCGACAGACCTATACGGCGTCCCGCTCCACGGGACAGCTCATGCAGCGTGGCCCGCCGCGCCCCCGCCCCAGCTCGCTGCCCGGGATCTCGATCACCTCGATGCCCTGCTTGCGCAGATGCGTGTTGGTGGTCGAGTTCCGTTCGTAGGCGACGACGACTCCGGGCTCGACGGCGAGGACGTTGCAGCCGTCGTCCCACTGCTCACGCTCGGCCGCGTGCACGTCCTGCGTGGCGGTCAGCACCCGGATCTCACCGAGGCCGAGGGCGGCGGCGATCGCCCGGTGCATGTGCTCCGGCGGATGGTCGGTGACCTTCAACTCCCGTTCGCTCGCGCCCGGTTCGATGGTGTACGAACGCAGCATGCCGAGCCCGGCGTACTGCGTGAAGGTGTCGCCGTCGACCATGGTCATCACGGTGTCGAGGTGCATGAAGGCGCGCCGCTTGGGCAGGTCGAGCGCCACGATCGTGTGCGCGGAGCCCGCCGCGAACAGTTTGTGCGCCAGCATCTCCACGGCCTGCGGGGTGGTGCGCTCGCTCATGCCGATGAGCACGGCGCCGTTGCCGATCACCAGGACGTCGCCGCCCTCGATGGTGGAGGGGTAGTCGGCCTGCCCCTGGGACCACACGTGGAACGGTTCGTCACGGAACAGCGGGTGATGCCGGTAGATCGCCTCGAAGTGCACGGTCTCCCGCTGCCGCGCGGGCAGACGCATCGCGTTGATGGAGACGCCGTCGTAGATCCACGCCGAGGTGTCACGGGTGAAGAGGTGGTTGGGCAGCGGGCGCAGCAGGAAGTCGTCCAGCTCCATGGCGTGGAAGCGCACCGAGGTCGGCTCGGCGTGTGCGGCCAGGAACTCCCGCTTGGTCATGCCGCCGACCAGGGCCTCGGCAAGATCGCGCGGGGAGAGCCGCTCGAAGGCGGCCCGCAGATGGTCGGTGGCGAGAGGACCGTACTCCTTCTCGTCGAAGACCCGGTCGAGGACGAGCGCCCTGGCGTCGGGCAGGGCCAGGGTCTCGGTGAGCAGGTCGCCGAAGAGGTGGACGGCGACCCCGCGGTCACGCAGGACGTCGGCGAACCCGTCGTGTTCGGCGCGTGCCCGGCGGACCCAGAGCACGTCGTCGAAGAGAAGGGCGTCCTTGTTGCTGGGGGTGAGCCTTTTGAGCTCCAGGTCGGGCCGGTGCAGGATCACGCGGCGCAGCCGACCGGCCTCGGAGTCGACGTGATATGCCATGCCTCCATCCTGGCCGCCCCTGCCCGTGTTCACGCTCTACTCGACCGTTTCCGCCACTTCTTGTTTTCGTCGGCAGGACGAGAACAAGAAGTGGCGGCCCCCGGCACGGCGTCTCACAGCCTGGGGTCGACCGGCTCCGACTCCAGCGCCAGCACGCCGAACACCGCCTCGTGCACCCGCCACAGCGGCTCCCCGTCGGCGAGCCGGTCCAGGGCCTCCAGACCGAGGGCGTATTCGCGGATCGCCAGCGACCGCTTGTGGTTCAGCAACCGCTGCCGCAGCCGGGCGAGGTTGTCCGGACGGGTGTACTCGGGACCGTAGATGATCCGCAGGTACTCACGGCCCCGGCACTTGATGCCGGGCTGCACCAGCCGGCCGTCGCGGCCGCGCACCAGCGCCCCGAGCGGCTTGACGACCATGCCCTCACCACCGAGCCCGGTCAGCTCCAGCCACCAGTCGACCCCGGCCCGGACCGACTCCGGGTCACCGGTGTCGACGTACAGGCGGCGGGTGGTCTGCAGCAGTCCGGTGCCGTCGTGCTCCACGAGCCGGTCGATCAGGGCGAGTTGTTCGTCGTGCGGCAGCGCGGCGAGGCTCCGTCCGCGCGCGGCCAGAAGCTGGAACGGCGCGAGGCGTACGCCGTCCAGGCCGTCGGTGACCCAGCAGTAGCGCCGGTAGGCGTCGGTGAACGCGGCGGCGTCCGCGGCGCGTCCGCGCTGCCGGTCCAGCAGCCCGGCCACCTCGACACCGCGGCCGGCGGCCTGCTCCAGGGCGGCCAGCGCGCCCGGGAACACCGCGCCGGACGCGGCACCCACGGCGGCGTACTGGTTGCGCAGCAGGCCGGAGGCCTTCAGCGACCAGGGCATCAGCTCGGCGTCCAGCAGGAGCCAGTCCGTGTCGAGTTCCGTCCACAGTCCCGCTTCGGTGACTGCCGAGCGAAGACGGCCGAGGATCTCCTCGGTCACCTTCCCGTCGTCGAAGAACGGCCGGCCGGTACGGGTGTACAGCGACCCCGTGACCCCGTCCGCCCCGAACCGCTCGCGTGCCGCCCGCGCGTCCCGGCACACCAGGGCCACGGCCCGCGAGCCCATGTGCTTCTCCTCGCACACCACCCGCGCCACCCCGTCCTCGGCGTACTGGGCGAAGGCCTCGGCCGGGTGCTCCAGGAAGTGTCCGTCAGCGGCTCCGCCGCGGGCATCGGCCCGCGAGGTCGCCGTCGGTGCCATGGTCGGCGGCAGGTACGGCAGCAGGCGCGGGTCGACCGCGAAGCGGCTCATGACCTCCAGGGCCGCCGCCGCGTTCTCCTCGCGGATCGCGACCCGGCCGGCGTGCCGGGTCTCGACGCCGCGGCGGCCGTGCACGTCGGCGAGGTCCAGCGGCCGGCCGTCGTGTCCGCCGGGCGCCTCGGCGCGCAGCGGCTTCACCGGCTCGTACCAGACCCGCTCGGCCGGTACGTCGACCAGCTCCCGCTCCGGCCACCGCAACGCGGTCAGCTTGCCGCCGAAGACGGCGCCGGTGTCCAGGCAGATGGTGTTGTTCAGCCATGTGGCCTCGGGGACCGGGGTGTGGCCGTAGACCACGGCCGCGCGTCCTCGGTAGTCCTCCGCCCACGGGTAGCGCACGGGCAGCCCGAACTCGTCGGTCTCGCCCGTGGTTTCGCCGTACAGGGCGTGCGAGCGGACCCGGCCGGAGGTGCGGCCGTGGTACTTCTCGGGCAGACCGGCGTGGCAGACGACGAGCCGTCCGCCGTCGAGGACGTAGTGACTGACCAGCCCCTCCAGGAATGTGCGTACCCGCGCCCTGAACTCCTCGCTCTCGCCCTCCATCTGCGCGATGGTCTCGGCGAGCCCGTGGGTGTGCTGGACCTTGCGACCCTTGAGGTAACGGCCGTACTTGTTCTCGTGGTTGCCGGGCACGCACAGGGCGTTGCCCGCCGCGGCCATCGACATCACCCGGCGCAGCACGCCCGGGGTGTCCGGGCCGCGGTCGACGAGGTCGCCGACGAACACGGCCGTGCGGCCCTCGGGGTGCACACCGTCCACGTAACCCAGCTTGGCGAGCAGCGCCTCGAGTTCGACGGAGCAGCCGTGGATGTCACCGATGATGTCGAAGGGACCGGTGAGGTGTGTCAGGTCGTTGAAGCGCTTCTCGGTGACGACCGTCGCCTGCTCGACCTCCTCCACTCCGCGCAGGACGTGCACCTTGCGGAAGCCCTCGCGCTCCAGGTGGCGCAGCGAACGGCGGAGTTCGCGTATGTGCCGCTGGATGACCCGGCGGGGCATGTCGGCCCGGTCGGTGCGGGCCGCGTTGCGCTCGGCGCACACCTCCTCGGGCACGTCGAGGACGATGGCGATGGGCAGCACGTCGTGCCTGCGGGCCAGGTCGATCAGCTGCCGTCGGCTGTCCTGCTGCACGCTGGTGGCGTCCACGACGATGCGCCGGCCTGCGGCCAGTCGCTTGCCGGCGATGTAGTGCAGTACGTCGAAGGCGTCCCGGGTGGCGCTCTGGTCGTTCTCGTCGTCGCTGACGAGACCGCGGCAGAAGTCCGAGGAGATCACCTCGGTCGGCTTGAAGTGCCTGCGCGCGAAGGTGGACTTGCCGGAGCCGGAGGCGCCGACGAGGACGACGAGGGAGAGGTCGGTGACGGGAAGGACCCGCCCCGTACGCGTCTCGGTCATGCCGCCTTCGCCTCCTTCTCGTTCGTGTCGTTCGTGTCGTTCGTGACGGTCGTGTCGTTCGGGTCGGTCTTCGTCGTGAACACGGCCATCTGGGTCGGCGGTCCGACCTCGGGGTCCTCGGGTCCGACGGGCCTGAACTCGAGGTCGTAGCCGTGCCGCCCGGCCACCGTCCCCGCCCAGGCCCGGAACTCCTCGCGAGTCCACTCGAAGCGGTGGTCGCCGTGCCGCACGTGCCCGGCCGGGAGGCTCTCCCAGCGGACGTTGTACTCGACGTTCGGGGTCGTCACGACGACCGTCCGCGGGCGGGCCGAACCGAACACGGCGTACTCCAGTGCGGGCAGCCGGGGCAGGTCGAGGTGCTCGATGACCTCGCTCAGCACAGCGGCGTCGTACCCCTTGAGCCGGCTGTCGGTGTAGGCGAGGGAGCCCTGGAAGAGCTTGACGCGGGCGGCCTGCCGCTCACCCATGCGGTCCAGCTTCAGCCGCCGGGAGGCGATGGTGAGGGCCCGTACGGAGACGTCGACGCCGACGATCTCGGTGTACCGGACGTCCTTGATCAGCTCCTGCACCAACTGGCCCTGTCCGCAGCCGAGATCGAGCACGCGGGTGGCACCGCTGTCGCGCAGCGCGGCGAGGATCGCCTCCCGGCGCTGCACGGCGAGCGGGGTCGGCTTCTCCTCCTCCTCGCTCTCCGTCTCGACGGCGTTGTCGATCTCCTCGACCTCGCTGTCGTCGGCCTCGGCCAGGCGCACCAGCTCGAGCCGCTCCATCGCCTGCCGGGTCAGCGACCAACGACGCGACAGGTAGCGGCTGGTGATCAGCTTCTGTTCGGGGTGGGCGGGCAGCCAGCCCTCACCGGCGCGCAGCAGCTTGTCGACCTCCTCGGCGGTGACCCAGTAGTGCTTGGCGTCGTCGAGTACGGGGAGCAGGACGTACAGCTGTCGCAGGGCCTCCGCCAGGGTCAGCGTGTCGGATTCCAGTACGAGTCCGACGTAGCGCGAGTCACCCCACTCCGGGAACTGGGCGTCCAGCGCCACCGGTTCGGCGGTGACGAGCCAGCCGAGGGGTTCGAAGAGCCGTCGAACGAGGTCCTGCCCGCCGCGGGCGGGTAGCGCCGGCACCTCGACGCGCAGCGGAAGCGGTGCCGCGGCCCGCTCCGGGCGGGCGTTGCACACCCCGCGCATGGCGCTGGAGAACACGGTGCTCAGTGCGACCGCGAGCAGTGAGGAGGCCGCGTAGGGACGGTCGTTGACGTACTGCGCGAGAGCCCCGTCGGGTGCGCCGCCGCGGCCCTTGCCCTTGGCGCGCCGGACCAGCGCGAGAGTGTCGACCTCCAGCAGCAGCGCGGCCGTGCAGCGGTGGTCGTCCGCCTCGGGGTAGAAGACGTGCGCGGCCCCGCAGGAGGTGGAGAAACGCTGTGCCTTCCCGGGGTGCTTGTGCAGCAGGTGCCCGAGGTCGGTGGCCGGGCTGGCGGCATCGCCGCGCGTGGAGATCGTCAGGAACACACCGACGAGTCTTCCTGGCCGCGCACGCAGCGACCACCGGTTTTTCCCGGCGGGCACCCATCGGCGATCAGGTGAAGTCCGCCCGGGCCAGGTGGGCGCCGCAGACGCGGCAGCGGAAGAGGAAGGCGGTCGGCTGGCCGTCCTTGTCCAGGGCCGCGAGGAAGTCCTCGGTCGCGGCGGCATCCCAGGCCCACTCGGCGCACTCCCTGCGCAGTTGTCCGACCGCGTCCGGGTAGGCGGCGAGTTCCCTGGCCCCGGCCACGCCGAGGAACGCCGTGCCGTCGCCGCAGTGCACCGGCCAGGCCCAGTCCTGCCAGGTGGCGAAGCCCGGTGTGCGCTCGCAGATGCGCGTGGCCACCGCGTCCGGGACCTGGCGGGCCTCGACCTCGTTGAAGAACGCACCGTGGCGCTCGGCCGCGGTGCCGGCGGCGATGCAGTACGGGCACAGGCGCCCCTCGGGTATGTCCTGGCCGTAGACGGGGCCGGTGTAGATCCAGCCCTGGTCGTGCCCGCAGCACCCGCACGGCTCGTCGGCGGCGACCACCGAGCCGGTGGCCACGGGGTCCGGGTGGTACGGGAACGGCGGGAGCACGGGCGGCCGGCGACGTTGTCCGGGGCGCTGGTCGAGGGCCGGTCGGTCCGCCCGGCCGGCCGGTTCGGCAGACGGGACGGCGACGGCGCCCTGCCGCGGTTGCGGCCCAGGGTGCCGCCTGTCGGCCTCACTCGTCACGATCGCCGCCCCTGCCCTTCGTCACGTTCTCGCCCCACCGTAGCCCGCGCGAGTCCCGGCCCCCGCGTCGGTGACAGCGGCGAGGGGGCCGGGCACGCGAGCGGGCCGCGGGGCGGGGGCCGGGCAGGTGCGGGCCACGGGCCGGGGCCAGGCGGGGCAGGGTCGGGGCGGGCTAGGGCAGCTGGGGCTGGATCTGGGCGGAGATCAGTTCCAGCTGGTCCAGGTCGTGCAGGTCGAGGACCTGGAGGTAGATGCGCCGGGAGCCGATCTCGGCGTACCGGCCGATCTTGTCGACGACTTCTGCGGGGGAACCCGCCAGGCCGTTGGCCTTCAGTTCGTCCACGTCGCGGCCGATCGCGGCGGCGCGCCGGGCGACCTCGTGGCCGTCCCTTCCGACGCAGACCACGAGCGCGTTGGAGCAGATCAGCTCGTCCGCGTCACGGCCCGCCTCCTGGGCGGCGGCGCGTACCCGGGCGAACTGCCGCTCGCTGTCCGCGATCGAGGCGAAGGGGATGTTGAACTCGTCGGCGTAGCGGGCCGCGAGCCGTGGGGTGCGGGTCGTGCCGTGGCCGCCGATGAGCACCGGGACCTTGCGCTGGACCGGCTTGGGCAGGGCGGGTGAGTCCGTGAGGTCGTAGTAGGTGCCGTGGAAGTCGAAGGTCTTGCCCGCCTCGGTCGCCCACAGCCCGGTGATGATCGCGAGCTGCTCCTCCAGCCGGGCGAACCTCTCCTTGGGGAAGGGGATGCCGTAGGCCTTGTGCTCCTCCTCGAACCAGCCCGCGCCCAGGCCCAGCTCCACACGTCCGCCGGACATCTGGTCGACCTGGGCGACCTGGATGGCGAGTACGCCGGGCAGACGGAAGGTGCCGGCGGTCATGAGGGTGCCGAGGCGGATGCGCCTGGTCTCGCGGGCGAGGCCCGCCAGGGTGATCCAGGCGTCCGTGGGGCCGGGGAGGCCACTGACATTGCCCATGCTGACGTAGTGGTCGGAACGGAAGAACCCGTTGAATCCGAGTTCCTCGGTGGCCTTCGCCACGGTGAGCAGGGTGTCGTACGTGGCCCCTTGCTGGGGCTCGGTGAAGATTCGAAGGTCCATCCATCCATCGTGCATGCCGATCACTGCGTCAACCGCGCTGGTGGCGCCGGGTGCGGCCGTCCACGGTCGGGTGAAAGTCGGCCGCCGCGGGCGCGGGGTGCCGTGGGACGGTGACCGGCCGCGGTGGTGGTCGCCCTCGACGCGGACACGGACCTGCGGTCGCCCGGCGGTGCCGGAGGGGCCGGAGGGGTAGGCCCAGGAGGGGCACAACCGCCTGAATGCCGGCCCCGGATCGGCTAAAGCCGTTCCTCGGCCCGGAGAGCGCCGGGCCTCACCCCAACTCCCGCTCAGACAACGCCTCTTCGCGCGCCGCCAGTTTGCGCAGCATCTCCAGGACCCGGTCCCGGGACTCGTCCGCCGCGTCGATGGCCTCCATGCACTGCCAGTACGTCGCCTGGTCGGCCGCGGCGCTGGCCATGCCGACGAGGGCCATGCCGACCTCGCCGAGCAGGCCGTCGAGGCAGTGCAGGGTCTCGCGGGCGTCGTCCAGCTCGGTGAGCTGGGCGGCGCGCAGGTCGCCCGCATCGAGTTCCGGTGGGTCCAGGGCACCGCAGCCGCGACCCGCCAGCTCGGTCAGGCCCAGGGCCTCGCCGCGCAGCTCGGGCGGACCGGACACCGCGAGACGGCTGCCGATCGCCTGGGCGAGGGCCTGCGCCTGCCACACCTCCGTCATGATCTCGGGCGCTTCGGCGCCGCCCGCCAGGGCCCGCCTGCTCGTTCCGATGAGCCGCACCGCATCCATGCCTTGCCCCCGTCCGTCCGCCGCGCTCTGCCGCACGTCCTCACGAACTTCCCTGCTTCCACTACCCAGAGTGAGGGTCAATGGTGCGAAAAGCTAGAGCAAGACGGAAATCTCTGGACAACAATTCGGATTCAACGGGGAATTTGACTCCGGAGAGTGATAACGGAACCTCTCCGTCCGTCGGTTGGGATCACTCCGTCCCCGGCAGGGGAAAGCGGCGTTCGTTGCGGTCGATCTTGGCGGAGAGGGCGGCCAGCGGGTCGATGCCGAGTACCTCGCAGAGCTGGAGCAGATAGGCGAGCACGTCCGCGACCTCGTCCGTGACGTGGTGCGCGGTGTCGGGGTCGTCCATCACCCGGGCCGACTCCTCCGGCGTCAGCCACTGGAAGATCTCGACCAGTTCGGAGGCCTCCACGCTGAGCGCGGCGACCAGGTTCTTCGGGGTGTGGTAGCGCTGCCAGTGGCGCGCGGCGGCGAACTCGGCCAGCCTGCGCTGGAGTCCGGCCAGGTCAGGGTGTTCGGTCACGGGGTCAGGTGTACCACCGTGACGCCCTGGACTCCGGCGGCCCATGAGGCGTCGCTCACCGCGGCCGCACAGCGGATGTGCCCGCGTTCGCCCATCCGGGCCGCCGTACCCAGCAGTTCCCGGCGCTGGGAGCTGTCGAGGGCACGGTCGAAGCCGTCGGCGAGCACGGTGAGGGTCCGCAGGGCGTCGGGCACCTCGCCCGGCGCGTCCACCTCCAGCACGCCGGGCCCGGTCAGGAGCACGAGGGTCAGCGCGAGATAGCGCAGTTCGCCGTCGCCGAGCCGGGCCAGCTCCGTGCGGGTGCCGTCGCCCCGGTCGAGCAGCGCCCGCACGGCGCCGTCGGCCAGCGGCTCGGCGAGCAGGTCGGCCACCGGGCCGGCACAGCCCGCGTGCAGCGCCCCGACCAGCTGGGCGTGGCGCCGGCCGCACTCCGACCGGGTGCGCCACAGCACATCGGCGAGGTTGTCGCAGCCGGGCAGGAGCCGTCCGGTGCCGGCGGGGACGGGGGCGCGCATGGAGTCGGGGCGCGGGTCGCAGCGGAAGACGGAGCGCAGGGCGACGACCATCTGCTCGGCGGCGGCCAGCACCTGCCGCTGTCCATCCGTCTTGCCTGCCACGCGCAGCGGCAGCAGGGCGGTGCCGAGCCGGTCGTCGGGGAGCGGGGCCCGGGTCACCGGGGAGGAGCCCGCGGTGTGCCAGGCGGCCTGGACGCTCCGGCGGCCCGGGTCACGCAGGGCGGTCTCCAGCAGGACGACTCCGCCGCCGGTGAGCCGCTCCCCCACGATCCGCAGCTGGGGCTCGGCCTGTACGGCGACGTCGAGCCGGACCGGTCCTTCGGAACCCTCGGCCGTACACCCGATCCGGAAGCCGCGCCGCCCCTCGGCATCGGCACGCGCGCCCTCCGGCACGCAGGCGACCGGCTCGGGGAACACCTCGGCGAGCGAGGCCCCGCCACCGAGCCGGGCGAGCGCCTCGTACGCACCGAGCGCGGTCGTCTTCCCCGAACCGCTGGGCCCCGCGAACAGGGTCACCGGACCCAGCGGAAACATGGCCCGCCGGTGCCCGGCGAAGGCCGACAGCCGCAACTCGGTGATCCGCGCCCGCACATCGAGGGGTTCACGGGGCGACGGGGGTCCCGCGGAGCCCTGGACCCCGGACCCTGCGGACCCCGGCGACGAGAAACATCCCGCGGACACGGAAGACACGGCCATACCCCGGACGCTAGGCCTCCGCCGACCAGGTGAACCGTTTTTCCCTCGGGACCTTCCCACGATCGGGCGACCGGCCGGGGTGACGGATCGCGGGGACCGGCCGGGGTATGTGACCGGCGGACCGCCGCGGTGACAGACCGACAGACCTGGCGCCCGCGCAGTACGGCGCCGGCCTGCTGCGGCACACCCTGTACGGGGAGGAGCTGCCCCACCCGCTCTTCCGATCGAGGGATCCCCGAGGTCACCGACCGGCGGACCGGTCGGCGCGGCCCCGGGTGGCGGATCGTGGGCAGCCGCCCGCGGGCTCACTCCACGGGGACTCCCGCGCCTTCCATCAGCCCGCTGACCTCGGTGCCCGGGGGCGTCAGCAGGAACACATTGCGGTCGACCCGGTGCATCCCGCTGCCCAGGCCGAAGACGACGCCCGTGCTGAAGTCGAGGACGCGCTTGGCGACGTCACCCTCCGCACCGGAGAGGTCGAGCAGGACGGGCGCGCCCGCCATCAGGGTCTCGGCGACCTCGCGGGCGTCCGCGAAGACGTTGACCCGCAGGACCACGAAACGGCGACGGGTCTCGGTCTCGGCGTCCGGCAGCGAGCGGTGGTTCACCGCCGAGGGCCATGCGTCCCGGCCCCGCAGCGGCACGACCTGGGCGAGCCCTTCCCACTGTTCATCGGTGACGTCGTAACGGCTCACCGGCTCCCCCTGACCTGACTCGCAATCAATGCTTGCACCAGCCAATTCTTACGCCAAGTCACCCGTTCGGCCCAACAACGACACGAAGCGCGACCGAACCGGCGGCATCTGCTCCCTCCCGAATCCCGCCCCGCCATCACCCCCACCCGCACCGCACGGTTCGCCACATGTACGAATACGCCCGTTTCTTACCGCCCTCACACCCGACTCTTCACGTGCCTCGTCGTGTCGTTCACCGGTCACCGTTAGCGTCCGTTGCTGTGCACTTGGCAGAAAGCGAGCAGGTGGCACCCGGTCGGCGGACTCGGTCGGCGGTGTCCGCCGTCCCGGGAGCCCCCGGGGGAGCCCTCATGGACACCCCGGCAAGCCCCGCGCAGTGGCACCGTGTGCTGACCCTCCTCGCCGACGTGAGCCTCTTCATCGGGACCCGCTCACTGTGGACGCAGGCGGCCTCGCACCAGCTGGTCCTCGCGGCGGTCATCTCCGTCTGCTACGCGTCGATCCTGGTGACCGGCGTCCTCGCCCTCTCGGTGCGCCGGGCGCGTTCGCTGGCCCGGCTCGACGTGGTGGTGCTGGCGACCGCGGTGGCCCTCGCCCTGTGCAACTGGGCGCTGAACCACGCCGGTGGCGACGAGGCGACGCTCACCACGCAGGCCGCGCGGGAACTGGTGCACGGGCACCCGATGTACGGGCACCCCTGGCCGTGGCTCTTCCAGGGCAGGAACGTCGCGCTGACGGCGACGACGGACGGCGGGTACGACTTCACCTACGGCTATCCCCCGCTGACCCCGCTGCTGACCGCACCGCTGCTGTGGGTGGGTCACGGCGGCGCCCCGGCGACGGCGGCGGCCACGCTCGCGCTGATCGCGGGTGCGGTCCTGCTGTGGCGGCTGCTGCCCGCACCCTGGCGCTCGGCGGCGACGATGGTCTGCCTGGGCTTCGGCTTCCTGCCGAGCTACGCCCGCCAGGGCTACCCGGCGATCATCGGCCTGGCCCTGCTGGTCCCGGTGGTCGTGTACTGGCCGCGGCTCGGCGCCCGTGGCCGGCTCGGCGCGGCCGGGATCGCGCGGGCCGCGTGCCTCGGAGCGGCGTGCGCGGCGCAGCAACTTCCTTGGTTCGTCACGCCGTTCCTGCTGGCCGGGATCTACGCCGTGCGGCGCGGCGAGCTGGGTGCGCGGGCGGCCGGAGTCGTGGTGCTGCGGATCCTCGGGGTCGCCGTCACGGCCTGGCTGCTGATCAACGCGTACTTCGCCGTGCACGAGCCCGGCCCCTGGCTCGGCGGGATCGTCCTGCCGCTGACGCAGGGCGCGGTGCTGCACGGCCAGGGCCTGGTGACCGTCTCCCTGTACTTCACGCACGGCAGCGACCGGCTCGACTGGTACGGCCACGCGAGCGTGCTGCTCGCCGCCGCGCTGCTGGCGCTGTTCGTGCTGTTCGTACGGCGGCTGGGTCCGGCGGCGACCGTGCTGCCCTGGTGCGCCTTCTTCCTGGCGACCCGCTCCCAGGACGGCTACTACCTGATGATGACCCCGCTGTGGCTGGCGGCGGCGGTCACCGTGCCGTTGTCGGAGTTCACGCGCGCCTGGCAGCCCCGGCCGCGGTGGCTGACCGGCCCGCGCCGCCGGACCACGCCGGCCTGCGCCGTCGTCCTGCTCCTGCTGCCCTCGCTGGTGAGCGCGGTGCTGGCGGTGTCCGGCAGGCCGCCGCTGCGGATGGACCTCACAGCGGTGCGGCGGACGTCGGCGCAGTCGCTGGCCACGCTGACCCTGCGGGTGACCAACACGGGCGGCGACGCGCTCACCCCGCACTACATGTTCACGACGGGCCAGGGCATGAGCCGGTACTGGTCCCTCCTCCGCGGCCCCGCCACGATCCCGGCGCACGCCACGGCGACCGTGGAACTCCGGGCGCCCTTCGGCCGGTTCCCCCTGCCCGGCAAGAAGAGCGCCCGCTTCCGCCTGCGCGCCTTCACGGCGGACCCGCAGACCCTCTCGACACGAGACGTGCTCAGGAGTGAGATCGGGGGCTGACCTCTCAGGAGGCCTGCGCGCGGGTGAACCGCAGCTTGACCGTCACCGTGCTCACGCGGGTGATCATGCCCAGCTGGTTGAACGTCATGCCGTAGTCCTCGCGGTCCACCTTGGCCTCCGCCTCCACGGTGACAGCCTGCGCGTCCACGCCGGTCAGCCGGGCGGTGAAGGTCAGCGGCTTGGTGATGCCGCGCGCGGTCAGTTCACCGGTGACACGGGCGCTGTCGCCCTGGACGTCCGCGCCGTGCAGCGTGAAGGTGATCTCGGGGTGGTTCTCAGCGTCGAAGAAGTCGGCCGAGCGCAGGTGGGCGTCGCGCTTGTCGTTCTTGGTGTCCAGGGAGGTCGCGTCCAGGGTCACGGTGCCGGTGACGGAGCCGTCGGGCTTCACCTCACCCTGGCCGCCGACGGTGGTGAAGACGCCCTTGACGGCGACCAGGCCCCACATGTGCTTGTGCCGCACCGCCACGGTGGACGCGGCGGGGTCGAGCTGCCAGAGACCTGTTTCCACGGCGACGGTCATCGTCGGCCTCCTGTCAGTCGTGCAAATTTGGATGATCTCAGACGCTATCGGCTGCGCCCGAGGGCGAACAAGCCGATCATTCAAAAATGGACAACGCGTTTAGACTCGTCACATGTCCGCCCCCCACACGCAACCCGCCGACCAGCCCGCATTTCCTTCCACGGGCACCGAACTGCTGCCCAACGAGCTACGGGCATGGATGCTATGGCTGGCCGCCACAAGCACGGTCGAACAGCAGCTGCGCTCGGTCGTGAAGGAGACCCTCGGCGTCTCGCACGACGAGTTCCTGATCCTGTGCCTGCTGGCCGAGCAGCCCCCCGGCGGGCTGCGCATGACCCACGTCGCCCAGCTGCTCGGCCGCCCCAAGACCCGGCTGACCTATCAGATCGCCTGCCTCCAGCACGCCGGCCTGGTCACCCGCCGGTCCGTACGCGGCGACAAGCGGGGCGTGGAGGTCGGGCTGACCGAAGCCGCGCGCGAACGGCTGCGGGAGACCTCCGTGCTGCTCGCCCGGACCGTGCGGCAGGCCCTCGCCGACTCCATGGGTCCCGAGCAACGCGCGGCCCTGTGCGCGCTCGTACCGGACCTCGCGAAAGAGCCGTTCGCCGCCTGAGAGGCGCGGCTCACAGGCACAAGGAGGGAAAGGTCACAGCCTTCGCGGTGCACTCGGTTGAGCGCCCTGGCCTAGCATCCGAGCCATGACGGTCCTGCCTGACGACGGGCTCTCACTGGCCGCCGAGTTCCCTGACGCGACACACGAGCAGTGGCAACGCCTGGTCGAGGGTGTGCTGCGCAAGTCGGGCAAGGAAGTCTCGGGCGAGGCAGTTGAGGACGCCCTGTCCACGACGCTGGAGGACGGGCTGCGCACCCGGCCTCTGTACACCGCGCGCGACGCCGCGCCCGACCCCGGTCTGCCGGGCTTCGCCCCGTTCGTACGCGGCAGCCGGCCCGAGGGGAACACCGCGGGCGGCTGGGACGTACGGCAGCGGCACGCGGCCCTCGCGGAGAACGCCGTGCTGACCGATCTGGAGAACGGCGTCACCTCGCTGTGGCTGGTCCTCGGCGAGGGCGGCATCCCCGTCGAGTCGCTGGGCCGGGCACTGGAGGGCGTCTACCTCGACCTGGCGCCCGTCGCCCTGGACGCGGGCCGCGACACCGAGGCCGCCGCCGAGGCTCTGCTCGCCCTGTACGCGGAGCGCGGCGTCGACGCGAAGGCCGCGCGCGGCACTCTGGGCGGCGACCCGCTCGGGTACGAGGCCCGTACCGGCACCGCGCTGGACTTCGCGCCCTTCGCCGCGCTGGCCGCGCGCTGCGCCGAGAGCTACCCGGGTCTGCGCGCCCTGACCGTGGACGCGCTGCCGTACCACGAGGCGGGCGGCTCGGCCGCGCAGGAGCTGGGCGCCTCGCTCGCCACCGGCGTGGCCTATCTGCGCGAGCTGACCGAGGCGGGGCTCTCGGTGGAGCAGGCCGCCGGGCAGCTGGAGTTCCGGTACGCGGCCACCGCCGACCAGTTCCTGACCGTCGCCAAGCTGCGTGCCGCGCGCCGGCTGTGGGCGCGGGTCGCCGAGGTGTCCGGGGCACCGGGCGCGGGCGCGCAGGTGCAGCACGCGGTGACCTCGCCGGTGATGATGAGCCGCCGCGACCCGTGGGTGAACATGCTGCGCACGACGGTCGCGACGCTCGCGGCCGGGGTCGGCGGCGCCGACTCCGTCACCGTGCTGCCGTTCGACCACGCGCTCGGTCTGCCGGACGCGTTCGCCCGCCGCATCGCGCGCAACACCTCCACGATCCTGCTGGAGGAGTCCCACCTGGGCCGGGTCATCGACCCGGCGGGCGGCTCCTGGTACGTGGAGCGACTCACCGACGAACTCGCCCGTGCCGCCTGGGACTTCTTCCGGACGATCGAGCGCGACGGCGGCCAGGCGGCCGTCCTGCGCTCCGGCCGGCTGCGCACGGACCTGGCGACCACGTGGGCGCAGCGGTCCAAGCGGCTCGCCAAGCGCAGCGAACCGGTCACCGGTGTCAGCGAGTTCCCGCTGCTGGCCGAGAAGCCGGTGAGGCGCGAGCCCGCGCCCGAGCCGCCGTCCGGCGGGCTGCCGCGGGTGCGCCGGGACGAGGCGTACGAGGAGCTGCGGGCCCGCTCGGACGCGCACCTCGCGGCGACCGGGGCCCGCCCCCGGATCTTCCTCGCGACGATCGGTCCGGCCGCCGCGCACACCGCGCGCGCGACGTTCGCCGCCAACCTCTTCCAGGCGGGCGGCATCGAGCCGGTCACCGAGGGCGGCTTCGCGGACAGCGGCGCCACCGAGGCCGTGCTGTGCTCCAGTGACGCGCTCTACGCCGAGCAGGCCGGGCAGGCCGCCGAGTCGCTGCGCGCCGCCGGCGCCCGGCACGTGTTCCTCGCGGGCCGGGGTGACTACGCCGGCGTCGACTCGTACGTCTTCGCGGGCTGCGACGCCGTGGCCGTGCTGTCCGCGACCCTTGACCGCATGGGAGTGTCCTGATGGGAATCCCCGACTTCTCCGGCATCGAGCTGGGGACGCCGGTCGCCGGCGGCAGTGACGCCGAGTGGCGTGACGCCGTCAAGCGGGCGACCGGCGCCGAGGAGCAGCTGTGGGAGACCCCGGAGGGCATCGGGGTCAAGCCGCTGTACACGGGGCGTGACCTGGAGGGCCTGGACTTCCTGGGCACCTACCCGGGCATCGCGCCGTACCTGCGCGGCCCGTACCCGACGATGTACGTCAACCAGCCCTGGACGATCCGCCAGTACGCGGGCTTCTCCACCGCCGAGGAGTCCAACGCGTTCTACCGGCGCAACCTGGCGGCCGGCCAGAAGGGCCTGTCGGTCGCCTTCGACCTGCCCACGCACCGGGGTTACGACTCCGACCACCCGCGGGTGACCGGTGACGTCGGCATGGCGGGCGTGGCGATCGACTCGATCTACGACATGCGGCAGCTGTTCGACGGGATTCCCCTCGACAGGATGACGGTGTCGATGACGATGAACGGCGCCGTGCTGCCGGTGCTGGCGCTGTACATCGTGGCGGCGGAGGAACAGGGCGTACCGCCCGAGAAGCTGGCCGGGACCATTCAGAACGACATTCTGAAGGAGTTCATGGTCCGCAACACCTACATCTATCCGCCGAAGCCGTCGATGCGGATCATCTCCGACATCTTCGCGTACACCTCGCAGCGGATGCCCCGCTACAACTCCATCTCCATCTCGGGCTACCACATCCAGGAGGCCGGTGCCACCGCCGACCTGGAGCTGGCGTACACGCTCGCGGACGGCGTGGAGTACCTGCGGGCGGGGCAGGAGGCCGGCCTGGACGTGGACGCGTTCGCGCCCCGGCTGTCGTTCTTCTGGGCGATCGGCATGAACTTCTTCATGGAGGTCGCCAAGCTGCGGGCCGCCAGGCTCCTGTGGGCGAAGCTGGTCGGCCAGTTCGAGCCGAAGAACACCAAGTCGCTGTCGCTGCGCACCCATTCGCAGACCTCGGGCTGGTCGCTGACCGCGCAGGACGTGTTCAACAACGTCACGCGCACGTGTGTGGAGGCCATGGCGGCGACCCAGGGCCACACCCAGTCGCTGCACACCAACGCGCTCGACGAGGCGCTCGCCCTGCCGACCGACTTCTCGGCGCGCATCGCCCGCAACACCCAGCTGCTCATCCAGCAGGAGTCGGGCACCACGCGGGTCATCGACCCGTGGGGCGGCAGCGCGTACGTGGAGCGGCTGACGTACGACCTCGCGCGCAAGGCATGGGCGCACATCCAGGAGGTCGAGCAGGCGGGCGGCATGGCGCAGGCCATCGACGCGGGCATCCCGAAGCTGCGCGTGGAGGAGGCGGCGGCCCGCACCCAGGCCCGCATCGACTCCGGGCGCCAGCCGGTGATCGGCGTGAACAAGTACCGGGTCGACAGCGACGAGCAGATCGAGGTCCTCAAGGTCGACAACTCCGCCGTGCGCGCCCAGCAGATCGACAAGCTGCGGCGGCTGCGCGAGGAGCGGGACGAACGGGCCTGCCAGGACGCGCTGGACGCGCTCACCCGGGCCGCCGCCGGCAAGGAGAACCTGCTGGAGCTGGCCGTGCGAGCGGCCCGTGCCAAGGCCACGGTCGGCGAGATCTCGGACGCTCTGGAGAAGGTGTACGGCCGGCACGCGAGCCAGATCCGTACGATCTCCGGCGTGTACCGCAACGAAACAGGCCAGTCCCCGTCCGTGGAGCGCACCCGCGCCCTGGTGGACGCCTTCGAGGAGGCCGAGGGCCGCAGGCCGCGCATCCTGGTCGCGAAGATGGGCCAGGACGGCCACGACCGCGGCCAGAAGGTGATCGCGACCGGCTTCGCCGACCTCGGTTTCGACGTCGACGTCGGCCCGCTGTTCCAGACCCCGGAGGAGGTCGCCCGCCAGGCCGTCGAGGCGGACGTGCACGTGGTCGGGGTGTCCTCGCTGGCCGCCGGGCACCTCACGCTCGTCCCGGCGCTGCGCGAGAAGCTCGCCGAGGAGGGCCGCGAGGACATCATGATCGTGGTCGGCGGGGTGATCCCGCCGCAGGACGTGCCGACGCTGCTGGAGATGGGCGCGGCGGAGGTGTTCCTGCCCGGGACGGTGATCCCCGACGCGGCCTACGACCTGGTCAAGCGGCTGTCGGCCGACCTGGGCCACGAGCTGTAGAGCCGCGATGGCAGCGATCGATCTCGACACGTACGTCAAGGGTGTGCTCGACGGCAGGCGGGCCGTCGTGGCCCGCGCCATCACGCTCGTCGAGTCCACCCGGCCGCAGCACCGGGCGCTGGCGCAGGAGCTGCTGACGCGGCTGCTGCCGCACAGCGGCCGGGCCCGGCGGATCGGCGTGAGCGGAGTGCCGGGTGTCGGCAAGTCGACGTTCATCGACGCGTTCGGCACCATGCTGACCTCGCTGGGGCACCGGGTCGCCGTCCTTGCCGTGGACCCGTCCTCGACCCGCACCGGCGGCTCCATCCTGGGCGACAAGACCCGGATGGAGCGTCTCGCGGTCGACCCGGCGGCCTTCGTCCGCCCCTCCCCCAGTGCGGGCACGCTGGGCGGGGTCGCGAAGGCCACCCGGGAGTCGATGGTGGTGATGGAGGCGGCGGGCTACGACGTGATCCTGGTGGAGACCGTCGGCGTGGGCCAGTCGGAGACCGCGGTCGCCGACATGGTCGACTCGTTCCTGATGCTGACCCTGGCCCGCACCGGCGACCAGTTGCAGGGCATCAAGAAGGGCGTCCTGGAACTCGCGGACGTGATCGCCGTCAACAAGGCGGACGGTCCACACGAGCGGGACGCGAAGGCCGCCGCCCGTGAGCTGGCGGGCGCCCTGCGGCTGATGCACGGCAGGGACGCGTTCTGGTCCCCGCCGGTACTCAGCTGCAGTGCCCGTGAGTCGGCGGGTCTGGATGTGGTGTGGGACCGGCTGGAGCAGCACCGCACGCTGCTGGACTCCACCGGGCGGCTGGCCGCCAAGCGGCGCGACCAGCAGGTCGACTGGACCTGGGCGATGGTCCGTGACGAACTGCTCGGCCGTCTGCACGCCCACCCGGCGGTGCGCGAGGCCGCGCCCCTGCTCGAACGGCAGGTCAGGGACGGCTCGTTGACGGCGACCCTGGCGGCCGAACGCATCCTGGAGGCGTTCGGGGGCACGGCCGGCTGAGCGTTGCCGGTGCCCGGCAGCCGCACCAGGCCGCCGCACCCCCTGTCCGAGGGGTGCGGCGGCCTGGTCGGTGAGGCCTCGGGCCGCTCAGTGCTTGTGGTGCTGGTGGGCGTGGCTGTGCGGGTGGTGGCCGTGGTCGCCGTGGTTCGCGGGCAGGGTGCCGCCGTGCGCGTCGAGGTGGCAGGCCGGGCAGAGCATGCGGCCCCGGTGCTCGTGCAGGGTCTCCACGCTGGTGGGTTCGCCGCACTCCACGCAGAGGTCCACGCGGGCGACCCGCTTGGTGGCCGGCACCTCGGCCTCGATCTCGTCCACCGACAGGAAATCCTCCTCGGGCAGTTCGAGGAGCTTGCCGACCCGCTCGGCCTGCAGCACGGCGAACCGCTCCTGCTCGGCCTGGGTGGCGCTGCCGTCCTCGACCTTCTCCGCCAGCTCCCAGATCTCCTCGGAGCGGTAGACGACGCTGTCCGCCTTGGCGCGGATCCGCACGCCCTTCCCGGCGGTCCTGTCCCAGAAGGTGTAGACGTTGCGGCCGTTGTCCTGGTGGATGAGGGTCCGCTTGCCGAAGGTGCAGTCGGTCAGGACCTGGATGGCGTCGAGCGCGCAGGTGTCGTTCTCGGCCACGGCCACCAGGCCGTCGGCGGACGCGCCCAGGCGGGCGAGGGCCACCTCGGCGACCCTGACCCCGAAGGCGGCACCGGGACACTCGTGCCCGTGGAAGGCGACGACGTCGTCGTAGGACTGCTTGCGGTTCATGTACGAACTCCTTGCTGGGGTCACGGGGTGGTGGTCGCGGGGACCGCGGGCAGCACACGGACGGCCGCCTCGCGGGAGTTGTCGCCCTCGAAGAAGGCACGCAGCCTGGGCCGGTGCAGGTCCACGGCCGAGAGGATGAAGGTCCACTGGCTGGTCTCGCGTGCCAGGACGCGGTCCAGTTCGGTGCAGGTGTCGCGCAGCGGGTCGTGGTCCCATGGCACGCGGTGGGTGTGGTAGTTGCCGAAGACCACCCAGTCGGTGTCGTCGCAGGCGCGCTCTATGTCCATCAGCTCGCGCGGGTCGGCGACCCAGCCGCGCTGCGCGTTGGGGGTCTGGGACGGGATCGCGTGGGCGCCGACGATCTCGTCCATCTCGCCCTGGGTGCCGCCCTCGTGGCGCAGGTTGGTGATCAGCGGGTAGACCGCGCGGACGGCGATGCTCGGGCCCGTGACGCTTCCGGCGAGCATGCCGAACGCCTTGTGTTCCCGCGTCTCGCCCTCCAGGTAGTGGTCGGTGAACTTGCGCACCGCGTGGGCGATCACGCTCGCGTACAGCGTCCGGGGAAAGATGATCTCCTTGGCCTCTGCGAGGTCCATGGCTCACTCCTCTTCGGTGGCCGGCAGCCAGGCCCGTGCCCGCTTCGCGGCGAGCGCGACCAGGACCTGGGGCTGGCCGAGGTAGTGGGCGGGGTCGAAGATCCGGTCCAGCTCGGCGGTGTCCAGGGAGGCGCCCGCGTATCCGTCCCGGATCACCGGGTCGCGCAGCGACTGACCGGACTCCCCTGCGCTCTGGGCCATTGCGTAGACGTACTCGTGCGCGCTCTGCTTGCCGAGGTGGGTGCCGATGGCGAGGATCAGCTTCTCGGTGGCGATCTGGTCGGCGACCACACGCGTGTTGTCCCGCACCCGGTCGGGGTCCGCCTTCAGGCGCTCGAGGTCCGCCTGGCTCAGGGCCGGCGCCGCCTCGACGTCGGGCCGGCGCTGGTAGCGGCAGTGGTCGCAGGAGATCCGGTGGCCGGCGGTGGTGCTGTAGCGGTGGCCGTAGGAGGCGGAGTCGCTGAGGTTGCTCCGCTCGTGCGAGCAGTCCTCGGCCGCCGTGCCGGACAGCCGGGTCGACCCGGCGGAATCGGCCTGCGCGTTCATCTGTTCTCCTTGTACGTGCGGGCGGCAGTACGCAGCGCCACACGGTTGCCGTGCGCCGGGCCGGTCGTGCGATACGGGCTGTGGCCGTACGGCCGTTCCTCGGGGGACACGGGCGCCGACCGGGCGATGGACAGAGCGACCTCGCGCGGCATCAGGCCACGGTCGCGGGCGCCCACCAGGATGTCTCCGACGAGTTCGTGCATCATGCCGACGACGGTGTCGAGCACCTGCTCCGGCTCCGGGGTCCGGTCGGGGCCGAACAGCGCCTCCATCGACGCCGATCCGCCGATCCCGCCGATGAAGTCCGGCACCACGACCACGCCGCGCTCGGCGAGCCGCCGCTCGGACTCGGCGCCGAGACCGCAGTTGGCGCCGACCGCGACCACCGGGACGGGCAGCAGTCCGGCCTGATCGACGGAGATCACGTCCGAGCCGCCGGCCAGGATCAGCACGTCGGCTGGTACGTCGAACAGCGCCTCGCTCGGCAGTCGCAGCGCGCTGTCCAGCAGTCCAGGCACCGGGCGGCGCAGGTCCGCCGACAGCATCCTGTCGAGGTCGAGGCCGCGCGGGTCGACGATGCAGCCGTACTCGTCGGCGACGGCGGTGACCCGCACGCCCTGTTCGGCCAGGGCGAGGGCCGCGGCCCGGCCCAGGTTGCCGAAGCCCTGAAGGTTGCAGGTCAGTCCGGCGACGGGGTGTCCGGCGTGCTCGGCGGCGGCCAGGGCCGCGTGGGCGAGCGCGTGCCCGGCACGCCGCTGACCGACCGTCAGCAGGCCGACCGGGGCGTCGAGGAGCGCCATCCTCGCGTAGAACTCCGGCTCCGCGAGCTGCTGGGCGACGCTGACCGCGTACTTCACGGAGCCGACACCCGTCAGTGCGGCGAGCCGGTCCAGTTCCTCGAAGCGGGTGCCGATGTCGGCGCCCATGCTGTAGCGGGAGGTCAGCTCGTCCCGCAGGAACTCCAGGAAGCGGCCCAGCACGGCCTCGCGTGCGGGGCCGGCGGGGTCGTAGTCGATGCCGCACTTGGCGCCGTCGACGTTGATGCCCAGCACCCGCTGCTTCAGCGTCATGCGGGCCGAGAGGGTGCGCAGGGTGTCGGCGGTGAGACCGGACTGCATCCGGCAGCCGCCGGCGGCCAGTCGGCAGGAGGTCTCGTCGTAGACGAGGAAGCCGGGACAGTTCTCGACAGGATCGCGGTACTCGATGACTCGGACCATGATGCCCCCGTTGGCATGAATCGGCAGTGGCGCTTAGCCCCACCACACGTAGACAGTGAAACTGACCATCGGCACTACTGATTTGTGCGGCCGAGCATCCCGTGAGGTCCGACGCACCGTCAAGACCCAACCGGTCGGCTGACTTACACCTAACCGCCGACCTGCGCGAATCTCAACGTCAGGACGAGAGAGAGCAAGATGGGATACCGCGGTCGCGACAAGGACCGAGCACCACGCTCCCCCGGTCACGCCAGTTATTTCACGGATCAATAATCGTCACTCGTACTGACGATTACTGGCAATTGCGAGCCCTGTGCAACAAGTCGTCCGTACGGCGGCCCGACGCGGCCCGAACACGCGAAAGGCGGGAGCCGCGACTGCGGCTCCCGCCTCGCGGTCGCGGCTCCGTGTGCGTGCCCGCCGCCCGTCGGGCCGGGACGGCCGTCTCCTGGGGGCGCACCGTACGGCGCCCGGCGCGCCGTAGCCGCGCGCGCCTCCATCGACTCGTGGCGGGTGTATCCCGTTGCCGCCTGCCAGGTCGCCGGGCCGCTGGTCACAGCGCGGCACCGCCGGCACGATGCCGGCGATCCTCCCCGCGGGCAGGGCCCGCCACCTGGAGCCGGTCTTCTCGCCAGGATCCGGTGGTAGTCGGCGGGGAGAGCGGCCTCGTCGTCCGTCTCAGCGCGGTGCGGTATCAACGGACCATTGCGGATCGCCGAACCGGCCGAAGCGCTCCGCGCCATCGAGCGGGTGGCCACCCAGGTGCGGCGCGCCGGGATGGGCGCCGAGCTTTCGGAGGTGACGGTCAGGAACTCGTCCTCGGGGAACTCCCGGCGGACATGCCCGCGCAGTCGCGGCGTCGACCAGGTGACGCCGGTGCGGATGAGGGACTGCGTGAGGCCGCCGCCGTCCTCCTCGTGCCGGCTGCGCAGGTCGAGGAGGATGCCTCCGGCGGCGCGAACCCCGTGGACACGCGGCCCACGGGTCGAGAGCGGCCACCCGGTCTGGAGGCGGTGATCCGGGTGGCAGCGTTCACCGTCTACCCGCCGGCGACCGCGGGGATGATGGAGATGTCGCCGCCGGCGGGCACCGCCGCCGCCAGTCCGCCGCAGGAGCGGATGTCCTCATCGCCCACATACAGGTTGACGAACCGTCGCACCGTGCCGGACTCGTCCAGCAGGCGGGCGCGGATTCCTGGGTGCGCGGTCTCCAGCGCGTCGATCGTTCCCTGCACGGTCGCCTCCTGAGGGGAGACCACGACGTCGGCCGATCCGGCCGTCAGGGAACGCAGGATGGTCGGGATGTGGACCGTGACGCTCACGGATGCCTCCACTCAGGGGTTCGGGGTAAGACGGCTCTCTTCTGCCGGAGGAGCCGGGGCGGTCGCCACGGCCGTTGCCACGCCGAGCTTGTAGACGAGACGGCCACCGAGTCGACCGCCGACGAAGAGCAGGACGAAGAGGACCAGGGTGAGGATCAGATTGCGGGTGGGGGTGTGCACCGCGTCGTCCGCAGCGTGTCGGCGGATGACGATGTCGACGATGGCGACGGCGCCGAGCACGCTCATGATGGCGGCATGGATGTTGGAGCCCGCACGAGCCGCGCTGCCCGGCGCGGTCATCCGGCTCCGCTCGTAGAACCCCGCGATCACCGCCAGGAAGAGAGCGCCGGTGGCGATCATCAGGGAGAAGGTCCCGGCTCGGAAGAGGTCGTGTGCGGTGCCGTCCCCCCCGGTGCCGGCGACGGAGAGGATGTCGCAGACGGTTGCCGTCGTGTAGGCGCCCACCGCGACGTGGGCGATAGGCGGGTGGATCGGGCTCCAGGCCGGGTGGGTGCGAGAGATGCTCTGTTCCTTGACAGTCCCGGTCATGACGCGGGGACCTCCTTCGGGTCGGGCGTGAGAAAGTGGTGCAGGTTGTTGTCGAGGAAATCCGTCAAGGTCCGCGGGGCGTGCCCCGTGACGCTCCGCACGTGGTCGGTGACCTGCTCACCGATTCCCTCGCGGTAGAGGCGGAAGATCGCTGCCGCGTGGTCCGTCTCCCAGTCCAGCCGGTTCTCGGAGGCCATCCAGGTGGCGAACTCCTCCTCCGTCTGGTCGTGGTACCGCACCTCGCGTCCGAGGAGGGCGGAGAGCTGAGCGGCGATCTCCGGGTAGGTGACCGCCGCGGGACCACTCAGGGTGTAGGTGCGACCGTCGTGCTTCTCCGGCTCGGTCAGCACGCACGCGGCGACGTCGGCCACGTCCTGCGCGTCGACCATGCTGATGCCGCGCAGGCCCGCTGGGCTGACCAGGACGCCGCTGCGCCGGACCTCGCCCGCGTAGCGGTTGATGAGGACCTGCATGAAGTAGTTCGGACACAGGAAGGTGTGTGGCAGCCCTCGGCTGATGATGTGCTGCTGGGTGATCCAGTGCCGCCGCGCACCGGGGACCGGGCTGTCCTCGTGGACGGCGGGCCCCCAGGAGGAGACCTTGACCACGTGGGCGCCCACGTCCGCGGCCAGGTCGGCCGCGGCGTTCTGGAGCTGGATCTGCTCGGGGTTGTGCGGGGTCAGCACGAACATCGACTCGCTGCCCCGCGCGGCGGCGCGCAGCGGGGCGGTGTCGCGCAGGTCACCGCGGACGAGCCGGACCTCGGGGTGCGCAAGCGCGCTGTCCGGGGGCAGCTCCCCCTCGGCGTCCCGTACCAGGGCGGTCACCGAGACTCCGCGCGCGATGAGCGCGCGCACTACGCGTTGGCCGATGTTGCCGGAGGCTCCGACGATGAATATGGACATAGGGGTCGCTCTCCTGCGGGTCCGCGGGGCTCAGGCTTGGTGGCTGTGCTGGTGGCCGTGGTTGTGGCCGTGGTCGCCGTGCTGGTGTCGGTGGCTCTTCGGGTGGTGCCCGTGGTCCGCGTGGTCGGCCGGCAGTACTCCGCCGTGGGCGGCGAGGTGGCAGGCCGGGCAGACCATCTGGCCGCGGTGGTCGTGAAGGGTCTCCACACTGGTCGGCTCGCCGCACTTCTGGCACAGGTCGACCGGGGCGAGCGGCTTGGGCCGGGGGGCCTCGGTCTCGATCTTCTCGATGACGAGGATCTCCTCGACCGGGGCGTTCAGGATCGCGTCGATCCGGTCGGTCTGCGCGGTCGCGAACGCGGCCTCGTCCTCGACGCTGGCGGTGCCCTCCTCGATGCGGTTGGCCAGCGCCCAGATTTCCTCGCTGCGGTAGACGACGCTGTCCGGGACGGCACGGATGCGCACGCCCTGCGTGCCGTTGCGCTCCCAGAAGGTGAAGACGTTCTGGCCGGCGTCCTCGTGGATGAGGTTGCGCTTGCCGAAGGTGCAGCCGGTCAGCACCTGTAGGGCGTCGACAGCGCACGTGTCGGTCTCGCTGCGCAGCACCAGCGAGCTGGTCGGCGTCTCGATACCGAGCTCCGACAGCGCCGCCTCGGCAACGCGGACGCCGAACGCGGCTCCCGGACACGAGTGCTGGTGGAAGCGGATGACGTCCTCGAAAGCGGCCTTGCGATCCATGACGTGGTGTTCCTCCCTGAGGTCGTGCGCTGGTGATGGCGTGCGGGCACCATGGCGCGCGGGCGCCACCGTGCAGTTCACGGATGCAGGCTGGGACGCCCGCCGGCCGGACGTGCGTCAGCCCGGCAGGATGCTGATGGGGGCTTCGCGCCCGTTGTCGCCCTCGAAGAAGGCCCGCAACCGGGGGGTGTGCAGATCGACGGCGGACAGGATGAAGGTCCACTGGCCGGAGCCGGTGGCCAGCACCCGGTCCAGGTCCGTGCAACTGTCGCGGACCGGGTCGTGCGGCCAGGGCACGCGGTGCGTGTGGTAGTTGCCGAAGATGACCCAGTCCGTTCCGCGGCAGGCGCGCTCCAGTTGGAACAGCTCCCGCGGGTCCGCCATCCAGCCCCGCTGGTCGAGCGGGGTCTCGGAGGGGATCGCGTGGGCCTGGACGGCCTGGTCCATGTCGCCGCGGTGATCGCTGTCGTGGCGCAGGTTGCTCAGCAGCGGGAAGACGGCGGTGACCTGCAGCCGGGTGCCGGTCTGGCGCCCGGCCAGCATGCCGAAGGCCTTGCGCTCCTGGTACTCGCCCTCCAGGTAGTAGCCCGTCAGCTTGCGGACGGCGTGCGCGACGATGTGCGTCCAGAGCGACCGGGCCAGCACGATCTCGGTGACCTGCGAGAGGTCGGCGGCGGTCAGGTCGAGGGCCGCGGAGGTCACCGCGCGCCCTCCTCGCCGAGCAGCTCGCGGGTGTGGGCGACAGCGCGGGCGGTGAGCTCGGCCGATCGGCCCAGGTAGGCGGAGGGGTCGAAGACGGTGTCGAGCTCCGCCTTGCTCAGCAGGCCGGCGGTCTGCGGGTCGTCCTCCACCAGCGCGCGCAGTGAGGAGCCCTCCTGGCGGGCCCGCTGCGACAACTCGTAGACGTGCTCGTGCGCGGTCTGCTTGCCGAGGTGCCGGCCGAGGGCCAGCATCAGCTTCTCGGTGGCGATCTGCTCGGCCACCCCTGCCACGTTGTCGCGCAGCCGCTCCTCGCACACCCCGAGCTCGGAGAGGATGTGCTCGACGATGGAGCAGGCGGAGAGGGCGTAGTGCGAGGCGTCCGGGACGCAGGCCCACTCCAGGCGCAGGGTGCGGGAGTCACGCTCGTTGTCGCCGCCGAGGCAGGCCAGCGCGTTGGCGACCTGGGCCGCCGTCAGCTGCGCCATCACCACGGCCTGTTCGCACGCCTCGGGATTGCGCTTGTGCGGCATCGTGCTGCTGCCGACCTGGCCGTGCCGCCAGCCCAGTTCGAGCTCGCCGAACTCCGGGCGGGAGAGCAGGCGCACCTCGTCGCCGATGCGCCCCATGGTGCCCGCGACCATGGCGATCGTGACCACGAACTCGACGACGCGGTCCCGGGAGACGTGCCAGGAGACGGCCGGCGCCGTCAAGCCGAGGCGGGCGGCGAAGGAGTCGAGCAGAGGCAGGGCCTGGTCGCCCAGCCCGGCCATGGTCCCCACCGCGCCGAACAGCTGGGCGGCCAGGACCCGGGGGCGCATCTGGTCGATGCGCTCCAGGTGGCGGGTGATCTCGTCGAGCCAGCCGGCGACCTTGACGCCGAATCCCATCGGCAGGGCCGGCTGTGCGTGGGTGCGCGCCAGCGAGACGGTGTTCGCGGTGGATTCGGCGAGATTGACTAACTGGCCTGCCAGGAGCCGCAGTTGCTTCTCCATCTGGTCCAGGACGTCGCGCATCTCCAGGGCCTGGGCGGTGTCCTGGATGTCCTGGGTGGTGGTGCCGTAGTGGACGTACTCCCCGGAGCCGTCCGGGCAGGCTGCCTGGAAGGCGCGCAGGAAGGCGACCAGGGAGTGGCCGGTGCGGCGGATGTCCGCACGCAGCGCCTCCAGGTCCAGGAGCTCCACCCGGGCGGCGGCGGCGATCTTCTGTGCGGCCTCGGCCGGGATGATGCCGAGCTCGCCCTGGCTCAGGGCAAGCGCCGCCTCGACGTCGAGCCAGCGCTGGTAGCGACACTGGTCGCAGAAGATCCGGTGGCTCTCCGGGGTGCTGTAGCGGTGTCCGTAGAAGTGCGAGTCGGTGATGTGGCTTCGGCGGTGGGTGCAGTCCGCGGCCTCCTCGGACGGTGTGTGGGAGGCGCTCGGATCCGGATTCGTTGCGGCGATGCTCATGCCGTGCCCTTCGAAGTCTGGAGGAGGACGGCCGGCGCGTTGCGGCGGCCG
Source organism: Streptomyces sp. NK08204 (assembly GCF_020400585.1). Taxonomy (GTDB): domain Bacteria; phylum Actinomycetota; class Actinomycetes; order Streptomycetales; family Streptomycetaceae; genus Streptomyces. The sequence goes on along the minus strand of NZ_JAINVF010000002.1, from coordinate 259,479 downwards.
CGCGGAGCGGGTCCGCGGAGGCGGTACGGGCTCTTGCCGTAGGGTGGGGCGCCGGGGTCGGTCACGGCGCAGGCGGCGATGTCGAAGGCAACCTGACGAGGGCTGATGCCGCGGGTCCTGCTGGCGTCGAGGACGTCGTGGACCAGCTCCCTGGTCATCGCGGCGACGCCGTCGAGGACCTCTGGGGCGGTGGGCGTTCGGACCGGGCCGAAGAGCGCCTCCATGGAGGCCGAGCCGCCGATGCCGCCGATGAAGCCGGGGACCACCAGCACGCCGCGGTCGTGGAGCAGTTGCTCGACGTTCGGGCTCAGCCCGCAGTTCGCGCCGACGACCACGGCCTTGGCCGGCAGGACGGCGGCCTGCTGCGGGGTGAGGGCGTCCTCGCCGGCGGCGAGGATCAGGACGTCGGTCGGCAGGTCGAGGACGCCGCCGCGGGGCAGGCGCATCGCGCTCGGCAGCAGGGTGTGCACGGGGCGCTGCTGCTCGATCTCCAGCATCCGGCCGAGGTCGAGCCCGTGCGGGTCCACGATCGAGCCGAACGCGTCGCCGACCGCGGTCACCCGCACGTCCGCGTCCAGCAGCGCCAGCGCCGCGGCCCGGCCGAGGTTGCCGAAGCCCTGGAGGGTCACGCTCATGGTGGCCGGATCCAGGTCGGCCTGCTGGGCCGCCTGGAGGGCGGCGTGGCCGACGACGTGCCCGGCCCGGCGCCGGCCCAGGGTCAGGACGCCCACCGGGACCCGCAGCAGGTCCATCCGCCTGCGGAACTCGTCCGCGGGGATGCCCTGGGCCGCCTGGATCGCCGCCTTGGGCGAGCCGATGCCCAACTCCAGGGCGATCTCTTCGAGTTCCCCGAAACGAGTGCCCATGTCGCAGCCCATGCTGAAGCGGGTGCGCAGCTCGTCCCGGAGGAAGGCCATGAAGCGGTGCAGGACTTCACGGCGGTGGGGGCCACGGGGGTCGTAGGCGATGCCACACGTCGCACCGTCGACGTTGAGGCCCAGGACCCGCTGTTTGAGCGTCATCCGCTGGGCGAGGGCTTTCAAAGTGTCCTGCGTGAGGTCCGCGTCCATCCGGCAGCCGCCGGCAGCCAGGCGGGCCCCGACACCGTCGTAGACAAGCCAGCCTCTACATCGCTCTTTCGGGTCGTAGTACTCCATGACTTTCACGAAGCATCCCCCTGCTGACACATAGCAATAACGGAACCAACCGTGAGGTGGATAATCCGCTGAGGCGATAGTCAAATCGACTGTCGAAGTTGAGCATGTGCGGACGGTTGGCGTCAAGGGGCTGTCCGGCCCACCGCGCCGCTTAGGCTGGGGTCGGTAAACCGGAGGCGATAGTTGATGACGATCCATGAAGAGTCCGACCAGCGGAGCCAGCCCCTCTTCGAGGAACTGCAGGTCTGGCACGCTTTCCTCCTGCGCAAGGCGTCGCAGAGGGTGACTGAGATGGCCGAGGCCAGGCTGGCTCGGCTGGGGATCACGCTGCGCCAGTTCGGCATCCTGAGCGTCGTCGCCACGGAGCCGGGCCTGAACCAGCGTGTGGTGGGCGGCAAGCTGCGGATCGACCGGACGACCATCGTCTCGCTCGTCGACGACCTCGAGCGGGCGGAGCTGATCGAGCGTCGGCGCGGCTCGGACCGGCGGACCTTCGCCCTGCACCTGACCGACCGGGGGCAGGTCTTGATCGACCAGGCCCGGAACTCACTCGCGCAGGTCCACCAGGCATTCCTGGGGCCGCTCTCGGCGGACGAGGCGGCCACGCTGCGCAGCCTGCTGATGCACCTGGTGGACGACGGCGGCGCGCAGGACGAGTGACGACACCCGTCGGGTCCTGGACGTCCAGGGCTCCGACGGGTACCGCCACGCGCGGTCGGTCAGTCCCGTGCGGCGCGCACGACCGTCAGGCCCACGCTCCCCGGATGGCCGTCCGACCGGGTCGCCGGGTGGCCGACGCGCTCGCACCGGTCGATCCGCAGGCCGACCAGTTCGCCACGCAGCTCCTCCGGGTCGTAGGCGCAGGCGCGCCGGTTCGGACCGCCGTAGCCCCGGCCCACCGCGTCCGGGTGGTAGCCGACCAGGACCAGAACCCCCTCGGGGGCCAGTGCCCGCGCCGCGTGGGTCAGCATCTCGCGCCGTGCCTCCGGCTCGGGATGGACGAAGGCGGCGAGTGCCAGACCCACGCTGGCCGGCTGCGGGCGGTAGCGGGCCAAGTCCGCCTCGACCGCCCGGATGCGCAGTCCGCTCGCACGGGCGCGTCGCTCGGCAACGTGCAGCGCGTCGACGACGAAGTCCACGGCGGTGACCCGCCAGCCGCGGGCCGCCAGCCAGAGGGCGTGCCGGCCCGCGCCCGCCCCCAGGTCGAGGGCGGCGTCGGCCGGATGTGCCGACGGGTCGAGCTCGTTCAGTTCGCCGATCACCACCGGATGGGGGACGAGCATCCACTCCGGCACGTCGCCGGCATAGCGGCGGGTCCAACGCACACGTGAGTCGTCGGGCACGTCGCCGCCCTGTGATGAGCCGTCGTTCACAGTCGCTCCTCCTGTCCGAGAGAGGCGGGCTCGATGGTGGCCGAGGGCGTCGGCCGCCGGAAGACGGCCAGCACCAGCACGCTGCCGAGGAGCACGGGCAGCGCCATGGCGGCGGCTGCGGCGCGCACGCCCGCCATGCTCGCGATCGCCCCGTCGACCAGGCTGGCGAGCGGCCGAGTGCCGAGCCAGGCCATGCTCCACAGGGCCATCGCCCGGCCCCGTTCGGCCTCGCTCACTCGCATCTGCAGGCGCACAGTGGCGGCGGTCTGCGTCGAGAGGAAGCCGAAGCCCGCCACGAAGAAGGCCACGAGTGCCATCGCCAGGTCGACGGAGAGGCCGACGGCTATCGTCGCCGCGCCCATCACCGTCATGAGCGCTGCCAGGCGACGGATGTCGTCGGGCTGCCTGACGAACGCCGCCACCACGGACCCCAGACCGAATGCCCCGATGAGTATGCCGACCGTGGTGTCGCGCAGGTGGAAGACCTGGGTGGCGAGGGCGGGGGTGAGCGTGTTGACGGGGTCGCCGGAGATCGCGACGCAGGCGACCACGGCCAACAGCAGAACCACCGTCTGGTCCGTCCGCAGCGACCGCCAGGTCGCCCGGAGCGTCGAGCGCCCCGTCGCAGGGCGCGGGCCGGTCGAACGCGGCCGGACGACAAGCAGGGCGAGGATGAGGATCACGTAGCTGGACGCGTTGACGGCGAACGCGGCCGGGATGCCCCAGTTCGCCACGACCAGGGCGCCGAGCACCGGCCCCACCGAGCGGGCCAGGGTGAACGTGACGGTGTTCATGGCGACCGCCGTGGGCATGTCCTCGCGCCGGATCAGGCCCGGCACCAGCGCCTGCATCGAGGGCGTGGCGAAGGCGGTCCCCAGCCCGAGGAGCAGTGCGGCCCCCATGATCACCGGGACGTCGTCCCCGCCGGCGTAGGCCACCAGCGTGAGCGTCAGCGCCACGACCAGCGACGCCACCTGGACGACGAGCAGCAGCTTGCGTCGGTCGAAGCGGTCCGCCACCCGGCCCGCCCAGGGGGCGAGGATCAGTACGCCCGCGAACTGGGCGAAGTTCGCCACCGCTACCAGCATCGTCGAGTGCGTGAGGCGGTAGAGGAGCAGGGCCTGCGCGATGTTCTGGAACCAGGACCCGCAGTTCGAGGCCAGATTGCCCACCAGGTACGGACCGAAGTTCCGGTCGGTGAGCACGCGCACGACCCCCTGGCCCTGCTTGGGAGCCGGGGGCGGCGCGTCCCGACGCGCGTGGCTGCCGTCGGCGGGCGGCACGGAGCGTTTCACGGTTCTTCCCTCCCAGGGATGCCGAAGTCTGCAGTCAGTAAGCACAACTGACAGTCAGTATAGCTGTCCATCAGGAAGGTGACCGTCGCCGAAGGCAGGTCTTGACGGTCGCCGGCTCGCCGGATGCTCGCGCACGGCGACGGCCTCCGCCAGCAGCACCGGCGGGCCCGCCTCGTCCCGTTCCGGCAGGGCCGGGGTCAGCCGGGCCAGTCGCTCGGCCACGGCCTCGGCGAACGCGCGGGGATCGGCGTCGGTGAACACCGCGGTGGCGTCGGTGCGACGCGTGCCCCCGTCGTACCCGACCGAGTCGCGCACCACGTCGAGCACCTCATCGGTGACGGCCCGCTGTGCAGCAGCTCGGAGCGGCCCGGGTCCGCGCAGGTTGACCCCGGCGGTCGTTGCCGTACCTGCGCGTCCCCGCGCCGCCGCGTCGCCGCCGAAGACCGGGCTGAAGTCGGCCGCCTCCACCAGCGCGTCGCCGGTGGCGTGGTCGCCAGTCAGCAGGGAGAGGGAGGGCTCCACCCCGGCCGCGAGCAGCGCCTCGATCATCCGGGCGGGGGTGAACGGGTCGCGGCTGCCCGGGCGCACCACGAGCGCGTATCCGCACGCCGGCGCGGTGAGCCACTGGGTGTGGGGTGCCGGGTTGTTGCTGGGCGCGATGACCGCGAGCACATCGCCGCGGCCAGCCAGACCCCGGAGATCTCGCCGGGAGCGAGCATGTGCCCGACCCCGGCGGGGCGCTCGGCGGCGACCCGGGCCCCGACGTCCGCGAAGGTCCGCGCCCTGTCCTCCAGGGAGTCTCGACCACGGTGCCGGGGAAGTAGGACCGGAAGGTGCAGGCCGCCAGGTCGTCAGGGCGGCGGGTACGCTGCGCGCGACGCCCGTCATCGCGCGATCATCAGCATCACTGACGTAATCGGGAGTTGTAGGATTGCCGCAAGAGCGTCAAGGTCCAGGGAATGCACGACATGACTACGAAGCGCGATGCCGGGAAGGGCACGGCAACGGCGGACGGCCCGTCCGGGACGGACCTCCCCGAGGCGATGAGGACCTCGTTCCCCTTCCTGCTCGGGCAGGGGGCACAGCGCATCTCGGATCTGGCGCACGAGTCGCTGGGCGCGTTCAACCTCACCCTGCGCCACTTCGGCGTGCTCAACCTGGTCGGCATGGAGGAGGGTCAGATCCAGCGGACCGTCGGGGCACGGCTCGGGATCGACCGCACCTCGATCGTGACGATCACCGACGACCTGGAGAGAGCGGGGCTGCTGGAGCGCCGCCGCGGCACGGACCGGCGCGCCTACGAGCTGTACCTCACCCCCGCCGGGGCGGCCCAACTGCGCCAGCTGCGCCGGCTGGTCGAGCTGGCGCAGGAGGACTTCCTCGCCCCGCTCGACGAGCGGGAGCGAGCGGCGCTGCGTTCCCTGCTGCTACGGCTGCTGTGACACTCCCCCCGCAGCGGCGACCGGCGCCGGGACGAAGCCGTAGGGCAGCTCCAGGCGGTGGGCAGCCATCAGATCCGCGTCGCTGAGCAGGTCGTGGGTCTTGCCGTCGACGGTGATGGCGCCCTGGGTGAGGATCACCGACCGGGGACACAGCTCCAGCGCGTACGGCAGGTCGTGCGTGACCATGAACAGGGTCACGTCCAACGAGCGCAGAATATCGGCGAGTTCGCGGCGCGAGGCCGGGTCGAGGTTGGACGAGGGCTCGTCCAGCACCAGGATCTCCGGTTCCATCGCGAGCACCGTCGCGACGGCGACCCGGCGCCGCTGACCGAACGACAGGTGGTGCGGCGGCCGGTCGGCGAACTCCTCCATGCCGACCAGCGCCAGCGCCTTGCGCACCCGCGCGTCCAGCTCGGCACCCCGCAGTCCGGCGGCGGCCGGGCCGAAGGCCACGTCGTCGCGGACGGTCGGCATGAACAGCTGGTCGTCGGGATCCTGGAAGACGATGCCGACGCGGCGCCGGATCTCCGCCATGTTCTGCCGGCTGACGGGCAGTCCGGCGACCTTCACCGTCCCCGCGCCGCCGGTGAGGATGCCGTTCAGGTGCAGGACGAGCGTGGTCTTGCCGGCGCCGTTCGGGCCCAGCAACGCCACCCGCTCCCCGCGGTGGATGGTCAGGTTCACACCGAACAGCGCCTGATGCCCGTCCGGATAGGCGAAGGCGAGGCCGTCGACCTCCAGCGAGGGCGGCGTGGGCGACGTCGGCGGTACGAGCGATTCGGTCACAGCGTCCATCCCGTGAGACATATGGCAAGGGCGGCGAGGGGCAGGGCGAGGGCGTAGGTCCACTGCGCCCGGGAGGCGACGGCCTCGTCGATGACCGGGATCGACCCGGCGTATCCGCGGCTGACCATCGCCAGGTGCACCCGCTCCCCCCTCTCGTAGGAGCGGATGAACAGGGCGCCCGCGGACTTGGCGAGGACGCCCCAGTGCTGCACGCCGTTCGCCTCGAATCCGCGCGACTCCCGGGCAACCTTCATCCGCCGCATCTCGTCGGTTATCACGTCCGAGTAGCGGATCATGAACGAGGCGATCTGCACGAGCATCGAGGGCAGCCGGAGCCGCTGGAGCCCGAGCAGCAGTTCACGCAGTTCGGTGGTGGAGGCGAGCAGGACCGATGCGGCGACCCCGAGCGTCCCCTTGGCCAGCACGTTCCACGCGCCCCACAGCCCGCTCTCGCTCAGTGACATGCCCAGCACGTGCACGCGGTGGCCCTCCGAGACGAAGGGCATGAGCACGGCGAAGGTCACGAACGGGACCTCGATCAGCAGGCGTTTGAGCAGGAAGCCGGCCGGTATCCGGGCCCGTTGCGCCACCACGGCGAGCAGCAGCGCGTACAGGCCGAACGCCCACATCGCCTCCCGTGGCGTGGCGACCACCACGACCACGAAGCTGAAGACGGCGGTCAGCTTCGCGTGCGACGGCAGGGCGTGCACCGGGGAATGGGCGTGCCGGTAGAGCCGGTGTGCGTGACCCGCACCCATGGTCAGGACCTCTCTTCCGCGACGGCCGCGGCGGACGCCTCGACCGCGGACTCGATGTTCACCGGGTCTGTCCCCGCCCTCCGGCGGCGGCGCACGACCCAGAAGACGGTGCTGCCGGCGACCAGGGTCACGCCGACGCCGATCACGCCCGCGAGGCCCTTGGAGACGCGGCCGTCGGTCACGTCCTTGACGCCGTAGCCGGCGAGCGGGGAGTCCGCGGTGGCGTGCTTCTTGGTGTTCTTGTCGATGCCGTTGTCCTGGGCGACCTTCATCAGGCCGTCGGGGTTGGTGGAGGCGTAGTAGCTGACGAAGCCCGCGAGAACGAATGCCGCCGCAAGTCCGGCGCCCCACACGGCGCGGCGCGAGCGCGACGTCCCCGCGGTCGCGGCGGTCGGGGCGGCGTCCACCAACTGGCCGGCCACCCGCAGCTTCAACGGCTGGTTCAGGCCGCGCGCCCCGTACACCAGGTCGGGCCGCACGGCGACGACGGCGGACACCGTGAGGGCGGTGATCACGGCCTCACCGATGCCGATCAGGACGTGGACGCCGATCATCGCCACGGCGACCTTGCCGATCGACACGTCCGTCGTGCCGCCGACGGCGTAGAAGAGGGTGAAGACGACCGCCGCGGCCGGCACCGAGATCAGCGCCCCGGTGAAGGTCGCCACCACGAGGGACCGGCGCGAGCGCGGCAGCACCTGCACCAGGGCGCGGAAGACGAAGTACGACACCACGGTCGTCGTCAGCGCCATGTCCGTGATGTTCACGCCGAGGGCGGTCAGGCCGCCGTCCGCGAAGAGCACGCCCTGCATGAGCAGGACGACACAGACGCAGAGGACGCCTGTGTAGGGGCCGACGAGTATCGCGGCCAGCGCCCCGCCGAGCAGGTGGCCGCTGGTGCCTGCCGCCACCGGGAAGTTGAGCATCTGCACGGCGAAGATGAACGCCGCCACGAGCCCGGCCAACGGGGCGGTCCGCTCGTCCAGTTCGCGCTGTGCGCCGCGCAGCGAGACGGCGACGGCACTCGCCGCGATCACTCCGGCGGCGGCCGAGACGGGGGGATCGATGAATCCGTCCGGAACATGCATGGACAGCTCCGTTTCCTGCGGCTCGTCCGCATCGTCTGGCGTCCGATGGTGCACCTGATTGCGAATTGGTCGCAAGAGCTGACTAGTTACAGGTAAGTCAATGAGGCAGACGATTCACGTACGCAGCTGACGGAGCGATGCAGTAGAGGATCACGGATTCCGCAGGTCGCCCGAAGAATGACGGGAAGACGCCAACCTCCGGTCTTTGCAGGAGGTCTCTCCAGCATTCCTCAAGACTCACCCCGGTGCCCGAGGGGCGCACGGGGCCCGCTCCGGCGCTCCCTTGACTCGTACTCCACGCCTGTAACAGACTGTAGCTGATTATCTGCACTACTGATGATACTTCGCACATGGAGGGCCCGTGCGCTTGTCACCTCCCCTGGCCGACCCCCTGCGGATCGCGGCTGCGAGCCTCTGGTTGCCGGCCCGTCGCGACACCGCCGAGGCCGCCCTGGCGGCCGGGCGGGTCGACGGGGAGACGGCCACCCGCCTCGGGTACCGCGAGCTCACGGAGAGCCTCGACCTCGCCCCGCCCGAGATGGCGGTCCGCGCCGCCCGGGACGCGCTCGACGCGGCAGGCTGGGACGGTGCGAGTGTCGACCTGGTCGCCCACGCCTGGATCTGCCACCAGGGCCACGACTTCTGGTCGCCGGCCAGCTACGTCGCCCACCACATGGGCGCTTCCAGAGCGCTCGCCCTCGGCGTGCAGCAGATGTGCAACGGCGGCGCGGCGGCGCTGGAGACCGCGGTGGCGCGGATGATCGCCGATCCCCGCGTCGAGCGCTGCGCGGTGACCACCGCCGACCGCTTCCTCGCCCCCGACTTCGACCGCTGGCAGGGCGACTACGAGACCGCCTACGGCGATTCCGGGACCGCCCTGCTGGTCGACCGCCACGAGGGTCCCTACGAACTGCTCTCGGTGGCGACCGTCGCCCGCTCCGAGTACGAGATCATGCACCGGGACGAGGCCGCATTCAGCCCGGCACCGCGCACCCTGCCGCTGGACGTGCGCCGCACCAAGCGCGCCTTCGTGGCCTCCGGCGGCAAGGAGCGGTTCGCCGCGACGATGACCGAGGCCGTGGGGGAGGCCGTACGGGCGGCGATCGCCGACGCGGGCCTCACGCCCGAGGAGCCGCGGCTGCGCTTCCTCACCCTGCCCCGGCTCGGCAGCTCCACGCTGGAGGAGTTCTTCCGGCCCGCGATGGACCGGCTCGGGCTGGGCCGGACCGAGATCCTCGCCCTGGGCGGCGGCACCGGGCACCTCGGTGCCGGGGACTCGGCGGCCAACCTCGCCGACCTGTACGCCGACAAGCGGCTGGAGGAAGGCGACATCGCCCTCCTGCTGAGCCTGGGCGGCGGCTTCAGCTGGTCGTGCATCGCCGTGCGGGCGGTCGGGTGAGGGAGCGGCCGCCGGATCGTCAGCGTGCTGACGGTTGCCCCGGACCGGCATCGAGGGGCCTGGGCGCCTCACGGCCGGCCGGAGAAAGACGGAATTCGCAACAGAGCCGGAAACGGAACCTGAAGCGCCGAATTCCGGTTTCCTGAGAAACCCGCGCAACCATGCGCACAACGGCCGGTGCCGGCCTCCCGGGAAGGGGGCCGGCACCGGTTTCGGTCTTCGGTCAGCCCGGGAATTTCATCCGGCCGCCAGGTCCAGGACGACGCGTGCACAGCCCCAGGACAGGCCGACGGCGATGCCGCCATGGCCGTAGTTGTGGATGATCCGGGAGCCGCCGACGGTCTCCGCCTCGAGCCGGAGCTGCTTGCGCGACGCGCGCAGGCCGACCTCGACGCCCGTGATCCGGGCCCCCTCGATCCGCGGCTCGACGGCGATGCAGCGGCTGAGTATCTCCTGCGTCTGGGCCGGATCGGGCTCCAGGCTCCAGTCCTCGCGGGTGGCGGTGCCGCCGAGCACCAGGCGGGAGCCGTGCGGGAAGAAGCTCGTGGCCTTCCCGCCGGCGTTCTGCTCGTAGAAGAACTCCTCCACGCCGGGGTTCTCCACGATGACGTGCTGGCCGCGCACCGGGACCACCGTGGGGTCCTCGGCCAGGGCGCGGGCACCGACACCGGCGCAGTTGACGACGAGCGGTGCCTGGGCGGCGGCCTCGGCCAGCGACGTCACCGTACCGGTCTCGACACTGCCGCCGGCCGCCCGGACGCGCTCGGCCAGGTGGTCGAGGTAGACCGGCATGTCGATGATCGGCATCGTGGCCCAGCACGCAACTGCGAAGCCGGCGCTCTCCTTCTCGTCGCAGACCTCGAAGCCGGGCAGGCTCTCCGCCAACTGCCGTCCGCCGTCGGCGTTCTGGTTGACCAGTCGCCCGCGGGCGGTGTGGACGCCGGTGCCGGGCCGGTCGGCCAGGGCGGTGAACTCGGTCAGGCTGGCCCGCTGCCAGGCGCCGGTGACGTCGACCGGCGAGAACTTGGCCGTCGCCTCCGCCTCGTCGGAGACCAGGGGTCCGCCGATGATGGCGCCGGCCACCGCCGAGGTGGTCTCGCGAGGCGGCCGTTCGGCCAGGACCCGTACCGCGCGGCCCTGTTCCGCCAGGCACACCGCGGTGGTCAGCCCGGCCACTCCGGCGCCGATGACCAGCGCTTCGGTTCGCTCTGTCACGCAACTACACCTCTCGTCCTCGATGTCACCCGAATAGGTCAGCGTTCTTGATTGTCAGTCGTCTGTCAATTAGCTTCGAGGCATCATCTACGCCGGTCGGCAGGGGCCGGACGTACCGCAAGGAGGCCTGGTGAAGAACGCGCCCGTACACCCCGACACCGACATGACCATGTCCGTGTCACCGATCGGCTATGTCACGACGGACTTCCAACGGCCGCAGGAAGCACCGCCACAGGCCACCATGGCCTACGGCAGCCGGGGCCGGGTCGTCGTCTTCGAACGGTTCGCCGGGGGGCTGGAGGGGCTGTTCAGTGGGCAACACGTCTGGCTGCTCAGCTGGTTGCACAGCCAGACGGACCAGGAGGCGGCCCCGCTGAAGCTGACACCACGGGGCTGGGCGGGCACCGGGCGCACCACGGGGGTCTACTCCACGCGCACACCGAACCGCCACAACCGCATCGGCCTGAGCCTCGTACGGATCCGCGAAGTGCACGCCGCGGCACTGGACTTCGAAGGCGTCGACCTTGTCGACGGCACCCCGGTGCTCGACATCAAGCCGTACTCGCACGGCTCCGACACACCGCCCTCCGGGGAGCAGGGGTGACCTGGCGCGGCTAGAGCACGCGCAACAACAGCCCGCGCAGTTCCTCGCGTTCGTCCTCCGACAGCGGAGCGAGGAACTCCTCCTGCACCAGGTCGATCAGGCGCCGCAGCTGCCACAGCTGGGCCACTCCCCGCTCGGTCAGATACAGCGCGAAGGAACGCCGGTCAGGGCCGCGGCGGCGCTCCAGCAGGCCCGCGTCCTCGAGGTCGTCCGCGAGCCCCACGACCGTCGTGCGGTCGATGCCCAGCCGGGCGCCCACGACTCGCTGGATCTGTCCCTCCTCCAGGCCGACGAGGTTCAGCACGCCGTAGTGGCGCAGTGTCAGGCCGAAGGGAACGAGCGCCTCGTGGGCGCGCTCGGTGATCCGCTGGGACGCCTTGCGCAACAGGAAGGGGTAGGACTCCTTCACGGAGTCGGGTAGCGTCACCAGGAAGGGTGGGTCCTGGCTCGAGGCCGCGCCGGCCGCGGCGTCACTCTGCGTCGCCATTTCTTCACACCATCCCTTGACGTCGCTATCGAGTGGCCGACATACTCCAACTCGTCAGCACAATTGACAATCAGTGTATCAACTGAGCGCGCTCGGGCCAAGGGCGACCCCCATGAGGAGTGCGGAGATGACCCGGGATCGTTCTGGTGACCGACGGTGGAACAGGCATAGGCAAGGCGGCGGCGGCCTTCGCGGCCTGCGGCGACCGGGTGTTCATCACCGGCCGGCGCGCGGAGGTCCTGCAGCGGACGGCCAAGGAGCCGGGATCCCAGGTGACCGCCCTGCCCTGCGACATCACCGATGTGGAGCAACTCCAGGCCATTGCCGGGCAGTTTCCGGGCGAACTCCACGTGCTGGTGAACAACGCGGGCGTGAACCGGGGCCTGGGCGCCACGCCGCCACGCGGACTGCGGGCCCTGGCCGACAGCCGGCGCGCCGACATGGAGTCCAACCTGATGGGTGCCGTGCTCACCACGGCGGCCGTCGGCGGACTGCTCGTGCGCGGCGCCGCGATCGTGGACATCAACTCCTTCGCCGCCGACCGTGGCGCGGGCTCGCACGGCACGGCCAAGGCGGCCATGAGCAGCTGGAACACCGCCCTCGCCCGGCAGCTGGGCCCGCGCGGCATCACCTGCAACGTGGTCGCCCCCGGCTGCATCGAGGACACCGAGTTCCTCGGCGGCACCCGTACCGAGGGATTCCGGAAGGTCCGTCTGGAGGAAACCCTGGTGGGCCGGGTCGGACATTCCGAGGACATCGCGCAGACCGTCCGCTTCCTCGCCTCCCCGGAAGCCCGCTACATCACCGGGCAGGTGCTCCGCGTGGACGGCGGTGTCATTCCGACCCGCTGACACAGGGCCCTACGGGCCGGGGGCATGAGGTCCGCAGGAGCGGGGGCCTAGAACCCGCGCCGCGCGCCGGTCGGATACGCCCCTTGACCCATTCATGGCACGACTGAGCAACCACGAAGAAGACAGCGTGAACCGAATGCTGCATGCTCGGTTATCGCTGGACGGGCCCTGCCGCCACATGAGGCGAGGGGAGGGGGAGCTCCCTCCGCCTCTTTTCCATACGGGGGGATATATGGAATATCTGGTTCAGCGATCCGTGATGACCATCCGCGAGCGCTTCCACGAACCACTGAGCCTGGACGACCTGGCGCGTTCGGCCATGATGAGCAAGTTCTACTTCCTGCGCCTCTTCAGCCGTGTCACCGGTGTGACCCCGGGGCGTTTCTTAAGTGCCGTAAGGCTGTACGAAGCGCAGCGGCTGCTGCTCACCACGACGCTCAACGTGGCGGAGATATCCGTCCGCGTGGGCTATGCCAGCACCGGCACGTTCTCCCGGCGTTTCAGCGAGTCCGTCGGAGTCTCCCCCACCCAGTACCGCCAGCTCGACTGCGCGGAGGCGGAGACGATGCACGGTTCGCAGGCCCACGCCGGGGCGGACCGACCGCCGGAGACGACCACGGCCGCCGCGACCGCCTCGCTCACCGGCACCGTCCGCACCCAGCAACGGCCCCTGTCCGCCGTGTACCTGGGGCTGTTCAGCAGCCCCATCATGCAGGGCCGGCCCGTCGCCGCCGCGTTCGCCACGGACGAGTTCCGGATGTGCGACGTGCCGCCCGGCACGTGGTACCTGCATGCCGTGGCCCACTCGGCGGCGGCGTGGCCGGGTGAGGCGCACACCGAGCCGCCGCTGCTGGTCGACATGGCCGGCCCGCTGCGGATCACGGCCGGAGCCCAGGTCACCGTGGACCTGTCCCTGCGGCCCTTCGACTGGACCCGGCCGCCCATACTGTCGGCCGTCCCGGGGGTCAAAGGCGCTCTGCTGCCGGTGTTCCATCCCGCGGGCCGGCGCGCGCCCGCCGTGCCGAGCAGCGCCTGAGAGACACCCCACGGCCCGTCCCGAAACCCGGGGGCCCCTGGAGTACCCGGTCGCCGCGGCCGTACGGTACGAGCACAGTCGTACCGCAGCGAAACAGCGAGACAGGAGCACCGCCCGCGTGACCAGCCGCGTCACCCTCATCTCTCCGGCGACCACCCCGTCCCTGCGGCGGGCCCGGTTCGACGACGGAGACTCGCTCGACGACGGCGCGGCGGCGCAGGCGGCAGCGGCGGCAGGGCGGTTGCCCGCCGCCGGACGCGTCCTCGTCTCCCCCACCGTCCGCTGCCGGGAGACGGCCTCGGCGCTCGGTCTCGGCGCCTCGGCGGAACCGGGACCCGCTGGTCTGGACGTGGGCCGGTGGCGGGGCCGGACGCTGGAGGAGGTCGGCGCCGCCGAACCGGAAGCGGTGGCCCGCTGGCTGGCCGACCCGGGCGCCGCGCCGCACGGCGGGGAGTCGGTGCGGGACCTGTGCGAACGCGTCGCACGATGGCTGGAGACCTGCGGCCGGGCCGACGGGCGGACGGTGGCCGTGGTCGAGCCGGAGGTGGTGCGCGCGGTGGTGGTGAACCTCCTGGGCGCGCCGGGGTCGTCGTTCTGGCGCATCGACGTACCGCCGCTCACGGCGAGCGAGATCACCGGTCGGTCCGGCCGGTGGAACCTGCGCCTGGGACAAGCACTCGGGACCCTGCCGGCTCGATGAAGCCCGCAACCGGGCTGCAGGGCCCTCGAAAGCCGGCGCTTTCCTCAAGGGCCCTGCCTGCCCGTGGTTGCACCGCCGGCAATCAGACCGCGGGCGATGAGACCGCGGCCCATCAGTGCGCGGGCGATCAGTGCGCGGCGGGAACCGGCCGCTCCGCAGCGCAGGCCGCGGGCCCGGTCGGCAGCAGCCGCTGGGCCAGCTCGCCGAAGAGCAGGCCGAAGCCCGCCCACAGGGTGGTCTGGACGGCCAGGGCGGAGAGCCGGAACCGCCACAGCAGGGTGGCGGAGAAGTCCTTCGGCACCTCGTTGACGGCGGGCAGGAAGGCGAAGGCCAGCCCGGTCACGAGGACGTAGGCGGTGACCGCCGCGACGGTGGCGTACCAGGTGCCCAGCGAGGGCGCGAGCCGTTTGCCGAAGATCACGGCGGCGATCGCGAGGAGCACGCTGAGCAGCATCATCAGGAAGTACAGGCTCGTCCGCTTGCCGATGGTGTCGGGGTCACCGACCGAGGGCGGGCCTGCCGGGTACTTCAGGAACGGGACGACGTACACCGCGAGCAGCGCGCAGCCGGACAGCAGCAGCGCGGTCGCCCGCGGGGAGAAGGAGCCGACACGGCCGAGCGCGAAGCAGAAGGCGAGCGCGGCGATGCCGCCGAAGGCCACCCCGTAGACCAGGACTCCGGTGGCGAGGCCCGCGGTGGACTGCAGGGAGCGGGAGACGACCTCCATCTCGTGCCCGTGGGAGTGGGCGTCTTCGTAGGCGATCGCCCTGTCGATGTCCGGCTCACCGAGGAAGTAGGCGACGAGCAGGGCGAGCCCGCCGGCCGCAAGGCCGGCGAGCATGCCCCGCACGAGGAGATTCCTCACTGTTGCGGAGTTCATGGGTGCTGTGCCCCTCCGCGTCAGTGGCAGGGGAATCCGAGCAGGTGACGGGCGTCGTGCACCCACTCGTGGACCTCCGTGCCGTTGAACACGGAGGAGGCGCCCTGTTCGGCGCCGACGAAGTACAGCAGGACGAGCATCAGGACGCCGAAGAAGACCGCCCAGGGGGCGATGGCCTTCAGCGGCAGCGTGGCGGGGACATCGGGGGTGGTGGTGGTCGGCTGGGCGACGGTCTGCGCCATGGCAGAACCTCCTTGGGGAGCTCGCGTCCCCTCTCGGTGGTGCACAGGACGACAGTCACGGGTCTGACTCGCGAGCCGCCCGAGGGCCGCCTCGCACACAGTGGCGCGACCGTGCCGGATTCCCACCGGCTTCCGTCGTACCGTCGTCGATATCGGACAGACCGTACCGCGTGACGCGTGCATGGCCAAGAGCGCAGCCGCGGACGTGATCTTCTTCTCCTTGCCGCGAACGAGCGGCAGGGGGTCACAGGCGGCCCGCCGCGAGCAGGACGACGGCGCCGAGCACCCCCATGCCCGCTCCGGTGGCCAGCGCGGCCGGCCAGGCACGCCACCAGCGGGGGGTCCCGGCAGCCGGTTCCTCGGCCCCGGACTCGGCCCACAGGTAGGCCAGCAGGCCCGCGCCGGTGACGAGCCCGGCCAGGGCCCAGGCGGGGCCGTCGGCCAGGCGGTGCCGGCGTGCGGTGAGCATGCGGGCCAGGACGACCGCCCCCGTGAGGATCGCCAGGAGCCTGAGCCACGTCCACGGCGTGAGCAGGACGTAGGCGACGGGCACCAGCAGGGTCAGGCCTCCGGCGCCGTAGCCGGCGTCGAAGTCACTGAACCGGATCCGCTGCGCCGACGCGCCCGCCGCCCGGGTCACGGTCGCCGTGAAGTCGCGGGCGGCCTCGTCGGTGCCCGCGACGAAGCCGGCCGGCCGGTAGACGTAGGAATGTTCGCTGAACGGGCCGGTGCTCCAGCGCACCGTGACGTCCGTACCCTCGGCGTCCATGCGCACCGCGTGCGTGCGGCCGGCCTTGATGTCCGCCACCAGCGCGCGCGTCGAACCGGAGGCCGGTACGACGCGCAGCAGCGTGGTGACGAACGACAGCAGCAGGACCAGGAGCAGCGCCCAGCGGGCCGGACGCCAGACCCGGTCGCTCCGGGCGCCCGGCACTGCGCTGAGGCGCTGCGTCATCTCAGTGCACCTCCACGGTCCAGTAATAGGTCTGGTACACACTGGCACCGCCGTAGCCCTGCTTGACGTCCGGCATCCCGAAGTGGATCAGGGACGCGGTCCCGGTGTCGTTGAAGGCCGCGAACGCCACCGTGAAACTGCGACTGCTGCGGTTTTCGTTGACCACCTGGTACACCACGTCGTAGCCGCCGGTGAAGGCGTCGGGAGTCTCCGTGCCGTGGCGGCCGTTGGTCGCCATACCGGTCATGTCCTTCGGGAAGTTGAGGAGCTTCTCCCCGAGGTTCTTGCCGTCGACGTAGTCGTCCTGACCGCCGAGCGCATTGATGTCGGAGGTGTAGTCGTCGGCTTCCAGTTTCTCCTTCAGCCTCCGCATGATGCCCACGTTGTGCTTGTCCGTCGCCAGCTGCTGGGTGAGCGGGCTGCCGGCGTCGAACGGGACGTTCGCGCCCTTGCCACCCGCCCAGAGCTTGAGCAGATCCTGCCAGCTCAGCTGGGGTGAGTTGCCGCCCAGATAGTCACAGGCGGCCATGGTGCCGGACGCGACGCTCGCGCCCGCCTGGCAGGGGTGCGTGTTGCCCGCGATGGCCATGACGTACGCCTTGAGCTGGACCGCGAGCGACGAGTGCACCAGCTTCTCGTTCGAGTCGTCCTTCCAGACGTGGTGCTGCAGCGCTTCCAGGGCCGCTTGGCAGGCGGAGTCGCAGCCGCCGCCACCGCCGCCGTGGCCGCCACCACCGTTACCGCCGCCACCGCTGCCGCTGCCATCGCCGCTGCCGCTGCCGCTCGGCGGGATCGGGGGCAGGTTGCCGTACGTGCCGTGGTCCCCGCCGCAGTACACCGGGTAGCAGCTCTCCAGGCCGGTGGGGTCGCTGTTCGTGACCGGGTTGTCGGCGGAGTAGGTGTAGCCGCCCAGTTCCTGCGGCTTGTCGGCCTCGAAGACGGGGTCGACGCTGATGAAGCTGCCCAGGGAAGGGTCGTACTTGCGGGCGCCGACGTCGGTGTAACCGGTGCTCGTGTCCTGGGGTTTACCGAGGTAGGAGTGGGTGGGGTCGGGCCAGGCGGTGGTGTTCGCACTGGCCCGTGGCTGACCGTAGGGGGTGTACTGCTGCCGGGCCACCTGCTGGGTGGTGGCGTCCATGGACAGGGTCGCCGTGCCGTGCGGGTCACCGAAGAGGTACTTCAGCCCGCCACCGGCCAGGCTTGAGCGGACCGCCATGGGCACACCGGCGCCACCGCCGTGGACGTAGGTGCGCACGGCACCCAGCAGCACGTTGGGGCTGACGCTGGTGTTGACGACGATCTCGGTGTCGCCGGCGAAGAGCGTGCTCTGGCCGGGGTCACGGCGGATGAGCTGGTTGCCGTCGGCGTCGTACAGGTACTTGGTGGTCGACGGGCTGGAGCCGGCGACGTCCACCTGCGCCAGATGGCCCTCGTCGTCCCAGGTCAGGGTCTGGCCCGGGCCGCTGGTGGGGGTCCGGGTGTGCAGGTTGCCGTCCTCGTCGTAGCCGAACGCCGTCGGGTTGGTGCCGCCCGTGGTGGCGGTCAGGGTGTGCGGCTGCGCGCCGGTGGAGTTGCAGTTGGCGGCGCAGCCGTCGGTGTAGGTGGTGGTGGAGGTCGTGCCCGAGCCGCCGATGGCGTGGTCGACGCTCTGCTTGCGGTTGCCGATGGCGTCGTAGCTGAACGACTGCCAGTACGAGCCGGCCGTGCTGGTCAGCGTGGCCGAGGTCGGCGGGTTGGCGGCGCAGTTGTCGTTGGCCGTCCAGGCGCCGGTGAGCCGGTCCAGCGTGTCGTAGCCGTAGCACTGCTGGTCGGTGACCGTGTTACCGGTCTCCGACTGCTGGTCGGTGGTGGACGTGGGGTTGCCGGATGCGTCGTAGGTGTACTTGGTCTCGTCGACCGTCGGGCCGGGCGCCTGCGTGCGGCTGATCACGCGGTCGGTCAGCCGGCGCGTCTGGTCGTCATAGCTGTAGGTGACCCAGGCCGGGTTGGTCGACGCCCCCATGGTGACCTGCGACGGCTCACCGTAGTTGGTGAGGACGGTGGCCCCCACGTAGGTGTTGATGCTGCTGCTCGTGGTGGTCGGGTTGCCCAGCGCGTCGTGGCCGTAGGTGATGGTCTCGTTCAGCAGGCCCTGGGTGCGCGGGTCGCTCTGCGTGGCCAGCGTCTGGGTGTTCACCGAGTACGTGTAGGTCGTGGTGTACGTCGACGGCAGCGGTGCCTCCGACGTGGGCAGGGTGATCTTCGTGCCGGTGGGCTTGCCGAGGGTGGTGTAGCCGGTGGTGGCGACCGTGTAGCCGCCGGTGACGCCCTGGACGTAACGGGTGGAGGAGGTCGGCAGGCCGATCCGCAGGGTGTCGTAGGTCCAGGACGCGAACTGGAAGTTGGCCTTGGCCTTGTCCGTGGCGGTGAGCTTGCGGCCGAGCAGGTCGTAGGTGTAGTCGAGCTCGACCTTCTTGGCGTCCGTGGTGGAGACCATGTTGCCGGCGTCGTCGTAGCCGTAGCTGCTGCCGCCCGCGTCGGGGTCGGTCTGTGAGGTCTTGCGGCCGAGCAGGTCGTAGCCGAAAGTCCACTCGGTCTTGTCGGGACCGGTCACCCGGCTGCGCTGTCCGGCGGCGTTGTAGCCGTAGGTGGTGGCCGAGGTGGTGCCGCCGGAGGCGGTGAAGCCGGACGCGGCGGACCCGCTCAGGGTGGGCGGCGCGGTGTACTGGTCGAGTTCCGTGGTCTGGCCGCGGGCGTCGGTGACCGTGGTGGTGGGCACCCCGCCCTTGGCCGGCAGGACGGTGGTCCGGTCCCCGGCGTAGGCGGTGGTCGTGGCCCAGGTCCTGACGCCGTTGTGCTCCTCGGTGAGCAGGTCGGCGCGTCCCAGTCCGTCGTGGTCGGTGACGGTGGTGTCCGGGATGGACACCTGGGAGACCGAGACCAGCTTGCTGCCGGGGCTGCCCGAGACGTTGTGGGCGTTGTTGGTGGCGACCGTCCAGCCGTGTGAGTCGTACTGCGTGTCCGAGACGGTGGCCGTGCCGTTCTCGGCGGTGGTCTGCGTCTGCAGGGTGCGCAGCATCGCGTCGTACAGCGTCTCGCTGGTCTTGCGACTGCCGTTGTCCAGCAGGGTGTTGGTGGTCACGACCGAGGGCGCGGTCTGGGACAGGCTGTAGGTGTAGGTCGTGTTCGCCGGTGCGCTGTTGGCCTTGATCTCGTTGGGCAGCCAGACCGCGGTCAGGCGGCCGAGGGCGTCATAGGTGAGCGAGGTGAGCAGGCCGGCCGCGTCGGTCTTGGCGGTGGGCAGGGCCCGGGCCGGGTCCTGGGCCGAGGTGGCGAGCCGGCAGTCCTTGGAGGACACGGTGACCGTGGAGCAGTCCGTGCCCGGGGTGACCTGGGTGACGGTCGTGGTGCTCGTGGGCAGTTCGCCGCTGACCGGGCTGTAGGAGGTGAAGACGCTCTGGGACAGGCTCTTGCCGTCCGGGGAGGTGGAGCCCGGGGTGCGGGTGGCCTTCGTGACACGGCCGTAGGAGTCGTAGCTGGTGGCGGCCTGGTCGATGAACGAGGTCGCGCTCGCGCCGCTCGCCGCCGACGCGGCCTGCACCAGGGTGGCGTCGCCCTTCGTGGGCAGGGCGGGGTTCTGCCGGCCGTCGCCGTCGTATCCGAAGGCGTGGCCGTCGTAGGAGGTGCGGCTGTCCGAGAGCAGCGTCCCGCTGGGGGTCGCTCCGGCGCTGGAGCAGTCCTGGGCCGTGGTGATGGTCTCGGCGGACAGGGTCAGCGACAGGTCGGGGTTCGACAGGTAGCGGGTGTACGTGCACTTGGCGACGTTGTTGCTGTCGGCACTCTCACCACGGTCGTCGACCTGCACGGGCATACCGGTCGTCGGCTTGCCCAGCGTCGTCTCGTAGAAGGTGTCGGTCTCCGTCTTGCGCCAGCCGTACGACACGGCCTGACGGGTGAGCGTCTTGGCGGAGCGGACCATCTGCGCCGTCAGGTCCGGCAGGCCGCTGCGGCCGCGGGTGGCCGTGGGGCCGATGATCGTGGGGACGGTGACGGCCGCCTTGTTCAGGCTGCCGCCGGCACCGGTGTAGGTGTCGGTCTCGAAGGTCTGGCCGGCCAGTGCGTTGTCGTCCGCGACCGATGTGGTGCCGTCCTGGCTGGTGAGGTTGGGCACCGAGCGGGTCTTGCCGTCGGGCAGGGTGTCACCGTTCATGCCCAGGAAGTAGTACGTCTTCGTCAGCGTCTTCTGGTCGTAGACCTTGGTGCCGTCGGTGTAGTGGAAGACGCTGGGGTCACCGGTGGTGACATCGACCTCCGGATAGCCCCGGAACTGGCCCCAGGTGCGGTTCTTCGCCTTGACGACCTCGTTGTCGTCGTAGTGCCAGCCCGGGGTGCCCTTGTAGCTGTAGTCGGTCTCCAGCTTGGGCTGGGTGCCGTCCTGGTAGGAGTTGTGCGGGTCCGTGGTGACGACCGAGGTGACCTTGTACTTGTAGAACCAGTCCATCCACGGCGACGGCTGGCCGTAGGGCGTCCAGTACACCGGGAAGCAGGACAGGGTGTTGGTGGAGGCGAAGGTCTTGGCCGCCGCGTCCGTCGGGTCGTTGGGATCGCTGGCCGGGGCACTGGAGCAGTCGGGCCGGTCGTAGGTGACCGTCACCTCCGCGCCGGTCTCGCTGGTGACCGTCTGGATCCGGTCGTGGTACATCAGCGGCATCTGCGGGATCGTGCCGACCCGGTTCGGCAGCTGCAGCGGCGGGTCGAAGCTCACCGCCGGCGTCGAGGAGCTGCCGGAGGCGCCGCCCAGGGTGTCCAGGCCGGTGCGCTGCACCGAGTCCAGCCACAGCGTGGGGGCGTGGTCGCCGCCGTCGGGGAAGGACTGGGTGAAGCTGTACTTGTCGACCTGCTTGGTGACCCCGCCGGTCTGGATCTGCGTGGTGATGGCGGTCAGGCGCTTGCGGGACCAGAAACTCGGCGCATGGTTGGTGCAGCTCGATCCCGAGGTGCAGTTCAGGTCGATCGGCACGTCCGGCCAGTACGCCGCGTTGGCGGCCGTGAACTGGCTGTCCGCGCAGGTGTTGCCCGTCGGGGTGCCCGGGATGCAGCGCTCGGCAGTGTCGAAGACGATCTGCTCGGGGGCGGTCCCGGAGTAGATGCTCGACGAGGTCATGCCGTAGTCGATACGGGAGAGGGTGCCGCCGCGGATGTAGGAGACCGCGGTGTCCTTCATGTCCGCGCCGTAGTAGCCCGTCTCCGGGGTGTAGTACCAGGCGGTGGCGTTGCCGTGCAGGTCCACCGCGTAGTCCAGGTTGAACCGGTACCCCAGCGTGCACGAGGTGGCGGCGAAGTCCGTGCTGTCCGGGCACGCCGCGACCCCGCCGTGGGCGTGGTAGACCGGCACGGTCCACACCGACTTCGTCTCGTCCTTGCCGCTGACCCAGCCCGGCAGCCGGTTGTAGCCGAAGAAGTACTGCACACCGCCCTGGGTGACCTTGAAGTACTCCTTGTTGTCGGTGCCGTTCGTGGCCCCGGTCAGGTCCTCGATCTTCGTGGTGGAGTCGTCCTGGGCCGGGTGGAAGGTCTTGGTGGTGTCGTCGTAGACGATCCGCGTGGACTTGCCGTTCAGCGACAGGGTCAGGATCTGCCCCGCCCAGCACTGGTCCCCGTCGTTGGCGGGCGCGCCCGAGGACGAGTCGTCCTTGCACGCCTTGTACGTGCGCTCGATGTAGCTCTCCGTCGAGGACCAGCCGTCACCCAGCCATGACGACTGGTTGTTCGTCCCCTCCGTGCGCGCGTCCTGGCTGGAGGAGTCGTACGACAGGTCCACCTTCGGCGCCGAGCCGCCGATCGCAGCGGGGACCGTGATCGGGTACGTGTACGTGAACGCCCCGGTGTTCCCGGAGGCCGACCAGGAGCCGCCCGGGGAGAGGCTCGTCGCGGAGTAGTCGCCGGCTGAGCCCGAGGTACCCGATGTTGCGGCCATGACAAGCATGGGACCAGTCTTCGCCGAGCGAGCGGAAGCCACGCCCGTCGGCATCCCCGGCACGGAGACCTGGGCGGACAGCGGCGCACTGGGCGTGGCGCGCACTGGTGACCGCTTCTGACACTTCGCCAGCTGAGGCGTGTGCAGGGCGCATTGCGGCAGCTGGACCAAGTGCAGGCGGGAGGCGAAGTCACCGCCGAAGGCGTAGCGGAACGACGAGTCGTCCACCTGCACGGCGACCTTCCCGCCTCCCGGGCTGGTGCGCCGCAGCGTGAACAGGACACCGTGGACACCGGCGGCGCGCGCGGCCTTCTGGTCCAGCACGGTCACCCGCACGCGCTGCGATCCGGTGACCGCCCCCGCCTGGGGCTGGGCGGCAGCGCCGGCAGCGAGCAGCACCGGAGTACTTCCGGCACGTACCTGGATCGCCTTGGCGGTCAGCCGCGCGGAGGCGGGGGCGACAGGCAGGACGACCTCGGCACTGCCCGGCCGGGGCAGCTTCACGTGCGCGGTGGGGTCGTAGTGCTTGAACGCCTTGTGCGCGTGGCCCTTGTGAGGCGTGGCGCGGGTGAACGGGATGTGCTTGTCGTGCGGAACCTGCGGAGCCGGCACATGGTGCTTCGCGGACGCCGCGGTGGCCAGCTGGACGGGAAGCAGCCCCGTCAGCAGCAGGGTTCCGGCCGTCACGAGCGCCGTACGGTGACGCAGGTATCGGGAGTGCCCAGCCCCCCAACGGCGTCTCCGCCCCGTTCTTCGCACCATGTGTGCGACCCCCTCCGCAAGAGAAGCACCCAGACCACCGGAGGAACCCGCTGTTGTTGAGTGCACGTCAAGAAGGGGAGCACAGATCGACCAGGCCCCCCGCAGGGGTCACGCTAGGGCTTCACCTGACCCCTCTCGGTAAAGACTTCGCAGAAGAATCACAAAGAAATCACCTTGGCCGAAGGGCAACTTGACACGCATCGCTCAAAAACGGCCGTCCTCAAGGCAGTTGGCGATCGCATTGCCATGGACCTGATCAAAACCGCCCTCCAGAATGCACAGCGCTGCGGGCCCACGGGGGGACCGCCTGAGACCCGCAAAGGAATCCCAACCTCGATGTCCGCCTTTCGCGCACCCATACGTGCGTCCAGACGTCCCGCGTCCAGACCCATCGCCGTCGCCGTGGTCGCGGCCCTGGCCGCCGGGTCCCTGACCGCCACGGCGACGGCCCACGCGGCGCAGGCCGCCCCCGCCCGATCGTCTCGGGCGGGGGCGCACAGCACGTCTTCCCAGTCGGCCGCCCGGCGCCTCAACCCGACGGAGTCGGCCTCCGCCCGCGCGAAGGCGACCGGCAAGCCGGTGACCGTCGACCAGCTCACCGACACGGGGACGCTGGTGGTGGCCAACCCGGACGGCACCTTCACCCGCACCCAGTCCTCCATGCCCCAGCGCACCCTGCAGCACGGGAAGTGGGTGCCGATCGACACCACGCTGACGCGGCGGGCGGACGGGACCTGGGCGCCCAAGGCCGCCGTCACGGACGTGACCTTCTCCGGCGGCGGCTCCGGCGCACTCGTCACGATGCGCAGCGGCGCGCACCGGCTGGGCTTCGCCTGGCCGGGAGCACTGCCGAAGCCCGTGATCTCCGGTGACACCGCCACCTACCCCGACGTGCTGCCCCAGGTCGATCTCCAGCTGACCGCGGACGCCTCCGGTTACTCCTCGATTCTCGTGGTCAAGTCAGCGAAGGCGGCGGCCGATCCGCGCCTGCAGCGCCTGGCGTTCGACACCACGTCGGCCAACGTCAGGCTGAGCCCCACCCGTGACGGTGGTGCGCAGGCCACGGACAAGCTCACGGGCAGGACGGTGTTCCACAGCGACACCGCGCTGATGTGGGACAGCGCCGGTCACCGGGCCGGCGGCACAACCCCGGGCCACACCAGGACCGTCTCGGCCGCCCGGGCCGAGCACAAGGCGGCGGGCAAGGTCGGCGGGCACCGCGCGCAGGTGCGGGTGAGCCTGAAGGGCGGCAGGCAACTTCTGGGCCTGGACAAGAAGTTGCTCACCGCAAAGAGCACCGCCTACCCGGTCTACGTGGACCCGGAGTGGAGCGGCAACCCGTCCCAGCTGGACTGGGCGCGGATCTCCGACAACGGCTGGAACGTCTACAACTCGACGTCCACCACGGGCGCGACCAACGCGCGCGAGGGGTGGGACAACTACTACCCCGGCAACGGCGAACGAGCCCGCACCTACTACCAGATCAACACCAGCGGCATCCGGGGCGCCGAGATCATCCACGCCTCGTTCTACGTGAAGCAGCTCTCCGCCGCTTCCTGCGCGGACACCCCGGCCGCCGTCTACGGCACCGACCGGCCCGCGGGATGGAGCTCCTCCTCCCTGTACTGGGGCCACGAGCCCGGTGGACGCACCGGCTCTCTCGGTACCAACCCCGTCAGCCACGAGGCCGGCACCTGCCCGGTCACCGACGGCCGCAACTCCTGGGTCAGCCCGCCGTCACTGGCGTTCGACGTGACCTCCCGGGCGAAGAGCGCGGCATCAGGCGGCTGGAAGAGCATGACGCTGATGGTCCAGTCGCCCGACATGAACGACGCGACGCAGTGGAAGCAGTTCGCGTACGGTGGCGGCGCCACCATGTCGGTCACCTACAGCTTCCGGCCCAAGCTCAAGGACGGCACCGGCGACCCCGCCCTCAAGCCGTCCACGGTGAGCATGGGCAAGACGATGACCACCACCCACACCCCGACGCTGTCCGCGCGCGCCGTCGACCCGGACCTGGCCGGCGGCAGTGAGCTGGTGCGTATCGACTACAACGTCTTCAACTCCTCGGGGACCCTGGTCGGTCAGGGCTTCGGGCCCAACCTGGACTCCCAGAAGCGCGCCCGGTACAACACCAACGGCAGCGACTGGACCACCCCGAGCCTGCCGGACGGCACCTACACCTGGAGGGCCACCGCCCAGAACGCGGCCGGCTACTGGGTCGGTCCCGGCTCTGGCATCTGGACCAAGACCCAGACCTTCACGGTCGACACCAGTGCGCCACCCGCGCCGACGGTGACCTCCAGTCAGTTCCCGGCGAAGCAGATCGGTGCCGCGTTCGGCGACAAGGGCACCTTCACGCTGAGCAACAACCGCACCAACAACATCACCGGCTACCTCTTCTCGCTGGACGGCACGCTCGGCAACACGGTCTACACCAGCAGCGTCACGCACTGGACGACGTCCACGGCGATCGTGCCCGGCCATGTGTACTACGTCAGCTCCGACAACGCCTCCGGCACCGGAACCTCGGTCATCAACGGCAGCGCCTCCCCCGCCTTCGCTCCCGCGAAGGCGGGACCGCACACCCTGTACGCCAAGTCCGTGGACCAGGCCGGTTCGACGTCCCTCACCCAGACGTCCTACGCGTTCTACGCCGGCACCAGCACGCCGACGTACGCCTACGGCGACAAGATGATCAGCGGCTGGACGGCCACCAACGCGGACAGCACCACCACCGTGGTGCCCAAGGCGACCACGACCAGCACCGGCGGGCAGCTGATCAGCCAGCCCGCCTACAGCGGTTACGAGTTCGCCGACGGCTACCAGGCCATGCTCGCCGACAAGAGCAGCACCACCAAGGTCGCCGCCGGTGACAGCGCCACCTTCGGCTTCGACATCCCGAAGGACGGCCCCTGGAGCTTCGGGGTCAACCTGACCAAGGCCAAGGACTACGGCATCTACCGCCTGGTCCTGGACGCGGGCAAGCCCACCGAGTCCACCCTGCTCAGCGGCTTCGACGCCTACAACTCCTATGTCACCACGCGGTTCGTGAACCTCGGCATGCCCAAGGACGCGAACGGCCGGCTGCTCACCCTCAAGCAGGGCGCGCACACGCTGACCCTCACTTTGACCGGCAAGAACCCCGCTTCCACCGGCTACCAGGCGGGCATCGACGTGCTGCGGCTCGCCCCGGCGCTGAACTGCGCGATCAACAGCACCGACAGTTGCCTGAACAACACCGCCACCAGCACCTTCTCCACCACGACCAGCCCGTCCGACGCCGACGGCTCCGGCAACAGCATCAACTCCGGCGACCTGAGCACGGCGGGCTGGCAGAGCGGCAAGACGGTGACCGTCGACGGCACCGGCATCGCGCTGCCGAAGTTCGGTACCGGCACCTACGACAACATGCTCGCCTCCGGTCAGACCGTCACCGTGCCGGACAGCGGCGTGGTGAACACCGGTGATGCCGTGGTGTTCCTCGGCTTCGCCACCGGCGGCGCGGCCAAGGGAGCCACCGGCACCATCACCTACGCCAAGAACAACTGTCTGGATCCCAACGGCGCCCCTGCCGACCAGTCCTACCAGCTGGACACCGTGCCCGACTGGAGCAGCGGGGCCGCCTCCGCGGCAGCGGTGACCCTGGTCCACCAGAACCACAGCAACAACACCCAGACCAGCCCCAGCGGCGGCGTCAAGGTCTACGCCTTCAGCGTCCCGCTGGTCTGCCCGGGATCGGTGATCAGCAGCGTCACCCTGCCCCTGTTCACCAATGGTGTCCAGTCCGGCCAGCCCTCCCTGCACATCCTCGGAATGGGAGTACGGCCGCTGACCGCCACCGGCAGCGGAACGAGCGCCAAGCACTGGGTCGGCACCTGGTCCTCCGTCCAGGACACCGCCAAGGTGCAGCTGTCCAGCGGCAGCACCGCCACCGTCAACGGGCAGACGCTGCGCATCCCGGCGCACGTCAGCATCGGCACCGACGACGGCAACGGCGTCCGCATCCATCTGTCCAACGCCATGGGCACCACGCCGGTGACCTTCGACGCGGCCTCCGTCGCCCTTCAGGACGGCACCGCGGGCGGCGCGACGACGGCCGCGGCACCGGTCCCGCTGACCTTCAACGGCGGCGCCGTCTCCGTCACCGTCCCGGCGGGCGGCGACGTCACCAGCGACCCGGTGACGCTGGCCGTCGCACAGCAGGCGACCGCGCTGGTCAGCGTGCAGGTGCACGGCTCGGTGTCCGCCATGCCCGGTCACGCGTCGGCGCAGACCCCGGTATGGGTCAGCGACGCCGCCAACCGCACCGGTGACACCGCGGCCACCAACTTCACGCAGACGACGTACAACGGTCTGCCGTACCTGTCCGGCATCGACGTCACCACGCCCGCCTCCGCCCCCACCGGCTCGCTGGTCCTCTACGGCGACCAGAGCATCAACGGGGACACCGCGAGCGGCGACGGCAAGCACCACCTCAGCGACGCCATCACCAGCGCGGTCGTCGACGACCCCAATGGGGACGGCACCGTGGACTACGGCGTACTCAACGCCGGCACCAACAGCTGGAGCCTCAGCAACAACCTGCTGCCGCAGATCACCAACAGCGGCTACCCCACCAATGCGCTGAACCCGCTGGACCGCAACGTGCTGGCCCAGGGCAACGTGCGCACCGTCCTCGTCTCCACCGGCGCCACCGACCTGCTGAACTGCACCAGTGACGCCAACACCTGTGCCACGAAGGTGGAGAACGGACTGGCCTCGCTCAACAGCCAGCTCAGCTCCTACTACACCGACGACGGGCAGACCTACATCAACGGGCAGCCCGTCACGCAGAACGCCAACATCACCGTCTACCTCGCCACCATCGCGCCGTTCACCGCCGCCCACCCGGGCACGGCGACGCAGGAGGCGGCGCGCGAGCAGGTGAACGGCTATCTGCTCAGCAACTTCCCGTCCCAGGTGATCGACTTCGCCGCGGCGGTCTCGACCGACGGCACGGCCACCTCCTCGACCGTGAAGGCGGCCGACCTCTACAACGGCAACCCGTCCGACGCGTACTACGCCGACCTGGCCGCCCGGTATCTCAACGACACCAACACCCAGGTCGTCAGCATCGCGCCGAACCTGATCGTCCCGCTCGCCACCGGCGGCGACACCCCCGACAACGAGTGGGACCTGGCCGCCGACGGCACCGACCAGCGCGGGGACAACCCATTCACCGCGGTCGGCGGGGCGACCTTCAACGCGGCCGGACCGGACGCGGTCAACGCCCCCGCGGGCGCCACGTCCTTCGACGGCGGCACCGGTTTCCTCAAGAGCGATCACACAGCCGTCAACACCCTCGGGGACTACACCGTCTCCGCCTGGGTGAAGCTCGACTCGCCGACGAGCAACGCGACGGCCGTCTGCCAGGGAACCAGCCACCACCAGGCGTTCTACATCGGCTACGACAGCGGCAACAAGGGCTGGATGTTCCAGACCACGACCACCAACGACGACAACGCCCAATGGCCCACCGCCGAAGGGGACTACGGCACGGGGACCGTGGGCACCTGGACCCACCTCCTGGTCACCTACACGGCACCCGTCGACGGTGACTCCGGCACGGGCGTGATGTCGATCTACCAGAACGGCACCCTGATGGGGACCACCACCAACCTCACGCCGCAGTACGACTCCTCCCTGCCGCTGACCATCGGCGGCTGCGTCAACACCCCCGACGCGACCACGCCGTACAACCCCTTCCCCGGCTCCGTGTCGGACGTACAGGTCTACCCGTACGCGATGACGGCGAGCGAGGCGGACGCGAACAGCGTGATCGTGCCCCTCGGATGGAACAACGGCATGCCCGAGGACGAGTGGAAGCTCGCTTCGGACGGCACCGACACCGCCTCCCTCAACCCGCTCACCCCGGCCGGCAGCGTCAGCTTCGGCCCGGACGCACCGAGCGGGCTGTCCGGCAGCGCGGCCTTCGACGGCAGCACCGGTTTCCTCAAGAGCAAGCAGAGCGCGGTGAACACCCTCGGGGACTACACCGTCTCCGCCTGGGTGAAGATCAACTCGGCCCTCCACACCAGCGCCATCTGTCAGGGAACCACCCAGCACCAGGCGTTCTACATCGCCTACGACAGCGGCAACAAGGGCTGGATGTTCCAGACCACCACCAGCAACGACGCGAGCGCCGACTTCCCCACGGCGGAAGGAGACTACGGCACAGGTGTCGTCGGCACCTGGACCCACCTGGTCGCCACCTACCGGGCACCGGTCGCCGGGGACTCAAGCACCGGTGTGATGGCCCTCTACCAGGACGGCACCCTGATGGGAACGGATACCAATCTCAGCCCCCAGTACGACTCCTCCCTGCCCCTGACCATCGGCGGCTGCGTCAACAGCGCCTCGGCCACGACGCCGTACATGGCGTTCCCCGGCTCCGTCGCCGACGTCCACGTCTACCCGCGAACCCTCTCGGCGACGGAGGTGAGCACCCTTCGCTGACCGGCACCACCGCAACGGGCCCCCGGCTGCTCCCGACAGGGCGGGCGGGGGCCCACCGTCTTCCCGGATGCGCGGCGAGGCGCGGCCCGCAGTGCCTCTCAGCGGGTGGCGACCTGCCGGTCCTCCTTGATACGGGTGAGGAAGAAGTCCCGGACGTCCTGGGCGAGCAGCTCCGGAACCTCCATCGCGGCGAAGTGACCGCCGCGCTCGAACTCCGACCAGTGCCTGATGTCGTACAGCCGCTCGGCCAGCGGGCGCACCGACTGCGTGATGTCGTGCGCGAACACCGCCACCCCCACCGGCACCGGGCACGGCTCGATCCGCCGCGGCGCCTCGCGGTGCAGCCGCGCCGACGAGGCGGCGGTGGCGGTCAGCCAGTACAGCGAGACGTCGGTGAGCATCCGCTCGTCGCTGATCGTCGAGCGAGGATCGGTCCAGTGCGCGAAGCGCTCGGCGATCCAGGCCAGCTGGCCGACCGGCGAGTCGGTCAGCGCGTAGCCGATGGTCTGCGGGGTGGTGGCCTGCAAGGCCTGGTACGGCGGCCGATTCGCCATCAGCTGCCTGATCCTGTCCAGCCGGGCTTCATCCATTTCGGACAGTTCGATGCCGGCATCCGGGTCCGGCCTGGTCGGCAGGTAGTTGACGTGCACTCCGACGACCTGCTCGGGTGCCACCGCGCCGAGCGCCAGGGAGATGCCCGAGCCGAAGTCGCCGCCCTGCGCGCCGTAGCGCTCGTACCCGAGACGGCGCATCAGTTCGGCCCAGGCCCGCGCGACGTGGACGATGTCCCAGCCGCGCTGGTGGGTCGGCCCGGAGAAGCCGTAACCCGGGATGGACGGAATCACCAGATGGAAGTCGCGCGACAGCGGCTCGATCACGTCGAGGAACTCCAGGAACGAACCGGGCCAGCCATGGGTGAGGACCAGCGCGAGCGCGTCCGGCTTCGAGGACCGGACGTGGACGAAGTGGATGTTCTGGCCGTCGATCTCGGTGGTGAAGTGGGGAAGCTCGTTGAGCTCGGCCTCATGCGCACGCCAGTCGTAGCCGGTGCGCCAGTACTCGGCGAGTTCCCTCAGCCGCGCCAGCGGGAAGCCGTAGTCCCACCCGGCGCCGGCGACCTCGTTGGGCCAACGGGTGCGGGAGAGCCGGTCGGTCAGGTCGTCGAGGTCGGCCTGGGGGATGTCGATACGGAACGGCTTGATCATGGTCTTCACTCCGGAGAGATTCGTTTGACAGCCAAACGTTCGTGACACTAACGAGGGTAGACTGTTAGTGGCACTAACACAAGAGGTGGAGGAATTCATGAGCGCGACCCGACCGACCCCAGAACCCACCCCGGCCCGGCTGCGCGCCATCCCCAGCCGCCTGCTCGCCGGGGCCGCGGCCGTCGCCGACCGGCTCGTGGGCGAGCGCCTGGCCGCCGAAGGCGCTCGCAAATGGCACTTCGCCGTGCTGGTCGGGCTCGCCGAGGCCGGTGCCGCCAGCCAGGCCGAACTCAGCCGCCGCACCGGCATCTACCGCAGCGACATGGTCGCCGTCCTCAACGAACTGGCCGACGCCGGATGCATCCGCCGCGAACCCGACCCCGCCGACCGCCGCCGCAACGTCATCACCCTCACCGCCACCGGCCGCCGCCGCCTGGAGCGCCTCGATACGCTCGTCACCGAGGCCCAGCGCGAACTCCTCGCTCCCCTCACCCCCGGTCAGCAGGAGGAACTCACCCGGCTGCTCACCCTCCTGACCGAGCACCACCGGCCCCCGCACCCCCGCCCGGACGACGCGGCATAGTCATCCGTCCGTCCGTCGCGAGCCTCGCCCCGCCCTTCGACGGCTTGTGCCGACCGGGTCAGGCCGAGGCCCACGCGAAGACCAGGACAGTCCCAGGCGCGGTGAGTGCCGGCAACTCGCGTCGGCAATCGGTGTCGGCAACTCGCGTCGTCAATCGGTGTCGGCGAACGGTCCGGCCGATAGATTCCGACGCATTGCGGCTTCGCGGTGACGGCCTTGTCCGCCCCCTCCCGACCCGCCGACGCCGTCCGTCCCTCGCAGATGCCTGCAGCCCACCGGGAGGCGCATCCCCGCGTCCGGTCTGCGATCCGACGGTTCACGAGAGGAGAAGACCGTGAGCACGCTGACCCAGAAACTGCGCGACGAGCACGCGCACCTGCTGCCGCACATCGAGACACTGCGCACCACCGCCGACTCGGTGGGTCGAACCACGCCGGACACACTCGGCACCGCACTCGCCGGCCTCCATACGTTCCTGGCCGAGCACCTCATCCCCCACGCCGAAGCCGAGGAACGAGTGCTGTACCCGGCGGTCGCCCGAGCGATGGGCGCCGCCGAAGCGACCGCGACGATGTCCAGGGAACACGTCGAGATCGGCCGCCTGGCAGGCGAGCTGGACATACTGCGCGCGACGGTGCACGAGCTGGACGAACGGCGGAAGGCCGCACTGCGACGCGTCCTCTACGGCCTGTACACGCTGGTCAAGGTCCACTTCGCGAAAGAGGAGGAGATCTACCTGCCGTTGCTCGACCAGCGGCTTTCCGCACAGGAGACGGAGCAGCTTCTCACCGAGCTGGCGCATTCCCACCGGTGAGACACAGGGGTCGGCGGCCGGCCCGGAGCGCGTGGCGTGCGACGTCGTCGCGGGGGTGAAGCGCGCCCGCAGGCCGGCGAGGCGGTGCCACGGCCGTTGTCCGGCCCGCTCACGTGCACCTTGTCCGGGTGCCTCCCGCATGCACCCGGACCAGATGCTCCTCGCACGCCCGCCGCAGGGCACTGGCCTGCGGCCCGTCCTGCCGGGCTCACGGGCGGCTCCTCCTCCACCAGGGCCCGGCGTTGCACGCGGGTGAGCTGCCAGGAGCCCGCCGGCGGTTCCCCGGCGCGACGGCGCCCCCGGCTGTTCCTTCCCGGCGGGGGCCGCGGCCGCTCACGCGTCGGTGCGCACCACCACCACCAGGGTGCGCGGTCCGTGCACTCCCTCGACGCGCTCCAGCTCGATGTCGGACGTGGCCGAGGGGCCGCTGATCAGCGTCGTCGGGCGCTCCGGCACGAGCCGGGCGAGCGCCTCCGGCACACCGGCCACCACCGACGACAGGTCGACGACGCAGACGTGCAGATCGGGGACGAGAGACAGCGCGCGCCGGCCCTGCCCGCGGGAGCCGTCCAGGAAAATGGTGCCGGTCTCCGCGCAGCTGACCGTGGACGCGGTCACCACCCCGTCCAGCTCACCGAGCCGGTGAGCCGGGATGTCCGCGCGGTCCCACTGGATCCGGCCGTCGTAGGCGGCGAGCCAGGACGCGTCGAGGTCGGCGGGCGCACCGATCCTGCGCGCCCCGTGCTCGCGCAGCACCTCGGCGATCACGGCCGGGGTCCGGTCGGCGGTGCAGGTGTGCACATGCGCCTGGTAGTCGGCCAGGCGGTCCACGAACAGGGCCCGCCGTTCGTCGTCGGGCAGAACACGGCCGGTGCGGTACTCGCGCGGGACCGTCACCTGCGCTGGGCCGGAGAGGACGAGGGCGTCCCGGACACGTCCGAGCACCGTCTCACGTGCGGTAGCGGTCACTGGTTCTCCTCCTCACGAGGGTCGCTCCCGGAGTCGGCACCCTCTGCGGCGGCGGCCCGCAGGGTGGCCTGTCCCTCCGCGGACGCCAGCCAGGAGCGGAAGGTCTGCCTGGGCGGGGCCGGGACGTCCCGGCTGTCGGTCCAGCCGTCGAACGGTGCCGGCAGACGCGAGATCTTCCGGTCCCGTCCGGCCACCAGCCGGCCGCCGGGCCCGGCGGCCTTCTGTGCGGCGGTGAACAGCCGGGGCCGCTTCATGACCGTCGCCGCGGCCTTCATCGCCAGCTTCTCCGCCGTGGTGCCGGACTGCTCCGTGTGCTGGTGCCGCAGCTCCACCAGGAGCGACGGGATGTCGATCTTCACCGGGCAGGCGTCGAAGCAGGCGCCGCACAGACTGGAGGCGTACGGCAGCGAGCTGTTCGGGTCGTCCTTCGCGGCGTGCATTCCGGCGAGCTGCGGGGTGAGCACCGCGCCGATGGGTCCGGGGTACGTCGATCCGTAGGCGTAGCCGCCGGCCCGCTCGTACACCGGACAGACGTTGAGGCAGGCGGAGCAGCGGATGCAGCTGAGCGCCTCGCGCCCGATCCGGTCGGCGAGCGCCGCGGTACGCCCGTTGTCGAGGAGTACCAGGTGGAACGCCTGCGGGCCGTCGCCCGGGGTCACACCGGTCCACATCGAGGTGTACGGGTTCATCCGCTCGCCGGTCGAGGAGCGTGGCAGCAGTTGCAGGAAGACTTCCAGGTCCTGGTAGCGCGGCAGCACCTTCTCGATGCCCATGACGGTGATCAGGGTGTCGGGCAGGGTCAGGCACATGCGGCCGTTGCCCTCGGACTCGACCACGGAGAGGGTGCCGGTCTCGGCGATGCCGAAGTTGGCGCCGGAGACGGCCACCCGTACCGTCATGAACTTCTCCCGCAGATACGACCGGGCCGCGGCGGCCAGATGGGCCGGTACGGAGTCGAGGTCGGAGTCGACGCCCGGGATGGCCGCACGGAAGATGTCCCTGATCTCGTGGCGGTTGCGGTGGATCGCCGGGACCAGGATGTGCGACGGCTTGTCGTCCGCGAGCTGCACGATCAGCTCGGCGAGGTCCGTCTCGTACGCGGTGATGCCCTGGGTCGCAAGGTGCTCGTTGAGGCCGATCTCCTGGGTGGCCATCGACTTGACCTTGATGACCTCGTCGCTGCCGGTCTCCTTGACCAGGCGGGTGACGATCTCGTTGGCCTCGACGCCGTCGCGCGCCCAGTGGACGGTGCCGCCGTGCTCGGTGACCTTCCGCTCCAGCTGTTCGAGCAGCTCGGGCAGCCGGTTCATGGTGTCCGTCTTGATCGCCGCGCCGGCTTCGCGCAGCCGCTCCCAGTCGGGCAGTTCGCCGGTGACGGCGAGCCGCTTGGCGCGGATGGAGTGGGTGGCCTTGCGGAGGTTGCCGCGCAACTGCTCGTTGCGCAGTTCGTCGTGGGCCGCCTTCGGGAACTTCCGGTCCCCGCGCAGATTGCCGGTCCCGTACGGGGAGCGGGGCGGCGGGGCGGGCATGCCGAGAAAGGTGCTGCTCATCGGGCGGCCTCCGGCTCCGGCAGGACGCAGGGCGAGGTGCGGGTGGAGGCGAGGATCTGCGCGAGGTGCAGGGTGCGGGTCCCGGCCTGGATGCGGGACAGGCCTCCGCCGATCTGCATCAGGCAGGAGGAGTCGCCGGCCGTGCACACGTCCGCGCCGGTGGACAGCACGTTGTGCATCTTGTCCTGGAGCATGGCGGCGGAGGTGTCGGCGTTCTTGACCGCGAAGGTGCCGCCGAACCCGCAGCAGGCGTCCGCCTCCGGCAGCTCCACCAGGTCGATGCCGTCGACCGCGCGCAGCAGCGTCAGCGGCTTGTCCCCCACCCGCAGCATCCGCAGCGAATGGCAGGTCGGGTGGTAGGTCACCCGGTGCGGGAACCAGGCGCCGACATCGGTCATGCCGAGTACGTCGACGAGGAGTTCCGACAGCTCGTAGGTCTTGGCCTTGACGGTGGCGACCCCGTCGCGCAGTGCCGCGTCCCCGTACCGCTCGGCCACGATCTCGTGCTGGTGGCGGACCGAGCCCACGCAGGAGCCGGACGGCATGACCACCGCCTCGATCGACGGGTCACCGAACTGCTCGGCGAAGCCCCGCACCAACGGGACCGGTTCGCGCTGGTAGCCGGTGTTGATGTGCATCTGACCGCAACAGGTCTGCTCCGGCGGAAACACCACGTCGTGGCCCAGCCGGGTGAGCAGCACCGCGGTCGCCTTCACCGCGTCGGGGAACAGTGTGTCCCCCAGACAGGTGGCGAAGAGTCCTATGCGCACGGGAGCCTCCCTAGTTCGGTCCGACCATAGTAGGCACAGACCCTTACCTGCACCACAGTTCGGTCCGACCTTATTGACATGGGAGGTCATTGGTGTCCTACTGATGGCCGCTTCGGCAGCACCAAGGGCGCACGCCCGCCGGGACGGGACACCGACGGCGACGCCACCGCAGCGCCCGTACTCAAGGAGGAGCACGTACGTGATCACAGCGCACCCGGCCGTCCTCGCGGCCTACACCCCTGATGTGACCGCCGTCGGGGGCAGTCTCACCGCCACCGCCCTGCTCGGTCTTGTGCCCCTCGCGGTCTTCTTCCTGCTGCTGATGGCGGCCAGGCGCCCGGCACTTCAGTCAGCCCTCGGGGCCCTGGTCACCGCGTTGGCGATCGCGGTGCTGGGGTACGGGATGCCGGTCGGGCTCGGTCTCCTGTCCGCCACCCAGGGCATGGTCTTCGGCCTGTTCCCGGTGATGCTGATCGTCGTCGCCGCCATCTGGTTCTACGAACTCACCGTCGTCAGCAACCGGTTCGAGGACCTGCGCCGCTCCTTCAGCACCGTCGGCCGTGGCGACCTGCGCGTCCAGGCGATGCTCATCGCCTTCTGCTTCGGCGGCCTCCTCGAGGCACTGGCCGGCTTCGGCGCGCCCGTCGCCATCACCGCCGCCATGCTGATGGCGATCGGCCTGCCGAGACTCAAGGCGGCCGTGACCGTCCTCGTCGCCAACACGGCACCGGTCGCCTTCGGCGCCATGGCCATCCCCATCACCACAGCCGGCAACCTCACCGGCATCGCCCCCGAGGACATCGCCGCCGTCGTCGGCCGGCAGACCCCGCTGCTCGCCCTCTTCGTCCCGATGCTGCTGCTCTTCCTCGTCGACGGGGTGCGCGGCTTCCGGCAGCTGTGGCCCATCGCCCTGGTCACCGGATTCGTCTTCGCCGCGACCCAGTTCTGGTGCGCCTCCCACTTCGCGTACGAGCTCACCGACGTGGTCTCCTCGCTGGCCGGCTTCGCCGCCGCGGTGACCATGCTGCGGTTCTGGGCGCCGAAGACCCCGGACGACCAGCGCTCCCAGGTCGAGGCCGAACCGCTGACCCCGAGCCGGGTCACCCTGGCCGTACTGCCGTACCTCCTGGTGATCACGGTCTTCGGACTGGCCAAGCTCAAGACCGGCGGGCTCGACGTCCCCGAACTCCTCGGCAGAGTCAGGATCGAGCTGAAGTGGCCCGGACTGTACGGCAGGCTGCTCGCCGGCGACGGCTCCCCGGCCGGCAGCGCGATCTACAAGCTGGAGGTCCTCGGCAACCCCGGCACCCTGCTGATCGCCTCCGGCCTCCTGGTGATCCTCGTCTACAGCCTCGCGAGCGACCGCGACCGGTTCCCGATGT
This sequence comes from Streptomyces sp. NK08204, assembly GCF_020400585.1. Taxonomy (GTDB): domain Bacteria; phylum Actinomycetota; class Actinomycetes; order Streptomycetales; family Streptomycetaceae; genus Streptomyces. The sequence goes on along the minus strand of NZ_JAINVF010000002.1, from coordinate 222,722 downwards.
CCGCCCGTACCGGTCTGCTCGCCGCGGGCCGCACGCTCAAGAACATGCGCACGGCCATAGCCACGGTCGCCACCGTGCTGGCACTGGGCTACGTCATGAACCAGTCCGGCCAGACCGTCGCCATCGGCGCCTGGCTCGCCACGGTCGGCGGAATCTTCGCCCTGCTCTCGCCCGCCCTCGGCTGGCTCGGCACCGCCGTCACCGGCTCCGACACCTCCGCGAACGCCCTGTTCGCCACCCTCCAGCAGACTGCGGGCAAGAGCGCGGGCATCGACCCGACCCTGCTGGTGGCCGCGAACACCTCCGGCGGCGTGGTCGGCAAGCTGGTCAGCCCGCAGAACCTCACCATCGCGGCGACCGCGGTGGGACAGCCGGGCTCGGAACGGATCCTGCTGCGCAAGGTCGTCGCCTACAGCATCGCGATGCTGGCGGTTCTGGGGCTGCTGGTCTACCTGCAGTCGTTGCCGGCCCTGTCCTGGATGCTGCCGTAACAGCACCACGCCACACGTCGCCGCCGTAACAGCACCCCGACGCATGTGGGGGACCGGGCTGCTCGCCCCGGTCCCCCACACACATCTGCCGCCGCCCTGCACCACCGTGCTACTGACCGCCGGGCTCCGGCTTCTTGTCGTCGACCAGCGTGCCGTGGAAGCCGCGGATGTGCTTCTCGACCAGATCCGCCGCCGCCGCGCCCTCCCCGACCCGTACCAGACGCAGGAGTTCCGCGTGTTCGTCGTTCAGGCAACCCGCCGCGGCCGGCCAGTCCTCGACCGCCTCCAGGGCGCGCAGGATCAGCGGGCGCACGGACTCGCGTACGGCCGAGGTGAGGGTGGAGGTCAGCTGGTTGCCGGAGCTCCGGGCGATCAGGACATGGAACCTGGTGTCGAGGTCGTTGAACTCCGCGACGTCCACACCGGGCGCCCGCATCCTCCACAGGAGCGTCTCCGCCTCCTCGAGCTCCTCCGCCGAGGCATGGTCGGCGGCGGCCTGGAAGCTGGAACGCTCCAGCGTGACCCGCGCCTCCAGCACGTCCTCCAGGCTGTAACTGCCCAGGGCGAAGTGCAGGCGCAGCAGCCGCCCGAGCGCGTCGTCGGGATGCCGCACGATCCGCGCCCCGGCGTCCGGTCCTCGACCGGACTGGGCGACCAGCACGCCGATCGTCTCGAGCACACGCAGCGCCTCACGCAGAGCGGAGCGACTCACCCCCAGCACGGGCGCCAGCTCCCGCTCGGGCGGCAACCTGTCACCGGCCTTGAGCTCACCGGCCAGCACCCGCGCCTCGATGCTCTCCAGCACGAGTTCGTGGGTGCGGGACTGCCGGACCGGCTCCCACTCGACGGACATGACGCACTTCCCTCCCTGATCGAAGGCCCCTGCAACGACTATGTCACACATCGCTTGTGGTCGGACCAAAGCCGTCACTCAGGGTGCTCAGAGACAGCAGGTGCCAGGGAGCGCCGAACGAGCCTCGCGGTGCCGTTGCCGTTGCCGTTCGGGCCCGTCATGCCCCGCAGCGGGTCTCAGAAGTCGTCCGCGCCGTTGCGGAGCTCGGGGGTCCAGTAACCGGTGAGCGCCTTCGCCGGGTCGACGGCGATGCCGCCGCTGCCGGGTGCGGTGACGGCGATGACCGTCGAGTCGCCCTCGAGCATCACGGAGAACGCCGACACGGGCTCATTGTCCTCGTCGACCCCGCCGTCCGACAGCTTGACCAGCGCGTAGGCCGGGGCCCCCGCCGTGAGCACGACCGGCGAGGCCGGCTTGCTCTTGGCTACGGCCGGAACGTCCTGCTTGTGGCTCTCCAGGAACTGGATGTGCGGAAAGCCCGTCAGCCGGCAGGAGTGCCCGGAGGTGTTCTTCGCCGTGAGGACGAGGTGGGTGTAGGGCGGACCGTCCTGCGTGGCGGCGGTGACGGTGACGTCCCGCGCGGCGCAGACCGGGGTTGAGGCGGTCACCTGCTCGCCGGACGAGCCGGTCGTCCCCGCGGAGCCGCCGGCGGCGGTGGAGCCCTTCGAGCCCTTCGAGCCCGTCGAGTTGTTCGGTCCCGTCGAGGTGCTCGAGCCCGTCGAGCCCGCCGAGTCGGTCGAACCTGCCGGGTCGGACGTGCCGGTGCCCTTGCCGTCCTGCGCTTGCGCGCTCGCCGAAGTGCCCGCGGGCGCCGATTTGGTGTCCGCATCGCTCTGGCAGGCGGTGAGGGACAGGACGAGGGCCGCGCCCGCGACAGCGAGCAGGGCGGAGCGGTGACGAAGCGTGTTCATGGAGAGTCCCCCGTGAGTGGTAGGGGCCGCGGCTCGGTGCCGTCGGCCGAAATCGTTCTGCTGGTGTTCCGCGGTGCTCAGTCGCCCTGGCCCCGGCCGGTAGCCGGACAGTGGGTGCACACGACACGTGCATGCCGTGGTCGTTCGGCAGCGGGTGGTCTGTGCCGCTCCCGGGCCGCACGGCGTCCGTCCCCTGACGGATCCGTCCGCTGAGGCTTCGTTGCCCGGACCTCGTGTGCCCGGGGCGGCCCGCGCATGCCTCGATTTGATCACCTCCGGTCTCCGCGTCCCAGGCGGTTCTCCCGGCAGAAATGCCCTTCGCCATACTTCTGCCGGAGGCTCTCATCCGGACGAGCCGAACGATCGGGGGACATCGACGGTGCGCGCTGGCACGCCTCTCACGGGCGACTTCGGACAGCGGCTGCGCCACCTGCGGGCACGTGCCGGACTGAGCCAGGAGGCTCTCTCGCACGCGGCCGGGGTGAGCATCCGGGCCCTGGCCGACATGGAACGCGGGCGCACCCGGGGGCCACAGCGCCGTACGGTCCAGGTTCTGGCCGAGGCACTGGGACTGGACGACGACGAGGCGGCGGACCTGGAGAAGTCCGCCGCCCTGGGCCGTCCGCGCCCACGGACGGCCACCGGCCCGGCCGCCCCCGTCACCTTGGCCCTGCCACGCGACATCCAGGACTTCACCGCCCGCGTCCCGGCCCTCGCCCGGCTGCTGGACCTGGCGCAGGACGCCGATCCGGGCCGGCCCCTGGTCACCGTGGTCGCCGGGCAGCCAGGTCTGGGCAAGACCGCGTTCGCGGTGCACGCCGCGCACCGCCTCGCCCCGCACTTCCCGGACGGGCAGTTCGCCCTGGACCTGCACGGCATGGACCCCGAGCCGACCACACCGCGGGACGCGCTCGCCCGGCTGCTGGGCGCGATGGGGGTCGCCGACGCCGCGATACCGGCCGGCACCGACGACCGGGCGGGCCTGTGGCGATCCCTGGTCGGCGACCGGCGTGTGCTCCTGCTGCTGGACAACGCCGCCGACGAGGCCCAGGTCAGCCCCCTGCTGCCCGGCGCCGGCCCGTCGCTGACCATCGTCACCAGCCGGCACCTCCTGGCGGGTCTGGAATCCGTCCACCGCAGCGATCTGGCCCTGCTGCGGCGCGAGGAGGCGGTCGAACTCCTGACCCGGATCATCGGCCCGGAACGGGTCCAGGCGGAGGCACAGGCCGCACGCGACCTCGCCGACCTGTGCGGACACCTGCCGCTGGCCGTCCGGATCGCCGGCCAGCGCCTCCTCAGCCGCCCCCACGAACGCCTGGGCAAACTCGTCACCCGCCTCGCCGCCGAGGGCAGGCGGCTGGACGGCCTCCAGGCCGGAAGCCTGCGGGTGCGTGCCGCCTTCGCGCTCTCGTACCGGCAACTGCCCCAGGAGTCCCGGACGTTTCTGCGCCGTGCCTCGCTGGCCGCAGGAGCGGACTTCAGCGCCGAGACCGGCGCCCTCCTGGCCGGCCTGCCCTACGACGAGGCGGTCGCCTGCGCCGAGGAACTGACCGACGCCGGGCTGCTCCAGAGCGATGCCGCCACCGAGCGTTACCGCTTCCACGACCTGCTCAGGCTCTACGCGGCCGAGCAGGTCGCGGCCGAGGACGGCCCCGCCGGCCGCGACGCCGCTCTCGACCGGGCCGCACAGTGGATGCTGCGCCGGGCCACCGCCGCCGCGCTGAACTTCGACGTGGACCACGACCGGACCGCTTCGCACGACGACCCGGACCCGGACACGGCGCCCACCGGCCGGGAGGAGGCGCGGGCCTGGCTGGAGGCCGAGCGCGCCCAGTGGCTCGCCTCGCTGCGCCGGGCCCATGGCACCGGCCGCCACCGGCAGGTCCTGGACACGGCGGAGGCGATGCACTGGTTCTCCGACCTCAACCAGCACTGGGAGCAGTGGGTGGAGGTGTTCCAGCTCTCCGTCGACTCCGCCCGCGCGCTGGACAGCAGGCGGGAGGAGGCACTCCACCTCAACTACCTCGCCTGGGCCTACAACCTCTGCGTCGCCGATCCCCACGCCGCCCTGACGGCCGCCGACGCCGCGCTCGTGGCGGCCCGCGACTGCGGGGACGGGCTTCAGGAAGGCTGGGCACTCGGCTACGGCGCGGGCGCGGTCCACCGGCTGGGCCGGGCGCAGGAGGCTCAGTCCCGGCTGCACGAGGCGGCCCGCTGCCTGGCCTCGCAGGAGTCCCCGCAGGCCCGGCTGGCCGAGCTGACGATCCTCAACTCCCTCGGCACCCTGCTCCGCCAGGCCGGCCTGGCGGCGGAAGCCCTGGAGATCCACCGCCGCAGCGAGCGGATCTGCCGCGCGGGAATCCCGGGCCGGACGGACGAGCTGATCGCGTTGTACCACGCGGTCGCCCGGCAGCAGATCGGCAACGACCTGGCGGCCCTGGAACGCTGGACCGAGGCCGAACCGTCGCTCCGGCAGGCCCTCACCGCCTTCGAGGCCGCGCAGATGCCGGCCTGGGCCGGACCGGCCCGGCTCGACCTGGGCCAGGTGCTCAGTGCCATGGGGCACCCGCAGGCCCGGGAGACACTGCTCGCCGCCCGCGACGCCCTCGCCGCGCTGAAGAGCCCGCGCCAGGCCGAGGCCGTCGCCGCACTCGCGGCGCTCGACGAGGCCGCCGCCCCCATGTGAGGCCCGGACGTTGCCTGCGCACCGGCTGCCCCCAGGCGCAGCCAGGGCCCTGCCGACAGGGGTGCGACGCTCGCCGCGGTACGCCGTTCTGCCGAGCGGGGCCGGCAGCCGGTGACGCCGTCCCCGTGTCGCCGCCGGTCGGCGACACGGGGAGTCGGATGCCCTGGCGGTCGGTGAGGACGCCTCGCCGGCGCGCCGGCTCCGTCCTGCCGGGTGAGGCCGACCGCCCTTCGGGGCACACGGGCACCATGAGACCGGCACATGTACACCGCGGCCCCGCTGACTCCCGGCCCTGGCGGCGCTACGGAGCGGCGGCGACAGCGGTGGCCACCACGGCCGCGGCCGGCGCGCGAGCGGTCGACGCGGACAGCGCCTGGTACCGCGCGCTGCGCAAGCCGGACTGGCAACCATCGCCCTGGGCGTTCGGCGCCGTGTGGACGCCGCTGTACGCCACGATCGCGTACGCGGCAGGCCATGCGTTCGGCCGCGCCGACGACGTTCGCCTGCGCAGGCGACTCGCGGGGAGCCTGGCGATCAACCTGACACTGAACGCGGCATGGAACTGGCTCTTCTTCGCCCGCCGCAGCCCCGCGGCCGGGCTGGCCGGCACCCTGCTGCTCGACCTCAGCAACGCCGACCTGCTGCGCCGCACCGCACGCGTCGACCGCAGGGCCGCCCGCGTCCTCCTGCCGTACGCCGCCTGGTGCTGCTTCGCGACCGCCCTGAACGCCTCCATCGCCCGCCGCAACCGCTGAGCGGCCGGCGGGCTATCCGGACGGCTCCTCGTGCGGGCCGCCCGCCGGCCAGTGCGCCGCGGACCTGTACGCCTCCCAGTCGGCGCGTCCGCCCGCGCCCATGACCCCGGTGGCGACCGCGAGTTCGGCGGCGGACATACGGCGCAGCTCCCGCCGGGCCGCACGGGCGACCAGCGTGGGGAACAGCGGCCGCAGTGGCTGGCACAGACGCAGCCAGGGCGGCGCGTAGATCTGGTGGGCGCGACGCCGCACGCCGGCGGCGAGCCAGTCGGCCACCTCGTCCGGGCTGTGCACGCGGCGGGCGAACCACGGCTGGTTGGCGCGCAGGGCGCGCAGCACTGGATGGTCGTCCACGCCGCTGATCATGTCGGTGCCGGTCCAGTGGAGGTAGGCGATGCCCACGGCGACACCATCGGGCTCCACCTCGCCGCGCAGGGCCCGGGCGAACGACTCGGCGCCCGCCTTGGAGGCGCAGTAGGCGCTCATCATCGGTGCCGCGCCGAAGGCGGCGGTCGAGGCGATCTGCAGGAAGTAGCCGCGGGTGCGGGCGAGCTGGGGAAGGAAGGCGCGGGCGGTGTTCGCCGACCCGACCAGGTTGACGTCGACGACGCGCCGCCACAGGTCGGCGTCGGTGCGGCGGAAGGGGCCACCGGCCGCGACACCCGCGTTGGCCACGACCACGGCCGCGTCGCCGAGCCGGTCCGCCACCTGCCGTGCGGCGCTGTGGAGTGCCGTCTGGTCGGTGACATCAGCCTCGACGCACAGGCTCGGGGCGCCGAGCGAGGACGCGGCCTGCCGCAGCGTCTCGGCCTCACGGCCGAGCAGGGCCACGCGCATGCCGTCCTGGGAAAGCCGCCGCGCGAGGGCCTCCCCGATGCCGCGGGCGGCTCCGGTGACGACGGCGACACGCCCTCGCAGGGGCGAGCCCTGGGGCGCGGCTGCAGGGCGGGTGGTGACGCTGTCCATGGGGTTCTCGCTGTTCCTCGGCTGCCGGAGTGCCGGGCCAGGGGCGGGGCTCATCGCCCGCGCTCCGCCCCGACGGACGTCACGCGCGCTGGGCGACGGGTACCCGCGTGGCCTCCGCGGTACTCACTCACCGGGGCGCGGGAAGTACGCGTCGGCGGCCTCGTCGGGCGGCCACTCGACTACCCGTGCCGGCCGGACGCGATCCGCCCGCCTGCAGCAGCAGTACCTCACCGGACGCGGCATCACCGATCTGGAGGCGGACGCTGCTGGTGGGCGGACCCCCGGTGGACCTGCTGTTCACCGACGCCGGCGAGAACACGGCGGTACTGCTCGCCCCCGGCCCGGGGCCCGGGGCCCGGCGCGGCCCCGGCACGACATCTTCGGCTGATCCACGCGCGACGCCCATACCCAGCGTCGAACGAGTGTCACAGCTCATGCGGCTCCACGCCCCGGCGATGCTGTCGCTGTCTCGTCATGAGCGCGGCCAGAGCTCTTATCTCGCTGAGGAGTACCGACGGGTTGCGATCCAGGTCGAGTGCATGCTGGTGGAGTGCGGTCCCGGAACGGCGCACTATGTGGCCCGCGTGGGGTGCGTTGCCTTTCGCGTACACCAGGTGCCCGTTCTGCAGCCCGAGAGCGGTGCAGTACGCCAACATCTGGTACAGGTCGGCGTCAGGGTAACCATGCGGCTTGCCCGCCTTGTACTTGGCATCCGCGACGATCAGCGGTCTTCCCGACTCCGAATACCAGACGAGATCCGGCCGCATGCGGATGGTGTCGTCCTCGTCCAGGTAGACACCCCTGGCCTGGAGTACGCCTCGCCCGCCGTAAGGGGTCAGGGCTTCGCGCAGTGCCGCGCATACGAAGTCCTCGAAGACCTTGTTCATGTCGAAGAGGAAGCCGTTCATCCGCAGCCCGCCCGGCAGGTGTTCCGCCGACGCCCCGTCCAGCACGAGGCCTGCCAGATGGAGGGCCTGGTGATACCGAGCGTTGAGACGGTTCGGCTGCCATCCCGGGACCACCTGCCCCTTCACGAGTGGGGTGACTCCGGTGAGTCTGGCCTGTTGGTGCATCAGGCGCGTGCGCACGGCCCGGGGTACGCCGGGCAGGCGCAGTAGTCGGTCCACCGCAGCCCGCAGGATGCGGTTCTCGGCGATGTCCGTGGTGAACTCGTCGTACGCGGTCTCCACCGGCAGCGGGGCGCCGAATCGGCGCCGGATCTGCTCCGCTTCCCGGATCCGGCCTCGGACGACGAATGCCGTGGATTCGGTGGGCCGGTAGCCCTGCAGAAGCCCCTTCCGTAGTGCCTGGTCCGTCTGCCGCTCCACTGTGTGGGCGAAGGCGGGCATCAGTTCGTCGTATCCCGCGACGTCAACCGCTCCATCCCGCCAACCCCGCGGGTCAAGGCTGTAGCCGAGCAGGAAGAACAGGCGGCCGACGGGCACTTTGGGCGTGATGCGCAGCCGAACGGTCTCGCCTCCCGGGACGTGGAGCTCCATGGCCCCCACCTTGCTCCCCGCCCTCAGTCGCCACAGCCCCGACTCGTACGGATCGGGGACGGCGTCCACGATCTTCGAGATGGCCAGGGCCCGCCCTGCTTCGTCCGGGAGGGGCACAAGTTTCGCCGCGGCGTGTTCGACGAGGTGAACTTCGGTCACGGCGTGCCGGGGCCTTCCCCTGCGCCATCCGATTCCGGTGTCCTGCGCGCAGCCACAGAAGCCTGGAGTGCCTCCAGCCCGTACCGCTTCTCGATGTCCACCCCTTCCCCGTAATGGTGCTCCTCCAGGAGGGGCAGAATCTTTGTCCGCCAGGTGCGCTCCAGTCCGCCCTCGCGGTAGACGCCGGGTTTCATCAGGTACGACGGGCCGATGCGGAAGTCGGCGTCGTCGATGCGGGCGTTGAGCGCTTCGAGCAGATCGGCCGGTGCGGCATCCCTTCCCTCGCTTTTCAGCCAGCGCCGCAGAAGTCCGCTCGTGGGCTCCGTTCTCGGAGAGAGCTCCACGAACGCGAAACGCCGTCGCATCGCTGCGTCCACCAGTGCGATGGACCGGTCGGCGGTGTTCATCGTCCCGATGACGAACAGGTTCCGGGGCAGGGCGAAGTCCTCGCCCGAGTAGGTGAGCCGAACCGACTTCTTGCGGTACTCCAGCAGGAAGTACAGCTCACCGAAGACCTTGGCCAGATTGGCCCGGTTGATCTCGTCGATGATCAGAAAGTGCGGGATGTGCCGGTTGCCCTCCAGGCGGGCGAGGTCGGCCAGTTCGCGCAGCGGGCCGGGGGTCAGCCGGAACGCGACCTCGTGTGTGTCCGGGTCCTCCCGGGGACGGAATCCCTCGAAGAAGTCCTCGTAGGCGTAGCTGGGGTGGAACTGGACCAGCTTGACCTGCTCCGGACCGCCGCCAAGGAATTCGGCGAGCTCCTGCGCGAGGTACGTCTTGCCGGTTCCGGGCGGCCCGTAGAAGATCAGCTGCCGTTCGTCCCAGAGCAGGTCGCGCACCTCGCGCAGCCATTCGAGGCTGTGGACGTTGAGCTTCTTGCGCAGCGCCTCGTCGGGCTGGGGGAAGTCCAGTTCACGGCGGGCGGTGATGGCCTGGATCGTGACACCGGAGGTGTCGGCGGATTCCCTGGCCGCCTTCTTCAGTTCCTCGTCGGAGAGCCAGAGCCCGTCGAGGATTCCCTTGACCGCCGTCAGATCGACCAGGTCGTGTCCCGTGTTCAGCTTCTGCTGGAGCTCCTCCGGGAGCTTGTCGTACGGGTAGCCCTCGCCCCACTCCACCGGGCGCCGCAGAATGCTCCGCCCGTCCTCGGAGGCGACCTGCTCGGCGTTCCCGGTGATCTCACCCACATACAGCTTTCCGCCGGGGAACACACAGACAGTGTCGCCTGGTCTCATCCGGGAGAGGAACGCGTGGAACTCATCGACGAAACGGGCCTTCTGGCTGTAGGCGACCGCCGACTCGTAGTCCGCGTCCACGATGGCGCGCAACTGCTCCTTGCTGATGCCCGGGGCCACCCCAGGCCTCAGCCGGTCCGCGGCGAGCGTCACACGCCCCTCGGCCAGCCGCTCCCGGTCGACCGGATCGAAGCCGGTGACGTTGGGATCGCGGACCAGCCAGGCGCGGCTGGGGCCGGCCGACGCCTGTTCCAGGAAATCGGCGAGCGGCCGACCGTCGGTTGTCTTCCACTCCAGCCAGCCGTTGGCGCTGCGCCCGAGGAGTATCTCTGCCGCGGCGGACGGTGAGTTGCATTCGACGTCACTGACCACCTCGAGCCACCCGGGCCAGGTCGTCGTCTCCCTGATCCTGCCTTCCTCACGCAGCTGTTCCCGCAGCCGGTGCGAGGAGGGCATCCGCAAGGGAAAGGAGGGGACGACCTCAGGGCGGGCCGGTGAACCGGCCAGGACCACCATCTTCTGGCTGCCGTTGGTCCCCTTCTCTGCGAGCAGCCGCCCGCGTGCCGACGGCCCGCCGTGCGGCAGGCGCAGCAGGAACTCCGGGTACTCCTCGGCCATTCGTCTCCTCAGTCGCTCGGGTCAGCGGCAGGAACTTACTCGAACAAGGTCCTGGCCGCCCTCATGGGGCAGCCGGACGACCTCGGCAACGGCGGGTCCCCCTCGTCGGGAACGGCGGCGAAGGGCGGCGCTCCGGCCCGGGCAGCGCCACGGCGGCCCCTGACATGACATGCGGGCATTCTCCAGGTGGCGCGTGGCGGAATCACAGCCACAGCAGCGTTTCCGGCCGACAGTTGAAGCCCGGATTGCCCTCCGAAGCGTGCTGCGTCCATGATCTGTTCCGGTGGGGAATGGTCATGAGGGGGAACGGTGAGAAGCGGAGCGACGGCGGTGACGGGAAAGTCGCAGGCGGAGGCTCTGCCCACGGCGCTGGGCATGTCCGTGCAGGAACTCGTACATGCGGTGGGCGGCTTCGAATGCGACCCGGCCGAGATGGTGCGGGCCTCGGTCCGGACGGCCGAGCGTGCGTTCGCCGAACTCGACGCGTGCGACGACGTGATCGACAAGGCCTCGGAGGCCGGGGCGGAGGTCGTGGACCGTCTGCGTGCACATCTCGCGTCGGAGTCCACAGCGGACATTGCCGCTGATCTGGAGGAGCTGGAAACCGTCGCCGCCCGCGTGCGAAGCACCGAAGAAACCCGTCGGCTGCTGAACCGCGTACTGGGCAGGGAGGACCGCGATGCTGTCACGCCCGCCGCGGTCGTCCGCCTCACCGCCGACGACCTCCCCAAGCTCCCCTCTGCCTACGCCGAGCCGGACGACTATGCGGACCTGCTCGCGGTGGCCGGCCGCGAAGAGCAGCTGAGGCCCCAGCTGAAACTCGTGCACGCGGAGCGCGTCGCTCGGGTGGCCTCACACCTGCTGGCCGTGGTGGAACAGGTCGCCGCCGTCGGTTTCGCGGACAGGCGATTCGCCAGTGAGTCACTTCACGAGGCGCGGCGCTCGTACGAACTGTGGCAGCGATGCCTGGCCGAACGTCGACGGGACCTCAGTTAGGAGTGCCGACCCGGCAAAGCCTTCCGTTTCCGGCATGGGCAGACTCCGAGCCGAACAGCACGCCGGAAGGGAGCGGTGGCCGACACGGCCTGACACAGGTCTGCCCCCGGTGCGGAAACCGGGGGCAGACCTATGTCCTACTGGGCCGCGAAGCAGACGAAAGCCGCCCACGCGGCAGCAGTAACGGGGATGGCGGGCTGGTCGATGTCCTTGGAGTCTCTTACACAGACGACGTGAGGCTGCACAGCCACTTCGACGCACTGGCCGCCCTCACCACTGCTGTAGCTGCTTGTGCGCCACGTAACAACTTCCTCGACATCGATGTTCATGTCTCTCCCAGCAGTTCCTCGATGAGGGCCAACGACTCGCGGGGCGTGAGAGCTTGCGCTCGTAGCAGACCGTACTGCTCTTCGAGCTCACGGACGGTTCCCCGGTCCGTGTAGAGGCGGCTCTGCTTGTACACCTCCACGTAAGCGATCCTCCGCGCATCCTGCGTCTCGATCAAGGTGAAGGGGCCAGCCAGACCGGCGTGCTCGTCACGCGCGTTCGGCATGATCTGAATCTCCACGTTGCGTCGCTGCCCGCACAGCAGAAGTTGCTCCAGTTGCCCGCGCATCACATAGGTGCCGCCCAAGGGCCTCGTGACCACGGACTGTTCGATGACGAAGCTGAGGGTCGGCATCGGCAGGCGGCTGAAGATCTTCTGCCTTGCGAGACGTGCGGCGACCCTCTCTTCGATCGTCTCGTCGCTGAGCAGCGGCCGTCGCATGGTGAACACGGCCCGCGCGTACTCCTCCGTCTGCAAGAGCCCATTGATGAGGTGTGTGTCGTAGACATGCAGCTCAACCGCCTCCCCCTCCAACCGCGCCGCGTCCCGGAAGAACGCCGGGTACTGGGCCCGAGCCACCTCTTCCTTCATCTCCTGGAGGACCCCGCCCGCGTCCAGCACCTCGTCCGCCTGGTCGATGAACCTCGGCGGTGGAACCCGGCGGCCCTGCTCGTACGCGGCGATGGTCGAGACCGAATACCCCGTCAGCGCGCCGAACTCGTGCCGCTCCAGGCCCGCCCGCACCCGGAACCGCTTGAGCTGGCGCCCGAAGACCCGCAGGACACCGGAGCCGGCGTCCGGTTCAGGCCGCCGCTCGTCGCCGTCGCCGCTCCCGGACGCCTCGTCCACCAGCCCTGTCGGTTCACTCATCCCGTACCACCTCCCCCGGCCAACGCACCCCCGCGCCGGCCGTCACGCCCCGTCCCGCCTACACCCGCACACCGGCCACTTACAGCAACCCTCCGTGCGCGCGCCGTATCTGGTCACGCTAGGACGGCACCGGCAGCGTGGGCCCCATGAACAGCCGAATCTCCACCCCCTGGGTGCACGCCCCGGGCGCCGAGGCCGAAACCGCCCGCAGCCTCCACGAGTTCGCGATGGCCTTCACCTCCTCCCCTCGGGGCGCGCGCCTCGCCCGCAGGCTGGTCTCTCACCGGCTCGACGCGTGGGGGCACCCTTACGGCGGCCGGGTCAACGACACCCTCACGCTGATCACCGCAGAGCTGGCCGCCAACGCCGTACGGCACGGGCACGTCGCCGGACGGGACTTCCACGTCCGGCTCACCCACGGCACCGACATCCTGCGCGTCGAGGTCACCGACACCCGGACCGAACGCATCCCCGTGCTTCCCGACCGACAACCGCCCGGCGACACGGAGTCCGGCCGGGGTCTGCTGATCGTCGCGGGACTGGCGACCCGCTGGGCGGTCGCCCCGCGCGAGGCCGCGCCGGGCAAGACGGTCTGGGCGGAACTGCGCCTGGCGTGAGACACGGGACTCGGCCATCGCGAACCGCCTTCACACCAACGGCCGTGAGCGCAGAGCCCCATGGGGCCTTCGATGTCAGTGCCGGGCGCTTGTGTCGTTCGCCCGGCAGGGAGCCGGCGAACTCGGGGAGAGCACGAGACCGCCATTCCCAACATCCACACCGGACACCGGATCTCCGTCGTCGACGAGGACCCGCGGCGCGCCCGAAAGGAGGCGCGCGAGCCACACACATGGACACCTGATGTGTGATGGACCGCGGCCGGGCCGCCGCGTCTTCCCCGTTGCCCTGCGGCGCCGACACCAGCGCGAGCACCGCCAGGTGATCCACGGCGAGATTGGGCTGCCCCGTCTGGCGGGACGGCCGCAGCCCGTCCAGAGCCGCTTTCCCGGCCGCCGCGCAGCGGTCTGTCAGCAGCGCGGCCAGGGCCTGGTAGTCGAGCGCAGCGCTACGGCGACAGCGAAGGCGTGGGCACGGGCAGCGTCGCCCAGGGTGACGGGAACAACAGGGCCTCTTGGCGCGCGAGTGGTCGCGAACCCGGGCTACCAAGGACCCTGTACTCACGCATCCACCCGGCCGAGACCATCCGGCCAAGGACCGTGTTCGGCCAGGACCTTCCTCGTGATCGATACGGCTTCTCATCGCGTTCGCTGAGACGCTTCGCGAAAGCCTGCGGCGTGGTGGCAGCAGCGCAGCCGGGCGGCCGACTCGCCCGGACTCGCTCGCGCAGGAACTCGCGGATCTCCCAGGAGGAATGCGCTCGGTCGGCCAGGAGCCGGGAGGGCCGGGTGCGCAGGCTGCTGTCCGAATCCGCATACCGATTATCACGCCAGGTCGGTCGTGCAGCAGGCGAACCGGACCAATCTCGACTATGCAACGCCCCTGTATGACGAGCCCGTCCCAGACGCGTCATCCGGACGGCACGGACCCGACGCGACCGGATTCGGCCACATTTCACAGTCGTACATTTTTCCGATCGCCCTTCTCTGAGCGCTCGGAGGCTATCGCGGATCCTGATGAATTTGAGAGGTTCTGCTAGTGAGGGCGAGACTCCCGGGGATAGGATATCGCGCGTTGCTCGCGATGGCGGTCTGCGAGGTCGGGAATGGGGGCGACGGTACCGTGATTGAGCTGGAAAAACAGGCAACCCAGGGCGGTCCTGCCCGAGGTCGTGAACGCGCGTTTACCTTTCAGGCTCGCGGCGCTTACAACTTATCCTCACATGATCACCATAAAGCGGCCCACGCAACAGCAGTGGGCCCTTTTTATTCCGCGACGTTCGCGACAGACGTTCGCGACCGACGTCCGCGCCTGGGGCCACGAAGTGGACGTGCAGGGAGAAGCGAGTGCTTCGTTTTCACGACAAGAGAAGTGTGGAGTGTGATGCCATGAATCGACTCGGCAGGAACTCGCGCCGGTCAGCCTGGAGACTTGCGGAGCCGTCGGCGCGCGTCGCGCTATCTGTTCTCTTGCTGGCAGGGGGCGCCGTGGGAGCGACGGCTGGACCGGCCGCCGCTTCGACCGCCGACGGCACGCTGACGGTTGAGGTGCTGCGCGACTTCTTCGGCACCGGGGTGGTCAACGCGACGATGGACATGCCGCAGCGGGGCATGAGGGTGGAGATCTCCGACCCCGCCGGGCACAGTGTCACCGGCGTCACGGATGCCACCGGAAAGGTCGTGGTGTCGCGGTCGACCGTGCTGAGCGGCGGCCGGTACCGCGTCGACGTCAGTGTCCCGGCGCCGTACAACGGCTATCTGCGGGCGGCGCCCGCGTCGACGAGCGAGAACCACTTCGACAGCTTCACGTCGTTCGTGGATGTGTCGGACGGAAAGAACGCCTCAGTGGTGACGGGGGTGTGGGATCCGGCCGACTACGCGCTGCCGGACTCCCGGTACTTCGTGCCGGTCCACAGCGGCGCCAACAGCACCGACAACCGGGCGTTGGTGGCGTTCGGGACGAAGACCCGGGGCACGTGTCCCACCGATGTGGCGTGCCCGACCACGCTGGCCACGCAGGACCAGGTGGGCACGACCTTCGGGTTGGCGTACGACACGCAACGGACCCGGCTGTTCCAGGGCGCGTTCGCCCGCCGGTACGCCCCGTACGGGCCGCAGGGCGGGAACGCGATCTACACGGTGCCGGTCAACGGCTCCGGGGCGCCGCAGTTGTTCGCCCGCGTGCCGGACGCCGCGGAGACACGGCACGACACCGGCAACATGATCAAGGATGCCGGGTTCACCGACGCGCCGGGCAAGGAGAGCATCGGTGGCCTGGCCCTGTCGGAGGACGGCTCCACGCTGTACGCGGTGAACCTGCGGACCCGCAGCCTGGTGAGCTTCGACGCGACAGGGGCCACCGCCGCGGCGCCCAAGTCGACGGTCCCCATCCCGGACCCGGGGTGCGCGAGCCCCGACGACTGGCGGCCGTTCGGTCTCCAGGTCCACGACAACACCCTGTACGTCGGCGGCGTCTGCAGCGCGGAGAGCACGCAGCAGCGCACGGACCTGAAGGCCTTCGTCTCCACCTACGACGGCAAGCGGTTCACCACGGTGCTGAGCCACCCGCTCACGTACGAACGCGGCACCGTCTTCGGTTCCGGCGACAAGGCCACCCACTGGAACCCGTGGAACACCAGCCTCGACACGTGGGACGACCGCAAGTCGGGCAACGTCTTCATCGATCCGCAACCGGAGCTGGCCTCCCTCGCCTTCGCCCGCGACGGCTCGATGATCCTGGGTTTCCGCGACCGGTTCATGGACGTGCTCAGCTGGGGAGGGCTGGACCCCCGCCCGGGGAACGACACGGCGGAGAACGCCATGTCCGGTGGTGACATCACCATGGTCTGCGCCACTCCCACCGGTGAGTACCAGTGGGAAGGCACGGGGAACTGCCCCAACCACGCCACCCCCGCCAACAACGGTGGCCAGCCCGCCGATGTCGTCGAGTACTTCCCGGGCGACTTCTACGCCAACGCGCACCGGGAAACCGCGCTGGGGTCGGTGGCCTACATCCCGCAGCAGCAGTGGGTCGTCAGCACGGAGTTCGACCCGGTCGTCAACGTCGCGACATCAGGGACCGGGTACTTCGACATCACGACCGGTCAGGGCCCGGGCAACAACCCGGCCGCCAACGGGTTCCAGTTCGTCAGCCGGGAACAGGGCGGGTTCGGCAAGGCCGGCGGGCTCGGTGACATCGCGTACGCGGCGGCGAACGCGCCGATCCAGATCGGCAACGTCGTGTGGTTCGACGGCGACCACAACGGGAGCCAGGACCCGGGGCACGTACTGCTGCCGGGGGCGACGATCAACCTGCTGGACGCGGACGGCAAACAGGTCGCCACGACGAGGACCAATGCCGCCGGCGAGTACTACTTCGGCGGTGTCGGCGCCGCGTACGAGCTCACGCCGGGCGCGAAGTACACGGTGCAGTTCGACGTGTGCACCGCGGACACCAGCCAGGTGCCCGAGCAGCCCCCGGCGAGCAGGCTGAGGTTCACGCTCCCGCGGGCCGGTGGCAACCGTGCGCACGACTCCAATGTGACCCCGCCGACCACCGGACCG
Organism: Streptomyces sp. NK08204; assembly: GCF_020400585.1. Lineage (GTDB taxonomy): Bacteria > Actinomycetota > Actinomycetes > Streptomycetales > Streptomycetaceae > Streptomyces. The sequence goes on along the minus strand of NZ_JAINVF010000002.1, from coordinate 206,177 downwards.
TTGTGCAACGGCTACGCACCTGTCACGGCGCCGGACAAGCCGGGCGGGGTCGATCACACGATCGACGCCGGGGTGTACATCCCGAAGAAGGCGCCGGCCCCGACCCCGACACCGACTCCCACACCGACCCCGACCCCGACGCCGCCTCCGGCCTCCACTCCGCCGGCGCCCGCGCCGCCTGCCAACCACCCGGCCCCGGCCGGTGGAGGCGGGGGTTCGCTGGCGAACACCGGTACGTCCGGGCTGGCGGAGATGATCGGCACCGTCGGTCTGCTGGTGGGTGCGGGCCTGGTCATCACGTTCGTGACCCGGAGTCGTCGCGCCCGGCAACACTGAACGAACCGCCCAACAGTGATCCGCCCGTCCGCGATCCGGACGGCGCGGACGGGCGGATCACGTCCCGGCCGGTCCCCGGGGGCCGGCCTCGGCATGGTCTGCCGCCGGACGGTTGCTGAGCGAGAGGATGGAGCGGAGAGTGTCAGCGTCGAACCGCGTGCGGAGCGTGAGAATCCGGCAAGCCCCACCGGGTCGTCCGGCTGACCGGCGCCCATGGCCGCGGTCCCGCCGGGCCGCGGCCGTCATCGGCATCGCGGCCGTCGCCGTGGCCGCGATGGCCGCGTTTCTGATGGCCGACGGCGGCTCCGGCCACGGCGGTCCGCGTTCGCTGACGACGGAGGAGGCGGGCCGGCTCGCGATCACGCGATTCCGTAACTACCAGGCGCAGGGCCGCGCGGTGACGATCACCGTGCCGGGCGCTGCCGGCGGGCTGACCGTCACCGGGTCCGTCGACTACCGGCACAAGGTCGGTTACGGCGTGGTGCACGGTACCGGGCGCGACGAGTCCAGCAACGGGCTGATCCAGTGGACGCCCACTTCGGTGCACGTCCGCCCGATGACGGACGTCCCGGCGCACGCACCCGCGTCGCCGCCCCGTTCGGGCTGGTACGACCGTCCGCTGCTGTCGTCCGGCAGCGCGCTGGACACCTCCCTGTCCATCACGCTCGGTCTCGGCGGCGACCGGCCGGACAACGCCGAACTGCTGCCGCAGAACGGCGCTGCCTGGTGGGGGCGGGAGCAGGTGGACGGGCGCTGGGTGGACGTCATGACCGGACCGTCCGCCCCCCACCGCTCCGGTACGGCGGGCAACGTGCGCTACTGGATCGGCTCCGACGGCACCATGTACCGGGTCCGTGTCAGCGTGGGTTCGCAGCCGGAGCCGGTGGTCATCGATTTCGGGAGCCACAGGTACGTTCCGGTCGAGCCGGTACCCGGAACCACCCCGACCCGGTAGCCACTGTTCAGGATGTCTGCACCCGCGCGTTCGCGGCGAGCAGGGACGCCGGCGGCAGCTGGATGCCCTCCGTCTTCGGCAGGGCCGGGACGGGCGGGACGGCGGTGGCGCCCGCGGTGGCGGCGTGGGGGAACTGCGGCTGCGGAGCAGGCGCCGCGACCTCGGTGAACGGGATGCCACCGGGTGCCGTCGGCACCGCCCACGTGCCGGCCGGTGAGGACGCCCCGGCCGGAACCGGGCAGGCCGCCGCCGTCGCGAGCCGGGCGGGCACGGTGGTGCGCAGATCGTTGCCCCGCAGGCAGTTGCCCCGTCCCCGCGTGGCGGTGGGAAACGTCCATCCGACGTCGACGCCGTTGCCGGTGAACGTGTTGTCCACGATCTGGTTGCCGACCGGAGGTATGTCGGTGGTCGCCGTGATCACCAACCCGGCGTTGCGGTTGCCGGCGATGCGGTTGCGGACGAACCGGTTGTCGCTGCCGCCATCGATACCGGCGCCGATGCCCCACCCGCCGTCGGCCTGCTCCGGGGTGGCCGTCCGCTGGTTGGCGGCGATGAGATTGCCCGCGATCACGGAGCCCTTCTGCGGGACCAGTTTCTCCTGGTGGTCGGAGTTGGTGGTGAGTCCGACCCGGTTGCCGACCAGGCGGTTGCCGACCACATACATGTCCTCGCTGGCGTTGGTGCCTTCGTAACCGACCGCGTTGAGTTCGGCGACATTGTCCCGCACCACGATGTTGCAGGGCTTGCACTGGCCGACATAGATCCCTGAGTCGGCGCCGCCCGACGCGTACGAGTGCTCGATGACACCGTTCTGGGCGGAGAACACATAGATGCCGTACAGACCGTTTCGGGTCGCGGTCACGTGGGAGACCAGGAACGACTTCAGGAAGGTGACGGGCTCGTCGCCGGTGTCGTAGCCGCCGCTTCCCCCTGGCAGGCCGGCGGCCGCCTTCGCCGAACCGGTGACCAGGACCCCGTTCTGCGTGTTGTTCTCCACGGTCAGGTTCTCCACGGCCACCCCGGGCGCCGAGACGACGACGCCGTTCGGCTGCTGCAACCGCCCGTCGATGACAACCTTGTCCCGGGACAGACCGCGAAGAGTGATGCGCGCCGTACCGATCTTCACCGACTCGTGGTACACGCCCGGCGCGACCAGCACCAGGTCACCGGACCGAGCCAAGGACACCGCATCCGAGATCGTCGGGGCATCGGCAGGTACTCGGATCGTCACATGCGAACCGGCCGGACGCCGGCCGTCGTCCGATCCACCATCGCCGACGCAGCCTGCCACCAGTGTCAGCGTGCCCACTACCGCCGCCAACCCGCGAAGAGCTAATCGAGGCATGATCCCAGTCTGGCATGACGCCCAACCCCGGGCCAAAAGCGCGAGAATGACCGGCATGCACGATTCGGGTGTGGCACTCTGCACCCCATGCGCCGAGCCGATCGCCATCCGTCACGCCGCACGTTCCTCGATGTCACCGGCGCCATGATGGCCGCCGGCCTGACCGCCGGGTGCACATCGGACTCCACCCGGCCAGGCCGGCACGCCCCTGCCCCGGGGGCCGCGCCCGTGTCGATTCCGGCGACGGGCCGCCATCAGGCAGGCATCACGCTCCCCCAGCCGGCCCAGCCCAACCTGCTCGCCGTGGTGGCCGACCTCGGTGCCACCGTGGCACCCGGGCCGTTACTGGCCGAACTCGGCCAAGCCATCCGCACACTCACAGCGGGCACCGACACGCGGCTGCTGGGCCTGCCGCCGGGCGACCTCACCGTGACCGTCGGCGTGGGCCCTCGGCTGGTGCGCACGGCCGGTGCCTCGCTGCCCGGCGCGGCCGACCTCCCGCGATTCTCCCGCGAGCGGATCGCCCCGCAAGCACGCGGCGGTGACCTGCTGATACAGATCTGCGCCAGCGACGCGCTGCTCTTACCGGTCGTCGCCGCCGCGCTCCTGGACCACGCCGGTGACCGCATCCACGAACGCTGGCGCCAGTCCGCACGCCGCGGTACGAACGTGCCCGTCGGCAACGGCCTTACCGCGCCACGCAACCCGCTCGGTTTCATCGACGGCATCGTGGGCCCGCACACGACCGCCGAACAACAACGTGACCTGTGGCTGGCCGGGCCCCCTGCGGTCGCCGGCGGCACCCTTGCCGTACTGCGGCGTATGGAACTCGACCTGCCGCGGTTCGCCGCCCTGTCCGTAGCCGAACAGGAAGCGGTCTTCGGGCGACGCCGGGCCAGCGGCGTACCCCTCTCCGGCGGCACCGCCGCCTCGGGCCCGGAACTCGGAGCCAAGACACCGGACGGGCGCTATCTCGTCCCCGCGGACGCCCACGTGCGCAGAGCGCACGCCACCGTGGTCGGCGTCGGTCTCATGCTCCGCCGCTCCTACAGCACCGACCAGCCCGCCCCCGGCCTGCTCTTCATCAGCTTCCAGAACGACCTGCGGACCTTCACCGCCACCCTCACCCACATGGACACCTCCGACGCACTGCTGCCCTTCACCACCACGACCGCCAGCGCGACATTCCTGATCCTCCCCGGCTTCGACCGGCAACGCCCGCTCGGTTCCCAGCTGTTCGGGTGATCAGGATCAACTTGAAGGCAGGGGGACCTCACTGGCTCACACTGCCTTTCGATTGACAAACGCCGACGCACAACTGACCTTCCTGGCACAGCCAGTCGCCCGACCCGCAGGGGCTCGTTCTGGGCTACGCAACGACCGCACGTGGCCGTCGTGGAGATGGGTGTCGCCGAGAGCGACCCGGAGGCTCATAGGCAACTCGGCTCCGAGGGAGTGAGGATGCGGACGAACCCACCGGGTACGTTCCTCGCCCCCGGCGAGCAGACTCTGCCGCCACCTTCAGGGCGACGCTGTCGAAGAGGCCGTTGTCGGCTTCGGCCTGCGCTCGCACGAGGGCTTTCAGGTGCTCGACGTCCGCCACCACACGCCTGTCACCCTTCCGACGCCAGCTCTTCCTCGGGCAGCTGGAACCCCTGCCCGGTACGGTGACCGTCGCGTCACGTACGGCCGTGAGGAGGTCCGCTGCCCGGGCGACGAAGCCGAGGCAGCGCTCGACGTTGTAGAGGGTGGTGCGCAGGCAGAATTCTCAAGCCGCGCACGTCGCTGTGCGCGCCGCGGCCGAAGGCGATGAGCACGGGGACGGCGTCCACGGAGACGAGGCGGAGGTTCCTTGTGCGTGACGGGCGTGGCAGCTGGTGACAGGGAGCGGGCCGGGCTACTCCAGGCCCAGGTCGGTCACGTCGTAGAACGACGGGCCGTCCAGATAACGGATCGTGTTGGCGTCCCGCAGGACGGTCTCCTCGCTGTCGTGCAGCAGCAGCACGGTCGCGGGATAGCTCAGGTCGTCCACCGTGCGGCGGATCCGCTGCCCCGGCGCCACCGATACCCGCACCTCGTGGAAGCTCTCCAGTGCGCGCAGCTGTTCCAGGTGCGGGTAACCGCGCAAGGTACCGGAGAACGGGGACACCAGACCGACGAACGCGCAGTGCAGGGCACGCGGGTCGTCGTCCTTGTGCCGCGCCAGGAACCGGTCGGGGTCCAGATAGGCGTCGACCGTCCAGTCGAGCTGCGAGGCCCCGCGCGCGAGATGCGCGTAGTGCGGAAGAGTTCCTATCCCGGCCCCCGCCTCCACCAGAACGGGACCGGAGGCCGTGATCTTGATCTCGACGTGCGCGGGACCGTGCCGGACGCCGAGTGCGTCCAGCACCTCACCGGCGTACGCGGTCAGCCGGTCCTGCACCTCACCACGGCGCGGCATCAGGTACATGGTGTCGGGGAGGTCGGCCACGCCGTTGGCCGTGATCCGGGTGGTGCGCCAGATCTCGCAGACCCGGTGGACTCTGTCCCGGCTGACCGTGTTCACCATGTACTCGGTGCCGCGCAGGTACTCCTTGGCCACGGCGGCGGTGTTCCGTTCGGAGATGACGTTCTTGGAGCCGATGACCGCGCGGGCGGCGGCCGCCGACTCCTCGGGGGTGTCGCAGAAGTGGACGCCGTTGCCCGCCGCGCTGCGCAGCGGTTTGACTACGATCCGGCCGCCCATGGAACCGTGCCAGGCACGCACCGCCCGCTCGTCGGTCACGAACGCTTGCCGAGCTGCGGCGAGCCCGGCCTGCCTGACCGTCTCGATCATGAGGTATTTGTTGCGGCGCGCGGCGCTCAGCGCGGTGCCGTTGGTGGGCAGGCCCAGCAACTCGCTGAGCGCGTCGGCCAGTTCGACTCCGGCCTCCCCACCAGGGACCACGGCGACGGGCCGGTGGGCCGCGACCGCCCGGGCCGTGGCAGCGAGGTCTCCTCGGTGGACGATGTTGTCGCGGTAGTCCGACAGGTCGAACGGGCCCCGACAGGCGGCAGGGACGTCCGGGGTGCTCTGCACTCGCACCACGGCCGCACCGCGCCGGAGGAACTCGTCGACCAGGAGCTTCGACAGTCCGTAGGAGTCGACGACGCACACGAGGGGAGTGGCGTGCATGTCAGCCTTTCTGCGGAGGGAGAGGACGGGCGCGGCCCGTTCGGGCAAGGAGGACCCGGCAAGCCAGGGTCACCAGGACCGCCGCCGTGCCGACCGCGAGAAAACCGTCGGCCGGTCCGGCCGCGGCCATCGCCAGGCCGGCCAAGGGGGCGCCGAGGGCGTTGCCGCCGGCCACGGCCGCGCCGTAAAGGCCCAACACCCGGTCCCGGGTGCGCTCGGTAGCGGCCGCACCGCAGGCCGCAGCGGTCACCGTAGACCAATGCCGCTGCGGACCAGCTGAGCTGACGTGGCATGGTCCCGCACCCGGGGAAGGGGCTGCGGGACCATGTCGGCGAGTGCGTGCTCAGCTGGTCGTCAGGGCGGTGTCGTCCACGACGAAGTCGGTCGCGAGGTAGGCGTCCTCGACGCCGGTGAACTTCAGCGTGACCGTCTGGCCCGCCAGCGAGGACAGGTCGAAGGACTTCTGGCTGTAGCCGGAGGCCGCGTTGGCGTTCGAGTACGTCGCGAGGGTCTTCGAACCGGCGGTGACCGTCAGCTTGTCGTAGGCGGTACTGCCGATCTCATCGGTGTCGATGTGCAGGTAGAAGGTCAGGGTCGCCTTGCAGCCCGCGGGGATCGCCACCGACTGGGACAGGGTGTCGGTGTGTGCGGAGCCCCAGCCGTTGAGCCAGGCCGTGTAGGAGCCGCTGTGGGCCGGCTCACGGGTGTCGTTGTTGATGACGCCGCTGTTGGTCCAGCCGGTGTCGCCGGACTCGAAGCCCGGGTTGGCCAGCAGTTGGGTCGAGGTGCAGCCGCCGCCGCTGGTGCTGACCGTCCAGGTGAAGGTCGCGGTGCCGGTGGCACCGGTGGAGTCGGTCACCGTGACGGTGGTGCTGTAGGTCCCGGCCGTGGTGGGCGTACCGGAGATCACGCCGGTGGAGGCGTTGACCGACAGGCCGGTGGGCAGGCCGGAGGCGCTGTAGGTCAGGGAGCCGCTGTTGGTGCTGCTCGCCTGGACCTGGAGGCTGACGGCGGTGCCCGCGGTGGAGGACTGGCTGCCGGGGTTGGTGACGGTCACGCCGCTGGCCGGCGGGTTGATGTGGCTGCCGACGTTGATGCCGGCGAAGGCGTTGCCGACGGCCGCGTACTGGGCGGAGTTGGTGCCGTAGAGCGCGGAGGCGGCGTTGAGGGCGGCGGTGCGGGCACCGGCGTAGTTGGTGCTGGACGTCATGTACGACGTCAGCGCCTTGTACCAGATCTGCAGGGCTGCGGCCCGGCCGATGCCGGTGACGGCGACGCCGTCGGAGGTCGGGCTGTTGTAGGTGACCCCGTTGATGGTCTTGGTGCCGCTGCCCTCGGAGAGCAGGTAGAACATGTGGTTCGCCGGACCCGAGGAGTAGTGCACGTCGAGGTTGCCGACGGAGGAGGACCAGCTGTCGGCCGAATTGCCGTCCTTGCTGGGCTTGTCCATGTAGCGCAGCGGGGTGCCGTTGCCGTTGATGTCGACCTTCTCGCCGATGAGGTAGTCACCGGGGTCCGAGCTGTTGTTGGCGTAGAACTCCACGCCGGTGCCGAAGATGTCGGAGGTGGCCTCGTTCAGGCCGCCGGACTCGCCGCTGTAGGTGAGGCCCGCGGTGTTGGAGGTGACGCCGTGGGTCATCTCGTGGCCGGCGATGTCCAGCGAGGTCAGCGGGTCGTTGTCCCCGGTGCCGTCCCCGTAGGTCATGCAGAAGCAGCTGTCGTCCCAGTACGCGTTCGCGTACGCGTTGCCGTAGTGCACGCGGGAGTAGGCGGCGACACCGTCGTTCTTGATGCCGCTGCGCCCGAAGGTGTTCTTGAAGAAGTCCCAGGTCTCCTGGGCACCGTAGGTGGCGTCCGCGCCGGCCGTGGTGGCGGTGGAGTTGGTGCCGTCGCCCCAGGTGTCGCTGGTCTGGGAGAACAGGGTGCCGGTGCCGGAGGTGGCGTGGTTCAGGTTGTACGTCTTGTGGCCGCCGCGCGTGCTGTCGGTCAGGGTGTACGACGAGCCGGACTGGGTCGTGGTCAGCGACACCTGGCCGCTGTAGTGGGTGTTGCCGACGCCGGTCTCGATCGCCTGGTAGCGGTACAGCTCCTTGCCGGTGGTGGCGTCGGTGATGACGTGCAGCTTGCTGGGCGTGCCGTCGTCCTGGAAGCCGCCGATGACGGTCTCCCAGGCGAGCTTCGGGGTGCCCTGGCCGGCCCAGATCACCTTGCGGGCGCTGTCCGCGGTGGGCTTCGTGGCGTCCAGGGCCTTCGCGGCCTTGAGCGCCTTGGCCTGGGCGGCGGCCTTGGTGAAGGTCGCGGTGGTGGAAGTGACCTTGATCCGGTGCTTGTTGTTGAAGGTCGTGCTCACCGTGCCCTTGGCCAGGGAGGCCGACGGGGTGTGGACCACAAGGTCACCGCCGAGGACGGGCAGGCCGTCGTAGGTGCGCTCGTAGTGGGTGTGCAGCGTGCCGTCGTTGTCCTTGACGACGTCCTTGACGACCAGCTTCTCCTTGGCTCCGAGGCCGAGGGTGCGGGCGGTGTCGGCCGTCTTGTCCTGGGCGTTCTGGATCAGGGCCTTGTGCTGGGCCGGGCTGAGCTTGGCCTCCAGGGCGCCGTGGCGCAGACCGTGAAGTCCGCTGTTCGCGGCCCGGTCGGCCGCGGCGGCGGTGCTCGCGAGGGTGCCGGCGAGGCCCGCCGTCAGTGCGAGCGCGGTGAGGGCCGCCGTGAGTCTGGTGGGGTGCACGTCTGCTCCAGATCCGTAAGGGGGGAGTCGGTGGGATGCGCCGAGTATGAGCGTGAACATGGCAAGAAAGGGACATCCCACCGCTCATAAGACCGGTGTTATGACCGGCCCTCCCGGATCCCTCCGGGCCCGCATATGCTGGTGAAATGCAGTTGGAGTTGAGGCATCTGGAAGCTGTCCGCCGGATAGCGGAGGCGGGCAGTCTCGGGCGTGCGGCGGTTCAGCTCGGCGTGTCCCAGCCGGCTCTCTCCGCGCAGCTGCGGCGTATCGAACGGGTCACCGGCGGCGAGCTGTTCGTCCGCGGCAGGAGCGGCGTCGAGCCCACCCCGCTGGGCGAGTTCGTGCTGTCCGTGGCACGCCGGGTGCTCGGCGAGATGGACGCCCTGACCGCCGGAACGCGAGCCGCCGCACCCCATCCGACGCTGCGGCTCGGCTGCGTCCTGCTCGTCCTGGTGGACCGCCTGTTCGAACACCTGGAGAAGGAACTGCCCGGCCACGAGGTCGACATCGCCACCGAGCACTCGGCGACCACGCTCACCCGCATGCTCGGTGCCGGGAAGTACGACGCGATCCTGTACGGAGAGGTCGGCGACCACGAAGTGCCGCTCCCCGACGGCGTGGCTGCCCGCACCCTCATCCCGAAGGAACCCGCCTGCGTGCGCCTGTCGGCCACCCATCCTCTGGCCGGGCAGGAGGAGATCAAACTCGCCGACCTGGCGGGCGAGACCTGGACGGCGCTGACCGACGACGACGACGGCGGCCCGGAGGCCATGACCGACGTCTGCCTCCAGGCCGGCTTCACGCCGAAACTGCGCTACCGGATCGCCGACCGCAAGATGCGTTGGGAACTGATCGCCGCCGGACGGGCCATCTCCCTGTGCCAGCCCACCTCTCCGCATGTCGAGGGAACGGTCCTGCGCCCGCTGGCCGGCGACCCGCTCACCGAACGCATCCGGATCGCCTGGAACCGGGCCGCACTTTCCGAACGGCGCGCCGGCCTGCTGTACCGGGCAGCGGGACGCGCGTACCTCGACAGCATCCCCAACAACACCTTCTACCGCACCTGGTGGGAATCCCGCCCCGAGCTGCACCCGGTCCTTGACTGAGCGCACCCGCAGGATGCGGGCCTCGCGGCGAGGAGGACTCCAGAGGCTGGACGGTCTGGGCGACGGCGCAGCGGACACAGGCGCAGGCCAGCCGGTTCGCCGTGGGGTGGGTCGAGCACGCTGAATCGATGCTGCCGTCGGGCGCAGAACGCCGGCCGGCCCACCACGCTGTCCCAGACCGCCGTCCGCACCTGACCGGCCTGATGAACCCCGCCCTCGAGTGTCCATCCCTGGCCCGGGTGGGCGTTCAGTGCGGGGTGGGGAACGCAGCCAGCTCGATGTGCATCTGGTACGACACGACGTCGCGATGGAGGTCGCCGTCGATGTCGCCCGCGGTGCAACCTGTCCTCATACGCCCGCGGCGCACGAACCGCGGGGCGGGCGATTCAAAGGGCGGTGAGGAAGTCATCGCTCAGGCACGGACACGGACCAAGGGCGTATCGACCAGGTGTTCGGCGAGGAACCACGCCTGGAGTTCGCCGGTCCGGATCACCTGGGAGACGAGCAGGTCGTTGGTGCCGTCGTCGCCCAGCTCGGCGGTGCGGGCAGCCGCGTCATGGGCCTCCGTCAGGATGACCTCGTGGGCCTCCAGCAGTCGCGAGAGCATCGCGGGGACCTCCTCCACACCGTCCGGAGGGCGCGGGATCGACGTGATCTCGGCGACGTGCCGCGAATCGCCCACAGCGACACCGCCCAGGGTCTGGACCCGCTCGGCAAGGGCGTCGACGAGTTCCAGCTGTTCCGCCGCGTGCTTGTCCAGCACCAGGTGGAGCTGGTAGAAGGTCGCCCCGCGCATCAGCCAGTGGTGCTTCTTGTAGAGGCCGTGAAGGATCTGGGTGTCCGCGAGGACCTTGTTGAGGCGCTGGCAGGAGTACATGCGCGTCTCGTAGGACAGGCCGAGGGGGAACTGCTTCACGGTCCCGAACTCCTGGATGATCTCGCCCTTCTGGTGCAGCCACGGCTGGCTGCCGACGTGCTGGGATTCGATGGTCATGTTCCGCCTCCTGCTGAGTGGCCGTGGACACGAGTGACGCTAGGTGCCGGCACGGCGGGTGGGTTGCCCTGAAGCGCACATGCACGTGCTCGTGAGCGCACGGAACGATCCGTGCGTGCCCTTGTTCACTCTCGGGCAAGCCCCCGTGCGCCGGCGGGCACGGCTCAGCACCTCGTCCCGCCTAACGTCGCTGACGACGTGGGCCCGGAAAACGACGAGGAGAGGCATGATGCCGAGCGAGCAGCGGAGGGTGGACTGCGCTCCGGGAGCCCCGCGCTGAGCCTGCGGGGGCGGGACCCGAGGGAAGCGCACAGAACCGCCACGACGCTGGAGTGCTTTTTCGACCTGTGCTTCGTCATCGCGGTCGCGCAGGCGTCCGCGTGTCTGAACACGGCGGTGACGAGCGGGCACTGGCTCACCGGCGCCCTGCGCTTCGCGCTGGCCTTCTTCACGATCTGGTGGGCCTGGATGAACTTCACCTGGTTCGCATCCGCCTATGACCCTGACGACGTCCCCTACCGGTTGACGGTGCTGGTCCAGATCGCGGGCTCTCTCATCCTCGCCGCCGGTGTCCCCAGCGCGTTCGAGGAAGGCGATCTGCGCGTCGTCACGCTCGGATACGTCGTCCTGCGTACGACGCTGACCACGCTGTGGCTGCGTGTCGCACGATCGGATCCCCCTCGGCGGCGGACCGCGCTCCGCTTCGCCACGGGAGTGACGAGTTGTCAGGTCGGCTGGCTCGGGGTGCTTTTCCTCCCGGTCCCGGCGCGCCTGCCGGCCATCATCGCGTTGATCGTCGCCGAGGTCTGTGTTCCGGTGTGGGCGCAGTCCGCCGGAATGACCCCGTGGCATCCGCACCACATCGCCGAGCGGTACGGGCTGTTCGTCCTCATCGTGCTGGGTGAGTCCGTCGCGGCCGCCGCGGCGGCGGTCCGCGGTGCCCTGAACCGAGACCATGACACCGCGGCGCTGTATCTGCTGGCGGCGGGCGGCCTGCTGCTCGTCTTCGCCCTGTGGTGGCTGTACTTCGCCCGGCCGGCCCACACCCTGCTCGCCACCTCGCACCAGGCCCATCGCAGGAGGTTCACCTGGGCGTACGGCCACTATCTGATCTTGGCCTCGGCAGCCGCCGAGGGAGCCGGTCTGGCGGCGTACGCCCAGCTGATCACCGGGCGCACCGGTGCCCCGCCGTTGTCGGCGGGTGGCGCGGTCACGGTGCCGGCGGCGGTCTTCCTCATCACCGTGTGGGCTGTGCATGTCCGGCCGCACCGGCGGAGCCGGGTCGAACAGCTTGCGTTTCCCGCGGTGGCGGTGGCAGTCCTGATGGCTGCCCGCTCGCCGGCGCCGGCCCTCCTCGCCGCTCTGGCGGCGGCGGCCCTGGTCGTCGTGGTCACGCTGGTCGACCGGGCCGAGCGGGCCGAGCGGGTACGGCGAGAGGGGCCGTGAGACGGAATGGGGTGCCGCCCGGAGTCTTTCTCCGCGCAGCACCCCTTTCCCCTGGTCAGCTCGTGGCGCGCACCGCCTCGCGGATCAGCTCGGCGACCTGCTTCGGCTGGGAGACGGCGACCGCGTGCGAGGCGCCCTCGATCTCGACGACGGTCGCCCCCGCGCGCTTCGCGCCGAAGCGCTCCACCTCGGGGTTGATCGCGGTGTCGGCGCCCGCGACCAGCGCCCAGGACGGCTTGGTCTTCCAGGCAGCGGCGGAGGCCGTCTCCTCGAAGGCGGCGGCGGCCAGCGGGCGCTGCGCCACGGCCAGCACCTTCGTGACGTCTGCGGGCACGTCGGCGGCGAAGACCGAGGGGAAGGCGTCCGCGGCGATGGTCACCTCGACGGCCGGGTCGCCGTCCGCGACGGGGTACGTCCACTGCTTGAGGTTGCTCACCAGCGGGGAGAGGGCGAAGCGGCCCTGCAGCTCGCCGAGGCTCTCGCCCTCTTCGAGGACGTAGGCGGCCACGTAGACCAGCCCGACGACGTTCTCCGTGGTGCCGGCGACGGTGATCAGCGCACCGCCGTAGGAGTGGCCGACCAGCACGACGGGGCCGTCGATCTGGGCGGCCACGGAGGCGACGTACGCGGCGTCCGAGGCCAGGCCGCGCAGCGGGTTGGGCGGGGCGATGACCGGGATGTCGTGGCGCTGGAGCTCCTCGATGACGCCGGACCAGCTGGCCGCGTCGGCGAAGGCGCCGTGGACGAGGACGACGGTGGGAGTGGTGGTGCTCATGTCTGCCGGATCTCCTTGCGGTCAGGCGGTGTGCAGGGCGGCGCGCAGGGTGCCGGCGGCCATCGTGATGGCGGCCTCGGCGGCGTGGGTCCCGCGCAGGGCGTTGAGCATCACGAAGTCGTGGATGATGCCCTGGAAGCGCACGGCGGTGACGGGGACGCCGGCCTCGCGAAGCTTGTTGGCGTACGCCTCGCCCTCGTCGCGCAGGACGTCGGCCTCGCCGGTGATGACCAGGGCCGGGGGCAGGCCGGTGAGCTGCTCGGTGGTGGCGCGCAACGGGGAGGCGGTGATCCGGGCGCGCTCGGCCTCGTCGGTCGTGTACTGGTCCCAGAACCACTGCATGCCGTCGCGGCGCAGGAAGTAACCGGTGGCGAACTGGTGGTAGGACGGCGTGTCGAAGTTCGCGTCCGTCACCGGGTAGAACAGCACCTGCTGCACCAGGGAGACGTCGCCGCGCTCCTTGGCCATCAGGGTGAGGGCGGCGCTCATGTTGCCGCCGACGGAGTCCCCGGCCACGGCCAGCCGTGTGCCGTCCAGGCCCTTGGCGGCGCCCTCCTGCACGACCCACCGCGCGACCGCGTAGTTCTGCTCGATGGCGACCGGGTATCGGTGCTCGGGCGAGAGGTCGTACTCGGGGAAGACCACCGCGGCCTCCGCGCCGACGGCGAGTTCGCGCACCAGGCGGTCGTGGGTGTGGGCGTTGCCGAACACCCAGCCGGCGCCGTGGATGTAGAGGATCACCGGGAGGGTGCCGGTGGCCCCGGCGGGCTTGACGATGCGGGCCCGGACACTGCCCGTGGGGCCGCCGGAGACGGTGATCCACTCCTCGTCGATCGCCGGCTTGTCGATCTCGCCGGACTGCACCTCGTCGACGGCCTTGCGTCCCTCCGCCGGGGGCAGGTCGAAGAGGTAGGGCGGGTTGGCGGTCGCCTCCGCGAAGGCGGCCGCCGCGGGTTCCAGTACCGGCTGAACCGGCTCGACGGTGTGGGACATGTGCCTCTCCCGATGTTCCAAGGGGCTGTTTCGTGTGGTGCGCCGGTCACGCTAGTGAGCGTCGCCAGGTCGGGGTTCTCCGTGAGCGCACCAGCGCTGTTCCCCCAGCGCACTGCGGGCTTCCGCCCGTCTCGCGAGCGTGCGGAGTAGAGCGACGCAGTGCACTGTGGGACCAAGTCCGGTGCACTGCGGAGACATTGCCGCAGGTCGGCCGTGCCTATCGTGAGGGCCCGAGCGAGACCGCGGCCCCTTGCCGCGTCTGCCCTCCATCCTGCCGGCGCGGCGCGTATCCCGGACTTCGCCTTGGCGCGCCGCGAGTGGACGGAACCGAACTCCCCTGTCCCGGAAAGGACTTCAAGAGATGTCGACAATGCCGGTCGGCGGGCTCGTTCCGCATGCCTCCGACGATGCCGCAGACCTCGTCGTCCGCAACGCGAAGATCTACACAGCCGACCCGAGGCGCCCGCACGCCGAGGCCATCGCGGTCCGGGACGGCGTCATCACCGTCGTCGGCGACGACAACGACGTGGCCCCGCACATCGGTACGGCCACCAAGGTGGTCGACGCATGCGGCCGCCGGGTCGTCCCCGGCCTCAACGACGCCCACCTGCACGTGATCCGCGGGGGTCTGAACTACGTACTGGAGCTGCGCTGGGACGGGGTGCGCAGCCTGCGGCAGGGGCTGGTGATGCTGCGTGAGCAGGCCGCGCGTACCCCGAAGGGCCAGTGGGTGCGGGTGGTGGGCGGCTGGTCCGTCGAGCAGTTCGCCGAGCGCCGGCTGCCAACCGTCGCCGAACTGAACGCGGCCGCCCCGGACACCCCGGTGTTCGTGCTGCACCTGTACCACTCGGCCGTGCTGAACCGTGCGGCGCTCAAGGCCGCCGGCTTCACCAAGGACACGCCCGACCCCAAGGGCGGCCAGATCATGCGCGGCCGGGACGGGGAACCGACCGGCATGCTGCTGGCCGCGCCCAGCGCCCTCATCCTCTACTCGACCCTCGCCAAGGCGCCGGTCCTGGAGAGCGAGGAGGACAAGAAGACCTCCACCCGTCATTTCCTGCGCGAGCTGAACAGGTTCGGACTGACCTCGGCGATCGACGCCGCCGGCGGATTCCAGAACTTCCCCGACAACTACGCCACCGTCATCGAACTGGCCAAGGCCGGCCAGCTCTCGATGCGCATCGCCTATCATCTCTTCCCGCAGACTCCGGGCCAGGAGGTCGACGATCTCGCCCGCTGGATCGAGATGGCCCGCCCCGAGGACGGGGACGAATGGCTGCGCCTGAACGGCGCGGGCGAGAATCTCACCTGGGCCGCCGCGGACTTCGAGAACTTCGCCGAGCCGCGTCCAGAACTCACGTCGGACTACGAGGTCGAGTTCGAGAAGGCCGTCCGTCTCCTCATGGAGAACGGGTGGGGCTTCCGGCTGCACGCCACCTACGACGAGACCATCCGCCGGGACCTCGCGGTCTTCGAGAAACTCGCCGCGGACGGGCTTTTCCCGGCCGGGAACCGGTGGCTGTTCGACCACGCGGAAACCGTCTCCACGGACAGCCTCGACCGCATCGCCGCGCTCGGCGGCGCGATGTCCGTGCAGAATCGTTTGTCTTTCCAGGGTGAGGCGTTCCTGCGCCGCTACGGTCCCGGCGCCGCCGCGGACGCCCCGCCGATCCGGGCCATGCTGGACCGCGGGCTGACCGTGGCCGCCGGCACCGACGCCACCCGGGTGTCCTCCTACAACCCGTGGGTGGCCCTGCACTGGCTGGTCAGCGGCCGCACCGTCGGCGACCTGACGCTGCGCCCGCCGGCCAACCGCGTCGACCGGCAGTGCGCGCTGACGATGTTCACCCGCGCCGGCGCCGTACTGACCGGCGAGGACGAGGTCAAGGGCGTCCTGCGGCCGGGCTGCTACGCGGACCTGGCGATGCTGTCCGAGGACTACTTCACCGTACCCGAGCCTGAGATCGGGCACATCGAGTCGCTGCTGACGGTGACCGGCGGGCGGATCGTCTACGCCGCCGGCACCTACGAGGGGCTCGACGAGGAACTGCCGCCCGTCAGCCCCGCCTGGAGCCCGGTGGCGCATTTCGGCGGCTACCAGGCGTCTCCCTCAGCGGCCGGCGCCCGCCAGGCGGAGTCCCTCGGCCAGGCCGTCGCCGAATCGGAGCAGCACCGCCAGTGGCGCATCGCCCGTGGCCTCACCCCAGAGACCGCGAGCACGCCCTTCGATCCCTGCTTCGACCTCTAGAACACCCGGCAGGGGCCGGGCCGTTGAGCGCCCCTGCCGGGACACCCACCGACTCCGTCCGCACACGGACGGTTCTACCTGGACAGGAAAGGTTCATCCTCATGGTCAACATCTCCGACGTCACCGCCGCCCCCAGCCCCGACCTGCTCACCCCCGACAACTGCGCCGTGCTCTTCGTGGACCACCAGCCGCAGATGTTCTTCGCCGCCGCCAGCGGCGACCGCACCTCGATCATGAACGCAACCGTGGGCCTGGCGAAGGCCGCCAAGGTCTTCGACGTGCCGACCGTGCTCAGCACCGTGGCCGCCGAGTCCTTCTCCGGCCCGATCATGCCGCAGCTGGCCGCGGTCTTCCCCGACCAGAAGATCATCGACCGCACCTCGATGAACGCCTGGGAGGACGTGCCCTTCGTCGAGGCCGTCAAGGCGACAGGCCGCAAGAAGCTGGTCATCGCCGGCCTGTGGACCGAGGTCTGTGTCGTCCTGCCGACGCTGTCGGCCCTCGCCCAGGGCTACGAGGTCTACGTCGTCACCGACGCGTCCGGCGGTGTCAGCCCGCAGGCCCACGAGCACGCCGTCCAGCGCATGCTCCGGGCCGGCGCGATTCCGGTGACGTGGGTGCAGGTGCTCCTGGAGCTCCAGCGGGACTGGGCGCGCACGGAGACGTACGTCCCGGTCACCGAGGTCGTCAAGGAGCACGCCGGCGCCTACGGCCTCGGTGTGGTGTACGCGCAGTCCGTCATCGGCGCCCACGCCGCCGGCTGACCGCACCGATTCTGATCCAGGAACAGGCAGGAACACGATGGACGCTGGACTGTTGGTCCTGCGGCTGGTGGCGGGCTTGCTCATCGCCGGTCACGGGGTGCAGAAGGTGAGCTTCCGGCTCGGGGGCAACGGCTTGGCTGGCGGAACCGAGGAATTCCGCCGCGACGGATTCCGCGGCGGAGTGCTGACCGCACTCGTCGCGGGAGCCAGTCAGATCGGTGCCGGCCTGTTCCTGGCCCTCGGGCTGCTCACGCCCCTGGCCACGATGGCCGCCATGGGCGTGATGACGGTCGCGGGCACCGTCAAGTGGCACAAGGGCCTGTGGGTGCAGAACGACGGCTACGAGTACCCGATGGTCCTCGTCGTCGTCTCGGCCTCGCTGGCCCTCACCGGGCCCGGACGGTGGTCCGTGGACCACGCGCTGGGCACCACCCCCTGGCCGCTGTGGATCGCCGTCGCCGCGATCGTGCTCGGCCCGATGAGCGGACTGCTCACCCGCGTGGTGCTGCACCGGACGGACTCCGAGGTAGAAGGGACGCGACATGCGCAAGCTGCTGAGTGACGCCGTCGGCACGCTGGTGCCCCGGGGCGAGGAACGCCACGGTCCGCTGCCCCCGCTGCTGCTGACCATGACGGTGGTCACCGGCCTGGTGGACTCGGTGAGCTACCTGGCCCTCGGACACGTCTTCGTCGCCAACATGACCGGCAACGTGGTCTTTCTGGGGTTCGCCCTGGGAGGCGCCGGCAGCCTGTCCGCGCTCGCGTCCGTCGTCTCGATGACCGCGTTCCTCCTCGGCGCGCTCGCGGGTGGCAGGCTCGGCACCCGGTTCGCCACGCATCGAGGGCACATGTTGAGAGCGGCGACGGCGGTGCAGACGGTGCTGGTCGCGGTCACCGTGGTGGTCGCCGCGGTGGCCGACGGCCGGGTCACCACCTCCGTCCAGTACACGCTGATCGTGTTCCTGGGGCTCGCCATGGGACTGCAGAACGCGGTCGCCCGGCGCCTCGGCGTGCCGGACCTCACCACCACCGTGCTGACCCTGACGCTGACGGGTCTGGCCGCCGACTCCACGGCGGCCGGCGGCGAGGCGCCGCGCCCCGGCCGCCGAATCCTGTCCGTGCTCGCCATGTTCCTCGGCGCCCTGATCGGAGCCGCGCTCCTGCTGCACGGCCACCTGGTCGTCGTCCTGAGCCTCACCCTGGTCCTGCTCGCGGTCACCTCCGTGACCACCCACCGCCTCTCCGCCGCCGACGCCCCCTGGCTGTGGCCACGGCCGTGAACACGGCGGTGACCACCCCCGGCGCGGACGCCGGAGCCGGACCTTCGGCGCCTCCTCGGGACCCCTCGTCCATGGAGGCCCGGCGCACCACCGACCCGCACCCACCGAAAGGAACCCGATGAACCGGCCCTCCCCCGCCCCGGCCGTCGAACGGGCGGACGACAGGCACCGTTACGAGATTCTGGCCGGCGGCCGGCTCGCCGGTCTGACCGCCTATCGCGACCATGGTGAGCAGCGGGTCTTCTACCACACGGAAGTCGACGACGCCTTCGCCGGACAGGGGCTGGCCGCGCGCCTGGTCCAGGAGGCCCTCACCGACGTACGCCGCTCAGGCATGCGCATCGTGCCGGTCTGTCCCTATGTGGCCAAGTACCTGGAGAAGCATGAGGAGTTCGCGGACATCACCGACCCGGTGACCCCGGAGATCCTGGACTGGCTCAAGACGGAGCTGCGGACCCTCACCTGACCGCGCCGCTGGTGGCGTCGACGGTGAGGAAGCGCTGGGCGACGACCAGCAGCACCGCCGCCGGCACCGACGCCAGGACCGCGGTGGCCATCACCGCGTTCCACTGGGTCGTGTGAGCACCGATGTACTCGTAGATGCCCAGGGTGACCGGCCGGACCGTCTCGGTGGTGGTCAGTGTGAGGCCGAAGAGGAAGTCGCTCCAGGCGAAGAGGAAGGTGAAGAGAGCAGCGGTGACCAGTGCGTTCCGGCTCAGCGGCAG
The DNA here is from genome assembly GCF_020400585.1 of Streptomyces sp. NK08204. GTDB lineage: Bacteria > Actinomycetota > Actinomycetes > Streptomycetales > Streptomycetaceae > Streptomyces. The sequence continues at coordinate 187,331 of NZ_JAINVF010000002.1, read as the reverse complement.
CACCACGGCGCAGAAGGTGCGCAGCCTCCCGGCGCCGTCCACGCGCGCGGCTTCGATGATCTCCCTGGGAATGCCCCGCATGAACGAGTGCAGGACGATGACGGCGAACGGGACCCCGGCGGTGGAGTCCGCGAGGACGAGTCCCAGGCGGGAGTTCAGCAGTCCCAGGTCGTTGTAGGCGCCGTAGAGCGCGTTCGCCACGACGATGCCCGGCACCATCTGCGTGATCAGGACCCCGAAGAGTACGAGGCGGGTTCCCCGCAGGGAGAACCGGGCCAGGGCGTAGGCAGCCGGAGCGGCGAGCCCGAGGCTGAGCGCGACGCTGCCGAGGGCCACGACGAGGCTGGTGACCAGGTTGGGGCCCTGATCGCGCAGTGCTGTGGCGTAGCCGCTGAAGTCCGGGTGGGAAGGGAACCAGCCCGCCCGCAGTGTGGTGCCCGTCGGCTGCAGAGAGGCGTTCACCATCCAGTAGACGGGAAACAGCATCACCGCGAGCAGGACTGTCCCGACGACGGTGGAGAGCAGGCCACGGCGGCGTCCGCGCCGCGCCGGCCCGCCCCTCATGGGTGCGCGGCGCGCCGGTCGGCGCGCAGGAAGACGAGGGCGAGGACGAGCGAGAGGATGATGAGTACGTTGCCCATGGCGGCGCCGCGCCCGAACTCGAACTGCTGGAAGGACAGTTCGTAGGACTGGGTGGCGAGGGTCTGCGTGGCGTCGGCCGGTCCTCCGCCCGTCACGACGAGGATGATGTCCAGCACCTTGAGGGTGTAGACCACGCCCAGCACCAGCACGACGCTCACGGCGGGCCGCAGCAGCGGCCACGTGATGTGGCGGAACGACGCCACCGGACCGGCGCCGTCCAGGTCTGCCGCCTCGTACAGCTGGGCCGGGATGTTCCGCAGGCCGCTGTACAGGATCGCGGTGTTGAAGGGGATTCCCACCCAGATGTTGACGAGGGTCACCGACACGAGTGCCTGTGAGGTGCCGGTGAGCCAGGGGATGCCGGACGACACGAGGTGGAGGGCGCGCAGTGCGTTGTTGACGACTCCGTCGTCGGTGTCGAGCATCCACTTCCACGTCGTGGCCGAGACGACGAGCGGCAGCAGCCACGGCAGCAGCAGGAGCGAGCGCAACAGGCCGCCGAGCGGGAAGCTGCGGCGGAAGAACAGGGCCAGGGCGAGACCGAGCAGGAACTGCCCGGCGACCGAACCCGCGGTGAACAGGACCGTGGTCAGCAGTGCCTGGGAGAACAGGCCCGACGCCAGGATCTCCGCGTAGTTCCGCAGCCCGACGAACGGCGCGGCCCCGGTGTAGAAGGTGGCGGGCGTGTACTGCTGGAAGCTCATCACCACGTTCTCGACGATCGGGTAGCCGAAGAACAGCAGCAGGTAGACCGCGGCGGGCACGACGAACCCCCACCGGGCGAGCAGTGCCCGCAAGCGGGTCCGGGTGGGGGCCGGCGGACAGGTCATGAAGCGGTCGCGAGCCGCTGCGCGCGGGCGAGTGCTTCCTCCGGCGTCTGCCGGCCCGTCAGCGCGGACTGGATCGCCGTGGATATCGCCGTCGCCGTTCCGGGCCACTTGACGCCGAGTTCGGCGGTACGGGAGCGGGCCCCCTCCACGCTGGTGACGAAGCCGGACATCGACGGGACCTGCTCGGCGTACCGGGCCGCCACCGCGGTGCGGGAGGGCACGGTGAGGTGATCCTTCGCCACGGCCAGCATGGTCGTGGGGTCGTTCAGGCAGGCCAGCACCCGGGCGGCCTTCTCCTGCCGGGACGGGGAAGAGTTCTGCGGCACCGTCCACACCTCGCCGCCGAGGGGCGTGACGAGCTTCTGCCCCTTCTGGCGGACGGGGAGGGGGGCCACTCCCCAGTGCAGGTCATGGTCCTTGTTCAGCGCGGGAATCCGCCAGGGTCCGTTGACCATCATGGCGGTCTTTCCAGCGGCGAACTGGTCGTGGAGGTCGGCCTGGGTCCAGTTCAGTGCCGACCTCGACATGGATCCGCTCTTCACCAGGTCGGTCCACAACCGGAGGGCCTGAGCGGCCTGCGGGGTGTCCAGGTGCTTCTCGTCCCCGCCGTCGGACCACAGGAAGGGCAGGAACTGCCAGGTGCTTTCGGGGGTGGCGTTGGCGGAGACGGCGATGCCGTAGCGCCCCGGGCGGGTCAGGCGGGCGGCCGCCGTCTTCAGCTCGTTCCAGGTCTGTGGCACGGCGACACCGGCCTCGGCGAGCATGTCCTTGTTGTAGATGAGGGCGATCGTGTTGACGGTGGGCGCCAGCCCGTACACCTTTCCGCGGTAGGTGCCCGCCGAGAGAATGCCCTCGGCGAAGCCGGTGGTGTCGATGCGGTAGCGGTCCAGCGGCGTCAGTGCGCCGGTGCTCGCGATCTGCTGGAGGTCGGGGTTGTCGAGCATCAGCAGGTCGGGCAGGGTGCGTGACGACGCCTGTCGCAGGACCCGGGGGATGAGCGACGGCAACGGGACACTGGTGTGCTCGACCTTGACGCCGGCGGTCCTGCCGCAGTCGGTGAGCCGCTTGCTCCACTGGGCGTGCTCGGTCGCGTCGGTGTAGTAGTCGAGCGCCGTGATGGAGGTCACCTTGTCCGGGGCCGACGCGGCGCCGGTTCCCCCGCCGCAGCCGGTGGCAGCCAGTGCGAGGGCGACGGTCCCGAGAAGGGTGGTGATCCGCCGCGCCGACGGTCTGGGGGCCGGTGAGTTCAAGGTGGTGCCTTCCCGAGCGAGCCTGTGGTCGAGGCCAGGCGTCCCGCGTCGCCGAGGAGAGGCTTTGACACCGGCGTCTTACCGATCGAACAGGGATGCTAGCTGATTGACCTGCGCATCAGCCGCGCGGGAGCCCGTAGCCGTCGCCGCGGTCCGTGCCCTGTTCGGCGGCTTCCCGGATCATCGCCGCCACGGCGCCGGGCTGTGACAGGACGACGCCGTGCGAAGCGGCCACCGAGTACTCGGTGGCCGCCATGCGCTGGGCCATGAAGCGCTGGGCCGTGGGGGCGAGCATCCGGTCGGCGGCCGCGATGGCGTACCACGACGGCTTGCAGGCCCAGGCCGGCGGCCCCGACGTACCGGTCAACGCGCCTCGCGCGATCGGGCGTTGGGTCACGGCCAGGACATCTGTGACGTGCGGTGACAGGTCGGCGGCGAACGTCGGCCCGAACTGTTCCTCGATGAGGTACATCTCGCCCTCCGGGCCACCGGTGAACCGGGCGGGCAGCGCTGCCGTGATGGTGGTGTCGGTCACCGGGGCAGAGGCGAAACGGCTCAGGATGTCCAGGACGGACTCTCCGGCGTCCAGGCCGAACGCCGCGACGTAGCACAGGGCCACAATCTGGTCGCAGTCGCCGGCGGCATGGGTGATGACAGCGCCTCCGTAACCGTGTCCGACCAGGACGACCGGGGCGTCGATCTGGCGCACCACGCTCCTGATGTAGGCGGCGTCCTGCGCCAGTCCGCGCAGCGGGTTCGCCGGGGCGAGCACGGTCAGGCCGGCGGCCTGCAGGAGGGTGATGACACCCGCCCAGGAGGAGGCGTCGGTGAACGCCCCGTGCACGAGCACGACGGTCGGCGGGTGGGGAGCGGGTCCGTTCACGTTCCGATGACCTCCGAATGAGTCCTGGCGTTCCAGCCAAGCGCATCCGGTTACCGCGGGCATCGCGTGAACGTACCAAGACGTGCCGGACGTACCGGCGGATCCGCTCAGTCCTCGGGCAAGGCCATGACCACATGGGCCAACTGGACCCTCGAGTTGACCGACAGTTTGCGGAAGGCGGAGGTCAGGTGCGTGTTGACCGTGTGCGGGGAGACGACGAGCAGATCGGCGGCCGACCGGTTGGTGTGGCCGGCGGCGACCAGGCGCGCGATCTTCTTCTCCGAGGCCGTAAGGGCCTCCCAGCCCTGGACCGGGCGCGGCGTGGTCGCCCTGCGGCTGCCGGCCCCGGCACGGTCCAGATCGCGCTGCACGCGTGCCGCCGCGGCATGGGCACCCGACTCGACGAACAGGTCGTGGGCGCGGGTCAGGGCGGCATTGGCCTCGGCTCCCCGGTCTGCCGTCAGCAGTGCCCGGCCGAGGTCGGCTTGGGCCCCGGCCCGGACCAACGGGCGCGGACTCTCCTCGAGGAGGGCCACCGCGCGTTCCAGCAGGGTGAGGTCGTTGCGCACCAGGCCCGCGGCCTGGGCGGCGATGCCCGTGGCGGTGGGCACGGCCGGGTTGCGAGCGCCGTGCGCCTCGGCCTGTGCGGCCAGATCCTCGGCCAGCGCCCGGTCCGCGCCGCTGAGGGCCATGCGTATCGCGGAGTCGACCCAGGTGCGCAGCAGCCGCCAGCGCATGAAGGGACCTTCCTGCTGCACCTGCCGGATCCTGTCGAGCGCGAGCGCGGTGTTCCCCTCGTCGTCGGCGATGAGCGCCTCCAGGAAGCGCACCGCCGCCGTGTTGCCAGGGTTCGGTTTGGTCGCACGTCGTTCCCGCGCGGCGGTCAGCTGGTGCCGCGCCGCTTCCCGGTCGCCGCGCAGCAGGGCGATCCAGGAGCGGATCACCCGGGCGTTCACCTGCTGGACGCAGATGTGCACGTCGTTCTCCAGGCGCTCCATGGTGACCAGGTCGGACTCCGCGTCGTCGAGGTCGCCCAGCCCCAGATGCTGCGAGGCCTGTGCCCACAGCAGCATGGTCTGCGGCACCGAGCCGCCGTCGTCCGCCGCCCGCAGCAGCAGCCGCCGGCCGGCCTCGAAGTCGTCCATGTGCTGGTGCGCGACGATCTCCTCGGGAAGGAAGGCGGGCTCGACGGCGCTGAGCGCGGTGAAGCGTTCCAGCGCGACGGCGTTCGCACCGGCGTTCAGAGCGCTCTCCCCCAGACCGAACAGGGCCAGCACGTGTGCCTCCCGGTCACCGGTCGCGATGGCCGCACGCAGGGCGTTCTCGCCGGCCTCCAGTGCCGCGCCGAGATCCTCGCCCCGGGAGAGGGCCAGCGCACGCAGGGCGGTGAGCCGCGCCTCGACCTCCGGGGCGGCACCGCCGAGCGCGAGGGCTGTCTCGGCGCGGCGGCGCAACTCCTCGGCGACGTCCAGGTTCCAGAGCGTCCCGCCGAGGGCGGCCTGGATCCGGCCGAACGTCTCCAGAGGCGGCCGGGCGGCCAGCAGCCGGTCGCCGGTCTCCAGCGCCTCGCGGTTCCGGCCGGCCCGGGTCAGACAGACGATCGCCTGCACACCGACGTCGTACCACAACGGCCGTCCGGGAGGCACCAGTTCCAGGGCGCGCGTCATCAGGTCGGCCGCGAGGCCCGGCGTGACCGACAGGACGTCGTCGGCGGCCTGCCGCAGCAGCGTCACCGCTTCGTCGTCTCCGGCCTGGGCGCCCCGGAGAATGTGCGACACCGCGTCGATCGGCCGGTGCCCGGCCGCGACCAGGTGTCCCGCGGCCTCCCGGTGCAGAGCCTTGCGGGCCGACGGCGGGATGTCCACGTAGACGGCCTGGCGCAGCAGGTCGTGCCGGAAGACCAGCTGTTCGCCGTCGTCGTCCAGGAGCCCGGCGCGCACCGCCTCCTCCAGCTCCGCGAGCAAACCGGCGGACGGTCGGCCGTAGAGCGCGGCGGCGTCGAGGAAGCCGAATCTGCGTCCCAGCACCGCTCCCATCTGCAGGAAGCGCAGGGTGCTGGGCTCAAGTGACCTGAGCCTGCCGCGCACGCCCACCACGAGCCCCTCGGGCACGGGCTCCCCCGACGGGCCGGTGGTCCCCAGTCCCATGAGCATCTCGACCGCCAGGAACGGGTTCCCGCCGGCTCCGTCGAGCAGCTGCCGTACCCGGTCGTCGACAGCCGCGCCCAGGGTGTCGTCGGCCAGCTGGCCGATCGCCGTGGCGGAGAGCGGTCCCAGGGGCACGGTGACCGACGGGAGCCCGCCCTTGGCCACCGCGACGATCTCCTGCGCCGGCCCGGCGGGATCCTGCCGCCCGGTGAGCACCCACAGAACCGGCGATGTCCGCAGGCGTGTCGGGAGCTGTTTCAGGGCGAATCTGCTCAGTGGGTCGGCCCACTGCACGTCGTCCAGGGCGATCAGCACGGGCATCTCGGCGGCCCTGGCCTCGATCGCTTCCGCCACGCGCTCGACCAGCCAGATCCGCTGGTCGTGGTGGCGGGTGAGGTCGGCGAACGCGTCACTGGACAGCAGCGGCCGGTCACCGTACAGGAGGCAGGCCGCCAGCGAGGAGAGCGGGACGATGTGGTGCAGTTCGTCGGCCTTGCCCAGACCGACCGAGAAGCCCGCCGCACCGGCCGTGGTGACGACCTCGCCGAGCAGCGCGGTCTTGCCGATGCCCGGCTCCCCTCGGAGCAGGACCAACGCGCCGCTTTCGGTGCGGACGACCGATGTGAGCACTGCGCGCAGCTGCTCGAGTTCGGTCTCTCGGCCACGCAGACCGCGCCGGGACAGCGACCCGTCCGACCGCTCCACCCACGCCCCTCTGTCCGCACTCGCCAACCGCCTCCGGTCCAGGCCATGCGGAGCGGCGCTGTCGCCCTTCGCCGTCCCCCGCCTGTCCGGCCGGGGCGCGGACGGCGCTCCGCGTGTCCACTATCGCAAGAACCGCAGCTCAGTGCATACCCCGGGGGTGCGTCCGGGACCGTGAGGTGGCTCTAGGCGCCCAGTGGCGACGTGTGCGTACGACGCTCGAGTGCCGCGGAGTCCCGCCACTCGACGGGGGACATCCCGTAGGCGGCCCGGAACGCCCGGCTGAAGTGGGCGGCGCTGACGAAGCCCCACCGTCGGCCCACCGCGGCGACGGTCCGGCTCGCCGCGTCCCGGCGGGCCAGCTCACGTCGGCACTGCTCCAGCCGGCGGCCCTGGATCCACCGGCGGACGGTGGTGCCCTCGTTCTGGAAGAGGCTGTACAGGTAACGCAGGGAGATCCGATTGGCCCGGGCGATGGCCTCCGGGGCCAGGTCGGGGTCCGCCAGGTGACGGTCGATGTACGCCTGGACCCGCATCAGCAGCACGCGGGCGGCGCTCGGTGTGCCCGTGGTGTCACCGCCGCGTCGCTCGTCGGCCAGCACCGTGAGCAGGTCCAGGACGTTGCGGGTGATCAGGTCGCCGACGTGCTGCGGATACGCGCCCGCGGTGTCCACGAGGCGGGACAGGAAGGGGGACAGCAGGTGGCCGAGGGGCGTCGTGGAGTCGAGGGGAGAGGCCGTGATCCGGCACAGGTCCGACTCCCTCAGACTCAGCAGGTGCCGGGGCAGGACGAGAGCCTTCGTCTGGAAGGTGTCGGGGAAGGTCAGCCGCATGGGACGCGCCCGGTCGTAGACGAAGAGCTGCCCGGGCTCGACATACGCGTCGCGCGCGTCCTGCTCGACCCGGGCGAGCCCTCTGCTCAGCAGCATCACGACCACGTGGTCGTCGCCGGTGGACCCCGCGATGAGCCGCGGTGTGCGCACGGTCTGCAGGGCTTCGCTGTCCACCGTGACGCCCCGTGTCCGGCCCGCCGGTGACGCATGGATCGTGCCGGAGAACACCTCCTCGGCGAGCTTGACGTCCACGGCTCCGAAGGTGTGGGCCACGGCGTCGCGCCAGTAGGTCCGTCGTCGCTCCCTGGGCACCCCGTCCGTGGTGTAGAAGATGCCCGCGGGCTGCTTCCCCGCCCCCTTCACCGATACGTCCGACATGATCTCCGCCCTTCAGCCGATGTGCGCTGCGGACACCGTGCCAGCGAGGCACGGGGGGCGCATCGAGTGAACGCACTAGATCCGGGATACGGGGCGGAGATACGGGGAACCGCGGGGCCTCAGTCGAAGCGCAGGTCGGAGAGCTGCCGTTCGAGGACGGTGACCTCGTCGTCGGGCGTCGTCTCCGACGCCGGGCGGGCCGCCATGGCGACGGCCAGTTCACCGGCCGCCCGCTGGATGCGGGCGGGCAGGCCCTCGGTGTAGTCGTCGCCGCCGGACCCCCAGTCCTCGGACGCCGCGTACACCGCGGTGGGGACGACACCGGCTCGCAGGTAGGCGAAGAGCGGGCGCAGCGCGTGCTCCAGAACCAGGGAGTGGCGGGCCGTCCCTCCCGTCGCCGCGATCAGGACCGGCGTGCCGGTGAGGGCGTCCGGGTCGATGAGGTCGAAGAAGGACTTGAACAGCCCGCTGTAGGAGGCGGTGAACACGGGCGTCACTGCGATCAGGCCGTCCGCGCCCGTCACCGCGTCGATCGCGGACGCCAGCTGGGGCGGTGGGAAACCGGTCACGAGATGGTTGGCGACGGCGACGGCCAGTTCGCGCAGCTCGATGACCTCGGTCCGCACATCGTGGCCCTCGGCGGCCAGGTCGGCGCGGACCGACTCGGCGAGCCGGTCGGCGAGCAGGCGGGTGGACGACGGGGTGCTCAGCCCCGCCGAGACGGCGACGAGCTTCACGCGGCGGCCACCTCCAGCGCGGTCCGCAGGGACTCGTGGGTGGGCGCGTCCGGCACGTCGGCCGGGCGGCCGATCGCGAACTCCTTGCGCAGCACCGGTACGACCTCCTCGCCGAGGATGTCGAGCTGCTCCAGCACGGTCTTCAGCGGCAGGCCCGCGTGGTCCATCAGGAACAGCTGCCGCTGGTAGTCGCCGACGGTCTCGCGGAAGGACAGCGTCCGCTCGATGACCTGCTGCGGGGAGCCCACCGTCAGCGGGGTCTGCTCGGTGAAGTCCTCCAGGGACGGCCCGTGGCCGTAGACCGGCGCGTTGTCGAAGTACGGGCGGAACTCGCGTACGGCGTCCTGGGAGTTCTTCCGCATGAACACCTGGCCGCCGAGGCCGACGATGGCCTCCTCGGGCCGGCCGTGACCGTGGTGGGCGTACCTGCGCCGGTACAGCTGGACCATCCGTCGCGTGTGGTCGGCAGGCCAGAAGATGTTGTTGTGGAAGAAGCCGTCGCCGTAGAAGGCGGCCTGTTCGGCGATCTCGGGCGAGCGGATCGAGCCGTGCCACACGAACGGGGGTACGCCGTCCAGCGGGCGGGGCGTGGACGTGAAACCCTGCAGGGGAGTGCGGAACGTCCCCTCCCAGTCGACGACGTCGTCGCGCCACAGCCGGCGCAGCAGCGCGTAGTTCTCCTTGGCGAGGTTGATGCCCTGCCGGATGTCCTGACCGAACCAGGGGTAGACCGGGCCGGTGTTGCCCCGCCCCATCATCAGGTCCACCCGGCCGTCGGCCAGGTGCTGGAGCATCGCGTAGTCCTCGGCGATCTTCACCGGGTCGTTGGTGGTGATCAGTGTCGTGGCCGTGGAGAGGATCAACTTCTCGGTGCGGGCCGCGATGTAGCCGAGCATCGTGGTCGGCGACGACGGCACGAACGGCGGGTTGTGGTGCTCGCCGGTGGCGAAGACGTCCAGGCCGACCTCCTCCGCCTTGAGCGCGATGGCGACCATCGCCTTGATGCGCTCGTGCTCCGAGGGGGTACGGCCGTTGGTCGGGTCGGGGGTGACGTCCCCCACCGAGAATATTCCGAACTGCATGGGCGCCTCTTCGTTCCGGCGAGCTGTGTGGATGCCGGAAATGTAGGCACGGCTCGGGCGATGCCCCTTGTCCGTGAGTGCAGCGGTGCTGGTCCCTCAGTGCCCTCCTGCGGCCCCCGGGGTGAGCTGCCGCCTTTCCGTCCGCGACTGTGCAGCGTGGGGCCACTGCACGGGCGCTGAGAGGCAATCGCCGTACCCGGTCGGCTGCCTAGCGTGGCAGTCCCCTCTGCCTCCCCGGAGGACCCATGGCTTCCGCAACCGTCGTCGAACTGTCCCGATGGCAGTTCGCGATCACCGCGATCTTCCATCTGACCTTCCCCGCGCTCACCGTCGGCCTGTCCGTGCTCCTCGCGGTGCGACCACTGCCACCGGCACGTTCCTGTTCGCCGGCCGCGGCCTCACCGGTTTCACCAACGAAGAAGAGCGCCAGGGCGGCCTCGGCGACGCTGCGCCGTGGCTGGTCGAAGACCGCCTCGTCGAGCGCGGGGCGCACTTCAAGGCGGGCGCACCGTGGTCGGACACTGTCGTCGTCGACGGCAACCTGATCACCGGGCAGAACCCGCAGTCCAGTGTGACCACAGCGAAGGAAGTCCTCGCAGCCCTCCGGAACGCCTGACCGCCGCGTGTCCCGCCTGTGGACCAGCACCCGCACACCGAGAAAGACACCGGATACGTCAACTCCCGTATGTCACAGGGTCATTCGTGGAGCGGAACGACGCCGGGTTCAGCTCCGTTGGAAGAACTCCACCTCCGCCAGGGCCAGATGACGTCCCCGGGACAGGTCGACGGGTGAGCGCAGTGTCAGGCGTACCGTCTTCGCGTCGCTGATCCCGGTCTGGATCGTCTGCGGGCCCGGCTTGTCGCTGAGGGTGAGCTGCTTGTCGTGCCGTGTGCCGTCGGCCGTCGTCACCTCCAGGTCGACCTGGAGGGCGCGGGCCTGGCGGGCGTACGCCTCCGGGGACGTGGACGCGCCGTTGGTGATGATCAGGTCGACGAGGCGGAACGGCTTGCGGAAGGTGTACGTCACCGAGGCGCCCGGTCCGGGGACACCCCAGTACTTGTTGTTCAGCCCGTCCGTGGTGTTCGTCGCGGGGTGCCCGGGGAGCGCGCCGCTCGCCTTGATGTCCACCGGGGTCACGGGCGTGGCCTTGCTCAGTTTGTCCCGGGTGTCCTCGAACAGGGCGCGTCCGGCGGGGAGCAGAAAGAGTCCGGCGGCGCACAGCGCGACCACGACGACGAGGATCACGATGAGCCGCACACCCCGCCCCGAACCCGCCCGCACCCGACGCCGGAACGGCCACACCGTCCGCCACCACGGCAACGGCGCGGCCTTCTCCACCGGCCTCAACTCCGCAGCACACCGCCGGCAGAACTTCCGCTCCGGCCGATTGAGCGTCCCGCACACGGGACAGGGCCGCCCGGTGCCCTCGTCCTGCGCGGCCGCGGGACGTACGACGGGACGGGGGGCGACGGCCTTTGCGGGGAGGACGGGCAGGATCGGGTCGGGGTCGGGGGCGGGGCTGGTCGGGGAGCGGGGAGTGGTGGGCGGGGGCGAGGCAGTGGAGGCGGACGGGGGCCCGGGGGTGGTCGGGGAAGACGGGGTGGCAGGGGCCGCCGGGGGCCGAGGGGTGGTCGGCGAGGGCGAGGCGGTGGGTGGCGAGGGCGGAGTGCTGGGGACGGGCGGGGCTTGCGGGGGCCGGGCGGCTGTTCCGGATGCGGGGGCGGTGGGTCGTACGGATTCGGAAAGCCCTGGGGTCGGGGCGGGGGGAGCTTCCTCGGCGGGGGTCTCGCCTGCGGACCCGCCGGTCGGGGAGTCGGTGCGGGCGGCGTCCGATGCGGGCTGGCGCGGAGAGTTCGTGGGCTCCGGCCGAGCGGGGGCACTGCTGGGGCCCTCGCCGGTGGGGGGAGCCGCGTCGGGGCCGGTGCCGGTGCCCGGGCGTGAGTCCGCGGCATCCGTGCCCGGGGCGTCCGGGCCCGTGGCGGTCGGTGCCGAGGTAACCGCGGCCGGGGCGTCCGGAGCCGCAGAAGCCGACGCCGAGGTAACCGCAGCCGGGGCATCCGTGGTGCTCGTCCCCCTCGCGTCACCACGCCCACGACCCGTCAGCCGGGACCGCAACGACGACCCGAGGCCGCGTGCAGCCGACGCGGCCCCCTCCCCCGAGGCGGCTGCCGCAGGCGTCGCGGACGGCGCCGCGGAAGCCCTCGGCGGAGTGTCGGCCGGGGACGCCGTCGGAGGATCCATGGGCGTCGGGACCGCCGCACGGTCCGCGTTCGGCTGCGATTCCGGGGCAGCCGGAGAGTTCGAGGCCTCCGTGGATCCCGTCGCCGCCGAGGCGACCGTGGGCGGGTTCGCGGGCGCCTGCGTGCTCGCCGACGTGTCCGTGGAGGTCGGCGTACCTGTGCTCGCCGACGAGTCCGACCAGCCCAGATACGTGCCGCAGTTGCCGCAGAAGTCGTCCGCGGGGTCGTTGGAGGCCCCGCATGCGGGACATGCTCGCATGCGTCAGTTCCCTTCCTCGGTGGGCGGGCCGGGGAGGACCTCCACCCGAAACGCGACGTGCACCGGGCACATGGCCCGGACGATCTCGTGCACCCTGTCCACGTCCAGCCGTCCGGTCCCCGACTCGCGGTCCGGAAGGACGCGGATCAGGAGCTCGGCGGCGGGCTCCGGCGGCAGGTCGGAGCCCGCGGTGTTCGACCACGCCGCCCCGGCGTCGCCGCTCACCTCGGCATGCACGCCCAGCGCGAGACGCAGGGCCTCGGCCAGCCCCCGCTTCGTGCCCCGCCACCGGTGCAGCTCCACCGCGCGGACGACCGCCTGTCGGCGCAGTTCCACAGGCCACTGCGGATCGTCCAGGGCACCCACCCACGACGCCAGCCACTGAAGGAAGTCGACCGGCGTCACCCGGGGGTCGAGGTAGGCGGGCAGGTTGTCGAGCGTCGAGAACACCGGCGCGAGAACGGTGTCGAGCCCGGCGGTGAACCGCTGCGCGAAGTCGTCGTCGGCGTACAGTGCGGGCAGTTGCTCCCCGATCGGATACCTGCTCGGCAGCCCGGGTATCGCGGCGCGGCTCATCCCCGCCCCTCCGCCCCGACCCCCGTCACGACCACCTGGTGCTGGTACGAGAAGACCAGGGCGCCCGGACCCACGTCGATGCGGTCCGTCGGAGCGCCGCGGCGGCCGGTGACGGGGTCGGCCGGGAACAGGCGGATCTCCTCGACCAGCGCGTTGCCGTTGGCGCGTTGCAGGACACCGAAGATCTCGCCGTACTGGACCGGTCGCCCGAACGGCCACCCGGTGCCGTCCGGGCCGCCGACCAGCGGGTTGAGGTGGCGGAACAGGGCGTCCAGCGCCGCCTCGCGGACCTTGTCGGTGTCGCTGGGGGCCGCCGAGAGGCGGGCCACCACGGTGATGCCCTGGTAGACCGGCGGCTCCACCACGAGACGCGTGCCGATCAGACGCCGTTCGTCGAGGCTCGCGGTGATCGCCGAGAGCACCTGGTCGGACGGGATCAGCTGCTCGAAGCGCAGCCGGTCGTCGCCCTCGTCGGCCACCGCGTCCGGCACCACCAGGACCCGTACCGCACCCGGCGCGTCCGCGGCCGGCAGACAGCGGACCCGGCGCACCGAGGGCGCGGCCTGGCGGCTGATGATCTCGTAGTCCTCGGCGGTCACCGCGCGGTCCTGCATCCGCAGCGCCTGAGGCGCGCGCCGCCGGGCGTTCTCGACGGTCTCCCCGGCGACCCCGCCGCTCGCCGCCTCCCGGTTGGTGACCTGGGCGATGTACGGAACGGAGCTGAGCAGTACGGAGATCGCACCGGGGGCGACGTTTCCCGCAGGGCCGCCGCCGGTGCGGTAGCGGGCGACCCGGATCTGGGCGCCCTTGGGCGGCACGGCACCGCACTGCCGCAGCGTGCCGTCCGGTTCGCGCAGCGCCGGGGGGAAACAGAACTCGCCGGTGGTGGCGTCGACGCGGACGTGCCGGTCGTCGGGTCCGGAGCGGCCGAAGTGCTCGACCACCTCCCAGCGCTGCCACCCCTCGTCGGAGGACACCTCCACCATGGGGGGCTCGGCGTCGAGCAGGATCGGCGGGCGGCCGAGCCGGAAGGTCTGCCCGGCGACCCCCTCCGAGGTGCCCAGCGGTACGTCGGTCACCGTCTCGGCGTGCTCGACGGACATGGTGCCGCCGACGGTGAACACCGCCGCCTCGCGCACCGTCGGGGACTCCGAGTAGAACGGCTGGCCCGGCTCCGCCTCGGTGACCCGGCAGCGCAACCAGCCGGCCCGGGTCCCGCCGATCACCGACGCCGTGTGCCTGGCCGGCACGTACACGGTGATCTCGCCGGGCCGGTTGAGGCCGCCGGTGGTGTCGTCGCCGGTCTCGCACCGCTGCCAGCCGCCGCCGTCCCATGCCTCCCACACCAGCGGAGGCTGGCGCGGGTCCACACCGATGCCCTCCACACGGCTGTCCAGGCGTACGGCGACGATGCAGCGCGGCACCGCCGTCGGCAGTCCGAACAGCAGCGCGTCGCCGGGCTCCGGCGTCGTCTGGAAGCAGGGGATGTCGAGGCCGTCGGCGAGCATGCCGGTCCGGTCGCTCTGCTCACCGGTCCGGGGAGCGGTGACCAGACGGGTCAACTCGCTGGGCAGGATGCGCAGTTCCTCCGTGGTCGTGAACACCACCGCCTCGTCGCTCTCGGCGCCCGCGGTGGTCACCTCGGTGCCCGGCGGCAGCGCGACAGTGTCGGGCTGCGGCGCCGAGAGCCAGAAGTCGACGTCGGCGCCGGCCGCGGTCGGCGGGAACAGACGGATGCCCAACAGGTCCAGGAACGCGGTGTAGTTCTTGTCAGGGACCCTGTTCAGCCGGTACAGCAACTGGTCCACCAGGTAGGCGAACGTCTCGATCAGAGTGACGCCCGGGTCGGAGACGTTGTGGTCGGTCCACTCCGGGGCGCGCTGCTGCACATATCGCTTCGCCTCGTCGACGAGTTGCTGGAACCGCCGGTCGTCCAGGTTCGGGGAGGGCAGCGCCATCAGTCCGCGCCTGCTTCCTCGGCCCCCTCCTCGGAGGGGATCGTGTAGAAGGGAAAGACCAGGTTGCGCCGGTCGTTGGTGGAACGCAGGGTGTAGTGCACGTCGATGTAGAGGGTGCCGTCCTCGACCGCGTCGAAGGCGACGACCACGTCGTCGACCGAAATCCGCGGCTCCCACCGCTCCAGTGCCTCGCGCACCTGCTGCGCGATACGGCCGGCGGTGGCGCCGTCGCCGGGGGCGAAGACGTAGTCGTGGATGCCGCAGCCGAACTCGGGGCGCATGGGGCGTTCGCCGGGCGCGGTGCCGAGCACCAAGCGGATCGCCTCCTCGATCTCCCGCTCCCGTTCGACCAGGGCGATCCCGCCGGTCGGCCCGACGCGCAGCGGGAACGCCCAGCCACGGCCGATGAACCGCTCGCTCATCACACGCCTCCGATCAGAACGTTGGGGGCGCCGGTGACGATCAGCGCGCCGCACGCCGTCTGGTCGCGGGCCCGCGCCGCCGGCAGCCCGCCGATGAGGACCTGTCCCGAGGCGAGCCCGGCTGGG
Source organism: Streptomyces sp. NK08204 (assembly GCF_020400585.1). Taxonomy (GTDB): domain Bacteria; phylum Actinomycetota; class Actinomycetes; order Streptomycetales; family Streptomycetaceae; genus Streptomyces. The sequence goes on along the minus strand of NZ_JAINVF010000002.1, from coordinate 172,265 downwards.
TTGGGCATGATCACGTTGGCCGGTCCCAGGGCAAGGTGCGGCGGCATCGCACACGTGTGCAGGCTGCCTACGACGGCGGCGGGCCGGCCACCGATCAGCACGGTCGCCACCGCCCTGGCGGCGGCGGGCGGCGGGGTGGCGATCACCCCGCCGTGGTTGGTGGGGTCGCCGGTACGGGCTGCGGCGGGCATGGGGAACTCCTCTCGAAAGGTGATCAGTTGATGCGGATGAGCTTGGCCTTGAGGACGCCGAGCAGACCGCCGTCGACGGTGACGCCCGTGGCGCCGGTGACATCCACCGTGCGGCCGCCGATCTTCACCCCGACCCTGCCGTTGATGTCCACGTTGGCGCCCGACACGTTCACGTTCCCCCGTCCCGCGTCCAGGGTGATGCCCTGCTTGTCGAGCACGACGGAGCTGAGCACCTGCCGGCCCTTGCCCGCGTACACCGTCATCTCGATCCGGTCCCGCCGGTTGTCGAGGAAAACTTCGAGGCGCTCGTCGGCGGACATCATCCGCACCCCGGAGCGCCCCGGTGCCCGCGCGTCCAGCAGCTCCACCCGATGCCCCGAACGCGACACGATGGAACGGCGGTTGACCTTTCCAGTCGTCTTGTCGATCAGCGGGACGTCGTGCGGCGAGGGCTTGTCCACGCCGTTGTAGAGCCCTCCGATGACGTACGGGCTGTCCAGCAGGCCCTGTTCGAAGCCGACCAGCACCTCGTCGTTGACCTCGGGGCTCACCACCCCGCCGCCGCCCTTGCCGCCCCACTGCACGGTGCGCACCCAGTCGGTGACGTACGTGTCGTCCAGCCAGGGGAACTTGACCTTCACGGCGCCGCGCTCGGAGCCGGCCGGCTCGCGCACGTCCGTCACGACGCCGATCGCCAGGCCCGGCATGCGCGGACCCCGGGAGGGCGCGTTGGCGCCGGTGACCAGGCCGGTCAGGGAGCGGTCCGGGCTGGCGCTCACCCACACCGTCGTACGGTATCCGCCGTGCGGTTCGAGGACATGCTGCACCGCCGTCGCCGTGTACTTGCCGGAGAAGGCCTGCCCGACGTTGCCGAGCGCGATGGGCTTGCCCGCCCGCAGCATGGGGTTGCCCTCGGCCAGCACCTCCAACTCGCCAAAGCCCGCACTGACTTGGCTGGCCACCGCGTCCGCGACCGCCTTCGTCTCGGCCTGGGTGCGGTACGGGGTGTCGGTGACGGTCAGCTTCGACGACTTGCCGAACCGGGCGGCGAGCGCCGGGCTCAGCCCCGGCACCACCGTGTCGCTGTCGACCGACGGCTGCCGGGCCACCAGGGGCCGCTTGGTGGTGACGTCCCAGCCGCGCACCTCCACCTGCTGCGCGCCGTCCGCCGCCGACAAGGAGGCCCGCAGCGCCAGCAGATTGCGCCCGTACTCCAGCACCATCGGGTTCTGGGCAGCCGACGTGGACGGCGCGGGCGCCCCGGACGCCTTCTGGGGCTTGGTGAACTGGAGCAGCCCCTTGTCGTCGACACGCACCTGCGCGCCGCTCTCGGCGGCCAGGAACTGAAGGAAGTCCCAGTCGGAGACGTTCGCCTGGGACAGCTGCTTGTAGGTGACCGGCGCGGCCTGCACGGTGCCGCAGGCCAGGCCCGCCCCGGCGGCCACCTTGCGGACGATGGCCGCCGCCGTCATGTTCCGGTACGCCACCACCTTCCGGCCGCGCTGGAGGCGGTGCGCCTTGGAGAAGGCACGCACCACCGTGAACGAGCCGGTGCGGTCCCGGTCCACCTCCAGGGCCGTCACCTCACCGTTGAACAGCCGCTCGCGCGCCTGCCCGGTCACGGTGACCACGGAGACCCTGAGCGGGGTGCCGATGGTGATGCCGGTCTCCTTCAGGAACTCGTGATCGGGATCGCGGAACGTGAGAACCGCCGCGTCCGGCAGGCCCACGTTCTCGTCGACCACACAACTCACCAGCTGGGCGGCCCAGACGGGCGGCAGCTCGCCGGGCGTCTCCACGATGGGGTCCGCCGCGAAGGACCGGCCGTCCCGTGCCCCGCCACTCACTGCTCCTCCTCAGCGCTCGCGTCGCTCATCGCCGGCAGCACCAGTTCGCTGCCGGGCACGAGCGCCATCGGGTCGTCGATGTCATTGGCCTCCGCGATGACCCGCCAGGCCGTCGCGTCGCCGTACTCCCGCCACGCCAGCAGCGCCAGGCTGTCGCCCGCCACGACGATGTGCGTACTGCGCCCGGTGCGCGAGCCGGACGTCGGGTTCTGCCCCGCCGGACCGACGCTCGCCTCCTCGATCGACAGCCGGCAGGTCGCCCGCAGCGGCTTGCCGTCCACGTCGAACAGCGTGTACGTCACCGACAGGCTGGACAGCACCCCGTCGAACGACGTCGTCCGCGCACTGCCCCACTCGAACCGCACCCATGGGCTCGCCGGCTTCTTGCGCCCCAGGCTCGCCTTCGTCGGCACACACGCCTTCATCAGCTTCTCCACCGCCTGCTCCACGGAGTTGTCGTGGGTGGCGGTGGCGTCCAGGAACACCTCGAGACTCAGCTCGCGCGGGCCACTGCCGACGAACTCGGGCAGCGCCGACTCCGCTGCCATCCGCGACGGAGAACGCCGCCACTCGGTGGTCTTGCGCAACTCCAAGGTGGACGGGTTGAACTGGAGGTTCAGCCGCGCGAGCGTCCCGCCGGGCTTGGCGCCGACGGAGGCCGGGGGCTCCTTCAACGTCAGCTGGGCCCTGGCCCGACTGGAGCGGGACGCTGGGGACATGGCTGGGATTCCTTTCTAAGGCGCTGTGCGGAGAATGCGACTTGAGGGATGGTCAGGAAGGGCGCAGTCCCTCGTGGGCGATCTCCAGGGTCTCCACCGCCGCCTGCGAGCTGCTGGGGTCGAAGGACGGGCCCTGCCAGCGCACCGGGACGATCCCGAACACCTGCCAGCTGATGATCCGCGACAGATCCGGCCGCAGCGCCACGATCTCGCCGTCCTTGGGCTCCACCCGCTTCAGCGTCTCGTCGAGCCAGCGGGCGATCTTCGCGGTGTCGGCGGTGACCGGCCGGGTGAGCGTGATGTTTGACCAGGTCACCCGGCCTGGCAGGTTATGGGTGAAGCCGTTGTTGCCACCCTCGGCATAGGTCTCGATCTCCACCTCGGCACCCATGCCGGAGCAGGTGTGGAAGGCGCCCAGATCATTGCCGCCGATCGCGAGCCGGAAGAACACGCTGCTCGCGAAGATGTTGTCCGTCATCCGTCCGTCATCCGTTCCGTGCCGCGCCCTCAGCGGCGTCCGTCGTAGGGGCGACCCGTACGCTCCCGGCCGCGCCGCAGTTCCGTGCGCAGCAGGCGGGCCATCGGGTCGAGCAGGCGACGCGCGAGGTCGTCCAGGTCGAGACCGGGGTCCTGCGCCGCGTCGGCGGACCGCTCCGTGCGCCGGCCGGACGCGGAGGCCGTCCCGGAGTACTGCTGCTTGCCACGCGCCGCGGGCACCGCCTTCGCCGGTACGCCCTTGGATACGCCGGGTACGTCGGGTACGGCCTTCCCCGCGCCGGAGATCGCACGCTGGACCTCGGGCACCGCAGGGCTGTTGCCGCCGCCGCTCGCCGATCGGGCGCCCGGCGTCACGACCCGCGGCCGGACCACGGGGATGGCCGCCGCCTGTGCCACGGCTGTCGACGGGCCATTCGCGAGGGGCGGCGTCAACGGGGGCGTGACCGGCAGGGGCCGCGCCGGGGGGACCGCCGCCGTACCGGGCACTCCCCCGCTAGGCGGCGCGGGCTTGACGAGCGGGACGACTCGCTGGACGACACCGGGGGCGCCGGTCGCTCGTACGGCCGAGCCGGTTGCCGGTACGCCCGGGTGGTGCGGCGCGTGCGCGGTTACGGCCCGTTGGGCCGGCGGGGTCGCAGCGGCGCCCGCGGACGGTGCCGACGTGGGGTGTGCAGGGTGCGCGGGCGACCGGGTGGACGGTGCGGGGGTGCCGCCGCCGGGGATGTCCGGCGCCCCGCTCCAACGCGCCGCCACCACGGGAGGGCCGCCGACGGGGCGCGACGCGGCGGACGGTGCCAGGCCTTCCGGCGCCAGGGTGTTGAGGGTGAGGGGCCGTGCGGGCAGCAGCGCGAGGGTGCGGCGGGCTACCGGGATGGAGGGGGTTGCGGGGCGGGGGCCGCCGGTGGATGCGGTCGCGGGGCGAGCGCCTGCCATGGGTTCGGCCGCGCGGCGGGCTACGACGACCGGGGCTGGGCTGCTGGGGCTTTGGGGACGTCCGTCGCCGGGACCGGGACCGGGGTGCATCGCCTCGGGCCGTACGACTGTGCCCGCCGGAGCCTGAGACGCCGCGCCCTGGGACGGCGTCACCAACGGCGTGGCAGGGCCGGTTCCGTGGTCCGTGGGGCTGCCGCCCTGGGGCGCCGGGTGGTCCGCGAGGTGGCGCTGGACGTCGACCGTCCCCAGCAACGGTGCGTGGCGTGCCGTATCCGAGGCGGGCTCCGTGGGCGGCGTACGGTCCCCGCCCGGCGCGGGCGATGCCGGTGTGCGCTGGATGTCGGGCCCGGATGCCGTACGGGAGGCTCGGGCCCCGGACGCGGCGGAGCCGGGCAGACCAGCGCTGGCCGGCATCGCGGGCAGAGGCGCCCCCAGGCCGCCGCGCGCACGCGCACCGGAACGCTGCGGACCCGAAGACGGGCCCGGGGCGGGGACGCTGGGGGCACCCTGGGTGTCCTCGGCCTGCCGCTGAACCACGGGAAGCACCGGACCGGATACGGGCGCGGCAGGGGCGTCCTTCACCAACGGTGCGGCCGTGGAGGGCAGTTCAGCGAGCGGCGCACCCAACGGAGGTCGGCTTCCAGTGCGCTGCACGGGGGCGCTCGGCGCAGGGCTGTTGGAGGAACGCTGGGCGTCCTCCACCGGAGGCGCACCCAACGTCGGTCGGCTTCCCGTACGTTGTACGGCGGCGCTCGGCGAAGGGCTCACGGAGGAACTCTGGGCGTCCTCGGCCTGCCGCTGAACCACGGGAAGCACCGGACCGGGCACGGGTCCCGCAGCGGACACGACGGAGGCATCCTCCACCGACGACGCCCCCAACGGCGGCCGGCTTCCCGCACGTTGTACGGCGGCACTCGGCGAAGGGCTCACGGAGGAACCCTGGGCGTCCTCGGCCTGCCGCTGAACCACGGGAAGCACCGGACCGGGCACGGGTCCCGCAGCGGACACGACGGAGGCATCCTCCACCGACGACGCCCCCAACGGCGGCCGGCTTCCCGCACGTTGTACGGCGGCACTCGGCGAAGGGCTGTCGGAGGAACCCTGGGCGTCCTCGGCCTGCCGCTGAACCACGGGAAGCACCGGACCGGGCACGGGTCCCGCAGCGGACACGACGGAGGCATCCTCCACCGACGACGCCCCCAACGGCGGGCGGCTTCCCGCACGTTGTACGGGCGTGCTCGATGCGGCCGTCTCGGCGACCACCGCAGACCTCAGGGCAGGGACATGGCGTACAGGCCCCGTCACCCGGGGGGCGACCGTCAAGTGGGGCCCCACCGACCGTGGCTGGACGGCGGGGAGGGACACCTCCGACCGACTTCCGCTCGGCGCGGGCTGCGCACCCGTCTCCGGCGCCTCCTTCGCGGCACGCTGGACGGACGGTCCGACCGCCCCCGGGATCACCGCGACGCGTCGCACGAGCGGAACCGGCGCGGCGGCCGACGGGGCAACGGGCCGTTGGACAGCGGGAGTCGGGGAGGAAGGGACAGCGGGGGAACCCACGGACGACGTGATGTCACGACTCTGCGAAGTTCCGCCCGACCTCCCCTTCCCCACAGTGCGGTTGGCACCGGAGGAGCCACCACGAGCTGGACGTACCGACGCCGACGTCGACGCCGAGCGAGAATCCCCCTGCGCCCCGTCCTCCGACCCCTCGCCCCCTTCCGTCCGCACCACCCGAAGCAGCAGCGGCCCCCCGCCAACGCTCACAGCGCGCGGGCCGGCCGGGCGAGCCACACCCCGCACCAGCCCAGCCGGAGCCGTCGGCAGCAGCGCATGCCCGAGCCCGCTGTCGAAGGAGGGGTTCTGCCAGGCGGCGAGCGCCGCACGGAAGGTGAGGCCGTCACTCACGCCCAACGGAGCACGGGAGACGGTCAGTTGAGGTGGGGCGGTGCGGCGCCAACCGCCGTCCCAGTCGTCAGGCATGGAGGAACCCACAGGACCTGATGCACCCGATGCACCCGAAGGATCCGAAGAACCCGAACCGCCGTCGCCACCGGCATCCGAGCCCCCAGGCACGGCAGAGCCCCGGGCCCCCGACCTGCCCGCCCCGGCGCGGCGGCGCAGCCTGTCCCGCCATGCCATCTACTCAACCGCTTTCGTTCATACGGGTGTTGATACGGGCGATCTCGGCCACCCACTGCTGGCGTTCACCATGCGTGAGATCGAGGATCTCCTCGCGCTCCCAGTGGAAGTGGTAGGCGATGTACGCGATCTCCTCCCGGAGCCGGGGAAGGGCGTACGTCACGATTCCCCCAGGCGCCCACCCGAGAGGTCGACCTCGAAGCCGCCCTCGCAGTGCGGGCAGGTGACCGCCGCGCGGGTGTGGCCCTCGCTGTTGACGCGGCGGTAGAAGTCCTGGAGGAACGCCACGTCTGTGGCGTACATCCGCTCGACGATCCCGGCGTGCACATCCGTGATCGTGCCGAGCCGGGTGATCACCTGGCTCAGCAGCACCACGCTCAGATACGCCGGGTTCTCCTTGACCCGCAGGTCGATCTGGGGCCGCAGCTCGTCGCGGGCCGTGGCCAGCCGCATCGCGCCGTACCGGTGCACGGTGCCCGCCTCGTCCACGTACCCGCGCGGCAGCTCGAACTCGAACTCCGTGCGCAATCCGCTGTTGTCCTCACGGCGCGGCGGGGCGGCGGCCGGGGTGGCCGCCACCTGCTGCTCCGACGCCTGGGCGGGCGCCGTCACCTGGAGGAGATCCTCCAGGTTGCCCGCCGTCACCGTACGGCGTCTCATTCGACGACGATCTCCTCGAACGTGATCGTGACCGACTCGGTGGCCGGGGACGACTCGCCCGCCTTCAGGGAGGGGCCCTCCCACTTGGAGGCCCAGCCCTGCATCAGCTGGATACGGCGGACGGTGTTGCCCTCGGTGTCCTTGATCTCGATGGTGAGGTTCTGCCGCGCGGTGTTGACGGCCCCGTTGTTCAGGGTCTCCTTGATCCACTGGGTGAACTCGCTGCTCTGGTCGAGTCCCCGCGTGATCGTGATCTCACCGGCCTGCCGGGCACCCGGCTGCTTGCGGATGATCTGCTTGCCCTCCGCGGTGACCTGCTTGACCTCGACGACATCCTCTTCGACGGTGAACCCGCTGATCTCCTGGATGGACTCCACCAGGTATCCGCCGAGCTGCACGCCGAAGACGTGAGTGGAAAGAGCATCGCCCGTTGCCATGACTGTCTGTCAACCTTTCCTTACAGAACCGGACTCGCGGATCACTCGTCGATGAGGCTGGTGGTGTCGGAGAACTGGGCCAGCCGGAAGACCACGAACTCGGCGGGCTTGACCGGCGAGACGCCGATCTCGCAGACGACCCGGCCCTGGTCGATGGACTCCTGCGGGTTGTTGTCGCGGTCGCACTTCACATAGAACGCCTCGTCGGCGGTACGACCGAACAGCGCGCCCCGGCGCCATTCCTCGGTGAGGAACGCGGTGACATTGCGGCGGATGCTGGACCACAGCCGGTCGTCGTTGGGCTCGAACACGACCCACTGGGTGCCCAGGAGGATGGACTCCTCCAGGTAGTTGAACAGGCGGCGCACGTTCAGGTAGCGCCAGGCCGGGTCGGAGGAGAGCGTGCGGGCCCCCCAGATCCGGATGCCGCGGCCGGGGAAGGCCCGGATGCAGTTCACGCCGATCGGGTTCAGCAGGTCCTGCTCGCCCTTGCTGAGGCGGAGCTCCAGGTCGACCGCGCCGCGGATCACCTCGTTCGCCGGCGCCTTGTGCACCCCGCGCTCGGCGTCGCTGCGCGCCCACACACCGGCGATGTGACCGCTCGGCGGGACGGTGGTGTTGCGTCCGAGGGCCGGGTCGAAGACCCGCACCCACGGGTAGTAGAGGGTGACGTAGCGGGAGTCGTAGCCCGCCTCGTCGTTGCGCCAGGTGCGCACCTGCTGGGCGTTGAGCCCGGGCGGAGCGTCGAGGACGGCCACGCGGTCGCCCATCTGCTCGCAGTGCGAGATGACTGCGAGTTGCACGGTGCGCACGCCCTCGGCATCGATGTCGCCGCGCTGGTAGGCGCCCATCAGGTCGGGCACCGCGACCATGGTGATCTCGTCGATGGTCTCCAGACCGCCGAACCCGGTACGGGCCGCCGCGTCGCCGACGTACTCGGCGGGGTCGATGCGGGCCAGCTCACCGGAGCCGTTCGAGGCGGGGGCGCCGACGGCGTCGGGGATCGCGACGGTCTGGGCGGCGGGCTTGGTCTGGGACGCGCCGCGCTGCTCGGTGACCTCGATCAGCTTGGAGGCGCGGGCCTGGGTGACCAGGTAGCCCTTGACGTTCTTGCGGGTGGAGGCGTCGTACGTCTCCACCACCTCGTCGCCGCGCCGGACCAGGACCTTGAAGCGGTCCTCCGGCGGGTTCTCGCCGTCCACGTCGGCGACCTCCACCGACACCCCGGTCATGCCCGGCTTGGCCGCGATCAGGAAGCCGCCGAGTTCGACCGGCGCAGCCGCCTTCGGCTGCCGGCCGCCATTGACCGACGGGCCCGAGGCAGCCTCGGCGGCCCCTCCGATGCGCACCACGTACGCGGCACCGCCGCCGTTGGAGAAGTACCCGTAGAGCGCGTGGGCGAGATAGGTGCCCTCGGTGAAGCCGCCGAACACCTGGGAGTACTGGTCCCAGCTGGTGACCAGCGTCGGCGCGTGGAACGGCCCCTTCTCGGCGAAGCCGACGAACGCGGCGACCGCCGTGCCGACCCCTTCGATCGGTCGGGCACCGGACTGCACCTCCTCCACGTATACGCCCGGGGTGAGGTACGTCGGCATGCTCGCTCCTTAACGTCCTTACGGTCACCTGTGTCCAGGCCGAGTCTGCGCGGCGTACCGGCACAGCGGCAGGGACCTGCGGACCTGCCCGGGGGCAATACATCTGCCTTTACGGACGCCCCAGGTTGACCGTCCCGACGTCACCCACCGTTGCCCTCGTGCTGCCCCTTCGGGCCTGGACGCCCCGCTCGCCCCCGCGATGAACTGGAGAGCCGCAGCATGGGCGCCGACGAGGAGGCAGCAGGTGCAGACTTCCAAGCCGCGCACCGGCCGGAGCGAGGACCAGGAATCGGCGCGCGGCCAGGCCGGCGCCCGACGGGAGGCGTCCGGGAACGGCGCCGCCGTACCGCCCCCGCTCACGGCCGCCGCGCTCCAGGCCGCCCAGGGAACGGCGGGCAACGCCGCGGTGACCGGCATGATCGCCCGCCGCGCGCGCACCACAAAAGCCCCGGAGCAGCCCGGCACCGAGGTGCACGACGTCCTGCGCTCCGCCGGCAAACCCCTTGCAGGTCCGGTGCGCCAGGAGATGGAGTCCCGGTTCGACACCGACTTCTCCGACGTACGGCTGCACACCGGCGCCTCGGCGGCCCGCTCGGCCCGTTCCGTCGGCGCGCGTGCCTACACCTCCGGCAGCCATGTCGTCATCGGCGAAGGCGGCGGCGACAAGCACACCCTCGCGCATGAACTCACCCACGTCGTCCAGCAGCGGCAGGGGCCGGTCGCGGGCACCGACCACGGCAACGGCCTGCGCGTGTCCGACCCCTCGGACCGGTTCGAACGGGAGGCCGAGGCGAACGCGCACCGGATCATGGCGGGGCCCGCACCCGTGCAGCGGGCGGAAGCGTGCACCGCGGAGCACTCCGGGCCGGTGTCCTCCGGGGCGGCGGTGATCCAGCGCAAGGGCCATGAGGCGCTCTCGGACAAGCTGCCGGCGGTCGGGTCCGACGGCAACCCCCTGAAGTCCTTCCTCAAGTCCTGGGGGAGCACGCCCGCGCAGGAGTCACCCGAGCTGGCGGAGATCCGCGAGGGCATCAAGGCGTACGACGCGGATCCCAAGCGTGACCCGATGCACTGTGCGCAGGTGCTGATGACACTGCTGTTGGCGGTCGGCAGCGCCGAGGAGAACCTCACCAAGGAGTCCGGGACCGCCGCCCGGCACTTCCTGACCGAGGCCCGCACGGCTCTCAAGGCCGAGAACAACCTGGTGACCGAACAGATCGGCAGGGACAGCGACTTCCCCGCCGAAGCACGCGCCCCCTTCGAGGCGATGACCGCGCGCGGCCTGCTCTGGAACGAGGAGACCTGGGCCGACAGCGCCGTGGCGTTCGCCATGAACGGGCCGAGCTATTTCCGCGAACTCTCCGAGATGAACCGGGCCAGTATGGCCAACGAGATCAATACCCGCGGGCGCAAGGACTGGGTGAGCGGCGTCGAGCGAAACCTGACAGCCGCGCTGCGGCAGAGCGTGCTGTGCCACTACACCAAGGACGAGGCCCGGGCTGACCTGCTGTCGCAGGCGAACCAGATCAAGTCGAAGACGGAGCTGCTGAAGGACAACCCCGACGCGGCCAACAACTCCGAGGGCTACGACGCACACGTCCTGGCGAACGAGGGCTTCGTCTTCTTCTTCCTGGAGGCACCGGGCAGCGAGTTCCGCGACACCCGGTTCGGAAAGGTCCGGTTCGAGATCCCGCTCGCGGACTCGCCCCTGGAGTCCCAGGGCTGGCTCATGCTCAGCGACTTCGCCCAGCGTGAGTATCCGGTGATCAAGGCCGACCCCACCGAACCCACGGCCTTCAAGAGTGAACTGCCCACCCGCATGGACAAGATGCCCAAGCAGTTCTCCCAGCCCGTGCGGAATTTCGACCGCGGGATGAACAAGACGGACCTCGACATGATGGAACTCATCATGCAGGCCAAGGCACAGGAGACGGACCCGGAGCGGGCCAACCTGCTCCCCGTCGTCAAGAGCGAGGTCGCGGCGGACGAGTTCAGCACGATGACCTACGGCGCCGGCCACCGGAAGGAGAAGGAGTACAAGGAGCGGATCCGCTCCAACACCCTGAGGGGCAGGGACATCATTCCCGGCCTGGTGGACCGCGCGGTGCTGGAGATCATGCGGATGGAGGACGCCAATCCCGCCTTGGCGAACCGGCTGAAGAGCATGTCCGGCGCGGAACTGATGAAGTTCCTCCTCAAGGACCTCCTGCGTCCGCAGGCGATGCTGCCCAACAGCGTGGATCTCAGCAAGGCCACGAGAAGGTCCAAGCCCTGACCTCGGGCCGGTCGCCTCACACGCCGGCGGCCTGCGCCAGGTACGGCCCGAACTCGCTCTCCAGGACCAGCCGTCCGAGCTTGCGGTACTCCTGGGCGATCGCGGTCACCGTCTGCCGCATGGTGAGCGGCTCACCGGACTCGGCCGCGAGGTAGGCGGCGGTGACCGCGCAGGCGCGGATCGAGCCGCCGGCCAGTTCGAAGCGGTCGGCGCAGAAGGCGAGGTCCAGGTCGTCGCCCCGGGGCAGTCGGTCGCCCAGGCACCGGTCCCACAGGGCAAGGCGCTGGCCGGCGTCCGGCACCGGGAAGTCCGCGACCACGTCGAGGCGGCGGGTGAACGCCTCGTCCAGGTTGGCCCGCAGGTTGGTGGTCAGCACCGCGATCCCGTCGAACGACTCCATGCGCTGGAGCAGATACGCCGACTCGATGTTGGCGTGCCGGTCGTGGGCGTCCTTCACCTCCGAGCGCTTGCCGAATATCGCGTCGGCCTCGTCGAAGAGCAGCACCGCGTTGACCGCCGACGCCTCGGTGAAGATCCGCTCCAGGTTCTTCTCGGTCTCCCCGATGTACTTGTCGACGACCGTGGACAGATCCACCACGTACAGGTCCATGCCCAGGTCTGCGGCGACGACCTCGGCGGACATGGTCTTGCCGGTGCCCGACTCGCCGGCGAACAGCGCGATGACACCGCGGCCCCGGCCGCCGCCGGGCCGCATCCCCCACTGCCCGAGCACCTGCTCGCGGTGGCGGGCGCGCAGCGCGAGTTCACGCAGCCGGCGGTGGGTGGTCGGCGGCAGCACCAGATCGTCCCAGCCGACCCCCGGCTCAACGCGCCGGGCGAGCCGGTCCAGCCCGGCGCCGTTCTGCGCCCGTACGGCGGTACGCAGATCGTCGGGACCCACCTGCCGTCCCTCGATGGTGGCTGTCCGCACCGCCGCGTCGGCGGCCCGGCGCAACTGCCCGGAGTCCAGGCGATGCGCGGCGACGGCCCGGGCGAGCGCCTCGACGTCACCGGTCACGGCGTCACCGGCGGCCCGGTCCAGCGCGTGGCGCCAGCGTGCGGCCTGTCGTTCCGGGGAGGGTGCCTCGACGTTCAGCACGACGGGGGTGTCGGCCGCCCATGCCGGATCCCAGCCGGTCGTGCCGTGGGTGAACAGGGGGATGCCGCGTAGTTCGGCGCACAACGACGAGAGGGTTCGGGCTCGTTCGGCGGGTTCTCCGGGCAACGCGGTCAGCGGGCCGAGGACCACACCGGCGCCGGTCAGCCGGGCTTCGAGGGCGATCACCCGGGCCAGTGCCGGCACGTCGGCCGAGCGCCGGGCGAGCGCCACCGCGTCCAGGACGAGCGGGCCGAGTCCGGCCGCGTGCAGGGCGGCGGTGGCCAGCCCCTCGGCGTCGCCGCCCCGGCTGCGCAGATGGACGAGACCGACGCCGGTGCCGGCCGCGGCCGCCGCGCGGTGGACGTCCGCGGCCTCGGCGGTCGGGTCCTCCCGGGCCTCGCCGAGCACACCGGTGAGCCGGGCATCGGGCCGTGTGCCGCCCAGGAGGTGCGCGGTGACCCGGTCAGGGACGGCCAGGACACGGGACAGCGGCGGCCGCTCCGGTTCGGTGACCTCCAGCAGACCGTGTGCGATCAGCGGCGCCCCGGGGGCGAGGCGGAACCGGGCGGGCGAGGCGCCGCCGAGTCCGCACAGCTCCAGCGCGAGCCCGACCGTGGGCCGACGGCGTGTCAGGTCGTCGTTGAGGTAGCCGTAGAGTCGCTCGAACCGCGCGTCCAGGTCGGGTGCCATCGCGACCAGCAGCAGGTCCAGGTCGAGCGAGGACAGCCCGAACCGCCGGACGAGTCCGTCGAGCACAGACCCCGCCGGCGGCTGCCAGAGTCCCTGGGCGGGCACTAGCCCACCCGGCTCGTCCAGGATCCGCGCCGCCGCTTCCGGGGTGAGGTACTGGCCCCGGTAGGGATCGTCGGGATCGGGGTCCACGGACCGTCGTACCGCCACGGCCTCCCGTACCCGCGCCTCGACGGCACCGAGCCGCTCCCACAGGTGATCCACACCGGTGTCCCCTCCCGCGCCGACACCGCCCCCGACCTCGGGTTCCACGGTGTACGTCACGCCTGCCGATCCCCCCTGCGCCGCCTGCGCGCCGGGGCCGGCGGCCGTTCACGGGGCCCGGTGAACCCATCGCGGCCGGGGTCAGTGGCCTCCGTGTAGCGCAGCCGGCGGCCCGGGCTCGTCTCCTCACCCTCGCGGGCGGCGGCGGAGCGCACGACGAGACCTTCGGTGACGGGCGGCGCGGCGGCCCTGGTCACACCGGCGAGCGGTGCCCGCACCCGTACCCCGAGCGACGCCTTCATCTCTCCGCCGAGCGCCGACCAGACGTCCGCGGCGGTCGGCGCGTCCATGCCCGTCCCGGCGGTCTCCAGGCCCACAGTCAGGCCGAGTTCGGCGAGCGAGCCGGTGAGCAGCCCGGCGGGCAGCGTGTCGTGGGCGACCAGCGCGCCGAGCACCTGGGACAGCAGCCGGTGCTCGTCCTGCGGGCGACTCGCCCACGCCGTGACCAGATAGGCCAGCTGGAACCAGCGCGGCGGGGAGCGCCGGGCGACGAGGTGTCCATCCTCGTCGTACACCTCCCCGGCACCGGTACCGCGTCGTACGGCGTCCTCGCGGATGTCGTACAGGAAGACGCAGACCGTCGGGGCGCTGCGGCGGGCCGCCCAGTCCCGGGTGGGGGCGTCGAAGACCACCTCGATGCCCGATGCCTCCAGACCGCTCTCGGCGAGCAGCCGCCGCAGGCCCTCGTCGACCTCGTGGATCACCGGCGGGTCACCTCGTCCGGCGGCTGCACACTGCCGTTGACGACCAGGAAGTCGGTCTTCACCGGGGAGAATCCGGAACCGCTGGCGATGATGGTGCGCGGCCCGGTCTGGTCCTTGGCGAGGATGAGCAGCTGGCCGATGAACGTGCCGTCGGTCTTCGGGATCGTGGGCGCTGCCGCCGCGGTGATCCCCGGGTTCCACTTGAACTTCACCGGCACCCCTGGCGGGAAGTCCTTGCCGCGCACGGAGGTGACGAAGCCGGGCTTGCCGATGTCCGGCACCGCGACGATGCGCGGCTGGAGGATGCGCAGCCGCTCCTTGGCCGTGTTGTCGTTCTTGTTCGCGTCCGTGCCGGTGGTGGTGAGCACGCCGGTGACCTGGCCGGTCATCGCCTTCTTCGGGCTGAGCACGACCCGTACGACGGTGCTCGCGCCCGGCGTGAGGTCGGGCAGCGCGCACACCCAGTTCTGGTCGCAGCCCTCGGGCGGCCCGCTGTTGGGCAGCCCCGAGGGCAGGCCGATCTTCAGCCGCAGTCCGGTGGCCAGCGCGTTGCGGCCGTTGCGAACGGTGTACGTCACCACGACGCGCCCGCCGACATAGCCGGGGTTCGGCTGGGCCGTGACCCGCACCCCGGGCCCGGCCTTCGGCTCCTCGGGCTCCGGGGGCACCGTGGGCGGCGTGGTGGGGGTCGGGGTGGGCGTGGAGCTCGAGGGCGGCGTGGTGGGGGTCGGGGTGGGCGTGGAGCTCGGGGGCGGCGTCGAGGGGGGCGGTGTCGCCTCGCGCACCGGCACCACGGTCCGGCCCGTGTTGTCGCTGGGCTGCGGGTCCAGGACCGTGCCGGTGACCGACCAGTCGACCGGGGCGTCGCCGGGGGTGACTCCGGTGAGCGTGACGTCCACCGGCACGGTGGTGCCGGGTTCCACCACGCCCAGGTCACACTGGAGCGAGGAGGCGTCGCAGGTGCCGCCGGGCCGGCTGATCCCGGTGACCTGCACGCCGGTCGGCGGCGCGACGGTCAGGCGGGTGCCGGGCGAGGCGGCGGGGCCGTTGTTGACCACGTCGACGCGGACCGTGGTGGAGTCGCCGACGGTGACCTCCGGCGTGGTGCCGGGCGCACGGACGGCGAGGTCCACGGACTGCTGGACGGTGGGTTCCTTCTGGCGGCCCGCGAGTTCGGTGGTGAGCGGGGTGATGTCGCCGGAGTCGACGTCCAGGAGGCTCAGCTTCTCGGGGCTGTTGACCGCGGCTTCGGCACGGGAGCTGAATACCAGGCTCTTGCCGTCGGCGGTCCAGGCGGCGTCGCGCGGCTGGTGCGGTCCGGTGGTCGTGGTGTCCGGCAGCTCCCGGCCGCAGGCGCCGGACTGGCCGCGGGCGGCGGTGGGCAGCAGCACCTGGCAGTCGCCGCCGGACACGGACGTCAGGAGGATGCCGTTCTCCTCGTCGATCCGGCCGGCGCCGTTCTTGCGGTTGAAGGCGATGCTGCGCCCGTCCGGTGAGAACGCCGGGCTGTCGTCGATGACCGCGCAGTCGCCCGGGCAGTTGGCGGCGCTCAGGTCGCGCTGCCGGGTCAGGTCGTTCACGGGCACGGTCCACACGTGCTTGTTGCCGCCGCCCCCGTTGATCTCCATGTTGCGGGTGAAGGCCAGGGTGGTGCCGTCGGACGACCAGGTGGGCTGGGCGTCCTGGCCCTGGAGCTGCCCGGCCGGCGGCACGATCTCGCCGGTGATCGCGCCGGTGGCGACATCCGCGATGAGGATGCGGCTGGCTCCGGCGGCATCGCCGACGCCGCCCGGCGAAGTCCGGGTGAAGGCGAGGTACTTGCCGTCCGGGGAGAACGTCGGGTCGGTGTCCCAGTCGTTCGCGCCGCGTCCCGCGAGCGGCAGCGGCGCCGCGTTGGAGCCGTCGGCGTCGGCCATCCAGATCCGCTCGATCCGGCCGTCGGCGCCGTCCTCGAAGCGGGTGAGGACGATCCGGCGGCCGTCGGGCGTGTAGTTCTGCCGCTCGGTCCACGGGTCGTGGCCGGCCGCGGGCTGGAACAGCGGGTCCTTGGCGGGGTCGGTGTTGGTGTCGGCCGCGGGATCCTCGTTGAGGATCGTCAGACCCAGGTCGCGTGGGTCGGAGCCGTCCGCCCGGGCGTCCTGGAGTGTCACCACGTGCGGGTTGGCCGCCGAGGTGCGCTCCACCACCGCCCTGCCGCGGTCCATGGAGCCGAGCCAGGTGGGCGACAGGACGTTCCGGTCCTCGTTGAGCACCAGCGAGGGGATCTGGTCGGAGTGGGCGGTCGAGCGGAACACATGGTCCCAGTCGCCCTCGCACTGACAGGTGATCTCGGGGCTGAGGAACAGCACACCGTCCCCGTCGGGCAGCCACGCTGCCCCGTGGGCCCGCCAGGTTGCCTGCGCGCCCCCGAACAGCGGCTCGTCGGCGGTCCCGTTCGTGATCCGCAGCCGGGTCACGGGCTGCCCGTCGACGGTCGTGGTGGCGGTGTACGCGATCCAGTCGCGGTTGACGTCGTCGTCGACCGGGTTCCAGGCCGGCTCGGAGGCCGTGCCGTTGGCGGGATCGGTGATCCGGGTGGCGGTGCCACCGCTCAGGGCCCGTACGTAGATCTGCGGGCCGACCAGCGGGTCGCTGTCGTCGGCGTACGCGATGCGCTGCCCGTCGGGGGAGACCGTCGGGTCCTCCTCGTTCGCGGACGTGTCGGTCAGCCGGGTCAGGCCGGTGCCGTCGGTGCGCACCAGCCACAGGTCGCGCTGGGTCCCGCCGCCCAGTCCTGCGGACTCGGCCGCGTCGAACACCACCGACTGGCCGTCGGGGGTCAGTTGAGGGTGCGCCGCGTCCATGCCGCTGGTGAGCCGTCGTACCGAACCGTCGGCGGCCCGCAGATAGACCTGCGGGTCCTTCTCGTCGCGGCGGCTGGCGAAGACCATCTGGTCGCCGAGGGCGGACGGCTGCGTGTCGTAGTGGACCGGGCCGTCACCGAACAGCGGGGTGCTGGAGGTGGTGGAGGCGACCTCACCGAGGCTGCGGTGGCCGGTGCCCGCGTACGCGACCCGGGTTTCCGCGGCGTCGGCAGCCGCCGCGGGCTCGGCGCTGCCCGGCCCGGCCGCCGCTGTCACCCCGAGCAGGGGGATCAGCAGCAGGAGCGAGGTGCCGAGTCTCCCCAGGCGGTACCGCCCGCCGGGGCCAGCGGTTTCCATCACGGTCCCCTTCGCAGTCTGGTGCGGCATCTGGATATGCCCCCGCCACCATCTACCGGCCGCGCGCGAGACGGCAGGGCTCGGGGGCCGCACCCGGGGGAAGCACGCGGTGTGCTTTCGGGCACCACCGCCTTCCCCTCCATCGTTGGGCGTCCGTCGAACGGGCCTGTCAGATCAGCCCATTGCGCAGCGCGTAACCCACCGCGTGGGCCCGGTTGCGCAGTTGGAGTCGCGTGATGATCTCGTGCAGGACGTTCTTGACGGTTCTCTCGGAGTACGAGGTCTTGCGGGCGATCTCCGCGGTGTCCAGGCCCTCCGACACCAGGCGCAGCATGCCCGCCTCGCGCGTGGTGAGCGTGGACAGGGACAGGGCCCCGGGGTCGAGCGCCGAGCGCTGGAGATTGCCGACGTGGCTGAGCAGTTCGCCGAGCAGATCGCCGGGCAGCACCCCCTCACCGTTGGCCGCCGCCAGGACCAGCCGCACGAGCTGGTCCTGATCGGCCTCGGCGCGGCGCAACACCGCCGACACACCGCACTCGATGACGCGTTGCAGCCCGCCGGCCCCGAGGGTGCCTACCACCAGGCCGGTGCGGGTGGCGCTGTTGTACCGCAGCCGGTTCAGCAGGGCGGCCACGTCGTCGTCGAGGCCGTCCACGACGACCAGCGAGACCTGGGCCCACTCCGCGTCGGCGTCCTCCACCAGTTCGACCTCGGGGCGCTGGCGCAGTTGCTGGACGACACCGACCCGCAGCACGGGGTCGGCGGCGTAGACGGCCACGCTTGCCCGGGTCGGGCCACCGGAGCGAGAGGTGCGGTGGATCGAGCCGGTCCGGAGGAGATCACGTGTCGTGGTGTCGGACATGGCAGGACCGTTCTCCTCTGCGCGGAACATGGGACACCTGTTTTCATGAGCCAGTGGGGGGTTGAGTGATACAGCGCGAGGCGATCACGGGTCAGTGGTGCACCGAAGGCGGCTCACCACCGTAAGAGGCCGCCGTTACCCGGGAGTTGACAGTGGCTTGCCGGGCAGCGTCACTGCCCGCGCATTGCCCTCCCGTCCCTCCCCCGCCTCCCGGGCACCTTCCTACGGTGAGGGCGTGACGCCTTCCGCAGCCTCTTCCGGTCCCGGTGCGCCCGGCCTCGACATCCCGGCCGTGACCGTGACCCCGGGTGACATCGCCACCACCAGCCTGACCGTGCGCAACGACAGCGACATCGTCGAGGCGTACGACCTGAAGGTCGTCGGCGACTGCGCCGCCTGGACCACCGTGGAACCCGAGCGCGTCTCCCTCTACCCCGGCACCTCCGAGACGGTGACGCTCCGTCTGGCGCCGCCGCGCTCCCCGGAGATCCGGGCCGGCGAGATGCCCCTCGGCGTACGGGTCCTTCCGAACGAGCACCCCGAGTCGGTCAAGGTCCTCGAAACCACCGTGCACGTCGGGGAGTTCCACGAGCTGAAGACCGAGCTCGCCCCGCGCCGCCGGCGTGGCTGGCTGCGCGGCCGCTATCTGCTGGCCGTGCGCAACCAGGGCAACACCCCGGTGCAGGTACGCTTCGCCCCCGGCCAGGCCGGCGAGGAACTGGGGTTCACCTTCGCCCCGGCGGAGCCGAAGCTGGAACCCGGGGAGTCGACGGAGGTCCGGCTGCGGGTCCGTACCGCCAAGCCGGTGTGGTTCGGCAACCCCGTGGTCCGGCCGTTCACCGTGGACACCCGCGAGAGCGGCGAGCAGGAGGAGACGGCGGAGGCCCGCTGGGACGAGCCCGTCGTCCGGCCGCCGCTGGACGCGGAGTTCGTCCAGATGCCGATCTTCCCGAAGTGGCTGCTCGCAGTGCTCGCCGCGCTGCTCGCGCTGTTGCTCGCCTGGTTCGCGCTGGTCCGTCCCGCGGTGCGCAGCGCCGCCAAGGAGGCGGCCACCAAGGCGGTACAGCCGCGTACCACCCCGCCCGGCGACCAGGCGGGCGGAGAGTCCCCCGGCACCGGCACGAACAACCAGCCCGGCGGCGGCCAGGAGTCGGGGGCGGCGACCGGATCGGGCGCGGGCGGGGGCTCCTCGGCCGAGGGCGGCACCGCGACCGGCGCCGGTCAGCAGAGCTCGGCGACCATCGACCTGAAGACGGGCACCGGGCAGACCAAGACCGGCACCTACAAGGTGCCGGAGAACAGCATCTTCGGGGTCACGGACATCGTCGTCGCCAACTTCCAGGGCGACGAAGGGGTGATGACGATCACCTTCGGCGACCGCAAGATCACCACGATCGCGCTGGAGACGTTCCGCAACCAGGACTACCACTGGGTCACCCCCATCAAGATCCCCGAGAACGACACGGTGACCATCAACGTGACCTGTGCGAAGCCCGGTACACCGGCCACGGGCCAGCAGGCGCAGGAATGCCACGAGGTCCTCAATGTGAGCGGATCGCTCAGCCGCACCACCGAGTGAATCGGACGTTCTTCTTCCGGCTCATTGTCGACCATTAGTCCCTACATCTGTAAAGCTCGGCATCCCTTTCGGCCGGAAATCGATAACCCAGGTCTCAAAAGCAGCACCTGCGCCGGCTTCCTGCGGGCCTGGTTGAGTCGGCTGCGCACGGTGCCGACCGGTACCTCGCAGACGTCGGCGATTTCCTGGTAGGCGTTGATGCCGCTGAAGCGCCGCAGCATCAGCACCAGCCGGGCGCCCGAACCACCACGGGTCGCGGGCCCCGGCAGGGCACGGCCCCCTGACCGACGTCGCAGCGGGGCCAGGGCGAACCCTGCCAACTGGCCACCCATGGTGATCGAGCAGGCCTCGCGGTCCGGGGCCGTGAAGTAGCTGTCCAACCAGCAATACCGAATGTGCCCTCCGCCGACAACTCCAACGGCAGAAACTCGGAGAAGTCGTGCAGATGCAACTCCAGCAGTTTCGCCAGGGCAGGTTTGTCATCAGCCTCCACCTGCGTCTGCTCCGCCGGCTCCGTTCACCGAGACCTTGTACGTCCCCACCGGAAGCCCGCTCGGCACGTACGCGCTGATGCTCGTGTCCGACCAGCTGTCAATTTCGGCGAAAAGCTTCCGGAAACGCACTGTACCGAGCCCCTGCGTGTCACCGAAATGAGAACCGCTGATCGTGAACTTGGCACGCGGTATGCCTTGCTTCGGCTTCAGGCTTCCGAAGACCGGTGCGGGGAAGCTTGACAGCTTCTGCGTGGTGAACACCGCCGACGTCCCGCTCGGCAGGGTGTAGGTGTACGAGCCGTCGGCGGACACCGACCCGGTTCAGGGCCTCGCAGGCCGCCACGGCCGCGGAGGAAGTCCCCAGAGACGCCGACGTGAGGTGCAGGTGGGAACAATCGCACCGTGCCCTCATCCAGCGCGACATCTCCACCACCTCCCCTGCCGAAGCAGATCGCGAGGCAGGAGAGGCCACGAAGGAGGCACTGAAGTCGCCGACAACGGCGGGGAAGCTGAACATGGACAGGGTGACGCACGCGCTCGGTCTCGTGCTGAGGGGGTGTCGCTGTCAGTGGCTCTGCGTCCAGTCCCGCGCTCAACGACTGACCCGCGCGTACGCGGCCTGGTCACGTCTCCGACGTCTTGGCTCGACCGCGCACCGCTCGATGAGGATCTCCAGGAAACCTGGGTCGGGGGTCGACCCGACCGCCAGGGCCGCCTGTAGCCGGACCGACGAGCCCTCGGCGCTCAGGACGTCGGCCACACGGCCCTTCTGCGACGCCGCGGGTGAGCGCGCAGGAGACCCGTTCGGCAACCCCCCATGTCTCGCTCGAACTCGGCATCGACGGGGTGCTCGACTTGGCCGACAACCGACCGAGCGAACGTCATGACGCCTCGTCAGAATCAGCGTCGAACGAGCGTCAAGACGTTCCCCAGCCGCCCCTCACGGAGGTGAGACGGAGCGCTCCCACCCTGTGCCCGTTCGCGAAGCCGCAGGTGAGACACGTGGCAGGAACCTGCGACACGCTCCACGCGGTGGACTCCCGGAAACAGATCGACTCGACTCGTCATCAATCAACCTCGCCCACAAAGCAGCAGGTCAGGAGCCCTTTTGCGCAGGCTCCAGAATCGCCACGCACTCCACATGATGCGTCATCGGGAACAGATCGAACGCCCGAAGCGTCCGCACCCGGTACCCGCCCTCGCGGAAGTAGCCGAGGTCCCTGGCCAGCGCGGCGGGGTCGCAGGCGACGTAGGCGATGCGGCGGGCGCCGAGGGAGGTGAGGTGCTCGACCGTGGTGCGGCCCGCGCCCGCGCGGGGCGGGTCCAGGACGATGAGGTCGACCTCGGTGATGCCGGTGCGCGGGAGGACGGATTCGACCTTGCCCTGTTCGATGCGGACGCGCGGGAAGTCGGCGAGGTTGTGGCGGGCGTCCTCCACCGCGCGCTTGCCCGACTCGATGCCGAGGACGGCGCCCTTCTCGCCGAGGCGGTCGGCGAGGGCGCCCGCGAAGAGGCCGGCGCCGCAGTAGAGGTCCAGGGCTGTCTCGCCCTTGCGCGGGAGCAGGCCCTGCATGACCGCCGTCACCAGGGTGTCCGCCGACTTCGGGTGGACCTGCCAGAAGCCGCCGTTGCCCACCCGGTAGGTGCGGCCGTCGGCGCGTTCGCGGACGAAGGGGCGGCCGTGGACCCGGTGGACGCCGCCGGACTTCTCGTCGACCCGGAGGACGGAGACCGGCTTGTCCAGTTCGACGAGAGGGAGGCGTGCGCCGGGGCGCGGGGTGAGGATGACCTGGCGGTCCTGCGAGCCCGTCGCCGCGATCGCCTCCACCGACTCCATGCCGGTCCAGTCACGCCGCTCGATGCCCAGCTCGCTCACGCCCTCGGCCGCGATCAGGCAGTGGTCGATCGGCTCGACCTCGTGGGAGCGGTGGCGGCGCAGGCCCGCCTTGCCCGTCGCGGCGTCGACCGCGTACTGGACGCGGGTGCGCCACTGCGGCACCTGTCCGGCGGGCAGCTTGTCGCCCTCGGCCGGCACGACCGTGCCGTCCCAGCCGGCCTCCTCCGGCGTGAGGCCCGCGAGCCGCTTGAGCTGCTCGGCGATGACCTCCCCCTTCAGACGGCGCTGGGCGCCCGGCTTGGCGTGCTGCCAGTCGCAGCCGCCGCAGCGGCCAGGGCCCGCGTAGGGGCAGGGGGCCTCGATGCGGTCCTTGGAGGGCTCCAGGATCCGTACGGCGTCCGCGCGCAGGAACCGCGCGCCTTCCTCGCCCTCTGTGACCCGGGCCACGACCTGCTCACCGGGCAGGGCGTGCCGGACGAACAGCACCTGGCCCTCGGCCGTACGGGCGATGCAGTGGCCGCCGTGGGCGACGGGGCCGATCTCGACCTCGTACTCCTCCCCCACCAGCGACTTCTTCGGTTCTGCGGGCATGGTGGGGTGACTCCAGATCGGGAACGGGAAACGGCCGGACAACAGCCCACCAGTCTACGTGGCTGTCGTCCGGCCGTTCACCACGGGCCGAACCCTGGGGTCAGCCCTTGCCCGCCGACGGCTCCTTGGACCGCTCCGCCGCCGGTCCGCGGCGTACGGCGCCGGGCGCACTCCACTCCTGGCGCTTGCGGGCGCGGGCGCGGGCCGCCTCGGAGGAGGCGAGCTGGTAGGGCACCGAGGTGACCATCACGCCGGCTGTGAAGAGCAGGCGGCCCTTCAGACGCAGGGCGCTCTGGTTGTGCAGCAGGTGCTCGTACCAGTGGCCGACCACGTACTCGGGGATGATCACGGACACCGCGTCGCGCGGGGACTCCGCGCGCAGGCTCTTGACGTACTCGATCACCGGGCGGGTGATCTCGCGGTACGGCGAGTCGAGGACCTTCAGCGGCACGTCGATGCCGCGACGCTCCCACTCCTCGTGCAGCGCCTTGGTCTCCATCGGGTCGACGTTGACGGTCACCGCCTCCAGGGTGTCCGAGCGCATCAGCTTGGCGTAGGCCAGGGCGCGCAGGGTGGGGCGGTGGATCTTGGAGATGAGGACCACCGAGTGGACGCGGGAGGGGCGGACACTGTCGTCGGTCGGTCCCTCGGGGGCCGCGATCTCGTCGGCGACGCGGTCGTAGTGCTTACGGATCGCGGTCATCGTCACGTAGAAGATGCCCATGCCCATGAGGGCGACCCAGGCGCCGTGCGTGAACTTCGTGACCAGCACGACGACCAGCACCAGGCCGGTGAAGAAGGCACCGAACGCGTTGATCGCCCGGGAGCGGACCATGTGGCCGCGCTTGACCGGGTCCTGCTCGGCGGCCAGGTGGCGGTTCCAGTGCCGGACCATGCCGGTCTGGCTGAGTGTGAAGGACACGAACACGCCGACGATGTACAGCTGGATCAGGCGCGTGGAGTCGGCGCCGTAGATGAACACCAGCAGCGCCGCGGCGCTCGCGAGCAGCACGATGCCGTTGGAGAAGGCCAGGCGGTCGCCGCGGGTGTGCAGCTGGCGCGGCAGGTAGCGGTCCTGGGCGAGGATCGAGCCGAGCAGCGGGAAGCCGTTGTACGCGGTGTTGGCCGCGAGGAACAGGACCAGGGCCGTCGAGGCGGCGAGGACGACGAACAGGAGGCTGCCCTTGCCGAACACGGCCTCGGCGACCTGGGAGATGACCGGGTTCTGGACGTAGCCGGAGCCGATCGGGTGGCCGTTGTGGATCAGGTCGGTGGCGGGGTTCTCGGCCATGCGCACCTTGGTCGCCATGGCGAGGGCGATGATGCCGCAGAACATGGTGACGGCGAGCCCGCCCATCAGTGCGAGCGTGGTCGCCGCGTTCTTCGACTTGGGCTTGCGGAAGGCCGGGACGCCGTTGGAGATGGCCTCCACGCCGGTGAGCGCGGCACAGCCGGAGGAGAAGGCCCGCAGGAGGAGGAAGACCAGGGCGAAGCCCGCGAGGCCCTGGTGTTCGGCCCTGATGTGGTAGGCGGCCGTCGGGGCTCGCATGGTGTCGCCGAGGACCAGACCGCGGACGGCACCCCACGTGATCATGATGAAGACGCCGCCGACGAACACGTACGTCGGGATCGCGAAGAGCTTGCCGGACTCCTTCACGCCCCGCAGGTTCATCAGCGTCAGCAGCAGGATCACGGCGATCGCGCACAGCACCTTGTGCTGGACCACGAAGGGGATCGCGGAGCCGAGGTTCTCGATGCCGGAGGCGATGGAGACGGCGACGGTGAGGACGTAGTCGACGAGCAGGGCGCTGGCGACGGTGAGGCCGGCCCTGGGGCCGAGGTTGGTGGTGGCCACCTCGTAGTCGCCGCCGCCACTCGGGTACGCGTGCACGTTCTGCCGGTAGGAGGCGACCACGGTGAACATCAGCACGATGACCGCGACGGCGATCCAGGGGCTGAAGTGGTACGCCGACACTCCCGCGATGGAGAGCACCAGCAGAACCTCGCCGGGCGCGTACGCGACGGAGGACAGCGGGTCGGAGGCGAAGACGGGGAGGGCGATGCGCTTCGGCAGCAGGGTCTCGCCCAGCCGGTCACTGCGCAGAGCGCGCCCGATCAGGATCCGTTTGGGCACGTCGGTCAGTTTGGACACGAGAGAGGATCGTAAGGCGTCGAGGACGCTGCCGCCCAGCCGGTCACCGCTATCTG
This sequence comes from Streptomyces sp. NK08204, assembly GCF_020400585.1. Lineage (GTDB taxonomy): Bacteria > Actinomycetota > Actinomycetes > Streptomycetales > Streptomycetaceae > Streptomyces. Next base: position 147,380 of record NZ_JAINVF010000002.1, on the reverse strand, counting down.
CCCCACGGGTGAACTCGACGACCGACGGAACTGCGGATTCCGTGGCGGCGCCGCTCGCCGTGACTAGATGGCAAACCCCGCCCGTCACCGCACTTCGGAGGTCTCATGCCCGCGACCGCAGAGCTGATCGGGGCCATGGTCGCCCTGACCGGCCTCGGAATCCTGACTCTGTGCAGCGTGCGCAGTATCACGCGCAGGTGATTGTGACAGCTCCGGCACGGGGGTGCCTTTCCCGGACGGTGCGTGTGTAGCTTGGGCCGCAGTCTGAGAACCTGTTAAGGCCAAGTCGGCATCTCTTGACACCGGAAGGACGGTCGTGCACATCGTCATCATGGGCTGCGGGAGAGTGGGCTCCACTCTCGCCCAGGCCCTGGAACAACAGGGCCACACGGTCGCTGTGATCGACCAGGACCCCACCGCCTTCCGACGGCTGGGCCCCGGATTCGGTGGCCGCCGCGTCACCGGCGTCGGCTACGACCAGGACACCCTGCGCGAGGCGGGGATCGAGGAGGCGGGTGCCTTCGCCGCCGTGTCCAGCGGTGACAACTCGAACATCATCTCCGCGCGGGTGGCGCGCGAGATGTTCGGTGTGGAGAACGTGGCCGCCCGGATCTACGACCCGCGCCGTGCCGAGGTCTACCAGCGCCTGGGCATCCCCACCGTGGCCACGGTCCGCTGGACCGCGGACCAGATGCTGCGCCGGCTGCTGCCCTCGGGTGCCGAGCCGCTGTGGCGCGACCCCACCGGCGGGGTGCAGCTGGCGGAGGTGCACGCCTCCGCGAAGTGGGTCGGCCACAAGGTCAGCAAGCTGCAGGAGGAGACGGGCGTCCGGGTGGCGTTCCTGACCCGCCTGGGCGAGGCGATCCTGCCGTCCTCGCAGACGGTGCTGCAGGAGGGTGACCTCGTGCACGTGATGATGCGGACGGACGACGTGGAGAAGGTCGAGACGGCGTTCGCCGGGGGGCCGGAAGAGGAGGGCGGTCACTGATGAGGGTCGCCATTGCCGGGGCCGGTGCCGTCGGCCGCTCGATCGCGGGCGAGCTGCTGGAGAACGGCCACGAGGTCCTGCTCGTCGACAAGGCGCCGACCGCCATCTCGGTCGAGCGCGTCCCGCAGGCGGAGTGGCTCCTGGCCGACGCCTGCGAGATCACGTCCCTGGACGAGGCCGCGCTGCAGCGCTGCAACGTCGTGATCGCCGCGACCGGTGACGACAAGGTCAACCTGGTCGTCTCGCTGCTCGCGAAGACGGAGTACGGCGTTCCGCGCGTCGTGGCCCGGGTGAACAACCCCAAGAACGAGTGGCTGTTCAACGAGGCCTGGGGCGTGGACGTCGCCGTGTCCACCCCGCGTCTGATGTCCGCCCTGGTCGAGGAGGCGGTGAGCGTCGGCGACCTGGTCCGCCTGCTCCGCTTCAGCCACGGCGACGCCAACCTGGTCGAGCTGACGCTGCCCGAGGAGTCGGCCCTGGCCGGCACCCAGGTCGGCACGGTCCAGTGGCCCGAGGACACGTCCCTGGTCACCATCATCCGCGGCACCCGGGTGCTGACCCCCTCCAAGGAGGACTCCCTGGAGCCGGGCGACGAGCTGCTGTTCGTGGCCGCGCCGGCCCGGGAGCAACAGCTGGAGGAACTGCTGTCGGTGCGGCGGGACGAGGGCTGACCGACCGGCCGCACGGGAAAAGGGCGCCCTTGGCAGCAAGGGCGCCCTTTTCGTCGTGGAACGGCTGTCTACGCCTCCCGGCGGTGGCGTCCCCCTGCCGGCTCGCCGCCCTCGGCCGCCAGCGCGGCCCTGCGCTCCTCCTCCGCCTGCTCCTGCGCCTCCATCTCCGCGAACACGTCGATGGGCGCGGGCGCCTTCGCGAGGAAGACCCAGGTCAGCCATACGGCCAGCAGGAACGGCGGGATCTTCAGGGCGACCAGGATCCAGCCGAGCTGGGTGGTGTCGGCCCACCAGTACAGCGGGAAGAGGATCGCGCACTTGGCGAGCAGGATCAGGCCCCAGGCCCAACTGGCCTTCGCATAAGCCTTCTTGCGGCCGGGGTTGCGGGTGCGCCAGGAGAGGTTCTCCTTGAAGACCGGGCCGAGGACGAGGCCGATCAGGGGCACTCCGGCGAGGGTCGTGATGATGTACGCCAGCGCCAGGCCCAGGGTGTAGAGCATGCCGGGGAGGTAGAAGTCCTTGGCGTTCCCGGTGAACATCGCGAAGACGACACCGAAGACCACGCCGAAGACGCCGCTGAAGGCGTGCTTGACGGTGTCCTTCATGGCCAGCCGGACCACGACGAGGACCACGGAGACGGCCAGCGCGGCGATCGCCGAGACGTGCAGGTTCTTGTCGACCGTGAAGATCGCGACGAAGAGGAGGCCCGGAACGACCGTCTCGACCATGCCGCGGATGCCGCCGAACGCCTCGACCAGAGCGGCCTCGGTCACCGCCCGGGTGTCGTCGGTCCGGTCCTGTCCGGTGTCTTGGGTCGGCTTGTCGAGGGACGTCACCGGCTACTCCCGTCCGAGGGGTCGTAGTTCGTACTTCGGATTGAACAGCACCCGGCGGCCCCGGCTCATCGAGATCCGGCCCGATGCGATCAGCCTGCGCCCCGGTTCTATGCCCACGATGGAGCGCCTGCCGAGCCACACCACGTCCAGCGCGGCCGAGCCGTCGAACAACTCGGCCTCCAGGGCCGGTACACCGGCACGCGGGCGCAGGGTGACCGTGCGCAAGGTACCAGTTACCGTGACGATCTGCCGGTCGTGACAGTCGCAGATCCTGGTACAGCCCGCCGTGTCGGCGTCCTCGCGCAGCTCCTCGGACTCCAGATCCTCCTGCGAGGAGGAGAGCCGGCCGAGCATACGGCGGAACCGGCCGGCTGGCTTTTCTGAACGAGAAACAGCACTCATATCAGCAGCGTACCGGGACCCGCCGACAGCGCCGTAGCGCAGCTCACTTCTCGAACCGATACCCCATCCCCGGCTCGGTGATGAAGTGCTTCGGGTGCGACGGGTCCGCCTCCAGCTTCCTGCGCAGCTGGGCCATGTAGACGCGCAGGTAGTTGCTCTCCGTCCCGTACGACGGGCCCCACACCTCCTGGAGCAGCTGTCTCTGGCCGACCAGGCGGCCGGTGTTGCGGACCAGCACCTCCAGCAGGTGCCATTCGGTCGGGGTGAGGCGTACGTCCTTGCCCGCCCGGTTGACCTTCTTCGCGGCCAGGTCGACGGTGAAGCCCTCGGTCTCCACGGTCGTCACCTCGTCCTCGCCCGCCCCGGCCGGCTCGGCCCGGCGGACGGCGGCCCGCAGCCGGGCCAGCAGCTCGTCCATGCCGAAGGGCTTGGTGACGTAGTCGTCGGCGCCCGCGTCCAGCGCCTGGACCTTCTCGTCGGAGGAGTGCCGGGCGGACAGCACCAGGATGGGTACGCGGGTCCAGCCGCGCAGCCCCCTGATCACTTCCACGCCGTCCATGTCGGGCAGGCCGAGGTCGAGGACGACCACGTCGGGGTGGCGGGAGGCGGCGAGGTCGAGGGCGGTCCTGCCGTCGGGGGCCGAGTCCACCTCGTACTCGCGTGCCTTGAGGTTGATCACGAGGGCGCGCACGATCTGCGGCTCGTCGTCGACCACGAGCACCCGGGTCGTCATGGGGCCTGCCTTTCTGGTGCTGCGGGGATGAGCTGTGCGCAGAGCGACGGCGCCGCGCGCAGGCTGAGAACCATGGTGAGTCCGCCGCCCGGCGTGTCCTCGGCGTTGAGGGTGCCGCCCATCGCCTCGGCGAAGCCGCGGGCGACCGCGAGGCCGAGGCCCACTCCGGCGCCGCGCGGCGCGTCGCCGTATCGCTGGAAGGGTTCGAAGATACGGTTCTTCGCCTCGTCCGGGACGCCCGGCCCGCGGTCGACGACCCGTACCTCGACCCGGTCGCTGATCGCGCTGGCGGAGACGAGGACGCGCCGGCCGGGCGGGCTGTACTTGACGGCGTTCTCCACCAGGTTGGCCACGCACCGCTCCAGCAGCCCGGGGTCGACGGCGACCATGGGCAGCGTCTCGGGCACGTCCAGCTCGACGCTGTCCTCAGGCACGCCGACGAGCGCCATCGGCACGACCTCGTCGACGTCGACCTCGCGGATGACCGGGGCGACGGTGCCGGTGTGCAGGCGGGACATGTCGAGCAGGTTGCCCACGAGGTGGCCGAGCCGGTCGGCGCCCTCCTCGATGCCCTTCAGCAGCTCCGCCCGGTCCTCCTCGGACCAGGCCACGTCGTCGGAGCGCAGCGAGGAGACGGCGGCCTTGATGCCGGCGAGGGGGGTGCGCAGGTCGTGGCTGACGGCGGCGAGCAGGGCGGTGCGGATGCGGTTGCCCTCGGCGAGCGCGCGGGCCTGGTCGGCCTCCTCCTGCAGGCGCCTGCGGTCGAGGACGACGGCGGCCTGCGCGCCGAAGGCGGCGAGCACCCGGCGGTCCTCGGCGGGCAGCACCCGGCCGGTGAGGGCCAGTGCCAGGCGATCACCGACCGGGATGTCGACATCGGCGTCCTCGGGCCGGGCCGGCTCGGGCCCCGAGCCCGCGCGGCCGGCGCACGTCCAGGGCGCCACGTCGCTCTCGCGTTCCAGCAGGGCCGCGAAGTCCATGCCGAAGGTCTCGCGGACCCGTTCCAGCAGCGCTTCCAGGCTGGTCTCGCCGCGCAGCACGTTCCCGGCGAGGAAGGACAGGATCTCGGACTCGGCGCGCAGCCGGGCCGCCTGGTGGGTGCGCCGGGCCGCGAGGTCGACCACGGATGCGACGGACACGGCGACCCCGAAGAAGATCACTATGGCGACGATGTTCCTGGGGTCGGCGATGGTCAGCCGGTGCAGGGGCGGGGTGTAGAAGTAGTTCAGCAGCAGGGACCCGAAGGCCACGGAGGCCAGCGCGGGCAGCAGGCCGCCGAGCAGGGCCGCGGCGACCGTGACGGCCAGGAACAGCAGCATGTCGTTGGCGAGGCCGATGTCGACGGTGTTCAGCAGCACCGCGAGCACCGCCGGGCCGACGAGCCCGGCCAGCCAGCCCGAGACGATCCGGGAGCGGCCGAGCCGCGCGCCCCGGGCCACGGGCAGTCCGCGGCCCTTGGCGACCTCGTCGTGGGTGACGATGTGCACGTCGAGGTCGGGGCCGGAGTCCCGGGCGACCGTCGCGCCCACGCCGGGCCCGAAGACGTACTGCCAGGTCTTGCGGCGCGAGGAGCCGAGCACGATCTGGGTGGCGTTGACGCCGCGCGCGAAGTCGAGCAGGGCGGCGGGTACGTCGTCGCCGACGACGTGGTGGAAGGTGCCGCCGAGGTCCTCGACGAGGGTGCGCTGGAGAGCGAGTTCCTTCGGGGAGGCGGCGGTCAGGCCGTCGCTGCGGGCTATGTAGACGGCGAGGACCTCGCCGCCGGCGCCCTTCTCCGCGAGCCGCGCGGCCCGGCGGATCAGCGTCCGTCCCTCCGGGCCGCCGGTCAGCCCGACCACGATCCGCTCGCGCGAGCCCCAGATCGTGGAGACCCGGTGGTCGGTGCGGTACTCGTTCAGGTACTCGTCGACCCGGTCGGCCACCCACAGCAGCGCCAGCTCGCGCAGGGCGGTGAGGTTGCCGGGCCGGAAGTAGTTGCCGAGGGCCGCGTCGATCTCGTCCGGCCGGTAGATGTTTCCGTGGGCCATACGGCGGCGCAGCGCCTCCGGGGACATGTCGACCAGCTCGATCTGATCGGCCCGGCGGACGACCTCGTCGGGCACGGTCTCCCACTGCCGCACCCCGGTGATCGACTCGACGATGTCGCCGAGCGACTCCAGGTGCTGGATGTTGACGGTCGAGATGACGTCGATCCCGCCGGCCAGCAGCTCCTCCACGTCCTGCCAGCGCTTGGCGTTGCGCGAGCCGGGGATGTTGGTGTGGGCGAGTTCGTCCACGAGGGCGACGGCGGGCCCGCGGCGCAGCACGGCGTCGACGTCCATCTCGCCGGACGTGGTGCCCCGGTGCTCCAGGCGCCTGCGCGGGACCTGCTCCAGGCCGTGCAGCAGCGCCTCGGTGCGCGGGCGGTCGTGGTGCTCCACGTAGGCCACGACGCAGTCGGTGCCCCGCTCCACACGGCGGTGCGCCTCGGCCAGCATGGCGTAGGTCTTGCCCACGCCGGGTGCCGCGCCGAGATAGATCCGAAGCTTGCCGCGTCCCATGTCCTCATTGTCTTCCGGTCTACTGCTGCGTATGCAGCGTCGACCTTACGACCAATGATGTGGGCAAAGGAGGTGAGGACCGGGTCGGCGGGGGGTCTTTGATGCACCTCTGACGGCTCCGGCCGCGGCACAGAGCGCCCGGTACGGCGGCTCGGTGCCGGCGGAGCCGCTCAGTGCTCGGTGATCTCGCCGTCGTTCAGCTCCAGCACCCGGTCGGCCAGGTCGAGGAGGGTCGCGTCGTGCGTGGCGACCAGAGCGGTGACCCCCTCGCTGCGGACCACGGCCCGCAGCAGCTCCATGACGGCGTGCCCGGTCTCGGCGTCCAGCTGGCCGGTCGGCTCGTCGGCGATGAGCAGGGCGGGGCGGTTGGCGAGGGCGCGGGCGATGGCGACCCGCTGCTGCTGGCCGCCGGACAGCTCGCCGGGCCGCTGGGCGGCGTGATCGGCGAGCCCGACGAGGGAGAGCAGCAGCTCGACCCGCTCCTCGCGCTCGCGGGGGTCGGCGCGGCGCAGCCGCAGCGGCACGCCGACGTTCTCGGCGGCGCTGAGGATCGGGATGAGCCCGAAGGACTGGAAGACGAACCCGATGTGGTCCCGGCGCAGCTCCAGCAGGCCGCTCTCACCCAGCTCGGCGAGGTCCCGCCCCTCGATCTCGACGTGTCCCCGGTCGGGTGCGTCGAGGCCGCCGACGATGTTCAGCAGGGTGGTCTTGCCGGAGCCCGAGCGCCCCTTGAGGGCGACGAGTTCGCCGCGCGGGACCTCGAAGGAGACCCCGCGCAGGGCATGGACGGCGGCGGCGCCACGCCCGTACGACTTGTGCACGTCCGTGACGCGCACCATGGTTTCGGTGATCACATCGGTCATCTCGCCTCCCCCGCGGGCCGGGCGCCAGTATCACCGCAGCGGGCCCGGTGGGACAACGTTCGGGAGCGGTCTGGGTTGTCGCCGTGGGGTCTTTCAGGCGGCGAAGAGGCTTTTGGGGCCGGCAAGGAGGTCCGGGGCCGGCCGTGCGGGTGCCGGCCGTGGTGGCGCCGCCGGTCGTGCAGGGCGTTGAGGCCGTCCCCGGTGATCGACCCGGCGGCCGGGGCCGAGCTCGGGACAGCCGCCGCACGGCCGACGACCGGGGACATGCCGCTCCGAGCCGGTCGACGGGACGGGCAGGCGAGCGCCCCGAGCCGGTCGACGGGACGGGCAGGCGAGCGCCGGCGTAGCCGTTCACCGATGTCGGTGCCGTACAGGTCGTGGCCCTGGACCCGGCTGGTCTCGGCGATGGGGAGATCGCCGGGATGTCGTACCCGGGGCGCGTGGGGTCGCGGCAGGCCTCCTGGGCGGGACCGGTGACGAACACGGACCGGCCCTGCCAGGAGGCGGGCGCGCATGCGTTCCCGCACGGACGTCACGTACGTGAAAGGGCCGCACCCCGGGGCTGGGGTGCGGCCCGTCGAATCCCTGCCGAGCGGGGCCGGCTAGCGGACCTCGGTGATCTCCGGTCCGCGCTGCAGCTGGCCCATGCCGCCGGAGAAGCGCGAGGACTCCTCCTGCTGGACGCCCTCGGGAACCATCTGGGCGTCGTTCGGCAGCTTGAGGACGATCGGGTCGCGGGGCGCCATCGGGCCCTCGCCGCGGACCACGACCGTGTCCCGGAAGATCTGCTCCAGCAGGCCGGCGGCCTGCGGCTGCACCGCGCCCTGGCCGGAGATCACACCGCGCAGGAACCAGCGCGGACCGTCCACGCCGACGAACCGCACGACCTGGAAACCACCCGTGCCGTCCGGCAGCTGCACCGGCACCTGGGCGCGCAGCTCCCAGCCCAGCGGCCCCTCGACCTCGTCGACGATGCCGCCCTGCTGGGTGATGCCGGACGCGATCTCCTCGCGGACCTCGCCCCAGATGCCCTCGCGCTTGGGCGCGGCGAACGCCTGGAGCTGGATGGCGCTGTCGCGCAGCACGACGGTCGCGGCGACGATCGCGTCACCGGCCACCTCGACCCGCAGCTCCATGCCGTCGACGCCCGGCACGAACAGGCCGCCGAGGTCGACCCGGCCTTCGGCCGGTTCGCGCACCTCGCTGCTGTCCCACGGCCCGTCGGGCCGGGGCTCGGGCTCAAGGCGGACGCGCTCGCGCTCGCCCTCTTCTTCCTCGTCCGCCTCGGTGTCGACGTTGTCGACGACCTGCTCGGCCTCGCCGGCCGCGTCCTCGGCGGCACCCTTCTTCTTGCGACGTCCGAACACGTCACTGTCCTTCCCGGTCGGATACGACCGAAGCGTATCGATTCCCACCCGTCGGGCCGTCCACGACGGCCTGACCGCTTGTGCCGCTCTCGTCGCCCACCGCGGCATGGCCGCCGGTGGACCCGAAGCCCCCCTCGGCCCGCGCCGAGCCGGGAAGTTCCGCCACCTCCTGGAAGCGGACCCTCTCGACCTGCTGGACGACCAGTTGGGCAATCCGGTCGAAGCGCTCGAACCGCACGGACTCGCGCGGGTCGAGATTCACCACGATCACCTTGATCTCCCCACGGTACCCGGCATCAACCGTCCCTGGGGCATTCACGAGGGCGACACCGCAGCGGGCGGCGAGTCCGGAACGTGGGTGCACGAATGCCGCGTACCCCTCCGGGAGGGCGATCGACACCCCCGTGGGCAGGACGGCCCGCTCGCCGGGCGCCAGTTCGCACGCCTCGGTGGTGCGCAGATCGGCACCGGCGTCACCGGGGTGCTCGTACGCCGGAAGCGGTACGTCCGGGTCGACACGCCGGATGAGCACGTTGAGGAGGTCGCGGCTCACGGGTTCACCTCGAAGGCGCGGACCCGCCGGATCTGGTCCGGGTCGCTCATGGCGGCCTGGATCTCCTCCTTGCGGCCGTGGTCGATGAAGTGGTCGACCTTCACCTCGATGAACAGGGCGTCGGCGCGGACGGCGACGGGCCCGTCGGGGCCGCCGATGCGCCCGGTCGCGGTGGAGTAGATCTTCCGCCCGGCGACGGCGGTGACCTCGGCCTCCAGGTGGAGCGTGGTGCCCACCGGGACCGGCCGGAGGAAGTCGGTCTCCAGCCGGCCGGTGACGGCGATGGTCCGCAGCAGCCAGTTCAGCGAGCCGAGGGTCTCGTCGAGGGCGGTGGCCAGCACACCGCCGTGGGCAAGGCCGGGAGCGCCCTGGTGGGCGGGCTGGACGGTGAACTCGGCGGTGAGGGAGACACCCTCACCGGCCCGTGCCTCCAGGTGCAGGCCGTGCGGCTGCCCGGGGCCACAACCGAAACAGTGTTCGTAGTGGGCGCCGAGAGGCTGCCCGGGGGCGGGCGCGTCGGGATGCCGAACCGGTGTCACGGCGTCGGCCGGAGGCTGAAGAGCTGCGGAACTACCACTCACAGCCGCAGACCTTACCCGCCCGCCCGTCACCCGCCACCGCCCTGCCCGACAGCGCTTCGCACCGGCTGCCCCGGCTCCGGCCCTGTCTCGATCCCGTGCCAAGCTTGGCTCCATGCAGCACTCCGCCACCCCCTACGAAGAACGCCTCACCGCCCCCCGCTCGTGGTGGCTGATCAGCTTCCTCGTGGGCTTCTCCCTCGCCCTGATCCTGCTCCCCTACGGCACCCTGCCGATGCTCGGGGGCCTGGCCGGCGGCACGGCTGCCGCCGCGGTCGCGGCCAGTTCCTACGGGTCGCTGCGGATCCGGGTCGTGGGCGGATCCCTGATCGCGGGCGAGGCGAAGATCCCGGTGTCGGCGCTGGGCGGGTCGGAGATCCTGGACGCCGAGGAGGCCCGCGCCTGGCGCACCTACAAGGCCGACACCCGCGCCTTCCTCCTGCTGCGTTCCTACATCCCCACGGCGCTGCGCGTGGAGGTCACGGACCCGCAGGACCCGACGCCCTACCTGTACCTGTCGACGCGGGAGCCCGAGCGGCTGGCGGCGGCGATCGAGGCGGCGCGGGGACAGCAGGCCTAGCCCGGCCCCTAACCCAGTTCGGTGCCCGGCTCCAGGGGGTCCGCCGGCTGCTCCAGGGGTGGGAGTTCGGGCAGCTCGTCCCAGGGGACCTGGATCTTTCTGAGGTCCGCGCGGATGCGTGCTGCGAGTCTCCTGGTGTCGCGGCGGTTCATGACCGCGCCCACCACCGCGCCGACCATGAACGGCATCAGGTTGGGCATGTCCCGGACCATCCGCTTCATGATCTGCTGACGCAGCTCGCGTTTCATCTGGCCCCCGAGGGCCGTGTTGATCGTCGACGGTTTCATCACGTCGATGCCGCGCTCCCCCGACCAGGAGGACAGATACGCGGTGCTGCGCGCCTTGAGGTTCCCGGGCGGTCGTACGCCGTACACCTCGTGCAGTTCGGCGATGAGCTTCAGCTCTATCGCCGCGACTCCGGTGATCTCCGCGGCCAGCTCGGTCGGCATGGCCGGCGGCACCGGCAGCATGGCCGCCGCTCCGATTCCGGCCCCGACCGTGGAGGTCCCGGTCGCCGCGCCCGCGACGAGCTTGTCGGCGAGCTGCTCGGGCCCGAGGCCCGGGAACTGCCGACGCAGGGTGTCGAGGTCGCGTACGAGGACACGCGGGGCGATCTCGATGATCCGGTCCGTGAGGTACGCCAGGCCCGCGCGGGCGCGGCTGCCGCCCATACGGACGCCTTCGCGGGCCAGCCCCCGCGCCTTGTCCCGCACCACCGCGGCCTGGCGCCAGGCGATGGGCGCCGGCCTTCCCGACGCCGAGGCGCCCTGACGCCCGGTCGCCGGTTCGAGCGAGGCTCCCGCATCGGGTGAGCCCCGCTCGTCGTCACGCGCGCCGTGCGAGCCGTCGGACGGCCCTTGGTCCGCTCCCAGCAGGGGGAAGCGGCGCTTCCGCGGAGGGGTCGAGCCAGTCACGGCCGACCCGTCCTCAGTCGCAGTCGCGGCAGATCGGCTGACCGTTCTTCTCCCGGGCAAGCTGGCTGCGGTGGTGCACCAGGAAGCAGCTCATGCAGGTGAACTCGTCCTGCTGCTTCGGCAGTACACGGACGGCCAGCTCCTCGTTCGAGAGATCGGCGCCCGGCAGCTCGAGGCCCTCGGCCGCCTCGAACTCGTCGACGTCCACCGCGGAGGTGGACTTGTCGTTCCTTCGGGCCTTCAGCTCTTCAAGACTGTCCGAGTCGACGTCGTCATCGGTCTTGCGTGGAGTGTCGTAATCGGTTGCCATGTCGCTCTCCCCCTCTGGGTGTCTGCGGTGTCTCCAGCGCACGTAACGCGTGAGAGGCCGGACTTGTGCCCGACCCGAGGCGGAGATTTTGCCTCACATCAAGGTCTGTTACTCAATCGACACCCAATCCGATCTCTCAAGAGTGATCGGCTTGGATGGCGGTGAGGACCGTACACGGTTCGAATGCCGCACCTCAAAGGCGCCCCACCGTGTACTTCCCGTGATCAGGAGTCCTGAAAACCCCGATTTTCCCGGGTTTCCATGCCGCGCCATGATCACGGACAGTACATGGCCGGAAATCCGCCCATGTGATCGATCACACAGTGAGAACCTCGTGAGAGGTCCGGAAAATTCCGCGTAAAGCGAACAGCTTCCGGGTGTGTCGGCACAGACTACAGAACCTGGCACGGAACGGATCAGGTGGTGGATCACGGACGGACCACAGACCCGGTCACAACGGCAAGGTGACACGCATCACCAGACCGCCGCCCTCCCTGGGCCGCGCCGCGATGTGGCCGCCGTGCGCGCGGGCCACGGAACGGACGATGGACAGACCGAGGCCCACCCCCTTGTCGCTGCCTGTGCGCTCCGTACGCAGCCGTCTGAACGGCTCGAAGAGGTTGTCGATCTCGTACGCCGGCACCACCGGCCCGGTGTTCGACACGGTCAGCACGGCCTGCCCGTGCGCCACCTCGGTGGTGACCTCGACCCAGCCGGACTCCGGCACGTTGTAGCGCACCGCGTTCTGGACGAGGTTCAGCGCGATCCGCTCCAGCAGCACGCCATTGCCCTGCACCACGGCGGGCTTGCGCTCGCCGCGTATCTCGACTCCCTTGGCCTCCGCCTCGCCATGCACCTGGTCGATGGCCTGCCCGGCCACCTCGGCCAGATCGACGGGCCCCCGCTCGATGATCTGGTTGTCGCTGCGGGCGAGCAGCAGCAGGCCCTCGACCAGCTGCTCGCTGCGCTCGTTGGTGGCCAGCAGCGTCTTGCCGAGCTGCTGCAGTTCCACCGGCGCGTCCGGATCGGACAGGTGCACCTCCAGCAGCGTGCGGTTGATCGCGAGCGGCGTGCGCAGCTCGTGGGAGGCGTTGGCGACGAAGCGCTGCTGGGCGGTGAAGGCCCGCTGCAGGCGCTCCAGCATGTCGTCGAAGGTGTCGGCCAGCTCCTTCAGCTCGTCGTCCGGGCCGTCCAGCTCGATCCGCCGGGACAGGTCGGAGCCGGCCACCTGGCGGGCGGTGCGGGTGATCCGGCCGAGCGGGGACAGCACACGGCCCGCCATCGCGTAGCCGAACGCGAAGGCGATCACGGCGAGTCCCAGCAGGGCCAGCAGGGAGCGGCTGAGCAGGTCGTCCAGGGCCGCCTGGCGCTGGTGGTCCACGCACCGGCTGATCGCCTCGTTGAAGTCCGCCAGCGGCAGGCTGGTGGTGTTGATCGCGGGGCAGTTCTCACTGGAGACCTTCAGCTCCTGGAAGCTGACGATCTTGAACAGCGGCTGGTTGCCCGTGTTGATGGCCTGTGCGGCCAGCAGGTAGATGATCGACAGCAGCAGGATGCCGGCGATCAGGAACATGCCGCCGTACAGCAGCGTGAGCCGTATGCGGATGGTCGGACGCAGCCAGGGAAAGGGAGGCTGCGGCCTCCTCGGGTCCCAGGTGGGTTTCGGTGGCGCCTGGGGCGGCGCGGGTGTCGCGGCCACGGGGATCAGATCCGGTAGCCGGAGCCGGGGACGGTGACGATGACCGGCGGCTCGCCCAGCTTGCGGCGCAGCGTCATGACCGTGACCCGCACCACGTTGGTGAACGGGTCGGTGTTCTCGTCCCAGGCCTTCTCCAGAAGCTGCTCGGCGGACACGACAGCGCCCTCGCTGCGCATCAGCACCTCCAGCACCGCGAACTCCTTGGGCGCGAGCTGGACCTCCTTGCCGTCGCGGAAGACCTCGCGGCGGTTGGGGTCGAGCTTGATGCCGGCGCGCTCCAGGACCGGCGGCAGCGGCACGCTCGTACGGCGGCCGAGGGCGCGCACGCGCGCGATCAGCTCGCTGAAGGCGAACGGCTTGGGCAGATAGTCGTCGGCGCCGATCTCCAGGCCCTCGACACGGTCGCTGACGTCTCCGGACGCGGTGAGCATGAGCACACGCGTGGGCATGCCCAGCTCGACGATCTTGCGGCAGACGTCGTCGCCGTGCACGCGCGGGAGGTCGCGGTCGAGGACGACCACGTCGTAGTCGTTGACGCCGATGCGCTCCAGGGCAGCCGCACCGTCGTACACGACGTCGACGGCCATGGCCTCCCGGCGCAGTCCGGTGGCCACCGCATCGGCGAGCAACTGCTCGTCTTCGACGACGAGTACGCGCACGTCGCTTGTCCTTCCTGTGTCCAACCCGGGGGGCGCGCCGTGGGCGCGCGCGGGCAGGGCTGATCTCGGGTGTGACCTCCATCCTGCCCTTTTCGGCCATAAGTCGGCTGTAAGACGGGTAGCCGACCGAAGGGATCGAGGCGGCGGGGCGGAAACGCGAGATTTTTCTCTTCCGGCGGAGGTTTCCGCGGAAGAGAGCGGGGGGAGGACGGGTGTTACACCCCGCGATCACGCTCTGCATGTGCCGCAGCACCATGCGGCACACCCGTCCGCTTCGCAGCGTGGGCGCGGGTGTCCGGCACCGTCGCCGCCCGGCCGGGCAGCGCTGGGCACCCGCGAGAGATGTGATCGTCCCTTCCGAACGGCACACCCCCGTGCCACCGACCCACGACCCAGGACGAGGGGGCGCAGCATGGACGCATTCACCACGGGACTTCTGCAGCGCATAAGGGCGACCGAGTCCGACCTGTCGCGGGCGCGTGACGAGGGCGACGACTTCCTCGTGGAGGTGGAGCAGGCCGAACTCGAGGACCTGCGCCGCCTCGCCGCCGAACACGGTGTGGAGGTCGGCGCGTCACACGCCTGACCGGCAAGAAGCGCGCGAAGGGACCCCGGCGAATCCAGCGTCGGGGTCCCTTCGCGTCCGGCGGCTCCTCCGGCTTGCCTCCGCGGCTCCTCGGGCTTGCGTCCGTCGGTTTCCGAGGCCGGCCCTCTCCTGCGCCGGCGCCCGCTCTCAGTCGTGCCAGGCCCCGAAGTCCTCCAGCAGGCGCTGGAGGGGCTCGAAGACCCCCGGGCTGCCGGCCACCGTCAGATCACGTGAGGGACGCCCTTGGGGCCGTCCACCGGTCAGTGCGCCCGCTTCCCTGGCGATCAGGTCCCCCGCGGCCATGTCCCACGCGTTCAGCCCCCGCTCGTAGTACCCGTCGAGCCGGCCGCAGGCCACGTCGCACAGGTCGATCGCCGCCGAGCCGCCGCGCCGGATGTCCCGCACCAGGGGAATGAGGCGGGCTGCCACCTCGGCCTGGTGGGCGCGGACCTCGGCGACGTAGTTGAACCCGGTGGAGACGAGCGCCTGCTCCAGCGGGGGTGCGGGACGGCAGGCGAGCGCCCGCTCGCCCTCCCACGCCCCCGTGGCCCAGGCACCCCCGCCGCGCACCGCGTGGTAGGTCTCACCGCGCATCGGGGCCGCGACGACCCCGACCACGGCCTCGCCGTCCCGCTCGGCGGCGATGGACACCGCCCAGGTCGGCAGGCCGTACAGGTAGTTCACGGTGCCGTCGAGCGGATCGATCACCCAGCGGACTCCGCTGCTGCCCTCGACGGCAGCGCCCTCCTCCCCCAGGAAACCGTCGTCGGGGCGGGCGCCGCAGATCAGGTCGGTGATCAGCTTCTCCGCCGCGATGTCCATCTCGGTGACGACATCGATCGGGCTGGACTTGGTCCTCGCCACGGCGAGGTCGTCCGGGCGGCCGTCGCGCAACAGCTCCCCGGCGCGGCGGGCGGCCTCCTGGGCGAGTTCGAGCAGTTCCCTGTGCAGGGCGTCGGTCACGGGTGTCCTCATCAGGCGTAGGGGCTGTCGGAGCCCGCGGCGGCCGGGTGCGGGGTGCGGGCCGGGCAGCAGCCGGCCGGGCACAGCTGGTGGCTCGGGCCGAGGGTGCCGAGGGCGCAGGGGGTGACGTCCTCGCCCCGCTCCACGGCGGCGCGCTCCAGGATCAGCTCGCGGACGGCAGCGGCGAACCGGGGGTCGGCGCCGACCGTGGCCGAGCGGCGCACGGGCAGGCCCAGCTCCTCCGCCTTGGCCTTGGCCTCGGTGTCGAGGTCGTAGAGGACCTCCATGTGGTCGGAGACGAAGCCGATGGGCGCCATGACGACCGCGGGAACCCCGGCGGCGTGCCGCTCCTCGAGGTGGTCGCAGATGTCCGGCTCCAGCCACGGGATGTGCGGGGCCCCGGAGCGGGACTGGTAGACGAGCCGCCACGGGTGGCCGACGCCGGTGCGCATCCGGACGGCGTCGGCGATCAGCCGGGCCACGTCCAGGTGCTGCGCCACGTAGGCGCCGCCCTCGCCGTGCGCCTCGACGGGGCCGGAGGTGTCGGCTGCGGCGGTCGGTACGGAGTGGGTGGTGAAGGCGATGTGGGCGCCCTCGCGGACGTGCTCGGGGAGGTCGGCGAGGGCGCGGAGCACCCCGTCGATCATGGGCTCCACGAAGCCCGGGTGGTTGAAGTAGTGCCGCAGCTTGTCGATCCTGGGCAGCTGCAGGCCCTCGCTCTCCAGGGCGGCCAGCGCGTCGGCGAGGTTCTCGCGGTACTGACGGCAGCCCGAGTAGGAGGCGTAGGCACTGGTGGCGAGCACCAGGATGCGGCGGCGGCCGTCGGCGACCATCTCGCGCAGGGTGTCCGTGAGGTACGGCGCCCAGTTGCGGTTGCCCCAGTAGACCGGCAGGCCCAGGCCGTGCTCGGCGAAGTCCTTGCGGAGGGCGTCCAGCAGGGCGCGGTTCTGGTCGTTGATGGGGCTGACCCCGCCGAACCGGAAGTAGTGCTGTCCGACTTCCTTGAGGCGTTCCTTGGGGATACCGCGCCCACGCGTGACGTTCTCCAGGAACGGGACCACGTCGTCCGGGCCTTCGGGGCCGCCGAAGGAGAGCAGGAGCAGGGCGTCGTACGGGGTGGCATCGAGCGCGTCTGGCATGTCTCGATCCTGCCACCCGGCAGTGACGGCCGGGAAAACCGGGTGCGCTGAGGGTGACCCGCCCGTAAGCTGTGTCGACACCTTTCACGCCTTACGGAGCGCCGCGTGCCCAGCCCCTACCGCGCCCTGTTCGCCCAGCCCGGCACCAGAGCCTTCTCCACCGCCGGGTTCCTGGGCCGGCTGCCGATGTCGATGATGGGCATCGGGGTCGTCACGATGGTCTCGCAGCTCACCGGGCGGTACGGGCTCGCGGGCGCGCTGTCGGCCACCCTCGCCCTGTCCGCCGCGGCGATCGGACCGCAGATATCCCGGCTGGTGGACCGGCACGGGCAGCGGCGGGTGCTGCGCCCCGCGGCCCTGGTCGCCCTCACCTCGGCGGCCGGGCTGCTGCTGGCCGCGCACCGGCGGTGGCCGGACTGGCTGCTGTTCGTGTGCGCCGGCGGCATCGGCTCGGTGCCGAGCGTGGGGGCGATGGTCCGGGCTCGCTGGGCGGCCCTGTACCGGGGCACGCCGAAACTGCACACCGCGTACTCGTTCGAGTCGGTCGTCGACGAGGTCTGCTTCATCGTCGGGCCGATCGCCTCCATCGGCCTGTCCACAGCCTGGTTCCCGGAGGCGGGCCCCCTGCTGGCAGCCTCGTTCCTGGCCGTCGGCGTCTTCTGGCTGACCGCCCAGCGCGCCACCGAGCCCGAGCCGCACCCGCGCGCGCGGGACGGCGGCGGTTCGGCGCTGCGCTCGGGCGCCCTCCAGGTGCTGGTGGCGACCTTCATGGCCACGGGGGCGATCTTCGGGGCGGTCGACGTGGTCACCGTGGCCTTCGCCGACGAACACGGCCACAAGGCCGCCGCGAGCGTGGTCCTCGCCCTGTACGCGGCGGGCTCCTGTGCGGCCGGGGTGGTCTTCGGGCTGCTGCGGCTCGCGGGGGCACCGGAACGCCGGTGGCTGCTGGGTGTGACGGCGATGGCCGTGAGTATGATCCCCCTCCTACTGGTCGGAAACCTGCCGCTTCTGGCCGTGGCGCTGTTCGTTGCGGGGCTGTCCATCGCGCCGACGATGGTCACGACGATGTCCCTCGTCGAAGAGCACGTACCTCGCGCGCGGCTCACCGAGGGCATGACCTGGGTGAGCACCGGCCTGGCGGTCGGAATCGCGCTCGGCTCCTCCGTGGCCGGCCGGGTGATCGACTCGGCCGGTGCGCACGCCGGGTACGGGGTTCCGGCTGTGTCCGGTGCCGTCGCGGTCGTGGTCGGTTTCCTCGGGTACCGCCGGCTGCGCAGGCCGGCCGCGGGTCGGGGAGGCACCGTTGAGCAGCACGGCGAGCGGACAGAACGGCACGTGGCGTAACTGGGGCGGCAATGTCTCGGCGCGCCCCGCGCGGCAGGTTGCGCCGGCCTCCGTGGAGGAGCTGGCCGCGGCGGTGCGCCGGGCCCGTGAGGACGGCCTGAAGGTGAAGGCGGTCGGCACCGGGCATTCCTTCACGTCGATCGCTGCCACCGACGGACTGTTGATACGCCCTCAACTGTTGACCGGTATCCGCAATATCGACCGGCAGGCCATGACCGTCACGGTCGAGGCGGGCACCCCGCTCAAGCGACTCAACGCGGCTCTGGCGCGCGAGGGCCTGTCGCTCACCAACATGGGCGACATCATGGAGCAGACCGTCTCCGGGGCCACCAGCACGGGCACCCACGGCACGGGCCGTGACTCGGCCTCGATCGCGGCGCAGATCAAGGGACTCGAACTCGTCACCGCCGACGGCTCGGTGCTCACCTGCTCGGAGAACGGGACCGAAGACGAACGCGCGGTCTTCGCGGCAGCCCGCACAGGCCTGGGCGCACTCGGCATCGTCACCGCGATCACCTTCGCCGTGGAGCCCCTCTTCCTGCTCACCGCACGCGAGGAGCCGATGCCGTTCGACCGGGTCCTCGCCGAGTTCGACGAACTCTGGGCCGAGAACGAGCACTTCGAGTTCTACTGGTTCCCGCACACCGGCAACACCAACACCAAGCGCAACAACCGCAGCGCGGGCCCCGAGCAGCCGATGGGGAAGTTCGCCGGCTGGTTCGAGGACGAGTTCCTCTCCAACGGCGTCTTCCAGGTGGCCCAGTGGGTCGGGCGCGCGGCCCCCGCCGCCGTTCCGGCGATCGCCCGGGTCTCCAGCAAGGCCTTGTCGGCGCGGACGTACACCGACATCCCCTACAAGGTCTTCACGTCGCCGCGCAGAGTGCGCTTCGTGGAGATGGAGTACGCCGTCCCGCGCGCGGCCCTGGTGGAGACACTGCGTGAGCTGAAGGCCATGGTCGACCGCTCCGGACTGCGCGTCAGCTTCCCGGTGGAGGTGCGCACCGCCCCGGCCGACGACATCACCTTGTCCACCGCCTCCGGCCGGGACAGCGCGTACATCGCCGTGCACATGTACCGGGGCACGCCGTACCAGGCCTACTTCACCGCCGCCGAGCGCATCTTCACCGCGCACGAGGGCCGGCCGCACTGGGGCAAGGTGCACACCCGGGACGCCGAGTACTTCGCCCGGGTCTACCCGCGTTTCGGCGAGTTCACGACGCTTCGGGACCGCCTCGACCCGGAACGTCTGTTCCAGAACGACTACTTGAGGAGGGTTCTGGGGGCGTAGGACCCACAGGTCCGCCGGCCGCGCGCCGGCACGAAAACCATTGGTTCCGATTCCGGGGCCTGCGTGAAGTTCGCCACCTTCGTGACCGGCGGAACCCGGTCGCGGGCGGCCAAGTCGCACGCCTTGCCAGAAGTTGGGCGGCGCGCCAATCCACGCACGTGGTCCAAATGGAGTACTGTTGCGAGCCCTGGGTCCGGTCTCCCACCAGGGTGCCCGCGGCCTTGTAGGACCGCCGGGAGGGGGCTAGTTGCACAGGGTGACGAATTTCGTCACTTAGCGTTGCGAATAGGTAACCGTGCCATAACGGCGGTC
This sequence comes from Streptomyces sp. NK08204, assembly GCF_020400585.1. Lineage (GTDB taxonomy): Bacteria > Actinomycetota > Actinomycetes > Streptomycetales > Streptomycetaceae > Streptomyces. The sequence goes on along the minus strand of NZ_JAINVF010000002.1, from coordinate 128,055 downwards.
CAGGGCCCGTGCCCGACACGCCGGGCAACTCGGCAAGGTTGTGGCAGGCTGCACCCGGGCAGGCCACACTCGACTAGCGGAAGCAGCGACGCACGTGACGTCGGCAGGCACCACCCGGGAGGTCCCCATGCCCGAACTGCGTGTCGTGGCCGTCTCCAATGACGGCACACGGCTGGTGCTGAAGGCTGCCGACTCTACGGAGTACACGCTTCCGATCGACGAACGGCTCCGCGCCGCCGTGCGCGGCGACCGGCCCCGCCTCGGCCAGATCGAGATCGAGGTGGAGAGCCATCTCCGCCCGCGTGACATCCAGGCGCGTATACGCGCCGGTGCCACCGCCGAAGAGGTCGCCCAGCTCGCCGGTATCCCCGTCGACCGGGTCCGGCGCTTCGAGGGTCCGGTGCTGGCCGAGCGGGCCTTCATGGCCGAGCGGGCCCGCAAGACCCCGGTCCGCCGCCCCGGCGAGAACTCCGGCCCCCTGCTCGGCGAGGCCGTGCAGGAGCGGCTGGTGCTGCGCGGCGCCGAGAAGGACACCGTCCAGTGGGACTCCTGGCGCCGCGACGACGGCACCTGGGAGGTCATGCTCGTCTACCGGGTCGCGGGCGAACCGCACTCGGCGAGCTGGACCTACGACCCGCCACGGCGGCTCGTCCAGGCCGTGGACGCCGAAGCGCGCTCGCTGATCGGCGAGTCCGACGACCTCGCCGTACCGGAGCCGAGCTTTCCGTTCGTGCCGCGCATCGCCCGGCTGCCGCGCGACCGCTCGATGGACCGTGCCCTCGACCGGGGGGACCGGGAGCGGCCGAGCCTGCCCGCGCAGTCGTCTGAGCCCCCCGAGGAGACCACCACGGGCGAACGCGACTCGCTGACCAGCCTGCTGGAGGCGGTGCCGAGCTTCCGCGGCGACCTGGTGGTGCCCGAACGCCCTTCGGAGGCCTCCGATGAGGCGGCCGAGCAGACCGCGGCGGAGGAACCCCCGGCACCCGCGGCCTCGGCCGGCTCGGCCTACGCGGACGTCCTCATGCCGCGCTCCGTCGGCAGCCACCGCGACCGGCTCATCGGCGCCACCGACCGCCAGGCCGAGGCCGACGGCGTCCGCCCCGGCCGCCGGGCCGCCGTCCCGAGCTGGGACGAGATCGTGTTCGGGACGCGGCGCAAGAAGCAGGAACAGAGGGAGTAGCGGGAGCATCCGGAGCAGTAGGAGTACGGCCGTACGACAGCCGAGTGAGAGGGCACGCCCTGCGCCCCCTCACTCGGCTGCGCGCCTGCCGCTACTGCGGGTCGGGCCCCACGGCCACCGGGCGGGACGGGTCGGCGGACCACTCCGACCAGGAGCCCACGTAGAGAGCCGCCGGAACGCCCGCCACCGCGAGGGCCAGCACCTCGTGCGCCCCCGAGATACCGGAGCCGCAGTACACGCCCACCTCGGGCGCCTCGAGCGCCCCCAGGGCCTTGAAACGGTCCCGCAGTTCGGCCGCGGGCAGGAAACGGCCGTCGGGGCCCACGTTCTCCGTCGTCGGCGCCGACACCGCCCCCGGGATGTGTCCGCCGATCCGGTCGATCGGCTCGACCTCGCCGCGGTACCGTTCGCCCGCGCGCGCGTCGAGCAGCAGACCGGAACGCGCCAGCGCGGCGGCACCGTCCGCGTCGAGGAAGCCCGCGGCGTCCGGCTCGGGCACGAAGTCACCCGCCGCCGGGGACGGCACCTCGGTCGACAACTCGCCCTCCCAGGAAGGCAACCCGCCGTCGAGTACCCGCACGTCCGGGTGACCCGTCCAGCGCAGCATCCACCAGGCGCGCGCCGCGGCCCAGCACTGCCCGCCGTCGTACACGACGACCGGCCGGGCGGCCGACACACCGGCGCGGCGCATGACCGCGCCGAACTCCGCGAGATCGGGCAGCGGATGCCTGCCCTGCTTGCCGGGGGCCGAGGTCAGCTCCTGGTCCAGATCGACGAAGACCGCGCCGGGGATGTGACCGGCCGCGTACTCGGCCCGCCCGTCGAAGGCCGGGGCCCCCGCCGCCTTCGCCATGCTCAGTTGCCAGCGGACGTCCAGCAGGACGGGTGGGTTCGCTCCGGCCAGGTCATGTGCCAGTTCGGTTGCGGTGATGATGGCTGTCATGACGTCCATGCATACGCCAGGGGTGGCCGCTGCGTCCAGGTCCGGCTACTCTGCTCGGCCACACGGCCTCGATCACGGGGCGTACGGGGCCGGACACATGCCGTAAATCTGATGGACACGTGTCGCACATCGCCAAGAAGCGGCGAGAGAGCGGCAGATCGGGCATCCTCCCGGAAGACACCACCGGGCTGCGGCACTGCTCGGCACGCGGCACCGCGGAAGGGTGCGGCACCGGCACGGGCGTGCGCGCGGCAGCGGCACGCCCCTTCCGGGGAGCGGAAGCGACACGGCCACCGCAAGGGGCCGGGGAGAGAGTGATCGATGACCGAGGCACGGGAGTCGGCCGGGCCGTACGTGCGGCATGCGCCCGGCACGCCCTGCTGGGTGAGCCTGATGGTGCACGAACTGGGCACCACCGAGGAGTTCTACGGGGAGCTGTTCGGCTGGGAGTTCCGGCCGGGCCCGCAGCAGCTCGGCCCGTACGTACGGGCGCTGCTCGACGGACACGAGGTGGCGGGCATCGGCCAGCTGCCCCCGGACTACCGGCTGCCGGTCGCCTGGACGCCCTACCTCGCCTCGGACGACGTGGACCGGACGGCCGACTCCGTACGGCTGTGCGGTGGCACGGTGGCCGTCGGCCCGCTGGACGCGGCCGAGGCCGGCCGCATCGCCATCGCCGCCGACCCGTCCGGCGCGGTGTTCGGGCTCTGCCAGGAGGCTGCCGGACTCGCCACGGCGGTCACCGGAGCGCCCGGCACGCCCGTGTGGAACGAGCTGCTCACTTTCGAGACGACCGGCGTCGCCAAGTTCTACGAAACCGTGTTCGGTCACGAGGAGGAGCCGTTGGTCTGCGCCGACTTCGACTACGTGACCCTGCACATCGGTGGGCGCCCGGTGGTCGGCCTGCACGGCGTGGGCCACGCCCTTCCCCGCGACCGGGGGCCGCACTGGCTGACGTACTTCGAGGTCGCGGACACCGACGAGACCCTTGAACGGGTGGTCGAACTGGGCGGCCGGGTACTGCGTCCGGCCCACGACAGCGCATACGGCCGGGTCGCGACGGTCGCGGACCCGGAAGGGGCGGTGTTCTCGGTGGTCCAGAGCCCGCGGTGAGGACTCAGGCGGGCGGAACGGGCAGGACGTCCGGGGACAGCGCCGCGGCGCGTGCGGAGGCGCTCGTCATACGCCGCCGGTGGTGGCGGCGGCACAGCACCTCGTAGCCGACCTCACCCGCGGACTGGTTGACATCGCCGACGACCACCTGGGCGCCCTCGACGACCATCTGGCCGTCTATCGTGCGGGCGTTGTGGGTGGCGCGGGCGCCGCACCAGCACAGCGCCTCCACTTGGAGCACCTCGATGCGGTCGGCGAGTTCCACCAGGCGCTGCGATCCGGGGAAGAGCTTGGAGCGGAAGTCGGTGGTGATCCCGAAGGCGTAGACGTCCAGGCCGAGGTCGTCGACCACACGCGCGAGCTGGTCGATCTGCTCGGGCGCGAGGAACTGGGCCTCGTCCGCGATCACGTAGTCGGCCCGGCCGCCCTGCGAGAGGTGGTCCACGAGGGAGGCGTACAGGTCCTGGCCGTCCTCGACCTCCACCGCGTCGGTGACCAGGCCCAGCCGGGAGGACAGCTTCCCCTGGCCCGCGCGGTCGTCCCGGGTGAAGATCATGCCGACGAGGCCTCTCGCCGAGCGGTTGTGCTCGATCTGCAGAGCCAGCGTCGACTTCCCGCAGTCCATCGTTCCGGAGAAGAACACCAGCTCGGGCATGAGGAGTTGAGCACCTTTCGGTGAGGAGGGACAGCGGGCGGGGTCAGCAGCGGTTCAGGAGCGGACTTCGAGCAGCGGGACCAGCTGCTCCGCCGGAGTCATAGAGCCGTGGTTGCCGACCATGGCGGACTCCTTCGGCTCCCGCTCCGAGGCGACGATCAGGACATTGTCGTGCGCCGCCGCGACCACGTCGCCGATCCTCGGGTACACCCGCGCGTCCACCCGCGGCCCGAACCAGCCCGCCGCGATCGCCTCGTCCCGCGAGGCCACCCAGAACTGTTCACCGAGCACCTCGCGCCAGCAGGTCAGCACGTCGTTCTCGGCGCCCGGCACCGCGTACACGTGCCGGGCCCGGCCCTCGCCGCCCAGCAGGGCGACCCCGGCGCGCAGCTCCCAGTCCTCGTCGAAGTCGATGCGGTGCCGCTCGTCGAAGGGGATGTCGACCATGCCGTGGTCGGCGGTGACGTACAGCGCGCTGCGCGGCGGCAGCTGCTCGGCGAGGCGCTGGACGAGCCGGTCGACGTACATGAGCTGGCCGCGCCAGGTGTCGGAGGCGACGCCGTAGCGGTGTCCGGCACCGTCCAGCTCGGCGTAGTACGTGTACACCAGGGAGCGGTCCCCGGCCGCGAGTTGCTCGGCGGCGAGGTCCATGCGCTCCTCGCCGGTGAGCCGGCCGTGGAAGGTGCCGCCGCTGAGCGCGATCTTGGTGAGGGGGGTGTGCTCGAAGGCGGGCGAGGACACCTGGGCGGTGTGCACGCCGGCCTCGTGGGCCAGCTGGAAGACCGTCGGGTACGGCTGCCAGGAGCGCGGATCGGTGTACGGCTGCCAGCGGAGCTGGTTCATCAGCGCGCCGGTGGCCGGGTCACGGACGGTGTAGCCGGGCAGGCCGTGGGCGCCCGGCGGCAGTCCGGTGCCCACGGAGGCGAGGGAGGCGGCGGTGGTCGCCGGATAGCCGGCAGTGAGCGGGCGCCCGGTGCCACCGCGGGAGCTGCCGAGCAGCGAGGTCAGGAAGGGGGCCTCGTCGGGGTGGGACGCGATCTGCTCCCAGCCGAGCCCGTCGACCAGGAACACACAGACCCGGTCGGCCGGGGCCAGTTCGGGGATCGCGGCGGTCATGCCGGGCACACCCATCCCGGAGGCCAGGGTGGGCAGCAGGTCGGAGAGGGAGCCGGTGCCGTACGCGGGCAGCGGCGCCGTGTCCAGGGCGAGGGGTTCCGGGTGGTCCCAGGCGGAGAGCTGGGACATCAGCGCGTCAGGTCCGCGGTGGCCTCGGAGAGGGCCTGCGCGAAGGAGAGCGCCTGGCGCACCGTCTCGGGGCCGTCCCCGGCCTCGCTGACGCGCAGGCTGAGGTCGTCCGCCGTGGAGTTGCCCGTGTAGCCGTGGTCGGCGTCGCAGTTGGGGTCGCCGCAGGCGGCGGGCTCCAGGTCGATGCGGTTGACCGCGCCCCAGCCGATGGTCAGCACGACCTCGCGGGGCAGGGTGCCCGGGGTGTACTGCTCCGGGTTGGAGACCACCCGGCTGAGCACGACGGAGGAGATCCGGCCGAGCTTCACGGATTCGGTGGAGGTGGTGGCGTACGGCGTCGGGGAGGTGCTGTCGGCCGCCTGCTCGTCGGTGTGGCTGACGATGAAACGGTTCCCGGTCAGGACCAGCACCGTCACATGGCGGCGCACCTCGTTCTGGTCGAACGTCGTCTCCTGGTGGACCAGGTACGACCGGATGGGCTCGCCGCCCACAGCGGCCTCCACCGCCTCGGCCACGAGGGCCGGGTAGTAGCCGCTGCGCTCGATCGCCGCGCGCAGCCCCTGGGTCGTCGTACTGGTCTTGGCCATGGCGTCCATCCTAGTCCGTGGGCAAGGGGGCTCCGGGCCAGTCGCGGGGAGCGGGGGCGGCCCGCGCACCCGCGCCCGGGTGCCTCGGGACGAACCCGGGAAGGATGTCCAGCCGCTCGGCGGCGACCAGGCAGGAGACCGGTTCCGGCCCGCCGCCGTCGGCCTCGAAGGCGACCACGACGGGTGGCGTGCCGCCCAGGGACCGGGTGAGGCGGGCCGTCTCCTCGGCCGTGGGCGCGCGGAAGACGGGGTCCTGGAAGGCGTGCGGACAGCAGACGAACACCGGATCGGCGAAGACCAGCTCCAGGCCGTGATGGTGGGTGAGGTCGTGTCCGGCGGCCAGCCGCAGCTGTCCCACGTCCCAGACGATCACTTCCCAGTCCCACCAGCTGCCCTCGGGCAGCTCCCGTCCGGCGATCTCCATCCGTCCCCCTTCGCCGCTCAGTAGGCCGGCATGGTGCGCGGGCCGAGGTCGTCGCGGACGGGCGGAGGTGCGAGGCGGACGGTGGCGCCGAGGACGCTCACGCCGCGTGCGGCCACGACGACCGGCTCCAGGGTGACGGCGACGACCTCCGGGTGGTCGTCGACCAGCCGGGACACGCGCAGCAGCAGCTCCTCCAGGGCGGGTGTGTCGACGGGCGTGGAGCCGCGCCAGCCGAAGAGCAGCGGTGCCGTCCGGATCGAGCGCACCAGAGACGTCGCCTCCCGGTCGGTGACCGGGATCAGCCGGTGCGCCATGTCCCCGAGCAGTTGCGAGGCGGCCCCGGCAAGCCCGAAGGACAGCACGGCCCCGGCCGCCGGGTCGATCACCGACCGTACGACCGTGTCGACACCCCGGGGTGCCATCCCCTGCACCACCGGGCGCAGCGCCTGCGGGTCCCCGAACAGTTCGGACAATTCCGCGTAAGCGCGGCGCAGTTGCTCCTCGTCCGCCAGGTCGAGCCGTACGCCGCCCAGGTCGGCGCGGTGTCGGAGGTGCGGGGCGGTGGCCTTGAGGGCCACCGGGTAGCCCAGCGAGCGGGCGGCCTCTGCGGCGGCGTCGGCGGTGGGGGCGGGCAGCGCCCGGCGGACGTGGATGCCGTACCTGGCGAGCAGAGCGCAGGTCTCCTCCGCGGGGATGGTGAGCCCCTCCCCGCGCGCGAGCAGCTCGCCGATCAGCTCGGCGGCACCCTTCTCGTCGATGTCGTCGTACTCCGGAACCTTGCCGGGATCGGCGGCCTCCCGCCGCCACTGCCCGTACTTCACGGCTTCGGCGAGAGCCCGCACGGCCCGCTCGGCGGCGGGGTAGGCGGGGATGAGGCGCCTTTCCCCAGGAGCCGGGGTCTGCGGCAGGACGGCCCCGGCGGCCGGCGGACGTTCCGCAGGGCGACGGGGGTCTGCCCGCTCCGGCGGGGCGGGGCGGGCGCCGCCCTCGGCGCCGGGTGCCTTCGCGACGGCCTGTGGTGCGGTGCTCGCCGCGGCCGACAACGCCTCCGCCAGTCCGCCCAGCTCCACATGGACCACCAGGACCGGCTTGCCCGGGACCTCCGCCGCCGCGGACCGCAACGCCTCCGCCAGCTCCGCGTCCCCCGGCGACCCCTCCCCGATCGCGGGGATCGCGGTGACCACGACCGCGTCGCACGTGTCGTCGGCCAGGGCAGCGGCCAGTGCCCGGTGGAAGTCCTGCGCGCTCGCCCCGGTCGTCAGGTCCAGCGGGGGCGACGGCCGCAGCCCCTCGGCGAGGCACCGGTCGTACGTCAGCACGCCCAGCGACTCCGAGTTCCCGAGGATGGCCACGCGCGGCCCCCGGGGCAGGGGCTGGCGGGCGAGCAGCAGGCCTGCGTCGACCAGTTCGGTGATCGTGTCCACCCGGATCACGCCGGCCTGCCTGAGCAGCGCGGAGACGGTCGCGGGGGGCAGCCGGGTGGCCCGGACCGCGTGTCCCTGGGGTGCCGAGCCGACTCCCTGCACCACGACCAGTGGCTTCGCCGCCGCCGTCCGCCGGGCGAGGCGGGTGAACTTGCGCGGGTTGCCGAGGGACTCCAGGTACATGAGGACGACGTCGGTCTCGGGGTCGTCGTACCAGTACTGAAGCACGTCGTTGCCGGAGACGTCCGCCCGGTTGCCGGCGGACACGAACGTCGAGACGCCGGTGACCCCGGTGACCCCTCCCCCGCGCCGGTGCAGCCGGGACAGCAGGGCGATGCCGATGGCGCCGGACTGGGCGAACATGCCGATGCGCCCCGGGCGGGGCATCTCGGGGGCGAGCGAGGCGTTCAGCAGGACGTCCGGGGCGGTGTTGATGATCCCGAAGGCGTTCGGGCCGACGAGCCGCATGCCGTGCGCGCGTGCCTGCTGCACGAGCGCGCGTTGCCGCTCGCGCCCCTCGGCTCCGCTCTCCGCATAGCCGGCGGAGAGGACGACGAGTCCCTGGACGCCGTGTTCGCCGCACTCGGCGACCACCGCGGGCACGTACTCGGCCGGGACGGCGACGACCGCGAGGTCGACGTCCCCCTCGATCTCCCGCACCGACCGGTGCGCGGGCGCCCCGTCGACGTCCTTGAGGTCCTCGGGGAAGGCCTGGTTCACGGCGTACAGGCGGCCCGTGTAGCCGGCGTCCCTGATGTTGGACAGGATGCTGCGGCCGACTCCGCCGGGCGCGCGGCCGACGCCGACGACGGCCACGGAGCCGGGCGCCAGCAGTCGTCGCACCGACCGGGCCTCCGCGCGCTGTTCGCGCGCGCGTTGCACGGCGAGGGAGCGGTCGGTGGGCTCCAGGTCGAACTCCAGGCGTACGACGCCGTCCTCGAAGCTGCGCTTCTGCGTGTACCCGGCGTCCGTGAACACCTTGATCATCTTGGTGTTGGCGGGCAGCACCTCGGCGGCGAAGCGGCGGATGCCGCGCTCTCGTGCCACGGCGGCGATGTGCTCCAGGAGGGCGGAGGCGACCCCGCGGCCCTGATGGGCGTCCTGCACGAGGAAGGCGACCTCTGCCTCGTCGGCCGGTGCGGAGGCGGGCGTGCCGCCGGGCCCTATGCGGTCGTAGCGGACGGTGGCGATGAACTCGCCGCCGATGGTGGCCGCGAGCCCCACCCGGTCCACGAAGTCGTGGTGCGTGAAGCGGTGGACGTCCTTGGCGGAGAGCCGGGGGTACGGCGCGAAGAAGCGGTAGTACTTCGACTCGTCCGAGACCTGTTCGTAGAAGCTGACCAGGCGGTCGGCGTCATCGACGGTGATGGGCCGCACGCGTGCGGTGCCGCCGTCGCGCAGCACCACGTCCGCCTCCCAGTGGGCGGGGTACTCGTGCCGGTTCTGCCGGTCCGCCGGGGTCTGCATGAGCCCCAGCGTAAGGCTCGCCCCTGACAACGGCGCGAGGCAGTCTGTGGAGGACGGAAGCCGGACCGGGGCCGCGGTCCGGCGACACGACGGAGGGGGACGGCAGTCCCGCTCCGGGCCTGCTTCACCGTGTGGGAAACTGGTCTAGACAACCCTGAGAACCTGAAGGGCAGCATCACATGGCTGAGCGCCGCGTCAACGTCGGCTGGGCCGAGGGCCTCCATGCCCGCCCCGCCTCCATCTTCGTCCGGGCCGCCACGGCCGCAGGCGTCCCGGTGACGGTCGCCAAGGCTGACGGCAACCCCGTCAACGCGGCCTCCATGCTGGCCGTCCTCGGCCTGGGCGCCCAGGGCGGCGAGGAGATCGTCCTCGCCTCCGACGCCGAGGGCGCGGACGCCGCCCTGGACCGGCTGGCCAAGCTGGTCACCGAGGGCCTCGAGGAGCTGCCCGAGACCGTCTGAGTCGCGCCGGTGAGCCGCGTCGCCCGGAATGGGGCGGCGCGGCTTCCGCGTTTTCCGACGGATTCCCCGGGCGTCGGGCGTATTCACCTTGCCGACGAATTCGCGACACAGCCGGAAAAGGGCAGCAGAAATACACCTCCGCCGAATGCCTCTTCTTTGTATACAGTGCCCTTGTTAATGCCGCAGGCTCGGCATGTTTACGGCGTGTTGCGAGTCCCTCACACGCGCGGCGCGGTCCGCGCCGGAGACGATCCGCAGCCGGTACGCGCCGGCCGCGCGTTCGGTGTGCACGGCCGTGACCGCCCGGGCGCGCTCACTGTCGCCGCGCGCCACCGCGTCCACGATGACACCGCGCTCGGCCCATGACTCCACCGGGCTGGCCGGGGCCTCCACCGCGTACATCCAGGCGATCTTGTGCCGCAACTGGGTGAGCATCGAGGTCAGTGACTGGCTGCCCGAGGCCTGGGCGAGCGTCTCGTGGAACCAGCCGTCCAGCGACCGCAGTTCCTCGCTGCCGCCCCGCCTGGCCCGCTCCTGCCCCAGCCGCACCAGGCCGCGCAGCACCTTCAGATGGGCCTCCGTGCGCCGCTGGGCGGCCCGCGAGGCACCGAGGGGCTCCAGGAGCATGCGCATCTCCAGCAGGTCGGCGGCCTCCCGCTCGGTCGGCTCGGCGACGCACGCACCCGCGTGCCGCCGGGTCACCACGAAGCCCTCCGCCTCCAGGGTGCGCAGCGCCTCGCGGACGGGAACGCGCGAGACGCCGTAGCGGCGGGCCAGCACTTCCTCGGTGAGGCGGCTGCCGCGCTCGTGGACACCGGCCACGATGTCGTCCCGGATCGCCGTGCACACCGAGTGTGCCGGAATACGCATGACCGACCTCCGCCTTAATCCCCGTGAAACGTCGACGATGGACGCGTGTTCCGTGACTCTATTGCAATGAGCAGGAATTTCCGACGGCGGCCTGGAATCCATGGATATTTTTTGGTCAGCGGGCATCACGGACGGCGTGAAAAACGGCAAAAAGCCCCGGCTCGGTGAGCCGGGGCCGGGGGGCGCGCCTGCCGTCAGACGTTCAGGCCGTGCCGGCGCAGGTAAGCGACGGGGTCGACGTCCGAGCCGTACTCCGGGGTCGTACGGGCCTCGAAGTGCAGATGCGGGCCGGTGACGTTGCCCGTCGCGCCGGACAGGCCGATCTGCTGGCCCGGGACGACCTGCTGGCCCACGGTGACGCCGATGGACGACAGGTGCCCGTACTGGGTGTACATGCCGTCGGTCATCCGGATCACGATCTGGTTGCCGTAGGCACCGCCCCAGCCGGCCGAGACGACCGTGCCCGTGCCGACCGCGTGCACCGGGGTTCCGCCGGCCGCATGGAAGTCGATGCCGGTGTGGGAGCCGGAGGACCACAGGGAGCTGCTGGCGCGGTAGCCGGTGGAGACATAGGAGTCCGCGACCGGCAGGACGAAGGCGTTCAGGCGCTTGCGCTCGGCCTCTCGGGCGGCGCGCACCCTGACCTCACGCTCCTTCATCGCCCGCTCTGCGGCGGCCTTGGCCGCTGCCTGCTCGGCCGCCTTCCGGTCGGCGGCCCGCTGCTGCGTGGTGGCCTGCGCGTCGATCTGCTCGGCGACGTCGTCACTCACGGTGATGACCGGGATGAGGCCGGTCTGCTCGACGGAGTTCTCGGCGGCGAGCGCCGGGGTGGCCGCGAGGGTGCCGACGACACCGGTGGTCAGGGCCGCGACGCCGGCCGCCCGAGCGGTGGCGCGCTGGACCCGGCCGGGCCTGCGGTGCTTCCCGGTGGCGCACATGAACGCCATGTAGTGGCTGGTCCTTTCCTTCCCTCTCGCCTACCGGGTTAGCTGACGGGTTCGGAGCAGGAAGGTCTCCTACGGACCCCCTCGCATGCACGCGGGCGCCCGATTCACCCCAGGGACTGAGCCCCTCCGGCCGCGAAGGCGGCGACAGGAGGGCGGGTCCCCGGCTCCCCTGGCTCGCGCCGTACGGGGACTCGGCGATGACTGTCCGGTGCCGCGGGTGCGGCGCACTGCCTGACGGACAGCCCGGACGACGCTAAGGGGGCCTGCTTTCCATACCCAAACGGATCCGGACTTTTGTAGCGCATCCCACAGGTCAGACAGGAATCTCCACCCCAATCCAGACATCCGGGGAGCAGCTGGAACGGCTGGGGAACGAACGTGGGGGCCCTGACGGCCCGTAAGCCGTCAGGGCCCCCACGCGCGCGTGCGTCCGCCCGGAGTCCGCCCGGAGTCCGGGCGGGCTCCGCTCGGGCTCTACTCGGCCGCCACGACGGTGACTTCCCCGATGCCGAGCGCCTCGACCGGCTCCTTGATCTTGGCGGCGTCACCGACGAGGACGGTCACCAGACGGTCCACCGGGAAGGCATTCACGACCGCCGCGGTGGCTTCCACGGTGCCGGTGGCGGCGAGCTGCTGGTAAAGGGCGGCCTGGAAGTCGTCGGGCAGGTGCTGCTCGACCTGGTCGGCCAGGGTGGCCGCGACGGCCGCAGCGGTCTCGTACTTCAGCGGCGCGACCCCGACGAGGTTCTGCACGGCGACGTCCCGCTCGGCGTCGGTCAGACCCTCCGCCGCGAGCGTGCGCAGCACCGTCCACAGGTCCTCGAGCGCCGGGCCGGTGTTCGGGGTGTCCACGGAACCGCTGATGGCGAGCATCGCGGCGCCCGTGCCGTCCGGAGCCGACCTCAGCACCTGGCCGAAGGCGCGCACGCCGTAGGTGTAGCCCTTCTCCTCGCGCAGGACGCGGTCCAGGCGGGAGGTGAGGGTGCCGCCGAGGCAGTAGGTGCCGAGCACCTGGGCCGGCCAGACACGGTCGTGCCGGTCGGGTCCGATCCGGCCGATCAGCAACTGCGTCTGCACGGCGCCGGGCCGGTCCACGATGACCACGCGGCCGGTGTCGTCGGCGGTGACCGGCGGCACGGGCCGCGGGCTGCCCGGGGTGCCCGTCCAGGCGCCCAGGGTGTCGCCGAGCAGCTCGTCCAGGTCAGTGCCGGTGAGGTCGCCGACGACGACCACGGTGGCGGTGGCGGGGCGTACGTGCCGGTCGTAGAAGGCGCGTACGGCCGCCGCGTCGATCTTCTCGACCGTCTCCTCGGTGCCCTGGCGCGGACGGGACATGCGCGCGGTCGCCGGGAAGAGTTCCTTGGAGAGTTCCTTGCCGGCCCGGCGCGACGGGCTGGCCAGCTCGTGCGGGATCTCGTCCAGGCGGTTGCGGACCAGCCGTTCGATCTCGCTCCCGGCGAAGGCGGGCGCGCGCAGGGCGTCGGCGAGCAGGCCGAGGCCCTTGGTCAGGCGGGAGGCGGGGACCTCCAGGCTGAGCCGGACGCCGGAGTGGTCGGCGTGCGCGTCCAGCGTGGCACCGGCGCGCTCGAGCTCGGCGGCGAACTCCTCGGCGGAGTGCTTGTCGGTGCCCTCGGAAAAGGCCCGCGCCATGATCGTGGCGACGCCGTCCAGGCCGGCCGGCTCGGCGTCCAGGGGCGCGTCCAGCAGCACCTCCACGGCGACGACCTGCTGGCCGGGTCGGTGGCAGCGCAGCACGGTCAGGCCGTTGTCCAGCGTGCCGCGCTCGGGGGCGGGGAACGCCCAGGGCCTGGCCTGGCCGGGCTGCGGCTGGGGGTGGAAGTCCATCGTGGCGAGCTCGGTCACTTGGCCGTCTCCTCGTTCTCGGTCTCGTCGCGGCCCGCCTCTACGGTCGCTTCTTCCTCCGGGTCCTCGCCGCGCCCCGCCTCCTCGGTGTGCTGCGCCGACTCGGCGGACAGCGGTTCGTAGACGAGGACGGCGCGGTTGTCCGGGCGCAGACGGGCCTGGGCCACCTCCTTGACCTCCTCGGGGGTCACCGCCAGGAGGCGCTGTACGGCGGTGAGGGCGAGCTGCGGGTCGCCGAAGAGGACGGCGTACCGGCACAGTTCGTCGGCACGGCCGGCGACCGTGCCGAGCCGGTCCAGCCACTCGCGCTCCAACTGGGCCTGGGCGCGCTCCATCTCCTCGGGCGTGGGGCCCTCCTCCGCGAACCGGGCCAGCTCCTCGTCGATGGCGGTCTCGATGACCGGCACCTCGACGTCACCGGAGGTCTTCACGTCCAGCCAGCCCAGCGACGGGGCGCCGGCCAGGCGCAGCATGCCGAAGCCGGCCGCCACGGCCGTGCGGTCGCGGCGTACGAGCCGGTTGTACAGGCGGGAGGACTCGCCGCCGCCGAGGATCGTCAGGGCCACGTCGGCCGCGTCGCACGCGCGCGTCCCGTCGTGCGGGAGCCGGTAGGCGGCCATCAGAGCGCGTGCCGGAACCTCCTCCACGACGACCTCGCGCAGCTGCTCGCCGATGATGTCCGGCAGGGAGCCGTCGCGCGGCTCGGGCTTGCCGTCGTGCGCCGGGATGGACCCGAAGTACTTCTCGATCCAGGCGAGCGTCTGCACGGGGTCGATGTCGCCGACCACGGAGAGCACCGCGTTGTTGGGCGCGTAGTAGGTGCGGAAGAACTGGCGCGCGTCCTCCAGGGTGGCCGCGTCCAGGTCCGCCATCGAGCCGATCGGCGTGTGGTGGTAGGGGTGGCCCTCCGGGTAGGCGAGGGCGGTCAGCTTCTCGAAGGCGGTGCCGTAGGGCACGTTGTCGTAGCGCTGGCGGCGCTCGTTCTTGACGACGTCCCGCTGGTTCTCCATGGACTCGTCGTCCAGGGCGGCGAGCAGTGAGCCCATGCGGTCGGCCTCGAGCCACAGCGCCAGCTCCAGCTGGTGGGCGGGCATGGTCTCGAAGTAGTTGGTGCGCTCGAAACTGGTCGTGCCGTTGAGGGAGCCGCCGGCGCCCTGGACCAGCTCGAAGTGGCCGTTGCCCGTCACCTGGGCGGAGCCCTGGAACATGAGGTGCTCGAAAAGGTGAGCCAGGCCGGTACGCCCCTTGACTTCGTGGCGCGAGCCGACGTCGTACCAGAGGCAGACCGCCGCCACCGGGGTCAGGTGGTCCTCGGAGAGCACCACGCGCAGACCGTTGGCCAGGCGGTGCTCGGTCGCTGTCAGGCCCCCGGAGCCTGCCTCGGCTGTGGTCGTGTGACCCATGGGCATGTACGTCCCTTCGCGAGCGGAAGCGGTCGGAGAAACCGCGGTTTTCCTGCCGGTCCTGCCACTGTATGCAAGCGCGCGCAGCGGCGGCGAAGTTCCCGCCCGACGTACGCCCACAGCGGATCACGTAGCCTGCGTCAGGCGTGGAGACCACGAGTGGAGACGAGGTGGTGGCCCGGTTGTCGGTGCCGCGGTCCACAATGGTCCGCGTCAGATCCGTCAATCGCTTCAGCACGACTGAGCGCCCCGTAGGCGAGCGACCAGAAAAGAGGAGCCGGCAGCGATGGCCCGCCGCAGCACGAAGACCCCGCCGCCCGACGATTCGTTCGAGGAGAGGATCCTCGACATCGACGTCGTGGACGAGATGCGTGGCTCCTACCTCGAGTACGCGTACTCGGTCATCTACTCGCGCGCCCTGCCGGACGCCCGTGACGGTCTCAAGCCGGTGCACCGCCGGATCGTCTACCAGATGAACGAGATGGGCCTGCGCCCCGACCGCGGGTACGTGAAGTGCGCCCGCGTCGTCGGCGAGGTCATGGGCAAGCTGCACCCGCACGGCGACGCGTCGATCTACGACGCCCTGGTGCGCCTGGCGCAGCCCTTCTCGATGCGCGTGCCGCTGGTGGACGGCCACGGCAACTTCGGCTCGCTGGGCAATGACGACCCGCCGGCCGCCATGCGGTACACCGAGTGCCGGATGGCCGCGGCGACGAACCTGATGACCGAGTCGATCGACGAGGACACGGTCGATTTCGCGCCGAACTACGACGGCCAGGAGCGGGAGCCGGTGGCGCTGCCGGCCGCCTTCCCGAACCTGCTGGTCAACGGCTCCTCGGGCATCGCGGTCGGCATGGCGACGAACATGCCGCCGCACAACCTGCGCGAGGTCATCGCGGCGGCCCGCCACCTGATCAGGTACCCGAACGCCGACCTGGACGCGCTGATGAAGCACGTGCCGGGCCCCGACCTGCCCACCGGCGGCCGGATCGTCGGCCTGGACGGCATCCGGGACGCGTACGCGAGCGGTCGCGGCACCTTCAGAATGCGCGCGACGGTCACGGTGGAGACCGTGACCGCCCGCCGCAAGGGGCTGATCGTCACCGAACTGCCCTTCACGGTCGGCCCGGAGAAGGTGATCGCGAAGATCAAGGACCTGGTCAACGCGAAGAAGATCCAGGGCATCGCCGACGTCAAGGACCTCACCGACCGAGAGCACGGCCTGCGCCTGGTCATCGAGATCAAGAACGGCTTCGTGCCGGAGGCGGTCCTGGAACAGCTCTACAAGCTGACGCCGATGGAGGAGTCCTTCGGTATCAACAACGTGGCCCTGGTGGACGGCCAGCCGCTCACCCTGGGCCTGAAGGAGCTGCTGGAGGTCTATCTCGACCACCGCTTCGACGTGGTCCGGCGCCGCAGCGAGTTCCGCCGCGGCAAGCGCCGTGACCGGCTGCACCTGGTCGAGGGCCTGCTCACCGCGCTGGTCGACATCGACGAGGTCATCCGGCTGATCCGCTCCAGCGAGAACTCCGCGCAGGCCAAGGAGCGCCTGATGGAGCGCTTCTCGCTGAGCGAGGTGCAGACGCAGTACATCCTCGACACGCCGCTGCGCCGGCTCACCAAGTACGACCGCATCGAGCTGGAGGCGGAGAAGGAAAGGCTCACCTCGGAGATCGAGGAGCTGACCCGGGTCCTGGAGTCCGACGCCGAGCTGCGCAAGCTGGTCTCGGCGGAACTGGCCGCCGTCGCCAAGCAGTTCGGTACCGACCGGCGCACCGTCCTGCTGGAGTCCGCGGGCGCCCCGGCGGCCACCGTGCCGCTGCAGGTGGCCGACGACCCGTGCCGGGTGATGCTGTCCTCCACGGGTCTGCTGGCGCGTACGGCGACCGCCGAGCCGTTCCCGCAGCAGGCCCGCGCCAAGCGGGTCAAGCACGACGTGATCGTCTCGGCGGTGCCGTCGACCGCGCGTGGCGAGATCGGCGCGGTGACCTCGGCAGGCCGGCTGTTGCGGATCAACGTGGTCGACCTGCCGCAGCTGCCGGAGGCCGCGACGGCGCCGAACCTCTCCGGAGGGGCGCCGCTGGCGGAGTTCGTCTCCCTGGAGGACGACGAGACGGTGGTCTGCCTGACCACGCTGGACGAGTCGTCCCCGGGCCTGGCGCTCGGCACCGAGCAGGGTGTGGTCAAGCGTGTGGTGCCGGACTACCCGTCCAACAAGGACGAGCTGGAGGTCATCACGCTCAAGGACGGCGACAGGATCGTCGGCGCGGTCGAGCTGCGCACCGGCGAGGAGGACCTGGTCTTCATCACCGACGACGCGCAGCTGCTGCGCTTCCAGGCGTCCATCGTCCGCCCGCAGGGCCGCCCGGCGGGCGGCATGGCGGGCATCAAGCTCACCGAGGGCGCCAAGGTGATCTCGTTCACGGCGGTCGACCCGGCCGCCGACGCGGTGGTCTTCACGGTGGCGGGCTCGCGCGGCACGCTGGACGACTCCGTGCAGACGACGGCGAAGCTGACCCCGTTCGACCAGTATCCGCGCAAGGGCCGGGCCACCGGCGGCGTGCGGTGCCAGCGGTTCCTGAAGGGTGAGGACTGTCTGTCCCTGGCCTGGGCGGGTCCGACTCCGGGGCGCGCAGCGCAGAAGAACGGCTCCCCGGTGGAGCTGCCGGACCCGGACCCGCGCCGCGACGGCTCGGGCACGTCGCTGCCGAAGACGGTGTCGGTGGTCGCGGGGCCGGTGCTCTAGGACGCGTACGCCTGCGCGTCGGGCTCGTCCTCGGAGCCCTGTACGTAGCGCAGAACGCCCCACATGCCGTGTTCGTCGGCGTGTGGGGCGTCGTTCTCACACGCCCGCAGTTCCTCGCCGAGGGCGCCCGTGTCGATGCCGCGGCCGATCAGGACCAGCTGGGTGAGGCGGGCGTCGGCGGGCGTCCAGGGCTCGGGGTAGAAGCGCAGAAAACGCCCGACGGAGTGCACCGAGTACCGGTTGCCGGTGTCGTGGAGCCCGAAATCGACGTACCCCTTGATGCGGTACAGCCCCTGGGGACGGCTGTCCAGGAACCGCATGAGACGGCGCGGTTCCATCGGCACGCCGGAGACGAAGGACAGGCTGTCGTAGCCGAAGTGCAGATGCCCGTCGGCGTCGTCATCGCCGTGTTCGTGCAGGTCGTCGAAGGACAGCTGCCCGATGCGCTCCTCGCTGGGCTTGCAGTCGAAGAGGAACTCGGGGTCGATGCGGCCGTAGGTCGCGGGGACGACGGCGGCGCGGTCGGTGAGCGATCGGACGAGGTCGAGCACACGGCCGGTGTCCGGCGCCCGGTCGAGCTTGTTGACGACGACGAGGTCGGCGAGGGCGAGATGCCGGCCGATCTCGGGGTGTCTGGCCCGGGTGTCGTCGAACTCGGCGGCGTCGACGACCTCGACGAGCCCGCCGTAGACGATCCCCGGATGCTCGCTGGCGAGCACCATCCGGACCAGTTCCTGGGGCTCGGCGAGGCCGCTGGCCTCGATGACGATGACGTCGATGCCGGTGGCGGGCGCGGCGAGCCGTTCGAGGTAGACGTCGAGTTCGCTGGCGTCGACGGCACAGCACAGGCAGCCGTTGCCGAGGGAGACGGTGGAGTCGCCGAGGGCGCCCGCGACCGCCATGGCGTCGATCTCGATGGCCCCGAAGTCGTTGACGATCGCCCCGATGCGGCTGCCTCCGCTGCGGTGCAGGAGGTGGTTGAGGAGCGTCGTCTTCCCGGAGCCGAGGAACCCGGCGAGCACGACGACCGGGATCTGCTGGGGGGTGCGGCTGTTGCCCAACGGGCGCCCTCTCTTGCGTGGACCGACTGCCGGACCAGGATAAGAGCGGTGCGCCCCGGGGCGGGCTCACGGCTGAGCCGGCACCGGCGTCGGCGGCACCGCCGCGGGAGCCTGTGGCCCCACGTACCGCGCCACCGGACGGATGATCTTCGAGTCCGCCGCCTGTTCCAGGAGGTTGGCGCTCCAGCCGACCACGCGTGCCGCCGCGAAGGTGGGGGTGAACATCTCGCGCGGCAGTCCGCACAGTTCCATGACGACACCGGCGTAGAACTCGACGTTCGTGTGCAGTTCGCGGCCGGGCTTCAGCTCGGCCAGGATCGCCTCGACCCGGCGCTCGACCTCGACCGCGAACCCGACGCGCGGGCCGCCGAAGCCGAGCGCGATCTCGCGCAGCATGCGCGAACGGGGATCTTCCGTGCGGTAGACGGCGTGTCCGAAGCCCATGATGCGGTCCCCGGCAAGGACCCGTTCCCGTATCCAGGGGTCGATCCGGTCGGGCGTGCCGATGGCGTCCAGCGTGTCCAGTGCCCGGCTCGGCGCCCCTCCGTGCAGCGGCCCGGACAGCGCGCCCACGGCACCGCTCAGGCAGGCGGCGACATCGGCACCGGTGGACGCGATGACCCGTGCGGTGAAGGTTGACGCGTTGAATCCGTGATCAATGGTTGAGATCAGGTATTGCTCGACCGCACGGGCCCTTCGTGGGTCGGGTTCCTCGCCCGTGAGCATGTAGAGGTAGTTGGCCGCGTGGGAGAGGTCCGCGCGCGGCTCGACGGGGCGAAGCCCCTGACCGAGCCGGTACAGCGCGGTCAGCAGCGTGGGGACGGCCGCGCCGGCGGCAACGGTGTCGGCGCGGCGCCGGTCGGCGTCGATGTCATAGACCGGGCGGAACCCCTGCGCGGCTCCGAGCAGCGACAGGGCGGTGCGCAGTCCGGCCAGCGGCCCGGAGGTGCGGCCGGCGGCGGCGATCGCGGGCAGGGCGGCGCGGACGTCCGCGGGCAGCGTGCGCAGCGCCGCGGTCTCGGCGGTGAATGCGGCGCTGCGTTCCGCGCCGGGGAGTGTGCCGTGCACGAGGAGGTGCCAGACGTCCTCGAAGCCGCGGGTCCGCGCGAGGTCGACGGCGGAGTACTGGCGGTAGTGGTAGAAGCCCTCGCGCCCTCGGACGTCACCGATCTCGGTGTCGGCGACGACGACGCCCGCGAGGCCGCGCGGCACGTCGATGAGGGGGCCGGTGGTCCTGTTGCTGGACATGATGTTCCTTCCCTGAACTTGATCAGACTGTCCATGCTTGACTCTCTCTCTGTCAATATTGATTGAATCAATGTCATGCAGGCGGGCATCCAGATGTCCAGGTGCCGCTACGGTGACCCCCATGCGCGATCACGAACCCGCTCCCGGCGCTCCCGGGCGAAGGCTGACCACCAAGGAGACCGCCGAGTTCCTCGGCGTGAAGCCCGAGACGGTCTACGCCTACGTCAGCCGGGGCCTGCTCGGCAGCAGGCGCGAACCCGGCGGCCGGGCCAGCACCTTCGACGCCAAGGAGGTGGAGGCCCTCGCCCGGCGCAACCGTCGTGAGGCCGCGGGGCCCTCGGGCTCCGGCGGCGAGCTGTCCGTACGGACCCGGATCACGCTGATCGAGAAGGACCGCTACTACTACCGGGGGGTCGACGCCACCGCACTGGCCGCCCGGCATCCCTATGAAGAGGTCGCGGAGTGGCTGTGGACGGGGCGGCCGGCCCCCGGCGCGGCCTTCACGGCGCCCACGGCCACCGTCAGGGCCGCCCGCCGCGCGGTGAACGCCCTGCCCGAGCACACCACCCCCACGGACCGACTGAGGGTGGCGGCGATCGCCGCGGCGGCCGAGGACCCGCTCCGCTTCGACCTGTCCGAACCGGCCGTGCTGGGCACAGCACGCACCCTGATCCCGACGCTCGTGGCCGCACTGCCGCCCGCCCGGCTCGACCACAAGGACGAGGGCCCGCTCGCGCACCGTCTCTGGGGCCGGCTGACCGGACGTCCCGCCGACCCGGCCTCGCTGCGGGTCCTGGACACCGCCCTCGCCCTGCTCGCCGACCACGACCTGGCCGTCTCCACGCTCGCGGTACGGGTCGCCGCCTCGGCCCGCGCGCACGCCTACGCGGCCGTCTCGGCCGGACTCGGCGTCCTGGAGGGCCCGCTGCACGGCGCGGCCAGCGGCCTGGCCCATCGGATGCTGCTCGACGTGCTGGACCAGGGCACCGCCGTCCCGGTGATCGCGGACGAGCTGCGCGCGGGCCGCCGGATCCCCGGGCTCGGTCACCGGCTCTACCCGGGCGAGGACCCGCGCGCGCGGGTGCTGTTCGCACTCCTGGAGCAGATCCCGCACGCGGAGTCCGCCCTGCTCGCGGCCCGCGACATCGTCGCCACGACCGCCCGCCACACCCCGCTGCACGCCAACGTCGACCTTGCCCTGGCCGTGTTCACGGTCTCCTCCGGCATGCCCGCCACGGCCGGCGAGACGATCTTCGCCGTCGCGCGTTCGGCGGGCTGGATCGCGCACGCCCTGGAGGAGTACGGCGAGCGCCCGCTGCGCATGCGCCCCAGCGGCCACTACGTCGGCCCACGGCCGCCCCAGCCGCTCCCGGACGAGGACCCAGCCGCTGCCGGGCCAGGACACAACCCCGGCCGGAAGTCGCCCTGGGGAATGTCAGGTTAGGCTCGCCTCTGTGAGTAGGTGCGCGACCGTCTCCCGGATCCTTGACGAGCCCGTCTCCGGTACGGCGGCCACGGCGACGACATGGCTGCTGCTCGAACAGCCCGGCCCCTGGGGTGCCAAGGCGCTCACTTCGAGCCATCTGGACCCTGCGCTCGGCCGTGCGCTGGAGGCCGCCGCGGAGGGGACCGGCGTGCGCGTCGCGCTCATCCGGCGCCCCGGACGCCACGCCGACCCGGGCAGGCCCTCGGTCCGGCAGGTGTACGCGGCCCATGTGGTGCCCGGGAACGTCTGGCTGCACGCGGCCACCACCCGCGATCCGCACAACCTGCTGGACCTCGACTTCGCCGCCCTCGGAGCGGGCGACCACCGTTCCTTCGGTGCGGCCCTCGACGGACGGCCGCACCAGGGCGACCCGCTGGCGCTGGTGTGCACCAACGGCAAGCGCGACCGCTGTTGCGCCCTCATGGGCCGCCCCCTCGCCGCCGAGCTGTGCGCTTCCGGCGTGCGCGGCGTCTGGGAGGTCACCCATCTGGGTGGTCATCGGTTCGCGCCGACGGTGCTCGTGCTGCCGTACGGATATGCCTACGGCCGCGCGGAGTCCCATACCGTCAAGGAGGCCCTGCACGGCGTCCGGGAGGGACGCGTGGTCGTCGAGGGGTGCCGTGGGTGCTCCGCGTGGGACCGGCCCGGCCAGGCGGCCGAGCTGGCTGTCCGCGAGGCCGTGGGCGAGTACCGGGCGGGCGTGCTGAGCGTGGTGCGCACCGAGGGCGGTGCCTCGCTCCGGCAGATCACCGTCGCCCACGCCGACGGCCGCCGGTGGCGGGTCACCGTGGCCCAGGGCAGGTCACTGCCGCCGCGTCCGGAAAGCTGCGGCACGGCGCTCGGCGCGCCGCCGCGCATGGACGTGGTGGCGGTACGCGCACTGGGGACGACAGCGCTGGCGAGCTGACGGCGGGCGGTGACCGCCGTCGGCCGGGCAGGGTGACACCGGCCGGGGAGAGCGGCCCAGGGCGGTACCGGCCGGGCAGGGCGCGTCCGGGCTCTCTCCGGAGGCGGTCCAGAGATCCATGCCACACACCCCTGGGGGACGTCCGGCCGCCCACGTACCGTCGTGTGCATGAGCCCCACTCCCCCCGCCCGCCGTCTGCGCCTCGGTCTGCCCCGGCGGGTCTTCTCCCAGGTGCTGCTGATGCAGGTGGCGATCGCCGCGGGAGTCGCGGTGCTCGCGACCGGGCTGTTCCTGGCGCCGCTGAGCAGGCAGCTGGACCATGAGGCCATGCGCCGTGCGCTGGCCATCGCCCAGACCACGGCCCAGGACCCGCAGATCGCCGAGGGCGTCCGGAACACCCCGCCGACCAGGAACGGCCCGGTCCAGCGGGAGGCCGAGCGGATCCGGCACGCCACCCACGCCGAGTACATCGTGGTGCTGGACCAGAACTGGGTGCGCTGGTCGCATCCCGTCCCCTCGCAGATCGGCAAGGTCGTCTCCACCAGCCCCGCCGACGCCCTGGCCGGCAAGGAGGTCATGGAGATCGACAAGGGCACCCTGGGCCGCTCGGCGCGCGGCAAGGTGCCGCTGTACGACGCCGACCACCGGATCATCGGGGCGGTGTCCGTCGGCATCGCCTACGACAGTGTGCGGGCGCGGCTGATCAGTGCCATCCCGGGACTGTTCGCCTACGCCGGAGGCGCTCTCGCGGTGGGCGCGCTGGCCGCCTGGCTGATCTCCCGCAGGGTGCAGCGGCAGACCCGGGACCTGGCCTTCTCCGACATCTCGGCGCTGCTCGCGGAGCGCGAGGCGATGCTGCACGGCATCCGGGAGGGCGTGGTCGCCCTCGACCGCGCGGGCCGGATCCGTCTGCTCAACGACGAGGCCCGGCGACTGCTGGGCATCGGCGACGAGGCCGTGGGGCTGACCCCGGACGAGGGTCTGGGCCCGGGTCGGACGACGGACGTGCTGGCCGGGCGGGTCACCGGCACCGACCTGCTGACCGTGCGCGGCCAGCGGGTCCTGGTCGCCAACCGCATGCCCACGGACGACGGCGGCGCCGTGGCCACCCTGCGCGACCGCACGGAGCTGGAGCAGCTTGGCCGCGAACTCGACTCCACGCGCGGCCTGATCGACGCCCTGCGCGCCCAGGACCACGAGCACGCCAACCGCATGCACACCCTGCTCGGCCTGCTGGAGCTGGAGATGTACGAGGACGCCGTGGAGTTCGTCGGCGAGGTGGTCGGCGACCACCGGGTCACGGCCGAGCAGGTCACCGAGAAGATCCGGGACCCCTTGCTGGCCGCCCTGCTGGTCGGCAAGGCGACCGTGGCGGCCGAGCGGGGCGTGGCGCTGTGGGTGTCGGAGCGCACCCGGCTGCCGGACCGGCTGATCGATCCGCGCGGGCTGGTCACGGTCGTCGGCAACCTCGTGGACAACGCGCTCGACGCGGTCGCCGGGACTGTGCACGCGCGCGTGGAGGTCGAACTGCGCGCGGAGGGCCGCACGGTCGTGCTCAGGGTGCGCGACACCGGACCCGGGATCCCCGAGGACCAGCGGGAGCTTGTCTTCACGGAGGGGTGGTCCACCAAGAAGCCGCCCGCGCACGGCAAACGGGGCATCGGGCTGTCACTGGTGCGCAGGCTCGCCGAACGGCAGGGCGGGAGCGCGACCGTGAGTGCCGCGGACGGCGGGGGCGCGGAGTTCAGCATCGTCCTGCCCGAGGCGCTGGCCGAGCCGGGGCCGGCGCCTGCGGCAGTCGACGTGTCCCCGCAGACCCCCCTCGCCGAGGAGGCACGATGATCGAGGTCCTGGTCGTCGACGACGACACCCGGGTCGCCCGGGTCCACG
Source organism: Streptomyces sp. NK08204 (assembly GCF_020400585.1). Taxonomy (GTDB): domain Bacteria; phylum Actinomycetota; class Actinomycetes; order Streptomycetales; family Streptomycetaceae; genus Streptomyces. The sequence goes on along the minus strand of NZ_JAINVF010000002.1, from coordinate 104,135 downwards.
CCGCCTACGTCGAGAAGGTGCCCGGCTTCCACGTGGCGGGCGAGGCGCACAACGCGGCCGAGGCACTGTGGCAGCTGCAGACGCTGCCCCACCTCGACCTGGTCCTCATGGACCACCACCTGCCCGACGACACCGGTCTCGCCGTCGTCCGGGAGATGCGCCGGCGCGGCCACCAGGCCGATGTGATCATGGTGACGGCCGCGCGGGACGTGTCGACCGTCCAGGCAGCCATGCGGCACGGGGCCCTGCAGTACCTCGTGAAACCGTTCGCCTTCGCCGGGCTGCGCGCCAAGCTGGAGGCGTACGCGCGCCTGCGTCGCACCCTGGACGGCGGCGGCGAGGCCGAACAGGCCGAGGTGGACCGCATCTTCGGCACCCTGTCCGCCGCACCGGAGCCCGAACTGCCCAAGGGACACTCCCCGACGACCGCCGGGCTGGTGCGCCAGATGCTGATGGACGCGGAGGGGCCGCTGTCCGCCCAGCAGATCGCCGACCGGACCGGGCTGAGCCGGCAGACCGCCCAGCGCTGTCTGAAGTTCCTGGAGCGCACCGGACAGGCCCGGCTGACCCTCAAGTACGGCGACGCGGGCCGCCCCGAACACCGTTACGTGTGGGCGACCCGCGTCTGAGTTCCGAGCGCGCGCTTCAGCGTGCGGTCACTTGGCGGCCTTGTCGACGAACTCGGTCGTGTACGTCTTGCTGAGGTCCACGTCGGCGTTCTTGATGTTGGGGTTGAACGCCTTGAGGACCTTCTCGACGGTCTCGGGGCCGTTGGCGGGCATCACGCCGTCCGTGGTGAACATGGGCAGCGTGCTCTTGATCGCCTCGGCGTAGAGGGCCTTGTCGCCCTGGGAGTAGTCCGCGGGCATCTTGGCCGCGATCTCGTCTGCGCTGTGGGTGGACATCCAGTTGAGCGTCTTGACGAGTGCATTGACCAGCTTCTGGACGGTCTCCTTGTGTCCGTTCACCCAGTCCGTCTGCATGTACAGACTGGACGACGGGTACGGCCCGCCGAGCGCCGCCTGCGACCCCTCGGGGGTGCGCATGTCGAGCAGAACCTTGCCCGCCTTCTTGGCCAGGATCGTGGCGACGGTGGGGTCGGTCGTCATGCCGCCGTCGATCGCGCCCTTCTGGAGCGCCGAGATGAAGGTCGGACCGGCACCGACGGCGACCGGCGTGAACTCGCTGATCTTCACGCCGTTCTTGACGGCGAGGTACTTGGTGAGGAAGTCGGTCGAGGCGCCCAGGCCCGTCACGCCAAGCTTCTTGCCCTTGAAGTCCTTGGGCGAGGTGATGTCGCCGGCCGCCTTGGTGGAGACGACCTCGACCTCTCCGGGCGCGTGCGAGAACTGCACGACGGACTCCACCGCCTTGCCCTTCGTCTGGAGGTCGAGGGTGTGGTCGTAGAAGCCGACCGCGCCCTGCACCTGCCCGGAGACGAGCGCTGTCTCGGCCTGGACGCCGGCGGGCTCGCTCAGCAGCTCGACGTCGAGGCCCTCGGCGTCGAAGTATCCGAGCCGCTGGGTGAGCATTGCGGGCAGGTAGATGACCTTGTCCAGGCCGCCGACCATGATCTTGACCTTCGTGCCCTTGCCGTCGCCCTTGCTGCCGGAGCCGGTGGAGGCGGTGCTCGCCGCGTCATTGGCGCAGGCGGTGAGGGAGGAGAGGGCGAGCAGGCCGGCGACGGCCAGGGTGGTGTATCTGGCGGACTTGCGCATGGCGGTTCACGTCCTTGTGAGAGGGCGGTGCGGGGAGAAAGGGGGGTGGGTTCGAGGCGTTCAGCTGCGTCGTCCACGCCTTCAGCTGTCGGAGCCCGTCGGCTTCCAGCGGAAGATGCGGCGCTCGGCGAAGGTGAGCAGCCCTTCGGCGACGAGCGCGACGACGGCGAGGATGACCATCGCGGCGTACACACCGGCCGCGTTGAAGGTGCCCTGCGACTGCGCGACGAGCAGACCGATGCCCTTCGTGGCGCCGATGTACTCGCCGACGATGGCGCCGATGAGGGCGAAGCCGAAGCTGACGTGGAGGCTGGTGAAGATCCATGAGGTGGCCGACGGGATGACGACCTGGAGCGTCACCCTGCGGTCGCTCGCGCCGAGGATCCGGGCGTTGGAGACCAGGTTGCGGTCGACTTCGCGGGCGCCCTGGAAGGCGTTGAAGAACACCGGGAAGAACACCAGCACGACGGCCGACGCGATCTTGGAGGCGGGGCCGAGTCCGAACCAGATCACGAAGATCGGGGCGAGGACGATCCTGGGTATCGAGTTGAGCACCTTGATGTACGGACCAAGGACGTCGGCGAGGAAGGAGATCCGTCCCAGGGCGATACCGAACAGGACACCGGCGACCACACCGAGCACCCAGCCGAGCAGCGCCTCGTGGAGCGTGGCCCAGATCTGCTCGCCGAGAGGGCCGAGCGCGGTGCCGTGCGTCACCCAGGTCCAGATCTGGTCCCAGATCTTGGAGGGCATCGAGAAGTTGAACGGATCAATGACTTTCGCCCGGGAGAGTGACTCCCACAGACCGAGAACGGCGACCAGGAGCAGTCCGCGGGCGGCCGTGACGACGATCCTGCGTCTACGGGCGGCACGCGCGCGCGAGTGCGCGCGGTCCGTCTTGTTGCCGGGCTCGGTCACCGTGAGGGGGACCTGAGCCTCGAGCACGACCTCGTCACGCGACATGAGCGGCACCCCTCTCGCGGGTGATGCGGACCTCTTCGCCGAGGGACTCCCAGATCTCGCGGTAGATCTCGATGAACCGCGGCTCCAGGCGCACCGACTCGACCTTGCGCGGGCGGGGCAGGTCGATGTCGAAGACCTGCTTGACGGTCGCGGGCCCGGCCGTCATCACGACGACCCTGTCGGCCAGCGCGATGGACTCCTCCAGGTCGTGGGTGACGAAGATGACGGAGGCGCCCGTCCCCTCCCACAGCTCCAGCAGCTCGTCCGACATCAGCGCACGGGTCTGCACGTCGAGCGCCGAGAACGGCTCGTCCATCAGCAGGATCTCGGGGTCGTTGACGAAGGTGGCGGCAAGGGCGACGCGCTTGCGCTGACCGCCGGAGAGCTGGTGCGGATAGCGGTCCTCGAAGGCGGCGAGGCCGACCCGGGCCAGCCACTCGCGGGCCTTCTGCTTGGCTTCCGCCTTGGGCACGCCCCGGAACCGGGGTCCGGCCATGACATTGGACAGGACTGTCCGCCACGGGAAGGTCGCGTCCTGCTGGAAGACGAAGCCGACCTTGCCGCCGACGCCGTCGACCGGCTCACCGGCCACCAGCACCTCGCCCTCAGTGGGCTCCTCCAGGCCGCTGACCAGGGTAAGCGTGGTGGACTTCCCGCAGCCGGTCGGCCCCACGACGGCCACGAACTCGCCGCGCCGCACCGTGAGGTCGAGGCCGCGTACGGCGGTGTGCAGAGCCCCGGACGGGGTCCTGAAGGTCTTGCTGGCGCCCCGTAGCTCGATGGCGGGGCTGGTGTCTGCGCTCATGGCCGGGACGGTAGATCTGGCCCGGGCCGCAGCAGCAGTCTTGTGAGCACTAGCTGTTCTTTTGCTCGCAAGCACCTGTTGTGCTCATTTTGCTCGCGTTACAACTGCGGAGCCGAAACACGGGCTCAACGCCCGTCGGCCTTGAAGGAGAGGCCCGATGATTGACGTCCTGGTGGTGGACGACGACTTCCGCGTCGCTGAGATAAACGCCAAGTACGTGGGAAAGGTTCCCGGCTTCCGGGTGACCGCCCGGGCGCACAGCGCTGCCCAGGCCCTGACTGCCGTCGAACGCGGTGGGGTCGACCTGGTGCTGCTCGACCACTACCTGCCGGACCAGACCGGTCTCGACCTCGTCCATCGCATGCGGGAGCAGGGCCACGGCACCGACGTCATCATGATCACGGCCGCCGGCGACGTGACCACGGTGCAGAAGGCAATGCGCCTGGGGGCGCTGCATTACCTGGTCAAGCCTTTCACCTTCGTGGCCCTGCGCAGCCGTCTGGACTCCTACGCGGCCCTGCGCCGCACCGTGGACCGGGTGGCCGACCGGGGCCTGACCGGCCAGGAGCAGGTCGACCGGATCTTCGGCGCGCTGCGGACGGCCCCGGCACCGTCCGCACCAGGCCTGCCCAGCGGGCAGTCGGAGCCCACGACGGACCTGATCTGCGGTGTCCTGCACCGCGCCGACCAGCCGCTGTCCGCCCATGAGGTCGCAACCCGCACGGGCCTGAGCCGCTCCACGGCCCAGCGCTACCTGCGCCACCTGGAACAGGCGGGCCGTCTGCGCCTGTCCCTGAAGTACGGCGACACGGGCCGCCCGGAACACCGGTACGCCTGGTTGGCTCCCTGACCTCACCGGTGGCCATGGTGCCGTAGGCACCGCCACCGAGCCGCATCGGCGGTGAAGGAGCCGCCGCTACACCGCTCCGGCGCCGGTGAGCGACCGCACCTCGGTTTCCGCGTACTTGGCCTCGTCGGCAACCTCGTCCGAGGTGACCGTGCCCAGCCAGCCGGAGAGGAATCCGAGGGGGATGGAGACGATGCCGGGGTTCTGCAACGGGAAGTACTGGAAGTCGACGTCCGGGAACAGCGCCCCGGGGCTGCCGGACACCACCGGGGACAGCAGCACCAGCCCGAGTGCCGGGACCAGCCCGCCGTACACGGCCCATACCGCGCCGCGTGTCGTGAAGCCGCGCCAGAACAGCGAGTACATCAGCACCGGCAGGTTGGCCGACGCGGCGACGGCGAAGGCGAGGCCGACCAGGAAAGCGACGTTGAGGTCGCGGGCCAGCAGGCCGAGCGCGATCGCGACGACACCGATACCGGCCGCCGCCACGCGTGCCACCGCCACTTCGCTGCGCGGCTCGGCGTGGGGCCGCCGCAGCGATGCGTACAGATCGTGCGCCACGGAGGCGGAGGACGCGAGCGTGATCCCGGCGACCACCGCGAGGATGGTCGCGAAGGCCACGGCGGCGACGACGGCGAACAGAACCGTTCCGCCGGTGGAGCCGGCGCCACCTCCCAGGTCGAGGGCGAGCAGCGGAACGGCGGTGTTCCCGGCCGCGTTCGAGCCGCGCACGGCCTGCGGGCCGACGATCGCCGCCGCCGCGAACCCGAGGACGATCGTCATCAGGTAGAAGCCGCCGATCAACCCGATGGACCACACGGCCGAGCGGCGGGCCGCCTTCGCGGTCGGCACGGTGTAGAAGCGGGACAGGATGTGCGGCAGTCCCGCCGTGCCCAGCACCAGTGCGAGCCCCAGGCTGATGAAGTCCAGGCGCGCGGTCCAGCTCCCGCCGTACTTCAGGCCCGGAGCCAGGAACGCGTCCCCGTGCCCGCTGCGCCGGGCAGCCGTGACGAGCAGCCGGTCGACGTCGCCGTGGAACCGTACGAGGACCAGCACGGTCAGTGCGATCGTCCCGCTCAGCAGGAGGACCGCCTTCACGATCTGGATCCAGGTCGTGGCGCGCATCCCTCCCAGCGTCACATAGATCACCATGAGCGCTCCGACCCCGATGACGGTCCAGACCTGGGCCGCCCCGCTCGTCCGTCCCAGCAGCAGCGCCACCAGACTGCCCGCGCCGACCATTTGGGCCACGAGATACAGAATGGACACCGTGACCGAGGACGTTCCCGCCGCGATCCGCACCGGCCGCTCGCTCATCCGTGCCGCCACCACGTCGGCGAGCGTGAACCGCCCGCAGTTGCGGACCAGTTCGGCCACCAGGAACAGCACGACCAGCCAGGCCACGAGGAAGCCCACGACGTACAGCATCCCGTCGTAGCCGTACAGCGCAATGAGCCCGGTGACGCCGAGGAACGAGGCGGCCGACATGTAGTCGCCCGCGATGGCAAAACCATTCTCCATCGGGGAGAACAGCCGCCCTCCGGCGTAGAACTCCTCCGCCGAACCATGCCGCCTGCGGCTGACCCAGGTCGTGATCCCCAGAGTGACGGCCACGAACCCGCTGAACAGCACCAGGGCAAGGGTCTGATGGTGGCCGGTCACAGGTCGCCTCCCTGGACTCCGCGTGTCAGTTCCTGGGTGTCCCAGCGCAGTTCCAGGGCGGCCCGGTCCCGGCGCAGCCGTGCGTGCCGGGCGTAGGCCCACGTCAGCAGGAAAGTGCTGAGGAACTGGCCGAGCCCCGCGAGCATCCCCACGTTCACCGCCCCCGCCACGGGCCTCGCCATGACCGCGGGCGCGACCGTCGCGGTGACCACGTACCCCACGTACCAGGCGAGGAAGGCGGCCACGCCCGGCACCACGAACCTCCGGTAGCGGCTGCGCACCTCCTGGAAGGCCGCACTGCGCTGGACCTCGGCGTACACGTCGCGGGCGCGGACGGCCGCTCCGTCGCGCTCCCCGTGCGCGGACGGCACCATCTGCGCCGGCACACCGGTGCCGTCCAGCTCGCCCCAGCCGGAGGCCAGCGGGTCGTACCAAGGGTCCGAACTCTCGGGACCGTCCCCGGCTGAGTGGGCACGGCCGTTACTTGACTGCATGCCCAAGGATGGACAGACCGGGAAGACCCCTGGCTCTTCTTCCCGCAGCGCTTCACCCCATCAGGTGACTCACGCCACCGGTGGCGGCACGAGTCCCTTCGCGTACGCGTAACGCACCGCCTGCGCCCGGTCCTTGAGCCCCGTCTTGGCGAACAGATTGTTGATGTGTGTCTTCACGGTCGCGGTGGAGACGTGCAGCTTGCGGGCGATCTCCTGGTTGCTGAGGCCCTCGGCGATCAGCACCAGGACCTCTGTCTCCCGCGCGGTCAGCCCGTCGGGCGACTCGGTCGCGGCCGGCCGGGGCTCGGGTTCCGACAGCCGTTCCAGCAGCCGGCGTTGCACGCTCGGCGACAGGCCGGCCTCTCCCGACAGGACGCTCTCCACAGCGCGCACAATCTCGTCCCCGCCCGCGTCCTTGGTGAGATATCCCCGGGCTCCGGCGCGCAGTGCCGGGAAGAGGGAGTCGTCGTCCGCGAAGGTCGTGAGCACCACGACCTGGGTCCCGGGGTACTGCGCGCGGATCCGCCGGGTGGCCTCCACCCCGTCGCAGCGGGGCATGCGCAGGTCCATCAGGACCACGTCCGGAGCGAGTTCCCCGACCAGCCGCACCGCCTCCTCGCCGTCTGCGGCGGCCCCGACGACCTCGACACCGGGCAGCAGCCCGAGCAGCATCGCGATGCCCTCCCGGACCACGGTCTGGTCGTCGGCGACCACCACGCGCGCGGGTTTCTTCTCCCCTTCCGCCTGCGTCATACGGGCACCCTCAGCGTCACCACGAACCCTTCCTCGTCCGGCCCCGCCGCGAGCGAACCGCCCAGCAGTTCGGCTCGCTCGCGCATACCCAGCAGACCGTACCCGCCGCCGGCACCGGCGAGTTCACCCGGACGACCGCCGGAGTCCCGTACGTTCAGGGTCACCTCGTGCTCGCTGTAGTCGAGCCGCAGGTGGACCTCGGCACCGTGCGCATGCTTGCGGACGTTCGTCAGCGCCTCCTGCGCGACCCGGCGCACGGTCTGGGACGCCTCGGCCGACAGGAATCTACGCTCACCCGTGACGGTGACCTCGGCGCCGTCGGCCGCGCTGACGAGTTCGGTCAAGAAATCCTCCAGCGGGGTCAGTTCGCCGCGCAGCGCGGACAGCGCCTGTCTGGTCTCGGCGAGGCCGTCGCGGGCCATGCCCCGGGCGGCCACGACCCGCTCAAGGATCTGCTCCCGGTCGGCGCCGCGCTCGATGAGCAGCCGGGCCGCCTCCAGGTGCACGAGCTGCGCCGAGAGGCTGTGGGCCAGGACGTCGTGGATCTCGCGGGCGATCCTGGCGCGCTCGGCGAGGGCCGCCGACTCCGCCTCGGCCACGCGGGCGGCCCGTTCCTGGTCGAGCAGCCGCTGCGCGCTGCCCCGGGCCTCCGCGTCCAGTCTCAGCACGTATCCGGCGAGGGCCATGCCCACCACGGTGGCGGCGGTGGTCAGCCAGACGTCGTTGTTGACGGCGGAGTACGAGGACAGTGCCACCGATGCCACGGGCAGGGCAGCCGCGAGCGGCAGCCGTTCCAGGGCAGCGATTCCGCAGCCGCACCAGATGACCAGGGCCGGTCCCGTGAAGCCCGTCGTGTGAGCGGCGACCGCGACGGCCAGGAGCACGCAGATGAGGACCAGGGACGGCACCAGCCGGTGCTCGTAGGTCGTGCGGAAGAAGGCCCAGGAGAGGAGGGCGGCCAGCAGGACACCGGCCGCGGCGGCGATCGCGCCCCACGCATTCACCTGGTTCTGGGTGAAGGCACCCCAGAGCAGCAAGCCGAGCACCAGGATCCGGACCGCCCAGGCGAGCAGACGCCGGGGCCGGGTGGTGCCCGCGCGGCCGAGCGCCTCTCGCGACGGCCAGCGGGTCCAGTGGTTCTCCGTCACACGTGCTCCTTCCACGCCGACCGGGTGGCGTCACCGTACGCCGCCGCGGAGCTGCTCGAGGAGCCGAGCGACCGGGCCCGCCAGACCATGATCCCGGCGCGGACCAGCAAGGTGCCGGCGAATCCGAGCATCAGGGCCGAGCTGTCCTGGTGCACACCGAACGTGGTGCCGAGGGCGAGGATACCGATGCGCGCGGCTATGCCGACGGCCCATACGGCGATGCTCGCCTTGGTGCTCCTGGTCCAGACGACGCCGTCCGGTTCCGTCCAGATGCGGCTGGTCCAGGCCCAGCCCGCGCCGGTCGCCAGGCTGATCAGCAGCTCGGCGGTCAGTATCACGGCCGAGGCGGCACGGTGGTGGACGTCGAACGCGCCGGGCTGGCGCAGCGCGACGACCATGAGAATCCCTGGCAGCAGCCACCAGCGCCGGTCGGTGCTGATCGGGCGGGCACGGAACTGACGGACGAGCACGACGGCGACCACGGCCACCATCACCAACGCGTTGACCAGCCCGGGCATCGGAGCCTCCGTGAGCGGAAGAAAGCGCCGGGAGCGAGTGCTGCCCGACGCCTTCGACGCTACGGAAACGCGCAGGTCAGGGGATCGGATCCAGGGTGGATCACGGGTTGAACCGTGCGACCTGTCCGCCTCCACCCTGGGGTGGAGAGCTCGTACGGTCGTCCCGGCGGCTACGCGTCGATCCGCGAGCGGTCGAGCGTCGCCGCCGAGCTGGAGATGAACTCCTTGCGGGGCGCCACGTCGTTGCCCATGAGCAGGTCGAAGACCTGTTCGGCGGCTTCCAGGTCGGAGAGGTTGATGCGGCGCAGGGTGCGATGGCGCGGGTCCATCGTGGTCTCGGCCAGCTGGTCGGCGTCCATCTCGCCCAGACCCTTGTAGCGCTGGATGGAGTCCTTGTACCGGATGCCCTTGCTCTGGAACTCCATGAGTTTGTCGCGCAGCTCCCGGTCCGAGTACGTGTAGACGTACTTGTCCTGGCCCTTCTTCGGCTGGACGATCTCCACGCGGTGCAGCGGCGGCACGGCGGCGAAGACCCGTCCGGCCTCGACCATGGGCCGCATGTAGCGCTGGAACAGCGTCAGGAGCAGACAGCGGATGTGGGAGCCGTCCACATCGGCGTCGGTCATCATGATGATCTTGCCGTAGCGGGCCTGGTCGATGTCGAAGGTGCGGCCCGAGCCCGCTCCTATGACCTGGATGATCGCGCCGCACTCGGCGTTCTTGAGCATGTCGGTCACGGACGACCGCTGCACGTTGAGGATCTTGCCCCGGATCGGCAGCAGCGCCTGGAACTCGGAGTTGCGCGCCAGCTTGGCCGTACCGAGCGCGGAGTCGCCCTCGACGATGAACAGCTCGCTGCGGTCGACGTCGTCGCTGCGGCAGTCGGCGAGCTTGGCCGGCAGGGACGAGGACTCCAGGGCGGTCTTCCGGCGCTGGGCGTCCTTGTGCTGGCGGGCAGCGACGCGCGTGCGGGCGGCGGCGACCACCTTCTCCATGACGACGCGGGCCTGCGCGGCAGCGTCCCGCTTGGTGCTGGTCAGGAACGCCTTGAGTTCCTTGGAGACCACGTTGAACACGATGCGGCGGGCCGCCGAGGTACCGAGGACCTCCTTGGTCTGCCCCTCGAACTGCGGTTCCGCCAGACGCACGGTGACGACGGCGGTCAGGCCTTCGAGAGCGTCGTCCTTGACGATGTCGTCCTCGGCCACACGCAGCAGCTTCTTGGCGCGTACCGCCTCGAGCAGCGTCTTGGTGACGGCCTGCTCGAAGCCGGCCACGTGGGTGCCGCCCTTGGGGGTGGCGATGATGTTGACGAAGGAGCGCAGCGTGGTGTCATAGCCCGTGCCCCAGCGCAGCGCCACGTCCACGCCCAGTTCGCGCGTGACCTCGGTCGGGGTCATCTGGCCGTGCTCGTCCAGGACCGGGACCGTCTCCTTGAAGGTGCCATGGCCCGAGAAGCGGAGGATGTCGCAGACCGGCTTGTCTTTCGCCAGGAACTCGCAGAACTCGCTGATGCCGCCGTCGAAGCGGAAGGACTCCTCACCCTTGCTGCCGCCCTCACCCAGACCGTACTCGTCGCGGACGACGATGGTCAGGCCGGGCACCAGGAACGCAGTCTGACGGGCGCGCTGGTGCAGGGTCTCCAGGGAGAGCTTGGCGTCCTTGAGGAAGATCTGCCGATCGGCCCAGTAGCGCACGCGCGTGCCGCTGCGCGTCTTGGGGACCCTCTTGGTCTTGCGCAGGCCGCTCCCGGCCTCGAACCCGGCGTTCGCGCCATCCGCCGCGAAGGCACCCGGGACGCCGCGCCGGAAGCTGATGGCGTGGGTGTGGCCACCGCGGTCCACCTCGACGTCGAGGCGCGCGGAGAGGGCGTTGACCACGGAGGCGCCGACGCCGTGCAGGCCGCCGGAAGCGGCGTACGAGCCGCCGCCGAACTTGCCGCCCGCGTGGAGCTTGGTCATGACGACCTCGACGCCTGACAGACCCGTCTTGGGCTCCACGTCCACGGGGATGCCGCGGCCGTTGTCCCGCACCTCCACAGAGCCGTCGTCGTGGAGGATCACGTCGATGTGGTCGCAGTAGCCGCCGAGGGCCTCGTCCACGGCGTTGTCGATGATCTCCCACAGGCAGTGCATGAGACCGCGGCTGTCGGTCGAGCCGATGTACATGCCCGGGCGCTTGCGCACGGCCTCGAGGCCCTCAAGGACGAGCAGGTGCCGCGCGGTGTAGTTGGAACCGTCCCGGTCTGCTCCTGCCAGCAGCGCTGTGGACGGCACGGACGTGTCGGCGGTCACGCGGTTCGCTCCTCGCTGAATTTCAAGTGGCCCCCCGGTGGGTAGGGGGGCGGCTTCGGTCGCCGCTCAGAGGGTACCGAGGCCTGGTAGAGCCGTTGTAACGCCACCCTCGTCGGGAAACTCAGACTAGTCCAGAGTCGTATGCGCGTTCGATCCCTCGATGGAGTGAAGCACACATCACGTTCCCTTGGAGGCATGAACCATTTAGGCTCCGGGCACGTCCTCATGAACAACCGGCAACCCGGCCGGGAGGGCCTAGACCAAGACAGCGCGAAACCGTACGCACACAAGACACGCACTACGGCACATTCGCCGCCAACCGGCAGCAGACAGCCGTCTCGGAAAAAATCTTTCGAGGAAAAGCCACGAGCGGGAACGTTTTCGGGCTGGTTGGATGTTGACCCTGGTACGACAGCTCGTCGAGCTAGAGAAGAGGCGACGTGACTACTGTTCTGACCCCCGCGAGCCCGTTGACGGCCGCCGATCGCTGCGACCGCTGCGGCGCCCAGGCATACCTGCGCGTCGTCTTGGCGAGCGGCGGAGAACTGCTCTTCTGCGCCCACCACGGTCGCAAGTTCGAGCCGGAACTCAAGAAGATCGCCGCTGAGATACAGGACGAGACGGAGCGGCTGACGGCCGTCCCCAACACCGTTTCCGACGAAGAGCGCTGAATCTCGCAGACACGACGAGCCAGCCCCGGCGCAGGCCGGTGAACGGGCGGTCGCTCCTCTCCTGGAGCGACCGCCCGTGCTCGTGCCTCCCTTCCCCCTGCCGGCTCCTCCTTGCCGGTGCCCGGTGCCCTTCTCAGGAGCGCCCGAGGGGGCGAGGCGGACCGCTCACAGCCGGTTCCAGCGCCTGTACGGCCTCCGAGACCCTCGTGTAGACACCGGGGTTTCCGAGCCGCCCGCAGCCGTGCCCCCAGGACACCAGTCCGATCAGCCGCCCCCTGGCCACCAGAGGGCCGCCGCTGTCGCCCTGACAGGCGTCGGGCCCGCCGGCTGCCTCGCCGGCACAGAGCATGGTGTCGGCGCGGTACGTGCCGTCCGGGCCGCCGGGGTAGGCGCGGGCGCACAGGTCGTCGGCCAGCACGCGCACGCGTGCCGCATGGAGTCGGCGGGTGTAGGCGCCGCCGCCGGTCGTGTCACCCCAGCCGGAGACCAGAGCCTGCGTCCCGGGCGCGTACGCCGCGTCCCCCGGGGCCGCCATGGTCACGACGGCGCTCTGTGGCAGCGGCTTGGCGAGGGTGAGCACGGCGAAGTCGCCGGAGTTGGCCATGACGTCGTAGCGCGGGTTGACCCGGGCGTCCCGGACGGCGATCTCATCGCCCTCGGCCGAGAGCAGGTCCGTACGGCCCGCGATGACCTTGAGGTCCCGCAGGAGGCTCGGCGGCGCTCCCAGGACCTCCTCGGCCAGGCAGTGGGCCGCCGTGAGCACCATGGTCCGCGCGATGGCCACACCGCCGCAGAACTGTCCCGCCCGCGTACCCCCGAACCGGTCACGGCTGGCCAGTGCCACCGTCCACGGGGCCTGGGACACGTCTATCGGGAAGCCTCCGACCACGACGCTGTCGGCGGCCACCGGAGCCCCGCCCACCAGGGGCAGAGCGGTCACCGCGGCTGCCATGGCCAGCGGCCGGACCAGGGCCCGGGCAACGGAACGACGCATGCAGGATCCTCACTCTCGGGTGGTGCCGGGACACCCAGAGTCATGCACGGCGCCGCCGCTCGCAGCACGAAGGCCCGGCCCCCGCGAGGGGAACCGGGCCTTCGCCGCGTAGGAACCGACCTAGTCGAGGTAGTCGCGCAGCACCTGGGAACGCGACGGGTGGCGCAGCTTCGACATGGTCTTCGACTCGATCTGACGGATGCGCTCACGCGTCACGCCGTACACCTTGCCGATCTCGTCGAGGGTCTTCGGCTGACCGTCGGTGAGACCGAAGCGCATGGAGACGACGCCCGCCTCACGCTCGGACAGGGTGTCGAGAACGGAGTGCAACTGCTCCTGCAGAAGCGTGAAGCTGACCGCGTCGGCCGGGACGACGGCCTCCGAGTCCTCGATGAGGTCACCGAACTCGCTGTCGCCGTCCTCGCCCAGAGGCGTGTGCAGCGAGATGGGTTCACGGCCGTACTTCTGGACCTCGATGACCTTCTCCGGGGTCATGTCGAGCTCCTTGGCCAGCTCCTCCGGGGTGGGCTCGCGGCCCAGGTCCTGGAGCATCTGGCGCTGCACGCGCGCCAGCTTGTTGATGACCTCGACCATGTGCACCGGGATACGGATGGTGCGAGCCTGGTCGGCCATGGCCCGGGTGATCGCCTGACGGATCCACCAGGTGGCGTACGTGGAGAACTTGTAGCCCTTGGTGTAGTCGAACTTCTCGACCGCGCGGATCAGACCGAGGTTGCCCTCCTGGATGAGGTCCAGGAAGAGCATGCCGCGGCCGGTGTAGCGCTTGGCCAGGGAGACCACCAGACGGAGGTTGGCCTCCAAGAGGTGGTTCTTGGCGCGGCGGCCGTCCTCGGCGATGATCTCCAGCTCACGCTTCAGCTTCGGCGCGAGCTTGTCGGCGTTGGCGAGCTTGTCCTCGGCGAACAGACCCGCCTCGATGCGCTTGGCCAGTTCGACCTCCTGCTCCGCGTTGAGCAGGGGGACCTTGCCGATCTGCTTCAGGTAGTCCTTGACCGGGTCGGCGGTGGCACCCGCGGCGGCGACCTGCTGAGCGGGCGCGTCGTCCTCGTCCTCGTCGGACAGGACGAAGCCGGCGCTCTCGGCACCCTCCGGCTCGTCGGCGACCTTGGTGTCCTCGAGGACCTCGTCGTCGAGCAGCTCGACGTCGTCCTTCTTGGCCGTGGCCTTCTTGGCGGTCGTCTTCTTGGCGACGGTCTTCTTGGCGGTCGTCTTCTTGACGGCCGTCTTCTTGGCCGCGGCCTTCTTGGCGGCGGTTGCGGCTTCCTCGGCGGAATCGGCGGGGACCGGGGTGGCGGGCGCGGCCGTGGCGGCCGTGCCGACGGTGGCCTTGCGGGTGGTCACCGTCTTCGCCGCGACCGTCTTGGTGGCGGTGCGCTTCGCCGGACTCTTCGCTGCGACGCTCTTTCGGGTGCGCTTGGGCTCTGCGGCACTGACCATCAGCGTCACACCCTCTTCCTCAAGAATCTGGTTGAGGCTGCGCAGTACGTTCTTCCACTGAGTGGCCGGAATCTGGTCAGCTTCGAAGGCCCGACGCACATCGTCGCCGGCGATCTGCCCCTCAGCCTTTCCCCGCTCAATGAGCGCCATGACAGAGACGGACTCGGCGATCTCCGGCGGGAGCGTACGGGATGTGCTGGCCGACACGAACAACCTCTCGGAACGTTGGAAAACGGCTTCCGGCACCGTCCACTGCGGACAGGAGCCGACCACCGGCCTGGGGATGGGCCGACGGCGCGGGCGGGGCCGGGGAGATGCACAGCGCCTTGCATGGCATCCGTATTCCCTCCGCGGCTGTCACCTCTTAGGTCATCGCGCTGTTTCCCCGAGCGTTACGCCCAATCTACGTGGCCCGAGTCACACCCCGTAAGCGACCAAAACCTGTCAGATGCGGACAGAAGAGGCCGCTGAAGTGGCGGTTCGGGCGCTTCGGCGGCAGCGGTGGCCGATCCCGTCCGTCCACCGAGCCCTGTCGAGTACCGCCGGACTTGCCTGACCCCGCCGAACCCCGCCGGACGCCGCCGGTCCTTGCGGGATCCGGCGGGGTCCGGCGGCGTCCGGTGCTGGAGCCCGGCAACGTCCGGCACCGGGACCCGGCGCCGCCACGCGAACCTCAATGCTCGCGCGGGGCGGGTACCACGCGCTCCACCTCGGGGTGGACCGTCAGCAGTTGCCGCATGGCCGTCTCGGCCGCCGCGCCGTCGCCGGTGCCGAGCGCGTCGACGATCCGCGCGTGCTGCGCGAGGGACGCCTCGTTCGGCCGGTCACAGCCGGTGACCGGCCCCCCGGAGACCTGGAGGGCGGCCGACACGATGCCGGAGAGGTGCTCCAGCATGCGGTTGCCGGCGATCTGAATCAGCAGCGCGTGGAACTCGGTGTCGGCGCGCGAGTAGGTCAGTGCGTCGCCCTGCCCCATGGCGTGGCTCATGATCTCGACCATGTCGCTGAGGCGCTGCTGCACCTCCTCGCGGCCGTGCCCGGCGGCGAGGCGGGCGGCGAGGGGCTCGATCGTCCAGCGCAGCTCGCTCAGCTCACGGCGCTGGTCGTCGCGCTGCGGCCCGAAGGCCCGCCACTCGATGATGTCCGGGTCGAGGAGGTTCCAGTCACTGACGGGTCGCACGCGCGTGCCGACGTTGGGACGGGCACTGACGAGGCCCTTGGCCTCCAGGACACGGAGGGACTCGCGGACGACGGTGCGGGAGACCTCGAAGCGCTGGCCGATCTCCTCGGGCACCAGCGGGCGGTCCGCGCCCAGGTCGCCGGAGACGATCATCTGCCCCAGCTGCTGGACGAGTTGGCCGTGCAGCCCGCGTCCGCGGCTGCCCGCGGCACGCCGGCCGACACGGCCCAGCTCGGGGTCCGCGCCTTCCCAGGCGGGCACTGAGACGCGATCGGCCAGCGGGGCGTCCGCGTAGGGGTAGCGGTCGAGTTCGCCCGGGCCGACCAGACCTGAGTCTGTGGAGCGGGCGGCGGTCATCATGGTGTGCGCAAGGGTACTCACGGATCCTTTGTCGGCGCCGCCCTCAACTCCCTTGAGGTCTTTGGTGAAAAGCACACGAAAGGGTGATCGCTCACCCCGTCGCAATTGACGCCTTATCGGAAAGAAATGGGCTTTCTTCGGGGAGTTGTGCGCACAGCGGGACAGGAAATGCACGGACGGCCGTCATCGGACCCTGGTCCGCAGTGTTGTGAGCAGATACGCACAGAGCAGTGCCGTCAGCGACAACGCCAGTGCCCCGCCCAGGGGTTGGGCGACGATCCGGGCCACGCCGAGCAGATACCGCTCACCTCCGAAGGGCCACTGCAGCAGGAACACCTCCCGCATCCGGGCGGGGAGACCGGCCGCCATTCGCACGGCCGGTCCCGGCAGCGCCTGCACGAGCGGTACGACGAGGACGGGTACGGCGAGCACGGCGGCGAGCCCGGCCGTGGTGGACCGGAAGACACCGGCCGCGAGCACACCGGCCCAGGCGCAGCCGACCACCAGCCCGAACCAACTTGCGGTCAGCGAAAGCCAGTCCCCGGGAACCTGGGTCAGCTCCCGTCCGTATACGAGATAAAGCATCTCGGCGTCGCAGCCCACGGTGAGGAAGGCCAGCATCACGGCGGTGGCCCCGGAGACGAGGAGCTTGGCGGTCAGCAGCCCCAGCCGACGCGGCACGGTGCCGCGGTCCGCCGCCAGGGCGGGGTGGCGGAACTCGTCCCCGAAGGCCAGCGCACCGAGCAGTCCTGCCGCAAGCGCGGTGGGCGGCAGGGGGAGCTCCCTCGGCCAGGCCGCGAACAGCCGCGCCTGCGGGGTGTGGCCCAGGCGGGCCAGGAGTACGGCGGTGAGCGCGGACACCACCAGCACGGCCCCACAGGTGAGGAAACCGGTACCGATGCCGGTGGCACGCCGGAGTTCGTAACGCAGGGGACGCAGGGGGCCGGGGGCGGTGCGGACGGAGATGGGGGGCGGAAGGGAGGGCAGCGCGTCGAGGGTGCGGACGGCGTCGGGGCGCGCGGAGCGCTCGGGCTGAGGTCGGCGGCTGCCGGGGTTCCGGGCGCCGGGTAGGTGGGCGCGGGTGGTGGGAACGCCGGCCGCGGAGCTGCTCGTGGTGTCGGCGTACGCCTCCGGCATGACGGAGTTCGTGGCACGTCCGGCGTCGGGGCCGGCTGCGGCCCCGACGGGCCGGGGGCCGTCGGCACGCGCGAGGGCCTCGGCGGGGACGCGGTCGCCGACACCCGCGCCGACACCCGCCGCCGGGTCGGCGACCTCGCAGGTGGCGGTGCCGGTTCCTGACGTCACGACGGCCGGCGCCGGGCCATCATGCGAAACCTGGTCGGCGGTCTCGACCGGATCCGCCCCGTGATGGTGCCCGACGGCCTCCCCCGGCCGCCTGGGCCCGCCGTCGGAGCCCTGCGGATCCTTCATCGACAGGAGTCCCACCCCCGCCTGCTCGTGTTCGCCGGCGGCGACTGCGGACACGGCCGCCTCCTCACGCTCGGTCGGCATGCCACCGGGCACGGCCTCCGGGTCGCGTTCGAGCGGCGAAGAACCAGGCGCCGCCGGGGTCTGCGGTGCACCCCGCCACGCCACCGACGAGCCCGGCGCCGCCGACCCGTTGTCCGACGGCCCGGAGCCCTGCACCGCCGGCACCTGGTCCCTGCGGGACGGGCTCGGCTCAGCCTGTGACGGCTCTGTGCGGGACAGGCTCAGCTCGCTCGGCGTCCGACCGATCCACGGCAGGACCGGCTCAGCCTGTGACCCGGCCCCTGATGCGGCAGCCGCTGCACACTGATCGGGTCCGGATGGCGACGGCTCCGTCCCGGCATCCCTCTCGTCGTGGGGGTCCGCTCCGGCGTCCGGCCCCATGTCCCCTACTTCGTCGGCCAGTTGATGGATGAGGATGCCGTGACGGAACGCCGTCTCGCCGATGTCGGCGGTCGTGGTGCCGTACACCGAGAGCCGGTTGCCGTTCTCCCGTACGACTTCGACGGAGCGGTGGGCGGCGCGGGCCTCCTTGGTGAGCAGGGTCGCCAGACGCGCGGCATGGGGGCTGCGGACGGCCACGCGCGGACGCAGCCGGGTGCGGGCGAAGCGCCGCACCTCCTGGTCTGCGGCGATCCGGCCGCCGTCGAGGGTGACGACGTGGTCGGCGGCGCGCGCGGCCTCCTTGGGGTCGGCAGTACTGAAGAGCACCGTGCCGCCCTGGGTGGCGTGCGCCCGCAGCATGCCGTGCAGCCAACGCGCCTCGCGGCGGGAGAGGCCGCGGGCGGGCTCGTCGAGGACGAGTGTGTGCGGGTCGGGCAGCAGGGCACAGGCCAGGCCGAGTCGGCGGTCCATGCCGCGGGACAGCGTGCCGAGGCGCTCCTCGCGAAGGCTGACGAGACCGAGCACTTCGAGGACCTCGTCGGCGCGCCGGGCCGGAACTCCCGCCGCCGCGCACAGCATGCGCAGGTGACCGCGGACGGAGCGGGACGGATGGCCGGGCACGTCACCGAGGAGCACGCCGACTTCTCGTGCGGGGTGGGCGATCCGGTGCAGGGGCCGCCCCCTGAAGTAGGTGATGCCGCGCCCCTGTTGAAGTTCGAGCATCAGCCTGAGCACCGTCGTCTTGCCCGCGCCCTTGCTTCCGAGGAGCGCGGTGACACGGCCGGCGCGCGCTTCGAAGGAGACGTCGTCCACGGCGGGCGGATGCGCCTTGCGGGGGTTGCTGGTCAGTCCGAAGGCCTGGATCACCTGCAGAAAGATAGCGCGGAATGTCCGTTTTTTCGGGGATCGTTCTGTTTACTGCACGTGGGGCGCGCCTCAGACCTCGGGACGCAGCATCGGCGGGTTGAGCAGCGTGGCACCGCCCGCCCGGAAGAGCTGGGCCGGCCGGCCGCCCTGACGGGTGGTCGTGCCGCCTGTGGGGACGAGGAATCCCGGCGTACCGGTGACCTTGCGGTGGAAGTTGCGCGGGTCGAGAGCCACGCCCCACACCGCCTCGTAGACCCGGCGCAGCTCCCCTACGGTGAACTCGGGCGGACAGAAGGCGGTGGCCAGCGAGGAGTACTCGATCTTGGACCGGGCCCGCTCGACACCGTCCGCGAGGATCTGGGCGTGATCGAAGGCGAGGGGGGCGAGGGGCTCGCCGTCGCGGCCGTAGGCGCCCTGCTGAAGCAGTTCCTCGACCGGTGCCCAGCGGGCGTTGCTCGCGTCGCCGCCCGCGCGGGGTGCGGGCAGGTCCGGGGCGAGGACGAGGTGGGCGACGCTGACCACGCGCATCCGTGGGTCCCGCTTGGGGTCGCCGTAGGTGGCCAGCTGTTCGAGATGGGCGCCGTTGTCCTGGGTCGGGCTCGCGGGATCATGGACGCACAGCCCGGTCTCCTCCGCCAGTTCCCGTGCCGCCGCCTGGGTGAGGTCCTCTTCGGCCCGTACGAAGCCGCCGGGCAGTGCCCAGCACCCCTGGAAGGGCGGCTCGCCCCTGCGCACCGCCAGCGCGCACAGGGCATGGCGGCGTACGGTCAGCACGACCAGGTCCACGGTGACGGCGAAGGGCGGAAAGGCTGACGGGTCGTAGGGCATGCCGCGATCATAGTCGTCTGCCTGACGATAAACACCTCCTTCCTCGGTCACACCCCCCTTCGAGGACCTTCCGCAGCCTCCTCGGCCATGACGAGTCCCATGCGGCTGACGCACCGCGAAGGGGGCACCGCTGATCAGCACTCCGGTCAGGCCGATCTCGCCGAGGGGCGCGCTCCACAGGGGGCGCAGGGTGACCGCACCGGCGGAGGCAGCGGGCCGGACCCCGGCGAGCGCGGTGAGCGGCAGCCCCGCGGAGGCCGCCGCGGTGGCGGCCGGTCGGCAGTCGGCCGGGTGCGGAAGCGGAGCGGTCCCGGCGGACCACTGCCCTGCGGCGAACGTCTCGGCAACCGGTATCCGAAGTGCTCCGCAGCAGACGGCGTGCCTCCTTGGTCCCAAGACTCCGCCGTCCCCGGCCCGCGTGCATGGCCGGGCCGCCGAGCAGCCGGGCGATCCGTTTGGTCTGCACCTTGTCCAACAGGCCCGAGGCCGGCCGGCCACCGCCGAGCAGGCCGGTGTCGAGGATGTGGGCGACACCGCAGCGGAGGTGCGGCAGGCCGCGACCGCCGGGGGCCAGGCCCGCGGCCGGTCGCCCGCCGCCGCAGGCCGGCTGTCCCCGCTCGCCGGAGACGACGAGGGCGGGCAGGGCGACACAGGTCAGGGCGGTGTGCGTGGCGGGTGGGCGGGGCGCGGGTCGTGGGTCGTGGGCTGGGCGGTGATGTGCGCGTGAGGGTGTCCGCGGGTGGAGCGGCGACCCGGCGCCCCCGGCCCATGGCCGGGGGCTGGGGCCGGGGCCGGGACGGCGGACGGACGTCGGGGAAGGGGGCGACGCCGGCTGCTGCATGGGGTCGCTTCCCGGGCGCACGGTCCGCCTCGGACGTGCCGGGCAACAAAGGTCGTGCGGCGGCAGGACTGCTACGGGTGCTGCGCCACTGATGTGAACGGGCACCGGGCTCCTCCGGGTCACGCCTGGCTCCGGGGGGTGTCTCCTGCCGGGCCGTCATCCGCGCCCGCTGCACGCGTACGCGTACGTGTACGCGTGTCCCGCGTGCTCGCGATGCCGGGCCGTGTCTGGCCCGTGGTCGACGGGCGGGAGCGGGAGCCGGCCGGCCGTCGTCGTCCAGCCTCGGCTCGGAGCGGGCGCGATCCGTTGTCGCTCTTACCGGTGGACCGCACGCGGCGACGACGCCGGGGACCGTCGGGGCTCGACTCGGCTCCCTCCGCTCCCGGGGTTCCGGCCTTCCCTGGTCCCTTCTGTTCCGCCCGTTCCTCCCGTTCCACCCGCAGACAGCGGCGGATCGCCCCGGGGTCGAGCCCTTCGTTGCAGGCTTGATGGAGCAGGCGGGCGAAGAGATAGTCGGGGTCCGCGCCCAGCGCCATCGCCAGGGCCTCCCGGGCCTCCAGCTCGTCCCCGGTCGACCAGGCGACCCAGCCCGCCAGGGTCAGCGGGGCTGCGGCGTGCTCCCCGTACGGCCCGACGCAGCGGCGGGCCAGGGCCCGCCAGAGCCGCAGGGCCGGGCCCGCCTCGTCGCCCTCCATCCACGCCGCCGCGCGGTCACGGGTCGTACGGTCCTGGAGCCCGAGGATGAGCGTGGCCGCCTCGTCGTGTGCGAGCAGGCCGTCGTCGCGCACGTCCGCCGGGTGCGCACCGGACACCGGGGCAGCCGCGGCGAACCGGCGGATGACCCGTTCGGCAAGGCCGAGGGTCTCCTCCGCCACCTGCGCACGCGTCGCCTCGTCCAGGATGCGCGGCGCCAGCGACATGCCGGCCGCGTCCAGGGCGACCTCCTGCTCCAGAGCCGCTGCGGCCTCCCAGGGCAGCAGCCTGGCTCGCAACTCCCGCAAGCTGCCGCGCACCTGGATTCCGGCGTAGGTGGCCGCCGCCGCGAGTACCGACGTGCCGGGCAGGCCCATCGGCGAGCCGTCCCCGGGGCAGCACTCGGCGGTCGGGCAGCAGTACGACCAGAAACGGCCGTCCGAGATGCACAGTGCCTCGATCACCGGCACGTCGAGAGCGCCGCACTCGGTGCGCAACAGCTGGGCGAGCGGCTGGAGGCGGCGCATGACGTCCTGGCCCGACTCCCCCGGTGCCGGTTCCTGGCACACATAGGCGACGATCTGCTCGGGGCGGGCACCTCGGCGCTCGCTGCCGGCGATGAGGCCGCGGACCAGCTGACCCGCGGCGGCCCTCCAGTCCTCCTGGTCGACGGGGATTGCGAGCCGGGCCCGGCCGCCGAACCTCCCCCGCCCTTCCCGGTCATGGAGGCCGACGAGCACCATGCTGTCCTCGGGCCGGTAGCCGAGCAGATAGGGCAGGGCATCGGCCAGCTCGGCCGGGGTGCGCAGAGTGACCTGGGTGGTGTGATCCGCGAGGTCGCCGTTGTCCCAGGGCTCGGTCGTTTCGCTGGTGGGGTCAGAGAGTCCGGCGGATTCACCGTTTTCAGGTGATCCAGTCGTTTCGCTGTGATTCGTCATGTGCAGACGATCTCGCGGATCACGAAATTCCGCTTGAGGCTGTGGATAACTCAGCCCTGTGGACAATGTGGCTCGGGCACACGCCAGGATGCACCGTGCTCTCCCGGTCGCGGCATGCGCATGACATGCTCGCGTAGTCGACCGTCCAGGGCGGGACCCGCTCCCCGTGCACCACGGCACGGCGCGGCAAGGGAGCCGAACCAAGATCTCCTCCTGCGCGGCGCTGACGCACACCTGGGCAAGGGCCACGCCTGCAGCCTGCGCTCAGGCCTTGGCCGGACACCGCCGGGCCGTGGTGAAGACCGCGAGCCGGCAACGCGGCGAGCCCTGCCGCCACGTCAGGGGTGGCGCTATGGACGATCGCCGTCCAGCAGTGCCGTGAGGAAGCCGGCGCAGAGTGCAGCTGGCGACAAAGAACCAGGCAGGGGGTGCTGACCGGCTCGTTCGCCCCTGCCGGCTGCTACCCGGCCACAGCCAGGACGAGCGGGAGTACCTGGTCGGCCCCGGCCTGGCGCAGGAGGCGTGCGGCTACGGCCAGGGTCCAGCCGGATTCGGTGTAGTCGTCGACGAGCAGGACCGGGCCGGGGTTGCCGGCCAGGGCATCGGCGAGGTCGTCGGGCACGGTGAACGAGGCGGCCAGGGCGCGCAGCCGCTGGGCGGAGTTGCTGCGGTGCGCCGCGTGCTCGCCGGCCTGCGCGGTGTAGGCGAGGCCGCCCAGCAGTGGGAGCCTGCCGACCCGGGCCAGACCTTCGGCCAGTGAGGCCACCAGCCGGGGGTGGCTGCGGGACGGCATGGCGACGACTCCGACCGGCCGAGCCACCGCGTCGCGGGAGCCACTCGCCCAGCCGCCGGGCGAGCGTGCCCAGTCGGCCACCACCGTCACGACGGCGGCCAGCACGTCGTCCGGAACCGGGCCGTCCGGGGCCTGTGCCGACAGGAGCGGACGCAGGCGGTTGCCCCAGCCGATGTCGGACAGCCTGCCCAGCGCACGCCCGGTGGCCGCCTGCTGGTTCACGGGGATACGGCCCTTGAGATCGATCCCGACCGCAGGCATGCCCGAGGGCCACATGCGGCGCGGCTCGACCTCGACCCCAGGGCGGTCCAGCGCGCCGGTCGCCGCCGCGAGGGCCTCCGGTGAGACCGCGGGATCGAGCCAGGGCCCGGCACAGGAGTCGCAGCGTCCGCACGGCGCCGCCTTCTCGTCGTCGAGCTGCCGCCGCAGGAACTCCATCCGGCACCCGGTGGTCGCCGCGTAGTCCCGCATGGCCTGCTGCTCCTCCTCGCGTTGCCGGGCCACACGCGCATACCGCTCGGCGTCGTACGCCCACGGCCGCCCGGTGGCGGTCCAGCCGCCCTTGACGCGCTTGACCGCCCCGTCCACGTCCAGGACCTTCAGCATCGTCTCCAGCCGCGAACGCCGAAGGTCCACCAGCGGCTCCAGCGCCGGCAGCGACAACGGCCGGTCCGACTGTTCCAGAACGGCCAGGGTGCGCCGCACCTGTTCCTCGGGCGGGAAGCCCACGGAGGCGAAGTACGCCCAGATCGCCTCGTCCTCCCGGCCGGGCAGCAGCAGCACGTCGGCGTGGTCCACGCCACGCCCCGCACGCCCCACCTGCTGGTAGTAGGCGATGGGCGAGGAGGGCGACCCCAGGTGCACCACGAACCCGAGGTCCGGCTTGTCGAATCCCATGCCCAGCGCCGAGGTCGCCACCAGCGCCTTCACCCGGTTGGCCAGCAGGTCCTCCTCCGCCTGCAATCTGTCGGCGTTCTCCGTCTTACCCGTGTAGGCGGCCACCGGATACCCGCGCTGCCGCAGGAACCCCGCGACCTCCTCCGCCGCCGCCACCGTGAGTGTGTAGATGATCCCCGAACCGGGCAGGTCCTCCAGCCGCTCGCCCAGCCACGCGAGCCGATGCGCCGCGTCCGGCAACTTCAGCACCCCCAGCCGCAGGCTCTCCCGGTCCAGCGGCCCCCGTAGAACCAGGGCGTCCCCGACCCCTGTCCCCAGCTGCTCCGCCACGTCTGCGGTCACGCGCGCGTTCGCGGTCGCCGTCGTGGCCAGGACCGGCACATCCGCCGGCAGCTCCGCCAGCATCGTGCGCAACCGTCGGTAGTCGGGGCGGAAGTCGTGCCCCCAGTCGGAGATGCAGTGCGCCTCGTCGACCACCAGCAGACCGGTCGTGGCCGCGAGCCGGGGCAGGAGCTGCTCACGGAACTCAACGGAATTGAGGCGTTCCGGACTCACGAGGAGAACGTCGGTCTCGCCGCGCTCGACCTCCTGGTGAATGGCCTCCCACTCCTCCGGATTGGCCGAGTTGATGGTGCGCGCCCGGATTCCGGCCCGCTGGGCCGCCTCGACCTGATTGCGCATCAACGCCAGCAAAGGCGAGACGATGGTGGTGGGGCCCGATCCACGCCGGCGCAGCAGAGCGGTGGCGACGAAGTACACCGCCGACTTGCCCCAGCCGGTGCGCTGCACCACCAGGGCGCGCCGGCGCTCCTCCACCAGGGCGGCCACCGCCTGCCACTGATCCTCCCGCAGCCGCGCCGAACCCGCCGAGGCGCCGATCAGCTGGGCGAGGAGGGCATCGGCTTCGGCTCGAAGCTCCAGGTTGTCCATGCCTCCATGCAACCCGATGCGAGGTCTGTCGACCAATTCGCCCAGCCGGACACCGCTGCCGCCCGCACCGGAACCGTCGGGCGGCCCAGGGGTCGATCGCCGGTCCTCCGGGTAGGGATATAAGCCACGCACCGTCAGATAACTTCCGGTGGGCCCATTTGCTCGTTGCCGCATCCCAGTTCGAGAGGAAGAATTGAGGTCCGCTCCCCGCACGGCTCGTTCGTATTACTGCCGGGCTCTGCTGTGGTGCGCGCCCCCCGAATCCGACCTCGCCCGAAGTATGGGCGCGTAGCCGAAGGGAGGAACGTGACCTTCGGATTCACCTCGTCCTCGGCGGCCTCCTTGTCGACGTCCGCGTCCGCCGCTTCCGCCAGCCGCCTGCTCGAACCCGCGGAGTGGGCCGCCGCCGGAATCCCCCTGCTGCGCAACCCTCGTGAGGTCGTCAGCGGGCTGCACGCCCGCCATCGTCCCAGCCCCTCCACCGTGATCGTGGCCGTCCTCGATCCGGAGGAGCGGCTGTGCGCGAGCGCCTCGTTCACGCGCCGCTCCGCCCCGGCCGACGGCTGGATGTTCCGCAACGCGCTGCTGGACCAGCTGCGCCGGGTCATCCCGCACGACCTGCGCCGCCGTACTCCGATACGCACCGCTGTCCTGCTGTACTGCCGTGAGGGCGACGCGCGCTGGACGGAGGAGGACGGAGCCTGGATGTGGGGGCTGCGCGACGCCTGCACGTTGCACGGGCTGCGCTGCGGGGCGTACATCACGTTGACCCATGAGGGGTGGCAGGTACTCGGTGAGGGGCGTGGCGGGCGGCGTCCGAGCGCCAGCTCGCCGCCGGAGCCCTTCGCCCTGTCGCAGGCCCCGCCGCAGACGCCTCGCACCGGCGGCCCGGTCTCGGAGGTGCTGCGCCGCGCGGCGGCCCGCTGACACGCACGGCCCACGGGTCGACGGCAGGTCCGCTGCCCACGACGCCCTCGGCCGCCTCCTGCGAAGGCGACCGCCGGTGCGCCCGACGGCCGGAGGGCCGCCCCGTTACGGGGACGGCCACCGTCAGTCGTCCGGGCACGCCAAAAGCCGCACCGAACAACCGATGCCGTCGGCGCGGCTCCCTTCGTCACCCCGGTGTCCCGGGGGACGTACGCGGCTCAGACGCCCGTGCCCAGCAGCGAGTTGATCTGCTGCGGGTCGCCGCAGACGATCAGCAGGGCCGCGGCCCGCGTGTGGGCCAGCGGGAGGGCGGCGGCAGCAGCGGAGGCGGGACCGCCGTTGACGGCCACCACGACCACGGGGCGGGTCGCGGCGCGGGAGGCGACGGTGGCGTCCGCGTAGAAGACGTCGTCGCCGGCGTCGTGCTGAGCCCAGTAGGCGGCCTCGCCGAAGGACAGCTCGTGTTCGGCCCACGGGTGCTGGGCGCCCGTGGTGAGCACGAGCACGTCGCCGGGGGCGCGGCCCGACTCCAGCAGGAGGTCCACGGCCTCCTCGGCGGCGTCCAGGGCACCCTCGGCCGAGGCCGGGATCAGCTGGATCTGCGGAGTCGCCGTGGTGGCGGCAGAGGCCGGGCCCGACGGGCCCGGAGTGACCGGAGCGGCGTCACGGGGCGTGCGCTGCACGGGCGGCGCGGGCCGCGGGGGGCCCGGACGACCGGGGCGGGACGGAGCCGCAGGACGGGGGCCGGGTACGGGGCGGGGGGTCGGCGCGGTACGGCCGCTGGCCGGCGTGGCGCGGGGACCCTGGGCACTCTCGTGAATCTGAGGCTCCTCGGGAATGAGAGGCATGAGCTGATTTTTATCAAACGTTGGAGCGGTGCGGATGACCGGGTGGCACATCAGTGCGAGCGGAACCGTCAGAAATCGAAGCCGAGCTGGCCCTCGATCTCCGGAACGCTTCCGTCCGCCCAGCTGCGGACCTTCTTGAGGTGCCGCCACTGGGGCAGCGCATCAAGATACGCCCACGACAATCGGTGGTACGGGGTGGGGCCCCGCTCCTCCAGTGCGGCCTTGTGCACGGGCGACGGATACCCGGCATTGTCCGCAAACCCGAAGTCTGCATGGTCGACACCCAGTTCGGCCATCATTTTGTCTCGCTGAACCTTGGCGATCACCGACGCCGCCGCGACGGCGACGCAGGTCCGGTCACCCTTGATCACCGTGCGCACCTTCCAGGGGGCACCGAGGTAGTCGTGCTTCCCGTCGAGGATGACGGCGTCGGGGCGGATCGGCAGAGCGTCCAGGGCACGGACCGCGGCGAGCCGAAGCGCCGCCGTCATCCCCAGGTCGTCGATCTCCTCCGGGGAGGCATGCCCCAGCGCGTAGGCCGTCACCCACCCCCGCAGGAGTTCGGCCAGCGCCGTACGACGCTTGACGGTCAGCAGCTTGGAGTCGGTCAGCCCCTCGGGCGGACGACGGAGTCCGGTGATCGCGGCACAGACGGTGACAGGCCCGGCCCAGGCGCCGCGCCCCACCTCGTCGAGACCGGCAATGACCTTCGCTCCGGTCGTGGCGCGCAGGGAGCGCTCGACGGTGTGGGTAGGCGGTTCGTACGGCATGGCGCCCTAAGCGTACGCCGCCGGGATCATCCTCCGACACCCCGGCGGGGTGCGCGTATCCCCGAGCAGGTCCTCGAACGGTACGGCGGCCCCATCGGGACGGCGCCGGAACGCTCTTCTAGCCCCCCACGGGTATCCAGCCAGGAAGTTCCTCGGTCCGTTCCACCCACTCGCCGGGGGGCGCCCCGGCCTTGCCGGAGGCGAGGATGCCGCCGACGATCGCACAGGTCGTGTCCACGTCGCCGCCCACCTGGGCGGTCGTCCAGAACGCCGTCTCGTAGTCACCGAGGGCGCGCGCGGCGGACCACAGGGCGAAGGGGACCGTGTCATGGGCGGTCGTACGGCGTCCGCAGCCCAGAACGGCCGCCACGGTGGCCGCGTCGCCGTAGTCGAGCATGTCCCGGGCGCGGCGCAGCCCCTGGCCGACGGCGCTCTTCGGCACCAGGGCGACGACGCCGTCGAGAAGGACCTCCGGGCGGGGCGGGCCGTCCGGCGAGCCCACGAAGGCCGCGGCGGCGGCGACGGCCATGGCTCCGACCACGGCCTCACGGTGCTGGTGCGTGGGATAGGCGGAGATCTCCGCCTGGTGGGTCGCCTGCTCCGGATCGTCCGCGTACCAGGCGCCCAGAGGTGCGATCCGCATCGCCGCGCCGTTGCCCCAGGAGCCCTGCCCCTTGAAGAGCCCGGCGGCCAGCTCGCGCCAGTCGCCACCCTCCCGGACGAGGCGGAGCAGCCGGTTGACGGCAGGGCCGTAGCCCCGGTCGAAGTCGTGGTGTTCCGCGAAGGAGCGGGCCAGGGCGTCCTGGTCGACGCGGTGGTGGGCGGCGAGGACGGCCACGACGGAGCAGGCCATCTCGGTGTCGTCGGTCCACTGCCAGGGGCCGGCGGGCAGCTCGCGCCGCTTCAGCAGGGGATAGTTCGCCGGAACGAAGAATTGAGAGCCCAGCGCGTCGCCCACCGCCAGGCCGCGCAGGCTGGCCAGGGCGCGGTCAAGGCGCCCGAGAGAACTGGAATCAGCGGTCATCGCCCTCCCACCTTATCCGGTGACCCAGTACGGCAGCGGCTCCCGCCAACGCTCGAAAGGACGGTCGAGCGTGTACCTGCCGTCCTCCCCGAGAACGAGCATCCGCATCTCCGCGTTCCCGGGGTTCGACAGCGACTCGAATTCCGCGACCGTCCAGTGGAACCAGCGCATGCAGAACAACCGCATCGCGAGCCCGTGCGTCACCAGGAGCACGTTCGGCGGATGGTCGGGAGCCTCGAAGCTGCGGTACAGGCTCTCCAGGAAGCCACCGACCCGGTCGTACACGTCGGCGCCGGACTCTCCTTGCGGGAAGCGGAAGAAGAAGTGCCCGTATGCGTCCCGGTAGGCCTTCTGCAGGCGGACGTCCTCGCGGTCCTGCCAGTTCCCCCAGTCCTGCTCACGCAGTCTGGGCTCCTCCCGCACCCGTATCAGCTCGGGGTCGAGGTGGAACGCGCGCAGGGTCTCGTGCGTACGACGGTACGGGGAGACGTACACGCTCACGCGTTCCCGCCCGAAGAGCCCCCGGAGCGCCTTCCCGGTCTCCTCCGCCTGCCGCATGCCGAGCTCGGTCAGCCCGATCGCATGGTCGGGCTCCCGCTCGTACACGGTGTCGTCGATGTTGCCCGTCGACTCGCCGTGCCGGACAAGGACGATTCGCCGTGGTCGCGCCATGCCAGAACCCTAGTTCGCGCATGCGACGGATGCGATCCACGTCCGGTCGGGTTCTCGAGCCGTCGCCGTCGGTGTCAGACCGTCCAGGACGGCTCCAGATCCACGATGTCTCCGGACAGGGCGGCCACGTCGGCCTCGGTCTGGGCCCGCAGGGCCAGCCGCTCCACCCTCTCGGTGCGGTACTTGCCGTGTTCCGCGGCCGACCGCCACATGGACAGGACCAGGAACTCCTGCTCGGGCGCCTCGGCGAACATGCCGCGGATCATGCCGGGCGAGCCGGCCATGGCGGGGTTCCAGACCTTCTCCTGCATGAGCGTGAAGTGCTCGATCCGTTCCTCGTGGACGCGGCACAGGGCCACCCGGACGAGATCTGCGTCGGTGAACCGGGGCTCGAACCCGGTCTTCACGTCGAAGCGGTACTCGAACAGCTTGACCTGGGAATCCTTGAACGTGCCGGACTGGGCCGCCGCGAGCCGGTCGTGGGAGCGGGCCATGAAGGAGTCGTAGAAGGCACGGCTCTCCCAGAAGGCGAAGATGTGCGCCACGCCGGGCCGCCGCCGGCTCCAGCCTCCGCCCTGCCCGCGAAAACCCGGCTCCCCCAGAAGCCCCGCCCATTTCCGCTGCCCCCGCTCGAACGCGCGGCGGTCCACCACGGTGCAGCGAATCCACTTGACCAGCACCGCGCCATCGTAAGGCCACCGGGCGTGGCGCCGGTCACGCTCCGGCGGAGATCACCCGCGCATGCACCCCCGCGCACATGGCACGATGGACAAGGAGCCCTGACTGCTTCGGAGTTGGGGACAGGCGTCTGCAAAGGGGGAGGGAAGCCCGGTGGGCGACTTCAGCAAGGGGATCGGTAAGGTCGAGGTCGGGCTCAAATGGGACCCCAGTCCGGCCGGCCTGCCGCCGACGGATCTGGACATCATCGCGGCGACGTTCACGGTGGACGACCCCTACGGGGCTCCCGCCTACCTGGTGCACTTCGACAGCCGCTCGCCGGACGGCACGATCTTCCTGAACCGCGACAGCACGGACGGCAGGGGATTCGGCTGGGACGAGGTCATGACGCTCGAACTGGACCGCCTCGACAGCCGGTACGCGCGCGTGGTGGTGGGTGTCGTCATCCAGCAGCAGGCCGCCCGCAAGACGTTCGCCGACGTACTGAATCCGGCCATGCGCGTCCGCGAAGGCCGCTACACCGTACTCGCCGAGGACGACTTCGCATCGGTCCCCGAGGCGACGGCGGCCACGTTCGCCACGTTCACGCGGGACGCGTCCGGAGCCTGGCTCTTCCGGGCCGGTGTCCACGGCTTCGACGAGGACCCGGCGTCCTTCACCCGGGTCATGGGCAGAAGCCACGCGTGAGGGGCGCCGGCCTTTGCCGGCGCCCCTTGCTTCAGCAACCGCGTGACTCAGGAGCCGCGAGTCGTCAGCTGCAGCCGCTGGTCGAGCCGCAGCCCTCGCAGATGTAGCAGGAACCGGCGCGCTGCATCTTCGTGCCGCAGGAGAAGCACAGCGGGGCGTCCGCCTGGATACCCAGCTGCATCTCCACCAGCTCGGCGCTGGTGTGCGCCTGCTTCGGAGCGGGCTTGGCCGCCTCGGGCTCGGCCTTCGGCGTGGCGACGGCCTTCAGCTCCTGGGCGCGCGGCGCGGACTGGGCCAGGCCCTCGACGTCGACCTCGTCGTCGGCCGGCTCGTACGAGCCCGTCTCCAGGTGGCGCTGGCGTTCCTCGGCGGAGTGGATGCCGAGCGCCGAGCGGGTCTCGAAGGGCAGGAAGTCCAGCGCCAGGCGGCGGAAGATGTAGTCGACGATCGACTGCGCCATCCGCACGTCCGGGTCGTCCGTCATGCCGGCCGGCTCGAAGCGCATGTTCGTGAACTTCGAGACGTACGTCTCCAGCGGCACGCCGTACTGGAGGCCGACGGAGACCGCGATGGAGAAGGCGTCCATCATGCCCGCGAGGGTCGAACCCTGCTTGGACATCTTCAGGAAGACCTCGCCGAGACCGTCGTCCGGGTAGGAGTTGGCGGTCATGTAGCCCTCGGCACCGCCCACCGTGAAGGAGGTGGTGATCCCCGGGCGGCCCTTGGGAAGGCGCTTGCGGACCGGGCGGTACTCGACGACCTTCTCGACCTTGGGCTCGACGGCGGCCTGCGTCTCGGTCTTCTCCTGCGCGGAGTCCTTCTTCTTGGCGGAGAGCGGCTGGCCGACCTTGCAGTTGTCGCGGTAGATCGCGAGCGCCTTGACGCCCAGCTTCCACGCCTCGTAGTAGATCTCCTCGACCTCCTCGACGGTCGCCGTCTCCGGCATGTTGACCGTCTTGGAGATGGCGCCGGAGATCCACGGCTGGATCGCGGCCATCATGCGGACGTGGCCCATCGGGGAGATGGCGCGCTCGCCCATGGCGCAGTCGAACACCTCGTAGTGCTCGTGCTTGAGGCCGGGAGCGTCGATCACGTTGCCGTGCTCGGCGATGTGGGCGACGATCGCCTCGATCTGCTCCTCCTGGTAGCCCAGGCGGCGCAGGGCCTGCGGAACGGTGCCGTTGACGATCTGCATCGAGCCGCCGCCGACGAGCTTCTTGAACTTCACCAGCGCGAGGTCGGGCTCGACACCGGTGGTGTCGCAGGACATCGCCAGACCGATGGTGCCGGTCGGGGCGAGGACGGACGCCTGGGAGTTACGGAAACCGTTCTGCTCGCCGAGGCGCAGCACGTCCTGCCAGGCCTCCGTGGCGGCGGCCCACACCGGGGTGTCCAGGTCGTCCATGCGGACGGCCGCGCCGTTGGCGTCCGCGTGCTGGCTCATGACGCGCTGGTGGGCCTCGGCGTTGCGGGCGTAACCGTCGTACGAGCCGACGACCGCGGCGAGTTCGGCGGAGCGCCGGTAGGCCGTGCCCGTCATCAGGGAGGTGATGGCGCCGGCCAGAGCACGGCCGCCGTCGGAGTCGTAGGCGTGGCCGGTGGCCATGAGCAGAGCGCCGAGGTTGGCGTAGCCGATGCCCAGCTGGCGGAACGCGCGCGTGTTCTCGCCGATCTTCTGCGTCGGGAAGTCCGCGAAGCAGATGGAGATGTCCATCGCGGTGATGACCAGCTCGACGACCTTCTGGAAGCGCTCGACGTCGAAGGACTGGCTGCCCTTGCCGTCGTCCTTGAGGAACTTCATCAGGTTCAGCGAGGCCAGGTTGCAGGACGTGTTGTCCAGGTGCATGTACTCGCTGCACGGGTTCGACGCGGTGATCCGGCCGGACTCGGGGCAGGTGTGCCAGTTGTTGATGGTGTCGTCGTACTGGATGCCGGGGTCGGCGCAGGCCCAGGCGGCCTCGGCGATCTTGCGGAAGAGCGCCTTGGCGTCGACCTCCTCGATGACCTCGCCGGTCATGCGGGCCCGCAGGCCGAACTGGCCGCCCGCTTCGACCGCCTTCATGAACTCGTCGTTCACGCGGACCGAGTTGTTGGCGTTCTGGTACTGGACGGACGTGATGTCGTCGCCGCCCAGGTCCATGTCGAAGCCCGCGTCACGCAGGACGCGGATCTTCTCCTCCTCCTTGACCTTGGTCTCGATGAAGTCCTCGATGTCGGGGTGGTCGACGTCGAGAACGACCATCTTGGCCGCGCGGCGGGTGGCACCACCGGACTTGATGGTGCCGGCGGAGGCGTCGGCGCCGCGCATGAAGGAGACCGGGCCGGAGGCGTTGCCCCCGGAGGAGAGCAGCTCCTTGGAGGAGCGGATGCGGGAGAGGTTCAGGCCGGCGCCGGAGCCGCCCTTGAAGATCATGCCCTCTTCCTTGTACCAGTCGAGGATCGACTCCATGGAGTCGTCGACGGACAGGATGAAGCAGGCGGAGACCTGCTGGGGCTGCGGGGTGCCGACGTTGAACCAGACGGGGCTGTTGAAGCTGAAGATCTGGTGCAGAAGGGCGTAGGCCAGCTCGTGCTCGAAGATCTCCGCGTCGGCGGGCGAGGCGAAGTACTTGTAGTCCTCACCGGCCTTTCGGTACGTCTTCACGATGCGGTCGATCAGCTGCTTGAGGCTGGTCTCGCGCTGCGGGGTGCCGACGGCACCGCGGAAGTACTTGCTGGTGACGATGTTGACCGCGTTCACCGACCAGAAGTCGGGGAACTCGACGCCACGCTGCTCGAAGTTGACCGAGCCGTCGCGCCAGTTGGTCATGACGACGTCACGGCGCTCCCAGGCCACCTCGTCGTACGGGTGTACGCCGGGGGTGGTGTGGACGCGCTCGATACGCAGCCCCTTGGTGGCCTTGGCGCCCTTGGTGCGGGAACCTCGTACCGGACCGCTCGCCGTCTCTGTCATGCCGCCTCCCTGATACGGGCGAAAACGCCCTGAAGTGCCCCGTTTGTTCCCGTGGCACGGTGTTCTGTCTGGCGTTGCGGGCACCCTCAGCCACGCCCGCAACAGGTCTTCGTTCGCCGCCTACCGGCCGGAACCCGGGGCTCCGACCCGTTCCGGCCCGCCGGTCAGTCGGCGGCGTGAGCGGGCACCGGGACCTTGGTCCCTCCGGGCCCGTGTTCGTCTTCCCGGCTCCCCGCTCCCGCGTCCTCCACGTCGGCGGCGGGGCCCCGCGTCGCCTCCCTCAGCTCCGCGATGGCGGCCTCGAAGTCCTCGAGCGAGTCGAACGCCCGATAGACGGAGGCGAACCGCAGAAAGGCGACGAGGTCCAGCTCCTGCAGCGGGCCGAGTATGGCCAGACCCACGTCATGGGTGGTCAGCTCGGCGCTTCCCGTGGCCCGCACCGCCTCCTCGACCCGCTGGCCGAGCTGGGCGAGTGCGTCCTCGGTGACAGGTCGCCCCTGGCATGCCTTCCGCACACCATTGATGACCTTGGTACGACTGAACGGCTCGGTGACTCCGGACCGCTTCACCACCATGAGCGAGCACGTCTCCACGGTCGTGAAACGACGGGAGCAGTCAGGACACTGGCGGCGCCTGCGGATCGACGTGCCGTCGTCGGTCGTACGACTGTCGACGACGCGGCTGTCGGGGTGCCTGCAGAAGGGGCAGTGCATGATCTCCAACCCTCCTCACAGCAGACTCAACAGCCTCGCTGGACCCATGGGCCCCTCGAAGCAGCCTCAAGCATAGGCGATCGCGGAGGTGCCGAAGACCGGGGGGCACCACGAAAACACAACTTCTGGGATGCGGTAGCCATGCAACCACTACATGTAGGGATTGACTCATACGCCGAGAAGGACACGCGTGTCGCCGCAGGTACACGGGGCGGTTACGGAGATACCGTGGGCGCCACAGGGAGGACGCGTGCGACTCCGGCGCAGAACGCGACCCGGAACCCGGCCGGCGCGGCTCCGGATGGCAGACTGTGAAGGCCGCCCACGAGGCGGCAGCACCGGCGGTGAAGAGTACAACAATGGTCACTTTTGTCCGCCGGGCCGCATGTCAGCCATACACCTAGACACGTGATCGCGTCAGGCAAAACGCACTTTTTCACTCGAACGTGTGTTTGGCGCAACCTTTCGAAAGCAACTACCGTTGTCCAGCAGGGAGACCATCGAGAGGGGCCGACGTGACCACCACCGCAGACAGTGCCACCATCACTGCCCAGGACCGCTCCCAGGGCCGAGTCGAGCCGGTACATGCGATGAATGAAGCCACGAATCCCGAGGGGCCCAAGCGTTCCCTGCCGGGCCGACCTCCAGGTATCCGGGCGGACAGCTCCGGGCTCACCGACCGGCAGCGCCGGGTGATCGAGGTCATCAGGGATTCGGTGCAGCGGCGCGGCTACCCGCCGTCGATGCGGGAGATCGGCCAGGCCGTCGGCCTCTCCAGCACGTCCTCCGTGGCGCACCAGCTGATGGCGCTGGAGCGCAAGGGCTTCCTGCGCCGCGACCCGCACCGGCCGCGCGCGTACGAGGTGCGCGGCTCCGACCAGGCCGTGAGCGTGCAGCCCACGGACACCGCCGGCAAGCCCGCCGCGTCGTACGTCCCGCTGGTCGGCCGGATCGCCGCCGGCGGTCCGATCCTCGCGGAGGAGTCCGTCGAGGATGTCTTCCCCCTCCCCCGCCAGCTCGTCGGTGACGGCGAGCTGTTCGTCCTCAAGGTCGTCGGCGACTCCATGATCGAGGCCGCGATCTGCGACGGAGACTGGGTCACCGTCCGCCGCCAGCCCGTCGCCGAGAACGGCGACATCGTGGCGGCCATGCTCGACGGCGAGGCCACCGTCAAGCGCTTCAAGCGCGAGGACGGCCACGTCTGGCTTCTCCCGCACAACGCGGCCTACGAGCCGATCCCCGGCGACGACGCGACCATTCTGGGCAAAGTCGTCGCCGTGCTGCGGCGCGTGTGACGGCCGCCGGGCGAGCCGGACGGCTCGCCCCCCTGACCGGGCCCCGGAACCTCTGCGCCGGTTCCGGGGCCCTGTGCATGCGCTGCGCCTCCTAGCGGGCTTCCGCCTGCTTCGCCGCCGCGTCGATCGCCGCGAGCGACCGGCGCACCTGGTTGCGGTCCGTCGTGTACCAGAAGTCGGGCAGCGACGCCTTCAGATAGCCGCCGTAGCGCGCGGTGGCCAGCCGCTGATCCAGTACGGCGACCACTCCTCGGTCCCCCGACGCCCGCACCAGACGGCCGGCTCCCTGGGCCATGAGCAGGGCCGCGTGGGTTGCCGCCACCGCCATGAAGCCGTTGCCGCCTGCTTCCTCCACCGCCTTCTGGCGCGCGCTCATCAGTGGATCGTCGGGACGCGGGAACGGGATCTTGTCCATGACGACCAGCTGGCAGCTGGGACCCGGGACGTCTACGCCCTGCCACAGCGACAGGGTGCCGAACAGGCACGTCCTGGGATCGGCCGCGAAGTTCTTGATCAGTTCGCCGAGCGTCTCCTCCCCCTGGAGCAGGATCGGGAACTCGGGGATCCGGGAGCGCAGTTCCTCCGCGGCGAGCTGGGCGGCCCGCATGGACGAGAACAGGCCGAGGGTACGGCCGCCGGCCGCCTGGATCAGCTCGGTCAGCTCGTCGAGCATGTCGGCTCGCTCGCCGTCCCGTGCGGGGCGCGCCAGATGCTTGGCGACGTACAGGATGCCCTGCTTGGGGTAGTCGAAGGGCGAGCCGACGTCGACGCCCTTCCATTTCGGCAGGTCCTCCCCCTCCGCTCCTTCGGGGCCGAGCCCCAGGGAGGCGCCGACGCCGTTGAAGTCGCCGCCCAGCTTGAGGGTCGCGGAGGCGAGGACGACGGACCGGTCCGCGAAGAGCTTCTCCCTGAGCAGCCCGGCCACCGACATGGGGGCGATGCGCAGCGAGGCGCCGAACCGGTCGTGGCGCTCGTACCAGACGACGTCCCACTCCGAGCCGTTCAGGATCCGCTCCGCCACCTCGTGCACCGTCTCCACCGAGGCCAGCGCCTGCTTGCGGACCGCGTCCTCGTCCTGCACGGATTTGTCACGGGTCGCGCCGAGCGCGGTGATCACCGTACGGGCGGCGTCCCGCAGCGCCATCAGGGCGTAGCCGAGGTCTTCCGGGATCTCTTCCAGGCGACCCGGCAGGGCCAGCTCCATCAGCCGTTCGAAGCCCTCGGCAGCGGTCTGGAGCTGGTCGGCGGCCTTCTCGTCCACGAGCTTCGCGGCGCGTCGCACCGCGCGGTTGACCTGGCCGGGAGTGAGTTCCCCGGTGGCGACGCCGGTGACCCGCGAGACGAGTTCGTGCGCCTCGTCCACGATCAGCACCTCGTGCTGCGGCAGCACCGGGGCACCTTCGATGGCGTCGATGGCCAGCAGGGCGTGGTTGGTGACGACGACCTCGGCGAGCTTGGCCCGCTCGCGCGCCATCTCCGCGAAGCACTCGGCGCCGTACGCGCACTTCGACGCGCCCAGGCACTCCCGGGACGACACCGACACCTGCGCCCAGGCACGGTCCGAGACTCCGGGGGTCAGGTCGTCGCGGTCACCGGTCTCCGTCTCGTCCGCCCAGTCCCGCATGCGCAGCAGATCCTGACCGAGCCTGCTCGTGGGGGCGGCGGCCTCGAACTGGTCGAAGAGACCGTCCTCCTCGTCCTGCGGCATGCCTTCGTGCAG
Organism: Streptomyces sp. NK08204; assembly: GCF_020400585.1. GTDB lineage: Bacteria > Actinomycetota > Actinomycetes > Streptomycetales > Streptomycetaceae > Streptomyces. The sequence goes on along the minus strand of NZ_JAINVF010000002.1, from coordinate 67,324 downwards.
GCGGTGCAGACACAGATAGTTCGACCTGCCCTTGAGCATCGCGAACTCCGGGCGGCGGCGCAGCAGCGGATGCAGGGCGTCGACCGTGCGCGGCAGGTCGCGCTCCACGAGCTGGCGCTGCAGGGCGAGCGTGGCCGTCGCGACCACCACAGGCTCTCCGTGCGCGAGCGCGGGCACGAGATAGCCCAGCGACTTTCCGGTGCCGGTGCCGGCCTGGACCAGCAGGTGGGATCCGTCGTCGATCGCCTCGGCGACGGATTCGGCCATGGTCACCTGGCCGGGGCGCTCCGTACCGCCGACGGCTGCGACGGCGGCATGCAGGAGTTCGGAGAGGGAGGGCTTCGTCATAGCCCGACCACCCTACGACCCGGGACTGACAAACGGGCGACCAAGGCGGGGACAGGGGGTGGGGTCACTGCCGGAACTCCTGGGGCGGGACGGGTGGAGAAACTCGATCGGGTTTTTCGGTGCCGACGGGAACACCAGCGATCCATCGTTCGTATCTCACTGTGAACAGGGAATCACTCGGCGCTACGACACATCACGCAGGACTCGGTCCCGGATCATGAGGGCGGCCCGCTTGCCGGGAAGGTCCACCTCGGCCGTGAACCGAAAGCCGGCGTTCAGGAACGCGGCCACGGAGGGGGTGTTGCGAAGATCAGGCTCGGCGACGACGCGTGAGGCGGGGCGCCGGGCAAGGACGAGGTCGGCCACGGCCCTGAGCAGGGCGGAGCCCAGCCCCCGCCCGCGGTCCGCGGCAGTGCCGATGAGGAGGTGGATTCCGGTGTCGTGCAGACGGGCCGGATAGTGGCGGGCCAACGGGTCCAGGTTTGCCTGGTAGATCTCCCAGTAGCTCATCGGGGTGTCGTCCAGGACACCGAGGCACGGCATGCTGCGCCCGTCACCGTCGAGTTGAGTCCGCAGATGGTCCTCTGTCCGGCCCTGGGGCCCGGCCAGCTCCCAGTACGCGGCGACGGCGGGGTCGTTCATCCACCGGTGGATGAGTGGCAGGTCACGCGCGACGGACACGGGCACCAGCTCGAAGGAGCCGACGGGCGTGGCGGAGGGCCCCCAGGCAGGCACGGTGCGCTCCTCTCGGGGATCGCTCAGAGTTCGGCTCAGGGATCGGCTCAGGGATGTGTCAAGGGATTCGGTCAGCGAAGAAGGGGGTTGGCGATGGTGACGTAGACGGACTGTGTGGCGACCGGGCCGACGAGTTCGTCCAGGCCGTGCAGCCGGGTCAGCATGTTGGCCTTGCAGCGCAGGTCGGGTGAGTCGAGCAGCAGGCCGGGCAGGGAGGTGCGCAGTGCCTCGGGTCCCGAGACCACATCGGTGAGAAAGCGGCGGAAGGCGGCGAGGAGCAGCCGCTCGTCGGCGAGACGCTGGGATCCGAACGCGCCGATCAGGCCCAGCACGTTGTTGATGGCGAGGTAGTACGTGAAGCGTTCGTCGATGACCTCGTCGGAGACGAAGGTGTCGCTGCGCTCGCCGATGCCGGGCAGCCGGGCGTCGAGTTCGTCCCGCCGGGATTCGCGGAAGTAGTAGCCCTGGTTGTCACGGTAGCGGCCGGCGACGGGCCAGCCGTCGCCGTCCAGCAGGACCAGCGTGTTCTGCTGGTGGGCCTCCAGGGCGACACCGGCCTCGCCGTCCAGCCACAGCACCGGTCGGACGACCTGCTGGAGGTAGCGCAGGAACCACTCGGCGGCGACAGCGGTGACGGGGCGGCCGGTGTGGGCGGCGAGGCGTTCGACGAGCTGGGCGAGACGGGACTTGGTCTGCCAGGTGTCCTCATGGGTCCGGGGGCCTGGCACAGGGCGGGGCGAGACCAGCCCGGCGACACAGCTCACGTCGTCGGCCGGGGCGAACGGGTTGTGCCGGATCACCACGTCGAGTCCGAGCGCGGGCCGGCCGTCCGGGGTGTCCACGGCGAGCCAGGCCGGGTCGCGGACGATGTCGAAGCGGGGGTGTACGGCCTGCCACTGCTCGGACAGGCCCGCGCGCAGCAGCCGGTGGACCTCGACTCCGCGGTGGAGTTCCTTGCGCAGGTTCTCCCGGCGGGAGTTGGTGATGCGCAGCCCCAGCGACAGTTTGAGCATCGCGGGGGCGCCGGATCGCTGGACGGTTCGTACGGAGGAGGTGGGGTGCCAGCGAGTGCCGAGGGGGCCGAGGTCACGCAGGAGTCCGGAGTCGAGCAGGGCGGCGACGGCTTCGCGGTGCCGGACGTCACGCGCCTGCCAGGGGTGCAGTGGCAGGGCCACGTATCCGTCGGGCAGCGGCAGTTCGGTTTCGGCGAGCTGCCGGGTGAGGTGGGCGGCGGGCACCGGACGGCCGCGCTCGGTCCAGGCCGAGTCGGTCGCGAGCACAGAGGGGGCGACAGCCAGCCAGTGCAGGGGAAAGGAGCCGCGCAACTCCGGTGAGCAGAGCCGGGCTTCGGCATCGGTCAGACCCTCGCGGCTCTTCGGGGTCGGGTGCAGCGGGTGGCCGAGCAGGAGGGCCTGCTCGGCGCTGAGGAAGAGGTCGGGACCGTCGGCAGGGTGCGCCCGCCGGTCGCGGAGGAAGGTCACGGTGCGCCGGAGGGAGTCGGCGACTCGGGCCACGAGGTCGCCGCCGTCGCCCGCGGAGGTGGCCTGCGGGGCGCTGGTGGTGCCGTCCGGGTTGCCGGGCCTCTCCCTGGCGAGCAGGGCGGCGAGGGTGACGGCGTCGACGGGCGGTGCGGCTTCGGGGGCGTCGGCGAGGCGCACCGGGCCGAAGCGGTGCCAGCCGGTCGGGGACCAGGTGCGGACCGGTGCGATCAAGGAGGTGCCGCTGGCGGGCAGCGGGATGCGGAGGGCGCCGGAGTCGGGCGCGGGAAGGTTCGTCTCGCGCGCCCAGCAGCGCAGGAGGTTCTCCACGGCGGCGGCCTGGGCCGCGGTGTGGGGGTCGGGGTGCTCCAGGGGGTCGGGGCCGGGATCTGCGGGGCGCGCGGTGGCGGGATCGCGTCGCTTCTGCTGCGGCAGCGACTCGGCGACCGGCACGGGAGCGGCTGAACCGGCGGGGTCTGTCGGCCCGTCGGGCGCCCCGGAACGGCCCTCGGGTGCGGGGGTGGCGGTCAAAGCGGCTCCTCGGGTGGTGGTGCGAGAGGCAAGGAGGTGTGGTGGAGACGGGGCACGGTTGCGGTCAGCCGGTGCTTACGGCAGGGCCATGGTGTCGGCGGCGCTGCAGGGCGTGGTCCTGCCGTGGTCTGCGGTCCTCGGCGTTGCGGGACACCGCTGCGATGGCGTCGGTCAGACGGTCCAGTACCGCCTCCGCCTGTTCGTCGCTGATCGTGAGCGGGGGCAGCAGGCGGATGACGCCGGCGTGGCGGCCACCGAGTTCCACGATCAGACCGCGCTCCAGACACTCCCGCTGCACGGCCGCGGCGAGTTCGGGCGCGGCGGGACGTGGGACGCGGGTGAGCGCCCGTCCGGATGCGGCGAGGAAGGGTTCACCGGGGCAGGCGCCTTCGCCCGGTGCGGCTTGCGCCCCTCCCCGCCCAGCCTGCGCTTCAGGCCCTTCCGGTCCTGGCTCCTGCAGTCCTTCCGACCCTTGCAGTCCTTCGGGCTGCACCAGTTCGACCCCGATCATCAGCCCGCGCCCCCGCACGCCCCCCACGCAGGAGAACTCCTCCGTGATGCCGCGGAGCCGGGACAGCATGCGGGAGCCGAGGTCGGCGGCTCGTGCAGCGAGGCCCTGCTCACGGACGTAGGCCAGGGTGGCGGTGCCGGCGGCCATGGCGAGCTGGTTGCCTCGGAAGGTGCCCTCCTGGGTGCCGGGCGGCGCGATGTCGAGATCGTCGCGGTAGACCATCACGGCGAGCGGAAGGCTGCCGCCGATGGCCTTGGAGAGAACCATGACGTCGGGGGTGATTCCGCTGTGGTCGACGGCCCAGAAGGCGCCGGTGCGGCCGACGCCGGTCTGGATCTCGTCGACGACGAGCGGGATGGACCGGTCGGCCGTGAGCCGCCGCATGCGGCGCAGCCAGTCGTCCGGCGCGGGAATCACGCCGCCCTCACCCTGGACGGGCTCGAGGATCAGCCCGGCCGGCAGCGGTACACCGGACTTCGGGTCGTCCAGGAGGGACTCGGCCCAGCGGGCGGCACGTTCGGCGTCGGCCGGGCCGTCCACGCCGAAGGGGCAGCGGTAGGCCTGCGGATACGGCAGCCGGACGACCTGTGCGTCACGGGCGCCGTCGGCGGTGACGCCGCGGTAGGCGCTGGTGAAGGCGAGGAGGCCGGTGCGCCCGGTGGCAACCCGCACGAGCCTGAGCGCGGCCTCGACGGCGTCGGTGCCGGCCGGTCCGCAGAACTGGACGCGGGCGCGCTCGGCGAGGCCGGACGGGAGCGTGCGGAACAGCTCGGTGAGGAATGCGTCCTTGACCGGGGTCGCCAGGTCGAGGACGGACAGTGGGGCGCCGGAGTCGAGGACCTTGCGGATGGCCTCCAGCACGACCGGGTGGTTGTGGCCCAGGGCGAGGGTGCCGGCGCTGGAGAGGCAGTCCAGGTAGCGGCGGCCGTCGGCGCCCTCGATGGTCAGCCCTCTCGCGCGTACCGGCACGATGGGCAGGGCCCGGGCGTAGGTGCGCGCGGCCGACTCGCGCGCCGACTGGCGCCTCAGAATCCCCTCGTGCACGGCACGCGCTCCTCGGTACGCGCCTTCGGCCACCGATTCGGTCATGGCCACGGCTCGCTGTCCTCCCTGCTGTCCAGAGGCGAGTTGATCCGTGGGGACCGGGACACGGGCAGCAGGCCCCCCACCGCTACCAACAGCGGACCGCCGACCGGGTTACGGGTTGCCTCCAGATCCTTGAAGGGATCCCGGATCGGGTGATCTTTCCCGTGGCGGACGCGTGAAGACGGGAACCTGCTGGTAGCAACCTGCATGGCTTTGGCCCGATTCGGGCCGGGAGCCGGTTTCCGGATCGGGAAGGTGAGCGTCATGCGGGTGTTCGTGGCGGGTGGGACCGGGGTCTTGGGGCGGCGGCTGGTGCCTCAGCTCGTGGCCCGGGGCCACCAGGTGACGGCGACGACGACGAGTGCGGCCAAGCTGGGCCTGCTCGAAGAGCTGGGCGCCGAGGGCGTCGTCATGGACGGCCTGGACGCGGCCTCGGTCGACGAGGCGGTGGGGAAGGCCCGGCCGGACACGATCGTGCACCAGATGACCGCGATCTCCGCCAATCCGGACATGAAGTACATCGACCAGTGGTTCGCCCTCACCAACAGGCTGCGCACCGAGGGGACGGATCATCTGCTGGCCGCTGCCGAGGCGAACGGCGTGTCCCACATCGTCGCGCAGAGTTACGGCAGTTGGAACGGCATCCGCGAGGGCGGATGGGTGAAGACCGAGGAGGATCCGCTCCCCCTGGAGAAGGGGACGAGGATGGAGACGGTGACACAGGCCATTCACCACGTCGAGGAGGTCGTCCTCAAGGCCGACGGTGCGGTCCTGCGCTACGGCGGGCTCTACGGTCCAGGCGCCACCGACGACCAGGTCGAACTCGTGCGCAGGCGGCAGTTCCCGCTCGTCGGGCGCGGCACCGGCTACTCCTCGTGGGTGCATCTGGACGACGCGGCGGGCGCGACGGTCCTGGCCGTGGAGCAGAAGGCCAGGGGCGTGTTCAACATCGTCGACGACGAACCCGCCCCGGCCAGTGAGTGGCTGCCCCATCTGGCCGCGTGCGCGGGGGCGAAGCGGCCGATGCGGATCCCGGTCTGGCTGGCCCGGCTGCTGGCCGGGGACACGGCCGTGATCATGATGACCGAGGGCCGCGGCTTCTCCAACGCCAAGGCCAAGCGGGAACTCGGCTGGGAGCTGCGCTATCCGTCGTGGCGGCAGGGTTTCCAGGAGAGTTTCGGCTGACGCGCGCCGAGGAGTTGGCGAGCCGAGGAGATGGCGGAGGGACACATCGCGGAGGCCACGGGCGAGGAGCGAGAAGAGATATCAGAACCGGGAGATCAGGACCGGGAGTGCTCACGGGGGGATCACAGGTGGAAAAGATCACGGCAGGGAAGCCGAGACGTACGTGAGCCTGCTCAGAGCGCCAGGCCGGCCGGACCGCGCTCCCGTGCCGCCGCCGGCGCCCGGGCGACGGTCTCCAGCAGGCCCTCCTCCTGGCCGCGGTCGGCCCAGTCGAGCATCACCCGGGTGAGACCACCGAGGATCGCGCCGACCACGACCCGCAACTCCAGGCCGTCCGCCGACCGGCCGGTCCGCTCCGCGAGCGCATGGCAGACCGGCTCGACGTTCCGGTCCATGCTCCGGTGCAGCTGCGCCCGCAGCGCTGGCACTCGCTGATGAGCCTCATCCGCAGCAGCAGCTTCGCGATCGGCTTCTGGCACAGCCCGCGCACCGCTCGGACGACCGCCTCGCGCACGGCGACCATCGGCGGCTCCCCGGTGCGGCGGTCCCGGACTGCCTGGGCCGGCACCGGGACGTACGCGGCCTCGAGGACGATGTCCTCCTTGGTGGCGACGTACCCGAACACCGTGCTCGGGGAGACCTCCGCGCCCGCAGCGATCTGCTCGACGGTGGTTTCGTAGCCCTGTTCCTCGAGGAGCCGGAAGGCCGACGCGCGGATGGTCCGTTGGGTGCGCACCTTCCTGCGCTCACGCAGGCTCAGAGCCGCCGTCGGCGGCGGATGGTGTGGTGCGGACGGTTCCGCAAGGGGCATGGCCGCCGGTGTCGTGCGCGGTGGTCCATGGGGTCGGCCGACTCCACGGCGTCACCGTCGCCAGGTCAGACGGCTGTAGCCGAACCGTTGCCGTTCCATCGGAACTCCCCCACGGCGAGCGCATAGTGTGTGATGCCGTTCCCGAACGGGAGTGGGACCGGCATGAACTCTCCAGGGGTCCAACGCCGGTGACCCATGCCCAGCGCCAAGTTTCCTTCATAGCAGGGGGAGTCAACACCATGCGATCCATACGACCGTCGTTCACCGTTCGCCGAGGGAGGGGCGCGTCTCGCAGGACCTCCCCCGCGCTGGCGGCGGTCGCCCTCGCCTCGGCGCTGGCGCTGACCGCCACCGCCTGCAACGGCGACGACAACGCCGACGGCAAGCCGGCGGCCTCCGCGACGGCGGCCGGCTCGAGCGACGGCAAGTTCAAGATCCCGGACGACCTCCGGCAGCGGCTCAAGGAGCACGGGATCGACATCGACAAGTGGAAGAACGGCGCCTGGAAGAACTGGAACCAGAAGGACTGGCTGCGCGAGGCCAACGACTTCATCAACCCGATCATCAAGGGCTTGTGGGACCCGGACCGGATGCGGCACGCCAACGACCCGGACAAGGGCGTCGACGACAACGACATCTCCGGTGACCAGGGCGTGACGGACCCGACTCCGGCGGTGGTGCAGGCGAAGGCGGTCCAGCCGCCGTACCACACCAGCGCGGCCACCTCGGGCAAGCTGTTCTTCGACTCCCCCGAGGGCACGATGGTGTGCTCGGCGACGGTCGTCGAGGACCCGGCGCACCCGGGCAAGTCCAACCTCATCTGGACGGCGGGCCACTGCGTGCACGCCGGCAAGAAGGGCGGCTGGTACCGCAACCTCGCCTTCGTGCCGTCGTACAACAACGCGGCGAAGTCGGCCGATGATCTGCAGCACGCCACCCGGTCCGAGATCGCCCCGTACGGCGTCTGGTGGGCCGACGCGGCGAAGACGTCCCAGCAGTGGATCGACCAGGGCGGCGAGACCGGCGGGAACGGGGCGTCGTACGACTACGCCGTGATTCACGTGACGCCGGAGCAGGGTCACGCCGGCAAGTCGCTGGAGGAGACGGTCGGCGGCGCGCTGCCGGTGAACTTCGACGCCCCGGCCGTGCCGAAGGTGCAGAGCATCACGGCGAGCGGGTACCCGGCGGCACCGCCGTACGACGGTCAGCTGCTGTACCAGTGCCAGGACAAGCCGGGCCGGCTGTCCATCGACGCCTCGGCCCCGACGATGTACCGCATCGGGTGCACCATGACCGGCGGTTCCTCCGGCGGCGGCTGGGTGGAGACGGGCTCGGACGGCAAGCCGGCTCTGGTGTCCAACACCTCCATCGGACCGGTGACTTCGGGCTGGCTGGCCGGTCCCCGGCTCGGCACGGTGGCCAAGGCCGTGTACCTGTCGGTGAGTAAGAAGTTCGCCGGGCAGTAGACCGCGACGGCCATACCATCACCGCACGGCCGACTCCATGCACAACGGGTCACGGGCGGTGGCCGGGCGTCTCACGGGAGCCTTCTTCCGTCTCGCCACCGTCCGTCCCCGGCCCCGGGCAGCGCGGGGTGCCGATCCCACAGGCCGAAGGCCCACCCCTTGCGAAAGGGGCGGGCCTTCGGCCTGTTCTCTGAGGGGGCTCAGGCGAGCTGTGCCGGAACGTACGGTGCCAGGTCGGCCGCCAGTTCCTCGTGCACCCGGACCTTGAGCAGGGTGCCCTCCGCGGTGTGCTCCTCGGAGATCACCTCGCCTTCGGTGTGGGCGCGGGCGACCAGCTTGCCGTGCGTGTACGGCACGAGTGCCTCGATCTCGACCGCCGGCCGCGGCAGCTCGTTGTCGATGAGCGCGAGCAGTTCGTCGATGCCCTGGCCGGTGCGGGCCGAGACCGCGATGGAGCGCTTCTCGGTGCGCAGCAGCCGCTGGAGGACCAGCGGGTCCGCCGCGTCCGCCTTGTTGATCACGACAATCTCGGGTACGTCGGTGGCGCCGACGTCCCGGATGACCTCGCGCACGGCGGCCAGCTGCTCCTCCGGCACCGGGTGCGAGCCGTCCACCACGTGCAGGATCAGGTCGGAGTCGCCGACCTCCTCCATGGTGGAGCGGAACGCCTCGACCAGGTGGTGCGGCAGGTGCCGCACGAAGCCCACGGTGTCGGCCAGCGTGTACAGCCGGCCGCTCGGGGTCTGCGCGCGCCGTACGGTCGGGTCGAGGGTCGCGAACAGGGCGTTCTCGACCAGCACGCCCGCGCCCGTGAGGCGGTTGAGCAGGGAGGACTTGCCGGCGTTGGTGTAGCCGGCGATGGCGACGGACGGCACCTTGTGGCGTCGGCGCTCCTGGCGCTTGACCTCGCGGCCGGTCTTCATCTCCGCGATCTCCCGGCGCATCTTCGCCATCTTCTCGCGGATCCGGCGCCGGTCCGTCTCGATCTTGGTCTCACCGGGGCCACGCGTGGCGAGGCCGCCGCGACCGCCACCCATCTGCCGGGACAGCGACTGACCCCAGCCGCGCAGCCGCGGCAGCATGTACTGCATCTGGGCGAGCGCGACCTGTGCCTTGCCCTCGCGGGACTTGGCGTGCTGGGCGAAGATGTCGAGGATCAGGGCCGTACGGTCGATGACCTTGACCTTGACGACGTCCTCGAGCTGGATCAGCTGGCCGGGGCTCAGCTCACCGTCGCAGATGACGGTGTCCGCGCCCGTCTCGAGGACGATGTCCCGCAGTTCGACCGCCTTGCCGGAGCCGATATAGGTGGCCGCGTCGGGCTTGTCGCGGCGCTGGATGACGCCGTCGAGCACGAGGGCGCCCGCGGTCTCCGCGAGAGCGGCCAGTTCCGCGAGGGAGTTGTCGGCGTCCTGTGCGGTGCCGGAGGTCCACACGCCGACGAGGACGACCCGCTCCAGGCGGAGCTGTCGGTACTCGACCTCGGTGACGTCCTCCAGCTCCGTGGAGAGTCCGGCCACGCGGCGCAGGGCCGCGCGCTCGGAGCGGTCGAACTGGTCGCCGTCCCGCTCGCCGTCGATCTCGTAGCTCCAGGCGACGTCCTCTTCCATCAGGGCATCGGCCCGAAGACCCTCGGGATAGGCGTGCGCGAGGCGCTTGGTGTCCTGGGAAGGGGAAGAAGAGGAGGTCATTGGATCCTTACGTCGATGAATGAGCCTTGCGGTCCTTGAGGGGATCGCTCGTGATGTGCAACGCACGAACGGACCGGGAGATTCCCGGGCGCCGTGCCGTGCCGTGCCGTCCCGCGCCGCGCCGACCCGAAGATGGTCGCACGGCACGGCCCGCCTCGTCACCGCCTTATTCCCGTTCCTGGCCCGGCTCCGTCACCGTGCGTGATGGGACGCGTGCCTGGTCTTCCACTCCGGGTGGCCGGGCATCGGCGGTGTCTTCTCGCCGTACAGCCAGCCCTTGAAGAAGCCGGTCAGGTCGCGCCCGGCGACGGCCGAGGCGAGGCGGACGTAGTCGGCGGTGCCGGCCGTGGAGTCCCGGTGTTCCTGGATCCAGATCCGCTCCAGGCGCTCGAACTTCTCCCGGCCGATCTCCTGGCGCAGGGCGTACAGCGCGAGCGCGGCGCCGTCGTAGACGTTGGGGCGGAAGATCCCGATCTTCCGGCCGGGTGCCGGCGGCTTGGGCAGGGCGGGCGGCCCACCGTCCTCGCGCCAGCGGTCGGAGGCGCTGTAGGCGGCCTTCATCCGGTCCTCCATGGGCTTGTGCGCCTTCTCCTGCGCGTACAGCTCCTCGTACCAGGTGGCGTGCCCTTCGTTCAGCCACACATCGGACCAGGTGCGCGGGCTGACGCTGTCGCCGAACCACTGGTGGGACAGCTCGTGCACCATGATCGACTCGATGTACCACTTGGGGTAGGCGGGCTCGGTGAACAGATCCTTCTCGAAGAGCGAGAGGGTCTGTGTCTCCAGTTCGAATCCGGTCTCCGCCTGGGCGATGAGCAGGCCGTACGTCTCGAACGGGTAGGGCCCGATCTTGCTCTCCAGCCAGGCGATCTGGTCGGGCGTCCTGGCGAGCCAGGGTTCGAGCGCCCTGCGGTCGGAGCTGGGTACGACGTCACGGACGGGGAGTCCGTGCGGTCCGGTGCGGTGCAGGACGGCGGAGCGGCCGATGGACACCTGGGCGAGTTCGGTGGCCATGGGGTGCTGGGTGCGGTAGGTCCACGTGGTGGTGCGGCCGACCCGTTCCGCGCCCGAGGGCAGTCCGTTGGCGACGACGGCGTAGTCGTTCGGGGCGGTGATCCGGAAGGTGAACCTCGCCTTGTCGGACGGGTGGTCGTTGCAGGGGAAGACCAGGTGGGCGGCGTCGGCCTGGTTGGCCATCGCGAGCCCGTCGGAGGTGCGCACCCAGCCGCCGTCCTGACCCTTGGCGGGTACGGGGTCACTGGTGTGCCGGACCGTGATCCGGTTCCAGCTGCCCGGGGGCAGTGGGTGGTCCGGCGTGACGACGAGATCGTCACCGGCACGGGCGAAGTCCGCGGGGTGCCCGTCGACCTCGACGGACTCGACGGTGCCGTGCGCGAAGTCGAGGTTGAGGCGGTCAAGTTCGGTGGTGGTCCAGGCGTCGATGGTGGTGACGGCTTGCAGCGGTTTGTCGTTGGAGCCGGAATAGGTGAAGGACAGGTCGTACGACGCCACGTCGTATCCCGGGTTGCCCAGGTACGGGTACAGCCGGTCGCCGACACCCAGGGGCTCGGCCGGGGCACCGGCGGCGAGGAGGCAGAGGGAGACGGCGGAGGCGAGCAGGGCCGCCTTCCGGTGCCGGAGGAGCCTTGGCCTTGGCCGGGGGCGCGAGTTGAGCAGCATGCACCACCGCTACCAGCGCACCCGCGCCGCCCGGCGACGGCGCGCGCCCGGCCCACCCGAACGGGTTGGCCCGGGGGGCCTTCTGGGCATGGCGGGCCTGGTGTGCAGGGCCTTTCAGGAGGCCGGCGTCTGGTGCTGGGCGCGGCTCACGTCGTAGACGCCGGGCACGTCGCGCATGGCGCGCATGAGTGCCGGCAGGTGGGCCGCATCGGGGAGCTGGAGGGTGTAGGTGTGGCGGACCCGTTGCTGGGTGGGCGGTTCGACGGTGGCGGAGACGATGTCGACGCCCGCGAGGGCGATCGCCTCGGTGAGGTCGGCGAGCAGGTGGGGCCGGCCGAACGATTCAGCGACGAGCGTGACCCGGCACTCGGTGGTGTCCCCCCAGCGCACGCCGATCTCCGCACGCCCCCGCTCTTTCATGTGCGCCACCGCCGCGCACTCCACGCGGTGCACGGCGACCGCTCCCCCGCGCACGGCGAAGCCGGTGATGGCGTCGGGCGGTACCGGCGTACAGCACCCGGCGAGCCGCACGGTGGCCCCGGGCCGGTCCACCAGGACGTCGGCGCCCCTCGGGCGGGGTGCGGGGGCACCCTCGGCGGGCCGGGCGGCGGGGCCCTGCGCGGGTTCGAGGCGGGTGCCGCTCGTCGCCGCCGTCCCGTGGGCCGCACCGGCGGAGGTCTCCCCGTTCGCCTCCTCCGCGCCGGCGAAGGGGTGTGCGGCCAGCCAGCGCTGGATGGCGATACGGGCGGCCGGGGTGTGGGCGTGCTCCAGCCACTCGCGGGAGGGCTCGGAGGCCGGGTCCTGGCCCATGAGGAGTTGGACGGTGTCGCCGTCCCGCAGGACGGTGCTGAGGGTGGCCAGGCGGCCGTTGACGCTCGCGCCGATGCAGGCGTGCGCGTCGTCGCCGTACTGCGCATAGGCGGCGTCGACGCAGGTGGCGCCCTCGGGCAGGCCCAGGGTGCCGCCGTCGGGGCGGAAGACGGTGATCTCGCGGTCCTGGGCGAGGTCCGCGCGCAGGGTGGACCAGAAGGTGTCGGGGTCGGGGGCCGCCCGCTGCCATTCGAGCAGCCGGGAGAGCCAGCCGGGGCGGGTCGGGTCGGCGCGCTCGCCGTCGGCCAGGTCGTCGGAGGCGGGGGCGTAGGGATTGCCGAGCGCGATGACGCCGGCTTCGGCGGCCCTGTGCATCTGGTGGGTGCGGATGAGGACTTCGGCCACCTGCCCGTCCTTGCGGGCGACGGCGGTGTGCAGCGACTGGTAGAGGTTGAACTTCGGTACGGCGATGAAGTCCTTGAACTCCGAGACCACCGGCGTCATACAGGTGTGCAGTTCGCCGAGCACGCCGTAGCAGTCGGCGTCCTCGTTCACGAGTACCAGCAGCCGGCCGAAGTCGGCGCCGCGCAGTTGTCCGCGTTTGCGGGCCACGCGGTGGACGGAGACGAAGTGCCGTGGCCGGATGAGGACTTCGGCCGGGATATCGGCCTCGCGCAGCACACCGCGGACCTCGTCGGCGATCTCGGCGAGGGGGTCGTCGGGGCGGGCGGCGTTCTCGGCGATGAGTGCCCGCGTGTGCTCGTACTCCTCGGGGTGGAGGATGGCGAAGACGAGATCCTCGAGTTCGGTCTTCAGGGCCTGTACGCCGAGGCGTTCGGCGAGCGGGATGAGGACGTCGCGGGTGACCTTGGCGATCCGGGCCTGTTTCTCGGGGCGCATCACGCCGAGGGTGCGCATGTTGTGCAGGCGGTCGGCGAGTTTGATCGACATCACGCGCACGTCGTTGCCCGTGGCGACGAGCATCTTGCGGAAGGTCTCGGGCTCGGCAGCGGCTCCGTAGTCCACCTTCTCCAGCTTCGTGACGCCGTCGACCAGGTAACGGACCTCCTCGCCGAACTGCTCCCCCACCTGATCGAGCGTCACATCGGTGTCCTCGACGGTGTCGTGGAGCAGCGACGCGGTCAAGGTGGTGGTCTCCGCGCCGAGTTCGGCGAGGATGAGGGTGACGGCGAGGGGGTGGGTGATGTACGGCTCGCCGCTCTTGCGCATCTGGCCGCGGTGCGAGGACTCCGCGAGGACGTAGGCGCGGCGCAGGGGTTCGAGGTTCGCGTCGGGGTGGTGGGCCCGGTGCGCGTCCACGACATGGCTGATCGCGTCCGGCAGCCTGCCGCGGGCGGCGGGGCCCAGCAGCGCGGCCCGGCCCAGCCGGCGCAGGTCGATACGCGGCCGGGACTTCCTGCGGACGGCCGTCGGCGCCGCGGAAGCCGGGGGCGCGGTGGCCGCTGCGGAAGCTGACGCTGTGGGCCCTGTGGCCGTCTTGGGCGCTGCAGCCGCGGTGGGCGCTACCGGGCCAGGGGTCGCAGGGTTCGTGGCCTCCGCACTCATGGGCACCTCCGGCTCGTGGACCGGCGGACGGGGCTCCAGGGCACACGCGGCTCAGGGATGGCGACGTTCCCCCGTCCGTGCCGGTGCTTGATGCTACCGAGCCCACCACGTGCGACTGACCGCCTCCCGCCGAGCGTGAAACGGATCACCCATTCGAGCGATGGTGACAAGGTGCAAGGTTTGCGCCACGTGGCCTGGACTCGCCCGGACGCGCGGGGCCGTCGCGGCGCGCTCCTGCCGGGTCAGCGGACCGCGGCTGCCAGCCACTCGCCGTCGATCTCGCCCTCGGCGACGAGCACGGCGGGTCCGGTCATCTCGATCTCGCCGTCGGGGCGTTCGGTGATGACGAGGCGTCCGCCGGGCACGTCCACGGTGTACGTCACCGGGGTGCCGGTGACGGCCGGGTCGGCGCCGTCGCGGCGGGCGGTGGCCACGGCGACGGCGCACGCGCCCGTGCCGCACGAGCGGGTCTCGCCGGAGCCGCGCTCATGCACGCGCAAGGCCACGTGGCGTGGGCCGCGGTCCACGACGAACTCGACGTTGACACCTTCCGGGTAGGACGTCGCCGGGCTGACGGGCGGCGGGGCGTAGAGGTCGCCGGCATGGGCGAGGTCGTCCACGAAGGCGACGGCGTGCGGGTTGCCCATGTTCACGTTGCGCGCGGGCCAACTGCGCTCGCCGACGCTCACCGTGACGTCCCCTTCGGGGAGGCGGGCACGGCCCATGCCGACGGTGATGTCGCCGTCCTTGGCGATGTGGACGGTCTTCACGCCCCCGCGCGTGGCGATCGCGGTGTCCCCTTCGCTCACATGCCCGGCGTGCTGGAGGTAGCGAGCGAACACGCGTACGCCGTTGCCGCACATCTCCGCGACCGAGCCGTCGCCGTTGCGGTAGTCCATGAACCACTCCGCCTCGGCGGCCATCTCCCGGGCCTCCGGGTGCGCGGCGGACCGCACCACGTGCAGCACGCCGTCGGCGCCGATGCCGGCCCGGCGGTCGCACAGGGCGGCGACGGCGGCCGGGCTCAGGTCAAGGGCGTTCTCGGGGTCCGGGACGATCACGAAGTCGTTCTCGGTGCCGTGACCCTTGAGGAAGGCGATCCGCGTGCTCATGCCTCGATCGTACGGGGTCGCTGCGACACGCTCTGCGTCCGGCTGCGTCCGGCCGTGCCGCTGCCCGGCCCCGCGCCGCTCTCCTCGCCCCACCCGGCGCCGTCAGCGCAGCCGGGCCACCCGCCACACGGCGAGGACGACCGCCACGGCGACGAGCAGCACATAGGCGAGGACGACCCGCCAGTCGGCCCGGCGTCCGGAGCCGCGCGGGGGCAGCCCCGGCCAGGTGTAGCCCACCCGGCGGGCGGCCATCATGCCCCAGCCCGCGGCGCAGGAACAGATCAGCAGGCCCAGCATGGCGATGACCGCGCCGCTGTCGCCGAAGTCGAAGGCGAGTGGGAAGGCGAACATCAGGGAGCCGACGGCAGCCAGTCCCACGATCGGCGCGAGCTGCCAGATGCGCAGCCGCCGCTGCGGACGCAGCTCGACCTCGACCTCCGGTCCGCCCGCGTACATCTCCTCGGGCTCGGGCCCGTCGGCGGTCACGCCGCCCGGCGTCTCGTCCGGCCCGTCGTCGGCCAGCCGGTCCTCCAGGCGCTCCTCGGCCTGGCCGCCCAGCTCGTCACTGTCCGTGCCGACAGGACCGTCGGCAGTGACGGGCTCGGTGCTCTGTGCGGTGTCGCGAGGGCCGGCCTCCATCGCCACGCGCCCTCCCAACTAGGACTCCACTTGGTCGATCGAAGCTCGATGATGGCACGCCGCCGATGGCCGCGATGACCCGCGGCGCATCCCGATGCCATCACGTGATCAGGCTGTAACCGGTCGTTCGACCAACGCCAGAGCCAGCCGCGGAAGTTCCCCGCGGTCCGCCTGTGCCCCACTCAGCCAGTGCACCCGGGGATCACGTCTGAACCATGAGTCCTGGCGGCGCGCGAAGCGCTTGGTGGCGCGTACGGTCTCGTCCCGGGCTTCCGCTTCGGTGCACTCACCGGCGAGCGCCGCAAGCACCTGCTGGTAGCCCAGCGCGCGCGACGCCGTGCGCCCCTCGCGCAGCCCCTGCGCCTCCAGCGCGCGCACCTCGTCCACGAGCCCGGCCTCCCACATCCGGTCGACGCGCCTCGCGATGCGCTCGTCCAGCTCCGGACGGGCCACGTCGACGCCGATCTGGACGGTGTCGTACACGGAGTCGTGGCCGGGCAGATTGGCGGTGAAAGGCTGGCCGGTGATCTCGATCACCTCCAGGGCCCGGACGATACGGCGGCCGTTGCTGGGCAGGATCGCGCGGCCGGCCTCGGGGTCGGCGGCGGCCAGCCGGGCGTGCAGGGCGCCCGGGCCGCGCAGCACCAGCTCGCCCTCCAGCCGGGCCCTGACCTCCGGGTCGGTGCCGGGGAACTCCAGGTTGTCCACCGCACCGCGGACGTACAGACCGGAACCGCCGACCAGGATCGGCCAGCGGCCCTCGGCCAGCAGCGCATCGATCCGTGCGCGGGCCAGCTTCTGGTACTCGGCGACCGAGGCGGCGACCGTCACGTCCCAGATGTCCAGCAGGTGGTGCGGGACGCCGCCGCGCTCCTCGGGCGTCAACTTGGCGGTGCCGATGTCCATCCCACGGTAGAGCTGCATGGAGTCGGCGTTGACGACCTCACCGCCGAGCCGCTGGGCCAGGAAGACGCCGAGATCGGACTTTCCGGCCGCGGTGGGTCCGACGACGGCGATGACGCGGGGGGCGGGGGCTGCGCTGCTCATCCCACCAGTCTCGCAAACCTCCGGGCGGGGCCTCGAACGAGTCAGGTGCCAGGGGACCGGTCCCGGGTCGTCGCCCGGGGCGAGGTGCGGCCCGCCGGACCGCCGGAGACGGTGACCCGGTGCGGCGCAACCCGACGCACCGGGTGACGCGGGATTTCGCCCGCACGAGTACCGTATGGAGTGGATATGGGCGTTATTGCACGGCTCCTCGGCAGGTCGGGGACGGTTCGGGAGGCATCGCCCGCCGAGGCTCAGGCCGGCCCCGAGCCCGGGAGCGGCCGAGTCGGCGGACACGGCAGCGGAGGCGGAGGCGACGGACCCGGTCCAGGAGGCGCGCGAAGGCGTGGTGACGGATCCGGACACCTCCGTCGGCGCGGCCGACGGTGCCGGCATTTCCGCAGTCCGCCACGGAGGCCGCCGACAGCGAGACCGGCGAGGGCGCCCGCACGCAACTGTCCCGTGAGGGAAGGTGGACCATGGGTATGTTCGAGAATGTGAAGGCCAAGCTCGCCCCCGCCAAGGACAAGGTGTCGGACCTCGCGCGACAGCACGGGGACAAGGTGCAGCACGGCATCGACAGGGCCGCGAAGGTCGTCGACGACCGGACCAAGCACAAGTACAGCGACAAGATCCAGGCGGGCACGGGCAAGGCCAGGGAGGCGATGGACCGCCTGGCGCACATGCAGAGCCCGGAGCGCGGCGGCCCGACGCACCCGGAAGGCCCGCCTCCGGCTTCCTGACCGTCCTGGGCTGCCGGACGGCACACGGATCGGCGGACGGCCGAGAGCGACAGTGCTCCCGGCCGTCCGCCGTTCGGATCACGTTTCCACCGGCGCCGACGCCTGCGTACGACGGCGTACGACGGCGTACGGCCGTAGCGTACGACGTCGTACGCTACGGCCGCCCGCGGCCGGCCGTGTTCACCGCTAGGACCAGGTGGCGACGAGATAGCCCACGCCGTACGGGGCGTCGTCGTAGAGGAGGCTGCCGCCGAGGCCGGCTCCCTCCGCGGCGCCCGCGAGGATCTGCCAGGGCGCTCGTCCGGAGGCCTTCAGCTCGTACGCCAGCTCGGCGTCCAGCGCCCGGACGGCCGCCAGGTCCGCCGCGCCCAACGCGCGCGCGGCCTCCGCGTCGAAGGGGGCGGCCCGCTCGTCCAGGTAGCCCGGTGCCTTGAGCGTGCGGCACGCGCTGGCGTCTCCCATCACCAGCAGCGCCACCCGGTCCGCCCGCGCGGCGATGTCCCGCCCGGTTTCGGCACACCGCTCGGGGGCCAGCGCCTCCCCGACACCGAGCCCCTCGACCGGCGCGTCCGCCCAGCCGGTCCACTGCAGCAGCCAGGCGGCGACGGCCAGCGACGGGGGCAGCTCGCGCTCGGGGACGGTGCCCGTGGCGGGCCCCAGCCGTACGTCCAGGTCGACGCCGAAGCCCCGGAAGGATCCCGGGGCGCCCTGCGGGTGCGGTCCGCGCCCGCTCTCTTCGGCAGGCCCGACGACCACGAGCCTGCCGGGACGGGCGGCGGCGAGCACTCCGAGGGCGTCCACACAGGCCGCGCGTGCGGCATCCATCTCGGGTGCGGCACCCGCGGCGACCTCGGGCACGAGCAGCGGCGGGCAGGGGCAGACAGCGGCGGCGACAAGCATGATCGGCAGGGTAACGCCGTACGACGCCCTGCCGTCACCCCACGCCGAACGTCATGCGGCCTGCGGGGGCTCCCCGCGGGGGCCGCTAGTCGCAGCCGCAGCCGCTCGCGGCGGCAGGCCGCGACTCGGGCACGCCGATCGTCGGCAGGCCGAGCATGACCCCCGCCGGCTTGGCCGCGGCCTCGGCCTGGCGCTTCTCCCAGGCATCCCCCGCACGCGTGCGGCGCACGTCGAGGACCGGGCCCTCGGCGAGGAGATGGTGCGGGGCGGCGTACGTCACCTCGACGGTGACCACGTCGCCGGGCCGGACGTGCTGGTCCGGCTTGGTGAAGTGGACGAGCCGGTTGTCGGGGGCGCGCCCGGACAGCCGGTGCGTGGCGTCGTCCTTGCGACCCTCTCCTTCGGCGACCATCAGCTCCAGCGTGCGGCCGACCTGCTTCTTGTTCTCGTCCCAGGAGATCTCCTCCTGGAGGGCGACGAGCCGCTCGTAGCGCGCCTGGACGACCTTCTTGGGGATCTGGTTGTCCATCGTCGCGGCCGGGGTGCCGGGCCGCTTGGAGTACTGGAAGGTGAACGCCTGCGCGAACCGCGCCTCGCGCACCACGTGCAGCGTCTGCTCGAAGTCCTCCTCGGTCTCGCCGGGGAAGCCCACGATGATGTCGGTGGTGATCGCGGCGTGCGGGATGGCGGCCCGCACCTTCTCGATGATCCCGAGGTAACGGTCCTGCCGGTAGGAGCGGCGCATCGCCTTCAGGACGGTGTCCGAACCGGACTGGAGCGGCATGTGCAGCTGCGGCATGACGTTCGGCGTCTCGGCCATGGCGGCGATGACGTCATCGGTGAAGTCGCGCGGGTGCGGGGAGGTGAACCTGACCCGCTCCAGGCCCTCGATGTTCCCGCAGGCGCGCAGCAGCTTGCTGAAGGCCTCGCGGTCGCCGATGTCGGAGCCGTACGCGTTCACGTTCTGCCCGAGCAGGGTGATCTCGGAGACGCCCTCGGCGACCAGGGCCTCGACCTCGGCGAGGATGTCCCCCGGCCGTCGGTCCTTCTCCTTGCCACGCAGGGCCGGGACGATACAGAAGGTGCAGGTGTTGTTGCAGCCGACGGAGATCGACACCCACGCCGCGTACGCGCTCTCGCGCCGCGTCGGCAGCGTGGAGGGAAACTCCTCCAGCGACTCGGCGATCTCGACCTGCGCCTCCTCCTGGACGCGGGCGCGCTCCAGCAGGACCGGCAGCTTGCCGATGTTGTGCGTGCCGAAGACGACGTCCACCCAGGGCGCCTTCTTCACGATGGTGTCGCGGTCCTTCTGCGCGAGACAGCCACCGACCGCGATCTGCATGCCCGGCCGGCTCGCCTTCTTCGGCGCGAGGTGGCCGAGGTTGCCGTACAGCCGGTTGTCGGCGTTCTCCCGCACGGCGCAGGTGTTGAAGACGACGACGTCGGCGTCCCCGTCCGACCCCTCGGGCGCCCGCACGTACCCGGCATCTTCCAGCAGCCCGGCCAATCGCTCGGAATCGTGAACGTTCATCTGGCACCCGTAGGTGCGCACCTCATATGTTCGCTGGACGTCCACGGGCTGGCTCCGGTCGATGCTGCTCATGCCATAAGGGTAGGGGGTGTGCCGGGCGGCCTTCGCCTCCGTCGCCGCAACGCAAGATCCGGTCCACCGGGAGCCGGCCGGGGCGAATCCTTTTGGGGCTTCCCCGCCTCTTATCCGTGCACCGGCCGCTTGAGCCGGCGGATACCAGGAGGAATCCC
This sequence comes from Streptomyces sp. NK08204, assembly GCF_020400585.1. Classification (GTDB taxonomy): domain Bacteria; phylum Actinomycetota; class Actinomycetes; order Streptomycetales; family Streptomycetaceae; genus Streptomyces. Next base: position 47,227 of record NZ_JAINVF010000002.1, on the reverse strand, counting down.
ATGATCATTGGCGCCGTGGTGATCGGCGTGCTGCTGGTGAGCGCGTGCAGCGTGCACCTGATGAGGCGCAGGAGGAGCCGTGGCTGACGAGCCGTACTGACGAGTGACGTCACGCACGATGCCATCCGGATACGAGGAGGACACATGACGCGACGCTTCCCCTGGCCGGACGAGCGGCTGATCAAGGCTGCCCAGGACGGCGATCTCGCTTCACTCACGGCCGTCGTCATGGAATCACAGCCTCATGTGCGCAAGTTCGCCATATCGCTGTGCGCTTCACCGCAGGACGCGGAGGACGCGGCGCAGGAGGCGCTGATCATCCTCTACCGGAAGATCGGCACCCTGCGCGCCACGGGCGCGCTCGCCTCATGGATGTTCCGGATCGTGCGCAACGAATGCCTCCGGCAGGTGCGGCTGCTCGTCTCGCGGAGCGACGAGGCCGCGGCCGAACCGGAGGCAGGTGTGGAGCAGTCCGCCGAGGAAGCGGTGCTGCGCAGGATGCAGGCGGAGCGGATCGCGGCCGCGGTCAGCGCCCTTGCCCGTGACCAGCGGCAGGTCCTGATCATGCGGGACGTCCAGGGCCTGCCCGGCAATGTCGTCGCCCGGTCACTCGGTCTGAGCAACGCCGCGATGAAGTCGCGGCTGCACAGGGCCCGCGCGGCACTGCGTCACTCGCTGGCAGTGACCGATCAACCATCTGATGGCACAGGGGATCAATCAGTCAAAGGAGCGTGACGACCGTGAACACCGTGAGGTCCATGAAGAGCGAGGACGCCCCGGCCACCGAAGTGCCCACGGCCGCCGAGAGGAACTTCGCGAGCAAGTCCGTCCCGCGCCACCTGGCGCGCGGCGTCATCGGCTTCGGGCTGATCATCGGCTCGATCGCCCTGGTGCCCATCGCCGGCCCGGCGATCCTGCTGGTGGCTCCCCTGGGCCTGATCGCCTTCCGCGGCTGCCCCACCTGCTGGATGGTCGGCCTGGCCCAGACCGTCTCCCGTGGCCGCCTGGAGCGAAAGTGTGCGGCCGGCGTCTGCACCCTCGCCAAGGCAGAAGGCCGCGGACGTGCCGACAGCCGACACCACCGTTGAGGGGCACGTCAGCCAAGCGGGGCCGGGGCAACGGGCGGGGCCTGGCCCACCCCGCTCCCTCCGGCGCACTCCTCGCCCCCGGTACCACCTCCGGCAGCTCTCGCCGTGCTGCCGTCGGGGCGCCAGGGACCCTGGACGCGCAGCGGCACGGGGCACTTGGGGGCGCTCAAAGAGCGGGGGCGCCCCCAAGACGTCGGGCTGGTGACGTTCCGCGCGCAGGCAGCCGATGCCGGCCGCGGGCACAACGCGTGGGGTTCACCGGCACCGTCCGGTGAACCCCTGCGGTCACAGCACCAGCGATGCCATCGACGTGACGTGCACGTCCGTCCAGCACGGGGTACGCGGGTTGGGGAGACGGAAGTTCTTTCGACTCGTGTTGAAGAAGCTGATCGCGATGAAGTCCGAATCCGTACACGTGCCTGTCGACGGCGCCGTTCTCTCCGGGGATCTTGTGCTGCCGGAGCAGGCGCGGGCCGTGGTGCTGTTCGCGCACGGCAGCGGTAGCTCCCGGCACAGCCCACGGAACCGGGCGGTCGCAGCCGAGTTGCGCGACGCCGGGATGGGCACCCTGCTGATCGACCTGCTCACCGAGGCGGAGGAGCGCCGGGACGTGCTCACCGCCGAGCACCGTTTCGACATTCCGTTGCTGGGGCGCCGGCTCGTGGCCACGCTGGACTGGCTCGGCGCTCGGCCCGGCACCCGTGACCTGCCCGTCGTCCTCTTCGGCGCCAGCACCGGCGCCGCTGCCGCCCTGGTGGCCGCCGCCGAGCACCCGGGCCGGGTGCTGACCGTCATATCGCGCGGCGGACGGCCCGATCTGGCGGACGACGCGCTCCCCGCGGTACGCGCCCCCGTACTGCTGATCGTCGGCGGCCGGGACCAGGAGGTGCTCCGGCTCAACGAGCAGGCCGCCCGGCGGATGCGCGCCGCCAACTCGCTGCGGGTGATCCCGGGAGCCACGCATCTCTTCGAGGAGCCCGGCGCGCTGGAGCAGGTCGCCGAGACGGCCCGGGAGTGGTGCGAGGAACGCCTGCGCACGGTGCCGGCGTGACACGGTCCGGGTTGACCAGGAGGTGCCCGTTCCTGGTCGAGGAACATGCGCCTGCTGCACGCCGCGGAGCCTGGCTGGACGTGCCGCTGTGGCTCTTGGGGCTCGACGGGTCAGGCCGCGGGATCCGGCCGAGCCGCCAGCAGGCCGTCCTCGGGGGCGCGTGAGCCCCTGTGCGAGGGGTACTCCGGGGCGCATGGCCGGTATCGAACTCAGAAGCACGGCGTTCAACGATCACAGCATGATCCCGCGCCGCCACGCCAAGGACGCGGAGAACCTCTCTCCGCCGCTGAGCTGGTCCGGACTGCCGGACGGCACCGCGGAGCTGGCCCTGTTGTGCGAAGACCCCGACGCGCCCTCGGGAAGCTTCGTGCACTGGCTCGTCACCGGCATCGACCCGCACACCGGCGGGCTGGACGCCGGTGAGGCGCCCTCGGGCAGCCATTCGCACCGCAACGGTTTCGGGGAACAGGGCTGGGGCGGGCCGCGGCCCCCGGTCGGCGACGACGCGCATCACTACGTCTTCCGCCTCTACGCCCTCCCCGCGCACGTGTCCCTCCCGGACCGGGCCGATGCCTCCGAGGTACACGCGGCGCTCGACCGGCAGGAGCTGGCCAGCGGCACCATCGTCGGCCTCTACCGGCGCTGACCCCCAGGCGCCCACCCAGCCCCGGAACCCGATCGCCGCACGCCTGGCCGCTGCCGCACGTCTGGCCGCTGCCGCGCGGGTGGGGGCTGGAGGCTCCGGACGTAGCCTGAAGGCTCGTCCGCGTCCAGGCTCCGCCTGTCCTGCGGTCCACCGCGCGGATGAGCAGCCTGGACGGGGTATTGCGCCTCGGGCAGGCGCCCGGTGGGCGTGGGTGCGCCGCGTGGACCCGGCGGAGCCTGTGGAGCGCCCCTGCTCGGCGTCACCCTACGCACGCGGTCCGGAGGCGTCCGGTCGAGCCGCCGGTATCCAGCCTTGGCGGCGCAGCACCGCGGCGACGCCCGGCGCCCGGTAATGCTCGCCCTTGAGGACCTTGCCGTCGGCCCGCCGGGCGACCTGCCCGTCCGGCCCGATCTTGCTCATGTTGGCGCGGTGGATCTCGGCGATCACCTGGTCGAGGTCGATGCCGTGCACCAGGGCCGTGCCGTACGCCACGTAGACCACGTCCGCCAGCTCGTGCGCGAGCCGGTCCAGCGGTCCCTCGACCGCGACCTCGGCCACCTCCGCGGCCTCCTCGGCGAGCAGCTCCCCGCGATGCGCGGCCAGTTCGGGGGACACCTCGGCCGGCGTGCTGCGGGCGTCGAGGCCGAAGGCGAGGTGGAACTCACGGACGAGGCCGGCGGGAGAGTGACCGGCGGAGGAGTGGCTCATACGGCGACTCTAGCGGCGGGCGCCGACAGCGCCCGGAGTTGTCCACAGGGCCCAGGAATGGACCCATGACTTGTCCACAGGGCAGCTCAGGAGTCGGAGCGGTCCAGGAGAAGTCCCCGAGCCTGAGCGTGCCCGAGGCGCCCCCTGCCCTGGTCAGCCCCGGTCACGGCCTGGCAGGATCGCCCGCATGTCCAGACCGTTCCCCCGTATCAGCAGGCACCGGGCTCTCCAGGGCACGGCCGTCGGCGTCGTGGCCCTCGGCCTGCTGCTGTGGTGGCTGCTGCCGCTGGGCGAGAAGCCGCCGAGCGGGACGATCGTCTTCAGCACCGGTACGCCCCGGGGCGTCTACCAGGAGTACGGGGAGCGGCTGCGCACCGAGCTGGGCAGGGACATGCCCGGTCTGCGCGTGAAACTGCTCAACAGCGACGGTTCCCAGGAGAACGTGCAGAGGGTCGCGACCGGCAAGGCCGACTTCACGATCGCGGCGGCCGACGCGGTGGAGGAGTACGAGCTGCGGCACGGCCGCGGTGCGGGCCGGCTGCGCGGGGTGGCCCGGCTCTACGACGACTACGTGCAGCTCGTCGTGGCACGCGACTCGGACATCCGGAGCGTCGCGGACCTGCGGCACAAGCGGGTGGCCGTCGGGCTGCCCGACTCCGGGGTGCGGCTGATCGCGAACCGGGTGCTTCAGGCCGCGGGGATCGATCCCCACAAGGACATCAGCCCGATGCCGGAGGGCATCGACACCGGGCCGGACAAGCTGCGGCAGGGCACGATCGACGCCTTCTTCTGGTCGGGCGGCCTGCCCACCAAGGGCCTGGTCGAGCTGGCGCGGACATCCGCCGTCAGGTTCGTGCCGATCGAGGGCGAACTCGTGACCAGACTGCACTCCGAAGGGGATGCCGCGCGCTACTACCGGACCACGAACATGCCCGAGTCGGCCTATCCGTCCGTGCAGCAGGGCTCTGCCGTGCCGACGATCGCCGTGGCCAACCTGCTGATGACCCGCAAGGACATGGATCCGCGGCTGACCGAGTGGGTGACCCGTACGGTGATCAAGAGCCGGGACGGCATCGGTGCGCACGTCCACTCCGCGCAGCTGGTCGACCTGCGCACCGCGATCTACACCGACCCGCTGGTCCTGCACGAGGGCGCCCGGCGTTACTACCGTTCGGTGAAGCCCTGAGCGTCCTGGCCGGTCTCCGCGTGCCGGGGCACGGTGACGGTCACCCGGAGTCCGCGCGGCTCGTGGTGGGCGTAGCCGATGGAGCCGCCGCCCGCCGCGAGCAGGGCCCGGGTGATGGACAGGCCCAGGCCGGAGCCCTTGACGTTCTGGTGGCGTCCGCTGCGCCAGAAACGGTCGCCCACGCGCGCGAGTTCCTCGTCGGTGAGGCCTGGGCCGGTGTCGGTGACCACGACCGTGGAGGTGTCGCCGTCGGCGGAGACGGCGACCTCGACGGTGCCCCCCTCGGGGGTGAATTTCACGGCGTTGTCGATGACGGCGTCCAGCGCGCTGGACAGGGTGATCGGGTCGGCCCAGGCGGTGGTGGGCGGGCAGTCGCCCGTGAGCCGGACGCCCTTGGCCCCGGCGGCCGGTGACCAGGCGGCCACCCGCTCCTCGGCGAGGGCGCCGATGTCGGTCAGTCCGAGGTCGGCCTCGACGTGCTCGGCGAGCGCCAGGTCGAGCAGGTCGTCCAGCACCTGGGCGAGGCGCTTGCCCTCGGTGCGCACCGAGGCGATCTCCTCGTTGTCCTCGGGCAGTTCCAGGGCGAGCAGTTCGATGCGCAGCAGCAGCGCCGAGAGCGGGTTGCGCAGCTGGTGCGAGGCGTCGGCGACGAAGGCGCGCTGCTGCTCCAGCACGTCCTCGACGTTGTCCGCCATCTCGTTGAACGAGCGGGCCAGGCGTCTGAGTTCCGGCGGCCCGCTGCCGAACGCGACCCGGGACTTCAGGCGCCCGGTGGCGATGTCGTGGGTGGTGGCGTCGAGGATGCGTACGGGTTTGAGAACCCAACCCGTCAGCCGCAGCGCGGCGCCGACGGCGAGCAGCATGGCGGCGATCTCGCCTGCGCCGATGAACAGCCAGCCGCGCAGGGTCCGCGAGCGCATCTGCCCGGTGGGCGAGTCGGTGACGACGACGGCCACGACATCCCCGTCCCGGATCACGGGCGAGGCCACGATCAGCCGGCTGCGCTGCCAGGGCCACACCTGCCGCGGGTCGTGGCTGCGCCGGCTCAGCAGCGCCTCGTCGAAGGCCCCCCGCATCTCCCCCGTGGTGGGTACGAACCAGTCGACGGGGGCGTTGGCCATCGCCGACCCGTTGCGGTAGAAGACGCCCGCGCGTATGCCGTAGACGCCGTAGTAGCTGTCCAGTTCGCGGCGGAGCGTCTCCAGGCGCTCGTCCGGGGCGGTACGGCGGGAGCCGCTGGGTCCGTCGGCGACGAACTGGGCGAGGGCGGCGAACCGCGCGGTGTCGTCGATCCGGTCGACGACGACCTTCTGCTGCTGGGCGGCGGCCACGCTGACGGCGAGCGGGACGCCGAGGGCGAGGAGTACGGCCGCCATCAGGACGATGAGCAGCGGCAGGAGCCGGGTGCGCACCCGTCCCCGCTAGGCGGCCGGGGCGACGAGCCGGTAGCCGACGCCGCGTACGGTCTCGATCAGCGCGGGCATGCGCAGCTTGGCGCGCAGGGAGGCGACGTGCACCTCCAGGGTGCGTCCGGTGCCCTCCCAGCTGGTGCGCCACACCTCGCTGATGATCTGTTCCCGGCGGAAGACCACCCCGGGGCGCTGGGCGAGCAGCGCGAGCAGGTCGAACTCCTTGCGGGTCAGTTGGACGACCGAACCCTCGACGGTGACCTGCCGTGTGGGCAGTTCGATGCGTACGGGGCCGAGCCGCAGGGCGCTCTCACCGCGGGCCCCGGCGTCCTCGTGGGCGGTGCGCCGGCTGACCGCGTGGATCCGGGCGAGCAGTTCCCCGGTGTCGTACGGCTTCACCACGTAGTCGTCGGCGCCCAGGTTGAGCCCGTGGATGCGGGAGCGGACGTCGGAGCGCGCGGTGACCATGATCACCGGGGTGCTGGTGCGCTTGCGGATCTTGCCGCACACCTCGTAGCCGTCCTGGTCGGGCAGGCCGAGGTCGAGCAGGACCACGCCGAAGCCGGGCCCCTCGGGGACGAGTGCCCGGAGGGCCTCCTCGCCGCTGCGCGCATGGGTGACGTCGAATCCGTGCCGCATGAGCACCGCGGACAGGGCGGCGGCGACATGGTTGTCGTCCTCGACGAGCAGCAGCCTCACCGCGTCTCCCTCCGGTTCGGTGTCCGTACGGTCTCGGTTTACGTTCGCTTTGTGGATCACGTGCACGCGGGTGTGCACCATGGCAGTGACGCCGATGGACAAGGACGGCGTCAAGAGGCTTCCGGTTGCCCGTGACTTCCGTTATCCGGCCGATACGCTCCCGGGCGGCCCTGTTACGACACGTGTCCGATTGCTATCGGATCGTGATGCTCAGATTCCCCTCAGATGTGATGACGCAGGTCATCGCGCCTCACTACTGTCCACCGAAACCGAGGAGGACGGAGCCTGAGAGCGATGACCGCAGTATCGGTGGCCAAGGAGAACGTGGCCGCATCCGACGAACTGGTCGTCCTGAAGAGCGTCAACAAGCACTACGGCGCGTTGCATGTGCTCCAGGACATCGACCTGACGATCGCCCGCGGCGAGGTCGTCGTGGTCATCGGACCCTCCGGGTCCGGAAAGTCGACCCTGTGCCGCACCATCAACCGCCTGGAGACCATCGACTCGGGCAGCATCACGATCGACGGCAGGCCCCTGCCCCAGGAGGGCAAGGAGCTGGCGCGGCTGCGCGCCGACGTCGGGATGGTCTTCCAGTCCTTCAATCTCTTCGCGCACAAGACCGTGCTCGACAATGTGATGCTCGGCCAGGTCAAGGTCCGCAAGGCGGACAAGAAGCAGGCCGAGGCGAAGGCCCGCACCCTGCTCGACCGCGTCGGTGTGGGCAGCCAGGCCGACAAGTACCCCGCACAGCTGTCCGGCGGCCAGCAGCAGCGCGTCGCCATCGCCCGGGCGCTGGCGATGGACCCGAAGGTCATGCTCTTCGACGAGCCGACCTCCGCCCTCGACCCCGAGATGATCAACGAGGTCCTCGAGGTCATGCAGCAGCTCGCCCGTGAGGGCATGACGATGATCGTCGTCACCCATGAGATGGGCTTCGCGCGTTCGGCCGCGAACCGCGTGGTCTTCATGGCCGACGGCCGCATCGTCGAACAGGCTGCGCCGGACCAGTTCTTCAGCAACCCGCGCAGTGACCGGGCCAAGGACTTCCTGTCCAAGATCCTGCACCACTGACGGTATCCCTGCCCGCCGACGGCATGTTCCTGCATCACTGACGGAACATCCCCGCACCACCGACGGCATGTCCCTGCGCCACCGACTGCAGATCCCGCCCGATCTCCCGGCAGGTCCCGCTCCCACTGACGGCGGGTCCCGCCCCGACCGACGGCAGGTACCTCTCCGGCTGACGGCGCAGGGCACCGGCGCCCGCACGAGCCGTATGCGCCGTCCGCCACGGACCGCCGTTCTCACCACTCGAAGGAAGTTCACCATGAAGCTCCGCAAGGTCACCGCCGCCTCGGCCGCCGTAATCGCCCTCACGGTGGGCGCCACCGCGTGCGGCGGCGGCGACTCCGACAACAGCTCGGACGGCGGCAAGAAGATCAAGATCGGTATCAAGTTCGACCAGCCCGGTCTCGGCCTGAAGCAGCCCGACGGCTCCTTCTCGGGCTTCGACGTGGACGTGGCGACCTATGTCGCCGGCAAGCTCGGCTACAAGCCGGACCAGATCCAGTTCGTGGAGACCAAGAGCGCCGACCGTGAGAACGCGCTGCAGCGCGGGGACGTGAAGTTCATCGCGGCCACCTACTCGATCACCCCGGAGCGCCAGCAGAAGGTCGACTTCGGCGGCCCCTACCTGCTGGCCCACCAGGACCTGCTGGTCAAGAAGGACTCGACGATCTCCAAGGGCACGGACCTCAACGGCAAGAAGCTGTGTTCCGTGACCGGCTCCACCTCGGCGCAGAACATCCAGAAGACGATCGCCCCGAAGGCCAACCTGCGCGAGTACAGCACCTACTCGGAGTGCATCGCCGGCCTGCAGAGCGGCGCGGTGAACGCGGTGACCACCGACGACTCGATCCTCGCGGGCTTCGCCGCACAGGACAAGTACAAGGGCCAGTTCAAGCTCGCCGGTCTGAAGCTGAGCAACGAGAACTACGGCATCGGCGTCAAGAAGGGCGACACCGAGCTGGTCAACAAGATCAACAAGGCGCTGGAGCAGATGGTGAGCGACGGCTCCTGGCAGAAGGCGGTCGACAAGAACTTCGGCCCCGCCAGCTACAAGAACGAGCCCGCGCCGAAGATCGGCCAGATCACCAAGTAACGCGGAACTCCGCCGGCGCTCACTCCGGCGGGTGACGCAGGGTTCCGCACGGCGCGCCGCCACCGCCTTCCCGGCGGCGCGCCCGGCCCTCCTCGTACACCACACACCCGGAAGCGCGGGACATCGTGTTCGACTTTCTTCAAGGTTATGACGTCCTAGGGGCGTTCTGGATGACGGTGAAACTCACCGCCCTCTCCGCCGTCGGCTCCCTGGTCTGGGGCACCCTGCTGGCCGCGATGCGGGTCAGTCCCGTCCCGCTCATGCGCGGATTCGGTGCCGTCTATGTGAACATCGTCCGCAACATCCCGCTGACGATCATCATCCTGTTCAGCTCCCTCGGGCTCGCCGACGTCTTCGGCGTGACGATGGGCACCTCCGACTTCAAGACCCAGGGCTTCCGCCTGGCGGTCCTCGGTCTCGTCGCCTACACGGCCGCCTTCGTCTGCGAGGCGATCCGCGCCGGCATCAACACCGTGCCGCTCGGCCAGGCCGAGGCCGCCCGCGCGATCGGGCTGAACTTCAGCCAGACGCTGCGCATGATCGTGCTGCCCCAGGCGTTCCGCGCGGTCATCGGCCCGCTGGCCAACGTGCTGATCGCCCTGACGAAGAACACCACCGTCGCGGCTGCCATCGGCGTCGCCGAGGCCGCGACCCTGATGAAGACGATGATGGAGAACGAGGCCCAGACGCTGGCCATCGGTGCCGTCTTCGCCCTCGGCTTCGTGCTCCTGACCCTGCCCACCGGCCTGCTCCTGGGCCGGCTCGCCAAGCGACTGGCGGTGAAGCGATGAGTTCCGTCCTGTACGACACGCCGGGCCCGCGCGCCAAGCGGCGCAACGTGCTCATCACCGTCGTCTTCTTCGCCGCGCTCGTCGCACTGGTCTGGTGGCTGTGGCGCACACTGGACGACAAGCAGCAGCTGCGGTGGTCCCTGTGGCAGCCGTTCACCACGTCCGAGGCCTGGACGACCTACCTTCTCCCGGGACTTGTCAACACCCTGAAGGCCGCGGCGCTGTCCATGGTCATCGCGCTTCCGCTCGGCGCCGTCTTCGGCATCGCCCGTCTGTCCGACCACCGTTCGGTGCGGATCGTGGCGGGTGTGGTCGTCGAGTTCTTCCGGGCGATCCCGGTGCTGCTGCTGATGCTGTTCGCCAACGAGTTCTACAGCCGCTACACCCAGGTCACCAGCGATGACCGGCCCCTCTACGCGGTGGTCACCGCCCTGGTGCTCTACAACGCGTCGGTGCTCGCCGAGGTGGTCCAGGCCGGCATCCTGGCCCTGCCCAGGGGCCAGTCCGAGGCGGCGTACGCGATCGGCCTGCGCAAAGGCCAGACGATGACCAGCATCCTGCTCCCGCAGGCGGTCACCGCCATGCTGCCGGCGATCGTCAGCCAGCTCGTGGTCATCGTGAAGGACACCGCGCTGGGCGGCGTGATGATCGGTTTCACGGAACTGCTCAACCAGCGCGGCACGTTCGCGGCGAACTACGCCAACGTCTTCGCCAGCTTCGTCGGCGTGGCGGTCATCTACATCGTGCTCAACTTCGCCCTGACCTCCTTCGCGAGCTGGCTGGAGGGCCGGCTGCGGCGCAGCAAGCGCGGCACGGGTGCGGTGCTCGGCGCCGAGGACATGGAGGAGCTGAACCCCGCGGCCGTGGGCGGCACCTTCGCGACCGGAGCCTCCGACACGGCGTTCTGACCTGACAAGCGGTCAGGCCATCTGTGTGGCAACCGGGGCAGTGGCGTGTTCGCCACTGCCCCTTGTCACTTGACGCATACTCCACCAATGGGTTGCATACATTCTGTGATCGTGCACCCCGCTCCACCTTCCTGTTCACCCAGGCCCGTCAGGGCACCGCTGCGAGCAGAGGGCGCCGCGCCGTGGACCCGGTGATCATCGTCGGAGCGGGGCCCGTCGGGCTCACGCTCGCCCTGGCGCTGGCCCGCCAGGAGGTGCCGTCCGTCCTCCTCGACGAGGGCCCCGGCAAGGAGGAAGCACGCCTGGCGCGCACGATAGTGCTCCACGAGGACACGGCGGCCCTGCTGGAGCGGCTGACCGGGGCGGCCCTCGGGAACCTGGGCGTCCGCTGGGCCGGATGGCGGTCACTGCGGCGCAGGCAGGTGATGAGCGACATCACTTTCGAGGAGGCCGGCCACGCCCCGCTGCACATCACCCAGCATGCCGTCACCAACGCCCTGCGCGCGGCCGTCGCGGGAGAGCCGCTCGTCAAGGTCGCCGTGGACAGCAGGCTCGACTCGATCGAGCAGGAGCGTTCCGGCGTCACCGCGCACACCCGGGGCCCCAAGGGCACCTGGTGGCGCGGCAGTTACCTGGTCGGCTGCGACGGCCCCCGCTCGACCGTGCGCAAGCTCCAGGACATCCGTTTCCCGGGCCGTACGGCGGTGGAGCGGCACGCGGTCGCCGCGCTGCGCACGGAACTTACGTGGGAAGGCCGGGCCTTGCTCCACCGGATGCCACCGTGGCGGTCGTCCGTGCCCTCGGCCGGGGAGGTGACCGCCCGCCCCCTCCCGGACGGCGTGTGGCGCCTGGACTGGCTGCTGCCGCCGGGCAAGGACCTGGTCACGCCCGAGAGCCTGGTGGCCCGGATCCGTGAGACCCTCGCGGGCTGGTCGGACGGCACCCCGGCGACGTACGACCTGCTCGACACCGGCGTCCACACCGTGCACCACCGGCTGGCCCGCCGGTGGCGCGCCGGCCGGGTCTTCCTCGCCGGGGACGCGGCCCACCTGCTCGGCGCACTCGGCACCCAGGGGCTCGACGAGGGCCTGCGGGACGCCGACAACCTAGCCTGGAAGCTGGCCCCGGCCTGGCACCACGGCCCGCACGAGGCGCTGCTGGACAGTTATCAGGCCGAGCGACGCGCGGTCGTCGCCGCCCGGCTGCGCGCCGCCGACCAGGCGCTGCCGGTGCTGCGCGGAGGCGGCGGCCTGCGCCACTACGTCCCGGGCGCCGCCCGGGGCCACGACGCGCTCCTCGTCGACGGCCACCTGGGGCGCGGCCCGCTGGGCGCGCCGGGGGCGTACGCCGACTCGCCGCTCGCACCCCGGCAGCTGGAGGGTGCGATCCCGGTCGCCACCCCACCGGGCGCGCCCGTCACCGATGTGCGGGTCACCGCGGAGGACGGCTCTTTCGTACGGCTGCACGACCGGCTCGGCCGTGGGGCACTGCTCGTCGTGCTGATCGCGCCGGGCACGGGAGTGTGGGACCGCAAGCACTGGGTGTCGGCCGGGGTGATGCCCCGGCTCGCGGCGGCGGTGACGGCACTGCCGCACCCCGCCGAGCTGCTGGTCGCCGAGGAGTACCCGGGGGCACCGGCGCACAGCGTGCTGCTCGTGCGCCCCGACGGCCACCTGGTCGCGGCGTTCGGCGGGGTCCGCCCGGCCGACCTGTACGCGGCGGCCGAGGCCACGCTGGGCGGCACGGCGAAGGAGGAGACGGCGGAGGAGGCCGCGGAGGCGGGCTCCAGCGCGCGTTGACCACCGCTGCGGTCGCCCTGTCCGCAGGGTGACGGAGAGTTGACCACCGCGCACCGACGTGCTGTACTCCCGGCCATGACCGACACCTGTGTGCGCCTGTGGCGGCGGGTCCACATGGACCTCGTCCGCTACGCGGGCTGTGTGTGTCGTCCGTCCTGCTGAGTTCCCATCCCCTTCTTTCCCCGGGCGTCGTCGCGCGCCCGTTCGGCGAACCTTCTTCAGGACGGTGCACGTGTCTGTCTCCCCCGCTGGGCCCCCCTCGGCGTCCCCCGATGCCTCCGCCGGTGCCGTCGGCTGCGCGCCGACCCAGGCGGAACTCCTCGACTTCGTCCGGCGTTCGGCCGCCGACACCGCGCTGATCTCCTCCTTGCCGCTCGACCCGGATGGCCGTACCTGGGTGCGGCTCGACGGGCCCGGTGGCAGCGAGGCCTGGCTGATCGGCTGGCCGCCCGGCACCGGCACCGGCTGGCACGACCATGCCGACTCGATCGGCGCGTTCGTCGCGGCGGCGGGCGAACTCAGGGAGTACTCGCTCGCCGCCCGGCTGCCCACCGACGGCTGGAAGACCCTGGAACTGACCGAGGGTGTGGACCGCGAACGCCGGCTGCCCGCGGGGCAGGGCCGGGCCTTCGGCCGCCATCATGTGCACGAGGTGTTCAACGAGTCTCCCGACCGGCACGCGATCTCGGTCCACGCCTATTACCCGCCCCTGCCGCGCATCCGCCGGTACAGCCGTACGGGCCAGGTGCTGCGTCTGGAGCAGGTCGAGTACGCGGAGGACTGGCAGTGAGCGGCGCGACGGGCGAACGGCCGCTCGGTGTGGACGAGTTGCTGGAGCGGGTGCGCGCGGGATACCGGCGTATCGGGGCACGGGAGGCGTACGCGGCGGCGCGCACCGGCGCGGCCCTGCTGGTGGACATCCGGTACGCGGCCCTGCGCGAGCGGGATGGGCTGATCCCCGGCGCCCTCGTCATCGAGCGCAATGAGCTGGAGTGGCGCCTGGATCCGCAGGGCAGCCACCGCGTGCCCGAGGCCACCGGTCACGACCTGCCCGTCGTGGTGGTCTGCGACGAGGGTTACGCCTCCAGCCTCGCCGCCGCCTCCCTCCACCGACTGGGTCTGCACCGGGCGACGGACCTGGTGGGCGGCTTCCAGGCCTGGCGGGCGGCGGGGTTGCCGGTGGAGCCGGTGTCCTGAGCGGACCGGTGACCCGGGCGCGGACGATCCGCAGGGTCCCGGGGATGGGCCGTCAGAAGTCCCCGCCCTCGTCGCCGAGGAACTCGGTGTCCTCGCCCTCCTCCTCCAGTGCCCGGCGGACTACGCGGAGAGCCATGCCTTCGGGGTAGCCCTTGCGAGCCAGCATGCCGGCGAGGCGGCGGATGCGCTTGTCACGGTCCAGGCCGCGGGTGGCACGCAGCTTGCGGGCCACGAGGTCGCGGGCGGTCGTCTCCTCCTGCTCGGAGTCGAGCCGACCGACGGCCTCGTCGATCAGCGCTGAGTCGACGCCCTTGGTGCGCAGTTCCTGGGCGAGAGCACGCCGGGCGAGTCCCCGCCCGTGGTGCCGGGACTCCACCCAGGCGTCCGCGAAGGCGCTGTCGTCGATCAGTCCGACCTCCTCGAACCTCGACAGCACCTCCTCGGTCACGTCCTCGGGGATGTCCCGCTTCTGCAGGGCGTCCGCGAGCTGCTTGCGGGTGCGTGGGGTCCCGGTGAGCAGGCGCAGACAGATCGCCCGCGCCCGCTCAGCCGGGTCCCCCGAAGACTCCCCCCGCTCGGCCCTCGACGAGGAGGGGGCGCCTTCGTCCTCACCGCGCGGCTCCCCGAATCCGCGCCGCCCACGACCGTACGAGCCACCCCCGTGGGGCTCGTCGCTCCTGCCGCCGCCCGGGCGACCACCGCGGTCCTCGTACCGGCCGGGGCCGCCGGGGCCGCCGGACCCCCCGTGTCCGGCGTACCTGTCGCCCCCGTACCCGCCGTACTCGGTCCCGTGTCCCTCGTCACCGGCCGGAGCGAAGCCCGTGTCGCCATCGGCGCCCTTCCCCCGTGGGGCACCGGGAGTGACGTACTCGTACTCGGCCCAGTCGGTTCGTCGTGTCACGGGTCAGCTCTTGGCCGTGGCGGCCTTGGGCTTGGCGGCCTTGCCGGCGGCCGGGGCGGTCGCCGTCTTGGCGTCGCCGCCGGCGGTGGTGACCGCCGCGTCCGCGCCCGGCTCGGCGGCGGGCTCCTCCGGCCGGACACCCACGCCCAGCTTCTCCTTGATCTTCTTCTCGATCTCGTTGGCCAGATCGGGGTTGTCCTTGAGGAAGTTGCGGGCGTTCTCCTTGCCCTGGCCGAGCTGGTCGCCCTCGTACGTGTACCAGGCGCCGGCCTTGCGGACGAAGCCGTGCTCCACGCCCATGTCGATCAGGCCGCCCTCACGGCTGATGCCCTGGCCGTACAGGATGTCGAACTCGGCCTGCTTGAAGGGCGGGGCGACCTTGTTCTTGACGACCTTGCAACGGGTGCGGTTACCGACCGCCTCCGTGCCGTCCTTCAGCGTCTCGATGCGGCGGATGTCGATGCGCACCGAGGCATAGAACTTCAGCGCCCGGCCACCGGTCGTCGTCTCCGGGGAGCCGAACATCACGCCGATCTTCTCGCGGAGCTGGTTGATGAAGATCGCGGTGGTCTTGGACTGGTTGAGCGCGCTGGTGATCTTCCGCAGCGCCTGGCTCATCAGGCGGGCCTGCAGACCGACGTGGCTGTCGCCCATCTCGCCCTCGATCTCCGCACGCGGGACGAGCGCGGCCACGGAGTCGATGACGATGAGGTCGAGGGCACCGGAGCGGACCAGCATGTCCACGATCTCCAGGGCCTGCTCGCCGTTGTCCGGCTGGGAGAGGATCAGGTTGTCGATGTCGACGCCCAGCTTGCGCGCGTACTCGGGGTCGAGGGCGTGCTCCGCGTCCACGAAGGCGACCTGGCCGCCGGCCTTCTGGGCATTGGCCACGGCGTGCAGGGTCAGCGTGGTCTTACCGGAGGACTCCGGCCCGTAAATTTCCACGACACGGCCGCGCGGCAGGCCGCCGACGCCGAGGGCGACGTCGAGCGCGGTCGACCCGGTCGGGATGACCTCGATGGGCTCCTTCGACCGCTCGCCCATGCGCATGACCGCGCCCTTGCCGAACTGTCGCTCAATCTGTGCGAGCGCGGCGTCGAGCGCCTTCTCGCGGTCGGTTCCTGCCATGGGTTCCACCCGGTTTGCTTGAGTCGATCGCTTCACGTCAAAGACGCTAACGCCTACCACTGACAATGCGCCCTGACGCAGGCCCTGCCTGTGGATAACCAGGGAACTTATCGCACCAAAACGGATCGAAATCTCCGCCGTAGGCCTTGCCTGAGCCTTCATGAGAATAGATGTTCGATTTTCGTGTCAAGTGCACCGCCGGCGTCCCCCAGGGCTTCGCATCCGCATCGGCGGGACGGGGCGCGGGCGCTACTCCCAGGGGCGTATCACCGGTGTCTCCGGCCGGACGACGACGGCGGCAGCCGGTCCAGGAAACCTTGGCGCCATGGAGAATCCGCGCGCCGTCGACCGGCTCTGCCATGCCGTCGGGCTGTTCCTCGTCCTGAGCGGGCTCGTGCACCTGATGGTGTTCACGGTCGACGGCGGCCCCTGGGACGGTCCCGTCTCCTGGGGCAAGCCCGTGACGTTCGGGCTCTCCTTCGGGGCGACCCTGATCGCGGTCACCTGGGTCACGTCGTACCTGCGTGTCGGAGCCCGGCTGCGCACCGTCCTGCTCGTCGTCCTCGCCGCCGACTGCCTGGTGGAGGTCGGCGGCATCACCCTTCAGGCATGGCGCCGGGTGCCCTCACACCTGAACATGGAGACGCCCTTCGACACGGCGGTGTCCATGACGCTCGCGATGGGCGGCGGGGTGCTCGTGACGCTGCTCACGGTGTTCGCCGTCGCGTCCTTCCGGTACCGGCCGACAGGTCCGGCGGGCATGGCTCTCGCGGTGCGCTCCGGCTTCGCGATCCTGCTCGTGGCACTGGCCTCGGGCGCGGCGATGATCGCGCGCGGGGTCGTGCTGACCCGGACCGGCCACCAGGAGGCCGCCTACCACTCGACCGCCCCGCTGAAGCCACTGCACGGGGTGAGCCTGCACGCCGTCCTGGTTCTGCCGCTGCTGGCCTGGCTGCTGTCGCGCACCACATGGAGCGAGGGCGCGCGCCAACGGATCGTGGCCGCGGCGGTGGGCCTTTACGCGACGGCTGTCGCCGGGGCCGGGGTGTGGGCGGTGTTGACGTACTGAGCGGTCCGGGGACCGAGCGTTCACGACATACCGAGCGGCCTTGACGTACGGGACGGCCCCTGACGTACCGAAGCGGGTGCTAGGAGTGCTCCTGTGCGCCCGGCCGCCGGTCCAGCCGCCGCCGTATGCGGGTGAACGTCCCGGGACCACCCGACCCTCTGCCGCGGTGGCCGTGCACCCGAGGGTCGTCCGTGACGGCGTACCGCTTGACATACGCCCCCAGGAACGCCTGGAGCGTGGCGACGGCCGGGATGGCGATCAGCGCGCCGACGGCGCCGAGCAGCGCGGTGCCGGCGATGACCGAGCCGAAGGCGACGGCAGGGTGGATGTCGACGGTCTTGGAGGTCAGCTTGGGCTGGAGCACGTAGAGCACGACGAAGACCAGCACCCAGACCGCGTACCAGGGGTCGACGGTGAACGCGATCAGCATCGGCAGCGCGCCCGCCAGGTAGGTGCCGATGGTCGGGATGAACTGCGAGACCAGCCCCACCCACACACCGAGCACGGGCGCGTACGGCACGCCCAGGGCCAGGAGCAGGATGTAGTGCGCAACGCCGGAGATGAGTGCCATCAGCCCGCGCGAGTACATGTAGCCGCCCGTCTTGTCGACTGCGATCTCCCAGGCGCGCAGCACCTCGGCCTGACGCTGGGGCGGCAGCACGGAACACAGGGCGCGCCGCAGGCGCGGGCCGTCCGCGGCGAAGTAGAACGAGAACAGGACGACCGTCAGCAGCTGGAACAGTCCCCCGAGCACCTGCGCGGACACGTCGAGCACGCCGGCCGCGCTGTTCTGCGCGTACTTGCGCAGCCAGTCGGAGTGGAGCAGGCCCTCCTGGACGTCGACCCTTCTCAGGTCCGAGTGGAAGGTCTGGTTGATCCAGTTGATGACCGAGTCCAGATAGTCCGGGAAGTCCTCGATCATCTTGATGATCTGGCCCGCCAGCATCGAGCCGAGCAGGGTGACGAACCCGGCGGTGACGATCGCCAGACCCAGGAAGACCAGGAAGGTCGCGCCCCCCCGGCGCATACCGCGCGCGGCCATCCGGCTCACCGCGGGCTCGATCGCGAGGGCCAGGAAGAACGCGATCAATATGTTGATCAACAGTCCGGTCAGCTGGTGGAAGGCCCAGATGCCCAGCTGGAACGCTGCGACCAGTGCGAGCGCGAGCACCATGGCACGCGGCAGCCAGCGCGGCATGCGGCTGCCGTCCAGGATGGGCGGAGGCGCGGCGGACGGAGCTGCGGCGGGCGCCGTCGCACCGGTCGGCGCCGAGTTCGGGGGGAACGGCTCGGTGTCGTCGTCAGCGGGTGTCACGGTCAGCGCTTCTCCCCCGGCACGTCCATGACCGAGCAGACCACGCGCCACACGTCCTTGGCCTCCCAGCCTGCGTCCAGGGCCTCGTGCACCGTGCGCCCGCCCAGCTCCGTCATGACGTGATCGCGCGCGAAGGTGTCGGCGTACTCCGGACCGAAGTGTTCCGCCATCCGCTGCCAGAAGACCGTCAACCGCATGACTTCAGTATCCCGCCCCTGGGGGTGGGACCCGCCCGGGGCCCGCTCGCCGAGGCCGCCGTGCGTCCTACGGTCTCACCCATGGCCGAAACAGGAGTTTCCCCACCACCCCCCACGCCCCCGGCGCGCTCTGCGCTCTTCCGCGCCGAACAGTTCGTCTGGCTCACCGCGCGCGTGCTGGAGCAACGCCTCTTCGCGTACCACTTCCTGAACGGCGCACCGGACGCGGTGGAGGCCGCGCTGGCCGCCTACCGCAACGAGGACGGCGGGTACGGTCACGCGCTGGAGCCCGATCTGCGCGGTCCCGTGAGCCAGCCCCTGCACACCGGTCACGCGCTGCGCGTGCTCGACGCCGTCGGACGCTGCGCCGGACAGCGCGTGGAGCGCGTGTGCCGGTATCTGACCTCCGCCTCCGCCCCGGACGGCGCGCTGCCCATGGTCCGTCCCGGCCGGCGCGGACATCCGGCGGCGCCGTTCGTCCCGGTCGTGGACGACCCACCCAGCGAGCTGCTCGCCACCGGTCCGGTCGTGGGGCTGCTGCACCGCAACGAGGTGTGGCACGCCTGGCTGTTCCGAGCCACCGACTTCTGCTGGCAGGCCGTGGAGTGCCTGGAGAAGTCCCACCCCTATGAGGTCGAGGCCGCCGTGGCCTTCCTGGACTCCGCTCCCGACCGCCCGCGCGCGGAGGCCGCCGCCGACCGGCTCGGCCGGCTGGTGCGCGAGCAGCGGCTCGCGGCCCTGGACACCGAGCACCTCGACGCCTGGCCGGTCGCGCCCGGTTATGCCCCGGGCGAGCACCACTTCCCGCACGACTTCGCGAAGAGCCCGCGGTCGCTCGCTCGCGCGTGGTTCACGGACGACGAGATGGAGCGCTCCCTGGACTTCCTCGCCGCCGAGCAGCGCGATGACGGCGGCTGGCCCGTCCGCCGACGCCAGTGGGCACCGGCGCCGACCCTGGAATCGCGTCCCATCGTGACGATCGAGGCGCTGCGCACTCTCAGGGAGTACGGCCGCTTCGTGGGCTGACCCCGGCGCGCTCAACCGCCGAGGGCGCGCACCGCGGCCGTGACCACCACGGCCGCCGTGACGACCAGCAGGAACGGTGCGCGCAGCAGCAGCGCCACGGCGGCTGCGCCGAGCCCGGCGGCTCTGGCGTCCAGGACGAGGCTCTGGCCGTGCGCGAAGGTCTGCTGGGCCGTCAGCGCGGCCAGGAGGGCGACGGGCAGCAGCGCGGCGAGTCGCCGGACGAGCGGCCGTTCCACGGCGCCGGCGGGCACGAGCAGTCCGGCGAGCTTGAGGGCGTAGCAGCCGAGGGCGGTGACGCCGATCGCGATCCAGGTGTTCACCAGCCCTGCTCCCGTCCGTCCGCGATGTCCGCCGTATCCGCTGTATCCGTGATTTCCGCCGCGTGCGTCAGGTCCGTCGAACCCTGTGCCGCCGGCTGGGTACGACCGCCGCGGCGGCCCTCGGCGTACAGCGCGAGCGGGGCCGCCAGGGCCGACACCAGGACCGGTACGCCCGCCGGCAGCACGGGCAGCGACCCGAGCCCCAGCAGCACGGCGAGGCCCGCGACCGCGCGCTCGGTGGGTGTCTTGAGCATGGGGGCGAGCAGGGCCAGGAAGACGGCCGGACCGGCCGCATCCAGGCCCCAGGCGCCGGTGTCCCCGATGGCCTTCGCGCCCAGCACGCCGAGCAGCGTGGTGAGGTTCCACAGCAGGTACAGGCTGAGCCCGGTCACGGTGAAGCCGATCCTGGCGGCGCGCCGGGTGGGCTGGGCCAGGGTGACCGCCGTGGTCTCGTCGATCACCCACTGCGCGGCGAACGGCCGCACCGCGCGTGGGACGTCGAGCAACTGGGACAGACGCAGCCCGTAGAACGCGTTGCGCACCCCCAGGAAGAAGGCACCGGCGGCGGCCGTGAACGGGCTGCCGCCCGCGGCGAGCGCTCCCACCAGGGCGAACTGGGAGGCGCCGGTGAACACCAGCAGGCTGAGGGCGCAGGTCTGGAGCAGCCCGAGCCCGCTGCCGGCCGAGGTCACCCCGAACGCGAGCCCGGAGAGCCCGACGGCGACTCCGACTCCCAGGGCGTCGCGTACGACGGCTGCGTCGGGCTTGCCCGCTGCCGCGTCGCCTGCCCGGTCCGTGATGGGTGTCCGCTGTGTCACGCCTGGACCGTACGGGCGGCGCTCACCTCGGGTCTTGTACGTTCTTGCGCTCGCGCTGATAGGCCCCCGGAGGCACGCCGACGATCCTGGTGAAGTGCCGGGTGAGGTGGGGCTGGTCGCTGAAGCCGACCGCGACGGCAGCTTCCGCCGGGGCCGTACCGCCGTCCAGGAGGAATCGTGCGCGGCGCACGCGCGCGTCGGTCAGCCAGGTGTGCGGCGGCATGCCGTACGCGGCGCGGAAGGCACGCAGTAGCGCGAAGGGGCTGGTGCCGAGGTCGCCGGCCAGTTGCTCGAGGGTCGGCGGGGCGGCCATCCGATCCTGCAGCACCGCACGCGCGCGTGCGGCGATCACGGCTCCGGCCGTCCGTGACCGCCGCTGCGGCAGCGGGCCCCCGTTCAGCCGCAGCAGCCTGGTCACGGCGACCCGCAGCAGGGTGTCCGCGGCCAGCGCGTTGCCCTCGTCGGCGGCGCGCAGCACCTGGTGGACCAGGCGGACGGTGTACGGATCGTCCAGGACGGGACTGACGAAACCGGGGGTGCCGCGCAGGGTGGTGATCTCGGCGGCTATCGCGCCGACCACCTCGGGCGAGGGGTAGAGCGCACCGTACCGCCAGCCCTCGGGGACGCCGGCCCGGCCCGTGTGCGGGGTGTCCGGGTTGACCAGGGCGAGGGCGCCCGCACCGGCGAAGACGTCGGTGCCGCGGTGGGCGAAGACCTCGGCGCCTTCGGCGATGGCCGCGATCACGAAGTGCTCATGGGTGTGCCGGGAGAAGGTCTTGCCGACGTACCGGGCCCGCAGCAGGTCGACCCCGGGAAGCTCCTCGTACCGCCAGTGCCGTGCCCGCTCCGCTGAACCCGCCATACGGTCCATTGTCCGCCCCGCCGACGGACCGTGACCGGTCGGCCCCTCGGGGTGCCCCCGCCCCTGCACCGCCCCCTTTCCCCAGGTCGGACCGATTGTCAGTGGCCGGGTGCAGGATGGACGCATGGTCAGCTCCGCACACTGGGCCCTCGACGGCTTCTCCCCCGCGACCCGCGGCTGGTTCACGGGGGCCTTTTCCGCGCCCACCGCGGCCCAGGCGGGCGCATGGCGGGCCATCCGGGAGGGCTCGGACGTGCTGGTGGTGGCCCCGACCGGCTCGGGCAAGACGCTGGCTGCGTTCCTCGCCGCCCTGGACCAGCTGGCCTCGACCCCTCCCCCGGCCGATCCGAAGAAGCGTTGCCGGGTGCTGTACGTGTCCCCGCTGAAGGCCCTCGCGGTGGATGTCGAGCGCAACCTGCGCAGCCCGCTGACCGGCATCCGCCAGGAGTCCGTGCGCCTCGGCCTGCCGGAGCCCGAGGTGCGGGTCGGAATCCGTTCCGGCGACACCCCGGCCGCCGAGCGCCGTGCCCTGTCCACGCGGCCACCGGACATCCTGATCACCACCCCCGAGTCGCTCTTCCTGATGCTCACGTCGGCCACGCGTGACGCGCTGACGGGCGTGGAGACGGTGATCCTGGACGAGGTGCACGCGGTCGCGGGCACCAAACGCGGCGCCCATCTCGCGCTCTCCCTGGAACGCCTGGACGAGCTGCTGCCCAGGCCGGCCCGCCGGATCGGCCTGTCGGCGACCGTGCGCCCGGTGGACGAGGTCGCCCGCTATCTCTCGCCGCGCCGCAAGGTGGAGATCGTCCAGCCGGAGTCCGGCAAGGAGTTCGACCTGTCCGTCGTCGTCCCGGTCGAGGACATGGGCGAGCTGGGCGGTTCTCCCGTGGCCGACGAGGGCGCGCAGCGGCCGTCGATCTGGCCGCATGTGGAGGAGCGGATCACCGACCTGGTGCAGGCGCACCGCTCCACGATCGTGTTCGCCAACTCCCGGCGCCTCGCGGAGCGGCTGTGCAACCGGCTCAACGAGATCGCCTACGAACGCGCGACCGGCGAGACGCTGCAGGAACATCACTCCCCCGCCCAGCTGATGGGCGGCTCGGGCGCCGCCCAGGGCGCACCCCCGGTGATCGCCCGTGCGCACCACGGCTCGGTCTCCAAGGAGCAGCGCGCCTTGGTCGAGGAGGATCTGAAGGCGGGCCGGCTGCCCGCCGTGGTCGCCACCTCCAGCCTCGAGTTGGGCATCGACATGGGCGCCGTCGACCTGGTCGTCCAGGTCGAGTCCCCGCCCTCGGTCGCCTCCGGGCTCCAGCGCGTGGGCCGCGCGGGGCACCAGGTGGGGGCCGTGTCCACCGGTGTCGTCTTCCCCAAGTACCGGGGTGACCTGGTCCAGGCGGCCGTGGTCACCGAGCGGATGCGCTCGGGCTCCATCGAGTCCCTGAAGGTGCCGGCCAACCCACTGGACGTGCTCGCGCAGCAGCTCGTCGCCATGACGGCACTGGACACCTGGCAGTTCGACGACCTGCTCGCCACGGTCCGCCGCGCGGCGCCCTTCGCCGCGCTCCCCGAGTCCGCGTTCACGGCGGTGCTGGACATGCTCGCGGGCCGCTACCCGTCCGACGCGTTCGCGGAGTTGCGTCCGCGCGTGGTGTGGGACCGGGTGGCGGGCACCGTCACCGGCCGGCCGGGCGCCCAGCGCCTCGCCGTCACCTCCGGCGGCACGATCCCGGACCGCGGCCTCTTCGGGGTGTTCCTCGCCGGTTCCGACCCCAAGAAGGGCGGTGGCCGGGTCGGCGAGCTGGACGAGGAGATGGTGTACGAGTCCCGGGTCGGGGACGTCTTCACGCTCGGCACCAGCTCCTGGCGGATCGAGGACATCACGCGCGATCGCGTCCTGGTGTCCCCTGCACCTGGCGTGCCGGGCCGGTTGCCGTTCTGGAAGGGCGACCAGCTGGGCCGCCCGCTCGAGCTGGGCCGCGCGGTGGGTGCGTTCCTGCGCGAGGTCGGCGCGCTGGCCAGGGACGACGCCCGGCTGCGTCTGCTCGCGGCGGGTCTGGACGCGTGGGCGGCGGACAACGTGCTGTCTTATGTGGACGAGCAGCGCGAGGCCTGCGGCCATGTCCCGGACGACCGTACGATCGTGGTCGAGCGCTTCCGTGACGAGCTGGGTGACTGGCGGGTCGTGGTGCACTCCCCGTTCGGCGCCCAGGTCCACGCCCCCTGGGCACTCGCCCTCGGCGCCCGCCTCTCCGAGCGCTACGGCATGGACGCGCAGGTCATGCACGCCGACGACGGCATCGTGCTGCGCCTGCCCGACGCCGACCTGATGGGCCTGGACCTCCTCGACCAGGAGCCCATGAAGGCGGGCAGCCCCCTCGGCACGGCGGCCGACAGCGAGCAGGCGCCGGTGGGCGCGGCGGACGTCGCCTTCGACAAGGGCGAGGTCGACCAGATCGTCACCGACCAGGTCGGTGGCTCCGCGCTGTTCGCCTCCCGGTTCCGCGAGTGCGCCGCCCGCGCGCTGCTGCTGCCGCGCCGCAACCCCGGCAGGCGCACCCCGCTGTGGCAGCAGCGCCAGCGGGCCGCGCAACTGCTCCAGGTGGCGAGCGAGTACGGTTCGTTCCCGATCGTCCTGGAAGCGGTCCGCGAGTGCCTCCAGGACGTCTTCGACGTCCCCGGTCTCGTGGAGCTGATGGGGGACATCGAGTCCCGCAGGGTGCGCCTGGTCGAGGTCACCACGCCGGAGCCGTCGCCGTTCGCCCGCTCCCTCCTCTTCGGCTACGTCGCCCAGTTCCTGTACGAGGGCGACTCCCCACTCGCCGAGCGCCGCGCCGCCGCGCTGTCCCTGGACTCGCGGCTGCTGGCCGAGCTGCTGGGCCAGGCGGAGCTGCGGGAGCTGCTGGACGCGGACGTCCTGGCCGAGCTGGAGCGCGAGCTGCAGTGGCTGACGGAGGACAGGCGGGTCAAGGACGTCGAGGGTGTCGCCGACGTCCTGCGGCTGCTCGGCCCGCTGACCGACACCGAGCTGGCCGAGCGGGGTGCCGAGCCGCGGTGGGCGCGGGAGCTGGCCGCCGCCCGCCGGGCCATCCGGGTGCGTATCGCCGGCGCCGACCACTGGGCGGCCGTCGAGGACGCGGGCCGGCTGCGCGATGCGCTCGGCACGGCGCTGCCGGTGGGCGTCCCCGAGGCCTTCACCGAACCGGTGAAGGACCCGCTCGGTGACCTCCTCGCGCGCTATGCCCGCACTCACGGCCCGTTCACGTCGGCCACGGCGGCGGCCCGCTTCGGCCTCGGCGTGGCGGTCACCGAGGGTGCCCTGCAGCGGCTGGCCGCGGGCGGCCGGGTCGTGCAGGGCGAGTTCCATCCCGCGGGCATCGGCCAGGAGTGGTGCGACGCGGCCGTCCTGCGCCGTCTGCGCCGCCGCTCCCTGGCGGCCCTGCGCCATGAGCTGGAGCCCGTGCCCGCGCCCGCTCTCGCCCAGTTCCTGCCGCAGTGGCAGCACATCGGCAAGGGACACGGTCTGCGCGGCATCGACGGACTGGTGCGCGCGATCGAGCAGTTGCAGGGGGCGTCCGTGCCCGCCTCCGCACTGGAGAAGCTGGTCCTGCCCTCCCGCGTGGCCGGCTACACGCCGTCCATGCTCGACGAACTGACCGCCGCCGGCGAGGTGGTGTGGGCCGGCGCGGGCGCACTGCCCGGCAAGGACGGCTGGGTGTCGCTGTATCTGGCGGACGCCGCACCGCTGCTGCTCCCGCCGCCGCACCCGCTGGAGCAGACCGCGCTCCACCAGTCCGTCCTGGACGCCCTCTCCGGCGGCTACGGCCTGTTCTTCCGTCAGATAGCCGATCAGGTACGCGCCACCACGCACCCCGATGTCACCGATCCCCAACTGGCCGATGCGCTCTGGGACCTGGCCTGGACGGGCCGGCTCACCAACGACACCCTCGCACCGATGCGTTCGCTGCTGGGCTCCGGCCGTACGGCGGGGTCGACGGCCCACCGCGCCAAACGCTCCGTGCCGCGTGGGCGCTACGGCTCCCTGACGGCCGCCGCCCGTGCCACCTCCCGCACCGGCCCGCCGACCGTGGCCGGCCGCTGGTCGCTGCTGCCCGCGGCCGAGCCGGACCCCACCGTGCGCGCGCACGCGCTGGCCCGCATCCTCCTCGACCGGCATGGCGTGGTCACCCGGGGAGCGGTGGCGGCAGAGGGTGTCGAGGGCGGATTCTCGGCGGTGTACCGGGTGTTGTCCGCCTTCGAGGAGAGCGGCCAGGCCCGGCGCGGTTACGTGGTCGAGGGGCTGGGCGCGGCCCAGTTCGCGATGGACGGCGCCGTGGACCGACTCCGCGCGGTGTCCAACGCCCGCGACCGCGGCGAGGGCCTGCCTGCTCCGGCCTTCCTCGGCGACGGGAGCGGCCCGGAAAACGGCTTCGCACCGGCCGGCGGCGGCCTCCACGGCCACACGGCACCCGGCGTCCTCGACGACGCCGGCGGTTTCGCCCACCCCGGCCTCGACGGCGACTTCACCTGGCCGCCGGAGCAGCCCACCGTCCCCGGCGAGCACGTCTCCCCGCGCGATCTCCCCGACCCCTTCGCCTCCCCGGGCCACGGTGGTCCCCGAGGCACCGGCCCCACCTCCGCGTACGGCCCCACTTCCCCGTACGGCTCGGCCCCCTCCCACAATGCCGCCTCCTCCTACGGCGCTGCCTCCTCATACGGCCCAGGCGCGCACCGGGGTGTCGGCGGCCACCGCACCCATGGCTCGTCCCCCGACCCGCGCGCCGTCGTCCTCGCGGCGGCCGACCCCGCGAACGCCTACGGCGCGGCCCTGCCCTGGCCCGAGCCACCGACCGGGGCGGGGCACAAGCCGGGCCGCAAGGCGGGCTCGCTCGTGGTCCTGATGGAGGGCGAACTCACGCTGTACATGGAGCGCGGCGGCAAGACACTCCTGGCCTGGCCGGCCGCCCCGGACACCGCCGTCACCGACGACTTCCGCCTGCGTACGGCAGCGGAGGCCCTGGCAGCCGCCGCCCGGGCGGGCACCCTCGGCACGGTCACCGTGGAGCGGATCAACGGCGTCCAGGCGCTGACCTCGCCGATAGGCACGCTCCTGGAGGGAGCGGGCTTCGTGGCGACCCCGCGCGGGCTGCGGCTCAGACCGTGACGAGCGCGCGCCACGGCCGGTCCACCGGGGCCCCGCGGGCGTCACCCGCACGTGGCACCCTTGACGCATGCCCGAAGGTGACACGGTCTGGCAGGCCGCGCGGCGGCTGCACGAGGCCCTCGCGGGCAAGTCGCTGACCCGCAGCGACTTCCGGGTGCCGCAGTACGCGACGGTCGACCTCACCGGCCGGGCCGTGCTGAACACGGTGCCGCGCGGTAAACACCTGCTCACCCGCTTCGAGGGCGGCCTGACGCTGCACACGCACCTGCGGATGGAGGGGTCGTGGAAGGTGTACGGCGCGGGCGAGCGTTGGCGCGGCGGGCCGGCGCACCAGATCCGCGTGATCCTCGGCACCGCCGACCGCGCGGCCGTCGGCTACCGCCTTCAGCTGCTGGAGCTGCTGCGCACCGCGGAGGAGGAGGGTGCCGTCGGCCATCTCGGCCCCGACCTGCTCGGCCCGGACTGGGACCCCGACCGCGCCCTGGCCAACCTCCTCGCGGACCCCGTCCGCCCGCTCGGCGAGGCCCTGCTCGACCAGCGCAACCTGGCCGGCGTCGGCAATGTCTACAAGAGCGAGCTGTGCTTCCTTCTCGGCGTGACGCCCTGGCTGCCGGTCGGCGCACTGCCCGCGGACCGTGCCCGGAAATTGCCGGCCCTCGCCCGGAAACTGCTGGAGACCAACCGCGACCGCCCGGTCCGGCAGACGACGGGCCTGCGCGGCCACGACCTGTTCGTCTACGGCCGCGCACCCCGCCCCTGCCTGCGCTGTGGCACCTCCGTCCGGGTGGCCGACCAGGGAGACGGCTCCCAGGACCGCCCCACCTACTGGTGCCCGGCCTGCCAGGCGGGCCCGGCTCCCGCGATGGGAGCACCACAGAGATGGCGGGAGCGGTATCCCCGCCGCATTGACTGACGTCCCGTCAGAAACCTCCGTACGGTTCCCCGCACGCCCCTCACGGCGTACGACCTCACCGGGCGCACCGCGTTCGTCACCGGAGCCGTCGGCGGCATCGGCCGGGCCTGCCCCGTCCTGCTCGCCGAGGCGGGCGCTACGGTGCACTGCGCCGACCGGGACGCGAACAGCCTGCACGGCACGGCGGAGCCGGTCCGGGACCGCGGCGGCACAGCACACCTGCCCGTCCTCGACGTGACCGACCGGGCCCGGCCCGGCGAGGCCGTGCGGTCCCGCGGGCGCCTGGACGTGCCGGCGGCCGTCGTCGGGCCCATGCACAGCAGCCCCGTTGTCAGGACCCGGGACGAGGATCTCGACCGGGTGCTGAACATCATTTTCAAGGGCCTGCTGTACACGTGCCAGGAGGCGACCCGCTGATGACCGCCGGCGGCACCCGGGACAGCATCGTCACGATGGCCTCCGGCGCGATCGACACCGGCGGCCGGGCGGCTCTGCCACGGCGCAGCGAAGGCGGCAGTGGCACAGCCGACCAGCACGCTGGCCATCGAGGTCGGCCGGCACGGCATCCGCTCAACACGATCACGCCGGGGTGCGCCCCCTGACCACCCGCCCCGACCGCGAGGGTGTGCGCGCACCAGAGGCGGCGCTTTCCCCGATGTCGCCGCTGGACCGGGCCGGCGTGCCCGGGGCGTGGCGCACGCGGTGCTGTCTCTGGCGTCGGTGTCTCTGGCGTCGGGCGCGTCGGCGTTCACGACCGGCCAGACGCTTCGCCCGAACGGGGGTGCGGCGATGCCCTGGTGACGTCCCCCACCCGCCAGGCGGCCTTCCACCGCCCCGTCTGCACGGCCCCTGCCGCCCGCCCCTTGGGCACACAGTGCACGGGGAGCAGACTCAGCCCCCACCCGCCGACGGCGACGGCCCCCTCGACCACTCCCGCGCCCTCCCCCAGTGCGAGGCGCAGCACGGCCCACCACCACACCGCGCCCAGCGTCAGTCCGGCCCCCCAGCGCGCTGTCCGCCCCACCATGGCACCACCTCCAGCCCTCCAGTCCCGGACGCTAGGAGGTCGCCCGCCCGTCCCGTAGGGCGCACCAGCGGCTCACCGGTGCAACGCCAGATCATGGGACAGGACCGCTAGGCGTGTTCGGCCTGGAACATCCAGTGATGCTTCTCCAGGTCCGCCGTGGCCCCGATGAAGATGTCCTGGGAGACCGGATCCGCCTCGGCGGTCGCCGCCACCCGCTCCCGCATCCGAACGATCACAAGGCCGAGCGCCTCCACCATCGTCCCGACCGCGTCGGTGTCCTTGATCCAGCCGGCCGGGGTGTTCCCGATGCCGCTGCTGGAGGACACCGTCGCCGCGCGCCCGTCGGGCGGTACCCCCAGCGCCGAGGCCCGCTCGGCCATCGTGTCGGAGTAGCCACGCGCAGTGTCGACCACCTCGTCGAGCTGGAGGTGGATGGAGCGGAAGCGGGGCCCGACGACGTTCCAGTGGATCTGCTTGGCGACCAGGGCGAGGTCCACCAAGTCCACGAGTGCGCCCTGCAGCGCCTCGGACACGGTTTTCAGGTCCGCATCGGTCAACGGGCTCTTCACCACGTACATCCGCTTCCTCCGTACCTCGCTGCCATCACATGACGCCTTTCACGATGACCGCCCCACCGAATACCAGCAAACGGACGCAAAGGGTTTGAACGGGGCAGGTGTCGGCAGCGACACGAAAGCCCTGGCCGGACTCCCCGGGTCTTCCCGGAGAGCCTGGCCAGGGCTTCACTCACATGGGGCCGTCAGGCCGCTGTCGGACGGTTGAGCCGCGCGGGCGAACCTCACGCGGCGACGACGTCCACCGCCTCGGCAGGCGCCTTGATGGTCACTCGTTCCGGTGGCACACCGGTCACCGACACAGAACCCAGCATCGGACGGACCGGCGCGGGCACGGGCTCGGTGGCCGCGGCGGACTGGGCCAGCTCGGCGAGCGCCAGTTCGTCGCTCACCTCTCGCATGAGTTCCGACATCCGTACGTCCAGCGCGTCGCAGATGGCGGCGAGCAGTTCGGAGGAAGCCTCCTTCTGCCCCCGCTCCACCTCGGAGAGATAGCCGAGCGAGACTCGGGCGGACGAGGAGACTTCGCGCAGAGTACGGCCCTGGCGTTGGCGCTGCCGACGCAGCACGTCACCCAGCAGGCGACGGAGCAGAATCATCGGTGGCTCCCTCCTCGGACCGCGTAGCCGCATCCTTCTCGCCCCACCGTACCGCCTTGCGCCGCGGCCGTGCGGGGAGCGATGTCGTGTTCACTCAGGGCTGCAAACATCAAAACCCCCCGTTCCGTTCCGTATCCTGTGCCCGCTCATTTCCGGTCTGTTCGCCCGCAAGCTCCTTCAGAAGCAGTGCGAGTACGCTCCGTACACTCTCCATACGGATTTCCGCACGGCCGCCGTTCAACCGCAGGGCCTCGACTTTTCCGCCACCGGCAGAACCGGGGCCCCCGGTGAGCGGGCCGTCGACGGCCACGAACACCGTCCCGACGGGCTTGCCGTCCTGTGGGTCCGGGCCGGCGACACCGGTCGTCGCGATACCCCAGTCGGCGCCCAGCGCCTTGCGCACTCCTGCCGCCATCTGGGCTGCGACCTGCGGATCCACCGCTCCGTGCGCGGCCAGCAGGGCGGCGTCGACGCCCAGCAGCTCGTGCTTCAGCCTGGTGGCGTAGGCGGTGACCGAACCCTGGAGGACCTTCGACGCTCCGGGGACCGCCGTGATCTCAGCCGCGACCAGGCCACCGGTGAGCGACTCCGCGACGGCGAGGGTCTCGCCCCTCACGGTCAGTAGCCGCACCAGTTCGGTGGCCATGGAACTCACACTTCCTCCTCCAACGCTGCCGCGCGCTCGGCAATTCCCCGGCGCCGCAGCACAATGGCCTGTCTTACATAGTCGAGGCCGGTGACGACGGTCAGGACGACGGCCGCAGCCATCACCCAGAACCTCAGCGTCGCCAGCCACCCCGTCAGTGGCAGGACGTACATTCCGACGGCGACGCCCTGGGTGAGCGTCTTGAGCTTGCCGCCCCGGCTCGCCGGGATCACGCCGTAGCGGATGACCAGGAAACGCAGCAGGGTGATCCCGAGTTCCCTGCCGAGGATCACGGTCGTCACCCACCACGGCAGGTCATCCAGGGCGGACAGACAGATGAGCGCCGCCCCCATGATCGCCTTGTCGGCGATGGGGTCGGCGATCTTCCCGAAGTCCGTGACCAGGTTGTAGGTGCGCGCCAGGTGCCCGTCGAACAGGTCTGTGATCATGGCGATGGCGAACGCCGCCCAGGCCAGCGAGCGCCAGGCCGGGTCATAGCCGCCGCCCGCCAGCATCAGCGCCACGAAGCCGGGGACCAGGACCAGCCGGAGCATGGTCAGCAGGTTGGCGACGTTCCACACGCTGGCCTGGTTGACGGCCGCGGCGGCCAGCTTCCCGCCGCGCGCGGGCCGGCCGCCGGCCTGCGGGTCGGGAGCCGGACCGGCGGGACCGGAAGCGGCACCGGAGGCCTGGGGAGCACCGTCGGCAGCGGCGGCGGAGCCCCGTGCGCCCTGCCCGCCGGAGGAGCCGCCCGCGGCGGATGCCGGGACTCCGGTCATCTGCCCGCCTCCTCACTGCACCCGGCCGAGCCGGTGAGCGGCTCGGCCACCAGGTCGACACCTTGCGTACCGACCACCTTCGCCTCGACCATACGTCCGACGCTCAGGCCCTCGCCGCTCGTGAACAGCACCTGGCCGTCCGTCTCCGGGGCCTGGTGGGCCGCGCGGCCGTACACGCCGTCCTCGTCCTCGTCGTCCACGGACTCCACGAGGACCCGCACGGTCTGCCCGACGCGCTCCTCGGCGCGCTGCGAGACCAGTTCCTCGGCAAGCCGGGAGATGTGGGCGAGGCGCTCGGCGACGACGTCCTCGTCGAGCTTGTTGTCGTAGGTCGCCGCCTCGGTGCCCTCCTCGTCCGAGTATCCGAAGACGCCGACGGCGTCCAGGCGGGCGCCGGTCAGGAAGCGCTCCAGTTCGGCGAGGTCGGCCTCGGTCTCGCCGGGGAAGCCGACGATGAAGTTGGAGCGCACACCGGCCTCGGGGGCCTTGCTCCGGATGGTGTCGAGCAGCTCAAGGAAGCGGTCGGTGTCGCCGAAGCGGCGCATCGCGCGCAGCACGCCGGGCGCGGAGTGCTGGAAGGACAGGTCGAAGTACGGGGCGACCTTCGGGGTGGAGGTCAGTACGTCGATGAGGCCGGGGCGCATCTCGGCCGGCTGGAGGTAGCTGACGCGCACCCGCTCGATGCCGTCGACCTCGGCCAGCTCGGGCAGCAGGGACTCCAGCAGACGGATGTCGCCCAGGTCCTTGCCGTAGGAGGTGTTGTTCTCGGAGACCAGCATGATCTCCTTGACGCCCTGCTCGGCGAGCCAGCGCGTCTCGTTGAGCACGTCGCTGGGTCGGCGGGAGATGAAGGAGCCACGGAAGGACGGGATGGCGCAGAACGAGCAGCGACGGTCGCAGCCGGAGGCGAGCTTGACCGAGGCGACCGGGGCGCCGTCCAGCCGGCGGCGCAGGGGCGCGCGGGGGCCGGAGGCGGGCGCCAGGCCGTCCGGGAGATCGCTGGGGGCGTGGCCGGGCAACGCCACGGACGCGGCGGACTCCTGCCGCTCGGCCGGGCTGATCGGCAGCAGCTTGCGGCGGTCGCGCGGGGTGTGTGCGGCGTGGATGCCGCCGGACAGGATGGTCTGCAGACGGTCGGAGATGTCCGCGTAGTCGTCGAAACCGAGCACGCCGTCGGCCTCGGGCAGCGCCTCGGCGAGCTCCTTTCCGTACCGCTCGGCCATGCAGCCCACCGCCACGACGGCCTGGGTTCTGCCGTGGCCCTTGAGGTCATTGGCCTCGAGCAGGGCGTCGACGGAGTCCTTCTTGGCGGCCTCCACGAAGCCACAGGTGTTGACCACGGCGACATCGGCGTCCGAGGCGTCCTCGACGAGCTGCCAGCCGTCCGCCTCCAAACGACCTGCGAGCTCCTCCGAGTCCACCTCGTTACGGGCGCAGCCGAGAGTGACGAGTGCGACGGTACGGCGTTCAGGCATGGGCTCAAGACTACTTTGTCTGTCCGACACCCGACGTCGACGGGGTTGTCGGTCCCGGCCACCCCCGTCGGACTCGCTCCCGGAGGTCCCCTATCCGACCTCGGGGTCGCCCTTGGTGTAGGTGAGGCGTTCCACCGCGCCCGGCCGGAAGTCGTCCTCGATCTTCTTGCCGTTGACGTAGAGCTGGATGGCGCCGGCGTCGCCCAGGATGAGATTGATCTTCGAGCTGTCCTGGAAGGTCTTGGACTCGCCCGTCTTCAGCAGCCCGTCGAAGAGCATCCGGCCGTTGTGATCCTTGGCGGAGACCCAGCTGCGTCCGTTCGCCGCACTGACCTGGACGGTGACCTTGTCCTGCGGGGCGGCGGCGATGGCGCTGTCGGACGGCGCGGCGGTCGGCGAGGCCGGCGTGTCCTTCTTCGGCCTCGCCGAGGCGGACCTGGTCTTCGTGGGCGAGCTGCCCTCGGCGAGCTGTGACTTAGAGTCGCCCCCGTCGTCGCCGCCCCTGACCGCGGTGAACCCGACGAAACCGATCACGACGACGATCGCGGCGACCATGGCCGCGGTCCAGTTGGGCCCCCGCCGGTCGGGACGGATCCGCTCCGCCTCGAACAGGGGCGCGGCCGGGGTGGGGGCGGGACGCCCG
Organism: Streptomyces sp. NK08204; assembly: GCF_020400585.1. Lineage (GTDB taxonomy): Bacteria > Actinomycetota > Actinomycetes > Streptomycetales > Streptomycetaceae > Streptomyces. Next base: position 14,127 of record NZ_JAINVF010000002.1, on the reverse strand, counting down.
CCGTGCTCGGCGTCGTACTGCGCGATCAGTTCAGCGGGATCCAGGTGCACGGCCCTGGCCAGGGTCCGGATGTGCCCGCGGGCGTACACGTCGCCGCCGCAGGGGGCGAAGTCGTCCGCCTCGATGGCGTGCACGATGGCGATACGGACACGAGTGGCACTGCTGACGTCGTCCAGCGTGAGCCCGGCCGCGATCCGCGCCTCCTTCAGGGCGCGGCCCACGGAGGTGCGGGCCTCCTGGGACTCGTCGGGGAACGGACGCTCGTCTTCAGGGGAGTTGCCGATGGACACGGGGGCGCCTTTCGAGCGTGTAGCCACCTGTGCTGGAAGCTCAGTCTAGGGGGGGTGCGAAAGGGTGGGGCAACCGGGCGGTGGACTTTGTACGCCATCGGAATGGCCGGTCATCCCGGTGGCCGGTCGGGCACGCGTCCCAGCATGGGACAGGTGCCTTTCCTTTCGCTCAACTTGACGTACGGCAAAGGGAAACGGTTGCTCACCACTCTCTAACGGGTGGATCACGACGGTGCCGCCACCCGGCGTAACCCAGGCGCGCCGGACGGCCGCACGGTCCTTCGCCTACCCGCCGGACTCCCCCTTACCCGTCGGACTCCCCGCGGATCAGAGCGAGCACGCCGTCCAACTCGTCGGGCTTCACAAGGACGTCACGCGCCTTGGAACCCTCGCTCGGCCCGACGATGTTCCGGGACTCCATGAGGTCCATGAGCCGCCCGGCCTTGGCGAAGCCGACGCGCAGCTTGCGCTGGAGCATGGAGGTCGAACCGAACTGGGTGGATACGACCAGTTCTGCCGCCTGGCACAGCAGGTCGAGGTCGTCGCCGATGTCCTCGTCGATCTCCTTCTTCTGCTTGCTGCCCACGGTGACGTCGTCCCGGAAGACCGGCGCCATCTGGTCCTTGCAGTGCTGTACGACGGCCGCGACCTCGGCCTCGGTGACGAACGCGCCCTGCATACGGGTCGGCTTGTTCGCGCCCATCGGCAGGAACAGGCCGTCACCCTTGCCGATCAGCTTCTCGGCGCCGGGCTGGTCGAGGATGACCCGGGAGTCGGCGAGCGAGGAGGTGGCGAAGGCCAGCCGCGAGGGCACGTTGGCCTTGATCAGGCCGGTGACGACGTCCACGGAGGGGCGCTGGGTGGCGAGCACCAGGTGGATGCCGGCCGCGCGCGCGAGCTGCGTGATGCGCACGATCGCGTCCTCGACGTCGCGCGGGGCGACCATCATCAGGTCGGCCAGCTCGTCCACGATCACCAGCAGGTACGGGTACGGCTGCAGTTCCCGCTCGCTGCCCTCGGGCGGCTTGACCTTGCCCTCGCGCACCGCGCGGTTGAAGTCGTCGATGTGCCGGTATCCATAGGCGGCCAGGTCGTCGTAGCGGAGGTCCATCTCGCGCACGACCCACTGCAGCGCCTCGGCGGCCCGCTTGGGGTTGGTGATGATCGGCGTGATCAGGTGCGGGATGCCCTCGTAGGCGGTGAGTTCGACGCGCTTGGGGTCGACCAGGATCAACCGGACGTCCTCCGGGGTCGCCCGCATCATGACCGAGGTGATCAGGCAGTTGATGCACGACGACTTGCCGGAGCCGGTGGCGCCGGCGACCAGCATGTGGGGCATCTTCGCCAGTGAGTGCATGACGTACCCGCCCTCGACGTCCTTGCCGAAGGCGACCAGCATCGGGTCGTCGTCCTCGGCGGACTCGGCGAGACGCAGCACGTCCCCGAGGTTGACCATCTCCCGGTCGGTGTTGGGGATCTCGATGCCCACCGCGGACTTGCCGGGGATGGGGCTGATGATCCGCACATCAGGGCTGGCGACCGCGTAGGCGATGTTCTTGGTCAGCGCGGTGATCCGCTCGACTTTCACGGCGGGGCCGAGTTCGACCTCGTAGCGCGTGACCGTCGGGCCGCGCGTGAAGCCGGTGACGGCCGCGTCGACCTTGAACTCGGAGAAGACCTGGGTGAGCGAGGCGACGACGGCGTCGTTGGCCGCGCTGCGGGCCTTGCCGGGGCCGCCGCGCGTGAGCAGGTCCAGGGAGGGCAGCGCGTAGGTGATGTCCCCGGACAGCTGGAGCTGTTCCGCGCGCGGAGGCAGGTCGCGCGGTTGCTCGGGGGCCTTCTTGGTGAGGTCGGGAACGGACTTGGTCAGGTCCGGGACGTTCTTGGCCGGGGCGGGGGCGCTCTCCCCCCGCTGGTCCTGCTCGAGCTCGTCCTTGTCGAGGATGTCCTGCCGGGGGCGAGCGGCCGGCACCGCGGGCGGCGCGGGCACCGGGGTGGTGTCCTCACGCTCGCCCACGGCGACGCCCTGGGTGAGGTCGGCGACGAGCGGGGACGGCGGCATGCCGTGCAGCACGGCGCCGTCGAGCGCGGCTGCGGCTGCGGCGGCGACGTCCACGGCGTCCATCTGCCGTCGCGGGTCGGGCTGCGGCACGGCCGAGCGCCTGGGGCGGCCACGGCGCTGTGCGAGGGCCTCCTCCTCGGCGTCTGCGGGGTCGTACGCCTGGGGGGCGCTCCGGCGTCGGCGGGGGCGCGCGGGCAGCGCCTCGCGCCACTGATCCTCGTAGCGCTCGTCGTCCTCGGTGAACTCCTCGGCCTCGTGGTCGTGCAGGACGCCCAGGCGCACGCCGAGCGCGCGCAGCCGTTGCGGGATGGCGTTGACCGGGGTCGCGGTGACCACGAGCAGCCCGAAGACCGTCAGCAGCACCAGGAGGGGGACGGCCAGCACCTCGGTCATGGCATACGTCAGCGGGGTCGCCGCCGCCCAGCCGATGAGGCCGCCTGCGTCCCTTATGCCCTGCATGCCATCGCTGCGGGCGGGTGAGCCGCAGGCGATGTGGACCTGGCCGAGCACGCCGATGACGAGCGCGGACAGGCCGATCACGATCCGGCCGTTGGCCTCCGGCTTCTCCGGGTGCCGGATGAACCGTACGGCGATCGTCGCGAGCAGTATCGGCACCAGCAGGTCGAGCCGGCCGAAGGCACCGGTGACCAGGATCTCCACCAGATCGCCGACCGGGCCCTTCAGGTCGGCCCAGGTCCCGGCGGCGACGATCAGCGCGACACCGAACAGCAGCAGCGCGACGCCGTCCTTGCGGTGTGCCGGGTCGAGGTTCTTGGCGCCCTGCCCTATGCCGCGGAAGACGGCGCCGACCGCGTGTGCGACGCCGAGCCAGAGGGCGCGCACGAGCCGGTAGATGCCCCCGGTGGGGCTGGGGGCCGGGCCCGGCGGCGCGGCCTTCTTCGCGGGCGCCTTCTTGGCGGGCGCTTTCTTGGCCGGGGCCTTCTTCGCGGCGGCTTTCTTCGCCGGGCCCTTCGCGGGAGAGGCCGCCTTCTTCGCGGGCTGCTTCTTGGCTGCGGAGGGACGTGAGGCCATGGGTGTGAGGTTACCGGGGGAGACGACAGCGGACACGTGTGCCCAGGGCTTCACCCGTTCGTGTCGGCCTTGCCGGGGCGTGGAACTGACGCACCTTCATGGGCAACGGGCCGGCTGCACACATCAGTTCCGGGTCGGCACCGACGCTCCGCTGCCGCCCGCACCCGGCTCCAGGGCGTCGAGCGCGCGGCGCAGCCCGGTGAGCTTGCGTTCCAGATGAGCCGCCGTGGCGACCGCCGCCGCGTCGGCGGACTCGTCGTCCAGCTGCTTGGACAGCGCTTCGGCCTGCTCCTCGACGGCCGCGAGCCGCGCGGACAGCTCGGCGAGCAGCCCGGCCGACTCCTTGCCGGCGACCGCACCCTTGCCGCCGCCCTCCAGCTGGAGCCGCAGCAGCGCCGCCTGCTCCCGCAGCTGGCAGTTCTTCATGTAGAGCTCGACGAACACCGAGACCTTCGCGCGCAGCACCCACGGGTCGAACGGCTTGGAGATGTAGTCGACCGCGCCCGCCGCGTAGCCCCGGAACGTGTGGTGCGGGCCGTGGTTGATCGCGGTGAGGAAGATGATCGGGATGTCCCGGGTCCGCTCGCGCCGCTTGATGTGGGCGGCGGTCTCGAAACCATCCATGCCCGGCATCTGGACGTCCAGCAGGATGACCGCGAAATCGTCCGTGAGCAGTGCTTTGAGCGCTTCCTCCCCGGACGATGCCCGCACCAGCGTCTGATCGAGCGCAGAGAGGATGGCCTCCAGCGCCAGCAGATTCTCCGGCCGGTCATCGACCAGGAGGATCTTGGCCTTCTGCACCATGGCCCGCCCTCCTCGCCCCGGCGGTACACCGGGCGCCGCCCCAGGGGACGACTCCCTGTCGCCGCCCGTCCTTGTGCCGGTCATCGTAGCCGCACCCCGCCTGTCGCCACACCCTGTCACCGCGATGTCACTGTGCACATAGGGGAAACGGGGGCAGAGCCCCGAAGGTTCCCGGAATGCCAGATTCCATCGCCCTTCCGGCGGTTGCGCGCCGACGGCTGCGCACACACCCGGCGTTCCGGCAACGTCCACCGCCGGCCGGAAAGTTCCCTCGCCCAGGCGCCTCACCGGCTTCCCTCACTCCGCCCCCATCCACTGCCCCATGACCGTCAGCAGATGATCCGGGTCGACCGGCTTGGTCACGTAGTCGGAGGCGCCCGACTCGATCGCCTTCTCCCGGTCGCCCTTCATCGCCTTCGCGGTCAGCGCGATGATCGGCAGCCCGGCGAACTGCGGCATCCTGCGGATCGCCGTGGTCGTGGCATACCCGTCCATCTCGGGCATCATGATGTCCATCAGCACGACCGCCACGTCGTCGTGCTGCTCCAGCACCTCGATGCCCTCACGGCCGTTCTCGGCGTACAGCACCGACAGCCCGTGCTGTTCCAGGACGCTGGTGAGCGCGAAGACGTTACGGATGTCGTCGTCGACGATCAGCACCTTCTCCCCGTGGAACCGCACCGAGCGGCCCGGCTGCGGTCCGCTCTCCTGCTCGGGCAGCGCCGACCACGGCTCGGGCCGGTACTCACCCTGCGGCAGGCCCCGGCGGCGGCGCCTGAAGAGCGCGGCGGGACCGTTCTGCGTCTCCCGGTACGACTTCACCTCGGCCGGCATCTCGATCTCCACGGCGGACAGCTCCGAGGACAGCCGGGTCTCGGAGGCGACCAGCTCGCCGGCCTCCAGCGGCGGCACGGACTGCTGGTAGCCCTGCGGCGGCAGTTCGCTCGGGTGCAGCGGCAGGTACAGCGTGAACGTCGAACCGCGGCCCGGCTCGCTCTGCGCGTGGATCTCACCGCCGAGCAGCTGCGCGATCTCCCGGGAGATCGACAGGCCGAGTCCGGTGCCGCCGTACTTGCGGCTGGTCGTACCGTCCGCCTGCTTGAACGCCTCGAAGATCACCCGCATCTTGCCCGCCGCGATGCCGATGCCGGTGTCGGTCACCGAGAAGGCGATCAGCGGCGCGTCCGGATCGGTCAGCGAACCGGCCTCGAGCAGCTGCTCCCGGATGGTCTGCGGCACATCCGCGCTCGCGGGCCGGATCACCAGCTCCACCGACCCGGAGTCGGTGAACTTCACCGCGTTGGACAGCAGGTTGCGCAGCACCTGCAGGAGGCGCTGCTCGTCGGTGTGCAGGGTCGCGGGCAGCTCCGGGGAGACGCGCACGGACAGGTCCAGGCCCTTCTCCGCGGTCAGCGGCCGGAAGGTGGCCTCCACGTAGTCCACGAGCTGGACGAGCGCGATGCGCGTCGGGGAGACGTCCATCTTGCCCGCCTCGACCTTCGACAGGTCCAGGATGTCGTTGATCAGCTGGAGCAGGTCGGAGCCGGCGCCGTGGATGGTCTCGGCGAACTCCACCTGCTTCGGCGAGAGGTTGCCCTCGGCGTTGTCGGCGAGCAGCTTGGCCAGGATCAGCAGCGAGTTGAGCGGCGTACGCAGCTCGTGCGACATGTTGGCGAGGAACTCGCTCTTGTAACGCATCGACACCGCGAGCTGCTCGGCACGCTCCTCCAGGACCTGCCGGGCCTCCTCGATCTCGGTGTTCTTCACCTCGATGTCCCGGTTCTGCCGGGCCAGCAGCTCGGCCTTCTCCTCCAGTTCGGCGTTGGAGGCCTGGAGGGCCTTCTGCCGGTTCTCCAACTCGGCGGATCGCTCACGCAGCTGCTCGGTCAGCTCCTGCGACTGCTTCAGCAGCTGCTCGGTCTTGGTGTTGACCGAGATGGTGTTGACGCTCGTCGCGATCATCTCGGCGATCTGGTTGAGGAAGTCCTTCTGGATCTGCGTGAACGGCGTGAAGGAAGCCAGCTCGATCACGCCGAGCACCTTGCCCTCGAAGAGCACCGGCAGCACGATCACCTGCGCGGGCGGGGCCTCGCCGAGCCCCGAGGAGATCTTCAGGTAACCGCTGGGCGCCCTGTCCACCAGGATCGTGCGCTTCTCCTGGGCGGCGGTTCCGATCAGCGCCTCGCCGGGGCGGAACGACGTCGGCATGGAACCCATCGAATAGCCGTACGAGCCCAGCATCCGCAGCTCGTAGCTCTCCTTGCCGTCACCCACGTCCTTGCCGTCGACGGTCGGCATCGCCAGGAAGAAGGCGCCGTGCTGCGCGGAGACCACCGGCGTCAGTTCGCTCATGATCAGGGAGGCGACGTCGTCCAGGTCGCGGCGGCCCTGCATCAGCGCCGAGATACGGGCGAGGTTGCCCTTGAGCCAGTCCTGCTCCTTGTTGGCGATCGTGGTGTCGCGCAGGTTGGCGATCATCTTGTTGATGTAGTCCTGCAGTTCCTGGATCTCGCCGGACGCGTCGACGTCGATCTTCAGGTTCAGGTCGCCGCGGGTCACCGCGGTCGCCACGCGCGCGATGGCACGCACCTGCCGGGTCAGGTTCCCGGCCATCTCGTTCACCGACTCGGTGAGGTCGCGCCAGGTGCCGTCGACGTCACGCACGCGTGCCTGGCCGCCGAGCTGCCCCTCGGTGCCCACCTCGCGGGCCACGCGCGTGACCTCCTCGGCGAAGCTGGACAGCTGGTCAACCATCGTGTTGATCGTCGTCTTCAGCTCAAGGATCTCACCGCGCGCGTCAATGTCGATCTTCTTCGTCAGGTCACCCTTGGCGATCGCCGTGGTGACCATGGCGATGTTGCGCACCTGACCGGTCAGGTTGGACGCCATCTGGTTCACGGACTCGGTGAGGTCCTTCCACGTGCCCGCCACACCCGGCACGTGCGCCTGCCCGCCCAGGATGCCGTCCGTGCCCACCTCACGGGCCACCTTGGTGACCTGGTCGGCGAACGAACTCAGCGTCTTGACCATCGTGTTGATGGTGTCGGCGAGCTGGGCGACCTCGCCGCGGGCCTCGATCGTCACCTGCCGGGTCAGGTCGCCGTTGGCGACCGCCGCCGCCACCTGCGAGATGTTGCGCACCTGCATGGTCAGGTTGTTGGCCATCAGGTTGACGTTGTTGCTCAGGTCCTTCCAGATGCCGGTGACGCCCGGCACGTGCGCCTGTCCGCCCAGGATGCCCTCGGTGCCCACCTCACGGGCCACGCGGAGCACCTGCTCGGCAAAGCTGGACAGCTGATCAACCATGGTGTTGACCGTCGTGACCAGCTCAAGAATCTCGCCCTTGGCGTCAACGGTGATCTTCTTGGACAGGTCGCCCTTGGCGACCGCGGTCGTGACCTCGGCGATGTTGCGCACCTGGATCGTCAGGTTGTTCGCCATGAAGTTCACGGACTGCGTGAGGTCCTTCCAGGTGCCGGAGACGCCCTGGACCTCGGCCTGACCTCCGAGGATGCCCTCCGTGCCCACCTCACGGGCCACACGTGTGACCTCCTGGGCGAACGACGACAGCTGGTCGACCATCGTGTTCAGGGTGTTCTTCAGCTCCAGGATCTCCCCGCGGGCGTCCACGGTGATCTTCTGGGACAGGTCACCGCGCGCCACAGCGGTGGCGACCTGGGCGATGTTGCGCACCTGGGCGGTCAGGTTGCCCGCCATGCCGTTCACGGAGTCGGTCAGGTCCCGCCACACACCGGCCACGCCCGGCACCTGCGCCTGACCGCCGAGCCGCCCCTCGGTGCCCACGTCACGGGCGACCCGGGTGACCTGGTCGGCGAAGGCGGACAGCTGGTCGACCATCGTGTTGATGGTGTTCTTCAGCTCGAGAATCTCGCCGCGCGCGTCGACGTCGATCTTCTGGGACAGGTCACCGCGCGCCACGGCCGTCGTCACCTGGGCGATCTGCCGCACCTGGGAAGTCAGGTTGCCGGCCATGAAGTTGACGGAGTCCGTCAGCTCCTTCCAGGTGCCCGACACGCCGTCCACCCGGGCCTGACCGCCCAGTCGGCCCTCCGTGCCCACGTCCCGCGCCATCCGGGTCACCTGGTCGGCGAAGCTCGACAGCTGGTCCACCATCGTGTTGACGGTGTTCTTCAGCTGGAGCATCTCGCCGGAGACGTCCACGGTGACCTTCTGGGAGAGGTCGCCGTTCGCCACCGCCGTCGTCACCTGGGCGATGTTGCGCACCTGACCGGTGAGGTTGCGGAATGCAGTGTTGACGGAGTCCGTCAGGTCCTTCCAGGTACCGGCCGCGCCCGACACCTGCGCCTGGCCGCCGAGCTCGCCCTCGACGCCGATCTCCCGCGCGACCCGGGTCACCTCCGCACCGAACGCCGACAGCTGGTCCACCATGCCGTTGACGGTGTTCTTCAGCTCCAGCATCTCGCCGGCCACGTCCACGGTGACCTTCTGGGACAGGTCACCGCTCGCCACGGCCGTCGTCACCGCCGCGATGTCCCGCACCTGCGTGGTCAGGTTCCGGAACACCGTGTTGACGGAGTCGGTCAGGTCCTTCCACGTGCCCGCCGCGCCCGGCACGTTCGCCTGACCGCCGAGCCGGCCCTCCCCGCCAACCTCGTTCGCCACGCGCGTGACCTCGTCCGCGAAGATCCGCAGCGTCTCGGTCATCTGGTTGATCGTCTCAGCGAGCTGCGCGACCTCACCGCGCGCCGGAACCGTCACCTTCTGCGACAGGTCGCCGTTGGCGACCGCCGTGGTGACCTGGGAGATCCCCCGCACCTGAGCGGTCAGGTTGCCCGCCATCGTGTTGACGGAGTCGGTCAGTTCCTTCCAGACGCCCGCGACCCCGGGCACTTGCGCCTGCCCGCCGAGGATGCCCTCGGTGCCGACCTCGCGGGCCACCCGGGTCACCTCGGACGAGAACGAGGACAGCTGCTCCACCATCGTGTTGACGGTGTTCTTCAGCTCCAGCATCTCGCCGGCGACATGAACGGTCACCTTGCGCGACAGGTCGCCCCGGGCCACGGCTGTCGTCACCAGGGCGATGTCCCGTACCTGCGCCGTCAGCCGGTTCGCCATCGTGTTGACGGACTCGGTCAGGTCCTTCCACGAACCCGACATCCCGCGCACCCGCGCCTGACCGCCGAGCTTGCCCTCGGTGCCGACCTCGCTGGCCACGCGCGTGACCTCGTCCGTGAACGTCGAGAGCTGGTCGACCAGGTTGTTGACGGTACGGCCGACCTTCAGGAACTCACCGCGCAGCGGATGCCCGGTGCCGTCCGGGGCCTGCGTACGCAGGTCCATCCGCGGCGACAGATCACCCTCGGCCACCGCCGTCAGCACCCGACTGACCTCGGAAACCGGCCATACGAGATCGTCGACCAGCGCGTTGGAGGCGTCGATGGCAGCCGCCCAGGAACCCTCGCAGACGCCCGTCTCCAGCCGCTCCGTGAGCTTTCCCTCCCGCCCGACCATGCGCCGCACCCTCGACAGCTCGCCCGTCAGATGCATGTTGCGGTCGGCCACTTCGTTGAAGACCGCCGCGATCTCCGACATCACGCCGTCACCGGACACCGTGAGCCGCTTGCGGAAGTTGCCGTCGCGCATCGCCACCAGAGCTGCCATCAGCCGGTTCAGGGCAGCCGTGTCCACGGCGGTGGTGCCACCGCTCTTGCCCAGGGACGGTCCGCCTTTCGCGCGCGTCCTCGTGCCCCGCGTCGCTGCGCCAGACTCCACTGTGTCCCTCCCGCAGGGGTCGACCGTTACGGCTCTGCTCGGCCACTCGGCCCGGCACGCCGTTCACTCGGCATACCGGCTACTTCCGGGTAGCGGTTACTGCTGCGTATTTCTGCCAGACGAGATCCAGCCACACCACGTGCTGCTGCCCGTCCTACACGGAACACACGCAAGCCAACCCGACCTTCATCAGAAGCTTGCCCAGTGTTTCACCCCCGCCGAACCAGGCCATAACAGTTCGGCAGCTTCACGCATCGTCCGCACACCCTGGGGGGTAAACACCGGCGACCGGCGTCCGCTCGGACGGTGAAGGTAAGTAACCTTGCATGCGGCTGTCCAGCTGCACCGGTCCGTCCGGCCTGGGCGGTGGTACGAGCACGAGCGGGCATCGGAGGGGCGGCCCAGACCATGACCACCGGACTGATCCCCGGGGGACAGCCCCCGGAGCCACAGCCGACGGGCGAGCTGATGCCGCAACAGCGGTGCGAGCCGGCCGGCCACTCAGCCCTGTACGTCGACAACCGGCCGAGGAGTTCCGTGATCACCGCCCGCGCGGCTGCCAGCTTCGAGCCCGTCGGGCGATCGGTCGCGACCGCCCGGTCCTTCGTCCGGGACACCCTCCAGGGCTGGGGGTTCGCCGACATCGTCGACGACGCCGTCGTCCTCACCAGCGAACTGGTGACCAACGCCGTCGTCCACGCGGGCACGCACGCGGAGGTGCTGTGCCTGCGCACCGAGAGCGGCGTACGCATCGAGGTCTCCGACCGCTACCCGGAGCGCGAGGTGCCGCTCCAGTCCTCCCCCGCCACCATGGGCAGCCCTGACCGCGAGGGTGGCCGCGGCCTCCAGCTCTGCGCGGCGCTCGCCTCCCGCTGGGGCGTGGACTACACGCCCACCCACAAGAACGTCTGGTTCCAGCTCACGCTGCCCGAGCGCCCCGTGGGCACCCGCGCCGCCGGCCCCTCCCTGCCCGCCGACCTGCTCCCGCTGGCCGACGGCCGGGTCCGCGTCGCCGTCCTCCAGGTCGACCGGAAGGGCTCCCTCACCGCTTGGAACGAGGACGCGGAGGAACTCTTCGGCTACCCCGCACCCGAGGTCATCGGCAAGCCCCTGACCGACCTCGCCGCCTGGCCGCACACCCCTGGCACCGGCACCGGCGTCGCCGAGGCCCTCCAGCTCTCACGCTGGGAGGGCAGTTACGGCATCCGCGGCGCCGACGGCCGGGTGTCCCCGGTGTACGCCTCCCATCTCAGGGTCCGCGACACCGGTGGCGAACCCTCCACCGTCTGTCTCCTGGTACGGGACCACGAACGCGCCGTTCTGCAGACGCCGTTGCGCGTCCCGGCCACCGACCCGGCTCCGTCCCCGGACGGCCAGAGCGCCGACCCCTTCGAGGTGTTCATCGGCTCCCCCGCCCCGGACGATCTCGACGGCCTCCTGCAGCGCACGGTGGAACGCGCCCGCGACATGCTCGACGCCGACTCCGCGTTCCTGCTGCTGGCCACCGACGACGAGACGGAGCTGGAGGTCCGGGCCTCCACCGGCCTGCCCTCCGCCCGCCAGCGCTTCGCCCGCGTCCCCGTCGAGGCGGGCCCCGGCCGCTACGGCTCCGCGCGCATGCCCGCCGTCCACGACGACCTCGCGGCCGTACCGGGAGCCGTCCCCCTGCTGTCAGGCACCGGCATGCGCTCGGTCGTCACCGTCCCGCTGAAGGTCGAGGGCCGCCTCACCGGCTCCCTCGGTGTCGCCGCGGAGGCACCCGGCCGGTACTCCAACGAAGAGGCGTTGCGTCTGCAGTTCGCCGCCGACCGCATCGCCCTGGCTGTCGAGTCGGCCCGCCTGGGCGAGCTGGAGCGGCTGCGCCGTGGCTCCCTCAGCTTCCTGGTCGAGGCCTCCGACCTGCTGGCCGGCACCCTGGACCGGGACCAGACGCTGGCCCTGATGGCCCAGATGACGGTGCCCACCCTGGCCACCTGGTGTGCTGTCTACACGATCGCCGACCAGGCCTCGGACCCGTATCTGTCGTACGTCCTGCACGAGGACGAGGAACTCATCGACGGCATCAAGTCGTTGCTCTCGAAGATCCCGCCGCCCGATCCGGTTCCGACGCCCGGCGCCCGGGTGTGGACGGCCCCCGGTGAGGTGGCGCACCAGGCGGCCCTGCGCAGCTCGATGCGCAGTCTCGGCCTGACCGGCGGGCCCACGCACCAGGTCTCCTCGGGTATCGGTCCGACCCTCGCCACGGCCTCCGCGGTCGGCGGCGAGACGGTCGTCCTGCCGCTGGTCGCGCGCAACCGCGTGATCGGCATGCTCACCCTCGGCAAACCCACCGACGAGCACTTCCGGCAGGAAATCCTGGAACTGGCCGAGGACCTGTCCCGCCGGGCCGCCCTGGCCCTGGACAACGCCCGCCTGTACTCGGAGCGCACGGCCATCAGCCAGGCCCTCCAGCGCAGCCTGCTGCCGCCCGGCCCGCCGCACATCGACGGTGTCGAGGTGGAAGTCATCTACCGCGCGGCAGGCGAGGGCAACGAGGTCGGCGGCGACTTCTACGACGTCTTCCCCATCGGCAACGGGGCCTACGGCTTCGCCATCGGCGACGTCTGCGGCACGGGGCCGAACGCCGCGGCGGTCACGGGCCTGGCCCGGCACGCGCTGCGTCTGCTGGCCCGCGAGGGGCTGAGCGGCCCGGCGGTCCTGGAGCGTCTGAACTCCGCCATTCTCGACGAGGGCGACCGCAGCCGCTTCCTGACCCTGCTGTACGGCGAGTTGCGGACGCAGGAGGACGGCAGTGCCGAGCTGAAGGTGGTCTGCGCCGGCCATCCGCTTCCCTTGCGTCTGCGCCAGGACGGCACGGTGATGGCGGCGGCCGAACCACAGCCGCTGCTCGGCGTCATCGAGGACCTGGAGCTGTACGAGCAGACGGTCACGCTCGATCCGGGCGATGTCCTGCTGTGCGTCACCGACGGCGTGACGGAGCGTCGGGAGGGCACGCGTATGTTGGGCGACGACGGCCTCGCCGACGTGCTCACCACCTGTACGGGTCTGACGGCCGGTGCGGTCGCGGCCCGCGTCATGCGCGCGGTGGAACGCTTCGCGTCGGACGCCCCCTCGGACGACATGGCGATTCTGGCGATGCGCGTTCCGGGCCTCCCCACGGACTGAGGCCCGGGGCTCGCCCGCCCGGGTCCGTCCGGGCATACGAAAAGGCCCCACCCTTTAGGGTGGAGCCTTTTTGTCGAGCCCCCAAACGGAATCGAACCGTTGACCTTCTCCTTACCATGGAGACGCTCTGCCGACTGAGCTATAGGGGCCTTGTCGTTTTCGAGGTTTCCCTCGCGGCGACAGGAAAACCATACCCTGAACAGGCGCGATTTCCCAAATTCGTTCGGCGACCGACGGTGTACGGTCAGAAGGCGGGCTGGAGCAGTCCTCCGAGGGCGTTGCAGGCGGACACGATCCGCTGCATCTCCCGCTTCGTGAGCGTGGCCTCCACGGGCAGGGCCAGCGTCTCGTCTGCGGCCTGTTCCGTTTCCGGCAGCGTCACACAGCGCCGGAACTCGGGCAACCGGTGCACGGGTGTCTTCACGGGCACCCGACACTCGACCCCCCTGGCGCGCAGGGCCCGAGCGAAGGCGTCCCGGTCCGGCCGGCCGTTGCCGGACACACGCACGACGTACTGCTGATAGGTGTGCCCGTCGCCGCCGTCCGGTGTCCGTACGCCCTTGAGCTTGCTGTCGAGGTACGCGGCCCGCTCCCTGCGCTGGGCGATCTCGTCGTACGGCGCCTCGGACTCGCCCCGCTCCAGCACCAGCAGCTCATGACGCCGCCCGAGTGCGTGCAACCGCCCGATGTCCGCACGCCGTCCGAAGCGGTGTACGACAACGACGGCTGCTGTGTGGGAGGTTATGGACGCTTCCACGGAGGAAGGGTCCAGGCAGTAGGTGACGGGATCTATGTCGGCGAACACCGGGAGCGCGCCCGCCAGGGTCACGGCCTCGGCGATCTCGACGTTCCCGAAGGCTGGTACGACGACCTCGTCACCGACTCCGACGCCGGCGGCCCTGAGCATTGCAGCAGTACCCATGTGCTGGATGCTCGGGGCGCAACGTGAACGACGCGTTACGCAAACCAAAAAAAGGGCGGACCATGAACCGAAGTTCAGGGTCCGCCCTTTCACAATTT
>NZ_JAINVF010000019.1 GCF_020400585.1 Streptomyces sp. NK08204 | reverse complement strand
GGCCTGCCGGATCAGGGTGGTACGCGCAGCGGCGGACAGCGAAATCGGGGCGGCGGCCGGCGGCTTGGCGGCGGCGGACCCGGCCGGGGTCTGGGCGTTGGCGCTGGTGGTCAGGCCGGTGGAGAGCAGGGCTCCGGCGGCGACAGCGGTGGCGACGGCCAGAGTGGTGCGCTTGTGACGCGCGGAGAGGGGGCTCACTCAAAGCTCCTTCATGTGGGGGAGCCCGGACGGTGTGGGGTTACCGGCCGGGATGTGCGTTGTGTGCAGTTGCTGTGCTGCTGCGGCGGGTGGGGAGAGAGTGACATCAGGGGCGCGTACATGTCAGGACCCCTAAGTGATGTTGGCCGGAAATCGACTGTCCGGTAAATGTTGCAGCCATGTAAAAAGGCGCCGTTCGGGAGGTGCGACCTCCCGAACGGCCCCTTGTTCACGCCCTCATGGCCTGCTGTTTACGGGAAGGTCAGCTTCCAGTCGTTCAGCGTGCCGGTGTCGTAAGTGGCCTGATCCTGCACCCGCAGAGTCCAGGTGCCGTTGGCCGGCTCCGAGGAGGCGTTGACCGTGTAGGTCTCGTTGACGTTGTCCGCGGAGTCCGAGGAGTTGAAGCTCTTCAGCCGGTACGCGGTGCCCGACGGGCCGATCAGGTCGATCACCAGGTCACCCCGCCAGGTGTGCGTGATGTCGACGCTCACCTGGAGGTTGCTCGGCGCGTTCCCGCTGCGGCCGGAGACGTTGATGGTGGAGTTCACCGCGGGCCCGTTGTCCGGGATGGCCATCGCGGTGTTGTTGTCGTAGGTCGTACCGCCGGTGGTGCCACCGCTGGAGCGCGCACCGACCGCGACGGCCGCCCACGCGTCCTGCACCGCCTTGTACTCGGCGCTGGAGGTGCCGTACAGCTCACCGGCCGCCGCGAGGGTGCCGGTGCGGGCGCCCGCGTAGTTGGTCGTGGAGGTGAACTTCGTGGTCAGCGCCCGGTACCAGATCTGCAGCGCCTTGTCCCGGCCGATGCCGGTGACCGGAAGACCGTCCGCGGTCGGCGAGTTGTAGCTGACGCCGTTGATGACCTTGGCGCCGCTGCCCTCGCTCAGCAGGTAGAAGAAGTGGTTCGCCGGGCCGGAGGAGTAGTGCACGTCCAGGCTGCCCAGGCCCGAGTACCAGCTGTCCTTGGACCCGCCGTCCTTGCTCGGCTTGTCCATGTAGCGCAGCGGGGTGCCGTTGCCGTTGATGTCGATCTTCTCACCGATGAGGTAGTCGCCCACGTCGGTGGAGTTGTTGGCGTAGAACTCCACGCCGGTGCCCATGATGTCGCTGGTCGCCTCGTTCAGGCCACCGGACTCACCGCTGTAGTTCAGGCCCGCGGTGTTGGAGGTGACGCCGTGGCTCATCTCGTGGCCGGCGACGTCGAGGGAGGTCAGCGGGTCGGCGTTGTTCGAGCCGTCGCCGTAGGTCATGCAGAAGCAGCTGTCGTCCCAGAAGGCGTTCACGTAGGCGTTGCCGTAGTGGACGCGGGAGTAGGCGGCGGTGCCGTCGTTCTTGATGCCGCTGCGGCCGAACGTGTTCTTGTAGAAGTCCCACGTCTCCGCGGCACCGTAGTGGGCGTCGGCGCCCGCGGTGGCCGCGTTGGACGTGGTGCTGTTGCCCCAGGTGTTGCTGGTCTGGGAGAACAGGGTGCCGGTGCCCGAGGTGCCGTGGTTCAGGTTGTACGTCTTGTGGCCGCCGCGCGAGCCGTCGTTGAGCGTGTACGTCGAGCCCGACAGGGTCGTCGTCAGGCTGACCTGGCCGCTGTACTGGGTGTTGCCGGTGCCGGTCGCGTTCTCGATGCCCTGGTACTCGTAGAGCTTCTTGCCGGTGGCCGCGTCGGTGATGACGTGCAGCTGGTTCGGGGTGCCGTCGTCCTGGAGGCCGCCGACGACCGTCTCGTACGCCAGCACGGGCTTGCCGCTCGCCGCCCAGATGACCTTCCGCACGCGGTCCGCGGTGGACTTGGTGCTGCCGAGCGCCTTGGCCCGGCCCACGGCCTGCCGCTCCGCCGCGGCCTTGGAGACGGCCGGGGTGAGGTCGGCGACCTTCAGCGTCCTGGTGGTGGCCTTGAGGACCCGCTCGGTGGTGCCCGACTTGGCGGTGTCCACGATCAGGTCGCCGCCGAGGACCGGCAGGCCGGCGTAGGTGCGCTCGTAGCGGGTGTGGAGCGTGCCGTCGGCGTCCTTGACGACGTCCTTGACGGCCAGCTGCTCCTTGGCGCCGAGGCCGATCGACTTGGCCGTGGCGGCCTTGGTGGCGTCGGCGTGGCGTATCAGCTCGGTGCGCTGCGAGGGCGTGAGCTTGAGCGCCATGTGCGCGGGGTTGGCCTTGCCGGACCGGGCCTGCTCCGCCGGGGCGGCGGTGGCCGCGCCCGACTGGACGGCGGTGGCGATCAGCGCGGCGACGCCGGCGAGGGCGACGGTGGCTGCGCGGCGGTGCACGGTGTGGGGGGTGCGTCCGCGAGAGGTGCTGCTTCTCAACACTGACTCCTTCTGCGTGGCCGCGGGGTGCCGCGGCCAGGGGAGACCGGGCGGTGGGGCCGCCCGGGCAGAACAGGGCATTGCGCAAAAGCGTGTGGGTGTGCAGGACCGGCTCAGGTGGGCGTGCAGAACTGTGGGGCCGCTGCGAGTCGGTCGTGGGAAGACTGGCAGGAGACCCCGTTGCTTGTCAGGACCACGTCAGTAAGTTGGCTGGAAATCGTCCGTTGACCGGGTGTTCATGTTCGCTATGCGGAGTGTTGGCGTGTTTCGCCGTGCCATGTCCGCCACAGCGCCGCATACGCCCCGTCGGCCGCCACCAGGTCCTCGTGCGTGCCGAGTTCCGTCAGCCGGCCGTCCTCCATCACCGCCACCCGGTCCGCGTCATGGGCCGTGTGCAGGCGGTGGGCGATGGCGATGACCGTGCGGCCCTCCAGCACGGCGGCCAGGGCACGTTCGGTGTGGCGGGCCGTGGCCGGATCCAGCAGGGCCGTCGCCTCGTCCAGGATCAGCGTGTGCGGGTCCGCCAGCACCACGCGGGCGAGGGCGAGTTGCTGGGCCTGGGAGCCGTCGGTGGGGTGATCCTGGGGACCCAGGAGGGTGTCCAGGGCGTCGGGCAGGCCACGCACCCAGTCGTCGGCACCGACGGCCGCCAGCGCCGCCCACAGGTCGGCGTCCGTGGCCGCCGGTTCGGCGATCAGGAGGTTGTCGCGGACCGTACCCAGGAAGACATGGTGTTCCTGCGTGACCAGCACGACCTGACGGCGCAGCAGCTCCGGCGCGAGCGACGCCACCGGCACCCCGCCCACCGTCACCGTGCCGTGCGTGGGCACGTCGATACCCGCCAGGAGCCTGCTCAGCGTGGTCTTCCCGGCGCCGGACGGCCCGACCACCGCCAGCCGTTCGCCCGGCCGGACCGTCAGGTCGACACCACGCAGGACCTCGCCGCCGCGGTCGTAGGCGTACCGCACCCCGGTGACGTCGAGGCGGTCGTCCGCGGGGGCGGGGCACCCGCCGTCCGGCGCCGCCTTCGGGGCGCCGGCGAGACCCTCGACCCGGGCGAACGACGCTCCGCCGGACTGCAGCAGCTCCACCCGCATCAGGACCGCGTCCAGCGGCTCGCTGAACTGCCGCAGATACAGGCCCGCCGCCACCACGTCCCCGACGCTCACCGCGCCGTGCGCGTGCAGCGCCCCGCCGACCAGCAGAACCCCGGCCACGGGAAGCAGATAGGACACCTCGACCACCGGGAAGAACACCGTGCGCAGATACAGCGTGAAGAACCGGGTGCGCCGGGACGTCTCCAGCGCCTCCCGGCTGGCGGCGGTGCGCTGCTCCGCGAGCCGGTACGCCTCGACGGTACGCGCCCCGGCGGCCGTCGCCGCGAGGATCTCGGCGACCTCCGAGGTGGCCTCACCCTCGGCGAGGTACGCCGCGCGGGCCCGGCGCAGATACCAGCGGACGGCGATCCCGACGGGCACGAGGCCGACCATCCCCACGGCACCGAGCAGCGGGTCCAGCAGGAACACCGCGCCGAGCAGGAACAGCGCCTGCACGGCGGAGACGAGCAGTTCGGGGCCGACGTCGCGCAGGGTCGTGCCGACGGTCGTCACGTCGGCCGTGCCGCGCGCGGTCAGATCACCGGTCCCGGCACGCTCCACCACGGCCGCGGGCAGCGCCAGCGCCCGGTCGACGAACTCCTCCCGGACCCGGCCGAGCGTCCGCTCCCCGAACCGGTGCCCCACGTACCGCGCCCAGCGCGCCAGCAGCAACTGCGCCACCGAACACAGCAGGATGACGGGCGCCAGCCGGTCGACCGCGCCGACCCCGCCCCCGGAGCGCACGTCGTCCACGATCCGCCCGACCAGCCACGGCCCGGCCAGCCCCGCCCCGGCCGTCGCCGCGTTCAGTGCCAGCACGACCGCGAACGCCCGCCCGTCGGCCCCGACCAGCCGCAACGCGGCCCGCCGCACCTGAGCGGGCTCGGCGACCGGCAGCTTCCCGGGGGTCACCGCCCGGCCTTTTGGGTTCCGGCGGGGTCGGCGCCCCGTGGTGTTTGCCGGGTCTCGGCGGGGTCGCCGTCCCGTGGTGATTCCTCGGTGCCGGTGGGGTGGGTGTCCTGTGCCGTCTTCCGGGTTTCGGCGGGGTCGGCGTCCCGTGGTGATTCCTCGGTGCCGGTGGGGTGGGTGTCCAGTGCTGTCTCCGGGGTGCTGGTCGGTGGTACGTCCCGCGCCGCCTCCCGGGCGTGGGCGGGGGCGGCGTCCCGCGTTGTCCGCTCGGTCCGGGCGGCGGCGTCCCGCGCCGTTTGCCCGGTCCGGGTGGGGTGGGTGTCCTGTGCCGTCTTCCGGGTTTCGGCGGGGTCGGCGTCCCGTGGTCTTTCCCGGGTTCCGGCGGGGTCGGCGTCCCGTGGTCTTTCCTGCGTCTCGGCGGGCCCGGCGCCCCGTGGCGTCTCCTCCGTGTCGGCCGGGTCGGTGTCGCGGGCCACCAGGGCCCGGTACCCCGGCTGGCCGTCGAGCAGTTCGCGGTGGCTGCCGGTGGCCGCGACCTTGCCGTCGACCAGGTAGTGGACGGTGTCCGCGTGATCCAGGACGAGCGGGGAGGTGGTCGTCACCACGGTCGTACGGCCCTTGCGCGCCGCGCTCAGCCGGGCGGCCACCGTGGCCTCGGTGTGGGCGTCGAGCGCGGACGTCGGTTCGACGGCGAGCAGCACCTCCGGATCGGCCAGCAGGGCCCGGACCAGCCGTACGCGCTGGCGCTGGCCGCCGGAGAGGTTGCGGCCCTGGGCGTCGACCAGGGAGCCGAGCCCGTCGGGCAGGCCGCGCACGATGTCGTCGGCCGCCGCCGCGTGCACGGCGTCCAGCACCTGCGCCTCGTCCCGCTCCCGGCACCCGGCGACCAGCTCGCCGAGCGGCCCCGCGAACAGGTCGGCCTCGTGGTCGGCGACCAGGATCCGCTCGCGCACCCGGGACAACGGGACCCCGTCCAGCCGTACCCCGCCCCAGGTGACGTCCGAGGGCGCGTACCGGCCCAGGCGGTCGACGACGGCCACGGCATCGGCCGGACGGGCGCCGGCCAGCGCCGTCAGCCGGCCGGGCGGCACCCGCACGCCCGACTCCGGGTCATGCAGCACCGACGGCTCGCCGGGCGGGTCGGCGGTCCCGGTGTCCGGCTCGGGCTCCAGCCGCAGCAGCGCCACGACGCGCCGGGCGGCCACCACACCGCGGCCGAGGTAGTAGCTGACGTCCATCAGCAGCGCCACCGGCCACCCCGCCAGCACGGCGACGTAGCCGTACACCGACACCAGCTCGCCCACGGTGATCTCCCCGCGGGCCGCCATCCGGGCCGCCAGCCAGGTCACCACGGCCAGGAACAGCGTCGGCAGCCCCGCGCCCAGCGCCTGGATCCAGCTGGTCACCGCCCCGACCCGGTACCCCTGGTCGCGCAGCCGCCGCGACTCGTGGCGGAAGGAGTCGGCGAACAGTCCCTTGCCGCCCAGGCCGTTGAGCACGCGCAGGCCGCCTGCGAGGTCGCCGATGCGTGCCGTCAGCACGCCCTGCCGCTCGCGGTAGTCCGTCTCCGCCCGCTGCAGCCGCTGCAGCAGCGGCCCGACGATCACGGCGATCAGCGGCACCCCGAGCAGCACCACCACCGCCAGCCGCACGGACACGGACAGCAGCAGGCCGGCGACCACGACATAGGCCATCGCCGCGCCCACGCCGGGCCCGACCACCGTCAGGGCCTGGGCGATCGTCTGGACGTCGCCCACGCCGATGGTGACCACCTCACCGGCTCCGATCCGCGCGGGCAGCGCGGCCCCCAGCCGCACCGTGTGCGCGACCACCACCTTCACCGTGCGGAAGTTGGCGTCCAGCCGCACCCGGGTCATCGTGCGGTGCCGCATGATGCTCAGCCAGACGTTGACCGACCCGACCACGAACAGCGCGGCCGTCCACCCGGCCAGCGCCCCCATGTCACCCGGCTCCAGGCCCTCGTCGATCGCCTTCGCCATCAGGTACGGCGTCGCCGCCAGCAGCACCATCCACGTGCTGCCGAACAAGGCCCCGGCCACCGACCGGCCCGGCTGCCGGGTCACCAGCCACCACAGGTACCACCAGCCGCCACGGCAGTCGGGCGTACCCGGATCCTCGTACGCGTCGATCATCCCGCCCCCACCCCCGCCCCCGCTTCTGCTCCCGGTCCCGCCCCCGTCGTGCCGGTCATGCCAGGCTGTCCCGCCACGCCCGGTGCAGATCCGCGAACCTGCCGGTGCCCGCGATCAGTTCGTCCGGCCGGCCGTCCTCCACGATCCGTCCGCGCTCCATGACCAGCACCCGGTCCGCGATCTCCACGGTCGACAGCCGGTGCGCGATCACCACGGCGGTACGGCCGCGCAGCACCGTCGACATCGCCCGCTGCACGGCCCGCTCACCCGGGACGTCCAGGGAACTGGTCGCCTCGTCCAGGATCAGCACCGCCGGGTCGGCGAGCAACGCCCGGGCGAACGCGACCAGTTGTCGCTGTCCGGCCGAGATGCGCCCGCCGCGCTTGCGTACGTCGGTGTCGTAGCCGTCGGGCAGCGCGCTGATGAACTCGTGCGCGCCGATCGCCTTCGCGGCCTGCTCGATCTCCTCCCGGGTGGCGTCCGGGCGGCCGATCGCTATGTTGTCCGCGACCGTGCCGGAGAACAGGAACGACTCCTGCGTCACCATCACCACCCCGCGCCGCAGCTGCGGCGTCGCCAGCTCCCGCAGGTCCACCCCGTCCAGCAGGACCCGCCCGTCGGTCGGGTCGTAGAAGCGGGCGAGCAGCTTGGCCAGTGTCGACTTGCCCGCGCCGGTCGAGCCGACCACGGCGACCGTCTGCCCGGCCGGCAGGACCAGGTCGAAGCGGGGCAGCACCTCGCCGCCGGTGCGGTAGGCGAAGCGGACGGAGTCGAAGTGGACCTCGCGGCCGGGGAGCTCGCCCCGCAGCGGCGGGAGTTCCTTCGGCACGGACGGCTCCGGAACGGACGGCGTCTGCGCCAGCAGCCCGGCGATCTTCTCCAGCGAGGCAGCCGCCGACTGGTAGGAGTTCAGGAACATGCCGAGCCGGTCGATCGGGTCGTACAGCCGCCGCAGATACAGCACGGAGGCGGCCAGCACACCCAGTTCCAGCGAGCCGGACGCCACCCGGTGGGCACCCCACAGCACGATCGCCGCGACCGCCGTGTTGGCCACCAGCCGGGAACCGACCACATACCGGGCCATCTCCAGCAGCGCGTCCCCGTTCGTGCGTTCGTGCCGCTGGTTGAGCACGGCGAACTCGGCGTCGTTCGCCGCCTCCCTGCGGAAGGCGCGCACCGGCCGGATGCCGTTCATCGTCTCCACGAACTTCACGATCACCGCCGCGATCGCCGTGGACCGGGACCCGAACACCCGCCCCGCTCGCCGCTGGTAGAGCCGCACGAGCAGGTACAGCGGAACGAAGGAGGCCACCGCGACCGCGCCGAGGCCGAGGTCCAGCCAGAGCAGCATCGCCGAGATGTAGACGAAGGACAGGACGACCGTGACCAGCTCCTGGAGCCCCTCGTCGAGGAGTTCGCGCAGCGACTCGACATCGGTCGTGGACCGGGAGATGAGCCGCCCGGAGGTGTACCGCTCGTGGAAGTCGACGCTCAGCGCCTGCGCGTGCCGGAAGATCCGGCCCCGCAGATCCAGCAGCACGTCCTGGCTGACCCGGGCGGAGGACCGGATGAAGGCGACCTGGAACAGCCCGGACGCCAGGGCGCACAGCAGGTAGCCGACACCGACCGCGATCAGCGGACCGTGGCGGTGCTCCCGGAACGCGGGTACGGCCTTGTCGATGGCGTACGCCACCAGCAGCGGGCCCGTCTGCGCCGCCGCCTGCTGGAGCAGCAGAAGGACGGTGGAGAGCGTGACGCGGGCCTTCAGCGGCACGAGCAGGGAGCGCAGCAGACCGGCCGTGGCGCCGGGTGTGGTGGGCAGCAGATCCTGGTCGAAGGGGTCGCCGGCGGGCGGCGGGAGCGGGTCGCCGCTGTCCGTGACGGGGGCGGAGGTGGTCGTGGTGGTCACCGTTGTTCCTCCAGTTCCCCGGACGGGTCTTCGGACAGGTCTCCGGACGGGACTCCGGGCGGGTCTCCGGACGAGTCTCCGGACGAGTCTCCGGAAGACTGCCCGGAATGGTCCCCGGACATCAGGTGCGCGTACTCGGCGTTCGTGCGCAGCAGTTCGTGATGGGTGCCGACGGCGGTGATCCGGCCGTCCGAGAGCAGGGCGACCCGGTCGGCGAGCAGCACCGTGGACGGGCGGTGGGCCACGATCAGCGCCGTGGTCTGCGCGAGGACCTGCCGCAGCGCGGCCTCCACGGCGGCCTCCGTGTGCACGTCCAGGGCGGACAGCGGATCGTCCAGCACGAGGAACTCCGGCCGGCCGACGACCGCACGGGCCAGCGCGAGCCGCTGCCGCTGCCCGCCGGACAGGCTCATGCCCTGCTCGCCCACACGGGTGGCCGTGCCCTGCGGAAGCGCGTGCGCGAACTCGGCCTGCGCGACGGCGAGGGCGTGGTCCAGCTCCGCCCGGCCGGCGCCGCCCGCGGCGCCCATCAGTACGTTCTCCCCGACGCTCGCCGAGAACAGCGTGGGCTCCTCGAAGGCGACGGCGACCTTGGCGCGCAGCTCCTCGAGGGACATCGCGGTGATGTCCACGCCGTTGAGGGTGATCCGGCCCGACGTCACGTCGTGCAGGCGCGGGACGAGCGCGGTGAGCGTGGTCTTCCCGCTGCCGGTCGCGCCGACCAGGGCCATGGACTCGCCGGGGCGGATGTGCAGGTCGATGCCGTCCAGGAGGGGCGGGGAATGGGGCGGGGCGTCGGGGTAGCGGAACCGGACGTGCTCGAAGCGGAGCCCGCCGGTCTGCGCGGCTGCGTCCGCCGGCGCGGCGGCGCCCGCGGTACCACCGCCCGCGGACGGGGGCTCCGGCACCTCGTCCATCACCTCGAAGTACCGTTCCGCGGCCGTGGCCGCCTCCTGGCTCATCGCCAGCAGGAAACCGATCGAGTCCACCGGCCAGCGCAGCGCGAGTGCCGTGCTGAGAAAGGCCACCAGCGTTCCCGCCGACAGCTCGCCGTCGGCCACCCGCACCGCGCCCAGCACCAGCGCCGCCCCGATCGCCACCTCCGGAAGTGTCACGATGACACCCCAGATCGTGGCCAGCAGCCGCGCCTTGCGCAGCTCCGTGCCGCGCAGGGAGCCCGACAGCTCATGGAACATCCGTGCCTGGCTGCGGTGCTGGCCGAAGCCCTTGATGACACGGATGCCGAGGACGCTCTCCTCGACCACCGTCGCCAGGTCCCCGACCTGGTCCTGCGCACGCCGTGCGACCTCGGCGTACCGCCGCTCGAAGACCACGCAGGTCCACAGCACCGGGACGGCGGGACCGAGGACGACCAGCCCGAGCACCCAGTCCTGCAGCAACATGATCACCACGCCGACGAGGATCGTCACCGCGTTGACCAGCAGAAAGGTCAGGGGGAAGGCGAGGAACAGGCGCACCAGCATCAGGTCGGTCGTGCCGCGGGAGAGCAACTGACCGGACGCCCAGCGGTCGTGGAAGGCCACCGGCAGGCGCTGCAGATGCCGGTACAGGCCGGCCCGCATCTCCGCCTCGACGTGTGACAGCGGCCGGGCCACCAGCCAGCGCCGGATGCCGAAGAGGACCGCCTCGGCGATCCCCAGCAGCAGCAGGTACAGGGCCCCGAGCCACACCCCGGCCGTGTCCTGGTCGGTGACCGGCCCGTCGACCAGCCACTTCAGGACGAGCGGGATCACCAGCCCGGTACAGGAGGCGACGACGGCGACGAACGCGGCGGTGAACAGCCGCGCGCGCACCGGCCGGACGTACGGCCACAGCCTCAACAGGGCGCGTACGGCTGACCGCTTCTCGGTGGTTGCAGGTGTCGTGGGCATCATCGAGAGCCTACGGATCGGCACCGACGACGCCCACCGAGTTTCGTCCCGCCCGTGGTCGGCCGCTGGTCCTACGACCTGCGCGGACAGCGGGGAAGCCGGGGCGGCGGTGACGTCCTGTGGCACCCCCGGGCCCGAGTCGCGCGTACCTCGCGTCCGCCGGCCGCCCACGCCAGGGCAGCTGTCACACAGGCGTCGCCCGCAGCAGCAGCACCGCCCGCGCCGGTACCGTGACCGCCGCTGAGGCCGCCCGGACGGTGCCCGGCGCCGCCGTCTGGTCCTCTCGGGAGGTGTCCACCACGACCTCGTAGGCGCTCGCCCACGGTGGCCCCGGCAGCACGAACGACACCGGGCGGTCACCCGCGTGCAGCACGGCGAGGAAGCTGTCGTCGAGGACCGGCGCCCCCCGTTCGTCCCGGCCCGGGATGTCGCGCCCGGAGAGATACATGCCGAGCGTGGCCGCCGGGGCGTACCAGTCGGCCTCGGTCATCTCCTCGCCCCGCGGGGTGAACCAGGCCAGGTCGCGCAGTCCGTCCGCCGAATGGGCGCGGCCGGAGAAGAAGGCGCGGCGGCGCAGCACGGGGTGCCGGTGACGCAGGACCAGCAGCCGGGAGGTCAGCTCGAACAGAGCGCGCCAGCCGGGATCTTCCAGCAGGCTCCAGTCCAGCCAGCTGATCTCGTTGTCCTGGCAGTAGGCGTTGTTGTTGCCGCCCTGGGTGCGGCCGAGTTCGTCGCCCGCGACCAGCATGGGCACGCCCGTGGACAGCAGCAGGGTGGTGAGGAGGTTCCTCAGCTGCCGACGGCGCAGCGCCCGCACCCGCTCGTCGTCCGTCTCGCCTTCCGCCCCGCAGTTCCAGGAACGGTTGTCGTCGCTGCCGTCCCGGTTGTCCTCGCCGTTGGCCTCGTTGTGCTTGCGCTCGTACGACACCAGGTCGCGCAGCGTGAAACCGTCGTGTGCGGTGACGAAGTTGACGGAGGCGTAGGGGCGCCGGCCACCCCAGGCGTAGAGATCGCTGGAGCCGGACAGGCGGTAGCCGAGGTCCCGTACGTCGGGCAGCGCGCCCCGCCAGAAGTCCCTTACGGCCCCCCGGTAGCGGTCGTTCCACTCGGTCCACAGGGGCGGGAAGGCGCCGACCTGGTAGCCGCCCGAGCCGATGTCCCAGGGCTCGGCGATCAACTTCACCCGGCGCAGCACCGGGTCCTGCGCGATCACCGCGAGGAAGGGGGACAGCATGTCGACGTCGTGCATGGAGCGGGCGAGCGCCGCGGCGAGGTCGAAGCGGAAGCCGTCCACGCCCATCTCCGTCACCCAGTAGCGCAGCGAGTCCGTGATCAGGCGCAGCACCTGGGGCTGGACGACGTGCAGGGTGTTGCCGCAGCCGGTGTAGTCGGCGTAGCGGCGGGCGTCGTGCTGGAGGCGGTAGTAGCCGCGGTTGTCGACGCCTTTCAGGGACAGGGTGGGCCCCAGCTCGCCCGCCTCCGCCGTGTGGTTGTAGACCACGTCGAGGACGACCTCGATGCCGGCCGCGTGCAGCGCGCGGACCATCCGCTTGAACTCGCCGACCTGCTGGCCCGTCGTACCGGAGGCCGCGTAGGCGGCGTGCGGGGCGAAGTAGCCGATGGAGTTGTAGCCCCAGTAGTTCCGCAGGCCGCGGCGGAGCAGATGGTCCTCGTGGGCGAACTGGTGCACGGGCAGCAGTTCCACGGC
Organism: Streptomyces sp. NK08204; assembly: GCF_020400585.1. Lineage (GTDB taxonomy): Bacteria > Actinomycetota > Actinomycetes > Streptomycetales > Streptomycetaceae > Streptomyces. Next base: position 120,890 of record NZ_JAINVF010000019.1, on the reverse strand, counting down.
CGTCACGCCCAGCTTCACCAGGTGCTCGATCGCGGCCGGGTGCGCCAGCCCGGCGTAGGTGCCGCGCAGTTCCTCGGGAATGCCCGGGTGGAGTTTGGTGAAGCCGCGCACATGCAGTTCGTAGATCACCGAGTCCGCCCACGGGGTCTTGGGGCGGCGGTCGTCCTCCCAGTCGTCGTCATCGTCGACGACGACCCCTTTGGGCACGTACGGCGCCGAGTCCCGGTCGTCGCGCACCGTGTCGGCCACATGCTGCTCCGGCCAGTCCCGGACGTGCCCGTACAACTCCGGTGACAGCCCGAAAGCGGCGTAGTCGCCGTCCACCGCCCGCGCGTACGGGTCCAGCAGCAGCTTCGCCGGGTTCCAGCGGGCGCCGGTCCACGGGTCCCAGCGGCCGTCCACCCGGTAGCCGTACCGCTGTCCGGGCCGCACCCCGGGGACGAAGCCGTGCCAGATCTCGTGCGTCAGCTCGGTCAGCGGCACCCGGGTCTCGCGGCCCCGCTCGTCGAACAGGCACAGCCGGACCGCCTCCGCCCCGCCCGCCCACAGCGCGAAGTTGGTGCCCGCGACCCCGTCCGGGCCGACCCGGAACCGGGCCCCGAGCGGGGTCGGCGCGCCCGGCCACACCGGCGGGGCGGGCGGTACGGCGCGGCGGGCACCGTGCGCCGCGGCTGCCGGATGCCCGCTCCCGGCGGTCCGCGCCTCGGCTCGTGCCCGCCGCTCGGCTGCGCTCGTCACCAGTCGGCTCCCCACTTCAGTGGCGCGCCGGGGCGCGCGGCCGGGCCGGAGCGCCGACCGCGCCCCGGACCTCCCGGCCCCGGCACGCTCGGCCACCCGCCACGGCTGCGCGCCCGCGGCTCCGCCACGGCTGCGCCCCGACGGCTCTGACGCGGGCGCGGCGGCTCGCCTTCGTGTCGTCCTCCCACTGTTCTGCCCAGCGCATGGGTCGCACTCACGTTTCCCCCGGGTCGGGCCCGTCGTCCCTGGGTGTCCCGTCGCCGCCTTCCGGAAGCGGTCCCTTCGTTTCCCCGGGGCGGCCCCGTCGTTGAGCCCCGCGTGAGGCATGCACTAGGAAGCGCACGGCGCGCCGGGGCCGCGCTGGTCGCGGCACTGACATGGGCGGCTCTGCTGGCCGGCTGCTCCTCGGTCGGCTCGGGCGGACTGGACCTCGACCGGATCCTGGGCAAGCCCCCGGCCCCCGAGGACGCCATCCGCATCACCCCGGACGACGGCGGCAGGGACGTCCGCCCCGGCACGCGGCTGCGGGTACAGGTGCCCGGCGGGCACCTGGAGAAGGTGAGGGTCACCAGGTCCCAGGACGCGCAGGACTACCCGGTCCCCGGCCGCATCAGCGCCGACGGCCTGACCTGGAAGCCCGACCACGAACGGCTGGCGCTCGCCGCCAGGTACACCGTCGACGCCGTCGCGCTGGACTCCCACGGCCGCCGCTCGGCCCGGCACACCACCTTCACCACCCTCGTCCCCGACGAGCGGTTCATCGCCTACGTCACCCCCGAGAACCGCTCCGTCGTCGGTACCGGGATGATCGTCTCCCTCTCCTTCAGCCGGGAGATCGCCGACCGCGCCGCCGTCGAACGCGCCGTCCACGTCACCGCCCGGCCCCCCGTGGACGTCCGCCCGCACTGGTTCGGCGCCTCCCGCCTGGACTTCCGCCCCCAGCGCTACTGGAAGCCCGGGACGGAGGTCAGCGTCGAGCTGCGGCTGCGGGACGTGCAGGGGGCGCCGGGCGTCTACGGCCTCCAGTACAAGAGGTTCGGCTTCACCGTCGGCCGCAGCCAGGTCTCGCTGGTCGACGCGGCCAAGCACACCATGGAGGTGCGGCGCGACGGAGAACTGCTCGCCACCGTGCCGGTCACCGCGGGCGCCCCCAAGCACCCCACCTACAACGGCAAGATGGTGGTGATGGACATGCTGGAGGTCACCCGCATGAACAGCCGCACGGTCGGCTTCGGCGGCGAGTACGACATCCCCGACGTCCCGCACGCCATGAAGCTCACCGGATCCGGCACCTACCTGCACGGCAACTACTGGGCTCCCGACGCCCCCGGCCGGGTCAACGTCAGCCATGGCTGCGTGGGCCTGAGAGACGTCAAGGGCGGCAGCTCGGGCACCCCCGCCGGCTGGTTCTTCGACCGCAGCCTCATCGGTGACGTCGTCGAGGTCGTCAACAGCAAGGACAAGACCGTCGCACCCGACAACGGCCTCGGCGGCTGGAACCTGAACTGGCAGGAGTGGACGGCGGGCAGTGCGGTCGACTGACCCGGTGAGCCCGGTGAGCCCGGTGAGTCTGGTGAGCCCGGTGATTCCGATGAGTCTGGTGAGTCAGGTGAGCCGGCAGCGGTCAGTCGTGGGAGGCGTTCGGGTCGAAGCCTTCCGGTGCCTGGTCGAGGAAGGCGGAGACCGTGGTGATCCGGCCGCCCTCGTCGAAGACCAGGATGTCGGTGCCGGTGGCGAACGACTCCTTGCCGCCCGCCTCGATCCGCCACATCAGCCGGGCGCGGCCGTGCAGGATCTCCGGCTCCCGCCTGCTGCTGAACACGGCGCCGCCCATGTGCTGCGTGAACTGTTCCCGGAAGCCGATCAGCGCGGACGGCCCGCTGAGCACCCCGATCAGGGCGTAGTACCGGACGTCCTCGGTGAACACCGCCGCGGCGAGGCGCTGCTGCTCCCCGGGCTCCTGGGCGTTCCAGAACCGTACGTAGTCCTCGACGGTCGCCCGGTGCTGGGCGGTGACGGTTTCGATGGTCTCGGTCATGGCCGACTCCGTTTCCTCTGGCTGGCGTTGCGCTTTCCGACCTTGCGCCGCCGAGCCGCCCGGCGTCGATAACCCGCGAGGTCATTGCCGTCCGTGCGGTGATCGGACAACCTCGGGGCATGGTCACCAAGGAGCCCGTCGGGCAGCTGGTACGACGCTGGCGGGAGCACCGGCGCCGCTCGCAACTGGATGTCGCGGTCGCGGCCAACCTCTCCACCCGGCACCTGAGTTACATCGAGACCGGGCGGGCGACCCCGAGCCGGAACATGATCGAGCGGCTGTGCGACGAACTCGAGGTCCCGCTGCGGGAACGCAACGCCTGGTACCTGGCCGCCGGTTTCGCGCCGGTGTACCCCGAGCGGTCACTCGCCGACCTCGGCGCGGCCCGCGCCGCCGTGGACGCCGTACTCACGGGCCACGAGCCGTACCCGGCGCTCGCGGTCGACGCGCGCTGGGAACTGCTGACCGCCAACCGCGCGGCGACGGCGTTCCTCGCAGACCTGCCGCCCGCGCTGTGCACGCCTGCCGTCAACGTGCTGCGAGCCACCCTGCACCCGGACGGCCTGTCGCGGCGGATCCGCAACCTCGCCCAATGGCGCGGGCACGTGCTGCGCCGGATCCGCCGGCAGTTCGCCCGCACCGCGACGGAGGGCCTCGCCGAACTGCTGGCCGAGATCGAGTCCTACCCGGTCCCGGCCGGCCACGGCGACGACGAGCCGGTCAACGACCTGGCCGTCCCGCTGCTGCTCGCCACGGACTTCGGTGACCTCAGTCTCCTGTACACCACCACGGTGTTCGGGTCCCCGCGCGACGTGACACTCGACGAGATCGCCATCGAGACGTTCTTCCCCGCCGACCCGGCCACGGCGGAACTGCTGCGCACGCTCGCGGCGCGGGCTGGGTAGACACACCAGGTGAGAGGCGGGTTCTCACGGTGCAGGCGGGTGACGGAAGTTGCGACGCAACGGTGACATCCGCCTGACATCTTGCTCAAAACCCTGCGGTTACCATGCCCCCATGCGTGCGTGGGACGCGCCGGGGCGTGGGCCTGAGCAGGGCCTGTGAGGGGAGAACGACTTGAACGTGCGGCCGATATCGGGGGCATCGGTTGAGGGGCGGGGCAAGGGACGCAAAGGGCCGGCGCTGATCGTGGGCGCCCTGCTGCTCTCGCTCACCGCGTGCGGCGGGGGCGGCGCCTCGGGGTCCGGCTCCGGCGACGGCAAGGGGGGTCCGGCTGGCCAGGAGGGCAAGCAGTCCGCCGCCGCCGTGACGATCACGCCGAAGTCCGGCGCCACCGGCGTCGACACCAGCGGCGCCCTGAAGGTCAGTGTCGCCCAGGGCAAGCTGACCGAGGTCACGGTCAAGGACGTCAAGGGCGTGAAGGTCGACGGCACCATCACCGGCGGCGGCGCCTCGTGGACGCCGTCGACCCACCTGGCCGCCGCCACCAAGTACACCGTGCACGCGGTCGCCAAGGACTCCGCGGGCCGCGAGGCCGCCGAGGACTCCACGTTCACCACGCTCACACCGCGGAACACCTTCGTCGGCTACTTCACCCCCGAGGACGGCTCCACCGTCGGCGTCGGCATGCCCTTCTCCCTCCGCTTCACCCGGGGCATCACCCACCCGGCGGACGTCGAGAAGGCCGTCCGGATCAGGACCGAGCCGGCCGTCGACGTCGAGGGCCACTGGTTCGGCAACGACCGCCTGGACTTCCGCCCCGAGCACTACTGGAAGTCCGGCACGAAGGTCACCGTCGACCTGAACCTCGACGGCGTCGAGGGCCGTGACGGCGTCTACGGCAAGCAGCACAAGACGGTCGTGTTCACCGTCGGCCGCAACCAGGTGTCCTACGTGGACGCCAAGAAGCACACGATGAAGGTCACCCAGGACGGCAAGGTCATCAAGACCCTCCCGGTCACCACGGGCAAGCCCGGCTACGACACCTGGAACGGCCAGATGGTCATGAGCGAGAAGCTCACCGTCACCCGGATGAACGGCGACACCGTCGGCTACGGCGGCGAGTACGACATCAAGGACGTCCCGCACGCCATCCGCCTGACCAACTCCGGCACCTTCGTCCACGGCAACTACTGGGGCGGCGACGCCTTCGGCAACTACAACGCCAGCCACGGCTGCGTCGGCCTGCGCGACGTGCGCGGCGGCTACGACAGGAGCGTCCCGGCGGCCTGGTTCTTCAACCACTCGATCGTCGGCGACGTGGTGGTCGTGCAGCACTCGGACGAACGCACGGTGGATCCGGCCAACGGGCTCAACGGATGGAACATGAGCTGGGCCGAGTGGAAGAAGTGAGCGACGCACGGGGGCAGTGACGTACGGAGGGCGAGGGGCGGGACACCCGGGTGGTGCCCCGCCCCTCGCCGTCTCAGGCCGTCGGCAGGGTCGTGCGCGCCGGGAAGCCGGCGAGCAGGTCCACCTCCACCGGCTCGTCCGTCCGGTCGTCGATCAGGGTGACGCGGACCGCCGGATTGCCGGTGGTGTCCCTGGTCGCGTGCGGGTCCAGCGCGAACAGCACCGTGACCGGGCGTGCCGTGCCGTCCGGGTCATGGACCCCGGCGAACTGCAGGAAGCGCCAACCGTCGGCCTCCCAGTGGTCGATCAGCCCGGAGCGTACGACCGGCGAGGCGGCCACCCAGGCCAGCGAACGCTCCAGCAGTTCGACGGAGGCGGCGACCGGCACCTCCTCGCCGTGGTTCCCGAGGAGCGGGTGGCCGAAGACCTTCAGCCGCGTCCTGCGCAGCGGGACCAGCCACAGGTGGTCCAGGTCGCTGGATACGGCGACCAGCACGGCCAGGGCGACGGCCAGGACCGCGACCGACGCCACCGGGTGCCGGACGGCCTCGGTCCACCAGGCCGTTCGTGCCCCGACGGCCGCGGCCCCGCCCGCCACGACCAGGCCCGCGCGGGCGAAGGCCCGCCAGGAGACCGGGCCGTTGTCCCGCGCGGTGCATCCGCAGGACGACTCCGGAGCGGTCGCCCGGGCGTACCCGAGGTATCCGAGGAAGCCGGTTCCCAGGACGGTCGCCGCGACACCCGGACCCACGGTGGCCGGCGCGGCCAGCAGGCCGACGGCGACCGCCAGTTCCACGGCGCCCGTGGCCCGCAGGACCAGCGTGGCGCGGCGGCCGTCGTTCAGGACGCGGACCAGCACGGTGCCGGCCGCCTGGCGCGCGACCTGCCGGCCGAACGCCTTGCCCGCCCCGGTGACGGCGAGCAGGACGCCGAGCAGCAGCGGCACGAGGCTCGTAGCGAGCGTTGCCATCACGTACCCCCTGGCTCAGTGCCCGACGGTGATGCGGGCGATGTCCACGCTGTCGTCCGCGGGCCGCCAGGCGCCGAGCACCTGGGCGTGCTGCCCGATCCGCAGTTGCGAGAGGTCCGAGGTGAGGGCGCCGCCACGGAAGGACGCGGTGGTCCTCTTCGTCACGATGTTGCCGACCAGGGCGTTGCGGCCGTGGCTGAGGTGCAGCCGGGACCGCTCGATGCCGCGGACGGTGACGTAGAGGTTGACGATGTTCACCCACACCGCGTCGGCGGCCATGGTGCCGTCGGGCATGTCGACGCCCCGCGCGTACAGGCCGTCGCCGGGCTCGATGGACTCGGCGGTGACGGTCTCCAGCTTCCAGATGCTGGTGGCGTTGGTGAGCTGGATGAGCCGGTGCCCGCCGTCGGATTCGACGACGTCGAGGACACGGCCCTTGATCTGGCTGACGCGGCCGTCGACGAAGGACGACTTGGAGATCGCCGGGTCCAGGGAGGGCATCGGGGCGGCGAACGCGGCGTCCGCGTCCAGGGCGCCGAGCGCGGAGGCGCCCACGATGGTGGCGCCGCCGAGCGCGGCGGTCGTCAGCAGGCGGCGGCGGTCGAGGCTCTTGCCGGCGGTCATGGTCGTCCTCCTCACTCGTAGATGTAGACGGGGAGCAGCCCGGAGCTGAGGCTGCCGATGGCGGAGTAGGCGGAGGGGGTCAGGTCGAGGACCCGGTTGGTCCGGCACGCGCCGTTGCAGCAGGTGGCCTCGCCGCACCACAGCTGGGTGTTGGGGCCGCAGTCGGCGAGGGTGACGCAGACGGTGGCGCCGGAACACTGGTGCTTGACGTTGATCACGGCGCCGCAGCCGCGTCTGGGCATGTTCTCGCCGCAGGCACCGGGGTTGGTGACGCTCCAGCAGGCGGACGAGAGGTTGGGCCAGGCGGCCATGTGCTTGCTGGACTGACAGGTGCCGCAGGCGCCGGTTCCGGTGCTGCCGCAGGGTCCCCATGAGCTGCCGCAGCAGAACCAGGAGGTCTCACCTGCCCATAGCGCGGTGGATCCGCAAGCCATTGCTTGTCCCTTCGTCGGTCGGGGAGTTCAGTGCACCGCTCGATGTGGGGGGTTGAGTAGTGCATGACAATGCGCGACGAATCGGCTGTGGGATGGTGCTTCGGCCACGCCATGATGCGCGCTTCTACGCGCGTTGGCCAGAGGGGGCGCTGCTGCTTCGTGTGAACGCCCGCTAACCTGCGGGCATGACCGTCACTCTCGAAGTCGCTGAAGGCGTCGGAACCCTGCGCCTGGACCGCCCGCCGATGAACGCCCTGGACGTCGCCACCCAGGACCGACTGAAGGAACTCGCCGAGGAGGCCACGCGGCGCGACGACGTGCGCGCCGTGGTGATCTACGGCGGCGAGCGGGTGTTCGCGGCGGGCGCGGACATCAAGGAGATGCAGGACATGGACCACACCGCGATGGTCCTGCGCGCCCGCGCCCTGCAGGACTCCTTCACCGCCGTGGCCCGCATCCCCAAGCCCGTCGTCGCCGCCGTCACCGGTTACGCGCTCGGCGGCGGCTGCGAACTGGCCCTGTGCGCCGACTACCGCATCGCGGCCGACAACGCCAAGCTCGGCCAGCCCGAGATCCTGCTGGGCCTGATCCCGGGCGCCGGCGGCACCCAGCGGCTGCCCCGGCTGGTCGGCCCCTCCAAGGCCAAGGACCTGATCTTCACCGGCCGGATGGTGAAGGCCGACGAGGCCCTGCAGATCGGCCTGGTGGACCGGGTCGTCCCGGCCGCCGAGGTGTACGAGCAGGCGCACGCCTGGGCCGCGAAGCTCGCCCAGGGCCCGGCGATCGCCCTGCGCGCGGCGAAGGAGTCCGTCGACACCGGCATCGAGACCGACATCGACACCGGGCTCGCCGTGGAACGGAACTGGTTCGCGGGGCTGTTCGCCACCGAGGACCGGGTGCGGGGCATGCGCAGCTTCGTCGAGGAGGGGCCGGGCAAGGCGAAGTTCCTGTGATCCTCGCGACGGATGTCGCGGTGTGAACTCGCCCTGGCCTGCTTGCGGTGCACGACGTCTCACCCGGGTCCCTCGATGGGGCTGATTGCGGGAGCCTCGAGGCGGCCTTGACTCCGCTGTGTCGAGGGAGCCTGACGATTGCCCGGAACTGAGCCGTCGTGGCAGGTCGCAGCGGTCGAGTCGGACATACCCATGCCGTCGGCATATGCCGATCGAGTGGCCCGGAACGGGGTCGTGCGAGGGGCGTATTCCTCCGGAACGGCCCCGAAGGCGGCTCCGGACGGCCATCATGGGGGGCATGGCGGGGCTGGAGGGCATCGAACAGCCGCAGGGGCACAGCCGTGCGACCGCGGCACGCTGGTCGCCGGCGGTCGAGGACGAACACGCACTCAAAGCGCTCGAACTGTTCGGCGACCCGACCGAGGCGGAGGTACCGCTGCCGTCCCGCCCCGAGTCCGCGGCCACTGCGCGCCGGCTGACCCAGGTCGTCGTCCTGCGCCACTGGCGGCTGACGCCCAAGCTGGCCGAGGACGCGGTCCTGCTCGTCTCCGAACTCGTCGGCAACGCGGTACGACACACCGGCGCCCGCGTCTTCGGCCTCCGCATGCGCCGCCGCCCCGGCCGGATCCGCGTCGAGATCCGCGACCCCTCCCGCGGCCTGCCCTGCCTGATGCCGGTCCAGGAGCTGGACGTCAGCGGACGCGGCCTGTTTTTGGTGGACAAACTCTCCGACCGCTGGGGCGTCGACCTGCTGCCATGCGGCAAGACAACCTGGTTCGAGATGCGCGTCGCCGACCGCTGAGCCCGGCCGTGGACGGGTGGCTGGTCGCCGGGGTCGTCATGCGGGGGTCGCGGGCGTGCGCCGCCGGCCGATGAGCCCTGCCGGGGTGTCGTCGGGGCGGCTCGTCCATCGTTGGTGCGGCCTCGCGGGCGTCGATGCGCGCGGGCGGGCCCGGGCCTTCGCCGCAGGTGTCGGCACCAGGCCGGCTGCCGCGCCGTAGCAGCCCGTGACGACCCGTGAAGAGTCGTGAAGACCCGTGAAGACCCGCGATGAGCGGAGTGGCAATCCCCCCTGCTGTCGCAGGCATTGCGGGCGCTGCGACCCGAAAATGTCCCCCGAATGGGGCAATCGGTGATTTTCTTACCAATCACCTCTTAAATGGTGCGGGTGACCACGACCAACCGACGCGGAGTGCTGCGCGCGGGCACCGGGCTCGTTGCCTCGTGCGCGCTCGCCGCCGGTTGCGGCGCCGAACCGGCCGCCGCCCCGCACGCCACCGCCACCTCCGCGGCTTCCGGCTCCGGCCGGCGTCCCGCGGGTGCCGTCTCCCGGACGGCCCCCGGCCCCCGCGCCTACCCGGGGCAGCCCGCGCAGATCACCCACGGCCCGCGCAGCCGTCCCCAGGTAGCCCTCACCTTCCACGGCCAGGGCGACCCCGCCCTGGCCCACTCCCTGCTCACCGCGGCCGAGCGGCGCGGTGCCCGGCTCACCGTCCTCGCCGTCGGCACCTGGCTGGACGAACACCCCGACGTCGCCCGCCGCATCCTCGACGGCGGCCACGACCTCGGCAACCACACCCAGCGGCACATCGCCGTCAACACCCTGACCGAGGCTCAGGCACGCAAGGAGATCACCGACTGCGCCGACCGCCTCAGACGGCTCACCGGGTCCATCGGCACCTGGTTCCGGCCCTCCCGCGCCCCGGCCGCCACTCCGCTCGTCACCCGACTGGCCCGCACCGCCGGCTACCCGCACGTGCTGGCGTACGACATCGACTCCCTCGACTACACCCGGCCCGGCGCCCGCGCCATCACCCGCAAGATCCTCGCCGAGGTGCGGGGCGGATCGGTGGTGAGCCTGCACCTCGGTTACCCGGACACGGTCGCCGCCCTGCCCGACGTCCTCCACGAACTCGACCGCCGCGGACTGCGCGCGGTCACCACCACGGAGCTGCTGAGCTGATGCGATCCACGAAAGCCGCCCGCCTGCTGGCCGCCTGTGCCGCCCTCACCGCCCTGTCGCTGCTGTCCGCGTGCGGCGCGGGCTCCGAGCAACACGAGAACGAGGCCCTCGGCAGCAAGGCACCGGCCCCGCCACAGGTGAGGAAGCCGCAGGTGAACGTCCTGCCCGGCATGCCCCCGGTGCTGGACCCGAAGGACGTCTACGCCGCCGACCGCCCGAACCGGCTCTCGCCGGTGGTCAGGAACTTCCCCTCCCGGGTGTACGTCCCCAACACCAACTCCGACACGGTGACGGTCATCGACCCGACGACCTACCGGATCCTCGAGACCATCCCGGTCGGCCGCCAGCCCCAGCACGTGGTGCCCTCCTGGGACCTGAAGACCCTCTGGGTCAACAACGACCTCGGCAACAGCCTGACCCCCATCGACCCGAAGACCGGCCGGGCCGGCCGGCCGGTCGCCGTGCATGATCCGTACAACCTGTACTTCACACCCGACGGCAAGTACGCGGTCGTCATGGCCTCCATGGACCGGGCACTCGTCTTCCGCGATGCGCACACCATGAAGGTCGTGAAGTCCGTGCCGGTCAGCTGCTACGGCGTCAACCACGCCGACTTCTCCCGCGACGGCCGCTACTTCATCGTCTCCTGCGAGTTCAGCGGCGAGATCCTCAAGGTCGACACCGCGAAGAGGAAGGTCGTCGCGCAGGAAAGGCTGCCGCTCCACGGTGCCATGCCGCAGGACGTCAAGGTCTCACCCGACGGCAAACGGTTCTACATCGCCGACATGGTGGCCAACGGGCTGTGGATCCTGAACGGCGACACCTTCGAGCGGCCCCGTTTCCTCGCCACCGGCAAGGGCGCCCACGGCCTGTACGTCAGCCGGGACTCCCGCGAGATGTACATCTCCAACCGGGGCGAGGGAACCATCTCCATCTTCGACTTCAGCCGGAACCGGCTCATCGGGAAATGGCATCTGCCCGGCGGCGGCAGCCCCGACATGGGCGGGGTCTCGGCCGACGGCCACGTGCTGTGGCTGTCGGGCCGGTACAACTCCGAGGTGTACGCCATCGACACCCGCACCGGCACGCTCCTGGCCCGCATCAAGGTCGGCAGCGGTCCGCACGGCCTCGCCGTCTACCCCCAGCCCGGCCGCTACTCCCTCGGCCACACCGGCATCTTCCGCTGAAGCAGCAGCTCCGAGCCCACCGGCCGGTACCCGGCCGCCTGGAACGCCCGCAGACTGCGGGCGTTCCCCGCCGAGACCTGCGCCCACACCGGTTCTCCGGCCAACTGCCGTGCCGCCGTCACCAGCGCCCGCCCCAGCCCCCGGTGCCGTACCCCCTCCTCGACCTCCACGGCCACCTCCAGCCGGCCCCCGACCCCGCGTCCCAGCACCAGCAGCCCGCCGTCCGCCGCCCACACCCGCACCGCCTCGCGCCGCTGCCGGGAGCTCATCACCCGGGGATGGGAGGGCTCGGTGACCTCCCGCAGTGCGAGCGTCGGGCCGTCCGGCAGCGGGGAGCCGACCAGCAGCACGTCGATCGTGTCGCCGCGGCGGCCCGTGCGGTCCATCAGGGCGGTCAGGAAGCGGGCGTTCATGGCGGCGGCCAGGGCGTCGCTCTCCCGTTCGGCCGCGCGCAGTGTGCCGTACACCCAGTCCGGGTCCTGGTCCGTGAACACCACCGAGTGCGCGGTGAACGCCAGCACCCCGGCGTCCCGCTCCGAGGGCTGCGGCACGACCGTCGTACCGCCGTCGGCCGGCGGGAAGACGCCACCCGCCGCCGCGTCCAGGATGTCCCGCAACGTCTGCATCACCACGCTCCTTGAGTCTCCGTCCACTGGAAGGCCCAGACTCCCAGCCATGGCGGAAGACGGCACCGGACTCTTCGCCATCCGTGGGCCGTTCCGCGGACGGCTTCCGGCACCGGGCGCCGCCTTCGTCGCCCGCCTGGAACCGATCCGCACCCTGCGCGAGCCGGGCCTGGCTCGTCCGGCTGTCCGCCGCCGGACGGCACCGCTGACTGCTCGCCCCCGTGAGCCGGCGGCCCGCACCACACGTCGCCTGGGTGGTCGCCGCACTCCGCGCTGAGGAGGGCCGTTAATCTGACCAGCGTCAGTACGCCTGCACGGCATGAGAAAACGAACAAAAGGGGCGGATCGGTGGCGGACATCGAGGAAGCACGCAAGCAGTTCCAGCGGATCGACGCGAACGGTGACGGGTTCATCACCGCGGCCGAGTTCAAGCACGCCCTGGCGCAGGAGGGTGACTGGAACGTCACCGAGACGGTGGCCGAGGCCATCATCAGGACCCGCGACCTCAACGGCGACAAGGTCCTGTCGTTCGACGAGTTCTGGGCCTACCTGAGCAAGTGAGGTGAGCGAAAGGGGGTGCCTGCTTCCGGTGGGGAGGGGCACCCCCTTCGTCATGCAGGAGCAGGAGCGGGATGTCAGGGCGCGGCCCACTCGCGCAGTGCGGACGCGTGGGCGAACGCGGCCACGCTCCTGTCGTGCGGGTCGCTGGAGTACTGGTGGAAACGCCACTCGGCATTGATGCGGGGATGGCCCGCGGTGACGTAGTCGGCGATCCACAGGCCGTCGCCGGCGTACGAGGTGACGTCGACGTTCAGCCAGTACTCCCGGTTCGTGTAGAGCAACACGCGGTTGTGCGGCCGGAGTCTCTTCAGAGTCCGGATGAACAGGTCCTTGTCCGCGTTGCTCGCGTGTGTCCCGGCACCGGTGGTCTCCCAGTCGACGGCCAGGAGGTCACCCGGGTGCTCGGGCGCGTGTCTGACGAAGTGCTGGGCCTGGTCGGAGAGGTGACCCGGCCAGAGGAAGTGGTAGAAGCCGACCACCAAGCCGGCGTCCCGCCCCCGTTTCGCCTGGGCGGACAGTCGTGGATTGACGTACGAACGCCCCTCCGTCGCCTTGACGAAGACGAAGGAGAGGCCGTCCGTGCCGTAGGAGGACGACTGGAAGGAGCTTACGTCGATGCCGTGCAGCATACGGTCGTTGTGCCCCTGTTCCCGCTTGCGGAACGTCCATGCGCGGAACCCTCACGATCGGGTCCGCGCCGCGAGGTCAGCTCCTGGCCGTCGCCGAGCTCAGCACCGACGCCGACTTCGCCGACCAGTCGGAGGTGATGACGCTTGCGTGATCCCCTGCCAACAGGGCGAGCCGGGCAGCGACTTCCGCATCGGTCGGGTCGGTGGAGGAGATCGCCGGAGACACCTTGTCGGCGGCCGTCATGATCAGGATGTAATGGCTGGTGGAGTAGAAGGACGTGGCGTAGCCGTTGTTCACGTACGTCGCCGCGTCACCGTCGAAGAACACGAACCAGGGCCGGATCGAGGCGTCGTAGCGGCTGGTGCGCGGGTCGCCGTTCTCCGCGCCGAGCACTGCCGGGAAGGCCTGTGCGCGCGTGATGTTCCCGGCCGTGTACAGGTCGCGCAGATGGTCCCCGTACTCCTCGTCCGTCCAGTAGTGGTCGAACGGGTTGGACTGCTCCACCGTGCCGGGGATCAGCTCGAAGAGGAACTTGCCCTTCAGTGCGTCCCGGGCGGGCCAGGCGTCGGCCTTGGCCGCCGCGTCCAGCGAGGTGTACGTCCCGCCCAGCAGGTCGGAGGGCTTGTAGACGCTGCTGCCGAGCTTCTGTGACACGAGCGTGTCGAACTCGTCGGGGCCGAGGCCGGCGTTGTTGGCGAAGCCCACCTTCATCTCCACCTTGAAGATGATGGGCGGGTGGTCGGGGTGCAGTTGGTTCCAGGCCGCGATGTTGTCCAGGCAGCCGCCCAGGTCCTGGTTGCGGTTCTTGCTGTACAGCTCGCCGGGCGTGTCCGCGTCCTCGCAGTTGTTGTCGTTGCCCCACGGGTTGCTGTGACTCACGCGCCACCGGTGACTGATGGTGTCCACATAGACGTCCAGCTCCAGCAGCGAGGCGCCTGAGTCCAACGCCTGTGCGAAGTAACTGTATTTAGCCTTGTCGTACGCGTTGTGCGTCCCGATCGCCGTCGTCCCGGAGAACTTCGGCGACGCCGCGTGAGCGTTCCCCGGCGCCACCGCCAACAGAGCCGCGGCCGCCGCCAGCGCCGCCGCCCGTCTCACCGACCCAATCCCGCGCATGCCTCAAGTCCCCTTTGCTGTCGGACCAGTTGGCGGCAGCGTAGGGTCAAGGGGTTACTGCGCGGTAGCCCTTGGGGGAACATCGACCACGGAGCCGGAGGGCGTCACCGGACCGGTGTGCGGCCGGAGAGGGGGCGTTCAGGCCCTCGCGCTGCTGCCGTCCAGCAGCCCGGCGAGCCTGCTCACCTCATGGTCGATCTCGCGGGCGCACGCGTACAGCACATGCCGGGGCCTGCCCCACGGGTCCGCGATGTCGTCCTCGGCCGATGGGACCGGGGCGGCGGTTCCTCTGCGGGCTGCCGCGACCGCCACCGCGGCACAGCGCCCCGAATCCACCCGGAACTCCCCGCTCCGCACTCCGCCCGGTCCGCCGGTGGCCAGACGCACGAACTCCTTCAGGGTGAAGCAGCGCCGCAGCGCCGACGGCACCAGGCGCACGGCTGCCTCCCGGTGCTCGCGCGCGAGTCCGAGGACCAGCGCCGCTCCCGTGACGAGTTGGGCGGTGAGCGGGCGGGCCGCGAAGCCCGAGCCGTCACCGCCCAGCTCCTCCAGCACCGCCCTGGTGGACGCCTCCATGTCGGAACAGGGCAGCGCCTCCGTGCCGGCGCTCTCCGGCCGCACGGCCGAGCCGGGCGGGAGCCGGATGGCCAGCAGTCGCTCGGCGAGCACCGAACGGTGCACGTTGCCCGTGCAGACGAACAGGACCCGGGTCATTTCCGGCCCGTGCCCCGCGTACCCGAGGTGATGCCGGCCTTCTCCGGGAAGGCCGAGGCACGGGGAGCGGGCAGCTCGCTGTACCGCCCGTAGGTGCCGTAGAGGTCGCCCTTGGGGGCGGGAGCCATGCTGAAGACGGTACCGAGGATGCGGACGCCCACGCGTTCCAGCGACGCCGCGGCGGTGCGAACCTGGTCCCGGCTGGTCTTGGCCGCGCGGACGACGAGCAGCGCGCCCTGGGTCAGCGAGGCGAGTCCGACGGTGTCGGCGACGGGCAGCAGCGGCGCGGTGTCGACGATCACGACCTCGTAGGTGTCGGCCAGCTCGTGCAGCACCTCTTTCATGCGCGCCGAGGCGAGCAGCTCCGTGGGGTTCGGCGGCACGGCGCCGGCGGCGAGTACCGCGAGCCGGCCGGACTGCTGCATCACGTCCTCGATACGGGCCTGTCCGATGAGTACCGTGGTCAGACCGGCGTCCTGGACCAGCCCGAAGGCCGCGGCCACGCACGGCCGGCGCAGGTCCCCGTCCACCAGACAGGTGGAGATGCCGGCCTCGGCGAGCGAGAGGGCGAGGTTCACCGAGGTGTTGGTCTTGCCCTCACCCGGCACGGAACTCGTCACCACGATGATCCGGGGCGGGTCGTCGACCTGGGAGAACTGCAGATTGGTGCGCAGTTTGCGGAAGGCTTCGGCGCGCTTTGAGTGCCCGTCGGTGCTGACGAGCGGCTGCCGGGGGGCGTTCTTGTCGTACGGGATGGTGCCGAGGCCCGGCAGCGCGATGAACTCGCTCAGCGCCTCGCTGGTCTTGAGCGTGGTGTCGAGGTTCTCGCGCAGGGCGACCACGCCGGCACCCAGCAGCAGGCCGGCCACCACCCCTGCGGACAGGTTCAGCAGGGGGCGGGGCGAGACCGGTCGGGCGGGGGGGACGGCTTCCTGGGTGACGCCCAGGGAAACGGGTGATGTTGCGGCTCCGCCGCCCGTCAGGACCTTTCCGGGCGGCACCGGGCCAGGGTTCTGCCTGGGCGTCTCCAGCCGCTCGACGACCGCGCTGAACCGCTCCGCCACGGCATTGGCGATGAGCGCCGCCCGCTTGGGTGTGGTGTCCCGGACGGCGATGTCGATGAGCACGGTGTTGAGCGGTGCGGCGGCGGTGATCCGCGAGGCCAGCTCCTCCGGTGTGGTGCGCAGCCTCAGCTCCTTCACCACGGGCCCGGTGACCTGACGCGTCGTCACGATCGCCGCGTACGACTGCACGCGCGCCTGCGAGAAACTCTGCCCCTGGTTCAGCTGGGCGGAGTCCTCGCCGCTGCGGGTGGCGACGAAGAGCTGAGTCCTGGCCTCGTAGACGGGGGTGACCAGGAACGTCGCGGCGAGTGCCGCCCCGCTCGCTAGCACCAGGCAGGCCACGACGGTAGGCCAGCGCCTGGCGAGAGCCTTCAGGAATCCGTGGAGATCCAAGCTGCACCCCTCATAGGACCGAAGGGAACAGCCCGAAAGTGGACATTCTGTTCCCTGTTGCGCACAGCAGACGATAAGGATTCGCGGGTTGCGGAGGGAGTAGCCACCCCCGTGTCGGCCTGTCGTGCTACCCCATCTGGTGAGTCCTGGGCGGAGTCGCGCTAGTCGGCTTAGATATGTCCCATTTATTCGATATATCCAGTCTTGGTAACTAGATCTTGAGTCCGGCCGACGTCAGCCGGGCCGGACTGGACCTAAGCCGAGGAGAGTGAGTGAAGAAAATGACGGCATCGCCCAGATGGCGCGTCGCACTGGCATCGGCGGCATCCGCCGCCCTGCTCGTCGCCGCACCGCTGGCAGCGACTCAGACCGCCTACGCGCAACCATATCCACCATCGACGAGGCTCCTGTCGGTCAGTAGGACCGACGTGTCAGCCGGAGATTCGCTGAGCTTCAGCTCGAGAGATGTGTTCGCCCCCGGGGCGGGCGTCACGGCGCTGCTGGAGTCAACGCCGGTCGTCCTCGGTCACTTCCGGGCCGACGCCCACGGGGCGGTGTCGGGAACCGTGACCATCCCGAGGTCGACCCCGGGCGGCTGGCATGTCTTCCGGCTCACCTCGGACAACCCGGATCCCAGCATCGGCACGAGCATCTACGTGGAAGGCGTGGTCGGCTCGCCCCCGCCGACGAGCCCGCCTCCGACGAGCCCGCCCCCGACGCATCACCCGCGGCCTGAACCCTCGCACACGCACCACCCTGGCGGACACCACGGAGATGACGGAGGCCACCACCACGGACAGGGGGACGACGGACGCAACCCCTACGACCCGGGGCGCGACCCGCACCATGGCAGACTCGCAGACACGGGCAGTGAGAAAGCCATGGCCTTGGGCGGCGCCGCAGCGGCACTGCTCTTGACGGGCAGCGGCACGATGCTGGCCGTGCGCCGTCGCCGTAATTCATGACGGAGAGAGACCTCCGCAGGGAACCCTGGCGCCCCGGCTTCGGCCGGGGCGCCAGGCGAATGTCCTGGCCCGGCCGCTTCGGCGGCGCGGCACCGCACCGTCGTCGCACCCTCCCGACCGCCCCGCCGGCCCGCGCCGAGCACCCGCTCGCCGACGCCGGCCCGGTGCCGCGCCGAAGGCGCTGGTGGACAGCCGTCACAGGGCTGCTCAGCCGTTCCCGCCCCATGGCCGCCCAACGGCACCTCGCCGCCCGGCCGCAACCGCTGACGGCCGCGTCGGCGCCGGGCTCCGCCTTCCACGGGGGCCTGCGTCCGCCCGGGAACGTCACCTCACACCGCCGCGAGACCGTCCGCCCTGCCGCACGGCGCCGGGTGACAACCGGCCCCTGGGGTCGCACCGCGCGAGCGGTCACCCCCGGCCCGCCGCGGCAACTCCTGACGACACCGCTGTGCACCGCGCTGACGGCGAGGGGCGCGTGCGATGCGTGAGCGCCTGCGGAGCATGGGGACGGCGGCCCTCATCGGTGCGCTCGCGCTCGGATCGTGCGCGGCCGGAAAACCGGCGGACGGAGGCACCGACGCCTTCGACGGTGCGGCCCGCCGGATCGCCGGCGGGCGGCTGACCGCCGCGCACGGCGTCGAGCGCCTGCGGGTCAAGGTACTCCGCGTCCTGCCGCACGACCCCAAGGCGTTCACCGAGGGCCTTGAGATGGCCGGCGGCACGCTCTACGAGAGCACCGGGCTGTCCGCCCGGTCCTCCGTACGGGCCGGACCTCCGGGCAGACCGCCCACCGTGCGCGCCGCGCTTCCCGCACCGCTCTTCGGCGAGGGCATCACGGTGCTCGGCCGAACCCTGTGGCAGCTGACCTGGCGGGACCGGATCGCCATCGAGCGCGACGCCAAGACGCTCGCGGAGCTGCGCCGCGTTCCGTACCCGGACGACGGCTGGGGCGTGTGCCTCCAACGGGCACGGCACCGGCTGGTGACGAGCGACGGCTCGGCCCGGCTGACGTTTCGTGACCCCGCCACCCTTGCGAGGACGGGCGAGGTCGTCGTGACCGACAGGGGCCGCCCGGTGACGGAGCTGAACGAGCTGGAGTGCGTCGGCGCAGCCGTGTACGCCAACGTGCTCTTCACCGACCGGATCGTACGCATCGACCCGGCCACCGGAGCGGTGACGGCGAGCATCGACGCGTCGGGCCTGCTGCGCGGCGACGAGCTGGTCCCGGGGTCCGCGTTGAACGGCATCGCGGCCGTCCGGGGAACGGATCAGTTCCTGGTGACCGGGAAGTTCTGGCCCAAGATGTTCCGAGTGGTGTTCGTCCCGGCATGAGGAACGGGCGACCGGACCGCGCAGGACACCCGGGGTCCCTGGAGACCAGCGGGGTCACGTAGGCCATAGGTGTGGTGCTGTTCCGGCGGACGGCAGGTCGCCGTCGTCTCCCCGGCCCGTCCTGCCAGCATGACTGCCCGTCGTGATCATGTACCAGTGCCCGCCTCAGCGGTTGGCCAGGAACGCGGTGAGGCTGAATGGTGATTGCCCGGCGTCGCACGGTCGGCCCCGAACGCTCCCGTATCCGGGTGATGAGGGTCATCGCCAGAATGAACGTGGGCGGTCCGGCCCTCCAGGTCTCCACACTGATGCGGGGGCTCGACCCCGAGCTGTTCGACCATCGCCTGTACGCCGGGTTCGTCGGTCCGGACGAGGCCGACTACGTGGTTCAACGGGCCCCCGATGTGCAGGTCTGCCGGGTACCCACCCTGGGCCGGGCGGTGCGGCCCACCGACGACCTGCGTGCGCTGGCCGAACTGACCGCCGCGATGCGCCGGTTCCGACCGCACATCGTGCACACGCACACAGCCAAGGCAGGCGCACTCGGACGTGCGGCGGCCGTGCTCGCGCGGGTGCCGGTACGGGTGCACACGTTCCACGGCCACCTCCTGCACGGCTACTTCACACCGGCGAAGACACGGCTGCTGGTCCAGGCCGAGCGCAGCCTGGCGGCCGTCACCGACCGGCTCGTGGCGGTGGGGTGCAGCGTCCGTGACGATCTCCTGGCCGCTGGAATCGGCCGGCCCCGGCAATACGCCGTGGTCCCGCCCGGCACCACACTGGCCGCGCCTCCGTCGCGCTCGCAGGCACGCGAGGAGCTCGGCCTGCCGCAGGAATGCCCCGTCGTGGCCTATGTCGGGCGGGTGACGAGGGTCAAGCGGCCCGATCGGTTCCTGTCGGTGGCCCGCGAGGTCCGCCGCACCGTGCCGAACGCCCGGTTCCTGGTCTGCGGGGAAGGTGACCTGCAAGGCGACCTGGAAACAGCCGCCGATCTGCGCGAGTCGCTGCACCTGCTGGGCTGGCGCGCTGATGTGGAGACCGTCTACGCAGCCGCGGATCTGGTGCTGCTCACCTCTGACAACGAGGGCATGCCGGTCAGCCTCATCGAGGCGGGTCTGGCCGGCGTACCGGCAGTGGCGACGAACGTGGGCAGCGTGGCAGAGGTGGTACGGGACGGGCACACCGGGTTTCTGGCCCCTCCCGACGCCGGTGACCTCACCCGACACGTCGTCAGGCTCCTGGGTGACGACCGGCTCCGCCACCGCATGGGGCAGCAGGCCCGCTCTTGGACGACACAGCGGTTCGGGGCCGAACGCCTGGTCCGGGACACCCACGACCTCTATGCCTCCATCGCCGGCGCACGCGGCTGGTGGCCGACAGCCCTACCGAAAGGTGTGAATCGTTGAACATCGTAGTGACCGGAGGCGCCGGCTTCATCGGATCGAACCTCTGCCGGGAGCTGGCCGCCCATGCCTCGGTCAGCAAGGTCGTCGCCCTGGACGACCTGAGCACCGGTTCGGCGGCCAATCTCGCGGGCGTGGACGTGGAACTGGTCGAGGGCAGCATCCTCGACCGGGACCTGGTCGGCGATGTGGTGGCGGGGGCCGACGCCGTGGTCCATCTGGCGGCGCGACCGTCCGTGCCGCGTTCCCTGGCGGACCCGTTTGCCAGCCATGAGGCCAACGCCACCGGCACGGTGCGCGTGCTCGAGGCGTGCCGCCGCCGGCTCACCCACGTGGTCGCCGCGTCGTCGTCCTCGGTGTACGGCTCGGTCACCGACCTGCCCAAGCACGAGAATCTGCCGACCCGTCCGCTCAGCCCCTACGCGGCCAGCAAGCTCGCGACCGAGTCCTATGTGCTCGCCTACGGAGCGGCCTTCGGCCTGCCGGCCCTTGCCTTCCGCTTCTTCAATGTCTACGGCCCGCTGCAGCCTGCCGGACACGCCTACGCCGCGGTCGTTCCGGCCTTCATCGACGCGGCGCTGCGCGGTCGACCGCTGACGGTCTTCGGGGACGGCCACCAGACTCGCGACTTCACCTACGTCGGCACGGTCGCACGGGTGCTCGCCGACGCCGTCCTGCGGAAGGTGACCTGCGCAAGCCCGGTCAACCTGGCCTTCGGCACCCGGGTCAGCGTCCTGGAACTCGCGCACCACCTCGCCAAGACGCTGGAACTGGCGGTCGAGATCCGTCATGAGGCACCTCGCCGTGGTGACGTGCGGGACTCCCAGGCCGACGACGGGGTGCTCCGCAGTCTCTTCACCAACCTCGAGGCCGTCCCGCTGGAACAGGGACTGTCCGAGACCGTCCGGTGGTTCCGCTCCCTGCCGGCCTACGCCGGCAGCGCTTCGTAGGTTCCCGTTCTGCCGGCCGGCAGGGGCCGGCCGCGCAGGTGCAGGTGCCGGTCCAGCACCTCAGCAGTTCCTGAAGGAGACCGAGGACCTGCTGGGGGCTCAGACCGGCACCTGCGCTCTCTGGTGTCGGCATCCCAGCGGTGCCGCCATCGACGAGGCCGGGCAGGGACGGGCCGCCTGACCGCAGCGGGACGGCGTGGGCGGATCCCGCCCGCCACCAAGTGGGCTGATAGGGCAGGCCGGTTCGGCAGCCCCGTGCCAGGCGGGTTCTCGGTGTCGGTGGCCGCGTGCACACCCAGCGGACCAGGCCGTTGGGAGGCCGGGCAGGGACGGGCCGCCTGACCGCAGCGGGACGGGGTGGACGGATCCCGCCTGCCACCAAGTGGGCTGATAGGGCGAGCCGTTCGGCAGCCCCGTGTCAGGCCGGGTTCTCGGTGTCGGTGGCCGCGTGCGCACCCAGCCGACCAGGCCGTCGGCCCGCTCGCCCGGCGCACCGCAGCACACAGCAGGGGCCTGGTGCGTCCGTCTGCCGTGCAGTTGGACGCACCAGGCCCCGCTCCCCTTGCCGCTCGGCCGGCGGTCCGGAGAAGACCTCACGGCCGCTGCGGCCTGTGACCGGGCCCCCCTTGCGACGGCGCTCACGGCTGCGGTCCACGCCAGGCGCGAGCAGCCTCGTACAGATGGTGTACCGCCGGCTGACAAGGGGAGGCCGCGGCCCGCGCGTCAGCCCCGACTGCCGCACGGTTCGCCCCGAACAGGCGCCCTGTACGGGGCCGAGGACACCCGGGCCGCCTCGGGCACCACCCTGTCACAGGATCTCGACACGCTCCCCCCGGCAGCGGTTGCGGGTGTCGAGCACGTAGGCGCCGGCCTCTTCGACGAGCGCGTAGTCGAAGGCATCGTGGTCGGTCGCCACGACGATCACGTCGGCCGCCCGGACCTCTGCCTCGGTGAGTTCCACACGGGTGATCTCCGGGGGAACCAGGTAGGAGTCGGTGTGCGGCTCCGCCACGACCAGCCGGGCGCCGAGCTGGAGCAGCGACCGCGCGAGAACGAGAGCCGGCGACTCCCGGATGTCGCCGGTGTTCTTCTTGTAGGCGAGGCCGAGTTGCAGTACCCGGGACCCCTTGACCGACTTGCCACGTTCGTTCAGTCCACGGGTGATCCGCCGGACGACGTGATCAGGCATGTGGTCGTTGATCTCGTTCGCCAGCGTGATGAACCGGAGGTCCTGCTTGAGCAGCCTCTTGACCTGCCAGGACAGGTAGGAGGGGTCCACCGGCAGGCAGTGCCCGCCCACGCCCGGACCAGGCCTGAACGGCATGAATCCGAACGGCTTGGTGCTTGCGGCCTCGACCGCCTCCCAGATGTCCGCCCCCAACTGACGTGACACCACGGCCATTTCGTTGACCAACGCGATGTTGACGTGGCGGTAGGTGTTCTCCAGCAGCTTGGTCAGCTCGGCGGTCCGGCAGGAGTTCACCGGCACGGTGCGCTCCACGATGTCGCCGTAGAAACGCTCGATGCTGCGCAGCGACGCGGCATCGATCCCGGAGACCACCTTGGGCGTGTTCTCCAGGCGCCAGTCCGGGTTCCCCGGGTCGATGCGCTCTGGGCTGTAGCCCAGGTGGAAG
The DNA here is from genome assembly GCF_020400585.1 of Streptomyces sp. NK08204. Lineage (GTDB taxonomy): Bacteria > Actinomycetota > Actinomycetes > Streptomycetales > Streptomycetaceae > Streptomyces. The sequence continues at coordinate 98,282 of NZ_JAINVF010000019.1, read as the reverse complement.
TCGCCGCCCGCCTTCAGGCCGCTGCCCGCCTCCAGCAGCGGACGCAACAGGGTGTCGGTCGTCCCCGGATACGTGGTGGACTCCAGGACCACGGTGGCGCCGGGTGCGAGGTGCGGGGCGATGTTCCGTCCGGCGCACTCCACGTAACTCAGATCGGGCACACCATCGCGCAGTGGCGTCGGCACGGTGATGACACACACGTCGAAACCGTCGGTGTGCTCGTAGGCGGTGGTGGCGCGGAAGCGGCCGCTGTCCACGGCGGCCAGGAGACGCGTGTCGTCGATGTCTTCGATGTAGGAGTCACACGCCCCCAGGCGCTTCACGCGCAACTCGTCCGTGTCCACGCCGATGACGGAATACCCTGCTTCGACGCCTCGCACGGCCAGGGGAAGGCCTACGTACCCCAGCCCTACGACAACCAGCTTGCCCCTGTGGATGTTGCGTTCCTGACGCACCCTCATCACTCCTTTGTTGCAGGGGGTGGCATATGCCATCTCCCATTGATGCATGCCGGTGCGCTCGGTCGAGATTCTGCGGGAATGTGTCTCACCGGCATCACCTTGATTCCGTAATCGGCAGACGCGCCGGGGGGCCAGGTTCAGTTGACGAGGTTTCAATTTCCGCTATTCATCGCATAGGTGAACGTTGGCTCAGCCATCGAGATCTGTGGAACCCGACCCCACCCGAAACCGGAGTGAAGCCGCGCATGGATCGAAGCTCGAAGTATCTTGTCACCGGTGGAGCCGGCTTCATCGGCTCCCATCTAGTGGACGCGTTGCTGGCCAACGGACACAGCGTCGTGGTCCTCGACGACCTCACCACCGGACGGCAGGAAAACCTCACCCAGAACTGGACCGACCCGCGTTTCCGTTTCCGTCATGGCTCGGTCCTGGACGCGCCGCTCGTGGACGAGCTGGTACAGGAGTGTGACACCGTCATCCATCTGGCTGCGGCCGTAGGGGTAAAACTCATCGTCGAGAAGCCGCTGCAGTCGTTCATCACGAACACAAAAGGCACCGAGACCGTCATCGAGTCCGCGCAGCGGTACGATCGCAGAATCCTGATCGCCAGCACTTCGGAAATCTACGGAAAGAACTCCTCCGGTCCCCTCGACGAGACCTCCGACCGCATCCTGGGAAGCCCGTCCATCGCCCGCTGGTCGTACAGCACGGCCAAGGCGGTGGACGAGATCATGGCCTGCCTCTACCACCAGGAGCGAGGACTGAGGTCGACCGTCGTCCGGTTCTTCAACACCGTGGGGCCCCGCCAGAGTCCGGCGTACGGAATGGTCATCCCGCGCTTCGCCAGGCAGGCCGTGCGCGGCGAACCCCTGACGATCCATGGGGGAGGCCGCCAGCGGCGTTGCTTCCTGCACGTCGCCGACGCCGTCGCGGCGCTGCTGCTCCTGCTGGAAGAACCGGGGGCGGTCGGGGGGACCTTCAACATCGGCGCGGACGGCGAGATCAGCATCCTCGACCTGGCCGACCGGGTCATCGCTCAGGCCGAGAGCGTCTCGACGGTGGAGCACGTGTCGTACGCCGATGCGTACGGACCAGGCTTCGAGGACATGGAACGACGCGTCCCCGACACGACGAAGCTGCGCGCCCTGACCGGCTGGCGGCCTCGGCACACTCTCTCCGACGTCATCGCCGACGCGATCGCCGACGCCCGTGCCGCATGGGGCGACAAGCTGCCGGCCCGCGGGCCGGGCGCCCCGGAGCAGCGTCGTCCCGTGGGTCAGGATCCCGTTGCCGGGACCGCTCTGGCGGGGCGGTGGCCGGTGTGAGTACGGAGGTGGCGACGGTGGGCGCGGGCGGCGTGGCCCTGCTGCTCGGACTACTGCTGACGGAGCCGCTGAGGCGCTTCGCCCTGCGCCGTGGGATCACCGACCGCCCCAGCGGTCGCAAGGCGCACACCAGGCCGACGCCTTATCTCGGCGGTATCGCCATCGCGGTCGCCACCCTTGCCGCGGGTGTGGCCGCCGCGCTCGCCGGGAGCGCCTTCGACCCGGTTCTCGCGGTCGTGCTCGGGAGTGCCGCTCTCATGTGCGTTCTCGGGCTCATCGACGATCTGCGTCAGCTCAGCCCGCGACTTCGGCTGTGCGTGGAGACGTCGGCCGCCTCGGCGGTGGTGGTGGCAGGAGGGCATCCCACCGTCTTCGGCGGCACGTTCGACGCGGTGTTCGCCGTCGTATGGATCGTCTTCGTGACGAACGCCTTCAACCTGCTCGACAACATGGACGGTGCCGCGTCGTCCCTGTCTGTCGTCATCGGCGGATTCCTCTGCCTGACCGCACTGGCCGACGGTTCCATGGGCCTGGCCGCGGTGATGGCGGCCCTCGGCGGCTCCTGTCTCGGTTTCCTGTTCCACAACAGGCATCCGGCACGGATCTTTCTCGGTGACGCAGGCTCGCTCTTCGTCGGCTTCATGCTGGCCTCGACCATGATGGTGGTCCACAACGACGCCGAAGGCCTTTCCGGGCCCGCCAGCCTTCTGCTCGCCACCCTGGTCCCGACCTTGGACACCACGCTGGTGATGCTTTCCCGCTACCGCGAGTCGAGGCCCCTGATGCAGGGCGGCCTGGACCACATCGCTCACCGGTTGCGACGGCTGGGCATGACGGTTCAGCAGGTCGTCCGGTGCCTCAGCGTCTTCGCGGTGGCGGGCTGCCTGGCGGCGATGCTGGTGACCCACGGGCTGCTCGCTCCCGGCATCGCACTCGTCGTCGTCTCCGCCACGAGCGTCGGCGCGGTGGGGCTGCTGCTCAAAGTCCCCGCCGGCGCGACCGCTGTGCCGCACGCCGACGTCCCGGCCTGGACGGCTGTGGCCGACGGTGCCCGCTGCACGGTGCCGCCGTCACGGGATCAGTCTCGGGAACCACGGAAGGACACCACGCTGTTGCCGGCCCCGGGCACTCCGGCCGGGTAGCGGTGATACCGCAGACCTCCGGCGTCGGTTTTCCCCTCTTCGGTCGCTGGTCCCGTGCGACGCGCGGGACCAGCGACCGGGTGTCCGCTGTCTTCAGTCAGCCGACGGAACTCCGCTCACTTCGCGCGGACACGGATGACTCTGGCCGGATTTCCCGCAACGACTGCCTCGGCGGGAACATCCTTCGTCACCACGCTTCCGGCCCCCACGGCAGCACCTCGACCGATGGTCACACCCGGGAGAACCGTCACGCGGGCGCCGAGGAAGACGTCTTCTCCCACGACGATGTCCGAATGCACCGAGGCGTGGTCACGAAAGTTCCCTCCGGATTTGGGAACGGGATGGTCCCCGGTGATGAAAAGACAATCCGGCCCCATGGTCAGATGCTCGCCGAGGGACACGCTGCCCAGACCGAGGAACTGGGTTCCCTGCCCGATCCCGGCGTGCTTTCCCATCCGCAGGGACGGCGGGAGCCCGACGCGGGCGTTGATCGTGACCGGCAACCGTACGTCTTTGCAGATCTTGTGCGCGCACCAGCCGCGCAGGCTACGGGCACCTGGCACGCGCCAGTGCAGCCGCTGTGCGAACAGTTTGTAGAAGCAGCGGACACCGAGGACAAAGAGTCGATTCTTCATATCGGTGCTCCCTTCTGTCGGCGCGGAATTCGAGGCGGTGGGCGCATGCTGGAGAAGGAAACCGGCGCCCTCTGACACGCGGACGGGCGACCGTCAAAACCGCGACTCGGATCAAGGTGCGGCATATGCTATTCCAGACCATGGAGGCTTCGCGGAAAGAAACAGGTTGTGCCGCACATGCCGCTGACTGAAGAAACATGCGCATCACCGGCCCCGGCTGCCCAGGACGAAGGACTGCGTCGATTTCCCAGCAGAGTCTGCCTGATGATCGGTCAGCTGGGCCTCGGCGGCGCGGAGAAACAGCTTGTCCTGCTCGCCCGGGGACTGAGTGCCCGGGGCGTGCGGACCCATTTGCTGGTCATGTTCGAGAAAGGGCCGCGGGAGGAGGAACTCCAGGGCTCCGGCGTGCGCGTCGTGGAACTCGGGTTTCGCGCCCGGTCCCACGGCTGGACCTCGTACGTCGCCAACATCCGCGCCTTCGTCCGCCTCGTGGTCTTCCTGCGCAAGGAAAGGCCACAGGTCTTGCAGGCCTTTCTGTTTTTCGCCTACGTGATGGCCGCCCCCGCCGCGCGACTGGCGCGCGTACCGGTGCTCGTGGCAGGACGGCGGAGCCTCGGCTACTTCAAGAAGGACCACCGTCCGGCGCTCGCCGTGGAGCGGATCGCCACACGGTGGACGGACTTCGTGGTCGCCAACGCGACCGCGATCGCGGACGAGGTCCGGCGTGACGAGGGAGTGCCGGCCGCCAAGATCTCCGTCATCCCCAACGGAATGCGGCCGAGCGAGTTCGAGCCCGCCGAGCCCGCCGATGTCCCCACCTCCCTCCCCGTGGTGTTGTGCGTCGCCAACCTCGGCCCTCACAAAGGGCATCGGTACCTCCTCGAGGCATGCGCGGCACTGCGGAGCAGCGGACACCCTTGCACCCTTGTCCTCATCGGTGACGGCTCCGAGCGCACCTCGCTGGAACAGATGGCCGACCGCCTGGGCATCGACGTGCGGTTCCTCGGGGCCCGTACCGACGTGGCCGGTTTCAGGGCCCGGGCCGACGTGGTCGTCCTGCCGTCCCTGTACGAGGGTTCCAGCAATGCCGTCATGGAGGCCATGGCGGCCGGCCTGCCGGTGGTGGCGACCGCGGTGGGCGGTACCCCGGAGCTCCTTGAGGAACGGGGAGTGCTGGTCCCCCCTGCGGACGTGACCGCCCTCGCCGAAGGACTCCGTCAGGTGCTCTGTGACCGGGACGCTGCCGCTGCCCTCGGACGCAAGGCCCGCGAGTGGGCCATGGCGAATCTCACGGCCGACGTCATGGTGGAACGCTACGTCACCCTGTACCGGCAGCTGCTGGAGCACCGTCCCACGACGTAGCGGAACGCCGACACGCTCAGGGTGCCGATGTGTTCCGCCTTGGCATCGCACGTTTCCCGATCAGCCCCACCGGGCTGTTCGCCGCCCGGGAGGTTCCCCGACACAGTGGCTGACCGCAGACCGCAATTCGTCTCGATGCTGATGGCGCGCGGGGGCGCCGTCGTCATGGGTGTTCTCGCCAGTGTCGTCGTGGCCAGAGCGCTGCCCCCCGAAGGGCGTGGAACCTACTACATGGCTGTCACCGTGGCCACCACCGCCATGGCGCTGGGCCACCTGTCCGTCGAACAGGCCCAGACCGCCATGTGGCCGGAGAAGGGACGACGGACCTCCCTGGACGCGAACAGCGTCCCGCTCGGGCTGCTCGTCGGTACCGCCGCGGCCGTGGTGGCGATCGGGCTGGGGCTGGTGTTCCAGGGGCGCGGCAACCTGCCGGGCTTCCCGCTCCTGGCGACGGCCTGTGTGGGCGTGCCCCTCGGCGTGGGTGTGCTGTACGGGACGAACATCGCCCTCCTGCGCGACCGTTCTCGTGCGGCGGCACGGGCGACGCTGGCGAGTGCCGTCGTCCAGTGCCTCTGCCTGGTCGTCCTCGGCGTGACGAGGCACCTCACCGTGGGGACGGTGGTGATCGTCTGGGTGCTCTCGTTCGCCGTCTCCCTGGCCGTACTGGTCGCTGCGGGCGGAGTCAGCGTCGGGTGGCCCGACGTACGCCTGGCCAAGGCGACGTGCGTCAACGGAGTGCGGTTTCACGCCGGCACCGTCGCCGCGTACCTGTTGCTCCGGTCGGACGTCTTTCTGCTCAACTCCCTGGGCGGCCGACGGGAGGTCGGGGTCTACACGCTTGCGGTGACGCTGTCGGATCTGAGCCGACTGACCGTCGACGTGTGCGCGCAAGTCACCTTGTCCCGCCAGTCCGGCCACGATGTCAGGGACTCCGCGGTGGTCACGGCGCGGATCGTCCGGTTCATGCTGCTGCTGGGCCTCGTGTCCGGGGCGACGACCGTGACCGCGGTGTCGGTCCTGGTCATTCCGCTGTACGGCCATGCGTACGCGGAGGCGGCCACGGTCGTCGCCTGGCTGGTGCCCGGAATCCTGTTGCTGTCCGCCGGCCGGCCTCTGTCCATTTTCCTGCTGCGCATGCGATCGTCGCGCATCGTCGTGCTGCCGTCGCTGATCGCTCTGGTGGTGAACGTCGGGCTGAACGTCGTCCTGATTCCCCTCTGGGGTGCGGTCGGCTGCGCCGTCGCGTCCACCGTGGCCTACACGGTCGTGGTCATCTTCCAGGTGACGTACTTCAGCCGGATGAGCGGAGTCAGTTGGAAGTGTCTGCTCCCGACGGGCGCCGAGACGGCGCGGGTCACGATGGAAGTCAGGCGTCGCTGCAGGGAACTGAACCTCGGCCGGGTGGCCTGACCGATGAGGTGCCGCCCCCCCCCGCGGACCGCGCACGGGAGGTGTCACCCGCCGGTGGGGGAACCGAGAGTGAAGACGAACTCGTTGCAGCCGATGCTGCCTCTGCAGGTCTTCAGGTGGCGCAGTTCGAAGCCACGCTCGCGACAGAAGGTGAAGACCTTCTCCGGAGTGGCGACCTCGAAGGGGAAGCCCCCCACCCAGTCGACGAGGTCGTGCTTGCGTGACATGCCCCGGCGCCGGGGAACGGTCGTGGTCGCCGAGCTGCCCCCGACGCGCTTGGCCAGCCTCATCGCGGCAGACAGCGGGTAGTGCCTGCCGAGGTAGAGCACGCTGCCGGCCAGCAGCACCTGGCGTGCCACGGCCCCGGACGTGTTGTAGCGCCGTTTCACGGACGTCCAGACGCGACTCTCCGCCCCCTGGTCGTTGTAGATCGACACGTACAGCGTTCCGCCGGGGGCGACCAGGCCGCACGTGGCCTCCATCGCGGCCCAGAGATTGCCGGTGTGGTGCAGCACGCCCCACGAGTAGACGACGTCGGCCTGCTCCAGCCCGCGTACGAACGTCGCGTCGAGGATGGAGGCGCGCTGGATGCTCCAGTCGCTGTCCGGGGCGAATTCCTGGCGCAGCTTCTCGGTCGCCCGGACCGAGTCGGGGTCGTAGTCGAACGACTGTACTCGCGCACCCATGCGCAGGGCCGCCAGCGAGAAGAGGCCGCTTCCGCAGCCGACGTCCAGGAACCTGCGTCCCGTGAGATCGGACGTGCCGAGAGCGGACTCCAGCGACTCCCTGGCGCCGGCGATGCGTTCTTCGTCGATGAGCTGCCCGAATCGGAGCCAGTTCCTGCCGAAGGCGAAGCGCCGGCCTTGGCTGATTTCGGTCTGGCAGTCGATCATTCGGCTTCCTTACGTGGTGGAGGGGAGGGGTGAGGGATCTTTCTTCCGGTGTGCGGCGTGGCCCATCAGGCAGCCCAGAGAGATCCAGAAGGGGGTGGAGACCACGAAGCTGGTCAGCGCGTTGGCGAAGAGCAGTCCGACCGCGAATGCCGCACACAGTGACTGGAGGATCGAGTGATCCGCCGCGTACCTGCGGACGAGCCCGAGCCACAGCAGCGCCACCAGGAGCGCAAGAGTCACCGATCCGGTCTCGGCCGCCAGCCTGAGGTAGTCGTTGTGGGTGTCGATGTAAATGCCCAGAGTGGACGAGGTCCTGGCGTATTCGGGGAACAGCCCGTATCCGATGCCCCGCAACGGATGGTCGAGTGCGACCCGCAGGGCGAGGGCGGCGGCCTGCTTGCGCACTTCGGTGTTCGCGGTGAGCTCGGTCGACGTCCTGCTGCCCGTAAGGTCCCCCTGTACCGAGTCCAGGGCTTCCGGCAGCGCCTGCGTCGCGACGATCAGCGCCAGCGCGATCAGCACCTTGTACCGCACCGGACGGCCGGCGAGAAGAACGCCGGCCAGCCCGACCGCGGCCATCAGAAAAGCCCCTCGGGACCGGGTTTCCACCAGGGCGGAGGTACAGACCACGGCCGGTCCGAGCCACACCCAGGTGCGGTGGAACCGCGCCAGCCCGATGGTGGCCACCAGGGCGAGCGCCAGGACGGCTCCCACGTAATTGGGGTTCAGGCCGAGACCCGTCAGGCGGCCGGAGGCATATTCCCCCCGGGCGAGGAGGTACCCGGCGACACCCGCGCCCGCACCGCCCACGAGCTGCGCGATCCGTCGAGGGTCGGGGGGTGCCAGCATGGAGGCCGCGAGCATACCGAGCCCCGCAAGCATCAGGGCACAGCCCTTCCATTGGTGCTCGATACGGAGCGATTCCGGCGGCAGTAGACAACTCAGCGTCACGGCACAGGCCATGAGCAGGATGAGAAGCAGTTCCAGACGCGCCCGCAGCCCGTTCAGTGTGAGCCGGACCAGGAGCAGTCCCACGCCACCGACGACCGTCACGTACAGCGGCGAGCCGCCGGAGTGCACGACGGCGATCACCGGCACGAGCCCGAGCAGCATCAGCAGCGCCACGTCCGGCCGCGGCCAGACGATGACGGCGAAGGCGATCGCCACTGCCGCCGCGGTGGCCGCCGCGCCGTGGAACAGCGCCAGGTAGACGATGACCGGGCCCGCGGCCAGCAGTGCCACCCGGTCGATCACGACGGCGGGGAGCGATCTCATGGCCGGCCTGTTGGTGATCAGCACTCGTCCTCCGTGGAACCGTCGGCGAGGATCCTCATCGAACCGCCTCGCCCGAGGCCGGACATCTGCAGGGGGAATCGGACCGGGGCAAGAGGATGTTCGTCGCCGGTCATCCGATCGATCGCAACGGCTCTTCGGCATGCACCGGCGGGCCGGACACGGGCTGGTCGACGAACCTGCGGTGCCAGAGTTCGAACTGCATCAGCGCCCAGATCCGTCGCGCGTGGTTCTCTCCGGCCTCGTGCTCCTCCAGCATGGTCCTGACGGCGTCGGGCCGGAAGAACCCCCGGTCCACCGCCGTCCGGTCGGTCAGCACGTCCCACGCCACGTCCTTGAGCTCCGTACGCAGCCAGTGAGCCAGCGGAACACCGAACCCCTGTTTGGGCCGATGCAGCACCTCGTGGGGGAGCCAGTCCTCCAGCGACTTCTTCAGCAGGTACTTGGTCGTGCCGTGACGCACCTTCAGCTCGGCGGGCAGGCGCGCCGCCCACTCCATGAGGTGGTGGTCCAGGAACGGTGACCGGGCCTCCAGCGAGTTGGCCATGGTGCTGATGTCCACCTTCACCAGGAGGTCGCCGGGAAGGTAGCTGTTCACGTCCACATCCATCAGCTGGTTCACCCGGCTCACCGCCCGCGACTCACGGAACGCCCGGTCGAGCAGGACGTAGCTGTCGACTCCGGACGTAGCCTCGCGCTGCTGTTCGGTGTAGAGGGCGTGCTTCTGCTCCGGCAGGAAGTACGACATCATCCGGGCGTAACGACGCTGGGACGTCTCGCTCAGCACTGTCAGGGCCAGGCCGGCCCTGCGCAGTCGCGAGCCGGCCGGAGCGGTGGCGAGAAGGGACCGTCCCAGGCGCCCGAAGGCCGGTCGGGTGGCTTTCGGGACGGAGAACCGTTCCATGCGGGCCAGGCGGGCGTAGCGCGTGTAACCACCGAACGACTCGTCGCCGCCGTCTCCGTTCAGGGCGACCGTCACGTGCCGGCGGCTCAGTTGGGCGACGTAGAAGGAGGGAATCGCGGAGGAGTCGGCGAACGGCTCGTCGAAATACCACGCGAGGGTGGGCAGGACGTCCAACGCGGAGGCGTCCACGACGAATTCGTGGTGATCGGTGCCGTATCGCTTCGCCACCGCACGAGCGTGTGACCGCTCGTCGAACCGGGCGTCGTCGAAACCGATGGAGAAGGTCTTCACGGGCTGTCCGGAGATCCGGGCCATGGCCGCGACGACGGCGGAGGAATCGATGCCGCCGGACAGGAAGGCACCCAGAGGCCGCTCCGACACCATGCGGATCCGTGTGGCCTCCAGGAGCAGCTCCCGGGTCCGCTCGGCCGCCTCCTGTTCACTCGTGACGGAGCCCGGTGAGAAGTCGAGCGACCAGTAACGCCGCACCCGGGACTGGCCGCCCTGCCAGGTGAGGAGAGAGCCGGGCGGCAGTTTGCGGACACCGCTGAGGATCGACCACGGCGCGGGCACGTACTGGTAGGTCAGGTAGTGGTGGAGGGCGACGGGATCCACCTCGCCACGGCTGGGAGCGGTCGCGCTCAGCGCCTTGAGTTCGGATGCGAAGGCGAGCGAACCGTGAGCGTCCCGGTAGTACAAGGGCTTCTTGCCGACACGGTCACGAGCCAGCAGCAACCGCTCCTTGCCCGCGTCCCACAAGGCGAACGTGAACATGCCGCGGAGGTGGTGGACCAGGTCCTCACCGTGTTCCTCGTACAGGTGGACGATGCATTCGCTGTCGCCGTGCGTACGGAAGGTGTGACCGCGGCGCAGCAGATTGTCGCGCAGTTCCGGGTAGTTGTAGATCTCCCCGTTGAAGACGGCGACCACGCTGCGGTCCTCGTTGAAGACGGGCTGGTCTCCACCCTCGACGTCGATGATGGCGAGCCGCCGCATGCCGAGGGCGACATGGTCCGCGGTGTGGAAGCCCTCTCCGTCCGGACCACGATGGGTGAGAACGTCGCACATCGCCTTGACGGCTGCCGGATCGGGTGACGTCGTCGACACCATGCCCGCTACACCGCACATCGGCCCTCCCTGTTGAGGTGTGAAAGATAAGGAAAGGTAAGTGGATCAACCAACGCATCCGAAAAGGACCATACCGGCGCAATCAGTACATAGCGGGCAACCCGCAGGGCCGTGGTGCCATTGGGTGACGGCCTTTCCTATGCGCCGCTTCCCGGGCACGCCGGGCCAGGGCGCACGGTCACCCGCAGCGGGCGGGACAGTTGTTGGCGCAGCACCCTCGGTGGCTGATCGGACGCGGGCTCCAGCAGACGCAGTGTCACCGTGCGGCGCTCGGCCGCGGGCACCTCGACGTCGAACGTGTAGACCGGATGTCCCCGTTCGATGCCCGGGGACGCGAGGACACGCTTTCCGCCCTCACTCGCCTCGACCAGTCGTGCCCCCGCGGTCGCGAAGTAGGAGACCAGCAGGCGGTTGTCGCCCTGGTGGGTCGAGTGAGCGGGCTTGTCCAGCCGGTCCGTCACGTAGGTGGGGAGGCCTGCGGACGGAGCGCGGTTCACGAGCACGGCCTTGACGGTGACCTCACGGCCGGCGGCGGTGCAGCGACCGGAGGACCACTCCAGCGTGCGGTCGAGGTAGTAATCCAGCTTGGTGCCCGCCGCGTTGTTGACCACCAGCCCGGCGTAGGGTTCGGGCCCCCGCGACACGGATCCGCCGACCGGGCGCGCCGCCAGCTCCTGTTCCTCCTCCGCATGGGCACTCCATGCGGACATCTGCCCGCTGCCCAGCACCTTGTACAGGCCCTGAAGCAGGGCGGGGCGCTGCCGGGGGTCCCCGGCGGCGACCAGCATCCGTCCGGCAGCGGCGCGCGCCACGTCCAGCAGGAAGGCCTTCCGCCTGACGGGGTCCGGGTACATCGCGTAGTTGGCCCGCTCGGTGAGATCCACCGCGTTCCCGGCCGTGACGAGAGTGCCGTCGGCCGTCCGCGCCGGCCCGACAGCCGCCAGCAGTCTCGCGAGCGCCTCCGGACCCAACGACATGACCCCGTCGACGCGTTCCCCGCTCCTGACACGCCATGCGGCGGACCAGATGCGCGCGGCGTAGGGAAAATGCGGGCTCATATTGGAGTTGGGCCAGGTCTTCACCGAATCGTAGGGCGCGTACATGGCCGCGAACTCGGCACCGAGGTTGACGTCGGGCCGGGCGGTCGCCATGTCGGTGTCCCGTCCGAACTCCGGCAGCGCCAGCCGGCCCCGGTCGGCCGTCAGCACGGCGTAAGCACCGGGCATGCCGCCGGTACCACGCGCCTCCGCCGGGTTCTGAAACACCAGGAGGTAACGTCTCAGGCCGCCCTCCCCCAGCATGGGAGGCAGCAGGCGGGCGCCGGCAGCGGCGTTGTCCATGGCGGGCGCCATCCGGTCGAGCCCGCCGAGGAACTGGCTTCGGACGCGGTCCACAGGGGACAGCCAGGTTCGCTGCGGCAGTCCGTCCACCTCCGCCCGGGCCACGGCCACCTCACGTGCGGCATACCCCAAGTCCGGTGCGGCCCGCCGTAGTTCGGAGAGATTGATGTGACTGCCACCGGCCTCTGCGGTGAGACGATCGACGCTCCGTACCACGGCGGGCAGCGCTTTTCCGCCCAGTCGGTCGAGCGCGTCGGTCGTCCCCCGTACGGTCTGGAAGGGACCGCCGATGCCGGGCAGGGACGCTGCCAGGTACCACGCCGGTCCGGTGGTGAGCGAGTGCGCGCGTTCGGCCCGCTCCGCCAGGGAACGAGCAGCCTGCCGGGCGAGTAGGCCGCGGCTCGCGCCCTGCCCTGCCGCCGAGGTCGCCCGGGGGGCCGCCGTCAGCGAACTGCGCAGTGTCTTCAAGTCACCTCGGGCCGCGGCGAGTTCCCCACGAGCCAGCAGGCCGGTGACGACGATCCAGCCCGCCCCCGCGAGCAGAAGACCCGCGAGGACCCACAGCAGCGGCCTGGCACGACGACGATGTTGTCGCAGGAGGTCTGCGAGCGCGGACAGGGCTGAACTGCCGGGAAGTGTGCGGTCGGTCCACGGCATGGCAGGCCCTCAGTCCCGCCCGGCACGAGGGGATGGGCCGTGGCCTTCGAGGGTGGGACATCTGAGCATGGGGATCGGGCTCCTCCCAAAGGGCGCAGGCCGACTGCTCGCGCGGTTGCCTCAGTGGCCCGGGGCGGCTGTTCCACCGTTGGTATCACCTCCGCGCCCTCCCCACGCGTATACGCCGCCGAGGATGTCCACTAATGCATGGGGCCCGGGACCTTTCGGGGGCGGAGCTCGGTGCCCACTTCGTGGTGGCCGGGAAGCGGCCTCTCCACATCGGCTCAGACCTTGATCACTCGGGTGCCGGTGCCGCACAGCATGAGGAGATCCTCCGGGTCTGAAGTCAGGATCGGCGGCCACGATAGGCGGGCGCGCTGGCGGAGGTGCTCGGCAGCTCCCTCGGCCGCGGCGTGCGCCAGCTGGTGGCGACGCGGATGTCCTCGGCCTCGGGCCAGCCACTCGGTGAGTTCGGGGGAGCGTCGTACGAGTTTGGACAGGCCTTCGCAGTCCAGGACGAGGGTGCCGCTCACGCGGTGTCCGCCGAATCGGCCGCGTCGCCGCGCAGGAGGGCTCGCTTGGCCTCGACGGCAGCCTGGTCGACGGGGCCGTGTTCGGTTTCGGCGTCCTCGATGAGTTCGCGCAGCCGCTCGCGTTCCAACTGGCGCTGGATGAGGGCTTCGACGTAGGCGGAGGAAGGCCCTGACAGCGCTGAAAGATGCGAACGCGCTGGTCAGGGCCTGTTCCGTCAGCACTCGATGATGTTCACCGCGAGCCCGCCCCGGGCCGTCTCCTTGTACTTCACGGACATGTCCGCTCCGGTCTCCTTCATGGTCTTGATGACCTTGTCCAGGGAGACCTTGTGGGAGCCGTCGCCGCGCATCGCCATCTTCGCGGCCGTGACCGCCTTCACCGCGGCCATGCCGTTGCGCTCGATGCAGGGGATCTGGACCAGGCCACCGACCGGGTCGCAGGTCAGGCCCAGGTTGTGCTCCATGCCGATCTCGGCCGCGTTCTCCACCTGCTCGGGGGAGCCGCCGAGCACCTCCGCCAGCGCGCCCGCCGCCATGGAGCAGGCGGAGCCGACCTCGCCCTGGCAGCCGACCTCGGCGCCGGAGATGGACGCGTTCTCCTTGAAGAGCATGCCGATCGCGCCCGCGGCCAGCAGGAAGCGGACCACGCCGTCCTCGTCGGCGCCCGGCACGAAGTTGATGTAGTAGTGCAGGACCGCCGGGATGATGCCGGCCGCGCCGTTCGTCGGGGCCGTGACCACCCGGCCGCCCGCCGCGTTCTCCTCGTTCACGGCCATCGCGTAGAGCGTGATCCACTCCATCGCGTGCGCCAGCGGGTCGCCCTCCGCGCGCAACTGGCGGGCCGACACCGCGGCGCGGCGGCGGACCTTGAGGCCGCCGGGCAGGATGCCCTCGCGGGACATGCCGCGCGAGACGCACGCCCGCATCACCTGCCAGATGTCCAGCAGGCCCGAGCGGATCTCCTCCTCCGTGCGCCAGGCACGCTCGTTCTCCAGCATCAGCGAGGAGATCGACAGGCCCGTCTCCTTCGTCAGGCGCAGGAGTTCGTCGCCGGTGCGGAAGGGGTACTTCAGGACCGTGTCGTCCAGCTTGATGCGGTCCTCGCCCACCGCGTCCTCGTCCACGACGAACCCGCCGCCGACCGAGTAGTACGTCTTCGACAGGATCTCGGCGCCCGCGCTGTCGTACGCCCAGATCGTCATGCCGTTGGCGTGGTACGGCAGCGCCTTGCGGCGGTGCAGGACCAGGTCGTCGTCGAAGGAGAACGGGATCTCGTGCTCGCCGAGCACCTTCAGACGGCCCGCCGCCTTGATCGCCTCCACCCGCTCGTCCGCCGTCTCCACGTCCACCGTGCGCGGCGAGGCGCCCTCCAGGCCGAGCAGGACCGCCTTCGGGGTGCCGTGGCCGTGACCGGTCGCGCCGAGCGAGCCGTACAGCTCGCAGCGCAGGTTCGCGACCGAGCCGAGCAGGTCCTCGTTGCGCAGCCGACGGGCGAACATCCGGGCCGCGCGCATCGGGCCGACCGTGTGGGAGCTGGACGGGCCGATGCCGATCGAGAACAGGTCGAAGACCGAGATGGCCACGGGGAACTCCTCAATGGGGGGTGGTGCAGGGTGATGCCGGGCTGCAGGGGTGGTGCAGAGGTACCGGGGTGACACAGGGGCAGGGGTGCTGCCGGGAGGGGGCGCGGAGCACCGCGCACACCGGACACGTGTTCTTCCAGTGTGCGCGGTTTCCGCACAGAGGTGACTTACTTGTTCAGGCCCGGGTACAGCGGGTGCTTGTCGGCGAGCGCCTTCACGCGCGCCTTCAGGGCCTCCGCGTCGTACGACGGCTTCAGGGCCTCGGCGATCACGTCCGCGACCTCGGCGAAGTCCTCGGCCGTGAAGCCGCGGGTGGCGAGGGCGGGCGTGCCGATCCGCAGACCCGAGGTGACCATCGGCGGACGCGGGTCGTTCGGGACGGCGTTGCGGTTGACCGTGATGCCGACCTCGTGGAGGCGGTCCTCGGCCTGCTGGCCGTCCAGCTCGGACGCGCGCAGGTCGACCAGGATCAGGTGCACGTCCGTGCCGCCGGACAGGACGTTCACGCCGGCCTCGCGGGCGTCGGCGGCCGTCAGGCGCTCGGCGAGGATCCTCGCACCCTCGACCGTACGGCGCTGGCGCTCCTTGAAGTCCTCCGAGGCGGCGACCTTGAAGGAGACCGCCTTGGCCGCGATCACGTGCTCCAGGGGACCACCCTGGAAGCCCGGGAACACGGACGAGTTCAGCTTCTTCGCGAAGTCCTTCTTCGCGAGGATGATGCCGCCGCGCGGGCCGCCGAGCGTCTTGTGCGTGGTGGAGGTCACCACGTCCGCGTACTCGACCGGGTTCGGGTGCAGACCCGCCGCGACCAGGCCCGCGAAGTGCGCCATGTCGACCCACAGGTAGGCCTCGACCTCGTCCGCGATCCGGCGGAACTCGGCGAAGTCCAGCTGGCGCGGGTACGCCGACCAGCCAGCGATGATCACCTTCGGGCGGTGCTCCTTGGCGAGCCGCTCGACCTCGGCCATGTCGACCAGGCCGGTCTCGACGTCCACGTGGTAGGCGACCACGTTGAACTGCTTGCCGGAGAAGTTCAGCCGCATGCCGTGCGTCAGGTGGCCGCCGTGCGCGAGGTCCAGGCCGAGGATGGTGTCCCCGGGCTGGGCCAGCGCGAACAGCGCCGCCTGGTTGGCGGAGGCACCGGAGTGGGGCTGCACGTTGGCGTACTCGGCGCCGAACAGCTCCTTGATCCGGTCGATGGCGATCTGCTCGGCGACGTCGACGTGCTCGCAGCCGCCGTAGTAGCGGCGGCCCGGGTAGCCCTCGGCGTACTTGTTGGTCAGCACCGAGCCCTGCGCCTCCATCACCGCGAGCGGCGCGAAGTTCTCGGAGGCGATCATCTCCAGCGTGGACTGCTGGCGGCCGAGCTCGGCGTCGACCGCGGCGGCGATCTCCGGGTCCAGCTCGTGCAGGGGCGTGTTCAGTACGGTCATCCGGGTACGACTCCTCAGCCGGCGGTGTAGGCGGTGTACTCGTCGGCGGAGAGCAGGTCGGCCGGCTCGTCGGTGACGCGCACCTTGAACAGCCAGCCGCCCTCGAAGGGGGCGGAGTTGACCAGGCCCGGCTCGTCCACGACGTCCTGGTTGATCTCGGTGATCTCACCGGAGACCGGCGAGTACAGCTCGCTGACCGACTTGGTCGACTCGAGCTCGCCGCACTCCTCGCCCGCGGTCACGGTGTCACCGACCTCCGGGAGCTGGACGAAGACGACGTCGCCGAGCGCGTTGGCCGCGTGCTCCGTGATGCCGACCGTCGACACGCCGTCCTCGGCGTCCGACAGCCACTCGTGCTCCTTGCTGTAACGCAGCTGCTGGGGGTTGCTCATGGTCTGAATTCTCCTGTACGCGGGAGTGTGCTGGTGAGTGGGGACTGCTGGAACCGCTGATGAGCAGGCGAAATGTGCGCGGTATCACGCCACGGCGGCACGCCGACGGCGTCACGCCGGGGGACGGACCGCGCTCAGTGCCTACTTCTGGCGCTTGTAGAACGGCAGCGCCACGACCTCGTACGGCTCGTGGCTGCCTCGGATGTCGACGCCGACTCCCTCGGTGCCCGGCGCCGCGTACGCCGCGTCGACGTACGCCATGGCGATCGGCTTGCCCAGCGTGGGGGAGGGGGCGCCCGAGGTGACCTCGCCGATCACCTCGCCGCCGGCGACGACGGAGAACCCGGCGCGCGGCACCCGGCGGCCCTCGGCGATCAGACCGACCAGCACACGCGGCGGGTTCTGCTCGGCACGGGCAGCGGCCTGCGTGAGCGCCGCGCGGCCCACGAAGTCGCCCTCCTTCTCGAACTTGACCACACGGCCGAGACCGGCGTCGAAGGGGGTCAGCGAGGTGCTCAGCTCGTGCCCGTACAGCGGCATGCCCGCCTCCAGGCGCAGCGTGTCCCGGCAGGACAGGCCGCACGGGACCAGGCCGACGCCCTCGCCCGCCTTGGTCAGCGCCTGCCACAGCTCCACGGCGTGCTCCGGCTTCACGAACAGCTCGAAGCCGTCCTCGCCGGTGTAGCCGGTGCGCGCGATCAGGGCGGGGACGCCGGCGACCGTGCCGGGCAGGCCCGCGTAGTACTTCAGACCGTCCAGGTCGGCGTCCGTGAGCGACTTCAGGATGCCGGGGGACTCCGGGCCCTGGACCGCGATCAGCGCGTACGCGTCCCGGTCGTCGCGCACCTCGGCGTCGAAGCCGTCGACCCGCTCGGTCAGCGCGTCCAGCACGACCTGGGCGTTGGAGGCGTTGGCCACGACCATGTACTCGGTCTCGGCGAGCCGGTAGACGATCAGGTCGTCCAGGATGCCGCCGTCGGCCTGGCAGATCATGGTGTAGCGGGCGCGGCCGACACCGACGGAGGCGATGTTGCCGACCAAGGCGTGGTTCAGGAAGGCCGCCGCATCGGCGCCGGTCACCGTGATCTCGCCCATGTGCGAGAGGTCGAAGAGCCCGGCCTTGGTCCGGACCGCGTTGTGCTCGTCGCGCTCGGAGCCGTAGCGCAGCGGCATGTCCCAGCCGGCGAAGTCGGTCATCGTCGCACCGAGCGAACGGTGCACCGCGTCCAGCGCGGTGTGGCGGAGTCCAGTGGGTTCGGTACTGCTCATCGGTCGGTCGTCTCCCAGGGCAGGCATGGCGAGGAACGTTCCTCCCCATCTGTCATCGGAACCTGAGAGGTTCGCCACGACCGCCAAGGGGACGATCACGGCTTGCACCTTGGGTGGAGCCACTGTCGCAGCGGCCCGCTTTTCAGATGTGCCTCGCCCGCGCGGTAACGGGGCCTGAGAGATTCAAGGGAGGGACTTGCTCCTTCGGCGCCCCAGCGAGACGACTGCTGGGGACTCTCCCGCGCGGATTCAAGCGGCCGGTATGCAGTTGGCGGGCACATCATTGCACGCGTGGACGCCGCTCGTCAGGCCCCACCTGTAACCGACCTGTGGCAGTACGGGCACCGAACCGCCGGACACCGCGCATTACCTTCCCTTTACACACGGGGGGCAGGGAGACCGGAACGGGATCTCCGAGCCGCAGGGGAGGACGATGACGGTGAACAGGACGACGGCCTACGCCACCACCGGCGGCATCGCGGTACCCCGGCAGCCCTCCGGCCCGGCCCGCGAGCGCCGTCTCGCCGGGCTGCGTCTCGCGGGGCGCCGCGCCGCCCGTACCGCCGGGCGGCCCGCCCCGGTCGTGCGCGACCTGCGCGGGCGCGCCGGCCGCAGCCCCCGGACCCTGACCTTCGGCCGCGACGACCTGGTCGTGATCACCGGCCTGCCCGGCAGCGGCAAGTCCACCCTCATGCACCGTGCGGTCCCCGGCCGCCGCGTCGACTCCCAGGACACCCGCGAGCGCTGGGCCGCCCGCCTGCCCCGCGTCCTGCCCTACGCCCTCTACCGCCCCCTGGTCCGCCTCGCCCACTACGGCGTCCTGCGGCATGCCCTCGGGACCGGCGAGGGAGTCGTCGTGCACGACTGCGGCACCCAGCCCTGGGTGCGCGGCTGGCTGGCCCGCGCCGCCCGCCGCCGTGGCGGCACCCTGCACCTGCTCGTCCTCGACGTCACCCCGGACACGGCCCGCGCGGGCCAGCGCGAGCGCGGCCGGGGCGTCTCCCGGTACGCCTTCCGCCGCCACCGCCGTACGACGGCCCGGTTGCTCGGCGCGGTGGAGCGCGGTGAACTGCCCGGCGGCTGCGGCTCGGCGCTCCTGCTGGACCGGGAGGCGGCGGACGCCCTGGAGCGGATCTATTTCGCGCGGTGAGGGTCTGTCACCGGCACCCGCTAGCCTGTGGGCCACAGCAGTGGTTCCCAGCAGGCGGTAGGCACATGGACTTCCCGGCGGACGTTCCCGCGGACTTCCCGGCACAGGCACAGGCGCACCCCCACCCGCACGGCGGTTGGCCCGGCAACGAACTGGAGGAGGTGCTGTCGGCCTCGCTCGGCGTGCCCTCCGCGGCCGGCCGGATCATCGAGGTGCTGGGCCGCAGCTTCGTCTGGATCCCGCTGCCCAATGGCGGCGGCCCGGACAGCGGCCCCCTGGACCTGCCCACGCTGGAGATCGACGGCCAGGTCTTCGTCCCGGTGTTCAGCTCCGAGGAGCAGTTCCGCCAGGTGGTCGGCGCGCACATGTCGTACACCGTCGCCCCGGCCGTCGAGTTCGCCCGCGGCCTGCCCCCGCAGGCGGGGATGGCCGTCAATCCCGGCGGTGTGGTCGGCGTCCCGCTCCCGCCGGACGCGGTCGCCGATCTCTGCCGCGCGGGCCGCACCCCGCTGGACGGGCCCAGCACCGGCGGCCGGGTCCGTCTCTTCGAGCCCGACTGGCAGGACGACCCGATCGACTTCCTCTCCGCCGCCTCCGCCGAGTTCGCCACGACGGGCGTGGTCCTCACCGCCCGCCGCTGCCTGGCCGCCATCGAGACGGCCGACCCGGTGATGTTCGTCGGCGTGGAACTCTCCCAGTGGGAGGGCGACCTGAGAGCCCGCCCCCTGGACGCCCTGGGCCGCGCCCTCGGCAAGGCCCCCGTTCCGTGGCCGGTCAACCTCGTCCTGCTCGACGTGGCCGAGGACCCGGTGGGCGACTGGCTCAGGACGAACGTCCGACCCTTCTACGAGCACGGCCACTAGCCGGCCCCGGGGGCGGCACCCCACGGGTGCGGGGCCGTGTCCGGCAGCGGCTGCGCCGCAGGGCGCGAGAAACCCACGAGCACCCGCACTCGCCGACGAACCCCGAGGCCCCGAGCCGCTGGGCGCTTAAGCTGTGTCCGAACATGGGGCAAGGAGAGAAGGGCCGGTACGACAGGTGAGCGCGAGCCACAGTGGCAGCGACCTGGCGCAGATGCTGCGCCAGGTCACCCCCGGGCGCTACGACGCCTACGAGGCACTGCTGCGCGCCCTCGCCACCCCCTCCTCCGGTCAGGTCTGGATGCTGCTGTGGCACGGCCAGGCAGGCTCACCGGACGCCCAGTACGGCGACATGGAGGTCGACGGCTTCCACTACGCCCCTTGCGTCACCTCCGCCCAGGAACTGTCGGCCAGCGGCTGGAACCGCTCCTACGAGGTGATCGACGGCCTGGACGTGGCCCGCACCCTCTATCCCGACCACTACGGCCTGTGGCTCAACCCGCACGCCCCGGGCGGCGGTGTCGGCATCCCCTGGCTGGACCTGCGCCGGATCGCCACCGGTCTCGACCGTCAGCCCGCCGGCCCGCTCCGGCTGTCGGAACCCGCCATCGAGATCCCGCAGTTCTACGCGCTGCTCGCGCAGAACGCCCACCGCACCCCGGCGCTGCGCTCGCTGCGCCGGGCCTGGGTGCAGCCCGCGCTCGGGGCGCCGTACCTCGTCGTCGGTCTGGACGTGTACGACACCTCGCCGGCCGCCGTCGACTCGGTGCGCGCGATGATGCAGCAGTCCGTCGGTGCGGTCCCGGAGGGGCTGCCCGTGTCCACGGTGGCGATGACCGACGACCACGATCCGGTCGTGATGTGGATGCGGGCCAACGCCCGCCCGTTCTACGACCGCGATGCCCACGCGGCGGCCCAGCCGCAGGCCCCGGCGGCCGGGTACGGCTACCCGCCCGCCCACAGCAGCTACTGACGCAGAACCACAGAATTTACGTCATCGCCGTGCTTCTGCGCGGGTAGACAGTGTCGGATCGATCCGATCCGGGCAAAATAGTCGTTCTGCCCCCACTGTGTCCCAACTTCCTTGCGTTCGGCCGTCGTTATCCGCTGTTCGGATAACGGAATCCCCTGCACTGCATCACGGTTGCGCATACTTTCACCGTCGGCTCTGGCGGGTGATCGTGACCACGTTGAAGACTCCCCACTCAAGACACGAGGTCGAGGCCTCGTGATGGCAAGTCGACAAAGCCGCAATCCGCGGCAGGCGCAGGCCGGTCACCACCGGCGAGAGGGGTCGCTCACCGTGACCGCACCGATCGAGACCACCGGGGCATCAGCCGAGGCCCAGCCGGAGGCCGTGCTGGAGGGTGCCGGTAAGGGGCAGATCGAGGGTCGTTCCCTGGGTCAGATCGCCTGGTCCCGGTTCAAGAGGGACAGAGTCGCAGTCGTCGGCGGCGTCATCGTGATCCTGCTGATCCTCCTCGCGATCCTCTCGCGCCCCATCCAGGCCATGTTCGGCCTGGACCCGAACGCCTTCCACCAGGACCTGATCGACGCCAACACCTCACTGCCCAAGGGCGGCTGGGGCGGCATGAGCGTGGATCACCCGCTGGGCGTGGACCCGAAGTTCGGCCGCGACATCGCCACCCGCATCCTGGAGGGCTCCTGGGTGTCGCTGGTGGTCGCCTTCGGCGCGACGGTCCTGTCCAACGTGATCGGCGCGGTCATGGGTGTCGTCGCCGGCTACTACGGTGGCCGGGTCGACTCCATCATCAGCCGGCTGATGGACGTCTTCCTCGCCTTCCCCCTGCTGCTCTTCGCGATCGCCATCTCGGCGACGCTGCAGGGCGGTGCCTTCGGCCTCAACGGTCTGCCGCTGCACCTGAGCGTGCTGATCTTCGTCATCGGCTTCTTCAACTGGCCCTACCTGGGCCGCATCGTGCGAGGTCAGACGCTCGCCCTGCGGGAGCGCGAGTTCGTGGACGCTTCCCGGGGCCTGGGCGCCAAGGCCCCGTACATCCTCTTCCGTGAGCTGATGCCCAACCTGGTCGGCCCGATCATCGTCTACTCGACGCTGCTCATCCCGACCAACATCCTCTTCGAGGCTTCCCTGAGCTTCCTGGGTGTGGGCATCCAGCCGCCGCAGGCCTCCTGGGGCGGCATGCTCCGGGAAGCCGTCACCTACTACCAGGTCGATCCCCAGTACATGATCGTGCCGGGCCTCGCCATCTTCATCACCGTCCTGGCGTTCAATCTGCTCGGCGACGGTCTCCGCGACGCTCTCGACCCCCGCAGCCGCTAGGCCGCACACCCCGAGAGTCCATCAAGTTTCCGATCAATGGAGGGGAAGCAGACCATCATGCGAAGGTCAGCGCTGGCCGCGGTCGCGGCTATCGGCTCCGCCAGCCTGTTGCTTGCAGGCTGCAGCAAGGCCGACGACAACAAGGACGGCGGCAGCGGCACTCCGAAGGCGGCCGGCGCCAACGCGGCCACCACGGGTGTCGTCAACGCGTCCGACAAGAAGGGTGGCACGGTCACCTACGAGATGTCGGACGTCCCGGACTCGTTCGACCCGGGCAACACGTACTACGCGTACATGTACAACTTCAGCCGGCTCTACGCCCGCCCGCTGATGACGTTCGCCCCCGGCCCCGGCGAGAAGGGCAACACCCTCGTCCCGGACCTCGCCGCGAGCAAGGGCGTTCCGAGCGACGGCGGCAAGACCTGGACGTACAAGCTGCGTCCGGGCCTGAAGTACCAGGACGGCACGCCGATCACCTCGAAGGACGTCAAGTACGCCGTCGAGCGGTCCAACTTCGCGCGTGACGTGCTCTCGCTCGGCCCGAACTACTTCCAGCAGTTCATGAAGGGCGGCGACAAGTACAAGGGCCCGTACAAGGACAAGAGCGCCAAGGGCCTGTCCTCCATCGAGACGCCCGACGACACCACGATCGTCTTCCACCTGAACCGCGCCTTCCAGGAGTTCGACTACCTGGTCTCCGCGCCGCAGACCGCTCCGGTGCCGCAGGCCAAGGACGACGGCGTCGACTACGTCAAGCACATCGTGTCCTCCGGCTCGTACCAGTTCCAGAGCTACGAGGAGGGCAAGCAGGTCGTCCTCGTCCGCAACAAGAACTGGGACCCGAAGACCGACCCGCTGCGCAAGCAGCTGCCGGACAAGATCGTCGTCAACCTGAAGGTCAACCCGGAGACGATCGACAAGGACCTGCAGTCCGGCGACGCCACCGTCGACCTCGCGGGCTCCGGCGTCCAGGCCTCCACCCAGGCCCAGCTGATCAACTCGGCGGACGGCAAGGCCGCGACCGACAACACCTACGCCGGTCGCCTGGTCTACATGGCGATCAACTCCCAGGTGAAGCCGTTCGACAACGTGGCCTGCCGCAAGGCGGTCCAGTACGCCATCGACAAGGTCTCCGTGCAGACCGCCGAGGGCGGCCCGATCCGCGGTGAGGTCGCCACCACCGTCCTGCCGCCGGACATCACCGGCTACCAGAAGACGGACGTCTACGCGACTCCCGGCAACAAGGGCGACATCGCCAAGGCCAAGGCGCAGCTGAAGGCCTGCGGCAAGTCCTCGATCTCGACCAACATCTCGGCGCGTTCGGACCGTCCGCAGGAGGTCGACGCCGCCACGGCGATCATCAACTCGCTGAAGAAGGTCGGCATCAACGCCAGCCTGAAGCAGTACCCGTCCGGTAAGTACTTCACCGACTACGCGGGTGTGCCGAAGTTCACCGAGAAGCAGAACATCGGCCTGATGATGATGCAGTGGGGTGCCGACTGGCCGTCCGGCTACGGTTTCCTGCAGCAGATCCTGAACGGCAAGGCGATCAGCCAGTCCGGCAACACCAACCTGTCGCAGTACGACAACAAGAAGGTCAACGGCCTGCTCGACTCGGCGATC
Organism: Streptomyces sp. NK08204; assembly: GCF_020400585.1. Taxonomy (GTDB): domain Bacteria; phylum Actinomycetota; class Actinomycetes; order Streptomycetales; family Streptomycetaceae; genus Streptomyces. The sequence continues at coordinate 74,587 of NZ_JAINVF010000019.1, read as the reverse complement.
GCGACCGAGGACCCGGCCAAGCGCAACGAGCTGTACGGGCAGATCGACAAGCAGACGATGGATGACGCCGTCCTGGTCCCGCTGACCTACTTCAAGGTCCTGCTGTACCGCTCGCCGTACGCCACCAACGTGGTCTCCACGGCCGCCTTCAGCGGTGAGTACGACTACCTCAACCTCGGCACCACGAAGAAGTAGCAGCCCCGGAAGGCAGGTGAAGGCATTGGTGCCCGCGGGCTTCGCGGCCCGCGGGCACCAGCGCCGGTCCCCGTGATCTCGTACATCCTCCGCCGGACGTTCGCGGCAGTGATCCTGCTGCTGGTCGTCACCGCGGTCACCTTCGCCATCTTCTTCCTGCTGCCGCGACTCGCCGGCCAGACGGCGGACCAGCTGGCGCAGCAGTACATCGGCAAGAGCCCCTCGAAGGCAGACATCGCCGCGGTCAAGCACAACCTCGGCCTGGACCAGCCCGTCTACACGCAGTACTGGCACTTCGTGAAGGGGATCGTGGCCGGCGCCGACTACAACGTCGGCCCCTCCAAGGTGCACTGCAACGCACCCTGCTTCGGCTACTCCTTCAAGACCCACGAAGCGGTCTGGCCGCAGCTGACCTCGCGCCTTCCGGTGACGCTGTCGCTGGCCATCGGTGCCGCGGTGCTGTGGCTGGTGTCGGGTGTGGTCATCGGTGTCGTCTCCGCGCTGAAGCCGCGCTCGATCTTCGACCGCACCTTCATGGGCGTCGCGCTCGCCGGTGTCTCGCTGCCCATGTTCTTCACGGGCAACCTGGCGATCCTGCTCTTCACCTACAAGTGGGCCATCTTCGGCCGCACCTACGTCCCGTTCACCGAGAACCCCGCGCAGTGGGCCAACACCCTCATACCGGCGTGGTGTTCGCTCGCCCTGCTCTACTCCGCCATCTACGCCCGGCTCACCCGCTCGGGCATGCTGGAGACGATGAGCGAGGACTTCATCCGCACCGCCCGTGCCAAGGGCCTGCGGGAGCGCACCGTCGTCACCCGGCACGGTCTGCGGGCCGCGCTGACCCCGATCATCACGGTCTTCGGCATGGACCTCGGCCTGCTGCTCGGCGGCGCCGTGATCACCGAGTCCGTGTTCTCCCTGCACGGTGTCGGCCAGTACGCGGTGCAGGCCATCGACGACAACGACCTGCCCCCCATCCTCGGCGTGACCCTGCTCGCCGCCCTCTTCGTCGTGATCGCAAATCTTGTGGTGGACGTGCTCTACGCCGCCGCCGACCCGCGGGTGAGGCTCTCGTGACCGAACTCTCCAAGACCGGCGCCGCAGTGGGGGAGCCCTCCACCGGCAAGGCGCCCGAAGCCTTCCTGGAGGTCCGTGACCTCAAGGTGCACTTCCCGACCGACGACGGCCTGGTCAAGTCCGTCGACGGGCTCAGCTTCTCGCTGGAGAAGGGCAAGACCCTCGCCGTCGTCGGGGAGTCCGGATCCGGCAAGTCGGTCACCTCGCAGGCCATCATGGGCCTGCACCGGCTCGGCACCCGCGGCAAGAACGTGCAGATGTCCGGCGAGATCTGGCTGGCCGGCAAGGAACTGGTCGGCGCCTCCCCGGACGAGGTGCGCAAGCTCCGCGGCCGGGAGATGTCGATGATCTTCCAGGACCCGCTGTCCGCGATGCACCCGTACTACAAGGTCGGCGACCAGATCGTGGAGGCCTACCGGGTCCACCACGACGTCAGCAAGAAGGTCGCCCGCAAGCGGGCCATCGAGATGCTCGACCGCGTCGGCATCCCCGAGCCGGCCAAGCGGGTCGACGGCTACCCGCACGAGTTCTCCGGCGGTATGCGCCAGCGAGCCATGATCGCCATGGCGCTGGTCAACAACCCCGAGCTGCTCATCGCCGACGAGCCGACCACGGCCCTCGACGTGACCGTCCAGGCGCAGATCCTCGACCTGATCCGCGACCTGCAGAAGGAGTTCGGCTCCGCGGTCATCATGATCACCCACGACCTGGGTGTGGTCGCCGAGATCGCCGACGACGTGCTGGTGATGTACGGCGGCCGGTGCGTGGAGCGCGGCTCGGCCGGCGAGGTCTTCGAGAAGCCGCAGCACCCGTACACCTGGGGCCTGCTCGGCTCCATGCCCCGCATCGACCGTGAGACCTCCGAACGGCTCATCCCGGTCAAGGGTCAGCCGCCGAGCCTCATCAACGTCCCCTCGGGCTGTGCCTTCCACCCGCGCTGCCCGTACGCGGACCTCCCCAAGGGGAACGTCACCCGCACGGTGCGGCCCGAACTGCAGATGGTGAGCACCGGGCACTGGTCCGCCTGCCACCTGTCGGCCGAGGACCGTGAGCGGATCTGGACCGAAGAGATTGCGCCGAAGCTGTGAGTGAGACGAAGAAGACGGACGCCGTCCCCGAGGCCACGGACGTTGTCGAGGAGGCCGCGGTTCCGCAGCATGCGGCGTCGTCGGAGGACCGGGAGGTGCTGCTCAGGGTCGAGAACCTGACCAAGCACTTCCCGATCAAGAAGGGCATCCTCCAGCGCCAGGTCGGCGCCGTGAAGGCCGTCGACGGCATCGACTTCGAGGTGCGCAAGGGCGAGACCCTGGGCGTGGTCGGCGAGTCGGGCTGCGGCAAGTCGACCATGGGCCGGGTCATCACCCGCCTGCAGGACCCGACCGGTGGAAAGATCACCTTCGAGGGCCAGGACATCACGCGGCTGAGCACGGGCAAGATGCGCCCGCTGCGCCGCGACATCCAGATGATCTTCCAGGACCCGTACGGCTCCCTGAACCCCCGGCACACCATCGGCTCGATCGTCTCCGCGCCCTTCCGGCTGCAGGGCGTGGAGCCCGAGGGCGGGGTCAAGAAGGAGGTGCAGCGCCTCCTGGAGCTGGTCGGTCTGAGCCCCGAGCACTACAACCGGTACCCGCACGAGTTCTCCGGCGGTCAGCGCCAGCGCATCGGCATCGCCCGCGCGCTCGCCCTGAAGCCGAAGCTGGTGGTCGCCGACGAGCCGGTGTCCGCGCTGGACGTGTCGATCCAGGCGCAGGTCGTGAACCTCATGGACGACCTCCAGGAGGAACTCGGCCTGACCTACGTGATCATCGCGCACGACCTCTCGGTCGTCCGGCACGTCTCGGACCGGATCGCGGTGATGTACCTCGGCAAGATCGTCGAACTCGCCGACCGCACCTCGCTGTACGAGACGCCGATGCACCCGTACACCAAGGCGCTGATGTCGGCGGTGCCGGTTCCGGACCCGAAGCGCCGGGGCGCGAAGAGCGAGCGCATCCTGCTCCGCGGGGACGTCCCGTCGCCGATCGCCCCGCCCTCCGGCTGCCGCTTCCACACCCGGTGCTGGAAGGCGACGCAGATCTGCAAGACGACCGAGCCGCAGCTGTTGGAGCTGAGGCCCGGCCAGCGGGTCGCCTGCCACCACCCGGAGAACTTCGCCGACCAGGCCCCGCAGGACACCGTCCTGCTGTCGGCGGCGAAGGAGGCCTCGGAGCTGGTCCCGGACGCGGTCCTGGACGGGGAGACGCCGGCCACGGAGGCCGCTCCGGCGGAGACCGCGACGGAGTCCGAGGCGGAGGCCGCTCCGGCAGAGACCGCGACGGAGTCCGAGGCGGAGCCCGAGGCAGAGACCGCGACGGAGTCCGAGGCGGAGGCGGAGCCCGAGGCGGAGACGGCTTCGGCGGAGGCGGCCACGGAGGAAGCCCCGGCGGGCGAGGCGGCCACGGAGGAAGCCCCGGCGGAGGATCCCACGGAGAAGTAGCTCACCGTAGCCCATAGCCGCCAGGGGCCTGGCTTTGCAAGGTTCATGGCCCCTGGCGGGTGAGAATAGAAGGGTGCACCTCCAGCCACTCTTCAGTCCCTCCGTCCAGCACACGCTCGACGTCATCGGCATCTTCGTTTTCGCGATCTCCGGCGCGCTGCTGGCCGTCCGGAAGAACTTCGACGTCTTCGGGATCGCCGTACTCGCCGAGGTCACCGCGCTGGGCGGAGGGCTGTTCCGTGATCTGGTCATCGGGGCCGTACCCCCCGCCGCCTTCACGGACCTCGGGTATTTCGTGACCCCCCTGCTCGCCGCGCTCGTGGTCTTCTTCCTGCACCCGCACGTGGAGCGCATCCAGGCGGCGGTGCTGGTCTTCGACGCGGCCGGGCTCGGCCTGTTCTGTGTGAGCGGTACGACGAAGGCGTACAGCTACGGCCTCGGCCTGACCGCGTCCGCCACCCTCGGCCTCGCCACCGCGGTCGGCGGCGGCGTGCTGCGCGACGTGCTCGCCAACGAGGTCCCCTCACTGCTGCGCTGGGATCGCGACCTGTACGCGGTCCCGGCGATCGTCGGCGCCACCATGGTGGTGCTGTGCATCCGCTACGACGCGCTGACCCCGCTCACCAGCGGGCTCGCGGTGGTCACCGCCTTCGTGCTGCGCCTGCTCGCGATGCGGTTCCACTGGCGAGCGCCGCGTGCGTGGAACCGGCGGTCGACGGTGACCGAGGAGTAGTCACCGTGGCGCGGCGCCCGCCCGACTGGAGCGTCAGCCAGCGGAACACCGTGGTCACCTGGGGCCGCCACAGCGCCATGTTGTGGCCGCCCGCGCTGCGCGGCAGGAACACCAGGTGCACGGTCGTCGGCGCCTTGGCGACGGACTTTAGGGCCACGCCCGCCTGGTATCCGTCACCGCCCTCGCCGGAGATGTACAGCGCGATCCTGGGCGGCACCCGAGCCTTCCGCAGCAGCAGGTACGGGTTGTTCGCGGCGCGCAGGGCGGGGCTCTGCGCGGCGAGGGAGTCGTTCTCGCCGATCGGGTCGTTGTAGCCGGACAGACTCACCGCGGCCCGGTAGCGGTCGGGGTGGGCCACGGCCAGCTTGACCGCGCAGTGCGCACCCGCGGAGTACCCGGCCACCGCCCAGCCCGAGGGGGCCGGCTCGGCCCGGAAGTTGTCCGTGACCATCTTCGGCACGTCGATGCTGAGCCAGCTGTCGGCGTTGACCTGCCCGGGGATGTCGGCGCAGCCGGTGTCGACGCCGCCCAGCAGGTCGGTGCGCGGCGCGACCAGGATGAAGGGCGCCACCCGGCCGCCGCGCATCAGCGGCAGCAGCTGCTCGTGGGCCCTCAGCGAGCCGAACCACGCCTTCGCCGAGCCCGGGTAGCCCGGCAGCACTTCCACCACCGGGAACTTCCGGTGGCGGTAGGCCGGTTGGCGGTACTGCGGTGGCAGCCACACGTAGACCTCGGCGTTCACGCCCGAGACCCGGCCCTGGAGCTGGGTGACGCGCACCCCGCCGGCCGCGTGCATCCCGGGCCCGTCGGCCGCCTTGAAGTCCTGCCTGGCCTTGGGCAGCCGTCTCACCGCCATCCCGCCGGTGCCGACCCGGCCGAGGTCCGCGGCCTGCTGGACGTGGTTGCCCGTACCGAGCAGGTCGGCCCAGTCGTCGTACAGGTTGTTCTGGTTGTTGACCAGCACGAAGACCAGGGTGACCGCCGTGCCCTGGGTGAACAGCAGCATCAGCACGCGGGCCGCGAGCCGTAGCGGCCTGGGCCCGCGCAGTCTCGACCAGAGCACGAGCGGCAGTACGAGGGCGACGACCGACAGTACGATCGTCGTCCAGAGGAACGCGGTCCCGGTGAGGCTCATGACCTCCATAGAGGCTGATCATCGGTCCGGGGTCGGGGACGTGTCCGGACACTTACCGAGAAATTGCCGGGATCTCACTCGGAGGCCGGATCCCGTCATCCCGCCGGCACCCGTGAAAAAGCTACCGCTTAGTAATTTCCTGTTGTACGGTTCAGGCATGCCAGAAGCAGCTTCCGTACCCGTCGCCCGAGCCGTGATCGGCGACAGCGAGTTCGACCGGGACACGGCGGTCATCCCTCGCGAGCCCGGTGTCTACGACATCGCCCTCAGCGCCGGCTGGACCATCATCAACGCCGTGAACGGCGGCTACCTGCTGGCCGTGCTCGGCCGGGCCCTCGCGGACACGCTCCCGCATCCGGACCCCTTCACCATCTCCGCGCACTACCTGACCGCCTCCCAGCCCGGGCCCGCGGTGATCCGCACCGAACAGGTCCGCACCGGCCGCACCCTCTCCACGGGACAGGCCTCGCTCTTCCAGTGCGACGACGAGGGCAACGAGGTCGAACGCATCCGCGTCCTCGCCTCCTACGGCGACCTCTCCACCCTTCCCGACGACGTCCGTACTTCGGCCACGCCGCCCGCGATGCCGCCCCTCGAGCAGTGTTTCGGCCCCGACGACTCACCTGCGCCGGTGCCGGGCAGTTCGGCGATCGCCGACCGGCTGATGCTCAAGCTCGACCCCGCCACCCTCGGCTGGGCGCTCGGCGCGCCCTCCGGCAAGGGTGAGATGCGCGCCTGGTTCGGCCTGGCCGACGGCCGTGACGCCGACCCGTTCTCCCTGCTCCTCGCGGTGGACGCGCTGCCGCCGACCGCGTTCGAGATCGGCCTGACGGGCTGGGTGCCCACGGTCGAACTCACCGTCCACGTCCGCCACCGCCCGGCCCCCGGCCCGCTGCGCGTGTCGATCACCACGCGCAACCTGGCCGGCGGCTTCCTGGAGGAGGACGCCGAGGTCTGGGACAGCGAGGACCGCCTGGTGGCCCAGTCCCGCCAGCTGGCCCGGGTCAGGCTCGGCTGAACCGAGGTTCGGCTGGTCCTTCCGCAAGGGTTCGGCCGGACCTTGCGCAAGCCGGGGCGGTTCGTCCCGGAACCGTGGTCGTCGATCACGCAGACCGCAACGCTCCCGCGGCATCCCCTCCGGGCGCGGGAGCTGTGGCGACGCCGGGCCTGATGTGCGTGGTGCGAGCCCGGTGCTTCAGTGACGGGTGGTCGACTCCAGCCAGTGGTCGCGCCCGATGGTGATGAGGTGCAGCTGCCGCTTCGCGAGCCGGGTGACGCGCTCCCGCTCCTCCTCGGGGGCCTCCAGCACCTCCAGGAAGAGCGAGGCGGTGATGAGCATCTGGTCGACGTAGAGATGGGCGAGCATCAGCAGGTCGTCCTCGCTCCAGCTCGCGGCCTCTGGGTCCTTGACCAGCTCGGCCTTCACCTCCTCGGCGAACCGGGCCAGTTGGGACCGGATGGCCTCGCGTACCGGCTGGACCCCGCCGTGCCGCTCGCGCGCGATGAAACGGACGTGGGCGGGATGGGTGTCCACGTGGTGGGCGATCAACTCGATGGCGCCCGCGATGCGTTCCTCGCTGTCACCGGCCGCGGACACCGTCCGGCCCACCATCGGGTGCAGGCTGCCGAGCGCCTCGTCGACGAGGGCCACACCGAGGTCGGCGGTGGAGCGGAAGTGCCGGTAGAAGGCGGTCGGGGCGACACCGACGGCCCGGGTGACCTCGCGCAGGCCCAGGCTGCTCAGGCTCTGCTCCTCCAGCAGCGTGAGCGCCGCATCCAGGAACGCCTGCCGGGTCTTCTGCTTCTGGGCCTGCCGGATGCCGAGGGTGTGACTCATGTCATCCAGTTAACAACTGTTCTCCGGAATTGGAAAGCCATGAGAAGCGCTAGACTCGAAGTCAGTGAACAACTGTTACTACAACTGTTCACCGAACCTTCACGGAGGGGGATCGAATCCCATGCTTTTCCTCGTCGCCGCACTCATGCTGCTCGGCGTCGTCCTGGGCACCGTGGCTCACGCACCGTTGACCGTCACGGCCGCCCTGGCCGCGTTCATCGGTGTCTGGCTCGGCATCTTCGCCGTCCGCGAGCGCCTCGGCCGCCGTCGCCAGTCGTCGGCCCACTGACCGTCCACAACGACATCCAGGAGCTGAGCACCGTGCAACTCACCGCGTCGGCCACAAGCCGCACCGACACCCCCGCGCGCACCCGCGACGCCGACGGCATGGCCGTCGCGTCCTTCATCCTCGGCCTCCTCGGCCTGCTCGTCCTCAACGTCTTCCTCGGCCCGGTCGCCATCGTCCTGGCCGCCGTCTCCCTCTGGCGCGGCACGGCCCGCCGCGGACGCGCCTGGCTGGGCCTGGTCCTGGGCGCCGCGGACCTGGCGGTCCTGGCGATCGCGATGCAGGTCTCGAACACCGTCTCCTGGAGCCTGTGAACCGGGAGCGCCACCGCCGTGGGCCGACGTTCTGCGGGGCGGAACGGGTGGGCGCGGCCGACGGTGCCGGGTATCCGGCCACCGGGACCAGGTGTGGCCCGGACAAGGTGTACGGCCGAAGCCGACTGCGGGAACCCCGCGCCGTAGAATCGGCCTCACCATGGCTTACCTCGACCACGCTGCCACGACCCCGATGCTCCCGGAGGCGGCGGAGGCACTGACCGCCCAGCTGAGCATCACCGGCAACGCGTCCTCGCTGCACGCCTCCGGCCGCCGGGCCCGCCGTACGGTCGAGGAGTCCCGCGAGACCCTCGCGGACGCGCTGGGCGCCCGCCCCAGCGAGGTCGTCTTCACCTCGGGCGGTACCGAGGCCGACAACCTCGCGGTCAAGGGCCTGTACTGGTCCCGCCGCGCCGCCGACCCGGCCCGCACCCGCGTCCTGGCCAGCCCCGTCGAGCACCACGCCGTCCTGGACGCCGTGCACTGGCTCGGCGAGCAGGAGGGCGCCACCGTCGAGTACCTCCCCGTCGACTCCTACGGACGTGTCCGCCCCGACGCGCTGCGCGAGGCGATCTCCCGCAACCCCGACGACGTCGCCCTGGCCACGGTCATGTGGGCCAACAACGAGATCGGCACCGTCCAGCCGGTCCGTGAACTCGCCGACGTCGCAGCCGAGTTCGGAGTCCCCCTGCATGCCGACGCGGTGCAGGCCTTCGGTCAGGTCCCGGTCGACTTCGGCGCGTCCGGCCTCGCCGCGATGACCGTTTCCGGCCACAAGATCGGCGGCCCGTACGGCATCGGCGCGCTGATCCTGGGCCGCGAGTACACCCCCGTACCCGTCCTGCATGGCGGCGGCCAGGAACGCCACGTCCGTTCCGGCACCCTCGACGTCCCGGCGATCGCCTCCTTCGCGGTCGCCGGCCGGCTCGCCGCCGAGCAGCGGGAGTGGTTCGCGCGGGAGATCGGTGCCCTGCGCGACCAGTTGATCGACGCGGTCCGTACGGCCGTCCCGGACGCGATCCTCGGTGGCGACCCGGCGCCGGAGGGGCGTCTTCCGGCCAACGCCCACTTCACCTTCCCGGGGTGTGAGGGCGACTCCCTGCTGCTCCTGCTGGACGCCCAGGGCATCGAGTGCTCCACCGGCTCCGCCTGCACGGCGGGCGTCGCCCAGCCCAGCCACGTCCTGCTGGCCACCGGTGCCGACCCGGACCTGGCCCGCAGCACCCTGCGCTTCTCCCTGGGCCACACCTCCACGGAGGCGGACGTCGAGGCGGTCGCCAAGGCGATCGGTCCGGCGGTGGAGCGGGCCCGCGCGGCGGGGCTCACCTGACCGGCGCGCGCAGGCGCACGGCCCCGAGGCTGCCTCCGCACGCACGCCGAGGCTGCCTCCGCACGCACGAAAGTGCCCCCGGGGCGCACGACAGGGCCCGGAGGCAATAAGGCGACCTACGAGGCGGGTTCCCTTCGCCGGCATTGTCCGGATCAGGTAATGGGGGTCGCCTTCCGGTCCTTCCGGACCTTCCGGCCTCTCAGCCCGAGCGTCGACGTCGGCACCAGCTGAGGCCTCCTACGGTGCCTCTCGCTGACGTCGGCTACTCCGCTTGGACTCCCTCACTCGTCCCGTAGGTCTATTAATAGGATAAGCCTTCCGAAGCGGAATGAAAGGGGCAGAACCTTGATTTTTTAGCGGTGACCCTCGATGCCGCGCCCCGTACTCTGGAAGGGCTATGACTGACACCCCGCAGCGCCCCCGTCCTCTCCGCGTCCTCGCCGCCATGTCCGGCGGAGTCGACTCCGCCGTCGCCGCCGCGCGGGCCGCGGAAGCCGGTCACGACGTCACCGGCGTCCACCTCGCGCTCTCCGCGAACCCGCAGTCCTTCCGCACCGGCGCGCGGGGCTGTTGCACCATCGAGGACTCGCGCGACGCCCGCCGCGCCGCCGACGTCATCGGCATCCCCTTCTACGTGTGGGACCTCGCCGACCGCTTCCGCGAGGACGTCGTCGAGGACTTCATCGCCGAGTACGAGGCCGGACGCACCCCGAACCCCTGCCTGCGCTGCAACGAGAAGATCAAGTTCGCCGCCCTGCTGGACAAGGCGCTGGCGCTGGGCTTCGACGCGGTGTGCACCGGCCACTACGCCAAGGTGATCGTGAACGAGGACGGCTCCCGCGAGCTGCACCGCGCCTCCGACATGGCGAAGGACCAGTCGTACGTCCTCGGCGTCCTGGACGACAAGCAGCTCGCCCACGCGATGTTCCCGCTCGGCGACACGGTCACCACCAAGGAGGAGATCCGCGCGGAGGCCGAGCGCCGGGGCCTGGCCGTGGCCAAGAAGCCCGACTCGCACGACATCTGCTTCATCGCCGACGGCGACACGCAGGGCTTCCTGGCCAAGCGCCTGGGCAAGGCCGAGGGCGACATCGTCGACGAGGACGGCAACCGGCTGGGCTCCCACGAGGGCGCGTACGGCTTCACCATCGGCCAGCGCAAGGGCCTGCGCATCGGCACCCCGGCCGCCGACGGCAAGCCGCGCTACGTCCTCGACATCTCCCCGGTGACCAACACGGTGACCGTCGGCCCGGCCGCCTCCCTGGACGTCGGCGCGCTCACCGCGGTCCGGCCCCGCTGGTGCGGCAGCGCACCCGAGGGAGCCGGCACCTACACCGCCCAGCTCCGCGCGCACGGCGGCGAGACGGAGGTGACCGCGGAACTCGTCGACGGCGAACTGCGCGTCAGCTTCACCGAGCCGGTCCGCGGAGTCGCCCCCGGCCAGGCGATCGTGCTGTACGACGGCACGCGCGTCGTCGGCTCGGCGACGATCGCGTCCACCCTGCGCGCCGCGGCGGTCTGACAACATCTGAGGGGCGGGCCGCTGGAGCATGCCCGAGGGCCGGCGCACACGGGTACCAGCCCAGTGCGCACGGCCACCTCACGCGATCAGCGGTTCTCCTCCTCGTCTTCCTCGTACCCCTCTTCCTCCTCCTCATCGGCGTACTCGTCGTCGTCGGCGGCGGAGGTGTCGTCGGCCTCTTCCTCCTCTTCGGGGTACTCGTCCTCCGTACCCTCCTCATCGGCGTACTCGTCTTCGGCGGAGGTGTCGCCGGTGTCGCCGGCCTCTTCCTCCTCGATGGCTTCCTCATGGGTGCGGACCACTTCACCGTCGCGCACTTCGCCACGCCAGCCGTCCGGTTCCTCGTCGGTCAGGGTGACGTAGCGCTGGAAGTGTTTGAAGTCCAGCCGCAGGCGGCGTCCTTGGGCGCGCCAGAGATTGCCGGTCTTTTCGAAGAAGCCAGAGGGGTAGTACTCAACTACGAGCACGATGCGCGTCAGTGTCGGGGTCAGCTCGTGGAAGCTGACGCAGCCGCGCGTGGTGCCCTTGGCGCCGTCCGAGGTCCACGCGATGCGTTCGTCCGGCACCTGTTCCTGGACCGTGGCTCTCCACCCGCGGGTCGACGGACCTACCTTGACCTTCCAGTCGCTGTCGGTGTCTGAACCCTTTGACACGCTTTGGACGCCCTTGGTGAAGCTGCTGAACTTGTCGTACCGAGTCCAGTGGTTATAGGCGAAACGAATAGGCACGCCGACGTCGGCCACCTCGATCATGTTCATGACCTTCTTGGTGCCGGACCCGCGGCCTTTACCCTTGCCGAACGCCTGCTTGACCTTGCCGAACACGCTGTCCTTGACGCTCTTCGTTCCCTCACCGAGCAGAGCCTTGAACGGTGAGTCACCTTGAAGAATTCTCAGACCTGCTTTGGGGAGCACGCCGCCGTTCTTCGCGACGCCCTCGAGTCCATGGGTGAACTCCCCCAGCTTGTCGCCTGCCTTTTCGGCCAGGTTCTCGACCTGGGCTCCCATGAAGTTCGTGAAGGCGCCGCGCAACTGGTCGAGCCCCGACCCCTGAGTGCTTCTGGTGTCACGTGCCGTGCTGGCCATGGGTCTACCTCCGCCGTCCGGTTGCCTTCCCTGGCATCGCCTTCGTCGCAGCAGCGGCCTTCCTCGCAACAGTCTTCTTGGCCGAGGCCGAGGACTTCTTCGCGCGCGCCGACTCCGTCGCAGCCGCCTTGCCCACGGCAGTCTTCTTCGCAGACACCTTCCGGCGAGCGGCTTCAGCTGGACGACCCCTGCTCGGCTCCCGAGCGGCACGGCGATGCCCGGACACGGGCCCTTCCCGCTCTTCCTCCTCCTCTGGTTCCTCTTCCTCTGGTTCCTCTTCCTCTTCAGGCTCTTCTTCGTCGCTCTCTTCGTACTCCTCCTCGGGCTCGCCCTCTTCCTCGCCCTTACGGCCTATGCGGGCGGTGCGTTTGTCGAGCGAGTCGGCCAACTCGGAGAGTTTGCGGTCGGCCACCGCGCTCATCGCCTGGCGTCCGGCCTTGAGGACATCACCGCGCAGCTGCTCGTTGAGGTCGGCGAACTGAGGAAGCTCACGCAGCTTCTTGACCCCGTCCGTCAGCAGCTGCTGTGGTTCCAGACCGAACCGGCGGCCGGCCAGGTAGCTCGCCACGGCGAAGGCGAGCCGCGCCTTCTTCGTCCGGCCGAGGACATACCCCCCGGCAACCGCGGCGGCAAGAGCGATCTTGGGTGTGCCACTCATCAGCTTTCCCTTCACAGGGGCTGCCCAACAGATCTTCCGCCCGGCGAGTGCCAGCTGTTCAAGGGCTCCACACTGCTCGGGCTGAGGGTGTAAATGAAGCAGCGGTCGATGGCCACGCCGATCAATCGCGCCACTTCCAAGTCTGCGCTGCGATGCCGGCGGACGCACGCGGGGACAGGGCCCTCTTGACTGGTCACCAGTAGCCACACGTCATGGGAATGGGGCCGCGGAAACGACCCCGCAGGGCCCGGACACCGTCCGGGGAGGGCCTCCGAGGGACGGCCCCTGTGGGTGCACCCACCCCCGTTGCCCTTCCTCGTCGACTACACCAGGCCACCGAGCACCGCCCGCGCCCCGGAAACATCCCTGCGCCTACGGCGTCGTACCGGCGGCGACGAAGTCCGCCAGCACCGGCCCCAGGACGTCGGGTTCCACCATGTGGGTCTGCCCCGGCAGGACCCGGTACCTGCCCTGGGGCGTTGCCTCCGCGACCGCCTGGCTCGCCCTGTGCATCCACTCCGGGCTCGCCCCGCCCGCGACGGACAGCACGGGCACCGAGATCGAGGCCAGCCGCTCCCGGGGCAGCAGGCCGTCGCCCATGACCGCGTCGTCGTACGCGAGGCTCGGGGCGACGGCCTCCATGCCCGCCCACATCGGCGACTGGCGGGCGCCCCGGATCATCTCCTCGCCGAGGCCCGTCAGACGCAGGAACAGCTCCACCGCGTCCCCGCGCCGGCCCTCCGCGAGCGCCCTGTTCAACTGCTCCTTGTACACGGCCTCCCGCTCGGCCCCGCCGGCCAGGTGGTCCGCGTACGGCACCTCGTAGACGGCGACCCGACCCACCGGCAGACCGCTCGCCGCCGCCTCCAGCGCGAGCGCGCCGCCGGAGGAGACCCCGAACAGTGCCGCCTCGCCGCCCACCGCGTCGAGCAGCGCGGCCAGGTCCTCGACCTCGCGCTCCACCGCGTACGGCGCCGTGTCACCGCTCGCGCCGCGCCCCCGGCGGTCGTAGACGACGGCCGTGCAGCGGTCCGCGAGCCGGTGCGCCAGGGGCGTGACCGTGCCGCCGGTGGACATCGCGCCGCTCACCAGGATCACCGTGGGCCCCTGGCCGATCACGCCGTACGCGAGGACGGTGCCGTCACGGGAAGTCGTGTTCTTGTCCATGCCGTTGCAGACTGCCGCACGGCGGGCGACTCATCGCCCACGACACGTCGGCGCGGTGCAAGGTCACAACACTTCGACCTCGTAGAAGCACAGATGGTTCCTGATCTGAGCCACCTCCGGCTTCGGGTCCGGGTACGCCCACGCGACGTCGGGCGCGTCCGGCAGCGACCAGTAGGAGGCGGTGCCCTTGAAGGGGCAGACGGTGTGGGTGGGGGAGGGGGTGAGCAGATCCGTGCGGACGTCCTCGGCGGGGACGTAGTACCGCACAGGACAACCGGTCTCGCGCAGCACCAGGGGACGGACGGTGTCCGCGACGACCCGGCCGCCGTGCACCACGCGCACGTGCTGCTCGCCCTGTTCGATGGTGATCGTGTGTCCTTGGCTCATATCCGAGGAGCGTCCGCGAGCCCGTACTTCTTCCCGCGTACGGTGAGGGACATGAACATCTGCGTCTTCCTCTCCGCCGCCGACCTCGACGAGCGGTACACGCGCCCCGCGCGCGAGTTCGCGGAACTGATCGGCAAGGGCGGCCACACGCTGGTGTGGGGCGGCTCCAACGTCGGCCTGATGAAGGTCGTCGCCGACGGCGTACAGGAGGCCGGCGGCAGGCTGCTGGGCGTTTCCGTCGAATTCCTCGCGGCCAAGGCACGCCCCGGGGCGGACGAGATGGTCATCGCCCGCGATCTCGCCGAGCGCAAGAAGCTGCTTCTGCAGAACGCCGACGCCGTGGTGATCATGGTGGGCGGCACCGGCACGCTCGACGAGGCCACCGAGATCCTGGAGCTGAAGAAGCACGGCCGTACCCACAAGCCCGTGGTGCTGCTGAACACCGCAGGCTTCTACGACGGCCTGGAGCAGCAGTTCCGCCGCATGGAGGCCGAGGGTTTCCTGCCGCGCCCGCTCAGCGACCTGATGTTCTTCACGCAGGAACCGGCGGACGCGCTGGCCTACCTGGAGGAGTCGTCGCACGACCGGTGATGCGAGCATGGCCGACATGGCAACTCATGTGATCACCGGGGCCGGGTCCGGCATCGGCGGGGCCGTCGCCCGCCGGCTCCACGCGCGCGGGGACCAGCTCGTCCTGCACGTGCGCGACGCGGGCCGCGCCAAGGAACTGGCCGCACAGTTCCCCGGCGCGCGCACCCTGGTCGGCGACCTGGCCGACCCCGACAGGCTGTCCTGGGCGTTCTCCCACCAGTCGCTGCCGGAACGGATCGACTCGCTGCTGCACGTCGCCGGGGTCGTGGACCTCGGTGACGTCGGCGAGCTGACCCCGAAGTCCTGGCGGCACCAACTCAACGTCAACCTGATCGCCCCCGCCGAGCTGACCCGGCACTTCCTGCCCCAGCTCCGCGCCGCCCGCGGCCATGTGATCTTCGTCAACTCCGGCGCCGGCCTCCACGCCCACGCTGGCTGGTCCGCGTACGCCGCCTCCAAGCACGGCCTGAAGGCGCTCGCCGACTCCCTGCGCGAGGAGGAGCACGGCAACGGCGTCCGGGTCACCTCGGTCTACCCCGGCCGCACCGCCAGCCCCATGCAGGCCAAGGTCCACCAGCAGGAGGGCAAGGAGTACGACCCGGCCGACTGGATCGACCCCGAGTCGGTCGCCACGACGGTCCTGATGGCCCTGGACCTGCCCCGGGACGCGGAGGTCAACGACCTCACGGTGCGGCCGGGCCGGTGACCGCCGGGCACCGGTCCGCCGACGGCTACGTAGGCTTCACCCCGTGAACGACAACATGCGCTTCGGCGCCGCGACCGGTGTGGGCTCCATGCCCGGCGGGGACGCACGGGAGGCCGCGAAGACCGTCACCGGCAGCTTCGAGGACTTCCCGTTCCTGCCCGAGCTGCCCGCGCGCGGACCCGGTGCCGACATGATCGGCCGTACCGCCGGGATGCTGGTCGAGCTGTACGCACGCGTGGAGCCCAGCGGCTGGCGGATCGGCGACCGGCCGGGCCGGGACACCCGGCGGGCCAGAGCCTGGCTGGGCGAGGACCTCGACGCCCTCGAGGAGTTCACCCAGGGCTACGAGGGCGACCTCAAGGTGCAGGCGGTCGGGCCGTGGACACTGGCCGCCGCCCTGGAGCTGAAGAACGGCGAGGCCGCCCTGTCGGACCCCGGCGCCTGCCGCGACCTCGCCGCCTCGCTCGCCGAGGGCCTGCGGCTCCACCTCGCCGAGGTGCGGCGCCGGATCCCCGGCGCCCGCCCGGTGCTCCAGCTCGACGAGCCCTCCCTCACCGCCGTCCTGCGCGGACAGGTACGCACGGCCAGCGGCTACCGTACCCACCGGTCCGTCGACCGGCAGGTCGTGGAGGCGACGCTGCGGGACGTCGTCGCCGTGACCGAGGGCGGACCCGTCGTCGTCCACTCCTGCGCGCCGGACGTCCCCTTCGCCCTGCTGCGCCGGGCCGGGGCGGCGGCCGTCTCCTTCGACTTCGCGCTGCTCACCGAGCGTGACGACGACGCCATCGGTGAGGCTGTCGAGGCCGGCACCCGGCTGTTCACCGGCGTCGTGCCGGGCACGGACGGCCCGTTGTCAGACCCTGCCGGTAGCGTCATGGGTGTCAGGACGCTGTGGCGCAGGCTGGGGCTGCGTCCCGGGCTGCTCGCGGAGGCGGTCACGGTCACCCCGGCGTGCGGTCTCGCGGGCGCATCCCCCGCCTACGCGCGCCAGGTGCTCGCCCACTGCGTCCGGGCGGCGAGGTCCCTCGCGGACAACCCGGAGTAACGGAAGGACAACACGGTGGCCGGCGACAAGCAGGCGGAGACGACGGCGGTGCCCGCCGAGGCCCGCGACAAGCACGCGCAGCTGGCGGAGCAGGTCGAGGAGCACCGCTTCCGTTACTACGTGAAGGACGCCCCCGTCATCAGCGACGCGGAGTTCGACCAGCTCCTGAAGTCCCTGGAGGCGCTGGAGGAGCAGTACCCGGAGCTGCGCACCCCGGATTCGCCGACCCAGAAGGTCGCCGGGTCGTACGCGACGGAGTTCACGGCGGTCGAGCACCGCCAGCGGATGATGTCCCTCGACAACACCTTCAACGACGACGACCTGGCCGCCTGGGCCGACCGGATCGCCCGTGAACTGGGCGCCCAGGAGTACCACTTCCTGTGCGAGCTGAAGGTCGACGGCCTGGCCGTGAACCTCACCTACGAACACGGCCGCCTGACCCGCGCAGCCACCCGCGGCGACGGCCGCATGGGCGAGGACATCACCCCCAACGTCCGGACGATCGCGGAGATCCCGGACCGCCTCCGGGGCGAGAAGGTGCCCGACCTGGTGGAGATCCGTGGCGAGGTCTACTTCCCGATGGAGAAGTTCGCCGCACTCAACGAACGTTTGGTCGCGGCCGGCGACAAGCCCTTCGCCAACCCCCGCAACGCCGCCGCCGGTTCGCTGCGACAGAAGGACCCGCGCGTCACCGCCTCCCGCCCGCTGCACATGGTCGTCCACGGCATCGGCGCCCTGGAGGGCTTCAGCGGGATGACCCGGTTGTCCCAGGCCTACGACCTGCTGAAGTCCTGGGGCCTGCCCACCTCCCCGCACAACCGCGTGGTCGACGGCCTCGACGGGGTACGCGCGTTCATCGCCCACTACGACGGCGAGAACCGGCACTCCGTGGAGCACGAGATCGACGGCGCCGTCGTCAAGCTGGACGAGATCCGGCTCCAGGGCCGCCTCGGCTCCACCGCGCGCGCCCCGCGCTGGGCGATCGCCTACAAGTACGCGCCGGAAGAGGTCAACACCAAGCTCGTCGACATCAAGGTCGGCGTCGGCCGCACCGGCCGGGTCACGCCGTACGCCCAGGTCGAGCCGGTCACGGTCGCGGGCAGCGAGGTCGAGTTCGCCACCTTGCACAACCAGGAGGTCGTCAAGGCCAAGGGCGTGCTCATCGGCGACACGATCGTCATCCGCAAGGCCGGTGACGTCATTCCGGAGATCCTCGGCCCGGTCGTCGACCTGCGGGACGGCACCGAGCGGGAGTTCGTGATGCCGAGCGAGTGCCCCGAGTGCGGGACGCCGCTCAGGCCCATGAAGGAGGGCGACATCGACCTCCGCTGCCCGAACGCCCGCACCTGCCCTGCCCAGTTGCGCGAGCGGGTCTCCTTCCTCGCTGGCCGCGAGTGCCTGGACATCGAGCACTTCGGCGCGGTCGCCGCCGCCGCGCTCACCCGCCCGCTGGAGCCGGCCGATCCGCCGCTGGTGGACGAGGGCGACCTGTTCGACCTGACGGTGGAGAAGCTGCTGCCCATCAAGGCCTACGTCCTCGACCCGGACAGCGGGCTGCCCAAGCGGGACCCGAAGACCGGCGAGGAGAAGGTCGTCACCGTCTTCGCCAACCAGAAGGGCGAGCCGAAGAAGAACACCCTCGCCCTGCTGGAGAACATCGAGGCGGCCAAGCAGCGGCCTCTGGCCCGGTTCCTCAACGGGCTGTCCATCCGGCACGTGGGGCCGGTCGCCGCGGAGGCCCTGGCACGCGCCTTCGGCTCGATCGACCGGATCGAGGCGGCCACCGAGGAGGAGCTGAAGGCCACCGACGGCGTCGGCCCGATCGTGGCCACGGCGCTCAAGGAGTGGTTCGCCGAGGACTGGCACCGCGAGATCGTCCGCAAGTGGAAGGCCGCGGGCGTCCCGCTGGAGGACCAGTCCTCCGGCGAGGACGAGGGGCCGCGCCCGCTGGAGGGGCTCACCGTCGTCGTCACCGGCACGCTGGAGAACTTCACGCGGGACGGCGCCAAGGACGCACTGCAGAGCCGCGGAGCGAAGGTGACCGGTTCGGTGTCGAAGAAGACCTCGTTCGTCGTTGTGGGTGACAACCCCGGTTCGAAGTACGACAAGGCCATGCAGCTCAAGGTTCCCGTGCTGAACGAGGACGGTTTCGGCGTCCTTTTGGAGCAGGGGCCCGAAGCGGCGGCCGAAGTCGCGCTTTCGGCCGAGGAGTAGCGGTTGAAGGCCACTCGATCGGCGCATATCAGATGCATACGGGTGGCTCGGGCACATTCGGGCAACCGTCGACGACCGGTGCCCGTGAAAGCCTTCTGCGGCCTACTGTTGGGATGTGCACCTGCCGTGCCCAGCTGCGGTTGGGGCATCTCCGTGCGCGCAGGCCGCATGGGCAAGGGTTTTCCAACGCGGAGCCGCTGATGGCTGTCGGGCATCGGGCCGCGTGGCGTGGGCACCGCCGGCTGTGAGAGGGACGGGAATGGAACCGACCGAAAGTGTCGCCCCGGACTCACGGCTGCGCCTGCGCCGCCTCGCGGTCACCTGGCGCGGGTACCGGTGGCCGGCCTGGGGCGCCGAGCGCACCGGAGTGCGTACCGCAGGAGGCGGCGCAGCACGTCCCGGAGTGCGCACGCGCCCGTCCGGACCGGGCGCCGTCCCCGAGGCGCACTCCCCGCGGCCCCTGGCGATCGATCCCGCACGGGGGCTGGCCGGCACCGACCCCGAGCGGCATCCGTCCTGGCCCGTGCTGCCCGCGGCCGTCGTGGCCGCCGCCGGGTTCGCCCTCGGCGCGGGCTTCCTGCGCGCCTTCACCGGCAACCACGCGCTGTTCCCGGGCGGCACGGTCGGCTGGTCGCTGGCCCTGCTCACCGGCATCATCGTCGGCCACCTCGTCATGCTGGGCCGCGCCCGCTGGTGGGGCGGCACCGGATCGGGCGCCGCCCTCACCCTGGCCGTCCTGCTGCTGTACGGTTGGGTGCCCGCCGGAATGGTCAGCCTCACCGTCGTCGTCCTGGTCGGCACAGCCAGGCGGCACCGCTGGCGGCAGGGCATGCTGCACGGCGCGGTCGACATCCTCGGCATCGGCGCCGGCGCCCTGCTGCTCGGCGTCTTCGGCCGCGTGCCCAGCGTCGAGGCGCCCTGGCGGCCCGGCAGCTGGAGCTTCAGCACCGTGCCCGAGGTGGTGCTGACGGCCGGTGCCTATCTCGCGGTCAACCGCGGCCTGCTGTGGTACCTGCACGCCCCGCGCGGCGGCGGGCTGCCCACCATCGCCCGCACCGCCCTGGTCAGACAGGGGCTCGTCGCCGTGGCGCTGCTCGGCATCGCGCCGCTGGTCTGCGTCGTCGCCGACGCCCAGCCCGTGCTGCTCCCGCTGTTCGCCGTCCCGCTGATCGCCCTCGACTCCACGCTGTGGATGGCACGCGCCCGCGCCGAGGAGCAGCTGCGCGACCCGCTGACCGGACTGCCCAACCGGCAGTGGCTGCTGGAGCGGATCTGGACGGCCCTCGACGACGCCGAACGGATCGGCGCGCGCTCCGCGCTGATGCTGATCGACCTCGACCGTTTCCGGTCGGTGAACGACACCCTGGGGCATCTCGCCGGTGACCGGCTGCTGCTCCAGATAGCGGACCGGCTGCGGCTCGCCCTGCCGCGCGGAGCGGAGGTCGCCCGGCTCGGCGGTGACGAGTTCGCCGTGTTACTGCCCGTCGCCGACTCCATCACGTCGGCCACGCGCGTCGCCCGCGGCCTCGTGGCCGCGCTCAGCTCCCCGCTCGACCTCGACGGACTCACCCTCGTGCTGGAGGCCAGCGCGGGCGTGGCCGTCTTCCCCGACCACGCCCAGGACGCCGAAGGGCTGCTGCGCCGCGCGGACGTGGCGATGTACCAGGCGAAACGTGACCGCACCGGCGTCGAGGTCTACGAGTCCAAGCGGGACTCCAACACCCCCGACCGGCTGGGCCTGCTCGGGGACCTGCGCCGGGCGCTGGACGCACACGAGGTGCAGCTGCACTACCAGCCCAAAGTCCGTTTCGACGGCCAGGTCGCCGGGCTGGAGGCCCTGGTCCGCTGGGTGCATCCCGAGCGCGGGAAGGTGCCGCCGGACGAGTTCATCGCGATTGCCGAGTCCTCCGGGCTGATGCCCCATCTGACGGAGTACGTGCTGGACACCGCGCTCGGCCAGGTCGCCAAGTGGCGGGCGCAGGGACTG
Source organism: Streptomyces sp. NK08204 (assembly GCF_020400585.1). GTDB lineage: Bacteria > Actinomycetota > Actinomycetes > Streptomycetales > Streptomycetaceae > Streptomyces. The sequence goes on along the minus strand of NZ_JAINVF010000019.1, from coordinate 53,836 downwards.
CGGGTCCCGGTCGCCGTCAACGTCTCCCCGCGCGATGTGCACACCCCGGGTTTCGCGGGCTCCGTCGCCGCCCGGCTGGCCCGGCACGGGGTCCCGGCGGGCGCGCTGCAGCTGGAGATAACCGAGCACGTGCTGCTGGAGGACCCGCAGCGGGCCGCCGACACCCTCGCCGGGCTCACCGGGCACGGCGTGAAGATGTCGCTGGACGACTTCGGCACGGGCTACTCCTCGCTGGTGCATCTGCGGCGGCTGCCGGTGAGCGAGCTGAAGATCGACCGCTCCTTCGTGGCCCGGCTGGCCGTGGACACCGAGGACGCGGAGATCGTGCGCTGCACGGTCGACCTGGCGCATTCCCTCGGGCTGCTCGTCGTCGCGGAGGGCGTGGAGGACGACGAGACCTGGGAGCGGCTGCGGGACCTCGGCTGTGACGCCGTGCAGGGCTGGCTGGTCGCCGCGGCGATGCCGCCCGAGGAGACGACGGCGTGGCTGCGGGCACGTGGCTCCCAGGGCTGGCAGCGCCCGCGGGCGGCTCTGCCGGCCGGCGAATAGCCTTCCCCCATGTCATTGTTCGTACCGAAGTTCGACCAGACGGTTCTCGTCCGTGACGCCGAGGCGGAGGTGGTCGGGCAGGCGCCCCTCAGTGTCAGGCTGCTGGCCGACAGCAGTGCCACCGCAGGCGCGCTGTCCACCGTGCGGGTCACGCTCGCGGAGGGTGCCGACGGTGCCCGCCCGCACCTGCACCGCAGCTCGGCGGAGATGTTCTTCCTGCTCGACGGCGAAGCGGAGCTGCTGTCCGGCGACGACGTCGTCACCGCCGAGCGCGGGGACCTGGTCATCGTCCCGCCGGGTCGGCCGCACGCCTTCGCCGCGACCCCGGGAAGTCCGGCGGACATCCTGATCGTCATCGCCCCGGGTGTCGAGCGCTTCGAGTACTTCCGTCACCTCCAGCGCATCCGCCTCGGTGAGGTCGCCCCGGAGAGTCTGCTCGAGGTGCAGGAGCTGTACGACAACCACTTTCTGAAGAGTGATGCCTGGGACGGCCGCCGCGGCTGAGCAAACCGTTTCACGGCCACCCGTCCCCGCCCCATAGGATTGGGCCCAAACCACACACACTCACCCCAGAGGATCGCTGCATGCCTGGCATCACGCGCGAGGAGGTCGCCCACCTCGCCCGGCTGGCGCGTCTGGAGCTGAAGCCCGAAGAACTCGATCACTTCGCAGGCCAGCTGGACGACATCATCGGCGCGGTCGCCCGCGTCAGCGAGGTCGCCGACCAAGACGTACCGCCGACCTCGCACCCGCTCCCGCTGACGAACGTCATGCGCGCGGACGAGGTCCGTCCCTCGCTCACCCCCGAGCAGGCGCTCTCCGGCGCCCCGGCCCAGGAGCAGCAGCGTTTCAAGGTGCCGCAGATCCTGGGGGAGGAGTGACCGCCATGACGGAGAACAACATCATCAAGCTCACGGCCGCACAGATCGCCGAGAAGATCGCCTCCGGCGAGCTGACGGCCGTCGAGGTCACCGAGGCCCACCTCGCCCGGATCGAGGCCGTCGACGAGAAGGTGCACGCCTTCTTGCACGTCGACCGCGAGGGCGCTCTCGCCCAGGCCCGTGCCGTGGACGAGAAGCGGGCCCGCGGCGAGAAGCTCGGCCCGCTGGCCGGCGTCCCGCTCGCGCTCAAGGACATCTTCACCACCGAGGGCGTGCCCACGACCGTCGGCTCGAAGATCCTGGAGGGCTGGATCCCGCCGTACGACGCGACGCTCACCAAGCGGCTCAAGGCCGCCGACGTCGTGATCCTCGGCAAGACCAACATGGACGAGTTCGCCATGGGGTCCTCCACCGAGAACAGCGCCTTCGGGCCGACCGGCAACCCCTGGGACCTCACCAAGATCCCCGGCGGCTCGGGCGGCGGCTCCTCCGCCGCGCTGGCCTCCTTCCAGGCCCCGCTCGCCATCGGCACCGACACCGGCGGCTCCATCCGCCAGCCGGCCGCCGTCACCGGCACGGTCGGCGTCAAGCCGACGTACGGCGCGGTCTCCCGGTACGGGATGGTCGCCTTCTCCTCGTCCCTCGACCAGGGCGGTCCCTGTGCCCGTACGGTCCTGGACGCGGCCCTGCTGCACGAGGTCATCGCCGGGCACGACCCGATGGACTCCACCTCCATCGACGCCCCGGTCCCGCCGGTGGTCGAGGCTGCCCGCAACGGCAGCGTCCAGGGCATGCGTGTCGGCGTCGTCAAGCAGTTCCGCGGCGAGGGCTACCAGGCCGGTGTCATCCAGCGCTTCGACGAGTCCGTCGAACTGCTGAAGGGACTGGGCGCCGAGATCGTCGAGCTGGACTGCCCGTCCTTCGACCTCGCACTGTCGGCGTACTACCTGATCGCGCCCTCCGAGTGCTCCTCCAACCTCGCCCGCTTCGACGGCCTGCGCTACGGCCTGCGCACGGGCGACGACGGCAGCCACTCGGCCGAAGAGGTCACCTCGCTCACCCGTGAGGCGGGCTTCGGCGCCGAGGTCAAGCGGCGCATCATGCTCGGCACGTACGCCCTGTCGAGCGGCTACTACGACGCGTACTACGGCTCCGCTCAGAAGGTCCGCACGCTCATCACGCGCGACTTCGAGAAGGCCTTCGAGCAGGTCGACGTGATCGTCTCACCGACGACACCGACCACCGCCTTCGCGATCGGCGAGCGCGCCGACGACCCGATGGCGATGTACCTGGCGGACCTGTGCACCATCCCGACCAACCTGGCGGGCAACGCGGCCATGTCCCTGCCCTGCGGTCTCGCCCCGGAGGACAACCTCCCGGTGGGCCTGCAGATCATCGCCCCGGCGATGAAGGACGACCGCCTGTACAAGGTGGGCGCCGCCGTCGAGGCCGCCTTCGTGGAAAAGTGGGGCCACCCGCTGCTGGAGGAGGCTCCGTCGCTGTGAGTGCACTGTCCAAGGCCAAGGGCTTCAAGAAGTCCAAGTCCGGAACATACCTGTCCATGGCCACCACCGCGTTCGGCGCGGTCGGTGTCGCCAAGCAGATCAAGAAGGCCCGCGCCGAGCACGACACGCTGCGACTGATCGACGCCACCGTGTCCGCCGTCGCGATCGTCACCGGCCTCGCCATCCTCTACCGCGAGCTGAAGCGGCTGGGCGACGACGACGTCCTGCTGGGCTGAGAGGGAAGTTTCACCGTGACCACCATGACCGACCTGGTGTCGTACGAGGACGCGCTGGCGTCGTACGACCCCGTCATGGGCCTCGAGGTCCATGTCGAACTCGGCACCAAGACCAAGATGTTCTGCGGCTGTTCGACGGCGCTCGGCGCCGAGCCGAACACCCAGACCTGCCCCGTCTGCCTCGGCCTGCCCGGCGCGCTGCCGGTCATGAACGCGACCGGCGTCGAGTCCGCGATCAAGATCGGTCTCGCGCTGAACTGCGAGATCGCCGAGTGGTGCCGCTTCGCCCGGAAGAACTACTTCTATCCGGACATGCCGAAGAACTTCCAGACCTCCCAGTACGACGAGCCGATCGCCTTCAACGGCTACCTCGACGTGCAGCTGGAGGACGGCGAGATCTTCCGTGTGGAGATCGAGCGCGCCCACATGGAGGAGGACACCGGCAAGTCGACGCATGTCGGCGGCGCCACGGGCCGTATCCACGGCGCGCAGCACTCGCTCCTCGACTACAACCGCGCGGGCATCCCGCTCATCGAGATCGTCACCAAGCCGATCGTCGGCGCCGGCGAGCGCGCCCCCGAGGTGGCGAAGGCGTACGTCCGTGAGCTGCGCGAGCTGATCCGGGCACTGCGGGTCTCCGAGGCCCGTATGGAGATGGGCCAGATGCGCTGCGACGTGAACCTGTCGCTGATGCCGAAGGGCTCCGAGAAGTTCGGTACGCGCTCCGAGACGAAGAACGTCAACTCGCTGCGGTCCGTGGAGCGCGCGGTCCGCTACGAGGTCCAGCGGCACGCGGCCGTCCTCGGTGACGGCGGCACGATCGTCCAGGAGACCCGCCACTTCCACGAGGACACCGGGAGCACCACCTCCGGCCGTACGAAGGAGGAGGCCGAGGACTACCGGTACTTCCCGGAGCCCGACCTGGTGCCCGTGGCGCCCGCGCGCGCGTGGGTCGAGGAGATCCGCGCGGCTCTGCCCGAGCTGCCGCTGGCCCGCCGCACCCGGCTGCTGGCCGAGTGGGGCATCTCCGCCACCGACATGCAGGCGATCCTCAACGCGGGCGCGCTGGATCTGATCGTCGCCACGATCGACGCCGGTGCCGACGCCGCCTCCGCCCGCAAGTGGTGGATGGGTGAACTGGCACGCAGCGCCAACGAGGCGGGCAAGGCGCTGGAGGAGCTGGCGATCACGCCGGAGCAGGTCGCGCGGGTGACCGAGCTGGTGGCGTCCGGTGACCTGAACGACAAGCTGGCCCGTCAGGTCATCGAGGGCGTCCTCGCGGGAGAGGGCACCCCGGACGAGGTCGTCGACAAGCGCGGCCTGAAGGTCGTCTCCGACGAGGGCGCGCTGACCGCCGCCGTCGAGGAAGCCATCACCGGCAACCCGGGCGTCGCGGACAAGATCCGTGGCGGCAAGGTGGCCGCGGCCGGCGCCCTGGTCGGCGCGGTCATGAAGGCCACCCGGGGTCAGGCCGACGCGGCCCGCGTCAAGGAGCTGATCCTTCAGAAGCTGGGCGTCAGCGAGGGCTGAGCCACCCACGCGGTACGGCCCCGGAGGCATGCCTCCGGGGCCGTACCGCGTTCTGCCCTGTGACGTCTGTCCCAGTCCTGTGAATAAGCCCACGAACACGGCAAACGATCACTTTCGCCTGCAAGAGTGTCTGCGACAACTCATACGTTCTTTGCGGGCTGTTCAGTTCATGGACGACGATTCCCGGCCAAAGATCCACCAATCGTCTTCTGGGAGCGCGCCCGTGGGAGCCATAGCACGCTGGTGTGTCCGGCACCGCCTGATCGCCGTCCTGCTGTGGCTCCTCGCCTTCGGCGGGGTCACCGCGGGCGCCGCTGTGGCCGGTTCGGCGTACTCGAACGACTACGAGGTCCCGGGCACCGAGTCGGGCCGCGCGGCCCAGCTGCTCGAGGACGGCTTCCCCAGCCTGGGCGGGGACAGTGACACGGTCGTGTGGCACACCGCGAACGGCACGGTCCGCGCGGCCGACGTCGAGCAGACCATGACCCGGACCCTGGACCGGATCGCCGCCCTGCCCGGTGTGGCCTCGGTGTCCGGCCCGTACGGCGGCCCGGGCACCCAACGGATCAGCGCCGACGGCCGTACGGCGTACGCCACCGTCACCTTCGACAAGCGGGCCGAGGACATCGACAGGTCCGAGGCGCAGGCGGTCGTCCGCACCGCCAAGGCCGCCGACGCCGACGGGCTCGAGGTGGAGCTGGGCGGCAGCGCCATCGGGCTCACCGAGTCCCCGCGCGGGCACCTGGCCGAGGTGGTCGGCGTGGTCGTCGCCGCCGTCGTGCTGTTCCTCGCCTTCGGCTCGGTAGCCGCCTCACTGCTGCCCATCGCCACCGCCCTGGTCGGCGTCGGCACCGCGTACGCCGGGATCGGGCTGCTGGGGCACGCCATGACGGTCGCCGACTTCGCGCCCATGCTCGGCATGCTGATCGGTCTCGGCGTCGGCATCGACTACGCGCTGTTCATCGTCACCCGGCACCGGCGCGGTCTCCAACGCGGCCTGGAGGTCACCGAGGCCGTCGAGAACGCCGTGGCCACCACCGGACGCGCGGTCGTCTTCGCCGGTGCGACCGTTTGCATCGCCCTGCTGGGCATGCTGATACTGCGCCTGAGCTTCCTCAACGGGGTCGCCGTGGCGGCCTCTCTGACGGTCGTGCTGACCGTCGCGGCCTCCGTCACCCTGCTGCCCGCCCTGCTGACCTACCTCGGACCACGCGTCCTCAGCCGCCGCGAGCGGCGCCGGCTCGCCGAGCACGGGCCCCGGCCGGAACTGCCCACGGGGCTGGCCGCCCGGTGGTCCGCGCTGGTCCAGCGACGGCCCAAGCTGCTCGGCGCCCTCGCCGTCGCCGTGATCGCCGTGCTCGCCGTGCCGGCGTTCTCCCTCCGCCTGGGCACCTCCGACCAGGGCAACGCCCCCCGTTCGTCCACCACCCGGCAGGCCTACGACCTGCTCGCCGAGGGCTTCGGTCCCGGCGTCAACGGCCCCCTGACGCTCGTGGCGCGTGTAGACGACGCGGGCGACAAGCTGGCCCTGGACAACCTCGACGACATCCTGCGCGCCACCCGGGGCGTCGCCTCCGTCACCCCGGTGACCTACGACGGCGGCGGCGACACCGCCTACCTCACCGTCGTACCCGACTCCGCGCCGCAGTCGCAGCGCACCAGTGACCTCGTGGACCGGCTGCGCACCGAGGTGCTGCCCCGCGCGGAGAGCGGCACCTCCCTCGACGTGCACGTGGGCGGGGTGACGGCAAGCTACGACGACTTCGCGCATGTGATCGTCGGCAAACTGCCGCTGTTCGTCGGCGCGGTGATCGGGCTCGGCTGCCTGCTGCTGCTGACCGCCTTCCGCTCGCTCGGCATCCCCCTGAAGGCCGCCGTGATGAACGTCGCCGCCGTCGGCGCCGCGTTCGGCATCGTCGTCGCCGTCTTCCAGTGGGGCTGGGGCAGCGAACTGCTCGGGCTCGGGCGTGCGGGCCCCATCGAACCCTTCCTGCCCGTGATCATGGTGTCCGTCCTGTTCGGGCTCTCCATGGACTACCAGGTCTTCCTGGTCAGCCGGATGTACGAGGAGTGGCTGGCGACCGGGGACAACCGGCGGGCCGTGCGGGTCGGCCTCGCCGAGACCAGCCGTGTGATCAACTCCGCGGCGGTCATCATGATCTCGGTCTTCCTCGCCTTCGTGCTCAGCGGCGACCGCGTGATCGCCATGTTCGGCATCGCGCTGGCCTCCGCCGTCGCCCTCGACGCCTTCGTGCTGCGTACCCTGCTCGTGCCGGCGCTGATGCATCTGCTCGGCGCCGCCAACTGGTGGCTGCCGGGCTGGCTGGAGCGCCGTCTGCCGCGCATCAGCATCGAGCCCCCGGAGCTGCGCGCCGCCCATGAGAGGCTCGACAGCGTCTTCGTCGAGGAACTGCGGAAGGAAGAACAGCGCGATGTACGCGATATCCCTGGGTGACGGCGCCGAGCTGCGGCCCCTGGAGGTCTGGCACGCCGAGGAGTTCCTCTTGCACCTCGACCGGGGCAGGGAGTTCATCGGCCAGTTCATCCCGTTCGGCTCCCAGGCGACGGACGTGGCCTCCGCGCGGGCCACGCTCCAGCGGTACGCCGACATGCGCGCCGCCGACACCGCCTCGTACCACGGCATCTGGCTCGACGGGCAACTCGTGGGCGGGGTGCTCACGTTGAACTTCGACGCCGAGCGGGGCAACTGCGAGGTCGGCTGCTGGCTGGAGCCCGCCGCCACGGGACGCGGACTGATCACCCGCGCGATGCGGCTGCTCATCGACTGGGCGGTCGAGGAGCGGGGCATCCACCGGGTGGAGTGGCATGCGGCGTCCGGCAACACGCCGAGCCTCAACGTCGCCCGGCGGCTAGGCATGACCCGGGACGGCGTTCTCCGGGAGAACCACCTGCACCGGGGTGTCCGGCACGACACCGAGGTGTGGTCGGTCCTCGCCCCGCAGTGGCGGGCGGCACGGCCTTAGAGAGCCGAGCACCTCACGGACTCACTAAGGCTCCTTACGTGTCGCCGGGGAGCGCCGCCGGCCGGAAGATGCGGAACTCTTCCGATGTGGCGCACCCCGCCCGGAGAGGAGAGTGGGGACATCGCAGAAAGCGAAGCGCCGGCTTCCTGACGAAGTACCGGCCTCCCCACCCGAATCTCCCGAAGGACACGTCATGCTGATGGAACTCGAGTACCACCGGATGCGTTCGGCCGAGCTGCTGCGCGAGGCCGAGCAGGAGCGCCTGGCCCGCGCGGTCGTCCGTCTGCGGCGCGACGGCCGCCACGAGAACGCCGCCCGCAAGGCCCCGGCCGGCGGGACCCATACCAGCCGCCCCCGCAGGCGGCAGCCCGTGCACACCGCGTGAACACCGGGCCGGCGGCCCTTCCGCCCGCCGGTGCGACGATCTCACCGGACCTGTGGAAAACGGGTGCCCCGGCGCCCGGACCTCATGCGATGCTCTGGCCTGTGGAGAACAGGTCCGTCAGTCCCGTGTTCGTCGGCCGCACCGACGAGTTGGGCACCCTGAACGACGCGCTCACCCGTGCCGCCGCGGGAGAGCCGCAGGCGCTGCTGCTCGGCGGAGAGGCCGGGGTGGGCAAGACCCGCCTCGTGGAGGAGTTCGCCACGGCGGCAGGCGGCCGGGGTGCCGTCGTGGCCGTGGGCGGCTGCGTGGAGATCGGCGCCGACGGGCTGCCGTTCGCTCCCTTCTCCGCCGCGCTGCGCGCCCTGCGCGACGCCCTGCCCGAGGACTTCACCGCAGCTGCGACCGGACAGGAGGAGGAACTGGCCCGGCTGCTGCCCGAGCTGGGCGAGGCCACCTCCAGCCGCCACGACGAACAGGGCATCGCCCGCCTCTTCGAGCTGACCGCCAGGCTGCTGGAGCGGGTCGCCGCCCAGCCGGTCGTGCTGGTCCTGGAGGACCTGCACTGGGCCGACGCCTCCACCCGCCACCTCCTCGCCTACCTCTTCCGCACCCTGCGCACCGGCCGGCTCCTCATCCTCGCCACCTACCGCTCCGACGACATCCACCGCCGCCACCCGCTGCGTCCCCTGCTCGCCGAACTCGACCGGCTGCGCACCGTCCGCCGCATCGAACTCGCCCGCCTCACCCGCGAGGAGGTGGGCCGTCAGATCGCCGGCATCCTCGCCACCGAACCCGACCCCGGCCAGGTGGACGAGATCTTCGAACGCTCCGACGGCAACGCCTTCTTCGTCGAGGAACTCGCCGTGGCCTCCTGCGGGGGCTGCTGCACGGGCCTCACCGACTCGCTGCGCGACCTGCTCCTGGTCCGGGTGGAGGCGCTGCCGGAGAGCGCCCAGCGGGTCGCCCGGGTCGTCGCCGAGGGCGGCTCCACCGTGGAGTACCGGCTGATCGCCGCCGTCGCCCAGCTCACCGAGGACGACCTCATCGAGGCGCTGCGCGCCGCCGTGGGTGCCAACATCCTCACCGTGACCACGGCCGGCGACGGCTACCGCTTCCGGCACTCCCTGGTCCGCGAGGCCGTCGCCGACGACCTGCTGCCCGGCGAACGCTCCCGCCTCAACCGCCGCTACGCCGAGGCCCTGGAGACCGACCCGGCGCTCGTCCCCGCCGACGCGCGCGTGATGCGCCTGGCCACCTACTGGTACCACGCCCGCGACGCCGCCAAGGCCCTGCCCGCCGTCCTGGACGCCTCCGTCGTGGCCCGCCGCCGGCACGCCTACACCGAGCAACTGCGGCTGCTGGAGCGGGCGATGGAGCTGTGGGACGCGGCACCCGAGGAGATCCGCTCGGCCCTGCGCCTGGTCGACTACGCCGAGGCGTGTGCCCCCTGCGGCTGCGACCCCGCCACCACCCCGCTGAGCTACCTCGACCTGATGGCCGAGGCGGCCGTCGCGGGCCGCCTGTGCGGGGAACGCGAACGGGCCCTGAAGATCACCAAGCGCGCGCTGCGCCTCCTGGACGACGACCCGGACCCCCTGCGTGCCGCCTGGTTCTGGGTGCAGCGCTCCCGGCTGGTGCAGGCGCAGGCCCGTGGCGACGGCTGGCCGGAACTGGCCACCGCGCAGGAACTGGTGCGCGGCCTGCCGCCGTCCGAGGTGCACGCCGAGGTGCTGGCGGTGGTCGCCAACTGGTCCATGCTGCACCGGCCCGGCCCCGAGGCCGTCGCCGCCGCCGAACGGGCCGTCGAGTACGCCCGGATGGTGAGCGCCCGGGACATCGAACTGCACGCGCGCCTCACGCGGGGCGGCCTCATGGTCGACGCGGGAGACACCGACGCAGGGCTCGCGGAGATGCGGCAGGTCCTGGAGCACTGCCTGGCGGAGGACGTCACCCATGTCGCCGCCCGCGCCTATGTGAACCTGCCCTCCGCGCTGCAGACCGTCGGCCGCGACGCGGAGGCCGAGCCCCTGCTGCACGAGGGGATCGCCTTCAGCCGCAGACACGGGATGCCGGACTTCGAGGCGTGGGCGTCGGGCAACCTGTCGGAGGCGCTCTGCTCCCTCGGCCGGTGGCAGGAGGCCGCCGAGGCCGCCGCGCACGCGACCCGTGTCGGGCACAGCACCAAGCCCCGCGCCCTGGGCGCCCTGCGCCTTGCGTACCTCGCCCTGGCCCGCGGCGACCTCGCCGAGGCCGCCCGCCGCCTCGACACCGCCCGCACTCTCTACGGCAGCCACGACCCGATGCCCCAGCAGGGGCTGCCCGTGGCCCGTGTCGCCATCGGGCTGGCCGCCGGGCAGGGACGCATCCTCGACGCCCGCACCGAGCTGCTCCAGATGCTGGACGCCGGGTTCCCGCCCGGCACCCACCGTCATGCCTGGCCCCTGCTGCTGGCCGCCGCCACCGCCGAGGCCGACGCCCGCACCCTGCCCGCCGCCGAGCCCGGCCGCGCCGAACTGCTCTCCCGCCTCAACGCATCCGTGCGCACGCTCACCACCGGCGTCCCCCTGTGGCAGGCGTACGACCGGTGGACCCGGGCCGAACTGCTGCGCGCCGAGGGCCGGGACACCGAGGACACCTGGTGCCCGGTGGTCACCGCCTTCGAGTGCCTGAACCGGCCCTACGACCTCGCCCGCGTCCGGCACCGCCTCGCCCAGACCCTGCTGGCCCAGGGCGGCGACGACGAACGCGAGCGCGCCGTGGAACTGCTCCGGCTGGCCGGAGCGGTCGCCGACCACCTCGGTGCCCGCCCGCTCGCCGACGCCGTCACCCGCCTCGCCCACCGCGCCCGTCTCAGCCTCACCGCCGCGGCCCGGCCGGGCCTGGCCCCCGCCGACCCGCTGAAGACACTCGGCCTGACCAGCCGCGAGACGGACGTCCTGCGTCTTGTCTCGGCCGGCCGCACCAACCGTCAGATAGCAGAGGAACTCTTCATCTCCCCCAAGACCGCGAGCGTCCACGTCTCCAACATCCTCGCCAAGCTCGGCGTCTCGGGCAGAGGCGAGGCGGCGGCGGTGGCACACCGGCTGGGGTTGTTCCCGGCGGGCGCGGACGACCGGCTGGTCGCGCGATGACGGCGCACGAGGGAGCAGGCCGAGTTCACCGAGGGCGCGCACAGCGCAGCGCCACGCACTCCCGGAGGGCCGGCGCAGGCTGCTGCGGCGCGGGCTGCTCAAGCCGGCCGGCCGAGGAGGCCGCTCACCTCACCTCCGCCTCCAGGAGGCGGTCGTCGCCCTTCTTCGGCCGGCCCCGGCCGTCCGTGTTGCTCGTGAGGAGCCATACCTTGTGGCCGCCCGCGGGGAGCACCGTGCGCAGGCGGCCGTAGGTGCCCGTCAGGAAGGCCTGCGGAGCGGCGGCCTGCCCGGCGCCCTTCAGGGGGATGCGCCACAGGCGCTCGCCCTTCAGGGCGGCCATCCAGATCACGCCGTCGACATAGGCGATCCCGCTGGGGGAGGCGTCGTCGGTGTGCCACTGGGCGAGAGGGTTCTGAAAGCGCGGGTCGGAGGACCTGCCCTCGGCGTCCGGCCAGCCGTAGTTGCCGCCCGGCTTGATCGCGTTCAGCTCGTCCCAGGTGTCCTGGCCGAACTCCGAGGCGAACAGCCGCTGCCGGTCGTCCCAGGCGAGGCCCTGGACGTTGCGGTGGCCGTAGGAGTACACGGGCGAGCCCGGGAAGGGGTTGCCCGGGGCGGGTTCGCCGTCCGGGGTCAGCCGCAGGATCTTCCCGCCCAGCGACTTCTTGTCCTGCGCGAGGTCCCGCCGGCCGGCCTCGCCGGTGCCCACGTAGAGCATCTTGTCGGGGCCGAACGCGATCCGGCCGCCGTTGTGGATGAATCCCTTCGGGATGCCCTTGAACACCGTGTCCGGGGCGCCCAGTTGCTCACCGGCGGGCTTGCGCTCGTCGTACAGCATGCGGACGACACGGTTGTCCGAGGCCGACGTGAAGCAGGCGTAGATCATGTGGTCCGAGGCGTAGTCGGGGGACAGGGCGATGCCCAGCAGTCCGCCCTCGCCGGCCGGGGAGACCCCGGAGACCGTGCCCGATTCGGTCCTGTGGCCCGTCTTCTCGTCGATCCGGGTGATCGTGCCCTCGTCCCGGGAGGAGACCAGCAGCCCGCCGCCCGGCAGCGCGGCCAGCCCCCACGGGGTCTTCAGGCCTTCGGTCACCGTGCGCAGCACTTTCACCGAGCCCTTGGCCGGCGGGACCGGCTCCCTCGACCGCGCCGACGCCGAGGCGCCCGGTGCCGTACCGGCCGTACCGGCCGGAGGCGTGCTCCCGAAGCCCGGGGGGCCTCCGCCGTCGGCGGAGCAGCCGCCCGCCAGCAGTACCGCGGCCACGGCCCACACGGCCGTCACAGCTCGACGTCGCACGATCATCGTCCCTTCGGGCGGGGGTCCGGCGGCTGTTCCCAGTGACTCATACTCCACCCGGTCCGCGCAGGTTCCCCGTCCGCCCGGACCGGCAGCGGGAGCGCTCAGTCCCAGGACCCCTGTGCCGACGGCAGCCGGGCCACCTCCGTCAGATCTTCCACGGTCAGCCGCAGGCCGGCCGCCGCCGCGTTCTCCTCGGCCCAGTGCGCGTGCTTGGTGCCGGGCAGCGCGATCACGTCACGGCCCTGGGCCAGCACCCACGCCAGTGCCACCTGGGCCGGGGTGACGTGTTCGCCATGGCGGCGGGCGATGCGGCGCAGGCCCGCCACGATCGGCTGGTTGGCGGCCATCATCTCGGCGGTGAAACGGGGATGGCGGGCGCGTACGTCGTCCGGCTCGAAACCCTCGCCGGGGGTGAGGGTGCCGGTCAGGAAGCCGCTGCCCAGCGGCATCGCCGCGAGGAAGCCCACGCCCCGCGCCGCGCACCACGGCAGCAGCGCATGAAGCGCCTCCGGCGACCACACCGACAACTCGGCCTGCACCGCGCTCACCGGGAAGACCTGCTGCACGCGCCGCAGCTGGGCCAGCGTGCTGTCGTACGGCCGCGAGTCCGGACGGCGCCCGCCCTGAGCGCCCATCGCGCACAGGCCCAGCGCCCGGACCTTCCCGGCCCGCACCAGGTCCGCCATCGCACCCCACGTCTCCTCGACGGGCACCTCCGGGTCGGCGCGGTGCAACTGGTAGAGGTCGATGACGTCGGTCTGCAGACGCCGCAGCGAGGCGTCGCAGGCCCGCCGCACGTACCCGGGGCGGCCGTTGGCCACGATGTGCTGCTCGCCCACCAGCAGCCCCGCCTTCGTGGACACGAACGCCTCCGCACGCCGCTCCTTGAGCACCCGGCCCAGCAGCAGCTCGTTGGTGAACGGGCCGTACATGTCGGCGGTGTCGAGAAGGGTGGAGCCGAGATCCAGCGCCCGGTGCACGGCGCGCAGCGACTCCTCGCCCCGCTGCCGAGATCCGCTGTACGCCCAGCTCATCGGCATGCACCCGAGTCCGACGGCCCCCACCGCGAGTCCCCCCGCGCCGATCGTCCTGCGCTCCACGTGCTCGTGAACCTCCCTCTCCCTGGTCACCAACCTAACCTCTGTCCGTCCGCCGCCTTGACATAGCCTCCCGTCATGACTGCTGACGTGTGGCTGCCGATACCGTCCGAGGAGATCGAGGGGCTTCCGCAAGGGCCCCGCTACCTGTTCTGGGACGGGGCCGAGGAGTTCCCCGGCGACCCGGGCGACTGCGCCTTCTACGTCGTGCCCTACATGAAGCCCGTCGGTCTGGGCGTGCGTCCGCTGCCCGGGATGCGGTCCGTCCAGGTCGTACAGACCCTGTCGGCCGGCATCGACCACGTGGAACCCGGTCTGAAGTTCCTGGGCGCCGGGGTACGGCTGTGCAACGCACGCGGGGTGCACGAGGCGAGCACCGCCGAGCTGACGCTGACCCTGGTCCTCGCGTCCCTGCGCGGCGTTCCGGACTTCGTGCGCGCCCAGGACCGGGGGGAGTGGCTCGGCGGGTTCCGGCCGGCGCTCGCGGACAAGAGCGTCCTCATCGTCGGCTACGGCTCCATCGGCGCCGCCATCGAAGACCGGCTCACGCCTTTCGAGCTTGCGCGGGTGGCGCGCGTCGCGCGCTCGGGGCGCGCCACAGCGCGCGGTCCCGTGCACCCGCTCACCGAATTGCCCGCTCTGCTTCCGAGCGCCGACGTCGTGATCCTCTCCACGCCCTTGACCGAACAGACCCAGGGCCTGGTCGACGCCGCCTTCCTCGCACGGATGAAGGACGGAGCGCTGCTGGTCAACGTCGCCCGGGGCCCCGTCGTGGACACCGAGGCGCTGCTCACGGAGCTGCAGAGCGGCCGGCTCCGCGCGGCCCTGGACGTGACCGACCCCGAGCCGCTCCCGCCGGGACACCCCCTGTGGCACGCGCCGGGCGTGCTCATCACCCCGCATGTGGGCGGGCCCACCTCGGCCTTCATGCCCCGGGCGAAGCGGCTGCTCGCGGACCAGTTGACCCGGTTCGTGAACCAAGAGCCCCTGCGGAACGTGATCCTCACTACCCGGGCGTAATCCGCTTCCGGCACCCTCCGCATCCCTCCGGATGCGGGGTATGTCCGCGTCTCTCCTGGTCGGTCACGCAGCGTAGAGAACCTATGTCCCTGAGTGACGATACTGGTGTATCGTCCCGACAGGGGCTGCGCCGCGAACCTTTCGGCGCCGGGGATGGACATTTCAGCTTCGTGAGGGGGGCGACGGGCGATGCACGGCCTATGGACGAACGATCCGACGCGGCGGAGCCGCCGACGGCGACCCTGCGGCGCGGCGGCGCGCAGACGCGGCCACCACACCAGCCATCACAGCCAGCACCAGCGCAGGCACACCGGCCGCAGGAGGCATGCGCAGGCAGCGCACCGGGACCCGCGGGACCCGGGAACGCGGAGCGGGAGGCCCCGGTGAGCGCGCCACCCTCGCTGACGACCGCCCGCGACGGACGCCGGCACGCACCGCACCCGCCCGGGTTCCTGCCGCCCCGCCCGCCGGCCGGCGGCGAGGGTCCGCGCCTGGGCCGGCAACTCGCCCTCGCCCTGGTCTGCGCGTCCTACGCCGTCGGTGCCGCGTTCGACTGGGGGGCGGACGAAGTCGCCCAGGTCATGGGTGACTTCGGGCTGAGCGCCGCGGCCGGCACCGCCGCCGTCTCGTGCTTCCTCTACGCGCGTGACGCACGCGTCCGCTTCCGGCCGGCCTGGCTGCTGTTCGCCCTGTCCTCCGCGATGGCGTCCCTGGGCAACGCCGTGTGGGGGTGGTACGAGGTCGTCCTGGACCGCCCCGTGCCCAGCCCGAGCTACGCCGACCTGTTCTTCCTGTGCTTCGCGCCGCCCGCCATCGTGGGCCTGCTGGTCCTCGCCAAACGGCCCGTGACCAAGGCCGGCTGGATCTGCCTGGCCCTGGACGCCTGGCTGATCGGCGGCTCGCTGCTCACCCTGTCCTGGAGCCTCGCGCTCGCCCAGGCCGCCCGGTTCGACGGGCCGAGCGTCGCGCACACCGCGCTGTCGCTGGCCTACCCACTGCTCGACATCGCGCTCGTCAGCATGGTGCTCGCGCTGCACTTCCGCCGCGCCCCGGGCAACCGCACGGCGGTGAACACCGCGATCGGCGCGCTCGCGCTCACGGTGATGTGCGACGCCCTGTTCACCTCCCCACTGCTGCACAGCAACTACCACTCCGGACAGCTGCTGGACGCGGGCTGGTTCGCCGGTTCGCTGCTGCTCGCCTACGCACCCTGGGCCGCGCCCCGGCCCCAGGGCGCGCAGGAGGCGCACCTACCGGACGGACACACGCGCGTCGTCCACGAGCACGTGCCCGGACAGCGGGGCACCGGTCACCACCATGTGCCGGTGCCCGCCGCGGCCGCCGACCCCAGCCGGTACCCGGCCGGCCGTCCGATCACCGGCTCCCTGGCCGCGCTCACCCCGTACCTGGCCGCCGCCGTGTGCACGCTGGGCATCCTGTACAGCGTCCTCAACGGCCGCAGGCCCGACCACGTGGTGCTGATCACCGCCGGGGCCGTCGTGCTCGCGCTCGTCATGCGCCAGGGCATCATGCTGCTGGACAACATCACCCTCACCCAGGAACTGGCGCAGAAGGAGAACCACTTCCGCTCCCTGGTGCAGGGCTCCAGCGACGTCATCATGATCGCCGCGCCCAATGGCGTCCTCAGGTACGTCTCCCCGGCCGCCGCCGGGGTCTACGGCCGGCCCGCCGAGGACCTGGTGGGCACCGAACTCGCCGGTCTGATCCATCCGGAGGACCTGGGCTGCGTGGTGCACGAGGTGCGCCGCTTCCTCGCCGCCAGCCCGCTCGAGGAGCCCACCACCCGTATCGAGTGCCGGTTCCGCTCCGGCGACGGCGGCTGGCTCAACGTCGAGTCCACCGTCAACCGGCACCACGGCGGCCTCATCTTCAACAGCCGGGACGTCACCGAGCGGGTACGCCTGCAGGCCCAGCTGCAGCACAACGCCGAGCACGACCCGCTCACCGACCTGCCCAACCGTGCGCTGTTCACCCAGCGCGTCCAGCAGGCTCTGTCCGGCCGCCGGTCCACAGACCGGGGGGCCGCCCTGCGCGGCACCGCCGTGCTCTTCATCGACCTGGACGGCTTCAAGGCCGTCAACGACACGATCGGGCACCAGGCCGGGGACGAACTGCTCGTCCAGGCCGCCCGCAGACTCCAGGCCGCCGTCCGGCACGGGGACACCGCCTCCCGGCTCGGCGGCGACGAGTTCGCGGCCCTGATTGTCGGGGACGGCACCCGTGACCGTGCCGCCCGGGAGCGGAACATCCTGGAGCTGGCCGACCGGCTCAGGGTGACGCTCTCCCAGCCGTACCCGATCGACGGCAACGACGTCCGGGTCAACGCCTCCATCGGCGTCGCCTTCGCCGAACCGGGCCTGGGCGCAGGCGAGTTGCTGCGCAACGCCGACCTCGCGATGTACCGCGCGAAATCGGCCGGAAAGGGCCGCGTCGAGCTGTACCGGCCGCAGATGCAGCAGGACGTCGTACGCAAGGCGGAACTGGCCACGCGCCTGCGTGCCGCCCTGCACGACGGCGAGTTCACGCTGCTGCACCAGCCGGTGGTGTCCCTGGAGAACGGCCGGATCGTGTCGGTCTCCGCGCAGGCGCGCTGGCGCTCCTCCCAGGGCGTGCTCTTCACGCCGGCCGAGTTCCTGCGGGTGGCCGAGGGCGGCGACAAGACCGGCGAACTGGAGCGCTGGATCCTCCAGGAGGCGGCAGCACAGGCCGCGCAGCGGGCCGCGACCGGCCCCGTCGTGCCGGTGGTGGTGCGGATGGGCGCCCGGCGGCTGCTGGACCGCTCGCAGCCGCTCGGCTCCGTCGAGGCGCTGCTGACCCGGCACGGCCTGCCGCCCGGGGCGCTGGTCGTCGAGCTGTCCGACACCGACCCCAGGGTCTGCCTGGACGACCTGGAGCGGCGTCTGACCGCGCTCAGCCGGCTCGGGGTGCGCATCGCGCTGGACGGCTTCGGCAGCGGCTTCGCGGCGATCACGGCCCTGCGCAGGCTGCCCGTGGACATCCTGAAACTCGACCGGAGTCTGGTCGAGGGCGTGGTGGAGTCCGCTCGGCTGCACAAGATCACCAGCGGGCTGCTCCGCATCGCCGGCGACCTCGGCCTGCAGTCCGTGGCCGAGGGCGTGGACTTGCCGGAGCAGGTGGCCGCGCTGCGCGCGATGGGCTGCACGCACGGACAGGGCATGGCGTTCACGGGACCGCTGGACGAGTACCGGCTGCGCCGGGCGCTGGCGGCCGGGCACTGCCCCGTGCCGCACGCCGCCGAGCCGGCACTCGCAGGCAAGCGCGCGGCGGTGTACACAGGGGGTGTAGCCGCTGTCATCGGAGGCGGAAGTGCCCTTCGTTCACATAATGAGACGCCCGTCCCACCTACTTGACACGTGGTGCGTGCCGGGGGGAGGGTCGGTTCCATGCGCACCCGAATTCTCGTACTTGGAAAGCGCGTCGGCTGAGCTGGGACCCACCGGAGGACCTCCGGAATCCCCGGCGACCCTCACCGGCGCGCTCCCCTCGCTTGCCTCATGGCACGAGGGGTTTTTTGTTGCACGAGCACCTTTCGCACAACGTTCGAACTCCGCCCAAACCTCGCATAAAACCTCAGCATCGAGAAGAGAATGCCGATGACCGAGCAGGCCACCGGGGCCCACCATCCGCAGCCGCGGCCCCGTTCCGGAGGACAGCACTCCGCCCCCGTCGAGCACGTCACGGGTGCGCAGTCCCTCATTCGCTCCCTTGAGGAGGTCGGCGCGGACACGGTATTCGGCATTCCCGGCGGCGCGATCCTTCCGGCGTACGACCCGCTGATGGACTCCAGCCGGGTCCGGCACGTCCTGGTCCGGCACGAGCAGGGCGCCGGCCACGCGGCCACCGGCTACGCGCAGGCCACCGGCAAGGTCGGTGTCTGCATGGCGACGAGCGGTCCGGGTGCGACGAACCTGGTCACGCCGATCGCCGACGCCCACATGGACTCGGTGCCGCTCGTGGCGATCACCGGGCAGGTGGCGTCCCAGGCGATCGGTACGGACGCCTTCCAGGAGGCGGACATCGTCGGCATCACCATGCCGATCACCAAGCACAACTTCCTCGTCACCAAGGCCGAGGACATCCCGCGGGTCATCGCGCAGGCGTTCCACATCGCCTCCACCGGCCGTCCGGGCCCGGTCCTCGTCGACATCGCCAAGGACGCCCTCCAGGCGAAGACCACCTTCTCCTGGCCGCCCACCATGGACCTGCCCGGCTACCGCCCGGTGACCAAGCCGCACGCCAAGCAGATCCGCGAGGCCGCCAAGCTGATCACCTCCGCCCGCCGGCCCGTCCTCTACGTCGGCGGCGGTGTCCTCAAGGCGCAGGCCACGGCCGAGCTGAAGGTCCTCGCCGAACTCACCGGAGCGCCCGTCACCACCACCCTGATGGCGCTCGGCGCGTTCCCCGACAGCCACCCGCTGCACGTGGGAATGCCGGGCATGCACGGTGCGGTCACCGCCGTCACCGCGCTGCAGAAGGCCGACCTGATCGTCGCCCTCGGTGCCCGCTTCGACGACCGCGTCACCGGCAGGCTGGACAGCTTCGCCCCCTACGCCAAGATCGTCCACGCCGACATCGACCCGGCCGAGATCGGCAAGAACCGTGCCGCGGACGTGCCGATCGTCGGTGACGCCCGCGAGGTCATCGCCGACCTGATCCAGGCCGTGCAGAAGGAGTACAGCGAGGGCCACAAGGGCGACTACACCGCCTGGTGGAGCGACCTCAACCGCTGGCGCGAGACCTACCCGCTCGGTTACGACCTGCCCGAGGACGGCTCCCTGTCGCCCCAGCAGGTCATCGAGCGCGTCGGCAGGCTCGCCCCCGAGGGCACCGTCTTCGCCGCGGGCGTCGGCCAGCACCAGATGTGGGCCGCGCACTTCATCCAGTACGACAAGCCCGCCACCTGGCTGAACTCCGGCGGCGCCGGAACCATGGGCTACGCGGTCCCGGCCGCGATGGGCGCCAAGGCCGGCGTGCCGGAGAAGACGGTCTGGGCGATCGACGGCGACGGCTGCTTCCAGATGACCAATCAGGAGCTGACCACCTGCGCCCTGAACAACATCCCGATCAAGGTCGCCATCATCAACAACGGCGCCCTCGGGATGGTCCGCCAGTGGCAGACCCTCTTCTACAACCAGCGCTACTCCAACACCGTGCTGCACTCCGGTCCCGACGACGTCAACCCGGACGCCAGGGGCACCCGTGTGCCGGACTTCGTGAAGCTGTCCGAGGCCATGGGCTGCGTGGGTCTGCGCTGCGAGTCCCCCGAGGACCTCGACAAGGTCATCGAACAGGCGAACTCCATCAACGACCGCCCGGTCGTCGTCGACTTCATCGTCCACGAGGACGCGATGGTGTGGCCGATGGTCGCCGCAGGCACCTCCAACGACGAGATCATGGCCGCCCGGGACGTCCGCCCCGACTTCGGCGACAACGAAGACGACTGAGAGAGAGCCGAGTCAAGAACATGTCCAAGCACACGCTCTCCGTCCTGGTGGAGAACACGCCGGGCATCCTCGCCCGCATCGCCGCCCTGTTCTCCCGCCGCGGCTTCAACATCGACTCGCTCGCGGTCGGCGTCACCGAGCACCCCGACATCTCCCGCATCACCATCGTGGTGAACGTCGAGGACCTGCCGCTGGAGCAGGTGACCAAGCAGCTCAACAAGCTCGTCAACGTGCTCAAGATCGTCGAGCTGGAGCCCGGCCAGGCCGTTCAGCGCGAACTCGTTCTGGTGAAGGTCCGCGCCGACAACGAGACCCGCTCCCAGATCGTCGAGATCGTCCAGCTGTTCCGCGCCAAGACCGTCGACGTCTCCCCGGAGGCCGTGACGATCGAGGCCACCGGATCCAGCGACAAGCTGTCCGCCATGCTCAAGATGCTGGAGCCGTTCGGCATCAAGGAGCTGGTCCAGTCCGGCACGATCGCGATCGGCCGCGGCGCCCGTTCGATCACGGACCGCTCGCTGCGCGCCCTCGACCGGACCGCGTGAGCCGGTACCGGCCCACGCAAGGCTGAATACGGGCGGCACGCGCCGCCCGTATGCCGAGACCCCCGAACTTTCACCCCTCTCACCGTCATACGGTGGGACGCACCATCTGCACACCAAGGAGAGAACCCAAAGTGGCCGAGCTGTTCTACGACGCCGACGCCGACCTGTCCATCATCCAGGGCCGCAAGGTCGCGGTCATCGGTTACGGCAGCCAGGGCCACGCCCACGCGCTGTCGCTCCGTGACTCGGGTGTCGACGTGCGCGTCGGTCTGCACGAGGGCTCCAGGTCCAAGGCGAAGGCCGAGGAGCAGGGCCTGCGCGTGGTGACCCCGGCGGAGGCCGCCGCCGAGGCCGACGTCATCATGATCCTCGTCCCGGACCCGATCCAGGCCCAGGTCTACGAGGAGTCCATCGCCCCGAACCTGAAGGACGGCGACGCCCTGTTCTTCGGCCACGGCTTCAACATCCGCTTCGGCTTCATCAAGCCCCCGGCCGGTGTGGACGTCTGCATGGTCGCCCCGAAGGGCCCGGGTCACCTGGTCCGCCGCCAGTACGAGGAGGGCCGCGGCGTGCCCTGCATCGCCGCCGTCGAGCAGGACGCCTCCGGCAACGCCTTCGCGCTGGCCCTGTCCTACGCCAAGGGCATCGGCGGCACCCGCGCCGGCGTCATCAAGACGACCTTCACCGAGGAGACCGAGACGGACCTCTTCGGCGAGCAGGCCGTCCTGTGCGGCGGTACGGCCGCGCTGGTGAAGGCCGGTTTCGAGACCCTGGTCGAGGCCGGCTACCAGCCGGAGATCGCCTACTTCGAGTGCCTGCACGAGCTGAAGCTGATCGTCGACCTCATGTACGAGGGCGGCCTGGAGAAGATGCGCTGGTCGGTCTCCGAGACCGCCGAGTGGGGCGACTACGTCACCGGCCCGCGCATCATCACGGACGCCACCAAGGCCGAGATGAAGCAGGTCCTCGCCGAGATCCAGGACGGCACCTTCGCCCGTAACTGGATGGACGAGTACCACGGCGGCCTGAAGAAGTACAACGAGTACAAGCAGCAGGACGCCGAGCACCTGCTGGAGACCACCGGCAAGCAGCTGCGCAAGCTGATGAGCTGGGTGAACGAGGAGGCGTAAAGCCTCGTGACACGGGCCGGGGCGGACTGCTCCGGCCCGTTGTCCACCCCGTCCAGCCACAGACGGGTGATACTTCCGCAGTGGCGCAATAACATGCCCTTCGCGCCACTACACTTCTCAACAACACGCGTCAGGCCCACAGCGTCGTGCGTCTTCCGCGGCTAGCCCCCCTCCTCCGCCTGCGGCCGTTGGGACGGCCGTCCGCATGCTCTGGACTTGTGAGGACCTCACGTGAGCTCGAAACCCGTCGTACTCATCGCTGAAGAGCTGTCGCCCGCCACCGTCGACGCACTGGGACCGGACTTCGAGATCCGGCACTGCAACGGAGCCGACCGGGCCGAACTGCTTCCGGCCATCGCGGATGTCGACGCGATCCTGATCCGCTCCGCCACCAAGGTCGATGCCGAGGCCATCGCCGCGGCGAAGAAGCTCAAGGTCGTCGCCCGCGCCGGCGTCGGCCTGGACAACGTCGACGTCTCCGCCGCCACCAAGGCCGGCGTGATGGTCGTCAACGCCCCCACCTCCAACATCGTGACCGCGGCCGAGCTGGCCTGCGGCCTCATCCTCGCCAGCGCCCGCAACATCCCGCAGGCCAACACCGCGCTGAAGAACGGCGAGTGGAAGCGCAGCAAGTACACGGGCGTCGAGCTGGCCGAGAAGACCCTCGGTGTCGTCGGCCTCGGCCGCATCGGTGCCCTCGTGGCCCAGCGCATGTCCGCGTTCGGCATGAAGGTCGTCGCCTACGACCCCTACGTGCAGCCCGCGCGGGCCGCGCAGATGGGCGTCAAGGTGCTGTCCCTGGACGAGCTGCTGGAGGTCTCCGACTTCATCACCGTCCACCTGCCCAAGACCCCCGAGACCCTCGGCCTCATCGGCGACGAGGCGCTGCGCAAGGTCAAGCCGTCCGTGCGCGTCGTCAACGCCGCACGCGGCGGCATCGTGGACGAGGCGGCGCTGTACGCGGCGCTGAAGGAGGGCCGGGTCGCCGGCGCCGGCCTCGACGTGTACGCCAAGGAGCCGTGCACCGACTCCCCGCTGTTCGAGCTGGACCAGGTGGTCTGCACCCCGCACCTGGGAGCGTCGACGGACGAGGCGCAGGAGAAGGCCGGTATCGCCGTCGCCAAGTCGGTCCGCCTCGCCCTCGCCGGCGAGCTGGTCCCGGACGCGGTGAACGTCCAGGGCGGTGTCATCGCCGAGGACGTCAAGCCGGGTCTGCCGCTCGCCGAGCGCCTCGGCCGCATCTTCACCGCGCTCGCCGGTGAGGTCGCGGTCCGCCTCGATGTCGAGGTGTACGGCGAGATCACCCAGCACGACGTGAAGGTGCTGGAGCTGTCCGCGCTCAAGGGCGTCTTCGAGGACGTCGTGGACGAGACGGTGTCGTACGTCAACGCGCCCCTGTTCGCGCAGGAGCGCGGCGTCGAGGTGCGCCTGACCACCAGCTCGGAGTCCGCCGACCACCGCAACGTCGTGACCGTGCGCGGCACGCTCGCGGGCGGCGAGGAAGTGTCGGTCTCCGGCACGCTGGCCGGTCCGAAGCACGTCCAGAAGATCGTCGCGGTCGGCGACTACGACGTCGACCTGGCCCTCGCCGACCACATGGTCGTCCTGCGTTACGAGGACCGTCCGGGTGTCGTCGGCACCGTCGGCCGCATCCTCGGCGAGGCGGGCATCAACATCGCCGGCATGCAGGTGGCCCGTGCGGCGGCCGGCGGGGAGGCGCTGGCGGTGCTGACCGTCGACGACACGGTGGCCCCCGGTGTGCTGGCCGAGGTCGCCTCCGAGATCGGTGCGACGTCCGCCCGCTCGGTGAACCTGGTCTGACGCGTACGTACGAGCGCCGGGCGGGCTGAGGTCTCTCTCAGCCCGCCCGGCGCTTTTGTGTCGCCCCCTACTCGTCGTCCCTGACCCCGGTCCCCCGCAGCGTCACCGCCGCCCCCAGCGCAGCCACCGCCAGGACCGCCGCCCCGGCGATCGCCGCCCCGTGCATCCCGGTGGTGAACGCCTCGCGGGCGGTGGCGAGCAGGGGCTCGCCGGTACGGCCGGGCAGACGGGCGGCCGTTGCCAGGGCGCCGCCCAGGGTCTCCCGGGCCGTCGACGGGGCCGAGGACGGCATCTCGTGGCGGTAGACCGCCGTACCGATGGAGCCCAGGACCGCCATGCCGAGGGCGCCGCCGAACTCCGTGCCGGTCTCCAGGAGCGAGGAGGCCGTGCCCGCACGCTCCAGCGGTGCCGTGCTCATGGCCAGGTCGGTCAGCTGGGACATCACCATGACCACCCCGGAGGCGAGGACACCGGCCGCCGCCAGCACGAGCCACAGGGAGCTGGTGCCGGTGAAGACGAGCAGGGTGTAGCCGGCCGCCGAGATGGCGAAGCCGGTGGCGACGACAGGGCCGCGGCCCGCGCCACGGGCGACGAGCACCCCGGTGACCGGGCCCGCGACGCCGATCAGCACCGACGGGAGCAGGCTCCACAGCGCGGCCGAGAGCGGGCTCTTGCCGAGCACCGACTGCAGGTACTGCGTGGTGAAGATCGCCGAGCCCATCATCCCGAACGCCGAGGCCAGGTTCAGGACCATCGCCGGGGCGAAGCCGCGGCCCCGCAGCAGGGCCGGCGGGACCAGCGGGGAGGCCGCGGTGCGCTGACGGCGGACGAAGAGCGCGGCGCACAGCACACCGGCCGCCACCGAGACGACGTACCGCGGGTGCCAGCCCTCGGAGGGGATCTCCTTCAGGCCGTAGATCACGGGGAGCACGGCGGCCATCGACAGCGGCACACTCAGCCAGTCGAAGCGGCCGGGGTCCGGGTTCTTCGCCTCGGGCAGCAGCACCGGGCCGAGTATCAGCAGCAGGGCCATCGCGGGCAGGTTGACCAGGAAGACCGAGCCCCACCAGAAGTGCTCGACGAGGATGCCGCTCATCACCGAGCCCAGCGCGACACCTCCGGTCATCACGCCGGACCACAGCCCGAGCACCTTCGCCCGCTCGGCGGGGTCGGTGAACATCGTGCGCAGCAGGGCCATGGTCGACGGCATCAGGGTCGCGCCGCCGATCCCGAGGATCGCGCGGGCCGCGATCAGCGTCTCGGCGCTGTCCGCGTAGGCGGCGAGGACCGACGCGGCGCTGAAGGCGACGGCGCCCGTCAGCAGGAGCCTGCGGCGGCCGATGCGGTCACCGATCGACCCCATCGTCATCAGCAGCCCGGCCAGGACGAAGCCGTAGACGTCGAAGATCCACAGCTGCTGGGTGCCGCTCGGCCGCAGGTCGGCGCTGATCGCGGGGGCCGCGAAGTACAGGACCGAGACGTCCATCGAGACCAGCAGCAGCGGGAGCATCAGCACGCCGAGAGCGGTCCACTCACGCCGTCCGGCGCGGGTGGTGGGCGGAGGAGTGATCGGTGTGGTGCTCGGGACGGTGCTCGTCGGGTTCGTCATGCCGAGGAATGTACGCACGTCTTAGACGCTTGTCTAGAACGTCTGTGTAATACATGTGTCTAGGACGCGTGTATGAATCGTGGAGTAGGGTGACGGCCATGGGACACCGTGAGGATCTGCTCGAAGGCGCCAAGCGCTGCCTGCTGGAGAAGGGCTTCGCGCGGACGACCGCGCGGGACATCGTGAAGGTCTCGGGGACCAACCTGGCGTCGATCGGCTACCACTACGGCTCCAAGGACGCGCTGCTGGCGCAGGCCTACGTCGCCCTGGTGGAGAACGCGTCCGACGCCTTCGACGGGAGCGGGGGCGCCGAGGCCGGAGGCGCGCCCGGTTCACTGGAGCGCTTCCGGTGGGTGTGGTCGAACATCGTCGGCACCATGCGGGAGCCCGGCTCCATCTGGCGGCTCAGCATGGAGGTCATGACCATCGACATGCCTGCGGTACGTGAGCACCTGGCCCGTGCGCAGCGGGAGGGCGGGCGCGGGCTCGTCTCCATCATCCAGGGCGTGCCGGAGGAGCAGGTGTCCGACGAGACGGCGGACACGCTCGGAAAGTTCTACATGACCCTGATGACCGGGCTCATCGCGCAGTGGACCTTCGACCCGAAGACCGCACCCGACGGCGACGCGCTCACCGAGGGGCTGCGGCAGATCATCGAGGCCGCCGCGAAGAGCTGAGCGGCGCCGCCGTCAGCCCAGCCGGGCCCGCTTCAGTGCCATGTGCAGCAGCAGCCGGTCCTCGCCGTCGTCCAGGTCCAGGCCCGTCAGCTGCTCCACCCGGGACAGCCGGTAGTACAGCGTCTGCCGGTGGATGCCCAGCTCGGCCGCCGTGCGGCCGGCCTGGCCCGCGCAGTCGAGGTACACCTCGGCGGTGCGCGCCAGATCGTGGTGCGCGGGGGCGAGGAGCGGGCCGGCCGCGGGATCGTGGGCGGCCTCCGGCGGCAGTGCGGTCAGCAGCCGGTACGGCCCGATGCGCGCCCACTCGGCGACCGGCCCGAGCCGTGGCTCGGCCAGCGCGGCGCGCGCGGCGGCGCAGGCCTCCTGCCAGACCGTGCCCAGCTCGGTGAGACCGGTGCGCGGCTCGCCGACCCCGGCGGCGACCGAGGTGAGCGCGGCCACCGAGGCCGCTCCGCCGAACCCCGTCGCCACCACGGCGGCGGCACGCGCCCCGGCGCCTCGTGCCTCCGGGCCCCGCACCGGGGTTCCCCGTGCCGACGTCCCCGGCCCCGCCGCACCCTGCCCCGCCGCTCCGGGGCCCGTCGATCCGGTCCCCGGACCGTCCTGCCCGGTCGCTGCGGGCCCCGGTGCGGCCTGTCCTGCCGCTGCCCGCGCCGCCGCGCCCTGCCCCCTCGCCGTGGGCCCCGTCGCTGCCCGCGTCCCCGTGCCCCTGCCCCCGTCGGCCTCCCTCAGCAGCCGTGAGGCCGCCGTCAGGGCCGGGACCGCCACGTCCGTGCTGCGCAGCCTGACCAGCACCGCGAGGCTCTGCCCGGTCACGCCCCACGGCAGCGTGCACAGCGCCGCGGCGTGCGGGATCGTGCGCGGGGAGGGGGCGTCGTCGGGGTCGGCGGAGGGCCAGGGGGCGACGCACACCAGGGTGTGGGGGCCGTCCGCGCGGGCGCCGAGGGCGGTGCGGAGGTCGGCCACCGCCATGTCCCGCTGCCAGCCGTGCTCCGCGGTGAGCACCGCCCGCAGCTCCCTGCTCAGCCCGGCGCCGGCCTGCGCCTCGTCCGCGAGCAGCGCGCCGATCCGCCCGGTCACCTGCATGGCGGCGGCCAGCTGTGCGTCCGTCGGCCCCGGATCGTCGTCCAGCAGCCAGACATAGCCGAGGACCACCCCCCGGTGGCGCACCGGCAGGCAGATCCGGCCGCGGTAGACGCCGGCCTCCGGGCTCGCCGGGATGCGGACCGGCCCGGTCGCGCGCGTGATGCCGAAGCCCTCGAACCACGACCGCACCGTGGCGGTGGAGCGCCGGGTCAGGATCGAGCGGGTCCGCACGGGGTCCAGCGCCGAGGGATCCAGCTCGCCCTCGCTGTCGTACGCGCCGAAGGCGATCAGCTCGAAGTCCCGGTTCTCCAGGGTCGCCGGCGCGCCCAGCAGCTCCGAGATCTCGTCCACCAGCTCCTGGTAGTCACCCCTGTGTTCCGACGTCACTCGGGCATTCTCCCGCATTTCACGATCGCCTTCATACAACTGTCTGAGATTCCGGGCACGGATGCGTGACAGCTGTAGATGGCCGACGATCGGGGAGATCCTTAGGTTTCACGGTGGTTCTCCGTGCCGTACCCGAAACGTCGGGTGGCGGCCGTTCTGATGCGTTTCTGTGGAGGTGCCCCGTGCTGGGTCCCGTGATTCTCGCCGCGTCGCGCAGCGACCGGATGCGACGCCTTATCTCGGCGGCCCCGGTGACCAAGCAGGTCGTCGACCGGTTCATCCCCGGCGAGACCGTGGCCGACGTCGTCCCGATCATCAAGGATCTGACGGCCAAGGGCCTGGAACTGACGATGGACGTCGTCGGCGAGGACATCACCACCCCCGAGCAGGCCACCGCCGCCCGGGACGCGTACCTGGAGCTGATCGACCACCTCCGGCAGCTGGAGCTGGGTGAGAAGGTCGAGATGTCCGTCAAGCTGTCCATGTTCGGGCAGGCCCTGTCCGGCGGCCACGAGCTGGCGCTGGCGAACGTCCGCCCGGTGGTCGAGGCCGCCGCCGCCATCGGTACGACCGTGACCCTCGACGCCGAGGATCACACCACCCTCGACTCGATGTTCGCCATCCACGAGGAGCTGCGCAAGGACTTCCCGCAGACCGGCTGCGTCATCCAGGCCTACCTCTTCCGCACCGAGGCCGACGCCCGCCGCCTCGCGGAGAGCGGCAGCCGCGTCCGCCTGGTGAAGGGCGCGTACAAGGAGCCCGCCGAGGTCGCCTACCAGCAGAAGCCGGAGATCGACAAGGCGTACGTGCGGATCCTGCGGATCCTGATGGAGGGCGAGGGCTACCCGATGATCGGGTCCCACGACCCGCGCCTGATCGCCATCGGGCAGGAGCTGGCCCACAAGGCCGGCCGCAAGCTTGACGAGTACGAGTTCCAGATGCTCTACGGCATCCGCAGCGACGAGCACCTGCGTCTGGCCGCCGAGGGCCACCGCATGCGTGTCTACACCGCCTACGGCACCGACTGGTACGGCTACTTCATGCGCAGGCTCGCCGAGAAGCCGGCGAACCTGCGCTTCTTCCTCCGCAGCATGGTCAGCAAGGGCTGAACCCGAACACCCGCTCAAGATCAAGGAGTTACGGATTCATGGACGCTGTGACCCAGGTCCCCACCCCCGTCAACGAGCCGGTGCACGGCTACGCCCCCGGCTCGCCCGAGCGCGCCCGGCTTGAGGCCAAGCTGAAGGAGCTGGCCGAGAACCCGATCGACCTGCCGATGACCATCGGCGGCCAGAAGCGGATGGGCGGCGGCGAGGCCATTCAGGTGGTCCAGCCGCACAACCACAAGGCCGTCATCGGCACCCTGCGCAACGCCACCCAGCAGGACGCCCAGGACGCCGTCGACGCCGCCCTGGCCGCGGCGCCGGCCTGGCGCGCGATGTCCTTCGACGACCGCGCGGCGATCATCCTGCGCGCCGCCGAGCTGCTGGCCGGCCCGTGGCGCGAGACCATCGCCGCCTCCACCATGCTGGGCCAGTCCAAGACCGCCCAGCAGGCCGAGATCGACAGCCCGTGCGAGCTGGTCGACTTCTGGCGGTTCAACGTCCACTACGCCCGCCAGATCCTGGCCGAGCAGCCCCCGGCGAACTCCCCGGGCGTGTGGAACCGGCTGGACCACCGCCCGCTGGAGGGCTTCGTCTACGCGATCACGCCGTTCAACTTCAGCGCCATCGCGGCCAACCTCCCGACGGCCCCGGCCCTGATGGGCAACGTGGTCGTGTGGAAGCCGTCCCCGACCCAGACCCACGCCGCCGTGCTGCTGATGCAGCTGCTGGAGGAGGCCGGTCTGCCCAAGGGCGTCATCAACCTCGTCACCGGCGACGGCATCGAGGTCTCCAAGGTCGTGCTGGAGCACCGGGACCTGGCCGGCATCCACTTCACCGGCTCGACCAAGACCTTCCAGTACCTGTGGAAGACGGTCGGCAACAACATCGAGAAGTACCGCTCCTACCCGCGTCTGGTCGGCGAGACCGGCGGCAAGGACTTCCTGGTCGCGCACCCGAGCGCCGACCGCGCGGTGCTGAAGACCGCCCTGACCCGCGGTGCCTTCGAGTACCAGGGCCAGAAGTGCAGCGCGACCTCCCGGGCGTACATCCCGGCGTCGATCTGGAACTCCGGTTTCAAGGAGGAGTTCGCGGCCGAGGTCGACTACCTGACCATGGGTGACGTCACCGACCTGTCGAACTTCATCGGTGCCGTGATCGACGAGCGTGCGTTCGCCAAGAACAAGGCCGCGATCGACCGCGCCAAGGAGGACCCGACCTGCACGATCGTCGCAGGCGGCACCTACGACGACTCGGTCGGCTACTTCGTCCGTCCGACGGTCATCGTCTCCACCGACCCGGAGAACGAGATCTTCCGCACGGAGTACTTCGGCCCGATCCTCGGCGTGTACGTCTACGAGGACGACAAGTACGACGAGATGCTGACCCAGATGGAGTCGGTGTCGGACTACGCCCTGACCGGCTCGGTCATCGCGGGCGACCGTGCGGCGGCCGCCTACACGATGGAGAAGCTCCGCTTCGCGGCGGGCAACTTCTACATCAACGACAAGTCGACCGGCGCCGTCGTCGGCCAGCAGCCCTTCGGTGGTGGCCGTGCCTCCGGCACCAATGACAAGGCCGGCGCCCCGCAGAACCTCCTGCGCTGGACCCTGACCCGGGCCATCAAGGAGACCCTGGTCCCGCCGACCGACTACGCCTACCCGCACATGGGCTGACCCTCAGCCCCCCGAGCGACGGGCCGGGAAGCCTGACCTACGAGCAGGCTTCCCGGCCCGTTTCCACTCAGTCGAGGTCGAGCCGGATCGCCTGCGCGTCGTCCAGGTCGCGTCGCGGGAACACCTTGTTGAACCTGCTCGAAACCGATGTCGTCCACGGAGTCCGTGACGGCACCCTGGCCGGCGCTCGCGCGTGTCGACGGGGCTGCACCTCGGGCTGGTGTTCTGCCTCCCAGTGTCACGGCAGCGCCGGCCAGCCCTATCAGTTCCACCGAACACGCTCCTGCGAGGTCCCTCGCCCCCAACAACCGCGGACCGGGACGACTCAGACCTTGCGCACCAGCATCTTCCCCGTGTTCGCGCCGCGCAGCATGAGCAGGAACGCCTCCACGATCCGGTCGAAGCCGTCCACCACCGTCTCGTCCGGCGCGAGCGCCCCACTGCGCAGATGCGGAACGGCGAAGTCGTACAACTCGTCCTGGACGTCCTGGTAGTCGCGGACCAGGAAACCCTCGATGCGCAGGCTCTTCTCCACCACGTCGGAGTGGTTGAAGTCCCCCGAGTTCCCGGCTTCGCTCGAACCGGGGGCGCCCCCATCCGGCGGGGCGTCCGGCGTGTTGTACCGGCTGATCGTGCCGACCCGCACCGCCCGGCCGCGCTGGCGCAACGCCCCTATGGCCGCGCCGAGTTGCTCGCCGCCGACGTTGTCGACGAAGACGTCCAGGCCGGTGGGGGCGGCCTCGGCGAGGAGGTCGGCGGCCGGGCCCGTGCGGTAGTCGAAGGCGGCGTCGTAACCCACCTGCTGCGTCAGGTACGTGACCTTCTCCGCCGAGCCCGCGCTGCCGATCAGCCGGCCCGCGCCCAGCAGGCGGGCGAAGCGGCCGGTCGCGGTGCCGACTCCGCCGGCCGCCCCGGAGACGAACAGGTCCTCGCCCTCGCGCAGCCGGGCGATCCGGGTGAGGCCGACATAGGCGGTGAGGCCGGTGCCGCCGAGCACACTCAGGTACGCGGACAGGGGGACGCCCTCATGGTGGGGCAGGCGTCTGACCTCCTCGGGGCGGACCACCGCGTGTGTGCGCCAGCCCTGCCGGTGGAAGACGACCTCTCCCTCGGGGAGGGCCGGGGTGCGCGAGGCGACGACCCGGCCGAGGGTGCGGCCCTCCAGCGGGGCGTTCAACCCGAAATCGCCGTCCATCATTTGCCGGTGGTAGGGGTCCACCGACCAGTAGAGGTTCTCCACCAGGGCGGTGCCCGGGGCCGGTTCGGGGACGGGGGACTCGGCGAAGCGGAAGTGGTCGGCGGTGGGGAAGCCGGTGGGACGGGCGGTCTGCTGCACGGTGAGCGCGATCTCGGTCATGGAAAGGACCGTAGGCAGGAATGCCCGGTGGGAGCAGAGGGTTGGGCTCATGGCACGCGCCGATCCATGAAATAGCCTCATACACCCAGGTGGGAGCCCTCAGTGACAGCTGCCGATCTTGCTCCGCAGGAGCTCAGGACCCTCGTGGCCGTGGCCGATGAGGGCGGCTTCTCCAGCGCCGCCACCCGGCTGGGCACCACCCAGTCCGCCGTCTCCCACGCCGTGCGCGCCATCGAACGCAAGCTGGGCGTGGTGCTGTTCGAGCGCGGGCGGTTCGGGGCCCGGCCGACCCCGGCCGGGGAGCGGGCGGCGGCCCACGCGCGGCGCGTGCTGCGCATGCTGCAGACCCTGGCCGCCGAAGCGCGCGGCGCGGGCACCGGCGAGATCACCGGGCCGCTGCGCGTCGCCGCCTTCCGCAGTGCCGCCCTGCACCTGCTGCCGCCGGCCCTGGAGCGGCTGGCCGTGCTGCACCCCGGCATCGAGGTCACCGTCAGCGTCGTACGGGAGCTGGGCCCCGGCAACGCGGGCGAGGTCGAGGCGGGGCGGGCGGACCTCGGGATCGCCGCCTTCGCCCACGACGTGGCGCTCCCGCCCGGCCTGGTCGGTGGTGTGCTGCTGGAGGAGCCGTACTCCCTGGTGCATCCCGCCGGGCATCCCGATCCGCGCGGGCTGCCGCTGGTCGACTGGATGGAGAACTGCGGTTCCTACACCCGCGCGTGGTGGGACGCCCAGGACTGGATCCCGGCCGCCACCGTCACCGCCGAGGACGACGGGGCAGTGCTGTCGATGGTGGGCAGCGGGCTCGGCATGGCGATCATGCCCGCGCTGTCCCTCACCGCGGCCCCGCCCGCCGTGGAGATCGCCGATCTGGGCCCGAAGCGGCCGTACCGTTCCGTCCGCTACGTCACCACTGCCGAGTCGGCCGCCACGGAGGCCGTACGCGCGCTGATCCGCGCCCTGCGCGAAACCACCCGTCACTCACCCGTTCGAGATTCACCCGTGCTCACGAAACCGCAGCTCAGGGCGGTGTGAGCCGGTGCGCCGTCTCAGATAGTAGGAAGCCCGAGTAATTGTGCAGACAGCGGCGGGCCGCTCCCTTACTTTGGGAGAAGCCGAACGTCCCGCTCGAACCAGCGAAGGGCGGCCGTGAGCCCGGCCCCGTGCAGGCAACCCCTGCGGCCGGTGTGCTCCCCGCCGCATCCGGCGTCTCGCGAATCCCTCATTCCGCACTCCAGTGTTCGCAAGCCGGCGAGCACGCCAGCAAGAAGGAGTCGATCCCTCATGCCCGAGACGACCGTCCGCCGCCGCGTCCGTCATGTGTCCCGCACCAGCGAGGCCGACCGCAAGAACGCCGCCGCCGCCCTCCAGCGCGCCCTCGACCGCCGGGACAACGGCGGCGCGACCGGCCACTGAGCCGTCCACCGACCCGGGAGCCGCACCCGAGCGGGGTGCGGCGCGGCCCCGGCCGCCGCGCCGCACCCCGAACACACGGCCGCCGGAGCGCGGATGACGCCGTCCCCCGAAGGGGTGTCCGTATGGCGGACGGTCCATGTCATTCCATGGGACGAGGAGTAGGGTTCCCGCATGTCTCGCAGCATCAATCTCGCAGTGATCCCCGGTGACGGCATCGGCCAGGAGGTCGTGGCCGAGGGTCTCAAGGTCCTCTCCGCCGTCCTGCCGCAGGATGTGAAGCTGGAGACCAAGGACTACGACTTCGGCGCCACGCGCTACCACGCCACCGGTGAGACCCTCACCGACGCCGACCTGGAGCAGCTCAGGCAGCACGACGCGATCCTGCTCGGCGCGATCGGCGACCCGTCGGTGCCTTCCGGCGTCCTGGAGCGGGGCTTCCTGCTCAAGCTCCGGTTCGCCTTCGACCACCACGTCAACCTGCGTCCCTCGAAGCTGCTCCCGGGGGTCGCCACCCCGCTCGCGGGCGAGCCGCAGATCGACTTCGTCGTCGTCCGCGAGGGCACCGAGGGTCCCTACACCGGCAACGGCGGCACCATCCGCAAGGGCACCGAGCACGAGGTCGCCACCGAGGTCTCCGTCAACACGGCGTACGGCGTCGAGCGCGTCGTCCGTGACGCCTTCGCCCGCGCCCAGGCCCGCCCGCGCAAGAAGCTCGCCCTGATCCACAAGAACAACGTGCTGACCTTCGCCGGTCACCTGTGGACGAATGTCTTCAACAAGGTGGCCGCGGAGTACCCCGAGGTCACCACCGAGTACATGCACGTCGACGCGGCCACCATCTACCTGGTGACCCAGCCCGAGCGGTTCGACGTGATCGTCACCGACAACCTCTTCGGCGACATCATCACCGACCTCGCCGCGGCCGTCTCCGGCGGCATCGGCGTCGCCGCGAGCGGGAACATCAACCCCTCCGGCGAGTTCCCGTCCATGTTCGAGCCGGTGCACGGCTCGGCCCCGGACATCGCCGGCCAGGGCAAGGCCGACCCCACCGCCACGGTGCTGTCCGTCGCCCTGCTCCTGCGCCACCTCGGATACGACACCGAGGCGGACCGTATCGAGGAGGCGGTCGCCGCCGATCTCACCGAGCGCGGCTCCCTGCCCGCGCGCAGCACCTCCGAGATCGGCGACGCGCTCGCCGCCCGAGTAGCCGGCTGACCCGGCTGCACGGCTCGACCGCAAGCCGCCGGGTCGCCTCCGCGCCCGGCGGCTTCCGCATGCCCCCCGCCGGGTGCCACCATCGATCCCTGGGCCGCCACCCGGATTCCGTCAGCCCCCGCCGTCGAGCGATAATCGGACGCGGAGCCGCGGTATGAGGGAATGCTCGGACGTCCTAACACTGGCTGAAAACGGCCGGTTGCGGCGTGAGCGCGGCCCGCCACTACAACCGGTGAGGACAACCACTCATGACGACGCCCACGATCGAGCTCAAGCCCTCCGCCAACCCGCTGTCCTCCGCAGAGCGGGAGGCGATCCTGGCCAACCCCGGTTTCGGCCGCCACTTCACCGACCACATGGTGACGATCAAGTGGACCGAGGGCCGAGGCTGGCACGACGGCCAGCTCGTCCCGTACGCGCCGATCCCCCTCGACCCGGCCACCAACGTCCTGCACTACGCGCAGGAGATCTTCGAGGGCCTGAAGGCCTACCGCCAGCCCGACGGCTCGGTCGCCATGTTCCGCCCGGACCAGAACGCCAAGCGTTTCCAGCGCTCCGCGCGGCGTCTGGCCATGCCCGAACTGCCGGTCGAGACGTTCATCGAGGCCTGTGACGCCCTGGTCCAGCAGGACCGGGACTGGGTGCCCGCGCACGGCGGCGAGGAGTCCCTCTACCTGCGCCCGTTCCTGATCGGCACGGAGGTCGGGCTCGGCGTCAAGCCCGCCAACGAGTACCTGTTCATCGTGATCGCCTGCCCGGCCGGCGCGTACTTCCCCGGCGGCGTGAAGCCGGTGTCGATCTGGGTCTCCGAGGACCGTGTCCGGGCCGTCCCCGGCGGCATGGGCGACGCGAAGACCGGCGGCAACTACGCCGCCTCGCTGCTCGCCCAGGCCGAGGCCGCCGCCAAGGGCTGCGACCAGGTCTGCTACCTCGACGCGGTCGAGCACAAGTGGGTCGAGGAACTCGGCGGCATGAACCTGTACTTCGTCTACGGCGACCGGATCATCACTCCGTCGCTGACCGGCTCCATCCTGGAGGGCGTCACCCGTGACTCCCTGCTGACCGTCGCCCGGGACCTCGGCTACACCTCCGAGGAGGGCCGGGTCTCTGTGGAGCAGTGGCAGCGCGACGCCGAGAACGGCACCCTCACCGAGGTCTTCGCCTGCGGCACCGCGGCCGTGATCACCCCGGTCGGCACGGTGAAGCGTTCCGCCGCCGAGTGGAAGCAGGGCGGCGAAGAGCCCGGCGAGGTCACGATGCGCCTGCGCCAGGCCCTCCTCGACATCCAGCGCGGCAAGGCCGAGGACAGGCACGGCTGGATGCACCGGATCGGCTAGCCTTCGCCGGTCATGCTCAGGGCCGCCTCGGATTCCGTGTCCGTGGCGGCCCTCGCCGTGTGCGGGGTGAGGGTCAGCAGCAGGTACACCGCCCCGCCGGCCAGCCCCGACAGCAGGAAGCTGCAGTCCACCCCGCCGGTCAGCCTCAGCAGCGGACCCTGGTACGACGGCAGGGACACCGCCAGCAGGCCCACTGCCGCGCCGGTCGCCCAGGAGACGGTGGCGCGCACGTTCCAGCCCGCCCGGTACCAGTAGATCCCGCCCTGCGAACGGCGGTTGAAGACCTGCAGGGCGTCTGCGTCGTACACCCCGCGGCAGCGGGCGAAGCCGATGAGGGTGATGACCGCCCACGGGGTGCCGATGGCGGTGAGCAGCAGCACGAAGGACGTCATCGCGGACTGTGCGTCCCAGGCGTAATGGCCCACGAAGACGCAGGCCGTGGCGACGACGGCGACCGCGCAGGTGGCGTGGGCGCGGGAGGCGCGCGGCAGGATCGCGTCCAGGTCGAGACCCATGGAGTACAGCATCAGACCCGCGTTGCCGACCGAGCCCGCCGAGGCGGACAGCAGCAGCGGCACCAGGTACCAGGTGGGGGAGGCCGCAACCAGCGGCCCCGCGTAGTCGAGTGCCGCCCGCGCCCCGTACGCCGTGAACGTGCCGAACAGCTGCGGCACCAGCAGGCCGAGGACGAGGCCGGCCCAGGTGGCGTGCAGGACGCTGCGGCTGGAGTGGCGGCCGGGGGAGATGTAGCGGGTGTAGTCGCCGAGCAGGGTGATGAAGGCGATCGGCCCGGACAGGCCGGCGGCGACCGCGGCCAGGAACCAGGTCGGCCAGAAGCCGCCCAGCAGATAGCCGCCCGCCTCCGGCAGCGCCGAGGTGGTGAAGTGCGGGGCGTAGGCGAAGACGCCGAGGACCAGCAGGGCCGTCATGCCGAGGGACAGCACCTTGGACATGGTGAGCAGCACTCGGTAGCCGTACACCGCGCCCGCGACCGTCGCCGCGGCGAGCAGTGCGTAGACCACGGCGTACGACACCCCGTTCGCGGGCAGCCCGAACATCCGGCCGAGCACGCTCAGCACCACGTCACCACCGATCCACACGGTCAGCGCGGTGTAGCCGAGGGCCAGCAGCAGGCCGACGACCGAGCCGACCAGCCGCCCCCGCACGCCGAACTGGGCACCGGAGGAGGTGGACAGGTTGGTCGCGGTGCGCAGCGAGATCAGGGCCAGCGGCGCCGTCACCGCGGTCCCGGCCACGGTGCCCGCCACGAGCGCGCTCACCGACGACCACCAGTCGAGGCCGAAGGACGGCGGCAGCCATCCGAAGATGATCACGCCTAGGCAGAGGTTGGAGCCGAGCAGGATCGAGACGAGATCGCGGGGACCGCTGGTCCGTTCCTCGTCCGGGATGGTGTCGACTCCGCGCTGTTCTATGGGCATGGCTGGGTCTCCTCGGGTATCCGCCAGAGTGTTTGAGCGACGTTCAATCTCCGTGAAGCCCGTTCCGCAGTCAATGCTTTGGTTTCTCGAATTCTGCCTTTAGAGTGGTGCTCTAACCCATGGAAGGCAAGGAGACGCCACGTCGTGAGACTGACCCCCACCGAACGTGACCGGCTGCTGCTCTTCGGAGCCGCCGAGCTGGCCCGGGCCCGCCGGGCGCGCGGCCTTCGGCTGAACGTGCCGGAGGCGACCGCGCTCATCGCCGACACCGTCTGCGAGGCGGCGCGGGACGGCAGGCGGCTCGCCGAGGCCGTCGAGGCGGCCCGCTGCGTGCTCGGTCCCGACGACGTCCTGCCGGGTGTCGCCGACGTCGTCACCGAGGTGATGGTCGAGGCGGTCTTCGACGACGGCTCCCGGCTCGCGGTGGTCTGCGACCCCATCGGCGGCGGCCTGGGCGAGCGGGCCCCGGGCGCGCTGCTGCCCGGCCCCGAGCACCGTGATCCCGGACCGGTCGTCCGGCTCACGGTCACCAACACCGCGACCGTGCCGGTCTCCGTCACCTCCCACTTCCACTTCTTCGAGGCCAACCCGCGCCTGGACTTCGACCGCCGGCGGGCCTACGGCATGCGGCTCGCCGTACCCGCCGGCTCCTCGGTCCGCTTCGGACCGGGCCAGAGCGAGGAGGTCGGGCTCGTCCCCATCGGCGGCGGGCGCGTCGCGATCGGCTTCGCGGGGCTGGTCGACGGGCCGCTGGACGCGCCGGGCGCGAAGGAAGAGGCCCTGCGCAGAGCGGCTGCCTGCGGATATCTCGGAGTCACCCCAGCGATCACGCCGGAAGGAGGCGAGGAGCGATGAGCCGCTCGAAAGGACGCGAGGTGAGCCGGGCGGTCCATGTCGACCCGCACGCCTACGCCGCCACCCACGGCCCCCGCGCCGGCGACCGTATCCGGCTCGGGGACTCGGGCCTGACCGTCCGGGTCGAGTCCGACTCCCAGCGCTACGGCGACGAGTTCCTCGCCGGCTTCGGCAAGACCGCCCGCGACGGACTGCACCTGAAGGCCGCCGCAGTCCGCGACACCTGCGACGTCGTGATCAGCAACGTCGTCGTCATCGACGCGGTGCAGGGCGTCCGCAAGGTCTCCATCGGCATCCGGGAGGGCCGCATCTGCGCCATCGGCCGGGCCGGCAACCCCGACACCCTCGACGGCGTCGACGTCGTCGTCGGCACGGGCACGTCCATCGTGTCCGGCGAGGGACTCATCGCCACCGCCGGGGCCGTCGACACCCATGTGCACCTGCTGTCGCCGCGCATCATGGAGGCATCCCTCGCCTCCGGCGTCACCACGATCATCGGGCAGGAGTTCGGCCCGGTGTGGGGCGTCGGCGTCAACTCGCCCTGGGCACTGCGGCACGCGTTCAGCGCCTTCGACGCCTGGCCCGTCAACATCGGCTTCCTGGGCCGGGGTTCGTCGTCCTCGACGGCCCCGCTCGTCGAGGCGCTGGCCGAGGGCGGCGCGAGCGGCTTCAAGGTGCACGAGGACATGGGCGCCCACACCCGCGCGCTCGACACCGCGCTGCGGGTCGCCGAGGAGCACGACGTCCAGGTCGCCCTGCACAGCGACGGGCTGAACGAGTGCCTGTCGGTCGAGGACACCCTGCGTGTGCTCGAAGGCCGGACCATCCACGCCTTCCACATCGAGGGCTGCGGCGGCGGGCACGTGCCCAACGTGCTGAAGATGGCGGGCGTTGCGAACGTCATCGGCTCCTCCACCAACCCCACCCTGCCCTTCGGCCGGGACGCGGTCGCCGAGCACTACGGCATGATCGTCTCCGTCCACGACCTGAAGACCGACCTGCCCGGCGACGCGGCGATGGCCCGCGACCGCATCCGCGCCGGGACGATGGGCGCCGAGGACGTACTGCACGACCTGGGCGCGATCGGCATCACCTCCTCCGACGCCCAGGGCATGGGCCGCGCGGGCGAGACGGTCCGCCGCACCTTCGCCATGGCCGGCAAGATGAAGGCCGAGCTGGGCCCGCTGGAGGGGGACGGCGACGGCGACGACAACGCCCGCGTCCTGCGCTACCTGGCCAAACTGACCATCAACCCGGCCATCGCGCACGGTCTTTCGCACGAGGTCGGCTCCATCGAGGTCGGCAAGCTCGCCGACATCGTGCTCTGGCGCCCGGAGTACTTCGGCGCCAAGCCGCAGCTCGTCCTCAAGTCCGGCTTCCCGGCGTACGGCGTCGTCGGCGACCCCAACGCGGCCACCGACACCTGCGAACCCCTCGTGCTCGGACCGCAGTTCGGCTCCTACGGCGCCACCGCCGCCGACATCAGCGTGGCGTTCGTCGCCCAGGCCGCCGTCGACCAGGGCAACGACACGATGCCCACCCGGCGCAGAAGGGTCGCCGTGCGCGGCACGCGGGGCATCGGCCCCGCCGACCTGCGGCTGAACGCCCGTACCGGGGCCGTCGACGTCGACCGGCACACCGGCCTGGTCACCCTCGACGGCGAGCCGCTCCGCTCGCAACCCGCCGACTCGGTCTCCCTCAACCGCCTCTACTTCCTGTGAAGGACCCCGTATGAACACCCCCGCCGCCGACGGCTTCCGCATGCCCGCCGAGTGGACCCCGCACGAGCGCACGTGGATGGCGTGGCCGGGCCCCAACCCCACCTTCGACGACCCCGGCGACCTCGCCGCCTCCTGTGCCGCCTGGGCGGCGGTCGCCCGCGCCGTGAGCCGCTTCGAGCCGGTGACCGTGGTGTGCGGCCCCGGCCGGTCCGCCGAGGCCCGGGCGCTGCTCGGTCCGGAGATCGACACCGTCGAGCGCGAGCTGGACGACGCCTGGATGCGGGACATCGGCCCCACCTTCCTCACCAACGGCAAGGGCGAACTGGCCGCCGTGGACTGGACGTTCAACGGCTGGGGCGCCCAGGACTGGGCCCGCTGGGAGCATGACTCCAAGATCGCCGCGCACGTCTGTGACCTCGTGGGCGCGAAGACGTACGCCTCGAAGCTGGTCAACGAGGGCGGCGCGATACACGTCGATGGCGAGGGCACCGTCCTGCTCACCGAGACCGTGCAGCTCGGCCCCGAGCGCAACCCGCACTGGTCGAAGCAGCAGGTCGAGGCCGAGATCCACGCCCACCTCGGCACCAGCAAGGCGATCTGGCTGCCGCGCGGCCTGACCGGCGACTACCCTCCCCACGGCTTCGGCACCCTCGGCCACGTCGACATCGTCGCCGCCTTCGCCCGCCCCGGCGTCGTCGTCGCCCACCACCAGCCGGACCCGGCCCACCCCGACCACCAGGTCACCCAGGAGGTCATCGGCATCCTGAAGTCGGCGACCGACGCCCGGGGCCGCAGCCTGGAGGTCGTCCCGGTCCCCGCCCCGACCGTCCTGGAGGCCGACGGTCACTGGGCCGACTACTCCTACATCAACCACTACCTCTGCAACGGCGGCGTCGTCCTGTGCGGCTTCGACGACCCGCGCGACGAGATCGCCGCCGGGATCTTCCGCCGGCTCTTCCCCGAGCGGACCGTGACCCTGGTGGACGCGCGTACGATCTTCGCAGGCGGGGGCGGTATCCACTGCATCACCCAGCAGCAGCCGAAGGTGTGACGACGTACAGGAGCGGCAGATGGCCGGTGCGGGCCGGGCGCGCAGGAACGCGCCGCCACGTGAGGAGGTCCTCGCCGCCGCCATGGGCATGATCGCCGAGCGCGGTCTGGAGAAGCTCACCATGGCGGGCCTCGGCCGCGAGGTCGGCATGAGCAGCGGCCATCTGCTGTACTACTTCCACTCCAAGGACGAGCTGCTGCTCGAGGCCCTGGAATGGAGCGAGGGCAGGCTGGGCGCCGAGCGCGGCCGGCTGCTCACCCGCGAGGGGACCGCCCGCGAGCGCCTGGACGCCTACGTCGAGCTGTACGTCCCCGAGGGCCACCGCGACCCGCACTGGACGCTGTGGCTGGAGGTGTGGAA
Source organism: Streptomyces sp. NK08204 (assembly GCF_020400585.1). Taxonomy (GTDB): domain Bacteria; phylum Actinomycetota; class Actinomycetes; order Streptomycetales; family Streptomycetaceae; genus Streptomyces. Next base: position 12,953 of record NZ_JAINVF010000019.1, on the reverse strand, counting down.
CCGCTCACAGAACGCCGACGACGACGCCCGCCACCGGCAGGCCGCCATCGAGGGCGCCTGGCACCGCGACCTGGTCGCCCTGATCGCCGAGGGCATCTCGCGCGGCGAGTTCCGCCCGGTCGACGCCGACCGCTGCGCCACCAGGCTGCGCTCCCTGCTGGACGGCTTCTCCATCCACGTCGCGGTCGGCCTGCGCGGCACCGACCGGGAACAAGTGATGGCCCACGTGAGGGAGTTCATCGCCGAGACACTCCTCACCCCGGCTCGGTGAGACACCCGCGAAGTCCACGCCGGCGCCCGCATCCTGAGACGGTCGGCGGGGCAGGGGCGGGGTTGTGCCAGACTTCCCCCGTGTTCTCGTTCGCCACGATTATTGGCAGCAGGCGCGCCGGTCCGCAGTGACCACTTCGTACAACCAGGTGCGGGTGGCCACCGTCGTCCTCGACCCGCGCGCAGACCTCTCGCACCCGCGAGAGGTTTTTTCGTTTTCCGGCCCACCTTCAACCGGGAACGCTGCGCGAGGGACCATTGGGGGGACGGTGGAGCCGGTCATTCCGGTAAGACCGAAGATCCACAACAGGAGCCTTGACACCATGACCGAGACGGCAAACAGCGAGCTCGACGACTCGTTCCACGTCTTCGACACGACCTTGCGCGACGGAGCGCAGCGCGAGGGCATCAACCTCACCGTCGCGGACAAGCTCGCCATCGCACGGCACCTGGACGACTTCGGCGTCGGCTTCATCGAGGGCGGCTGGCCCGGCGCCAACCCCCGCGACACCGAGTTCTTCGCCCGCGCCCGACAGGAGATCGACTTCCGGCACGCCGAGCTGGTCGCCTTCGGCGCGACCCGTCGCGCGGGTGCGAAGGCCGCCGAGGACCCGCAGGTCAACGCCCTCCTGGAGTCCGGCGCCCCGGTGATCACGCTGGTCGCCAAGTCCCACGACCGGCATGTGGAGCTGGCGCTGCGCACCACGCTCGACGAGAACCTGGAGATGGTCCGCGACACGGTGTCGTACCTCAAGGGCCAGGGCCGCCGGGTCTTCGTGGACTGCGAGCACTTCTTCGACGGTTACCGGGCCAACCCCCAGTACGCGAAGGAGGTCGTCCGTGCGGCCTCGGGGGCCGGCGCGGACGTCGTCGTCCTGTGCGACACCAACGGCGGCATGCTCCCCGCCCAGATCCACGCGGTCGTCTCCACGGTCCTCGCCGACACCGGCGCCCGGCTCGGCATCCACGCCCAGGACGACACCGGCTGCGCGGTCGCGAACACACTGGCCGCCGTCGACGCGGGCGCGACCCACGTCCAGTGCACGGCCAACGGCTACGGCGAGCGCGTCGGCAACGCCAACCTGTTCCCCGTCGTCGCCGCCCTGGAGCTGAAGTACGGCAAGAAGGTGCTGCCCGAGGGCCGGCTGCGCGAGATGACCCGGATCTCCCACGCCATCGCCGAGGTCGTCAACCTCACCCCCTCCACGCACCAGCCGTACGTGGGAGTGTCCGCCTTCGCGCACAAGGCCGGCCTGCACGCCTCCGCCATCAAGGTCGACCCCGACCTCTACCAGCACATCGACCCCGAGCAGGTCGGCAACACCATGCGCATGCTCGTCTCCGACATGGCGGGCCGCGCCTCGGTGGAGCTGAAGGGCAAGGAGCTCGGCATCGACCTGGGCGGCGACCGCGAGCTGGTCGGCCGGGTGGTCGAGCGGGTCAAGGAACGCGAACTCAAGGGCTACACCTACGAGGCGGCCGACGCGAGCTTCGAGCTGCTGCTGCGCGCCGAGGCCGAGGGCAGGCCCCTGACGTACTTCCAGGTCGAGTCCTGGCGGGCCATCGTCGAGGACCGCCCCGACGGCACCCACGCCAACGAGGCCACGGTCAAGCTGTGGGCGAAGAGCGAGCGCATCGTCGCCACGGCGGAGGGCAACGGCCCGGTCAACGCCCTCGACCGCGCCCTGCGCGTCGCCCTGGAGAAGATCTACCCGCAGCTCGCCAAGCTGGAACTCGTCGACTACAAGGTCCGCATCCTGGAGGGCAAGCACGGTACGTCGTCCACCACCCGTGTGCTGATCTCCACCTCCGACGGCACGGGCGAGTGGTCCACCGTGGGCGTCGCGGACAACGTCATCGCCGCGTCCTGGCAGGCCCTGGAGGACGCGTACACCTACGGCCTGCTGCGGGCGGGCGTGACCCCGGCGGAGTAGCCCGGCCCGCCGTACCTCCCCGCCCCGGGCACAGTGGAGCCATGGACAAGGACGACGGCACCGGCCTGGCCCACGCCCACGTGGCGACCCGGCTGCCCGCGAGCGACCTGGACCGGGCGCGCCGGTTCTATGCCGAGCGGCTCGGCCTGGAGCCCGTGGACGAGCGGCCCGGCGGGCTGCTGTACCGGAGCGGGGGCGTGGACTTCGTCGTGTTCCGTTCGACGGGGTCCTCGCCCGGCACCTTCACCCAGATGGCCTGGGAGGTCGACGACATCGAGGCGGTCGTGGCGGAACTCAGGCGGCGCGGCGTCGTCTTCGAGGAGATCGACACGCCGGGGCTGCGCACCCGGGACGGCATCGCCGAGATCGACGGGAACTACCCGAGCAAGCTGGCCCGGGGCGAGCGCGGCGCCTGGTTCCGGGACAGCGAGGGCAACCTGCTGGGGATCGGCGAGCTGATCCACTAGCGGCGGCCACCAGGGGTCACAGCGCGCGCCAGATGTTGTCGAAGGCCGCGTTCTCGATGCGCCGCCGCTGGCGTACCGCCTCCAGCTCGGTCACGGCGTTGTTGACGGCGGCGAGCACGGTGACGGTTGCGTCGTCGGTGAGGTCCTCGTCGTCCGGCTCCTGCTCCTCGATGCCCACGGCGGCGGCCAGGGCACCGAGGACGGGGTCGTGGGAGCTCCAGCGGTCGCAGGCGTGCCGCCGGGCCTGGGCCTCCGAGTCGGCGGCGGCCGGCTCCCGATGGGCGGCCCGGCGCCGGTGCCATCCGCCGCGGCGGCCCTCGTCGGTCAGGGCCTCGCGGTAGGCCGAGGCCAGCCGCAGGCCCCGGCGCCAGAGCCAGTCCTCGACGGTCTCGTACGGCTCCTGCCGGGCGAGGGCGGCCTCCGCCTCGTCCAGCAGCCGGTCACCCAGCGCCAGCGGCGGCCCCGGCACGACCCGCTCGCCCTCCAGGGTCAGGGCCCGCGCCCCGAGGAGGTCGATCAGCTCGGCGCCCGCGAGCGCGAGCGACAGATCGCCCTGCTCGACGGGACGCTCGCCGGGTACGTCCTGGCTGACGAGATACAGATCCTGCGCCGTGCTCATGCCGTGCTCCAGGGTGGGAGGGTCGGGCGGCGGTGCCGGGTCGTTCCTACTGTAGGTACCCCTCCGGAGTGAATGCCCAATTTAGGGGGCTTCGGGTAGCTTCGAAATATGAAGGCCGTTCCGCGGATCCTCAGCCTCCCTGCCCTGCTGCTTGCCGCCCTGGCACTGGTCGTCGCGGCGACGTTCCCGGCGCCCCGCGCGAGCGCGGACACCGGCATCTCCACGATCGGCCAGGCCCTTCGCAGGAGCCCGGTCTATGTCGATCCTGCGGCCTCCGCCGAGCTGTCCAAGGCGGACGCCGACTCGCTCGCGAAGCAGATCAAGGACGCGGACAGACCCCTGTTCATCACGGTGCTCCCCGCCGGTTACCCGACCCAGAACCTCTTCGCCCGACTGCGCACGGCCACCGGAGTGACCGGCCTGTACGGCATCCGCCTCGGCGACCGCTTCGACGCCCGCGCCGACTCCTCGGTGCTGTCCCACCAGGGCGTGCGGAACCTCGTCGCCGGTGTCCAGGGCGAGAGTGCCAAGGCCCAGCTCACCGACTTCACCAACAGCGCCCTCACCAACATGGGCGGCCACGCCCCCTCCACCTGGGGCGGCCCCTCCGGTGCCGGCGGCGCGGCCTCGGCCACGGCCCTCGTCACCGGCGGCGTGATCGTGGTGGCCGTCGGCGCCGGCGCCTACGCGCTGGTGCGCCGCAACCGCCGCCGTCACACGGAGGAACAGCGGGCCTCGCTGGAGCGGCTGCGGGTGGTCGTCGACGAGGACATCACCGCCTTCGGCGAGGAACTGGACCGCCTGGACTTCCACCCGGCGGAACCCGGCGCGGACGACGCCATGCGGGCGGACTACGAGCGCGCGCTGGACTCCTACGAGAACGCCAAGCAGTACATGACGGGGGCGACAAAGCCGGAGGACGTCCGCGCGGTCACCCAGGCCCTGGAGGACGGCCGCTTCTCCCTCGCCCAGCTCGCCGCCCGCCGCGAAGGCCGCCCGTTGCCCGAACGCCGGCCGCCCTGCTTCTTCGACCCCCGCCACGGCCCCTCGGTCGCCGACGCCCCCTGGACGCCGCCCGGCGGCGCCCCGCGCGAGGTCCCGGTCTGCGCGGCGGACGCCACCCGCCTCGCCGACGGCCGCGACCCGGTGATCCGCGAGGTCGACACCGAGTACGGCCGCCGCCCCTACTGGGAGGCGGGCCCCGCCTACGGCCCCTGGGCGGGCGGCTACTTCGGCGGCGGCATCCTGCCCGGCCTGCTGGTCGGCACCCTGCTCGGCGGCATGATGGCCACCCCCTCCTACGCGGCCGACTACGGCACCGGCTACGGCACCGGCTACGGCGACTTCGGCGGCGCCGACTTCGGCGGCGGAGGCTACGAAGGCGGCGACATGTCCGGCGCGGACTTCGACCCCGGCGACTTCGGGGGCGGCTTCGGCGACGGGGGTGGTTTCGGCGACGGGGGTGGTTTCGACGGCGGCGGGGGCGGGGGCGGAGACTTCAGCGGGGGCTTCTGACCGGTCAGCGGCGGCGCCGGTACGGCTTGAAACCGACCGAGGTCGGCTGCTCGGGATGCAGCCCGAGCCGCCGGAGCGCACGGGCGTCGACGTTCAGCACGATCGTCCCGTGCCGACGCCCGTCGTCACGCCGCCCGCACATCAGGTCGACCCGTATCTCCTCGTCCGCGAACGGCCAGTAGTCGATACCGCGCTCACGCAGTCAATCGACAAGAACGCGACCGGCTTTCGGGCAGCCCGGCACGTTCTCGTACGAGGTGAGCCGGACCCAGTCTCTCTGCTCAGTCGCGGGTGACGCGGTCAAGGAACTCACTCCACGTGCTCGGGGAGACGGTGAGGATCGGGCCTTCGGGGGTCTTTGAGTCGCGGACGTGGACGGCCAAGGGGTGGGCGGCGACCTCGACGCAATTGCCGCCCTCGTCGCTGCTGTAGGTGGACTTGCGCCAGGCGTAGGCGAGTTCGACGCAGTCGCCGCCCTCGTTGCTGCTGTAGGTGGACTTGAACCATGCCAGTGCTGCGGTGTTCATGACTCTCCTAGCAGTCCGCTCAAGAGGTGCACACTCTCGTCGGGAGCGAGGGCCTGTGATCGCAGCATTCCATACTTGTGGTGATAGTCGCTGACCTCGTCGGGATCGTCGACCAGGAAGCCGGCGCGCTGCACCTCCAGGTAGACCGGGCGCTCATGCTCGGGAGTTTCCAGCAGCGTCATGGGCCCCGCGAGTCCAGCGTGCGGCATACGGTCCATGGGCATGATCTGCACGCTCATGTGGATGGGCTCCGTGTATTCCAGGATCTGCCGGATCTGCTCCCGCATGACCTCCGAGCCGCCGACCTGCCGCCGCAGGATGCTCTCCTCCAGGACGAAGTGGCCGACGGGCGGCCGATCCCGCTGACAGACCAACTGACGGCGAACTGCTCCTGCGTGAGCCGGGCTTGCTTCCGGAAGTGCGCCAGCAGCGCCCCGACCGCGTGCCACGAACCGACCTTCTTGGGCTTCCTCGCCGTGTACATAGTTGCCCCTTCCCCCGAACGCTCCCGAAGTCCTCGTAGTGGAGCCGTAGTAATCAGACCTACGGCGTCACTCACTGACCCACTTTAGTGACGCACAGTGACACTCGCCTCATGAACGCAGAACCCCAACACCCCCACGCCCGCGAGGCGTTCTACCGCCGGGACCGCAGGTCGGTACGGATCGCACGGGAGTTCGTCCGGGAGGCGCTGTCGGACTGGGCCGCCACCGAGCGCGTCGACGACGTACTGCTCTGCGTGAGCGAGCTGGCCACCAACGCCCTCCTGCGCGGCGTCCCCGTGGGCCGCGGCTTCGCCCTCCGGCTGACCCTGCACGCCGACGGCGCCCTGCGCGTGGAGGTGCACGACAGCGGCCCGGGGGAGGTCCGCACCCCGGACGCGTCCGCCGAGTCGGAACACGGCCGGGGGCTGCTCCTCGTCGCCGCCCTCGCCGACAAGTGGGGCGTGGGGGAGCGGACCCGGGGAAGACCGTGTGGTGCGAGTTCGGGCTGTCGGGCGGCTACCCCGGTGGCTGAGCCAGCTGACGCGCCTGGTCGGCCAGATCGGTGAAGCCGCCTCGCTCGAAGGCCTCGGCAGCTGCGGCCAACGCGGACATGGCCTTCGCGGAACGGGATTGACGCTCATACACCGCAGCCATGTTGTGGGACGCCACCCCCATGCCGTGCCAGTCGTTGTGCCGTCGGTAGAGGCTGTGGGCCTTCCCCAGCGCCGACAGGGCCTCGTCCAGGCGTCGCGCCTCCAACAGCGCGAGACCCAGGTTGCCCCAGGCCCCGGCCTCCGCGGGGCCGCCATTGATCTGCTTGTAGGTGGCACAGGCCATGGTGTGGGCGGCGATCGCTTCGCCGTACCGCATGAGGCACTGCAAGGTCAGGCCCAGGTTGCTGAAGGCACTGGCGACCTGGTGAAGGTGGCGCAGCTCGGCGCTGAGAGCCAGGGCGCGTGCGTGGGCCCTGGCAGCTTCCTCGAAACGGCCGAGTCGGCGCAGGATGCGCCCGAGGATGTCCTGGGCGGCTGCCTCGCCGAACCGGTCGCCGAGCTGTCTGCTGGCCTCCAGGGATTGCAACACGTTGTCGTGAGCCTCCTCCAGCCGTCCCAGCTCTTCGAGCAGCACGCCCAGGTTGTTGCGGACGCCGGCGGCACGTCCCTGGCTGCCCAGGGCGGTGTAGACGTCGATGCTGCGGCGGTAGGCGGCGGTGGCCTCCTCGTAGCGTCGCAGGCCGTGCAGGGAAAGGCCCAGGCCGTGCCAGGCCTCGCCCTGACCCCGCTGGTCCGCGAGTTCGGCGTAGATCCGCCGTGCGCTGTGGAAGGCGTCGATCGATTCCTCGTATCGACGCAGACCGCGCAGGGCGAGGCCGCGACAGACCCAGGCACCGGCCTCGAGGTCGGAGTCTGCGAGTCCGCGCGCGGCTTCGCAGGCGTTGCGGGCGAGTCTCTCCCAGTCGTCGTAGGCACGGCGGAGTTCGAGGTAGTCGTCGAGCACGAGTGCCAGAGTGACGGCGCTCTCGGCCTCCTCCGCGTCCTCGGCCTTGCTCCACAGCGCGGCACCCAGCAGCCCCGACCGTTCGGAGTCGAGCCAGCCGAGGGCATGAGGGAGGCCGCGCGGGAAGATGCCGGGAACGTCGCCCGATCGCCCCCGGATGAGGCTCCTCGCCGTCTGTACGCCTTGCAGGTAGTAGTCGAGCAGCCGTACACGGCCCTCGGTGGCCGCCCGTGCGAGTCCGGGATCCTCCGCCGCCACCGCTCGCGCGTACTGCCGCAGCAGGTCGTGCATCTCCCAGCGTGCGCCGCCGGGCAGCGAAGTCAGGAGGCAGGCCGCTGTCAGGTCGTCGAGCAGCGGCTCCAGTTCCTCGGGCCGGAGCGCAGTGAGGCAGACGGCGGGATTGAGCCCGATGTCCGAACCAGGGGCCTGTCCCAGGAGCCTGAACACTTCGGCGAGTTCCGGTTCCAGCCGCGCGTACATCACGTCGAACACCGGCCGCAGCGCCAGTTCCCTCCCGTACTGGTCCACGCCCCGCGCGCGGAGCGTCCGCGCGCGGTCGGCGGCCCTGCGCAGCTCCGCCGTGAGGGTGGCGAGGGGGCGGTGCCTCCGGCGTCGTAGCAGCTGGACGGCGATGAGCAGGGCGAGGGGCAACCGCCCGCACAGCTCGCAGAGTTGGACCAGGGCGTCGGGCTCCTCGGTGGCCCGGCGGTCGGTGGGATCGAACTCCGTCAGCAGCCGCTGGACGAGGTCCCGGGCGGCGTCGGGTCCAAGAGCCTCGATGCGGAACTGCCTTACCGGCAGGGAGTCCAGGACGTCCCGTGAGGTGACCAGGACCCGGTGACCACGGCCGCCACCCGGCAACAGGGGCGCGATCTGGTCCGGGGCCGAGGCGTTGTCGAGGACGATCAGCACCGGATCCCGTTCCGCCAGAAGAGAGCGGTAGACGGCGTACTGCTCGTCCGGGGTGGGCGGCATGTCCTCGTTGCGCACCCCTAGCGCCCGTAACAGCGACCGGACGGCCTGTTCCGCCGTGGTCGGGGCCGCGTCGTATCCGCGCAGGTCGATGAAGAGCGCACCCCCGGGGAACAGCCCCTGCTCGCGTGCTTGGTGCGCGACGTGCAGAACCAGCGCCGTCTTGCCGACGCCGCCCAGTCCCGCGACGGCGGAGATGACGACGGCCGGCGCGCTCTCCTCGCCGTCCGCCGCCAGGGTGGCCAGCAGTTCGGTGACGGCGTCATCGCGTCCGGTGAAGAAGGCGGGCGGCCCCGGTAGCGCGGCGAGGCTGGTCGGAGCAGGGCCGAAGTGGTAGTGGTGCTCTTCCTTGCCGGTCACGCGGTCGTTGAACGTACCCGCCCGGAAATCGATGTGGTCGCTGCCGCTCACCGGTTCATCTTGGTCCACAGCCTGCGCTGGGCGGAAGGAGGTGCCGCCAGAGCGGTCAGCCGGGATCCCTGGCACCCCGTGACCAGGGCAGTGGGACCAGGTCATGTGCATGGGGTACCTCGAACGGCTGCGTCGCGCGGCGGAGTTCCTCGCCAGGCGCGGGGTCGACACGTCAACCGTGCGGCTCGCCTGTTACAGCGGAGCCGGGTTCACGGACGACCTGCGCGCCGCGGGTCGTCGGGGCGATGCCCTGCTGGTCGACCTGGCACGGCTGCACGAGGGCTGACCGTGCCAGGTAACCGGCGTTGTCACCCGAGGCTCACTGGGTCTTGATCGCGGAGATGTCGAAGACCAGCTTGATCTTGTCGGAGACCAGGAAGCCGCCAGTCTCCAGGGCCGCGTTCCAGGTCAGGCCCCACTCGGAGCGCAGGATCTCGGCCTTGCCCTCGAAGCCGACGCGGTCGTTGCCGAACGGGTCCTTCGCGTGGCCGTTGAACTCCAGGTCGATGGTGACCGGCTTGGTGACGCCCATGATGGAGAGGTCGCCGGTGATCCGGTAGTCGTCGCCGCCCAGAGCCTCCGCCTTGGTGGAGCGGAAGGTCATCGTCGGGAACTCGTCGGTCTTGAAGAAGTCGGCCGTCTTCAGGTGGCCGTCGCGGTCGGCGTTGCCGGTGTCGACGCTCTCCATCTTCACCTCGATGGAGGCGGTCGACCGGCTCGGGTCCGCGCCGTCCAGGTGCAGCGTGCCGTTGAAGTCGTGGAAGCCGCCCTTGACATTGGTGACCATCGCGTGGCGGGCCACGAAACCGATCGTGGTGTGCGACGGGTCGATGGTGTACTCGCCGGTCAGCGCGGCCAGGCCGGGGTTGACGGCGGCGGGCGCCGAGGTGGTCTGAGGGGCGGTGGTCTTGCGGCTGAAGATACCCATGAGAAAGTTCCTTTTCCGATCTTGTTGAAGGTTCAACGAACTCAACGACTTCGACGGTAGACCTATTCCGTTCGGTTTTCAACATCATCCGCAGTGTGTTTTCCCTGTTACGCACAGTTGCCCGGCACGCCCTCTGGCCAACGCGCGTAGAACTCGGGCACCATCTCCCTGCACGCCGCACCACCTGCACAGCCGTCCCACAGGAATCCGGCCCACCGCAGGAAGGTCCCCGTCATGAAGGTCATGAACGCACTCAGAGCGCGCTCCGTCCTGACCGCGCTCGCGCTCGTCGTCGCGCCCGGCGTCGCTGTCGTCGGGACCGCCACCGACGCCTCCGCCGTCACCAAGATCAGCCAGGCCACCGCCGAGTCGATGTTCCGGCAGGTCGGCATCACCTGGTCGTCCTCCGGCAACTGCACCGACCGCTACAACTCCACCTGTACGTCCTTCGAGCAGCTCAACCTGGCCACCGCGCAGGGCGCCCAGACCCTCAAGAAGGCCAGCGGCTGCGCCCTCAACATCACCGGCGGCACCGAGGTCGGGCACGCCTCCGGCACGTACTCCCACTGGAACGGCTACAAGCTCGACTACAGCAAGTACAGCTGCATCGGCACGTACATCAAGACCTACTTCACCTACATCGGCCTGCGCGGCGACGGCGCCCCGCAGTGGCAGTCCGGCTCCGGCAACGTCTACGCCGACGAGGGCACCCACTGGGACGTCACTTACTACAACTGCGGCGGCTGCTGAGCCGGAAGGGCGGTGACCAGCACATGAGCAGGAACGGGCCGAGCCGGCCGACCCGACGCGCTCTGCTGCTGGCCGCCGCCCTCACCGCGGCCGTGGCGCCCGCGCCCGGGGCCAGGGGCGCCACCGGCTCCGCCGACCCCTACGACACCCTCCGCCGCCGCTGGCTCGCCATCGCCCTCGGCACCGGATACGACCCCGCGACCGAGCCGTACGCCGGGCGGCTGGCCCAACTCGGCGCCCTGGCCCGCACCTTCCGCGCCACCATGGCCCCGGCCCCCGACTCGCTCTGGCCCGGCCACCGCTTCGACCCGCCCGCCGGCATCACCCACAGCTACGGCCGCCTGTGGACCATGGCCCAGGCGTACGCGCAGGACGGCACGGGCAGCACCGGCGACCCCGGCCTGCTCGCCGACATCCTGCGTGGCCTCGACCACCTCTCCACCGCCGTCTACAACCCCGCCGCCACCCGGTACGGCAACTGGTGGGAATGGCAGATCGGCAGCCCCCGGCTCCTGATGGACATCACCGCCGCCCTGTACGAGCGGCTCGGGGGCGACCGCATCTCCGCCGCCTGCGCGGCCGTCGACCACTTCATCCCGGACGCGATGCTCACCGACTACTCCGGCACCTCCACCGGCGCCAACCGCGTCGACCTGTGCCGCTCCGTCGCCCTGCGCGGCATCCTCGGCCGGGACGCGGACAGGATCGTCCTCGCCCGGGACGCCCTCTCGCCCGTCTTCCCGTACGTCACCCAGGGCGACGGGCTCTACGCCGACGGCTCCTTCGTCCAGCACACCTGGGTCGCCTACTCGGGCACGTACGGTCAGGTGCTGCTCGACGGACTCGGGCGGCTGCTCACCCTGCTGGCCGGGTCGCCGTGGGAGGTCACCGACCCCGCCCGGCAGAACGTCCTGGACGCCGTCGAGCACGCCTTCGTGCCCCTGATCCACGACGGGCTGGTGCTGGACTGCGTCAACGGCCGTGCCATCAGCCGGGGTTACCTGCGGGGCGACGATCTGCACGTCCTGCACAGCGACCACCACCACGGGCGGGCCCTGATCGCCGCGATCGCCCTGCTCGCGGGCGGTGCGAGCGAAGAGGAGCGAGAAAGGTGGTACGGGATCGTCAAGGGATGGATCGAACGGGACGCCGACACCGACGTGCTGACGGCTCCTCAGTTCTCCGTCGCCGACCTCGCCCGGCTCAACGCGGTTGCCGCCGCACCCGTGCCCGCGGTCCAAGAGGCCGTCGGTCACCGCCTCTTCCCCGCGATGGACCGGGCCGTCCACCGGCGCCCCCGCTTCACCGCGGCCCTCGCCATGGCCAGCGACCGCATCGCCCACTACGAGTGCGGCAACGGCGAGAACCCGCGCGGCTGGCACACCGGCTCCGGCATGCTCTCCTGGTGGCCCGAGGCGCGCGGCGACCAGTACACGGACTGGTACTGGCCGACCGTGGACTGGTACCGCCTGCCCGGCACCACCGTCTCCACCCGGCCGCTGGCCGACCGGGCCGGCGGTGAGTGGGGTGCCCCCAAGCCGGAGGTCCACTGGGTCGGCGGCACCACGGACGGGGAGTACGCGGCGGTGGGCCAGCACCTCAAGGGGCTCGGCTCCACCCTGGAGGCCCGCAAGTCGTGGTTCTTCCTCGCCGACGCCGTCGTCTGCCTCGGCGCCGGGATCAGCTGTGCCGACGGCGTCCCGGTCGAGACGATCGTGGACAACCGCAACCTGGGGGAGGGCGGCACCCAGCCCTTCGTGCGGGGACGGGACTGGGCCCACCTGGAAGGGCACGGCGGCTGGATCCTGCCGCACGGCGGCGACCTGCACACCCTGCGCGAGGACCGCACCGGCGCCTGGTCCGACATCAACACCAGCAGCACCGGCGAGCGGCGCACTCGCCGCTGGCAGACCCTGTGGCTCGACCACGGCACCGACCCGGCCGACGCCGCATACGTCTACGTCCTGCTGCCCGGCGCCTCCCGCGGCGAGACCGCCGCCCGCGCCGCCGACCGCGACTGGCTGTGCGTTCTCGCCAACGACACCGCCCGCCAGGCCGTCGCCGTACCCCGCCTCGGCCTGACCGCCGCCGCCTTCTGGCGAACCGGTAGCGTGGGCGGTCTGACCGCGTCGGCGGGCTCGAGCGTGCTCGTCCGGCGCCGGGGCCGGACCGCCACGGTGTGCGTGAGTGAACCGCCCCGCACGGGCGTGCCGCTGGAAATCGTCTGGGACCGTCCGGTGCGCTCGGTGGTGCGGGCCGACGAGACCGTGGAGGTGTTGTCGACAGGCCCCCGTCTGAGGCTCCGTGTCACTCCAGGGATGGCATCTGCGACCCACCAATGTGAGGTGGCTCTCCGGTGACAGACTTTGTGCCCTTCCCACAACGCCCGCGGCCTGTGAGCAGTCGGAACGGCTGCAAGTCGTGGTGGTTCTGTTCACTGGCACCAGGAAAACGGGTCGGAGACTGTACGGAGTCGACGGCTCGATTTTCTTGGTCTCCTTCGTAAGGTCACTACATGACCGTTTTGGAAGAGACGACGGGTGAGCCGACCGGCGAGCCGACGGACGCACGCGGGCGG
>NZ_JAINVF010000018.1 GCF_020400585.1 Streptomyces sp. NK08204 | reverse complement strand
TACAACCCCCCCCCCGGTTCCATCCTCGTACGGCGGGGGGGCCCCCCCCCCCACAAAGGGGTGCGGCCCCGCCGTCGTACCGGGCCGGTAGGAGCCGGAACTCAGCGCCGGCCCCCGCTTCCGTTCCCGTTCGTGCCGCCGTTGGACGTGCCCTGGGTGAGGTCCCCCGGGAGGGAGTTCGTCGGGGTCGGGAAGGCGCCGCCGGTCGTGTCACCCGTGGTGCCGCCGTCCGTCAGTCCGCCGATCAGTCCGCCCGTCGTCCCACCCGGGTTGTCCCCGTTGCGGCCGTCGTCGATCCCGTGGCCTCTTCCCCGGTGCTTCCCGTTGGCGCCGTCGTCGGGGATGTCGACCAGATTGAAGCCGGGGGCGGCCTTGCCGGCCAGCGCGCCGGTCATCGCGTCCTTCCAGATGGGGCCGGGGACCTGACCGCCGTAGACCTCGGAGCGGAAGACGCCGCCGATGGTGATGTTGGTCATCTCCACGTCCTGGGTCGGACCGCCGACCCAGACCGCACCCGCCAGGTTGGGCGTGTAGCCGACGAACCAGGCGTTCTTGCGGGAGTCCGTCGTACCCGTCTTGCCCGCACTCTCCCGGTCGGTCAGGCCCGCCTCCCGGCCGGTGCCGGAGTCGACCACGCCACGCAGGAGGGTGTTGACCGTGTCGGCGGTCCGCTCGCTCATCGCGCGCGAGCAGGTCGACTTGGGCACGGGGATCGACTTCTCCTCGTTGCCGTCCTTCTGGCTGACCGACTCGATCGCGATCGGCGTGCAGTACATGCCGCGGGCGGCGAAGGTGGCGTACGCGTTCGCCATGGTCAGCGGGGACAGGCCGATCGCGCCGAGCGCGATGGAGGGGTTCTGCGGAAGCTTGGAGCCGTTGCCCTGCACGACGTGCAGCGCGTCGGTCATCTTCACCACCGGGCACAGGCCGATGTCGGAGATGAGCTGCACGAAGTAGGTGTTGACGGACCTGGCCATCGCCTCCTTCATGCGGTACGGGCCGCGCTCCGACTCGCTCTCGTTCTCCACCGTGTAGTTGCGGTCGTTGAGCCAGGGCCTGGAGCCGCAGGTCTGCACGGGGCTCGGGTAGGTCATCTTGTACGGCGACGAGTACCCCTGTGTCGCCGGCTTGCCGCCCTCGATCGCGGCGGCGGCCACGAACGGCTTGAACGTCGAACCGGTGGGGAAGCCGAAGTTGGAGCCGCCCATGTCCCGGTTGACCGAGTAGTTGTACTCGGTCTCGTTCTTGCCGTAGCCGAACGGCCGTGACTGGCCCATCGCCAGGATCTTGCCGGTGCCGGGCTCGACCAGCGTGGCGGCTGCGGCCACCCGGTCGGACTGGTAGACGTGCTGCTTCAGGGAGGCCTGTACCGACTCCTGGGCCTGCGGGTCCAGAGTCGTACGGATCGTCAGGCCGCCGCGGTTCCAGAGTTTGGCGCGGTCCTCGCGGGTCTTGCCGAAGGCCGGGTCGGTGAGGAAGACGTTCTCGACGTACTTGCAGAAGAACGCGGAACCCTTGGTGGCCGTGATGCAGCCGTTCTTGGGCTGGCTGACGTGCAGACCGAGCGGCTTCTCCTTGGCCTGGTCGGCCTCCGCCTGGGGGATGTCGCCGACCTCGGCCATGCGCTGCAGGACGGTGTTGCGCCGCTTGATGGCCTCGGCCTCGTCGTTGACCGGGTCGTAGCGGCTCGGGGACTGCACGATGCCGGCCAGCAGGGCCGCTTCCTGGAGGTTCAGATCCTTGGCGGACTTGGAGAAGTAGCGCTGGGCGGCGGCCTCGACGCCGTAGGCCTGCTCGCCGAAGAAGGTGATGTTGAGGTAGTTCTCCAGGATCTTCTTCTTGCCGAGCTTCTCCTCGATCTGGATCGCGTACTTCAGCTCGCGGACCTTGCGGCCCAGGGTCTGCTGGGTGGCCTCGGCGACCTTCGTCGGGTCGTCACCCGCCTCCTCGATGAAGTAGTTCTTCACCAGCTGCTGGGTGAGCGTGGAGGCGCCCTCGGCGACCCCGCCTTCCTGTGCGTTCTTGTTCAGCGCACGCAGCACGCCCTTGAGGTCGATCGCGCCGTGCTTGTAGAACCGCGAGTCCTCGATCGCGACGATCGCCTTCTGCATGTACGGCGAGATGTCCTTGAGCTCCACCACCGTCCGGTCGCGGGAGTAGACGGTCGCGATCTGGTTGCCCCGGCTGTCCAGTATCGTCGTGCGCTGGCTGAGCTGGGGACTCTTGAGGTTGGCCGGGATCTCGTCGAAGCCCTTGACCGAACCCTTGGCCGCAAGGCCCAGCGCTCCGGCCGCGGGCAGTGCGATGCCGGCCATCACAGCTCCCGCGAGCACACTGACACCGAGGAACTTGGCGGCCTGTTGCGTTGGCGACAGCCCACCGCCCGAGCGCTTCTTTGGCATGGGGGCAGCCTAATCCGTCCTTGTGAGCGTTCCGTAGGAGCAACCGCATCACGGCACGGCAAAGGGAGATGGTCCGCTTCCCGTCCAGCTTCCCATTCGCCGGACACGCGCCCAGGCCTTGGCCTAAGCTGCTCTCAACTGTCACAGCAGTGCGGTCACGTATCCAGGTCGTGCACCTGGTTCACGTATCCAGGTCACGTATCTGTACATCTCTATACGTCCGACGAACCCGAATCGTTCCAGGCGTACCCCGGTTTCCAGGGGGCGTGTCCGAATCCGCCTCGCGTGTCATCTGGCGTCCGATATGACGCATGACATCTGTCCCGCTATTGCCGGGATAGTCGCACATGTCGTCAGCTCACTCCCCTGGGTGATCTGCCGCTTACCCATAGTCCGTTCGGGCCATTCAAGATTGGGCCCGAAGGGGGTGTTGTGCTGTGCCCACCTTCCGTAACGTCCTCAACTGGCTGCGGTGAATATGCCGCTGCCGCCGTGGGGGAGCCTCGATTCGGGAGAGGACGGCGCCGGTATGGGCTGGGTGACCGACTGGAGTGCGCAGGCTGCCTGCCGCACTACCGATCCGGATGAACTGTTCGTTCAAGGAGCAGCGCAGAACAGGGCCAAGGCGGTGTGCACCGGATGTCCGGTACGCACCGAATGCCTGGCCGATGCGCTGGACAATCGCGTCGAGTTCGGCGTGTGGGGAGGCATGACAGAGCGGGAACGCCGCGCACTGCTGCGCAGGCGGCCCACGGTGACCTCCTGGCGCAGACTGCTGGAGACCGCCCGCTCGGAGTACGAGCGGGGCGCCGGGATCGTGACCCTCGACAACGACGAGGTGTACCAGGACTACGCGGCGGTGGGCTGAGGGGCACCCCTCTCCGGGCACCCCTCTCAGGGCTCACCCCGAACACGCCTCGAGGCACGCCTCGAGGCACGCCTCGAGGCACGCTTCGCAGGCGCCGGTCCGGATATGCGGCACGACGTTCCAGCGCCGTCCGCACGCCGGGCTGCCGTGCGGCACCGGTAGTGCCGGTCGGGCCTGCACCTGGGGAAGCCTCGACCGGCCGGCCGCAGCGCGACGCCCCCCCCACGGTCCGCCCATGCCTGCGACGGCTCCGGCCGCGCTTACGGCACCTCCGGCCGCCCGGGCGCGAGCCGGGCTCCGATGTCGCGCAGGCCCGTGAGGTCGTGCACGTCGCCGGGCAGGGCGGGTACTTCGACCACCGCCACCTCGGGGTGGCGGGCGGCGAAGCGGTCGCGCGTGCGCTGCTCGCGCGAGATCAGCTGCATCCGTTCGGCGTGCAGCCTGAGCAGGCCCGCGGTGAGCTGGTCCACGGAGCGGCCATGCGCGGAGGGAGGGTCCACGGTGTGAGAGTCCACGGAGCGCTCCGTGGCGGCGGGGGAGCCTTCCTCGGGAGCCGTGGCCTCGGCCGTGTCCCCGGCCGCGGAGCCGGATGAGGCGCCGGGTGCCGAGCCGGACGGGGAGCCTGGTGCTGCAGGTTGTGAACTGCCGTACGCGTCGGGAGAGTTACGAACTCCAGCTTTCCCGCCCCCCTGATCCACAATGCGAGGGTCCTCAAGATTTTCCGCGGCGGTGAGCGCCCGCTCGGCCGACAGCCGGCCCGCGCCGCTGCCGTGCACCCGGTTGAGCACCAGCCCCACCAGCGGCATGTTCTCCGCGGCCAGCCGCTCCACGAAGTACGCCGCCTCGCGCAGCGCGTCCCGCTCCGGGGCCGCCACCACCACGAACGCCGTACCGGGCGCCTGAAGCAGCTTGTACGTGGCGTCCGCGCGCGTGCGGAAACCGCCGAACGTGGTGTCCATCGCGGCCACGAACGTCTGGACGTCCTTCAACAGCTGGCCGCCCAGCAGTTTGCCCAGCGTGCCGGTCATCATCGACATGCCGACGTTGAGGAACGCCATTCCCGCACGCCCGCCCAGCTTCGCCGGGGCCGTCAGGAGGCGGATGAGGCGGCCGTCCAGGAAGGAACCGAGCCGCTTGGGCGCGTCCAGGAAGTCCAGCGCCGAGCGGGACGGCGGAGTGTCGACCACGATCAGGTCCCACTCGTCCTTCGCCCGCAGCTGCCCCAGCTTCTCCATCGCCATGTACTCCTGCGTGCCCGCGAAGCCCGCCGAGAGCGACTGGTAGAAGGGGTTGGCCAGGATCGCCGCCGCCCGCTCGGCGTCCGCGTGCGCCTCCACGACCTCGTCGAAGGTGCGCTTCATGTCGAGCATCATGGCGTGCAGTTCGCCGTCGCCGTCGGTGCCCTTCACCCGGCGCGGCACGTTGTCCAAGGAGTCGATGCCCATCGACTGGGCGAGCCGCTTGGCCGGGTCGATGGTGAGCACGACCACCTTGCGGCCCCGCTCGGCCGCCCGGAGCCCCAGAGCCGCCGCCGTCGTCGTCTTGCCGACGCCGCCCGAGCCGCAGCACACCACGATCCGCGTCCCGGGGTCGTCCAGCAACGCGTCGACGTCGAGCACGCGCGCGGGGGACAGGTGAGCGCGGGCGGTGTCCTGCGTCATGGTCTCGTCCGCGCTCATGACAACCCCTGTTCCCGCAGCTCGGTGGCGAGTTCGTAGAGGCCCGCCAGGTCCATGCCCTCGGCGAGCAGTGGCAGTTCGTGCAGCGGCAGCCCCAGCTCGCCGAGGGCCGTGCGCTGCTCCTGCTCCAGCGCGTGCCGCTCGGCGTACTCCGCGGCCTGCTCCAGCAGCGGGTCCACCAGCCGCTCCGCGTGGCCGCCGCGCCGGGCCGTGCCCAGACCGGCCGCCGACAGAGCCCGTGCGACGGAGGAGTGCTCCACGGTCCGTACGAGTTCCAGGTCGGCCGCGTCCAGCACCTGGGGCCGGACCATGTTGACGATGACGCGGCCCACCGGCAGCCGGGCCGCGCGGAGTTCGGCGATGCCGTCGGCGGTCTCCTGGACGGGCATCTCCTCCAGCAGCGTCACCATGTGCACCGCCGTCTCCGGCGACTTGAGCACCCGCATCACGGCCTGCGCCTGATTGTGTATCGGGCCGATCTTCGCGAGGCCCGCCACCTCGTCGTTGACGTTCAGGAAGCGGGTGACGCGGCCGGTCGGCGGGGCGTCCATGACGACGTAGTCGTACGTGAACCGCCCGCGTCTGTCCTTGCGGCGCACCGCCTCGCACGCCTTGCCCGTGAGGAGCACGTCCCGCAGGCCGGGTGCGATGGTGGTGGCGAAGTCGATGGCGCCGAGCTTCTTCAGGGCCCGGCCCGCGCCGCCGAGCTTGTAGAACATCTGGAGATAGTCCAGAAGGGCCAGTTCGGGATCGATGGCCAGCGCGTACACCTCGCCGCCCCCGGGAGCGACCGCGATCTTCCGCTCCTCGTAGGGCAGTGCGTCGGTTTCGAAGAGTTGTGCGATGCCCTGCCGACCCTCGACCTCCACGAGAAGCGTCCGCTTCCCCTCGGTCGCGAGGGCCAGCGCGAGGGCGGCGGCGACCGTCGTCTTTCCGGTCCCGCCCTTGCCGCTGACGACCTGGAGCCTGCTCACGCCTTCGAGCCTAACCAGTCCGGCCGAAAGCCATGCTGGAGGCTGTGGACAACCGTCGGGCAACCGGGGGCGACCGGGGCTGCCGGGGGACGGCCGGGGGACAGCCGTGCGGCGGCTGCGAGGACGACAGCAGCTACAGTCGGCCCCATGACCAAGTGGGAATACGCAACCGTGCCGCTGCTCGTCCATGCCACGAAGCAGATTCTGGACACCTGGGGCGAGGACGGCTGGGAGCTCGTCCAGGTCGTGCCCGGGCCGAACCCCGAGCAGCTCGTGGCCTACCTGAAGCGGGAGAAGCAGGCATGAGCGCGGTCGAGACCAAGCTGGCCGAACTGGGCCTGACCCTGCCGGAGGTCGTACCGCCGCTGGCCGCGTACCAGCCGGCCGTGCAGTCCGGCGTGTACGTCTACACCGCCGGCCAGCTGCCGATGGTGGACGGCAAGCTCCCGGTCACCGGAAAGGTGGGCGCCGAGGTCACGCCGGAGGAGGCCAAGAAGCTGGCCCGTACCTGCGCGCTGAACGCGCTGGCCGCCGTGAAGTCCGTCGTCGGCGACCTGGACCGCATCGCGCGCGTGGTGAAGGTCGTCGGCTTCGTCGCCTCGGCGTCCGACTTCACCGGGCAGCCCGGTGTCGTCAACGGCGCCAGCGAGCTGCTCGGCGAGGTCCTCGGCGACAAGGGCGTGCACGCCCGCAGCGCGGTGGGCGTCGCGGTGCTGCCGCTGGACGCGCCCGTGGAGGTCGAGATCCAGGTCGAGCTGGCCCAGTAGCCCCACAGCGCCGCACCGGCCTCGGGGACCTCTCGAACATTCGCCCTATACGGGATAGCCTCCGGCCATGGCGAACGGTCAGTGGTACCCCCCGGAGTGGCCCGAGCGCATCCGCGCGCTCGCGGACGGCACCCTCACCCCGGTGTCCCCCAGGCGCGCGGCCACCGTGCTGCTCCTGAAGGACACCCCGGCCGGTCCTGCCGTCCACATGCTGCGCAGACGCGCCTCCATGGCCTTCGCCGGAGGCGCGTACGCGTATCCCGGAGGCGGTGTCGACCCACGCGACGACGACCGCCGGGTCCGCTGGGCGGGCCCCGCGCGCGCGTGGTGGGCCGACCGGCTCGGCGTCGACGAGACCGGTGCCCAGGCGATCGTCTGCGCGGCCGTACGGGAGACCTACGAGGAGGCGGGCGTCCTGCTCGCCGGACCCGACGCCGAGTCGGTGGTGGGCGACACCACCGGGGACGACTGGGAGGCCGACCGTGCCGCCCTCGTCGCCCGCGAGCTGTCCTTCGCCGAGTTCCTGGACCGCCGGGGCCTGGTGCTGCGCTCGGACCTGCTGGGCGCCTGGACCCGCTGGATCACACCGGAGTTCGAGTCCCGCCGCTACGACACCTGGTTCTTCGTCGCCGTGCTTCCCGAGGGCCAGCGCACCCGCAACGTCTCCACGGAGGCCGACCGCACGGTGTGGATCCGCCCCGAAGAGGCCGCCGCCGGTTACGACAAGGGCGAGCTGCTGATGATGCCGCCCACCATCGCCACCCTGCGCCAGCTGCTGCCGTACCCGACGGCCGCCGAGGCCCTCGCCGACGCGCCCGCGCGCGACATGACGCCGGTGCTCGCACAGGCCCGCCTCGTGGACGGCGAGATCGTGCTGTCCTGGCCGGGGCACGACGAGTTCACCAAGCACGTCCCGACCGCTCCGGTGACCGGTGCTCCGACGACGGGGGGTGGTCCCGCGTGACCGACGCCGCGGCCCTGCCCGGCCAGCCCCGGGGCCAGGTCCTCTCCGGCCCCGCCACCGAACGGTCCGTCAACGTGCTGGCCCCCAACGCCTCCGCGATGACCCTGGACGGCACCAACACCTGGATAGTCGCCGAGCCCGACTCCGAACTGGCCGTCGTGATCGACCCGGGCCCGCTGGACGACGGCCACCTGCGCAACGTCGTCGACACCGCCGAGAGGGCCGGCAAGCGCGTCGCCCTGACCCTGCTCACCCACGGCCACCCCGACCACGCGGAGGGCGCCGCCCGCTTCGCGGAACTGACCGGCACGCGCGTGCGTGCCCTCGATCCGGCACTGCGGCTCGGCGACGAGGGCCTCGGCGCCGGGGACGTGGTCACGGTCGGCGGCCTGGAGCTGAGGGTCGTACCGACCCCCGGGCACACCGCGGACTCGCTGTGCTTCCATCTCCCGGCCGACCGTGCGGTGCTGACCGGTGACACCATCCTCGGCCGCGGTACGACGGTCGTGGCGCACCCGGACGGCCGTCTGGGCGACTACCTGGACTCCCTGCGCCGTCTGCGGTCCCTGACGGTCGACGACGGCGTCCACACCGTCCTGCCGGGCCACGGACCGGTTCTGGAGGACGCTCAGGGAGCGGTCGAGTTCTATCTCGCCCACCGCGCCCACCGGCTGGCCCAGATCGAGACGGCCGTCGAGAACGGCTTCCGCACCCCGGCCGACGTCGTCGCCCACGTGTACGCCGACGTGGACCGCTCCCTGTGGCCGGCGGCGGAGCTGTCGGTACGGGCCCAGCTGGACTACCTGAGCGAGCACGGGCTGATCTAGCGGGCTGGTCCGGCAGGTCTGGCCGGTGCGGCGGTCGCCGCGCAGGGACGTCACGGCGGTCAGCACGCCCAGCCGGACCGACCCCGCGTTGACGGCGGCTCCACCACAGCTTGCTCGACACGGGTCTGTTCCTGGACGAGGCTGCGGCCGACCGCGCCGCAGCGGCCGCCCCCGCCGCCGCTCGCGCGGGCGTCTGCTGATCCGTGCGGCGGGGCGGTACGCATGCGTCCGGGCCGGTCAGTCCCCCGGGCGCGGGGCCTTCACGCCGTGCACGCGCGCGTACTCCGTCGCGAGCCAGGGGCCCAGGTCGTCGACGTACGACCGCAGGATGTCCAGGTCGCCGACGGGCTCATAGCCGTACTCCGCGGCCGTACGCAGCTGACCGGCCCGCTCGGGGTAGTACGCGGCGAAGACCTCGGCCATCTCGTGCAGATCGCTCGTCCAGCCCTTCCAGCGGGGCATGACGAGGGTGAACCCGGTGCGCACGAGGTGGCGGGACATGAAGCGCACCAGCGGTCGCCGCGCCTCCTCGGTGTCCTCGGCCGCCGCGATCCGCTCCCGCCAGCGCGGCAGCCACCGGGCGAGGTCGCCGTTGGTCTCGCGGGCGAGCAGCGAGTCGGGGCGGTAGCGGGGCAGGTGCGCGGCGAGGTCGTCCCCGAGCAGCGGGGTGCACAGGCAGGCGAGGAACCAGCCGAGGTCGTACCGCTCCAGCTCGCTCAGCAGGCGGTCGCAGCTGTACAGCAGCGTGCCGACGCCGTCGATCTGCGCGAACTCCTTGTCCAGCGCCCCGCCGAGGGCACGGACGGCCTCCCGGTCAGCCTCGCCCGGCTCCTCCCGCAGGGCCACCAGCAGATCCAGGTCGCTGCGGCCCACGCGCGCGGTGCCGCGCGGAACGGACCCGTAGAGGTACGCGCTGTGCAGTCGCGGCCCGAAGGCGTCCAGCAACCGGCCGCGCGCCGCCGTCACGACCGGAGCGAAAACAGGCGGCACGTGCGCGAGGGAGCCTTCACGCTCGATGCAGCCCTGGTCGTCGAGGCCGTGCGGAACAGGGGGTCGGGACATGCGCCCACTGTGCCTGTCCGAGCCCGCCGGGGCAGCCCGTTTTCCGGCGGCCCCGGCACCTTTTCAGCCCAGGCCGTCGGCCCGGGCAGGCGTCAGCGCGACCGCTTGGCCAGACGCTCCACGTCCAGCAGGATGACCGCCCGCGCCTCCAGGCGCAGCCATCCGCGCTGGGCGAAGTCGGCCAGGGCCTTGTTCACGGTCTCGCGGGAGGCGCCCACCAGCTGGGCCAGCTCCTCCTGAGTGAGGTCATGAACGACGTGGATGCCCTCTTCGGACTGCACGCCGAAGCGGCGGGACAGGTCCAGCAGGGCGCGCGCCACACGGCCGGGGACGTCGGAGAAGACCAGGTCGGACATGGCGTCGTTGGTCTTGCGCAGCCGGCGGGCGACCGCGCGCAGCAGGGCGCCGGCGACCTCGGGGCGGGCGTTCAGCCAGGGCTGGAGGTCGCCGTGGCCGAGACCGAGCAGCTTGACCTCGGTCAGCGCGGTCGCGGTGGCCGTACGCGGGCCCGGGTCGAACAGCGACAGCTCGCCGATCAGCTCGCCGGGGCCGACGACGGCGAGCATGTTCTCGCGGCCGTCGGGGGAGGTGCGGTGCAGCTTGACCTTGCCCTCGGTCACCACGTAGAGCCGGTCGCCCGGGTCGCCCTCGTGGAAGAGGGAGTCGCCGCGTGCGAGGGTCACCTCACTCATGGAGGCGCGAAGCTCCGCGGCCTGCTCGTCGTCGAGAGCCGCGAAGAGCGGGTTGCGCCGCAGAACGTCGTCCACGAGTTCTCTCCTTGTCGACCTGCTCAGGGGATCTTGCTTTCCCCTTGGTACCAGGGGACCGTGTTCCCCATTTTGCCGGACGGTCCAAACAGTGTGATCTGTCACAAGGATGCCGTACAGGTGTCCCGCGGTAAGCGGCAGGGGTCCGATCGGGGGCTGATATTCCGGGTCCGGGGCGGATGTCGGTGCCGGGCTCTAGGCTGGCCGGGTGTCCAAATCGCCGGTGAGAACACAGGCCAAGGGAGCTGGACGGGTGGCCGTACGTCGCGATTCCGCTGTGGGCGAACAAGGCTCCACCAGCAGTAATAAAAGCCGCAAATCAGAACAAAAGGTACCGCGTGCCGAGCCGCTTGCCAACGAGACCCGCACCGCCCTGGTCCGTCGGGCCCGCCGGATCAACCGCGAGCTCGCCGAGGTGTATCCCTACGCCCACCCCGAACTGGACTTCGAGAACCCCTTCCAGCTGCTGATCGCCACCGTGCTGTCGGCCCAGACCACCGACCTGCGCGTCAACCAGACGACCCCCGCGCTCTTCGCGAAGTACCCCACCCCCGAGGACCTGGCCGCGGCCAACCCGGAGGAGGTCGAGGAGATCCTCCGGCCGTGCGGGTTCTTCCGGGCCAAGACCAGGGCCGTGACAGGGCTCTCCAAGGCGCTCACCGAGGAGTTCGGCGGTGAGGTCCCCGGCAGGCTGGAAGACCTCGTCAAGCTGCCCGGCGTCGGCCGCAAGACCGCCTTCGTCGTGCTCGGCAACGCCTTCGGGCGGCCCGGGATCACCGTCGACACGCACTTCCAGCGGCTGGTACGGCGCTGGAAGTGGACCGACGAGACGGACCCGGACAAGATCGAGGCGGCCGTCGGCGCGCTGTTCCCCAAGCGCGACTGGACCGACCTGTCGCACCACGTCATCTGGCACGGCCGCCGCATCTGCCACGCCCGCAAGCCCGCCTGCGGCGCCTGCCCCATCGCACCGCTCTGTCCGGCCTACGGCGAGGGGGAGACGGACCCGGAGAAGGCGAAGAAGCTCCTCAAGTACGAGAAGGGCGGCTATCCCGGCCAGCGGCTGAAGCCCCCACAGGCCTACCTCGACGCGGGCGGCAGGCCGGCGCCGCCACTGGGCGCCGCGTGACGGAACGATCTCGATGCCCTCGGGCGTTGGACACGGCAGGACGGGGGTGCCCATGACGCACACGAGTCAGACGGATACGAGTCATCACACCGACCAGAGGGGCTACGGGGTCCAGGCGGACGGGCTGGACACGGCTCACCGGAGGGACACAGGTCATGCCCGTACGAGCGGCGGGCACCGCGGCGCGGTGACGCTCAGCAAGGAGGGGCTGCCGGGCTGGCTGGACCCCGTGGTGCACGCGGTGGAGACGGTCGAGCCGCTCCAGCTCAGCCGCTTCCTGCCGCCCGAGAACGGCTCGGGGCGGCTGTCGGCGGTGCTGATCCTGTTCGGCGAAGGCGAGCGCGGGCCCGAACTGCTGCTCATGGAGCGGGCCGGCTCCCTGCGTTCCCACGCCGGTCAGCCCTCCTTCCCCGGCGGCGCCCTCGACCCCGAGGACGGCGACCCGAAGGGCGACGGGCCGCTCAGGGCCGCCCTGCGCGAGGCGGAGGAGGAGACCGGACTCGACCCGGCCGGCGTCCAGCTCTTCGGCGTCCTGCCCGCCCTCTACATCCCGGTCAGCGGCTTCGTCGTCACCCCCGTGCTCGGCTGGTGGAGAGAGCCCAGCCCGGTGGGCGTCGTCGACCCGAACGAGACCGCCCGTGTCTTCACGGTCCCCGTGGCGGATCTCACGGACCCCGCCAACCGCGCGACCACCGTCTCCCCCGGCGGCCACCGAGGCCCGGCATTCCTGGTCGAATCGGCCCTGGTGTGGGGCTTCACCGGCGGAGTGATCGACCGCCTGCTGCACTTCGCGGGCTGGGAGCGCCCCTGGGACAGGGAGAAGCAGGTCCCGATCGACTGGCGCTCATGACAGGGTGATCCCGTGAACGTGCTGGACATCCTGCTGCTGGTCGCGGCTGCGTGGTTCGCGGTCGTCGGTTACCGCCAGGGCTTCGTCGTCGGAATCCTGTCGGTGATCGGCTTCCTGGGCGGCGGCCTGGTCGCGGTGTACACGCTGCCCGTCATCTGGGACGCCGTGACCGGCAATGCGGAGGTCGGCACCACCGCCGCGGTCGTCGCCGTGGTCGTCGTGATCGTCTGCGCCTCCGTCGGGCAGGCCCTGACCACCCACCTCGGCAACAAACTGCGCCGCTACATCACCTGGTCCCCTGCCCGCGCCCTGGACGCCACCGGCGGCGCCCTGGTCAACGTTGTCGCGATGCTCCTGGTGGCCTGGCTGATCGGCTCCGCCCTCGCGGGCACGACGCTGCCCACGCTCGGCAAGGAGGTCCGCGGCTCCAAGGTGCTCCTCGGCGTCTCCCGGGTGCTGCCCGCGCAGGCCGACACCTGGTTCGCCGACTTCTCCTCGGTCCTCGCGCAGAACGGCTTCCCGCAGGTCTTCAGCCCCTTCTCCAACGAGCCGATCACCGATGTCCGCCCGCCCGACCCTGCCCTCGCCGGCAGCCCGGTCGCCGAGCGCGCCGAGCGCTCCATCGTCAAGGTCACCGGCACCGCGCAGAGCTGCGGCAAGGTCCTGGAAGGCACCGGCTTCGTCTTCGCCGACCACCGGGTGATGACCAACGCGCACGTCGTCGGCGGTGTCGACGCACCCCGCGTACAGGTGGGCGGCATCGGCCGCAGGTACGACGCCAGGGTCGTCCTGTACGACTGGAAGCGCGACATCGCCGTCCTCGACGTGCCGGACCTGAAGGCGCGTGCCCTCCGGTTCGCTTCGCGCGACGCGGCCGGCGGCGACGGCGCGATCGTCGCGGGCTTCCCGGAGAACGGCGCGTACGACGTCCGCGCCGCGCGCGTGCGCCAGCGCATCACGGCCAACGGCCCGGACATCTACCGCCACGGCACCGTCCGCCGCGACGTGTACTCGCTGTACGCGACCGTCCGTCAGGGCAACTCCGGTGGCCCGCTGCTCACGCCCGACGGCAGGGTGTACGGCGTGGTGTTCGCCAAGTCCCTCGACGACGCCCAGACCGGCTACGCCCTGACGGCGGACGAGATCCGGCCGGACATCGACCAGGGCCGTACGGCCGACGAGCGCGTGGACACCGACAGCTGTGCGCTGTAAGCGGGTTACCGGGAAGACAGGACGGGCGGCGCCGGTTCAGCCGCGCGGGTGACGCAGGCGCACCGAGACCCATCGCGCCCGTCGGCGCAGAATGCGGGAGATCCCCACCCGCAGGTCGCCTTCCGCGAACTGCGGGGTGCCTCGCTGAGGCATGCTCAGGCCCGTGGCCGAGCGGCGGTTGCGGGGTGCGTCACTGTAGTCGTGCGTCCAGCCCATACCCCGACGTCTGCCCCTGGCCCAAGGTCGATAACCGCCCCAGGGCCGCCCAATTGGCCTATGCGGCAGGCATGTGGCCGTTCGGGGGACAAGTGTCCAGGAACCGGATACTCCACGCGCTCACCCGGTCACCGGTCGGGCTCGGGGTCCTTGAGCCGGTTGTCCGGTTCGGTGGAGAACGCCACGGGGTCTTCCTCGTGCGGGCTGTGTGTCCTGGATGACCCCCGGACCCCCAGCCGGAGCCGGGCCGCTGGCGTCTCACCGGTCGGGCTCGGGGTCCTTGAGCCAGTTGACCAGTTCGGTGGAGAACGCCACCGGGTCCTCCTCGTGCGGGAAGTGGCCCAGGCCGTCGAACAGCCGCCAGCGGTAGGGCGCTTCGACGTACTCGCCCGAGCCGGCCGCGCTGCGCGTCCGTGTGACCGGGTCGAGTGAGCCGTGCAGATGCAGCGTGGGCACCCGCACCGGCCGCTTCATCCTGCGATTGAACTGGAAGCCGTCGGGGCGGGCGAGCGAGCGCACCAACCAGCGGTACGGCTCGATCGAGCAGTGCGCGGTGGACGGGATGCACATGGCGCGCTGGTACGCCTCCACCGCCCCGTCCTCGGGCGGTCGCGGCCCGGACCAGTTCCGGATCAGCCGCCCCACCAGCGCGCCACCGTCGGCGCTCAGCTGCCGCTCCGGGATCCACGGCCGCTGGAAGCCCCAGATGTAGGAGTTGGCGGCGGTCTGCCGGGCGTCCCGCAGCATCGCGGCACGCCAGCGCCGGGGGTGCGGCATCGAGACGACCGCGAGTCGTCGTACGAGCTTGGGCCGCATCGTGGCGGCCGTCCACGCCAGATAGCCGCCGAGGTCGTGGCCGACCAGCGCGGCGTCCGGCTCACCGAGGGAGCGGATCACGCCGGTGACGTCCAGGGCGAGGTTGGCGGGGTCGTATCCGCGTGGGGTGCGGTCGCTGCCGCCGACGCCGCGCAGGTCCATCGCCACCGCCCGGTAGCCGGCGTCGGCGAGCGCGACCAGCTGGTGCCGCCACGCCCACCAGAACTGCGGGAAGCCGTGCAGCAGCAGTACCAGCGGGCCGTCGCCGAGTTCGGCGATGTGGAAGCGGGCGCCGTTGGCGGCGACGTCCCGGTGCGTCACCTCGTGCCCACCGGGAATGTCGATGCGTACGACCGAGGGGGCGGTGGGGTCCGTCATGACGACGAGCGTGCCACAGCCTCGATGGCTTCGGGCGTCCTGCCCTCCGGCAGCTCCGGCAGCTCCGGGCGCGGGTGCGGCTTGGCGTTCTGCAGGACGCCCGCCGTCTCCTTCATCGACGCGGCCACCTTCTGCGGACCCTGGCCCTTCTTGGCCTTCTTCGCGAGCGCCACGCCGACGAGCCCCAAGAGGCCGGCGACGAGCACGTTGGCGGCGAAGGACAACAGGAAGCAGATCGCCAGGTTCCAGTGGCTCCAGGTACGGATGCCGTACGCCAGCGCGAAGTTGAGCATCGGCAGGGAGAAGACCAGTACCGCGCCGGCCAGCGAGAAGGCGCCGCCGCTCATCGCGCCGCGCTTCACGTCCTGCTTGAGCTGGGCCTTGGCCAGCGCGATCTCGTCGTGCACCAGTGCCGACAAGTCGGTCGTCGCCGCGGCGAACAGCTGGCCGATGCTGCGTTCGGCGCCGACCGGGCTGCCGTCGGGTGCGCTCATCGCGTTCTCCCTCAGAGGTCTCTCGTGTCGTGTGTGTGCCGTCTTGTTCTGTACCGTCTCGTCAGATCATGCCGGACGGTCGTTGTCCTCGCCTGCCCCGCCCGGCACTTCCGCAAGCCCGTGCCGGGCCGCGGCGGCCTTCTCCGCGGCGATGCGCCGGTGTTCGGCGGCCTTGTGTTCGTGGATCGCGGCCATGCGCAGGTGGTACGCCGGGTTGTCCTGCTCGTAGATGTCCGGGACGCCGTCGTGGTCATCGTCGCGCTCCTCCTCCGTGCACAGCCTGCGGTACTTGGCGTTGCGTATCTTCAGCAGCACCGTCGCGCACAGGGCCGCGATCAGCGAGCCGGTGAGCACGGCCGCCTTCACCTCGCCGGTCAGGACGCTGTCGCCGGCGAAGGCCAGTTCGCCGATGAGCAGCGAGACGGTGAAGCCGATGCCGGAGAGGGCGGCCACCGCGAAGATGTCGGCCCACTCCAGGTCCTCGCTCAGCTCGGCGTGGGTGAAGCGGGCGGTCAGCCATGTGCCGCCGAAGACGCCGAGCGCCTTGCCGACGACCAGGCCGAGCACCACTCCGAGCGTCTCCGGCTTCGTGAACACGTCCTTCAGCGCGCTGCCGGAAACCGACACCCCCGCGCTGAACAGCGCGAACAGAGGGACGGCCAGCCCGGCCGACAGCGGGCGGACCAGGTGCTCGATGTGCTGGCCAGGCGAGTGCTCCTCGCCCTGCCGGGTGGTGCAGCGCAGCATCAGGCCCATCGCGACGCCTGCGATGGTGGCGTGCACGCCACTGTTGTACATGAGCGCCCAGATCAGCAGGGCCAGCGGCACGTACACGTACCAGCCGCGTACGCCCTTGCGCAGCAGCAGCCAGAAGATCACCAACGCGGCGGCGGCCCCGCCCAGCGCGGCGAAGTGGATCCGGTCGGTGAAGAACACCGCGATGATCAGGATCGCGAACAGGTCGTCGACGACCGCGAGCGTCAGCAGGAAGGCGCGCAGGGCGCTGGGCAGCGAGGTGCCGATGACCGCGAGGACGGCGAGCGCGAAGGCGATGTCGGTCGCGGTGGGCACCGCCCAGCCCTGTGTGGTGCCGTGCCCGGTGAGGTTGGTGAGGGTGTAGACGAGGGCCGGTACGGCCATGCCGCACAGCGCGGCCACCACGGGCAGCGCGGCGGCCCTGGGACTGCGCAGGTCACCGGCGACCAGCTCACGCTTCAGTTCGATGCCGGCGACGAAGAAGAACACGGCGAGGAGTCCGTCGGCGGCCCAGTGGGCGGTGGAAAGGCGCAGGCCGAGGGTGCCGGGGCCGAAACGGAAGTGGCTGGCGGTCTCGTAGCTGTGATGCAGGGCCGGGGCGTTCGCCCAGATCAGCGCCGTGACGGCGGCGACGAGCAGCAGGATGCCGCCTACGGTCTCGGTGCGCAGTGCGTCCGCCACGAAGGCCCGCTCGGGCAGGGAGAGGCGTCCGACGATGCTGCGTCTGGGGGCGGGGGTGCGGGGCGCGGCCACGGCGGGGACCTCCGGGTCGGGGTAGGGCGGATCTCTTGCCGACCAGACTTCCCGGCACACCTTGAGGGTCTTTTCACGTTGGGACTTTGCTTAGTTTACCTAAGATTGCCGGGTGGCGCATCCGGTGATGCGTGCATCATGCGCAAAAGGGGCACCCGGCGTCTCCGCCGGGTGCCCCTCGGTGCCGTGGCGTCTGGGCCTTTGTCGCCGTGCCGCCTGGGCCTTCGCGTCTTGGTGCCAGGTGTCCTAGTCCTCGCTGGGCGCGGCCGGCAGCTTGGCCTGGATGAGGTCCATGACCGTGGAGTCGGTCAGTGTGGTGACGTCACCGAGCTGCCGGTTCTCGGCCACGTCACGCAGCAGCCGGCGCATGATCTTCCCGGAGCGGGTCTTCGGCAGCTCCGCCACCGGCATGATCCGCTTGGGCTTGGCGATCGGGCCGAGCGTGGCGCCGACGTGGTCGCGCAGCTCGCCGATCAGCGTGTCGTCCTCGGACGCCGTGCCGCGCAGGATGACGAAGGCGACGATCGCCTGACCGGTGGTCTCGTCGGTGGCGCCCACGACGGCCGCCTCGGCGACCGACGGGTGCGAGACGAGCGCCGACTCCACCTCGGTGGTGGAGATGTTGTGCCCGGAGACGAGCATGACGTCGTCCACCCGGCCCAGCAGCCAGATGTCCCCGTCGTCGTCCTTCTTCGCGCCGTCGCCGGCGAAGTACTTGCCCTCGAAGCGCGACCAGTAGGTGTCGATGAACCGCTGGTCGTCGCCCCAGATGGTGCGCAGCATCGACGGCCACGGCTCCGTCAGCACCAGGTAGCCGCCGCCGCCGTTGGACACCTCGTTCGCCTCGTCGTCCACGACGGTCGCGCTGATGCCGGGCAGCGGGCGCTGCGCCGAGCCGGGCTTGGCCTCGGTGACACCGGGCAGCGGTGAGATCATCATCGCGCCGGTCTCGGTCTGCCACCAGGTGTCCACGACCGGCGTCCGGTCCGCGCCGATGTGCTTGCGGTACCAGACCCACGCCTCGGGGTTGATGGGCTCGCCGACGGAACCCAGGATGCGCAGACTGCTCAGGTCGAACTTCGCGGGGATGTCGTCGCCCCACTTCATGAACGTCCGGATCGCGGTCGGCGCGGTGTAGAGGATCGTGACCTTGTACTTCTGCACGATCTCCCAGAACCGGCCCTGGTGCGGGGTGTCCGGCGTGCCCTCGTACATCACCTGCGTCGCGCCGTTGGCCAGCGGTCCGTACACGATGTAGGAGTGCCCGGTGACCCAGCCGATGTCGGCCGTGCACCAGAACACGTCCGTCTCCGGCTTGAGGTCGAACACCGCCCAGTGCGTGTACGCCGTCTGCGTGAGGTAGCCGCCCGAGGTGTGCAGGATGCCCTTCGGCTTACCCGTGGTGCCGGAGGTGTAGAGGATGAACAGCGGGTGCTCCGCCTCGAACGCCTCGGGGGTGTGCTCGGCCGACTGGCGCCCCACCAGGTCGTGCCACCACACGTCCCGGCCGTCGTGCCAGGCCACGTCCTGTCCGGTACGGCGCACCACGAGCACGTGCTCGACGTTGTCGACCTTCTCGATCGCCTCGTCCACGGCGGGCTTCAGCGCGGACGGCTTGCCGCGCCGGTAGCCGCCGTCGGCGGTGATGACGACCTTGGCGTCCGCGTCCCGGATGCGGGTGGCGAGCGCGTCCGCGGAGAAGCCGCCGAAGACGACCGAGTGCGCGGCGCCGATGCGGGCCGAGGCCAGCATGGCGATCGCGGCCTCCGGGATCATCGGCATGTAGACGGCGACCCGGTCGCCCTTGCGGACTCCCAGCTCCAGCAGGGCGTTGGCGGCCCTGGAGACCTCGTCCTTCAGCTCCGCGTAGGTGATGGCGCGGCTGTCACCGGGCTCGCCCTCGAAGTGGATGGCGACGCGGTCCCCGTGCCCGGCCTCCACGTGCCGGTCCACGCAGTTGTACGCGACGTTCAGCTCGCCGTCCTTGAACCACTTCGCGAACGGCGGGTTCGACCAGTCCAGCGTCTCGGTCGGCTCCTTGGCCCAGGTCAGCCGGCGGGCCTGCTCGGCCCAGAAGCCGAGCCTGTCAGCCTTGGCCTGTTCATACGCCTCCGCCGTGACGTTGGCGTGTGCGGCCAGGTCGGCGGGCGGCGCGAACCTGCGTTCTTCCCTGAGCAGGTTGGCCAGGCTCTCGTTGCTCACGACATCTCCCTCTCGAAGGGTGTCTGTTGTGTCCCAGGCCACAGCTCATCAGACGCGGGGGCCCGGTGACAAGGGTGGACGGCAAAATTGGTGTAGACCTGTGTTCAGTGTGCGGCTCGTACGCACAGATGGGTGAAGTGAGCATTTCATCGGCTTGTCGTACTAATTCCTCCTCGGTCCCGTGCGACCTTGGCGGCACTGTCGGCGCAGACCCGGCATACCGCCAGAAAACGGCCCTCGTCAGCGTTGGTCCGAGAGAAGGAAGTAGGTGGGCGGAACATGGCCGCCACCCAGAGGATCGCCGTCGGTGCCATGGTCGCCGCGGCTTGTGCCGCGTCGCTCGCGGGTTGCGCGAGCGGCGGCGGCTCCGAGGAACGGACGCCCGGTCCGCAGAAGGGGGCGCCGGCGCCCAGGAGCGTCGTCCGTCTGATCGGTGACGGGTCCACCTCGTACACCGGGGCGCAACCGCACCTGCCCCGGCCCGAGCGGATGAGACCCGGTCAGAAACCCCCGCAGTTCGTGGTGTTCTCGTGGGACGGGGCGGGCGAGGACAGCCAGAAGCTGTTCTCGCACTTCCGCAAGGTCTCCAAGGAGAACCACGCGACCATGACGTACTTCCTCAGCGGTGTGTACATGCTGCCGGAGGAGAAACGCGACCTGTACAGGCCGCCCCAGCACTCGCCCGGCCGCTCCGACATCGGCTTCAACGACGAGGAGGGCATCAGGAACACCCTCAAGCAGGTGAGGCTGGCCTGGCTGGAGGGCAATGAGATCGGCACCCACTTCAACGGTCACTTCTGCGGCCCCGCCGGCGGGGTCGGCACCTGGTCGGTGGACGAGTGGAAGAGCGAGATCGCCCAGGCCAAGCAGTTCGTGAAGTCCTGGAGGACCAACACCGGCATGAAGCAGGCCCCGCCGCTGCCTTTCGACTACGACAAGGAGCTGATCGGCGCCCGCACCCCCTGTCTGGAAGGCCAGAAGAACTTTATGGAGGCGGCCCGGCAGCTCGGCTTCCGCTATGACTCCAGCGGTGTCAACAACCAGGTCTGGCCCAAGAAGAAGGAGGGCCTGTGGGACCTGTCGATGCAGCTGGTGCCCTTCCCCGGCCACACCTACGAGCAGCTGACCATGGACTACAACTTCATGGTCAACCAGTCCGGCACCAAGACCCAGGGCGATCCCGACAAGTTCGACTACTGGGGTGAGCAGATGCGCGACGGCCTGCTCAAGGGCTTCTACCGGGCCTACGACGGCAATCGCGCACCCCTGATCATCGGTAACCACTTCGAGTCCTGGAACGGCGGCACCTACATGCGTGCCGTCGAGGACGTGGTGAAGGAGGTGTGCAACAAGCCGGACGTGCGGTGCGTCTCCTTCCATCAGCTCGCCGACTGGCTGGACGCCCAGGACCCGCAGGTCCTGCAGAAGATGCGCACCCTGCAGGTGGGCGAGGCGCCCAGGCAGGGCTGGGCGTCCTTCCTCTCCGGCGGCCCGGCCCCGGCACCGAAGGGCGTGCCCGGGGCGCCGGCGGTCGCGCAGTAGGCCGTAACGGTCAGGCGGGAGCTGTCACACGGGAGTCGTCAGAAGGTCTGTCACGCGGGAGCCGTCACGCCCGCGTCGATGGCCTCGCCGAGCACGAACCCGGGGTCGACCTGCGCCGCCAGGTCGACCCCGGTGCGCTCGTTGCCCCACGCCTCGGCGTTCTTCAGGTGGAAGTGCACCATCTGCCGGGTGTAGCGCTCCCAGTCGCGCAGCTCGTACGTCGTGTCGACGGCGTCCCGAAGGATCTGCAGGGCGCGGGAGTTGGTCGCTTCCAGGAGGTCGAACCGGGGCGGGCGTCCCTTCTCCATGGCGCGCACCCACTCCGAGTGCCCGACCGTCACGAGCAGGTCGTCCCCGACCTCCGCGCGGAGGAAGTCGATGTCGTCCTGCGCCTGGACCTTGTTGCCGACGACCTTCA
The DNA here is from genome assembly GCF_020400585.1 of Streptomyces sp. NK08204. GTDB lineage: Bacteria > Actinomycetota > Actinomycetes > Streptomycetales > Streptomycetaceae > Streptomyces. The sequence continues at coordinate 113,607 of NZ_JAINVF010000018.1, read as the reverse complement.
GCGTGATGCCGAAGTCGCGTGCGTACTCCTTGTACTGGCGGTAGACGGAGACCCCCTTCCGGGTCGGCTCGGCGACGAGGAACGTCATGTCGAAGCGAGTGAACATGCCGGAGGCGAAGGAGTCCGAACCGGCCGTCATGTCGACCACGACGTACTCGTCGGGGCCGTCGACGAGGTGGTTCAGGAACAGCTCCACCGCTCCTGTCTTCGAGTGGTAGCAGGCGACCCCCAGGTCGGCGTCCGTGAAGGGCCCTGTGACCATCAAACGGACGGCACCCCCGTCGAGTTCCACTGGACGCGCGCAGGCGTCGTAGATCGGGTTCGGCTCCCGGACCCGCACCAGCCGCGAGCCCGCGCCGGGCGGAGTCGTCTTGATCATCGTCGCGGCGGAGGCGATGCGCGGATTGCCGCCACGCAGGTGGTCCTTGATCAGCGGCAGCCGCTCGCCCATGGCCGGCAGCGCGGCGGCCTCGGCTTCGTCGAGGCCGAGCGCGGGGCCGAGGTGCTGGTTGATGTCGGCGTCGATGGCGACCACCGGGGCGCCGACAGCCGCGAGGTGGCGGATGAAGAGGGAGGAGAGCGTGGTCTTGCCGCTGCCGCCCTTCCCGACGAAAGCAATTTTCATGTTCACCAAGAGTAGTCAGGTGATCGCTGGGAGTGTCAGGTGGAGTGAAGAAGACCACTCCTTCGTGGGGTGAGGCAGTGAGGTGGCTACTGTCGTACTCATGAGTACGACAGGCGCGACCGCCGATCCGCTCGCGGCCCTGGGCTCCCTGCCCGGTGTGGCCGAGTCCGTGGAGTCCGTGCGCAAGGCCGTGGACCGGGTCTACGGGCACCGGGTCATGCGGCGCCGCAGCAACGAGATCACCTCCGAGGCGGCGCTGCGCGGCGCCCGCGGCTCCGCGGCGCTGTCCGGCGCCGACTGGGCGCTGGAGGAGGTGCGTCGGCGCACGGACTTCAGCGCCGACCCTGAGGCCCGCGTCGTGGGTGCGGCCCTGCGGTTGACCGCGGAGGCGGGCCAGCTGCTGTCCATCTGGCGGCAGTCGCCTCTCAGGGTGCTGGCCCGGCTGCACGTGGTGGCCGCCGCGGAGCCGGGTGACGAGGTCGGCAGGCCGCGTCAGGCGGGCGAGGCCGTGGACGAGCCGCTGATCGAGCTGCCACTGCCGGAGGTCCAGGAGGTGTCCGGCCGACTGGAGGGGCTGGCAGACCTGATCATCGCGGGAACCTCCGCGCCCGCGCTGGTGACGGCCGCCGTGGTGCACGGCGAGCTGCTGGCGCTGCGCCCCTTCGTCTCGCACAACGGTCTGGTCGCGCGCGCGGCCGAGCGGATCGTTCTCGTCGGCAGTGGCCTGGACCCCAAGTCCGTCTGCCCGGCCGAGGTGGGCTACGCCGAACTGGGAGGCGCTTCCTACCTGGCCGCACTGGAGGGGTACGTCTCCGGGACCCGTGAAGGCATGGCGGCCTGGATCGCCCACTGCGGCAAGGCTGTCGAGCTGGGCGTGCGCGAGTCGACGGCGGTGTGCGAGGCGCTGCAGCGCGGCGCGGCCTGAGCGAAGCTCCCTGAACGGGTTGCGGCGGTACGAGTGCTCGTACCGCCGCTGGCATGCTCACCCGGTTACCAAGCGTCCTCGATATTTCGCCCATCAGGTCGGGGTGCTTTGCCCGTCACCTGGTGCGGCTGGCCCGTAATCGACGGGTCGACGTCGCGTGGGTGCCGGATGGTCATGCGGGGTCCGTGGGGCCAGGTGCGTACAGACAGGTCATCCTCTCGGATGTCCTTTGGTCTCGCGGGCCGCTGACTCCTTTGTACTGCAGAACGGGATCAAGCGGTACCCCTGTGTGCACTTCTTTGCCATCAGGTGCAAACAGGGGTGAATAGGGCACATCGATCAGGATATGGTTCCGCGTCGCCGGTTGGAATACCACACGAAGCCGGCCGTCGCGGCGGCTGCGCCTATCGCCGCCGCCGCGACCAGGGCTGGACGCGGCGGCACGGACAGGGCGGGCAGCCGCTGCTTGAGCCGCACCGGCCGGCGGAACTCCAGAACCGGCCAGTCGCGCGCGAGCGCCTCCCGGCGCAGCGCGCGGTCCGGGTTCACGGCGTGCGGGTGCCCGACCGCCTGGAGCATCGGCAGGTCGGTCGCCGAGTCGCTGTAGGCGTAGCAGCGGGCCAGGTCGTAGCCCTCGGAGGCGGCCAGTTCCCGGACCGCTTCGGCTTTGGTCGGGCCGTAGGCGTAGTACTCCACCTCTCCGGTGAAGCAGCCGTCGGGGCCGACGACCATGCGGGTGGCCACCACCCGGTCCGCGCCCAGCAGTTCGCCGATCGGCTCGACCACCTCCGCGCCCGAGGTGGACACGATCACGACGTCGCGTCCGGCCGCGTGGTGCTCCTCTACGAGGGAGGCGGCCTCGTCGTAGATGATCGGGTCGATCAGGTCGTGCAGTGTCTCGGCGACGATCTCCCGGACCTGCTGGACGTTCCAGCCGCGGCACAACGTCGACAGGTACTCGCGCATGCGCTCCATCTGATCGTGGTCGAGACCGCCGACCAGGAACACGAACTGGGCGTATGCGGTGCGCAGTGCGGCCCTGCGGTTGATCAGTCCGCCTTGGTAGAAGGACTTGCTGAAGGTGAGCGTGCTCGACTTCGCAATGACCGTCTTGTCCAGGTCAAAGAAGGCGGCTGCGCGGGGCAAGGAGTGGTTTTCCACGACCTGAGCATATGCGCCCACCATTCGGCGTAAGGTGGGGCGCGTGGGTTTGCCTGAGAGGGCTCTCGGGTACACCATGGAAGTCACGGATCGTTCGCGACCGTGCTAACCCGGTCCGACTCCTCCCCCCCCGAGTCGGCCGTGGGGACGACCCCCGCTCTCCCCCCCGGCGGGGGTCGTCGCATGTCCGGGTGGGTTTTCCCTTTCCTTGCGTCCGTCACGGGACTGCGGCGAGCGGCTTCGGCCGCTTTTCGTCATGCGCATGATCTGTTACTCAGGGTAATCATGGAGCTGCTCTGCGGAAGTCGTACGGGGATCAGCGCAGGGGTCACCGGTATGGGTGACATCGATATTCACAGCCGCTGAGTTGTCCACAGATTTCCACCAAGATCCACATGATTTCGAGGTTCGCTCCATCGTGATTCCAGCGCGGTCCGGGCCGGCGAGTTCATGGCCGGTTCGCATTGCCGGAAGGCGTATGTCCGGTTTCTGAGGGCCGCTCATATGGAGGCCGTATGCCGGTTCTCCACACGTTCGGGAATCGCGGGACCGCAGCGGTCCGCGCGGAACACGCAGCGAAGGGGGAGCACACATGACCGGAACCGTCACCCACGACCCGCCGCCCACCGGCGCGGGCCGACCGGGCCGGCCGCTCATCGTCACCGAGGACGCGGAACTGCTGGACGACCTGCTGCGTCTGTGCGCGGCGGCCGGAGCCACACCCGAGGTCCACCACGGCGTTCCGGAACGCGGCGGCGGCTGGGAAACGGCCCCGCTCGTCCTGGTCGGCGACGACGCCGCCGGCCGGCTGCGCGGTGCCGCCCGCCGACACGCAGTGGTGCTGGTCGGCCGCGACCAGGACGACTCCGAGGTGTGGAAACGGGCCGTCCAGATCGGCGCCGACCACGTCCTGATGCTGCCCGACGGCGAGCAGTGGCTGGTCGACCGGATCGCCGACGTCGCCGAGGGTGTCGGCCGCCCGGCCCTCACCGTCGGCGTGATCGGTGGCCGGGGCGGGGCCGGTGCGTCCACCCTTGCCTGCGCACTCGCCGTCACCTCCGCGCGCGAGGGACTGCGCACCCTGCTCGTGGACGCCGATCCGCTCGGCGGCGGACTCGACGTACTCCTCGGCGGTGAGAACACGGAGGGGCTGCGCTGGCCCGCCTTCGCCGCCTCGCGCGGCCGGGTCGGGGGCGGCGCCCTGGAGGAGTCGCTGCCCGAGCTGCACGCGCTGCGGGTGCTCAGCTGGGACCGCGGCGACTGCGTCGCCGTCCCCCACCAGGCCGTCCGCGCGGTGCTCGCCGCCGCCCGGCGGCGCGGCGGCACCGTCGTGGTCGACCTGCCCCGCCGCCTGGACGACGGGGTTGCCGAAGCCCTCGCCCAGCTCGACCTGGCGCTGCTCGTCGTCCCCGGCGAACTGCGGGCGGTCGCCGCTGCAGGACGCGTCGCCTCCGCCGTCGGCATGGTCGTGCGCGACCTGCGGGTGGCGGTGCGCGGCCCGTACGCGCCCGGCCTCGACGACCGGGAGGTGGCCCGGCTGCTCGGCCTGCCCCTGGCCGGCGAGGTCCCCGTCGAACCGGCGCTGCTGCGTCCGCGGGGCGGGGCGAAACCACCCGCCGCGGCCGGACGCGGCCCCCTCGCCCGCTTCTGCGCGAACTTCTGGGAGCGGACCCTGGTCGAGACGGGAGCCACCGGATGACGTCTCCCGGACTGCTTCCCGGACTGCGTCCCGCACTCGAGCGGGCCGACGGCGCCGCCCTGCTCGACGGCGTCCGGCGCCGGCTGGCCGAGAGCGGCGCCGAACCCACCCCCGCACGCGTGGCCCAGGCACTGCGCGAACAGGGCCGCGTGCTGGGCGACGCCGAGGTGCTCGGCGCAGCCGAACAGCTGAGGTCCGAACTCGTCGGCACCGGCCCGCTGGAACCGCTGCTCGCCGCCGACGACGTCACAGACGTCCTGGTGTCCGCCCCGGACCGGATCTGGGTGGACCGGGGCGGCGGCCTCGAACTGACGCCGGTCACCTTCCCCGACGCGACCGCCGTCCGACGCCTGGCGCAACGCCTGGCCTCCGTGGCCGGACGCCGTCTGGACGACGCACGGCCCTGGGCGGACGCCCGGCTGCCCGACGGGACCCGGCTGCACGCGGTGCTGCCCCCGGTGGCCGTCGGCTGCACCTGCCTGTCCCTGCGGGTCGTACGGCCCCGGGCGTTCACCCTCGACGAACTCGTCACGGCCGGCACCGTGCCGCCCGGCGGTGACCGGATCCTGCGGGCGCTGCTGGCGGCCCGGCTGTCCTTCCTCGTCAGCGGCGGCACCGGAAGCGGCAAGACGACCCTGCTGAGTGCCCTGCTCGGCCTGGTCGGACCGGGCGAGCGGATCGTGCTCGCCGAGGACTCGGCCGAGTTGAGACCGGACCACCCGCACGTCGTACGGCTGGAGACCCGGCCCGCCAACCAGGAGGGCGCCGGCCTGGTCACCCTGGAGGACCTCGTCCGGCAGGCGCTGCGGATGCGGCCCGACAGGCTGGTCGTCGGCGAGGTGCGCGGTCCCGAGGTGGTGCATCTGCTGGCCGCGCTCAACACCGGCCACGAGGGCGGGTGCGGCACCGTCCACGCCAACGCCGCCGCGGACGTACCCGCCCGCCTGGAGGCGCTCGGCACGGCGGCCGGGCTCGACCGGGCGGCGCTGCACAGCCAGTTGGCGGCGGCGGTCGCCGTGGTGCTCCACCTCGTACGGGACCGGTCCGGACGGCGCCGGATCGCCGAAGTGCACGTCCTGGAGCGCGAGGCCGCAGGACTGGTGCGGACGGTTCCCGCCCTGCGCTGGGGCGAACGGGCCTTCGCCCCGGAGCGCGGTTGGGAGCGGCTGCGGCAGCTGCTCAGCGGATCGAGTGATTCCAGCGACTGGGAGCGAGAGTGAAGTGACCAGAGGGATCGGTGAGATGTGGGTGGCGGCTGCGCTGTGCCTCGGTGTCGCCATGTGGGTGCTCGGCGGGCGCCACTCCGGGGTGCGGCGGGCGCGGCTGCTGCTGGCGGGCGGCGGAGTGGTGGCCACCGGGCCGCCGTCATGGGAGTGGGCGCTCGGCGAACTCCGTCGGCGGTCCGACGGGTTGGGCGCCGAGTGGTGGTCGCTCGCCGTCGGGCTGCTGCTCGCACTGCTGGGCGCCTCGGTGCTCCCGGTCTTCGTGGGGGCCGCAGGAGTGCTGATGCTGCGGCGGGTACGGCTGGCCCGGCAGGCCAGGCGCGAGCGGGAGCGGCGGGTGGACGCGGTGATCGCCCTGTGCGGTGCCCTCGCCGGGGAGGTGCGTGCCGGGCGGCAGCCCGGCGAGGCGCTGCTGCGGGCCGCGGGGGACTCCGGCGGGCTGGGGGACGCGCAGCCCGCCGTGGCCGCCGCCGCCAGGTTCGGTGGGGACGTGGCGGGCACGCTCGCCGCGGCGGCCCGGCAACCGGGCGCCGAGGGTCTGCTGGGGCTCGCCGCGTGCTGGCGGGTTGCTGTGGACCAGGGCGCCGGTCTCGCGGCCGGCCTGGACCGGCTGGACGGGGCACTGCGCGCCGAGCGGGACCAGAGGGCCGACCTGCGTGCTCAGTTGGCGGGCGCCAGGGTCACCGCGCTGCTGCTCGCAGCGCTGCCCTCCCTCGGGCTGCTGCTCGGCGCGGCCATGGGTGCCCACCCGCTGCGGGTCCTGCTGCACACCGGGGCCGGGCTGGGCTGCCTGGCGGCCGGGGCGGTGTTCGAGGCGGCAGGGGTGTGGTGGGCGGCCCGGATCGTACGGGGAGCGGAGGCGGTGTGAGCGGGGAGTTCGTCCACAGGCTGGGGACGGCGGTGGCCGTGGTGACCGCCCTGGGCTGGTCGGTGCACCGGCTGGACCTGGCGCGGCGCCGACGCCGGGCGCGGCGCCGGGTGGCCGAGCTGCTGCCCCGCGAACCGGCGGTGACACCCAGGCGGCGCCACGAAATCGTCGGCACGCTACGGCGATGGCTGCCCCTGGCCGGGGCGGTCTGCGGGGTCTGGGCGCTGGTCGGCGGGTTCGCCGGGGCGCTGCTCGGTCTGGGCGCGGGCGCGGCGCTGTGGCGATGGCGCCGGTGCCGGCCGGAGGAAAACCGCGTGACGGAGGCCGACACCGCGCGCGCCGCCCGGCAACTCCCGCTGGCGGCCGACCTGCTGGCGGCCTGCATCGAGGCCGGTGCCGGCCCGGTGATCGCCGCCCAGGCGGTGGGGGAGGCCCTCGGCGGGCCCGTCGGCCTGGAGCTGGCACGGGGTGCGGCGGAGGTGCGGCTCGGCGGCGAACCGGCGGATGCCTGGCGGCGGCTGGCCGCGCTGCCGGGTGCCGCGGCGCTGGCGCGGCTGCTGCGACGGGCCGACGAGTCCGGGCTGCCCGCGGCCGGACCGGCCGCCCGTCTCGCCTCGGACGCACGTGCGGAGTGGGCCCGCACCGCCACGGCCCGGGCGCGCCGGGCGGCCGTGCTGGTCTCCGCGCCGGTCGGGCTGTGCTTCCTGCCCGCCTTCGTCGCGATCGGCGTGCTGCCCGTCGTGATCGGGCTCGCGGGTGGCGTGGTGGGAGGAAGGTGATGCGGGTGGTGGCGGCGCGCACAGGTGATCGCGAAGAACAGCAGAGCCGAACGACGAAGGGCGAATGGCGAAGCCGAGCAACTAGCCGAACGACAAAGCCGAACAACAGGGTCGAACGCAGAGCCGAGCGACGGAACCGGACCTCACGGGGGTTGAGATGAGCAAGAAGGCCGGCAGGACGGTCAGCAGGACGGTCGGGACAGCCGTGGCGTGGCTGCGGGGGCTGTGCCGCCGGGGTGCGGGACGGGACGCGGGGATGGTGACGTCCGAATATGCGATGGGGATCATCGCGGCGGTCGGGTTCGCGCTGCTGCTCTACGAGGTCGTCACCAGCGGCCAGGTCAAGGCGGAGCTGCAGTCCATCGTGAAACGAGCCCTCAGTGCGCGGATGTGAGCGGGCGGGGGACCAAGGGTTCGTGACCGCGGAGGCCGCCGTGGTGCTGTCCGTGCTGGTGGCGTTCACCATGACGCTGGTCTGGGGGCTGCTCCTGGTGGCAGCGCAGATCCAGTGCGTGGACGCCGCCCGCACGGGCGCCCGGTCCGCGGCCCGCCAGGACCCGGCCGAGGCGGTGGTGAAGGTGACCCGGGACGCGGCGCCGCGTGGGGCGCGGGTGACGGTCGGGCGCGAGGGCGACAGGGTCCGGGTGACGGTGGTGGCGAAGCCGCCGGTGCTGAGTGGACTGCCGTTCGAGGTACGAGAGGAGGCCGTGGCGTTGGCCGAGGACACCGTGGAGGCGATGGACGCCGTCGGGACCGAAGGGGCGGGGCGGTGAGGCGCGGATGCGGAAGCGGGGCCCGTCCGGGTGGCTCCGACCGGGGCTCAGCGACCGTCTGGAGCCTCGGGGCGATCGCGCTGCTGTGCGGGGTGTTCGGCGCCGTGCTCGGCCTCGGGCAGGCCGTGGTCGTCCGGCACAGGGCAGCCGGCGGTGCGGATCTGGCGGCGCTCGCAGCGGCGGACCACTGGGCCGAGGGCGGCACGGAGGCCTGCGCCCGTGCGGGGCGGGTGGCGGCGGCCCAGGGCGTACGGCTGGTGCGGTGCGCGATCGTGGGCGACACCTCGGACGTGACCGCGGCCTCGGGCCGGGGACCCTTCGCGGCGGAGGTCAGGGCGAGAGCGGGTCCTGCGGATCCTGTGGGTCCCGCGGGTCTGGTGGTTCCGGTGGACCCGGACCGCGGCTCCTCATCCGTTCGGCCTAACCTCTCGACGAATCCTCTCCCGGCTGCTGATCCGAATGCTCCGGCTGCTCCAGCGGGTCCGGGTGGTCCGTTGCCCCTCGCAGCAGGACCGTGAGGAGGCGTACCGCGCCCCTCTTGTGCAGCGGTTCGTTGCCGTTGCCGCACTTGGGGGACTGGATGCAGGACGGGCAGCCTGCCTCGCACTCGCAGGAGGCGATGGCCTCACGGGTGGCGGTGAGCCAGGCCCGGGCGGTACGGAAGGCGCGCTCGGCGAAGCCCGCGCCGCCCGGGTGGCCGTCGTAGACGAACACCGTCGGCAGGAGGGTGTCGGGGTGCAGCGGGACCGAGACCCCGCCGATGTCCCACCGGTCGCAGGTCGCGAACAGGGGCAGCATGCCGATGGAGGCGTGCTCGGCGGCGTGCAGGGAGCCGCCGAGGATCTCCGGGCCGATCCGGGCCTCGTCCAGCTGGTCCTCGGTGACCGTCCACCACACCGCGCGTGTGCGCAGCGTACGAGGAGGGAGGTCGAGTTTCGTCTCGCCCAGCACCTCCCCGGTGATCAGACGCCTGCGGAGGAAGGAGACGACCTGGTTGGTGACTTCGACGGAGCCGTAGCACAGGCGGCCGGCGCCCCACGGGATCTCGGTGTCCGTCTCCAGGACGGCGATCGACGTGGTGTCGCGGGCGACCGTCGAGTACGGGGGGTCGGCCTGCTCGACCAGGGCCACGGAGTCCTCCAGGTCGAAGGAGCGGACCAGATAGGTGCGGCCCTGGTGCAGGTGCACCGCGCCCTCGTGGACCGTGGAGTGCGCGGCGGCGGCGTCGACCGTGCCCAGCAGGCGTCCCGTGCCGGACTCCACGACCTGGACCGGGCGCCCGCCGGTGCCGCGGATGTCGGTCAGGTCGGCGGCTCGTTCCCGGCGGGTCCAGTGCCAGGCCTTCGTCCGGCGGCGCAGCAGCTTCGCGGCCTCCAGCTGCGGCAGCAGCTCCGCGCAGGCGGGGCCGAAGAGGTCCAGGTCCTCCTCGGTCAGCGGCATCTCCGCGGCGGCGGCGCACAGGTGCGGGGCGAGGACGTAGGGGTTGTCGGGGTCGAGAACGGTGGATTCGACCGGCCGGTCGAACAGGGCCTCGGGGTGGTGGACGAGGAAGGTGTCCAGGGGATCGTCGCGGGCGACGAGGACCGCCAGGGCGCCCTGCCCGGAGCGGCCCGCGCGGCCCGCCTGCTGCCACAGAGAGGCGCGCGTGCCCGGGTATCCGGCGATCACCACCGCGTCCAGGCCGGAGACGTCCACGCCCAGCTCCAGGGCCGTCGTGGCGGCGAGGCCGAGGAGTTCACCGGAGTGCAGGGCGCGTTCCAGGGCACGGCGCTCCTCGGGGAGGTAGCCGCCACGGTAGGCCGCGACACGCCGGGCCAGGGAGCGGTCGACCTCGGCCAGTTTCTCCTGGGCGATCACCGAGATCAGCTCGGCGCCGCGCCGGGAGCGTACGAAGGCGACCGAGCGCACGCCCTGCACGGTGAGGTCGGTCAGCAGGTCGGCGGTCTCGGCGGTGGCGGTACGCCGAACGGGGGCGCCCTTCTCACCGTGCAGCTCGGTGAGCGGGGGCTCCCACAGGGCGAAGACGAGCTCTCCACGCGGGGAGGCGTCGTCGGCGACCTCGACCACCGGCAGGCCGGTCAGCCGGCGGCCGGCGGCAGCGGGCTCGGCGGCGGTCGCGGAGGCCAGCAGGAAGACGGGCGAGGCGCCGTAGCGCGCGCACAGGCGGCGCAGCCGGCGCAGCACCTGGGCGACGTGCGAGCCGAAGACACCCCGGTAGGTGTGGCACTCGTCGATGACGACGTACTTCAGGGACTTCAGGAAGGAGGACCAGCGCGGATGGGAGGGCAGTACACCCCGGTGGAGCATGTCGGGGTTGGTGAGGACGTAGTTGGCGTACTGGCGGATCCACTCGCGTTCCTCGAACGGAGTGTCGCCGTCGTACACGGCCGGGCGTACGGCGGTGCCCAGCGGTCGTGACAGTTCCTTCACCGAACGGCACTGGTCCGCCGCGAGTGCCTTGGTGGGGGCCAGGTAGAGGGCGGTGGCGCCGCGGCCGTTCGGGGCCTCGGAGCCGTCCAGGAGAGCGGACAGGACGGGCACGAGGTAGGCGAGGGACTTGCCGGAGGCGGTGCCGGTGGCGACGACCACCGACTCCCCGTCCAGGGCGTGCTCGGCGACCTGCGCCTGGTGTGCCCACGGGTGCTCGATGCCGCACGCCCGGACGGCTGCGATCACCTCGGCCCTGATCCGGTCGGGCCAGATGGCATGGCGGCCCGCGCGCGGGGGCAAGTGCTCCGTATGAGTGATGCGTGCAGCCCGGCTCGGCCCGGAGGCGAGCCGGCCCAGGACCACGCCCGGAGACGGGCGGGACGCCGGGTCCGCCAGGGGTCGATCGGATCGGTGATTCTCGGCCATCGGGACCGAGTGTGTCACTGGCGTGACGGACAATGGGGCCAAGGCGTCGTGCACGCCTGCCAGTAAGTGATTGAATGCCATCGCGGCTGGCGATGCGTCCCGGGGGCCGCAAGCCCAGGTGTCCCGAGGGGCGACCGCTCGATAGCAAGGTGCTGGAGGATCCGTGGACCTGTCCCTGTCGACCCGTACCGTCGGCGATCGTACGGTCGTCGAGGTCGGTGGCGAAATCGACGTATATACCGCGCCCAAGCTGCGTGAACAGCTGGTCGAGCTGGTGAACGACGGGAATTTCCACCTCGTCGTCGACATGGAGGGCGTGGACTTCCTCGACTCCACCGGACTCGGCGTGCTCGTCGGCGGCCTGAAGCGAGTGCGCGCCCATGAGGGCTCGCTGCGCCTGGTCTGCAACCAGGAGCGCATTCTCAAGATCTTCCGTATCACCGGCCTCACCAAGGTGTTCCCGATCCACACCTCGGTCGAGGAAGCGGTGGCGGCCACCGACTGACCCGGGCCGCACACACCGACACCGGGTCGCCGACCGGCCCGTACGTCGGTCGGCCCAACCCCGCCCGGGCCCGTTCGGCCGGAGCGCAGAAGTTCATCAGGGGGCTCGGGCTTTCGGCGGCCCGGCCCCCGACCGCACGCCCGTAGTCGCGAGGGGGATGCATGGCCACCGTCGAACTCCGCTTCAGCGCGCTGCCCGAGCACGTCCGTACCGCCCGACTGGTGGCAGCGGCGGTGGCGCGCAGGGCCGGGGTGGACGAGGCCGTCCTGGACGAGGTCCGGCTCGCCGTGGGCGAGGCCTGCTCCCGTGCCGTCGGACTGCACCAGAGCAGCGGCATCACCTCGCCCGTGAAGGTGGCGCTGATCGAGGAGGAGAAGCAGTTCTCCATCGAGGTCGGCGACGAGGCCCCGCACGCGGTCCGCGGTGAGGGCACAGCCGCCCAGGAGGGCGAGGCGGAGGCCGAGGAGGACGAGATGGGCCTCGCGGTCATCAGCGGCCTCGTCGACGACGTGAAGGTCACCACCGGGGAGAACGGCGGGCTGATCCGCATGACCTGGCCGACCGCACCGCCGCCCGCCGCACTCGTCTGAGCTGTACCCGCGACACCACAGGGGCCCTGCTGAGCAGGGCCCCTGTGGCGTTTCCGGTCGCCGTTTCCCATCGCCGTTTCGGATCGCCATGGAATTAGTGAAGAAATTCACGATCAATAGCCCGATAATTTGATCAAGCGTCAATGCGGCCGTCAATGCTTTTGAGGCGTTACCTCGTTCGGGTTTGCTGAAGGGCAGGTCGTAGCCAATTTCGTTTACCGTGCCCTTTTTAGATCACTCCGGGGTACCTACAATCCGTCCACATCTTGAGCTCAGCCCAAGCGTCAAGGAGGACGAATGGCGGGGCTTTCTACCCCTCATCAGTTGGGTCACCCCACACCCCTCGCAGCCGCGGTCCTGACCCACGACAACCGGATCCTCGTGGCGGTGATCGCCGCCGTTGCCCTGGCCGCGCTCGTGGTCGCGGGCATCCTGGTACGCCAGGTGCTGGCGGCGGGCGAGGGCACCGACAGCATGAAACGGATCGCCGAGGCGGTCCAGGAAGGCGCCAAGGCGTATCTCGCGCGGCAGTTGCGCACCCTCGGTGTATTCGCCGTCGTGGTGTTCTTCCTGCTCATGCTGCTGCCCGCGGACGACTGGAATCAGAGAGCCGGACGGTCGGTGTTCTTCCTGATCGGTGCGGCGTTCTCGGCGGCCACCGGTTATATCGGCATGTGGCTCGCCGTGCGCAGCAATGTGCGAGTCGCCGCCGCGGCGCGGGAAGCCACCCCGGCCGAAGGCGAACCGAAAAAGGATCTCACCACTGTCTCGCACACCGCGATGAAGATCGCATTTCGCACGGGCGGCGTCGTCGGCATGTTCACGGTGGGGCTCGGCCTGCTGGGCGCCTCGTGTGTGGTGCTGGTGTACGCGGCCGACGCTCCGAAGGTGCTGGAGGGCTTCGGCCTCGGCGCCGCCCTGATCGCCATGTTCATGCGTGTGGGCGGCGGCATCTTCACCAAGGCCGCCGACGTCGGCGCCGACCTGGTCGGCAAGGTCGAGCAGGGCATTCCGGAGGACGACCCGCGCAATGCTGCGACCATCGCCGACAACGTGGGCGACAACGTCGGCGACTGCGCGGGCATGGCGGCCGACCTGTTCGAGTCGTACGCCGTCACCCTGGTGGCCGCGCTGATCCTCGGCAAGGCCGCGTTCGGCGACTCAGGACTGGCCTTCCCCCTGCTGGTGCCCGCGATCGGCGTGCTCACCGCGATGATCGGCATCTTCGCGGTCGCCCCGCGCCGCAACGACCGCAGCGGTATGACCGCGATCAACCGCGGCTTCTTCATCTCCGCGGTGATCTCCCTGGCGCTGGTCGCGGTCGCGGTCTTCGTCTACCTGCCCGCGAAGTACTCCGACCTCCACGGCGTCACCGACGCGGCGATCCGGGGCAAGGACGGCGACCCGCGGCTCCTCGCCCTGGTCGCGGTCGCCATCGGCATCCTGCTCGCCGCCGTCATCCAGCAGCTGACCGGCTACTTCACCGAGACCAACCGCCGCCCGGTGCGGGACATCGGCAAGACCTCCCTCACCGGCCCCGCCACCGTCGTCCTCGCGGGCATCTCGGTGGGCCTGGAGTCGGCCGTCTACACCGCCCTGCTCATCGGGCTGGGCGTGTACGGCGCGTTCCTGCTCGGCGGTACGTCGATCATGCTGGCGCTGTTCGCGGTCGCCCTGGCCGGCACCGGCCTGCTCACCACGGTCGGCGTGATCGTTGCCATGGACACCTTCGGTCCCGTCTCCGACAACGCGCAGGGCATCGCCGAGATGTCCGGCGACGTGGAAGGCGCGGGCGCCCAGGTGCTCACCAACCTGGACGCGGTCGGCAACACCACCAAGGCCATCACCAAGGGCATCGCGATCGCCACCGCCGTCCTCGCGGCGTCCGCGCTCTTCGGGTCGTACCGGGACGCGATCACCACCAACGTGCACGACGTGGGCGCGAAGCTCAGCGGGCCGGGCTCACCCCTGACCCTGTCGCTGGACATCTCGCAGCCCAACAACCTGGTCGGCCTCATCGCGGGCGCCGCAGTCGTCTTCCTCTTCTCCGGACTCGCCATCAACGCCGTGTCGCGGTCGGCGGGTTCGGTGGTCTTCGAGGTGCGGCGGCAGTTCCGTGAGAAGCCCGGGATCATGGACTACACGGAAAAGCCCGAGTACGGCAAGGTCGTCGACATCTGCACCAGGGATGCCCTGCGGGAGCTTGCCACACCGGGACTGCTCGCCGTCATGGCGCCGATCTTCGTCGGGTTCACGCTCGGCGTCGGCGCGCTCGGTTCCTACCTCGCCGGCGCCATCGGCGCGGGCACGCTCATGGCCGTGTTCCTCGCCAACTCCGGCGGCGCCTGGGACAACGCCAAGAAGCTGGTGGAGGACGGCCACCACGGCGGCAAGGGCAGCGAGGCCCATGCGGCCACGGTGATCGGCGACACGGTCGGTGACCCCTTCAAGGACACCGCCGGACCCGCGATCAATCCGCTGCTGAAGGTCATGAACCTGGTCTCGCTGCTCATCGCGCCCGCGGTGATCAAGTTCTCCTACGGCGAGGACAAGAACATCGGCGTGCGGATCCTGATCGCGGCCCTCGCGCTCCTGGTGATCGCCGGCGCGGTCTACGTCTCCAAGCGGCGCGGCATCGCCGTGGGCGACGAAGAGGGGAGCGCCGAGCGGGTCAGCAACTCGACCGATCCCGCGGTGGTTTCATAGGTCGCCCCGAGAGGCCCTGCGCAACGGGCGGGCGGGTGGCGCGTGCTGACGTGCCGCCCGCCCGCCTTCGCGTGTGGTCCATGTGGGTCCACGTCCGTCCGTGCGCCGGTCCGTGCGTGGTCTCGTGCCTGGTCTCGTGCGTGGTCTGCCGTGGTCTCGCCCACGTCGTGAGCCTTCTCTCTCTTGGTGCAAAGAGTCACAAAAGGCTCCTCGGGGGGCGTTCGGTATGTGGAGGGTGTCCGTCCGCGTGTAGATTCCGGGGGCCGAGAGCCATGGAAGGGACCGATCCGGTGAACAAGAAGCTCACGGCCGCACTGTCCGGCGGTGCGGTACTGGTGGTGGCGGCGCTGTCGGGATGCAGCAGCAAGGACAGCGGGCCCGACCCCAAGCTGGTGGCCTGGGCCAAGACGGTGTGCGACGCGGTGCCCGCGCAGGACATGAAGATCAAGGCTGCGAACGCGGCGATCGCCGAGACGGCTGCGGACACCACCAATCCGCCCGGGACCATCCAGAAGACGGACTCCAAGGCGTTCCAGGACATGGCTGACGGCTACAAGGCGCTGGCCACCGCGATCAGCAACGCCGGCGCGCCTCCCGGGGTCGACGGCGGCGCCAAGCGGCAGCAGGACGTCGTCAGGAACCTCAACAGCCTCTCCTCCTCGTACGCCGACCTGAAGAAGAAGGTCGACGCGCTCAACACCAAAGACCAGGGGAAGTTCGCGAAGGGGCTGCACGACGTCGCCTCCCAGATGACGGAGCTGGAGACCAAGAACAAGAGCGGCACCGAGGCGCTCAAGAACCTGGAACAGGGCGACGTCAAGGACGCGATCGCCCAGCAGCCCAGCTGCAAGAAGGTCGCCTCGACGGCGTCCGCCACGACCGGCTGAGGCCGCCTGCGCGGGCCACAATGGGGGGCGTGACTGACTCCGGACTCGCCCCCCTGCCCGCCTCCGACCGCCCCGCAGCCGCCGCCCGGCTGCGCGAGGCGCTGCTCGCCGCCTCCTTCACCGCCGACGGCCTGCTCGATCTGCTCGGCGCCCCCGCGTACGCGGCGCTGGCCCGCAGCGAGACCGTGCCCGCGCTCCGGGCGACCCGTGGCGACACGCCGCTGGAGATCCTCGTACGGCTGTTCCTGCTCCAGCAACCGGTGCCCCACGCGCGCGTGACGGCCGTTCTGCCGGTGGAGGAGGCCCTGGAGGCCGGGTGGCTGCGGCGCGTGGGCGGCGACGAGGTGGCCGCGACCGTCGACGTACGGCCCTACGGCGGGCCCGGCGGCGAGGACTGGTTCATCGTGTCCGACCTCGGCTGCGCGGTCGGCGGTGCGGGAGGCATCGGACAGCGGGACGAGAGCGTCGTCCTGGGCGTCGGCGGCGCCTCCACCACACTGGCCGGCATCACCGTGCGCACACCCGTCGCCTCCGCCCTCGACCTCGGAACCGGCTCCGGCATCCAGGCGCTGCACGCCGCCCAGCACGCCACGCACGTGACCGCCACCGACCTCAACCCGCGCGCGCTGCACATCACCGCACTCACCCTCGCGCTCTCCGGCGCGCCCGCCGCCGATCTGCGCGAGGGTTCGCTGTTCGCACCGGTCCGGGACGACGAGACGTTCGACCTGATCGTGTCCAACCCGCCCTTCGTCATCTCGCCCGGTGCCCGGCTGACGTACCGCGACGGCGGAATGAGCGGGGACGATCTGTGCCGCTCGCTCGTTCAGCAGGCAGGGGAACGGCTGAACGAGGGCGGGTTCGCGCAGTTCCTCGCCAACTGGCAGCACGTCGCAGGGGAGGACTGGCAGGACAGGCTCAGGTCATGGGTGCCGCGCGGGTGCGATGCCTGGATCGTGCAGCGCGAGGTGCAGGACATCACGCAGTACGCCGAGCTGTGGCTGAGGGACGCCGGCGACCACCGCGGGGACCCGGCGGAGTACCAGGCGCGCTACGACGCCTGGCTCGACGAGTTCGAGGCACGCAAGGTCAGGGCGGTCGGCTTCGGCTGGATCACCCTGCGCAGAACGCAGGCGGCCGAGCCGACGATCACCGTGGAGGAGTGGCCGCACCCCGTCGAACAGCCCCTCGGAGACACGATCCGAGCGCACTTCGAGCGACTCGACTACCTCCGGGAGCACGACGACGCGGCGCTGCTCGAAAGCCGCTTCAAGCTTGCCGCCGAGGTGGTCCAGGAGCAGGTCGGGCTGCCCGGTGCCGAGGACCCGGAGCACGTGGTGCTGCGCCAGCACCGCGGCATGCGCCGCGCCAGCAAGGTGGACACGGTCGGCGCCGGCTTCGCGGGCGTGTGCGACGGCACGCTGAGCGCGGGCGTCATCCTCGACGCCATCGCCCAGCTGGTCGGCGAGGACCCGGTGCTGCTCCGCGACCGCACGCCCGCGCAGATCCGGCTGCTGGTGGAACAGGGATTCCTGGAGCCGGCGCGCTGAGGGCTCTCCCGGCCGGGCTCCTGTGGCCCGGCCGGGAGCAGTGGCACGGGTCGCCGGCCGGCTGTCGCACGGGGGCTGCCCGGGCCCGCGTAGCCGCCCTCGGAATCGTCTGCCATGGGCAGGCGGCACGGGCCGCGAGCGCGCGGCCGAGCCGTCGGCGGGAGCGCGTGTCCGAGTCGGCGGGAGCGTGTGGCCGTGGCAGCGGGAGCGTGTGGGCGTGGCGCCGGGGGACATGGCCGTCGCAAGCCGGGGCGGGTGGCCGTCGCAAGCCGAGGTGGGTGGCCGTCGTAAAACGGCTTGAAAATTTCGGGACCCGGTCTGGATCTCACCCTCCGAGCGTCGTTCGATCGTCCGTTCGGTAAGTTCGTTGCCCCTCAGTTCACCCCGATGTCGCCCCCGCGTCTCCTGCGCGTGCCACTCTCCCCGCGCTGGGCGGGCACACGGTACGAGAGGGGCGGACGGGGCCATGGAGAGCGGACCGGCGATCTTCGCCGGAGCGGTGTTCGCCCTGTTCGGGGGTGCCCTGCTGGCATGGACGGTCACCCGGGTCCGGCGCCGCGAACCGGTGGCCCACGGTGTGAACCGGGTCGCATCGGCGACCCTCGCGGGCGTCGTCTCGCTCCTCGCGCTGGGGCTCGGCGCGTACTGCCTCACCCGCCTCTGAGGTCGGCGGGCGCAGGTCGGCGGGGGTGGCGCGGGAGTAACGCGGGAGTAAAGGGAGCAGCACGCTCCGGACAGGGGACCGAGGGATACCGAGCACTCCGGGCGGCAGGAATGGCGGTAGTCGGGTTACCGTTCGAGTGGCCGTTGTGGGCTTTTCCCGTTTGACACGGGGGCGGGATGTACCGTCACACTCCGCAGCGTCACACGAGCCAGTAGTACGCCGCGACCCCGGGACGAAGGCCTGGGGAGGCCCCAGCGTCGACCGGAGAGAAGAGCCAAGTTGTCCCCGACCAGCGAGACCGCACAGGGCGGCCGCCGACTCGTCATCGTCGAGTCGCCTGCCAAGGCGAAGACGATCAAGGGCTACCTCGGCCCCGGCTACGTAGTCGAAGCGAGCGTCGGGCACATCCGTGACCTTCCCAACGGCGCCGCGGAGGTGCCCGAGAAGTACACCGGCGAGGTCCGCCGTCTCGGTGTGGACGTCGAACATGACTTCCAGCCGATCTATGTGGTCAACGCCGACAAGAAGGCCCAGGTCAAGAAGCTCAAGGATCTCCTGAAGGACTCCGACGAGCTGTTCCTGGCCACCGATGAGGACCGGGAGGGCGAGGCCATCGCCTGGCACCTCCAGGAGGTCCTCAAGCCGAAGATCCCGGTCAAGCGCATGGTGTTCCACGAGATCACCAAGGACGCGATCCGCGAGGCCGTGGCCAACCCGCGCCAGCTCAACCAGAGGCTGGTCGACGCCCAGGAGACCCGCCGCATCCTCGACCGCCTCTACGGCTACGAGGTCTCGCCCGTCCTGTGGAAGAAGGTCATGCCCCGGCTGTCCGCCGGCCGCGTGCAGTCCGTCGCGACGCGCCTCGTCGTCGAGCGGGAACGCGAGCGCATGGCTTTTCGCTCTGCCGAGTACTGGGACCTGACGGGTACCTTCGCGACCGGCCGCGCAGGGGACTCCTCGGACCCGTCGTCGCTGGTCGCCCGCCTGCAGACGGTCGACGGCAGGCGGATCGCGCAGGGCCGCGACTTCGACTCCCTGGGACGGCTCAAGAGCGCGAACATCCTCCACCTCGACGAGGCGACCGCCCGCGCCCTCGCCGCCGCCCTGGAGAACACCCGTTTCTCCGTGCGCTCCGTCGAGTCCAAGCCGTACCGCCGCTCGCCGTACGCTCCGTTCCGCACGACGACGCTGCAGCAGGAGGCCAGCCGCAAGCTGGGCTTCGGCGCGAAGGCGACCATGCAGATCGCGCAGAAGCTGTACGAGAACGGCTACATCACGTACATGCGTACGGACTCCACGACGCTGAGCGACACCGCGATCGCCGCGGCCCGCGCCCAGGTCACGCAGCTGTACGGCGCCGACTACCTGCCGCCGCAGCCGCGTACGTACGCCGCCAAGGTCAAGAACGCGCAGGAGGCCCACGAGGCGATCCGCCCCTCGGGTGATCGTTTCCGTACTCCTGCCGAGACCGGCCTGACCGGCGACCAGTTCAAGCTCTATGAGCTGATCTGGAAGCGGACCGTCGCCTCCCAGATGAAGGACGCGACCGGCAACAGCGTGACCGTGAAGATCGGCGGCAGCGCCGCCGACGGCCGGGACGTCGAGTTCAGCGCCTCGGGCAAGACGATCACCTTCCACGGCTTCCTCAAGGCCTACGTCGAAGGTGCCGACGACCCGAACGCCGAGCTGGACGACCGCGAGCGCCGGCTGCCGCAGGTCGCCGAGGGGGACGCACTGTCCGCCGAGGAGATCACCGTCGACGGCCACGCCACCAAGCCCCCGGCCCGGTACACCGAGGCCTCCCTGGTCAAGGAGCTGGAAGAGCGGGAGATCGGCCGCCCGTCGACGTACGCGTCGATCATCGGCACGATCCTGGACCGGGGCTACGTGTTCAAGAAGGGCACGGCCCTGGTGCCGTCCTTCCTGTCCTTCGCCGTCGTGAACCTCCTGGAGAAGCACTTCGGGCGGCTCGTCGACTACGACTTCACGGCCAAGATGGAGGACGACCTCGACCGCATCGCCCGCGGCGAGGCCAAGGCCGTGCCGTGGCTGAAGCGTTTCTACTTCGGCGAGGGCGACGCGACGGGCGCCGCCGAGGCAGGCAACGGCGACGGCGACCACCTCGGCGGCCTCAAGGAGCTGGTGACCGACCTGGGCGCCATCGACGCGCGCGAGGTGTCGTCGTTCCCGGTGGGCAACGACATCGTGCTCCGCGTCGGCCGCTACGGCCCTTACATCGAGCGCGGCGAGAAGGACACCGAGCAGCACCAGCGCGCCGACATCCCGGACGACCTGGCGCCGGACGAGCTGACCGTCGAGCTGGCCGAGGAACTGCTGGCCAAGCCCAGCGGTGACTTCGAGCTGGGCACCGACCCGGCCAGCGGGCACGCGATCGTCGCCAAGGACGGCCGCTACGGCCCGTACGTCACGGAGATCCTCCCCGAGGGCACCCCGAAGACGGGCAAGAACGCGGTCAAGCCGCGCACCGCCTCGCTGTTCAAGTCCATGTCGCTGGACACGGTGACGCTCGAGGACGCGCTGAAGCTGATGTCGCTGCCGCGCGTGGTCGGCACCGACGCCGACGGCGTGGAGATCACCGCCCAGAACGGCCGCTACGGGCCGTACCTGAAGAAGGGCACGGACTCGCGCTCGCTGCAGTCCGAGGACCAGATCTTCACGATCACGCTGGCGGAGGCCCAGGCGATCTACGCCCAGCCCAAGCAGCGGGGCCGGGCCGCAGCCAAGCCGCCGCTGAAGGAACTGGGCGAGGACCCGGTCTCCGGCAAGCCGGTCGTGGTCAAGGACGGCCGCTTCGGCCCGTACGTCACCGACGGCGAGACCAACGCGACGCTCCGCTCCGGCGACAGCGTCGAGACGATCACCCCGGAGCGCGGCTTCGAGCTGCTCGCCGAGAAGCGCGCGAAGGGGCCCGCCAAGAAGACGGCGAAGAAGGCCACCGCGAAGAAGGCGGCGGCCCCGGCGAAGAAGACCGCCGCCAAGAAGACGGCGGCGAAGAAGACGACGGCCGCCGCGAAGAAGACGACCGCCAAGAAGACCACCGCGAAGAAGGCGACGGCTTCCAAGGCGACGGCTTCGGGCGCGGAGGAGTGACGGTTCCGTCACACGCGGAGCACTGACGGTTTCGTCCGGCGCGGACGGCTGCCGGTGCGTCCGGCGTGGACGGCTGACTGGTGACGGGGCGGCCCTCGATCGGCAGGACGACCGAGGGCCGCCCCGCCGCGTCCTGACTCGTTACTCGTTACTCGTTGCTCGCTACTGCCTACTCGTTACTCGTTCGCTCGGGTTCGCGAAGAGAACGCCTTGGCATCGCTTCGGTGTCGGCGGCTGTCCATCTCCGGCCGCTCGGGGCGGGCTGTCGGTCGCTGCCGATAGGCTGAACGCATGACGCGAGCCGAGCAGCCAACGGCCCACCCCACACCACCGGACGACGCCACGGCGCCCGACGACGCCCTCGTCGCGGACTCCCGCGAGCGTGCCGTCCGTTCTCTGCTGCGCCGGCCGCAGCTGAGGCGACTGTGGAGCGCACAGCTCGTCAGCGGTGTCGGCGACACGCTCGCGCTCCTCGTACTGGTCCTCCTCGCCCTTCAGACGGCGATCGCCGAGGGCTCCTTCGGCGGGGGCTACCGAGGCGTGGCGTTCGCAGTGGCGACCGTCCTCGGAGCCCGGATCCTCGCCACCCTGCTCTTCGGAGCGGTCCTCCTCGGCCCGCTGACCAAGCTCACCGCGTACCAGGGCCCGCTCGACCGGCGCTGGACCATGGTCGGCGCCGACGGGCTGCGCGCCGCACTGCTGATCGTCGCGCCCCTGTGGATCGACTGGACCCCGGGCAGCGCACTGGCCGCCCTGCTGGTCACCGCATTCGTCACCGGCGTCGCCGAGCGGCTGTGGACGGTGTGCCGGGAGAGCGCGGCCCCCGCGCTGCTGCCCGCCCCGCCCCCGGAAGGGGCGACGGTACGGCCGCTGCCGGACCACTTGGACGCCCTGCGCCGCCTCGCACTGCGCACCAGCTTCCTGGCGGTCCCGCTGGCGGCGGCGGTGCTGGTCGTGGCCGCCCTGCTGAACAACCTGCTGGGCACCGGCGTCGCCTGGTTCGACCAGCACCAGGCGGCCCTCGGGGCGTATGTGGCGGCCGGTCTGTTCGCCGCCTCCCTGTCCCTGCTGACCTTCCTGGAGCTGCCCGAGGCGCGCACCCCCCGCGCGCGGTCCCCGCTGGAGGGCCTGCGCCGCCCGCGCACCGGAACGGGCGTCGACAAGGGCCGTACGGGGGCGATTCCGCTGCTCGTCCTGGCCTGCGCCGCCGTGGCGGGCGCCGTCTCCGCCGCCGCCGCCGTGTGCGTGCTGCACGCCAAGGACCTGGGCGGCGGCCCCGTCCTGTACGGCCTGCTGGTGCTCGGCCTGACCGGCGGTGTCACCGTCGGCATCCGTACCGCGCCCGCGCTGCTGCCCTCGCTCTCGCGCCGTCGGCTCCTCGCCCTCGCGATCGCCTTCACCGGCATCGCGCTGCTGGCCGCCGGCCTCGTCCCGGACGTCACCACGGTGCTGCTGATCCTCACGCTGGCCGGTACCGGCGCGGGCGTGGCCGCGAACACCGGGCACACCCTGCTGGACCAGGAGACCGAGGAGTACCGCCGGGGGCGCACGACCGACCACCTGCACGCGGTGGCCCGGGTCTTCATAGCGCTCGGCGCGCTGGTCGCGCCCCTGGTGGCGGCGCTCATCGGGCCGCACCGTCTGGAGAACGGCAGGTTCGTCTTCGCACACGGCGGCGCCGCCTTCATGCTGATGCTGGTGGGCGCGCTGCTGCTGCCGGTGGCCGCACTGGTGCTCGCCAAGGTCGACGACCGCTCCGGCGTGCCGCTGCGCCAGGACCTCAAGGACGCGCTGCTCGGCGGCGACGACCCCGTCCAGGCACCCGCGACGAACGGCTTCTTCATCGCCCTGGAGGGCGGCGACGGCGCCGGGAAGTCCACCCAGGCCGAGGCCCTCGCGGAGTGGATCCGCGCCAAGGGCCACGAGGTCGTGCTCACCCGCGAGCCGGGGGCCACCCCCGTGGGCAAGCGGCTGCGGTCGATCCTGCTGGACGTGTCCTCGGCGGGCCTGTCGCACCGCGCGGAGGCGCTGCTGTACGCCGCCGACCGGGCCGAGCACGTCGACACGGTCGTACGCCCCGCCCTGGAGCGCGGCGCGGTCGTGATCTCCGACCGCTACATCGACTCCTCCGTCGCCTACCAGGGCGCCGGCCGCGACCTGTCTCCGACCGAGATCGCCCGCATCAACCGCTGGGCGACCGCCGGGCTCGTTCCGCACCTGACCGTCCTGCTGGACGTCCCCCCGGAGACCGCCCGTGAGCGGTTCACGGAGGCCCCCGACCGGCTGGAGTCCGAGCCCGCCGAGTTCCACGCGCGGGTGCGGGCCGGTTTCCTCACCCTCGCCGCCTCCGACCCGGGCCGCTATCTGGTCGTGGACGCCGGGCAGGAACCGGACGCCGTCACCACGGTGATCCGGCACCGGCTCGACACCGTGCTGCCGCTGTCCGAGGCCGAGATCAAGGCCAAGGAGGAGGCGCGGAGACAGGCCGAGGAGGAAGCGCGCCGCAAGGCCGAGGAAGAGGCCGCGCGCAAGGCCGAGGAGGAGCGGCTGGAACGCGAGCGCCAGGAGCAGCTGGCCCGGCTGCGCGCCGAGGAGGAGGAGCGCAAGCAGCGCGAGCTGGAGGAGGCGCAGCGTCGCGAGGCCGAACGGCAGGCGGAGGAGGCGCGGCAGCGGGCCGAGGAGGCACGCCGCCGCGCCGAGGAGGAGCGGCAGCGGCTCCTCGCGGAGGAGAAGGCACGCGCCGAGGCGGAGGCCCGTCGCAAGGCCGAGGAGGAGCGGCGCCGCAAGCTGGCCGAGGAAGAGGCGCGGCTGCGCGCGGAGGAAGAGGCGCGTCGCCTGGAGAAGCAGCGGAAGGCCGAGGAGGCGCTGCTGCGGGCGGAGGCGGCCCGCCGTCAGGCCGCCGAGGCTGCTGCGGCGGCCGACGTGGCGGCTCGCAGGCCCAGCGCACCCCGGCCGACGGCCCCGGGTGTGACGCCCGAGGCGTCGACCGTGCCGACGCCGGCGGTGTCGCCGGGCGCCGAGGAGACGGCGGTGCTGCGGCCCGTACGCGGGGAGCGGGACGACGAGACCGGACGCGCGGGGCGGGACGCCCGCTCCGCGGAGACGTCCGGCTCCGGCTTTTCCAGCGCTGCGTCTTCCGGCACCGGCCCGTACGGCACCGGCGTGTACGGCACGGGCGTGTCCGGCGCCGACGCGTACGACTCCGGCTCTGCGGGCTCCGACTCGGAGGTGACGGCCGAGCTGCCGCAGCCGCCGACTGCCGGGGCGTCGGACGAGACGACCGTGCTGCCGCAGGTGGCTCCGCTCGCCGCGGACGAGACCGCGGTCCTGCCGCAGGTCCCTGCCGGACCCGCCGACGAGACCGCCGTACTGCCGCCCGTGCGCGGTGACGACCCTGCGGACCGGGTGCCGCCCGGCTTCTTCCGGGACGAGCGGCCCGCCGCGGGCCCCGACGGCTCCGAGGACCGTACGCGTGAGATGCCCCAGCTCGACGCCGAGGGCAGGCCGCGCCGCAGACCGCGCCCCGAGTGGGCCGAGGAGACCCCGCTGGACGACCTGCCGTCGCTGGCGGACGAGCTACTGGGGTCGTACGACGAGCAGGAGTACGGCGAGTCCGCCGAGCACGGCGAGGACCAGGGCCGCCGTGGCCGTGGCCGGCGCGGCTGAGCCGGAGAGCACAGGGCCGACAGGGGCGGCGTCCGCCGGGGTGCCGACGGGCGCCGCCCCTCGTTGTCGGTGCCGACCCGCACAATGGACTGCGGAACGCGGAGTGTGACGGAAGGGCGGCGTGACCCATGACCGTATGGGACGACCTCGTCGGGCAGGAGAAGGTGAGCGCCGTGCTCGGCGCCGCCGCGCGGGACGCCGACGCCCTCGTCACCGCCGCCGCGGCGGACCAGCCGCTGCCCGAGGCGTCGAAGATGACCCACGCCTGGCTGTTCACGGGCCCGCCCGGAGCGGGCCGCAACCAGGCGGCGCGGGCCTTCGCCGCGGCCCTGCAGTGCGTGAGCCCCGACCGCGCGCTCGGCGGAGCGCCCGGCTGCGGTTTCTGCGACGGCTGCCACACCGCGCTGCTCGGCACCCACGCGGACGTCACCACCGTCGCCGCCGTCGGCTCGGAGATCCTGGTGAAGGACATGCGGGACACGGTCCGCAAGTCGTTCACCGCCCCGGCGAACGGCCGCTGGCAGATCATCCTGGTGGAGGACGCCGAGCGGCTCAACGAGAAGTCGGCCAACGCCGTCCTCAAGGCCGTGGAGGAGCCCGCCCCGCGCACGGTCTGGCTGCTGTGCGCCCCCTCCATCGAGGACGTCCTGCCGACCATTCGCTCCCGCTGCCGCCACCTGAACCTGCGCACGCCGTCGGTCGACGCCGTCGCCGACATGCTCGTACGCCGCGACGGCATCGAACCCGGGGTCGCCGCGTCCGCGGCCCACGCCACCCAGGGCCACGTCGACCGGGCCCGACGCCTGGCCACCGACCCTGCGGCCCGCGAGCGCCGCGCCGCCGTCCTGAAGCTGCCGCTGCGCCTGGACGAGGTCGGGGCGTGCCTCAAGGCCGCCCAGGAGCTTGTCGACGCAGCCGCCGAGGACGCCAAGCAACTCGCGGAGGAGATGGACGGCAAGGAGACGGAGGAGATGAAGGCGGCGCTCGGCGCGGCGCAGGGCGGCCGGCTGCCGCGTGGCACCGCGGGCGTGATGAAGGAGCTGGAGGACATGCAGAAGCGCCGCAGAACGCGCACCCAGCGTGACAGCCTGGACGTCGCCCTCAGCGACCTCACCGGCTTCTACCGTGACGTCCTCGCCCTCCAGCTCGGCTCCCGCGTGGCGATCGCCAACACCGACGCCGAGGACGCGCTGGAGCGCCTGGCCCGCGGCAGCACGCCCGAGTCCACGCTTCGCCGCATCGAGGCGATCGCCGCCTGCCGCGAGGCGCTGGACCGCAACGTGGCCCCGCTTCTGGCGGTCGAGGCGATGACGATGGCGCTGCGGGCGGGATGACCGGGAGCCGGGTGACCAGGGGCACCCGGAAATTGACGGCGCGTCCTCCGTACGAGCCACGACGAGCACACAGCGCACTCAGGCCAACGCACAGCGTTACGCTCGCATGATGCACACCAGGCCCTCACCCTGCCGGACCCGAGCCCGGTCCCCCCGCCGCACCCGCCCCACGGTCGCCCGCCTCGCCCTCGCCCCGCTCGTGTCCCTCGGGCTGCTCGTGTCCGCCTGTTCCCCCATGGGTTCGACCGCGTCCGCCGGAGACTCCGCGGGCACGGTGCTGGCCGCGCTGCCGCGTGAGACGCCCTCCGCGCTGGCGCCGTACTACGGGCAACGGCTGCACTGGCGCAGCTGCGGTGTCCCCGGCTTCCAGTGCGCGACGATGAAGGCCCCGCTGGACTACGCCGATCCGGGGGCCGGTGACGTCCGGCTGGCAGTCGCCCGTAAGCGGGCCACCGGCAGGGGCAGGGCACTCGGCTCGCTGCTCGTCAACCCGGGCGGCCCCGGGGGCTCGGCGGTCGGCTATCTCCAGCAGTACGCGGGCGTCGGCTATCCCGCCGGGATCCGCGCCCGCTACGACATGGTCGCCATGGACCCACGGGGCGTCGCCCACAGCGAGCCGGTCGAGTGCCTCGACGGCCGCCAGATGGACGCGTACACCGAGGCGGACAGCACGCCCGACAGCCAGGAGGAGAGGGACGCGCTGGTCACGGCGTACAGGAAGTTCGCGGAGAGCTGCGGAGCCCACTCGGCGCGGCTGCTGCGGCACATGTCCACGGCCGAGGCCGCGCGGGACATGGACATCCTCCGGGCGGTCCTCGGCGACCCGAAGCTGAACTACGTGGGCGCGTCGTACGGCACCTACCTCGGGGCGACCTACGCCGGGCTGTTCCCGGAACGGGTCGGCCGCCTGGTCCTGGACGGCGCGATGGACCCGGCCCTCGACGCGCGCAGCATCAACCTGGGCCAGACGGCGGGCTTCGAGACGGCGTTCCAGGCGTTCGCGAAGGACTGCGTACAGCAGTCCGACTGCCCGCTCGGCGGCAGTGGCACGACCCCCGCCCAGGTCGGCGACCGCCTCAAGGCCTTCTTCCGCCAGCTCGACGCCGACCCCCTTCCGGCCGGCGACAAGGACGGCCGGCAGCTGGGCGAGGCGCTGGCCACCACCGGGGTGATCGCGGCGATGTACGACCAGGGGACGTGGGAGCAGCTTCGCGAAGCCCTGACGTCGGCGATGGAGGAGGACGACGGCGCGGGCCTGCTCGCCCTCTCCGACAGCTACTACGAGCGTGACGCGGAGGGCCGTTACAGCAACCTGATGATGGCCAACGCCGCCGTGAACTGCCTGGACCTGCCGCCGGCGTTCAACGACGCCCAGCAGGTGGAGAAGGACCTGCCGGAGTTCGAGAAGGCGTCCCCGGTGTTCGGTGAGAGCCTGGCCTGGGCCTCGCTGAACTGTGCGTACTGGCCGGTGAGGGCCACGGGCGAGCCGCACCGCATCCGGGCGGAGGGCGCGGCTCCCATCGTCGTGGTCGGTACCACCCGCGACCCGGCGACCCCCTATCCCTGGGCCCGGTCGCTCACCCGCCAGTTGGCCTCGGCCCGCCTCCTGACGTACGTCGGCGACGGCCACACCGCGTACGGCCGCGGCAGCACCTGCATCGACTCGGCGATCGACACCTACCTCCTCCACGGCACCCCACCGGCCATCGGAAAGCGCTGCTCATAGGCCCTGCGACCGGCCCCGAGGCACTCCGCTCCGGGGCTGGTACGAAGCACCCCTGGAAACTGTGTAGACTTACCGACGTTGCTGATCGCACCATAGTGCGGACGGCGCGCCGCTTTAGCTCAGATGGCCAGAGCAACGCACTCGTAATGCGTAGGTCTCGGGTTCGAATCCCGAAAGCGGCTCCATTCAACCCCAGGCCGGAAACGTTTCCGACCTGGGGCTTTTTCGTTCAGTGGACGCGACGGCGATGCCGGGAGCGGGCCGCGCGGGTGTCGGCGGTCTCGTTTTGGTCCCAGTGGGGTCCGTCTGGGGACCCGCCGGGGCAGGCACGAAGAACTCGCCATGCGCCGCACGGCGTCCCCGGCAGGCGTGATCTGCCTTCCACGTACCGGCGTGTCCGGCTGATCTGGGTGTGCCGCAGGATCTCCCTGACGGTGGGCATGTCCACACCCAGCTCGTTCAGGATCGTGCCGGCGGTGTAGCGCCTTGTCGTCGTACAGGCGGCGGTCATCGTCTGCCGTTCCTTCTCACAGGTCGTCCGCCCGCGGAGGCGGAGCGCCGCCACGGCGTGGAACACAGTTCAGGCGCTCATGAGGCAGACCGGCCGTGAAGTCCAGGCCGGTGTCGATTCACTCCTCGACCGGTACGTCGGCATCTCCCCCGGCGATCACTGCGTCGTCGCCTTCTCCCGGACAGCCGGGAGGCGGCCGCCTGGCTGGTGGCAGGCCTGAAGCAACGAAAGCTCGGCGCGCGAGTGGTGGGCGTGCGGCCGCTGGTGGACCACGAGTTCGCCCAGCGCCTGAACTCCGCTGTCGTCGAAGCCGATCCCCTGTCCGGGCGGCTCGTCATTTTCACGCTTGAGCGAGACGCGATGTCTCACTTCTCGCCCCTCGACGACGTGCTGCGACGGGTCGGTGGTGACCGGTGCATGGTGGTGCGCATCGTCAGCGCGCCGCGTGAGTTCTTCGAGAAAGCGTTGAACCTCGGACCGGACGAACTCAATGCGCGGAACGCCGCCGCCCTGCTCACGCGGCTGACCAGGGCGCGTACCGTTCGGATTCGCACGCGCGGCGGTACCGACCCCCACCGCTGCCGCTTTCGAGGCGCTCCTGCACGAAACCGGCCACCAACCAACGGCGACGCCATGGTGACCCACCCGCTGCGTCCCGAACCGCGGCCGGTCGCGGGCGCTGTGCATGCCGCGCATGTCCTCGCACGCATGACGTACGGACTCGCTCGCCCGATGGGCGCTGGAGGAGACGGCGCCGCTGGAGGTCTTGGAGTGGCGTGACAAGGCGCTGCTACGTCTCCGGTGAACCGTCGCGGCACTGGAGCCGGTCGCCTAGTGGACCGACAGAGGCCGGTTGTACTTCGAAGATCTCCTCAAGCGGGAGCAGGAACTGACGGATGCTCATGGCGGCTTGCTCATGGCGGCTGGCGGCTGGCGGCAGCGCGGCTCCGCATCCCGTGTCGGTGCCTTCGCCGGAGTCGCAGCAGGTAGGGAGGGGCGTCTACCCGATGTCCCGAGATCGGCTCCACTGAAACCCCCCGGGGCGGAAGCTTCCGGTCTGGGGCCTTCCGGTGTGGTTCGGTCCGGTGTGGTCCGGAGCCCGGGTGGTGCCCGGTCGGGAGCGTGAGGTCAAGGGGTAAGGGGGAGCCGTCCAGCGGACGGCGGCGGGACGGGGCCCCGGTCGTTCACCTCCGCCGACCGGGGCCCTTCTGCGTCCCCGGATCCAGCCTGCGGCGACACTCCCCCGAGTTACGCGCCGTGCGCGCGCGCCGTCGGCCCGGATCCGATGGAATGATCAGATCAGGACGCGCCAACGGATCGCTAACATATGGCCAACGGTTCCTTTCCAGGCCCCGCATCGGCTGGCCGGAACTCTACGGACGGCGGTGGAGGTGTCCGGGAAACCCGGCGGATCCTGGCCGGACCGGTCGACAGAAGGTGGCGGGAAACCGTTGTGGGAAGGGTGGAATTCCGCCATGAGACGGTGGGCGCGTGCCCGCCTCGGAGCACGGTCGGCCCCGACCGCGTGGGAAGGCAGTGGAGCGGAGTGATGGGGCGGTGCGAGCTGCGGTTCGGACTGCTGGGGCCACCTGTTCTGTACGACCGACCGCCGTACGGCATCTCGTCCGACGGGCAGTCCCGTGCATCCCATGACCGCGGCGCCCCGGAACCCCCCGGTACCGATGGCACCGTCCGTGCCATCGGCAGCCCCAAGGTGCGAGCCCTGCTCGCCGCGCTGTTGCTGGAGCCCGGCCGGGTCGTGTCCGTCGAGTCGCTGAAGGACGCCCTGTGGGGCGGGGCCCCGCCCGTCTCCGCGCAGGCGTCGCTGCACAACCACGTCGCCCGGCTGCGGCGGCTCCTGGACGACCCCGAGCGGCTCAGGGCCGTGCCCCCTGGGTACGTACTGCGCGTCGACCAGGGCGAGTTGGACGTGCACGTCTTCGACGCCCTCCTCGCTGAAGCGCGTGCCGCGTACGCCCGGCGGGACTGCGCCGGGGTCGAGCGCGCCTGCACCGCCGCGCTCGCGCTGTGGCGCGGCACCCCGCTCAGCGGACTCTCCCCCGAGGCGGACCTCGGCGGCTACGCCCTCGTGCAGCGCCTGGAGGAGGCGCGGCTGCTCCTGCTGGAATGGCGTTACGACGCCGAACTCGCCCTCGGCGGTTCTCGGTTGGCCGCCCTCGTGCCGGAGCTGGCGGCACTCGTCGCCGAGCATCCGCTGCGCGAGGCGTACCACCGCCAGCTGATGCTCGCCCTGCACCGCACCGGCCGCCAGGCCGAGGCCCTCGCCGTCCACCGCGATCTGCGTGCCCGTCTCGTCGGCGAACTGGGCATCGAGCCCGGTGCGGCGGTCCGGGCGGCCCATATCGAGGTGCTGCGCGGGAACGACGGCACGGGGCAGGTGTCCGGCGTGGGGGCCGGCAGCATCGCGCCCGCATCCGCAGCCTCCCGCGAGGCCGCGCTGAGTGCGCCGAGTGCGCCGAGTGCGCAGGTCGGGTCGATCGCCTCCGTAAGCGGGCAGGGCCATGCGTCGCCCTCTCCCACGACTGCGGGTGGCACCGCCGCATTGACTGGTTCGACGACCGTGCGCGAGGCCGCACCCTCCGGCTCCGACGGCTCCGACGGCTCCGACGACTCAGACGCCGTCGACGGGTCCGCGAGGTCGGGCGAGTCTGCGCCGGTCGCCGCGGGCAGCGGGCCCGGGCGTGCGCCGGACGGTGCCGGAAGTCAGCGCGAGCATGCCCCGTTCGCGCATCCCGACTCCGCGCACACCCCTTCGGACCAGCGGCCTTCGGCGGCTTCCTCGTCCGCGGGTGAGCAAGCACCGCCGGCTTCCGCCTCCCCTCGCGACGGCATCCCGACGGCCACCCGCAACACGCCCCGCCCCGCCCAGCTTCCCGCCCCGCCGGTTCACTTCACCGGCCGTGCCGACGTGAGCCACGCGCTGCGCCGGGCCCTGACCGAGCCGCCGTCCGCCCCGGCCGCCGCCGTCGCGGTGATCAGCGGCATGGCCGGTGTCGGCAAGAGCGCGCTGGCCCTGCATGTGGCACACGAGCTGAGGGATCGTTTCCCCGACGGTCAGCTGTACGTCAACCTGCATGGCGCCACCCCCGGCATGACCCCGCTCAGCTCCACGCAGGCGCTCGCCGCGCTGCTGCGGGACCTCGGTGCCGAGTCCCGGAACATCCCCGAACACCCCGACGCAGCTGCCGCGTTGCTCCGCTCGCTGCTCGCTCCGGCCCGCACCCTGCTGGTGCTGGACGACGCGGCGAACGCGGCCCAGGTACGGCCTCTGCTGCCGGCTGGGCCCGGCTGCGCCGTCATCGTCACCAGCCGCTCGCCGCTGACCGCCCTGGACGGGGCCCGGCGCTTCCCGCTGGGCCCGCTGACCGGGGAGGACAGTGCCGCCCTGCTACGCGCGGTGAGCGGACGTGCAGGGCTGGACGCCGGGCACGCCCTGGTCGAGCTGACCGGTCGGCTCCCGTTGGCGCTGCGCGTCGTCGCCGCCCGGCTGGCCGCGCGGAGCGCGCTCACCCCCGATGCGCTGGCGGGGCAACTGGCTGCCAGGGACGGGCGGTTGCGCGAGCTGGAGTACGACGACCTGAGCGTCCGGCGTTCGCTGGCCGTCGCGCATGAGGCGCTCGCCGCCGCCGAGCGCGAGGCCGACCGGGACGCGGCCCGCGTGCTGCGCGGCATCGGCGCCCTCGACCTGCCGACGTACGGTGCCCCGCTGGTCGCCCTCCTCGCCGGCACGGACGAGCGCCGTGCCGAGGCCGCCCTGGACCGTCTGGTCGACGTGGCCCTGTTGGAGGAGACGGCGTACGGCCGCTACAGCCCGCACGACCTGGTCCGCGACTTCGCCCGTGAACTGGCCGAGGAGTCCACTCACACGCATCCCGGGACCCGTCCCGTCTCCGCGACGGACACCCCCTCCGGGACGAATCCCGCCCCCACTACGGACACCGCCTCCAGGACCGGCTCCGCCCCGGGCCCGGGCGCTGTCCCCGTCCCGGGCACCGCCCTCGGCATGGGCGCCACTCTCGTCCCGGGCACCACCCTGGGCACGGGCACCGCCTCCAGGACCGGCATCGCTCCTGCGCCGGGTACGGCCCCTGGCCCGGGCGCTGTGTCTGTCCCGGGCACCACCCTGGGCACGGGCACCACCCTGGGCACGGGCACCACCCTCGGCGCGGGCGCTGCCCCCGCCGCGGACACTGCTTCCAGGGCCGGCACCGCCCCCGGCGTGGACACCGCCCCCGACACCGCCGCCCTCCGCTGGTACGCCTCCGTCGCCGGGCGGCAGCTCATGGCGATCGTGGAGACCGGGCTCGACCAGGAGGACCGGCTGCGGCCCACCGCCGCCGAGCCGGCGGAGCACGCCGCGGACGTGGCGGCCCTGCCGCCGTTCGAGTCCGCGGAGGTGGCCTTCGCCTGGGGCGACCTGGAGCTGGAGAACATCGTGGCGCTGGTGGCGCGCAACGTCGGCACCTCCGACCGGCGCCGGGCCGCGTATCTGTCCGTGCTCGTCCGGCTGCTCATCCCTTACGTCCAGCGCCGCGGCCGAGTCGCCGAGATGGACGTCCTGGGGCGGGCCGGGCTCGCCGCCGCACGTTCGCTCGGGGACGCGCCGGCGGAGGCGTACGCGCTCAGCGACCTCGCGGGGCTGCACTTCCTGACCGGCCGCCACAACGACGCCCTGGTCCTCACCGATCAGGCGCTGGAGATCTGGCAGCGGCTCGGTACGTTCGCCGCCCGGGTCCGGCGCTCCCTGAACAACCGGGGTCTGCTGCTGGAGGGCCTCGGACGGTACGCGGAGTCCGAGGAGGCGCTGCGGCAGAGCCTTGCGTACTCCAGGCACCTGAACGATCCGTACGGCGAGGCCGTCACCTACAGCCACCTCGGCAACCTCTACGAGCACACCGACCCGCGCGCCGCCATCGAGCAGCACCGGCGCTCGCTGGCGATCGGGGACGCGATCGGCGCCGTCATCGTGCAGCACTCGGCGCGCTGCAACATGGGCTACGCGCACCTCACGCTCGGCGAACCGGACGCCGCCGCCCGGCATTTCGAGGAGAGCATGCGCATTCTCGGCGGTCACGAGGACTGGCACGGCGAGTCCCAGACCCGGCTCGGGCTGATCCGCGCGCTGCGCCAACTGGGCGAGTCCGAGCGGGCGGGCCGCGAGTGCGCCGAGCTGCTGGCCCGCGCCGACGCCCGAGCCGACCGCTACATGGGCGGCCTCGCCCGGCACCAGCACGGTCTGCTGCTGCGGGAGCAGGGGCGCCACACGGAGGCCTACGGCGTCTGGCGCGCGGCACTCGCGGCGCTGGACGGCACCGACGAGCAGACGGTGTCGGCCGAGCTGCGGGCGCTCCTCGCGGACTGACCGAAGGGCCCCTGAATGCTCACTTGGCGTCGGCGTAGCACTCCACCACCGCCGTCGTGAACGGGAACCGCACCGGCGTCTGTCCGAACGTCAGCCGCCCGGCGAGGTCCGCCGCCTCGCGGATGGCCCGGACGACGGTGTCGGCCTCCTCGGCGGGGCAGTGCACGATCACCTCGTCGTGCTGGAAGAAGACCAGCTCGGCCCGGAGGTCCGCGCAGGCCCGGCGCAGCGCGGCGAGCAGCAGCAGCGCCCAGTCGGCGGCGCTGCCCTGCACGACGAAGTTGCGTGCGAAGCGGCCACGCGCACGGGAGTTCGCGGAGGCGTAGCCCGGGACCCAGCCGGCCTGGCCGTCGGTCTGTGTCTCGGTGTCGTCCTCGTCGACCGGGATGCCCGCCTCCTCTGCCGCGTCCTCGCCCGCTCCGGCGGCCGGCGGGCAGGTGCGGCCCAGCCAGGTGCGCACGAGGCGGCCCTCCTCACCGGCGCGGGCGGCCTCGTCCACGTAGGCGACGGCCTTGGGGAAGCGGCGGCGGAGCGCGGCGAGGTTCTTCAGGCCGTCACCGGAGGTCTGGCCGTAGACCGCGCCGAGCACGGCGAGCTTGGCCTGGTCGCGGTCGCCGGAGAAGGCGCGGTCGGAGACGGACTGGTAGAGGTCGCTCTCGCGGGCGGCGACGTCCATCAGGCCCGGGTCGCGGGAGACGGCCGCGAGGACGCGTGGCTCCATCTGGTCGGCGTCGGCGACGACGAGCCGCCAGCCGGGGTCGGCGACCACGGCCCGGCGGATCACCTTGGGGATCTGCAGCCCGCCTCCGCCGTTGGTCACCCAGCGCCCGGTGACCGTGCCGCCGGCGAGGAACTCCGGTCGGAAGCGGCCGTCGCGCACCCAGTCCTGGAGCCAGGACCAGCCGTGGGCCACCCAGATGCGGTACAGCTTCTTGTACTCCAGCAGAGGCTGGACGGCCGGGTGGTCGATCGACTGGATCTCCCAGCGGCGGGTGGATCTGACCTTGATCCCGGCCTGGGCGAACGCCCTGACGACATCGGCGGGCAGATCGGGTCGCACGCGGCGGCCGAAGGCGGCCGACACCTCGTCGGCCAGCTCTGCGAGGCGGCGCGGCTCGCCACCGCCCGCGTACCGCTCGCCGAGCAGGTCGTGCAGCAGCCGGCGGTGGACCTCGGCGCTCCAGGGCAGGCCCGCATGGTTCATCTCGGCGGCCACCAGCATCCCCGCCGACTCGGCGGCGGTCAGCAGCCGCATCCGGTCGGGATGGGTGCTCTTCTCTTGCCGCCGCTGCTGGTCGGCGTAGACCGCGAGGAGGTCCTCGAGGGGCAGACGGGTGGCGGTGGGTTCGAACAGGGGGGACTGGGCGCCCGGTTCGGCCGCGCGCTGCGGCGGGTCGGGAGGTACGGGGCCGCCGCGGAGGCGGGCCAGGGCGGCGGCGGCCGAGCGCGGCTCGCCGTACCGTCCCTCGTGGCCCAGCAGGAGTGTCTCGGCGTCCTCGATGTCGTAGCACCGCGCAACTCGCACCCCCGTGGCGAGCAGACGCGGGTAGACCTCGGCGGTCGACCGCCACACCCAGCGCGTCACCTCCGGGCGGCTCCGCACCGCCCCGGCGAGATCGCTCTCCCGCCGCACCGGCCCGGTGGGCAGCCCGTCCGGGCCGAGGGGGGCGACGTCCACGCCTCCGTCCTCGGCCGGTGCGAGCGCCCACCGGTCGGTCATGACAGCGAGTGTGGCAGGCGGGTCTGACAATCGCTCCGACCAGGGATTTCAGCCCTCCTGGGGGGACTGGGACCCCTTCTTCTCCAGCAACAGTGTCAGCATTCTGTCGAGGTACTCCTCGATCGCCGCCTTGGTGATGCCGAGCCCGTTGAGGACCCCCTCGCCGTTCTCGTGCTCCAGCAGGGCCAGCAACAGGTGCTCGGTGCCGATGTAGTTGTGGCCGAGCCGGAGCGCCTCGCGGAAGGTGAGTTCGAGGACCTTCTTGGCCTCGGGGCCGTAGGGGACGAGGTCCGGGACCTGCTCCGCGGCGGCTGGGAGCGCGGCGCTCGCGGCCTGGCGTACGGCGTCCAGCGGGACGCCCTGCGCGGTGATCGCCTTCGCGGCCAGGCCCTCCGGCTCGGCCAGCAGCCCCAGGAGCAGGTGTTCGGGACGGCCCTCGGGGTTGCGCGCGGCCAGCGCCTCGTTGTGGGCGGCCATGACCACGTTCCGCGCGCGCGGGGTGTAGCGGCTGAAGCCCTGGCTGGGGTCGAGGTCGGTGGACTCCTTCGGCACGAACCGCTTCTGCGCCGCCTGCCGGGTCACCCCCATGCTCTTGCCGATCTCCGTCCAGGACGCGCCGGACCGCCGGGCCTGGTCCACGAAGTGCCCGATCAGATGGTCGGCCACGTCACCGAGGTGGTCCGCGGCGATCACTGCGTCCTGGAGCTGGTCGAGGGGTTCGGGGTGCACCTTCTTGATGGCCTCGATGAGGTCGTCGAGGCGTACCGATGCCGTGATGTTCGGGTGCGTCGCCATGTGTCAACCGTAGGTTGTCACCCCCAGGGTGTCAACCTACGGTTGACATTCGACGTCCCCTTACTCGGGTGCGGCAAGCCGCACGGCCAGTCCGGCGAACACCGTCCCGCTGAACAGGTCCAGCGCCCGGGTCACCCGGCGGCTGCGCCGCAGCAGTGACGCGAGCCTTCCGGATAGCAGCCCGACCGAGCCGTCCACGATCAGGCCGATCGCCGTGAGGGTGACGCCCAGGACCAGGAACTGCTCCCGTACGTGCCCCAGGCCGGGGTTCACGAACTGGGGGAGGAAGGAGACGTTGAAGAGGATCACCTTGGGGTTGAGCAGGTTGGTGACGGCTCCCCGCCAGAAGGCCCGCCGTCGCCCGCGGTGCGGCTCGGCCTCCTCCTCGGCGGTTCCGGCTGCGCCGCGGAACGCCTTCACCGCGAGGTACAGCAGATAGGCCGCACCAGCCCAGCGCAGCACGTGGTAGAGCGTCGGCAGGGTCAGGAACAGGGCCGACAGTCCGAGGGCCGCCGCGACCGTGTGCACCAGCATGGCGCAGGCGACCCCCACGGCCGCCGTCACCCCCGTCAAGGGGTCGCCCCGGCCGCCCATCGCCACAATGAACATCATGTCCGGCCCGGGAGTCACGCACAGCGCGAAGGCTGCCACCAGGAACGCCGCGTAGAGAGACATGTCCACCATGCCGCCATGCTCGTCGCCGCCCGCCCGGGCGGTGCGGAATTCCAGCCAGTGAGACCGCGCCTCGGCTGCGACCGTGCGCCGCTACGAGCCCCCGTGCTCGTACATCACCACCAGCACCCCGTGCACCGGCTCGTCGCCCACGTCCTCCTCGGCCTCGTCGACCAACTCCGCCAGGGTGTCCCGCAGCCGCCGCGCCCGCTCCGGTGACAGGCGCAGATGCCGGAGGCTGAGGAGCGGGTCGCCCGGGGAGCGGTCCAGTTCCTGGGCCACCGCGCCGAGCAGCGCCTCGGTGCCCGCCGCCTGCGGCTCCGTCACCCTCAGCCGCCGGACGGCCCGGCGGTAGTACTGCTCGGTCCCGCCCCGGACCTGCCGGGTCTCCGTGACCTGTACGAGCCCTGCCTCGCGCAGCACCTTGAGGTGGTGCGCCACGCTGCCCTTGGCCACCCCGAGCCGCACCGCCAGCTGGCTTGTCGTGGCGGGCTGGTGGGTCAGCACGAAGAGCAGTCGC
The DNA here is from genome assembly GCF_020400585.1 of Streptomyces sp. NK08204. Taxonomy (GTDB): domain Bacteria; phylum Actinomycetota; class Actinomycetes; order Streptomycetales; family Streptomycetaceae; genus Streptomyces. The sequence goes on along the minus strand of NZ_JAINVF010000018.1, from coordinate 76,358 downwards.
TGACGCAGTTGGTGCGCGAGCGCGGCGAACTGCTCGGGTGCGGAGATCTCCAGTACGTCTTCGTGTTCGTGTTCGTGTTCGTGTGCGTCGTCCTGTCGTCCGGTCACCTGCCAAGCGTCCAATTCTCTTGACGCTTGCGCAAGTCGATGTTGTACTCGCCGCCATGACCACCTTGATGCCCGGTACATCCGGGACGCCCGGTGAGTCGGAAACCCCGACACCCGTGACCGGCACAGCCGCCGTGATCGAGCAGACCGCCCGGCTCGTCGCTGAGCAGTACGTCTTCCCGGAGGTCGGCGAGCGGCTCGCCGCGCTGCTGCGCCGCCGCCTTGCCGAGGGGGCCTACGACGTGGGCAGCGCCGAGGAGCTCGGAGCCCGGGTCACCGCGGACCTCCAGTCGGACAACGGCGACCTGCACCTGCGCCTGAGACACCACCCCGATCGGGTGCCCCAGGAGCAGGGCGAGGCAACGCTGGCCGAGATGCGCCGCCGGTTCGACGCCTCCCTGGGCGGAGTCCCGCGGGTGCAGCTGCTGGCCGGTGGTGCCGCCCTCCTCGAACTGGGCCCGTCACTGTTCCCGCTCGCCTGGTCCGCCGAACCGCTCTCGGCCGCGTTCACGCTGGTCGCGCGGGCGGACGCGCTGATCCTCGATCTGCGGGGCAACCGCGGCGGCGACCCGGAGACGGTGTCCTTCGTCTGCAGCTACCTGCTCGACGAGCGCACCCACCTCAACACCCAGTACGTGCGCGCGGGGGAGCGCCACGACCAGTACTGGAGCCTGCCGCACGTCCCGGGAGCCCGCTTCGGCGGCACGAAGCCGGTCTGTGTGCTCACGAGCGGCCACACCTTCTCCGGCGCCGAGGAACTGGCGTACAACCTGCAGCAACTGGGCCGGGCGGTGATCGTGGGGGAGACCACCAAGGGCGGTGCGCATCCTCGCGAGGGCTGGACGGTCCACCCGCATCTGGAGGTCACGATCCCGGTCGCCCGTTCGCTCAACCCGGTGTCCGGCACCAACTGGGAGGGCACCGGCATCCAGCCGGACATCCCGTGCGCCGCCGAGGAAGCCCTCGACCGGGCGCTGCTGGAACTGGCACGGTCCTGACGGCGGGCGCGGCTGTCCACAGCCTGTGGACAGCCGCGCCCCGCTGTCGGCGGCCCATGGCACGATCGACGCGTGACCAGCACCAGCAGCACCGTCGACCAAGCCTTCCAGGCCTCCCTGTACGACGACACCGACTCCGGCCTCGACACGGGCGCGTCCCTCCTCGCGGCCGACCCGGCCGCGGATGCCGAACTCGCGCGGCGGGGCGAGGAGTTCGTGGCGGCGGCCTGGCGGCGCGGCTGGCAGCCCGCCGACGTCGTACGGCTCGTGCGGCGGGAGCTGGACGACCTGCACGCAGGGCTGGCCGCCGGGCTGATCCGGGCGCAGGCCGGAGGCGACCGCCCGCGCGGGCGCCGCTGGGCCGCCCAGCTGGAGGACCTCCCGCAGGACCCGCCGCACGCGGGCGACCGCTTCTCGCACGCCACCGCCGTCCTGGAGCTGTACCGCCTGCTGCTGCGGCTGCCCGCGCTCGAACCCCTGGAGGAGTCCCGCCGGGAGCACGGTCCGGCCGCCTCCCGCATGCTCACCCGCATTCGCGCGCTGCTCGCCAAGGCGGAGGCGACCGGCTTCCCCCAGGAGGCGGAGGCACTCACCGCGAAGGCGCAGGAGCTGATGGCCCGGCACAGCGTCGACGAGGCGCTGCTCGCCGCCGCCGCGCCCGCGCCGGACGCGCCCGGCGCCTGCAGGATCGGGGTGGAGCCGCCGTACGAGCAGTCCAAGGCGGTGCTGCTGGACGCGCTCGCCACCGCCAACCACTGCCGCGCGGTGTGGAACGAACCGCTGGGCTTCAGCACGGTCGTCGGTTTCGAGGCCGACCTGGAGGCGGTCGAGCTGCTCTACACTTCGCTGCTGGTGCAGGCCGCGCACGCGATGACCAAGGCGGAGGCCGCGCAGCGAGCCGGCGGCCGTAAGCGGACCAAGATTTTCCGGCAGTCGTTCCTCGCGGCCTACGCGCACCGCGTCGGCGACCGGCTCAGGTCCGCCGCCGAGGCCCAGGTCACCCAGGATCTGCTGCCGGTGCTGGCCACGCGCGCGATAGCCGTCACCGACCGTCTGGACCGGATGTTCCCGGAGACGACCACCACCCGGCTGCGCGGGGTGAGCGACGCGGCCGGCTGGACGGAGGGCGCGGCAGCGGCGGACCGGGCGCAGGTCAGAGCCCGGCCCCGGCTCGGGTGAGCGGCTGCGGGCGGCTCAGTCCCCGACCTGCTGGAAGGCGCTGACGGACGCGTTGGGGCGGCTTGCCGTGCCGTTCTCGCCGGCGATCGGGCCGTACTTCCACGGGTAACCGCGGGTGGTGGTGGACCCGGGCAGGCCGATCTTCACGGTCTGCGCCTGCAGGCTGCCCCGGTCGCCCGCCCTGCCGCGCACATAGGTGATCGTGAAGGTCGCGGAGTCGCCCTTCGCGAGTCTCAGCTTCTGGGGCCTGGCGCCCCGCTGCGCGGGCACGGGCGCCTCGGTGCCGCCCGCGGCCAGCAGGACGCCGGGGAACCTGTCGAGTGTGCAGGGGGCGCTCTGGTTCGTGATGCTGACCGGCACTTCCCCCGTGTCACCGGCCGCCGGCGCCACGCTCGCCGGGCCCACCTGCACCGAGACCTTGTCGACCCGGCACGCGGAGCCGCCCGTGCCGCCGCTGCCGCCTTCGCAGGCGGTCAGCGCCAGTGCGGCGGCGAGGACGGTGACGGTGAGCGGAATGGCGCGCATGGGCAGGTCCCAATCGAGGTCGTTTCGGTGCCCCTGCATCATGGCGCCTGCGCCCCGGGTCCGTTCGCGCGCCCCTCCGGCATCACTGCTGCGGAGCAGTGCCCCCGGGCGTCACTGCTTGAGGCCGGTCGGCAGCCCGGAGGGCAGTCTGCCGCCCTCGGCCCGGGTGAACGTCTCCTGCCCGAGCTTGCCCGACCAGGTCACCTTCATGGTCTTCGCGCCGACCGAGTCGACCATGCCCGACACCCGGTCCTTGCTGCCGTCGGTGCAGGTCAGATGAATCATCTGCATCCCGGCCTCGGTGCCCGCCGTGCCGCTGCACACGGAACCGCCGGTCGCGAAGAGCCCCGCCTGATCACCGTTGACCACCAGGGCCACGATCTTGCCGCCGGCGGTGGTGATCCAGCTGCCCTGGAGCTTGCCGGAGGCCCCGGGCGCAGCGCCGGTGGCGGCACCGGAACCCGCGGTGGCCGTCGGGGACGCGCTCGGCGTGGGGCCGTCCTTGGCGCCGTCCCCCCCGCCGCCGCACGCCGTCAGCGCGAGCGCGCCCGTCAGGCCCGCGGCCATGGCCACGGCAGCGCTCCGCGTCCTCGCAGTCGCCCACGTCACGTCCAACCCCCTAGTTCCAGCGGCCGGCCCGCCCGCGGCCGGAAGACCGCAGCAAGCTACCAGCAGGTACCGCGGACCCCGGGCACCGCGCGGTCGAATCCGGGGGTGAACGTGGCCGCGGTCGAGGAGGCGGGCGGGAGCCTGCAACAGTAAGGGGGCCGTATGCGTCTGTTACTGAGAGGGTGCATGTCCTGCCTGCTCCGGGCAGGTGACGGAATAACTTCGGTAAAGCGGGCGTCAATTGTGTAATCGCAGGACCACCCCTCGTGCACGTGCATCTGCTCGCGCATCTGCATGTGAACAGAGTTATGATCCGGGTCAGTTGACTACAGCATCTATGGCCACACCAGCCAGTGCACCACCGGGGAGCGACTGTGGACCGCGACGTTGACGGCGTTTACGGGGGGTACGACGTGTACAACGGCATGGCTGCCACGCAGCTGGACGGAGTGGCCTGGCAGAAGAGCCGGCACAGCAACTCACAGGGGTCCTGTGTGGAATTCGCGCGGTTGCCCGGCGGTGACGTGGCCGTTCGCAACTCACGCTTCCCGGACGGGCCCGCACTCGTCTACACGCGCGCGGAGATCGAGGCGATGCTCCTCGGTGTCAAGGACGGCGAGTTCGACCACCTGATAGCGAGCTGACACGCGTCTGCCGGTCGTGAGCGGGCCGGGGCGTGACGGTACCGGCGGGGTTGACGCGCGTAGCGGACGGGCGCGGAACGGTTCCGCACCGCGGCTCGAGCCGAACCGGGTCCTCCAGGAGGGCCGGGCTCCCGGCGGGCCGGGCTTCAGTCGGTGGCCGGAAGCCGGAACAACGCCCAGACCACCTTGCCGCTCAGGGTGCCCGCGAGCGGGTGCCAGCCCCAGCTGTCACTGAAGGAGTCGACCAGGAACAGGCCGCGCCCCGACTCCGCCGAGAAGTCGTCCGAGTCCCGTGGCGCGGGCGTCTCGTGGCTCGGGTCGCGCACCGCGCACACCAGCCGCTCTTTCCAGCACATCAGATGCAGTCGTACGGACGAGCTGTGGTCGCCGGCCCGGCCCGGCTCGGGGCCGGCCGGGTCACGAGGCGCGGCCCGCAGGGCCTCTCCGGAAGGGCGGTGGGCAGCGGGCAGCCCGTGGCGCAGCGCGTTGGTGACGAGTTCGGAGACGACCAGGCATATGTCGTCGAAGCGGTCCCCCACGTCCCACTGGCCCAGCGTGTCACGGGTGAAACGGCGGGCCTCGCGCACCGCTTCGTAGCGGGCGGGCAGGGCGCAGGAGGCGGCATCGGACACGGCCGCGGGGTCGAGTGGCGGAAGGCCCTGCCGTAACGGCTTGAGCATGGTCGATCCATTCGTTCCCATGCGAGGCACTCCCGGGAATTCGCGGTCGTTGCGATGCAGCGGTGGCGCGGGACCATGGTTTCGGATGGGAAGAGCAGATGCAAGGGCAGATGCACGTGCACGCGACCGAATTGGACCCGCCCGTACCACTTCTTGGCCATTTTTTCCGCCATCGCGGAGTTCCCGTCGCACTCTTGTCACGCGTGAGCCCCCGGTCTTCCTGCGGGACAACGGCCGAGCTCTTTCCGTTTCCGTAACCGGATGAGTACTGCGCGAAGCGTTTACATGGCAGACTTCGGCCCCTGAAGACGGTTGGGGAGGCTGACGAAGGTGAGCGCGGGAGAGCCCGGATCGGTGGTGCGGCGGATGCTGCTCGGTTCGCAACTCAGGCGACTGCGCGAAGCGCGGGGAATCACGCGCGAGGCGGCAGGGTACTCCATCCGTGCCTCCGAGTCGAAGATCAGCCGGATGGAGCTGGGCCGGGTGAGCTTCAAGACCAGGGATGTCGAGGACCTGTTGACGCTGTACGGCATCACCGACGAGGCGGAGCGCGAGTCGCTGCTCTCTCTCGCCCGCGAGGCCAACGTCGCGGGCTGGTGGCACAGTTACTCCGATGTGCTGCCCAGCTGGTTCCCCACCTATGTGGGCCTGGAGGGCGCCGCCTCTCTCATCCGAGTCTACGAGGTGCAGTTCGTGCACGGCCTGCTGCAGACCGAGGCGTACGCACGCGCGGTGGTCCGGCGCGGCATGAAGGGCGCGGGCGCGGCCGACGTGGAGCGGCGGGTCGCGCTGCGCCTGGAGCGGCAGAAGCACCTGCTGGACGACAACGCCCCCGAGTTCCACATCGTGCTGGACGAGGCCGCGCTGCGCCGCCCCTACGGCGACCGCGAGGTGATGCGCGGCCAGCTCCAGCACCTGATCGACCTGTCCGAGCGGCCCAACGTACGGCTGCAGGTCATGCCGTTCAGCCTCGGCGGGCATTCCGGCGAGAGCGGCGCCTTCACCATCCTCAGCTTCCCCGAGTCCGACCTGTCCGATGTGGTCTACCTGGAGCAGCTGACCAGCGCCCTCTACCTCGACAAGCGCGAGGACGTCGCCCAGTACGAGCAGGCGCTCAAGGAGCTCCAGCAGGACAGTCCCGGCCCGGACGAGAGCCGGGATCTGCTGCGCGGACTCATCCAACTCACTTGATACGCAAGTACGATGACGTGTGATCAGAGTGACAGTGGATCTGGTGTCTGCTAGCGATTGAGGGATCACATGTCGTCCTACTTCACCGACCTGGCTCAGCAGTACATCGACGGTGAGTGGTGCACGGGCACCGGCTCCTGGGACGTCATCGACTTCAACCCCTACAACGACGAGAAGCTGGCCTCGATCACGGTGGCCACGGCCGACGAGGTGGACCAGGCCTACCGGGCCGCCGCCCGCGCGCAGAAGCAGTGGGCCGCCACCAACCCGTACACCCGGCGTGCCGTCTTCGAGCGCGCTCTGCGGCTGATCGAGGAGCGCGAGCAGGAGATAGCCGACCTGATCACCGCGGAGCTCGGCGGCACCCGCGTCAAGGCGGGCTTCGAGCTGCACCTCGCCAAGGAGTTCCTGCGCGAGGCGATCCACCTCGCGCTGCGCCCCGAGGGCAAGATCCTTCCCTCCCCCCTGGACGGCAAGGAGAACCGGGTCTACCGGGTTCCGGTGGGCGTCGTCGGCGTGATCAGTTCCTTCAACTTCCCGTTCCTGCTGTCGCTGAAGTCGGTGGCTCCGGCACTCGTCCTCGGCAACGGCGTGGTCCTCAAGCCGCACCAGGACACCCCGATAGCCGGCGGCACCCTGATCGCGAAGATCCTCGAGGAGGCGGGACTGCCGGGCGGCCTGCTCAACGTCATCGTCACCGACATAGCCGAGATAGGCGACGCCTTCATCGAGCACCCGATCCCCAAGGTCATATCCTTCACCGGTTCCGACGAGGTCGGCCGGCACGTCGCGACCGTGTGCGCCAGGGACTTCAAGCGCGCGGTCCTCGAACTCAGCGGCAACAGCGCACTGGTGGTGCTGGACGACGCCGACGTCGACTACGCGGTGGACGCGGCGGTCTTCAGCCGGTTCGTCCACCAGGGCCAGGCCTGCATGGCCGCCAACCGGGTCCTCGTGAACCGTTCGATCGCCGACGAGTTCACCGAGAAGTTCGTCGCCAAGGTCAGGACCCTCACGGTCGGCGACCCGAGAGACCCCCGGACCGTCATCGGCCCGGTGATCAACGGCACGCAGGCCAACGTCATCTCCGGCGCGGTCGAGCAGGCGCTCGCCGAGGGCGCCACCGCCCTCGTGCAGGGCACCATCTCCGGCAACCTGATCGGCCCGACCGTGCTGACCGGCATACCCGCCGGCTCCAGCCTGCTCCGGCAGGAGATCTTCGGCCCGGTCGTCTTCCTCATCCCGTTCGACAGCGAGGAGGAGGCGGTCCGGATCGTCAACGACACCCCCTACGGCCTCAGCGGCGCCGTGCACACCGGTGACATCGAGCGTGGTGTGGCCTTCGCCAAGCAGATCGAGACCGGCATGTTCCACGTGAACGACGGCACCGTCCACGACGAGCCGCTCGTCCCCTTCGGCGGGGAGAAGCACTCCGGCATCGGCCGCCTGAACGGCGAGACGACCCTGGAGGCCTTCACCACCACCAAGTGGATCTCGGTGCAGCACGGCCGCACCGGCTTCCCGTTCTAGGTCTCCTCCCCTTTCGGGTTCCCTCCGGGCCGCGCGCCCTTGCGGACAGAAGCTGACCGCAAGGGTCCGTAGCGTTCCCGGTGTCAGGAAAACGGATGCGGGGAAGGGCGGCCGGTCATGGTCACGCACGTGAGCGCGGAGGCGAAGGGCGACGAGCGCGGGGCGCTGCTCGCCTTCCTGGAGGAGCAGCGCGGAGGGATCCGAAGGGCGCTGCTGGGACTGACCGAGGAGCAGGCCCGGATGCGCCCCAGCGCGAGCGAGCTGTCCCTGGGCGGACTGCTCAAGCACGTCGCCGAGGTCGAGCAGGGCTGGGTGGCCCGCGCCATGCGCCGGTCCCCGGCGGTCCGGCGCGACGAGTCCGACTGGCACGAGTGCTTCCGGCTGACCGAGGACGAGACGGTCGCCTCGCAGCTCGCGTACTGGGCGGAGGTCGCCGCCGAGACGGAGAAGTTCATCCGCTCCGCGCCCAGCCTCGACGACACCTTCCCGCTGCCGCCCGACCCCTGGTTCCCGCCGGAGGGCCGTGTCTCGCTGCGCTGGCTGTGCCTGCACCTGATCCGCGAGACGGCCCGGCACGCCGGCCATGCCGACATCATCCGGGAGTCGCTGGACGGCAGGACGGCGTTCGAACTGGTGGCCCTGGAGCAGGCCGGATAGCCGTACGCCCCTAACCTGGACCGCATGTCAGCGATCCGTCTGCTCGTGCTGGGCGCGGTCCGCCAGCACGGGCGGGCCCACGGCTACCAGGTCCGCGCCGACCTGGAGTACTGGGGCGCGCACGAGTGGTCCAACGCCAAGCCGGGCTCGATCTACCACGCCCTGAAACAGATGGCCCGGCAGGGGCTGCTGCACGCGCACGAGATCGCCCCGTCCACGGCCGGGGGACCGCCCCGCACCGAGTACGAGGTCACCGACAAGGGCACCGAGGAGTACTTCACCCTCCTCAGGGAGGCCCTGGTCGCCCGCGACCGGAGCATCGACATGCTCTCCACCGCCATCGGCTTCATGGTCGACCTGGAGCGCGCCGAGGTCGTGGCCCTGCTCCGGGAGCGCCTGCGCCGCCTGGCCGCGTGGCGCGATTCCGTCACCGAGCACTACATCCCCGGGGACGGCCCGGAGAAGCTCGGCCACATCGGCGAGATCATGAACATGTGGGTCCACGCGGCCGACGGCGAGGCCGCCTGGACCCGTGGCCTGGTCGAACGTGTCGAGAACGGCGCCTACACCTTCGCCGGCGAGGGCGAACCGTTCGTCGGCGTGCTCGCCGAAGGCCAGGAGAACCCGTACGCGACGGGGGAGCGGCACCCGCAGGACACTCGCTAGCGCCGGCCCGTGCCCGCTAGTGGTGGAAGCCGGTCGCCGCCTCCTTGTCCCGGGTCAGCGGATGCGGCTGCCGGCGCAGGTCGGGCAGCAGGCGGGTCAGGTCCGCCACGAACAGGTCGGCCAGGTCGTGCGAGAAGCCGTTGCGGCACACGATCCGCAGCACGGACAGGTCCTCCCGGTTCGGCGGGAAGGTGTACGCGGGCACCAGCCAGCCGCCCTCGCGCATCCGCCGGGAGACGTCGAAGACGTCGTAAGCCGTCACGTCGTCGGCCACGGTGAAGGCGAAGACGGGCAACTGGTCCCCTCGGGTGAGCAGCCGGAAGTCGCCGAGCGCCTCGATCCGCTTCGCGAGCGAGCGCGCCACCTCCCGGGTGGACCGCTGCACCATCTGGTAGCCCTCCCGGCCGAGCCGCAGGAACGTGTAGTACTGCGCGACCACCTGCGCGCCGGGCCGGGAGAAGTTCAGCGCGAAGGTCGGCATGTCGCCGCCCAGGTAGTTGACCCGGAAGACCAGTTCCTCGGGCAGCGCCTCCGCGTCCCGCCACAACGCCCAGCCGACGCCCGGGTAGACCAGGCCGTACTTGTGCCCCGAGGTGTTGATCGAGGCCACCCGGGGCAGCCGGAAGTCCCACACCAGGTCCTCGTCCAGGAAGGGCGCCACCATGCCCCCGGACGCCGCGTCGACGTGCACCGGGATGTCGAGTCCGGTGCGTTCCTGCAGGGCGTCCAGGGCCGCGCACAGGTCGGCGACGGGCTCGTACGACCCGTCGAAGGTCGAGCCGAGGACGCCGACGACCCCGATGGTGTTCTCGTCGCACAACCGCGCCGCGGCCTCGGGGTCCAGGTGGTAGCGGTCGCCCTGCATCGGCACCTGCCGGGCCTCCACCTCCCAGAAGTTGCAGAACTTCTCCCAGCAGACCTGGACGTTGACGCCCATGACCAGATTGGGCCGGGCCCCCGGATAGCGGTCGGCGTTGCGCCGGGCCCACCGTCGCTTGAGCGCCATCCCGGCGAGCATGCACGCCTCGCTCGACCCGGTGGTCGAGCAGCCGACGGCGGCCGACGGGTCCGGCGCGTTCCACAGGTCGGCGAGCATCGCCACGCAGCGCCGCTCCAGCTCGGCCGTGCGCGGGTACTCGTCCTTGTCGATCATGTTCTTGTCGCGGCACTCCGTCATCAGCACCCCGGCCTGCGGCTCCATCCAGGTGGTCACGAAGGTCGCCAGGTTCAGCCGCGAGTTGCCGTCCAGCATCAGCTCGTCGTGGACCAGCTGGTACGCCGTCGAAGGGGCCACCGGGGTGTCCGGGAGCCGGTGCGTGGGCGGAGCCTCGGTCATGCCGCCGACGGGGTTGGCCTCCCCGAAGAACGGGTTGACCGACACAGTCCGTTCCTCGTGCTTCTCGGGACCTCGGTGCAGCGCCATGGGCATGCCCTCCTTTGGGCCACCATAAAGCGGACAGCGCCGGACCAACATCCGGAATGACCCGGACCCGACCCGGGGACGACCCGGACTTGCACCTCACGTGGCGTGAGGCCGCACCGTGGAGCGCGTACCGACCGAAGGAGCGGAAAGTGAGCTACTCCGTAGGCGAGGTCGCGGGGTTCGCCGGAGTCACGGTGCGCGCCCTGCACCACTACGACGAGATCGGCCTGCTCGTGCCCGGCGAGCGCACCCACGCCGGGCACCGGCGCTACGGTGACGCCGACCTCGACCGGCTCCAGCAGATCCTGTTCTACCGGGAGCTCGGCTTCCCGCTCGACGAGGTCGCGGCCCTGCTCGACGACCCGGACGCGGACCCGCGTGCGCACCTGCGCCGCCGGCACGAACTGCTGACCGCCCGGATCGAGAGGCTCAAGAAGATGGCCGCGGCCGTGGAGCACGCCATGGAGGCACGCAAGGTGGGCATCAACCTCACGCCGGAGGAGAAGTTCGAGGTCTTCGGGGACAAGGACCCGGAGAAGTACGCCGAGGAGACGGAACGGCGCTGGGGCGGCACCGAAAGCTACGCGGAGTCGCAGCGACGGGTCGCCCGCTACACCAAGGACGACTGGAAACAGATACAGGCCGAGGTCACCGCCTGGGGCGAGTCCTACGCAGCCCTCATGGCGGCGGGGCAGGCGCCCACGTCGGAGGCGGCCATGGATCTCGCCGAGGCGCACCGGCAGCACATCAGCAAGTGGTTCTTCGAGTGCCACGTGAAGACCCACCGGTGCCTGGGGGAGATGTACGTCTCCGACGAGCGCTTCAAGGCGTTCTACGACTCCATGCGGCCCGGTCTCGCCGAGCACCTGCGGTCGGCGATCACCGCGAACGCCGACCGGCACACGGTGTGACCCCCTGGCCCGGAACCTACTCCCGGGCCAGGACCACGGCCGTCCCGTAAGCGCACACCTCGGTGCCCACGTCCGCGGCATCGGTCACGTCGAACCGGAACGCCAGCACTCCGTTGGCGCCGCGCGCGCGTGCCTGCTCCACCAGCCGCTCCATGGCCTGGTGACGGGTCTGCACGAGCGTCTTGGTGAGCCCCTTGAGTTCTCCGCCGATCATCGACTTCAGTCCGGCGCCGATCTGGCTGCCGAGGTGGCGTGAGCGGACGGTGAGCCCGAAGACCTCACCGATCACTTCCTTCACCCGGTATCCGGGCACCTCGTTCGTCGTCACGACCAGCACGTCCGGCTGGGGCCCCTGGCCGCCGCCGTAGTCATCGAGTCCCATGGCTCACAGCTTTGCCCTGTCTGTCACACAGCGCATCCCGGAGACACCCGTGGAACCCGGGGCGGTCCCCCCACGTTGATAGCTTTGTGCGGCCGCACCTGGATGCCGTAGCCGCCCTCGTCCCCTCAGGAGCCCGGACCCGTGATGACACTCGCCCTCGGCCCGAGCTGGCTGGATCCCAATTACCTGCTGGACACCTACAGCATCTGGGGTCTGCTGCTCGTCGTCTTCGCCGAGTCCGGCCTGCTCATCGGCTTCTTCCTGCCGGGCGACTCGCTGCTGTTCACCTGTGGTCTGCTCATCACGTCGCACCAGCTCGACTTCCCGCTGTGGGGCGCGATCGGGCTCATCTGCCTCGCCGCGGTCCTCGGAGACCAGGCGGGCTACATGTTCGGCAAGAAGGTCGGCCCGTCCCTCTTCAACCGGCCCGACTCCCGCCTGTTCAAGCAGGAGAACGTGACCAAGGCGCACGAGTTCTTCGAGAACTACGGCCCGAAGTCCCTGGTCCTGGCCCGCTTCGTACCCATCGTGCGCACGTTCACGCCGATCATCGCCGGCGTCAGCGGCATGCGGTACCGCTCGTTCCTGACCTTCAACGTCATCGGCGGCACCCTGTGGGGTGCGGGCGTCACCCTGCTCGGCTCCTGGCTCGGCAACGTCGGCTTCGTGAAGAAGAACATCGAGGCGATCCTCATCCTGATAGTCCTCGTCTCGGTGGTGCCGATCGCCATCGAGTTCCTGCGGGCGCGGAGCAAGGAGAAGAAGGCCCCGCAGCCGGCACCGGAGGCCCCCCGCCCGGCTCCTGTCCTGGACGACGCCACGACGAGGCTGCGCCGCATCGAGCAGGAGCCGCAGTACGCCCAGCAGGAGCAGCAGTACTGGAACCAGGGCTATGACGACCAGGGCCACGGCAACCAGGGCCACAACCAGGCCTACGGCAACCAGGGCTACGACCAGCAGCAGTATCCGCAGCAGCAGTACCCCCAGCAGCAGTACCCGCAGCAGCCGTACTACGACCAGCAGTACCAGCAGCAGTACGACCGGACTCAGTACCCCCACGACTACGACCAGGGCAACTACCGCTGAGACAGGCGGCTCAGAATCCCCTGGTCCGCTTGGCCGCCGCCCGGCGCTTCCCGGCGGAGCCGATCCGCAGGGTGAGCCGGGAGATCTCCGAGCCGAGGTTGACCCCGATGGCGATGGCCATGGCGAGCGAGGCAGCCTTGGCCAGCGACACCAGGCCCTTGTCGATCTGGTTCTGTGCGATGGACAGCAGTCCGAAGTACGTCGCGGAACCGGGCAGCAGGGGCCCGATCGCCGCCGTCGTGTACGGCAGCGCGGAGGCGAACCGGTAGCGCGACAGCAACTGCCCGAACAGGCCGACCAGACCCGCTGCCACGGCCGTGGAGGCGACCGGGGAGATTCTGCCCGCGTAGTGCATCGCGCCGTACACCGACCAGGCGACACCCCCGTTGAGCGTCACCCACAGCACCGTGGACCGTTCCTGCTGGAGCAGCACTGCGAAGGTCAGCGACACCAGCATGGAGGCCACGATCTGGATCACGGGCCGTTCGGAGATGTTCAGCGCCGCGTCCGGGTTGAGTCTGCCGCCCACCTTCACGCCGAAGTACAGGACGACCAGCACCCCGATGACGATGCCTGCGAAGAAGTACATGACCTCCAGCAGGCGGGCCGACGCGGTGATGTAGAAGCCCGTCAGCCCGTCCTGCACACCCGCCACCAGCGCCCGTCCGGGCAGCAGCGCGAACAGCCCACCGGTGATGACCGCGGAAGCCAGCACATCGACGTGCGCCAGCGCGAAGGCCACCCCGATCGCCGCCGGCGGCATGGCCGCCACCGTGAACTGGTAGAACTCCGGCAGCCCCCGCCCGGCGGCCAGCCAGGCGAGCCGGTCGCCGAGCATCGCGCCGATCGCCGCCGCGACGAACACGATCAGGTCACCGCCGACCAGGATGGAGGCCGCGCCGGCCAGCAGCCCGCTCGCCAGGGTCAGCGCCCAGCCGGGGTACGGGTGCCGGTTGCGGCGGATCTCCGCCAGCCGCCGGTACGCCTCCTCCAGGGAGACATGGGTCTCCGGGTCGGTCAGATCGTCCACCAGCCGGAACACGGCCGCGAGGCGCGTGTAGTCGGTGCCCCGCCGCCGCACCGTCCGGGACGCCGTGACCGGGTCATCGACCAGGGACGGCTGGTGCGAGATCGACAGCAGCGTGAAGGTCACGGTCGGCTCGCAGCGGTCCAGGCCGTAGGAGCGGCACACCGCGAACATCGCGGCCTCCACGTCCTCCGCGCCCTCGCCGCCCGCCAGCAGCAGCTCGCCGATACGCAGGGTCAGGTCGAGCACGCGCGGCACCGCCGGGGCGCCCTCCTCCGCCCGCTGCACCGGCTCCGGCGCGGGCCGCTCGGTCACCGGCATGCGCAGCATGGTGCGCATCCGGTCCTGCCAGGGCGCGTCCTTCGTCAGGGAGACCAGGGGCATCCCGGTGGCCGGGGTGAACCCGGGTGGCGCTTCCCTGGCGCTGTAGGTGCTCGGCGGGCTGAACGCCGACGCCTCCGGTGCGGCACCGGGCGGCTGCGGTGCCTGCAGGCCCTTCGGCACCGCGAACTCGGACGTCGTCTCCGGCTCAGCGCCGCCGTCGGGGACCTCGATGCCCTGGGGAACGGCGAACTCGGATGTGATCTCCGGGTCGTACACGCTCCACGCCTCGTCCGACCGGGGCTTGCTGTCCTCCGCCTCCGTCACCTCGCACCGCTCCCTGAACGCAACCTTCCGTATGGCTCAGTATGCGCATGGGTGCGCGAACGGGCCGCACGCGTGCGCGTGCGGCCCGTGGAAGCGGACAGCTCAGTGACCGCCCTGCTCCTTGAAGCGCTTGTACGACCGCTCGATCTCCGCCTCGGCGTCCGTGCGGCCCACCCAGTTGGCACCCTCGACCGACTTGCCGGGCTCCAGGTCCTTGTACACCTCGAAGAAGTGCTGGATCTCCAGGCGGTCGAACTCCGACACGTGGTGGATGTCACGCAGGTGCTCCACACGCGGGTCGGTGGCCGGAACGCACAGCAGCTTGTCGTCGCCGCCGGCCTCGTCCGTCATGCGGAACATGCCGATCGCGCGGCAGCGGATCAGGCAGCCCGGGAAGGTCGGCTCGTCCAGGATGACCAACGCGTCCAGCGGGTCGCCGTCCTCGCCGAGCGTGTTCTCCACGAACCCGTAGTCGGTCGGGTAGGCGGTCGAGGTGAAGAGGCGACGGTCCAGGCGGATCCGACCGGTCTCGTGGTCCACCTCGTACTTGTTGCGCGAACCCTTCGGGATCTCGATCGTGACGTCGAACTCCACCGGTGGCTCCTCCATGATCAGCACATAGTTCTGGTGATTAAGTGTCCCTCACGCAGGTGTGTGATCGCGAAAGGGGCTGGTGGTCGTGCCAGAGCTGAGACCTTGGCGAGCCGCGAGACCGCACGTGGTGCGGGCCGCGAACGCCGTACGGCCGCGTCTGGCGCGCGCCATGACGGCCGCGACGCTGCGGACGGCACGGCTGACCGAGGCACTGCGACCGCTCACCGAACGCCTTCCCCGGCCCGGGACCCTGGGGACCTGGCACTACACCGCGGGTGCCGCCACCGCCGGGCTGGCGCTGGCCGTGGGTGCGGTGTCCGTGGCAGGTCCCTGGGACGCCGACGGTCAGCGTACGGCCGAGCGGGACCGGGCGGTTGCCCTTGAGCGGACGGGTGGCGCAGATCACGGCGACTCCGGTACGACGGCGGGGGCGGTGCGCCCCGCGCCGAGCGCCCGGGCCGTCCTGACGGGCCTGGGGGGCGCCGACGGACCCGTGACGACCAGACAGGCGCCGTCGGGCGCCAAGCCCCTCGAGGACGTCCTGCAGCCCCTCCTGGACGCCCCCGCGCTCGGCGGCGGCCACGCGGCGGCCGTCGTCGACGTCACCACCGGCAAGCGCCTCTACGGCACCGACGCCGACAAGGCCCTCGCCCCTGCCTCCACCACCAAGATCGCCACCGCCGTCGCCGCGCTGTCCGCTCTCGGTCCCGACCACCGCTTCACCACCCGCGCCGTCCTCGAACCCGACACCCGGGAACTGGTCCTGGTGGGCGGCGGCGACCCGACGCTGACGGCCCGCCCACAGGGCGGGGGCACCTCCCGCTCGAGCGAACCCGGGAGCGGGGGAGACCGGGCGAGCCTGCGCACCCTGGCGACGGACACCGCGAAGGCTCTCAAGGGCCGCGGCATCCGCAAGATCACCCTCTCCTACGACACCACGCTCTTCTCCGGACCCGCGCTGCACCGCATCGGCGTCAACGACAACCTCGCGCCCGTCAGCGCGCTGACCGCCGACGAGGGCCGCACCGACGGATCGACCACCGGCCCGGCAGCCCGGGTCGCCGACCCGGCGGCGGACGCCGCCGGCAAGTTCGCGGGCTTCCTCAAGGACGCCGGAATCACCACCACGTCCCCCGGCCCTTCCAAGGCCACCACGCGGGCGCGGACCCTCGCCGCCGTCTCCTCCCCGCCGCTGTCCGCGGTGGTCGAGCGCATGCTGACCTACAGCGACAACGACATCGCCGAAACCCTGGCCCGCCAGACCGCCCTCGCGAGCGGCGAACCGGCGAGCTTCGACGGCGGTGCCAAGGCCGTCGGCGCACAGCTGCGGAGGCTGGGCCTGCCGGTGTCCGGCGCCGCCTTCCACGACGGCAGCGGCCTCGACCGCGACGACCGGCTCACCGCCGACCTGCTCACCGCCCTCCTGGTCAAGGCCGGCGACCCGGCCCGCCCCGGCCTGCGCCCCGTCCTCACCGGCCTCCCCGTGGCAGGCTTCACCGGCACCCTGACCAACCGTTTCGCCGACGGCGCGGCCGGAGTCGTACGAGCCAAGACGGGCACCCTGACCGGCGTGAACACCCTGGCGGGCACGGTCGTGGACCAGGACGGCCGCCTCCTCGCCTTCGCGTTCCTCGCCCACGACACGACGAACCCCCTGGAAGCCCAGTCGGCCCTGGACAAGACAGCCACCGCGCTGGCGGCGTGCGGCTGCCGCTGACCGGTGCGGCTGCCGCCGCGGCCCGGCCGTACCGCTCCGCTCCCGCGCACCCGTCCGACGCCCCGAACCCGCCTGTCCCACATGGCCTGCCCCAAGTGGGAACGCTCACGTACGGTTGACACATGACGAGCTTCGGTGGCGCCGCATCTCCCGGGATGGTCGACTGGAACCTCGCGGTGACGACCGCGACACGGCTCGTACGACCGGGCCCCGACGTCAGCCGCGACGAGGCCAGGGCCGTCGTCGCGGAACTGCGCCGGCACGCCAAAGCCTCGGAGGAGCACGTCCGGGGCTTCACTCGTATGGGCACCGACGAGGCCCGCGACACGCCCGTCCTGGTCGTCGACCGGCCCGGCTGGGTACGCGCGAACGTCGCAGGCTTCCGGGAGATCCTCAAACCGCTGCTGGAGAAGATGCAGCAACGGCGCGGCAACACCCCCGGCAACGCGGTCCTCGGCGCCGTCGGCGGCAAGGTCACCGGCGTCGAACTCGGCATGCTGCTGTCGTTCCTGTCCTCCCGGGTCCTCGGGCAGTACGAGACCTTCGCCCCGACCACCCGCGACCTTCCCGCCGCCCCGAACGGCGGCGGCCGGCTGCTGCTCGTCGCGCCCAACATCGTCCACGTCGAACGGGAACTCGACGTCGAGCCGCACGACTTCCGCCTGTGGGTGTGCCTGCACGAGGAGACCCACCGCACCCAGTTCACCGCCGTGCCCTGGCTGCGCGACCATCTCGAGGGCGAGATCCAGTCGTTCCTGGCGGAGACCGACGTCGACCCGATGACCTTCCTGGAGCGCGTCCGGGACGCCGTCCAGTCCCTCGTCGGCGGTCGCCCCGAGGGCGAGGAGGACAACGGCGGACGCTCCTTCGTGGAACTCGTGCAGACCCCTGCCCAGCGCGAGATCCTCGGCCGCCTCACCGCCGTGATGTCACTGCTGGAGGGCCACGCCGACTACGTGATGGACGGGGTCGGACCGAGCGTGGTGCCGACCGTCTCCGAGATCCGCGAGAAGTTCCAGCAGCGCCGCGCCAAGGGCGCCTCCCGGCTCGACCTCGCCCTGCGCAAGCTGCTCGGCCTGGATGCCAAACTCAGGCAGTACCGCGACGGCGAACGCTTCGTACGGGCCGTCGTCGACCAGGTCGGCGTCGACGGCTTCAACCGCGTGTGGACCTCACCCAACACCCTGCCCACCAAGACGGAGATCGCCAAACCGGCGGACTGGGTCGCGCGGGTGCACCGCAAGACCGAGTCGTGAACCGCGCGGGAGGGTCGCGCGACGAATTCGGCCGACGGCAGTCGAACGCCTCTCCAATCACCCGTCCGAGGGACCGTGGGCGACGGGTGGGCGTGCAATGCTCGGGGAAGGGCCCGCTTCTGTCACCATCGACCCACTCTGAGTGACCGACCTCGGGCTCACCCCCCGAAAACTTCATGAACGAAGGGAACCGGACATGGGTCCCCATCCTGCGGTCGCGGCGATACGCCTGGCGGTCCGCCGCGTCCTCCACGACATCCTCAACGACCACCAGACCTCCGGCGAGCACCCGGACCGGCCGGCCGAGCGGTTCCCCTCCCCGCTCGTGCTCGTCGCGTGCTCCGGCGGTGCCGACTCCATGGCGCTCGCCTCCGCACTGGCCTTCGAAGCCCCCAAACTCGGCATCCGCGCCGGCGGCATCACCGTCGACCACGGCCTCCAGCCCGGCTCCGACCTACGCGCCGACGAGGTCGTCCTGCGGTTGCACGGGCTGGGGCTCGCCCCCGCCGAGTCCGTCGCCGTCACCGTCGGCCGCGAAGGCGGCCCCGAGGCCGCCGCCCGGGACGCCCGATACGCCGCCCTGGACGCCGCGGCCGTCCGCCACGGCGCCACCGCGGTCCTGCTCGGCCACACCCGGGACGACCAAGCCGAAACCGTCCTGCTGGGCCTCGCCCGAGGCTCCGGCATCCGCTCCCTGTCCGGCATGGCCGCGGTCTCGGGGGCCGGCGGTCGTTACCGGCGCCCCTTCCTGCACATCGACCGGCAGACCGCCCGCAAGGCCTGCATGGTCCAGTCCCTGCCCGTCTGGGACGACCCGCACAACACCGACCCGGCCTACACCCGCTCCCGGCTGCGCCACGAAGGACTGCCCGCCCTGGAGAAGGCCCTCGGCAAAGGCGTGATCGAGGCGCTCGCCCGCACCGCCCAGCTCTCCCGCGACGACGCCGACGCCCTCGACGCCTGGGCCGGCCAGGCCGAGGCGTCCGTACGCGACGCCGCGGGAATGCTGGAGTGCGCCAAGCTCTACGCCCTGCCGCCCGCCGTGCGCCGTCGCATCCTGCGCCGCGCCGCCATCGAGGCCGGTGCCCCGGCCGGTTCGCTCTTCGCCCGGCACATCGAGGAAGTGGACCGGTTGATCACCGGCTGGCGCGGTCAGGGAGCCATCAATCTCCCGGGCAAAGTCGTCGCCCAGCGCCAGGGTGGCAGACTGGTGATTCGGCAAGGCTGAATCGTCGTGATTCGGCAAGGCTGATTCCGGCCCGGGAGCGACGCTCCGAGGGGGTCCGGGCAGCCGGTGGCCGTAAGTGCGGGACGACCGAAAGTGATGCGGGTGGACGCGAAAGACATGGGTGCCGACCTTCAGCAGGTGCTCATCACCAAGGAAGAGATCGACGCGAAGCTGGCCGAGCTGGCCGCGAAGATCGACGCGGAGTACGCGGGCAAGGACCTGCTCATCGTCGGTGTGCTCAAGGGCGCGGTGATGGTCATGGCGGACCTCGCCCGAGCGCTGTCCACCCCCGTCACCATGGACTGGATGGCCGTGTCCTCCTACGGCGCGGGCACCCAGTCCTCCGGTGTCGTCCGCATCCTCAAGGACCTCGACACCGACATCAAGGGCAAGCACGTCCTGATCGTCGAGGACATCATCGACTCCGGCCTGACGCTGTCGTGGCTGATCAACAACCTCGGCTCGCGCGAGCCCGCCTCCCTGAAGGTGTGCACGCTGCTGCGCAAGCCGGACGCCGCCAAGGTCGCCATCGACGTCGAGTGGGTCGGCTTCGACATCCCCAACGAGTTCGTCGTCGGCTACGGCCTCGACTACGCCGAGAAGTACCGCAACCTGCCGTTCGTCGGTACGCTCGCGCCCCACGTCTACGGCGGCTGAGCCCGACCGGGCTCAGACTGGGCCAATTGGGCCAGTCCCTGTAAGACGATCGGGAACCCCAGCGGGTTTCGCGCCGTTGGAGCATGCAGAGACGGGATTGCCGGCCGTCGATACCGCTCCGTGCGGCTTCGGGCAACAATGCTGGGGTACCGTCAGAAGAACTGTCTTATCAAACTCACTATGGCAGGAGGGACGGGGCGGCACCGCTCCGTATGGATGGACGTGAAGCGATACTTCCGTGGGCCGGTCATGTGGATCGTGCTGGCCGTCCTTGCCGTGGTCGTGTTGATGCAGGTCGTCGGCTCGTCCGGCGGCTACAAGACGGTGGACACCGGCCAGGTCGTGGCGGCGATCAACGCCAACAAGGTCGATTCGGCCAAGCTCACCACCGGTGACGAGCAGAGCATCAAGGTCACGCTCAAGGACGGTTACAAGGTCGAGGGCAGCTCGAAGATCCAGGCGAGCTACATCGGCGACCAGGGCGTGACGCTCGCCGGCACGCTGCAGACCAAATACCAGGACAAGCAGATTCCGGACGGCTACACGGTTTCGCCGTCCAAGCAGAACCCGTTCGTCGGCGTCCTGCTCTCCCTGCTCCCCTTCGTTCTGATCGTGGTCGTTTTCCTGTTCCTGATGAACCAGATGCAGGGCGGCGGCTCCCGGGTCATGAACTTCGGCAAGTCCAAGGCCAAGCTCATCACCAAGGACACCCCGAAGACGACCTTCGCCGACGTCGCCGGCTGCGACGAGGCCGTCGAGGAACTCCAGGAGATCAAGGAGTTCCTGCAGGAGCCGGCCAAGTTCCAGGCCGTCGGCGCCAAGATCCCCAAGGGTGTGCTGCTCTACGGCCGCCCCGGTACCGGCAAGACGCTCCTCGCGCGCGCCGTGGCCGGCGAGGCAGGGGTCCCCTTCTACTCGATCTCCGGCTCGGACTTCGTCGAGATGTTCGTCGGTGTCGGTGCCTCCCGTGTCCGTGACCTGTTCGAGCAGGCCAAGGCGAACGCCCCGGCGATCGTCTTCGTGGACGAGATCGACGCGGTCGGCCGCCACCGCGGCGCCGGCCTCGGCGGTGGTCACGACGAGCGCGAGCAGACCCTGAACCAGCTGCTCGTCGAGATGGACGGCTTCGACGTCAAGGGCGGCGTGATCCTGATCGCCGCCACCAACCGTCCCGACATCCTCGACCCGGCGCTGCTGCGCCCCGGCCGCTTCGACCGGCAGATCGCCGTCGACCCGCCGGACCTGCAGGGCCGTCTGGAGATCCTCAAGGTCCACCAGAAGGGCAAGCCGGTCCAGCCGGACGTCGACCTGGCCGCCGTGGCCCGGCGCACCCCGGGCATGACGGGTGCGGACCTGGCCAACGTGCTCAACGAGGCCGCCCTGCTGACGGCCCGCAGCGACCAGAAGCTGATCGACAACAAGGCGCTGGACGAGGCGATCGACCGCGTGGTCGCGGGCCCGCAGAAGCGGACCCGGATCATGTCGGACAAGGAGAAGAAGATCACCGCGTACCACGAGGGCGGCCACGCCCTGGTCGCGGCGGCCTCGCCGAACTCCGACCCGGTCCACAAGATCACGATCCTGTCCCGCGGCCGGGCCCTCGGCTACACGATGGTCCTGCCCGACGAGGACAAGTACTCGACCACGCGCAACGAGATGCTCGACCAGCTCGCCTACATGCTGGGCGGTCGCGCGGCCGAGGAACTGGTCTTCCACGACCCGACCACCGGCGCCGCCAACGACATCGAGAAGGCCACCAACCTGGCCCGCGCGATGGTCACGCAGTACGGCATGACCGAGCGGCTCGGTGCGATCAAGTTCGGCAGCGACAACAGCGAGCCCTTCCTCGGCCGTGAGATGGCTCACCAGCGCGACTACTCGGAAGAGGTCGCCGCGCTGGTCGACGAAGAGGTCAAGAAGCTCATCGAGACCGCGCACAACGAGGCCTGGGAGATCCTGGTCGAGAACCGCGACGTGCTCGACAACCTCGTTCTCCAGCTGCTGGAGAAGGAGACCCTGGGCAAGGAGGAGATCGCCGAGATCTTCGCCCCCATCGTCAAGCGCCCGCCGCGGCCCGCCTGGACCGGCTCCTCCCGCCGCACCCCGTCCACCCGTCCGCCGGTGCTCTCCCCGAAGGAGCTGGCACTGACCAACGGCGCGAACGGCGCGACGGCGGCGATCAGCACGGCCAAGTCCACGGCCATGGAGTCCGCCCCGGTGACGGAGTCCCCCGAGGACCGCACGGAGCCCTGACGGGTTCCGGCCAACCGGACCGGAATGAATGCCGCGTCCCCCGGGTTCTAGCCTGGGGGCGCGGCATTCGTATGTCCGCACACGAGACGCCGTGGCCGCGAGACGCCGTGGCCGCACGCGCGCAAGGCAGAGGAACGAGGAACCAGATGACCGACCCCGTGACGCTGGACGGCGAGGGCCCGATCGGCGAGTTCGACGAGAAGCGCGCCGAGAACGCCGTGCGCGAGCTGCTGATCGCGGTCGGCGAGGACCCGGACCGCGAGGGCCTCCGGGAGACGCCGGCGCGGGTGGCGCGGGCGTACAAGGAGATCTTCGCCGGCCTGTGGCAGCAGCCCGAGGACGTCCTGACGACGACCTTCGACCTCGGCCACGACGAGATGGTGCTGGTGAAGGACATCGAGGTCTACAGCACCTGTGAGCATCATCTGGTGCCGTTCCGCGGTGTCGCCCACGTCGGCTACATCCCGTCCGAGGCGGGGAAGATCACCGGGCTGTCCAAGCTGGCCCGTCTCGTGGACGTCTACGCGCGCCGTCCCCAGGTGCAGGAGCGTCTCACCACGCAGATCGCGGACTCCTTGATGGAGATCCTGGAGCCGCGGGGCGTCATCGTGGTCGTCCAGTGCGAGCACATGTGCATGTCCATGCGCGGTATCCGCAAGCCCGGCGCGAAGACCATAACGTCGGCGGTGCGCGGACAGCTGAGGGACGCGGCTACGCGGAACGAGGCGATGAGCCTCATCATGGCCCGCTGAACGACCCCTGGAAGGTCGGCGGTCAGGCCACCGGCTCCGCGCCCTGGTGGTTCTGGTCGTCGTCCTCGGGGAGTTTGCAGACTCGTTCCAGGAACAGGGCTGCCGCTATCACGGCGAGGCCGGACAGGACCGAGAAGCCTGCGTAGATGGCCTGGTCGCGGCGGGCGGGGATGTCGAGGAGTTCCAGGAGGAAGACCCCGGTGCCGCCGTACATGCCGGCGACGAGGGCGGCGACCAGAGCGCTGGCCTGACCGAAGACGACCGCGCGGGCGGCCATCAGCGGGTCGACACCCTTTGCGCCGGGGCGGCGCTCGCGCTGGGCCTTGAGACGGGCGCGCAGCGAGAGCGCCGTCGAGAGAAGGACCGCGGCGATCAGGGCCAGGACGACGGGGGCGGCCAGGGGGACGCTCGGCAGTGTCCCGACCGAGTTCCACAGACGGGCGCCCGCCCAGGACAGGACGCCGGCCACGACGAACACGCCGACCAGCACCCTGATGCGCAGCTCTCTCACGGTGTCCCTTCAGCTTCCCCGGAACGCTCCCGGACTGTGCCGGACCCGGGGTCGTCTCGGCCTGTCGGTCGTCTTGACCGTCTTGACCTTAACGACTACTCGGGCAGTCGGAGTTCCAGATCCCCGCGGGGTTCGACGCCGTCGCGGGTGACGGCGGAGAGCAGTTCGGCCACCGTTCCGCGGCCGGGCAGCTGGGCCTGCGGGTCCACGTCGTGCCAGGGCGCCAGCACGAAGGCGCGTTCGTGGGCGCGCGGGTGGGGGAGGGTGAGGTGCGGGTCGTCGGAGGTGACGTCGGCATAGGAGACGATGTCGACGTCGAGGGTGCGCGGGCCCCAGCGCTCGTCGCGGACGCGGTTGAACGCCTCCTCGACGGCGTGCGCCCGCTCCAGGAGAGAGGACGGGGGGAGCGTGGTCTTCAGGACCACGACCGCGTTGTAGTACGACGGCTGGCTGCCCGGCTCCACGCCCCACGGCTCGGTCTCGTACACCGGGGAGACGGCCTTCACGCGGACGCCCGGGGTGTCCTCCAGGGCGTCGACGGCTCCCTGGAGCGTCTCCAGGCGGTTGCCGAGGTTCGAGCCGAGGGAGATCACGGCCCATTTCGGGTTCTGGAGGGTCGTGTCGGCGGCGTCGACCCGCTCGACGACCGAGGCGGGCACCGGCTGTACGGTCGGGTCGCTCTGACCCTGTGCGAAAGGTCGGGTCATACTCGGCTCCGGGTGATGGTGACGGTCACATCGTCGAAGGGGACGGTGATGGGGGCGTCCGGCTTGTGGACGCAGACCTCGACCTCCCGGACCCCTTCGTGCTTGAGGCAGGTCTGTGCGATGCGTTCGGCGAGCGTCTCGATGAGGTTCACCGGTTCACCCTCGACCACGGCCACGACCTCCTCGGCGACGATGCCGTAGTGCACGGTCTTCGCCAGGTCGTCGTCGGCAGCGGCCGGTCGGGTGTCGAGGCCAAGGACGAGGTCGACGATGAACGTCTGGCCCTCCTCGCGCTCCTTGGGGAACACACCGTGGTGCCCGCGGGCCTTCAGGCCGCGCAGCGCGACACGATCCACGCGAATCACTCCTGCAATCGTCGGGAACGGCCAGTGCCGCGTGCGGGCGGCACACCGGCCTCAGACGAATCTACCTGCGGGCGCTGACACGGCCGGGCCACGGGGGCGCGGGCCCGGCGTGGAGCCGGAAGGGTTCACCGCCCGTTTCCCCTGGCGAGCCGGGCCGTGTCATGGGCTGGTAGCCGCTCCTACCCCGAGGGCCGTGATTCCAACCACTTCGTGCGACGGGCCCCGTCCCCGTCCTGCCCGGTGGGGGTCCGCCCGGTCAGGCGAGGGGGTTTCCGTCCGGATGTATGCCGTTCGTGCCGTTCTGGTCGTCTTCGTCGCTTTCGTTGGTCTCCGCCAGGACGGGCGAGGCGTGGTGCGACCACATCTTCCAGCCGGAGGGTGTGCGCCGGAACACGTTCGTGGCGACGACGAGCTGGCCGACCAGGGGGCCGAGTTCCGCGCCGTCCTCGGGGGCCGGGCCCCCGCTGAGGATGTTCTCGGTGCAGGTCACGAGGGCGGTATCGCCGGTGACGGAGACGTGGACGTCGGTGAGGAAGAACTGGATGTAGTCGGTGTTCGCCATGATCAGCGCGTACGACCGGAGAACCTCGCCGCGGCCGGTGAGCACCGGCCAGCCGGGGTGCACGCAGGAGACCACGCCGGTGTCCGCCGGGTCGTGGTACTCCTCGTCGACGCCCAGGTCGGACGGGGTGAGCCAGAGCGAGGACAGTTCTTCGAAGTCGCCGCGTTCCATCGCCTCGTAGAAGGCGGTGTTGGCTGCCTCTACTTGTTCGACGTCGGTGTGGGGGGCGCTCACCGGGCTCCTTCCGGCGCGCCTCCGGCCGTACCCGACTCGTCACGCTCCCCTCCCGCAGCGGTACGCGCCCCTTCCACGGCCCGCGCAACCCGCACGGCGTCCGCGGTGGCGCGGACCTCGTGCACGCGCACCGCCCACGCGCCGGCCTGCGCCGCCAGCGCGGAGACGGCGGCCGTGGCGGCGTCGCGTTCCCGGGCCGGCGGGGGCGCGCCCTCGGGGCCGGCGAGGACACGGCCGAGGAAGCGCTTGCGGGAGGCGGCGACCAACAGGGGGCGGCCGAGGGCGTGCAGACGGTCGAGGTGGGCGAGCAGGGCGAGATCGTGCTCTGCCTCCTTGGAGAAGCCCAGGCCGGGGTCGACGACGAGGCGCTCGGGAGCGATGCCGCCTTCCAGTACGGCCTCCACACGCGCGCGCAGCTCGTCCACGACCTCGGTGACGACGTCCTCGTAGACGCCCCTGACGTTGCCGCCCTCCAGGAAGCCGCGCCAGTGCATGACGACGAAGGGGGCGCCGGCGTCGGCGACCACCGGGATCATCGCGGGGTCGGCGAGGCCGCCGCTGACGTCGTTGACGAGGGCGGCGCCGGCCGCGAGGGACTGCTCGGCGACCGAGGCGCGCACGGTGTCGACGGAGACGACGACGCCTTCGGCGGCCAGGCCGCGGATGACGGGGATCACACGCCGCAGTTCCTCGTCCTCGTCGACACGGGTGGCGCCGGGGCGGGTGGACTCACCGCCGACGTCGACCAGGTCGGCGCCCTGGGCGACCAGGTCGAGCCCGTGTTTGACGGCGGTGGTCGTGTCGAACCAGCGGCCACCGTCGGAGAAGGAGTCGGGGGTCACGTTGACGACACCCATGACCGCGCACCGGTCCCATGCCGGAAGGCCCGCCACGTGGCCGCGCCCGCTGAGGTTGTTCATACGTTCAGCGTAGGCCCAGGAGGGGGCCGCGAACGCGCTGCGGATGCCGCGCGGCTCAGGCGGCCCGGACGTCCCCCTCCGTCAGCGTGTGCGTGCAGGGGCGCTCGGCGGCTGCCCTGCGCCGCCGCAGGAAGCGCGGGAGCGGGAGGGCGAGGTCGACGAAGCCCTCGGCCTGCATGGCGGCGAAGCCGATGCGTGGCAGGTCGGCGGAGGCGCGGTAGACCACGAAGCGCGGTTCCCAGCGCGGCTGGAACTTGGCGTTGAACTTGTACAGCGACTCGATCTGGAACCACCGTGAGAGGAACACCAGCAGTCCGCGCCAGGCGCGCAGCACCGGGCCGGCGCCGATCTTCTCCCCGCGGGCGAGGGCCGAGCGGAACATCGCGAAGTTGAGCGAGATCCGGGTGATGCCGAACTTCGGGGCGGCCTGCAGGGCGGCGACGATCAGCAGTTCGTTCATGCCGGGGTCGGCGCCGCGGTCGCGGCGCATGAGGTCCAGGGAGACGCCGTCGGTGCCCCAGGGCACGAAGTGCAGGATCGCCTTCAGGTCGCCGTACTCGCCGGGTTCCTCGTCCTGCTTGTGGGCGGTGGCGATCAGACAGTCGCCGTCGGCGGGGTCGCCGATACGGCCGAGCGCCATGGAGAAGCCGCGCTCGGTGTCGGTGCCGCGCCAGTCCTCCGCCGCCCGCCGGATCCGCTCCAACTCGGTTGCGCCGAGGTCACGAACGCGCCGTACCCGGGTCTCGTAGCCGGCCCGCTCGATGCGCTTGACCATCTGGCGCACGTTGCGCATCGCGCGTCCGGCGAGCGAGAAATCCGCGACGTCCACCACCGCCTCGTCGCCCAGTTCGAGGGCGTCGAGGCCGGTTTCGCGGGTCCACACCTCGCCGCCGGTCTCCGAGCAGCCCATGACCGCGGGGGTCCAGGAGTGTGCCCTGGCCTCGTCCATGAAGCGTTCGATGGCGCCCGGCCAGGCCTCGACGTCGCCGATCGGGTCGCCACTGGCGAGCATCACACCGGAGACCACGCGGTAGGTGACGGCGGCCTTGCCGCTGGGCGAGAAGACGACCGCCTTGTCGCGGCGCAGCGCGAAGTGGCCGAGGGAGTCACGGCCGCCGTGTTTGGCGAGCAGGGCGCGCAGTCTGCTCTCGTCCTCCTCGGTGAGCCGGGCGGCCGGGTGTTCGGGGCGGAAGGCCAGGTAGATGGTGGTGACCGCGGTGAGCCAGCCGAGGGCGCCGAGGGAGAAGGCGACCGTCCAGGACGTGTTGCCGGAGTAGTCGACGGGACCTTCGAAGCCGAACAGGCCGTACAGCACGTGCGTCAGCCGGTCGGCCAGGCTCGGGTCACCGATCTCCCGGTCGGGGTGGACGCTGACGATGACCAGTCCGAGGGCCAGGGAACCGGCACTCATGAGGATGAAGTTCGCGAGCGCGCGCCACCGGCTGCGCGGATCGGGCAGCGCCGCGAACTCGTGGCGGTGGCGCAGCAGGGGTGCGAGGAGGGCCACCGCGATGAGCACGCCGATGAGCGAGTGCCGGTACGCGAACTGGGCCGCCGCGCCCGCCGGCAGCAGCGCGACCGCGGCGCGCCACGCCCGGCGCTTGCGCCGCCTGAGCCCGTGCGCGAGCAGCAGCAACAGCACACCGGCGCTGAGCGAGAGCGCCGCGGCGAAGGGACCGAAGGAGCCCGGCAGCACTTCGGCCAGGGCGTGCATACGGCTGTGACGGAACTCCGGGAACACACCCGCGGCAATGTCCAGGACGCCCACAAGGGCGCACGCCCTGCCGATCACGGTGGGGACGGCCTCGGGGCGCGGGCCGCGCAGTACGCGCCGCGCCCGGCTTGATCGGCCCGGAACCCCGCCCGACATTTCCCCATCTATCCTGACAGACATCGCATCCCGTAGTTCTGCGAGAGACCTTGAACCCGGTGCCGATCGGGGCATCCGGCGACATTGCGCCCTCTAGGACGGTGTCTCGGAGGGAGAGGTTCACTCCCCTGCGGAAAGTCGGGTCAAAGGCCAAGGAAAGCCCCGGGCAAGCTCTCGCAACGAACGTCGGGCGGTCACGGGAGTACGCGCGGACAGGAAGCGCAGACAGGAAGCAGCCGATGGGTCTCACGAGCAACAAACTGCTGGGGCTGGCGATTCTCTTCGCGGCGGTGCTGTTCATCGGCACCGTGTGGCTCTGGCCGCGGCTGGCACGCCAGAACTGGCGGACCGTCAGTGGCCGCATCGGCCTGCTGTTCGCGACCCAGCTGGCGCTCTGCGCCTCCCTGGGAATCGCCGTCAACCAGTCGTTCGGTTTCTATGCCAGTTGGGCGGACCTTTTCGGGCAGGAGACCGACCAGGGCGTGGTCGTCGACCACTCGGCCAACGGCAGCACCGGCGGCCCGCTCCAGGTGGTCTCCACCTCGGAGGTGCCGGGGACGGGCGGGGGCCGGCCCGAGACGGCCGGGCAGATCCAGAAGGTCGACATCGTGGGCCGCACGACCCACATCGCCACCCCGGCCTTCGTCTACCTGCCGCCGGAGTACTTCCAGCCCCAGTACCGCACACGAACGTTCCCGGCGGCCGTGGTGCTGACCGGCTACCCGGGTACGGCGCAGGCGCTGGTGAACAAGCTGAACTACCCGCACACGGCGCAGGAGCTGGCCAAGGACGGGCGGATGCAGCCGATGGTCCTGGTGATGATGCGGCCGACGCTGGCCCCGCCGCGCGACACGGAGTGCGTGGACATTCCGGGCGGACCGCAGACGGAGTCCTTCTTCGCCAAGGATCTGCCCGAGGCGGTCGACGCCCACTACCGGGTGGGCAAGCGGCCGGAGAGCTGGGGCATCCTCGGCGACTCCACCGGCGGCTACTGCGCGCTGAAGCTCGCCATGCACCACCCGAAGGTGTACGCGGCAGGTGCGGGCCTGTCGCCGTACTACAACGCGCCGATCGACCCCACGACCGGCGATCTCTTCCGTGGCGACAAGGCCCTGCGCAACCGTTCCAACCTGTTCTGGCTGCTCAACCACGAGCCGGCGCCCGACACCTCACTGCTCGTCACCAGCAGCAGGATCGGCGAGCACGACTACAAGAACACCCTCAAGTTCGTCCAGCGTGTGCAGGCCACGAACCTGACCCGCATCTCGTCGATCATCCTGGCCAGCGGCGGGCACAACTTCAACACCTGGCGCCGGGAGATCCCGGCGACGCTGCAGTGGCTGAGCGGACGGCTGACCGATCGCTGAGGCCGAGGCCGCCGTACCCGGGAAAGCCCGCGGTGTCGCTGCGTTTTTACGGGGCGGGGGTCCGCGATTCGCCTGCACCCGGTAAGTTTCTGGCCATGCCACGTGGACGCCACCGCCATTCCCCGCCTCTGCACCGGCTGTTGCCGCCGTCGGCGATCGCCGGTGTCTCCGTCGTCTGCGCGCTGGGTCCCTGGGTGTTCTCCGAGGCCACGGTGTTGCGCGCGCTGGCCGCCGCCGCGGCGGCCACGGCGGCCGTCGGCGCGGTCGTGATGCGCCGCTGGGACGCTCATGCGGGCAAGCAGGTCGCCGACCTCGTGCGCGCGCGTGCCGGCGACGAGTGGCGGTACGAGGAACGGGTCGCCGAACTGGAGACCGACCTGGAGGAGTCGCGCGAACTGCGCGCCCGTCTGGAGCAGCGGCTGCGCGCCAAGCGGGCCGAGCTGGCAGGCCTGCGCAACGAACACGCGGCCCTGCTGCGCCGCTACGCCACCGCGGAGACCGAGCGCGCGAGCGCCCTGGAGGGACGCCGGCTGCTGGAGGTCGAGTCGGCGGCACCCTCGTCCGCGCCCGCGTTGCCGCCCGCGCGCAGCGCCGAGCCGGAGCCTGCGAAGCCCGGTGCGGACGCGGAGGCGTCCGGCACCGAGGTCCCGAAGACGGCCGCCGTGTTCTCGCCCGAGGGCGCCCGGCTGTACCAGCGGGCCCTGTCGGCGCTGGGCCGCCTCGACCGCGACGGCGGCGCCGGGCCGAAGGCTCTGGGACCCGCGGGGCCTGCCGCCAAAGGGGCCGGAGGAGAGCGCGCCGCGGCCGGTGTGATGGACAGGACCGAGGCGCCGCGTGCCCTGGCCGGTGCGCAGCCTGCCCGGGAGGAGGAGGCGCAGGGGCAGTCCGAGGCGGCCGAGGCGCACGCGCGCGAGGCCGCCGCCCCGACGGCGCCGGTCCGGCCCGAGTTGCCCGCGGGGCAGCAGCCCGCCGGGCAGTTCATGGTGCCGGCCGCCGTGGCCGTGGTCCCGGCCGTGTCCGCGCGGCGCCCGGTGGTCCAGGGCGGGTTCGACTTCTTCGGGACCCAGAAGCACACCTCGTCCGCCGCGCTGGACTCCGTGCAGAACGAGGACCTCGCCGACGTCGTCGGCCAGGAGGCGCTCGCGCTGCACAAGGCCGAGACCGAGGCCGCGTTCAAGCCGGCCGGCGACCGCGACCCTGCGGAGCACGTGGGCCAGGTCATCGATCTGACCACGCACGACGAGACCGAGCAGATCGACGTCCAGGGGCTGCGCAGCGCGGCTTCCTGAGACCGGCGGGCGCCCCCGCCGGACACGACGTGGATCCGGCGGATACGACACCGAGCCCGGCTCACCCCGAGGGGTGAGCCGGGCTCATGTCGTCCAGCGGCCCCTCCTGGGGGGCTCCCCGTCTCCATGGGGTCGGCGTACGTAGGGGAAACTGGGTCCATGACTGCTACGACCGAGACCACGATCGGGATCGGCGGTGCCGCCGAGAGCACCGACATGGTGCTCAACATCGGCCCTCAGCACCCGTCCACGCACGGCGTGCTGCGGCTCAGGCTGGTGCTGGACGGGGAGCGCATCCGGCACGCGGAGCCGGTGATCGGCTATATGCACCGGGGCGCGGAGAAGCTTTTCGAGGCGCGCGACTACCGGCAGATCATCATGCTCGCCAACCGCCACGACTGGCTGTCGGCGTTCTCGAACGAGCTGGGCGTGGTCCTCGCCGTGGAGCGGATGCTCGGCATGGAGGTGCCGGAGCGCGCGGTGTGGACGCGCACGCTGCTCGCCGAGCTGAACCGGGTGCTCAACCACCTGATGTTCCTCGGTTCGTATCCGCTGGAGCTGGGCGGTATCACCCCGGTCTTCTACGCGTTCCGGGAGCGCGAGGTGCTCCAGAACGTCATGGAGGAGGTCTCCGGCGGGCGCATGCACTACATGTTCAACCGCGTCGGTGGCCTCAAGGAGGACCTGCCGGCCGGCTGGACCGCACGCGCGCGTGCCGCCGTCGCCGCCGTGCGCTCGCGCATGGACGTCTTCGACGACCTGGTGCTCGGCAACGAGATCTTCCGGGGGCGTACGCGGGGTGTGGGGGCGCTCACCGCGCAGGCCGTGCACGCCTACGGTGTGAGCGGACCCATCGCGCGCGCCTCGGGCGTCGACTTCGACCTGCGCCGCGACGAGCCCTACCTGGCCTACGGCGAGCTGCAGGACACCCTGAAGGTCGTCACCCGCGGTGAGGGGGACTGCCTCGCCCGCTTCGAGTGCCTCCTGGAGCAGACCCACAACGCGCTGGACCTGGCCGACGCCTGCCTGGACCGGTTCGCCGAGCTGCCGCCCGGTCCGATCAACCAGCGGCTGCCGAAGGTGCTGAAGGCCCCGGAGGGCCACACGTACGCGTGGACCGAGAACCCGCTCGGCATCAACGGCTACTACCTCGTGAGCAAGGGCGAGAAGACGCCGTACCGGCTGAAGCTGCGCTCGGCGTCGTACAACAACATCCAGGCGCTGACGGAACTGCTGCCGGGCACGCTGGTGGCGGACATGGTGGCGATCCTGGGGTCGATGTTCTTCGTGGTCGGGGACATCGACAAGTAGGCGGCCCCTGCGCCGACTGCCGGCCTCTCAGGCGAGCGGGTCCGGAATTCCCACCGGCTGGAGCAGCCAGCCGAAGTCGCCGAGGCCGCCCGGTGCGGTGAGTTCGGCAGCCTCACCGGCGCCCGCGAGAGCGCGCACATACGCCGAGGGGTCCGTGGAAGCCAGCGCGAGCGGGGGGCGTGCGCCGGTTACGCCGAGAGCGCGCAGGGCGTCGCGTTGCGTGAGCAGGCGCGCGGCCGAGAGCGTACGCGCCGGGGCTGAGGCCATAGGCGTGGCACCGGGGAGCGCGTACGCCGTGGACGCCGCCGCGCACGCGTCCAGTGCCACGTGCGCCGTGATGTCGCACGACCCGTCCGGCACGGGCGCCGTCCCGCGGCCCTCCCGGAAGCCGGTGAGCGTGCCGAACGGGGGGCGCGCGTCGAGGGTGTGCGCGTAGTCGACGGCCACCGCGAGCCCCCGCGCCACCCGGTCCACCGCGGAAGCCCACGCCAGGTCCCGGGGCAGGCCGACCTCCGCCCGCAGTCCCTCCCGCGCGGGCAGCGGCCACCAGCGTGCCAGCCAGTCCGCGTCCGGGCCGGTCACCGCCTCGCCGAGCCGCTCGGTGCCGTCGTCCGCGACGAGCACCAGCCGGGGCACGCCCGCTGCGTCCACTTCGGCGACGTCCACGGGTACGTTGTCCAGCCACTCGTTGGCGAACAGCAGCCCGGTGACCGCCTCCGGCGGTTCGCTCAGCCAGGTGATCCGCTCGTCCAGGACCGCCGGGCGGTCGGCGATCTCGACGGCACACCCGCGGGTGCGGGCGGCCACCGCGGCCGGCAGGGCGGCGAGCACTCCGGTCACCAGTTCCCCCCGTCCGGCCCCCATGTCGACGAAGTCCAGCGCCGCGGGCCGCCCGAGCGCCTCGTCGACCCGGCACAGCAACCCGGCCACCGCCCGCGCGAACAGCGGTGACGCGTGCACAGACGTACGGAAATGGCCGGCCGGGCCCTCCGGGAGCCGGTAGAAGCCACTGGGCCCGTACAGCGCCTCCCGCATCGCCGCCCGCCAGCCCCGGGCGCCCTCGGGGACGGGTTCCGTTTTCCCTGCCGTCTCGTCCGTCACCGGGCCAGACTAGGCGCACAGATGATCAACTCCTCCACCTTGCGGAGTATGCGTGCCGGACGTGGATCGACCCTCCGGTTGACCCCCGCACCCTGCGGGTTTCCCTACGCTGGGTTGCGTGCAGCGCCTCTATGACTTCCTCCGCCGCCACCCGACCTGGGTCGACACCGCTTGGGCCGTCGTCCTGTTCGGGCTGTCCGGCGTGAGCGTGGTCAATATGAACGGGATGCCCGATCATCACGGCACGATCGCCTCCGGACTGTCCGTGTCCGCGGTGCTGTGCCTGGTCGTCGCGCTGCGCCGCCGGTTCCCGGAGCCGATGCTGCTGCTCGCCCTCGGGACCGGACTGGCCCAGCTGATCGTCGATGTCGAGACGACCGTCGCCGACTTCGCCATGCTGGTGATCACCTACACGGTGGCCACGGTCGGCGCGCGCTGGGCCTCCCGGATCGCCCTCGCCGCCAGCCTCGTGGCGGCGACAGTGGCACAGATACGCTGGCCGGCCGGGCACAGCAGCTTCTTCGGGCATGTCGCCCTCGCGGTGTTCCAGACGGTGCCCTTCGCGCTGGCCTGGGTGCTCGGCGACTCCATGCGCACCCGGCGCGCCTACTTCGCCCAGCTGGAGGAGCGCGCCGCCCGCCTGGAGAAGGAGCGCGAGGCGCAGGCCAAGGTGGCCGTCGCCGCTGAGCGTGCCCGGATCGCGCGCGAGCTGCACGACGTCGTCGCGCACAACGTGTCGGTCATGGTGGTGCAGGCCGACGGCGCCGCCTACGTCCTCGACGCCGCCCCCGACCAGGCGAAGAAGGCCCTGGAGACGATCTCCTCCACCGGCCGCCAGGCCCTGGCCGAGATGCGCCGCCTGCTGGGCGTGCTGCGCACCGGGGAGCACCAGGAGAGCGGGGAGTACGTCCCGCAGCCCGACGTCGAGCAGATCGAGGATCTGGTCGAGCAGTGCCGTGACGCCGGCCTGCCCGTCGACTTCAAGGTCGAGGGCACCCCGCGCCCGCTGCCCAGCGGCGTGGAGCTGACCGCGTACCGGATCGTGCAGGAGGCGCTGACCAACACCCGCAAGCACGGCGGGCCCAACGCCGGCGCGAGCGTCCGGCTGGTCTACTTCGACGACGGGCTGGGCCTGCTCGTCGAGGACGACGGCAAGGGCGCCCCGCACGAGATGTACGAGGAGGGCGGCGCCGACGGGCAGGGACACGGTCTGATCGGCATGCGTGAGCGGGTCGGCATGGTCGGCGGCACCCTGGACGCCGGGCCGCGCCCGGGCGGAGGGTTCCGCATCAGCGTGCTGCTGCCGCTCAAACCGGCGCGCTGAGCGCCGGCACTGACCCGCACTGTTCAAAACGACCGGAAACACCGAAAACAAACGGAAACAGAAGAGGACCCGATGACGATCCGCGTGATGCTCGTCGACGATCAGGTGCTGCTGCGCACCGGTTTCCGGATGGTGCTCGCCGCCCAGCCGGACATGGAGGTCGTCGCGGAGGCGGGCGACGGCGTCGAGGCCCTCCAGGTGCTGCGCTCCACCGCTGTCGACGTCGTCCTGATGGACGTGCGCATGCCCAAGCTGGACGGTGTGGAGGCCACCCGGCGGATCTGCGTCGAGCCCGACCCGCCGAAGGTACTGATCCTGACCACCTTCGACCTGGACGAATACGCCTTCTCCGGGCTGAAGGCGGGCGCCTCCGGGTTCATGCTCAAGGACGTGCCGCCCGGTGAGCTGCTGACCGCCATCCGCGCGGTGCACAGCGGCGACGCGGTGGTCGCGCCCTCCACGACCCGGCGGCTGCTGGATCGTTTCGCCCCCATGCTGCCCTCCGCGAACAGTCAGCCCCAGCACCAGGAGCTGGGGCGGCTCACCGAGCGGGAGCGCGAGGTGATGGTGCTGGTCGCGCAGGGCCTGTCCAACGGGGAGATCGCGGCCCGGCTGGTGCTGTCCGAGGCGACCGTGAAGACCCACGTGGGCCGCATCCTCACCAAGCTCGGCCTGCGGGACCGGGTGCAGGTGGTGGTACTGGCGTACGAGACCGGCCTGGTCCGGGCGGGCGGCGGCTCCGTCTGAGCGGCGCCCCGCATCCTCCGGCCCGGCGACGGCGCGCGGCCCCTGCCCGCTCAGCGCTGACGCCTCCGGGCCCCACGCGACGAGCGCGCACCGCCCGGTCCGGGCGACACGGCCCGGACCGGCCCTGCGAGCGGCGCGAGCCGCGCGCCTGCCACCGGCTGCACCGCAGGCGCACCACCGGCTGCACCGCAGGCGCACCACCGGCTGCACCGCAGGCGCGTCACCGGCGGCACCGCGCGCCGCACCTGCCGCGTCGGCTAGCCCCGGTTCGGCAGGCGGCTCGCGAAGTCCCGGGCCGCTGCGCGGACCTCGTCGGCCGTCCACTCCAGGCCCGCCGCGCGGACCGTGACCTCGGTGCAGGCCATGCCGGGGCCCCTGCCGTCCCAGGCGTCCTGGAAGAGCATCACCGAGGTTTCCTCGGCCTGGCGTACGGCCGCCTCCGCCGTCACGTCGGGCTCGTACGGCAGCCAGAGCTGGAACTCGTGGGTGTGCGGCACCTCGGGGTGCACCCGTGCCCACGGCAGCCCGGCCTCCGCGAACCCCTCGCGCAGCGCGGCGGCCACCACGCGCGCGTGCCGCACGTACTCAGGCAGCCGGGGCAGCTCACGCTCCAGCCCGACGAACGCGGACAGGGCCGTCGGGAACTGCTGGAAGACCATGCCGCCGTACCGGTGCCGCCAGGTCTTCGCCTCCTCGACCAGCGTGCGCGGACCGGCCAGCGCGGCGCCGCCGAAGCCGGCGAGGGACTTGTAGAACGACACGTAGACGCTGTCGGCCAGGCCCGCGATCTCCTCCAGGGAGCGGCCGAAGTGGTCCGTGCTCTCCCACAGCCGGGCGCCGTCGAAGTGCACGACCGCGTCGCGCTCCCGCGCCGCCTCGACGACCTCGGTCAGCTCCTCCCAGGAAGGCAGCACGAAACCGGCGTCCCGCAGAGGCAGTTCCAGCATCAGCGTTCCGAAGGGCTCGGGGAAGTCGCGTATCTCCTCGGCCGTGGGCAACCTCGGCTCGCTGGTCACGCGGACCGGGCGCAGGCCGCTGACCTGGCTGAACGCATGCCGTTCATGCACCTCGGGGTGAGCGAGGGCGTGCAGGGCCACCCTGGGGTCGCCGGTGCGGGCCGCCCAGCAGCGCAGGGCCACCTGCTGGGCCATCGTGCCGGTCGGGAAGAACGCGGCGGCCTCCGTGCCCAGCAGCGCGGCGACCCGCTTCTCCAGGGAGGCCACGATCCCGTCGCCGTAGACGTCCGTCGGCTCCTCCAGGTCGTACACCTCGGGTGCCGCCTCCACCAGCTGCGCGAGCCGTTCGCGGAGCGGATCCCGCCAGGACGCGTGCGACAGGACCCGCCGCGCCGCCCGGTTGGCGGCCATGCGCCGCTCCCGCATCCGCTCCGGCGCCGACCGCTCGTCGGCCGGCTGCTCGTCGCACCGTTCACCCATGCCGCTCATGACCTCGTCCGTCTCGCTCATGGCGGCGATCCTTCCGTGCCGGCGCCGCGCGGGCAGCCGGTTTTCCGCACGGCGTACACCTGGACGGGCCGGGAGCGGGAACGTGGGGAAGCCCACAGCCTGTGGACAGCCGAATGCCGCCGAACCGGATAGCGTTAACATGACGAGAAATCGTCCGGTACCCAGAGCGGACTGGAACGGGAAGGCCACCGTCGCGTGAGTACAGTCCACCAACCAGACCTCAAGGACCGCCCCGCGCGGCTCACCGTCGGCGTCGTCGGCGCCGGTCGCGTGGGCCCCGCGCTGGCTGCGTCCCTCCAGCTCGCAGGGCACCGCCCGGTGGCCGTGTCCGCCGTCTCCGACGCCTCCCGCAGGCGGGCCGAGACCATGCTCCCCGACGTGCCGGTCGTGCCGCCCGCCGAGGTCCTGCAACGTGCCGACCTGGTGCTGCTCACCGTCCCCGACGACACCCTGCCGGGGCTCGTCGCCGGGCTCGCCGAGACCGGGGCCGTACGGCCGGGCCAGCTGCTCGTGCACACCTCCGGCCGGTACGGTGCCCGCGTCCTCGACCCGGCCCTGCGCGCGGGCGCGCTGCCGCTGGCCCTGCACCCGGCGATGACCTTCACCGGCACCCCCGTGGACATCCAGCGCCTGGCGGGCTGCTCCTTCGGGGTCACCGCGCCCGAGGAACTGCGCCTGGCCGCCGAGGCCCTGGTCATCGAGATGGGCGGGGAGCCCGAGTGGATCAGCGAGGAGAACCGCCCGCTGTACCACGCGGCCCTCGCGCTCGGCGCCAACCACCTGGTCACCCTGGTCGCCCAGTCCATGGAGCTGCTGCGCACGGCGGGTGTCGAGGCGCCCGACCGGATGCTCGGCCCGCTGCTCGGCGCCGCTCTGGACAACGCGCTGCGCTCCGGCGACGCGGCACTGACCGGACCCGTCGCGCGCGGGGACGCCGGTACGGTCGCCGCGCACGTCACCGAGCTGAGCAAGCACGCCCCGCAGACCGTCGCGGGCTATCTGGCGATGGCCCGCGCCACCGCCGACCGGGCCCTGGCGCACGGCCTGCTGAAGCCGGAACTCGCCGAGGACCTGCTCGGCGTGCTCGCCGACGGCGGCGCCGGCGCGAGCCCCGGCTACGGCCCGGGCCCCGGCACGAACGGCACCGACGGCACGAACGGCCCCGAGGGGAACGCCTGATGACCACCGCCCTGCTCAGCACCGCCGAAGAGCTGCACACGCGCGTGCGCGTCGGCCGCCGTGCCGTCGTGATGACCATGGGCGCCCTGCACGAGGGCCACGCCACGCTGATCCGCACCGCACGCGAGATCGCCGGACCGGACGGCGAGGTCGTCGTCACGGTCTTCGTCAACCCGCTGCAGTTCGGCGCGGGCGAGGACCTGGACCGCTACCCGCGCACCCTCGAAGCCGACCTGAAGATCGCCGAGCAGTCCGGCGCCGACGCCGTGTTCGCGCCCTCCGTGGACGAGGTCTACCCGGGCGGCGAACCCCAGGTGCGCATCACCGCGGGCCCCATGGGCGAACGCCTGGAAGGTGCCTCGCGGCCCGGCCACTTCGACGGCATGCTCACCGTCGTCGCCAAGCTGCTCCACCTCACCCGGCCCGACGTGGCCCTGTACGGGCAGAAGGACGCCCAGCAGCTGGCCCTGATCCGGCGCATGGTGCGGGACCTGAACTTCGGCGTCGAGATCGTCGCCGTACCGACCGTGCGCGAGGAGGACGGGCTCGCCCTCTCCAGCCGCAACCGCTACCTGTCACCCGCCGAGCGCCGTACCGCGCTCGCCCTGTCCCGCGCGCTCTTCGCCGGCCGCGACCGGCACGCCGCGCAGGAGGCACTGCGGGCCCGGGCCCGCGAAGTGCCCTCCACGCGCGCGCGTGCCGAGGCGCTGAGCGCCATAGGGGAGTCCCGCGCGGCAGCCGACGCGCATGCCGTGGCCGCCTCGGCGCCGGGCTTCCCGGGGGCCGTCCGTGCCGCCGCCCGGCAGGTACTGGACGAGGCCGCCCGCCTCGACCCGCCGCTGCGGCTGGACTACCTCGCCCTGGTCGACCCGTCCGACTTCACCGAGATCGGCGACGACTTCACCGGTGAGGCCGTGCTCGCCGTCGCCGCCCGGGTCGGCGCGACCCGGCTGATCGACAACCTCCCGCTCACCTTCGGATCCCTCGGAGCCGCCTCGTGACCAGCACAGGCATACGACTGCACGCGCCCGCCCCCGGCTGGGCCATCTCCGCGGACGTGGTCGTCGTCGGCTCCGGGGTGGCCGGCCTCACCGCGGCGCTGCGCTGCCAGGCCGCGGGCCTGACGACGGTCGTCGTCACCAAGGCCCGCCTGGACGACGGCTCCACCCGCTGGGCGCAGGGCGGCATCGCCGCCGCCCTGGGCGAGGGCGACACCCCCGAGCAGCATCTGGCCGACACCCTGGTGGCGGGTGCGGGCCTGTGCGACGAGGAGGCCGTGCGCATCCTCGTCACCGAGGGTCCCGACGCCGTCCGGCGGCTGATCTCCACCGGCGCCCACTTCGACACCGACGACGAGGGCGACATCCACCTCACCCGTGAGGGCGGCCACCACCGCCGCCGGATCGCGCACGCGGGCGGCGACGCGACCGGCGCGGAGGTATCCCGGGCGCTCGTGGAGGCCGTACACGCGCGCGGGCTGCGCACGATCGAGAACGCGCTCGTCCTGGACCTGCTCACCGATGCCGACGGCCGCACGGCCGGCGTCACCCTGCACGTGATGGGCGAGGGCCAGCACGACGGCGTGGGCGCCGTGCACGCCCCCGCGGTCGTCCTCGCGACCGGCGGCATGGGCCAGGTCTTCTCGGCGACCACCAACCCGTCGGTGTCCACCGGCGACGGCGTGGCGCTGGCGCTGCGCGCGGGCGCGGAGGTCAGCGACCTGGAGTTCGTCCAGTTCCACCCGACCGTGCTGTACCTCGGCACCGACGCGGAGGGCCAGCAGCCGCTCGTCTCCGAGGCGGTGCGCGGCGAGGGCGCCCACCTGGTCGACGGCGACGGCGTGCGCTTCATGGTGGGCCAGCACGAGCTGGCGGAGCTGGCGCCGCGCGACATCGTCGCCAAGGGCATCCTGCGGCGGATGCTGGAGCAGGACGCCGAGCACATGTTCCTCGACGCCCGGCACTTCGGGGCCACGATGTGGGAGCACCGCTTCCCGACCATCCTGGCCGCCTGCCGCGCCAACGGCATCGACCCGGTCACCGAGCCCATCCCGATCGCCCCGGCCGCCCACTACGCCTCCGGAGGCGTGCGCACCGACGCCCACGGCCGGACCACCGTGCCCGGTCTGTACGCGTGCGGCGAGGTGGCCTGTACCGGCGTGCACGGCGCCAACCGGCTCGCCTCCAACTCCCTCCTCGAGGGCCTGGTCTACGCCGAGCGCATCGCCGCCGACATCGCCGCGACCCACGCGGAAAGCGGCCTGCACGCGCGCGTGCCGGTGCCGGTCCCCGACCCGGAGAAGCCCGCGCACCCGCTGCTCGCCCCCGAGGCCCGGTTCGCCATCCAGCGGATCATGACCGACGGCGCCGGAGTGCTGCGCTCGGCCGAGTCGCTGCAGAAGGCCGCCGACCAGCTCCAGCGGCTGCACGCCGAGGCCCGTGACGCCCTGGAGGAGAACGGCAAGACCGCCGAGCCCGGTGTCGACACCTGGGAGGCCACCAATCTCCTGTGCGTGGCCCGCGCCCTGGTGGCCGCCGCCCGGCTGCGCGAGGAGACCCGCGGCTGCCACTGGCGCGAGGACCGCGCCGACCGCGACGACAACGACTGGCGGCGCCACATCGTCGTACGGCTGAATCCGGACCGGTCGCTGGCCGTACGCACCACGGACACCGCAGAATTCCCCCCTACCGTCCCCCGAGCGGCAGCGGGCACCCCCATCCACCAGCGCCCCCAGGAGCAGTGACAGACGTGAGCACCGACGACCTTCCCCTCGTCCCGAACGGCGGCTGCGGCGACGGCTGCGCCTGCGGCGCGGAGGGCGACGAGGAGTACCTGGAGTGCGGTCTCGACCCCGCGCTCGCCCAGCTCCTGGCCGAGGCCGGACTCGACCCCGTCGAGGTGGAGGACATCGCCACCGTGGCCATCCAGGAGGACCTGGCCGGCGGCGTGGACGTGACGAGCGTCGCGACCATCCCCGAGGAAGCGGTGGCCACCGGCGACTTCACCGCGCGCGAGGCGGGCGTCGTGGCGGGCCTGCGGGTCGCCGAGGCCGTGCTCTCCGTGGTCTGCACCGACGAGTTCGAGGTCGAGCGGCACGTCGAGGACGGCGACCGCGTCGAGGCCGGGCAGAAGCTGCTGTCGGTCACCACGCGCACCCGTGACCTGCTCACCGCCGAGCGCAGCGCGCTGAACATCCTGTGCCGCCTGTCCGGCATCGCGACCGCCACGCGCGCGTGGGCGGACGTCCTGGAGGGCAGCCGGGCCCGGGTCCGTGACACCCGCAAGACCACCCCGGGCCTCCGGTCCCTGGAGAAGTTCGCGGTGCGCTGCGGCGGGGGCGTCAACCACCGCATGTCGCTGTCGGACGCGGCCCTGGTCAAGGACAACCACGTGGTCGCCGCCGGCGGTGTCACGCAGGCCTTCAAGGCCGTACGGGAAGCGTTCCCGGACCTGCCGATCGAGGTCGAGGTCGACACCCTGCACCAGCTGCGCGAGGTGGTCGACGCGGGCGCCGACCTGATCCTGCTGGACAACTTCACGCCCGGGGAATGCGAGGAGGCCGTCGCGCTCGTGGGCGGGCGGGCCCTGCTGGAGGCCTCCGGCCGGCTCACGCTCGGCAACGCGCGCGCGTACGCCGAGACCGGCGTGGACTTCCTGGCCGTCGGCGCCCTCACCCACTCCTCGCCGATCCTGGACATCGGCCTGGACCTGCGCGAGGCGGAGTAAGGCCGATGCTCCTCACGATCGACGTCGGCAACACGCACACCGTCCTCGGGCTGTTCGACGGCGAGGACATCGTGGAGCACTGGCGCATCTCCACGGATGCCCGCCGCACCGCGGACGAGCTGGCGGTGCTGCTCCAGGGCCTGATGGGCATGCACCCGCTGCTCGGTGAGGAGCTGGGCGACGGCATCGACGGCATCGCGATCTGCGCGACCGTGCCCTCGGTGCTGCACGAAC
The DNA here is from genome assembly GCF_020400585.1 of Streptomyces sp. NK08204. Classification (GTDB taxonomy): domain Bacteria; phylum Actinomycetota; class Actinomycetes; order Streptomycetales; family Streptomycetaceae; genus Streptomyces. The sequence continues at coordinate 34,725 of NZ_JAINVF010000018.1, read as the reverse complement.
TGCGCGAGGTGACCCGGCGGTACTACGGGGACGTCCCCGCGGTGCTGGTCGAGCCGGGCGTGAAGACGGGCGTGCCGATCCTCACGGACAACCCCAAGGAGGTCGGCGCGGACCGGATCATCAACGCGGTCGCGGCCGTCGAGATGTACGGCGGCCCGGCGATCGTCGTGGACTTCGGTACGGCGACGACGTTCGACGCGGTCTCCGCGCGCGGGGAGTACGTCGGCGGTGTCATCGCGCCCGGTATCGAGATCTCCGTGGAGGCGCTCGGCGTCAAGGGCGCCCAGCTGCGGAAGATCGAGGTGGCCCGGCCGCGCCACGTGATCGGCAAGAACACGGTGGAGGCCATGCAGGCGGGCATCGTGTACGGCTTCGCCGGGCAGGTCGACGGGGTCGTCAGCCGGATGGCGCGGGAGCTGGCCGACGACCCGGACGACGTGACGGTGATCGCCACGGGCGGGCTCGCGCCGATGGTGCTGGGAGAGTCCTCGGTGATCGACGAGCACCAGCCGTGGCTGACGCTGATCGGGCTGCGCCTGGTGTACGAGCGCAACATGTCCCGCATGTGAGGCGCACGCCCCGCGCACACCCGGAGTGAGGCGCACGCCCCGAAGGTGAGGTGTGCGCATGGCCCCGGCCAGGGGAAGGCGGCCCCGGTCGGGGGAAAGCCGTGGCGACACGCGGCGACACGGCGGTCCGATCCGTCACTTTTGTCCGATTAGCGGTAGCGTCGCCGCATGCCCACGCCATACGGATCCCGCGGCGGCATGGCGTTCGGCGTGGAGGAGCTGCGTGTGCTCCGCCGCGCTCTCGCCCTAGCCGTTCACCCAGGCCCCGCGTCCGCCGAGGACGTCCAGGACTGCTTCCGGCTCGCCGAGTCGCTCGACGATGCGATGCGCGAGGGCGCCCGGCTGCGCGCCTTCCTCGTGGCCGACCTCGGCCGCTACCGCGCCGCCCTGCCGGGCACCGCCGTCGGCTACCTCGCCCTCCTGGAGGAGGTCCTGGGCGCCGGGTACCGGCCGGCCCCGGACGATCTCGCCGCGCTCCGCGCCCTGCGGGGGAACCCGGTGGCCGCCGCGCTGCTGGACCGCTGCCAGGTGCTCGCCGAGCAGGATGTGCGGGCCCGGTTCGCCCAGGGCGCGCGCAGGGGTTCCGTGCCCGCCGTACCCCCGTCCAGAACCCGCCTGCTGGCCCTTCCCGGCGGTGCGGCCGAGTCGGTGGCGGAGCAGGCCGACGACCCCGGGAAATCCCCGCAGAGCCCGGCCCAGGACCCTTCCCGCAACCCCGAACGGAAGCCCGCGCCCAAGCCCGGACAGACCCCTGCGACGCGCCCCGCCGAGCGCCCGGCCGGCGAACCGGAACGCCCCAAGCGCCCCATCCCGACGCCGGGCGAGGTCTTCCCCCGCCGCAAGCCGCCCGCGCCGCCGGCCCCGCCGGCCGAGACGCGGCAACTGGTGGCGGGCTGAGCGTCCGGCCACCCAGCCTGCCCCCGGCCGTCCTGCCCACCCCACCCCACCCCGTCCCTCTCCCCTCCCCACCCCTCCCCATTCGTCCGTTCCCGCATGGCTACTCTGGACGCATGGACTACGTCTCCGCGCTCGTGCCCCCGGTCGTCATGGCCGTGTTCTTCGTCGGTTTGGTCCGGGTGATCGTGAAGACCCAGGGCGGTGCCGCCAAGGCCAAGGAGGATGCGGCCGTCGACGCCGCCCTCGCGCGCACGGAGAGCGCGCGTCAGGCCTCCGCCGCCGGCGACGCCTGACCAGGACCACCCGCACCCGAGGGCGTACGACTCCCCGCACTTCGCGAGTCGTACGCCCTTTTTGTCCCCACTTGTTGCCATAGAGCACGCCTGGCACGCCATTGCTCAGATTTAGCACTATTATTGTGAGCTGTGCCTCGCCCATTGGGAGAACTCGAAGACGCGGTCATGACGCGGGTGTGGAAGTGGAACCGCCCGGTGACCGTTCGAGAAGTCCTGGAAGACCTTCAGCAGGAACGCTCCATCGCGTACACCACCGTGATGACCGTTTTGGACAATCTCCATCACAAGGGCTGGGTCCGCCGTGAGGCGGAAGGGCGGGCCTATCGATATGAAGCCGTGTCGACACGAGCCGCCTACGCGGCTGCCCTGATGAACGACGCGTGGTCGCAGAGCGACAACCCGGCCGCCGCTCTCGTGGCCTTCTTCGGGATGATGAGCGAGGAACAGCGCCAGGCGCTCAGCGATGCCGTACGGATCGTCCAGGGACCGGAACTCCAGTCGCCGGAAACCCGGGAAGCGCCGGAAGCCCGGCAGGTCCGGGAAGCCCCGCAAGAGGAGAACCCCGGCTCGGCCGGGGAGGCCACCGGGCGATAGCGTCCGCTCATGTCAGCAGAGCATCCCGAAGTCCCCGCAAAAGCCATCACTGTCCGGCGGGCCCGGACCAGCGATGTCCCGGCCGTGCGCGCGCTCCTCGACGCCTACGTCCGAGACCGCATCCTGCTCGACAAAGCCACGGTCACGCTTTACGAGGACATCCAGGAGTTCTGGGTCGCGGAACGCGACGACAACGCCGAGGTGGTCGGCTGCGGTGCGCTGCACGTCATGTGGGAAGACCTGGCGGAAGTCCGCACTCTGGCGGTGAAGCCCGGGCTCAAGGGTGCCGGCGTGGGCCACCAGTTGTTGGAGAAGTTGCTGCAGACCGCGCGCTGGCTCGGCGTTCGCCGGGTATTCTGCCTGACCTTCCAAGTCGACTTCTTCGGGAAGCACGGCTTCGTGGAGATCGGTGAGACGCCCGTCGACACCGATGTGTACGCCGAGCTGTTGCGTTCCTATGACGAGGGCGTCGCGGAGTTCCTCGGTCTCGAACGAGTGAAACCGAACACCTTGGGCAACAGCCGGATGCTTCTGCATCTGTGATCGCCATTGCCCCGGTTCCCTATGTCCGAAACGCGCATGTTTCCGGACGGGAGCGGTCCCCGAGGTCTCTCCCGGGGGTTTGTGTTTTTCCGGCAAAAGCGGTTTGCTTTCCGACGTACTGCAGTACTGCATATAACAGGGGGCGGCGAAACGGGTGGACGCCGTACACCCCGGTCCTCACGTTATCGATGAAAGGAAAAGCCGTGGCACAGAAGGTTCAGGTCCTTCTTGTCGACGACCTCGACGGCGGCGAGGCGGACGAGACCGTCACGTTCGCCCTGGACGGCAAGACGTACGAGATCGATCTCACGACCGCCAATGCTGACAAGCTGCGCGGCCTTCTCGAGCCCTATGTGAAGGGTGGCCGTCGTACCGGAGGCCGTGCCGCGGGCGGGCGTGGGAAGGCGCGTGTCGCCCCCTCCGCCGGCAGCCAGGACACCGCGGCGATCCGTGCCTGGGCCAAGGAGAACGGTCTCGAGGTCAATGACCGCGGCCGTGTTCCCGCGTCCATCCGCGAGGCCTACGAGAAGGCCAACGGCTGATTTCGCCGACCGGCGGACGGCCCGGCGCAGGCGCGCCGCAGCCGGATCCGGTGGCACCGCGCTGCCACCGTGTCGACCAGCCGTACCAGATCGGGGGCGCTGCCCACGCGCCCCGCACCCCCCAGCGCCGACAGTGCCGGCAGCGAGGCCTCGACCTCGCACCCCGGCTCGGGGGGCCGCAGCCATACGGCGGCCCCCTCCACGCAACCAGCACCGTCGCGAGGGCATCGGCCGGGCGGGGCAGGAGCCTCGATCAGGCCGCCCGCGCCCAGGACCCGCAGGTCGAGCGCCAGCACGCTCCACTCCAGCCAGTCCAGCAGCCCCGGCAGTTCCTCCGCGCTGCCCGCGGCCACCAGCAGCCGCATCCGGTCCCCGCACAGGGCCACCGGAGAGCCCGGCGCGAGATGCCTCAGCGCCCCGGCACCCGCCTCGACCGGCACGTCCAGCACGTCGAACCGCACCCCCGTGAGCAGCCGCGGCGGCTGTCCGACGGGTCCGGGCACCATCGCCCAGCCCAGCTCGTTCTCGTACCAGCGCCGGGCCTCGGCCCAGCGCCGGGCCGCAGCCTCCGGGGCGTCCTGCGGGCCGCAGAAGTCGAGAGGCTGCCGGGGAAGGGGGACGATGGGAGTCGGGGGCGTGGAGACCGAGCCAACCATGACAAGTGCAACAGGTGAAGAGACCTACAAGTTACGGTGGGTGCCCGAACGGATACGCACAGCGCCCAGGAGGGGGGCGTGCGGCGCTCGGGGGAGGCGCAAGGTTGTTCGCCCATAGCGGAGGGAACCGGTGCGCGCCGCATGGAGTGTCAGTCCCTGCGGGTAAGACATGCCTAGTGGGAGGGGGCGACACGCAGAACGGGCCGTCTCACGTTCGCCATCGGCGTACTGGCGACTGGGATAACTGCCTGGCCTGCGGGAACATCGTCTCGCACCATCGGGTTGGAGCAGATGTCGGCGTTCGGGGTCAGGAGGCCAAGGACGGTGTCGGCAGTTGGAATGAGCGGTCCCCGCTTGCGGGACTAAGCTGCGGAAGGACAGGGAGGGGAAGTTCCCCCCACTGCCTGACCGCTCTGAGGAGCGATTAACGATGTTCGAGAGGTTCACCGACCGCGCGCGGCGGGTTGTCGTCCTGGCTCAGGAAGAAGCCCGGATGCTCAACCACAACTACATCGGCACCGAGCACATCCTCCTGGGTCTCATCCACGAGGGTGAAGGTGTCGCCGCTAAGGCCCTGGAGAGCCTCGGCATTTCGCTTGAGGCGGTCCGCCAGCAGGTGGAGGAGATCATCGGCCAGGGCCAGCAGGCCCCGTCCGGGCACATCCCCTTCACTCCCCGTGCCAAGAAGGTCCTGGAGCTGTCGCTCCGCGAGGCCCTTCAGCTGGGCCACAACTACATCGGCACGGAGCACATCCTGCTCGGCCTGATCCGAGAGGGCGAGGGCGTCGCCGCCCAGGTCCTGGTCAAGCTGGGCGCAGACCTCAACCGGGTGCGGCAGCAGGTCATCCAGCTGCTCTCCGGTTACCAGGGCAAGGAGACCGCCACGGCCGGCGGGCCGGCCGAGGGCACGCCCTCGACCTCCCTCGTCCTGGACCAGTTCGGCCGGAACCTCACCCAGGCGGCTCGTGAGTCCAAGCTCGACCCGGTCATCGGGCGCGAGAAGGAGATCGAGCGGGTCATGCAGGTGCTGTCCCGCCGGACCAAGAACAACCCGGTGCTGATCGGTGAGCCCGGCGTCGGCAAGACCGCCGTCGTGGAGGGCCTCGCCCAGGCCATCGTCAAGGGCGAGGTGCCCGAGACCCTCAAGGACAAGCACCTCTACACCCTCGACCTGGGCGCGCTGGTCGCCGGCTCCCGCTACCGCGGTGACTTCGAGGAGCGCCTGAAGAAGGTCCTCAAGGAGATCCGCACCCGCGGCGACATCATCCTGTTCATCGACGAGCTGCACACGCTGGTCGGTGCGGGTGCCGCCGAGGGCGCGATCGACGCCGCGTCCATCCTGAAGCCGATGCTCGCCCGCGGTGAGCTGCAGACCATCGGTGCGACCACGCTGGACGAGTACCGCAAGCACCTGGAGAAGGACGCGGCCCTGGAGCGCCGCTTCCAGCCCATCCAGGTCGCCGAGCCGTCCCTGCCGCACACGATCGAGATCCTCAAGGGCCTGCGTGACCGGTACGAGGCGCACCACCGCGTCTCCATCACCGACGAGGCCCTGGTCCAGGCCGCCACCCTGGCCGACCGCTACATCTCGGACCGCTTCCTGCCGGACAAGGCGATCGACCTGATCGACGAGGCCGGTTCCCGGATGCGCATCCGCCGGATGACCGCTCCGCCGGACCTGCGCGAGTTCGACGAGAAGATCGCCGCCGTCCGCCGGGACAAGGAGTCCGCGATCGACTCGCAGGACTTCGAGAAGGCCGCCTCCCTGCGCGACAAGGAGAAGCAGCTCCTGGCCGCCAAGGCGAAGCGGGAGAAGGAGTGGAAGGCCGGCGACATGGACGTCGTCGCCGAGGTCGACGGCGAGCTGATCGCCGAGGTCCTCGCCACGGCCACCGGCATCCCGGTCTTCAAGCTGACCGAGGAGGAGTCCTCCCGCCTGCTGCGCATGGAGGACGAGCTCCACAAGCGGGTCATCGGCCAGAACGACGCCGTCAAGGCGCTGTCGAAGGCGATCCGCCGTACGCGTGCGGGCCTGAAGGACCCGAAGCGCCCGGGTGGTTCGTTCATCTTCGCCGGCCCCTCCGGTGTCGGTAAGACGGAGCTGTCCAAGGCGCTCGCCGAGTTCCTCTTCGGCGACGAGGACGCGCTGATCTCCCTCGACATGTCGGAGTTCAGCGAGAAGCACACGGTCTCCCGTCTCTTCGGTTCCCCGCCCGGATACGTGGGCTACGAAGAGGGCGGCCAGCTGACGGAGAAGGTGCGCCGCAAGCCGTTCTCGGTCGTCCTCTTCGACGAGGTCGAGAAGGCCCACCCCGACATCTTCAACTCGCTGCTGCAGATCCTGGAGGACGGTCGCCTGACCGACTCCCAGGGCCGGGTCGTGGACTTCAAGAACACGGTCATCATCATGACGACCAACCTCGGCACCCGGGACATCTCCAAGGGCTTCAACCTGGGCTTCGCCGCCTCGGGTGACACGAAGACCAACTACGAGCGCATGAAGAACAAGGTCCAGGACGAGCTGAAGCAGCACTTCCGGCCCGAGTTCCTCAACCGCGTCGACGACGTGGTCGTCTTCCCGCAGCTGACGCAGGCGGACATCCTGCGGATCGTCGACCTGATGATCAGCAAGGTGGACGAGCGCCTGAAGGACCGGGACATGGGCATCGAACTGTCCCAGTCCGCCAAGGAACTGCTGTCCAAGAAGGGCTACGACCCGGTGCTGGGCGCGCGTCCGCTGCGCCGCACGATCCAGCGCGAGATCGAGGACAGCCTCTCCGAGAAGATCCTCTTCGGCGAGCTGCGCCCCGGTCACATCGTGGTCGTGGACACCGAGGGCGAGGGCGAGTCCCAGACCTTCACCTTCCGCGGTGAGGAGAAGTCGGCACTGCCGGACGTCCCGCCGATCGAGCAGGCGGCCGGTGGGGCTGGGCCCAACCTGAGCAAGGACGCGTAAGCCTTCGGCCCGAAGGCCGAGAAAGGGGGCCGGTGCTCTTGGCACCGGCCCCCTTTCCGTTGCTCAGCGCTCCAGGGTGACCTCCGCCTCGGGGAAGAGGCGGGCGACGTCGGAGGCGGCGTAGGAATGCCCGGGGCGGTTGGCCAGAGCGACCGAGCGCAGGCCCGGCAGCCGGGCCGCCAGCGCGGAGAGGTCCTCGTCGCCGCGCAGAAGGGGGAGCCGCAGCCATGTGATGCCGGGAAGCTCCGGCATCAGGTCGAGGGAGTGCGGAGAGAAGAGCCACGCGTTCAGATACAGGTGGGTCAGGGCCGGCATTTCGGCAACCACCCGCCAGTCGTCGGCCGTCAGCTCCGTGGTCAGCGGTCCGAGGCCGAGCGTCCGCAGACCGGTCCAGTGATCCAGCCCGCGCAGCCCCGTGTTCTCCAGTGTGTTCCCGCCGAGGAAGAGGTATTCCAGCGGAGCGTCGAGCGGCAGCGCTGAGGTGAGGCGGGGGCCCGGCAGCTCCTGGGCCAGGGAGAGGCGAGTCAGCGATGTCAGCGACCGCAGCTCCGTCACGACGGCGATGTCGGAGACGAGGAGAGTGTCGAGTGAAAGCGCGGAGAGCGGGCCCAGGTCCATGACGGGGCAGCGCGCCAGCCACAGGGACGTCAGAGACCGGAACGGCACCATGGCGCGCAGGTCGGTGAGGTGGGGATTGTCCAGTACGTTGAGCTTCTCCACCGCCTCGGGCGACGGGACGGCGGCCACGATGTCCTCGATCCGGTGCGGCCCCTGGAAGGAGAGGTCGGTCCAGGGGCGCATCCCGGCCAGGGCCATGCGTTGTCCGGCCGACGTGCATTCCAGACGAAGGTCGTCGCGGGCCAGGTGGTCCAGCACTTCGGCCGCGTACTCCTCGCTGTCGAACCGGCGCCAGGTCCCTGCCAGCTGACGTCGTACGTCCAGATCCGGATGGTCCCGGAACCGCCGCAGCACCGCCAGCGCCCCCTCCGGTTCCGTCTCTCCGAGGACCGATGCGGTGACCGTCACCCCCAGCGCCTCCTCGTCCGACAACCCCTCTGGCCCCGGCAACAGCTCCAGCACCAGCGGGCCGGCCTCCGCCAGCACCCGCGCGTCCTCCGCCGTGCGCGGTGGGATCAGCGCGCCAGCCCGCGTCTCGACCTCCGCTCGTACCCCCGGATCCAGGGCCGCCGCATGCTCCAGGGACGCCAGTGCGAGCAAGGTCAGCCGAGGAGTGTCCCGGTCCAGCAACTGCCTGAGCAGAGCCGCCCGTTCCTTCGGCCGCGCATGGGCCACCGCCATGCGGATGACGTCCTCCCACTGGGTGTCGTCGGCGTGGCTGACGAGGACGTCCAGATGCCCCTCCTCCACCGCGTACCGCGCGCCCAGATAGTCCTGGAACGTGCGGTGGACGAAGTCCACCGCCCCGGCGGCCGGTTGGCGCAGCAGGCCGCTGCGGAGCAGCAGCACCCGCAGTACGGCCGCCGCGTCCCCCTGCCCAACCGCCGACGCCACCGCGGGCAGGCAGCGCTCCACGATCCCCTCGGCGGTGCTGAGGTCCATCTCCGTACGGCCACTCAACACCAGTGCGTAAGCGAGGCGTTGCAGCAGCTCCAGCTGGACCTCCTCGCTCATCTCCACGCCGTCCACCGCACCCATGCCCCGCTCCCGGTCCCGGCGCGCGAGCAGCATCGCGAGGGCGGCGTCGTACAACTCCTTGCGTCCGGTGGGGAGATAGCCCCGGCGTTCCCGGTGCAGGGCGCAGATCAGGCCGCACATCAGGGGGTTGGTGGCGAGGCGGGCGAGGTCGCGCTTGGTGCGCAGGGAGTCCAGGAGCGGGCCCTCGTACTCCTCCGCCCGGGCCGCCGTGTGCCAGCGGTGCACGAACGTCGCCACCTCGGAGCGGCGCATCGGGGCCAGGGTCAGCTCCCGGAAGCCCTCCTCGGCCAGCCAGTCGGCGCGTACGGCCGTGGGGCGGGAGGTCAACAGCCAGTGGTTGCCGGGGTAGGCGGCGAGCAGCGCGCGCAGCCAGTCGCGGGTGCGGTGGCGGTCGGCGGCCGGGATCTCGTCCAGGCCGTCCACGAGGACCAGGCCGCGGCCCGCCGTCAGGACGCGGTCGGCCCAGCTCTCCGGCGGGGCGAGCGGGCAGCTCACCGCCTTCAGGAAGTCGGCGGGTGGCGGCAGCGGGCCCGTGCGGACCAGGGTGCGCAGGGGGAGGACGTAGGGGATGCGGTCCCCCGTGCGGGCCGCCGTGACCGCCAGCCACTGCACCAGGGTCGTCTTGCCGGAGCCGGCGTCGCCGCGCAGCAGGACGCGGGAGTCGGTGAGCAGCGCCTCCTCGGCGGGCAGCCGGCCCGCGGCGGGCGGCCGTTCGTCGGGTGCGGTGTCCGGTACGGGCTCCTCGGCCGCGGTCGCCTCCAGGCTGAGGTAGGCGACCTCGAGGGGCCAGCGGTCGGGGGAGTCGCGCAGATCGATGCCGTAGATGGTGATGTGGTTGTGCCGGTCGGCCGCGTAGGGCAGGTAGCGGCGCTCGAAGGCGGTGTCGCGGGCGTCGGGGCGCGGGACGCGGCCGATCAACTCGTCGACACGGGCGATCAGGTCCCGCTGGCTCCTGCTCTGCTCGACCAGGGTGCGGGCCACAAAGGTGGAACGGTGGCTGAAGAACTCCAGGATGTGCAGGCAGGCCCACTGCGTCGCGGAGTCGAGGAAGACGCACGCGTCGGCGGACAGGCCGTCCGGGGGCGGGGCGTGGCGGTGCAACTGCCGGGCGAGTTCGTGGCTGCCCATGCGGACGGCCTGGACGTCGTCCATGTCCAGGTCGCCCAGGGCGAGCAGCCGGCCGGCCAGGGTGTCGGTGACGGCCGTCTCCTCGTCGGCCGGGAACGGCCGCTCCCCCGGGGAGGCCACGGCCTCCGTCACCAGCCGGCTCGCGAGCTTGCGTACGTCCTTCTCGCCCAGCGTGCGCTTCTCGCCCCGGAAGGACACCAGCGCCGACAGCCGCACCGGCTTGTCGACCAGCCCGGCGCCCGGCCCGTCCGGGACGAACAGCTTCTTCACCAGCGGTCCGATCAGCCCGGACGCCAGCTTGCTGCCCAGTACGGTCGGTTCCATCGCTCCACCCCCGTGACTCCTGTGGACCGGAAGGAGCCTAGCCGGACGTCCCGGCCTGCCGTCAGGACAACTGGCCGTTGTAGTCCGGGAGCTTGAACGTCTTCTCGGCGTGGCCGCCGGACAGGTCGGTGGCGCTGTTGCCGATGTTCGCGATGATCGTGTAGCCCTTGTTCTCGATATCGACGCGCTGGGCGGTCTTGTAGGCGGCGACGTCCTTGAAGAGGTCGAACAGGCCGCGGACGTAGAGACCGGAGACGCCGTAGCCGTCGTGCTCGAGGTTGTACTCGGTGGGCCAGTAGATGATCCCCGGGCGGGCCGTGACGAAGAAGAGGGAGACTCCGTGCTCCTGGGCGTACCGGGCGACGTCCAGGACGGGTTTGTTGGCCGGCTGCGGGTAGGTGAAGCCGAAGTCGGTCTCCAGGGTCGTGTTGTCGATGTCGAAGACGATCGCCTGCTTCTCCCCGGGCCTGGCCTCGGCGATGCGCTCCTGGAGGTACGGAAGCGCCTGGTCCATGACGGCCTGGCAGTCCTTCTGCCACGTGGCGTAGTCGACCTGCGCGGCGGTGCTGTCCGTCGTGGCCGTGCCGTCGGCGGTCGCGGCCTGGGCCGGGGCGGCCACGGCGGCCAGGGCGGCCACGGAGACGGCGGTCGCGGACATGCGGAGCGTCCAGGGGCGTCGGGTCATCGGTGGGGGGTCCTCTCACGTCCGTGCACATGCCTGTTTTTGTCAGGCACATGTTCTGCAGTGATGGTGGCGCGAAGGGAACCGTAGGGTTACCGAACGGTAGGTGGACAGGGGTGTGCGTCACATTTCTCCGCGCCGGGCCGGGCGGTGATAGTGATGTGCCGCACAGGCGATTTGTCCGTTACTACCTTTGGTAGTGGCATGTGGGACGGAATGCGATAGGGCGCCACCCAGGGCAAACGCCCGTTTTGTCCGTCAATACCCCGGATCGTTTTGGTGCGACCTACTACGAGATGCCGTAGTTGGGGGGCTTTGGCTGCGGATGGGTGGCTGGGTTACCAAGAGATGGCCACCGCGGCGAACGTCTGTGCGCCGGGTGGCTCTTCTGTCCCTGAACCCCCCAGAGGTGTCCATGTTCCAGCGCTTCACGTCCCGTTCGTCCCGTACGTCCTCGCTCCGCACCCGCGTGGCCGTCCTGGCTGCCGGAATCGGTGCCACGGCCGTAGTGGGGGCCGGGGTCGCAAGCGCAGCCGCGCCGTCCGCCGCGGCCTGGGTCGACCCGGTGAAGAAGTACACGCTCTCCGCGAGCTTCGCGCAGGCCGGCAGCCACTGGATGCACAAGCACAGCGGCCAGGACTTCGCCGTGCCGACCGGCACCGAGGTCCTCGCCGCGCACGGCGGCACCGTCGTCAAGGCCGGCCCCAACGGCGCCGGTGACGGCCCCGCGTACGGCAACGCCGTCGTCATCAAGCACGGCAACCGCACCTACTCGCAGTACGCGCACCTGTCCCGGATCGACGTCAAGGTCGGCCAGGTCGTCCGGACCGGCCAGCACATCGCCCTGTCCGGCAGCACCGGCAACTCCACCGGCCCGCACCTGCACTTCGAGATCCGTACGACCCCGAACTACGGCTCCGCCGTCGACCCGGTCGCCTTCCTGCACGCCAAGGGCGTCAAGGTCTGACCCGAGGGTGTCAACGGCCCTTGCGGGCGCCCTCGTACGCTTGCGTGACGAGGTCCACGGCGACTTCGAGAACGGCCTGGCGCCGCTTCTCGGGGTCGCCTTCCATGTCCTGCATGACGAACATCCCCGCGTGCAGCGTGAAGATGGCGCTGACGAAGCGGACCTGTTCGACGAGGGGTGCCTCGGTGTCGATGATGGTGTCCCGCAGGCGGCGGACCAGATCCTTGAAGGTGTCCCCGATGCGCAGTTCGCGTACCGTCGCCTGGTTCTCCTGCATGAACCGGAAGAGCGGCTCGGCGCCCGTCAGGGCCTCGCTGTAGCGCCGGACGATCTCCTGCTTGGTCTCCAGCGTGTGCGGCTGCTGCCGGCCCCACTCGATCACGGCGTCGATCGGTACGGTCAGATCCTCGAAGAGGCTGACGACGATCTCTTCCTTGGTCTTGAAGTGGTAGTACAGAGCTGCCTTGGTGACGTCGAGGCGCTCGGCGATCTCGCGTAGCGAGGTCTTCTCGTAGCCCTGCTCGGCGAAGAGTTCGAGCGCGACGTCCTGGATGCGCTGGCGGGTGTTGCCGCGGCGCTGCTGCTTGGTGCCGTCCATGGTGACACTCATTCTCGTACTCCTTGCGCTGCCGCGGGAAATGCGCGTGAGGCCTCTCAAACTTACTTGACGCCCGGCTAGTGCCACGTCTACCGTCCCAGTGTAGTCAACTAGCCGGGCGTCAAGTAAGTGGCGCTGCGGGGGGAGTTCGAAGATGGCGGACACGCTGACGGGCGCGGCGGACGGCGCCCCCACAGTTGCGGGGCCCAAGGCCACGGGCCGGAACGCGGGCGAGAAACAGCCCAAGAGCGTGCGGGTCGTCGTGCTCGCGCTCATGATCGCGATGATGCTCGCGATGCTCGACAACATGATCGTCGGTACGGCGATGCCGACGATCGTCGGCGAACTGGGCGGCCTGGAACACCTGTCCTGGGTGGTCACCGGCTACACCCTCGCCACCGCGGCCTCCACCCCGCTCTGGGGCAAGATCGGCGACATGTACGGGCGCAAGGGCGCCTTCCTCAGCTCCATCGTGCTCTTCCTGATCGGCTCGGCGCTGAGCGGCATGGCGCAGGACATGGGCCAGCTCATCGGCTTCCGGGCGGTGCAGGGTCTCGGCGCCGGCGGTCTGATGGTCGGCGTCATGGCGATCATCGGCGACCTGGTTCCGCCGCGTGAGCGCGGCAAGTTCCAGGGCATGATGGCCGGTGTCATGGCGCTCGCCATGATCGGCGGCCCGCTGGTCGGCGGCACCATCACCGACAACTGGGGCTGGCGCTGGGCCTTCTACATCAACCTGCCGCTCGGCGTGGTCGCGCTCGGGCTGGTCACCGTGGTGCTCCAGCTGCCGAAGAAGCGGGCCAAGGCGCGCATCGACTACCTGGGCGCGCTGCTGCTGACCCTCGGCATCACCGCGATCGTGCTGGTCACCACCTGGGGTGGCAGCGAGTACGCCTGGACCTCCGCGCGGATCATGGAGCTGATCAGCATCGGCGTGGCCGCGCTCGTCGGGTTCGTGTTCTGGCAGACCAAGGCGGTGGAGCCGGTGCTGCCGCTGCACATCTTCCGCAGCCGCAACTTCACCCTGATGTCGGTGATCGGCTTCATGACCGGCTTCGTGATGTTCGGCGCCACGCTGTTCCTGCCGCTGTACCAGCAGTCGGTGCAGGGCGCGTCCGCGACCAACTCCGGTCTGCTGCTCCTGCCGATGCTCGGCGCGATGCTCGTCACCTCGATGGTCGCCGGGCGCGTCACCACCGGCACCGGTCGCTACAAGGTGTTCCCGATCGCGGGCGGCGCGCTGATGATTCTGGGTGCGTACCTGCTGTCGCTGATGGACACCGGGACCACGCGGCTCACGTCGGGTCTGTACATGGCCGTGCTGGGCGCCGGCATGGGCTGCCTGATGCAGGTCACCATGCTGGTCGCGCAGAACAGCGTGCAGATGAAGGACATGGGCGTGGCGTCCTCCTCGGCCACCCTGTTCCGTACGCTCGGCTCGTCCTTCGGCGTGGCCATCATGGGTGCGCTGTTCAACAACCGGGTCAAGGACGTCATGACCGAGCGGGCCGGTGCGCTGGGCAAGGGCATCACCGACAAGTCGGCCCAGCTGGACGCGGCCGGCCTGGCCAAGCTGCCGGCCCAGGCGCGGGACGCCTACCAGCACGCGGTGTCCGCCGGTACGCACTCGGCGTTCCTGCTCGGCGCGGCGGTCGCGGTGACGGTGCTGATCGCGGCGCTGTTCGTGAAGGAGGTCCCGCTCAAGGGCGGACCGCAGAAGCCGGTCGAGGACGGCGCGGAGGTTCCTCCGATGCCGGTGGTCGAGGTCGCCTGATCCGGACCTCGTGAACGAGAGCCGTAGGCCCCCGGTCGGTGTCCGCCCCGGGGGCCTACGGCATGCCCCGGGGGTGGTCCGGGCGCGGCCGCTCCTCCACGACACCCGCTGCTGGCCCCGAGCACCGACGCCGGGCCCCGAGCACCGTCGCCCGCCCCTCGCACCGCCGCCGCCGTCGGCAGGCAGCCCGCCCTCGGGCCGCAGGTGCCCTGGGTCGGTGAGCTCAGTCGGTGGTGGCGGGCAGCGGCAGTATCGGGTAGCTGCCGGTGTTCGTGGGCGCGTGTTCGGGGAGCCAGAGGACGGCCACCGCGCCCTCGGCGGGGAGGTGGGCGGGGGTGCCGGCGGGGCGGATGTTGCGGAACGTGAGGCGGGCGCCGAGGACGCGGGCCTGGCCGGCTGCGATGGTCAGGCCCAGGCCGTGGCCCTGCCCGGCGCGGTCCTTGCTGCCGGTACGGAAGCGGCTCGGGCCCTCGGCCAGCAACTCGTCGGGGAAGCCGGGGCCGTGGTCGCGCACCCGGATGACCCGGCCCTCGATGGTGACCTCGACGGGCGGTCTGCCGTGCCGGGCGGCGTTGGCGAGCAGGTTGAACAGCACGCGCTCCAAGCGGCGCGGATCGGTGGTGACCTCCGATTCGTGCACCACCCGTACGGTGATGTCCGGGTCCTTCGCGGCGACGCGCCGGGAGACGAACTCGCCCAGCATGATGTCCTGCAGCTCGGCCCGTTCGGAGGCGCTGTCGAGGCGGGCCACCTCCAGGACGTCCTCGACCAGGGTGCGCATCGCCTTCGCCCGGTCCAGGACCAGTTCCGTGGGGCGGCCGGGGGGCAGCAGTTCGGCTGCCGTGAGCAGGCCCGTCACGGGGGTGCGCAGCTCGTGCGCGATGTCGGCGGTGACCCGCCGCTCGGCCTCCAGGCGCTGCTGCAGCGCGTCCGCCATGGCGTCGACCGCGCGCGCGAGATCGTCGGTCTCGTCCCGTACGACCCCGCCGATGGCGTCCCGCACCCGCACGTCGGTCTCGCCCTTGGCGACCTGGTTCGCCGCTGCCGCCGCCTTGCGCAGCCGACGGGACAACTGTCCGCCGATGAGCACACCGAGCGCGCTGCCGCCCAGCACGACCGCGATGGAGCCGATGACGAGGGCCTGGTCGAGGTCCCTCATGACGTCCGCGCTGCGGTTCGGGAAGTGGCTGTGCAGGGACAGCACATGCCCGTCCTTGGCCGGTACGGCCGCCCAGATGTCCGGGGGTGAACCGGCGTGCTCCGAGACGTCGCTGGCCCGGCGGCCTTTCTCGACCTTCTCGCGCAGCGCCGGCGGCAGCCCCGGGTCGTCGATCTTGATGCTGGGGAAGTTGGGCCGCCCGGAAAGCTCGTAGTTGCGCTGCGCGAGCTGCACCCGCTCGTTGGCCAGCTCGCGCGCGTTGTCCAGCATCGACACACGCGCCGCGTTGTGCACGACCAGGCTCAGCGCGATCGCCACCAGCCCGGCGACCAGGGCGATCGCCGCGCTGAGCTTCCATCTCAGCCCGGTGTGCAGGCCCGCGCGCTCCACGCTGCGGACCGGGTGCCGAAGGATCCTCTGCATGGCGCCGCCCCGTTCAGGCCTTCAGCTTGTAGCCGAAGCCGCGGACCGTCTCGATCCGGTCCTGGCCGATCTTCTGCCGCAGCCGCTGCACATGGACGTCGACGACCCGGGTGTCCCCGCCCCAGCCGTAGTCCCACACGCGCTCCAGCAGCTTGTCGCGGGAGAGCACGGTGCCCGGCGCGGAGGAGAACTCCAGCAGCAGCCGCATCTCGGTCGGGGTGAGCGCGACCGGCTGCCCGGCGCGGCGCACCTCCATGCCCTCGGTGTCGACCTCCAGGTCGCCGAAGGTGAGCCTGCCGCCGTTCACCGACGTACCGGACTCTTCCTGAGCGGCGGACCCGCCCGCGTGTCCGAAGCGGCGCAGCACCGCACGGATCCGGGCGACCAGGACGGCACCGTCGAACGGCTTGGTCACATAGTCGTCGGCGCCCGCCTCGAGGCCGAGCACCACGTCGATGGAGTCGGCGCGCGCGGAGAGCATGATCACCGGCACGGTGGACTCGTCGCGGATACGACGGCACAGGCTGACCCCGTCGAGGCCCGGCACCATGACGTCCAGCAGTGCGATGTCGGGGCGGTGGGCCCGGAACGCTTCCAGGCCGGACAGCCCGTCGGGCATGGCGGTCACCGCGAAGCCGACCCGCTCCAGGGCGAGCTGGGTGGCCTCGCGGATGACGTCGTCGTCCTCGACGAACAGGACGTGGGTCTGGTCTGCCATCCGGGTGCTCTCAGTCCTCATGTGCCGGTGGCCGGCGTGGCTCGTGCTCGGTGTGTGCTGGTGGTCGGTCTGTGCTCGTGGTCGGTGCGTGCCGAGGAGCGGTGTGTGCTCGTGGCCGGTGGTGCCGGTCGTCCGTCAGTTGTCCGGCGCGGGGACCGTGCTCAGACCGGCCTTGCTGTAGTCGGTGCGGTGGGCGTGCCTCTGGACGAAGTGCCCCGCTCGCGCACTCCAGTCGTAGGTGATCACGTTCTCGGTGGACGGGTTCGACATCTGGTCGTCGGTGGCGTACACCTGCATGGTCACGGTCAGCTCGGCCCCGTCTATCTCCGCGAAGACCGGGGACTCCTCGCTCTCGAACACGTTGGTGTACGTGCCGTTCTCGTCCCGGTAGACGTACGCGCCGATGCCGACCTGGTCGCTGCAGCTCAGGACGTTGACGAGGACGTCGTTCACCGGTCCGCCGGTCAGGTCGCCGTAGGTCACCTGCACCGGGTACTCGTCCTCGCCGCTGCACGGCTTCAGCTCGCGTTTGACCGCCGTGGAGACCGCCGGATCCCGCCTCAGCAGCGCCACGGCGTCCACGTGCCGGTAGGTCTCGGTGGGGCTCGGCGACGGTGAGGCGACGGCGCCCGCCACCGCCGAGGCGTGCGCCGGGCCCTCGTCCCGGGCGCCGGTGCCGCCGGTGCCGCACGCGGCGGCGAAAAGGGCGAGGGCGGCGAACACGGCCGTCGCCGCGATCACCGCCTGAGAACTGCTTCGGGCCCGGCTGGGCCCGGCCCCGGTCAGGCCGCGCAACGCTCCCGCTCCTCACGCTCCAGCGCGCGTGCGTCCAGGTCGCGGGCCTCCAGCTCCTCGCGGAGCCGGGCGAGCGCCCGGTGCAGCGTGCTCTTGACCGTACCGGCCGACATGCCGAGGGCGGCGGCGGTCTCCTCTGTGGACATCTGCTCCCAGTGTCGCAGCACCACGACGCTGCGCTGCTTCGGAGCCAGCACTTTCATGATGTCCATGAGGAGCGCGCGGTCGGCGTGCTGCTCGGTGGAGTCGGCGACCGACGCGTCGGGCAACTGCTCGGTCGGGACCTCCTCGAGCTTGCGGGCCCGCCACCACTCGGTCCGCGTGTTGATCATGACCCGGCGCAGGTAGGCGTCGGCGAGCCGCTTGTCGGCGATGCCCTCCCAACGGCCGTACGTCCGCACGAGCGCGGTCTGCAGCAGGTCCTGGGCGTCGACGGGGTCCGGGACCAGTCGCCGCGCGCTGCGCAGCAGCGCGTCCTGCCGGGTGCGGACGTATTCCTCGAACTCGAGCACCTCGCCCTGCGTCATGATCAGCCGCCTCCGTTCCCCGTGTTCTCCGGCTCATGCCTGAAGTCCTGCTGCTGTGCCGGTGGTCCGCCGGGCACGGGGAAGAAGCTACGGAGCTGTTGTCACGGCGTTGTCCGGGGCAGCCTGCGGCTGGCAATCGGCTGTCCGTCGGTTGTGTAACGGAAGTAGGTTCTGGGTAAGGGGGCCGAGGTGTATGCCCCTTTATGTCATGGTTTGTTGGCCAGGGGTGGCCAGAGCCGTTCCGTAACAAGGGTGTGTGCGCCATGACTTGGCGGTGTGTCAGTCAGCCGGGTGAGCCGGGTGGGCCGGTCAGGTCAAGTCAGGTCGGGTCAGATCCGGTCCGCTCAGCGGCAGTCGGTAGCGTCTGCCCGGCAGCGGCTCCACCAGACCGTCCGTCACCAGTCCGTCGAGCGCGCGGGCACGCTGGACCGGCTCGTGCCAGACCCGGTCCAGTACCGCTTGAGGCACCGGCGCGTGCGCCTCCCGCAGTACGGCGAGCAGCTTGCCGCGCACCTGACGGTCGGTACCGGCGTACGTCTGCCCCCGGCGTGGCGGCCCCTCGTGCTCCGGTTTGCCGGCCAGTCGCCAGGCGCACTGCGCGGCGATCGGGCACCGCGAACACTCCTCGTTCTTCGCCGTGCACACCAGCGCGCCCAGCTCCATGGAGGCCGCGGCCCAGCGGGCGGCCGTCCCCGCGTCCTGCGGCAGCAGCTCGCGGGCGAGCCTGCGCTCGGCGGCCGTGGTCGCGTTCGGCGGGTACTGCACCCCGGTCACCGCCCGTGCGAAGACCCGGCGGACGTTCGTGTCCAGCACCGGGTGCCGCTGCCCGTAGGCGAACGAGGCCACCGCGGCGGCCGTGTACTCGCCGATGCCGGGCAGCGCCAGCAGCTGTGCGTGGTCCGTCGGTACGTCCCCGCCATGCCGTTCCGTTATGGCCGCCGCGGCACCGTGCAGGCGCAGCGCGCGGCGCGGATAGCCGAGCCGGCCCCAGGCGCGGATCGCCTCGCCGGGGGCCTCCTTCGCGAGGTCGGCGGGGCGCGGCCAGCGGGACAGCCACTGCTCGTAGACGGGCAGGACTCGGTTGACCGGGGTCTGCTGGAGCATGAACTCGCTGACCATCACCCCCCACGGGCCCGCCTCCGGGCGGCGCCAGGGGAGGTCGCGGGCGTGGGCGTCGAACCAGGCGATCACGGGGGCGTGGAGCTTCTCAGTCATGGCCTTCCGATCCTGCCACGACTCGGCCGGGCCCGGGCCGGTGGCGGCGCGGCGGCGCGGCGGCTTGGCGGCGTGGCGATGTGGTGGCGCGGTGGTGTGCGGTGTGACGCTCAGGATGCGGCGACTGAATGCTCACCGCTCGTGACGATGGGTGAAGGCGCCTGGCTCTGGCGACAGTTGCCGGGATGATGATCCGGAAAAGTTGGAGTTCGCGCGGCGGGTGGGGCAAGACAGCGCGCCGATCTCTCGTACAGTTTGCGCCGTGGGATCTCTGCGCAATCCGGTCGGGCCGCTTCCCTCCTCCATCTACTGGCGAAGGAGGGCCCTCATGCTGTCGGTGGTCGTCGTGTTGGCGCTGCTGACCACCTGGATCGTCACGTCCGGCGGCGGGAGCGGCAAGAAGAACGCCGGCGGTTCCAATGGCAAGAACCCGGCACCCACGATCACCCCGGGCCCGTCCGCCTCCGGGCCCGCCATCAGTCAACACCCCGGCGGGCGCGACGAGTCGGGCCACTCCGGTGGGTCCGGCGCGGGTGACGGCTCCGACTCCGGCGCCGGTTCCGGCGACACCGGCTCGGGTGGCTCCGACGGCGCCTCGGACGGCGGCTCCGGCTCCGGCGGCGGCAGCGTCGGTACGGGCGACGCCCTGCCCGCATCCACCACACTGCCCGACTGCACCGCCGGAGCGGTCACATTGGGGCTGCGCAGCCTGCACAACTCCTACTCGCCGGACCAGACACCGACGTTCCAACTCACCGCGAAGAACGCGTCGTCCGCCGACTGCAAGGTCGATCTCGGGCCCAGGAACGCGGTGTTGACGATCACCCCGGCGGGTGACGACGTGTTCTGGTCGTCGGCCGACTGCCCGAAGGGGCCCGGAAGCCTGGTGTTCCGGGTGCCGGCGGGCAAGGGCATCACCTACACCGTGACGTGGGACCGCAAGCCGAGCGCTCCGCATTGTGCGACGCCGTCCGGGGGTGCGGCGAAGACGGGGACGACGTATCTGCTGGAGGCGAAGACGCCGGGGTTCACGAAGGCCCAGGCGTCGTTCGTGCTGTCGGCGGACTAGCGGACAAAGGGCCTTCGGCCGACGCGGAGTTGGCAGGGGTGCGGGGAGCCGAGCTAGCGGCTTCCTAGGGCCCGCGGTGACGGCGAACCGAAGCGCCGCGGGTCAGACGTACCGCTCCAGGATCGACGACTCGGCCAGCCGGGACAGGCCTTCGCGCACGCTCCTCGCCCGGGCCTCGCCCACGCCGTCCACCGCCTGCAGGTCGTCCACGCTGGCGGCGAGCAGCTTCTGGAGGCCGCCGAAGTGCTCCACCAGGCGGTCGATGATCGCGCCCGGGAGGCGCGGAACCTTGGCCAGAAGGCGGAAGCCGCGCGGGGAGAGCGCCGAGTCGAGCGTCTCGGGGGAGGCGGTGTAGCCCAGCGCACGCGCCACCGTGCCCATCTCCAGCAGTTCGGCATGGCTGAGCGCGTCCAGCTCGGACAGCGCCTCCTCGACCGTACGGGAGCGCTTCGCCGTGGGCTCGGGGACGTAGTCCCGCACCACCAGTTCGCGGTCGGGCTCCACGCCGGCGATCAACTCCTCCAGCTGGAGCGCCAGAAGACGGCCGTCCGTGCCCAATTCGACCACGTATTCGGCGATTTCGGTGGCGATGCGTCGGACCATCTCCAGCCGCTGGGCCACCGCGGAGACGTCCCGGACCGTGACCAGGTCCTCGATCTCCAGCGCGGACAGCGTGCCCGCGACCTCGTCGAGGCGCAGCTTGTACCGCTCCAGGGTGGCCAGCGCCTGGTTCGCGCGGGACAGGATCGCCGCGGAGTCCTCCAGCACGCGCCGCTGGCCGTCGACGTACAGCGCGATCAGCCGCATCGACTGGGAGACGGAGACCACCGGGAAGCCGACCTGCTTGGAGACCCGGTCCGCCGTGCGGTGCCGTGTGCCCGTCTCCTCCGTGGGAATCGTCGGGTCCGGGACCAGCTGCACGCCCGCGCGCAGGATCTTCGACAGGTCCGACGACAGCACTATGCCGCCGTCCAGCTTGCACAGCTCCCGCAGCCGGGTGGCGGTGAACTCGACGTCCAGGACGAAACCGCCCGTGCACATCGCCTCGACCGTCTTGTCGGAGCCGAGGACGATCAGCCCGCCGGTGTTGCCGCGCAGGACCCGCTCCAGGCCGTCACGCAGCGGCGTACCAGGAGCCACGGCGCTCAGCGAGGCGCGCATCAGGCCATCGGAACCGGCACTCCCACCGGACTTTCCGGGAGCTGCTGCCCGGTCGTTGGCTGCCACTGCACTCCTCCGGTCGCAGGTTCTGACGCGCTCCCGCACCCGCACGCGGTTCGTACGGACGGGCGAGACCAGGGCAAAGTCTACCGGCGGTCCTCCGGCTCCCGCGGGGCCTCTCGGCGACGGGAGCGCGGCAGGACCCTGAGCGCGTCCCCCATGTCGGCGACTTCCATGACCTTCATCCCGGGCGGGACCTTGCCCGGATCGCCCGGCACCAGCGCGTGCGTGAATCCCAGCCGGTGTGCCTCGGCGAGCCTGCGCTGCACGCCCGTGACCCGTCTCACCTCGCCCGCGAGACCGACCTCGCCGATGGCCACCAGGTTCTTGGGCAGGGGGGTGTCGCTGGCCGCCGAGGCGAGGGCGAGGGCGATCGCCAGGTCGGCGGCCGGTTCCGACAGCTTCACGCCGCCCACCGTCGCCGAGTAGATGTCCCGCTTGCCGAGCGCGCTGATCCGGCCGCGCTGCTCCAGCACCGCCAGCATCATCGACACCCGGGAGGTCTCCAGGCCCGAGGTGGTACGGCGCGGGGAGGGGATCTGGGAGTCCACGGTCAGCGCCTGCACCTCCGCCACCAGCGGGCGGCGGCCCTCCAGGGTGACCGTCAGGCAGGTGCCCGGGACCGGCTCGTCACGCCGGGTCAGGAAGAGCCCGCTCGGGTCCGCGAGGCCCGTGATGCCCTCGTCGTGCAGCTCGAAGCAGCCGACCTCGTCCGTGGCGCCGTAGCGGTTCTTCACGCCCCGCACCAGACGCAGCCGCGCGTGCCGGTCGCCCTCGAAGTGCAGGACGACGTCCACCAGGTGCTCCAGGAGGCGGGGGCCCGCGATCGCGCCGTCCTTCGTGACATGGCCCACAAGGAGCGTGGACATCCCGCGCTCCTTGGACGCGCGGATGAGCGCCCCGGCCACCTCCCTCACCTGGGCCATGCCGCCGGGCGCACCGTCGATCTCCGGGGAGGCCACCGTCTGCACCGAGTCGAGGATCAGCAGGGACGGCTTGACCTCGTCCAAGTGGCCGAGGACGGCGGCCAGATCGGTCTCCGCGGCCAGATAGAGATGGTCGTGCAGGGCGCCGATGCGGTCGGCGCGGAGCCGGACCTGGCTCGCCGACTCCTCACCGGTCACATACAGGGTGGGGTGCTCCGCGCTCGCCGCCTTGGCCGCCACGTCCAGCAGCAGGGTGGACTTGCCGACGCCGGGCTCGCCCGCGATCAGCACGACCGCGCCGGGCACCAGCCCCCCGCCGAGCACCCGGTCCAGTTCGTGCACGCCGGTGGAGCGGGCGGTGGCCTGGCGGCCGTCGACCTGGCCGATGGGCAGCGCGGACGTCGTCACGCGGCCGGGCGCCGTCGTCCGCACCGCGGGTGCGCCGTACTCCTCGACCGTGCCCCAGGCCTGGCACTCGGGACACCGCCCGAGCCATTTGGCCGTCTGCCAGCCGCACTCCGTGCAGCGGTAGGACGGTCGGTCCTTGGTGGTCTTGGTACGGGCAGCCATGCGGAAACCGTAGCGGAGCCCACTGACAGCGCCCCTCCGGTTCGGGCCGCGCGGGCGGACCACGGACCGGAGGCCCGAGCGGGGCCCCGGCGGGGCCGGACCGGGGCAGTGCGCCTTTCCCACGCGGCGGACCCTGCGACCGGCGCTTCGGCCGGGAGGAACTGCGCCACGGCGCGGACCGGCGGACCACGTCCCGGCCGCTCCTCGTCCCACCGACCCTCGGGGCGCCCGAACCGGCCACCACCCGGTGGTATCGAGCCATGGATTCCGGCGCCCGTGTCCCCTTATGAGGGCTCGTTTCACCCGTACGGATTAAAAGTGCTCAAGGTGCCAGAAGCGGTACTCCGCCGCCGCCTACGGTCGCACGGGTGACCAGCAGCAGCCCCCGGACCACGACCCGCACCACCGGCACGCACCGGGCACACCGTGAGGCGCGCGACCGCGCCGCCGCGCGCACCATCGCCCGTCACCCGCCGGCCCGCTACGAGCCGTACCTGGACGGTCTGTTCACCTACTGTCTGTCGGTGCTGTGCGACCACGACGCGGCCACCGCCGCCCTCGGGGACGCCCTCGCGCTGGCCGAGCGGCGCGGGCAGCGCGTGCCACAGGCCGCCGCCGACCGCAGGGCCTGGCTGTACGCGCT
Source organism: Streptomyces sp. NK08204 (assembly GCF_020400585.1). Taxonomy (GTDB): domain Bacteria; phylum Actinomycetota; class Actinomycetes; order Streptomycetales; family Streptomycetaceae; genus Streptomyces. The sequence continues at coordinate 11,277 of NZ_JAINVF010000018.1, read as the reverse complement.
GACCCGCTGGGCGTGCCTGCGCAAGCTGGCCGAGCTCAGGCAGAGACGTCAGGCCACCCACGCGGCGGGCCGTCCCGCAGCCGCGCAGCAGGCGCCCGAACCGTCCGTCGACCCGGAGGCGCAGGACCAGCGGCGACGCGAACTCGCCCTGCTCGCCTGGCCGGAGGCGGCCGGCACCAGCCCCGAGCAGCGCGAGGCACTGGAACTCGCCGTGCGCCACCACCTCGCCGCCCACGAGGTCGCCGCCGTTCTCGGCATGGACGACGCCGCCGCCCGCGAACTGCTCGCCTCCGCCGCCTGCGAGGTCGAACGGACCCGCGCGGCCCTCGCCGTGGTCGAGGCCGGCGGCTGTCCGAGCGTGGCGCACCTCACCGGCGACAGCCGGCTCGTCCTCAGCACCACCCTGCGCCGCGAACTCGTCCGGCACGTCGACGACTGTCCGCGCTGCCGCCGCACCGCCGAGCGCGCCGCCCCCGGCCGCTGGCCCGGGGCCACGGTCACCCCCGCAGAACTGCCCGTCCTGGAAGCGCCCCGCGCGGCCCTGCACGTCGCGCTCGGGCACGCCCCGCGCGCGCGGGGCGCGGCCGTCCCCCGCTACGACCGGCGCGGTTTCCCGATGGACCCCAAGGACCGCGCGGCCCGCCGCGACCGTCTGCGCGCGCGTGCCGTCACCACGACCGTCGTCGCCACCGTCGTCGCCGCACCCGTGCTCGCCCTGTGGGCCGCGTACCGGGGCTCATCGGCCGGGGAGGACGACGGCCGCACCGCCACCGCGCCCGAGGCGCGCGGCCCGGAGAAGCTCGGCGGCGGCTCGCCCGGCGGCTACGAGAACGCCGGCAACGCGCGCGTGAAGCCTGGCCCCCGCCTCGGCAGAGACGGCAAGGCCGACGTCTCCGTAGAGGTCATCGGCGTCGCCGGAGCCGACAGGAAGGGCGCCGGACACCTTGCGGTCAGCGCCGGGAACGAGGGCGACACCACGCTGATCACCCTCACCGCCTCGGGCCCCTCACCGGTCCGCTGGTCCGCGTCCACCACGGCGGGCTGGCTCTACCTCAGCCACTCCTCGGGCACCCTGCGACCCGGCGAGACGACGACGATCAAGGTGTACGTCGACCACCTGCGCGAGCCCTCCGGTCACTGGCACGCCCAGGTGGCGATCGCACCCGCCGGCGCCGTCGTCTCCATCGACGGCTACGGCACCGCCCCCGCCGGCCGCCCCACGACCCCGCCGCCCGCGACCTCCAGCCCCGACCCGACACCCCCGCCGTCCAGCCCCAGCGATCCGCCCACCAGCCAGTCCCCGACTCCGGCCGACCCGAGCACCGGCCCCACCGACCCGGCTCCGTCAGACTCCCCGACTCCGTCCCCGACCGCCTCGCCGGCCGACAGCGAGACCCCGGGCCCGTCGGGCAGCTAGGGGGTGACTTCGGGCTTGCCCTTCCAGAGGGCCGGGACGGGTGGGCGGACGGGGAAGAACCGGCCGGCCGGTGCTAGGGCGCCGGATCAGCCGGGTGCGGTGCAACCATCGGCAGCTGCGACGCCAGCCGCGCTTCGCACAGCTCGACCAGACGGTCGTAGCCGGCCTTGCCCATCAGCTCCGTCAGCTCGGCCCGGTAGGAGACGTACACCGGCTCGCCCGCGCCGTGCGCCGACGTGGCCGACGTGCACCACCAGTGCAGGTCATGGCCGCCCGGTCCCCAGCCCCGGCGGTCGTACTCCCCGATGGACACCTGGAGCACACGCGTGTCGTCCGGCCGGTCGATCCAGTCGTACGTCCGCCGGATCGGCAGCTGCCAGCACACGTCCGGCTTGGTCTCCAGCGGCTCCCGGCCCTCCTTCAGGGCGAGGATGTGCAGCGAGCAGCCCGCGCCGCCGGCGAACCCGGGCCGGTTCTGGAAGATGCACGACCCCTGGAAGGGTCGCGTCTGCCGGGACCCCTCGTCGTCCTCGGAGACCCAGCCGCCGCGCGTGCCCTCGGCGTGGTGCTGCCAGATCTCCGGGGTGAGCCGTGCCACGTGCCCGGCGACCCGCTTCTCGTCGTCCTCGTCGGAGAAGTGCGCGCCCAGCGAGCAGCAGCCGTCGTCCGCGCGGCCCGCCTGGATGCCCTGGCAGCCGCTGCCGAAGATGCAGTTCCAGCGAGAGGTGAGCCATGTCAGATCGCACCGGAAGACCTGTTCGTCGTCCGCCGGGTCCGGAAACTCCACCCACGCCCGCGCGAAGTCGAGCCCCTTCTCGTCGCTCGCCTTCCGGGCCTTCTTGGACGCCTTCACCTGCGAAGAATCCTTCGACTCCTTGGCCTTGGAGGATTTGTCGGCCTTCGCCTTTTTCGTCTTTGGCACGCGTCCAGGGTAAGTGGCCCGGGACCGCTCCGGGGACCGATGACCGGCGATCTGGCAGTAGCGTTCCCTATATGAGACTCGGTGTCCTGGACGTGGGTTCGAACACGGTGCATCTGCTGGTGGTGGACGCCCACCCCGGAGCCCGCCCGCTGCCCGCCCATTCGCACAAGGCCGATCTGCGGCTCGCCCAGCTGCTCGACGACGCCGGCCACATCGGCACCGACGGCGTCGACAAGCTGATCGCCGTCGTACGGGACGCGCTCCAGGCCGCCGAGGACAAGGGCGTCGAGGACCTCCTGCCGTTCGCCACCTCCGCCGTCCGCGAGGCCGGCAACGCCGACGAGGTCCTCACGCGCGTGGCCGAGGAGACCGGCGTCCGCCTCCAGGTCCTCTCCGGCGAGGAGGAGGCCCGCCTCACCTTCCTCGCCGTCCGCCGCTGGTTCGGCTGGTCCGCCGGAAGGCTGCTGGTCCTCGACATCGGCGGCGGCTCCCTGGAGATCGCCTACGGCATGGACGAGGAGCCGGACGCCGCCGTCTCCCTCCCGCTCGGCGCGGGCCGCCTCACCGCCGGCTGGCTCCCGGGCGATCCGCCCACCCCCGACGACGTACGCGCCCTGCGCCGCCACGTCCGCGCCGAGATCGCCAGAACCGTCGGCGAATTCAGCCGCCGCGGCACCCCCGACCACGTGGTGGCCACCTCCAAGACCTTCAAACAGCTGGCCCGCATCGCGGGCGCCGCCCGCAGCGCCGACGGCCTCTATGTCCAGCGCGAACTCAAGCACGAGTCCCTGGAGGCCTGGGTCCCCCGCCTCGCCGGGATGACCACGGCCCAGCGCGCGGAACTCCCCGGAGTCTCCGAGGGCCGAGCGGGCCAGCTCCTGGCCGGTGCCCTGGTGGCAGAGGGCGCGATGGACCTGTTCGGCGTGGAGAGCCTGGAGATCTGCCCGTGGGCCTTGAGGGAAGGCGTGATTCTCCGGCGCCTTGACCACATGGACGGCGCGTGACCCCGTGAAAAGGGGCGCGGCGCGCGAGCAACGGCGGGGGCCCCGCACCCGCGGATGGCGAACGTCACAACGGCGAACAAGCACCCGGCCCCCGAGCCGCTCGACCCCGTAAGGTGACGGACGTGGCTGAACCAAGGGACGCTGCCGTATCCGTCGCGCTGTCCACAGCATCCGTCTACCCCGAGTCGACGGCGACGGCCTTCGAGATCGCCGCCCGCCTCGGGTACGACGGTGTCGAGGTCATGGTGTGGACCGACCCGGTCAGCCAGGACATCGACGCACTGCGCAGGCTGTCCGACTACCACGGCATCCCGATCCTCGCCGTGCACGCCCCCTGCCTGCTGATCACCCAGCGGGTCTGGTCCACCGACCCCTGGGTCAAGCTCCAGCGGGCCCGCGCGGCGGCGGAGAGGCTGGGAGCCGACACGGTCGTCGTGCACCCGCCCTTCCGCTGGCAGCGGCAGTACGCGCGCGACTTCGTCAGCGGCATCTGGCGGATGGCGAACGAGACGGACGTACGGTTCGCCGTCGAAAACATGTACCCGTGGCGCTACCGCGACCGCGAGATGCTCGCCTACGCCCCCGGCTGGGACGTCACCAAGGACGACTACCGTCACTTCACGGTCGACCTCAGCCACACGGCGACGGCCCGCACCGACGCCCTGGAGATGATCGACCGCATGGGCGACCGGCTCGGCCACGTCCACCTCGCCGACGGCCGGGGCTCGGCCAAGGACGAGCACATGGTCCCCGGCCGCGGCACCCAGCCCTGCGCGGAGCTGCTGGAACGGCTCGCGCTGACCGGCTTCGACGGCCATGTCGTCATCGAGGTCAACACCCGGCGCGCCATGTCCAGCGCCGAACGCGAGGCCGACCTCGCCGAGGCCCTGGCGTACACGCGGCAGCACCTGGCCTCCGCGGTGAAGGTGCCCCGGCGATAACGGCGGCGCCTCGCGCAGAAGCAGAAGGGACGGCCGCCCCGGAGGGAGCCGCCCGACACCCGCCCGGCGGTGAAGAGGCCGCTCGGAGGCGTGCCCGGTCCTGCGCCACGCGCCCAGGCTGGAGCCACTGGCCTCCGCCGGCCCGGAGCAGATCACCGCAGGGTGGCACCGGTGCTGCCGGACTCCTGACGCCACCCCTGACGGGCCGGGCGGTGCCATGAAACGGGTGTCCCGTATCCCGGACAGCCGCGTCCAGCCCTTGGAGCGGCGGCGTACTCTCGGAAGCAGTCAGAACTCTCTGGCAGTAGGTCTTCGAAGGAGCGAGCGACGATGCCCGAGCTGAGGTCCCGCACAGTCACCCACGGCCGCAACATGGCGGGCGCCCGCGCCCTTATGCGCGCCTCCGGTGTACCCGGTGCGGACATCGGCCGGAAGCCGGTCATCGCGGTGGCGAACTCCTTCACCGAGTTCGTGCCGGGCCACACCCACCTCCAGCCGGTCGGCCGGATCGTCAGCGAGGCGATCAAGGAGGCGGGCGGCATCCCGCGCGAGTTCAACACGATCGCGGTGGACGACGGCATCGCCATGGGCCACGGCGGCATGCTGTACAGCCTCCCCTCCCGCGACCTGATCGCGGACAGCGTGGAGTACATGGTCGAGGCCCACTGCGCCGACGCCCTGGTATGCATCTCCAACTGCGACAAGATCACTCCGGGCATGCTGCTGGCGGCCCTGCGCCTGAACATCCCCACGGTCTTCGTCTCCGGCGGCCCCATGGAGTCCGGCCGGGCCACCCTCGTGGACGGCACGGTCCGCACCCTCGACCTGGTCGACGCGATCTCCGACGCCGTCAACGAGAAGATCTCGGACGAGGACATCCTGCGCATCGAGGAGAACGCCTGCCCCACCTGCGGCAGCTGTTCCGGCATGTTCACCGCCAACTCGATGAACTGCCTGACCGAGGCGATCGGCCTCTCCCTGCCCGGCAACGGCTCGGTCCTCGCCACCCACACCGCCCGCAAGCAGCTCTACGTCGACGCGGCCCGCACGGTCATGGACCTCACCCGCCGCTACTACGAGCAGGACGACGACTCCGTCCTCCCGCTGAACATCGCCACCTTCCAGGCCTTCGAGAACGCCATGGCCCTGGACATCGCGATGGGCGGCTCCACGAACACGATCCTGCACCTGCTCGCGGCGGCCCAGGAGGCCGGCGTCCCGTTCGGCCTGGAGCAGATCGACGCGGTCTCCCGCCGAGTCCCGTGTCTGGCGAAGGTGGCGCCCAACGTCGCCAAGAACCGCACGTACTACATGGAGGACGTGCACCGCGCCGGCGGCATCCCCGCCCTGCTCGGCGAACTGCACCGCGCGGGCCTGCTCAACGAGGACGTGCACGCCGTCCACAGCCCGTCCCTGGCCGACTGGCTGAAGACCTGGGACGTCCGCGGCGGCAGCCCGTCACCCGAGGCCGTCGAACTCTGGCACGCGGCACCGGGCTGCGTCCGCTCGGCGGAGGCCTTCTCCCAGTCCGAGCGCTGGGAGGCCCTGGACGAGGACGCCGAGAACGGCTGCATCCGCAGCATCGAGCACGCGTACTCCCAGGACGGCGGCCTGGCCGTCCTGAAGGGCAACCTCGCGGTCGACGGCTGCGTGGTGAAGACGGCCGGCGTGGACGAGTCCATCTGGACCTTCGAGGGCCCGGCCGTCGTCTGCGAATCCCAGGAGGAGGCCGTCCAGCGGATCCTCACCCACGAGGTCAAGGACGGCGACGTCGTCGTCATCCGCTACGAGGGCCCCAAGGGCGGCCCCGGCATGCAGGAGATGCTCTACCCGACCTCGTACCTGAAGGGCCGCGGCCTCGGCAAGAGCTGCGCCCTGATCACCGACGGCCGCTTCTCCGGCGGTACGTCGGGCCTGTCGATCGGCCACGCCTCCCCCGAGGCGGCCTCCGGCGGCACGATCGCCCTCGTCCAGGACGGCGACCGCATCCGCATCGACATCCCGAACCGCACGATCGAGCTGCTGGTCGACGAGGCCGAACTGACCCGCCGCGAGCAGGCCCTGAACGGCGTCTACGCCCCCAGAAACCGCGACCGCAAGGTCTCCGCCGCCCTCCGCGCCTACGCGGCGATGGCCACCAGCGCGGACAAGGGCGCGGTGCGGGACGTGACCAAGCTGGGCTGACCCCGATGACCGGTCGAGGGGCCGCCTCCTGGGCGGCCCCTTTTCGCCGTCCGCGTGTGCCGCTCCCGCCCTACCAGGTCGACGGATTCCGCCCGTCGAGGGCGAAGACGGTGCCGTCGGGAGCGGTGGCGAAGACGTAAGTGCCGACGGTGATCGGCAAGGGCGGTGCTCCCATGACGCCGGCCGAGCGGGTGCCGAGACGGGCCTGCGTCTGCCCGACGAGCCTTCCCCACCGGGCGTCGACGGCGAGGAGCCTGCCGTCCCCCGAGCTGAAGTACACCTTCCTGCCATCGGTGACCGGTGCCGAGCCACGGCTCACCGCAGTTTCCAGGTGCCACAGTTGACGGCCCGCGTCCATGTCGACGGCCACCAGCGAACCACCGGTCGCCAGAATGTAGGCCATATGACCCCGCACCGTGGCTTGAGCGTCCTCGAGTGGTACGGGCAGCGTGACGCGGTGCGTCGCCCTCGAGGCCGGCGTATAGCGGACGACCCCCGTCGTGCCCCTGAAGACCCGGTCGGTGGCAAGGAGGAAGAGTGAGCCGTCCTGGCTGCCGAACGGCGAGAGCGACCCCTTCAGTCGATCCTCCCAGGCCACATGTCCCGTACGCGGATCCACGGCAGTCACGTGCGTGCTCGATCCGTCGTCGGACGTACGGGCCGCGTAGGCCAACGGGTCCGCCGGGAACGAGACGAACACCGGACTGCCCTGCCCTTTGAAGCGCCCCTGCCACTTCGTGTCGCCGGTCGCCGCGTCCACGCCGGTGACAGTGCCGTCGGACCGCACGAGCAGGGCCGTGCCGCCGACGTACCGCACCGTCGTGTCCGTACCCAGACGCCGGTGCCAGACCTCGTTGCCCGAGGCGGGGTCGAGGGCGGCGAGACGCGAGCCACCGCTGGTGTAGGGCTGCACCAGGCCGGCCGACAGCACCGGTGGTTCACCGGCGCGCTGCTTGGTGACCGAGTGCCGCCACAGCAGGGCGCCGTTCGCGGGGGAGAGGGCGAAGACCACTCCCGGCTGGCTGCAGAGCAGCTTTCCCGCCCCGTGCGAACACTGAGGCGTGCCCGTGCCCGGGACGACCCCGTCGACCGACCACGTGCTGAACGCCGCCGACTCCGTCTGCGGCTGCCCGGTTTTGTCAGGCTCGTGCCCGGTCTGGCCGAGCAGTTGGCCCGAGGCCAGCGCGCCGAGCAGGCACAGGCCGACAACTGCGGCACCCAGGACCGCTACGCGCCTCTTGCCCCGCCTTGCGGGCCGGCGCACCGCCTTCTCGGCAGGCGCAACGGACCCCGGCTCCGCGGGCCTGCGCTGTGCCGGTATGAACGCCTGCGTGTCGTACGAGGCAGCCACCGACCGCAGCTCCCGCATCAGCTCGTCGGGAGTCGGCCGCTCCTCGGGCTCCTTGGCGAGACAGCCGAGGATCAGTGGAACCAGGCTCTCCGGCACCCCGGTCAGATTCGGTTCGTCGTGGACTACCTGGTACGCGACGATGTACGGACTGTCGGAGTCGAACGGCCCCCGCCCGGTCGCCGCGTGCACCATCACCGACCCCAGGGCGAAAATGTCCGCCGCTGGCCCCACCTCACGCGGACGCCGGAACTGCTCGGGTGCCATGAACGGCGGCGTCCCGATCAACTTGCCGGTCTCCGTGCGCAGTTCACTGTCCTTCGGGCGGGAGATGCCGAAGTCGATGACCTTCGGGCCGTCCTCGGCGAGCAGCACGTTGCTCGGCTTGAGATCCCGGTGCACGACCCCGACCCGGTGGATGTCCCGCAATGCCTCCGCGAGTCCGGCCATCAGCCTGCGCAACTGCTCGGGCGCCATCGGACCGTTCCGTTTGACCTGTTCGGAAAGCGTCGGACCGGGAATGAACAGCGTGGCCATCCACGGCCGTTCACCGTCCGTGTCGGCATCCACGACGGGCGCGGTGAAGGCACCGCTGACCCTGCGGGCGGCGGCCACTTCCTGCCGGAAACGGCCCCGGAACTCGGGATCCCTGGCGAACTCGGCGTGTACGACCTTCACCGCGAGCTTCAGCCCGGAGGTGCTGCGGGCAAGGTGCACCACGCCCATGCCGCCGGACCCAAGACAGGACTCCAGACGGTAGTGACCGGCATACTCGGGAAGTTCCGCTTCCGCGCCCGCTCCAGTGCTGCGCTGTGGCGCCATGGACCACCCCCGTGCTGTTCGTCCGTGTGCGCGACGCACGGAGCCTAGTCGATGACTCGTACGAGACAGAGGCGGCTTGCTAACCTCCGCGTGCGAGTCGCGCACAGGTGTGCCGAGGCGCGATTCGGGAGAGTCGACAGGGCCCGTGGCAGCCATGGGTTCGAGGGGGGAAGTCTGTTATGTCTGCGGAACGCGCCGAAGCGACGGAGACCACTGCCGCCGGGCAGGAGGAACCGACCGCTATGGTCCAGACGGAGTCTCTGCGCTACTACTCGGTCGCCCCGGGGGTACGCCTGAACATCCGCAGCGGCCCCGGCACCAGTTACAACATCGTCGGCGTCCTGCCCGAGGGCGCCCAGGTCCATATCTACTGTCAGTCACCGGGCACCACGGTCACGGGCCCGTACGGCACCACCAACATCTGGGACAACATCAGCAACGGCCAGTACGTCTCCGACGCCTACGTACAGACCGGCACCGACGGCTACGTGGCTCCCCGCTGCATCTGACGTCGCCGGCAGTCGCGTCGACGCAGAGCCTTCCTTATTACTCCGTGGCCCCGGGCGTTCGCCTGAACGTCCGCAGCGGCCCCGGCACCAGTTACAACATCGTCTACGTCCTGCCCGAGGGCGTTTCCGTGCCGACCTACTGCCAGACACCCGGCACCACGGTCACGGGCCCGTACGGCACATCCAACATCTGGGACAACATCAGCAACGGCCAGTACGTCTCCGACGCCTACGTCCAAGCGGGCAGCGACGGCTACATCGCGCCCCGCTGCGGTTGACCCCGCCCCCCGACCCGCCCCCCGCCCGGAGCCATAATCGTCCCGTGAGCGACGAAACCGGCACCCCGGGCACCTCGGCGGGCACCCCTGGCGCGGTCCAGGGCGGAGGCCCCCGTCCCGAAGCCCTGCGCTTCTTCGGCACGTCCTGGGTGAACCACGACGATGGTTACCCGGCCCGCCGGGCCGCGGTGGCCGTCGGCTCCCTCGTCCTGGCCGTCGCCTCGTGCTTCGTGCTGCGCATCGCCTACGAGGGCATCCAGATCGCCGAGACCGGCGCCTTCGTGACCGTGCTGGTCGTCGCGATGTTCGCGATCTGCAGCGCGGTCGCCTTCCGTAACACCTGGGAAGGCTTCGGCAAGCGCCACGACCCCGCACGCCAGGCCTCCCTGCGCGGCCTGCTGGCCATCGGCTTCGTCGGCTCCCTGCTCGCCTACTTCGTCCGCTCCCTCACCGAGGCCCCCGGCGAGAAGCTGCACCGCGAGGAGTACGAGAGGGCCCGCGCGGAACACGAACGCCGCACCACCCGTCGCACGGGCAACCCGGCGAAAAAGAAGAAGCGCCAGTAGTCCGCGGAAGCAGCCGGCGGGAGCCGTGGGAGGCCGGGAACCTGGCGGCCCGTCCGCCCACCGGACAATCCCCCCGCACCCTTCCGTGCCGGTGCGAGGATGACCCCATGAGCCAGAAAGTCGCAGTCCTCGGCACCGGCAAGATCGGCGAAGCCCTGCTCAGCGGAATGATCCGGGCCGGCTGGGCCCCGGCCGATCTCCTGGTCACCGCACGCCGCCCCGAACGCGCCGAAGAACTCCGCGCCCGCTACGGAGTCACCCCGGTCGGCAACGCGGAGGCCGCCAAGACCGCCGACACCCTGATCCTCACGGTCAAGCCCCAGGACATGGGTGCCCTCCTGGACGAGCTCGCACCGCACGTTCCCGCCGAACGCCTGGTCATCAGCGGCGCCGCCGGCATTCCGACCTCCTTCTTCGAGGAGCGCCTCGCCGAGGGCACCCCGGTCGTCCGTGTCATGACGAATACCCCCGCCCTCGTCGACGAGGCCATGTCCGTCATCTCCGCCGGAAGCCACGCCACCGTCGAGCACGTCGCCCACGCCGAGGAGATCTTCGGCGCCGTCGGCAAGACGCTCCGCGTCCCCGAGAGCCAGCAGGACGCCTGCACCGCGCTGTCCGGCTCCGGCCCCGCCTACTTCTTCTATCTGGTCGAGGCCATGACCGATGCCGGCATCCTGCTCGGCCTGCCCCGCGACAAGGCCCACGACCTCATCGTCCAGTCCGCCATCGGCGCGGCCGTGATGCTCCGCGACAGCGGCGAGCACCCGGTCAAGCTCCGGGAGAACGTCACCTCCCCGGCCGGTACGACGATCAACGCCATCCGCGAGCTGGAGAACCACGGCGTACGCGCCGCCCTCATCGCCGCCCTCGAGGCCGCCCGTGACCGCAGCCGCGAACTCGCTTCCGGCAAGAAGGACTGAGCCGGGTCCGGAGCGTTCCGCAAGACGGGGTTGACACGCCCCATGCGGATGCGTAATGTTCTCCGAGTTGTCCGACGTGAGCACCGACTCCGGTCGGTCCCCGGACAGCCATTCCGCAAGTACCAGCCATGATTCGACGCTCCAACGTCGACCTCTTTGGCGCGTGTATTTGCGAATGAGGAATCCGCGTTCGAAAGGACGCAGCCCCGATTAGCTCGGGAGCGAGGAATCCGCTAAAGTCTCACTCGTCAGAACGGCCCAACAGCCGCGAGGACAAGCCCGACTGACTGGGAGTCAGACCCGAAAGGGTCTGATAGAGTCAGAAACGCCGGAAAGGAAACCGCGAGAGCGGGAACCTGGAAAGCA
>NZ_JAINVF010000017.1 GCF_020400585.1 Streptomyces sp. NK08204 | reverse complement strand
GCTGGGCTTCGGCGGGCAGGACCCGAGCAACATCGAGGACATGTTCGACCTGAAGTACCGGGGTGCCCGCTTCTCCCTCGGCTACGGCGCCTGCCCGGACCTGGAGGACCGCGCCAAGATCGCCGGGCTGCTCAAGCCCGAGCGGATCGGCGTCCACCTGTCCGAGGAGTTCCAGCTGCACCCCGAGCAGTCCACGGACGCCATCGTGATCCACCACCCCGAGGCCAAGTACTTCAACGCCCGGTGACACCCCGCCGACACGCCCGCCGCCCAGGCCGTCCCAGGCGCACCTGAAGGCCCTCCTGGCCTGCGGCGGGGGTGTTTTGGGGGTACCCCGGAGCTCCAGCGATAAACAAGGGCATTTCGACGGCCGCAGACGTACACTGGTCGGCCCACCGCAGGCCGGTTCCCGCTCGGGAGCCGGCCTGACCGTCCCTCAAGGAGGTGCGCCGGATGACCAGCACGGTCCCCGCGCCAGCGGCCGTCACCCAGGCTCTCGAGTCCGCTCGGGCAGGACAGACCCCAACGGCCGAACAGTCCACCCTGCAGGCGGTGCTCCTCGACATGGACGGCACCCTGGTGGACACCGAAGGCTTCTGGTGGGACGTCGAGGTCGAGGTCTTCGCCGCCCTCGGCCACACCCTGGACGAGTCCTGGCGGCACGTCGTGGTCGGCGGCCCGATGACCCGCAGCGCCGGCTTCCTCATCGAGGCCACCGGCGCCGACATCGCCCTCACCGACCTCATGACGCTGCTCAACGAGGGCTTCGAGGACCGCATCGGCCGCGCCCTGCCGCTGATGCCGGGCGCCGCCCGGCTCCTCGCCGAACTCCACGAGCACGGCATTCCGACGGCTCTGGTCTCCGCCTCCCACCGGCGCATCATCGACCGTGTGCTCACCGTGCTGGGCGCGCACCACTTCACCCTGTCCATCGCCGGCGACGAGGTCTCGCGCACCAAGCCCTACCCGGACCCGTATCTGCTCGCCGCCGCCGGGCTCGGTGTGCACCCCGCCCGGTGCGCCGTGGTCGAGGACACCGCCACCGGCGTCGCCGCCGCCGAGGCCGCCGGGTGCCAGGTGGTCGCCGTCCCCTCCGTAGCCCCCATCACCCCGGGCGACCGGCGCACGGTCATCACCTCGCTCGAAGAGGTCGATCTGGCATTTCTGCGCGCCTTGATGACGGAAGTGCGCTGACCGTTCACCCAGCGTGCAAAGATTTTCTTTGTGTACTTGACAAAATTCCGGGGAAGGTCCACCGGAAGAATTCGAGACCGGTCGATCGGCTGAATTCGGGTAACCTCCATGCGAGTTGGCAGGTGTGAAATTCCCCACTCGCGCCGATCTCGACAACGTTGTCAATCGGTGCTCCCCGGCTCTCCCGCGGGGCGGGCAGCGTGCCCTTGTGTCCCGATTGAGGGGAAGCCGCACGAATCCTGCCGCTGTCGGGTGTTCGGTCTGTCCACACCCGGTCTCGCTGCGTGATGGAGGCTCTGCCCGCACGGCTGTGAACCGCCCTTTGGGCGCGGACTAATCTCATCGCCGAGAACATCGCACCATCCCCGTGGCCCGCCGCAGCACCACCCATGCATGCCGGGTCCACGGATTCGAACAGCTCTGGAGAAACTCCCGCATGAACCGCAAGACTTTGGTGCTGCCGGCAGTGGTCGGCCTCCTCACCCCGGTTCTCGCCGCGTGCGGCGGATCCGACAGCGGGAGCAAGAACGGTGACGCCATCGTCGTCGGCACCACGGACCGGTTCACCGCCACCAAGGACGCCCCCGCACCCGTCGACCCGGCCTACGCCTACGACGAGGCCACGTGGAACGTCCTGCGTCAGACCGTGCAGACCCTGATGGTCCAGCCCAAGGGGGAGGGCGATCCCGTCCCCGAGGCCGCCGAGAGCTGCGGCTTCACCGACAGCGGCAACGAGCGCTACGCCTGCAAGCTGCGTAACGGCCTCAAGTTCGCGAACGGCGACCCGGTGACCGCCGAGGACGTCAAGTACTCCATCGAGCGTGCCCTGCGCATCAAGTCCAGCAGCGGTGTCTCTGCGCTGCTGAACACCATCGACACCATCGAGACGCAGGGCGACCACGACGTCGTCTTCCACCTCAAGACGGCCGACGCCACCTTCCCGTACAAGCTGTCCACCCCGGTCGCGGGCATCGTCAATCCCAAGAACTACCCGAAGGGCAAACTCCGCGACGGCTTCGCCATCGACGGCTCCGGCCCGTACACCGTCAAGATCGACGTGAACAACAACACGGGCGCCAGCGCGACCTTCACCAAGAACCCCAACTACAAGGGCAGCCTGCAGGTCAGCAACAGCCAGGTCGTGCTGCGCACGTTCGACACCGCCGAGGCGATGGGCGCCGCCATCGACAAGGGCGACATCGACGTCATGACCCACACCATGACGCCGGCCCAGATCCGTCGGCTCGACGCGGGCACCGACCACAACGTCGACCTCGTCGACATGCCGGGGCTCGAGATCCGCTACCTGGCCTTCGAAACCAATGCCCCGAGCGTGAAGTCCAAGGCCGTCCGCCAGGCCATGGCCCAGCTCATCGACCGCGGCGAACTCGTCTCCAAGGTCTACGGTATCCAGGCCGAGCCGCTGTACTCGCTGGTCCCGGCGACCGTCACCGGCCACTCCAACTCGTTCTTCAACAAGTACGGCAACCCGAGCGTCGCGAAGGCACAGGACCTGCTGGCCAAGGCCGGCATCACCACGCCGGTGAAGCTGACCCTGCACTACTCGACCGACCACTACGGCGCCGCGACCAAGCGGGAGTTCCAGGTCCTGCAGAAGCAGCTCAACGACAGCGGCCTGTTCCAGGCAGCCATCCAGGGCCACCCCTGGGCGACCTACCGTCCTGCCGAGCAGAAGGGCGAGTACGACGTCTACGGCATGGGCTGGTTCCCCGACTTCCCGGACGCCGACAACTTCCTCGCGCCCTTCCTCGACAAGGACAACTTCCTCGGCTCGCCGTACTCCAACCCAACGATCCAGCGCACCCTGATCCCGGCGTCCCGCCGCGAGGCCGACCGGAGCAACGCCGCCAGCAGCCTGACGGCGATCCAGGACATCGTCGCCGAGGACGTCCCGGTCCTGCCGCTGTGGCAGGGCAAGCAGTACGTCGCCGCACGGAACGACATCACCGGCATCTCCTACGCCCTGAACGCCTCATCCACCCTTCAGCTGTGGGAGCTCGGCCGCGGTGTGAGCGGCTGACGGCTCTCTCATCCGGGGGCCAGGGACGGCTGCCCCGGACAACCCGGGGCCAGGACGGCGGCCCCGGGATGACGAACCGACGACAAGGCACATTTCAAGTGAACATGCGCAACCAGTGGCCAGTCCTGCCCATCGTGGCGGGGCTGGCCTCCGGCCTGTTGACAGGCTGCGGCTCGGGGTCCGGTGATTCCGGGGGCACCGGCTCCTCCGTGGTGATGGGGATGTCCGACGACGTCCTCGCCACGGACCCGGCATCCGGCTATGACCCCGGTTCCTGGCTGTTGTTCAACAACGTCTTCCAATCCCTGCTCAGCTTCCCCAAGGGAGCGACGCAGCCCCAGCCCGAGGTGGCGAAGGACTGCGCCTTCACCGACACCCAGGCCATGGTCTACAAGTGCGAACTCAAGGACGGCCTGAAGTTCAGCAACGGTGACGCCCTCACCTCCGAGGACGTGAAGTTCTCCTTCGACCGCATGCTGAAGATCAACGACTCCGCCGGCCCCGCCATCATGTTCCCGCTGCTCGACAAGGTCGAGACACCGGACGCGAAGACCGTCGTCTTCAGGATGAAGGCCCCGGACGCCACCTTCCCCAGCAAGATCGCCTCCGGTGCCGGTTCCATCGTCGACCACCGGCAGTACGACGCGAACGGCCTGCGCACCGACGGCAAGGCGGTCGGCTCCGGCCCCTACAAGCTGGACTCCTTCGACAAGGACAAGGCCGTCTTCTCCGTCAACGGCAAGTACGAGGGCACCGCCAAGGTCAAGAACTCCGGCGTCACCCTGAAGTTCTTCCACGGCGACCGCGCCGCCCTGAAGAAGGCCCTCCTCGACGGCGGCATCGACATCGCCTACCGAGGTCTGTCCGCCTCCGACGTCGCCGGCCTCGACCAGCAGGACGGCAAGGGCGTGGACGTCATCGAAGGCAGCAGCGCCGAGGTCCAGCACCTGGTCTTCAACATGAAGGACCCGGTCACCGGAAAGCTCGGCGTCCGCAAGGCCATCGCCTACCTCATCGACCGCGACGCCCTGATCAACAACGTCTACCAGGGCACCGCCGCCCCGCTGTACTCGATCATCCCGGCGGGCATCGCCGGCCACAACACGGCCTTCTTCGACACCTACGGCGCCCGCCCCTCCCGGGACAAGGCCGCCGCCGCGCTGCAGGCCGAGGGCATCACCGGCAAGGTCAAGCTCACCCTGTGGTCCACGCCCTCCCGCTACGGCCCCGCCACCGACGAGGAGCTGAAGGCCATCGCCGGTCAGCTCAACGCGAGCGGGCTGTTCGAGGCCGACGTGAAGTCCGTCGCCTTCGACCAGTACGAGAAGGACATCGCCCAGGGCAAGTACGGCGTGTACGTCAAGGGCTGGGTGCCTGACTACCCGGACGCCGACAACTTCACCGCGCCCTTCTTCGGCAAGGGCAACGTGCTGGGCAACAACTACACCAACCGCACCATCACCGGCTCCCTCATCCCGAGCACGGCCGCGCAGAGCGACCGCAGCGCGACCGACAAGGACTTCGGCCGCCTCCAGGACATCGTCGCCGCCGAACTGCCCGTCCTGCCGGTGTGGCAGGCCAAGCAGTACGCGGTCGTCCGCGACGGCGTCTACGGCCTGGAGTACTGCCTGGACGCCTCGACCGTCTTCCGGTTCTGGGAACTCAGCAAGGACTGAGCCCGCTCACGCCGGAGGGCGCCCTTCCCGCGGGGGGAAGGGCGCCCTCCGGCGCCGTACCCACCGGCCGTGCCGGGCGGTCCGCGCGGCCTGCCGTGCCTACTGGGCGCCGGGACGCACCAGCCCGCTCTCGTACGCGTACACCGCCGCCTGCACCCGGTCCCTCAGCCCCAGCTTCGTCAGCACATGCCCCACATGGGTCTTGACCGTGGTCTCGCTGACGAACAGATCGGCCGCGATCTCCGCGTTCGACAGGCCGCGCGCCACCAGCTTCAGCACCTCCACCTCACGGTCGGTGAGCGTGTGCAGGGTGTCCGGCACGGGCTCCTCTCCGGAGGGCAGATGCGTCGCGTACTTGTCCAGCAGCCGGCGCGTGATGCTCGGCGCCAGCATCGCCTCGCCCGCCGCCACGACCCGGATCGCCTGCACCAGTTCGTTGGCGGGCGCGTCCTTCAGCAGGAAGCCGCTCGCCCCGGCGCGCAGCGCCTCCACCACGTACTCGTCCAGGTCGAACGTGGTCAGCACCAGCACCTTCGCCGGGCCGTCGCGCCCCGGCCCGGTGATCTGCCGGGTGGCCTCCACACCGTCCATCCGGGGCATGCGGATGTCCATCAGCACGACATCCGGCTGCAGGGCCCGCACCTGGTCGAGAGCCTGAAGGCCGTCACCGGCCTCGCCCACGACCGCGATGTCCTGCTCGGCCTCCAGGATCATCCGGAACCCGGTACGCAGCAGCGGCTGGTCGTCGACCAGTAGGACGCGGATGGCCACGTGACACTCCTTCGCTAGTCCGGCCCCATTCTGCCCTGCGACACCTCGTCCGATCCGGCCGCCCTCACCGGCAGCGGATACGGCGGGGGAGTGCCGCCGAACTCCGGGCAGTGCACCTGGTGGTCGCACCAGCCGCACAGCTTGGTCGGCCGGGGCCGCCAGTTCCCGCTCTCCGTCGCGTGCCGGATCGCCTCCCACAGCGCGAGCAGCTTGCGCTCCACCCGCTCCAGGTCCGCGAGGACCGGGTCGTACGTCAGCACGTCCCCGCTGCCCAGATACACCAGCTGCAGCCGGCGCGGGACCACCCGCTTCAGCCGCCACACCACGAGGGCGTAGAACTTCATCTGGAACAGCGCCCCCTCCGCGTACTCCGGGCGCGGCGCCTTACCCGTCTTGTAGTCGACGATCCGCACCTCACCGGTGGGCGCCACGTCGACCCGGTCGATGATGCCGCGCAGCCGCAGCCCCGACTCCAGCTCGGCCTCCACGAACAGCTCGCGCTCGGCAGGCTCCAGCCGCGTCGGATCCTCCAGTGTGAACCAGCGCTCCACCAGCCGCTCGGCCTCACCGAGCCACTGCGCCAGCCGCTCGCCCTGCGCATCGTCGGCGAACAGCTCACCGACCTCCGGCCTGCTCTCCCTGAGCCGGTCCCACTGCCCAGGGATCAGCGACTTGGCCCGCGGCGCCGTCCGCTCCCCGGCCGGCGCGTCGAAGAGCCGCTCCAGCACCGCGTGCACCAGCGTGCCCCGCGTCGCCGCCTCGCTCGGCTTCTCCGGCAGCCGGTCGATCACCCGGAACCGGTACAACAACGGGCACTGCATGAAGTCACTGGCCCGCGAGGGCGACAGCGAGGTGGGCGCGACCGGCACGCGCTCCGCCTCGCCCGCCGCGCCGCCGCCGACTCCGCCGACTCCGCCGACACCGCCGACTCCGCCGTCCTGGATGCTGCTCTCCATGACCACAGACCTTACGGCCCGCCACTGACAGTGGCCCGATGACGGGCCACCACGACCACGTGACCGCGGGCGGAACACAAAGGGTGCCGGGGCGAAACGTGCCATCAAGGCCGCATACCATCGACTCGAGACCTTCCGCCCGGCAGGCGCGGGAGACGCTTCGAACGAGGGGACACCGTGGACGTGAGCGGCGGTAGCGGGCAGCCGCGGTCCGGCAACGACGAGCCGACCGAGCCCACCCCAGGTCCTGCGGCCCCGGCGACCGGATCCACCGACCACCCCGTGCCGCAGCGCGACGAAGCCCCGCGCCTCCGTAAGACGGACCCGGACGATGCGGACGAAAGGAAGGCTCCGGGCGAAGGGACGGGAGCGGACGGCGGGGCCGAAACGGCCGACGGGGCCGAAGCGGTCGGCACGAGCGACGCCGACGCCGTCCCCCGCGCTGAAGCCGACACCGGCGCCGACACCGGCGCCGACACCGGCGCGGCGGCGTCCGCCGACCACCACCGCTCCCTCGCCCACTCCGGCATCGCCAAGGGCGAACCGCCCCAGCCGCGGCCCAGGGAACCCGGCGGCGGGATCCTCATGGGCCGCCCCTTCGGCGTCCCCGTCTACGTCGCCCCGAGCTGGTTCCTCGTCGCCGCGCTGATCACCTGGGTCTTCGGCGGCCAGCTCGACCGCGTCCTGCCCGAGCTGGGCGCCGCCCGCTACCTGGTCTCCCTGTTCTTCGCGGTCGCCTTCTACGCCTCCGTCCTCGTCCACGAACTGGCCCACACGGTCGCCGCGATCCGCTTCGGGCTCCCGGTCCGCCGCATCCAGCTCCAGTTCTTCGGCGGCGTCTCCGAGATCGAGAAGGAGGCCGAGACCCCCGGCCGCGAATTCGTCCTGGCCTTCGTCGGACCGCTGCTCTCCCTGGTCCTGGCCGGACTGTTCTACCTCGCGATGAAGCCCGTCGAACCCGGCACCGTACCCGGCGTCCTGCTCGCCGGCCTCATGGTCTCCAACCTCCTCGTGGCGATCTTCAACCTGCTGCCCGGACTGCCCCTCGACGGCGGCCGGATGCTCCGCGCCGTCGTCTGGAAGATCACCGGCAGACCCATGAGCGGCACCGTCGCCGCCGCCTGGGTCGGCCGCGCCCTCGCGCTCACCGTCCTGATCGGCCTGCCGCTGCTCAACCAGTCCGGTGCCCTCGGCGACGGCAGCGAGACCACCGGCGGCATGGACACCGTCACCGACGCCCTGCTCGCCGCCATCCTCGCCGCGATCATCTGGACCGGGGCCGGCAACAGCCTGCGCATGGCCCGGCTGCGCGAACACCTGCCCGACCTGCGCGCCCGGACCCTCACCCGGCGCGCCGTACCCGTCCAGACCGACACCCCGCTCTCCGAGGCCCTGCGCCGCGCCAACGCCGCCGGCGCCCGCGCCCTGGTCGTCGTCGACGCCGACGGCAACCCCCTCTCCCTCGTCCGCGAGGCCGCCATCGTCGGCGTACCCGAACACCGCCGGCCCTGGGTGGCCGTCGGAGGCCTCGCCCAGGACCTCACCGACGGCATGCGGGTCTCCGCAGAACTCGCCGGAGAGGACCTGCTCGACGCCCTGCGCGCGACCCCCGCCACCGAGTACCTCGTGGTCGAGCAGACCGGGGAGATCTACGGCGTCCTGTCCGCCGCCGACGTCGAGCGCGCCTTCGTGAAGGCCATGGCCCGGCCCGGCTCCTAGTGGTCGGCGGCCCCCGCAAAGGCCGGTAGTCTGTTCACATGTCCGAACCGACCGGTGCCGCCCGCAGGCGCGGGCCCTTCAAGGTCGGGGACCAGGTTCAGCTGACCGACCCCAAGGGCCGCCACTACACGTTCACGCTCGAAGCCGGGAAGAACTTCCACACCCACAAGGGCTCCTTCCCGCACGACGAACTGATCGGCGCTCCCGAGGGCAGCGTTGTCCGTACCACCGGCAACGTGGCCTACCTCGCGCTGCGCCCCCTGCTCCCCGACTACGTCCTGTCCATGCCCCGCGGGGCAGCCGTCGTGTACCCCAAGGACGCGGGGCAGATCCTCGCCTTCGCCGACATCTTCCCCGGCGCACGCGTCGTCGAGGCCGGCGTCGGCTCCGGCTCGCTCAGCAGCTTCCTGCTGCGCGCCATCGGCGACCAGGGCATGCTGCACTCCTACGAGCGCCGCGAGGACTTCGCCGAGATCGCCAAGCAGAACGTGGAGCGCTACTTCGGCGGCCCCCACCCCGCCTGGCAGCTCACCGTCGGCGACCTCCAGGACAACCTGTCCGACACCGACGTCGACCGCGTCATCCTCGACATGCTCGCCCCCTGGGAGTGCCTGGAGGCCGTCTCCAAAGCGCTCGTCCCCGGCGGCATCCTGTGCTGCTACGTGGCCACCACCACCCAGCTGGCCCGGACCGTCGAGTCCATCCGGGAGATCGGCTGCTTCAACGAGCCGACCGCCTGGGAGACCATGATCCGCAACTGGCACATCGAGGGTCTGGCGGTCCGCCCCGACCACCGGATGATCGGCCACACCGGCTTCCTGCTCACCGCCCGCCGCCTCGCCGACGGCGTCGAGCCGCCCATGCGCCGCCGCCGCCCCGCCAAGGGCGCCTACGGCGAGGACTACGCAGGGCCCAACGCCGACGGCGGCGCCGGCCGCTGACCGGCCGTCCGCCCGCGACCGGCCGACCCGCGCCGGGACGACGCGAGGGCGCCGTGCCCCGGTTCCCGACCGGAACCGGGAACTCCGGCACGGCGCCCGCCCGTTGACAGGGCACCAGGGCCCCGGGGGAATCCCGGACCCCGCCGTTCCCCCGCACTGTGACGTGTGGCACCATGCTGGCCACCCCACCGGCACAGCCCTCACAGGAGACACTCCTAGTGCAGCCATCCGCCGTTCCGGAGCTAGCCCACACCCACACCCGGCCCATCCACTGGGTCGCCACCGCCACCGCCGTAGCCGGCGTGGTCGCCCTCTCCTCCGTCGTGCAGCCCGGCTCGGCCACCGCCGCCCAGCCCGCCTCCGGCACCCAGCCCAGATCCGCCCCCGCGGCCGTCGCCCCGCCCAGTGCCAAAGGCGTCGCCTTCCCGCTGAACTGCGGACCGGTCAAGGCCGTGGTGGTCAAGCAGGCCGGTGGAGACCTCGACGGCGACGGCAGACCGGAAACCGTCGCCGTCGTGCACTGCGACGCCGCCATGGGCACCCCGCCCGATGGCGTCTACGTCCTCACCCGGGGCACCGACGGCCGCAAGGCCCGCGTCGTCGCCACCCTCGTCGACCCCAAGGACCGGCTCACCGTCACCGACTTCGCGCTGCGCGCGCGCACCGTATCGGCCACCCTGCTCGGCTACTCGTCGGACGCCGTGCCCAGTTGCTGCCCCGACGTGAAGACCGCGACGACATGGCGGTGGAACGGCAGCGCCTTCATCCGCTCCACGCCCGACGCGGCCCACAGCGTCTGACCCGCCCGGACCCGGCCGGGGCTCACCCCGCGTCGGGCCCGTACACCTCGACCCCGTCCGAGACCCGGCGCACGTGGATGCACTCGCCGGGACACTCCTTCGCCGAGTCCACCACGTCCGCGAGCAGCGGCAGCGGCACCGGCGTCGTCGCACCCACGGCCTGCAGCAGTTCGTCGTCCGCGCCCTTCACATAGGCCAGCCCGTCGATGTCCAGCTCGAACACCTCGGGCGCGTACTGGACGCAGATCCCGTCGCCGGTACACAGGTCCTGGTCGATCCAGACCTCCAGCGCCTCCCCGCCCAGGGCCTCCTGCTGCACGGTCATCTCTCCTGCCGTAGGTTCACCGGGCGCCCCCGGCGCGATCGCCGGCCGGGTCCGCTCCAGCGGTTGTCGAACACCCAGACCCTACCCTCGCCGTTCGCCCCGCCGTGATCGACCACATCCGGCCACATGTCCCGGTCCCACGGGTTTCCGCCCACGCCCGCCGGGGTACCAGCGCCCGACCGGCAGACACACCGGCGTCCGGCCGGCAGGGCACACCCGACGCCCGGCCAGAAGGGGGCACCAGCCGCAGGGCGATCACTTCACGCCGCACCCGCCGTGACATCGCCCGCCCGAACCGTCGCTCTGCGTGATGACCGTGCGAGCGCCCTGCGGGCTGCCCGCGTACGGGCCAACCAGCTTGGAACGGACAACTCCGGCCAGTCCTGACGGGTATTGACCACTCTGGACACGGAACAACCCGCTTCTGAATCACGTTGAGTGGGTATCCCCTCCGTGCGGGAGGGAGCGCACCGGGTGACCGACGACACACCTTGACAGTCATTGTGATCTAGGGGTTTCAATCGACACCCACCCAGGTAGGGTCTGGAAGCGTCCAGCTCCCCTTGGAGGAGGTGAGGACCGTGGCAGCCCACGACGACGACATGAACCGCGGCATCCGCCCGGGACGAGGGTCCGACGACCCGGCCGGGCAGATCGCCTACCTTGAGCAGGAGATCGCCGTCCTGCGACGCAAGCTCGCCGACTCTCCGCGGCACACGAGGATTCTCGAAGAGCGGATCGTCGAGCTGCAGACCAACCTGGCCGGCGTCTCCGCCCAGAACGAACGCCTGGCCAACACGCTCCGCGAGGCCCGCGACCAGATCGTGGCCCTCAAGGAGGAGGTCGACCGTCTCGCCCAGCCGCCGGCCGGCTTCGGCGTCTTCCTGCAGGCCAACGAGGACGGCACCGCCGACATCTTCACAGGCGGCCGCAAACTCCGGGTGAACGTCAGCCCGAGCATCGACCTCGACGACCTCCGGCGCGGCCAGGAGGTCATGCTCAACGAAGCCCTCAACGTGGTCGACGCCATGGAGTTCGAGCGCGTCGGAGACATCGTCACCCTCAAGGAGATCCTCGAGGACGGCGAACGCGCCCTGGTGCTCGGGCACACCGACGAGGAACGGGTGGTGCGGCTCGCCGAGCCGCTGCTGGACGCCACCATCCGCGCCGGCGACGCCCTCCTGCTCGAACCCCGTTCCGGCTACGTCTACGAGGTCGTGCCCAAGAGCGAGGTCGAGGAGCTCGTCCTCGAAGAGGTCCCCGACATCGGCTACGAGCAGATCGGCGGCCTCACCAACCAGATCGAGGCCATCCGCGACGCGGTCGAGCTGCCGTACCTCTACCCGGACCTCTTCAAGGAGCACGAGCTGCGCCCGCCCAAGGGCGTCCTGCTCTACGGCCCTCCCGGCTGCGGAAAGACGCTCATCGCCAAGGCTGTCGCGAACTCGCTCGCCAAGAAGGTCGCCGAAGTCACCGGCCAGGCCGCCGGCAAGAGCTTCTTCCTCAACATCAAGGGCCCGGAACTGCTCAACAAGTACGTCGGCGAGACCGAGCGGCAGATCCGCCTCGTCTTCCAGCGTGCGCGTGAGAAGGCCAGCGAGGGCACTCCCGTCATCGTCTTCTTCGACGAGATGGAATCCCTCTTCCGCACCCGCGGCTCCGGCGTCAGCTCCGACGTGGAGAACACCATCGTCCCCCAGCTGCTCGCCGAGATCGACGGTGTCGAAGGCCTGGAGAACGTGGTCGTCATCGGCGCCTCCAACCGCGAGGACATGATCGACCCCGCCATCCTGCGTCCCGGCCGCCTCGACGTGAAGATCAAGATCGAGCGTCCCGACGCCGAGGCCGCCAAGGACATCTTCGGCAAGTACCTGACCGAGCGCCTCCCGCTCCACGCGGACGACCTCGGTGAGCACGGCGGCGACAAGGCCACGACCGTCCAGAGCATGATCCAGACGGCGGTCGAGCAGATGTACGCCGAATCCGAGGAGAACCGCTTCCTGGAAGTCACCTATGCCAACGGTGACAAGGAAGTCCTCTACTTCAAGGACTTCAACTCCGGCGCCATGATCGAGAACATCGTGGGCCGCGCCAAGAAGATGGCGATCAAGGACTTCCTGGAGAAGAACCAGAAGGGCCTGCGCGTCTCCCACCTCCTCCAGGCCTGCGTGGACGAGTTCAAGGAGAACGAGGACCTCCCCAACACCACCAACCCGGACGACTGGGCCCGCATCTCCGGAAAGAAGGGCGAACGGATCGTCTACATCCGCACCCTCATCACCGGAAAGCAGGGCGCCGACACCGGACGCTCCATCGACACGGTGGCGAATACCGGCCAGTACCTCTGACGGCGGGGCGGCTGCGGGTGCCCACCACGGGCACCCGCAGCCGCTGCTTTTCCGCCCACGACCGGAGCAGGCAATGACGCAAATGATCTCCCCACCAGCGCAAAGGCGTTCTAGGCTCTGTCCTACCGCCGAGTCGCGCAGTGCGGGGACGGGCACCGCACACGCACCGGAGCGCCAGCGGTACGTCAGCGGCGCCCACGACCGAGGGTGCCGCCGGGCAAGGAGGGCCGCATGACCGTACGGCGAGTAATGGGCATCGAGACGGAGTACGGCATCTCCGTCCCCGGCCACCCCAACGCCAATGCCATGCTCACCTCGTCCCAGATCGTCAACGCCTACGCGGCGGCGATGCACCGGGCCCGCCGGGCCCGCTGGGACTTCGAGGAGGAGAACCCGCTGCGGGACGCGCGAGGCTTCGACCTCGCCCGCGAGGCCGCCGACGCCAGCCAGCTCACCGACGAGGACATCGGCCTGGCCAACGTGATCCTCACCAACGGTGCGCGACTGTACGTCGACCACGCCCACCCGGAGTACAGCGCCCCCGAGGTCACCAATCCGCGCGACGCCGTCCTCTGGGACAAGGCCGGCGAACGCATCATGGCGGAGGCCGCGGAGCGGGCGGCCCAGCTCCCCGGAGCCCAGCCCATCCACCTCTACAAGAACAACACCGACAACAAGGGCGCCTCCTACGGCACGCACGAGAACTACCTGATGAAGCGGGAGACCCCCTTCTCGGACATCGTGCGCCACCTCACCCCGTTCTTCGTCTCCCGCCAGGTCTTCGCCGGCGCCGGCCGTGTCGGCATCGGCCAGGACGGCCACGAACACGGCTTCCAGATCAGCCAGCGCGCCGACTACTTCGAGGTCGAGGTCGGCCTGGAGACGACCCTGAAGCGGCCCATCATCAACACCCGCGACGAGCCGCACGCGGACGCGGAGAAGTACCGCCGCCTGCACGTGATCATCGGCGACGCGAACCTCTCCGAGATCTCCACGTACCTGAAACTCGGCACGACAGCCCTGGTGCTGTCCATGATCGAAGACGGCTTCATCGCCGTCGACCTCGCCGTGGACCAGCCCGTACGCACCCTCCACCAGGTCTCCCACGACCCCGGCCTGAAGCGGCTGATCACTCTCCGCAGTGGTCGCACGCTCACCGCCGTCCAACTCCAGATGGAGTACTTCGAACTGTCCCGCAAGTACGTGGAGGAGCGCTTCGGGGCCGACGCCGACGAACAGACCAAGGATGTCCTCTCCCGCTGGGAGGACACTCTCAACCGGCTCGAGAACGACCCGATGAGCCTCGCAGGCGAACTCGACTGGGTCGCCAAGCGCGAACTCATGGAGGGCTACCGCCGCCGCGACGGCCTCGACTGGGACGCCGCCCGGCTCCACCTCGTCGACCTCCAGTACGCCGATGTACGCGCCGAGAAGGGCCTCTACAACCGCCTGGCGGCCCGCGGACGCATCAAGCGGCTCCTGGACGAGTCCGAGGTCGATCGAGCCCGTACGAAGCCGCCGGAGGACACGCGCGCGTACTTCCGCGGGCGCTGCCTTGAGCAGTACGCGGACGATGTGGCGGCGGCGAGCTGGGACTCCGTGATCTTCGACCTCCCGGGCCGGGACTCCCTCCAGCGCGTCCCAACCCTGGAACCGCTACGCGGAACGCGAAATCACGTCAAGGAGCTGCTGGACCGCTGCCGCACCGCGGAAGACCTGGTCAGGGTCCTGTCCGGCAGCTGAGCGCGCTCGCGGGCCCGTGCACCACCCCGGGCGGACAGGGTGGAAATCCCGCCGCCCGGGAATCATCGAAGCAGGCCCCGTATGTTGGAGAAACTGCGGGGCCGATGTCGGACCCGGCTTGTAGGGTCTGATCATCACCGATCGGCAGGCGAACTGAGCGGGGTGAGGGTTATGGCGACCAAGGACACCGGCGGCGGCCAGCAGAAGGCCACGCGTTCCACCGAGGAGATCGAGGAGCAGGCGCAGGACGCGCAGGCCTCGGAAGACCTCAAGGAGCGACACGAGAAGCTGAGCGATGACGTGGACTCGGTACTGGACGAGATCGATGACGTCTTGGAGGAGAACGCCGAGGACTTCGTTCGTAGTTTCGTTCAAAAGGGCGGCGAGTAGCCTTCGAATTGAAGGCGGTGGGGGCGCTCGAGTTGGCAAGTGAAGAGGGTCTGAAACGCTGTGCGCGGTGTGGTGAGAACAAGCCGCGCGCAGCCTTCCACCGCAGGCGGTCCCATCTCGATGGCCTGCAGCAGCACTGCAGGGATTGCGCGTCGGACTGTCACCGGAGGCGTCAGGAGAGCCTGGGGCGGAAGGTGCGTCCGAGGGCCGACGTGCCCTACGGGCACAAGCTCTGTCTGAGGAGCGGCGAGATCAGGCCGTGGAGCGAGTGGCACCGCAATGCGTCCGCTTCGGACGGACTCTCAACGCGCTGCAAGGCATGTCGCGCGGCCGAGGGGCGAGCGAATCACCTGAAACGCAACCACGGCCTGACCGAAGCCGAACGTGACGCCATGGTCGCCGCTCAGCGTGGACTCTGTGCGATCTGCCTGGACGCCCCCGCTGTGCATGTGGATCACTGCCACACGACGGGTAGGGTCCGTGGCGTACTGTGCTTCAACTGCAACTCGGCCATCGGCAAATGGGGAGACGACCCCGACGCCGTACGCCGGGCAGCTGCCTATCTGGAAGGAAACCTGTGGAAGCCAACACTCGTAGCACCGGGCGTCTACCAGCTGCCTTCCTGACGCCTGGGTCCGCCTCGTTCATGGACTTCCTGTCCGAGCACCAGCCCGAGCTGCTGCCCGGCAACCGGCAGCTTCCGCCCACGCAGGGGGTGATCGAGGCGCCGCACGGGACGACCATCGTGGCCGTCACGTTCCCCGGGGGCGTGGTGCTCGCCGGTGACCGTCGGGCGACCATGGGCAATGTGATCGCCCAGCGGGACATCGAGAAGGTGTTCCCGGCGGACGAGTACTCGGCCGTCGGTATCGCCGGCACCGCCGGTCTCGCCGTGGAGATGGTGAAGCTCTTCCAGCTGGAGCTGGAGCACTTCGAGAAGGTCGAAGGTGCTCAGCTGTCGCTGGAGGGCAAGGCGAACCGGCTGTCGACGATGATCCGTTCCAACCTCGGCATGGCGATGCAGGGTCTGGCCGTGGTCCCGCTGTTCGCCGGGTACGACCTGGACCGGGACAAGGGGCGGATCTTCTCCTACGACGTCACGGGCGGCCGGTCCGAGGAGCAGAACTTCGCGGCGACGGGCTCGGGCTCGATCTTCGCCCGCGGTGCGATGAAGAAGCTGTTCCGTGACGACCTGACCGAGGAGCAGGCCACGACCCTGGTGGTCCAGGCGCTGTACGACGCGGCTGACGACGACTCGGCGACCGGTGGTCCCGATGTCGCCCGCCGGATCTACCCGATCATCACGGTGATCACCGACGACGGTTTCCGCCGGCTGACGGAGGAGGAGTCCTCCGGGCTCTCACGCGCGGTGCTCCAGCGGCGTCTGGAGGAGCCGGACGGTCCGAAGGCCGCCCTGCTCTGAGCGCGGGCCCGGTTCTTGTCGAAGGTGATCCAGTGACCATCACAGAAAGGGACGGATAACCGGTGTCGACGCCGTTCTATGTCTCACCCCAGCAGGCCATGGCCGACCGGGCGGAGTACGCCCGTAAGGGCATCGCCCGAGGCCGCAGTCTGGTCGTGCTGCAGTATGCCGACGGCATTGTGTTCGTCGGTGAGAACCCGTCCCGTGCGCTGCACAAGTTCAGCGAGATCTATGACCGGATCGGTTTCGCGGCGGCCGGGAAGTACAACGAGTACGAGAATCTGCGGATCGGCGGTGTGCGGTACGCCGATCTTCGCGGGTACACGTACGACCGCGACGATGTGACCGCGCGTGGCCTGGCGAACGTGTACGCGCAGACGCTGGGAACGATCTTCTCGTCGGCGGCGGAGAAGCCGTACGAGGTGGAGCTGGTGGTCGCCGAGGTGGGGGAGACCCCGGAGGGTGACCAGATCTACCGGCTGCCGCACGACGGTTCGATCGTGGACGAGCACGGTTCGGTCGCGGTCGGCGGCAATGCGGAGCTGATCAGCAACTACCTGGACCAGCGTCATCAGGACGGGATGAGTCTGGCCGAGGCGCTGAAGCTGGCGGTGCAGGCCCTGTCCCGCGAGTCGAACGGTTCGCAGCGGGAGATTCCGGCCGAGCGTCTGGAGGTCGCGGTCCTGGACCGTACACGTCCGCAGAAGCGCAAGTTCAAGCGCATCGTCGGCCGTGAGCTGGCGCGCCTGCTGGAGGCGGAGGGCGCGGCGAGCGAGGCGGAGTCCTCTGAGTCGGAGGCGGAGTCCGGGGAGGAGTAGTCCCCCCCTTCCGCTGTGGTGGGCCCCGGTCGGTGCTTCCGGCCGGGGCCCGTCACGTTCAGAGGGTGCGCGGCGGTGCCGTGGAGCCGCGTACGACGAGTTCCACCGGGATGTCGCCGCCGTGCGGCTCGCGGCCCTCCAGGACGGCCATGAGGGCGTGCATGCCGCGTTCGCCGAAGAGCTCGGCGTCCAGGCGCACGGTCGTGAGTTCGGGGTCGATGGCGGTGGCCAGGGCGAGGTCGTCGAGGCCGGTGACGGAGACGTCGTCGGGGACGCGCAGGCCGAGGCGGCGCAGGGCCTTGTAGGCGCCGGCGGCGAGTTTGTCGTCGTCGCAGACGATCGCCGTGGGCCGGGGGCCGGGGGTGGTGAGTGCGCTCTCGGTGGCCGTCCGGGCGCCTTCGATGGAGATGGGGGCGCGGGCGATGCGGATCTCGGTGCCCGGTACGACGGCCATGCGGGCGGCCAGTTCGCGGGCGCGTACCTCGAAGGTCCAGGAGGGGACGTCGGCGGCCAGGTGCAGGACGCGGCGGTGGCCGAGGCCGAGCAGGTGTTCGGTGACCTGGCGGACGCCGTCGGCGATGTCCAGGTTGACCGTGGCCGCGCCGAGGCTGCCCTCGGGGTCGCTGTCGAGCATGACGAGGGGGAGCTGGTCGCCGCGGATGGCGGTGAGGGCGTCGGCGGCCATGGAAGAGGCGATGACGCCGTCGAGGGCGGTCTGTGCGGAGGCGAACGGGTCGCGGGCGGGGCCGATGCCTTCGGGGGAGGGGTAGAGCACCACGCCGAAGCCGTGCTCAGCGGCGACGCGGGCGGCGCCGGTGTAGACGCCGGCGAAGAACTCCGTGGTCAGGGCCGGTACGACGAGCAGGACCGTGCGGGTGCGGCCCAGGCGCAGGTTGCGGGCGGCGAGGTTGGGGCGGTAGCCGAGGTCGCGCGCGGCCTCCCGCACCCGTTCGGCGGTGGTCTCGGAGACCCGGCCACGCCATTTGTCGCCCAGGACGAGCGAGACGGCCGCCTGTGAGACTCCGGCCGCCTGGGCGACGTCACGGCTGGTCGGGCGCGTGCTGCTGTGTGCCACCGCGGTGCGCTCCCCTTGAAGTCGTTCGCCTGGACGTGTGAACAGCGCACATGGTACGTATGAGCGAGGTAGTTATACGTAACACGTAGGGCGTAGAGGCGCCCCGGGCGAGCTGTGAGGGGCAGGACATGGCCACGGGATACCTGGAGATCCTCCGGTCGAGACACGCGTTCCGGCTGCTCACGGGCACCCTGGTGGGCCGGCTGCCCAACGCGACGGCCTCGATCACCCTGGTGCTGTTCGTGCGCGCCGAGGGCGGCACGTACAGCCTCGCGGGCGCTCTGGCGGCCGTGTACGGCATCTGCAACGCCGTGGGGCAGCCGGCGCTGGGCCGGCTGGTCGACCTGTACGGCCAGCCCCGGGTGCAGCTGCCGGCGGCCCTGCTGTCGGCCCTGTCCATGGCCGTCTTCGCCTTCTCCGGCACCGACCGGCTCCTGCTCGCCTGCCTCGCCGTGGGGGCGGCCGGTCTGTTCACGCCGCCGCTGGAGGGCGGTCTGCGTGCCCTGTGGCCCTCGGTGCTGCGCCGCGAGGAGCAGGTGCACACCGCGTACGCCATGGACGCGATCGCGCAGGAAGTCATGTTCACTCTCGGGCCGTTGCTGGTGACCCTGTGCGTGTCGTTGTGGTCGGAGCGGGCGGCGCTGCTCGTGCTGAACGCCCTGGGCGTGCTGGGCGCGCTCTCGGTGGTCGTCTCGCCGCCCTCGCGCGCGTGGCGTTCGGCGCCCCGTGAGGCGCACTGGCTGGGCGCGCTGCGCTCGCCGGGCCTGCTGGTCCTGCTCGGCGCCTTCCTGTTCATCGGCATCGCGCTCGGCTCGATCGCGGTTGCCTCGGTGCCGTACGCCGACGCGCACGGCGGTGACGCGGTGTACGGCTGGCTGATGGCGGGGCTGGGCCTCGGGGCGCTGGTGGGCGGCACCGTCTACGGGGCGCGGCAGTGGGCCGGTGCGCCGGAGCGGCGACTGCGGGTGCTGGTGGCCCTTCTGGCGGTGTGTTACCTGCCGCTGATGCTGATGCCGGGCGCGGTGGTGATGGTGGGGCTGAGCGCGGTCTCCGGGCTGTTTCTGGCGCCGACGATCGCCTGTGCGTTCATCATCGTCGACCGGCATGCGCCGAGCGGGACGGTCACCGAGGCCTTCTCCTGGCTTGTGACGACCTTCACGGTGGGTGCGTCGACGGGGACGGGTCTGGCAGGGCCGGTGGTCGAGGAGGGCGGGGCGCTGTGGGGTTTCGCGGTGCCGGGCGCGGCGGGGGCGGTGTCTTTGCTGGTCCTGCTGGCCACCGGAGGGGTCCTCGCAGCTCCCGTGCGGGGCGGGGTCGTTGCGGCTTCACCGGAAAATGATCCAAATCGTGTTGTCGAACCCCGTTTCAGCTCCGGGGATCGGGCGTAATGTTCCCTCATGGACCGCCGCATTTTCGGGCTGGAGAACGAGTACGGCGTCACGTGCACGTTCAGGGGACAGCGGCGCCTGTCTCCTGACGAGGTGGCGCGGTACCTCTTCCGCCGTGTCGTGTCATGGGGCCGCAGCAGCAATGTGTTTCTGCGAAACGGCGCCCGGCTCTATCTCGACGTGGGGTCACATCCGGAATACGCGACACCCGAATGTGACAACGTGATCGAACTGGTCACCCACGACAAGGCCGGCGAGCGCATTCTCGAAGGACTCCTGGTGGACGCGGAACGACGCCTGCACGAGGAGGGAATCGCGGGCGACGTCTACCTCTTCAAGAACAACACCGATTCGGCGGGCAACTCCTACGGCTGCCACGAGAACTATCTGGTGGCCCGGCACGGGGAGTTCTCCCGGCTCGCGGACATTCTCATCCCGTTCCTGGTGACGAGGCAGCTGCTGTGCGGTGCGGGCAAGGTCCTGCAGACGCCGCGCGGCGCGGTCTACTGCGTCAGCCAGCGCGCGGAGCACATCTGGGAGGGCGTCTCCTCGGCGACGACCCGGTCCCGCCCCATCATCAACACCCGCGACGAGCCGCACGCGGACGCCGAGCGCTACCGCCGGCTGCACGTCATCGTGGGCGACTCGAACATGTCCGAGACGACGATGCTGCTCAAGGTGGGTGCGACCGACCTGGTGCTGCGCATGATCGAGGCGGGCACGGTGATGCGCGACCTCACTCTGGAGAACCCGATCCGGGCGATCCGCGAGGTCAGTCACGACATCACGGGCCGGCGCAAGGTGCGGCTGGCCAGCGGCCGGGAGGCGTCGGCGCTGGAGGTGCAGCGGGAGTACTTCGACAAGGCGGTGGACTTCTGCGACCGGCGTGGCATCCGCACGGGCACGGTCGCGCAGGTCCTGGAGCTGTGGGGGCGTACGCTCGAGGCGATCGAGACCGAGGAGCTGGACCGGATCGAGACCGAGATCGACTGGGTCATGAAGTACAAACTCATCGAGCGGTACCGGGCCAAGCACAACATGACCATGTCGCATCCGCGGGTCGCTCAGATAGACCTCGCCTACCACGACATCCATCGCCGTCGTGGCCTGTACTACCTGTTGGAGAAGAAGGGGCAAGCCGCCCGCATCTGCAACGACTTGAAGATCTTCGAAGGCAAGTCGGTTCCTCCGCAGACCACTCGGGCCCGGCTGCGCGGTGACTTCATCCGCAGGGCGCAGGAACAGCGCAGGGACTTCACGGTCGACTGGGTGCACCTGAAGCTCAATGACCAGGCGCAGCGCACCGTGTTGTGCAAGGACCCGTTCCGTTCGGTGGACGACCGGGTGGAGAAGCTGATCGCCGGAATGTAGCGAAGGGCTTGTGCGTCAAGCGTTTCGCCGTGGTTTTGCGGCAACGCCACACGGGCGCCGTACGTTTCTCGTACGGCGCCCGTGTGGCGTCGTAGAGTTGCGCGCACCCGATTCCGCAAGATCGACCGATTACGAGGCTTCTCCGTGCGCCGACGTTCGCTCCTCCTCGCCGCCGTACCCGCAGGACTGGTCACGCTCGCCGGATGCGGTGACGGCAAGTCCGACTCCAGCAAGGCCGGCGTGTCGCCGTCGGGCTCGGTGTCCGCCGCGCCTCCGCCGAAGACCGTGGACGCGCCGCTGCCGGCGATCACGGCGGGCACGAAGTTCGGTGAGAAGCCGGTCGTGGCGAAAGGACCGGGTGAGCCGTCGAAGAACCTGGCGGTGAAGACGGTGATCGCGGGCAGTGGGCGTACGGTCGGGGAGAACTACTTCATCCGGGCGGACTATCTCGGCCAGATCTGGGACACCGGCAAGGTCTTCGACAACTCCTACGACCGCAAGCAGCCCCTGGTGATGCAGCTCGCCCAGGGCAGCCTCATCGACGGCTGGCGGTACGCGCTGGCGGGCAAGAAGGTGGGCAGCCGCATCGAGATCGCCGTTCCGCCGAATCTGGGGTACGGCCCGTCGGGCTACCCGAAGGCGGGCATCAAGGGCGACGACACGCTGGTCTTCGTCGTCGACCTGCTCGAGGTCTACGACTCGAAGAGTTCCGTGAAGGGCAAGCCCGTCGCGCAGAGTGACCCGGCGCTGCCGACGGTCGCCACCAACACCGACGGTATGGTGCCCAAGGTCACCGTGCCGAGGACGGCGCCGCCGAAGAAGCTCGTGTCGACGTACGTCCTGGAGGGCGACGGCCCCGAGGTCACGGCCGAGCAGGCGGTCCTGTGTCAGTTCCAGGGCCTGGTGTGGGACGGCGGCAAGACGTTCCAGCGGACGTACGGTTCGGGCCGGCTCAGCCAGATCTCGATCGCGCGGATGCAGCAGGTCGTCAAGGGGCTGGCCGAGGGGCTGACGGGCAAGAAGGTGGGCAGCCGGGTCCTGGTGGTCGTACCGCCGGACCTGGGCTACGGGGACACCCCGCCGGGCGGTGGTGTGGTCAAGAAGGGTTCGACGCTCGTGTACACGGTGGACATCCTCGCTGCGATGTAGGGCGCGTGGCGGGCCGCTGGCGGCCGAGGGGGCCGCGGGGATGAAAGACTGTTCTTGTTTCGTGTCGTACACATGCAGGAGCAAGTGACGTGAACATCGAGAAGCCCGAGATCGACTTCCCGGGCGGCGAGCCCCCGGCGGACCTCGAGATCAAGGAGATCTGGGAGGGTGACGGCGAGGAGGCCAAGGCCGGCGACTTCGTGAAGGTCCACTACGTGGGTGTCGCCTTCTCCACCGGTGAGGAGTTCGACGCGTCCTGGAACCGGGGGACGCCGCTGGACTTCCAGCTCGGCGTCGGCCAGGTCATCAAGGGCTGGGACCAGGGCGTACAGGGCATGAAGGTCGGCGGCCGTCGCCAGCTGACCATCCCTGCGCACCTGGCGTACGGCGACCGTGGCGCCGGTGGCCGGATCGCCCCGGGCGAGACGCTGATCTTCGTCTGCGACCTCATGGGCGTTGCCAAGCGCTGACCGGTTCCGGTCGAGGAGGGGTCCGTGCTGTCCGCACGGGCCCCTCCCCTTTGCTGCCTTTCCTGGTCGGCTTTTGCCTGGACACTTCGGAGCGGTACGGTCATCGGTCGGAAGCACCATAGGGAAGGCGAAGGGCGTCGATGGCCATTGCCAAGGCCGAGCGGCTGATGAACCTGGCGCTGTGTCTGCTGGGGACGCGGCGCCCGCTCAGCAAGCGCGAGCTGCGTGATTCCATCGAGGCGTACCGCGAGGCGTCCAGGCCGGAGCGCGGTGTGCTCTCCAGGCCGGACAAGGGTGCGGCCGGTTCCGACGACTCCTTCAACCGGATGTTCGAGCGGGACAAGGACGACCTGCGCGAGCTGGGTCTGGTGATCGAGACCGTCGAGAACATCGACGGCGAGATCGGCTACCTGGCCCGCCGGGACAGCAACCGCCTTCCGCCGATCACACTGGACGCCGAGGAGGCCGCCGCCCTCGGGCTCGCCGCGAAGGTGTGGCAGCAGGCCCGGCTCGCGGGTGCCGCCAGTGGTGCTCTGCAGAAGCTGCGCGCCGCGGGACTGCCCGAGGATGTCGACCCCTACGAGGCGCACGGTGCGCTGGAGCCGCACATTCCGGTGCACGAGGCCGCTTTCGAGCCGCTGATGCTGGCCTGCCGTGACCGCCGGCCGGTCGTCTTCGACTACCGCAAGGCCACCGCCGCGCACCCCGAGACCCGGCAGGTGGAGCCGTGGGCGCTGGAGTGCTGGCGCGGCCACTGGTACCTGGCGGGCTGGGACCGGGACCGGGGTGCCGAGCGGGTCTTCCGGCTCTCCCGGATCACCGGCAGGGTGCGCTCCCGGGGCACCGGCTTCACCGTGCCCGTGCCGGACGTCGTCACCGTGCGCGAGACGGTTGCGGGCTGGGCGGGGGAGATAGCCGACCGTTCGGCGCTGATCCGGCTGCGTTCCGGCGCGGGGTACCCCCTTCGGGCGAAAGCCACCCGGGTCCGCGAACTGAGCGACGGCTGGGACGAGTTGGAAATCCCGTACGGGCACGGTCTGGACGCCTGGCTGGTGGAGTTCGGGCCGGACGTGGTGGTCCTGGAGCCGGCCGAGCTGCGGGCCGACGTGGTGGACCGGCTGCGTGCCGTGGCCAAGGGCTGAGGGGGAGCGGAGAAGGATCATGGCAGGCAAACCGGCGAGGCCCGTGAACGCCATCGACCAGACCCGGCGGATGCTGTCCCTGGTGACGTATCTGCGGGAGCGGCCCGGCGCCCGGATCGCGGACGTGGCGCGCGCCTTCGGCATCACCGAGGACGAACTGGTCTCCGACCTGGATCTGCTGCCCATGTGCGGCACCAGTTTCCGGGGCGGCGACCTGCTGGACATCGACACCGACGGTGAGTGCATCTGGTGGCACAACCCGGCCGCGCTCGGCGAGGACGCGGCCGAGCCGCTGCGGCTGGCCGCCGACGAGGCCACGGCCCTGCTGGTGGCCGCCCGCGCGGTGTCGACCCTGCCGGGGCTCCGGGAGGGCGACCGGCAGGCGCTGCTGCGGGCGACGGCCAAGGTGGAGACCGCGGCCGGTGAGGCGGCCGGCGCCAGTTCCCGGCTGTCGGTGACGTTCGAGTCGGAGGGCGGTGTCTTCGCCGA
This sequence comes from Streptomyces sp. NK08204, assembly GCF_020400585.1. GTDB lineage: Bacteria > Actinomycetota > Actinomycetes > Streptomycetales > Streptomycetaceae > Streptomyces. The sequence goes on along the minus strand of NZ_JAINVF010000017.1, from coordinate 111,446 downwards.
TGTCGACCGGGCGATCTCCGAGCGGCGCCGGCTGTGGATCCGGTACTACTCGCCCGCGCGGGACGAGCTGACCGAGCGCGAGATCGACCCGATCCGCCTGGTCAGTGTCGGGCACACGTATGTGGAGGCGTGGTGCCGCCGCTCCGAGGCGCGGCGTACGTTCCGGCTGGACCGGGTCGCCGAGATCAGGATTCTGGACGAGCCGTCCGCGCCGCCCGAGATCGAGCCGCGGGACCTGTCGGAGGGGCTGGTGCAGCCGGCCGCCGAGGACCCGGAGGTGGTGGTCGAGGTGGGGCCCGGTGGCCGCTGGGTCGCCGAGTACTACCCGCACGACAGTGCCGATGAGCTTCCCGACGGCGGGTTGCGTATCACCTTGCGCACCCCCGATCCGGCTTCGCTGAGACGGCTCGCGCTGCGGCTGGGCGGTGACGGGCGCATCGTCTCGCCTCCCGAGCTGGCCGACAGTGCCCGCCGGGCGGCCCGCGAGGCGCTGGCGGCGTACGACATGCCGATGGCGGCGGCGCACGGAATGCCCGGCGCGGGCGGGCGGGACGGCAGGGTTCACGACAGTCAGGAGCGAGGGCGTTGAGCGAGTCTCCGGTGTCCGGTGCGGGTCAGATGACGGTGGCGGCGGCCTTCGCCGGGATGAGGAGGGTGGTCCCCGTGGTGTTCAGGGCGGGCTGCCCGGACTGCCGGGGCCGCTTCGAACTCGCCGCGAGCGCGCTGCGTCTGGCCATCGGTGCGACGAGCCGGACGACGTTCTACTCCTTCACCTGCCCCGAGTGCGGCGCCTCGGTGCGCAAGCCCGCCGGGGAGCGGATCGTGGAGCTGCTCACCGGCGGCGGGGTCCGGACCCTGCGGCTGCACTCCACGGTGTAGGACGGTCTAGTCTCGTCGTCATGTTCTGGCCGATGTTCGCGGTTGCCGTGGGTTTCCTGGGTCTCGCCGTCCTGGGGGTGTTCGCCGTCCGGGTGTTCCTGGAGGCGCGGCGCCTCGGGCAGCAGGTCGCGGCCTCCGCGAGCCGTATCGGCAAGGCGGCCGAGGATCTGGAGCGGGCCGCGGTGAGCGCGGCCCGGGCCGTCGACTCCCTGTGACTCGCCCCTACTCGCCTCGGCCGTGCGCTTTGGGTCACTTCGCCCTGTCACCTTGCCAGTGGGGCCAGGTACGCTGCTGATCGCGGCCCGGTGAGCGAGGCGCGGTCCGCGGAGCAGGAGTACGCCCGGGGATTGTCCCGCATTCACCCTCAGGCGTTACGATCGCAGCCAGCATGACGTCCGGACAAGTGTCCGACCCGTCGGACATGCCCGCCTCGGTGAGAAGGTGAAGATTTATGTTCCGCAACGGACTTGAGCCGTGGCACCTGCTGCTCCTCGTTCTGGTGATCCTCCTCGTGTTCGGCTCCAAGAAGCTTCCGGACATGGCGCGCTCGCTCGGCAAGTCCGCGCGCATCCTGAAGAGCGAGGCGAAGGCGATGAAGGAGGACGGCAAGCAGTCCGCCACCACCGCCCAGTCCGCCGAGGATCCTGCTCCCGCTCAGCGCACCATCCAGGCCGCCCCCGGTGACGTGACCAGCTCCCGCCCGGTCAACGAGCCGACGGACACGACCCAGCGCTGACGCGAGGGCCGGGGGCATCCGGTCCGCTGCACGAGATGAGGATGTGGGTTGCTCAAGTCTGCCCGCAACAAGGAGAGAGATCCCGAGGGGCGTATGCCACTCGCGGATCACTTGCGTGAGCTGCGCAACCGGCTCGCGAAGGGTGTCCTGGCGATCCTGGTCGTCACGATCGTGGCGGCGTTCTTCTACAGAGACATCGTCAACTTCATCACCGAGCCGGTGCTCGACGAGATCGGCTGCCACCAGTCCTTCGGTGAGCTGGCCAAGGCCAAGAACGTCCACTGTGCGCACATCACCGTCAGCGGCCTGCTGGCGCCGTTCACCCTGGCCCTGAAGGTCGCCCTGATGGCCGGTGTCGTGCTCGCCTCGCCGGTCTGGCTCTACCAGCTGTGGGCGTTCGTCGCGCCGGGCCTGCACCGCAACGAGAAGAAGTACGCCTACGCCTTCGTCGCTTTCGGCTTCCCGCTCTTCCTCGGCGGCGGCTACCTCGCGTTCCACGTGCTGCCCACCACAGCGCGGGTGATGATCGACCTCACGCCGAGCGGCGCCGAGAACCTGCTGCCGCTGGACGATCTGCTGGACCTGGTCACCCGCATGATCGTCGTCTTCGGTCTCGCTTTCGAGATGCCGTTGCTGCTGGTCATGCTCAACCTCACCGGCGTGCTGTCCGGGCGGCGCATGCTGGGCTGGTGGCGCGGCATGGTCGTCGGCATCACCGCCTTCGCGGCTGTGGCCACGCCCAGCCCGGACCCGATGACGATGCTGGCGTTGGCGGCGCCGATCTGGGCGCTCTACTTCATCGCCGTGGCCATCGCGCTCATCAACGACCAGCGTCGGGACCGTCGCGCTGCGAAGGGCCCCGCCGACGACGAGGCCTCGGAGCTGGACCTCACGCCCGAGGACATCGGCGAGATCGAGGCCGTCTCGGCCAGTCGCACGCTGCCCGAGCAGGCGGGCGCCGACCGCGTCAACGGCTACGACGACATCACCTGACCCGCACCGCACCGAAGCGCAGTGTGATGCTCCCGTCCCCGGGACGAAGACCGGGGACGGGAGCATCTGTCGTTGCGGCCCGTGCTGCCCGCCCACCATCCGGATAATGATCGTCCTGTTGTCAGTGCGGCCCGGTACGCTCGAAAGCACGATGACAGAGGACCTCTCACCGGCCGAGCGGTACGCGGCAGCCCGTAGGCGGGCAGCCGAGCAGGCCACCGCGCTCGCGTCCTTCCGCGAGATGTACGACTTCGGCCTCGACCCCTTCCAGATCGAGGCCTGCCAGGCACTCGAGGCGGGGAAGGGCGTGCTGGTGGCCGCGCCCACCGGCTCGGGCAAGACGATCGTGGGCGAGTTCGCCGTCCACCTCGCCCTGATGCAGGGCAGGAAGTGCTTCTACACGACACCCATCAAGGCGCTGTCGAACCAGAAGTACTCCGACCTGTGCCGCCGCTACGGCACGGGCATGGTCGGCCTGCTCACCGGCGACAACAGTGTGAACCCGGACGCCCCGGTGGTCGTGATGACCACCGAGGTCCTGCGCAACATGCTGTACGCGGGCTCACAGACCCTGCTCGGCCTCGGCTACGTGGTCATGGACGAGGTGCACTACCTCTCCGACCGCTTCCGCGGCGCGGTCTGGGAGGAGGTGATCATCCACCTGCCCGAGTCGGTGACCCTGGTGTCGCTGTCGGCGACCGTGTCCAACGCCGAGGAGTTCGGTGACTGGCTGGACACCGTCCGCGGCGACACCGAGGTGATCGTCGCCGAGCACCGGCCGGTCCCGCTGTTCCAGCACGTGCTCGCCGGGCGCCGGATGTACGACCTGTTCGAGGAGGGCGAGGGCCACAAGAAGGCCGTCAACCCCGACCTCGTCCGCCTGGCCCGGATGGAGGCCACCAGGCCGTCCTACCAGGACCGGCGGCGCGGCCGGGCCATGCGCGAGGCCGACCGGGAGCGGGAGCGCAGACAGCGCTCGCGCGTGTGGACACCGGGCCGGCCGGAGGTCATCGAGCGGCTCGACTCCGAGGGGCTGCTGCCGGCGATCACCTTCATCTTCAGCCGCGCCGCCTGCGAGGCCGCCGTCCAGCAGTGCCTGTACGCGGGCCTCAGACTCAACGACGAGGAGGCGCGGGAGAAGGTCCGTGACCTGGTCGAGGAGCGCACGGCCGCCATCCCGTCGGAGGACCTGCACGTCCTCGGCTACTACGAGTGGCTGGAGGGCCTGGAGCGCGGTATCGCCGCCCACCACGCGGGCATGCTGCCGACCTTCAAGGAGGTCGTCGAGGAGCTGTTCGTGCGCGGCCTGGTCAAGGCCGTGTTCGCGACCGAGACGCTCGCGCTGGGCATCAACATGCCCGCCCGCTCGGTGGTGCTGGAGAAGCTGGTCAAGTGGAACGGCGAGCAGCACGCCGACATCACCCCCGGCGAGTACACGCAGCTCACCGGCCGGGCCGGCCGGCGCGGCATCGACATCGAGGGCCACGCGGTCGTGCTGTGGCAGCGCGGCATGAGCCCGGAGCACCTGGCCGGGCTCGCGGGCACGCGCACCTACCCGCTGCGCTCCAGCTTCAAGCCGTCGTACAACATGGCGGTCAACCTGGTCGAGCAGTTCGGGCGGCACCGCTCGCGCGAACTGCTGGAGACCTCCTTCGCACAGTTCCAGGCCGACAAGTCGGTCGTCGGTATCTCCCGGCAGGTGCAGCGCAACGAGGAGGGTCTGGCCGGCTACAAGGCGTCCATGACCTGCCACCTCGGCGACTTCGAGGAGTACGCGCGACTGCGCCGCGAGCTGAAGGACCGGGAGACCGAGCTGGCCCGGCAGGGCGCCAGCCAGCGCCGGGCCGAGGCCGCCGTCGCGCTGGAGAAGCTGAGGCCGGGCGACGTCATCCACGTGCCGACGGGCAAGTACGCGGGCCTGGCCCTGGTCCTGGATCCGGGCCTGCCCGCCGGCCGCTCCAACGGCCACCGCGGCTACGACCCGCACGACGGGCCGCGCCCGCTGGTGCTCACCGCCGAACGGCAGGTCAAGCGGCTGGCGTCGATGGACTTCCCGGTGCCGGTCGAGCCGCTGGACCGGATGCGGATCCCGAAGTCCTTCAACCCGCGCTCCCCGCAGTCGCGCCGGGACCTCGCCTCGGCGCTGCGCACCAAGGCCGGGCACATCCCGCCGGAGCGGGCCCGCAAGAGGCGTTCGCAGGCCGCCGACGACCGCGAGATCGCCCGGCTGCGGACCGCCCTGCGAGCGCACCCCTGCCACGGCTGCGACGAGCGCGAGGACCATGCCCGCTGGGCCGAGCGCTACCACCGGCTGCTGCGTGACACCTCGCAGCTGGAGCGCCGTATCGAGGGCCGGACGAACACCATCGCCCGTACCTTCGACCGGATCGTGGCGCTGCTGACCGAGCTGGACTACCTGCGCGGTGACGAGGTCACCGAGCACGGCAGGCGGCTCGCCCGGCTCTACGGCGAACTCGACCTGCTGGCCAGCGAATGCCTGCGTGAGCGGGTGTGGGAGGGTCTCGATCCCGCCGAACTCGCCGCCTGTGTCTCGGCGCTGGTGTACGAGGCGCGGGTCGGTGACGATGCGATGGCGCCCAAACTGCCCTCGGGCAAGGCGAAGGCCGCACTGGGCGAGATGGTCCGCATCTGGGGCCGACTCGACGCGCTGGAGGAGGAGTTCCGGATCAACCAGACCGAGGGCGTGGGCCAGCGTGAGCCCGACCTCGGCTTCGCCTGGGCCGCGTACATGTGGGCCTCCGGCAAGGGACTCGACGAGGTGCTGCGCGAGGCGGAGATGCCGGCCGGTGACTTCGTACGCTGGTGCAAGCAGGTCATCGACGTCCTCGGGCAGATCTCCGCCGCCGCGCCGGCCGAGGGCTCGACGGTCGCGAAGAGCGCCCGCAAGGCGGTCGACGCGCTGCTGCGCGGCGTGGTGGCCTACTCGTCGGTGGGCTGAACCGACACCGCCCCGGCGGCGGCCCCGCTGCCAGGGTCAGGGCCCGGACGGTCCTCCGAGACGGTCCGGGCCCTTTCGTATGCCTCGGCGCCGTCACCGAACGTGTGTGTGGGGGTGCTGAGCGTGCAAATGGGCCTGAGCGTACCCCCGTTGTGAGGGGGATTTCAGATGCTTGCGGAATATGACACGAGGTTGATCCGGTCGGACTAGGCTCGCCCGCGGCGCACCGAGTTGAGATGAATTCGAGCGCCTGTTCCCAAACATGCGGAAAATCCTGCGTGTTGCGTGAACCTTCCCCCCACGAGCTCCCCCGACACCCAGCCGATTCGTCTCAGAAGGCATCCATGGTGAGTGTTCAGAAGCCTCCCGGTGGCCGTGAACGTCCCTATGCGCGCGTGCTGTTGCTGCCCGCCATAGCGCTCACGGCGGCGACCGCAGCCGCCGTGGCCATGGTCCCGGCCCACGCCCGGACCGCCGCCGGCGGCTTCGGGGCCGCGGCGGTGCTGCTGGTCCTCGCCACGGGCACGGAGGTCGTACGCCGCGGCCGGAAGCTGCGGGCGGCGCAGGCCGAGCACGCCCGGCACACCGCGCACCTGGAGCACCGGCTCGCCGCCCACGACGCGGAGATCGTCCGCCTCGGCAGCCAGGTCCTGCCCACCGGAGTGCTCCGGCTGCGCGCCGGTGAACCGCTCAGAGAAGTGATGCGCAAGGTCTACGACGCCGACCCCGAGCTGCGTCACCTCCCCGAGTCCTACCGCGAGTTGGTGCGCATCGCGCTGCGCGGCGTCGACCAGCAGATCTCGATCCGTGACGCCATGGAGCGCTCCTTCGTGAGCATCGCCCGCCGCGTCCAGGCGATCGTCAACCAACAGGCCAACGAACTGCGGGAGATGGAGGAGGACCACGGCCGCAACCCCGAGGTCTTCGACGACCTGCTTCGGCTCGACCACGGCAGTGCGATGATCGGCCGTCTCGCCGACTCCATCGCCGTGCTCGGCGGCGGGCGCCCCGGCCGCCAGTGGCCCCTGCCCGTCTCCCTGTACAGCGTGCTGCGCGGAGCCATGTCGCGGATCCTCGAGTACCGCCGCATCGAGCTGAAGTCCATCGTCACCATCAACATCAAGGGCACCTCCGTCGAGCCGGTCATCCACGCCGCGGCCGAACTCCTCGACAACGCCACCCGCTACTCGCCCCCGTCGACCAAGGTGCACGTCACCGCGGCCGAGGTGCAGACCGGCGTCGTCATCGAGATCGAGGACGCCGGCGTCAGCCTCGGCGAGGAGTCCCGCGCCCGCATCGAGCAGATGATCGAGGACGCCAAGACGGGTGACGACGCGCACAACCTGGGCGAACAGCCGCGCCTCGGCCTCGCCGTCGTCGGCCGTCTGTGCAAGCAGTTCGACATGGAGGTCTCGCTGCGCGCCTCCGCCTACGGCGGTGTCCGCGCCATCCTCGTCGTGCCGCGCGTCATGACGACGACCGAGCCCGGTGTCGGCGTCGCCCACGGCATCGGCGCCACCGGCACCCCCATGCCCGAACTCGGCGCCGTGGAAGGCCCCAAGCGCCCGCCGAAGAAGCGGCGCCCCACCAGTCCCAAGATTCCCGCCGGGATCTCCATGGAGGACGACGTCCCGCAGGTCACCGAGTGGACGGCGAACGGCCTGCCGCAGCGCCGCAGCCGGGTGAAGACCCCGCTCAGCCAGCGGCTCGCCGAACAGGCCGTCATCGAGCGCGCCGAACGTGAGGGCCGGCCGACCGTCTGGTCGCAGGCCAGACCCGAACCGGAGCCCGAGCCCGAGATCGACCCCGAGATCCAGAAGCTGCGGGACCGGCCGCCGGGCATGTGGGTGGAGGACTTCTGGAACGGCCTGCGCAAGGGCATGCCCGAGAACGCCACCGCGAGCGAACTGACCGACTTCACGCTGAACCCCACCAAGTACACGCATCTGCTCAACGATTCGGACACCGCCGACGAAGCCGCCTCCGGCGCCGACGACGAGGGGGACCTCAAGTGATCCAGCAGCAAGGCAACTTCGACTGGATGCTCAAGCAGCTCAACGACGGCGTACCGGGCATCCAGATGATCGTGGTCCTCTCCGCCGACGGACTGCGCATCGCCCGCTACGGCGGCGAGCCGGACGCCGCGGACCGGGTGGCCGCCGCCTGCGCGGGTGTCCAGAGCCTCGCCGCCGCCATCATCCAGGAGATCAAGGGCGCCGGCGACATGAAGCTCGTCGTCATCGAGATCGAGGGCGGCTACTTCTACCTCATGAACGCCGGCGACAACGCCTACCTCGCCGTGCTCGCCGACGTCACCTGCGAACCAGGCCGGATGAGCGGCATGATGCGTGACCTCGTCGTCCGGATCGGCGCCCACCTCACCAGTCCGCCCCGGCACAACGGGCAGACCGTATGACTCCTCCGCGACGCAGACGGCGCCACCCCGAGCCCCTGCCGCCTCCGCCGCCCCCGCCTGCCGGACAGTCGGGCGGCGAGGGCCGGACCAAGAACCCAGAACGGCTGTTCATCATCACCGGAGCCGCCGACGGCCCACGCGCCGAACTCGACCTGGTGACCTTGATCGTGGCGCGTTCCGCGCCGCCACCGTCCGCCACCCCCGAGCAGGCCGCGCTGCTCCGGCTCTGCCACGCCCCCCTGTCCGTGGCCGAACTCTCGGCCTACCTCAATCTGCCGTTCAGCACGATGACCGTACTGATCACCGAGCTGATCACGGCCGGGCTGGTGCAGGCGCGCGCCCCGATCGTCCGCCAGGCGCTCCCTGACCGTTCACTCCTCGAAGCGGTGATGCATGGACTCCAAAGGCTCTGAGACGATCCCCGGCCCGCGCACCGAGGACCATCTCCCGCACTCGGCCCAGGCCGCGGTGAAGATCGTGATCGTGGGCGGCTTCGGCGTCGGCAAGACCACCATGGTCGGTTCCGTCAGCGAGATCAGACCGCTGACCACCGAGGAGACCATGACCCAGGCCGGCATCGGCGTCGACGACGACTACGGCTCCGAGTCCAAGACGGCCACCACCGTCGCCATGGACTTCGGCCGCATCAGCATCACCGACGAGCTGGTGCTCTACCTCTTCGGCACCCCCGGCCAGGAACGCTTCTGGTTCCTGTGGAACGGCCTGTTCGAAGGGGCGCTCGGCGCGGTGGTCCTGGTGGACACCCGGCGCCTGGAGGTCAGCTTCGACGTCATGGGACGCCTGGAGGAACGCGGCGTGCCCTTCGTCGTCGCCGTCAACGCCTTCCCGGACGCGCCCCGTCACCCCGTCGAGGAACTGCGCACCGCGCTGGACCTCGCCCCGGAGATCCCGATCGTCGAGTGCGACGCGCGCCGCCGGGTCTCGAGCAAGGACGTGCTGATGACCCTGATGCGCTTCCTGCACTCGCTCGCCGTGAGCGGCGCCCTCGTCTGACCCGCAGCCCACCGACCCACCGCACGTCCTTTCCGTCCCGGAGCGACCACTGTGACGCCTGAACCCTCATCTCCGACCGGCACGCACGACCCCTCGCCGGCCCCGCTCTCCACCTGTCCGGCGCACGGACCCGGCCCCGGGGGACTGCACCGGCTCTACGGCCTCGACGCGGACGATCTCGGCGACCTCTACGAGCGGCTGCGCGAGCAGTACGGCCCCGTGGCACCCGTACTGCTCCATGACGACGTACCGATGTGGGTGGTCCTCGGGCACGCCGAGAACCTGCACCTGGTACGCAGCCCCTCGCAGTACACCCGCGACAGCCGCATCTGGTCGCCGCTGCGGGAGGGCATGGTCAAGCCCGACCACCCGCTCATGCCGCACATCGCCTGGCAGCCCATCTGTTCGCACGCCGAGGGAGACGAGCACCAGAGGCTGCGCGCGGCGGTCACCGGCGCCATGTCGACCATCGACCACCGCAGCGTCCGCCGTGACATCGGCCGCTACACCCAGGAGCTGGTCAACGGCTTCTGCGAGCGGGGACGGGCCGACCTGGTCTCCCAGTTCGCCGAGCATCTGCCGATGGCGGTGCTGTGCGAGGTGCTCGGCATGCCCGAGGAGTACAACGACCGGATGGTGCAGGCCGCCCGCGACGCGCTGAAGGGCACCGAGACCGCCATCCAGAGCCATGCCTATGTGATGGACGCGCTGAGCCGGCTCACCATCCGCCGCCGGGCCCGGCCGGGGGACGACTTCACCAGCCGTCTCGTCATGCACCCGGTGACGCTCACCGACGACGAGATCAGGGAGCACCTGCGGCTCGTGCTCTTCGCCGCCTACGAGGCCACCGCGAACCTCCTCGCCAACGCGCTGCGCATGGTCCTCACCGAGCCGGGCTTCCGCGCCCGGCTCAGCGGCGGCCAGATGACCGTACCGGAGGCGATCGAGCAGTCCCTGTGGGACGAGCCGCCGTTCAGCACGGTCCTCGGCTACTTCGCCAAGCAGGACACGGAACTGGGCGGCTGGCGCATCCGCAGGGGGGACGGGCTGCTGTTCGCGCCCGCTCCCGGCAATGTCGACCCACGGGTGCGGCCCGACCTGTCCGCGCACATGAAGGGCAACCGCGCGCACCTGGCCTTCGGCGGCGGCCCGCACGAGTGCCCCGGCCAGGACATCGGCCGCGCCATCGCCGACGTCGGCGTCGACGCGCTGCTCATGCGGCTGCCGGACGTCCGGCTCGACTGTCCCGAGGAGGACCTGCGCTGGCGGTCCTCCATCGCCTCGCGGCACCTTGTCGCGCTCCCGGTGTGCTTCGAGCCGAAGCCGCAACAGGACGTGACGCTCTCGCCCAGCCCCGTCCCGGTCCCGGCGCAGCGGACCCCCTGGCAGATCGGCACCCAGCGTCCCGCACCGGTTCCGGCCGCCCCGCCGCGGCCGGAACCCGCCCCCCTGCCCGCGGAGTCGGAGTCGGAGTCCGTGCCCGTGTCCGTGCCCGTCCCCGCGGAGCCGTCCCGCCGCATCGGCCCGTGGCAGCGCCTGCTGCACTGGTGGCGCGGGGAGTGACGGACGTGGTCCTACGGCTGCCGCCCGGCCCACTCGGTGTACGAGGACCACGCCCGGAGCGTGCGCCCGCTGACGAAGGCATGCTCCACCCCCGTGACCGGGTCGGTGAACTCCAGTCTCCGAGCGAGCAGTTGCAGCGGACGCCGGAAGTCGCCGGCCGGCACGGGTCTGGTCACCTCCGGGTACAGCGGATCGCCGAGGATGGGCACGCCGAGCGCGTTCAGATGCACCCGCAGCTGGTGGGTCTGCCCGGTCTGCGGCACCAGCCGGTAGCGGCCCAACCCGTCCCGGAACTCCGCCAGTCGGATGGTGGTCACCGCGTTCGGCTCACCCGCGACCTCCCGCGCGGTCAGCACCCCGCGCTCCTTCACGATGCGGCTGCGCACGGTCCGGGGCAGGACGAGCGAGGGGTCGTACGGCGCGACGGCCTCGTACTCCTTGCGGACCTGCCGGTCCCGGAACAGCGTCTGGTACGCGCCGCGCTCCTCGGGCCGCACCGTGAACAGCACGAGCCCGGCGGTGAGCCGGTCCAGGCGGTGCGCGGCGGTCAGCGTCGGAAGGCCCAGATCGTGCCGCAGCCGGGCCAGCGCGGTCTCGGCGACATGGCTGCCGCGCGGGGTGGTGGCAAGGAAGTGCGGCTTGTCGGCCACGACGATGTGCGCGTCCCGGTAGACCACCTCCACCGGGAACGGCACCGGCACCTCCGGGGGCAGCTCGCGGTGGAACCACACGAACATCCCCGGCTCGTACGGTGCGTCCGCCGCCACCGCCCGGCCGTCGGCGCCCACGACCAGCCCCTGGGCGAACAGTGCCTCGACGGCCCCGGCCCCGGCCCCCGTCAGCCGCTCCACCAGATGCTGCCGCACCGTGGCCCACCTGCCGTCGTACGGCAGCCGCACCCGTACCGGGTCGACACCGCTCCGCTGGGGGAGTGGGGCGGGCGGGGGCGGCGTACGGCGTCTCATCGGGGTCAAGGGTACGGGGCGGCGTCAGGTCACGCGGCTGCCGCGGTCCCCTCCTGTTCGGCCTCGATGCGGGCGTTCCACTCGCGCTTGGAGGCCTGCCAGCCGTCCTCGTTGTGGCCGAGCCGCCAGTAGCCGGAGATGGACAGGTCCTCGCGCGGGATCCGCAGCTCGACCCGCAGCATGCGGCGCAGTTCCTTCACGAAGCCCGCCTCGCCGTGCACGAACACCTGCGGCCGGCCCCCGGGGAACTCGAGCGCCCGGACGGCCTCCAGCAACGCCTCGCCGACCGGCCGGTCCCCGCGGTGCACCCAGACGATCTCCACGCCGGAGTCGACCCGCTGCTCCTCCTCGGGCCCGGACACCTCCACCAGGGCGTGCACCCGGGCGCCCTCGGGCAGCCTCTCCAGGGCGCGGGCGATCGCCGGCAGCGCGCTCTCGTCGCCGGCCAGCAGATGCCAGTCGGCGGCCGGGTCGGGCGCGTAGGCGCCCCCGGGGCCCGTGAAGCGCACCGGCTCGCCGGGCCGGGCCCGCAGGGACCACGGCCCGGCCAGGCCCTCGTCGCCGTGGACGACGAAGTCCAGGGTCAGCTCGAGGTGTTCGGGGTCCCAGGCCCGCACGGTGTACGTCCGTGTCACCGGCCACTGCTCGCGCGGGAACTCGGCGCGGATCCGCTCCAGGTCGAAGGGCTCGGGGTAGGTCACCCCGGCGGGACCGAACAGCAGCTTCACGTAGTGGTCGGTGCAGGTGTCCGCGGCGAAACCGCGAAGACCGTCACCGCCGAGCACCACGCGCTGCATGTGCGGAGTCAGCCGCTCGGTACGCACCACCTGGGCGGTATAGGTCTTACGCGGCTTTCGTTCCGGACGCACTGCCATCGCGGGCCTCCTGCAGCATTGGTTAGGTTAACCTAAGTTATCATCCCGCTTCTTCGCGGAGCTTCGCCGCGGCGTCAGGCTGCGCTTTCCGCCGGGAGTTTTCCGGTGCGTCCTCTACTCTCCGAGCGTGGTCAGCAGCCGCTGCAGCGAACCGCCGAGCCCCCAGCGCGCGGCCAGCGCCTCAAGCGCGGCCGGGTCGCGCGGGACGCGCGGCAGCAGGGTGTCGACGTCCGGCAGCGGCACGTCGTCGGCCACCCGCACCACCTTCGGCGCGATCGCCACATACGGCCGTGCCTCCGTCAGCCGCTTGCGCTGCGAGGGTGTGAGCCTGGCCTGCGGATCGTCCACCGCCGCCATGATCCCGGCCAGATCGCCGAACTCGGCGAGCAGCTTGGCGGCCGTCTTCTCGCCGATCCCGGACACGCCGGGCAACCCGTCGCTCGGGTCCCCGCGCAGCAGCGCCAGATCCGCGTACCCCCGCCCGGCCACCCCATACTTCGCGCGCAGAACCGCCTCGTCGGTCAGCTGGAGCGTGCCGACCCCCTTCAGCGGGTACAGCACGCGGATGTCCCGCTCGTCGTCGACCAGCTGGTACAGGTCGCGGTCGCCGGTGACGATGTCGACCGGTCCGTCGGCGCGCGCCGTGAACGTGCCGATCACGTCGTCCGCCTCGTACCCCGCGACGCCGACCCGCGCGATGCCGATCGCGTCCAGCACAGCCTCGATGACCGGCACCTGTGGCACGAGCGGGTCCGGCACCTGCTCCTCGTCCGGCGCGCCCTCGTGCGCCACGGCGACCCGGTGCGCCTTGTAGGTGGGGACGAGGTCCACCCGCCACTGCGGTCGCCAGTCGGCGTCCATGCAGGCCACCAGCCGCGCCGGCCGGTGGTCCCGCACCAGCCGGTCGATGAAGTCCAGCAGTCCGCGCACGGCGTTCACCGGCGAGCCGTCCGGTGCCCGCACGGAGTCGGGGACGCCGAAGTAGGCGCGGAAGTACAACGAGGCGGTGTCGAGAAGCATGAGTCGTCCGGTCACGGTCGCATCATGCCGTAACGGCCGCTCCCCGACCCCTGTGACCCGGTGGCCCGGGAAGACGCCAGGACCGGGCGCCTACGGCACGGATCCGGCCAACCGCAGAGAGTCCCGGTGGTGCCCGGCGGGAACACGGACACCCGCCCGCGCCTTGAACCAGGGGGCATCCCCTCCGCCCGGACCGCCGGTGCGGTGGCGTGAATCGTGAGCGTTTCGCTCCCTGGGCATGACAGGGATGTGACAGGCGCCTGTAACGGTTTGACGAACATGCGTAGGGTGCAGACAAGTCACAGGAAGAGGCGTGCCCGGCGAAGGGCACCCGGACGGCGGCACGAGGAGTGAGGGAGGGAGCCGGAGCGATGGGCGACCACAAAGAGCAGCAGCCCGTACGGGTGGGCGCGGCCGTCCGGCGGCGCCGTCGTGCGCTGGAACTGACCCTCGCCGTGGTGGCCGAGCGCAGCGGACTGTCCGTGCCGTTCCTCAGCCAGGTCGAGAACGACCGGGCCCGCCCCAGCCGTACGTCCCTGGAGAAGGTGGCCGACGCCCTGCGTACCACCGCGGTGGAGCTCCTCGCCGCCGCCGACCCCGCGGCCACCGTGGACGTCGTGCGCGCCGAGCCCACCGCCGAGGGCGACTTCGCCGCGCGCACCCGCTCCCTGGTCCGCGGCCACCATCAGCTGCACGCCTCCGAGTTCACCGGCGACCACGACGCGGGCCGCGAGTTCCAGCACCGCAACGACGAGCTGATGTACGTCGCGGACGGCGCGGTGGAGATCGAGGCCGAGGGTCGTGCCTACCGCCTCGGTCGCGGGGACACCCTCTACCTCACCGGTGGGGTCCGCCACCGCTGGCGCGCCACGGTCCCGGACACCCGGGTGATCGTGGTCGCGGTCGCCGAGCACATCGAGGCCGTCCAGGACCGGTCCCGCTAGTGCGGGTCGTCTCCCTCGTCCCGTCACTGACGGAGGCGGTCGCCGTGTCGCTGCCCGGGGTGCTCGTCGGCGCCACGGACTGGTGCACCCGTCCCGCAGGCCTCGCCGTCACCCGGATCGGCGGCACGAAGAACCCGGACGTGCAGCGGATCGTCTCGCTCGGGCCCGATCTGGTGATCGCCAACGAGGAGGAGAACCGCGGCCCCGACCTCGACGCCCTTCGGGCGGCGGGCCTGACGGTGCTGGTCACCGAGGTGCGCGAGGTGCCGCAGGCCTTCGCCGAACTGGAGCGGGTACTGACCGCGTGCGGGGCGCCGGGGCGGCCCCGCTGGCTGGACGAGGCGGCGGCGGTGTGGTCCGCGCTCCCGGCACCCGCCGAGCGGCGCACGGCGGTCGTACCGGTGTGGCGACGCCCCTGGATGGTGCTCGGCCGGGACACCTTCGCCGGTGACATGCTGGCCCGGCTGGGCGTGCACCACCTGTACGCCGGCCATCCCGACCGCTATCCCCGCATCCCCTTGGCCGAGCTGCGGGCGGCGGCGCCGGACGTCGTCGTCCTCCCGGACGAGCCGTACCGCTTCACCGCCGGCGACGGCCCGGAGGCGTTCCCCGGACTGAGCTGCGCACTGGTCAGCGGACGGCACCTGACCTGGTACGGTCCGAGCCTGGCCGAGGCGCCGCGGGTGCTGGCCGAGGCCCTGCGAGCAGCGCACCGCTGAGCAGCCCGCGGACCGTGCCCCGGGCCGCCGCTCCCCACGCCACGACCAGTAGCGCGTACAGCCCGACGGCCAGCGCGTCGTAGCAGGCCAGCCGGGTGTGCCGGGCGAGGGCCGCGGTGCCGGTGACACATGTGCCCAGCGGGAAAGTGAACGCCCACCAGGTCATCGCGAACCCCATGCCCTGCCGCCGGGCCCGCACCACGTGCGCGCTCGAGAACGCCAGCCAGAGCAGCGCGAAGCCCGTCACGGGCACCCCGTACAGCACGGCGAGGACGCCGAGCCCGCGCTCGTAGGCGGCCGGTACGACCCCGTGGGCGGCGTCCGCGATCAGGCCGACGGCGGTGGCGGACTGCCCGAGCGGTCCGAGCACCAGGAAGAGCGTCGGAGTGAGCGTGAGGGGCAGCGGGCCTGCGGTGAGCAGCCGCGCGAAGACCAGCGGCAGCATCAGCAGCGCTGCCAGCAGGCTCAGCCCGAACAGGGCGAGGCAGGCCAGCAGCAGCGTCTCCCGTGCCTGGCCGGGCGGCAGGTGCGGCACGAGCAGCGGGCCGCACGCGGCCGACACCATGGGCGGGACCAGTGGCAGCAGCCACACCGGCGTGGCCTGCGCGGCCTCGACCCGGTGGTGCACGGCCATCAGGTACGGCCCGACGACGGCCGCGGCGAGCCCCACGGCCGTACCGGCCGTGAACAGCACGGTGTCGACGGCGACGGCCGCCCACTGGCCGATCCAGTCCCGCCCGAGCGTGAGGGCGCCGGCGCCCACCACCAGCAGCGCCATGGACACACAGCCGTAGAACGGGGCCATGGCCGGATCGAGGAGGTGGTCTCGGGCCTGGTCGCGGTGGTGGGCCCAGTGCCGGGCGCGCGCGGCCACCAGGGTCACGAGCAGCAGGAACGACAGCGCCCAGAACGCCGTGAACAGGCCGCGCGGAACGCCGTCGGACACGGGGAGCGCGGCACCGGCCGTGCCGACGGCGGCGGTGCCCATCACGGAGGCGTACCAGTTGGGGCCGAGGTGCCGGACGCGGGCGGCGCGGACGCCGTGGGGGACTGCAGGGGACGGGGCTGCGGTGACCATGGATGCCACCATTCCGCCGTCATCCGCCCCTGACCAGGGACTTCGTGCCTATGAGGGCATAAGCTGGTCTTATGAGCGAGGTGGACGGACAGCGATCGGCAGCGGGATCACTGGCGCACCGGGTGCCCGACCTGGCCGCGCTGGAGCTGTTGCTGGCGGTGGCGCGGCTGGGCAGTCTCGGCGCGGCGGCACGGGAGGTCGGCATCACCCAGCCCGCCGCCAGCAGCCGCATCCGCTCCATGGAACGGCAGTTGGGCGTGGCCCTGGTCGACCGGTCCCCGCGCGGCTCGCGGCTCACGGACGCCGGCGCCCTGGTGACCGACTGGGCCCGCCGGGTCGTGGAGGCGGCGGAGGCGTTCGACGCGGGGGCGCAGGCCCTGCGGGACCGGCGGGACTCGCGGCTGCGGGTGGCGGCCAGTATGACCATCGCCGAGTACCTGCTGCCCGGCTGGCTGCTGGCGCTGCGTGCCGGACGCCCGGACACGGCGGTGTCGCTGCTCGCGGGCAACTCGGCGAAGGTTGCGGAGCTGCTGCTCCAGGACGAGGCGGACCTGGGCTTCGTGGAGGGCCTCACGGTCCCCACCGGCCTGGACTCCACCGTCATCGCCCACGACCGCCTGATCGTCGTCACCGCCCCCGGCCACCCGTGGGCCCGCCGCAGGCGCCCGCTGACGGCCCAGGAGCTGGCGGCCACGCCTCTGATCCTGCGCGAGCGCGGTTCGGGCACCCGTCAGGTCCTGGACGCCGCCCTGGGGGGCCTCGCCCGCCCGCTGATCGAGCTGTCCTCGACCACGGCCGTGAAGGCGTCGGCGGTCAGCGGCGCGGGCCCCTCGGTGCTGAGCGAACTGGCGGTCGGGGAGGAACTGGCGATGCGGCGGCTGGTCAGCATCCCGGTGGACGGGGTGGCCCTGCGCCGGGACCTGCGGGCCGTGTGGCCGACGGGGCACCGCCCCACGGGGCCGGCGCGGGAGCTGCTGTCGCTGACGCGGGGCTGAGCGCACCCGGTCCGGCAGCCGCCTCCACCAGCGCCCGCATCACCCGTACGTCCTCGCCCATCTCCGGATGCCACTGGACCCCGAGCACCCACCCCTCGGCCGACGGCAGTTCGATCGCCTCCACGGTCCCGTCCTCGGCGTGAGCGGACGGCACCAGCCCCGCGCCGAGCCGCTCCACCGCCTGGTGGTGATAGGTGGGCACGGCAGTCTCCTGCGGCACGATCCCGGCGTACAGGCTCCCCGGCACCGGCTTGACCGGGTGCAGGCCGAAGACCCCGGGCCGCTCCGCGTGCCCGTCGATGTGCTGCACGAGCGTCCCGCCGAGGGCCACGTTGAGCAGCTGCATGCCGCGGCAGATCCCCAGCAGCGGCACACCCGCGGCCAGCGCGGCCTCGATCAGGGCCAGTTCCCAGGCGTCCCGCTCCCGCGCCGGCGGGCCCGTGCGGGGCTCGCGCTCGGCGCCGTAGCGCACCGGTTCCACGTCCGGCCCGCCCGCGACCACGAGCCCGTCCAGCCGCGCCACCACGGCAGCGGCCCGCTCCGGCGCGTCCGGCGGCAGCAGCGCGGCCAGCCCCCCGGCCCGCTGCACCAGCCGCGGGTACCCGGCCGGCAGCAGCGCCGCGTCCAGTTCCCACACGCCCCAGCGCGCGCGGGCCTCCAGATAGGTGCTGACCCCGATCAGCGGTCGTACGGTCACCCGCGCCTCCCGTCCTCAATGGTGTGGAGACATACCTTTGCAGAGGTGGCTCACGTCAGGAAGCCCCGCAGCAGTGCCGCCGTGCCCGCGCAGTGCTCGCGCATCATCTCCCGCGCTCCGTCCGGGTCCCCGTCCAGCACCGCCTCCACCAGCGCGCTGTGCTGGCGCTGCGAGTGCTCCAGGTTGCGCACCAGCAGCGGGATGCAGTCGAGCAGGTCGTTCACCGTGGCCCGGACCGCCGCGTACTGCGCGGTCAGCGACGGTGACCCGCACAGCTCGGCCAGCGTCAGATGCAGCAGCGTGTCCAGGCGCCGGTAGTCGGCGAGGGGTGCGTCGTGCGTGCGGGCCAGCGCCTCACGCAGCCGCCGTGCCTGCTCATCGGTCAGCCCGTGCGCCGCGCACAGCCCGGCAGCGCCCACTTCCAGCACCTCCCGGAAGCGCAGCACGTCCTCGATGTCGACCTCGGCGACCCGCCGCCGCAACTCGTCCTCGCCGCCCGCGTCCACCCGCGGCAGCACAAACGTTCCGCCGTAGCGCCCGCGCCGCGACTCCACCAGCCCCTGGTCCTGGAGCACCTTCAGCACCTCGCGCAGCGTGACCCGGCTGATCCCGAGCCGGTCCGCCAGTTCCCGCTCGGCCGGCAGCCGCCCGCCGCCCGGCACCAGGCCGAGCCGTACAACCTGCAGGATCTGCTCCAGCGCCTCCTCGAAGCCGTTGCCCGCCCGCACCGGACGCAGTACCGGAGCGAGCCGGCCGTCCACCTCCCGCGCACCCCTGTCCCGCGACATGCGGCCGCATCCCTTCCCAAGCAATGGTTCTCGGCAATACCTTATGGCTCCCGGTCCGGCCGAGAAAGTGCCGCAGACGCCGAAGGAGGCTCTCCCGTGGCAGACCGCACACCCCCGCTGAGTGCCGAGGAACTGCACGCCCTCGTCGCGAGCGGTGAGATCGACACGGTCGTCCTGGCCTTCCCCGACATGCAGGGGCGGCTCCAGGGCAAGCGGTTCGCCGCCCGCTTCTTCCTCGACGAGGTCCTGCACCACGGCACCGAGGGCTGCGCCTACCTGCTCGCCGTCGACACCGAGATGAACACGGTCGACGGCTACGAGATGTCCTCCTGGGACCGCGGCTACGGCGACTTCGCCATGCGCCCCGACCTGTCCACCCTGCGCCGCATCCCCTGGCACCCGGGCACCGCCCTCCTCGTCGCCGACCTCGTCTGGAACGACGGCTCCCCGGTCGCCGCCGCCCCCCGCCAGATCCTGCGCCGCCAGCTCGACCGGCTCGCCGCACTCGGCTACACCGCCCAGGTGGGCACCGAGCTGGAGTTCATCGTCTTCAAGGACACCTACGAACAGGCCTGGAACGCGGGCTACCGCGGCCTCACCCCGGCCAACCAGTACAACGTCGACTACTCCGTCCTCGGCACCGGCCGCATCGAGCCCCTGCTGCGCCGCCTGCGCAACGACATGACCGGCGCCGGCCTCACCGTCGAGTCGGCCAAGGGCGAGTGCAACCCGGGCCAGCACGAGATCGCCTTCCGCTACGACGAGGCCCTCGTCACCTGCGACCAGCACGCCCTGTACAAGACCGGCGCCAAGGAGATCGCCGCCCAGGAGGGCGTCTCCATCACCTTCATGGCCAAGTACAACGAGCGCGAGGGCAACTCCTGCCACATCCACCTCTCGCTCGCCGACGCCGACGGCACCAACGTCATGGCCGGCTCCCCGGGCGACCCCGGGGGCATGTCCGAGGTCATGCGGCACTTCCTCGCCGGACAACTCGCCGCCCTGCGCGACTTCTCCCTCCTCTACGCCCCCAACATCAACTCCTACAAGCGGTTCCAGCCCGGCTCCTTCGCCCCCACCGCCGTCGCCTGGGGCCACGACAACCGCACCTGCGCGCTGCGCGTCGTCGGCCACGGTCCCTCCTTGCGCTTCGAGAACCGCCTCCCCGGCGGTGACGTCAACCCGCACCTGGCCGTCGCCGGGCTGGTCGCGGCCGGGCTGTACGGCATCGAGCAGCGGCTCGAACTCCCCGCGCCCTGCCCCGGCAACGCCTACACCGCGGACTTCGAACACGTCCCGACCACCCTCCGCGAGGCCGCCGAACTCTGGGAGAACAGCCCCCTGGCCAAGGCCGCGTTCGGCGACGAGGTCGTCGCGCACTACCGCAACATGGCGCGCGTCGAACTGGACGCCTTCGACGCCGCGGTCACCGACTGGGAGCTGCGCCGCTCCTTCGAACGCCTGTGAGCCGAACGCCTGTGAGCCGAACGCCTGTGAGCCGAACGCCTGCGAGGCGAACGTCTGTGAAAGGTCACCACGTGTCCGACCCGCACGAGCTGAAGGTCCTCAACCCCGCCACGGAAGAGGTCGTCGCCACCGTCCCCGCCGCAACGGCGGAGGACGTCGACGCCGCCGTCGTAGCGGCCGCGCGTGCCCAGACCCGGTGGGCCGCCCTGCCGCCGGCCGACCGCGCCCGGCTGCTGCGCCGCTTCGCCGACACCGTCGACGGTCACCTCGAGGAGCTGGCCCGGCTGGAGGTCCGCGAGGCCGGCCACACCGTCGGCAACGCCCGCTGGGAGGCCGGCAACGCCCGCGACCTGCTGCTGTACGCGGCCGGCGGCGCCGAACGCCTGCTCGGCAAGCAGATTCCGGTGCCCGGCGGCTGGGACATCACCTTCGAAGAACCCCTCGGGGTCGTCGGTGTGATCGCCCCCTGGAACTTCCCGATGCCCATCGCCGCCTGGGGCTCCTTCCCGGCACTGGCCGCGGGCAACGCCGTCGTCCTCAAGCCCGCCGAGACCACCCCGCTGACCGCGCTCCGCCTGGCCGAACTCGCGCTGGAGGCGGATCTGCCGCAGGACCTGTTCCAGGTTCTCCCCGGCCACGGCCACACCGCGGGCCGTGCCCTGGTGGACCACCCCGGCGTCGCCAAGATCGTGTTCACCGGATCCACCCGCACCGGCCGCGAGGTCATGGAGCGCTGCGCCCGCCTCGTCAAGCCCGTCACCCTCGAGCTCGGCGGCAAGAGCCCCAACGTCGTCTTCGCCGACGCCGACCTCAAGGCCGCCCTCGACCCCTTCTCCTTCCTGGACAACTCCGGCCAGGACTGCTGCGCCCGCACCCGTGTCCTCGTCCAGGAGACCGTGTTCGAGGAGGCCCGCGCCTTCCTCGCCGACGCACTGGCCGCCGTGGTCGTGGGCGACCCGGCCGACGAGAAGACCCAGATGGGACCGCTGATCTCCGCTCAGCAGCTGGACCGCGTACGGTCCTACGTCCCCGAGGACGCCCCCGCGCTGCGCGGCAGAGCCCCCGACGGACCCGGCTTCTGGTTCCCGCCGACCGTCCTGACGGGAGAGCGGCCGGACAGCGCCGCGGCCCGTGAGGAGATCTTCGGCCCGGTCGCGGTCCTGCTGCCCTTCACCGACGAGCAGGACGCGATCCGCCTCGCCAACGACACCCCGTACGGCCTGTCCGGCTCCGTCTGGACCCGGGACATCGGCCGCGCCCTGCGCGTGTCCCAGGCCGTCCGCGCGGGCAACCTGTCCGTCAACTCCCATTCCAGCGTGCGCTACTGGACCCCGTTCGGCGGCTTCAAGCAGTCCGGCCTCGGCCGTGAACTCGGCCCCGACGCCCTGACCGCCTTCACCGAGACCAAGAACGTCTTCATCAGCACGGAGGGCACCGCACAGTGACCGAAACCCCTGTCTGCCGCCGCCTGGTCGGCCGTACCGCCGTCGTCACCGGAGCCGGCAGCGGCATCGGACTCGCCACCGCCCGCCGGCTCGCCGCCGAGGGCGCCCACGTGGTCTGCGCGGACGTGGACGAGATCCGCGGCAAGGCCGTCGCCGACGAGGTCGGCGGGCTGTTCGTGAAGGTCGACGTCACCGACCCGGAGCAGGTCGAGGCGCTGTTCGAGGCGGCGTACGACACCTACGGCAGCGTCGACGTCGCCTTCAACAACGCCGGCATCTCCCCGCCCGACGACGACTCCATCCTGGAGACCGGCCTGGAGGCCTGGAAGCGCGTCCAGGAGGTCAACCTCACCTCCGTCTACCTGTGCTGCAAGGCCGCCATCCCCTACATGCGCCGCCAGGGCAAGGGCTCCATCATCAACACGGCGTCCTTCGTGGCGCGGATGGGCGCGGCGACGTCCCAGATCTCCTACACGGCCTCCAAGGGCGGCGTCCTCGCCATGTCCCGCGAGCTGGGCGTGCAGTTCGCCCGCGAGGGCATCCGGGTCAACGCCCTGTGCCCGGGCCCGGTCAACACCCCTCTCCTGCAAGAGCTGTTCGCCAAGGACCCCGAGCGGGCCGCCCGCCGCCTCGTCCACATCCCGCTGGGCCGGTTCGCCGAGGCCGAGGAGATCGCCGCCGCCGTCGCGTTCCTCGCCAGCGACGACTCCTCCTTCGTCAACGCCACCGACTTCCTGGTGGACGGCGGAATCTCCGGGGCGTACGTCACGCCGCTGTAGAGGGGCGCGTCACAGGAAGGTCCGCCCCTCGCCCCGGTAGGTGGGCACGGTCGCCGAGACCGTGTCCCCCTCGACGAGATGCAGCACATCGAACCGCTCGCACAGCTCGCCCGCCTTGGCGTGCCGGAACCACACCTTGTCACCGACGAGCAGATCGTCGGCGGGCGAGCCGAGCAGCGGGGTCTGCACCTCCCCGGGGCCCTCCTGGGGGTCGTAGGCGAGCCCCTCCGGAAGGTACGGCACCGGCAGCCGGTCCGGGCCGGCGGCGCCGGAGGCCGGATAGCCGCCGCCGAGCACGGTGACGACACCGACGCCGGGCCGCCGTACGACGGGCTGGGCGAACAGCGCGGCCGGACGGCCACGGAAGGCCGTGTAGTTGTCGAAGAGCCGCGGGACGTACAGCCCGGAACCGGCCGCGATCTCGGTGACCGCGTCCTCCGCCGCGGTGTGCTGCACGCTGCCCGTGCCGCCGCCGTTGACGAATTCCAGGTCCGGGACGACGGCCCGCACCGCCCGTACCACCGTGGCCCGCCGCCCGGCCAGCTCCCGACGCGCGGCGGCCTGCATCAGCCGGATGGCGCGCGAGCGGAACGGACGGCCCGCGATCGCGTCCCCGACCCCCGCGATGTGCCCCTCGTACGCCATGATCCCCACCAGCCGGAACCCCGGCCGCCGGGCCACCGCCCCTGCCAGCTCGGCCAGTTGAGCGGGCGAATGCAGCGGCGAACGGCGCGCCCCCACCCGCACCCGGCCGCCGAGCAGCTTCAGCGAGGTGTCCAGCTCCAGGCAGACCCGCACCACTTCGCGTCCGCCGTCACGGGCGGCGTCGATGAGGTCCAGCTGGGCGATGTCGTCCACCATCACGGTGACCGCGGCGGCGAGCTTGGGGTCGGCGGCCAGCTCCGCGAACCGCGAGCGGTCCGCCGACGGATAGGCCAGCAGGATGTCGTCGAAGCCGGACCGCGCGAGCCACAGCGACTCGGCCAGCGTGAACGACATGATCCCCCGGAACCCGTCCCTCGCCAGGACGCGCTCCAGCAGGGCCCGGCAGCGCACCGACTTGCTGGCGACCCGGACGGGCTTGCCGGCGGCCCGGCGGACCAGATCGGCAGCGTTCGCGTCGAAAGCCTCCAGATCGACGATCGCGACAGGGGCGTCGAGATGGGCGGTGGCCCGGTCGTAACGGGCCCGGTCGGCGGCGCGCGCAGTCATGAACGAAGGGTGCCAGACCCGATTACCGCAGGGTAGAGGGACGTTCCGGGCAGATGCCCCGGGGCTGCGGACTGGTTCCCTGGACCCGCCCGACAACCCGTAGAGTGACGCGCACGTACGGCGGAAGGCGTCCCACCGCATCACCCGGACCGGCATGCGGGTGCGGTGAACCCGGATGCGCGTTCGGCCGTACGGGTATGCGTGCCCGGGACGGACTCTGCGCACCGGGCACGGCCGAGCTGCAGGACGGCCCGCGTACGAGGGAAACGGCCCGGGCACGAGGAAACGGGGGGTGCATGAGCACGGAAGCGCGCCGCGCCCCGGTCCCGCCTCGCCCATCGGCTCCACCCCCGGGCAACACCCCCGCCACCGCGTCGGCACCGCCCGCGCCCCCGGCTCCCCAGGGAACGGGCGACGGCACCGAGGCGGGGCCGGCCTTCACCCCGGGCGAAGCCGCCCTCGACCCCGCCGCCCGTCCCGGCGCGCCGACTCCGTCCGGGCCCTCGGCGGCCCCCGGTACCGGCTCGGGCCCTGCCGTTCGTCCGGGCGTTCCTGCTCCCGCCCTGCCGCTTGCCGAGCCCGGCGCCCGCCTCGACCACGCCCTCGATACCGGTCGCGCCCTGGATGCCGCGCCCGGTCCCGACGAGGAGCCGTCCGTCTTCGCCCCGCGCGCTGCGCGGCCCTCGGGGCCGTCCGCCGTGCCCGAGGCCGGTGCCCCCGTCAGCCCGCCCCCGCCACCTGCCTCGGCCCGCTTTCCCGACATGCCGCCGCTCCCGGCGGGCCCCGCCGGTACGACGTCCTCTCCGCGCCTGCCCCACCGCCCGGGACCGGAGCCCAGCCGCCCCACGGCCGCACAGGAAACCCCGTCGGAGACGACGACCCGGCTGCGCCCCGTGCCCTCGGTACCCGGGCCGACCGACGATGCCGGCACACCGTCCGCTCCAGCGCCCCCGGCCCGCCCCGCCGCTCCCGCAGCAACCCCGGGACCCGCCACCGCAGGGCCCGGCACCGCCGGTTCCGGCACCGGCGCCCCCCGGGTGCCCGGCGCGGCCCCCGGCTGGGGTCCGTCGGCCCCGGCCCACCCCGGCGCTCCCCGGACTGCCGCCACCGGCACGCCGGGCCCCGCCCTGTCCTGGAGCGCCGCCGCGGCGGCCCGGCCCGTCGTGTCGTTCGCGGAGCCGGACACGCGCGGGCCGCGCGGGCGCGTACGGACCCGTACCGTCGCTGCCGCGGCCTGTCTCGTGCTCGGGCTCGGTCTCGTCGGCGGTGCCGTGACCGGGAGTTGGCTCACCGGAGGCGGCGAGGACGGCGGTACCGGCAAGGGGTTCAGCGCCGCCGGCACGCTGTGGCACAGCGTGCCCGTCGACCAGCTGTTCCCGCCCACCGTCCAGGGCACCGGCGCCGGACCCGGCGGTGCCGACCGCACCTGGACACGGATCGCCGTCGCCCCCGACAGCGGCTGCGCCCACGCCTTCGACCCGCTGCTGCGCAAGGCCCTCGCCCCCGTCGGCTGCCGTCGGCTGCTGCGCGCCACCTACGCCGACTCCACCCAGAGCTACGTCACCACCGTCGGCCTGATGTTCACCAAGGCCGACCCCGCCGCCATGTCCGCGCTCGCCGCCCGCTTCCGCGACGAGCACCTGGACCGCCGCGCCGACCTGATGCCCCGCCCGTACGCGGCCGAGGGCACCGCCGCGGCCGGTTTCGGCGACCGGCAGCGCGCCTCCTGGACCGTCTCCGTCCTGACCGACGCCCCCGTCGTCGCCTACGCCGTGTCCGGCTGGGCCGACGGCCGCAAGGTCGACTCGCCCCAGCCCGCCGCGGACGCCGTCCGCTCCGGCGCCACCACGCCGGCCGCCCAGTCCGGCCTCGGCAACGAGGCCCAGGGCCTGGCCGACCGCATCCAGCGACGCCTGCGCCAGACCGTCAGCACGGCCACGGAGCAGCCCTCATGAGGGGATCGACGAGGGGATCGACGAGCCGGCCGGCAGGCTACCGCCGCGTGCGCGCGACCGGAGCGGCGGTGAGCGTCCTGCTCGCCGGTTCGCTCGCCCTGCTGCCGTCCGCCGTCGCCCACGCCGACGGCATCCGCGCCCAGCAGTGGGGCCTGACCGCCCTCCACCTCCACGAGGCCTGGCAGACCACCAGGGGCCGGGGCGTCACCGTCGCCGTCCTGGACACCGGAGTCGAGGCCGACCACCCCGACCTGGTCGGCAACGTCCTGCCCGCCAAGGACATGATCGGCTTCGGCTCGGGCCCCGGCGACCGCACCTGGGCCCGGCACGGCACCGCCATGGCCGGCATCATCGCGGGACACGGCCATGGACCCGGCGACGCCGACGGCGTCATGGGCGTCGCGCCCGAGGCGAGGATCCTGCCCGTGCGGGTCATCCTGGAGGACAGCGACCCGGCCCGCGCCAAGGCCCGCACCACCCGGGGCAACGCCCTCGCCGACGGCATCCGCTGGGCCGCCGACCACGGCGTCGACGTCATCAACCTCTCCCTCGGCGACGACTCCGCCTCCGCGCACCCGGAGCCCAGCGAGGACGAGGCGGTGCAGTACGCCCTGGACAAGGGCGTGGTCGTCGTGGCCTCCGCGGGCAACGGCGGCGACAAAGGCGACCACGTGTCCTACCCGGCCGCCTACCCCGGCGTCATCGCGGCCACCGCCGTCGACCGGTACGGCACCCGGGCCTCCTTCTCCACCCGCCGCTGGTACGCCACGGTCAGCGCGCCGGGCGTCGACGTCGTGATCGCCGACCCCGACCACAGGTACTACGCAGGCTGGGGCACGAGCGCCGCCTCCGCCTTCGTCTCCGGCGCGGTGGCCCTGATCAAGGCGGCCCATCCCGGCCTCGGCCCGGCCCAGGTCAAGAAGCTCCTGGAGGACACCGCCCGCGACGCCCCCGTCGGCGGCCGGGACGACTCCCGGGGCTTCGGCATGATCGACCCGGCGGCGGCGCTCAGAGCAGCCGACCGCCTGAAGCCGCATGGCCTGCGCCCGGCGTCGTACGGCAAGAGGTACTTCGGCCCCGGCCCGGACACCCCCGAGGCCACCACCAGCGCCTCCGACTGGGCCGGTCCCCTGGCGGGCAGCATGGGGGCCGTCCTCGTAGTGGCGGGGGTGATCCTCTGGCGGGGACGCAGGGAAACTCCCTGACGCCCGGCCCGGCGAAGAGACGGGCAGGGGAACCACGACCCCGGAAGCCGCCTCCACCAGGAGTTTCCCTGCCGTGAGACCCGCGTCGGGGAAGGCTGGGATTCCTGGGAGCGAGGGCGACGGCGACGCCAGGGGCCCGGCCCCGTACGGGCCCGGAATCCTCCCCCTATAGGCTCGGTGACCGTGGCGAACAAGAACATTCCCGACCCCGGCTTCTCCGACGACGACGGCTCCGCCGACCCGAGGCTGAGCGCCGCGCTCGCCGCCTGGGCGGAGGACCGCAGCGCCGTCGGGCCCGTGCTGGAGGCGCTCAAGGGCACCCGCCTGCTCGTCCCCGTCGTCGCCGTGCTCGGCGAGGTGGAGGAGGACGAGAACGGGCTGCGCCGCGAGAAGACCAGCGAGATGGCCGTACCCACCCTGAAGGCCGGAGGGCGCACCGCCCTGCCCGCCTTCACCTCCACCGACTCCCTCGCCCGCTGGGACCCCGGGGCCCGCCCGGTCGCCGTACCCCTCCACCAGGCGCTGCAGGCCGCCGCGCACGAGAAGGCGGACACGGTCGTACTGGACCTGGCCGGACCCGTGCCCTTCGAGCTGACCGGCCCGGCGATGCTCGCCCTGGCCGAGGGCCGCGTCAGCACCGACCCGCTCGCCGACCCGGCCGTCGTCGAGGCCGTCCGTGCGGCCGTGGCGTCCGAGCCCGCCGTGCTGCGCGCCCACCTCGGGCCCGGACAGGCCGACGGCACCCTCGCTCTCGTCCTCGACCCGGCCGCCCCGCCCGCCGAGACCGCCCGCGCGGTGGCCGAGCGGCTCGCCGCCGACGAGACGCTGAGGGCCCGCCTCGTGCGTGGCCTCGACCTGGCACTGCTGCCGGCCGGGACCACGCCTGCGGGCGAGCCCCTGTACGTGAAGGAACAGATGTGAAGGAACGGGTCAGCTGTAGACCGGGAACGGGTCAGCTGTAGACCGGGCCGGTGTACTTCTCGCCCGGTCCCTGGCCCGGCTCGTCCGGGACGACCGATGCCTCGCGGAACGCCAGCTGCAGCGACTTCAGGCCGTCGCGCAGCGGCGCCGCGTGGAAGGAGCTGACCTCGGTCGCGCTCGCGTCCAGCAGACCGGCGAGCGCGGAGATCAGCTTGCGGGCCTCGTCCAGGTCCTTGAACTTCTCGCCCTCCTCGCTCAGCCCGAGCTTCACCGCGGCGGCACTCATCAGGTTGACGGCGACCGTCACGATCACCTCGACGGCGGGGACCTCGGCGATGTCCCGGGTCATCGCGTCGAAGTCGGGGTTCTCGGGGCCGGGGTGCTCAGGAGGGGTCTCACTCATGTCCCACACGATAGGCCGCGACGGGTCTCCGGCCCCAGTTGGCCTCGGTTAGCCCTTCCTGCCCGGAGCTGCTAACCTTGTGTGACGACCGGCCGGAGACGCGTACCTCGCGGTGAGCGTTACCGGCCCACAAGTGGAGGCTTTCGAACTCCCACCCGACCACCCTCCGGGGCGGCGGGTCACCGGTCAGACGGTTCTGCCGCCCTTGATGGCGGGGATCCGTCCGAAAGTGCGCCCCGCGGCATCGCGGCGGTGTTCCGGTAGTTCGAGGAGCCCCGCCTGTGATCGTCCGGGGCATTTTTTCTGCTTCGGCGCGGTTAGGTCTAACGAACACAGACGTTACGCGGCTGTCCGCCAGACCGTCGCGTGGTGCTACCGAGGAGGATCCATCAGCGCCGAGCCCCGCATCAACGACCGGATTCGCGTTCCCGAGGTGCGACTTGTCGGTCCCAGTGGCGAGCAGGTGGGCATCGTCCCGCTGGCCAAGGCACTGGAGCTTGCGCAGGAGTACGACCTGGACCTGGTCGAGGTCGCGGCGAACGCCCGTCCGCCCGTGTGCAAGCTCATGGACTACGGGAAGTTCAAGTACGAGTCGGCCATGAAGGCCCGTGAGGCGCGCAAGAACCAGGCGCACACGGTCATCAAGGAGATGAAGCTCCGGCCGAAGATCGACCCGCACGACTATGACACCAAGAAGGGTCACGTCGTCCGGTTCCTCAAGCAGGGCGACAAGGTCAAGATCACGATCATGTTCCGTGGCCGCGAGCAGTCCCGCCCCGAGCTGGGCTACCGGCTGCTGCAGCGCCTCGCGGAGGACGTCCAGGACCTCGGTTTCGTCGAGTCGAACCCGAAGCAGGACGGCCGCAACATGATCATGGTCCTCGGTCCGCACAAGAAGAAGACCGAGGCGATGGCCGAGGCCCGTCAGGCGCAGGAGGCCCGCAAGGCGGAGGCGAAGGCCAACCCCGGCCGCTCGCAGAACGCTGCCGATGCCGAAGCCCCCGCCGAGGCGCCCGCCGAGGAGCCCGCCGAGGCGTGATCCCGGGGTGAGCTTGCCCCGGGCGCAAGACCCGGGACGAGAGTCCCAGGATGTAACCGAAACAAGAGCGACGCTCCACAGTGCCCGGTTTTCGTGACCGGGCACCGGAGCGCCACCGACGAGGAGAGAACGGCGCTATGCCGAAGAACAAGTCGCACAGCGGTGCCAGCAAGCGCTTCAAGGTCACCGGCTCCGGCAAGGTGCTCCGTGAGCGCGCCGGCAAGCGCCACCTGCTCGAGCACAAGTCGTCCCGCGTGACGCGTCGCCTGACCGGCAACGCCGAGATGGCCCCGGGCGACGCCGCGAAGATCAAGAAGCTTCTCGGCAAGTGACGTACCCGGCGCTCGACGTTCTCTGAGCGCCGTACGTCAGGACCGGGACCCAATCGATTCCGGGCCGCGTGAGGACAACCGCGGCCCCGCTACAAGGAGTTAAGAAGTGGCACGCGTCAAGCGGGCAGTCAACGCCCACAAGAAGCGCCGGGCGATCCTCGAGCAGGCCTCCGGCTACCGCGGTCAGCGTTCGCGCCTGTACCGCAAGGCCAAGGAGCAGGTCACCCACTCGCTGGTCTACAACTACAACGACCGCAAGAAGCGCAAGGGCGACTTCCGTCAGCTGTGGATCCAGCGCATCAACGCCGCTGCCCGCGCCAACGGCATCACCTACAACCGCTTCATCCAGGGTCTGAAGGCCGCGAACGTCGAGGTCGACCGCAAGATCCTGGCGGAGCTGGCCGTCAACGACGCGGGTGCTTTCGCCGCCCTCGTCGAGGTCGCGCAGAAGGCGCTGCCGGCGGACGTCAACGCGCCGAAGGCCGCGTGACGCTGCGCTGGCTCTGAGCCGACGTAACTGAAGGACCCGCAGGCTTCACGGCTTGCGGGTCCTGCTGTTGCCGCGGCCCCCGACAGGCAAGATTTCTCCCGAAGGTGAAGAGAAGAGCATGTCCAGCCCCGAGCTGATCTCCCCCCGGTCCGCACGCGTGAGTGCCGCTCGGCGCCTTGCCAAGCGGAACTTCCGGGGCAAGGACCGGCTGTTCCTCGCGGAGGGGCCGCAGGCCGTGCGGGAGGCTGCCGGGCATCGGGCGGCCGGTGGGCAGTCGACGCTCGTGGAACTGTTCGCCACCGTCGAGGCCGCCGAGCGGTACGCCGACATCATCGGGGAGGCGCGCACCGCGGGCGCCCGGGTGCACCTCGCCTCCGAAGAGGTCATCGCCGACATCTCCACCACCGTCACACCGCAGGGACTCGTCGGGGTGTGCCGCTTCCTGGACACGCCGTTCGAGGACGTCCTCGCCGCCCGGCCCAAGCTCGTCGCCGTCCTCGCGCACGTGCGGGACCCCGGGAACGCCGGGACCGTGCTGCGGTGCGCGGACGCCGCCGGCGCCGAGGCAGTGGTCCTCACCGATGCCTCCGTCGACCTGTACAACCCCAAGGCCGTCCGCGCCTCGGTGGGGTCGCTGTTCCACCTGCCGGTCGCCGTGGGCGTGCCCGTCGAGCGGGCCGTGGCGGGGCTGAAGGACGCCGGGGTGCGGATCCTCGCCGCCGACGGCGCCGGGGACCGCGACCTGGACCAGGAGCTGGACAAGGGAAGCATGGGCGGGCCGACCGCCTGGGTGTTCGGCAACGAGGCCTGGGGGCTCCCCGAGGAGACCCGCGCGCTCGCCGACGCCGTCGTACGCGTCCCCATCCACGGACAGGCCGAGAGCCTGAACCTCGCGACGGCCGCCGCCGTATGTCTGTACGCCTCGGCCCGGGCACAGCGCGCCTCCGGAGGGTGCCGCGCCGTCACCGAGAGCTAGTAGGGTGGCGGACTCGGGGCCCTGCGCCGTCTGAGAGGTTGGGGTACGGGGATGAGCGTGGCCGGCACGAGCGCTGCACCGGAAGACCGGGACGCACGCCGCACACCCACGCCCCGACCCGCCGACGCCACCGAGCCCGGGGGCCGCATCGAGGCCGGCGACGGCGCCGGGGCGGAGGCTCGCCCCGAGCCCGGGGGCCGAACCGGGACCAAGACTCACAAGGGAACCGGGGACGCCATCGAGCCCGGGGGCCGCATCGAGGCCGGCGATGGCACCGGGGCTGAGGCTCGCCCCGAGCCCGGGGGCCGAACCGGGACCAAGACTCACAAGGGAACCGGGGACGCCATCGAGCCCGGGGGGCGTACCGGTGTCCGGGGCCGCGCCGAGCCCAGGGGCTGTGTCGAGTCCGGGGGGCGCACGGAGACCGGGGACGCCATCGGGTCCGGGGGGCGCACGGAGACCGGGGACGCCATCGAGTCCGGGGGTCGCACGGAGACCGGGGACGCCATCGGGTCCGGGGGCTGTACCGAGGCCCGGGACCGCGCCGAGCCCCGGAGTCGTACCGAAGCAGAGGATCGCACCGTGGCCGGGGGCCGTACCGAAGTAGTGGCCGGGGGCCGTACCGAAGCGGAGGCTCGCACCGTGGTCGGGGGCTGCACAGAGGTCGGGTTCGGGGTCGATCCCGATCAGTTGCCCGACGGGCTCGTCGTCGCCGACGAGCGTGGCCGGATCGTCTGCTTCAACGCCGCCGCCCAGCGCATCACCGCCGTACCGGCCTCGGAGGCCCTCGGGCAGCCCCTGGAGAAGGTGCTGCCCTTAGAGGACCTGGAGGGGCGGCGCTGGTGGCAGCTCACCGACCCGTACGGGGGGCTCGCGATCCGGGTGCGGCAGCCCGAGCGCAATCTGCTGCTGCCCGGCGGCCGGGAGGTGCTCGTCTCCGCCCGGTACGTGCGCGGCGAGCCCCTGGGCCCCGTGCGGCGCGTCGTCGTCTCGCTCAGGGACACCGAGGCCCGTCGGCGCACCGAACGCAGCCACGCCGAGCTGATCGCGACCGTCGCCCACGAACTGCGCTCGCCGCTGACCTCCGTCAAGGGATTCACCGCCACGCTCCTCGCCAAGTGGGAACGCTTCACCGACGACCAGAAGCGGCTGATGCTGGAGACCGTCGATGCCGACGCCGACCGCGTCACCCGCCTCATCGCCGAGCTCCTCGACATCTCCCGGATCGACTCCGGACGCCTCGAGGTGCGCCGGCAGCCCGTCGACATCGGCGCGGCCGTCTCCCGGCACATCCAGGCGTACGTCGCCGCCGGCCAGCCCGCCGACCGCTTCCTGCTCCGCATCGACCAGCCGCTGCCCGACCTGTGGGCCGACCCCGACAAGATCGACCAGGTGCTGAGCAATCTTCTCGAAAACGCCGTGCGGCACGGCGAAGGAACCGTCACCATTGACGTCACGCCCTCGGCGTCCCCCCGCGAGGGCGAGGAAACCGGTACGTCGGTCACGGTGAGCGACGAGGGGCCCGGCATCCCGGAGGAGTCCATGAACCGCGTCTTCACCCGCTTCTGGCGGGGCAGCAAGCGCGGAGGCACGGGCCTCGGGCTCTACATCGTCAAGGGCATCGTCGAGGCCCACGGCGGCCTCATCACGGTCGGCCGCGCCCCCGGGGGCGGCGCCGAGTTCCGATTTACCCTGCCCGTGAGCGCACCGGCGTATCTCGCCCAGTGAGCCACGGGCGCATTCGCGTTCCCCAACCCCGTTAGACTCGGCCTTTGGCACCTTTGTGTCCTGCACGCGGCCCTCAGCGCCGGTCAAGGGGACCATCAGCCAGCCAATCGGAAGCACGGGAAGAGATGTCGGCACCCAATAAGTCGTACGACCCTGTCGAGGTCGAGGCGTTGAAACCGGAAGAGATCGAGCGCATGCGGGACGAGGCGCTCGCCGCCTTCGCCGCCGCGGACTCCCTCGACGCGCTCCACGAGGCCAAGGTCGCCCACACCGGCCCGGCCTCCCCGCTGGCCCTCGCCAACCGCGAGATCGGCGCCCTGCCCCCGCACGCCAAGGCCGAGGCCGGCAAGCGCGTCGGCATGGCCCGCGGCGGCGTGAACAAGGCCCTCGCGGCCCGCCAGGCCGAGCTCGAGGCGGAGCGTGACGCCCGCGTACTGGTCGAGGAGTCGGTGGACGTCACGCTGCCCTACGACCGCGTCCCGGCCGGCGCCCGGCACCCGCTGACCACGCTCTCGGAGCGCATCGAGGACGTCTTCGTGGCCATGGGCTACGAGGTCGCCGAAGGCCCCGAGGTCGAGGCCGAGTGGTTCAACTTCGACGCCCTCAACATCGGCCCGGACCACCCGGCCCGCGGCGAGGCCGACACCTTCTTCGTGCAGGCCCCGGACGGCGGCGCCGAGTCCGGTGTCGTGCTGCGCACCCACACCTCGCCGGTCCAGATCCGCTCGTTGCTGAACCGCGAGCTGCCGGTCTACGTGATCTGCCCGGGCCGCGTGTACCGCACGGACGAGCTGGACGCCACGCACACCCCGGTCTTCCACCAGGTCGAGCTGCTCGCCGTCGACGAGGGCCTGACCATGTCCGACCTCAAGGGCACCCTGGACCACATGGTCCAGTCGCTGTTCGGCGAGGGAATGAAGACCCGGCTGCGGCCGAACTTCTTCCCCTTCACCGAGCCGTCCGCCGAGATGGACATGGTGTGCTACGTCTGCCGCGGTGAATCCGTCGGCAACCCCGACCGGCCCTGCCGCACCTGCTCCAGCGAGGGCTGGATCGAGCTGGGCGGTTGCGGCATGGTCAACCCGAAGGTGCTGGCCGCCTGCGGCGTCGACCCGGAGAAGTACAGCGGCTTCGCCTTCGGGTTCGGCATCGAACGGATGCTGATGTTCCGCCACAACGTCGAAGACATGCGAGACATGGTCGAGGGTGACGTCCGGTTCACCCGGCCGTTCGGGATGGAGATCTGATGCGGGTCCCGCTTTCTTGGCTGCGGGAGTACGTCGACCTGCCGGCGACCGAAACCGGCCGTGACGTCCAGGCCAAGCTCATTTCGGCAGGCCTCGAGGTCGAGACCGTCGAGCAGCTCGGCGCCGACCTCAAGGGCCCGCTGGTCGTCGGCCAGGTGCTGACCATCGAGGAGCTGGAGGGCTTCAAGAAGCCGATCCGCTTCTGCACCGTCGACGTCGGCCAGGCCAACGGCACCGGTGAGCCCCAGGAGATCGTCTGCGGCGCCCGTAACTTCTCCGTCGGCGACAAGGTCGTCGTGGTCCTGCCGGGCGCCATGCTGCCCGGCGGCTTCGCTATCGCCGCGCGCAAGACGTACGGCAAGGTCTCGCACGGCATGATCTGCTCCAGCGGCGAGCTGGGCATGGGCGAGGACGGCAGCCACGGCATCATCGTGCTGCCGCCGGAGACCGAGGTCGGCAAGGACGCCATCGAGCTGCTCGAACTGGTCGACGAGGTCCTGGACATCGCCGTCACCGCCAACCGCGGCGACTGCCTGTCCATCCGCGGCGTGGCCCGCGAGACCGCGATCGCCTACGGCCTGCCGCTGCGCGACCCGGCCCTGATCGACGTACCGGCCCCGAACGCCTTCGGCTACCCGGTCCAGGTCTCCGACGCCTTCGGCTGCGACCGCTTCACCGCCCGCACCGTCACCGGTCTGAGCCCCGAGGCGCGCTCCCCGATCTGGCTGCAGCGCCGGCTGCAGAAGGTCGGCATGCGCCCGATCTCGCTCGCCGTCGACATCACGAACTACGTGATGATGGAGCTGGGCCAGCCCCTGCACGCCTACGACCGGAAGCTGGTCCAGGGCACCATCGGCGTGCGCCGCGCCGCGGAGGGCGAGAAGATCGTCACCCTCGACGGCGTCGAGCGGAAGCTGCACGCCGAGGACCTGGTCATCACCGACGAGCGGGGCCCGATCGGACTGGCCGGCGTCATGGGCGGCGCCGACACCGAGATCGCCGACCACGACGACGTGGAGAACGCCACGACGGACGTGGTCATCGAGGCCGCCCACTTCGACGCCGTCTCGATCGCCCGTACGGCCCGCCGCCACAAGCTGTCCTCGGAGGCCTCCCGCCGCTTCGAGCGGGGCGTCGACCCGCAGGCCGCCGCCGCGGCGGCCCAGCGCACCGTCGACCTGCTCGTCCTCCTCGCGGGCGGCACGGCCGACGCCGGCGTCACCGAGATCGTCGCCGCCTCCGCCCCGCAGACGATCACGGTCCCGGCCGACCACCCGGACAAGGTCGCGGGCGTGGTCTTCGGCCGCGAGTCCGTCGTCCGCCGCCTCCAGGAGATCGGCTGCGACGTCTACGGACAGGACGAGCTGGTCGTCACCGTGCCGTCCTGGCGGCCCGACCTGACCGAGGCCAACGACCTCGCCGAAGAGGTCATCCGCCTGGAGGGCTACGAGAACCTCCCCTCCACGCTGCCCAAGCTCCCCTCGGGGCGCGGCCTGACCCACCGGCAGCGGCTGCACCGCCGCGTCGGCCGGGCCCTGGCGGGCGCAGGCTACGTCGAGGCGCCGAACTACCCGTTCGTCGGCGAGCAGGTCTTCGACCAGCTCGGTCTGGAGGCCGACGACCCGGCCCGCCGCGTCGTGAAGCTGGTCAACCCGCTCAACGACGAGGAGCCCGCGCTCCGGACGACGCTGCTGCCGGGCCTCCTCGGCGCTCTGCGGCGCAACGACGGCCGGGGCTCGCACGACCTGGCGCTCTTCGAGACCGGCCTGGTCTTCCAGCCGGTCGGGGAGCAGCGCGCCGCCGGGCATCTGCCCGTCGACCGGCGGCCCACCGACGAGGAGATCGCGGAGCTGAACGCGGCGCTGCCCGAGCAGCCGCGGCACGTGGCCGTCGTGCTCGCGGGCGCCCGCGAGCAGGCCGGCTGGTGGGGCAAGGGCCGTCCGGCCGGCTGGGCCGACGCGGTCGAGGCGGCGCGTGTCGTCGCCCGCGAGGCCGGTGCCGAGCTGGTCGTGCGCAAGGGGCAGTACGGCCCGTGGCACCCCGGCCGCTGTGCCGAGCTGGTGGTCGTCGCCGACGGCACGGAGCAGGTCGTGGGCCACGCGGGAGAACTGCACCCGCGCGTCGTCAAGGCCCTGGGCCTGCCCGAGCGCACCTGCGCGATGGAGGTGGACCTGGACGCCCTCGCGGCGGTGGGCGACGGTGTCCCGCAGGCGCCGGGCATCTCCGCCTTCCCGGTCGCCACGCAGGATGTCGCCCTGGTCGTGGACCAGTACGTCCCGCAGGCGGACGTGGAAGCGGCGCTGCGCGAGGGCGCGGGCGAGCTCCTCGAGTCCATCCGGCTGTTCGACGTCTACGAGAACGCCGAGCAGCTGGGCGAGGGCAGGAAGTCGCTGGCGTATGCGCTCCGCTTCAGGGCCGGGGACCGGACGCTGACGGTGGACGAGGCGTCGGCGGCCCGGGACGCGGCGGTCGCCCTGGCGGGCGAGCGCACGGGTGCGGTGCTGAGGGGCTGAGCGCAGCCCCAGGGGTTCTGTGGCCGGCCGGCTGCGGGTTCGCCGTGGTCGGCCGCGCCCACCCGGCGGCGGAGCCGCATATCGGGTCGAGCCCGGCGTCCCTGGAGATGACCCTCACTCTTTCGGGTGGGAACCCGGGGTGATCCGGCCCAGCGGGGTCATGCCCCGTGGACAGAATCGGACCGGTCTTTCGAGGCCGGTCCGACTGCTCTGTCAGCGCCCGCACGGGCACCACAGGCATGATCCGCCTCACGGCACGGGCGCCCGCCGCGCGAGGAGCCGTTCTGCCACGGTCTGGCAGACGCGGCGGTCGCCTGCACGTTCGGCTGCCCCTCGCCCGGCGAACGGGCTCGGCGCGCGCATCATCACCTCCGCCGTGTTTCTTCGCCGTAGGCACCGGGCTGCCGTTCCACGTCCTCCCCGCACTGCTGCGCGAACTCCGGCCGGCCCGCAGGGCTGCGGGCGCCGCGCAGGGCGTGCTGCCGCGGCCCCTCCCGCGGCCCCGGCATCGGCGGGGACCTGGACGAGGCGGTCGCCACCGAGCAGGGGATCCGGATCGTCAGGGGGCCGGATCGGCAGCGGTGACGTACGCGGCCACGGGCTCGACGCGCTCCGCACCGTCGCCGCCGTCCTCGGCAGCGTCCGCGAGGCGGCCCACGACGAGCCCGGACTCCACCGGGTACCGCGCAGACCGGAGCGTGCCCAGGCCCGCCACCCGCGCGAACGGGCCCACCCCCAACACCCCTCGAACAGCGCCCCGGAAACGACAACCCGGGCCCCCTTCCGCTGCCGGCGGAACCGGCGGCCGGTCCCTGCGGCCACCTGCTGCCCGGCGAGTTCCCCATCTGTACACGGACGGCGCGCAGGACGCGAGAGACGCCCGAGCCGCTTCCTCTGTCTGCCGGCAGTGCTGCGCGAGGCCGTACGCCGTCATCCGGTCACTGAGCAGACGCTCCTGCGCACGGTCTTCACCGCACTGCTGGACCACGCGGACGGCACACCGGCCGATGACGTCGCACTCCTTGTCCCGCGCAACGAACGGCGCCCGACCGCCTGGTCGCCTCCGGCCGAGCCGCCGCTGTTCGAGGGGGAGCCGGCGGCTCGGCCGGGCCTCTTGCGAGGCACCCCAGTCAACCCACCCACCACGCTCCGCGACAGCGCGCACACGCCCCGGATGCGCGCACTCGGTTCACACCCCGTGTGAACGGACCCGGACTACTCTGACTGGCACCACGCCATTGGGGGGCCTCCCATGCAGCCCAACACTCTGCTCGACGCGATCCTTGACGAGGCGGGGATCTCGCACGCCGGCCTCGCCGCCCACGTCAACCAGGCCGGCCGCAAACGCGGACTTGCACTGCGGTACGAACACACCGCTGTGGCACGGTGGTTGAAGGGCCAGCGGCCCCGCGGCCAGGTGCCCGACCTGATCTGCGAGGTGCTCGCCGCCCGGCTGCACCGGGCCGTCACCCTGGACGACATCGGGCTCGGTGTGCCCGGCGAGCCGAGCAGTCCGCACGCCGGTTCGCTGTCCGGCTTCGTGGAGCGGGCCACCGCGCTGTGGCGCTCCGACGAACAGCAGCGGCCTCATGTGCTGGGCGCCCCGGCCGTCACCGGCACCCCGGCCGTGATACCGGTGTGGGAGTGGGAGAACCCGCCCGAGGACGTGGACGTCTCACGGGGCGGCCGACACCGGGTCACGCCGGCCGACATCGAGATGCTGCGCTCCGCCCGCACCCACTACGAGCAGATGTACCGCAAGGCCGGCGGCATCGCGACCCGCACCCGCGTCGTCGGCTTCCTGAACGCCGAGGCCGCCCCGCTGCTGCGCGGCAGCTACACCGACGCCACCGGACGCCAACTTCACCGCTCCACAGGTGGGTTGGTGGCGATCGCGGGCATCTGCGCGTACGACTCCGACGCGCACGGACTGGCCCAGCGCTATTTCCACCAGGCGCTGCGGCTGGCGAAGGCCAGTGGGGACCGGGGACTCGGCGCGTACGTGATCGCGCTGCTCGTCAACCAGGCCCTGTTCATGCGGGAGTTCCGGCAGGCCGTCGCCTTCGCGGAGGCCGCGCTGCGTACCGCCGGGAAGCACATCACCCCGGCGCTCGCCTCCGATCTGTACGCGATGCAGGCGAAGGCGTACGCCCACCTGGGCGACTCCGGAAGCGCCCTGTCCGGCATCCGCCGGGCCGAGACGGCCGCGGAGCGCATCCGGCGCGGATACGAGCCCGACGAGACCGGCTACGTCCAGCCCGGTCTGGTCAACGTCCAGGTCGCCGAGGCACTGCTCAGCCTGGGGGAGCTGGCCGCCGCCCGGGAGCATGCGGCGGCGGCGGTGGACAACCCGGCGCACGATCGGGGGCGGGTGCACCGGCTCGCCATGCTCAGCACCGTCGAACTGCGCCAGGGAAACGCCGACGAAGCGGTGGCCACGGCCGTGCAGATGGCCGAGCAGGCCCGCGGGATGGAGTCCCAGCGGCTGCGCGACAGACTGCGCGCAGTGCGTGAGCACCTGGTGCGCAGCGGCTCGGCCGGTACCGCCGAAGCCGCCGAACTCATCGACGGCGCACTGCGCGTACCGCTGTAGGCGCACTGTGACTGCACCGTCCCTGCTGCCATATTGCCCCTTACTCGGCGGAAGGCGGCATAACCGTGCAGTGGACGAAACAGAACGAACAGACCGTGTATGAGAATCGCTGGTTCAGCGTCAATCTCGCAGATGTCGAGCTGCCGGACGGCCGGCACCTCGACCACTTCCTGATCCGGCTGCGGCCCGTGGCCGTGGCCACGGTGGTCAACGAGGCGGACGAGGTCCTCCTGCTGTGGCGCCACCGCTTCATCACCGACAGCTGGGGCTGGGAACTGGCCGCGGGCGTCGTGGAGGACGGCGAGGACATCGCGAGCGCCGCCGCCAGGGAACTGGAGGAGGAGACCGGCTGGCGGCCGGGACCCCTGCGCCACCTCATGACCGTGGAGCCGTCCAACGGCCTCACCGACGCCCGGCACCACATCTACTGGTCCGACCGGGGCGAGTACGTCGGGCATCCCGTGGACGACTTCGAGTCGGACCGGCGGGAATGGGTCCCCCTGAAACTCGTCCCCGACCTGATCGCCCGTGGGGAGGTCCCGGCCGCCAACATGGCGGCTGCGTTACTCCTGCTGCATCACCGGCTCGCCGAGAACTAGCGGCCCAGCACCTGCCAGAGCGTGACGACGAGCGCTCCCAGCGCCGTCAGCGCGGCGACCGACGGCAGCGGCCAGCGTGCGTGTTCCAGGGAGAAGAGGCGGGAGTTCAGCTCGTCCAGTTCCTTGGCGGTCTCCTTGGTGCGGTGACTGAGCAGCGCCAGCCCTCCCTCGACCTGGGCGTAGGCCACATCGAGGCGGCGGCGTAACTCTGCGAGTTCTTCCTGGACCACGGGATGTTCGGATTCGGTGGTCACGGTCTTCGTTCCTCTCTGTTGCCGGATGCGGTCCTTCCGCATCCACTCCATGGCATGAAGAGTGAACTCGCCTGGTGGGCGCGTGGGGAGCGTGTGCGACGGGCATATGCGTGCCCGCCGCGCACACGGTGTGTGAAACGGACGGGCCCGGCACCGCATCCGGTGCCGGGCCCGCGCCGCGTCGCTCCCCGTAGTCGGCCGGTCGGCCGGTTGTGCCGATCAGCCGTAGACGTAGAAGCCGGAGCCGGTCTTGCGGCCCAGCCGGCCCGCCTCGACCATGCGCTGGAGCAGCGGGGGAGCGGCGTACAGGGGCTCCTTGTACTCGGCGTACATCGAGTTGGCGATGGAGACGATGGTGTCCAGGCCGATCAGGTCGGACAGCTTCAGGGGACCCATCGGGTGGGCGCAGCCCATCTCCATGCCGTTGTCGATGTCCTCGCGGCTCGCGATGCCCGACTCGAACATGCGGATCGCGGACAGCAGATAAGGCACGAGCAGCGCGTTGACGACGAACCCGGATCGGTCCTGGGCCCGGATGGCGTGCTTGCCGAGCACCTTCTCGGCGAAGGCCTGGGCGCGGCTGAGGGTGCCCTCGGAGGTGGTGAGCGCCGGGATCAGCTCGACGAGCTTCTGCACCGGGGCCGGGTTGAAGAAATGGATGCCCACGACCTGGTCGGGCCGGGAGGTGGAGACCGCCAGCTTGACCAGAGGGATGGAGGAGGTGTTGGAGGCCAGGATCGCGTCCGGCCGGGTCACCACCTGGTCGAGTACCCGGAAGATCTCGGTCTTCACGGCCTCTCGCTCCACCACGGCCTCGATCACCAGGTCACGGTCGGCGAACTCACCGAGGTCCGTGGTGAAGCTGAGCCGCGCCTGCGTGGCATCCCGCTC
Organism: Streptomyces sp. NK08204; assembly: GCF_020400585.1. Classification (GTDB taxonomy): domain Bacteria; phylum Actinomycetota; class Actinomycetes; order Streptomycetales; family Streptomycetaceae; genus Streptomyces. The sequence continues at coordinate 70,756 of NZ_JAINVF010000017.1, read as the reverse complement.
CTCCTCGGTGATCTTGCCACGCTCGGCGGCCTTGGCCAGGGAGCTGTACAGCCGGGTACGGCCGATCTCCAGGGCTTCGCCGGTGGTCTCGGCGACCTTCACATCCAGTCCCGCGCGGGCGCACACCTCGGCGATCCCGGCGCCCATCTGGCCGCAGCCCACGACTCCGACGCGCTCGATGTCGGTCACATCGTTCCCTTCGCTGGTTTTGCCGGCTCTCGGGCAGGACCTCGGTCGGGCGCCTGCTCCAAACGTGCACGTTACCGCCAAATATTGATGATCGATCGGCGGGGTGGAGGCATCCTAGGGGCCGATACGATCCGTGATGGAGCGGATCCGGAACGTACGGGGATGTGCGATGAGAGGCATGTCACGGCGGGGCTTCGCCCTGGCGGCGCTGTCGACGCTGGCCACGGGTCCGGCAGCCCGTCCGGCGAGCGCGGCGCCCGGACGGGCACCGGGCGCCGGCGAGATGCGGGGCGTGTGGCTCGCGACCGTCGCGGGTCGTGACTGGCCCTCGCGGCCGGGCCTCACGGCCGCCGCACAGCGGGGCGAGCTGATCGCCCACCTCGACAAGGCGGCCCGCCGCCGCCTCAACACGGTGATCTTCCAGGTGCGGCCCACCGCCGACGCCCTGTGGCCCTCGCCCTACGAGCCCTGGTCCCAGTACCTGACCGGCATCCAGGGGAAGGACCCCGGCTGGGACCCGCTCGGCACGGCGGTGGAGGAGGCCCACGCGCGCGGTCTCGAACTGCACGCCTGGTTCAACCCGTACCGGATCGCGAACCACACCGACCCCGGGCGGCTCGCCGCCTCGCACCCCGCCCGCGCGCACCCGGACTGGGTGGTGCCCTACGCCGGAAAGCTCTACTACAACCCCGGCCTGCCGGCGGTCCGCGCCTTCGTGCAGCGGGCGATGCTCGACGCGGTCGCCCGGTACCCGGTCGACGCCGTCCACTTCGACGACTACTTCTACCCCTACCCGGTCGCCGGGCAGACCTTCGACGACGACGAGGCCTACGACACCTACGGCGGCGCCTTCACCAGCCGGGCCGCCTGGCGGCGCGACAACATCGACGCGCTGGTGCGGGAGATGGCCGCCGGCATCAGGCGGGTCCGGCCCGGCACCCGGTTCGGGATCAGCCCCTTCGGAGTGTGGCGCAACGGCGCCACCGACTCACGGGGCTCCGACACACGCGCGGGTGTGCAGACGTACGACGACCTGTACGCCGACACCCGTACCTGGGTGCGCAACCACTGGATCGACTACATCGTCCCGCAGCTGTACTGGCACATCGGCTCCCCCGCCGCCGACTACCGGACCCTCGCAGCCTGGTGGGCGTCGGTCGTCGAGGGCACGAAGACGCACCTCTACCTGGGGGAGGCGCTGTACAAGGCAGGCGCCGCCGGCCAACCCCCGGCCTGGCAGGACCCGGCCGAGCTGTCCCGGCACCTCACCCTGGCCGCGCACCTTCCGCAGGTGCGCGGGCATGTGTTCTTCGCCGCCCGGGAGGTCGCGGCAGACCCGATCGGGGCGCTGGCGCGAGTGGTCGCCGACCACTACGGCACGCCGGCGGCGCCACCGCGCCGAGCTACTGCTGCTCCCTCGTGTCCTTGTGCTTGACCTGGCAGTCGGGACCCGGGGACATGATCGCCTCGTGCCCGTCCTGGAAGCGCACCCGGTAGGGCGGTTCACCGCCCGACCCCAGTACCTCGACGACTTCCGAGACCTGGTCGTGCTGCCCGACCACCCGGCCGTGCTGGACAAGCTTGTCGCCCTTGGCTGCACGCATCTGCGGGTCCTCCTCACGCTCACGACCGCTGGGTGACGGCAATGCACACGAGCACGGCGACGGCGGTCAGCGGAGCAGCCGCCGTGAAGTGCTCGCCCAGCAACAGCGCCGACCACACCAGTGTGAGCAGCGGCTGAGCCAACTGCAACTGGCTGGCACGGGGGATGCCGATGGCTGCCATCCCCCGGTACCAGACCAGCAGGCCCAAGAAGGTGGAACCCACGGCCACCCACAGCAGGCCCGCCACCCCCTGCGCCGTCAGCCGCACCGGTTCGTACGACAGCGCCAGCGCGGCGGCCGGCACCGTCAGCGGCAGGCACAGCACCAGTGCCCAGCCGATCACCTGCCAGCCCGGCATGACCCGGGCCAGCCGGCCGCCCTCGGTGTAACCGGCCGCACACACCAGCAGGGCCGCGAAGAGGTAACCGTCGGCGGCCGTGAGCGCGCCGCCGCTCTGGCCGACGGTGAAGGCGAGCACGGCCGCCGCGCCCGCCACGGCCGCCAGCCAGAACCGGCGCGAGGGACGGTGGCCCGTGCGCAGGGCGGAGAACGCCGCGGTGGTCAGCGGCAGCAGGCCCACGACGACGGCGGCGTGCGCGGTGGTGGATCTCTGCAGGGCGAGCGTGGTCAGCAGGGGGAAGCCGAGCACCACTCCGGCGGCGACCACGGCGAGACCCGGCAGACGACGCCGCTCGGGCAGCCGCACCCTGAACGCCAGCAGACAGCCGCCCGCCACGAGCGCGGCGAGCACGCTGCGTACGGCCACCAGGGACCAGGGGCCGAAGCTCTCCAGGGCCCAGGAGGTCGAGGGGAAGGTCAGGGAGAAGGCGGTCACGCCGAGGGCGGCCTGGACGGTGCCGAGGGTGGCCGCCCGCTGCTCGCGGTGAGCGGCGACCGCTATCGCACTCGGGGTAGTAGCGCTACTCTGTGTTCTCATGCATGAGCGTAGCAGTGTGGGAGAACTCGCGGAACAGCTGAGAAGAGAGCTGGACCGCTACCCACCTGGTGGAAAGCTGCCGTCGAGCCGGGCCCTGGTCGAGCGGTTCCGGGTGAGCCCGGTGACCGTCTCGCGGGCGCTCGCCCAGCTGGCCGCCGAGGGGTTGGTGGTCACCCGGCCCGGCGCCGGCGCCTTTCGCGCCCGGCCGCACGAGACGCCCGCCCCCGCCGGGGACACCTCCTGGCAGGAGGTTGCGCTGAGCGCCGACGGCAGCCCCGATGTCGCGCCGCGCACGGTGGACGCCTCCGGGGTCACCGTCTCGCTCGCCGCGCCGCAGCCGGGCGTGCTGGAGTTCAGCGGCGGCTATCTGCACCCGTCCCTGCAGCCCGAGCGGGCGCTGGCGGCGGCTCTGGCCCGCGCCGGGCGGCGGCCCGGCGCCTGGGGGAGACCGCCCCTGGAAGGGCTGCCCGAGCTGCGGGAGTGGTTCGCGCGCGGCATCGGCGGGGCCGTCACCGCCGCCGAGGTGCTGATCGCCGCCGGCGGGCAGCCGGCGCTGGCCACCGCCCTGCGCGCGCTCGCCCCGCCCGGCGCTCCGGTGCTCGTGGAGTCACCCACCTACCCGGGCATGCTCGCCCTCGCCCGCGCGGCCGGCCTGCGCCCGGTGCCGGTGCCGGTCGACGCCGAGGGTGTGAGACCGCAGCTGCTCGCGGACGCCTTCAAGGCCAGCGGCGCCCGGGTGTTCGTGTGCCAGCCGCTGTTCCAGAACCCGTCCGGCGCGGTGCTCGCCCCCGGCCGGCGTGCCGAGGTGCTGCACATCGCCCGTGCGGCGGGCGCCTTCGTCATCGAGGACGACTTCGTACGCCGCCTCGGCCACGCGGACTGCGGCCCGCTGCCCCGCCCGCTGGCCGCCGACGACCCGGACGGCGTCGTCGTCCACGTCAGCTCGCTGACCAAGGCGACCTCGCCCAGCTTCCGGGTGAGCGCGCTGGCCGCGCGTGGACCCGTCCTGGAACGTCTGCGCGCCATCCAGGTCGTGGACAGCTTCTTCGTGCCCCGGCCGCTGCAGGAGGCGGCCCTGGAACTCGTCGGCTCCACGGCCTGGCCCCGCCATCTGCGCGCCCTGGCGGCCGAGCTGAAGGCCCGCCGGGACGCCATGACGGCCGCGCTCGGGCTGCACCTGCCCGCGCTCGCCGTGCCGCACGTGCCGTCCGGCGGGTACCAGCTCTGGGTGCGGCTGCCCGACGGCACGGACGAGTCCGCCCTGACCGCCGCCGGACTGCGCGCAGGCGTCGCCGTCACCCCCGGCCGCCCGTACTTCAGTGCCGAACCCCCGGCCCCCCACCTCCGGCTGAGCTTCGCGGCGGTCGCCGGCACCGGGGAGATCACGGAAGGAGTGCGGCGGCTGAAGCAGGCTTGCGACGAGGTGCTCTAGGAGCGCGCGACCAGGCCGCAGGTGAACTCCAGCGACGCGAACAGCTCCGGGGTCAGGCGCACTCCGGTGACGCGGTGGGCGAGGGCGAACGCGGCCTCGGTGTGCAGGTCGGTGTCGCGGTCGTCGGCATCGCTCAGGTCGAAGCCGCACTCGCGCATCTCGGTGAGGAGGCAGTCCGGGGCGTCCCCGTCACGGTCGTGGGCGAACAGCGGCTCGAAGTGCAGGCGTATCGCTCCGTCGCGGAACCAGTAGAAGTGGTCCACCGCGTTGACGTTCCGGAAGTGGGAGACCACCGTGCGGCCCCGGGAGACCGGCAGCATGACGTCGGCCAGGGTGCCCACGAACCCGTTGTACTCGACCATCAGCGTCCAGTCGCCGAGGGCCGCGACGCCGACCAGCGTCTCATCACCGTCGTAGTCGTCCCACGCGTCGTACGACGGCTCGGACAGCCCCGCCACCCCGGTGACCCGCTGGTCCGGTCCGGCCCCCAGCTCCTTGAGCAGCTGCTCGGGCGTGAGCCCCTGGACCAGGGTGACGCAGTAGGCGTCCATCAGATCCGCGTACCGCTCCCTGAGCCACCGGTAGTCCCCGGCCGTCGTGATCTCGCTCATGGGTGCAGCATGCCAGCCCCCACTGACAACGCCCCCAAGACCTGTGAAGATCACGCCATGAACGATGCACCCCTCCTCCCCGACGGCTACGAGTTCTCGGCCGACACCGACCGCGTCGACGTCGACCGCGTCCACCGCTGGCTGTCGACCGACGCGTACTGGGCGATCGACCGGCCCCGCGAGAAGCACGAGCGCGCGATGGCCTCCTCGGTCAACTTCGGCGTGTACGCCACCGCCTCGGGAGAGCAGGTGGCGTACGCGCGCGTGGTCACCGACCGGGCGCTGTTCGCCTGGCTCGCCGACGTGTACGTCGACCCGTCGGTGCGCGGCAAGGGCGTCGGTACGGCGTTCGTGGGCTGCATCCGCGATCACCTGCGGCCCTATGGCCTGCGCCGCTTCCTGCTCGCCACCGAGGACGCGCACGGGGTGTACGAGAAGCTGGGCTTCCGCCCGCTGGAGCAGCCGGACCAGTGGATGGTGCACCGCTACGAGCAGGCGGCGGACCCGTCCACCGCGTGACCGTCAGGCGGTAGCCCCGCGTCCCGCCTTCCAGGTGGCCCTGTCGGGCACCCCTCTTGACCTGCCGACACACGGGGCTCACCATCACCGCATGCCACTGAGGGTGACGTTCGTCGCCGCCGCGCGCAGTTCCCCGCTGCTCGCGGAGCGCTTCGAGGACGACCGGCCGCTGGACCAGGCGGGCTGGGACGAGGTGCAGCGCGCCGCCGGGGTCCTGCTGCCGCTGGCGGCGGCCGAGCTGCGCTACTGCTCACCGACCCCGCGCAGCCGGGCCACCGGCGACGCCCTGGGGTACGCCCCGCTGGTCCAGCTCGCGCTGCGCGACTGTGACATGGGCCGCTGGCGCGGGCTGACCCTGGGTGAGGCGATGGCCCGCGAGCCGGATGCGGTGGACGCCTGGCTCGCCGATCCGCGCTCCACGCCGCACGGCGGCGAGTCGCTGCTGGCCTTCATCACCCGCGTCGGCGGCTGGCTCGGCACGCGGCCGGTGGGCGACGGCGGGCGGATCGTCGCCGTGGCCGAGCCGTCGGTGATCCGCGCCGCCCTGGTCTACGCCCTGAAGGCGCCGCCCGCGACCTACTGGAACATCGACGTACGCCCGCTGTCGGCGGTCACCGTCACGGGCCGCGCAGGCCGCTGGAACCTCCGCCTGGACGGCGTCCTCGCTCAGCCCTCGTGCAGGTGACCGCTGCTGGGCACCAGGTCCTTCGCCGGGCCGCCGACCCGCAGGCCGGCCGTGCACGCGTGCTCGACGGCACACCGGCCGCCGTCAGGTCCGGCGAGCGGGAGGGCCGCCCGTCGGTGAACCGCAGGTCCGCCCTGCCCGGTGTGCCGCCCGCGGGAACCGCAGGGCCCGTGCCGCCGGCCGGGCCGCACCCTGCCGGGTGAAGGTGCTGACTGGCGTGCGCAGCAGTCCGGCGAGGCAGTCCGGCACGTCGGAACGGGCCGGATGCGGGCCGTCACCGCCCCTTCCGGGCTCTGCGGAAGGGGCCGTCCGGGGACTCCGCCGGACTCCTGCGCTCCTCCTGCGCTCCTCCTGCGCTCCGCCTGCGCTCCTCCTGCGCTCCGCCTGCGCTCCGCCTGCGCTCCGCCTGCGCTCCGCCTGCGCCCGGATCTCCTGGTGCGCGGCACGGCTGTTGGCCCGGAAGGCTTCCTCGTATGCCGCGCCCGGACCGGCGCCGGACGCCCCACGGCGCCGGACGCCCCACGGCGCCGGACGCCCCACGGCGCCGGACGCCCCACGGCGCCGGACGCCCCACGGCGCCGGACGGCACGCGCGAGCAGCGTGAGGAGCGCCAGTGCGGTGGCGAAGGAGCCGAACACGATCAGGTACGGCAGCACGGCATCCTGGCGCCGAGCGTACGGGCCTCGTCCCCAGGGTCAGGCGGAGCCGGCCGTGGTCGGTGCGGGCTGCTGTCCGAGCGGCAGCAGGCCGCGCTCGGCGAACACCTTCTTCGCGGCGAAGGTGGCGTTGAGCGCCTTCGGTATGCCGCAGTAGACCGCCGAGTGCAGCAGCGCCTCGGTGATCTGCTCCGGTGTGAGGCCCACGTTGAGGGCCGCGTTCACGTGCACGTCCAGCTGGGCCTCGCAGCCGCCGAGCGCGGTGAGCATGCCCAGGGTGACCAACTGGCGGTCGCGCGGGGCCAGTCCGGGCCGGTCGTAGATCTCCCCGAACGCCCAGGCGACGATCTGGTGCCCCAGCTCGGGGTTGATGTCGGCGAGCGAGTCCACGACCCGCTGCCCCGCCTCGCCGTCGACCTTCTTCAGGACCTCCAGGCCGTGGGTGAAACGCTCGTCGCGGGTCGTGCTCCGGCTCATGTCGGCTCGTCCGTTCCCGGCTGCCCGTCGAGGAGCAGCCGCTCATAGTGGTCGATCTTCTGGTCCAGCGCGGTCGCGTTGCGGCGCAACGTCCGGATGCGGTCGGCCAGTTGGGCCCGGTGCTCACGCAGCATCGCCAGCCGGCCGGCGACCGTCGCGTCCCCCGCCGCCCGCAGCTGTGCGAAGCGCTGCATGTCGGCGATCGACATGCCGGTCTCGCGCAGCCGCAGCAGGAACTCCAGCCAGGCCAGGTCCGCGGCCTGATAGCGCCGCTGGTTGCCGGTGGTGCGGCCGACCCGCTCGATCAGGCCCGCCTTCTCGTAGTAGCGCAGCGTGTCGTGCGTGAGGCCGGTGCGCTCGGCGACCTGGGCGATGGTCAACGTGATGTCCCCGGGTTCACGGCCTTGCGGGAGGGGTTGTCCGCTGGTCATGACAAGAACCGTAAAACCTGGAGTGCACTCCAGGTCAAGTGCCTTCGCGGACCCCGGCGGATCACCTCCCGGTGGGCTGGACGATGTGACCGAGATGTCTGGTTGGCGCATCTCGGTCTGAGCGATGCAGGTCAGGCTGGCTTGGAGAATTCTTGTCGGCACATCTTGAGCGGGGGTGGTTGGCACCTCGAAGGCGCGGATGCTCACTGTGCGTGAGTGCCGATGAGAGCCGAGGCTCAGATTGAGAGCGTGAACCCCAACCTTGCAGTGCGCTCGATGGTGATGAACCCCTGGATGAGAGTGATGGGGTCGCCTTCGGGGGCGCGTGTCGCCACGGCGATTAGCGCTGGTCACGGCTCCGCGGGCGGGCGAGGCGTTCGAGTCCTGGGTGGACCGGGTGGCATGCGTGAACCGGTGTCCGCCGACTGTCAGATGCCTCCAGCACCTCGATCCGCCGCGTCAGCCTGACGGTACTTTCGTATGGTCGCCACGAGCTGATGCGCAGCTCGACCGCTCCACGCATGAGGCGAACGTTCTCGAGGCCGTCGGCTGGGGACGCGAGATCACCACAGAACTCGCGTGCGAGCCGACCAGGCTCCGGTACCCTCACAGGACGCAGTCGCCGCCCACGGCCGTCGTCCCGGGAGCCAAGTGACGGGATCCGGGGACTTCCCTGACCTCACGCCCACGCCGGCTGCAAGATGTGCGCAACCGTTTCCAGGAGATGCACGCCACCGGTTCCAGCACTTGGCACCTCCACCGAGGACGGCCGCGGCGCCGGCAACGGGTTCCCGCAGGGTCGGCCCGATGTCCTGCGCGAAGTACGGACTGGAGGTTCCGGTCGACGGCGGAGGCCCAACACCAATGATCACCGGAGTCACCAGGGGGAGCCCGCAGCATGACCGCCACCACGGAGGCCCTTGGCGAGTCGGCTGCAGTCGACGAGGCAGCACGAAGCGTCACGCGCCCGTTCTACGTATACGCCGTGCTCGCCAACTCGCTGTTCCAGCGCGGTGTGTTCGTCCTCTTCCTTCAGCAGCGAGGCTTCTCCGCCGGGCAAGTGGCCCTCCTTCAGACTCTGATCTACCTGGTCAGCGGACTTGCGGAGTTGCCGACGGGAGTCATCGCTGACCGAATCGGCAGGCGTGCCAGCATCGTGATCGGCCAGGTGCTGATAGCTGGATGCCTGCTCGGTCAGGTGACGTCCCCCAACTACTGGGTGTTCCTGACGCTGTTCATCGGCCAGGGCGTGGGCATGGCATGTGTATCCGGTTCGGACACCGCCCTGTTGTACGACCTGCTCGTGCGTCGTGGCGCAACGGCCGGCTACGTCAAGATCAAGTCCCGGTACACCATGCTCGGGACGGTCACCTCGGGAGTCGCCATCGTCCTCGGCGGCCAACTGCAGCAGTTTTCCTGGGGAATCGTCTACGCCGGTTCGGCGTCGTGCCTCGTCCTGGCCGTGGTGGTGCTGATGTCACGGGTGCCCGAGATCCGCGGCTCGGACGCGGTGGACGAGCAGGACGGAGCCGAGAAGGAGCACGGCGACGCCACAGCATGGCGGGCGATGCTTCGGGTCGCAACGCCGGCGCTCGTGACGCTTGTCGTGGTGTCCGGATTGATGCATGCGACGTTGACGCCGTACATCATTTTTACGCAGAAGACCCTCTCCGATCAGGGAGCGGGCACCGCATTGGTCAGCGTGGTCATATCGGCGGGATTCTTCGTCGGTGGACTCGTTCCCTTGCTGTCGGACCGCGCGAACCGGCGCATCGGGTATCGGGTCATCGTCCCGGTGTCTCTCCTGACGCTCGCCGTGGCACTCGGCCTGAGCGGCCTCGGCCTTGTCTGGGTCACCATCGCCGCGTTCCTGGTCCTGGTCGGAATTCCCGAGATCACCGCCGTGCTCGTGGACAACGTGCTCAACGAGGCGGTGCCGTCGCGCCACCGGGCGAGCCTGCTGTCCATGATCGCATTCGTGGAGTCGGTGCTCATCGGCACCGGCTATCTCGCCCTCGGCACGCTCATGGACGGGTTGGGCTCCAGTGTCGGCATGGCCACCTACGCCGCGGTCCCCCTGCTGGCATGTCTCCTGTGGCTCCCGGTGCTCTTCCGAGGGGCGCGGGTGACCACCGGGATCGAGAAGCCCGCCCATCAAAAGGCATCCTGAAACAGGCCATCTCGAGCGACGCCCCTGCCCGATGGCGGGGGCGTCCCGGATCGGCCAGCAGACCCTGCCGTCGCCCACCTGCCATGTCGAGCTCCACCGGCGTACCCAGTCATCGCCGAGCCTCAGCAGATTCCGCAGCCCCGCGTCCCCGTCGTACGCCATGACAAGCCGGTCCAGACGACGTGAATCCGACGCGACCTTCGCGATCGTTGCCTCGCCCACCAAGACGTGCCAACCGGCGCGCTCCCCCTGTGCCGACCAAGAAACTCGGTCGCACCGGACGGAGGCGATGCCGAAAAGGTTGATTGCATAAAAGTGCAGCGATACGTATAGTCATGCCATCAAGAGGAGGGTGACATGGCGGTACGTGCGGCGGTGGCCGGAGCGAGCGGGTATGCGGGCGGAGAACTCCTGCGCCTGCTCCTTGCGCATCCCGAGGTCGAGATCGGTGCCCTGACCGGAAACTCCAACGCCGGCCAGTGGCTCGGTGCGCTCCAGCCGCACCTGCTTCCGCTGGCCGACCGCGTGCTGGAGGAGACCACGGCCGAGGCCCTCGCCGGGCACGACGTCGTCTTCCTCGCACTGCCGCACGGGCAGTCCGCCGCCGTGGCCGAACAGCTCGGCCCCGACGTCCTCGTCGTCGACATGGGCGCCGACTTCCGGCTCGAGGACCCGGCCGACTGGGAGACCTTCTACGGCTCCCCGCACGCCGGCACCTGGCCCTACGGCCTTCCCGAACTTCCGGGCGCCCGCGCAGCGCTGGAGGGGTCCAAGCGCATCGCGGTGCCCGGTTGCTACCCGACCGCGGTCACCCTCGCCCTGCTTCCGGCCTACGCCGCCCGGCTCGCCGAGCCGGAGGCCGTCGTCGTCGCCGCCTCCGGCACCTCCGGCGCGGGCAAGGCGCCCAAGACGCACCTGCTCGGCAGCGAGGTCATGGGCTCCATGACGCCGTACGGCGTCGGCGGCGGCCACCGGCACACCCCCGAGATGATCCAGAACCTCAGCAGGGCCGCCGGGCAGCGGATCTCCGTCTCCTTCACGCCGACCCTCGCGCCGATGTCCCGCGGCATCCTCGCCACGTGCAGCGCCAAGGCCGTCGCGGGAGTGACGCAGGAGTCCGTGCGCGCCGTGTACGAGAAGGCCTACGCCGACGAGCCGTTCGTCCACCTCCTCCCCGAGGGCCAGTGGCCCGCGACCGCGTCGGTCCAGGGCTCCAACGCCGTTCAGGTGCAGGTCGCCCACGACGTCGCGGCCGGCCGCGTCATCGCGATCAGCGCCATCGACAACCTGACCAAGGGCACCGCCGGTGGTGCCGTCCAGAGCATGAACATCGCCCTGGGTCTCGACGAGACCACCGGGCTTTCCACGATCGGAGTCGCACCGTGAGCGTCACGGCAGCCAAGGGATTCACGGCCGCGGGGATCGCCGCCGGGATCAAGCAGAACGGCAACCCCGACCTGGCCCTCGTGGTCAACGACGGGCCCCGCCGTGCCGCCGCGGGCGTCTTCACCTCCAACCGTGTGAAGGCCGCGCCGGTGCTGTGGTCCGAGCAGGTCATGAAGAGCGGCCAGGTCACCGCCGTCGTCCTCAACTCCGGCGGCGCCAACGCCTGCACCGGCCCCAAGGGCTTCCAGGACACCCACGCCACCGCAGAGAAGGCGGCCGAGGTGCTCGGCCGCGGTGCCATCGAGGTCGCCGTCTGCTCCACGGGCCTGATCGGCGTGCTGCTGCCGATGGACAAGGTCCTCACCGGCGTCGAGAAGGCCGCCGCCCAGCTCTCCGAGCACGGCGGCGAGAAGGCCGCCATCGCCATCAAGACCACCGACACCGTCCACAAGACGGCCGTGGCGACCCGCGACGGCTGGACCGTCGGAGGCATGGCCAAGGGTGCCGGCATGCTCGCCCCCGGCCTCGCCACCATGCTGGTCGTCCTCACCACCGACGCCGACCTGGACGCCGAGGTGCTCGACCGGGCGCTGCGCGCGGCGACCAAGGTCACCTTCGACCGGGTCGACTCCGACGGCTGCATGTCCACCAACGACACCGTGCTGCTGCTCTCCTCCGGTTCCTCCGGCATCACCCCCGCGTACGAGGAGTTCGCCGAGGCCGTACGCCAGGTCTGCGACGACCTCGGCCGGCAGCTCATCGGCGACGCCGAGGGCGCCGGCAAGGACATCAAGGTCGAGGTGATCAACGCCGCGACCGAGGAGGACGCCGTCGAGGTGGGCCGCTCCATCGCCCGCAACAACCTCCTCAAGTGCGCCATCCACGGCGAGGACCCCAACTGGGGCCGTGTCCTGTCCGCGATCGGCACCACCAGGGCCGCCTTCGAACCGGACCAGCTCAACGTCGCCATCAACGGCGTCTGGGTCTGCAAGAACGGTTCCGTCGGCGAGGACCGCGAACTGGTCGACATGCGCTACCGCGAGGTGCACATCGTCGCCGACCTCGCCGCGGGCTCCGAGACCGCGACCATCTGGACCAACGACCTCACCGCCGACTACGTCCACGAGAACAGCGCCTACTCCTCATGAGCAACGGAACGACGCGCAGGCACACCGCCCTGCCCAAGGCCCAGATCCTCATCGAGGCCCTGCCCTGGCTGACCCGGCACCACGGCAAGGTCGTCGTCATCAAGTTCGGCGGCAACGCCATGGTGAACGAGGAGCTGAAAGCCGCCTTCGCCCAGGACGTCGTCTTCCTGCGGCACGCCGGCCTCAAGCCGGTCGTCGTGCACGGCGGCGGCCCGCAGATCAGCGCCGCCCTCGACCGGTACGGCATCGTCAGCGAGTTCAAGGCGGGGCTCAGGGTCACCACCGAGGACGCCATGGACGTCGTACGGATGGTGCTGGCCGGGCAGGTGCAGCGCGAGCTGGTCGGACTGCTCAACCAGCACGGCCCGCTCGCGGTAGGCCTCACCGGCGAGGACGCGCACACCATCACCGCCACCAGGCACCGGCCCCAGATCGACGGCGAACCCGTCGACATTGGGCGGGTCGGCGAGATCACCTCGATCGACACGGGCGCCATCGAGGCCCTGCTCGCCGACGGCCGGATCCCGGTCGTCTCCTCCATCGCCCGTTCCCAGGACGCCTCTGACACAAGGGGCCAGGTCTACAACGTCAATGCTGATACGGCGGCTGCGGCACTCGCTGCGGCACTGGGCGCCGAAACCCTCATGGTCCTCACCGACGTCGAGGGACTCTACGAGGACTGGCCGGACTCCGACGAGGTGATCAGCCGACTCACCGCTTCCCAGCTGGAAAAGCTGCTGCCGGAGCTGTCCTCCGGGATGGTGCCGAAGATGGAGGGCTGTCTGCACGCCGTGCGCAACGGCGTGACGACCGCCCGCGTCATCGACGGCCGGGTCCAGCACTCGATCCTGCTGGAGATCTTCACCGACGAGGGCATCGGCACCATGGTCGTGCCCGACGACATCACGGACGAGCAGGGGGAGTCGTGAGCAACCAGGAGCTGACCGCGCGCTGGCAGGGCGCGCTCATGAACAACTACGGCACCCCGCGGCTGCCCCTCGTCAGGGGTGAGGGCGCGAAGCTCTGGGACGCCGACGGCAAGCAGTACCTCGACTTCGTCGGCGGCATCGCGGTCAACGCGCTCGGCCACGCCCACCCGGCCGTCGTCGAGGCCGTGAGCCGGCAGATCGCCTCCCTCGGCCATGTCTCCAACCTCTTCATCGCCGAGCCGCCCGTCGCGCTCGCCGAGCGGCTGCTCCAGCTCTTCGGCCGGGACGGCAGGGTCTACGTCTGCAACTCGGGCGCCGAGGCCAACGAGGGCGCCTTCAAGATCGGCCGGCTGACCGGGCGGCGGCACATGGTGGCGACCACCGGCGGCTTCCACGGCCGCACGATGGGCGCTCTCGCACTGACCGGCCAGCCCGGCAAACAGGCGCCGTTCCTGCCGCTGCCCGGCGACGTCACCCACGTCCCGTACGGCGACGCGCAGGCACTGGCAGCCGCCGTGACCGAGGAGACGGCCCTCGTCGTCATCGAGCCGATCCAGGGCGAGAACGGTGTCGTCGTGCCCCCGGCCGGCTATCTGAAGGCGGCCCGCGCGATCACCGCCGCCACCGGCGCGCTCCTCGTCCTGGACGAGGTGCAGACCGGCATCGGCCGCACCGGCACCTGGTTCGAGTACCAGGCCCACGAGGGTGTGCTGCCCGACGTCGTCACGCTCGCCAAGGGGCTCGGCGGCGGGCTGCCGCTCGGCGCCACCGTCGCCTTCGGCCGGGCCGCCGAGCTGCTCCAACCCGGCCAGCACGGCACGACCTTCGGCGGCAACCCCGTCGCCTGCGCGGCCGGACTCGCCGTCCTCGACACGATCGCGAACGAGGCGTTGCTGGAGAACGTCAAGCGGCAGAGCGCGGCGTTGCGGGACGGCATCGAGGCGCTGGGCCACCCGTTGATCGACCACGTCCGGGGTGCCGGTCTGCTGCTGGGTATCGTGCTCACCGGGCCGCACGCATCGCAGGTGCAGCAGGCGGCCCAGGAGGCCGGGTTCCTGGTGAACGCGCCCGCTCCCGACGTCGTGCGGCTCATGCCGCCGCTGAACCTGGCCGACGACGAGGCAGGCGCCTTCCTCCAGGCACTGCCCGGCATCCTCGAGGCAGCGAACCCAGTGGATGGGGACGGACGATCCGGAGAATGAGACGACGATGAGCCAGTCGCAGGACCACGAGCAGGCGGGGCCCGCGGTGCCGCAGACCCGCCCCGCACGGCACCGACGGATCGTGGACATCCTCAACCGGCAGCCGGTGCGCTCGCAGAGCCAGCTGGCGAAGCTGCTCGCCGACGACGGGCTGAGCGTCACCCAGGCGACGCTCTCCCGGGACCTCGACGAGCTGAACGCGGTGAAGATCCGCAACACCGACGGCGAACTCATCTACGCGGTGCCGAGCGAGGGCGGTTTCCGTACGCCGCGCGCGCCGCTGGGGGAGTCGGCGAAGGAGGAGCGGATGCGGCGGCTGTCGCAGGAACTGCTCATCTCCGCGGAGGCCTCGGCCAACCTGGTGGTCCTGCGCACCCCTCCGGGAGCCGCGCAGTTCCTGGCCTCGGCCATCGACCAGGCCGAGCTGCACGACATCCTGGGGACGATCGCCGGTGACGACACGTTGCTGTTGATCAGCCGGGATCCGAGCGGGGGGCAGGCGCTGGCGGACCATCTGCTGCGGCTGGCGCAGAACGGTCACTGACGCCCGTGCGGGGGCCGCCCCGACGACAGAGAATGGATGTGTGATCTTCCGCGGCCGGGGGGCAATCCCTCGGTGGCGGTCGGTCGTATACAGAGGTGTGTCGGGTTTCCGGTTCCCCGTGGGCCGCCTCCCGGACGAGGCTCTGCTGTCCGGGCTGGGTACCGGTGATCCGGAACTCGCCGTCACCTTCGTACGGAGGTTCCAGCACCGGGTCTTCGGCGTGGCCATGGCCGTCACCCAGGACCCGCAGCTCGCCGAGGACATCGCCCAGCAGACGTTCGAGCGTGCGTGGCGTCACGCGCAGATATACGACTCGCGCCGTGGTTCGGTGACGACGTGGCTGACGACCATCGCGCACAACCTCGCCATCGACGCCGTCCGCGCACGGCGGACGGAGCCCGTGGCACCCGAGGACCTCGACGCACTGGTGGGTGTCGTCACCGAGACCCCCGAGCGGTGGGCACTGGCCGACGAGGCATCGTCCCAGCTGCGGGCCGCTGTGGCGCGCCTGCCGCGGGAACAGGCACGTGCCCTGGTGATGGCGGGCGTCTACGGAATGACGGGACAGCAGATCGCCGACGCGGAAGGCATCCCGCTGGGCACCGCCAAGACGCGGATCCGGGCAGCGATGGCGAAACTGCGGAGCACACTCGGGTCTCCGGAGCGAGGCGACCATGTCCAGTGACGTGAACTGCGAGAAGCTGCGGGAGATCGGCGCCGAGCTGGCGCTGGGCGTGCTGCCCGGCCGCGAGCGGGCCGGGGCCGTCGCCCATCTGGACCGGTGCGCGGACTGCCGGCAGTACGTCCGGCAGCTGACCCTCGTCGGTGACCGGCTGATCGGCCTGCTGCCGGACTGCGAGCCGCCGCTCGGCTTCGAGGCCCGCGTGGCGCGCGTGCTGACCCAGGACGCCGTGCACGAGGGCCGCACGCACGCCCGGCCGTCCGGACGTGCCTACCCGGGGCTGCGCGCTCGCGTCCGCCGGACCCGGCTGCGGATCGCCTCGGCGGTGGCCGCGCTCGCCGTCGCCTGCGGGTTCGCCGGCTGGGGCATCGGCACGGCCGTCCAGGAGGTGACGGCCTCGCGCCCGCCCGCCGTCGAGACCGAGCCGATGCTGGTCGGCGACATGATGGCGGCCGGGAACCGCGGGCAGCCCGTGGGCGAGGTCTACGCCCGCCCGGGTGCCCCCGGCTGGATCTTCATGTCCGTCGCTCTCACCGGCCCCGCCGGCTCGTACGACGGCAAGGTCACCTGCTTCCTGGAGCGCTCCGACGGCAAGAGCCTGCGCGTCGGTGCCTTCGCCCTGCGCAACGGACACGGCGACTGGGGCGTGTCAGCCCACGTCGACCCCGCGTCGGTCTCCGGCGCCCGCCTGACCTCCCCCGGCGGCACCGTCCTTGCCACCGCCCATCTGCAGACGGGCCGCGTCGAGACCCCGGAGTAGCAGCACCGCACCCGCAGCGGGCTCAACGGGGCGTGACGGGGCGGTTCCCCCCGGGCACGGCCGCGGTGAGGGCGGCGGCCAGTCCGGCGACCGTGGGCCGGGACGACACGTCGGCCCGCAGACAGCTGTCGACGGCGGCGGCGAGCGCGGGTGGCAGGCGCCGCCGGGAGGCGATCGGCGGGGCGCTCTGCTCCAGCTGCGGATACCAGTCGTCGTCCCGGCCGCCGCTGCCCGGGTCGCGGGTGTCCTCCGCCCGGTCCGCTTCCTCCGCGGTCCCACCGCAGTCGAACGGCACGTCCCCACAGGCGAACTCGTACAACGTGATGCCGATGCCCCACACGTCGGCGGCGGCCGTGAGCGGCCCACCGCGGGCCTGCTCCGGAGCGAGGTAGCAGAGGGTGCCCACCCCCGCGGGCGCGGGCCCCGGTGGCCGGGCGACGCTCAGGTCCAGGACCTTCGCATGACCGCAGTCCACCACCACGTTGGACGGCTTGAGGTCCAGGTGCAGCAGCCCCCGGCCGTGCAGGTAGTGGACCGCCGAACACAACTGCACCCCGAGCAGCGCCACGTCCGTGGCGGCCGGCCGGCGCCGCAGCCGGTGCACCAGATGGGACAACGTCTCACCGGTCAGTGTCTCCAGGACGACGAGCGGCTCGGGCGAGGCGACGATGTCGTAGGCGCGGACCAGGTGCGGATGCGTGAACTCCCGCAGCCACCGGCCCTCCCGCAGCAGCCGCTCGCCCAGATGCTCCTCGCCGCGGCGGTCCGTACGCACCGCCTTGAGCACACAGCGGCAGTCCCGCTCCTCGCTCCAGGCGTCGTAGACGTCCAGCCAGCCGGTGCGCGTCAGGTGTGCCAGGACCTCGTAGCCGGGGACCGGGCGCGTGCCCGGGGCGAGGGGGGCCGCCGCGACCGGGCAGACGCTCATGACGGCACCGTCCCCAGGCCCGGGTGGCCGCCCATGGCGTTCAGCCGGTGCAGCCGGGCGTACGGCCCGTCACGCTCGACCAGCTCCTCGGGGGTGCCCTGCTCCACGACCCGGCCGTGGTCGAGCACCACGATGCGCGTGGCGTCCCGGACGGTCAGCAGGTTGTGGGAGATGACGACGGTCGTCCGGCCGGCCATGAGCCGGCGCAGCGGACCCATGATCCGCCGGCCCGTGCCGGCGTCGAGCCCGGTGGTCGGCTCGTCGAGGAGGAGCACGGGTGCGTCCCTGATCATGGCGCGGGCGATCGCCAGGCGCTGGCACTGCCCGCCGGAGAGGGTCCTGCCGCGCTGGCCGACCATCGTGTCGTAGCCCTCGGGGAACCGCTCGATGAACTCGTGCGCGTCGGCGGCGCGCGCCGCCGCGACGATGTCCGCCTCCGTGGCGTCAGGCCGGCCGTAGGCGATGTTGTCCCGCACGGTGCCGTGGAAGACGAGCGTCTCCTGCAGGACCACCGCGACGCTCTCCCGTACGTCCGCGAGCCGCAGCTCGCGCAGGTCCGTCCCGTCGAGGCGGACCGCCCCCCGGTCGGGGTCGTAGAAGCGCAGCTGGAGCTTCGCGACCGTCGACTTGCCGGCCCCGCTGGCCCCGACCAGCGCCAGCGTCTGCCCGGGCGCCACACGGAAGGACACGTCGGACAGCGCCCAGCTCGCGGTGCCGGGATAGCGGAACCAGACACCGTCGAACTCCACGGCACCCCGCGCCCGGCCCGCCCTGCGGGCACCCGGCGCCTCGACCACCTGCGGGCGCTGGTCCAGCAGTTCGATGATCCGTTCGGCCGAGGCGGACGCCGCATAGAAGGAGGTGCCCAGACGCGACAGGCCCCGGACCGGGCCGTAGAGCCTGCCGATCATCGCCAGGAACACCAGCAGTCCGCCCAGCGTCAGCTGCCCCTGGGCCAGTTTCCAGGTGCCGAGGGCCATCACCGCCAGACCGCCGGACACCTCGATGAGCTCGACGACGGGTCCGTAGACGGCCCGGATCCGTGCCGAGGCCATCACCGCCTGGAACCTGCCGACGCTCTCCCGCTCGAACCGCCGCTCCTCCCACTGCTGCCGGTTGTACGCCTGCACCAGCGCGACGTTGCCCAGCGACTCCTCGGCGACCGCGCTGATCGAGCCGCTGCGCCGCCTGCGCTCCCGCGCCGCCTGCTTGACCAGCCGCGAGAAGTGCCGGGCGGCGCCCCAGAACAGCGGCACGATGACCAGGGCGAGCAGGGTCAGGTCCCACCGCAGGTAGAACAGCAGACCGAGGAAGACGCCCAGGCGGACCACGTAGTACAGAGCGTCCGCCACGCCCGAGAGCAGGAACGTCTCGACCGCGTCGACATCACCCGTGACGCGCGACAGCACGTCCCCGAGCCGCCGCCGCTCGAAGAAGCCGAGCGACAGCCCCTGGACGTGCCGGAACACATCGGACCGCAGCGACAGCAGGAAGCGCTCGCCGACCCACGTGGACGTCACGTCGTCGGCGAAGCCCAGGATTCCGGAGCAGACGACGAGCCCGAGATAGACCGGCGTGATCCACAGGAACGGTCTCAGATCCCGGGGGACGAGCACGTCGTCCACCACGATCTTGAACAGCCAGATCTCCGCCGCGTCGACAGCCGGGCCGAGCAGGCTGAACACGGCGATGGGCACGAGCCAGCGCCGGCCTCCGCGGGTGTAGGGCCAGAACCGTCGGAACACCTGGCGCAGGGGCACCGCGGGCGCGGCGCCGACGACGGCGTCGGATACGTCGCTCACCGCCAGCAGGCGTCGAAGCACCCGGACCATGACATGCGTTCCTCAGTACCGGCGAAGCGGACCGGACCTTGCGGTCTCCGGTCCGCCCAGCCCTCCATGGGATCAGTAGCCGTAGCCGCCGTGGCGGGAACCGTGACGGTGCCCGTGGTCGTGGTGGCTGAAGTGGTCATGCCGGTGGCCGTGGTCGTGCCGGGACCCGCGCCGCGTGCTGTCGAAGCGCGAGGAGTCCCTCCCGTCGTCACGGCGATCGGCGGGCAGGAGCTTGCTGAAGATGGCCATGTGCGTGCCTCCTGGAACTTGCTTCCCCTGGGATACGTCTCAGGGCGCAAGCCGGATGGCGCTTCGGGGCAAAAAATCCGGCCTCAGCCCAGCCGGGCCGCCAGCCCCCCGGTGCAGCGGACCTCGTCACCCGCGGTGACGAGCAGCGCCTCGATGTCCGCAAGCGACTCCAGCCATGCCAGCCCCGCCCGCGAACCCATCGCGAACGCCGCCGTCGCCCAGCAGTCCACCCAGGTCAGACGAGGGCCCACCACCGTCACCGCCAGCAGGTCGGTCACCGCCGGCCTGCCGGTGTGCGGGTCCACGATGTGGGCGCCGCGCTCCGCGGTACCGGAGGTCGCGACGGCCAGTTCCGGCGCTCCGGCCGTCGAGATCACCGCCGCCAGGGCGCCGGGGCGCAGCGGGTCCGACACGCCGACCCGCCATGGCCGGCCCGGCTCCGGCATGCCGAGGAGCTGGACGTCACCGCCGCCGTTCACGCTGACCCCGGCCACGCCGTCCACCGCCGCCAGCAGCCGTGCCGCCCGCTCGGCCGCCCAGCCCTTGACGATCCCGGTGAGGTCCAGGGAGCCCCGGTACCGGGTGCTGAACCAGCCGTCGCTCAGCCGCTCCGCCTCGGCCGCCAGCTGCAGCACCTCGGCCAGCTCGGGAGCGCACCGGGCAACGGTCCGCTCGCCGCGCGCCAGCCGCGACAGGTCGCTGTCGTCGCGGTACGTGCTGAAGACGGCGTCCGCCCGGTGCAGTCCGGCTACCGCCTCCCGCAGGGCCGCGCTGACCGCTCCGGGCTCCCCGCCGCGGACGTCGAAGGAGAAGACGGTCCCCATGACCTCCTCAGCGTGTCGTGTCACGGTGTCAGCCACGGGCCCGGTCCAGGGCCGACGGCAACGACTGCCTGGGGCCGGTGCCGGGGCAGGTCGCTGCGGACACCGTGCCGGTCCGCGCGCTCCGCGCCACCACGGCTCCCTGCTCGTATCTCAAGACCGCCATCGTCGTCCTCCGGTCGCTCGGTCCGCCCTCGGGCTCCTGGACCGCCTCCGCCTCGGTGATCCTCCCGCCGAGCACCGTGATCCGCACCTGGCCCGGCCCTGCTGACTCATCGGTCGGCGGCTCCGCTCACCTCTCGAACGATGCGTGAACGACGCGTGGTGGACCCGCCGCGCGGGCAGCCCCACGCCCCGCGGGGCGTCGTACACGGACCGTGCGAACCCGGCGGGCCCGCAGAAGACGTCGTGCCGCTCGGTGTCCGGGAGCTTCCGCTCCAGGTGCTGCGCGGAGCAGGGTGAGGCGGCAGGGTGAGGCGGGGTGAGGAAGGTGGTGGTCGTGGTCACGGTTCCTCCGTGGGGGACTGGCCTTCGGCCCACAGATACGTGCCGCGTCCGCCGGCTGTTCAGAGCCCCACGGAGTCGAGCGCGGACTGGAGTGACTGCCGGTAGCCGTCACTGGTGTACGTCGCTCCCGACACCGTGTCGATCTGCGCGCTCTGCGCGGCGAGCGCCTCGCGCCGCAGCTCGGGCAGGGCCCGGCTGCTGATCTCCTGGTCGCGCGGATTGTCCTGCGGATAGCTGACGGCGGTGATGTCGGTGAGCTTGCCGTCCTTCACCGTGACCCGCACCTGGACCGGGCCCCAGCGGGTCTGGACGGTGTCCCCGGTGACCGTCTTGGCCGCAGAGGCGGCAGCCCCACCGCCGGACGCGGCGCTGCTCGGGCTGCTTGAACTGCTTGAACTGCTTGAACTGCTTGAACTGCTTGAACTGCTTGAACCGCTTGAACTGCTCGACCGCGTGGGCGGCTGGGTGCTCGCCGCCACCGTGGGACTGGTGTGCGGCTTCAGCGACAGCAGCAGCACCGTCGCGGAGACGGTGGCCGCACTCGTCAGCACGATGCGGCGGAAAGGACGGTTCTTCTTCAACGCGTGCACGGATACTGCCTCACAGCTCGAACGACTCGTGGTGGATACGGCGGTCCGGCACCCCGGCCGCCCGCAGCGCCTCGTACACGTCCTGCGCGAAGGCGTGCGGGCCGCAGATGTACACGTCGTGGCTGCGCAGCCCGGGGAAGGTCGCGCGCAGCGCCTCCGCGGTGATGGCCGGGCGCTCGCCCCGCGGCCCGTTGAGCGCGTACAGCACCTGGGCGCCGCGCCAGCGGGCGATCGCCTCCAGCTCGCCGCCCAGCGCCAGGTCCTCGGCGGTGCGCGCCCGGTACAGCAGGACTACCTCGCCGGGCAGGGTCTCGAACAGGGCCCGCAGCGGCGTGACGCCGACGCCCGCCGCGATCAGCAGGGAGCGGTGGCCGGTGGCCCGGTCGGCGGTCAGCGAGCCGTAGGGGCCCTCGGCCCACACCCTGGTGCCCGGCCGCAGCAGCGGAACGGCCGCGCTGTGGTCGCCGAGCGCCTTCACGGTGATCCGCAGCAGGCCGGGGCGCGTCGGCGCCGACAGGGAGTACGGCGTCGACGTCCAGCCCATGCCCTCGCCGAGGAACCGCCAGCGGAAGAACTGCCCCGGCCGTGCCCCCAGCTCGTCGAGCCGCTGCCCGCGGATGACGACCGAGTACACGCCGGGCGCCTCCTTGTGCACCGAGTCCACCCGCAGCCGGTGCCGCAGGTTGAGCCGCACGGGGACGAGGACGCGGTACCAGAGCACCAGCGCCGCGACGCCCAGGTAGAGCGCGTACCAGGCGGCGGTGGCCACCGGCCTGCCGCTGAACTGCTCGCCCAGGGCCAGCTGGTGCCCGAAGGCCAGGAAGACCGCCGCATAGGTGAGCAGGTGGACGTAGTACCAGAACTCGTACCGGGTGCGGCGGCGGGCGGCCCGCATCGAGGTGAAGCCCACCGCGAAGAGGATCAACGTGGCGGCGGTGGCCTTGAGCATCTCCGGATAGTCCAGGACGACGGTCACCGTCTCGTGCCACAGCGAGGCCCGGTCCTGGGCGGCGTACCCGGCGAGGATCAGTGCCACGTGCGCGGCCAGCAGGCAGATGGTGTACCGGCCCGCCATGGCGTGCCAGCGGGCCACCCGGTCGGAGCCGATCCGCACCTCCAGCAGCGGCACCCGTGCCATCAGGCCGACCAGCACCGCGCAGGCGTACCCGCACAGCAGCCCGGCGATCCGCCCGGCTCCGGTCAGCCAGCCCGCCGTACCGACCACGGAGCCCGTGTCCGCCCACCACAGTGCGACCACGGCCGCCGCCCCGGCCCACAGCAGGGCCAGGACCGGCCCGGCCGGGGAACGTCGTCCGGTCAGGGGGAGAAGCGGGGCGGCCCGCCCCGCGTGCAGGGTCGTCATGTGTGCCCGTCCCTTCGTTCGTCGTGCCAGGCCACTGTGCGTGCCGAAGTTCTCAGCGGCCTATGAGCGGGCCCACTCAGAGGAAACTCACAGGCTCCTGCGGCCTCGCCCGGGACCGGCAGGGGCGATGCTGGTAGACGCGATGACTACGACCCGTTCCGGCCGCCCGGCCTTCACCCGACCCGACGGCACCCCGCTGCGCGTCCTCGTCGTGGACGACGACCCCGACCTCGCGGAGGTGCTCACCGGCGCCCTGCGGTACGAGGGCTGGCAGGTGCGCGCCGCCGGCGACGGCGCCGCCGCCCTCGCCACGGCACGCGAGCTGCGGCCCGACGCCGTCGTGCTCGACGTGATGCTCCCCGACACCGACGGCTTCGACGTGCTGCGCCGGCTGCACGAGGCGCAGCCGGACGTGTGTGTGCTCTTCCTCACCGCCCGGGACGCGGTCGAGGACCGGATCGCGGGCATCACGGCCGGCGGCGACGACTACGTCACCAAGCCGTTCAGCCTGGAGGAGGTCATCGCCCGGCTGCGCGGGCTGCTGCGCCGGGCGGGCATCGCCCGCCAGCTGGAGGAGGGGCCGCGGCTGGTCGTGGGCGACCTGGTCATGGACGAGGACGCCCGCGAGGTGACCCGGGCCGATGAGCTGATCGAGCTCTCGCCGACCGAGTTCGAACTCCTCCGCTTCCTCATGCGCAACCCGCGCCGCGTCCTCAGCAAGGCCCAGATCCTCGACCGTGTCTGGTCCTACGACTTCGGCGGCCGGGCCCATGTGGTCGAGCTGTACATCTCCTACCTGCGCAAGAAGGTGGACGCGGGCCGCGAACCCATGATCCACACCGTGCGCGGGGCAGGCTACGTCCTGAAGCCGGTGAGCAGGTGATCCCCGTACGTCGGCTGCCCCGCCCGCGCACCCTGCGCGCCCGTCTCACCGTCGGTCTGGTGATCCTTCTCGCGGTGAGCTGCGCGGCCGTCGGAGTCGCCGCCGTCCTCGAACTCGACGGTTTCCTGACCCGTCGCCTGGACGAGCAGCTCGTGCAGGCCGGCACCCGCTTCCCGGAGAGCCTGGAGCACAGGCCCCCGCCGCACGACGACCACGACGGCGACGAACACGGCGACACCCGCACCCAGGCCACCGGCACCTTCGGTGCCCGCCTGGTCGACGGCACCGTCACCAACAAGGCAGTCGTCCGCTCCGGCGACCCGGCCGCAAACCTGAGCGTCGACCTGACCGCCACGGACCGCAGGGTGCTGACCGCGGTACCGGTGGACGGCAGACCGCACTCCATCGAGCTGTCCGCCCTCGACGACTACCGGGTCATCGCCACCCGGGGCCAGGACGGCGACGTACTGATCGTCGGGCTGCCGCTGGAGCCCGTGCAGGCAGCTGTCCACCGGCTGGAGGCGGTGGCCGGGATCGTCTTCGGCCTGGCGCTCGTCGCGACCGGAGTGGCCGGAGCCCTGTGGGTGCGCTGGTCGCTGCGACCGCTCAGCCGGGTCGCCGCCACCGCCACCCGGGTCAGCGAACTGCCCCTGGCCAGCGGTGAGGTCGCCCTGCCGTCCCGGGCCCCCGACCTCGACGCCCGCAGCGAGATCGGCCAGGTGGCGACGGCCTTCAACCGCATGCTCGGCCATGTCGAGGACGCCCTGACCAAACGTCACGCCAGCGAGGAGCGGCTGCGCCGCTTCGCCGCCGACGCCAGCCACGAGCTGCGCACCCCGGTGGCCTCGGTGCGCGGCCACGCCGAACTGGCCCTCCTGCACCCGGGCCCGGTGCCCCCCGAGGTCACCCGGGCTCTGGAACGCATCACCGCCGAGTCCGCCCGTCTGGGCGAGATGGTCGACGACCTCCTCCTGCTGGCCCGCCTCGACGCGGGCCGCCCGCTGGAGCGCGCGCCGGTGGACCTCACACGGCTGGTCCTGGACGCGGTGACCGACGCCCGTGCGGCCGGCCCCGGCCACCGCTGGATGCTGGACCTCCCGGAGGAGCCGGTCACCGTCCCCGGTGACGGCCACCGCCTCCACCAGGTGCTGGCCAACCTGCTGGCCAACGCGCGGCTGCACACGCCCGCCGACACGAAGGTGACCGTCACCCTGGAGGCCGAGGGCGGTTCGGTCCGCCTCTCGGTCCACGACGACGGCCCCGGCGTCCCCGAGGACGTCCAGCCGCACGTCTTCGAACGCTTCACCCGAGCGGAACACCGCCGCCACCCGGGCGCCTCCGGCGGCGGGACGGGGCTGGGCCTGTCGATCGTGGCGGCGGTGGTGGAGGCGCACCGCGGGAGCGTGGGACTGGAGAGCCGTCCCGGACACACGATGTTCACCGTACGGCTGCCCCAGGGACCGGCCTGAGCCCCGGCGTACGTCCGTCTCGGCCGCCCGCGCCACGCCGCCCGGCCGGGATCCGGGCAACGGCATGGCTCAGACGGTGAACGGCGGCAGGGGGAGCGGCAGCCCGGGGAGCCCGTCCAGACTCGTCCCGATGTGCTCCTTCTTCTCGAAGTAGGCGCTCAGCGAGGCGTCGTCCTCGCGGGCGAACCGCCGGGCGTGCAGATCGCGGTCCTCCTCGTACGTCATGAAGGGAACGGCGTAGCCGCAGGTGTCCCGCACCAGCTCGGCGTGGACCACGATGATCGCGCGCAGCCCGTGCGCGCCGGGCTCGATGTCCGGGAAACGGGTGAGCAGCTCCCCGAAGCGGGGGTCGTCGCGGAAGACCGGCTCGCCCCGGCCGTGCACCCGCACGATGTCGGGTGGACCCTGGAAGGCACACCACATGAGGGTGATCCGGCCGTTCTCGCGCAGGTGGGCGACGGTCTCCGCGTTGGACCCGGCGAAGTCCAGGTAGGCCACGGTGAGTTCGTCGAGCACGGCCAAGGAGCCCTTGAGGCCCTTGGGGGAGAGGTTGATCGTGCCGTCACCGGAGAGCGGGGCCGTCGCGGTGAAGAAGAGGGGCTGTTGTTCGATGAACGTCCGGAGCCGGCCGTCTATGCGCTCATAGGTCTTTCCCATGATCACTGATTATCGGAGGAAATTGTTCGGCTGTCTAAGTAATAGCCTCGATTGACGAATCATGCAGAGTTCTGCATACTCATGCATGTCAATGGTTGCCGTGTGAGGAGAAACCCGTGACCGAGCGCGTCGTACTCGCCTACTCGGGCGGTCTGGACACCTCTGTCGCCATCGGCTGGATCGCCGAGGAGACGGGCGCCGAGGTCATCGCCGTCGCGGTGGACGTCGGCCAGGGCGGCGAAGACCTGGACGTCATCCGCAAGCGCGCCCTCGCCTGCGGTGCCGTCGAGGCCGAGGTCGCGGACGCCAGGGACGAGTTCGCCGACGAGTACTGCCTCCCGGCGATCAAGGCCAACGCCCTGTACATGGACCGCTACCCGCTCGTCTCCGCCCTCTCCCGGCCGACGATCGTCAAGCATCTCGTCGCCGCCGCCAGGAAGCACGGCGCCGGCACGGTCGCCCACGGCTGCACCGGCAAGGGCAACGACCAGGTACGTTTCGAGGCCGGCATCGTCGCCCTCGCCCCTGGTCTGAAGTGCATCGCCCCGGTCCGCGACTACGCGATGACCCGGGACAAGGCGATCGCCTTCTGCGAGGCCAAGCAGCTCCCGATCGCCACCACCAAGAAGTCCCCGTACTCCATCGACCAGAACGTCTTCGGGCGGGCGGTCGAGACCGGCTTCCTGGAGGACATCTGGAACGCGCCGATCGAGGACATCTACGAGTACACCCAGAACCCGGCCGTCCCGCGCGAGCCCGACGAGGTGGTCATCACCTTCGACAAGGGCGTTCCGGTCGCCCTCGACGGCAGGCCGGTCACCGTGCTCCAGGCGATCCAGCAGCTCAACGAGCGCGCCGGCGCCCAGGGCATCGGCCGGATCGACATGGTCGAGGACCGCCTCGTCGGCATCAAGTCCCGCGAGGTGTACGAGGCCCCGGGCGCGATCGCCCTCATCACGGCGCACCAGGAACTCGAGAACGTCACCGTCGAGCGCGAACTCGCCCGCTACAAGCGGCAGGTCGACCAGCGCTGGGGCGAACTGGTCTACGACGGCCAGTGGTTCTCCCCGCTCAAGCGCGCCCTCGAGGGCTTCGTCGACGAGGCCAACGAGCACGTCAGCGGCGACATCCGGATGACCCTGCACGGCGGACGCGCGGTCGTCACCGGCCGGCGCTCCGAGCAGTCGCTGTACGACTTCAACCTCGCCACCTACGACACCGGCGACACGTTCGACCAGTCCGCGGCCAAGGGTTTCATCGACATCTACAGCCTGTCGTCCAGGATCGCCGCACGGCGCGATCTCGCGGGCGAAGCCTGACGCGGACCCCGCGCAACCGGCCCATCTCTCACCGACCAACTTCCTTTAGGAGCAGCGCAAAGTGAGCAGCAACAGCGGTGACGTACGGCTCTGGGGCGGCCGTTTCGCCGACGGTCCCGCCGAGGCCCTGGCGAAGCTGTCCGCGTCCGTCCACTTCGACTGGCGGCTCGCGCCCTACGACATCGCCGGTTCGCGTGCCCACGCGCGCGTGCTGCACAAGGCGGGCCTCCTCACCGAGGACGAGCTGACGCGCATGATCGCCGGGCTCGACCAGCTGGAGGCGGACGTGACGGACGGCTCCTTCGTGGGCACGATCGCCGACGAGGACGTGCACACCGCTCTGGAGCGCGGCCTGCTGGAGCGCCTCGGCCCCGACCTCGGCGGCAAGCTGCGCGCCGGCCGGTCGCGCAACGACCAGGTCGCGACCCTCTTCCGGATGTACCTGCGCGACCACGCCCGGATCATCGGCGGCCTGATCGCCGATCTCCAGGACGCCCTGGTGGGCCTTGCCGAGGCCCATGAGAACGTGGCGATGCCCGGCCGCACCCACCTCCAGCACGCCCAGCCGGTGCTCTTCGCCCACCACGTCCTCGCCCATGTCCAGGCCCTGTCCCGGGACGCCGAGCGGCTGCGCCAGTGGGACGAGCGCACGGCCGTGTCGCCGTACGGCTCGGGCGCCCTCGCGGGCTCCTCCCTGGGACTGGACCCCGAGGCGGTCGCCGCGGACCTCGGCTTCGAACGGGGCAGCGTCGGCAACTCCATCGACGGCACCGCCTCCCGCGACTTCGTCGCCGAGTTCGCCTTCATCACCGCGATGATCGGGGTCAACCTCTCCCGGATCGCCGAGGAGATCATCATCTGGAACACGAAGGAGTTCTCCTTCGTCACCCTGCACGACGCGTTCTCCACCGGTTCGTCGATCATGCCGCAGAAGAAGAACCCGGACATCGCCGAACTGGCGCGCGGCAAGTCCGGCCGTCTGATCGGCAACCTCACGGGCCTCATGGCGACCCTGAAAGCCCTCCCCCTCGCCTACAACCGCGACCTCCAGGAGGACAAGGAGCCGGTCTTCGACTCCTGCGACCAGTTGGAGGTGCTGCTTCCCGCCTTCACCGGCATGATCGCCACCCTCACCGTCAACCGCGAGCGCATGGAGGAGCTGGCCCCGGCCGGCTTCTCGCTCGCCACCGACATCGCCGAGTGGCTGGTCAGGCAGGGCGTGCCGTTCCGTGTGGCCCACGAGGTCGCGGGGGAGTGCGTCAAGACGGCCGAGGCCGAGGGCGTGGAGCTGGACGATCTCACGGACGAGCAGTTCGCGAAGATCTCCCCCGACCTCACCCCCGAGGTCCGCACGGTCCTCAACGTCCCCGGTGCCCTCGCCTCCCGCGACGGCCGCGGCGGCACGGCGCCCAGCGCGGTCGCCGTGCAGCTCGCCGAGGTCAAGGCGGACGTGGCGGCCCAGTACAGCTGGGCGAACGCCAAGAAGTAGCGGGTCCGGTGCCGTAGAGGTACACCACCGGTCTCGCGCAGGCAGCGGTCCGGTGCCGTAGGGGCATCGCGGGTTACGTTGGTCGTGAGCAGCAAGGAGCCGACCGAACGGAGCCCGCGATGCCCTTCGCCCGCCTGGCCTCAGCCACGACTCCCACCTGCCACATCGGCCTGGGCCTCGCCGCCGTCGGCCGCCCCGGCTACATCAACCTGGGCCGCGAGCAGGACCTCCCGCAGGTCCGCAGTGTCGAGGCTCTGCGCACGCGCACCCACGAACTCCTCGACGCCGCCTACGCCCAGGGCGTGCGCTACTTCGACGTGGCCCGTTCCTACGGCCGTTCGGAGGAGTTCCTCGCCGACTGGCTCGGCGCCCGCCCCGACGCCGACGACGTGGTCGTCGGCAGCAAGTGGGGCTACACCTACACCGCCGGCTGGTCCGCCGACGCCGAACAGCACGAGGTCAAGGACCACAGCGTCGCGGCCTACGAACGGCAGCGCGCCGAGTCCGCCGCCGTGCTCGGCGACCGGCTCGACCTCTACCAGATCCACTCGGTGACCCCGGACAGCCCGGCGCTCACCGACAAGGACCTCCACGCCAGGCTGGCGGAGGCCGCCGCCGGGGGACTGACCATCGGCTTCTCCACCAGCGGCCCGGCGCAGGCCGACACCATCCGCGCCGCCCTCGCCGTGACGGTCGACGGCGAGCCCCTCTTCCGTACGGTCCAGTCGACGTACAACGCGCTGGAGACCTCGGCCGGGCCCGCGCTCGCCGAGGCGCACGACGCCGGCCTCACCGTGATCGTCAAGGAGGGTGTGGCCAACGGCCGGCTGGCCGAGCCGCACGCACCGGACGTGCTGAAGACCGTGGCCGAGGAGAACCTCCTCGACTGTGACGCCGTCGCCCTCGCCCTGATCCTGCGGCAGCCCTGGGCCGGTGTCGTCCTCTCGGGCGCCGCGACGGTCACCCAGCTCGCCTCCAACCTGCACGCACCCGTGGTCGACCTGGACGAGGACCAGCTGTCCCGTCTCGCCACCCTGGTGGAGGAACCGCACGCCTACTGGGAGCGGCGAGCCCGACTGCCCTGGCACTGACGGAAAATCCGCTGCAACCAGCAATGATGAGTCGTATACGCCCAGCGTGAGACGGTGATGTCTCACATGCGCTAGGCTTGTCGCATGGCCCTGGATCGTGACCACGTGCTGCGCAGCGCAGCCGCCCTGCTGACCCGCAAGTCCACCGCGACCATGGACGAGGTCGCCAAGGCCGCCGGCATCAGCCGGGCCACGCTGCACCGTCACTTCGCCGGGCGCGACGCGCTCGTCCGGGCCCTTGAGGCGCTCGGTATCGCGGAGTGCGAGGCGGCACTGGACCGGGCCCGGCTGGACGAAGGCCCCGCAGCCGAGGCCGTACGCCGCCTGGTGCGCGAGATCGAGCCCGCCGCCGGACTGCTCGCCTTCCTCTACGGCGAGAGCCAGCTGTGGGAGGGCGACCGCCAGAACGACGGCTGGCAGCGGCTCGACGCCCGCATCGGCGCGGTCTTCCAGCGCGGACAGCACAGCGGCGAGCTGCGGATCGACCTGACTCCCGTCTGGCTCACCGAGGCGCTGTACGGGCTGATCGCCTCCTGTGCCTGGGCCACGATGGACGGCCGCGTGGCCGCCCGGGAGTTCCCCACCATGGTCGCCGAGCTGCTCCTCGGCGGCGCCCTGCGAAGAGAGGAACCATGACCAGCACCCTGCGGCCGGCCGACGCGGCGCAGACGCAGAGTCGACCGGGCCGCTGGCTCGCGCTCTGTGTGCTCGTCCTGGCCGTGCTGCTGGTGGCCGTCGACGCCACCGTCCTCGGCCTGGCAACCCCCTACATCAGCGAAGACCTCAACCCCTCCGGCACCCAGCTGCTGTGGATCGGCGACGTCTACTCCTTCGTCATCGCCGGTCTGCTCGTCTCCATGGGCAGCCTCGGCGACCGCATCGGCCGCAAGCGCATCCTGCTCGGCGGCGCCACGGCGTTCGGCGCGATATCGGTCCTCAACGCCTACGCCGCCACACCGGAGTCGATGATCCTGGCGCGGGCGCTGCTCGGTGTCGCGGGCGCGACCCTGATGCCGGCCACCCTCGCCCTGATCCGCAACCTCTTCCACGACCCGCGAGAGCGCAGCCTCGCCGTCGGCATCTGGGGCGCGACCGCCTCCGCCGGCACGGCCGTCGGCCCGATAGCGGGCGGCTTCCTGCTCGAACACTTCTGGTGGGGCTCGGTCTTCCTCATCAACCTGCCGGTGATGGCGGTCCTGGTGCTGGTCGGTATCCGCACCCTGCCCGAGTCCCGCAACCCCGATTCCGGCCCGTGGGACCTGGTCAGCGTCGCGCTGTCACTCGTCGGCGTGATCGGCGTCGTGTACGCGGTCAAGGAGGCCGCGGCCCACGGCGTCACCGGGCTCACCCTCGCCACCGGCCTGCTCGGCGCGACGGCCCTCTACGGCTTCGTCCGCCGCCAGTTCACTCTGCCGGCCCCGCTGCTCGACATGCGCCTGTTCCGGCGCCGCGGCTTCAGCGGAGCGGTCCTCGCCGACCTGCTGACCGTCCTCGGCATGTCCGGCCTGGTGTTCTTCCTCTCCCAGTACCTCCAACTCGTCCAGGGCCGACGCCCCTTCGAGGCGGGCCTGGCCGAACTGCCCGCCGCCGTCGGCGCGGTGGCGGCCGGCCTGGTCGCCGGCCGTGCCGCCCGCCGCTTCTCGGTACGGGCGGTGGTGTCGGGCGGCCTGGCGGCGGTGGGCCTGGCGCTGGCCGCGCTCACGACCCTCAGCCGGACGACGGGCTACCCGGCCCTGGGTGCCGCCTTCCTGGTCGTCGGTGTCGGCGCGGGTTTCTCCTTCACGGTCACCGCGGACGTCATCCTCTCCAGCGTCCCCAAGGACCAGGCGGGCGCCGCCTCCGCGGTCTCCGAGACGGCGTACGAACTGGGCGCGGCCCTGGGCATCGCCCTGCTCGGCTCGATCGTGACCGGCGTCTACCGCGACTTCACGGGCCCGAGCGGGACTCCGGCGCAGGCGCACGAGTCGCTGGGGGCGGCGGTGGAGGCGTCGGCGCACATGCCGCCGCACACGGCCGGGACCCTGCTCGAAGCGGCCCGGGGCTCCTTCGTGCACGGCCTGCACCTGGCCTGCGGTGCAGGAGCAGCGGTCCTGCTGGCGACAGCGGCGGCAGCCTGGTTCCTGCTGAAGAACCAGAACCTGGAAGACGCCGGGTGAGGCAACCGCCCCAGCCCCTAATCCTCGTACCCGATCACCGTCATCATCCCGGCCTCCGCGTGGTACTGGTTGTGACAGTGCAGCATCCAGAGCCCGGGGTTGTCGCAGTCGAAGTCGATCACCTGCTTCCGGTGCGGCAGCACGATCGTGGTGTCCTTGAGCGCGCCCGCCGAGTCCACCCCGGCGAGCGCGAACGTGTGCCCGTGCATGTGCACCGGGTGCCACATGTCGGTGGCGTTGATGAGGGTGATCCGTACCCGCTCACCGGCCTGGACGGGATGCCGTTGCCGTACGTCGTAGGGCCGGTGGTCGAGCGCCCAGTTGTACTCCTTCATGGTGCCCGTGAGCCGGATGCGCAGCTCGCGGTCGGGCTCGCAGTCGTCGAGGGCCACGTCGTCGTCCGGAACGAGACGGCCCGCGGGGACGATCTTGCCGTCGAGTTCGTCCGGGTGGACGTCGGGATCGGGAAGGCCTCGGCCGTTGTCGGTGCGCAGGACGGCGATGGCCCTGCCCTCCTTGCCCTCGGGGAGTGCGACCAGGGGGAAGAAGCCGTCCTGGGCGGTGACGAGGACGTCGTACCGCTCGGCCATGCCGAGCAGGAGGGCGTCGGTCTCCTGGTGCTCCACGGGATAGCCGTCGGTGTGCGTGACAGTCATCTTGTGGTCGCCCAGTGCGACCCGGAACGCGGTCTCGGAACCGGCGTTGATGATGCGCAGCCGGATGCGGTCGCCGGGGCGGCAGCGGAACACCGAGGGGTTGTCGGGCAGGCGTCCGTTGGCCAGGTAGTAGGGGTAGTCGACACTGCCGCCCATCCCGTCGAGCAGGCTGCTGTGCGAATCGCGCAGCAGCCGGGAGGGGCCCGCCGACTCCCTGGCCGCGGACCGCGAGGGGCGCCTGTGCACCGCCGGCCGGCGCGGACGCGCACCGTTGCCTGCGGGGCCCCTCGCCATGCTTCCCATCATCCCGGAGCCGCTCGCGCCCGGCTTGAGCTCGTCGAGCACCTGCTCGGGGGTGGAGCCCTCCACGCCGTCCAGCCAGTCGTCCAGGACGACGATCCATTCCTTGTCGTATGCGAGGGGCTCGTCCGGGTCGTCGACGATGAGCGGCGCGTACAGGGCACGGTCGGGCTGCAGGCCCTGGTGCGAGTGCAGGAAGTACGTCCCCGGATGGGCGACGACGAAGCGGTAGGTGAAGTCCGCCCCCGCGGGGACGGCCTTCTGCGTCAGGTCCGGAACGCCGTCCATGTCGCAGCGCAGGCGCACCCCGTGGGAGTGCAGACTGGTGGCGTCGGGCAGCCGGTTGCTCAGGGTGAGGCTGAGGACGTCACCGACGGTGGCGCGCACCAGCGGGCCCGGCACAGCCTCGTCGTACGCCCACGTCCGCACGGACCGCCCACCCAGGTCCAGCCGGCTCTCGGCAGCCGTCAGCCTGAACCTGCGTACGGGGCCCGAGCCGCGTGCCTCCTCGACGGCGATCACCTCCGGGCCCGACGGGCTGACGTATCCGGCCGGCCCCGGCGGGACGAACTCCGTCCTGATCCCCGCACGTCCGCCCGCGAGCCCGGGGCCTGGACGGGGCTCGGAGCCGGAGGTGGAACAGGCTCCCAGGAGTCCCGCGCCGACGGCGGCGAACGGAGCACGGAGCACGGTGCGGCGGGAAGGTGTCTGCATGTCTGCATCAGACATGATGTGTGTTCATATGGCCGGTCAATACGGCCGAATGCCCGATGTGTCGACGGCAGATTCCATCGCCGGGCGGACGTGCCCGCAAGCGTCAGGCGGCCTTGGCCTTCGTGGCGTACATGTCCACGTACTCCTGCCCCGACAGGTGCATGACCTCGGCCATCACCGAGTCGGTCACGGCCCGCAGCACGTAACGGTCCCGGTCCATCCCCTCGTAGCGGGAGAACTCCAGGGGCGCACCGAAACGCACGGTCACCCGGCCCGGCCGCGGAATGCCCCGGCCCCCCGGCTGCAGCTTGTCCGTGCCGATCATCGCGAACGGCACCACCGGGGCACCGGTCATCAGCGTCAGTCGCGCGATGCCCGTACGCCCCCGGTACAGGCGGCCGTCGGGCGAGCGCGTGCCCTCCGGGTAGATCCCGAAGACCTTGCCCTCGTCCAGGATCCGCCGTCCGGTCATCAGCGCGGCGACGCCACCGCTCGCGCCGTCCCGGTCCACGGGGATCATGCCGACGCCGGTGAAGAACCACGCCATCAGGCGGCCCTTGAAGCCCTTGCCCGTGACGTACTCGTCCTTGCCGATGAAGTACACCTGCCGCTTGGTCACGAGCGGCAGCACGATCGAGTCGATGAACGTGAGGTGATTACCGGCCAGAATGACCGGGCCGTCCCCCGGGATGTGCTCTGCGCCCTCCACCTGGGGGCGGAACATCAGGCGCATGATCGGTCCGAGCACTGCCTTGATGAGCGCGAAGCGGGACAACGGGTCCTCCGACGTCAAGGGGAGCCTTATGAGTCTGTGCAGGTGAGGACATTACTCGCGGCCTCGCGGGTAACGCACATCGGGTGCGGCCGGTTCACCGATGTCTTACGCACTGTTGACACGGGTTTACCTGCGGTGGCGCGTCGACGGCCACGCCTCGCCCGCGGGTGACGATGTGACGGACATCGCGCCTCGCCCACCGGACAGCAGACGTCACCCGGGTGTTCGATCCGGGGTCGACCGTCCGTCATGTGGACACCCCTACGATCGGCCCGCACTGACGGGATCGGCCCGCGAGGAACACGCGCACGGCAGGAAGACGCCGACGGCAGGAGGGGCGCTCATGGACAGCGACCAGGCGAACGACAAGACGCAGGGAACCGGACGGCGGGCGCTCCTCGGCGCCGCGGTGCTCGGCGCGGGCGGAGCGGTCCTCGGTCTGCCCGGCGCGGCGAGGGCGGCCGAGGCCCGGACGACGGCCGGATCCGCCGACCGCGGGCTGAAGAGCCTGCCGGTGCCGACGATCATCGGCCACCGGGGTGCCAGCGGCTACCGCCCCGAGCACACCTTCGGCTCGTACAACCTGGCCCTCGACCTCGGCGCCGACGTCGTGGAGGCCGGTGACCTGGTGCCCACCAAGGACGGGCATCTGGTGTGCCGTCACGAGCCGGAGATCGGCGGCACCACGGACGTCGCCGCCCACCCCGAGTTCGCCGACCGCAGGACCACCAAGGTGGTCGACGGCGTCTCCGTCACCGGCTGGTTCACCGAGGACTTCACGCTCGCCGAGCTGAAGACGCTGCGCGCCGTCGAGCGCATCCCGGCCAACCGGCCGCACAACACGCTCTACAACGGCCGGTGGGAGATCCCCACCTTCGAAGAGGTCCTGCAGTGGCAGGACGAGCAGACCCGCAAGCGCGGCAGGCAGGTCTGGATCTATCCCGAGACCAAGCACCCCACCTACTTCCGCAAGCTGGGCCTCGGTCTGGAGGAGCGGGTGGCGAAGCTGCTGCGCAAGTACGACAAGGACGGCGGGAACTCGCCCGTCATCCTGCAGTCCTTCGAGCCGACCAGCATCCAGAGGCTGAACCAGCTCGTCGACAACCCGCTCGTCGTCCTGCTCTCCTCGGCGACCAGCCGCCCCTACGACTTCGTGGAGGCGGGCGACCCGCGCACGGTCGCCGACCTGATCACGCCCAAGGGCCTGCGGGAGATGGCCGGTTACGCGCAGGGCATCGGCCCCACCCTGGACCTGGTCATTCCCAGGAAGGACGACGGCACCCTGGGACAGCCGACCACGCTGGTCGCCGACGCGCACAAGGTGGGCCTCGTCCTCCACCCGTGGACCATGCGCAACGAGAACCCCTTCCTGCCGGCGGAGTACCGCAAGGGCAGCGCGGCGGACGCCTACGGCGACGCGTTCGGTGCCTTCAGGACGTACTTCGCGACCGGCATCGACGGTGTCTTCACCGACAACGCCGACACCGGCGTGCTCGCCCGCGCCGACTTCCTGGCCGGCTGAGACGGGGCCGCCGCGTCAACGGCGGAGCCTTCGCGCACCCCGTTCGGGGTGACTGCGGGCCGCCCCGGCAACCTGCCGCCGGGGCGGCTCGTCGTTTTGCATATGACGTACGACTTGGTGACAGCCCTGCGCCCACTGCTCACCGCCGAGGCATCCGCAGAGGCATATGCCACCGGAAGTGAACCGGGGGACCTGGAGCAGGCCGTCTGGCTCCGGCTGCTGGAGCGGCTGGCGGTGCACGGGCCACCGCTCGACCCCCAGGGCTGGCTGCGCAAGGCCGTCCGCGCCGAGGCGCGCCGCAGTCGCCGTACCACCCGCCTCGAACGGCCGTACGCCTGTGAACCGGCCGACGACACCCGGCCCGGGCCCGAACAGTCCGCGCTCACCGCCGCCCGGTACCACGCCCTGCGCGACGCGGTCCGACGGCTGCCCGGCCGTTGCCCCCGTCTGCTGGAAGCGCTGCTGTCCCCGAAGGACCTGACATACCGGGAGATCGCAAGGGAGTTGGGTATCTCACAGGGCAGCCTCGGACCAGAACGTTCCAGATGTCTGGGATGTCTGCGTCGATTGCTTGCACCGGAGGTTGCGGCTCTCGAAGGGCGGGGATAGGAGTGGGGGACGACAGGTGATCAGGTGAGCGGGAGGCATGCGCACATGGGCATGAGCGTGACCATCTCGGAGGCGACCGAGCAGGACGTGGAGCAGATCTTCCGGCTCCAGTACCTGTGCTTCCAGAGCGAGGCGGCGCTGTACGGCAACTACCGCATCGACCCGCTGGTCCAGAGCCTCGACTCGGTCCGGCAGGAGGTCGGCGCCGACTGTGTCTTCGTCGCCCGGCTCGGCGAGGAGGTCGTCGGCTCGGTGCGCGGCCGGACCGGTGAGGACGGCGCGGCTGCCATCGCCAAGCTGTGCGTCCACCCGCGCCTGCAGGGTCACGGCATCGGTGCGCGGCTGCTGCGTGCGGCCGAGACGGCCCTGGCCGAGCAGCGCGGCGCCACCATGTTCCGCCTGCACACCGGCCATCGCAGTGAGGGCAACCTGCGCCTGTACCGCCGGGTGGGATACCAGGCGGTGGGCAGGACCAAGGGCGCCGACGGTGTCGAGCTGATCGTGCTGGAGAAGCCGGCCGGGACGTACGCGACTACGGCGTGACGGTCCTGCGCGCCTTGCCCAGCCAGTACATGGCCGACAGCGGCAGCAGCACCGGAATGAAGACGTACCCCATGCCGTAGTCCGACCACACCGTCGAGTCCGGGAAGGCGGACGGCTCGGCCAGCGTCCAGGTACCGACGACCAGGACACCCGCGAGTTCGGCGGCACAGCACACCAGTGCCGCCCTGCGGGCGGTCTCCCCGCCGCGGATCAGCGTGTAGGTGATGAACCCGTACACCACGCCCGCGACCGCCGACAGCGAGTACGCCAGCGGCGCCCGGTCGAAGTCCGTCGCGATCTGGTACGCCGAACGCGACACCGCGCCCACCACCATCACGCCGTAGAACCAGACGAGCAGCATCCCCGGCCCGCCGATGAGCCGGCCCGGCTTCTCCTGCACCGAGGTCACCTCAGCCTCCCCAGATGTCGTACAGCCGAACCTCGAGGACGGCCAGCACCGCACCGCCCGCAGCCGCCGTCACCGAGCCCCATTTCGTCCGCTCGGTCAGCGACATGAGTCCCGCCGCCGGAACGCACGCGAACGCCCCCAGCAGATACGCCACGAAGATGGTCGTGCCCTGCTCCGGCTTCTCGCCCCGCGCGAGCTGCACGATCCCGGTCACCAGCTGGACCAGGGAGAGCAGCCACACCACGGCCATGCCGATGAAGTGCCAGTCCTTGGTCGGCTGGTCGCGATAGGCGGCCCAGCCGCACCAGGCGGCGAGCAGCAGCGCGGCGAGTCCGGTCGCCAGCGTCAGGACATAGAGCATGCCGAGACCTTATTACGGCGGGGAGGACCGGCCGCTGCCGACCCCGGACCTCGCCCCCGTACCTCGACCGCTCCGGCCACCGCGACCCTGTCCCGTGGCGTTGGCCACAGCCACCGGCCCGAGCAACCGCACGCCGGCCGGCGGTGAGCGGTCCGCGGCCTTGTCCGCCCTGGTCACCGGCGACGCGTGGGGGATCGCCGCCCGCGGCCGGGAGTGTCCGCGGCTGTCCAGCATGCGGACGGCGGCGGCTTGTCAGCACCGTACGTCTGGTTTACTGATCGCATGACCACGACGAGCAGCCGCATCCCCGCGACCGAGGCGACCATGACGCCCGGTGCTCGTTGTATGTGTCCGTGCCGAATGTGTGCCTTCTAGAGGGCCCCTGCACCACCTGAGCCTCGCGCCCCGAAGCGAGAGCCGCGGCCTGTCCGGCGTCCGGATTCCGGAACGCGAGACAGGTGTCTGCCGCGCACAGAGTTCTCCCCGGTTCACCGCCGTCGCGAGACCCGTGCCGCGTCCCTGACCGAATGCCATGCATGCACACGTGCCCGGGCACACCCACGCCCGCGCACTCGACAGTGACGGAAAACCAGTGATCACCACATCGGGCCTGACCAAGGTCTACCGCTCCCGCGGCCGAGAGGTCACCGCCCTCGACGGCGTCGATCTCCACGTCCGCGAAGGCGAGGTCTACGGCGTCATCGGCCAGTCCGGCGCCGGCAAGTCCTCGCTCATCCGCTGCGTCAACCTGCTGGAGCGTCCGACATCCGGGACGGTGACCGTCGCCGGACAGGACCTCACCGCCCTCGCCGGGCGCGGCCCGCGGGCGGGCAGGGAACTGCGGCAGGCGCGCAGCCGGATCGGCATGGTCTTCCAGCACTTCAACCTGCTGTCCTCCCGCACGGTCCAGGAAAACATCGAGCTGCCGCTCGAAATCCTCGGCACGTCAGGGAAGGAACGTTCGCGCAAGGCGCTCGGCCTCCTCGACCTCGTCGGTCTCGCCGACAAGGCCAGGGCCTACCCGGCCCAGCTCTCCGGCGGCCAGAAGCAGCGCGTCGGCATCGCCCGCGCCCTCGCCGGCGACCCGAAGGTGCTGCTGTCCGACGAGGCCACCAGCGCCCTCGACCCGGAGACCACCCGCTCCATCCTCCAGCTGCTGCGCGACCTGAACCGGCAGCTGGGCCTGACCGTCCTGCTCATCACGCACGAGATGGACGTCGTCAAGAGCATCTGCGACTCGGCCGCGCTCATGGACAAGGGCCGCATCGTGGAGTCCGGGACCGTCAGCGAGCTGCTGGCCACGCCCGGTTCCGAACTGGCCGCCGCCCTGTTCCCGGTGGGCGGCGAGGCCTCCGGCGCCGACCGGACCGTCCTCGACGTCACCTTCCACGGAGACTCCGCGACCCAGCCGGTCATCTCCCAGCTGTCGCGCACCTACAACATCGACATCTCGATCCTCGGTGCCGCCATCGACACCGTCGGCGGCCTCCAGGTCGGCCGCATGCGCATCGAACTGCCCGGCCGCTACGAGGACAACGTGGTGCCGATCGGTTTCCTGCGCGAACAGGGCCTGCAGATCGACGTACCGGGCCGGGAGGCCCTGCCGGCGAAGGAAGGTGCCAAGTGACCTGGACCGAGATGCAGCCGTTGCTGTCCCAGGCGTGTTGGGACACGCTCTACATGGTCGGCTGGTCCACCCTCATCGCGGTGGCCGGCGGGCTTCCGCTCGGCATCCTGCTCGTCCTCACGGACAAGGGCGGACTGCTGCAGAACCTCGTCGCGAACAAGGTGATCGGGCAGATCGTGAACGTCGCCCGCTCGATGCCGTTCATCATCCTGATGGTCGCGCTGATGAGCTTCACCCGCACGATCACCGGGACGACCATCGGCCGCGAGGCCGCCATCGTGCCGCTCGCCATCGGCGCGATCCCGTTCTTCGCCCGCCTTGTCGAGACGGCTGTCCGCGAAGTGGACGGCGGACTCGTCGAGGCCGTGCAGTCGATGGGCGGCAACACCTGGACCGTCGTACGGAAGGTTCTCGTACCGGAGTCCCTGCCGTCCCTCATCTCCAGCACCACGACCACGATCGTCGCCCTCATCGGCTACTCCGCCATGGCCGGCACGGTCGGCGCCGGCGGCCTCGGCGACATCGCCATCCGCTATGGCTACCAGCGCTTCGAGACCCAGATGATGTGGATCACCGTCGTGATCCTCGCCGTCGTCATCTCGGTCATCCAGTTCGCCGGCGACTACGCCGCCCGCTCCCTGCACCGGCGCGGCGGACGCTCCGGCCCGGCGCCGAAGCTACGGCTGCTGAAGGCCGGGAGTACGCCGGCCGAAGCCGGCAAGGCAGCCTGAGCGCCCCCAAGACTCCCCGTCCCCCCAAGACGGGTCGCACCACCCATAAGGAAAGGCACTTTTCGTGCGTAACACCGCCAAGATCACCGCCGCTGTCCTCGCCGCCGGAGCCCTCGCCGCCGGGCTCACCGCCTGCGGCTCGGACAAGGACTCCGCTTCCTCCGCCGACTACAGCGGCCCGCTGGTCGTCGCCGCGAGCCCCACCCCGCACGCCGAGATCCTGGACTTCGTCAAGGACCACCTGGCGAAGAAGGCGGGCCTCGACCTGGAGGTCAAGGAGTTCCAGGACTACATCGTGCCGAACACGGCGACCGAGGACGGCTCGGTGGACGCCAACTACTTCCAGAACCAGCCGTACCTCGACGACTTCAACAAGAAGCGCGGCACCCACATCGTGCCCGTCGTCACGGTGCACCTGGAGCCGCTCGGCCTCTACTCCCACAAGGTGAAGAAGGCCGACGCCCTCAAGAGCGGTGCGACCGTCGCCGTCCCGAACGACGCCGTCAACGAGGCCCGCGCCCTGAAGCTGCTCGCCGCCGAGGGTCTCATCACCCTGAAGGACGGCGCCGGCAACGAGGCCACCCCGCAGGACATCGCCAAGAACCCCAAGGGCCTCAAGTTCAAGGAGGTCGAGGCGGCCCAGACCCCGCGTTCCCTGGACGACGTGGACGCGGCCGTGGTCAACGGCAACTACGCCATATCCGCCGGCCTGAAGCCCGCCAAGGACGCCCTCGTCCTGGAGTCCGCGAAGAACAACCCCTACGGCAACTTCCTCGCCGTCAAGAAGGGCAACGAGAAGGACCCGCGGGTGAAGAAGCTCGCGAAGCTCCTCACCTCGCCCGAGGTCAGGAAGTTCATCGAGGACAAGTACCAGGGGTCGGTCATCCCGTCCTTCTGAGCCGCCCGGTCCCCCAGCGGGGTCCACTCCCTCACCGGGGGCGGACCCCGTTGTGCGGTTCACTGGTTTCATGCTGCATGCTGGGCAGTTCAGCGGGCCTGACGGCCTTTCACCATCCTTTTCCGAAGGTTACGGAGCGGCGCATGACGAGCACCTTCCCCGACATCTCCATCAGCACGGAGCGGTTGGTGCTGCGTCCCCTCGAGGAGGACGACGTGTCCGCCCTGACCGAGATGATGAACGACGAGCAGGTCGGCGCCTGGACCGACGTCCCGCAGCCGTACTCCGAGGACGCCGCCCGGCGCTGGGTCACCGAGCACGCCCCCGCCGAGCGCGCCGCGGGCCGTGGCCTGGACCTCGCCGTCACCGAGTTCCTCACCCAGCGCCTGGTCGGCGTCGTCCAGCTCGCCAGGACCGACTGGCACATCCGGTCCACCGAGCTGTCGTACATCGTCGCCCCCTGGGCCCGCGGCGAGGGCTACGCCTCCGAAGCCGCGCTCGCCACCGCCCAGTGGCTCTTCGGCGACCAGAAGTTCGAACGCATCGAGCTGCGCACCGCCGCCGACAACGCCGCCTCCCAGCAGGTCGCCCAGAAGATCGGCTGCATCAGCGAGGGCGTGCTGCGCAACGCCTGCATAGTGCACGTCCGCGCCGAGGACGGCACCTGGACCGACCAGCGCACCGACTACATCGTGTGGAGCCTGCTCCCGGAGGACCTGGACGGCGCCGACGGGCAGCTCGCCGACAGCGCCGGGTTCACCGCCTACTCCGACTGGAACTGAGACGCGAGGCGCCACGGCCAGGCCCAGCCGCGCGGCCGACAGCTCCACCAGGTACGCTCACGGAGCCGGCCCCCGGGCCCATGCCCCTGACTACCTGCGAAAACCTGGAGACTGACGACGATGGCCGACCGGGTCACCGTGATCGGCTGGGACGGCTCGCCACTGACCGCGGCAGCCCACGCCGCCCTCGGCGCCGCCACGCTCGTGGCGGGCGCGGCCCACCACCTGGCGCTTCCAGAGGTCCCGCCCGCCGCCGAACGCGTCCGCCTCGGCAGCCTCGCGCTCGCCGCCCGCCGGATCGCCGCCCACCGCGGCACCGCCGTCGTGCTCGCCGACGGTGACCCCGGCTTCTTCGGCGTCGTACGCAGTCTGCGTGCGCCGGAGTTCGGCCTGGAGGTCGAGGTCGTCCCCGCCGTCTCCGCCGTAGCCGCCGCCTTCGCCCGCGCCGGCATGCCGTGGGACGACGCCCAGGTGGTCGTCGCCCACCCGCGGACCCTGCGCCGGGCCGTGAACGTCTGCCGCGCCCACACCAAGGTCGCCGTCCTCACCGCACCCGGCGCCGGCCCTGCCGAACTCGGACTGCTGCTGGACGGGGTCCACCGGACCTTCGTCATCTGCGAGGAACTCGGCACCGAACGCGAACAGGTCACCGTCGTCACCTCCGACAAGGCCGCCGATCACTCCTGGCGCGACCCGAACGTCGTCATCGTCATCGGCGGAACCGCCGGACCAGGTGTCGCGGGGGAGGGGGGCGGCTGGACCGTCGGACGCGACCCCGGCACCGCCCCGCGCGGCTGGGTGCAGCCCGACGAGACGTACGGCACCCTCGGCGAGGGCGAGACGCAGCTGCTCCGCGCGGCCCAACTCGCCCGGCTCGGGCCCCGGGTCGGGGACCTCGTCTGGGACATCGGCTGCGGCGGCGGCGCGTTCGCCGCCGAGGCAGCGCGCGCCGGTGCCGCTGTCATCGCCGTCGACCGGGACGGCGACGCCTGCGCCCGTACCGCGTCCGCCGCGCGCCGTTTCGGTGTCCAGCTCCAGGTCGTCCACGGCACCGCCCCGCACGTCCTCGAGAACCTGCCCGAACCGGACGTCGTACGGGTGGGCGGCGGGGGAGCGGCCGTCGTCTCCGCGGTCGCCGA
Source organism: Streptomyces sp. NK08204 (assembly GCF_020400585.1). Lineage (GTDB taxonomy): Bacteria > Actinomycetota > Actinomycetes > Streptomycetales > Streptomycetaceae > Streptomyces. Next base: position 27,974 of record NZ_JAINVF010000017.1, on the reverse strand, counting down.
CCGCCGTCCGCAGCGCATCGTCACGCACGCCGCGACCCGGGACGCCGCCGAACTCGTCGGCCGGGACCTGACCGAGCACGGCTACCGGGTCGAGTGCGCCCTGCTCCAGTCCGTCGAACTCGACACCCGGGACTGGACGGAGACCGAACGGAACGTGGCGTTCCTGCTGAGCGGGGTACTCCCGGACCGCGCCCCGTGATCCTGTTGTCGTACTGCGCGCGGTAGGCTGGCCGATCGTTGTACCGCACCGGGTGGCCCGGAAGTTCGTTCGCCAATGTCCGGAAAACGCGCCCCTTTTGGGGTGGGTGTGGTACGGCGAACCCGAGGACGCGCAACGTGGCGCAGTCCACAGCGGTCTGTCGCGGATCATGCTGTCGCGACGGCGGAACGGACGGGACAATGCCACCGAGTGGCTTTGTCGCCTTTTTCGGCGGCTCGTTCGTGCCGCTGGGCACGCACGCTCGTTCTTCACCATGGGCGGTCGGCGCGCCGTTCCGGGTGAGCTGGTCGTAGAAGCACTAATCGATGGGCGAGGGGTACGCATGACCGACACCGGCCAGGTCCCGGGCGAGGGGCAGCCGGAGAGCGCAGGCATGGTGGAACAGCCGGGCGTCCCCGCGCACGGCGCGTACACCTACCTCTCCGAAGCACCCGCCGAGGACGAAGACCTGTTGCTGCCGGGTGCCCAGGGCGCATGGGGCAACGAAGTGCCGCCGCCGGCTCCGGAGCCGGTCGTCGAGGCCGTCCACGAGCCTGGGCCGCACGAGACGGGCGGCCGGGACACCGGCTCCGTCGACCTCGGCGGCGTCCGGCTGCCGAACCCGGCGCAGGCCCCGCACAGACCCCTGCACCTCGGCCCGCCGATCCCCGACGCCTCCGCCAGCCCGGTCCGCACCCTCGCCGACCGCGGCCCCGCGGGAGCGCCGGTACGGCAGCCCGGTCCGCCGACGACCGGCCCCGAGTACCTCGACGCACAGCCGCTGCACGACATGGCCCCGCAGAACGCGACCCCCTGGGGCGCCGCGCCGGCCGCCACCGCCCAGGTCGGCGTTGCGGCGCCGGCTACGGAAACGGCTGACCCGGCCGCCCTCTCCGGGGAGCCCGTGGCCGACCCCTCCGGTGCCGCCCAGGCCGCCGTGATCCGCCTCGCGGCCCAGGCCGCCGCGCAGGTCCAGGGCGACGCTGTCCAGGCCCCCGCGGTCCAGGACCAGGTCGTCCACGCCCATGACGGGATGCAGCCCGTGCACGGTCACGACGGGGTGGACGCCGTTCCGGCGGGCCAGGGCCCCGAGGGCACGGTTGCAGCCGAGGCCGTGACCGGGGCTCCGGTGGCCGAAGCCGTGCTGCCCGCCGACGGTCTTGCACCGGCGCCCGCGGGCGGGCAGGCCGCACCGGCCGCCGTCGAGGCCGCCGTGGTCGCCGGTCAGGCGGTGACCGGCGAGCCGGTCCCGGCGGCGCAGGCACCCGAGGCCGCGACGGAGGCTCCGGCACAGACGGCTCCCGTCCAGGAGATCCCAGAGGCCCGGCAGGTCCAAGAAGTGCCACAGGTCCAGGCAGTCCTGGCAGCCCCGGCAGTTCCGGAAGCCCTGGCAGTTCCGGAAGCCCTGGCAGTTCAGGAAGGGCCGGAAGGTCAGGGAGTTCAGGAGGCGGCCGACCAGACCGTCGTGCCAGGCCAGGCACCCGAGGTCGCGCAGACCGCGGACGTTGCGCCGAGCGCTCAGACGGGTCCGGTCATGCAGGCCCCGCAGGCCTCCGGGCCCGCTCAGGCGGCCGAAGCGGCCCAGGCCGGCGATGCTGTTCAGCCGGTAGATGCTGTTCAGCCGGTAGATGCTGTTCAGCCGGTCGATGCCGTTCAGCCGGTCGAGGGCGCCCAGCCGGCGGAGGCTGCCCAGACCGCCGACGGCACGCAGGTCGTCGACGTCGCAGGGGCGGTGCAGGCTGCGGCGGGGGCCGGTGAAGCCGTTGCCGTCCAGGCCGTCCCTGTCGCCGAGGTCGCCGAGACGGTCGCCGTTCAGGCCGAGACGGTCGCCGTTCAGGCCGTGCCCGTCGCCGAGGTCGCCGAGGCCGTTGCCGTCCAGGCCGTGGCCGCTGCCGCCGGTCCCGCCGCTCCGGCCCGGCCGGACGCGCAGGCTCCGGATGCCCCCGAGCCCGTCCAGGCCCAGGACGAGCAGTCCACCGCCACCGCGCCGGACCAGGCCACCGGCGTCACCACCGCCCCCGCCCAGGCCCAGGACACCGCTGTGCCCGCGCCCGTCGCCGGTGCCGCGACGCCGGTCGCCGTCGAGGCATCGGAGCCGGCCGTCCTTCAGGCCCAGGGGGCGCAACTCGCCGAAGCCCCCGCTGAAGCCGCCGCCGAAGCCGCCGCCGAAACCCCCGCTGAAGCCGCCGCCGAAGGGGCCGTCGCCCCGGCGGACGGGCCCCAGCACCCCCAGCCGCACGCACCGGCACCGGATCCCGCCCCGGCGCAGACCCCCGTCATGGGCCCCGCCGGCCCGCAGGTCCAGCCCCTCGCGGCAGCTCACGACCAGGCGGTGCCCGTACCGTCCGCGGCCGAGGCCGTGCCGCAACCCGCCCCGGCCGCGCAGCCCGTGGCCCCCGTGACCGCCGAGACCGCGGAGCAGCCTGCCCAGGCCCCCGCCGGCACCACGGAGCCCCTGCCCTCCGGTATCCCGTCGGAGCCGCACCCGGAGCAGACGCTCGGGCAGTTCGTCCCCGTGACCGGGCAGGTGCCGACGGCGCCGCACCTGGCTCCGACCCCGCCGCAGCCGATCGTGCTGCCCAGGCAGGAGCCGCAGGAGTCGCCGGAGCCGCAGGAGTCGCCGGAGCCGCAGGAACAGGCGGCCACGGTCCCGGCGCCCCGCGAGGCCGAGGCCACCGCCGAGCCCGCGCCCGATGTCGTACAGCAGGCGGAGGACCTGGACACCAGGGCCGCCGACCAGGAAGAGAGCGCGGCCTCCGTGGCGCAAGCACGACAGTCCACCGGTCCGGCCGCGCCCGCATACGACGACGCCGAGCGCGAGGCCGTCCTGAAGGTGATGCGCGAACGCCGCGACATCCGCAACGGCTTCCGCAGCGACCCGATCCCGCACGACGTGCTGCTGCGCGTCCTGGAGGCGGCCCACACGGCACCCTCGGTGGGCCACTCGCAGCCCTGGGACTTCGTCGTCATCCGGTCCGCGGAGACCCGGCGCACCATGCACGAACTGGCCATGCGCCAGCGCGAGGCGTACGCCAAATCGCTGCCGAAGGGCCGGGCCAAGCAGTTCAAGGAACTGAAGATCGAGGCCATCCTCGACACCCCGGTGAACATCGTCGTCACCGCGGACCCGACCCGCGGCGGCCGGCACACCCTCGGCCGCCACACCCAGCCGCAGATGGCGCCCTACTCCGCAGCCCTCGCCGTGGAGAACCTCTGGCTCGCCGCCCGCGCCGAGGGCCTCGGCGTCGGCTGGGTCAGCTTCTTCGACGAGCGGGAGATGGTCCGCGCGCTCGGCCTGCCCGAGCACCTGGAGGTCATCGCCTACCTGTGCGTCGGGTACGTCGACGAGTTCCCGGACGAGCCCGAGCTGATGCAGGCCGGCTGGTCCAAGCGCCGCCCGCTGTCCTGGGTGGTACACGAGGAGACGTACGGCCGCCGCGCCCTGCCCGGAGAGGAACCCCACGACCTGCTCGCCGAGACCGTTGCACAGATCCGCCCGCTCGACGCCAAGGCGCTCGGCGAGGCATGGGAGCGCCAGAAGCGCATGACCAAGCCGGCCGGCGCGCTGGGCATGCTGGAGATCATCTCCGCCCAGCTGTCCGGGCTGTCCCGGCAGTGCCCGCCGCCGATCCCGGAGCCCGCCGCCGTCGCGATCTTCGCCGGCGACCACGGCGTGCACGCCCAGGGCGTCACCCCCTGGCCGCAGGAGGTCACCGCCCAGATGGTGGCCAACTTCCTCGGCGGGGGCGCGGTCTGCAACGCCTTCGCCAACCAGGTCGGCGCCGAGGTGTGTGTCGTGGACGTCGGCGTGGCCGCCGACCTGCCGGCCACGCCGGGGCTGCTGCCGCGCAAGATCCGCGGCGGTACGTCCGACATGACCACCGGTCCGGCGATGACCCGCGAGGAGGCCAAGGCGGCCATCGAGGTGGGCATCGAGACCGCCCGTGACCTCGTCGCCGCCGGCAACAAGGCGCTGCTCACGGGCGAGATGGGCATCGCGAACACCACGGCGTCCGCCGCGCTCATCTCCGTCTTCACCGGCGCCGACCCCGCGGAGGTCACCGGCCGGGGCACCGGCATCAACGACGAGACGCTGGCCCGCAAGACGGACGTCGTCCGCCGCGCCCTGGAGCTGCACCAGCCGGACCCGGCCGACCCGGTCGGTGTCCTCGCCGCGATCGGCGGCTTCGAGCACGCGGCCATCGTCGGCCTGCTGCTCGGTGGCGCCTCGCTGCGCACGCCGGTGATCCTGGACGGCGTCAGCGCGGGTGCCGCCGCACTGGTCGCCCGCGCCATCGCCCCCGAGGTGCTGGCGGCCTGCATCGCGGGCCACCGCAGCGCCGAGCCGGGCCATGTGGCCGCGCTCAACAAGCTGGGCCTGCGCCCGCTGGTCGACCTCGACCTGCGCCTCGGCGAGGGCACCGGCGCCCTGCTCGCGCTGCCGCTGGTGCAGAGCACGGCGCGGGCCATGCACGAGGTGGCGACGTTCGACTCGGCCGGAGTCACCGAGAAGTAAGGGCCGAGGGGCGTGTGGTCCGGTGTTCCAGCAGCCGGACCACACGTGCCCTCCGTCCCGCGCACAGCTAAAATCCGCACGTCAGGGCCGCTTCGACGCCGCAGCGCGCCCACCGCACCGCGCTGCACGAGGAGCCGTCCCTCATGGCCGAAAACCCCGCCTACCCCGTTGGCCTCCGTCTGTCCGGGCGCCGTGTGGTCGTCCTCGGCGGCGGCCAGGTCGCCCAGCGCCGCCTGCCGGCGCTCATCGCCGCGGGCGCGGACGTCGTCCTCGTGTCTCCGGAGGCGACCCCCTCGGTCGAGGCCATGGCGGACGCGAGCGAGATCACGTGGCTCAGGCGCCCGTACGCGGACGGCGACCTCGCCGACGCCTGGTACGCCCTCATCGCGACCAGCGACCCGGAGGCCAATGCCCTGGCCTCCGCCGAGGCCGAGCGGCACCGCGTCTGGTGCGTGCGCTCCGACGACGCCGATCTGGCGACGGCCTGGACCCCGGCCACCGGCCACAGCGAGGGCGTCACCGTGGCCGTGCTCACCACGGACGCACGCGGCCGGGACCCGCGGCACACCGCCGCGATCCGGGACGCGGTCGTAGAGGGCCTGCGCGACGGCACCCTCGTCGCCCCGCACCACCGCACCCGCACGCCCGGCGTGGCCCTGGTCGGCGGCGGCCCCGGCGACCCGGACCTGATCACCGTGCGCGGGCGGCGGCTGCTCGCCGAGGCGGACGTCGTCATCGCCGACCGGCTGGGCCCCCGCGACCTGCTCGCCGAACTCCCGCCGCACGTCGAGGTGATCGACGCGGCGAAGATCCCCTACGGCCGGTTCATGGCCCAGGAGGCCATCAACAACGCGCTGATAGAGCACGCCAAGCAGGGCAAGTCCGTCGTCCGGCTCAAGGGTGGCGACCCGTTCGTCTTCGGCCGCGGCATGGAAGAGGTCCAGGCGCTCGCCGAGGCCGGCATCCCGTGCACCGTCGTCCCCGGCATCTCCAGCTCGATCTCGGTGCCGGGCGCGGCCGGCATCCCGGTCACGCACCGCGGTGTCGCCCACGAGTTCACCGTGGTCAGCGGCCATGTGGCCCCCGACGACGAGCGCTCCCTGGTCGACTGGCCGTCGCTGGCCAGGCTCACGGGTACGCTCGTGATCCTGATGGGCGTGGACAAGATCGGGAAGATCGCCGAGACGCTCGTCGCACACGGCAAGTCCCCCGAGACGCCCGTCGCTCTGGTCCAGGAGGGCACGACGGCCGCGCAGCGCCGGGTGGACGCGACCCTGGCCACGGTGGCGCAGACCGTACGGGCCGAGGACGTGAAGCCGCCGGCGGTGATCGTGATCGGCGAGGTCGTGGCCGTCGGCCCGGCACCCTCGGCCTGACCGCGCACGGCCCGAGCACTCGGGCCCGATCAGGCATAACCGGGGGTAACCCACTCCTATCAGCCGTTGGCACCACACCCAGGACAAGGCAGTATCACCCTGTGGCCGATCTCATCACCCTTGAGGATCCCGACGACCCGCGCCTGCGTGACTACACGGGCCTGACCGACGTCGAGCTGCGCCGCAGGCGCGAGCCCGCCGAGGGCCTGTTCATCGCCGAGGGCGAGAAGGTCATCCGACGGGCCAAGGAAGCCGGCTACGAGATGCGCTCGATGCTGCTCTCCGCCAAGTGGATCGACGTCATGCGGGACGTCATCGACGACCTGTCGGCCCCCGTGTACGCCGTCAGCCCGGAACTCGCCGAGCAGGTCACCGGCTACCACGTGCACCGCGGCGCCCTCGCCTCCATGCAGCGCAAACCGCTGCCGACAGCGGCCGAACTGCTGCGCTCCGCCCGCCGGGTGGCCGTGATGGAGTCGGTCAACGACCACACCAACATCGGCGCGATCTTCCGTTCGGCGGCGGCCCTCGGCATGGACGCGGTCCTGCTGTCCCCGGACTGCGCCGACCCCCTCTACCGACGCAGCGTGAAGGTCTCGATGGGCGCGGTCTTCGCCGTGCCCTACGCCCGCCTGGAGAGCTGGCCCAAGGGCCTGGACTCGGTCCGCGAGGCGGGCTTCACGCTGCTCGCCCTCACCCCGGACGACAAGGCCCGCAGCCTGGACGAGGCCGCCCCGCACCGGATGGACCGGGTGGCGCTCATGCTCGGCGCCGAGGGTGACGGGCTGTCCACCCAGGCCCTGGTCGCCGCTGACGAATGGGTCCGCATCCCGATGGCCCACGGCGTCGACTCGCTCAACGTGGGCGCGGCGGCGGCCGTGGCCTTCTACGCGGTCGCCACGGGCCGACCGGAGTCCTGAGCCTCTCGCCGGGCCCTCACCGTCGTCGTCGGCCGGGCCCGGCCCGCGACGTGCGGGGCCCGGCCGGGCGTCAGTTGCCGTGGTCGTCCTGCGACAGGGTGGACTCGTAGCGCTGGGACATCGTCCTCTCGCCGTCGAGCGGAGCGAACGACGGCTGTGCGGACGGTGCGTGCCGCTGCTGAAGGCGCTGTACGCCGTCGCCGCCGCCCATACCGCGTGCCGGACCCTGGCAGCCCTGCGCCAGGGCGATGCCGAGCGCCACGAGCAGGGTCACCACCACGAACACGAACAGCCGCTGACGCAGCAGCCGCGGATTGGCCGGCCGCAGCCCTGCTCCCGTGCGTCCGGTGCCGGTCCGCCCCGTACCCGTCGTACGCGGCGCCGGCCGCCCGGCACCGCTGCGCGGAGCGGGCCGGCTTCCGCTGCCGGAGCGCGGGCCGCTGCCGCGCGGGGCCGGGGTCGGGCGGGCGGCGCCCGGCCGCGAGGCGGCACCCCCGCCGCGTGAGCCCCCGCTGCGGGAGGCGGCACCCTCGCTCCGCGAGCCCCCGCTGCGGGAGGCGCTGCCACCCCGCGAGGGGCTGCTGCCCCGGGGCGGCGTGCCGGACCGCGGCACCGGGGTGCCCGGCGGGGTCCGCCGCTGGGTGCGCTGCTGCTCGGGGTAGGTGTCGACGAGCCGCCCGGTGGGCCGGTCCGCCTCCGAGGCGCGCGGCGCGGGCGGCCGTACGTCGGTCAGGCCCTGTGCCTCGCGCGCCGCGATCTCCTTGAGCCGCAGCGACAGTTGCAGGGTGCTGGGCCGCTCTTCGGGGTCCTTGGCCAGGCAGGCCCGGACGAGCGGGGCGAGCGCGTCCGGTACGCCGTGCAGGTGCGGCTCCTCGTGCACGACGCGGTACAGCATCACCTCGGAACTGCCGTGTCCGAAGGGCGAGTCGCCGGTGGAGGCGTAGGCGAGGGTCGCGCCCAGCGAGAAGACGTCCGTCGCCGGGGTGACCGTGGCGCCACGCACCTGCTCGGGGGCCAGGAAACCGGGGGAGCCGACGGCCGTACCGACATGGGTGAGGGTGGAGGCGCCGGTGGCCCAGGCGATGCCGAAGTCGATGATCCGCGGCCCCTTGGGGGACAGCAGGATGTTGGAGGGCTTGAGGTCCCGGTGGACGACACCGGCCTCGTGCACGGCGACGAGCCCCTCGGACAGGGCCGCTCCGATCGCCGCCGTCTCGGCCGCGCCGAGCGCGCCCTCGTCGGCGACCTTGTCGTGCAGGGAGGGCCCGGGGACGTACTGGGTGGCGAACCAGGGCCGCTCGGCCTCCAGGTCCGCCGCCACCAGCCGGGCCGTGCAGCCGCCCCGGATGCGCCGGGCCGCCGAGACCTCCCGTGCGAACCGCGACCGGAACTCCTGGTCCTCGGCGAGATCGGGCCGGATCACCTTCAGTGCGACCCGCTGCCCCTTCTTGTCGGAGCCGAGATAGACCACGCCCATCCCGCCCGCGCCGAGCCGTCGGTGAAGCCTGAACGAGCCGACGACGCGCGGGTCCTCGCGCCTCAGGCGCATCATCGCCATGTTCATCCCCGCTGCCCGGTCCCTGTGACGGGGCTCAGCTTACGTTTCCACGGCCGCCTGCGCGCAGAGGCCGCGCCCTCTCGGGCCGACGGATTGTCGGCGTGTGGTGCACGATGTGAGGCGCGGTCAAAAAACCTTCCGCCACGCCGCCCTTGGGCCTGCCGCAGCGTCAACCGGTCGCCGGAACAGGGTGGTTGACCCGGTACGCAGACGTGGTGCACGAAAGGTGGCGGCCGTCCCCGAGGCGGTGTGTGCGGGCACGGGGGTGCGGTTCCGGCGCGTCGGCAGGGCGGACCCGCCGGGCCTCGCGCCCCCACCCGAAGTGATCGAAGTCACTCCGGTCGCCTCGTCGGACGCTTCCGACATGGCGTGACACAACGGGCGACCCCTCCGGGAAGACCCCTAGACCCCGTCCCGTTTCTCCACCCAGGGGAGTACTCGGCGGCGTACGGCTCATCCTCCGGGAGGCCCGGGAATCGGTACGAAGGCATGACGTCCGGTGGGGGGCGCGCGCCTAGATTTGAGGTCAAGCGGCGGGTGCAGCACTCGTCCCCCGAGGTCAGACACCCGCCGCTGCCGACGACAACACCAGACGGTCAGGAGAGGGACCATGGCCCGCACGGCACCGTGGCGCACAGTGCGCCGCCCCCGCCGGACGGGCCGCCGCCACCCTGTGGTGGCGACGCTCATGGCCCTTCCCCTGGCGGCCCTGCTCCTAGTCGTTTTCGACGGCTGGGAGACGGTGGCCACACAGGCGTCGTCCGTGGGTGCGATGCTGGGGCGCTGAGCGGCGACCCAGGCCCGGAAGAGCGGTCCGGGCGGGGACATCCATCCAGGAAACCCCGTGGGGACGGGGGTGCGGCGGACGGCACAAAATGCCGGCGCAGCTGGGGAGCTGCGCCGGCATTGCGCCGTTGCGGCAGGGCGCGGTGCACCGTTGCGGCAGGGCGGGGCGCGCCGTGGTGGGCGGGCGCTGTCGGACCTCCGTGCCACACTGCGGCCCATGTCCCACGACGACCTCGCTCCCGCTGATCTCACGTTGCGCCGATGGCGCTCCCTCGACCGGGCGACCGCGCGCCGTGTCGCCCGGCAGGCGGCGGACCGGGTGAGCGGCCGGGTGAGTGCGTTCGAGACCACCGAGCACCTCGGCGCCCCGCTGCACCGGGTCCGGATCGAGCGCGACGGACAGGAGTTCGCCCTGATACCCGGCGGCCCGGTGTCCCTCGGTTTCGACCCGGACGCCTGGCGGCCCACGCCCGAGCAGGCCGCCGACTACGCCAGGAGCGTGGCGGCGGGCTTCGGGTACGCGGCGGATCTGCGCGCGCACCTCGCCGAGGTGCTCAGCCCCCGCCGCAGGGTCGTCCTGGACACGGTGCTGATGGCCGTCACGGACGAGGACCTCACCGAGCCGCCCGCCGACATGCCGGCGGTTCTCGCGGCGCGCGGCCTGCGCATGCCGACCTCCGACGAGTGGGAGCACGCCTGCGGAGCCGGCGCGGACACCTTGTTCCACTGGGGCGACACCTGCCCCCTCGACCGTGTCCCCTACACCGACCCCAGCGGCCCGCAGAGCAGCCCGAACGCCTTCGGCCTGCGCATCGCCTACGACACCTACCGCATGGAGCTGACCAGCGACACCGGCGCGGTCCACGGCGGCGACGGCGGCGAGTCCGTGTGCGGCGGCTACGGCGCCCTGCTGGGGTGGCTGCCCCTGGCGACCGCCAACCGCAACCCCTCCACGGCGGAGTTCCTCCACGACCCCGAGGGCGAGGACCTGTTCGAGGACTGCTCCACCCGGCCGGTGCTCCCCCTGTGACGCCCACCCCGCACCCGGACGGCCGCGCCGAGAGCCGCGCTCCGGTTCCCGCGCTCGTCCACGCACTCACCGCCACGGCCAGGGCCGCCGCCCATCCCGGCGCGGGCGAGACCTCCTGCGCCTGCGGACCGGCACCGGGCACCCTCGCCGACCGCCCGGACGCCACCGTCGTCCGGCACGCCGACATCGTCGCGAAGGCGCACGCCCCCGGCACCGACCCCACGGAGCTGGCCCAGCGCCTGACCGCGGCCGCCCGTCACCCGGACGTCCTGCTGCCCCCGCTCGCCACCGCCCCGGCCCCGCTGCACGACCGCCAGGTGACCCTCTGGCCCTACGGCGCCCCCGTGGACCCCGACGACCCGGACGCGGCTCCCTGGGAAGCGGCGGCCACTCTCCTCGCCCGCCTCCACCGCGCGCCCGTCCCTGCCCGGCTGCCCCCGATGCGCGGCCCGCTGAAGGCCGCCCATGCGATCGCCCGTCTCCACGCGGCCCTGGCCGGGACACCCGGGTCCCCTGCACCCGGACCCCGTGCCCCCGGCTTCCCTGCACCTGGGTCCGCCGCGCCCGGACCCCGTGAGGCCGCGCTCCCCGTCCTGCGGGCCTGGGCCGCACTGCCCGCCTGGGCCCGGGCCGAGGCGCCCATGCCCGGACCCGCGGCCCTGTGCCACGGCGACCTGCACCTCGGCCAGCTCGTCCGTCATCCGGCACCCGACGGGCCCTGGCGGCTGATCGACGTGGACGACCTCGGCGCCGGTGTCGCCGCCTGGGACCTGGCGCGCCCCGCCGCCTGGTACGCGTGCGGACTCCTCCTGCCCGACGAGTGGTCCCGCTTCCTGACCGCCTACCGCGCGGCCGACGGCCCGGCGGTACCCGCCGACGGCGATCCCTGGCCGGCTCTGGACGTCCCCGCCCGCGCGCTGACCGTACAGACCGCCGCCCGCGCGCTCACCAAGTCCCTGGGGGCGGGCCGCCCGCTGGACGAGGCCGAGCAGGCCCTCGTGGACGCCTGTGCGCGAATGACCTCCGTGCCGCCCCAGTTGACGTCCCGGATTCCGGACTAAGGTGCAACCGGCCAGGGCTGCACGGAGTCTGTCCTGGGGTAACACGAAGCACGACCGACCGGCGAGGAGTTGAGCCGACCATGCAGTGTCCGAAGTGTCATGCGCCGATGCACACCTACAACCGCAGTGGCGTCCAGATCGAGCAGTGCAGCGGCTGCCGGGGCATCTTCCTCGACTACGGCGAGCTGGAGGCGCTGACCCAGCTGGAGGCCCAGTGGTCCAAGCCGGTTCCGCCGGCTCCGCCCGCAGCCCCGCAGGCGTACCCGGCCCCGCCCGCCTGGGGCGCCCCGCACGGCGGCCACGGCGGCCATGGCGGTGGTCACCACGGTCACCACCGCCACAAGAGCTTCGGTCACATGCTGTTCTCCAGCTGAGCCCACGAAGAAGCCCCCGGTCACAGGACCGGGGGCTTCGGTGTGTGGACGATACTGGGATTGAACCAGTGACCTCTTCCGTGTCAGGGAAGCGCTCTCCCGCTGAGCTAATCGTCCGGGTGCTGTGACGCGCAGGTCACAGACAGTGCGCGATACTGGGATTGAACCAGTGACCTCTTCCGTGTCAGGGAAGCGCTCTCCCGCTGAGCTAATCGCGCGGGCAGGGATCTCCGAGAAGATCCAGTGGACGATACTGGGATTGAACCAGTGACCTCTTCCGTGTCAGGGAAGCGCTCTCCCGCTGAGCTAATCGTCCTTGGAGGTGGAGACGGGATTTGAACCCGTGTAGACGGCTTTGCAGGCCGTTGCCTCGCCTCTCGGCCACTCCACCAGGAGTGTAGGGGATCGGGATGACCCCTTCTTCCTTCGAGCGGACGACGAGGCTCGAACTCGCGACCTCAACCTTGGCAAGGTTGCGCTCTACCAACTGAGCTACGTCCGCTTGTCGTTTCGGTCCGCTTCCGCGTCCCGGCGACGTGTTGAACTCTAGCGGATTCCCGGGCCAGTACAAAAACGCGTTTGTGCAGCGTGCTGCGTTGCGCTCCGCGGGCGACCCGGCCGGGGCCCCCTCGGGGACACGCCCGGGCCATCTTTCGGACACCCGACCTAGACTCGACCACGTGTTCCACCACCCTCTCGCCCTCCCTCCTCTGGCTCGCTTCGGCGACCGTGTGGCCACCGGCCTCCTCGACGTGACCAGCGATCCCGCGGCCCTGGACTCAACCGGCTTCTGGGCCGTCTGCGCGGACTTCGAGGGCCGTCTCACCTGTGCCCGCTTCGCCGACGTGCGCGAGCGGCCCGTGCCCGCCCCGGCCCCGGGCGGCTGGCGGGGCCCGGCGACGGCGGACTGGACCTCCTCGCTGGACCGGGACGCGTACATCGCGGCCGTACGGCGCATCCGCGAGCACATCGCGGCCGGCGAGGTCTACCAGGCCAACCTCTGCCGGGTGCTCAGCGCGCCCGTCCCGGCCGACGCCGACGTGGACGCCCTGACCGCCCTGCTGGCCCGCGGCAACCCCGCGCCCTACGCGGGCACGATCCGGCTGCCCGAGCACGGCGTGGAGATCGCCACCGCCTCGCCCGAACTGTTCCTGCGCCGGGCCGGGCGGACCGTCGAGTCCGGCCCCATCAAGGGCACCGGACGCACCGAGGCGGACCTTCTGGAGAAGGACTACGCAGAGAACGTGATGATCGTGGACCTGGTCCGCAACGACATCGGGCGGGTCTGCGCCACCGGCAGCGTGACCGTCCCTGACCTGTGCGCCGTGGAGAAGCACCCCGGCCTCGTCCACCTGGTCTCCACCGTCCGCGGCGAGCTGCGCGCCGACGTCGGCTGGCCCGAGCTGCTCGCCGCGGCCTTCCCGCCCGGCTCGGTCACCGGCGCCCCCAAGTCGAGCGCCCTGCGGATCATCGACGCCCTGGAGACCGCTCCGCGCGGCCCGTACTGCGGCGGGATCGGCTGGGTCGACGCCGACCGGGGCACCGGCGAGCTGGCCGTCGGCATCCGCACCTTCTGGATCGACCGCGCGGAAGGCGTCCTCCGCTTCGGCACCGGCGCCGGGATCACCTGGGGCTCCGATCCCGAAGGGGAGTGGCAGGAGACCGAACTGAAGGCGTCCCGGCTGCTCGCGGTAGCGTCGGGGGCGTACGGCGGCCCCGAGGTGGGCGTGCCGGGAGAAGACAGCGCGGGCGGCGCGGGAACGGACGAAGGGGCTCTCTCATGAAGATCTGGCTGGACGGCGGCCTGCGCGACCTGGATTCCGCCCGCGTCTCCGTCTTCGACCACGGGCTGACCGTCGGCGACGGCGTCTTCGAGACGGTGAAGGCGGTCGACGGACGGCCGTTCGCGCTCACCCGCCACCTGGACCGGCTGACCCGCTCGGCCCGGGGTCTCGGCCTGCCCGACCCGGACCATGACGAGGTGCGCCGCGCCTGCACGGCCGTGCTGGAGGCCAACCCGATGCCGCTGGGCCGGCTGCGCATCACCTACACCGGCGGCCACGGCCCCCTCGGTTCGGACCGCGGTGAGCACGGGCCGACCCTGGTGGTCGCCCTCGGCGGGACCACCCGTCGCCCCGACTCCACCGCCGTGATCACCGTGCCGTGGACCCGCAACGAGCGCGGCGCCGTCACCGGCCTGAAGACCACCTCGTACGCCGAGAACGTCATCGCCCTCGCCCGCGCCCACCAGCACGGCGCCTCCGAGGCACTGTTCGCCAACACGGTCGGACAGCTCTGCGAGGGCACCGGGTCGAACGTCTTCGTCGTCCTGGACGGCGAGATCCACACCCCGCCGGTCGCCTCCGGCTGCCTGGCCGGCATCACCCGCGCCCTGACCGTCGAGTGGACCGGCGCCAGGGAGACCGACCTGCCGCTGGACGTCCTGGAGCGGGCCGACGAGGTCTTCCTGACCTCCACCCTGCGCGACGTCCAGGCCGTGCACCGGGTCGACGACCGCGAACTGCCGGGTGCGCCCGGCCCGGTGACCGCGAAGGCGATGCGGATCTTCGACGAGCGGGCGGGGCAGGACCTGGATCCCTGAGAGGAACACCGGGAAAAGCTGCTGACTCGGACCTTCCCCCGGGGGTAGAACTCCCCTGATGACGACAACCCTACGGCCGAGCGAGCCGCTTCAGTACAACGCCGACGGGACGCGTTCACGCCGCTACCAGGTGTGCGTGAACGGCCGTCCCGTGGGTGGGACGCACCTCTCCACGCACCTCGAGTTCGGCCCGGCCGTCGGCCGGGTCACCGAGCTGCACATCGAGGGACCGGACCGCGGGCGGGGCCGCGGCGCGGTGGCCGCGCTGGCCGCCGAGGAAGTCCTGCGCGGCTGGGGCTGCAAGCGCGTCGAGGTGAGCGTGCCCGGCGACGCCGCGGCAGCCCTCCGGCTCGCCACCGCGCTCGGGTACGTCCTACGCAGCCGCAACATGGCCAAGCGGCTGGACGGGGCACCGCCCCGGCTGCCGGCCGGCTTCGTCGCCCGGCCGATGGCCGAAGCCGAGTACGGTCCTTGGCTGGCCGCGGACGGGGAGCGCTTCGCTGCCCACCTGATTGAGCGGGGCGTGTCCGAGGCCGAGGCGTACGCCAAGGTCGACCAGGCGCACGCCCAGCTCCTGCCGGACGGCCTGGCGACCGAGAACATGCTGCTCAGCATCCTGGAGCAGGAAGGCGTCCCGGTCGGCACCCTGTGGGTGGGGCTGTTGCCCGAGACCGCGTACGTCTTCAACGTCGAGGTCTACGCCGGCCGGCGGGGCCGCGGCCATGGGCGCACGCTGATGCTGCTCGCGGAGACCCTGGCGGCCGAGGGCGGGAGGGACCGCGTCGGCCTGCACGTCTTCGCGGGCAACGACCCGGCCGAGCGGCTCTATGAGTCGCTCGGTTACGAGACCACGCAGTACAACCTGTTCAAGAAACTGGTCTGAGCGTCACGCACCCTCGGCCAGCAGCCGGTCCGCGATCTCCTCGATGCGCTCGCGCAGCCCCTCCTGGCTCTTGCCGCCGTCGAGGCGTTCACCACCGATGACGTACGTCGGCGTCCCGGTGACGCCGATCGCCTTGCCCTCGGCCTGGTCGGCGTCCACGATCAGGATGTGCCGGCCGTCGATCAGCGCGGTGTCGAACTCCTCGGCATCGAGGCCGAGTTCGCGGGCCACTTCGACCAGGAAGGGTTCTCCCTCGCGGTCCAGCTCCTCGACCCGCGCCAGCACCGCCTCGACGTACGGCCAGCCCTTGCCCTGCTCCAGAGCCTCCTCGACGGCCTGAGCTGCGGCGAAGGAGTGCTTGTGCTTCTCCAGCGGGAAGTGCCGGAGCCGCAGTTCCAGCCGGTCGCCGTAGCGGTCACGCAGGGCACGTACGTCGTCCAGGGCGGTGCGGCAGTCGGGGCACTGGAGTTCGCACCAGATGTCGAGGACGGGGGCATCGGGGCGGGCGGAGGAGGAGTCGCTCATGCGTATCAGTCTTCCAGGCGGGACGCCGGTGACCGAATCGGGACGGTACGGCGTCCACCGGCACCTCGGGAGGAGACGACCCGGAGATCTCCCTGATGTCGGGCCGCAGCGTGGCCTCGCGAGGACCGGGCGGTGCAGGATGGAAGGGACGAAGCGCGCCTGTCGGCGCCCTTCCGCCCGCTTCCGCCCGACCCAGCTCCCCAGGAGGACCGGATGATTGCCGAGACCGTCTGTTCCGCCGTCTCCGCGGCGGGCCTGGGTATCGCGGGGGTCACGGCCTACCGCAGGCGGTTCCTGTCGGCCGCCCGCGTCGCGGCCTACGCACTGGTGCCCATCGGCCTGGTCATGACGGGCGTGGTCGGTTGGCTCGCCGACAACGCCCTCAGTCCCACGGCCTGGGCGGGTTTCGGTGTCCTCGGCATGTCCTGGGCGCTGTTCGCGGGCACCCGCGCCGTCGAGCGCCGGCGGGGCGGCACGAGGGCCGAGCGCAGGGCGGCGGCCCGCGGTGCCGGGGCCGACGCGGCGGCCCCGGCGGCCTCGGCACCCTCCCTGGGTCCGGGGCGCCGTTCGGCGGCGGGCTCCGGCGAGGACTTCAGTGACATCGAGGCCATCCTCAAGAAGCACGGCATATGACCGGCAGTGCCGAGCACCTGACCGGCTGAAACGACACAGGCCGACTTCGCAGTGCGGAAACCGTTCACAACCCGACGCAATTCGGACGGGACAGCGCAGAATTCGGCGAACTCCCGCACCCTCCGGGCGTGTTGATCGCGTAGCGGGCACTGGCTGGGCCATCATCGGCCCCGAGATGCTGGACACGACACAGAGCGAGGCCGCGCCGCCGAAGGACGAGCCGCGCGGGTGCCTCTTCGCCCTTTCCCAGCCACCGCTGATGATCTTCCTTGCGGTGATCGGGTGTCTGATCCTCATGGCCGCGCTGCACGACCTGCTGTTGCTGTGAGCCGTACACGTCCGTCCCGGCGCCACCCGCCGGGACCGGCGTCGCCCCGCACCCGCGGGCGGGACGGGTGCGAGCCCCTCCCGTGATCAGCCTGCTGTCGCTTCCTTGCGCCGGGCCCGGTAGGCGGCCACGTGCAGCCTGTTCCCACAGGTACGGCTGTCGCAGTAGCGGCGGGACCGGTTGCGGGAAAGATCGACGAAGGCGCGTCGGCAGTCCGGCGCCTCACAGCGGCGCAGCCGCTCCTCCTCGCCGGCGACCACGAAGAAGGCGAGGGCCATCCCGCAGTCGGCGGCGAGATGGTCGGCCACGGAGGCGCCCGGCGCGAAGTAGTGCACATGCCAGTCGTAACCGTCGTGGTCCGTCAGGCGCGGGGTGGTGCCCGCCGCAGCGACCAGGTCGTTGATCATCCCGGCGGCGGACCGGGCGTCCGGAGCCGCGAAGATCGCGGCGAACCGTCCCCGGACCTTCCGCACCGCCGACAGGTCCAAGTCCGACAGCACCCCGACATCGCTGATCTTGCGCTTTCGCACGAAATCAGCGAGAGCCGGGACATCGGGCAGTCCCTCCGTCGCCGCATCGTTCTCCGGCGCGGTGTTCACCAGATCCACCACGGTGTCGAGGGCGCACCGGGTGTCGTGGGTGATCAGCACGTTTCGCTCCCTGGCCTGGGGACGGGCGGGCGCCCGCCGATGCTGGCCGATGGTAGCGACAACCGCGCCCACCGCACCGGCCCACCCGATCTGCGCTCGCCCGTAGAACGCCTCGGCGCACGCCCGAGTTCCCGAACGGGGTTACTGGCACGACTGGGGTACTGGCACGACTGGACTGTTCCCGCCCGCGCCACCGGGGCCTGTGAGGGTCGCCGGGTGCCGCGCCAGAGCGGCGCCGTCCCGTGAGCGCTCACGGTGACGACGCCGGTCTGTGCCGTATGCGGTTGTCTTGGCCCGAGCCGTCTCCCCGAGTGGACGGCGCCGGGCGGTCTCGGGGGCCGTGCCTAGCTCTCCGCCAGGATGTGCGAGAGCTCCTGATCGAGGTCGAAATGCCGGTGCTCCGTGCCGGGCGGCACGGCGGCGTCGGTTCGCTTCAGGAAGGATTCCAGGGCCCGCGCCGGGGCCTCGAGCAGCGCCTCCCCCTCCGGGGAGCTGAGGGCGATGCACACGACGCCCTGACCATGGCTGCGGGATGGCCAGACGCGGACGTCGCCGGTGCCGGTGGGCCGGTGCAGCCCTTCGGCGAGGAGGTCGCGGGCGAACACCCACTCGACGGTCTCCTCGGCTCCGGTGTGGAAGGTGGCGTGCACGGCGTAGGGGTCGGCCGTGTCGTACCGCAGGCCTGCGGGGACAGGCAGGGAGGACTCGCTCGACACAACGAGGCGCAGGTGCAGCTCGCAGCTGACCGTGGTGTTCATAAGCGCCAGGGCCTTTCGCTCAGTGTGCGCTCGGGGATTCGCACGTCGGCGAAATCGACATGCCACCTACGGTGCCGTTGTAAACCCCTCTGAGGGTTTTGCGTGCCTTTACGTAACTCTTCCGGCCGAGAACTTCACGGGACCTGCCACCATTCCGGTGATCGCAATCGCTCCGGTAGGCTTTGACGGTATGAATACGGGGAGTGACGGTCCGGGCGAGGTCGCCGTGGCGGGTCCTGCGGAGACGGACGGGGAGCGGCCCGAGCGCGGGCTCGGCTCCCGGGCGCCGGAATTCATCAAGGCCCGCCGGGTTCTGCATCTGAGCTGGCAGGTCGGCGTCTTCGTGGTCGGTCTCGCGGTCGTCGGCGTCGGCGTCGTTCTGCTGCCGCTGCCGGGGCCCGGCTGGGTGGTCATCTTCGCGGGCATGGCGATCTGGGCGACCGAGTTCGTCTGGGCCCAGCTCGTGCTCCGCTGGACCAAGCGCAAGGTCACCGAGGCGGCCCAGCGGGCCCTCGACCCCCGGGTGCGGCGCCGCAACATCGCGCTGACCGTGACCGGCCTGGTGATCGTGGCGGTGCTGGGCGGGATCTACGTGTGGAAGTTCGGCCTTGCGATGCCCTGGCGGATCGGCGGTCGGTGATCCGGTGCCCGGGAGTGGTCATGGGCACTCCCTGACATGCGGTAATGTTCTTCCTGTGCCCGGGCGATTAGCTCAGTGGGAGAGCGCTTCGTTCACACCGAAGAGGTCACTGGTTCGAACCCAGTATCGCCCACCCGGAACCGGTGGCCCATCTGCGGACAGCAGATGGGCCACCGGTGTTTCCCGCACCCATCGCGCCCTCCCCGCCGGGCCCCGCCCGCCTCCTTGTCCCGGCGCAGCTTCCAGCCGCCACCCGCCTCACCCCTGCCTGTGAGCGCCCCGTCACGCCCAGTTCGAGTGGTCGGCCAAGCACCCGGCGGCGCCCTCGCCCACCGCTTTCGCCCGGCCTGCCGGCGAGCGCTTGCTCAGCACGATTCACGCGCCGCGGCGACGCCTGCGGCGGCAGCGTCTACAGGCGGGTCGGTGACGGTCCGTGACTCTTGGTGGGGTGCCGGGGTGCGGGCCAAGAAGATCAACCAGACGATCGCGCTCCTCGAGAAGAAGTACCCGAAGATCAAAGTCAAGACTGACTTCCAGACGTATCAATCTCTCTGGGAGAAGTTCCAGACGCAGGCCACCGGCGGAAATCCCACGGACGTTTTTCCAAAACCCCGTCACATTTCTTCCGACATACGACAAGCACGGTATTCCGCTCGACCTCCACTCACGGATGCGGGAAGGCAATCTGAGCCCGCATCACTTCCGTGCGGCGCCAAGAAGCTCGGCGAGGCCGGCAGAAAGCAACTCGGCGCTCCCGTCGGTTCCACCACCCGGGCGCTCGTCGTCGACAAGAAGGCCATCGTGCACCCGTACCACTTCTGCCTCCGCCGGAACGGCAAGACGTAGGCGGAGGACGACATCATGTGCGCCCTGTGCACTGGCCCCGGTGTGTACTGCGACAGGCCGAACAGCAGCGCATCGCCCACACCACCTGCCGCCGCTTCTGCCACTTCCTCACCACCGCCGTCTTCGGCCTGGGCGAACTGTGCGCCGAGCGAACAGGCCGCCCGCTACGGCCCAACTCCGGAACGCTGCTCCCCAAAGGCCACTCACGCCTCGACGCCTACGCGGCCGTGCAGACCGGCGACGCCACGCTCATGAGGCTCGATCGGGCCGCGTTCCACAGCATTGCCCCCGTCACGGCACGGCACATGAGTACGCCTGCTCCCCTCCACGTCGCCACCGGGGCAGACTCTGTGCATGGACCGCACGCACTACCGCTTCCGCAGCCGCTGGTCCCTGCCCGCCCCGCCCGCCGCAGTCTTCGCGGTACTCGAACGGCCCGAGGACTATCCCCGCTGGTGGCCGCAGGTGCGGGCGGTGACCCGGCGCGACGACGCCACCGGCGTCCTGACCATCCGCTCCGTGCTGCCCTACGCCCTGACCTTCACCGCCCGCCGGACGCGTCACGACCCCGCCACCGGCATCCTGGAGATCGTCATGACCGGGGACATCGAGGGCTGGGCCCGCTGGACGGTCATGCCCCAGGGGACGGGGACGCTCGTGCGGTACGACCAGGTCGTGGACGTGAACAAGCCCCTGCTCAGACGGCTAGCGGTCCCGGGACGGCCCGTCTTCCGCGTCAACCACCGGCTGATGATGCGCGCCGGACGGCGCGGACTGCTGCGCCGCCTGCAGACGCCGGGAGGGATTTGAAGGAAGCGCGCCCGTACCTGTATTGTTCAGTGCGTTCCCGGGCGATTAGCTCAGTGGGAGAGCGCTTCGTTCACACCGAAGAGGTCACTGGTTCGAACCCAGTATCGCCCACCGGGAAAGGCCGGTCCGCCGCAGCGGACCGGCCTTTTTTCACGCCGCGGTCGACAGCTCCGGCCGCAGCGGCCAGTCCGTGCTCACCGTCTCCTCGGAACCGCTGCGCGCGAACCACGCCTGAAGCCCCCGTGCCTGCGCCGCGTGCCAGTTCGCCTGCAGCGTGTGCAGTTCGGCGGGGGACAGCCGTTCCAGCCGCGCCGCGAACCGGCGGCCCACGGCCCGTACGACCTCCAGCGCGGCCTGCGCGTCCGCCGCCGCGTCGTGCGCCCCGTCCAGCGTCACGTCGTAGTGGACGCACAGGTCGGCCAGCGTGCGCCGGCCCTTGCGGTAGCGGTCGAGGTGCTTGTCCAGCACCCGCGGATCCAGCACACGCAGCGGGGTCGCCTCGAACCAGCGGTCCAGCCGTGAGGCCCGGTGCCGACGCAACTCCCGGTCCAGCAACGTCAGATCGAACGGCGCGTTCATCACCACCAGCGGCCGGCCCATCGCCGCGTGCTCGGCCAGCTGCTCGGCTATCTCGTACATCACCGGCGCGGGCCAGCGGCCGTTGCGCTGCAACTGCTCCTCCGTCAGCCCGTGCACCGCGGTCGCCGCCTCCGGCACCGGCACCCCCGGGTTCACCAGCCAGCGGGTCACCCGAGGCCGGGTGCCCGGCGCGTCCTGGACGACGACGGCGGCCGACACGATCCGGTCGGTCTCGACGTCCACGCCCGTCGTCTCCGTGTCGAAGGCGGCCAGCGGCCCCTCGTACCAGCACGTCATTCCAACCCAACTCCTCGCCCGAACATTGCAGCTGACGTTCCGTCTTCTGCCTGTTTGGTGATACCCGGGCCGTTTGCGCCGTACGCCGGAAGGACACAACAGGAGTACGGGTCTTTGCAGTTCAGCGGCCCGGAGCGGGGAAACTCATTGCCTGGAAGGCTGTTGGTCATGGCCATTGCGCAGCCCGAGCGGGGCGGGCTGCTGCCCGAACGCACGGGCCCCCTTCGCGGCACGCTCGCCACCACCGCGTGCATGGAGACGCTCCAGGTGGGCTATCTGCACGCGGTCGCCGCCGCGGCCGGCTGCTCGCTGTCCCAGCCCTTCCCGGACAACGGCATCGACTGGCACGTCAGCCACAGCGCACCCGGTCACACCGTCGACGACGAGGTCACCATCAAGATCCAGCTGAAGGCCACCTACCAGGTCGCACCCAACCCCCCGGGCCGATTCTTCTCGTTCACGCTCGACAACGACCACCTGCGCAAACTCGCCCGCACCCCGGTCTCGGTGCACAAGATCCTCGTCGTCATGCTCGTCCCGCGCTCCCAGGACGACTGGCTGCGCGCCAGCCACGACCGCCTCGACCTCCGGCACTGCTGCTACTGGGTCAACCTCGCCGGACACCCCGTCACCGGCCGGCACCGGACCACTGTGCGCATACCGACCTCACGCATCTTCGACGACCGTGCGCTCTGCGAGATCATGACGCGGGTCGGGACGGGAGGCAGGCCATGAGCCGCCCCCACGACGAGCCGGTACGGCTGGTGCGCCCGCACCCCGACGGCCTGCCCTGGAACCGACCCCCCGAGCCCGGCCAGGTCGACCCCGCCGTGCTCGGCGCCCTGCTGCACCGGCACGGCTGGCAGCGGCGCGGGGGAGCGGCCGGCCGCTACGGCCGCTGGACCCCGCCCGGACCGTGCGCCGGCGGCACCAGCCTGCTGGTGCCCGAGAGCCGCACCTTCCCCGACAGCGACGACCTGCTCGGCGAGGCCCTGTACGCCCTCGCCCGCAGCGCGACACCCTCCGCGCGCGAAGTGCTGATCGCCCTCGCCGTGCCCAGCGACGAGATCCGCTGGTGGCGCGACACCCCGAGCGGACCCGAAGGCGCCGCGCCCTGGACCGTCGAGGAGCAACTGCGCGGCGCGGCCCGGCAGATGCTGCTCGCAGGCGCCCTGGCCACCCGCGCACGGGCCGGTTACCACGGCGCCCGCCACCGCCGCCCCGCCGCCGCCCTGCTGGAGAACGTTCTCGTCGGCCCCACCACCGACGGCCGCCGCCTCACCGCCTTCGTGCCCGTGCACGCGGGGCGCCCGCTCGCCGTCCGCCTCCACCAGGCGCTGTACGCGGTCCGCGAGGCCATCGACTACCAGCGCGCCACCGGCACCATGGACGCCTTCGACGGCGCCGTGGAGGCAGGCGTCAGCCGCGAGCTGACCGAGGCGATCGGCATCCTGGTGCGGGGCACGCAGGGCGCGCGGGTCTCCCTCGCGTGGGCACCCGCGGCCGGCGTCCCCGAGGGCTGCGCCGCCCCGGTCGAACCCGTCGAGTTCTCACCCGGCGACCTGCCCGTGCTGCGCGCCGCGGGCGCCCGCTATCTGCGCGCCGAGCCGTCCGTGCCGGTCCGCATCACCGGCACCGTGGTCCGCCTGCGCCGCTCCGGGCCGCGCGGTGAGGGCACCGTACGGCTCAGGGTGCTCGCCGGTGCCGACATCCAGCACGTCCGCGCCATCCTCGGCGAGGAGGACTACCGCATCGCCGGCCACGCCCACCTCGTCGGCCTCCCGGTGCGCGTGCGCGGCCGGCTGGAACGCCGGGGCGGCTTCCGCAGGCTCACCGGCGCCTGTGGTGTCGTACCGGTACAGGTGGACGAGGGTGAGCGGGACCGGCTGACGAAGTCGCTGCAGGAGAACCTCGACTTCTTCGAGGAAGCGTACGGGGCCGGGGACGGAGGGTGACCGTTTCGCGGTCGGTGCCGTCGGGTCGGTACGATCGCCAGTGCGCGCGCTCCTGGTATGGCGCCGCAATCCACCTTCAGTCAGGAGAGACCGGTGTCAGACGTCCGTGTGATCATCCAACGCGATTCCGAGCGGGACGAACGCGTGGTGACGACGGGCACCACGGCCGCCGACCTCTTCGCGGGCGAGCGCTCCATCATCGCCGCGCGCGTGGGCGGCGAGCTGAAGGACCTCGCGTACGAGCTGCGTGACGGCGACGAGGTCGAGGGCGTCGAGATCTCCTCCGAGGAGGGCCTGGGCATCCTTCGCCACTCCACCGCGCACGTCATGGCGCAGGCCGTGCAGGAGATCTTCCCCGAGGCCAAGCTGGGCATCGGCCCGCCGGTCAAGGACGGCTTCTACTACGACTTCGACGTCGAGCGGCCGTTCACGCCCGAGGATCTCAAGGCCATCGAGAAGAAGATGCAGGAGATCCAGAAGCGCGGGCAGAGGTTCGTCCGCCGCGTGGTCACCGACGAGGCCGCGCGTGAGGAACTGGCGAACGAGCCGTACAAGCTGGAGCTGATCGGCCTCAAGGGCTCCGCCTCCTCGGACGACGGCGCGGACGTCGAGGTCGGCGCCGGTGAGCTGACCATCTACGACAACCTGGACGCCAAGACCGGCGAGCTGTGCTGGAAGGACCTGTGCCGCGGTCCGCACCTGCCCTCGACCCGGCTCATCCCGGCGTTCAAGCTGATGCGCAACGCCGCCGCCTACTGGCGCGGCAGCGAGAAGAACCCGATGCTCCAGCGCATCTACGGCACCGCCTGGCCGTCCAAGGACGAGCTGAAGGCGTACCTGGACTTCCTCGCCGAGGCCGAGAAGCGCGACCACCGCAAGCTCGGCACCGAGCTGGACCTCTTCTCGATCCCCGAGCAGATCGGCTCCGGCCTCGCCGTCTTCCATCCCAAGGGCGGCATCGTCCGCCGCGTGATGGAGGACTACTCGCGCCGCCGCCACGAGGAAGAGGGCTACGAGTTCGTCTACACCCCGCACGCGACGAAGGGGAAGCTCTTCGAGACGTCCGGGCACCTGGACTGGTACGCCGAGGGCATGTACCCGCCCATGCAGCTCGACGAGGGCGTGGACTACTACCTCAAGCCCATGAACTGCCCGATGCACAACCTGATCTTCGACGCGCGTGGGCGTTCCTACCGTGAACTGCCGCTGCGCCTGTTCGAGTTCGGCACCGTCTACCGGTACGAGAAGTCGGGTGTCGTGCACGGCCTGACCCGCGCCCGTGGCTTCACCCAGGACGACGCGCACATCTACTGCACCCGTGAGCAGATGTCCGAGGAACTGGACAAGACGCTCACGTTCGTTCTGGGCCTGCTGCGCGACTACGGCCTGACCGACTTCTACCTGGAGTTGTCCACCAAGGACGAGACCAAGTTCGTCGGCTCCGACGAGGTCTGGGAGGAGGCGACCGAGACGCTGCGCCAGGTCGCCGAGAAGCAGGGCCTGCCGCTGGTGCCCGACCCGGGCGGCGCCGCCTTCTACGGCCCGAAGATCTCCGTCCAGGCCAAGGACGCGATCGGCCGTACCTGGCAGATGTCGACCATCCAGCTCGACTTCAACCTGCCCGAGCGCTTCAACCTGGAGTACACCGGCCCGGACGGCTCCAAGCAGCGCCCGGTCATGATCCACCGTGCGCTGTTCGGTTCCATCGAGCGGTTCTTCGCGGTGCTGCTGGAGCACTACGCGGGCGCGTTCCCGGCGTGGCTGGCGCCGGTGCAGGCGATCGGCATCCCGGTGGGCGACGCGCACATCGAGTACCTGGAGAAGTTCGCCGCCGAGGCGCGCAAGAAGGGCCTGCGGGTCGAGGTGGACTCCTCCTCGGACCGCATGCAGAAGAAGATCCGCACGGCCCAGAAGCAGAAGGTGCCGTTCATGATCATCGTGGGTGACGAGGACATGAACGCGGGCACGGTGTCGTTCCGCTACCGCGACGGCTCGCAGGAGAACGGCATCCCGCGTGACGAGGCGATCGCCAAGCTCGTCGACGTGGTGGAGCGCCGCGTCCAGGTGTGACGTGATCCCCGCATGAGCGGGGCACGGCAAAGGCCCCCGGTTCTGCCCGGGGGCCTTTGCCGTGCCCGGGGGGCGACGCCATATGCTGCGTTGCATGACGAGTGAGCCGGAACAGCAGATCGGAGTGGGGACGCAGGACGCGTTCCAGCGCCTGTGGACGCCCCACCGGATGGCCTACATCCAGGGTGAGAACAAGCCGACCGGCCCGGGGGCCGACGACGGCTGCCCCTTCTGCTCGCTCCCGGCCAAGTCCGACGAGGACGGGCTGATCGTCCGCCGCGGGGAGCACGTGTACGCCGTGCTCAACCTCTACCCGTACAACGGCGGCCACCTGATGACCGTGCCGTACCGGCACGTGGCCGACTACACGGAGCTGACCGGCCCGGAAACGGCCGAGCTGGCCGAGCTGACCAAGCAGGCGATGACGGCCCTGCGCACCGCGTCCGGCGCGCACGGCTTCAACATCGGCATGAACCAGGGCACGGTGGCCGGCGCCGGCATCGCGGCCCATCTGCACCAGCACATCGTCCCGCGCTGGGGCGGCGACACGAACTTCATGCCGGTGGTGGGCCACACGAAGGTGCTGCCGCAGCTGCTGGCCGACACGCGCAAGATGCTGGCGGAGGCCTGGCCGACGGCGTGATCTGCGGGCGCCGGCCGGCGAGAGGCAGCCGCCGGACGGCGGTCCGCGATCCGTACCGGCCGGGCCGCCGGAGGCCTACGCGTCGTAGAGGTCGGCCTTCTTCGGTGCCGGGTCCTGCACCTGGCCGCTGAGGAAGGCCGAGCGGGCGCCGAACTTCTCGGTGTCCACGCCGTTGTCGTTCAGGACCTTGATCGCGGCCGAGTGCACCACCCGCAGCACGGGAGTGGCCGCGCGCAGCGCGTCGTCGGCCATGAAGCGGTGCCGCCACGGCTGGTCGGCCCAGGCGTGCCGCAGGCCGAACGGCTCGGGCAGCACGAGGGAGCCGCCGAGCCAGTTGAGCAGCGGCGGGTACCAGGTCAGCGGGGCGCGGGCGGCGAGCCGTACCACCTCGTCGGTGGTGATCAGCGGGAGCTTGACGGTACGGGTCTCCCAGGGCTTGAACGTCTTGGCGACCTCCTTGGTCGGGGCCTCCGGCTTGGCGTTGAACAGCGGGTTCACCGGGCCCAGCGCGTGTCCCGTGACCTCGATGCGCAGGGTCTCGTGCAGCACGGTCACGGTGATCATCATGGTGATCACGAGGTGGCCGTCCCACAGCGTCCACTGCACGCCCAGGTAGTGCCGGTCGCCGCTGCCGAACTGCTGCTTGTTGCAGATGTCCTGTATGGCGTGCGGCTTGACCTGGAAGGCCTCGACGTCCGTGCCCTCGGGCCGGGACACCGCCGTGGCGCCCTCGCCGATCGGGGTGACGATCCAGTGCCGTATCGACGGCTTGGGGAAGCCACCGGTGTGCAGCGGGCCGCGCTCCAGCAGGGTCAGCTGGTCGTGGATCGCGCGGATGACGTCCCAGCTGCGGAAGGGGTGGATCTCCCGGGTGGGGTCGGCGGGCACCAGGTCCTCGGCGAGCTGCCAGGCGCCCCAGCGGGTGCCCATGCCGAGTATGCCCTTGGGACCTGCGTAGAAGACCGAGTTCGACTGCTGCTCGGCGCTGAGCCGGGCCAGGGACTGGCGCAGCTGCTCGGCGGCGGTCTCGCCCGGGCTGCGCGGCACGGCCTCGGGGACCTTGGCGCCGACCGTGGTGCCGGAGAGCAGGCCGTCCCAGCGGGCCCGAAGGTCCTTCGCCGTGCGCTCGCAGATCTGCCTGGCCCAGAACCAGCCGGCGACCGGGGCGATGACGGCCGCGCGTGCGTACCACGCCCAGAAACCGGTGAACGGCATCTTCAGCAGGAAAAGCACGGCGAGGACGCCGACGCCGAGCAGCAGGGCCGTTCCGAGTGTCCCGGCTCGCTTGTCGTCGCGCTTGGCGACGTACGTGCGCAGCTGGAAGACGAGCAGCCAGCCGATGAGGCCGGGCAGGAAGACCAGCCCGCACAGCACCATGACGACGGACAGCAGGTTGTCCCGCTCCCGGCGGATGTTGTTGGCCGCCAGGCAGTGCTCCACCACCACCTGGGGTTCGGCGCCGAAGGACTGGATGAGCGGCTTGCGGCCGGCAGCGAGCATGCGGTCGACGACGGCCCGCGAGAAAGCCTCGCCGAGCCTCGGTCTGAACAGGGCGATGCGGCCGGGCTTGATCGTCGACTGGTGCCAGTCGTTGTCGGCCTTCTTGATCGTCTCGACCGGGTCGTCCCGATAGGCCGCCGAGGCGAGCGCAAAGGTGGCCGCCTGGCCACCGTCGCCGGCGACGGGCACCTGCGGCCCGTCCCACTCCGTTCCCACCGACATTCCCGCCCCCATCGCCGCCCGTGTCGCTTCTGCGGCCTTCCCGACTTCCTTGCTCCGCACACCTGTTGAACAGGCCTTCGTACCGAAACCGGCCTCGAACCCTCCGGTCCCGGTACGACGTGATCAGGTGATCAGCGTATCCGCCGCCACCGACGCCGTGTCGGCGGACGGCCCAAGCCGCCCGCCGACACGCGGAGTTGACCACGTCGTGGG
>NZ_JAINVF010000016.1 GCF_020400585.1 Streptomyces sp. NK08204 | reverse complement strand
GGTCAGTCGGGCTTGTCCTCGCGGCTGTTGGGCCGTTCCGACGAGTGAGACTTTAGCGGATTCGCTGCCCCGGACGCTAATCGAGCGGCTCACGCTCGAAGCCTTCGGGCCGGATTCCTATTCCGCAAAAAGCGCACGGAAGGCAGAACGGCATGACAAAGCACCGTCAGCTTCTGTGGATCTTGCGGAATAGCTGTCCGGGGCCGACCGGAATCGGTGCTCACGTCGGACAGCTCGGAGAACAGTACGGATCGGGGAACTGCTTGTCAACTCTGGTCGATGTTCCCCGGCGAGTGGCCGGGAACGGACTCCGGTCGACGGCGGTCAGGATTGCGGCTGCCCAATGCGCTGGCTGGTCCAGCAGCAAGGGGGGGCACGCCCTGACCTGCCTCCGTTGCCTGCCACGGCTCAGTTGCACCTCGGCTTGATAGCCGCGCAGCGACACCCGTTGGTGAGTGTCATCAAGCCTCTGGCCCGAGCTCGTTTGGCCTGCCCCCCAGCAGCATCCGCAGCCGCCTGGCGGCCGGCTCGGTCTCGGCCAGCAGCGGACCGAGCTGCTCCCGGAGAGCCACGGCCACGCCGACGGCTCGCCGCCACATCGAGGCCCGCTTCCACCAGCACATGCAGGGCCATGACGAGTGAGGTGGTTCGCGGCTCTGGCCGATCCACGTCGCCAGTGGCCAAACTGACAGAACTGGAGAGCGACCCCTTCGGCTTCAACACCACTGCCCTCGTGTCCCAGCCTGAGCGCCGCCGCCTTCGGGTCGGCGACTACCGCGTCGTCTACACGATCGACAACGGAGAGCTGGTGGTGTGGGTCGTGCACGTCGTACACCGATCCACGGCCTACGACACGTAGCTGCTCCAGGTTCTGCCGACTGCACAACGGCCTGACCTGCTTTCTCGCAGGTCAGGCCGTTCACGTCCCATCAGACGTTGAAGCGGAACTCCACGACGTCCCCGTCCTGCATCACGTAGTCCTTGCCCTCCATGCGGGCCTTGCCCTTGGCGCGGGCCTCGGCGACCGAGCCCGTGGCGAGGAGGTCGGCGAAGGAGATGACCTCGGCCTTGATGAAACCCTTCTGGAAGTCGGTGTGGATCACACCGGCCGCCTCGGGGGCCGTGGCGCCCTTCTTGATCGTCCAGGCGCGGGACTCCTTGGGTCCGGCCGTGAGGTAGGTCTGCAGGCCGAGGGTGTTGAAGCCGACGCGGGCCAGGGTCGCCAGACCCGGCTCGTCCTGGCCCACCGACTGCAGCAGCTCCAGGGCCTCTTCCTCGTCCAGCTCGGCGAGGTCGGCCTCCAGCTTGGCGTTCAGGAAGATCGCCTCGGCGGGGGCGACCAGGGCGCGCTGCTCGTTCTTGAAGTCCTCGTCGATCAGTTCTTCCTCGTCGACGTTGAAGACGTAGAGGAACGGCTTCGTCGTGAGCAGGTGCAGGTCGTGCAGCAGCTCGGCGCGCTCGGTGCCCTGGACGATGCCCTGGGAGAAGAGGGTGTCGCCCTTCTCCAGGATCTCCTTGGCCTCCTCGACCGCCTTGACCTTCGGGGCCACGTCCTTCTTGATCCGCGACTCCTTCTGGAGGCGGGGCAGGACCTTCTCGATGGTCTGGAGATCCGCGAGGATCAGCTCGGTGTTGATCGTCTCGATGTCGTCCTTCGGCGAGACCTTGCCGTCGACGTGGACGACGTTCTCGTCCTTGAAGGCGCGGATGACCTGGCAGATCGCGTCGGACTCACGGATGTTCGCAAGGAACTTGTTGCCCAGGCCCTCGCCCTCGGAGGCGCCGCGCACGATGCCGGCGATGTCGACGAAGTCGACCGTGGCCGGAAGGATGCGCTCCGAGCCGAAGATCGAGGCCAGCTGGGCCAGCCGGCCGTCGGGGACGCCGACCACGCCGACGTTCGGCTCGATCGTGGCGAACGGGTAGTTGGCCGCCAGCACGTCGTTCTTGGTCAGGGCGTTGAACAGGGTCGACTTGCCGACATTCGGCAGGCCGACGATTCCGATCGTGAGCGACACGTTGCGACTTCCCGTAGATGAGTGGGCCAGGGGTGCCAGGGGGCCAGAGACCACGCTGGCCGATCCACCAGTCTACGGGGTTACGGGCCGCGGCCTCGAGGGAGCGTGGAACGCCTGGCGAAGCTCTCCTCATCGGCGTGTCTCAGGAGCGATTCGGCACATAAACAGACCTAAGTTGGTCCAGTGGAGCAACACAGAACGCGACCCCCGTACGACGGATCGCGACGCGGTACGCCGCCGTCCGCGCCCCTGCCACCGCAGGCCCGGCGCCGGCCGGCGGTCGAGCGCAGGCCCGTGCCGGGGCCGGTACGGGACGCGCGGCAGGTACGGGTCGCACGGCCGGTGCCTCCGACGGGCAGGAGGGTGGGCCGCCCCCGGCTGACCGGGCTCGGTGCCGGACTGTTCTGCGCGGTGGCGTTGTTCCTGCTCGGGTACCTGGACCAGCTGTTGTTCGGGGCGGCGTCCCTGACGGTGTACGGCGTGCTGTTCCTGCCGGTGTGCGCGCTGACCGCGCTGTGGGTGCGTGAGAGCGATCTGCTGACCGCACCCGTGATCGTGCCGATCGCCTTCGCCGTGGGTCTGTTTCCCGTCGCCGGCAGCGGCGCGGGGCTGCCGAGCCGGCTGATGGGGCTGGTCACCGGACTCGCCACCCAGGCGGGCTGGCTGTACAGCGGGACACTCGTCGCCGGGCTGATCGTGCTGGTGCGCCGGGTGCGGTGGGTACGGCGCCGGCGGCGACGGGGGTGACCCTCGGCCCCGCCGCCCCTCTCGCTCACATCCGCGTCTGTGTCTGCTCCTGCGCCTGCGCCGCGCGCATCGCGGCCCCCACGATCCCCGCGTTGTTCTGCAGCTGGGCCGGTACGATCTCGGCTCTTATACCCTCGATGTAGTGCAGGAACTTGTCCGCCTTGCGGCTGACCCCGCCGCCGATGACGAACAGCTCCGGCGAGAACAGCATCTCGAGATGCGCGAGGTACTTCTGGACGCGGCGGCGGGCCCAGTGCTCCCAGGTCAGCTCCTGGTCGTCCTTGGCCTTGCTGGAGGCCCGGGTCTCGGCGTCGTGGCCCTTCAGCTCGAGGTGGCCCAGTTCGGTGTTGGGGACCAGGACGCCGTCGGTGAAGACGGCACTGCCGATGCCGGTGCCGAAAGTGAGCAGGATGACCGTGCCCCGGCGGCCCCGCCCGGCGCCGAACTGCATCTCGGCCACGCCGGCCGCGTCCGCGTCGTTGACCACGGTCACCGGAAGACCGCCGAGCCGCCCGGCGAACAGCGCGCCCGCGTCGGTGTCGATCCAGCTCTTGTCGACATTCGCGGCCGTACGGACCGTGGCACCGCCCGTGATCACTCCGGGAAAGGTCAGGCCGACCGGGCCCGTCCAGCCGAAGTGGTCCACGACCTGCCGCACTCCGTCGGCGACGCTGTCGGGCGTAGCCGGGTGCGGGGTGAGCACTTTGTGCCGCTCCTGGGCCAGGTCGCCCCGGTCAAGGTCCACAGGGGCGCCCTTGATCCCGGATCCGCCGATGTCCACGCCGAAGATCTGCATGGCTCCACGTTACGACGGACGACTGACAGTCACGCCCCCGCGGCACCCGTTCCGCCGCGCTCGGCGACCAGGGTCGCCGCCTCCTCGCGCAGGTCGCGGCGGAGTTCCTTGGGCAGCGAGAAGGTGATGGACTCCTCGGCCGCCTTGACGATCTCGACGTCGCCGTAACCGCGCTCGGCGAGCCACTCCAGGACCTGCTCGACCAGGACCTCCGGGACGGAGGCGCCGGAGGTGACACCGACCGTGGTGACGTCCGCCAGCCAGGCCTCGTCGATCTCGTCGGCGAAGTCCACGAGGTAGGCCTCACGGGCGCCGGCGAGCTTGGCGACCTCGACCAGCCGCTTGGAGTTGGAGGAGTTGCGCGAGCCGACGACGATGACCAGCTCGGCCTCGGCGCCCATCTGCTTCACGGCGAGCTGGCGGTTCTGGGTGGCGTAGCAGATGTCGTCGCTGGGCGGGGAGACGAGCCCCGGGAACTTCGTCTTCAGCGC
This sequence comes from Streptomyces sp. NK08204, assembly GCF_020400585.1. Classification (GTDB taxonomy): domain Bacteria; phylum Actinomycetota; class Actinomycetes; order Streptomycetales; family Streptomycetaceae; genus Streptomyces. Next base: position 134,811 of record NZ_JAINVF010000016.1, on the reverse strand, counting down.
GTTGACGGTCTCCATGGTCTCGTCCACGGAGAGGGTGGTCTGGGAGAGCCAGACGACCTTGGAGGGGTCGCGGACCTCTACCTCGGCGACGTCCTTCGGGCCGTCGACGAGCTGGATGTGGTCGGGGGCCTCGCCGGAGGTGCCGATGACCTCCTCGTGGCCCTCGTGGCCGATCAGGAGGATGTCGTAGTCCTCCTTGGCGTAGCGGACGGCTTCCTTGTGGACCTTGGTGACCAGGGGGCAGGTCGCGTCGATGGTGGCGAGGCGGCCCCGCCTGGCCTCCTCGTGGACGACCGGGGCGACGCCGTGCGCGGAGAACATCACGATGTTGCCCGGCGGCACCTCTTCCGTCCGCTCGACGAAGACGGCGCCCTTCTTCTCCAGGGTCTGCACGACGTACTTGTTGTGGACGATCTCGTGCCGGACGTAGATCGGGGCCCCGTACTGCTCGAGGGCCTTCTCGACGGCGATCACGGCGCGGTCCACACCGGCGCAGTAGCCCCGGGGGGCGGCGAGCAGGACACGGCGGCCAGGCGAAGCGGTCATGCGTCCCATCGTAAGGGCCGCGTTCGGGGGCTTCGGGATCGCCCGCAGTCGCCTGTCCCGCCCCCCGCCGGAGCGTGTACGCCCCACGGGCCGGGCCGCCGGCGTAGGCCGGATTGTCAGCGGCGGCCATTACCCTCGCGGCATGGCTGTCAACACGTCCCCGGAAAGCCCGCTCCCCGTCGGTGAGGTCTCGCGGCTCATCGGGGGGTGGATCGACCGGCTCGGAGCGGTGTGGGTCGAGGGGCAGATCACCCAGTTGTCGCGGCGGCCGGGCGCCGGTGTCGTGTTCCTGACGCTGCGCGATCCGTCGTACGACATCTCCGTCAGCGTCACCTGCTTCCGGCAGGTGTTCGACGCCGTGGCCGATGTCGTCGGCGAGGGCGCCCGGGTCGTCGTGCTGGCGAAGCCCGAGTGGTACGCGCCGCGCGGGCAACTGTCGCTCAGGGCCGCCGAGATCAGGCCGGTCGGCGTGGGCGAGCTGCTCGCCCGGCTGGAGCAGCTGAAGAAGGCGCTCGCGGCGGAGGGCCTGTTCGCGCAGGAGCGGAAGAAGCCACTGCCGTTCCTGCCGCAGCTGATCGGGCTGGTCTGTGGCCGCGCGTCGGCGGCCGAGCGGGACGTGCTGGAGAACGCCCGGCACCGCTGGCCCGCCGTCCGCTTCGAGGTGCGCAACGTCCCTGTGCAGGGGGTGCACGCCGTCCCGCAGGTCGTGCAGGCCGTGAAGGAGCTGGACGCGATCGACGACGTGGACGTGATCATCGTGGCGCGGGGCGGCGGCAGCGTGGAGGACCTGCTGCCGTTCTCCGACGAGCAGCTCGTACGGGCCGTGGCGCAGTGTCGTACGCCCGTCGTCTCCGCCATCGGGCACGAGCCGGACACCCCGCTCCTGGACTACGTGGCCGACCTGCGCGCCTCCACCCCGACGGACGCCGCGAAGAAGGTGGTGCCGGACGTGGGTGAGGAGTCCGATCGGGTGCGGATGCTGCGGGACCGGGCGCGGCGGTGCGTCGAGGCGTTCCTGGAACGCGAGGAGCGGGGACTCGCGCACGCGCTGGCCCGGCCCTGCATAGAGGATCCGCACCGGATGGTCGACGAGCGGGCCGATCAGGTGGCGGCCCTGCTCGGCCGTGCCCGGCGCACCCTCGGCCACCTGCTGGACCGCGCGGATTCCGAGCTGACGCACACGCATGCGCGTGTGGTGGCCCTCTCCCCGGCGGCGACGCTCCGGCGCGGGTACGCCGTCCTGCAGAACGCCGACGGTCACGTGGTGCGCGGGCCGGACGAGGTGAGCGCGGGCGAGCGCCTGCGGGCACGGGTCGCCGAGGGCGAGTTCTCCGTACGAGTCGATGTCTAGCGGATCTTCAGAGGTGAGTGGATGACCAGCAAGGTGGATGAGGCGCTGTCGTACGAGCAGGCGCGGGACGAGTTGATCGAGGTCGTACGGCGCCTGGAGGCGGGCGGTACGACGCTGGAGGAGTCGCTGGCTCTGTGGGAGCGCGGTGAGGAACTGGCCGCGGTGTGCCGGCGCTGGCTGGAGGGGGCGCGGGCCCGGCTGGACGCGGCGCTCGCCGCGGAGGAGGAGGCCGGGGGCTCCGGGGAGGCCGGGTAAGAACGCGGGCACATCTGTGAAGTGGATCACCATGCTCCAGTTTTGGTTGAAGATTAAACCTAACTGGTCGTATGGTCGGTGTCGTCAGCCGGTCCGGCAGCCCGGACCGGGACACGCACCTCAAGGAAGTCACGCATGTCTCTCGTTCTTGACCCCGCCGCCCAGGACCTGCTGTTCCGCGAGGCCCGTACCGCGAACACCTTCACCGACGAGCCGGTGACCGACGAGCAGCTCCAGGCGATCTACGACCTGGTCAAGTACGGCCCCACCGCCTTCAACCAGAGCCCGCTGCGCATCACCCTGGTCCGCTCCGCCGAGGCCCGCGAGCGCCTCGTCCAGCACATGGCCGAGGGCAACCAGGCCAAGACCGCCGCCGCCCCGCTGGTCGCGATCCTCTCCGCGGACAACGAGTTCCACGAGGAGCTGCCGGCCCTCTTCCCGCACTTCCCGCAGGCCAAGGACGTGTTCTTCAGCGAGCGTCCGGTCCGTGAGGGCGCCGCCGCGCTGAACGCCGCCCTGCAGGCCGCGTACTTCATCGTCGGCGTCCGTGCCGCAGGCCTCGCCGCCGGCCCGATGACCGGCCTCGACTTCGAGGGCCTGCGCAAGGAGTTCCTGGACGACGACCACACCCCGCTGATGGTCGTCAACATCGGCAAGCCGGGCCCGGACGCCTGGTACCCGCGCTCGCCGCGCCTGGCCTACGACGACGTCGTCACGACCGTCTGAGGCGGCACACCGCAGCACCTGCCGGAGACGGCAACGCAAAGAGGCCCCCGGCGCCGGGGGCCTCTTGCCTGTGTTCTGCGCCCTGTGCCCGCCGCCTTTTAGGCCTTGGTCATCTTCAGCGCCGCCGCCATCTTCGTCAGCCGGCCGAAGGACGCCGTGCCCGCCACCACCGTCGTGGAGCCGGGGGTGTCCTCCAGGACGAGGGCGTCGTACCGGCCGCCCGTGTAGCGGGTCCAGGTCCGGCCGTTGATCTCCTCGGTCCGCCGCGTCGCCGACGCGCCCTGGCTGGCCTCGTCGATGAAGTCCGCGCGGTTCTGCCTGCCCTGCTCGATCTGCACGTACTGGCCCTCGGGGTCCTGGAAGCCCAGGTGCCAGTGCTGGGAGTCCTTGCCGTCGTACGTCACCGAGGTGGCCTTCCAGTCCTTCGTCAGCCCCTCGGGCGCGGCCACCGGGTAGCTCGCCGCGCGGCGCGCCGTGACCAGCTCCACGCTGTAGTCGATCCGCTTGACCTCGGGAGCGTGGTCGTCGTGCGGGACGAAGAAATAGACGACCATCGCCGCGAGCACACACACGCCCAGGGACTGGACCAAGCCCCGGACCGTCTTCTTCTGCTTGCCGTAGGAACCTGCCACGCCCCTATCGTCGCAGGTGCCCGTGGCGCTCATCCGTGGGGTCCCCTGCTCATTTTGTCTGCCTAACGATAGAGTCGTGCTCATCACCCTCATCCGGCCGTCGTCGTATCAGAAAGGTGCGCTCCGATGACCGAGCACCATCACTTGCCGTCCGAGCTCGATGTCCCCTCCGAGGCCCCCGACCGCAACCTCGCCCTGGAACTCGTCCGGGTGACCGAGGCCGCAGCGATGGCCGCCGGCCGCTGGGTCGGCCGCGGCGACAAGATGGGCGCCGACGGTGCCGCGGTGCGCGCCATGCGGACCCTCGTCTCCACCGTCTCGATGAACGGCGTCGTCGTCATCGGTGAGGGCGAGAAGGACGAGGCCCCGATGCTCTTCAACGGGGAGCGCGTCGGTGACGGCACCGGGCCCGAGGTCGACATCGCCGTCGACCCGATCGACGGCACCACGCTGACCGCCAAGGGCATGCCGAACGCGATCGCCGTCCTCGCCGCCGCCGAGCGCGGCGCCATGTTCGACCCGTCTGCCGTGTTCTACATGGACAAGCTGGTCACCGGCCCCGAGGCGGCCGACTTCGTGGACATCGACGCGCCGGTGGCCGTCAACATCCGGCGGATCGCCAAGGCCAAGCGGTCCACACCCGAGGACGTCACGGTCGTCATCCTCGACCGGCCGCGCCACGAGGGCCTGATCAAGGAGGTCCGGGAGGCCGGCGCGCGCATCAAGCTGATCTCCGACGGCGATGTCGCCGGCTCCATCTACGCACTGCGCGAGGGCACCGGCGTCGACCTGCTGCTCGGCATCGGCGGCACCCCCGAGGGCATCATCTCGGCCTGTGCCGTGAAGTGCCTGGGCGGCACCATCCAGGGCAAGCTGTGGCCGAAGGACGACGAGGAGCGGCAGCGGGCCATCGACGCCGGGCACGACCTCGACCGGGTACTGACCACCGAGGACCTGGTCAACGGAGAGAACGTGTTCTTCGTCGCCACCGGTATCACCGACGGCGAGCTGCTGCGAGGCGTCCGGTACCGGTCGGAGACCGCGACCACCGACTCCATCGTGATGCGGTCGAAGTCCGGGACCGTACGCCGGATCGACTCCGAGCACCGGCTCAGCAAGCTGCGGGCCTACAGCGCGATCGACTTCGACAAGGCCAAGTAGCAGGCCCGACGCAGGAGCGGGCTTCGAAACGGGGACGCGCCCTCTGTGCGGAGAGGGCGCGTCCTCGTGCCGTGTACGGGCCCGCCGTGCGGCCCGACCCGCCGTGCGGGTCTCAACCCGCTATGCGGTTCGCCGCTCTCGACGCCTTCCTCAGCTCCATGTCGCGGCGGCGCCGCCGCGTCAGGACCACGCGGCGCTCCGCCGCCGTCAGGCCGCCCCACACGCCGTACGGCTCGGGCTGCAGCAGCGCGTGCTCCCGGCACTCGATCATGACCGGGCAGCGGGCGCAGACCTGCTTGGCGGCCTCCTCGCGGGACAGCCGGGCGGCGGTCGGCTCCTTCGACGGAGCGAAGAAGAGGCCTGCCTCGTCGCGCCGGCACACCGCCTCGGTGTGCCAGGGTGCGTCCTGGTCCCTGTCTCGCGCCGGCACCCGCTGGACCGGAACGGCGGCTACCTGCAGGGACGAATGCAGCGGTTGCGGCACGGTCTACTCCTGACGACGGCTTCGCGAGCGAGAGACGATGCAGCAAGGCCTACCCGCTGTACGCGTGCCTATGCACAGCGTTCCCGCCCGCAGGCGCACGGCGGCTGGTTCACGCCCCCCTCGGGGGCGGTCAGCCGCCCAGGTGTCTGCGCAGCTTCCGGTCGGCCCTGTCGCGGGCCTTTTCCTGGACGCGGCCGAGGATGTCCGCCACGCGCCTGCCGCGCTCGGGCCGTGCCTCCACGTTCCCGAGTACGGCCCACCCGTCGACGTAGACCACGGGTGCGTCGGGCTCCGCCGAATCCAGGGTGTCCACCGCGAAGTTGCCCAGCACACCGCCGCCGGTGCCGCGTAGCGACACGTTCTCCGGGACCCGGATCTGCACCTCGCCGAAGACGGAGACGGCCTTGATGACGACCTGCTGGTACTCGAAGATCGCCTCGCTGAGGTCGATCTCCACGCTGCCGAAGACCGAGTACGCGTGCAGCCGGCGGCCCGCACGCCAGCGGCCCTTGCGCGCGGCGGTACTGAAGACGGCCACCACGTTGGCGTCCGCCAGGAGCGGGACCGCGCCGGGTGTGGGGCCGGGCGGGGGCGGCGCGTACCCGGCGGCGACGGGCCGCTGGTGGGCCGCCGGCAGGTCCCGGATGAAGACCTCCAGCTCACCGACGGTCTTGGCGTTCAGCACCCCCTCGACGCGCTCGGCATGCTCCTCGGCGGTCAGCCGCCCCTCGGCGAGGGCCTCGCGGAGGATGTCGGCGACGCGGTCCCGGTCGGCGTCCGAGGCGCGCAGGTCGAAGACGCGGGGCTCGGCGTCCTGGAGTCGGGCGGTCTGTGAGGCGGGCTTCTCAAGGTCCACGACAGCAGCGTACCGAAACGCGATAGATCGCGACTAGGGCTGTGGACGGCGCACTGAGCCTTACCTCACAGGCTTCGTGTCGGCGGCAGGTTCTACGCTGGTGTGGCCCGCCAGCGTCGGCGGGCCGCCGTCGTCAGAGTGAGGAATGGGCTGAGATGCCTGAGTTCGCGTACACCGATCTGCTCCCCCAGGGTGAGGACACCACCCCGTACCGGCTGGTGACGTCCGAGGGCGTCTCCACGGTCGAGGGGCCCGACGGACGCACGTTCCTCAAGGTGGAGCCCGAGGCGCTGCGCAAGCTCGCCGCCGAGGCCATCCACGACATCCAGCACTACCTGCGCCCGGCCCACCTCGCGCAGCTGCGCCGCATCATCGACGACCCCGAGGCATCGAGCAACGACAAGTTCGTCGCCCTGGACCTGCTGAAGAACGCCAACATCGCGGCGGCCGGCGTGCTGCCCATGTGCCAGGACACCGGCACGGCGATCGTCATGGGCAAGCGCGGCCAGAACGTCCTCACCGAAGGTGAGGACGCACGGCACCTGTCGCACGGCATCTACGACGCCTACACCAAGCTCAACCTGCGCTACTCGCAGATGGCTCCGCTCACCATGTGGGAGGAGAAGAACACCGGCTCCAACCTCCCCGCGCAGATCGAGCTGTACGCGACCGACGGCGGCGCCTACAAGTTCCTGTTCATGGCGAAGGGCGGCGGCTCGGCCAACAAGTCGTTCCTGTACCAGGAGACGAAGGCCGTCCTGAACGAGGCCTCCATGATGAAGTTCCTGGAGGAGAAGATCCGTTCGCTCGGCACGGCCGCCTGCCCGCCGTACCACCTGGCGATCGTCGTCGGCGGCACGAGCGCCGAGTACGCGCTGAAGACCGCGAAGTACGCCTCCGCGCACTACCTGGACGAGGTCCCGGCCGAGGGCTCGGAGCTGGGCCACGGCTTCCGGGACAAGGAGATGGAGGAGAAGGTCTTCGAGCTGACGCAGAAGATCGGCATCGGCGCGCAGTTCGGCGGCAAGTACTTCTGCCACGACGTCCGCGTGATCCGCCTGCCGCGGCACGGCGCCTCCTGCCCGGTCGCGATCGCCGTCTCCTGCTCGGCGGACCGCCAGGCCCTCGCCAAGATCACCGCCGAGGGTGTCTTCCTGGAGCAGCTGGAGACGGACCCGGCGCGCTTCCTGCCGGAGACGACGGACGAGCACCTCGAGTCGGAGGGTGACGTCGTCAGGATCGACCTCAACCAGCCGATGGAGACGATCCTCGCGGAGCTGACCAAGTACCCGGTCAAGACCCGTCTGTCCCTGACCGGCCCGCTGGTCGTGGCGCGTGACATCGCGCACGCGAAGATCAAGGAGCGGCTGGACGCGGGCGAGGAGATGCCGCAGTACCTCAAGGACCACCCGGTCTACTACGCGGGCCCGGCGAAGACCCCCGAGGGCTACGCCTCCGGTTCCTTCGGCCCGACGACGGCCGGCCGCATGGACTCCTACGTCGAGCAGTTCCAGGCCGCGGGCGGCTCCAAGGTCATGCTCGCCAAGGGCAACCGCAGCAGGCAGGTCACCGAGGCGTGCAACGCCCACGGCGGCTTCTACCTCGGCTCGATCGGCGGCCCCGCCGCCCGCCTCGCACAGGACTGCATCAAGAAGGTCGAGGTCCTGGAGTACGAGGAGCTGGGCATGGAGGCCGTCTGGAGGATCGAGGTCGAGGACTTCCCGGCGTTCATCGTGGTGGACGACAAGGGCAACGACTTCTTCACCGATCCGTCGCCGGCGCCCACCTTCACCCACATCCCGGTGCGCTCGTCCTGACCCGGCGGCTGCCCCCGGGCGGCCTAGGACCGCAGCCAGGACCCGGCGCCTGACCGGAACTTCGCGACCTGCGCCGGCTCGTCTCGATGAGCCGGCGCAGTCGTGGCCGCGGGCTCAGGAGAACCGCTGCCCTGCCGACCCGTCACAGGACTGCAGCCGGATCCGGTCCCTGGCGGCAGTCTGCGTCAGGCACAGCCCCTGTGCCGCTGCCGGGCGGATCGTGCCGGACTGGCGGACGAACTGCTGGTTGGTGCCGCCGTGGCAGTTCCAGAGGATCAGGCCGGTGCCGGCGCTGTAGGAGCCGCCCGGCACGTCCAGGCACCGGTCGTGGGTCGACTCGACGTGCAGGGACCGCTGTCCGGGGTCGTACCACCAGCCCTGGTTGCGGCCTCCGTGGCAGTCCCAGCCGAGCACCTCGGTGCCGTTCGCGCTGGACCCGCCCGAGGCGTCCAGGCAGTTCCCGGTGGCCTGGTCGGTCAGCGGGCGGAAGGCGTCGTCCCAGGCGCCCGGGTACAGCTGCGGGCTGCCGGTGCTCGCGGGGTCGGCGCAACCCGCCTCGCGGTATCCGGAGTCGTAGAACTGGGTCAGGCAGGACGCGAAGGCTCCGTGCCCCCGGTAGTTGGGGTGGAAGGACTGCCGTACCGAATTGGAGTCCGGCGGGAAGGGGTTGGAGAGGTCCACGTACAGGCCACGCGCCCAGGTGTCCTCCATGCAGACCTCGTGGCCGTGGAAGAGGCGGGAGTTGTCGAGGTAGTACGCCCCGCTCTCCTCGGCCGCCTTGCGCATGCCGCGTTCGAAGAGCGGCACGGCGGTGTTGCGGCCCCAGGCGGCGTCGGAGTCGTAGCCCTCGCAGCCGCCGGCGAGTTTGCCCGGGAAGTTCGGGTTGTCGCGGAAGTCGGGGCCGATGGGGCTCGGGTAGCCCATGAGGACGAGCTTGTAGTCGTCGTCGCCGTAGCCCGCGTCCCGCATGACCGTCTTCAGATCGGCGACGGTCGACTCCACCTTCGGGACCAGCCCGTCGACGCGGGCCTGCCAGCCGGGGCCGTACGCGGGCGCGCAGGCGCCCTGGAGGGTGAGATAGCGGGTGACGCAGTCGGTCATGACCGGGCCGAACTGGAGGTCGTCGTTGGCGCCGACGACCAGCACGATCATCTTGATCCGCGTGTTGCGGGCCTTGATGGCGAGGCTGTCGCTCTGGACCAGCTCGTCGGCGTACTGCTTGCTCCCGCCGATGCGGATGTTGCCGGTGTAGGCACCCGAACAGGCGACGTTGTAGGTGACGTCCGCCGGGATGCCGGTGCGGTGGATGGCCGAGTCGGGCGAGCGGTGGCACCAGTTGTCCGGGCCGTCGGTGCCCGGTTCGTAGGAGCCGACGCCCTCGCCGGAGATCTCGCTGTCACCGAGCGAGATGAGGGCGGTCTTGCGGTCGGCGAGGGGCCGCTCGGCCGGGTCGCCGTAGAGGGCGGTGGCCTCCGCGGCCCGGATGCTCTCCAGGCCGGACGGCAATGGGGTGGATGCCGGAAGGCCGGATGACTGGGCCGCATGGGCGGCAGGGGCCGCGAGGCCCGCGAACACGGTGGTGGCCGCCGCGACAGCGACGGCCACCGATCTGATCCTGGATCTGACGCGTTCCATGACGCCTCCCCGAAGCAGGTGTTACCCACGGTATTTACTGGCGGGTAGTCCTGTTTGGGAATACGCGCGGCATGACAAGTGCTCAACTTCTCGGAGGTACGACGATGACGACCGAAGAGCCCCAGTACCGCATCGAGCACGACTCCATGGGCGAGGTCCGGGTCCCCGCCCACGCCAAGTGGCGGGCACAGACCCAGCGGGCTGTCGAGAACTTCCCCGTCTCCGGACAGCGGATCGAACGGGCGCACATCGAGGCACTGGCCCGGATCAAGGCGGCTGCGGCGAAGGTGAACGCCGAACTCGGCGTACTGGACAAGGACGTCGCCGAGGCGATCCGGGACGCCGCCGGCGAGGTCGCCGAGGGCCGGTGGGACGAGCACTTCCCCGTCGACGTGTTCCAGACGGGCTCCGGAACCTCGTCCAACATGAACGCCAACGAAGTCATCGCCACACTGGCGAGCGAGCGGCTCGGGCGGGACGTGCATCCGAACGACCACGTCAACGCCTCGCAGTCGTCCAACGACGTCTTCCCGTCGTCGATCCACATCGCCGCCACCGCCGCCGTCACGAAGGACCTGCTCCCGGCGCTGGAACAGCTCGCCGACTCGCTCTCGCGCAAGTCCGAGGAGTTCGCGGACGTCGTGAAGTCGGGGCGGACGCACCTCATGGACGCCACACCCGTGACGCTCGGACAGGAGTTCGGCGGATACGCCGCCCAGGTGCGGTACGGGATCGAGCGGCTGCGCGCCTCGCTGCCCCGGCTCGCCGAGCTGCCGCTGGGCGGCACCGCGGTCGGCACCGGCATCAACACCCCGCCCGGGTTCTCCGCCGCCGTGATCGCGGAGGTGGCCCGGGCCACCGGGCTGCCGCTCACCGAGGCCCGGGACCATTTCGAGGCACAGGGCGCCCGGGACGGGATCGTGGAGACCAGCGGACAGCTGCGGACCATCGCGGTCGGACTGACGAAGATCGCCAACGATCTGCGCTGGATGTCCTCCGGACCGCGCACCGGGCTCGCCGAGATCCGGCTGCCCGACCTCCAGCCGGGTTCGTCGATCATGCCGGGCAAGGTCAATCCGGTCGTCCCGGAGGCCGTGCTCATGGTCGCCGCCCAGGTCATCGGGAACGACGCCACCATCGCCACGGCCGGCGCCTCCGGGAACTTCGAGCTGAACGTGATGCTCCCCGTCATCGCCAAGAACGTGCTGGAGTCGGTCCGGCTCCTCGCGGCCGTCTCCCGGCTGCTGGCCGACCGCACGGTCGACGGCATCACCGCGGACCGCGAACGCGCCCGCGAGTACGCCGAGTCGTCCCCCTCCGTGGTCACCCCGCTCAACAAGTACATCGGCTACGAAGAGGCCGCCAAGGTCGCCAAGAAGTCGCTCGCGGAGCGCAAGACGATCCGCCAGGTCGTGCTGGAGAGCGGCTACGTGGACCGCGGCGACCTGACCCTGGAGCAGCTCGACGAGGCCCTGGACGTCCTGCGGATGACGCGTCCCTGAATGGCCGTCACCTCGTGAACGTCCCGAGCACCCGTCACCAGAGACGTCGCTGCGGCGAACCGTGACCCGCACCGCAGCGTCCTGTGGCTACGACACCTAATATCTGTCCATGGCGGACGACGGAGCGGTGAGACGAGTGGGAGCGGGAGCTGCGCGGTACTGGACGCCCGGAACGCAGATCCTGTGGCGCTACCGGGAGAACGCCGGGGAGCACGTCCACATCGCCCGGCCCGTCACGGTCGTACGCGACGACGCGGAGCTGCTCGCGGTGTGGATGGCACCCGGCACCGAGTGCGTGAAGCCGGTGCTGGCCGACGGCACGCCCGTGCATCTGGAGCCCCTGGAGTCCCGCTACACCAAGCCGCGCACGGTGCAACGGGACCGGTGGTTCGGCACCGGCGTGCTGAAGCTGGCCCAGCCCGGCCGACCCTGGTCGGTGTGGCTGTTCTGGGAGCCGGACTGGCGGTTCAAGAACTGGTACGTCAACCTCGAACAGCCGCTCGCCCGCTGGGCCGACGGCGTGGACTCCGAGGACTACTTCCTGGACATCGCCGTCCACCCGGACCGCAGTTGGCACTGGCGGGACGAGGACGAGTTCGCACAGGCCCAGCGGGACGGGCTGATGGACGCGGAGACCGCCGAGCGGGTGCGCGCGGCCGGACGGTCCGCGGTGGAGGTGATCCGCGCCTGGGGGCCGCCGTTCTCGGACGGCTGGCAGCACTGGCGCCCGGATCCGTCCTGGGCGATACCGTCACTCCCCGAGGACTGGGACCGCACGCCCGCGTACATGTCCTCATGAGACCCTTGATGCGCCCCGGGGCAAGAAACGTAGGATCGTCCTCCGCAAGGGGCCGCAAGAGCAACTCCCGGCAGTCCGACCGGGTCTGACCATACGTCACCGAGGGGCAGCAGGACGTGAGCGAGGGGTACGAGGGCAACACCACCGCGAGCCGCGCGGGGTTCGCCGGTGGCACAGGGACAACCTCTGACCACGCGGGAATTCCGTTCCTGGGGCACGCATTCCGGGTATCGGAATTTCAGCGGGACCAACTGCGCGCCAGGGCCTCGGCCCCGGACGGATGGATGCGACACGCGTGACGGAGCAGCCCACCTCCTATGAGCGCCCGCAGCCGGGCGCCGACCCCGCGGATGGCCGCGGGGCGCTCCTGCGTGCCCCGGCGCCGCTCGGCACCCCCGCCTTACCGGCGCAGGCCCGCACCGACGCAGCGGCGTCGGGGGCGGGCACCACCAAGCCCTGCCCCAAGGGGAACAAGGGGAAGGAGCCCCCAGTCAACGGCCCCGAGCACTCCCAGCCGGCCGCCGCCGAGCCCGGCACGCACCGTCCGCGTCCCGCGCCGGAGGGCATCCCGCCGCAGCCGGGCGGCGAGCAGGAGCGGGCGCCGGGCGGCCAGGAGCGCCGTAGCGGACGGGGTATGCCCGCGGGGCGGCCGATGCCGATGCGGCGCGACGGGGACCGGCTCCGGTTCGTCGGCGCGGCCACCCGGCGGATCGCCCGCGGCATCGACCTGGACGAGATCGTGATGGGGCTGTGCCGGGCCACCGTGCCGACGTTCTCGGACGCGATCCTGGTCTATCTGCGCGATCCGCTGCCGGTCGGTGACGAGCGGCCCACCGGCCCGGTGGTGCTGCGGCTGCGCCGGACCGACCGGATCCCGGAGGAGCGGGACACCGAGGGCGGTTTCCTGCCGCCGCCGGTGCCCGAGCCGGCCGAGCCGTCGCCGCTGACGGAGCTGTCGTCGCTGACCGCCGAGCTGTGCGAGGTGCGGCCCGGCGGCCCCCTGAACGAGGTGCTGCGCGGAGTGCGTCCGGTGTTCGCGGACGCACCCGCCGCCCGTGCCGCCCTGCCCGAACTGCTCGGTGAGGGCGGGGAGGCGGTCGTACCGGGCGGGCAGCACGCGATCCTCGCACCGCTGCGCGGCCGGCGCCGGGTGATCGGCGCGGCGGTGTTCCTGCGCCGCCCGGAGCGGCTCGCGTTCGAGGCGGACGACCTGCTGGTGGCCGCCCAGCTGGCCACGCACAGCGCGCTCGGCATCGACAAGGCGGTGCTCTACGGCCGCGAGGCGTACATCGCCGACGAGCTGCAGCGCACCATGCTGCCCGAGACCCTGCCCCGCCCGACCGGCGTCCGGCTGGCCTCCCGCTATCTGCCCGCCGCGGAGACCGCGCGGGTCGGCGGCGACTGGTACGACGCGATCCCGCTGCCGGGCAGCCGGGTCGCGCTGGTCGTCGGTGACGTCATGGGGCACTCCATGACGTCGGCGGCGATCATGGGCCAGCTGCGCACCACGGCCCAGACCCTGGCGGGACTCGACCTGCCGCCGCAGGAGGTGCTGCACCACCTGGACGAGCAGGCGCAGCGCCTGGGCAGCGACCGCATGGCGACCTGCATGTACGCCGTGTACGACCCGGTCACGCACCGCATCACCATCGCCAACGCCGGGCATCCGCCGCCGGTCCTGCTGCACCTGGGCGGCCGGGCGGAGGTGCTCCGGGTGCCGCCGGGCGCGCCCATCGGGGTCGGCGGGGTCGACTTCGAGGCCGTGGAGCTGGACGCGCCCGCCGGGGCCACGCTGCTGCTGTACACCGACGGTCTGGTGGAGTCCCGCCTGCGGGACGTGTGGACCGGCATAGAGCAGCTGCGCGAACGGCTCGCCGCGACGGCCCGGTTGACCGGCCCCGACCATCCGCCGCCCCTTGAAGCCCTGTGCGACGAGGTGCTGGACATGCTCGGCCCGGGTGACCGGGACGACGACATCGCGCTGCTCGCGGCCCGCTTCGACGGGATCGCGCCGAGCGATGTCGCGTACTGGACGCTGGAGCCGGAGGAGACGGCGCCCGGCCAGGCCCGCCGGCTGGCCCGGCGGGCGCTCGCCCGCTGGGACCTGGAGTGCCTGACGGATTCGGTCGAGCTGCTGGTCAGCGAGGTCGTGACGAACGCCGTGCGGTACGCCTCGCGGCCCGTGACGCTGCGGCTGCTGCGCACGGACGTGCTGCGCTGCGAGGTCGGCGACGACGTGCCGCAGCTGCCGCGGCTGCGGCAGGCGCGGGCCACCGACGAGGGCGGGCGCGGCCTGTACCTGGTCAACAGGCTGGCCCGGCGGTGGGGCGCGACCCGGCTGAGCACCGGCAAGGTGGTCTGGTTCGAGCTGAACCGGACTTGATACGACGGCACGAAGGGCGCCCGGCAGAGGCCGGGCGCCCTTCGCTGTGTCCGTCGGCTACTGCTGTCCCTGGCCGGGCTCGAGCGGACTCTCGGTGACGCCCACCGTCGGCGTCCCGCTGCTGGTCGGGGTCTGCGTCGGGGGCTGGGTGGGTGTCCGGGTCCGGGTCGGGGTGTGGCTCGGCGCCTTCGACGTCGGGGCCTTCGACGTCGGCGCCTTCGATGTCGGCGGTTCACTGGTCGGCGTCTGCGACGGGGTCTCGGACGGCGCGTCCGACCAGGTCACCGACGGGGTCGGCGCGACGGCCGCGCCCTGGGTGGTGTCCAGGTCGAACCGTGCCTCGTGGGTCACGCCGAAGGTGTACGCCGCCCAGATCTGCGCCGGGTAGCCACCGCCGTTGACCCGGCCCGGCGGCGGGATCTGGCCGGTCGCGCCCGTCAAGGAGACATGGGCCTTGGTCTTCTGGTCCTCGCCGAACAGGCCGACCGAGGTGACCAGGTCGGGCGTGTAGCCGGTGAACCAGGCGGACTTGTCCTCGTCCGAGGTACCGGTCTTGCCGGCCACCTGCTGGCCGTCGCGCAGCTCGTTGCGCGCCACTGTCCGCCGCGCCGTACCGTCGTCGACCACGCCGGTCAGCACGGAGGTCACGGTGTCGGCGGCGGTCCGGCTGATCACGTTGCCGCCGACCGGGTCCGGCATCTCGACCGAACGGCCCTTCTGCTGCGCCGTCTTGACGATGGCCGGCGTCACCTTCTGGCCGTGGTTGTCGAGGGTGGCGTAGATCCCGGCCATCTCCAGCGGGCTCGCCCCCATCGAGCCGAGCGTCTGAGCGGGCACCGCCTGCATGCCCGTGGTGTCCATGCCGAGCTTGCCGGCGGTCTCCATGACCTTGCCCATGCCCACGTCGATGCCCATCTGCGCGAAGACGGAGTTGACGGACTGGTTCATCGCCTGCTGGACGGTGATCGGGCCGTAGTTCTGGTCGTCCTCGTTCGGCGGGCCGAATCCGACCTTGGTGCCGTGGTCGACGACCTGACGGCCGCTGGTGCCGTCGTAGACCGTGTTGGCGTTGATCGGCTTGCCGTCCTGCGTGGTGGCGTTCTGCTCCAGCGCGGCGGCGAGGATGACCGGCTTGAACGTGGAGGCGGGCTGGTAGTCCCTGCGGGTGGCGTTGTTGAAGAAGTGCTTGAGGTAGTCCTGGCCTCCGTACAGGGCGACGATCTTGCCCGTCTTGGGGTCCACCGACACCGCGCCGGCCTGGACGTTGGCGTCGACCTTGCGCTTCTTCGGGTCCAGCTTGCTGGTCAGCTGGTCCTTGACCGCCTGCTCCAGCGCGGCCTGCTTCTTCCGGTCGATGTTGAGGGTGATCGTCCAGCCGCGGTCGACCACCTGCTGTTCGGCGTCCTTGCGGCTGATGCCCTCCTGCCGCATCAGCTGCTGTTCGAGCTGCTGGTTGGCGAGCGCGACCAGGTAGCCCTTCTGTCCCTCCGTTCCCGGGGTGCCCTTGGGGTCCTTGGGGACGGGGAACTTCATGGCCTGCCGCTCGGCCGGGTCGAGCCAGTGCTGCTTGACCATGTTGTTCAGGACGTAGTCCCAGCGTTCCCGGACCAGCTTCTTGCCCACGGGACTGGCGACCGCCCAGTCGTACTGGCTCGGCGCCTGGAGCAGCGCGGCGAGGTAGGCGCCCTGCTCGACGCTGAGTTTCCGGGCGTCGACCCGGTAGTAGGCCTGGGCGGCGGCCTGGATGCCGTACGCGTTGCGGCCGTAATAGCTGGTGTTGATGTACCCGGCGAGGATCTCGTCCTTGGTCATGCGCTGGTCGACCTTCAGCGCGATGACCATCTCCTTGAGCTTGCGGGTGGCGGTCTGGTCCGCGGTCAGATAGTAGTTCTTGACGTACTGCTGGGTGATCGTGGAGCCACCCTGGGTGCCCCGGCCGCTCACCGTGTTGAACAGACCGCGGGCGAGGCCCTTCAGGTCGACGCCGGAGTCCGTGTAGAAGGTCTTGTTCTCCGCGGCGACGAAGGTGTGCTGCACGTCCTTGGGCACGTCGGCCAGGTCCACGCTCTCGCGGTTGGTCTCGCCGACACGGGCGAGGAGCGTGCCGTCGCTGTACTTGTAGACGTTGCTCTCCTGCTTGGCGAGCGCGTTGCCCGCGGGGACGTCCACGTACAGGTAGAGCGCGACGAAGCCGCCTATGCCCAGCAGGCAGAACCCGAAGAACGTCCCGAGGATCTTCTTCCAGGTGAAGAGCCGGCGTATTCGGCCCTTGGGCGGTTTGGCGGCCGTTCCGGCAGTGCTCGGGGGGTCGGAGCGGCGGCGCTTGGGCGCTGCGCGGTGGCCACCACGCTGTCGCGCTCGTCTCTCGTCCGCTCGTCCCATGGGTCCCTACGCTCCGCTTCCTCATCGGGGTCAGCTCCGAAAGCTAACACCCGCCTCTATGGCAAAGGGCCTGCGATCGGCTCATTCAGGGACGTGACAATGAGCACCCGCCCCAACGGAACCGACGGCGATGAAGGCCCTGGGGTTGCCCCGCAGACCAAAGTGACAACACTTCGCTGGACCGAAGCCGGCTTTACGGGGGCGGGCCGTCCACGTCCGCACACGCCCCTGACGTACCCGAGATGCCCGCACCGCGCGTACGGACCTCCCGCGCGCGGCACCGGCGGCGGGCTCGCCCCGCTGCTCGGTCCGCTCGGGCGCACGGGTCGTCCAGCTCCGGCCGCCACCGGGGCACGATCCCTGCCGGTCTCCCGGTAGGAGCAGATGAAACAGCTGGAAGGAACAGGAACGGCAGGAACGGCCGCGGGGGCGGCGCACGCTGTCGTCGTGGCCGACGACCGGAGGGCCTGCGGACGGAGCAGCCTGCCGGTCGCGCCGCAGCCCGCTAGGCCGACTCGTCCAGCACCCGTACGGGCAGCGGGCTCATGGCCTGGCGGAGGGCTGCCGCCAGTTGCTGGTACTCGGCGCCGCGGGCCGCCCCGGCGCGCATGGCGAGGGCGATGCGGCGGCTCGGGGCCGGGTCGGCGAAGGAGGCGGTGAGCAGTTGGTGGCTGCGGGTCGTCTCGACCTTGAGCGCGGTGCGCGGCAGGAGCGTACAGCCGAGGCCGCCGGCGACGAGCTGGACGAGCGTGGCCAGGCCCGCCGCGGTGGTGGTGACCGGCGCGTCCTCGCGGCCGGCCTCCCGGCAGATGTCGAGGGCCTGGTCGCGCAGGCAGTGGCCCTCGTCCAGGAGCAGCAGATTGAGTTCCCTCAGCGCCTCGCGCGGGATGCCCTCCCGGCCGCCGAGCCGGTGGTCGAGCGGCGTGACGAGCACGAAGTCCTCGTCGAAGAGCGGGAGTTCGGCCACACCCGGGATGCCGAGCGGGACGGCGAGGAGCAGCAGGTCCAGCCGGCCCGAGTTGAGTCCCTCGACCAGGCTCGCGGTCTGCTCCTCGTGCACCTGAAGGTCGAGGTGCGGATAGCGCTCGTGCACCAGCCACAGCACGGTGGGCAGCAGATACGGCGCGACCGTCGGGATGACCCCGAGCCGCAGCGCCCCGGTGAAGGGCGCCCGCACCGCCTCGGCCTCCTCCAGCAGCGCCCCGACCGCCTCCAGGACCGCCTTCGCCCGTACGGCAAGACGCTCGCCGGCGGGCGAGAGCAGCACCTTGCGGGTCGTACGCTCGAGCAGGGTGACGCCGAGGGTCTCCTCCAGTGCGGAGACGGCGCCGGACAGCGCGGGCTGGCTCATTCCGATGGCCGCCGCGGCGTCCCGGAAGTGCAGATGCTCGGCCACGGCGGCGAAGGCACGCAGCTGCGCAAGACTCGGCTGCCTCCGCTTGCCGCTACTGGTCGTCACTGATAACTCCTTCCGATCAACACGACCGAGTGTAGCTATTTCCGTAATCAATGCTGCCTGTGCCACCATCGATGACGTCCAACCCATGGGAAACGACCTCAAAAAGGGAGTTTCCTCGCTTCAAGGAGAGCGTGTGCTCACTGTCGGTGACAAGTTCCCCGAGTTCGAACTGACCGCCTGTGTCTCGCTGGAGAAGGGCAAGGAGTTCGAGACGATCAACCACAAGACCTACGAGGGCAAGTGGAAGATCATCTTTGCGTGGCCCAAGGACTTCACCTTCGTGTGCCCGACCGAGATCGCGGCCTTCGGCAAGCTGAACGACGAGTTCGCCGACCGCGACGCCCAGATCCTCGGCTTCTCCGGTGACTCCGAGTTCGTGCACCACGCCTGGCGCAAGGACCACGACGACCTGCGTGACCTGCCGTTCCCGATGATGGCCGACTCCAAGCACGAGCTGATGCGCGACCTCGGCATCGAGGGCGAGGACGGCTTCGCCAAGCGCGCGGTCTTCATCGTCGACCAGAACAACGAGATCCAGTTCTCCATGGTGACCGCCGGCTCCGTCGGCCGTAACCCCAAGGAGGTCCTGCGGGTCCTGGACGCCCTCCAGACGGACGAGCTGTGCCCGTGCAACTGGAACAAGGGTGACGAGACCCTGGACGCGGTCGCGCTGCTGGCTGGTGAGTGACCCCCATGTCGCTCGACTCCCTGAAGTCCCGCGTACCTGACTACGCCAAGGACCTGAAGCTCAACCTGGGCTCGGTCATCGGCAACTCGGAGCTCTCCACGCAGCAGCTGTGGGGCACGGTGCTGGCGACCGCCATCGCCGCTCGTTCCCCGATCGTGCTGCGCGAGCTGGAGCCGGAGGCGAAGGCGAACCTCGAGCCGGCGGCGTACACCGCGGCCAAGTCGGCCGCCGCCGTCATGGCGATGAACAACGTCTTCTACCGCACCCGGCACCTGCTGTCCGACCACGAGTACGGCAGCCTTCGCGCGGGTCTGCGGATGAACGTCATCGGCAACCCCGGCGTGGACAAGGTCGACTTCGAGCTGTGGTCGTTCGCGGTGTCCGCGATCAACGGCTGCGGGCAGTGCCTGGACTCGCACGAGCAGGTGCTGCGCAAGGCCGGTGTCGACCGCGAGGTGATCCAGGAGGCGTTCAAGATCGCGTCCGTGATCCAGGCGGTCGGCGTGACGCTGGAGGCCGAAGCGGTTCTGGCCGAGTAGTCCGGCCGCGCTCTACGGAACCCCGCTCACCCTTCGTGGGCGGGGTTCTCGGCGTTCTCGCCCTCGGCCGCCGCGAGGGCCGGCCGTGACCGGACGTCCTGTGAGTACTGCCGCAGATATCCCACCACCGTGTTCGTCACCGCCACCAGCGGCACGGCCACCACCGCGCCGCCGATGCCGGCCACCATGCCGCCGGCCGCCACCGTGAGGACCACCGCGAGAGGGTGGACGCGGACCGCGCGGCCCAGGATGAACGGCTGCAGGATGTGGCCCTCGATCTGCTGGACCGCCAGCACCACCACGAGGGTCATGACCGCCGTGAACACGCCCTGGGTCACCAGCGCCACGATCACCGCGAGCGCGCCGGAGGCGACGGCGCCCACGAGCGGGATGAAGGAGAACAGGAAGATGAAGACCGCCAGCGGCACGGCCATCGGGACGTCGAGGAAGTAGATGCCGATACCGATGAATATCGCGTCGATCAGGGCGACCAGGACCGTGCCGCGGACGTAGGCGGTCAGCGTGCGCCAGGCGCGCGGGCCGGCACCGGCGATGGCGGGACGGGCGGCGGCCGGCACCAGTTTCAGGAACCACTGCCAGATGCGCTCGCCGTCGTAGAGCAGGAACAGCGTCGAGAAGAACACCAGCAGGATGCTGGTGAGGGCCTCGATGATGACCTGGACTCCCTCCAGCCCGGCGGAGGTTATCTGGTCGGCGTTGGCCCCGATCGCCTCGCGGAGGTTCTTGGCGATCTGGTTGATCTGCTTGTCGGTGACGTGGAAGGGGCTCTTCAGCAGCCAGTCGCGCAGATCGTCGATGCCGCTCTGGATCTGGTTGGAGAGGCTGTCGATGTTCTCCATGACCTGCCAGGTCACGAACCAGCCCATCAGACCGATGACCGCGAAGCCGGAGATGGCAGTGAGCGCGGTGGCCAGGCCGCGTGGCACGCCGAGGCGGCAGAGCCGGGCGACGGTCGGCTGGAGCAGTGCGGTGATGAGCAGGGCGATGACGAACGCGAAGACCACCAGCTGGACGGCGCTGATGACCCGCATCAGCACCCAGACGGTGCCGGCGAGGACGAGGAGTCGCCACCCGGCCTCGGCGGCGACCCGGACCCCCCAGGGCACGGCCTGCGCGGGATCGGGACGCGGACCGGCCGCCGCCCGTGTCGGGTTCGGGGTCGGGGTCGGGGTCGGGGTCGGGGTCGGGGTCGGCGGAGGATGCGGTGTCGGCGGAGGATGCGGTGTCGGCGGCGGGGACACGACGGCCGGTTCCGGTTCGGCGACAGGGGAGGCGTCGACGCGGGAGACGACGGTGCCGGAGCCCGTGGTACCGGAGTCGGCGACGGGCACGCCGACGACAACCGGCTCGGGCTCGGCGGCGTGCTCGCTGTCCACCTCGGCGCGGCGCTCGTCCAGGCGCTCGCTCATCTCGGTGAGACCGGCCCCGAGCCGGCCGAGCCACCCTGGCACTCGCGACATGATCCGCCTTCTTCCCCCGCGTTGCCGGGTGATCGCCACCACTCCCCCCTGGAGCCGTTCGCATACGACCGTACAGGGCGAAAGCCCCTCCCCCTAGGACGGGGAGGGGCTGCGCAAGGTTGAGCCGGACAGGCCGGAACCAGTCGTGCTGGTGACCGGTCGGCCTAGTACCAGTGGTTGGCCTGCCAGAACGTCCAGGCCTGGCACGGGCTGCCGTACCGGCTGTTCATGTAGTTGAGGCCCCACTTGATCTGGGTGGCCGGGTTGGTCTGCCAGTCGGCACCGACGGAGGCCATCTTGGAGCCGGGCAGGGCCTGGAAGAGGCCGTAGGCACCGGAGGAGGCGTTGACCGCGCGGTAGTTCCAGCTGGACTCGTGGTCCACGATGTTGCTGAAGCAGGAGTACTGGCCCGCGCCCACCATCTGACGCGCCATGGCCTGGATCTGCGCGACGGTGTAGCTGCTCTGGGTGGGGAAGCTGGTGGCATCGCGAGCGGTGTCGCGGCTGGCCGCGGCCTTCGCCTCGATGCGCTCCTTGGCCTCCTTGGCCGCCCTCTCGGCAGCCACCTTCTTCGCGATCGCGGTCTCCGCGGCGGCCTTGCGGGCTGCTGCCTCGGCGTCCTTCTTGGCGCTCGCGTCCGCGGCGATGGCCTGTGCATCGGCCTGCTGCGTCAGGGACGCGGTCTGCACCTGCGCCTGTTCACCCGCGGGGATGTCCGCGAGGAGCGTGGTGTCGGCTGCCGTCGCCTCGGCGTCGTTGTTGTTCTGCGCCACGCTGCCCGAGGCAACACCGACGACGCTTCCGACAGCGGTGACCGCGGTGGCCGAGGCCACTGCGAATCCCCGGACCGAAATCCGGCTCACACGGTTTCCTTCCAGCATCGCCCGCTTCGGTGACCCTGGCGGACGCAATCGTGCCCCTGGCACTGGCCTCCCAACTGCGGGGTCACGGGAAGCGCGGGCCCGGTGGGCAACTCCCGGAAGGGAGCGCCGCGTGATGCTCGGGCGGCATACGACGAACTCTATGGAGTTGATGCTGCTTCTGTTGTGCGTACCTCCCCCACTGCCCCCGAAGGAGCGTGGGCTGCACCCCAAGGGGTACACGTGTGTCGTATGCGGGGCCTGACAGGAGTGAGACTCTGCCGTAACCGGACGCCGCGTGGCAATTCTGCGTTGCGTGTGAAAGCTCACACCCCGTTCGGCCCTGGGGATTTCAGGAAAGCTCCTCATGCGAGGGCGCCGCCCGGCTAGGCTCTTGGCCTTTCGGGACGGCGCCCCTGTGCGTCAGGAGGGCGTCAGATGTGGCCGTCCTCCAGCATCTCGGTCACAAGCGCCGCAATCTGGGATCTCTCGGACCGCGTCAGCGTGACATGGGCGAAGAGCGGGTGCCCCTTCAGCTTCTCCACGACGGCGACGACACCGTCGTAGCGCCCCACGCGCAGATTGTCCCGCTGTGCCACGTCATGCGTCAGAACGACCCGTGAATTGGCGCCGATCCGGGACAGAACGGTCAGCAGGACGTTCCGTTCCAGGGACTGCGCCTCGTCCACGACCACGAACGCGTCGTGCAGGGACCGGCCGCGGATGTGGGTGAGCGGCAGCACCTCCAGCATCCCGCGCGCGGTGACCTCCTCGATGACCTCGCGGCTGGTGACCGCGGACAGCGTGTCGAAGACCGCCTGCGCCCACGGGCTCATCTTCTCGGCCTCGGTGCCCGGCAGATACCCCAGCTCCTGCCCGCCGACCGCGTACAACGGCCGGAAGACCATCACCTTCTGGTGCTGACGGCGCTCCAGGACCGCCTCCAGGCCCGCGCACAGCGCGAGCGCCGACTTGCCCGTGCCGGCCCGGCCGCCCATCGAGACGATCCCGACGTCCGGGTCCAGCAGCAGGTCGAGCGCGATGCGCTGCTCGGCGCTGCGGCCCTTGATACCGAACACCTCCCGGTCGCCCCGCACCAGGCGGACGTTCCCGTCGGCGCCGACCCGGCCGAGCGCCTTGCCGCGCTCCGACTGGATGGTCAGGCCGGTGTGCACGGGAAGGTCGGCAGCCTCCGGTACGTGGACGTGCCCTTCCTCGAAGAGGATGTCCACCTGCTCGCCGGAGAGGGTCAGTTCGGACATTCCGGTCCAGCCGGAGTTCTCCGTGATGGCGAGTTCGGCCCGGTACTCCTCGGCGAGGAGGCCCACGGACGACGCCTTGATCCTCAGCGGCAGGTCCTTCGAGACGACGGTGACGTCGTACCCCTCGGCCTGCAGGTTGCGGGCCACCGCGAGGATGCGGGAGTCGTTGTCCCCCAGGCGGTAGCCGGTGGGCAGCACGCTGGGGTCCGAGTGGTTCAGCTCGACACGGATGGTCCCGCCGAGTTCCCCGATCGGGATCGGGGCGTCGAGGCGGCCGTTGCGTACCCGGTAGTCGTCCAGCAGGCGCAGCGCCTGACGGGCGAAGTAACCGAGTTCCGGATGGTGCCGCTTGGCCTCCAACTCCGTGACCACCACGATGGGGAGCACGACCTCGTGCTCGTCGAAGCGGGTCAGGGCGTTCGGGTCGGCCAGCAGGACGCTGGTGTCGAGAACATACGTGCGCCGGTCTGGCTTGTGGCGCTTTGTGCTGGTCACCACGGAAGGACGTACCCCCTCGGATGAGGTCGGGGAGCGACGAAGTGGAAGCTGGACCGGGAGAGGGGAAGCCATATGTGCCGGTCCCTGGGCCCGCGTACGGCGGGCCGGGTACCGGCCCTCAGCGGCTGCTTCCGTGCAGTGGCCGCACGGTCGGGCTGGTGCAAGCGGGCCTCCCGGGCGGACGGCCCCGAGCCGCCCGCTGAGATCCGACGCCCGGGGTTCGGGTGTCGACCTGCTTGGCTTATGCCCTCGAACACGCGCCGCCATGCAGAGGGGGCCGCGAGCGAGCCGGTGAACTCCTTGTTGCTTCCACACCAACCGGGGTATAGGGCCCTCCCGCTGCGGCGAGCGGGGCGTGGGACCCGGTTCCGGCCCCGGCCGGCGGGGTCCGCTCGGCGTCAGCCGCCGTAGCGGCGGTGACGTGCGGCGTAGTCGCGCAGAGCGCGAAGGAAGTCGACCTTGCGGAAGGCGGGCCAGAAGACCTCGCAGAAGTAGTACTCCGCGTGGGCGGTCTGCCACAGCATGAAACCGGACAGCCGCTGCTCGCCGCTGGTGCGGATCACCAGGTCCGGGTCGGGCTGGTCGCTGGTGTAGAGGTGGCGGCCGATCATGTCGATGTCGACGGAGTCGGCGAGTTCCTCCATCGGCACGCCCCGGTCGTGGGCGTCGAGGAGCATGGAGCGCACGGCGTCGGCGATCTCCTGGCGTCCGCCGTAGCCGATGGCCACGTTGACGAGTAGCCCGTCGATGTGGGCGGTGGCCGCCTCGGCCTCCTTCAGGGTGCGTTGCAGCCCGCCCGGCAGCAGGTCGAGCGCGCCGACGTGGTGGACGCGCCAGCGGCCCTCGGCGGCGAGGGTGCGCACGGTGTCCTCGATGATGCCGAGCAGGGGGCGCAGCTCGGCCTGCGGGCGGTCGAAGTTGTCCGTGGACAGCAGCCACAGGGTGACGACCTCGACGTCGGCCTCGGTGCACCAGCCGAGGAACTCCTCGATCTTGTCGGCGCCGGCCTGGTGGCCGCGTACGGTGCTGGAGCCGGCGGCCTTCGCCCAGCGGCGGTTGCCGTCCATGATGACGCCGATGTGCTTGGGCACCTGAGCGTGGTCCAGGTGGCCTTCCACCCGGCGTGCGTAGAGCCTGACGAGCAGGCCGCGCAGCTTGTCGCGCAGGATCACGTGACCCTCCGGGGGGTAGTGCAGGTGTTGAAGCGTACCCTCAGCTTCCGCTTCGGTCCCGGCTCGGGGTGCGGTCCCCGGGCTGGAGCGCCGGCCCCTTGAGCTGGGACGCCGGTCGCTTGCCGTGCGGTTCTGACCGGCCGCGCGGTGCCCCCGGGAAAGAAACGGGCCGGTCCGTGGGGGGGAGACGGACCGGCCCGAGGGGGGGTTTCCACCATAACCCTTCGTAAGGGCTGGTGGGTGCTTCGGCGCGCCACAACTACTCTCCGCGTACATCCGGCGACGCACCGGTGTCCTGGGAATGCTGAGTTAAGGGGTGCCTCCCGGCCGTTTCACAGTGGATTCCAAGGCCATCCGACCGGATCATCCACAAATCGGAAGCCTTTGACTGCCTTTGGGTGCACCTTGACCGGTTGTCCGACCATCCCCCCGACGGGCGAACCACCAGTGAACAGTGACTTGACGGTTCCGCTCTGCGGTCACACGGTGATCACCAGGCATCACGACACCGCGCAGCCCCCTCCACTGCGCGGCGCCGCCCGCGCAGCTTTGCTGACGCGAATTACCTGCTGTGAACTTACGTGACCGGTGGGGCGCAGGTGAACTCGCGCCGATAACGATGTGGGAACTCCAGAGGAACGTGAGCTGAACGAGCACTCGAATTGCCTCGTTCTCACCGCTTCGTCATCTCCGCGGTGTGCCTGGTTTCCGGACGTCGAGGAGCTGCCGGGCACTGTGCGCGACGAACGGACCCTCCTTCTCGATCCGCTCGTGCAGCTCCCGGAGTCGGGGCTCGTACGCCTCGACGGTGAAGCCGGGGACCAGCCACACCACCTTACGCAGGAGGTGGACGACGGCGGCGATGTCATGGAGCTCCATCCGCAACCGCTCCGCGCGCAGCCCCACGACCTGCAGTCCCGCCGCCTCGGCGTCGGCGCGCTCCTGCTCGGGGGCGCGGGCACCGCGCACCGGCTCCGGCTGCGGCCCCAGGAAGTACTCGATCAGCTCGAAGACACTGGCCGGGCCCACATGCTGGGCGAAGTAGGTACCGCCCGGCCGCAGCACGCGTGCGATCTCCGGCCAGTCCGGGCGCACCGGGTGCCGGCTGAGAACCAGGTCGAAGGCCTCGTCGGCGAACGGCAGCGGCGCGTCGTCCGGGACACCGACGACCACGACCCCGCGCGGTCGCAGCAGCGCGGTGGCCTTGGCCAGGTTCGCCGGCCAGCCCTCGGTGGCCGCGATCAGGAGGGGGCGGAAGGGACCGCCGGGGCCATCCGGGGGATCCAGGGTTCCGGGCGGGGCATGCGGGGCGAGGGCGCCTGCCGTGGCCAGAGCGAAGTCCAGCACCTCGCCACCGCCGGTCTGGATGTCGAGCACGGCCTGGGCTCCGGCGAGCCGTTCCCCCGCCGAGCGGGCATATCCCCACGAGGGCCGCGCCTCGGTGGCCCGCCCCTCGAACCAGGAGAAGTCCCACCCCTCGGCGGGCACGGCAGCCCCCTCCGCCACGAGCTCTTCAAAGGAACGGTTGCCTGGCATGCGCCTCATGGTCGCAGGGCGTTGTCGGTGGGGCCTGCTAATTTCCGCGCTCATGACGAACTCCGCGGTCTCTCCGACCCCCGCCGGCACCTACACCGCCGATGAGAAGGACATCCTGCACGCGAGTCTGAACCGGCACCGCAACGCCGTGCTCTGGAAGCTGGAGGGGCTGGACGACGAGCAGCTGCGCCGGCCGATGACTCCGACCGGGACGACCCTGCTCGGCCTGGTCAAGCACCTGGCCTCGGTCGAGTACGGCTGGTTCGTGGAGACGTTCGGAGGCGAGCCGGAACCCCTGTGGTTCGACCCGTACAGCAGCGAGGACATGCAGGCGGCCCCCGGAGAGACGACGGAGCAGATCACCGCTTTCTACGGCCGCGCCCGCGCCGCCGCCGACCGCGTGATCACCGAGCTGCCCCTGGACGCGCAGGGCCGGCCCGCCTGGCGGGACCACTCGGTCTCCCTGCGCTGGGCCCTCGTCCACATGACCACGGAGACCGCCCGGCACGCCGGACACATGGACATTCTGCGCGAGCTGATCGACGGGGCGACCGGGGACCACCCCCGGGTCACATCGACGGACTGACCAGGTCTCCGCGGTGGCTCAGGCGTGGGGCCCGCCGGGCTCCCCGAGGACGAGCAGGACGTGCTCGTCCTCCCCGTGGCGGACCGTGCCGGCACGTGCGAAGCCGTGGCTCTCCAGGAGGCGGACCGAGGCGGTGTTGCCGGAGAAGGGGTCGGCGTACAGGGGCCGGGTGCGGTCCTCCCGCAGGAACAGCGCGAGGGCCCGGGTGCCGATGCCGCGCCCCCAGTAAGGCCGGCCGAGCCAGTACCCGACGAAGCGCCGCTCACCTTCCGTCCAGGACACGACGTTCCCGGCGGCCTCCCCGTCCACGACGACCGTCCGCACGAGGCAGTCGGGGTCCGGGAGCACCCGCTCGCGCCAGTGCCGGAGGAACGCCTCCCGCGGCCGGGGCGCGAATCTCGACCGCCGGACGGCTTCCGGGTCGTGCTCGTAGGCGAGGAACAGTTCGAGGTCGTCGTCGATCACGGCCCGCAGGCACACGTCGTCGGGCCGGGTGTCCGCCCGCATGTCGGTCATGCCAGGCAGTGTGGCAGGCACCACTGACAACGCCTCCGACGGACATGGGCCGCTTCCTGGTGGGCAGGGCAGGGTAGTGACGGCAGGAGATGAGAAGGGGCGCCATGGGGAGACGCTGGCAGGACGGGCGCGGCAGGCTGATCGTGCCCGGGGGCGGGGGTGGCCCGGCGGTCGTGTTGCCGTTGGAGATAGCGGCCTCGTACCGGGCCCGTACGAAGGGGCTGCTGGGCCGGAACTCGGTCGACGGGGCGATGCTGCTCTCGCCGGCCAACAGCGTGCACACCTTCCGTATGCGCTTCCCCATCGATGTCGCCTACCTGGACCGCCATCTCACCGTCATAGCCGTGCACACGATGAGGCCGGGCCGCTGCGGCCTCCCCCGGCTCCGTTCCCGGCACGTACTGGAGGCGGAGTCGGGTGCCATGGCCGAGTGGGGGATGAGGGTGGGAACACGAGTGACCGTCGAGCCGCTGTAGCAGCGGAAATCGGCAGATCCGTTCCACCCCCGGCGCGGAAAGGGCCTGGTCACAGTCCCCCGGCCGGGAACGAATCTGCCGATCGTCGAGTGAGCGGCGGACCTGGACCGCTTCCCGACCGCGGGTACGGTCAGCTCGCCGTGCGCGGGAAGGAGACCTCGACCCGGCGGTTCTTCTTCCGGCCCTCCTCGGTGGAGTTGTCGGCGATCGGGTACTGCTCGCCGTAGCCGCGGACCTCGAAGGTGATGTCCGGGTCGTTCAGGTCCTGGTCCAGCACGGCCTGCACGGCGTTGGCACGCTGCCTGGACAGGAGGTCGCCATGGGTGGCGGAGCCGAGGTCGTCGGTGAAGCCGAAGACGCGTACCTGCGTCGCGTTCTGCTTCCTGATCTCCTCGGCGATGGCGCCGATACGGGCCTTGGCGTCCGCACCGAGACCGGCGCTGTTCTTGCCGAACAGCACCTCGGCCTGGAGAGCGAAGGTCACGTCGGCGTTGGTGTCCTCGCGCCGCTCGTCTCCGCTCTGGTCCTCCACGACCGACTTGATGTCCAACACCTTCGGCTCGGCGAGGGTGGCCCCGTCGGGGAGCTTGAGATCCGGGTCGGTGGGGTCGACCTTCACGGGGGCGGATGCGGAGGGCTCGGTCCCCGGAGGTTCACTCGGTCCGGAGTCGTCTGCACGGGCGAGGGCGGCGGACCAGAGGTTCGCTGCCACCAGGAGGACGGCGGCGGTCAGGGCCAGGGGGACGCGTGGTGTGGTCACGGTCACGGGAGCCTCACCCGGAGATCTGGATGGTGGCGGAGGAGAACGTCGGCAGCTGGAACTCCACCTGGGTGGCATTCGCCGGGGGTGCGGGGAACTGCATGAACACCGCGAGGCTGTCACCGGCCTTGAGTGACGAGAGACCGGTGGTGGTCAAAGGACGGCCATCTGTGTCGCGCAGGACGTAGTACCGCTTCTTGCCCTTGGGATCGACCAGTGTGGCGCCTCCCAGCGAAGTGCCGTTCCTGATGATCTCGGTTTCGTTGCCGCTCAGCGCGGACGGGATGAGGGCGCTCTTGGCTCCATCGTTCTTCAGGGTGCCGTTCACGGTGACGAAGCCACCGGAATCACGTTGAGCGGAAGTGATCCGGAGAAGCAGACCGTCCGAGCCCTGCAGTTCGGCCAAAGGATCGTCCGACTGCCCCTCCTGGGTGCTCGGCCCGGATCCGCCGGCTTTGGAAGCCGATGCCGACGCCTGTGACTTCTTGTCCGCGTGGCCGCCGCCGCAACCGGCCACACCGAGGGCCAGGCCGGCCGCAAGGACGAGCGCGACCGTCCCCTTGCGAGCCTTCGCAGTGAACCGAATGCTCATCGCTCCGCTTCCTTCTTCACTCGTCGTTCGCCTATCGGTCGGCGGCCAGGTGGACGTCGAAGAGATCCTCCGGCCTCGGAAGCTCGGTGAGGTCCTCCGGTTTCAGATCCCACTGCCGGTCCTTGCAGTTGAGTCGTGGCAGTTTGTCGTGGCCCGCGTGCGCCGCGGGAAGCTTGAACTCACAGAGCGGCTCGATCACGGCACGGGCGGAAGCCGTCGACTGGAAGTCCTCGGTGCCGGGGACCACAGAGTGTCCGACTTTCTTGTTCGTCCTGACGGCGACGTCGTAAGAAAGCGTGTGATGCCAGCAGTGCTCCACCTGGGCGCTGTTCTGTGCAGCGAGCTGATACGCACGCGCGCAGGAGTCGCCTGCCCCGTGTCCGTCGAAGATGTCCTGCCACTTGGCCGGGTCGAGTACGTCGTGCACCCACAGGTCCGCGAGCTGGTCCCGGGTTTTCTGAGCTGCCGCAAGCACCGCCGCATCTGCTGCGGTCTGGGCGCCGCTCCGGTTCACCGCGGCCTGGCCGACAGCAAGGTAGGCCAACGCAAGGAAAAGCAGGCCCGCCGCCACCGTGATGTAGATGGGGAAGGCCTGCCCTGCGTCACCGGACCGGCGTGAGTGGATCAGCCGCTCGTCACCTCTGAGATCTTCGTCCTGATCGCGTCGAAGATCGTCTGCCCGATGCTCGTACCCGTGATCGCCAGCACGATCGCCACCACCACGGCGATGATGCCTAGGTATTCCACCGCGGTCTGCCCCCGGTCGTCGCGGGCGGCGTGGGCCTGTAAGTACGCGACGGTGGTGTGGAACCATTTGCTCACGGTCTTCCCCTCCAGCTCGACCTGCGATCCCGGCACCGTACTGCGGCTCGTCCCACCTGGCAGAGGGTCCCAGGACCCAATCGCGGACCCAGGTCATCTCAGGCCACCCCCAGCCACTTGGCCGTCGCCTGGGATCTGGTGGTGGTGTGGAGCTTGGCGAAGATGCGGTTGATGTGGTTCTTGACGGTCTTCTCGCTGATGAAACACACGGCGGCGATCTGCTGGTTGGTCATGCCGGACGCGATGAGGTCCATGATCTCCGCCTCTCTGGTGCTCAGTTGGAACGCCGACCGGAACGACTTTCCCACACTGGATTGCACCTGCGAAAGCTCTTCGGGCGCACTTTCCCTTACAGGAACAGGACGTTCCGCAGCTTCGTGTGCATTCGCACTCTCACGCAGCTCGACCAGTAACGCCCGTGCCGCGCCCGGCGTCACATGAGGCCGCCCCTCCCGTACGTCCCGTACCGCCCTCACCAGCTGCTCCGTCGTGAACTCACCGTGGACCAGGTATCCCCCGGCGCCCAGGCGCAATGCCTCCCGCACGGTCTGCGTCTCATGGCTGTACGTGAGCATCATGACCGGAGCCAGCCGCACCAGGTGCGGCAACGCCGAGATTCCGTCGACGCCCGGCATGCGGACGTCGAGCAGGATGACGTCCGGCCGGTGCCTGAGCGCCGCCTCGTAGGCCTGCCGGCCGTCCGCCGCCTCCGCCACCACCGTGGTGTCCTCATGGCCCGAGAGGAGGGCCGTGAGGCCCGCCCGGACCACGGGGTTGTCGTCGGCCACCAGCACCCGCAGAGGCGCCGGCGCGGTGGGGGGCGGGAAGGCCCGCCAGGGGTGCCTGTGCTCCATCTTGTGACTCCTCTCCGCCCTTTCACATTTCCTGGAGTGCGGTCAGGGGAAGTTCCACGCGAACCTCCGTGCCCCGTTCATGGCCGCCTCGCCCGACCCTGATGCGGGCGCCCGCCTGTGCGGCCCGTTCCACCATGCCGAGCAGGCCGAAATGGCCGGAGCGGCGCAGGTGTTCCAGGGTGGTGTCGGGCGGGAGGCCGCATCCGTCGTCGTGGATGCTGAGGCGCAGCAGCTCGCCGCGGACTCCCCCGCGCACCTCGACGCGGGTCGCCGACGCATGCCGGTGGGCGTTCTCCAGCGCCTCCGCGGCGATGGAGAGGAGGTGGCGGGCCAATGGGGCGGGCACGGCTGGGGTGCTGCCGGCCGCCGGGCCGTCGTAGGTCACCACAAGGCCGGTACGGCTGCTGACATCCTCGATCAGCAGGGCGAGTTGGCGCCACATGTCCATCGGCCGGCCCTCGGCCGTGGGCGGGTCCCGGCGCAGCTCCGTCAGCAGGTGCCGTGACTCCGCCGCCGCCCGGCGTGCCGAGCGGGAGACCAGTTCCGCCTGTTCCCGGATGCGAGCCGGGTCAGGGGCGGCGGCGGAGGCCGTCGCCGCCAGGCCGTCCGCCGCGAGGGCCACGCCGTACAGGGTCTTGGCCAGCGAGTCGTGCATCTCGCGTGCCAGCCGGGCCCGTTCCGCGCTCACCGCCTCCGTCGCCGCAAGCCGGGCCCGCACCGTCGTCAGGGCCTCGGTCGCCGCGCCGAAACGGAGCATCAGGTTGCGCAGGGTGGAGCCCATGGCCCCGGCGATGACGCACAGGCCGGGCAGGAGCAGGGACTCGGCCACGCCCGTTCGGCGGTCGTCCTTCAGCGTGGCGTGGACCAGGAGCAGGATCAGGGACTGCAGGGAGGCGAAGCAGGCAGCGCCGCGCCAGCTGTAGACCAGGCCGGCCAGCAGCGGGGTGCACACGCTGACGTAGGCGAGGGTGGTGTCCGGACCCGCCGAGACGAGGAGGAGGGAGCCGAAGAGGGTGTCGGCGGCGAGGAGGCTGGGGTGGCGCAGGAGGAGGGGGCCGAAGCGTTCCCAGTCGCGGAAGAGGACGTACGACACCATGAAGGTGACGACGACGGCCGCTCCGACCAGGCGGGTGCCCATGCCGGGGGCCGCGTTGAGCAGGGCGGCGGGGGCGGCCAGGGCGATCATGGCGAGCCGGAAGCCGAAGACCTGCCGGCACATGGCCTGCAGGGCACGGACCTGGATCTTCTCCGAGGGCCGGTTCCGGGCCGGTTCCGAGGGCCGGGCCTCTTCAGTCGGCCGGAACTCGGACTCCTCCGTCGGCCGTAACCAGGCCTGTCCCGACGGCAGGGGCTCCTCAGTCGGCCGGCACCGGGCCTGTTCCGGCTGCCGGGGCTCCTCAGTCGGCCGGAACCGCCTCCACCGCGCCGACCGGAACCACGCCCCCTCCCTCGCCGACCGTCTCCAGCCGCCCCGCCGGAACACAGCCCCCACCGCCACCCCGCCCCTCACTTCCCCGTGAGCGAGCCGAAGTCCACGCCCGAGCCCAGGAGCAGTCCCGCGGCCAGGAGGAGCATGGTCGCCGGGACCATGAAGGTGGTGATCATCAGCGTGGCCTTGGGGACTGCGCGGGCGGCCTTGCGGCGGGCGTTCTGGGCGTCGGTGCGACGCATGTCCTTGGCCAGGGCGACGAGGGTGTCGACGATGGGTGCGCCCAGTTCCTCCCCTTGCTGCAAGGCCGTGACGAACATGGCGACCTGCTCGGAGTCGTTCCTGCGCCGCAGTTCCGCGAAGGCCTGGCGGCGGCTCATGCCGAGGTCCATCTGGCGCAGTGTGATGCGGAGTTCGTCGGCCCACGGGCCCTCGTACCGCGAGGCCACCCGGTCCATGGCCTGCCGGAAGCCGAGGCCCGCGCTCACCACCACGGCGAGCACGTCCAGGAAGTCGGGCAGGGTCCGCTCGATCACGTCCTTGCGGATCCGGATCGCCGACCAGATGCCCACCTCCGTCCAGAACGCGCCGAAGAGCAGGAGCAGCAGGGCGACGAACCACTGGCCGCGGAGGAGGAAGACCAGGAAGCCGACGGCCCCCAGCGCCCCGTAGACCGCGCGGCGGGCCGCGTAGCGGTCGATGGTCAGGCCGCCGGGGTTGCCCGCGAGGTCGATCTTGCGGCGGTACCTGGCGACCAGGCGGGGCCCCATCAGGCGCAGGACGGCGGGGGCGTAGCGCATGCCCAGGCGGTCGACGACGGAGCCGACCGCGCCGGTGCGGGTGGCCCCGACCTCCAGGGCGACGGCGAGGTCGCCGGGGAGCTTGGCGTCCGCGCGGTACATGCGGATGCCCGCGAAGATGCCCCAGACGCTCGCGCCCGCCGTCAGGGCCAGGAGGAGTCCCAGGAGTCCGTGTGCCATCGGGCCGTCCCCCTCAGACATCGATCCGGCTCAGGCGCCGGATGAGGACGAAGCCGACGGCGTACAGGGCGAACGCGATGGTCACGCAGGCCTGGCCGATCGGTGAGCCGGTCATGCGGTCCAGGGCGCCGTCCTTGACGGCGTTCATCAGGAACAGGGCGCCGACGCCGAGCACGGGGACGGCGTACGAGGTCATGGTCACCTGGGAGAGCTGGGTGCGGATCTCGCGACGGGTCTCCTTGCGCTCCTCCAGCGTCTCGGTGAGGTTCCGCAGGGCGGAGACGACCTGGCCGCCCGCGCGGTTGGACAGGACCAGGGTGGTGACCAGGACGACGAGTTCCCGGGACGGCAGCCGGTCGGCGAGTTCGCCGAGCGCGTCGTCCATGGAGTGGCCGATCGCCAGCTGGTCGGCGACCTTGGCGAGTTCCTGGCCCGCCGGGGCCTCCAGCTCCTCGGCGGCCATGCCGATCGCGGTGCGCAGGGCGAGGCCCGCCTGGGTGGCGTTGGCCAGGATGCGGGCCAGTTCGGGGAGTTGGTTGATGAAGCGCTCGATGCGTTTCTGGCGCTGCCAGTTGAGGAACTGAAGGGCTGCCCAGATGCCCAGGAGGCCTGCCAGGGGGCCGAAGAAGGGCGCCAGAGTCGCCTGGCCGATCAGCCACAGTGCGGCGACGGTGGCGAGCATGCCGGCGAAGAACTCGCCCGGGGTGACGTCCAGGCCGGTGGCCGCCAGCCGCAGCTCCAGCTTCCGGCCCAGCGTCGTACGGCGCAGCCGCCGGTCCAGGTTGCGGAAGCGACGCCGGCGGCCGGTGGCCTGTGGCTGCCCGGTGTGCGAGAGGCGGTCGATCAGCACCGCCCGCTGGGCCCGGCCCGCGGCGTAGCTGTGCACGCCGGCGACGGCCAGGACGCAGGTCAGCAGGGCGACGCCGGTGGTCAGCTGGACGAGGGTGTGGAGTTCCATGGTCCTTGGTCCTACCTGGCTTCTCGGGTGGCGAGCTGGTCCGCGGAGCGGGCGACTCCGAAGGCCTGCGGGATGGGCTGGCTCGCCATGTAGAGGCGGTCGGCGGTGCGGCGCGGCAGCGGGAAGTACTCGAAGGTGCCGTACACCCGGCCGTCGGGGGTCATGGGCTGGGCGTGGAAGCGGACCGCGGTGGCCAGCCGGTACGGCTCCCCGCCGTGGCTGTCGAGCAGCGCGATCTCGGTGATGCGGCGGGCACCGTCGGCGAACCGGGTGAGCTGCACGATGACGTCCACGGCGCTGTTGATCTGGTCGTGCAGGGCGACGAAGGGGACCTCCACGTCGGACATGGAGGCGAGGGTCTGCAGGCGGGTGAGGGCGTCCTCGGCGCTGTTGGCGTGCACGGTGGCGAGGGAGCCGTCGTGGCCCGTGGACATCGCCTGCAGCATGTCGAGGGACTCCCCGCCGCGCACCTCGCCGACGACGATCCGGTCGGGCCGCATGCGCAGCGAGTTGCGCACCAGGTCCCGGATGGTGACCTCGCCCTTGCCCTCGACGTTGGGTGGCCGTGACTCCAGCCGGACGACGTGCGTCTGCTGGAGCTGGAGTTCGGCGGAGTCCTCGATGGTGATGATGCGTTCGTGCGGCGGGATCAGCCCGGACAGGGCGTTCAGCAAGGTCGTCTTTCCGGTGCCGGTGGCGCCCGAGACGATGATGTTGAACTTCGCCTGCACCAGGCCCGCCAGCAGGAACGTCATGTGCTCGTCGAGCGAGCCGAAGCCGATCAGCTCCTGGAGCGTGAAGGAGCGCGGGAAGCGGCGGATGGTGAGCGTGGGGCCGGTCAGCGACAGCGGCGGGATGATGACGTTGACGCGCTCGCCGGACGGCAGCCGGGCGTCGACCATCGGGTTGGACTCGTCCACCCGGCGGTTGACCGTCGACACGATCCGCTCGATGGTCTGCATCAGCTGGTCCGCGGACACGAAGCGCAGCGGTAACTGCTCGACCCGGCCGCCGCGCTCGACGAAGATCGCGTCGGGTCCGTTCACCATGATCTCGGTGATCGACGCGTCTTCGAGCAGTGGCTCCAGGATGCCGAGGCCGAGCGCCTCGTCCACCACCCGGCGGATCAGCTGCGAGCGCTCCACGGTCGACAGCACCGGGCCCTCACGGCTGATGATGTGCCCGAGCACCCGTTCGAGCCGGGCCCGGCGCTCGGCGGCGGCCAGCGCGCTCATCTCCGCGAGGTCGATCTCCTCCAGCAGCTTGGCCCGGTAGGCGGCGACCAGGTGACCGTCCTCGCCCCGACTGCCGTGCTCCTCGGGAGTGTTGATGCGTGCCCGCAGGCTCATCGGTTCGTTCTCCTCGGTCAGTCGTCGCGGGACATGGGCATGGTGGCGGTCTTGCGGGCATCGCCGAATCCCCAGAGGATCTTGGGGATGGTGACGCTGGCGGTGACGGTGACCGAGTCGCCGCCCCGTTCGGCGAAGCAGTTCACCTTGAGACTGGCCGCCTGGTCACACGCCTCCTGTGCCCCCTTCCCCAAGGAGGCCGCCCGCGCTCCCGCCCGAGCCGCCGTACCGGCCTGCTCGGCCGCGTAGGCGACCGCCCCGATCTGGATGCCGGCGAGCCCCACGATCAGCAGGACGGGGAGGAACCCGAGGTACTCGATGGCGACTTGCCCGCTGTCACGTCTGCGTCGTCTGCGCCCGTACGGCATCTCAGCGCTCCACCTCCTCCTCCACGGCACCGGCTTTGCCGTGCACCCGGGCGGGGAAGTCGATCAGTCCGGGAAAGAGGACCGGCACGTGCAGCGTGACCTCGGCCGTCACATAGCCGCTTCCACCACAGTGCACCTCGGCACTCCCCCTCCATGCCGCCGACAGGTGCTTCAGCCCCGCCGCCCTGCACGCGGCCTCACGCGCACCCCCCGACTCCACCACTGTGCCCGCCCGCACCGCCTCGTCCGCAGCGTTCCCCGCGAGCGTGAAGGTGTACCCCACCAACACGGCCTGCCACATCAGCACCAGGGTCAGAACGATCAGCGGGGTCATCCCGAGGAACTCGATGGTGACCTGCCCCCGGTCGTCCCCTCGCAGGCGTCTCATCGGCTCGTCACTCCTTCCGCCGCCGGAAACCGACCGAACTGCGTGTCCCACCCCGGTGCGAGGGCCCCTCGGCCGCCTTCGCCAGCCCCAGCTCGCCCGCGAGCCCCCACAGCGCCTGCTTCACCGTGCTCCTGCTGTCGAGTTCGTGCAGGCGTCCGGCGTCGACGACGCCCTGGAGTTCCTTGAAGGCGGCGGGGACGGCCGTGCGTGCCAGGGCCGTGCCGGTGATGCGCTGGATGAGGGCGGGCTGGATCTCCGTACCGCGCGTGTGGCGGTTGACGACGAGGGTCGTCTCCTCGGCCTTGCGGACCTGCAGCCGGTCCCACATGCGCACGGTCCGCTTGGCGGCGCGTACGGCGATCACGTCGGGGGTGGCCACCAGCAGGGCGGTGTCGGCCGTCTCCACGGCCGCGGCGCCGGCGCCCCCGAGCTGGGCGCCGCAGTCCACCACGACCACCTCGTAGCGGGAGCGCAGGGCGCTGACGATCTGGCGGGCGGCGCGGTCGGTGACCTCCTCGCCGCGTTCGCCCTCGGCGGGTGCGAGGAGCAGGGCCAGGCCGGTGTCGTGGCGGAAGACGGCGTCGGCGAGGACGCGTGGGGAGATGTCGGTGATGGCGGCGAGGTCGACGACCGAGCGACGGAACTGGACGTCCAGGTAGGAGGCGATGTCACCGGTCTGCAGGTCGAGGTCGACCAGGGCGGTGGACCGGCCGGAGGTCTGGGCGGCGAGCGCGAGCTGGATCGCCACCAGGGTCGCGCCGACCCCGCCCTTGGCCCCGCTGACCGTGACGACGGTACCGCCGGCGCCGCTGAACACATCGGCGCCGTGGCCGAGATGACGTCGTACGCCGGTCGACCACTGGGCGACGGCCTGTACCCGGACGGCGAGTTCGTCGTACGAGAGGGGGAGCGCGACCAGGCCGCGGGCGCCGGAGTCCATGGCGGCGGCGAACAGGCCGGGGCTCGCGTCGGTGGTGACGAGGATCACGCCGACGGCCGGGAAGCGCAGGGCGACCTCGCGGATCAGCTCCAGCGCAGGGATGGGCCCGATGCGTTCGTGGACGACGACGACCTCGGGCAGCTCGTCGACCGACGTGGCGGCGAGGCGGGCGAGGCTGTCGACCAGCTGGGTGGAATCACCGACGGGCGGCTGCGGTTCGGCGTCGGGGAGCTGGCTGAGCAGGGTGACGAGGGAGCGTACGGCGTCCGGGTCCGCGCCGGCCGGGAGGATCCTGGTGGGCATGCTCGGCCGCCTCTCACTTGTCCGTCGTGAGTTCGTAGGTGCGGTCCTTGTCGGGGACGCTGGTCTGACTGCCGGGGGCCACCAGGGCGAGCCGGACCCGCTGGGCGAAGGATTCGGCGTAGGTGATGCGCTGGGCGTCGAGGGTGGACAGCGCGAAGGTGATGGGGACGGCCTCGGTGGGCTGCTGCTGGTTCTTGCTGCTGTCGGGGTCGAGGGCGGTGATCCGGCCGACGTCGAGGACGCGGGCGTTGGTCACGATGATCTTCGACTGGTCGGGGTCGCCGTCCTTCTGTCCCTCGAAGGTGGCGTAGACGTTGACCCGCGAGCCGGGGGTGATCTTGCCGGCGACACCGGTGGCCGCGTCGATCATGATGGCGACCTCTTGCTGTCCTGGCTGGAGCGCGGGCTGGTCGACGATCATGTCGGTCTGGAGCAGGGAGCCCCGACGCAGGGTGGTCACGGCGATCTTGCCCTGGATCTGACGGAGATCGGTCACGGCGTTGCCGGAAAGCCACCGCCTGGGCATCTTGATCTTCTGGAACTGGCCGGTGTCCAGGGCGGTGTACGGCTGCACGTCGGACCTGACGCGGTAGGCGGTGACCTCGTGGCCGACCTTGGACTGCACGTTGTCGATGACGGAGAGCACGCCGGCGAACGCGCCGAGAGCACACAGGACCGACAGGATCAGGAGTATGACGCCGCGGCGCTGACGGGAGTTCATGAACCGTGCAACCTCATGGGGGAATCGGTCGAGCGGGATGTGAGCGAGTGTTCTCGGCGCCGGTCAGGCGGGCGTGCGCTGCTCCGGGGGGCGTTGTTCCGGGGGGCGTTGTTCCAGGGCGCGGCGGCCCGAGGAACTTTGCTCCAGGGCCCGTCGGCCGGGAGCGCGCTGCTCCAGGGCGCGGGCCGCGGGTGGTTCGTGGGCGGGCGGCGGGGTGGCGGAGCAGAAGACGCAGCGGTCGCCGATGACGTCGATGCCGCACCAGTGGCACGTGCTCTGCCGCACGGAGGTGACGAGCTGGTAGAGCACCGGCAGATCGGCGAGGTAGCTGCAGAACTCGACCGCGCGGCCGGTCCCCCACCACAGCGGGGACTCGGCGGGCAGCGGCGCCTCGCGCAGCCCCTGCACGCCCCACTCCTTGGCCAGCCCGGCGAGCCAGTCGGTCTGCAGCTGCCCCTTCGCGACGAGCATCCAGGTGCTGAAGTCGGGACCCTTGAGCGTGGCGGCGCCGGGTGCTATCCGCACGAGCTGCGGCTCGGGGTGGGCGAGCACGGCGAACTGGCTGCCGGGCAGCCAGGACTTGGCGTGTGCCTTGAGGCCGACGGGAACGCGGTCCAGCCGGGCGACCGAGCCGAGGACGGCACCGGCGTGGATGTAGTGGGTGAGCAGCCGTCCGGCGGAGGCCAGCACGCCCGGGGTCAGGTCGCAGGAGGCGAGCTGGCGCAGCTGCCGTGCCAGGACGGCGATGCCGAGGGGCGGCAGTCCGGGGCGGAAGACGGCGACCCGGTCGCTCTCCAGCAGCGAGCGCAGGGTGTGCAGGCGCCGTACGACGGGCTCCGGGGTGGCCTGCGAGCACACGACGACCACGTACCCGTGCTGCTCGATGACGCCCTGGAGTTCGGTCAGCGTGTGCTCCAGCGGCCGTCGGTCGAGGTCGGCCAGCACGACGGCGGGCATGGTTCGTTCGTCCTGCGGCGGCAGTGCCATGTCGGCACTGGTCACGGCAATGGCAGTTGGCACGCGCAGCACTCCGCTCTTCACACCCGCCGGGCTCACCGGAGTCACTCCCGTGCGCCGGACGACTTCAGTGCGTGACTATGTGAGCACTGTATCCACGGCCGAATGACCGGAGAACAGCGTTTGTGCAGCCAGCGTGGAACTCACAGCGCACAAGTCGCTTCAAAACAGGACAGGTTGAGCGCCGACTCGCGAGCCGTTCCGGTCTGGACCTCTTGACAGCGCGATTGGTCTGGACCAACTTGTACGCAACGGTGGCCACCGTCTCCCCTCCCCCTCAACTCCCCCACCGGAGGCGCCAATGGACCGCGCATCAGGCATGCCCAGACGCAGAGGACGGATCGCCACCCGGACCGCCACCTGGTCCGCCGTCACCGCCCTCGCCCTGTCCTTGGCGGGCCTGGCCGCCGTCCCCGCGTCCGCGGCGGACGTCAACAACGTCAAGAACGCCGGCTTCGAGTCCGGCCTCACCGGCTGGACCTGCACGGCGAACAGCGGCACGACGGTCTCCTCACCGGTGCACGGCGGCTCTTCGGCCCTGAAGGCAGCCCCGGCCGGCCAGGACGACGCCCGGTGCACCCAGACGGTGGCGGTCGAGCCCGGCTCGACGTACACGCTGAGCGCCTGGGTGCGGGGCGGCTACTCCTTCCTGGGCGTGACCGGCACCGGCACCACCGATGTCTCCGCCTGGACCCCCGACACCACGGCCTGGACGCAGCTCTCGACCACCTTCACCACGGGTGCGTCCACTACCTCGGTCACCGTCTACACCCATGGCTGGTACGGCCAGTCCGCCTACTACGCCGACGACATCTCGGTCTACGGCCCCGACGGCGGCGGTGGCGGCGACCCCGCCCCCACGGTCCCGGCCGCCCCGGCGGGCCTCACGGTCTCCGGTACGACGTCCTCGTCGGCCTCCCTGTCCTGGAACGCGGTAACGGGCGCGACGGGTTACAACGTCTACCAGAACGGCACGAAGGTGACGGCGGTGACGGGCGCGTCGGCCACGATCACGGGCCTCGCCGCGTCCACGTCGTACAGCTTCCAGGTCACCGCGACCAACGCGGCGGGCGAGTCGGCGAAATCGGCGACGGTGACGGCCACGACGACGTCCGGCGGCGGAGGCGGCGGAGGCGGTGCGCTGCCCAGGCACGCGGTGACGGGCTACTGGCAGAACTTCAACAACGGCGCGACGGTCCAGAAGATCTCCGACGTCCCGTCCGCGTACGACATCATCGCCGTCGCCTTTGCGGACGCCACCTCGACCCCGGGCGCGGTGGGCTTCACCCTGGACTCCGCCGGTCTCGGCGGCTACACGGCCGACCAGTTCAAGGCGGACATCAAGGCCAAGCAGGCCGCCGGCAAGAAGGTGATCATCTCGATCGGCGGCCAGAACGGCACCGTGTCGGTCAACGACTCGGCGTCGGCGGCGAACTTCGCGAACTCGGTGTACGCGTTGATGCAGACGTACGGCTTCGACGGTGTCGACATCGATCTGGAGAACGGCCTCAACGCGACGTACATGACCCAGGCCCTGCGCGCGCTGTCGGCGAAGGCGGGCTCGTCCCTGATCATCACGATGGCCCCGCAGACGCTCGACATGCAGTCGACGTCCAGCGCGTACTTCCAGACCGCGCTGAACGTGAAGGACATCCTGACGGTCGTCAACACCCAGTACTACAACAGTGGTTCCATGCTGGGCTGCGACGGCAAGGTCTACGGCCAGGGCTCCGTGGACTTCCTGACCGCCCTGGCCTGCATCCAGCTGGAGGGCGGGCTGTCACCCTCCCAGGTAGGCCTGGGCCTTCCGGCCTCGACCAGCGGCGCGGGCAGCGGCTACGTCTCCCCCACGGTCGTCGACAACGCCCTGGACTGCCTGACGGCGGGGACGAACTGCGGCTCCTTCAAGCCGTCCAGGACCTACCCCGACCTGCGGGGCGCGATGGCCTGGTCGACCAACTGGGACGCGTCCTCGGGCAACGCCTGGTCGAACGCGGTGGGCGCCCACGTACACGCCCTGCCGTGACGCCACGGCCGTTCAGCCCGCTCGCAGGGGAACGGGCCTCGACCGGTACAGGGGCGCGGTGTCGCAGCTGCTCAAGAACGCCCACCGTAGGTCCCGGGCGACCGGCTAGGCCTCCTCGAAGTACGCGTCGAGGACCTCGTCCAGCTGGGACTCCCACTCCTTGAAGCCGGCCCTGGCCGTCGCCTCGATCTCGATCGGGTACCAGCGGCGGTCAGGGGTGTGGACGGTGATCGTGAAGCGTTTGCCGAAGCGCGGGGACTCCGTCTCGACCGCCGCGATCTCGTCCCAGCGGAACTCGCACGCCTCCTCGTCCAGGCTGAGGCGGACGCCCTTGTGGTCGGCGACGATCCTGGCGCGGCGGTCGGACGCCTCGAAGACGGGACCGTCACCTGCCGCGTCCTGCGGTGCGTCGTCCGCGTCGGTGACCGTCTCCTCCTGCGCCACCGGCTTCTCCACCGGCGCCGCCTCCGTCGTCCCCGCCTCCGCGGTCTCCGGCTCTGGCCCCCGCTTCGCGTCCTCCGGGGCCGGTGCCGGGGCGGGGCCCGTGAGTCCCGGGATGAACGCCGGGTCGAAACCGGCGCCCGTGACGGGCTCCCCCTTCAGGGGCTTGCTGCTCGATCCTATGCGCTGCTCCACGGCGGCAGTATGGACGACTTTCCTGTGCCGGAACCAGTCAGCCGAGAACCGCGAGCGCGTCGATCTCGATGAGATGCCCGGCAAAGAGGCCGGCGTAGACGGTCGTCCGGGCGACGGACGGCTCGGTCAGGCCCTGTTCGTCGCAGTAGCGGCTGTTGGGAGAACTTCGCCGGCGGGGCGGTGTGGGTCTTCGGGATGAGCGCGGACTTCTCACTCTTCTGGCCTTCTATGCCTTCTCCCTCTTCTCGCTCTTCTGACTCTTCTCGGGCTTCTCGGGCTTCTCGCTCTTCTGGCTCTTCTGGCTCTTCTCGGGCTTCTCGCCCATTCGGGCGTGCCGGTACCGGCGAGATGCTAGACACCAGTAAGCACCAGATGAAATGGCTGTTGCAGGTAGTGCAACGGCAACAGCAGAGAGGGGCTCCATGAGCACCGAAGCGCTCGCCCGCCTGGCCGAGGAACGCATCGACCACCGCTTCAAGGGCCTGCCGCCGGACGCCGACGGACTGACCGTCGCGGAGCTGACCGCCCAGCGCCGCAACCTCTTCACCGGCGGCTTCACCACCCCGGTCCTCGCCCTGTCCGCCGAGCGCCTGGAGCACAACCTGGCGCTCATGGAGACGTACACCGCCCGGCACGGTCTCGCCTTCGCCCCGCACGGCAAGACCTCGATGGCCCCCCAGCTCTTCCAGCGCCAGATCGAGCACGGCGCCTGGGGCATCACCCTCGCGGTGCCGCACCAGGTGCGGGTGGCGCGGGCCTTCGGGGTACGGCGGATCTTCCTCGCCAACGAGCTGGTGGACGCCCCCGCCCTGCGCTGGATCGCCGCCGAACTCGCCGCCGACCCGGAGTTCGCCTTCGTCTGCTACGTCGACTCCGTGCGCGGTGTGGAGCTGATGGACGCGGCCCTGCGCGGCGCCGCACGGCCGGTGGACGTCGTCGTGGAGCTGGCCGCCGGCGACGAAGCCCGTACCGGTGTGCGCACGGAGGCGGACGCGCGGGCGGTCGCGGACGCGGTGGCCGGTACGCGGGCGCTGCGGCTGGTGGGCGTGGCGGGGTACGAGGCCCAGGTACCCGGTGCCGGCCCGGAGCGGGTCCGTGAGTGGCTGGGGCGGCTGGTCGCGCTCGCCGTCGAGTTCGACAAGGCGGGACGGTTCGCCGGGGCCGAGGAGATCGTGGTGAGTGCCGGCGGCAGCGAGTGGTTCGACGCGGTCGCCGACGTCTTCGCCGTGATCCCCGGCATGACGCTGCCGGTCCTGAAGTTGCTGCGCTCGGGTGCGTACGTCTCGCACGACGACGTGCACTACCGCCGGCTCACCCCGTTCAACCGGGTCCCCGAGGAAGGTGCCCTGGAGCCGGCGTTCCGGCTGTGGACCCAGGTCGTCTCCCGTCCGTCCGGCGGCCAGGCCTTCGTCAACGCGGGCAAGCGGGACGCCCCTTACGACCTCGACCTGCCCGTGCCCCACGTGGTCCGCCGCAACGGCGGCGAACACCCGGCACTCGGTATCGAGGTGACCGCCCTGTCCGACCAGCACCTGTGGCTGCGCACCGCCCCGGAGGCGGACGTCGAGGTCGGCGACTGGGTCGGCTTCGGCCTGTCCCATCCGTGCACGACCTTCGAGAAGTGGCAGCTGATCCCGGTGGCCGAGACGGACGGGACGGTCGTCGACTACATCCGCACCTACTTCTAGCGCGCACCCGCTTCCAGCGCCTGCCGGCAGCTCGTACTCCTGGGGAGCCTTCGTGGAGGATCTGGTCATCCGTGACGCGGACGTGGTCGACGGCAGTGGTGAACCGTCGTACCGCGCCGATGTCGTGGTCGACGGCGGCCGTATCGTCTCGATCGTCAAGGAGGCCGCCGCGGCCGGCTGCCAACGCCCGAGCGCCATGCGCGAGCTGGACGCGGAGGGCCTGGTCCTCTCCCCCGGCTTCATCGACATGCACGCCCACTCCGACCTGGCCCTGCTGCGCGACCCCGAACACACCGCGAAGGTGGCGCAGGGAGTGACCCTCGAAGTCATCGGCCAGGACGGGCTGTCGTACGCGCCCGTGGACGACCGCACGCTGGAGGACGTGCGCCGGGCGATCGCCGGCTGGAACGGGTACGGCGACGACATCGACTTCGACTGGCGCACGGTCGGCGAGTACCTCGACCGGCTCGACCGCGGCATCGCCGTCAACGCGGCCTACCTGGTCCCGCAGGGCACGGTCCGTGCGCTCGCCGTCGGCTGGGAGGACCGGGCGGCGACGGCCGAGGAACTGGACCGGATGCGGCGGTTGGTGGCGGAAGGGCTGGAGCAGGGCGCGGTGGGACTGTCGTCCGGGCTCACCTACACCCCCGGCCGGTACGCCACGGACACCGAACTCACCGAACTGTGCAGGGTGGTGGCCGAGTACGGCGGCTACTACTGCCCGCACCACCGCTCCTACGGCGCCGGCGCGCTGGAGGCGTACGCGGAGATGGTCTCCGTGGCCCGGGAGGCCGGCTGCCCCCTCCATCTCGCCCACGCCACCTTGAACTTCGACGTGAACAAGGGCCGCGCCCCCGAGCTCCTCGCCCTGCTCGACCGGGCACTGGACTCCGGTGCGGACATCACCCTGGACAGCTACCCCTACACCTCGGGCTGCACCACCCTCGCCGCGCTGCTGCCGGGCTGGGCGGGCGAGGGCGGCCCGGCAAAGACCCTGGCCCGTCTCACCGACCCGGCGACCGCCGAACGCGTCCGGCACGTCCTGGAGGTGACCGGCTCGGACGGCAACCACGGTGTGCCCGTGGACTGGGACACGGTCGAGGTCTCCGGAGTCACCGACCCGGCCCTGGACGACTTCGTGGGCCGTACGGTCCGGCAGGCGGCGCAGCTGCGCGGCGAGACCCCGTGGGCGGTCGCACACCGGCTGCTGGTCGAAGACCGGCTCGGCACGACGATCCTCCATCACGTGGGCCACGAGGAGAACGTCCGCGCGATCATGAGGCACCGCGCCCACACCGGCGGCTCGGACGGCATCCTCCGGGGCGCCGAACCGCACCCGCGTGCGTACGGCACCTTCCCGCGTTATCTGGGGCACTACGTGCGGGAGTCGGGGGTGCTGTCCCTGGAGGAGTGCGTCGCCCGTCTCACCGCGCGGCCTGCGGCCCGGCTGCGGCTGCCGGACCGCGGGCTGGTACGCGAGGGCTACCGGGCCGACCTGGTGCTGTTCGACCCG
The DNA here is from genome assembly GCF_020400585.1 of Streptomyces sp. NK08204. Taxonomy (GTDB): domain Bacteria; phylum Actinomycetota; class Actinomycetes; order Streptomycetales; family Streptomycetaceae; genus Streptomyces. The sequence continues at coordinate 89,865 of NZ_JAINVF010000016.1, read as the reverse complement.
GCCACGGTCGCCGCCGGCGCCCCGTCCGCCGCGCCCGGCGAACTCCCCACGGGGATCCCGTACGTCGTGATCGACGGCCGTTTCGTCGTCGAGGACGGCCGGCGGACGGACGTCCTGGCCGGGCGGTCGGTCCGCCGAACGCCCGGCCAGGCCGCCGTCACGGCTTGGGCAGGGTGCAGCCGGACGCGCTGAGGTCCAGCTGGTTGCCGGTCGTGAAACAGGCCGGGATCTGGTAGGTCTCCTCGGCGTAGTTGATGCCCTGACGGACGGTGATGTTGCCGTTCTCGTCCACCTCGCACGGGTTGTTCACCGTGCAGCTCTCGCCGTTCTCGTTGCCCGTGTTGTTGACGGCCACGACCCTGCCGGTGGCGGTGTCGATCACCGGGGAGCCGGAGGTGCCGCCGATGGTGTTGCAGGCGGAGGTGTAGCGGACCGAGTCCTTCCAGGTCCAGCCGCCCTCCTTCAGCTGGTACACGAACCCGTCGATGTCACAGTTGTAGATCCGCTTCCAGTACCCGGAGACGACGCTGATGGCGGTGCCGGCGACCGGGTGGGTGTCGTTCACCGTGAGCGCGCTGATGCCGTAGGTGCTCTTGATCTGCGCGTAGGTGGTGGTCAGGCGGTAGATCGTGACGTCCGTGTCGGTCATGGTCGAGTAGACGACCTGGTTGGCGCGGAGCGTGGCGACCTTGGTGCCCCTGGAGTTCAGCAGGCCGAAGGTGCGGCTGGAGGACTGGCCGGTGATGACCTGACCGGGCTGCGGGAACCCGGTCTCCAGGCAGTGGCCGTTGGTCATGACGAGCGCGGGGTCGGTGTCGACGGAGTTCGGGAAGCGGACCACCGAACCGGAGCAGTTGCTGAGCGAGACGGTGCCGGCGAAGTCGACGGTCGTCGCCTTGGCCGAGTTGACCGCCTTGGCTGCCGTGACCGCCTCGGCCGCCGTGACCGAGTGGGCCGACCGGGCCGCCTCGGCGTGCGGGGCGGCGACGGCGGGGACCGCGCCGAGCCCGGCGATGGCCAGGGCGGAGAGCGCGGCAAGGAGAGGCTTGCGCATGTGGGGGTCCCCTCTGCAGACGTGAGCGGCCGGAGATCTTCCGGCCGCCGTCTTGTCATGGGCATTCTCGTCAGAGGGGGTTGCCCGGGCAAGGACCTGTATGCGACTGATCCGGCCTGACGCCACGTCACCCACCGGGCCGCGCTGTCCGATCGGCGCGATGGAGAGGGCGAGCGCCTACCTCGGCTTCCTGGTCGGGCCGTGCCCGCGCGCCTTGCCCGTTCCCGCGGAGTCGGTGCTGTCGGGCGTCGTGGCGACGGGCGTGGACGTCGGCGACGGGGCCTTGGAGGTGCCGGCGGCCGGGGAGGTGCCGGTCGACGACGGCTGCCCGCTCGCGCCGGTAGCGGCGTCGCCCGTCGGCGTGCCGGAGGCCTTGGAGGCGTCGGACGAGCCGGCACTGGGGCTGCCGTCACCGGCGGCCGGGGAGGTGGTGGCGCCCGGGTCGGCACTCGTGGCGTCCCCAGCGTCGCCGGAGGTGCTGGGGCGCCCGTCGGAACGCGGCCCCGACGAGGTCCCGGAGTCCGCCAGCCCGGCGATCGCCACGCCCGCGCAGAGCACGCCGAGGGCACCCGCGACGACGGCCACCCGGCGGCGGCCACCACGCTTCCGCTGCCGCCTGCGGTCGGCACGGCCCTGCCCCTCCTCGCCGGGTCCGGCGAACGGCGGAACCTGCGCGTCGAAGTCGGCGTCGGTGGAGCCGACATCGGGGCCGGCATCGGGGCCGGCATCGGGGTCGGCATCGAGGTCGGCGCCCGGGCCGGCGGTGGAGTCGGCGGTGGAGTCGGCGGTGGGCGGGGTGGCGGAGTCGACGGTGGTGGCCGTGGCGGACAGCACGGCAGGCGGCAGCTCGCGCGTCTCGTCGTAGGCGCTCTGCCAGCCATGGGCGGCGGCGGGGTCGGCGTACTCCTCGTACGACGGGGCCGTGGCCGCCTGCGGGTGGTACACGTTCGGCGGACCCTCGGCTGCATCGACCGGTCCGTGCACGCCGTACGCCCCCACCTCGTACTCGCGTTCGGTGGACATGCCCATGGATTCTAGGGACGCAAGTTACTCCTGAGACAGCAGCCATCGATAACAACGTGAATTACGGGGGATCACGTGGCGTAAAACACGACGCATAAGACATGAGCGCGCCGTAAGCTCACGGCATGCAGGTGATCCAGTCGACGAAGCTCGCCAACGTCTGTTACGAGATCCGGGGCCCGGTGCTCGAAGAGGCGATGCGCCTGGAAGCAGCTGGTCACCGCATCCTGAAGCTCAACACGGGCAACCCGGCCGCCTTCGGCTTCGAGTGCCCGCCGGAGATCCTCGAGGACATCCTCCGCAACGTCTCCACGGCGCACGGCTACGGCGACGCCAAGGGCCTGCTGGCCGCCCGCCGCGCGGTCGTCATGCACAACCAGACCCTCGGCATCGAGACGGACGTCGAGCACGTCTTCATCGGCAACGGCGTCTCCGAGCTGATCGTGATGGCGATGCAGGGCCTGCTGGACGACGGCGACGAGGTCCTGGTCCCGGCCCCGGACTACCCCCTGTGGACGGCGGCGGTGTCGCTGTCGGGCGGTACCGCGGTGCACTACCGCTGCGACGAGCAGTCCGACTGGATGCCCGACCTCGCCGACGTCGAGCGGAAGGTCACCGACCGCACCAAGGCCATCGTCATCATCAACCCGAACAACCCCACGGGCGCGGTCTACGACGAGGCGATGCTCAAGGGCCTGACCGACATCGCCCGCCGGCACAACCTGCTGGTCTGCTCGGACGAGATCTACGACAAGATCCTCTACGACGGCGCCACCCACACCCCGACCGCGAAGATCGCCCCCGACCTGCTCACCCTCACCTTCAACGGCATGTCGAAGTCCTACCGGGTGGCCGGATACCGCGTGGGGTGGATGTCGATCTCCGGGCCGCGTGCGCACGCCGACTCCTACATCGAGGGCCTGACGATCCTGGCGAACATGCGCCTGTGCGCGAACGTGCCGGGCCAGCACGGGGTGGCCGCCGCGCTCAGCGGACGCCAGTCGATCAACGACCTGGTGCTGCCGGGCGGCCGACTGAAGGAGCAGCTGGACACCGCATACGGGCTGCTGACGCAGATCCCTGGCGTGAGCTGCGTACGGCCCAAGGGCGCGCTGTACCTCTTCCCGCGTCTCGACCCCAAGGTCTTCAAGATCAAGGACGACCGCCGGATGGTCCTGGACCTGCTGCGCCAGGAGAAGATCATGGTCGTCCAGGGCACCGGCTTCAACTGGCCCGAGCCGGACCACTTCCGCGTGGTGACACTGCCGAGCATCGGGGATCTCAGGGACGCGGTGACGCGCATCGGCACCTTCCTGGACGGTTACAGCCAGGCGTGACCGAGCGGACCGTGGCCTGCGGACCGTGGCCTGCGGACCACACCCTGCAACACGGGACAATTTTAGACGCAATCCAAGCTAGGATGGCTTCCTGTCAAGTGCAGGAGGCCATCCCATGTACGAACCGATCCGTATGAAGTCGGTCCACAGCACGATGGCCGGCACCGCCCCCGACCTCCCCCGCCGGTCGCGCGAGGAGGAACTGGACATCCAGCTCGCCGGGCATCTCGCCGCGCTGCTCACCGTCACCGACGAGCTGCGCGCGCTGACCCCCTGCGTCGACCTGGACACGGCGTCCGAACGCCTCGCCGGGCAGGTCACGCGGCTGCGCGGAGGACAGACCCCGGCCCGCGCGACACTCTCCCCGGACGGCGACCCCACCACACTGCACCGTCGCGCGCACACGCTCGCCGGCCGTGCCCTCGTCGTCGCCGCCTCCCGCGCCGACACGACCGCGGCGATCCTCGCGGCCGAACGCATGGACGCGCACGCCGCCGCCCTGTCCGAGCCTCAGCACCCCAGCACCGCTCACTGACCCCGAGGGGGTAACCGGTCGGCGCCGGTCCGCGCGCCCCCGCAGGTACGCGCGGACCGGGTCGCCGCTCAGCACTGCGGGAGCGTCACCGCCGGACGAACACCGTGGCCTGCGCGCTCGACCCTTCGTGCAGGTCGTCGCCGGGCCAGCTGACCGCGTAGGTCACCTCGCGGCGGGTGCGCGGGATGTCGTTGATGGTGAAGGTGCCGTCGGCGGCGACGGTGACGGAGCTGAGGACTCCGCTGCCGAGCCGGTCGGTCCGCTCGACCGTGAGCACGGCCCGCTCGGGCAGGGCCTTGCCCTGCGCGGTGAACGTGCCCGTGATCGTGACACCGCCGTCGAGCGTCGCCTCCGCCGGGGCGTTGAGAGCGATCGCCGTGGGCGCCTTGGCGACCGTCACGGTGGTGGTGATGTCGTCGGCGGGGCGGTGCGTCAGGTCGCCGAGGAAGGACACCGTGTAGGTGGCGTCGCCGGTCAGGTCGGGCTCGTCGAGAACGGTGAACGTGCCGTCGTCCTTGACGGTGAAGGTGCCGAGGTCGTGGCTGCCGGCCGAGTCCTTCCGGGTCGCCCTCACCTTCAGCGGCTCGGCGGGCGCCGGTCCGTCGTACTCCAGCTTGCCGCGCACCGCCAGCGGCTCGCCCGCGACCGCCTGGACGGGGCTGTGGGAGAGGTCGCCGGTGAAGCGCGCGCCGTACTGGACGGCCGGGGGCTGGATGACATGCAGCCAGTACTGGTTGCCGGCGGCGTTGGTGGTCACCGCGAACAGCCGGGACCCGTCCGCGGACCACCGCAGGCCACGCGGGGCGACCCGGTCACCGTCGAGGCTGCCCTCGAACGCGAACTCCAGTGGGGCCGTGGCGTCCGTCGGATCGGCGGGCGCCAGCAGCAGGTCGGGCGTGGCACCGCTCGCCGCGGCGCCACGCGCCAGGTACGTGCCGTCGCCGCTGTAGGCCACGGCGGACGCGCTCGCGCCGGCCGGGAGCGCCGGATAGGCGGTGCCCGCGTCCGACAGGTCGGAGGTGTTCAGCAGCCGCGTGCCCGCGGTGCCGTCGGCGACCGCCACCTTGCCGCCGTCCGCGGAGAACGACACGTCCTTGAAGTTCAGCGCGCCCTTGCCGTCCGCGTCGGCGAATCGGCGGGAGGCGACCTTGACCGCGCTTCCGCTGCTGGTGTCGAACACCGCGAGGAAGGGGTCGGCCGCCTGCGTGTTGAGCGGCTGGCCCACGGCCATCCGGTCGCCGGGGCCGGCCTCCAGCTGGAGCCTGCCGAAGTCGTTCCAGCCGGTGCTCGCCACGGTGGTGCCGTCATAGGAGTACATGTCGGTGTGCGCGTTGTCGCAGTCCGAGATGTACCACGAGTACGCCGCGGTGTAGTACGCCTTCCCGCCGGAGAAGGCGACGCTGCCACCACAGGTGTCCGTGGCACCGTACACGCCGCCCGTGTTCGCGTAGGTGGTGGTGTCGTACGTCAGCACCCGGTCCCGCACACCGGCGTAGAGGACGGAGCTGTCGGCACTGAGTGCGAGACCGGAGACGTGACGCGGCGTGGTGATCGTGGTGACCCACGCGCCGTCGAAGGCGTAGACGGCGATGACGCCCTGATTGAACTGGCTGCCGAAGTTGTTGTCGGCGACGTACACGCGCTCGTGCACGGAGTCGACCGCGATCGCCGAGTACGACGAGATCGGCAGCTTGGCGACCGCGTCGTACGGCGCCGCGTGCGCGACGGGTGCCACGGCGACGGTCAGGCCGGCTCCGGCGAGGGTGGCGGCGAGCAGCGTGGCCGCCAGGCGTCCGGAACGGTGTGCTGTATTCAACTGTGTCCCCCACAGGCATGGTTGAGCCTCACTGGGATCAGTGAGGCTCGCAGGCACCATAAAAGCAAGGCAAAGTTCTCGCAATCAAGGGGGCACACGCGACCGGCCCCGCACGCCGTTGTGCGGGGCCGGATCGGCTTGGCGATTCACACCGCGGCCGGTCGGGACGATCGCTGGTCAGGGCACGACGACCGGCCGCGGAGCCTTGACGGGGCCTGTCAGCCCAGGCGCTCCACCAGCGCGTGGTACTGGTCCCACAGCTCCTTCGGGGTGTGGTCGCCGAAGGTGTTGAGGTGCTCGGGGACGAGGGCCGCCTCCTCGCGCCAGACCTCCTTGTCGACCGTGAGCAGGAAGTCCAGGTCGGTGTCGGCCAGCTCCAGGCCGTTGGTGTCCAGGGCGTCCCGCGTCGGCAGGATGCCGATCGGGGTCTCGACACCCTCGGCCTTGCCCTCGAGGCGCTCCACGATCCACTTCAGGACGCGGCTGTTCTCGCCGAAGCCCGGCCAGACGAACTTGCCCTCGTCGTTCTTACGGAACCAGTTGACGTAGTAGATCTTCGGCAGCTTGGACTGGTCCTTGTCCTTGGCCACGTCGATCCAGTGGGCCATGTAGTCGCCCATGTTGTAGCCGCAGAACGGCAGCATCGCGAAGGGGTCGCGACGCAGTTCGCCGACCTTGCCCTCGGCGGCGGCGGTCTTCTCGGAGGCGACGTTCGCGCCCAGGAAGACACCGTGGTTCCAGTCGAAGGACTCCGTGACCAGCGGCACCGCGCTGGCGCGACGGCCGCCGAACAGGATCGCCGAGATCGGCACGCCCTTCGGGTCCTCCCACTCAGGCGCGATGATCGGGCACTGGGAGGCGGGCACCGTGAAGCGGGCGTTCGGGTGGGCCGCCGGGGTCTCGGAGGCCGGCGTCCAGTCGTTGCCCTTCCAGTCGGTCAGGTGCGCGGGAGCCTGCTCGGTCATGCCCTCCCACCACACGTCGCCGTCGTCGGTCAGTGCGACGTTGGTGAAGACGGCGTTGCCCCACAGGGTCTTCATCGCGTTGGCGTTGGTGTGCTCACCGGTGCCGGGCGCGACGCCGAAGAAGCCGGCCTCGGGGTTGATCGCGTACAGACGGCCGTCCTCGCCGAAGCGCATCCAGGCGATGTCGTCGCCAATGGTCTCCACCGTCCAGCCGGAGACCGTGGGCTCCAGCATGGCGAGGTTGGTCTTGCCACAGGCGCTCGGGAAGGCGGCGGCCACGTACTTCGCCTCACCCTGCGGCGGGGTGAGCTTGAGGATCAGCATGTGCTCGGCCAGCCAGCCCTCGTCGCGGGCCATGACGGAGGCGATGCGCAGGGCGTAGCACTTCTTGCCGAGCAGTGCGTTGCCGCCGTAGCCGGAGCCGTACGACCAGATCTCGCGGGTCTCCGGGAAGTGGGAGATGTACTTGGTCTGGTTGCAGGGCCACGGCACGTCCTCCTGGCCCTCCTCCAGCGGGGCACCCAGGGAGTGGACGGCCTTGACGAAGAAACCCTCGTCGCCCAGCTCGTCGAGGACCGCCTGTCCCATACGGGTCATGGTGCGCATGGACACGGCGACGTACGCGGAGTCGGTGATCTCGACGCCGATCGCGGACAGCGAGGAGCCCAGCGGGCCCATGCAGAACGGGACGACGTACATCGTGCGGCCCCGCATCGAGCCGCGGAACAGGCCCTTCTCGCCGGAGAAGATCTCCCGCATCTCCGCGGGGGCCTTCCAGTGGTTGGTCGGGCCCGCGTCCTGCTCCTTCTCGGAGCAGATGAAGGTCCGGTCCTCGACACGGGCGACGTCGGTCGGGTCCGAGGCGGCGTAGTAGGAGTGCGGGCGCTTGACGGGGTCGAGCCTCTTGAAGGTGCCCTTGGCCACCAGCTCCTCGCTCAGCCGCTCGTACTCGGCCTCGGAGCCGTCGCACCAGACCACCCTGTCCGGCTGCGTCAATTCGGTGATCTCGTTGACCCACGAGATCAGTTCCCGGTGGTTGGTGGGAAGGACGGAGGGAGCCGCGTTGTCGCGCGCCACGATTGCTCCTAAGTGAGGGATTTTGTCTTGTCGCCCCGTGGGGGCCGCGACCCGGATGCTTCGTAGCCGCTCATCCGGTGCCGACCGCACTCATTTGATCATCCGACGTACTTGCGCATCTGTCCAGAGGGCCTCACAGGTGAGCAGCGTGAGGAATGCCACGCTTTTCGTGATTCTTTGCGTCCATGTTGGATTCAGCTGAAGGTCTTTTTGCGTTCGCGCAGATCACCGACCGGCTGTCCCGTCTGCCTCATCTCTCCAGCCGCCACCAATCACCCCCGCCACCCTCCCCTCACCTGCCAGCACCAACCGCAAGTCGGCGGGGCGCCCCTACCGGTCACCACCCGCCACCCCGCCAGCCTCCCTACCGGTCACCACCCGCCACCCCGCCGGCCTCACCCCGCCAGCCGTCCCGCCGGTCCCAGCCACCCTCCGCCGCCCTCCTCCGGCCCGCCCGGCCAGTCACCGCTCCCCCGTCCGCCAACCTCCCCCGCCGGTCACCGCCGCCCTTCCCTCGGCCTCCGCCGGTCACCGCAGACGTCCCGCCAGCCCCCAGCCACCCTGGACAACCTGTTCCGTCGGCCCCACCCCCCGGCCCCCGCCGTCCGCCGGTCCCAGCCACCTCCGCCGCCCTCCTCCGGCCCGCCCGGCCAGTCACCGCTCCCCCGTCCGCCGACCTCCCCCGCTGGTCACCGCCACCCTCCCCTCGGCCTCCGCCGGTCACCGCAGGCCTCTGACATCCGACTTACGGTGACGTAGGTACGATGCCGCCCATGACCGCGCCCGTCCCCGCCGCCACCACCGCTCCCGCTGAGCCCGTCCCGGTCGTGGCCTCCCTGCCGCGCCAGGTCAAGCCCCGGCTCCGCGGCTGGTTGCACCTCGGTATGTTCCCGGCCGTACTCATCGCGGGCCTGGTGCTCACCGCCCTCGCCGACTCGGCGCGGGGCCGGATCGCCTGCGGCATCTACGTCCTGACCGCGTGCCTGCTGTTCGGCGTCAGCGCGCTGTACCACCGGGGCAACTGGAGTCCCCGCATGGACGGCATCCTGCGCCGCCTCGACCACGCCAACATCTTCCTGATCATCGCGGGCACCTACACCCCGCTCACCCTGCTGCTCCTGCCGGGCGCCAAGGGCCAGTGGCTGCTGTGGGGCATCTGGGGCGCCGCAGCGGCCGGCATAGTCTTCCGTGTCTTCTGGGTGGGCGCCCCGCGCTGGCTCTACACGCCCTGTTACATCGCGATGGGCTGGGCGGCCGTCTTCTTCCTGCCCGACTTCATGCGCACCGGCGGTATCGCCGTCCTGGTCCTGGTGATCGTCGGCGGCCTGCTCTACAGCGCCGGCGGAGTGATCTACGGCATCAAGCGGCCGAACCCGTCACCGCGCTGGTTCGGCTTCCACGAGGTCTTCCACTCCTTGACGCTCGCCGCCTTCGTCGTCCACTACGTCGGCATCTCGCTGGTCGCCTACCAGCACGCATGACCGCCCGTGCCATCCTGACGGGGTGAACGGAACCGAGATCCACGTCGAAGTGGCCCCTGGACTCAACGTGTTCGTGCCCCCCGCCCGTCGCGGCGGCGCCACGGCCCTCATCACGGACGGCGTCTCCACGCTCGGCCACGTCATCGAATCCCTCGGCATCCCGCTCACCGAGGTCGGCGCGCTGGTCGTCGACGGCCGCGAGGTGCGCACGGCGCACATCCCGCGGGCCGGGGAGCGGGTGTCGGTCCGGGCGGTCGAACGCCCCCAGCAGGTCCCGGGCGCCCCGCTCCGCTTCCTCCTCGACGTCCACCTCGGCACTCTGGCCCGCCGGCTTCGCCTGCTCGGCGTGGACACGGCCTACGAGTCGACCGACATCGGCGACGCGGCCCTGGCCGCCCGCTCGGCGGCCGAGCGGCGCGTCATGCTCAGCCGCGACCGGGGCCTGCTGCGCCGCCGTGAACTGTGGGCCGGCGCCTATGTCTACAGCACCCGCCCCGACGACCAGCTCCAGGACGTCCTGGACCGGTTCGCCCCCGAACTCCGTCCCTGGACCCGCTGCACGGCCTGCAACGGCCTGCTGCGCGAGGCCACCAAGGAAGAGCTCGCCGACCAGCTCAAGGACGGCACCCAGCGCACCTACGACGTCTTCGCCCGGTGCACGCAGTGCGGTCGGGCCTACTGGAAGGGCGCGCACCACGAACAGCTGGAGGCGGTCGTGGAGCGGGCGTTGAGCATGCGTACCCAGAACGGTTGAGTACCGGAGCCGGTCGTCCGGGCACGCCCGGCGCGGTTGGCTGGGGGCATGACGACGACAGTGAACCCTGTGCGGCCACCGGCTCCCGGCCGCACCCTCACCCGGTGGTCGGCCTGGGGCCTGGCCCTGCTCCTGCCGAGCGTGCTCGCGGCGGCCATCGCCGCCCTGTCCACCTACCAGGGCACTCGCTGCGCCGAGTACAACGAGTGCCCCCGGATTCCGGGGGCACTCGTCCACGGCAGTCTCGTCACGGCCGTCGTCGCCGGTCTCGCGGCCCTGGTCTGGCCACGGCGTCGCTGGACCGGCGCGCGGGCCTGGACCGTGGTGCTCCAGTGGAGCGCCCAGGTCCTGCTGGTCCTGCTGATCCTCGGCTACGGCAGCTGACGTCACCCCCGTGCTGCGAGGAGCCGGACTCGGCCGAGCCTCGGCCGAGCCCCTAGCCGATTCCGGCACCCAGCGCGTGGCGCAGCCGCACCGGATCGGTGGTCGGGGCGTCGCACGTGAAGTCACGGCAGACGTACGCGGCAGGTTCGCCGCCCACGAGGGGCCGGTCGGCAAGAAGGGGGAACTCGCCGCTGTCCGGAGCGCCGACGGCGACGACGGCACCCGGGGCGGTGGCCAGCAGTGCCGTGCGGTGCAGGGCGGCCGTCCTGTCGTCGGCGAGGGACGGCCCGACGATCGCGACCTCCCTCGGCCCGTCCAGCAGCGCCTCCGCGACGGCAAGCCCCCAGCCGATGAACCGGGGCACGCGCGGCCCGAGCGCCTTGACGACGCCCAACGCCCGCTCGGCGGCGCCCCGATGAGGCTCCGACCCGGTGTGCGCCGCGTAGCCCAGCAGGGCACCGGCCGCGGCCGTCCAGCCGGAGGGCGTGGCGCTGTCGGTGGGGTCCTGGGGGCGGCGGATGAGCCGCTCGGCGTCGGAGGCGGTGTCGTACAGCGCCCCGTTCCCGGGGTCGACGAAGCGCGTGAGCACATGGTCGAGGAGGAGCCCGGCGAAGTCCAGCCAGACGCCCTCCCCCGTCACAGAGGCGAGCGCCAGGAAGCCCTCGGCGACGTCGGCGTAGTCCTCCAGCACTCCCGCGTTGGGCCCCACGCGGCCGTCCCGGCTGGTCCGGGCGAGCCGTCCCTGCTCGTCGAGATGCACCCGTACGAGCAGATCGGCGGCGCCGACCGCGGCCTCGACGAGGTCCGGCCGGCCGAAGTAGGCGCCGGTCTCGGCGAGCGCCGCGATCGCGAGCCCGTTCCAGGCGGCGACGACCTTGTCGTCCCGGCCGGGCGCGGGCCGCTCGGCACGCCGCTCCAACAGGCGCAGCTTGATCTCCGCGACCTTGTCGGCGTCGAACACCCCTTCGTTCTGCGGGAGCTGGAGCACGGACCGGCCGTGTTCAAAGGTTCCTTCCTCGGTCAGCCCGAAGTACTGCGCGGCGGTTTCGGCATCGTCCCCGAGGACCTCACGGAACTGCTCGGGGGTCCACACGTAGTACGCGCCCTCGGCGTGCCGGCCGCTGCCGTCGTCGCTGTCCGCGTCCAGCGCGGAGGCGAAGCCGCCCTCTGACGTGCGCAGTTCACAGACCATGAAGTCGGCCGTCTCCAGCGCGACCCGGCGCGCGAGATCCGACCCGGTGGCCCGCCACAGGTGCGCGTACACCCGGCACAGCAGGGCGTTGTCGTAGAGCATCTTCTCGAAGTGCGGCACGATCCAGTCCCGGTCCACGGAGTAACGGGCGAACCCGCCCCCGAGCTGGTCGTAGATCCCGCCGCGGGCCATCCGCTCACACGTGTCCTGGGCCATCTGCAACGCGCCCTCGGCGCCGGTCCGCGCATGATGCCGCAGCAGGAACTCCAGCACCATCGACGGCGGGAACTTCGGCGCGCCGCCGAACCCGCCGCGCTGCGGGTCGTACTCACGGGTGAGCCCGAGCAGCGCCTGCGCCAGTTCCTGCTCCCCGGGGACCTCGGCGGCCTGATAGCCGATCTCCCGGCCGGCCAGGTCCCGCACGATCTTCCCGGCGACCTCCCCGACCTCCTCCCGCCGGTCGGTCCAGGCCTGCCGGACGCCCTCCAGCACCTGCCGGAAGGAGGGGCTGCCGTGGCGGGGCTCCGGCGGGAAGTAGGTGCCGAAGTAGAAGGGCTCGGCGTCCGGCGTGAGAAAGACGGTCATGGGCCAGCCACCGTGCCCGGTGGCCGCCTGGACGGCTTCCATGTAGACGGCGTCGACGTCGGGGCGCTCCTCGCGGTCGACCTTGATGCTGACGAAGTGCTCGTTGAGATAGTCGGCGGTGTCCTGGTCCTCGAAGGACTCGTGGGCCATGACATGACACCAGTGGCAGCTGGAGTAACCGACGCTCAGCAGAACGGGTTTGCCGGCCTTGCGTGCCTCGTCGAAGGCCTCGGCCGACCAGGGCCACCAGTCGACGGGGTTGTCGGCGTGCTGGAGCAGATACGGGGACGTCTCATGGGCCAGTCGGTTCACCGTTCCACTCTCCCACGGGCTCCGGAACGGCGTAGAAACGCATCGACACCGGGCGTGCGCCCTCGGGTGCCTCCTCGCGCGGGTGGCCGTAGCGGTTGAGCAGGGCGTGGTACTCGCGCATGAACGCGAGCAGTTCCTCCCTGGTCAGCCAGGTGCCGCTGCGCTGCACCTGGGCCCAGCCCTCGGGGCCGCGGTACTCCTGGTGGGCGCGGCGGAAGAGAGCGGTGTCGGCCTCGATCTTCAGGTGGGCGAGTTGCGCGACGGCGGCGTACTCCTCGGGGGACATCCTGGCCGGGTCGGGTGTGGTGTGACTGAACGGCAGCGCCCGCCACCAGCGCTCGCGTCCGCCGGACTTCTCCGGGATCTCCTCGATGAGTCGCTGCTCGGCGAGTTTGCGCAGGTGATAGCTGGTGGTGCCGGAGCTTTCGCCGAGTTCGCGAGCGAGGACCGTCGAGTTCGCCTCGCCGTGCCGGCCGAGGTAGTCGAGGATCCGGCGGCGCAGGGGGTTGCCGAGGGACTTGTAGAGCGCGGTGCGCTCAAGGCTGGTCATCTCGGGCATGCCGTCGCTCATGCGGCCACGGTAACCCCGAGAACCCTGAGCGGACCCTGACCCATCCCTGACGTATGCCGAATTTTATTTGCAGAGCTTTCTCGGCGATCTACCGTGGGAAGTGTTCGGGAGCGGGACGAGGCGGACGTGCCGGCAGACGGCCACCGGACGGCTGAACGGGGACGGTGATGGGGATGGCGATGGTGACGGGGATGACGCTGAAGGCGGGGACGGTGACGACGCCGGCGATGACGAGGAGGAAGAGGTGGACGCTGATCCTGCTCGGAGCGGGGGCCGTGCTGCTCGTGCCGTGGACGGTGGTGCTCGCCCTGACCCTCCCGGGCGACACGGAGGTACGGCACTGGTCCCTGGCCTGGATCGGCCTGGACGTCCTGATGGCGGCGGGCTGCGCGGGGACGGCCCTGCTGGGTCTGCGCGGCGATCCCCGCGCCCGCCTCACCGCCTCCGCGACCGCGTCGGCGGCGGTGCTGGACGCATGGTTCGACATAACGACGGCACAGGCAGGAACCGCCCTCGCTCAGGCCCTGGCCTGCGCGGTCGCGGAGGCGACCCTGGCCGGCGTCTGTGCATACCTGGCGTTGTCCCGGCGAAGGCTGACGACGCACGGCGCGCAGGACTGCGAATTCGGCACCATGTCCCCACCAGCCCCATGATCGCCACCCCGCCCCCTCCCGCCGCCGCAGAAGAGCACCCCGTATGCGGAGGGCGGGTCGGCTGCCAGATGCCGGCCCGGTGCGGCGTTCACACAGCAGGAGCCGATCCGGCCGGGCCGGCGGGGCGCCGCGCGCACCGCTGCGGGACGAGAAGCCGCAGGAGTGCGTGACCACGTACGCCCTGCCGCTGAAGCGGGGCGTACAGCTGGAGGCGGGCTGCAGGTCCGGCGGCTCGGCACGGTGCCGAGCCGCCGGGCGCGCAAGCTCAGGGGGTCGCCGTGCCGACCGGGGCACCGGCCCGGCGGCTCAGCTCCGCTGGGCCTTGGGCGTGGCCTTCTTGCCGGTCCCGGCGTCGGCTCCGGCCTCCGGGGCCTGCTCGAAGTCGACCTTGTGCATGTGCTTGTTCATCGACTTCATCAGGCCCCACACCGCCAGGGCCATCACCGCGAAGACGATGAAACCGAGGACGCCGGGGGTGACCTTGTTCTCGTCCACCTCCTTGGCGAGGGGGACGAGATGCGTCAGTGCCAGGCTTGCAGTCATGTCAGGCATTGTCGCGGATGCCTGCGAAGAGGTCGTCCTCGGGGAGGGAGGTGTCGACGAGGGACTTAGCCAGCTCGTACTCCTCCGTCGGCCAGACCTCCTTCTGGAGCTCCATCGGTACCTTGAACCAGCCGCCGTCGGGGTCGATCTGCGTGGCGTGGGCGATCAGCGCTTTGTCGCGGATCTCGAAGAAGTCCGCGCACGGAATGTGCGTGGTCAGCGTGCGCTCGACGCGCTGGATCTCCTTCCAGCGCTTGAGCCACTCCCCGTAGGGCGACTCCAGGCCGCGCTCCAGCATGGCGTTGTGCAGCGCCTCGGTGCGGGGGCGGTTGAAGCCCTGGTTGTAGTAGAGCTTGAGCGGCTGGTAGGCCGGGCCGAACTCGGACTCGGGGTACTTCTCGGTGTCCGCCGCACCCTCGAACGCCACCATGCTGATCTTGTGGGTCATGATGTGGTCGGGGTGCGGGTACCCGCCGTTCTCGTCGTAGGTGGTGATCACCTGCGGGCGGAAGGAGCGGATCTTGCGAACCAGCTCTCCGGCCGCCTTGTCGACGTCCTCCAGGGCGAAGCAGCCGTCGGGCAGCGGCGGCAGCGGGTCGCCCTCGGGCAGGCCTGAGTCGACGAAGCCGAGCCACTCCTGCTTGATGCCCAGGATCTCGCGGGCCTCGTCCATCTCCCTCTTGCGTACCTCGTGGATGTGCTCCTCGATGTACGTGTCGCCCTGCAGCTTCGGATTGAGGATGGACCCACGCTCTCCGCCGGTGCAGGTCACCACCAGCACGTCCACCCCCTCGGACACGTACTTCGCCATGGTGGCCGCGCCCTTGCTCGACTCGTCGTCGGGGTGGGCGTGCACGGCCATCAGTCGCAGCTGGTCAGTCAAGACTCAATCCTCGGTAACTCGGCGCCCCCGTGGCTCCGGGTGCGATCGGCGGCTTCTATAGTGACCGAATCGGGGGGCGAATAATTCCGGGCTCCGGCTTCGGGGCCCCTTTCGGGACATCCGTCCCGTCCCTGCCGAGAGGACGATCATGAGTACGGCGAGCACCCGGCTGCCCGAGGGGCGCTACGGCCGTTCCTCGGACGAGCGCTCCGACCGCAGGCTCAAGGTCGCCGGAGCAGTGTTCGGCGCGGCCCTGATCGCCCTCGTCGGCTACTTCGGGTACCACTACGTCACGCAGAACAAGATCAGCGCCCAGGTGATCACGTTCCAGGCGTCCCGGGACGCGGTCAGGATCCATCTCGAGGTCCACAAGGACGCGGGGGTCTCCGGCTACTGCACGCTGCGCTCCCAGGCGGCCGACGGCTCCGAGGTGGGCCGGGCGGACTTCCGCTTCACCGGATCGGCCACACGCATCGACAAGGTCGTCACGCTCCGCACGACGGGCCCGGGCACGACGGCCGAGCTGCTCGGCTGCCACGCCGGCTGATCCTCCTGGGGCACCGCGGCCGACATGACCGATGTCGCCCGGAATAAGAACCGCCTCGACCTGCACTGATGCGATTCTTATGGCTTATGTCCTCCCCCTTCCGCTTGTGAATTGTTAGGCTCGTGGTTTCGCCCACCCCAGAGGGAACATTCTTCTGGGTAGGGCGATGCTTTGTATTCCCAGTACCGACGAGGAGCACCCTGTGACCCAGACCAGCGAGAACGTCACCTGGCTGACCCAGGAGGCGTACAACAAGCTCAAGGACGAGCTTGAGTACCTTACTGGTCCTGCGCGCACCGAGATCGCCGCCAAGATCGCGGCGGCGCGCGAGGAGGGCGACCTGCGCGAGAACGGCGGGTACCACGCGGCCAAGGAGGAGCAGGGCAAGCAGGAGCTGCGTGTGCGGCAGCTGACCCAGCTCCTCGAAAGCGCGAAGGTCGGCGAGGCCCCTGACTCGGCGGACGGCGCCGTGGCGCCCGGCATGGTCGTGACGATCGCCTTCGACGGTGACGAGGACGACACGCTGACGTTCCTGCTCGCCTCCCGCGAGTACGCGAGCGCCGACATCGAGACCTACTCGCCGCAGTCCCCGCTCGGGTCCGGCGTCATCGGCCACAAGGTCGGCGAGGACGCGGAGTACGAGCTGCCCAACGGCAAGAAGGCTTCGGTGAGGATCCTGAAGGCCGAGCCCTACTCGGGCTGATCCCAGCCCCCTGATCTGCGCCGATGCCCCCGGCGTCCGCCATCGGACGCCGGGGGCATCGGCGTGCCGGGAGATCCTCGCTCAGGCCGTGGCCGAGCGGTACTTGCGCACCGCGAGGCTGCGGAATATCGCGATGATCAGGACCGAGTAGATCAGCGACGCCCAGATCGGGTGCTCCATGGGCCAGGCGTGCGACGTGGACTGGCCCGGGTTGGCGAAGAGCACCCGGCAGGCCTGCGCGGTGGCGGAGAAGGGGTTCCACTCGGCGATGTGCCGCAGCCACGGGGTCATGTGCCCGGTGTCCACGAAGGCGTTCGAGATGAACGTGACCGGGAACAGCCAGATCAGTCCGCTGGACGTGGCCGCCTCGGGGGTGCGCACGGACATGCCGATCAGGGCGCCGATCCAGGTGAACGCGTAGCCGAGGAGGAGCAGCAGACCGAAGGCGGCGAGGACCTTGCCGGCGTTCGTGTCGCCGTCGGAGCCGACGCGCCAGCCCACCAGCAGGGCGACCACGGCGAGCACGACCAGGGTCAGGGCCGTCTGCACGAGATCGGCGAACGTGCGCCCGGTCAGCACCGCGCCACGCGCCATCGGCAGGGAGCGGAAGCGGTCTATGAGGCCCTTGTGCATGTCGTCGGCGATGCCCGCGCCGGAGCTGGCGGTCGCGAAGGTGACGGTCTGTGCGAAGACGCCGGCGATGAGGAAGTTCTTGTAGTCGGCGGCGCTGCTGCTGCCACCGATCCGCATGGAACCGCCGAAGACGTAGGTGAACAGCACCACGAACATGATGGGCTGGATGAGCCCGTAGACGATCATTTCAGGAATCCGGGACATGCGGATCAGATTGCGTTTCGCGATCACCATCGAGTCCCGGAACGACTGCCCCAGGGGATTCGCGGGCAGTGTGACGCGCACGGCGTCGGTGACGGCACTCATTTGACGGCCTCCTTGCCGTTGTCCTCGTCCTTCGCCTCGGCCACGTGTCCGGTCAGGGACAGGAAGACGTCGTCGAGGGTGGGACGACGCAGTCCGATGTCGTCTATCTCGATCCCACGGGAGTCCAGCTCCCGGATGACCTCCGCGAGCAGCTTGGCGCCACCGGAGACGGGGACGGTCAGCTTGCGGGTGTGCTCCTCCACCGTGACCTCGCCCTTGCCGAAGCCGCGCAGCACCTGGGCGGCTGTCGGTATGCGCTCGCTCTCGTGCACCACGACCTCGACGCGCTCGCCGCCGGTGCGAGCCTTGAGCTGATCGGAGGTGCCCTTGGCGATGACGCGGCCGTGGTCGACCACCGCGATCTCGTGGGCGAGGTGGTCGGCCTCTTCCAGGTACTGCGTGGTGAGCAGCAGCGTGGTGCCACCGGAGACGAGTTCCTGGATGACCTCCCACAACTGCTGCCGGTTGCGGGGGTCGAGGCCGGTCGTCGGCTCGTCCATGAACATCACGGGCGGCGAGACCACGAGGGCGGCGGCGAGGTCGAGCCTGCGGCGCATGCCTCCGGAGTAGGTCTTGGCGGGGCGGTCGGCGGCGTCCGCGAGGTTGAACCGCTCCAGCAGCTCGGCCGCGCGCGCCTTGGCCGCCCTGGACCTCATCTGGTACAGCTGCCCGACCATCTGCAGGTTCTCCCGGCCGGTCAGGTATTCGTCGACCGCGGCGAACTGGCCGGACAGGCCGATGGAGCGACGCACGGCGTCGGGGTGCTTGAGCACGTCCACGCCCGCGACGACCGCCTTGCCGCTGTCGGGGCGCAGCAGCGTCGTCAGGCAGCGGACGGTCGTCGTCTTGCCGGCGCCGTTCGGTCCGAGCAGGCCGAGGACGGTTCCCTCGGGAACATCGAGGTCGACGCCGTCCAGTGCCCTTACGTCACCGAAGGTCTTCACCAGGCCTTCGGCATAGATGGCGCCTGGCATATGGGCCTCCACGTCGTCGGGGATTCATTCAGGAAAAGGACAGGCTAGGTTCGCGCGCCGGCCTCCGCCCCTGCTTTTCCGGTCGGTCGGCAGGCGACCGGAAGCGCGACACGACACACACTAACGCGATATATCGCGTTTCTCAATGGATTTCCTCGAACGGGTGACAGCCCGGGATGGTCGGACGGACAGCCTCAGTCGATGACCGTGTAACCGGCCGCACGCAGCGCCTGGCCGAGCTCCGCGCAGTGCGCCGGCCCCTTGGTCTCGAGGTGCAGCTCCACCTCTGCCTCCGTGAGCCCGAGCCGCGGGTCGGTCCGTACGTGGCTCACGTCGAGGACGTTGGCGTCCGCCGCGGACAGCACCCCGAGGAGCGTGGCGAGGGCACCGGGCCGGTCCGTCAGGCGGAGTCGAACGGCCAGGTACCGGCCCTGCGCGGCCATGCCGTGCCGCAGCACCCGCTGGAGCAGCACCGGGTCGACGTTGCCGCCGGACAACACGGCGACGACCGGTCCGGCGAAGGCGCCGGGCTCGTCGAGCAGCGCCGCGACCGGGCTCGCACCGGCCGGCTCGACCACCAGCTTGGCCCGCTCCAGGCACAGCAGCAGCGCGGCCGACAGCTGGTCCTCGCTGACCGTGCGCACCTCGTCGACCAGCTCGCTGATGATCCCGAACGGCACCACGCCCGGCCGCCCCACCTTGATGCCGTCGGCCATCGTCGTCGGGTTCTCCACCGACACCGGGTGCCCGGCCGTGAGTGAGGGCGGGTACGCCGCCGCGCTCTCCGCCTGTACGCCGACGATCCTGACGTCCGGCCTGAGCGACTTCACCGCGACCGCGACACCGGCCGCCAGGCCGCCGCCGCCGATACCGACGACGATCGTGCGCACCTGCGGGCACTGTTCCAGGATCTCCAGGCCGACCGTGCCCTGGCCGGCGATGACGTCCGGGTGGTCGAAGGGGTGGATGAACACCGCACCGGTCTCGAACGCGTACTCCTGCGCGGCGGCCAGCGTCTCGTCCACCACCTGGCCGTACAGGCGCACTTCGGCGCCGTAGTCCCGGGTGGCGCTGATCTTCGGCAACGGAGCGCCCTTCGGCATGAACACCGTGGCGTGCACGCCCAGCAACGAGGAGGCGAGCGCCACGCCCTGCGCGTGGTTCCCGGCGCTCGCGGCCACCACGCCGGCCGCCCGCTCCTCCGGCAGCAGCCCGGCGATGCGCACGTAGGCGCCGCGGAGCTTGAACGACCCTGTCCGCTGGAGGTTCTCGCACTTGAGGTGGACCGGCGCGCCGACCAGCTGGGACAGGTACCGGCTGCCCTCCATCGCCGTCACCCGTGCGACGCCCGAGAGCATCTTCTGGGCTCCGAGCACGTCGTCCAGGGTGACGGAACGCAAGGAGTCAGCGGTGCCGTAGCTCATGACTCAAGTCTCGCAGTTCACGGTGACGGACGGCGGTACCGACCATCCTCCGAGACCGGTTCGCGCAGCGCCGGTACGGCCCGGCCCCGAGCCGCGTAACCTGTCCCCCAACCCAGCACCTTCCTTCATGAAGCGAGCCTCCGGCCATGCCCACAACACCTGACATGTCGATGGACATGACGACCGTCGGTGACACCGGTCTCCTCGACACCCTCCAGCACGAGGTGGCGGTGTTTGCGCGCCGTGCCGAACAGACCCGGCTCGGCGGTGTCGGACAGGTGCGCACCTCCATGGACCGCGCCGCGTACCTGCTGCTCAACCGCCTCGACGACGAAGGCCCGATGGGCGTCAAGGCACTCGCCGCGAGCATGGGCATCGACTCCTCCACGGTCACCCGGCAGGTGGCTCCCCTGGTCGACACAGGGCTCGTCAAGCGCACCTCGCACCCGGAAGACGGACGCGCGGTGGTTCTTCAGCTGTCGCCGCGCGGCCTGTCCCGGCTTGAGGAAGTGCGCTCTTCCAGGCGCCAGTTGATGGCCGAGCTGACGCACGACTGGTTGCCGGAGGAGCGCGAGCAGTTCTGCACGCTCCTGACGCGCTTCAACAACGCGCTCTCCGCGCGGACAGCGGTGCAGGGCCTGCCGCCGGCGGAGCGGACGCCGGCTTCCTGAAGCCCCCGCGGCCCGCTTCCGCGGATGCGGCGGGGCCCGGACCCTTGACCCGGGGCCGCGGCTGGCCTCATATGAGACCAGGTCCTGCGTCGTGCGCGGTCCGCCTGGCCGGTACCGGGCAGGGCCCCGTCGAGGGGGAGGCGCGGTGCGTGATCGGCAGGCATTGCGTGGGGCCCGTCGGGCCCGGGAGTTCGAGGCGTTCGTCGCGGGCGCGGCAGGGCGGCTGCTGCATGCCGCCACGCTGCTCACCGGGGAGGCGCCGGACGACAACCCGCGCGCGCGGCGCCTGCTGGCGCTGGCTCTCGCCCACACGTACGCCCGCTGGGACCGGCTGCGCGGCGAGGACCCCTACGACTGCGCCCGCCGGTACCTGGCCACGCGCTTCGCGCGCGGAATGTGGCAGCAGTACGGCGCCTTCGGCCGTGCCCGCCCGCACCCGGGCGGCCCGCTCGCCGTCCTCGACCCCCTGGAGCGGCTCATCGTGGTGCTGCGGCTGTACGAGGGCGTCGCCGCGGACCAGGCGGCGGCTCTGCTGGGACTGACCGTGGAGCGTGTGCACACCGTCTGCGACCGCGCGACCGCCACGCTGCTGCATCCCGTACGGCCGCCCGCACCGCGCGCGGTGGGCAGGAAGGTCGCGCCGTCATGAGCCCACGGCACACGGGGAGGGCCCGGTGAACCGGACCGAGCGGGAGGCCGCCGCACGGCGGCTCATGGAGCGGACGCCACCGCCGGTGCCGCCTGATCTGTACGCGGAGGTGGTGCGCCGCGGCACCCGTCTGCTGCGGCGCCGACGGCTGGCTGGCTGGTCGCTGTGGCTGCTGCTGTGCGCCGCCGTGGTGGTGTTCGCCGTGTGGGCGGCGAACGCGCGCCCGTGGGCGGAGCGGCCCTCGCAGACGACGCCGGTCGTCACCAGCTGGTGACGGGCCGGCGGGCCCTGCGCCCACCGGACCGGGTCAGGCCGGCGCAGGGCCCGCCGGCCAGGTTCTGCCAGCCGGGGGCCCGCCGGCCAGTTCTGCTAGCCCAGGGCCTGCTGGAGGTCCTCCAGCAGATCGTCGACGTTCTCGATGCCCACGGACAGGCGCACCAGGTCGGCGGGGACCTCCAGGGCGGAGCCGGCGGCGGAGGCGTGCGTCATGCGGCCCGGGTGCTCGATGAGGGACTCGACACCGCCCAGCGACTCGCCGAGGGTGAACACCTTGGCACGGTTGCACACCTCGACGGCGGCCTCTTCGCCGCCCTCGACCCGGAAGGACACCATGCCGCCGAACGCCTTCATCTGCTTGGCGGCGACCTCGTGGCCGGGGTGGTCCGGCAGGCCCGGGTAGAGGACGCGCGTCACGCGCGGGTGCCGGGTCAGCATGTCGGCGATCTTCGTGGCGTTCTCGCTGTGCCGGTCCATGCGCACGGCGAGGGTCTTGGTGCCGCGCAGCACCAGCCAGGAGTCGAAGGGGCCGGCGACGGCGCCCATCGCGTTCTGGTGATAGGCCAGTTCCTCGCCCAGCGCCTGGTCGGAGACGATCAGCGCACCGCCGACCACGTCCGAGTGGCCGCCCATGTACTTGGTCAGGGAGTGCACGACGACGTCGGCGCCGAGCGCCAGCGGCTGCTGGAGGTAGGGAGTCGCGAAGGTGTTGTCGACGACGAGCTTGGCCCCCGCTTCATGGGCGATCTGAGCGACGGCGGCGATGTCGGTGATGCCGAGCAGCGGGTTGGAGGGGGTCTCCACCCATACGGCCTTGGTCTTCGGGGTGATCGCGGCGCGCAAGGAGGCCGGGTCGCTGGTGTCGGCCACGGACCACTCCACGCCCCACCGGCTGACGACCTTGGCGAAGAGGCGGAAGGTGCCGCCGTAGGCGTCGTTGGGGATCACCACGTGGTCGCCGGGAGTGAGCAGCGTCCGCAGCAGGGTGTCCTCGGCCGCCAGGCCGGACGCGAACGCGAGCCCGCGCCTGCCGCCCTCCAGCGCGGCGAGGTTCTCCTCCAGGGCGGTGCGGGTCGGGTTGGCGCTGCGGCTGTACTCGTAGCCGCCGCGCAGCCCGCCGACGCCGTCCTGCTTGTAGGTCGAGACCTGGTAGATGGGCGGGACGACCGCGCCGGTGAGGGGATCCGCGGTGTTGCCCGCATGGATCGCGAGGGTCTCGAAGTGCTGGCTGTCATGAGTGTCGCTCATTGCACCGAGCGTAGTGCGCCTGGCCGGATGATGACGTACGGATGAGGGTCTCGTCCGGGCCGTGCGGAGGCGGCCGCATATGCCTGTCATGAGCCGGCCGGAAGTTTTCCACAGGCGCCAGGAGGGGGGTTGGCCATTTGTCGGCGGCGTCTGGTTCGCTTGAGGCATGGTGATTCTCTGGCTGCTGATGGCGCTGCTCATGCTGAGTTTCGTGCTGCTTCCGGTCATCCGGCGCAGGCGCGGGCTGATCGAGCAGGTCACGCCCGATCACCCCGATGCCGCCGACCCGGCCGACTACGGCTTCCTGCGCCAGGAGGAGCTGGACGTGCGCATGCCCGGCCCGGACCAGGACCTGCTGGACGTCCTGGAACTGGTGGAGCGCACGCATGACTACCGCGCGGCGGCCCAGCTGCTGGCCGGTACGGAGAGCGAAGGGGAGCTGCGCTGGCAGCGCGTGCAGGCCTTCGCCGGTGCCGCGGCCCTGGAGCTGCAGCAGCGGCCGGGCGGGGTGCACGAGACGCCGGGGGGCCAGTGGCTCAGGGTGTGGCGGGTCGAGCAGCCCAGGGACGCGGGCGGCGCGGCCGTGCACGCCGAGTTCCTGGTGCAGCAGGCCTGGCGGACGTCACGACCCGGCACGGAGGACTTCCGGATCATCATGGAGGAGGCCCGGGAGGCGTGCGGCCAGGCGGCGCTGCTGGCCCCCGGCGACCCGGTTCCGTACATCGTCGAGCTGTCCGTCGCCCGTGCCCTCGCCTACCCCCGGCCGGAGTTCGAGCAGCTGTGGCTGAAGATCCTCGACCGCGCGCCGAACCACATGGGTGCGCATCTGGCGGCGCTGCACTACTGGTGCGAGAAGTGGCACGGCTCACGTGAGCTGGCGTACTCCTTCGCCGAGAGCGCGGCGGCCCGTGCACCGCAGGGCTCGCTGCTCGCCGCGCTGCCGCTGTTCGCGGTGTTCGAGCACCTTCCCGAGGTCAACCTGGTCGCGGGCTTCTACCAGAGCGAGGTCGTCACCAGGGCGATCCACGGCGCACTGCACGCGGTGCACGCCGCCCGCCCCGACGACCCGATGCTCGCGCACGTGCGCCATCTGCTGGTCTTCTTCCTGGTACGGGCCGAGAGCTGGACGGAGGCCATGCGCGAGCTGATACACGTCGACGGTCACGTCGGCGCGCTCCCCTGGACCCTGTCCGCCGACCCGGCCGCCGAGTTCGCGCTCTACCGCGCGCTGGCCGTGGCCGGTTACGAGGCGAACGGCGGCAGCCCGGCGACGCTGCCCGGCTGACCCGAGGGCACACCTGGCCGGGATTCCGCCTGCCCTTGCGGACGTCCTCGCACCAGTCGGCCCGCTGCGGCCGGCCCCGCTCCCGGCCCGACGGGGCCCTTGGTGCACCGAATCGGCCGCATGGCCGACCTACCGGGCGTCGGCCGCGGAGTTCGTCCAGCGGCGGATGCCCGGGAAGCGCTCGAACGGCCACTACGCCAGGGCGGACGCCGGACAGGGCCGCCGGCCGGGCGGGGCGGGATGCGTCGCCTCGCCCGAACCGGCAGCGACGGAGGACCGCCGGCCTGCGCGGTCAGTTCGGGCTCGCCCGGAGTACGTCAGCCGGCAGCGGGGTCGATCAGCATCTGCTTCAGCATCTGAGGCCGCCACCGGTAGTACGACTGGACCTTGTGGTATTCGCCCTTGGAAGACGCGGCGATGGCGTAGACGAACCTGCGTTCGCCATCGGCACACGGCACCTTTTTCGAGAACTTCTCAATTTCGAAGTCGACCGGAATGGGAAGTTCCGTCAGGTCCTGGGTCATTCTGGCGTAGCACATCCGCTCGACCTTCGGGGAATCCCAGCTCAAGGTCGCATAGATTCCGAATGCCTCCTGGCCGAACTCCAGCAGCTGCTGGGTCGGATCCGGGAGACCCATTTCGCTGTGCATCGACAGGATGGTCTTCTGCTCGAAACATTCAGCGGGCGGCTTGCTGAAGTACAGGTTCACCGTTCGGTGCCGGTAATCGATTCCGATCAGGCTCACCTCGCCGTCCAGGCCGTGACGGGCGAAGGTGTCGAGATTCTCGGCCAGGCTGCGCGGCATGGACGGAATCTCGGCAAGCTTCGACAGCTCCTGCATATTCTCCGGAGAGAAGAACAGCCAGGTCTTCTTGAAGCCGCCCACGACCCCGAAGTCAATGGCGTAGGCCCCGACAGGACACCGTTCCTCGATGTCCGAGAGCAGGACACCGACGGGGTGGTCGGTGTCCGTCAGCAAGCCCGTCGACAGAGCCTGCTTGTACGGGTCGATTTCACCCGGGGCCATCGTGAAGCGGCAGTCGAGATCCCCCGCGTGGCGCGTACCGGTCCCCGCCCTGAAAGCGATCACAGCATCCGCGAGCGCGTCTTCGTACGCCGTCAGGACAGGCCAGACCTTGTCGCGCGAGCAGTCCACGCCCAACAGCTCGGCCGACTCCTCTATAGCCGAATACAGGTCTTCCGCACCGGTTATTCCGGACATAATACCCCCGTTGAGATTTTTCGCATTTCTATGGACGAAGAGCCCTACGGTCCAGACCGTAACTCGGGGCACAATATTCTCGCTAGGGCCGCGGAAGTGAAGTCATTCGACAATGACTTGGGTCGGAGACGAGGCGGCCGGGTCGGAGGTGACCGGTCCGAACACGGCCGGCTGGGACCGCAGCATGGCGATGCCTGCGATCCGCGGCCACGACCGCGCTTACATGCGCCTGCCCCATTGTCAGTGCCGCACATCACAATCCACGCCGTGGATGTGAGGTCTGATTTTGCGCTGCAACTGCAGCTGGAGTGCCTCGCGGAGCATGTCGTGGATCCCCGGGTCAAGGACGCGCTCGAAGCAGCGTGCATGCACATGACCGGTGGGCGCAGCCGTAACCGCAGGGACGGGAAACTGCTCATCGGCCTGCTGCAGCACGTACGGTCCACGGCGGCGACTGCGGATGAGTGGCAGGTCGTGCGACTGGTGCAGGACTCACTGGACTATGCCGAAGGGCGGATCCTGCGGCCCGAGTTCGAGGAGCGATACCGGCTGTTTCAGCGACCGACAGCGTCGT
Source organism: Streptomyces sp. NK08204 (assembly GCF_020400585.1). GTDB lineage: Bacteria > Actinomycetota > Actinomycetes > Streptomycetales > Streptomycetaceae > Streptomyces. Next base: position 64,187 of record NZ_JAINVF010000016.1, on the reverse strand, counting down.
TGAGCTCTCACCAGGACTATCTTGCAAGGTCGCTCTCCGCGATTCTGAAGTTCTTCGCGCAACTCGGCAACGACTACCTGAATCAGCATCCTGAGTCGAGCCCGAGCGAGCTGCTCGCCCATGTGGGGGCTGTCGGCGGCGACGCGCGTATCTGCAACAGTCGCAGAGCGGCCGGGACGGTACCGGATCCTTCGTGGCAGTGCCGAGGTCGCCGCATGGCTCGAGCAGGTCGTCCTCGAGCGGGTCGGCCTGGAAGACCCGGAGCAAGCTGCCCGCCGCATCGTGATGTCCCCCGGCTCCCTGGCGGTCCTGGCGGTCCTGGCGGCGGACAACGAGGGTCGGCTGCTGCTGCGAGCCGCAGAGGTCCAGCGGCGCAGGCACGACCTCAAGGCACTGTGCAAGGTGGTGGAGGATCCCGAGCGAACGAATCGGACCTGCAACGCGCCCTGGACGGTCAGCACTGGATCCTCGGCGGCCAGTTCGCAAGCCAGGCGGTACGGCGCCGCCTGGTTCCGGGAGACGAAATGGACATCCCTCGGATCCGCGGGGACGGCACCCTCCACATCGTCGAGCTGAAGCTGTCCATGGGCCTGCGTGGCTCCCTCGTCAAGAAACACCGGGGATGCTGGGTCCCGACGTCTGAAGTGCACGACGCTGTGAGCCAAGCCGTGAACTAGCTGGTCGGCCTGGACGAACACCGGCTCCGTATCCGGGACGAACTCGGCATCGAGACTCGCCGGGCAAGCGCACTCGTGAACCGTCCCGCCCTGCGGCGCAGCCGACAGCACCCCTGCACGGCGGCGTCCCGCCCGCATCCGGCAGTCGGCGCGGGTGGTGGGCGGCAGAAATCGGGCGACGAGGGCGGGGCTCGCGTCGTACAGTCGCCGTTCCGCGCGGGGGCGCGTCGGGGAGGAGCGAGGGTGCACGAGCGTCAGGTGTTCTTGGTCGGTGGTGGGTGGGACGCCGCCGAGCTGTACGAGCCGTTTCTGCGGGCCGCAGGTGGGAGCGGCGCGCGGATCGGGTGTGTGATCGTGGACGAGGGGGACGGGGCCGCGCAGTTCGAGCGGTATGCGGGAGCGCTGAGCAAGGCCGGTGCGACGCGTGCGCCCGAGCCGCTGCTCGTGCCGCTCGGCGGGCGGTTCGAACCGGATCGGGCGCTCGACGGGATCGACGGGCTGCTGGTGTGCGGCGGACTCACCCCGGCCTACCAGGAGGCGTTCGCCGGGTGCCTGGAACGGCTGCCGGAGCTGCTCGCCGAGCGCGGTGTGCCGTACGCGGGCTTCTCCGCCGGCGCCGCACTCGCCGCCCGGCGGGCCGTGGTCGGCGGGTGGCTGCTGGACGGGGTTGCGGTGTGTCCGGAGGAGACCGGCGAGGACCTGGCCGAGGTCGAGGTACGGGCCGGGCTGGGGCTCGTACCGTTCGGTGTCGATGTCCACGCCGCCCAGTGGGGGACACTGGCGCGGCTCGTCGCGGCGGTCGGGCGCGGGGACATGCCGTACGGAGTCGCCGTGGACGAGAACACCCTGCTGGAGGTGGCCGGCACCAGGGCCCGGGTGACGGGGCTCGGGCGTGTTCACGTTGTACGGCCCGGCGGGGAGGAACGCCAGGGGGGCGTGTACGTGCGGGCGTACCGCGCGGGCCAGGATTTCCCGGTCGCGTAGGGGCGCAGCGCACCACCACACCCGCCGCTGTTCGGCGCCGGCAGGTGCGGTGGTGCTCACGGCTGCCGGCGGCCGGTGCGGCTGCCGGGGCGGGTGAGGGTCAGATCGTCGCCGTGTCGATCACGAAGCGGTAGCGGACGTCGCTGGACAGGACCCGCTCGTACGCCTCGTTGATCTGCTCCGCGTCGATCAGTTCGATCTCCGCGCCGATGCCGTGCTCCGCGCAGAAGTCCAGCATCTCCTGGGTCTCGCGAATGCCGCCGATCATGGAGCCGGCGAGGGTCTTACGACCGCCGATCACCGAGAAGAGGTTGAGGGAGACAGGTTCCTCGGGGGCGCCCACGTTCACCAGCGCGCCCTCCGCCTTGAGCAGGGACAGGAGCGCACCGAAGTCCATGGGGGCCGACACCGTCGAGATGATCAGGTCGAAGGTGCCACGCAGTTCGTCGAAGGTCTTCGGGTCGCTGGTGGCGTAGTAGTGGTCGGCGCCCAGCTTCAGGCCGTCGTCCTTCTTGCGCAGGGACTGCGAGAGGACCGTGACCTCCGCGCCCATCGCGTGCGCGAGCTTGACGCCCATGTGGCCGAGGCCCCCGAGGCCGACGATCGCGACCTTCTTCCCGGGACCGGCGTTCCAGTGGCGCAGCGGGGAGTACGTGGTGATGCCGGCGCACAGCAGCGGGGCGGCCACGTCGAGGGAGAGTCCGTCCGGGATGCGGACGACGTAGTTCTCGTCGACGACGATCTTCTCGGAGTAGCCGCCGTAGGTGGGCTCGCCGTCCCTGCCGATGGCGTTGTACGTGCCGGTCATGCCCTTGAGGCAGTACTGCTCCAAGCCCTTGACGCAGTACTCGCACTCGCGGCAGGAGTCGACCATGCAGCCGACGCCCACCCGGTCACCGACGGCGAACCCGGTGACGCCGGAGCCGACCTCGCGGACGACGCCCGCGATCTCGTGGCCGGGGACCATGGGGAATATCGCCTCGCCCCAGCCCTCGCGCGCCTGGTGGATGTCGGAGTGGCAGATGCCGGCGAACTTGATGTCGATCAGGACGTCGAACTCACCGACCGCGCGCCGCTCGATGGTCGTCCGCTCCAGCGGGGCCTTCGCGGCGGGCGCGGCGTACGCAGCAACAGTGGTCATGCCGAGGGTTCTCCTAGCGGAACTGTGAGCGGGTCTCGTGCCCGGTCGTTTTCACCTGTGCGGCCTCAGCCTGCCGGACGGTTCGCGCGGGACCCAGACCACGCCTTTGCGTACGACTGTCGTGCGTACTACTGACGGTGTCAGGTTCCCATGCGTAGGACCAGCCGGGACAGCCGATACTGGGCGGTATGGACGAACAGGCGGAAGCCGCAGCCGGCCGGCCCCTGGACCGGCGGGCCGAGCTGAGCGAGTTCCTGCGCAGCCGCCGGGCCCGGCTGAAGCCGGAGGACGTGGGCCTGGCCGTCTTCGGCCGGCACCGCCGGGTGCCGGGGCTGCGCCGCGAGGAGCTGGCGCAGCTGGCCGGGGTCTCGGTGGCGTACTACACGCGTCTGGAGCAGGGCAACGGCCGGAACGTCTCGGGGGAGGTGCTGGACTCGATCGCGCGTGCCCTGCGCCTGACCGACGCGGAGCACGCGCATCTGACCCATCTGGCCAAGCCGAAGGCGCACAAGAAGAAGCCCGCCGCGCGGCAGCAGCAGGTGCGGACCGCGCTGCGGCATCTGCTGGACTCGATGGAGGGGGTGCCGGCGTACGTGGTCGGGCGGCGCGCGGAGATCCTCGCCTGGAACCGGACGGCGGCGGCCCTGTTCGGCGACTGGGGGCAGCTGCCGCCCGCCGAACGCAACTGGGCACGGCTGGTGTTCCTGAAGCCGGAGTACCGCGAGCTGTTCGTCGACTGGGATCAGAAGGCGATCGACATCGTCTGTGCCCTGCGCATGAACGCCGGCTGTTACCCGGACGACCCGAGGCTGTCCGCTCTCGTCGGTGAACTCTCCGTCAAGAGCGAGGAGTTCCGGCGGCTGTGGGCCACGCACGACGTCAAGGAGAAGAACCACGGCGTCAAGCGCTTCCACCATCCGCTGGTGGGCGAGCTGTCCCTGAACTTCGAGTCCTTCCGCCTGTCGGACGACACGGACCAGACGCTGGTGACGTACCACGCGGAACCCGGCTCCTCCAGCGCCGACTCCCTGCGTCTGCTGTCCAGCTGGGGCACGGACACACCCCACCGGGCGCCGTCCGCCGAGCCTTGGCCCCGGTCCTAGTCCTGTCCCCTGGTCCTCTCCCCTGGTCCTGTCCCCTGACGCTCGCCCCTGGTCCTGTCCTGGTCCTGTCCTGGTGCTGTCCTAGCCTGTCCTAGTCCTGGATGCCGAGGTCGGCCCTCATCAGGCGGCGCATCGTCGTCAGCAGTGGGTCCGCCTGTTTCAGGTCCTGCAGGGACCGCTCGGCGCTCTCGCCCTCGCGGGCCAGTCCGCGGTCCAGACGCTTGATGACGGCGTCGATGCCGGCGAGCACCTCGTTGACGGCGCGGGAAGCGTCCAGGACGCGCTCGGGTACGACCATCTGCGCCTCGGCGTAACGGTCGCGGTACTCCCGGCGGGCCTCCTCCAGCTGCTCACGGTCGTGCTCGGTGTAGACGCCGTCCCGGAGCCGGTGCAGGGCGTCCTTGAGGAGCGTGTGGAACTGCCGGGAGGCACGGTTCATCGCGGTGTACGCGGCGCGCCGTTCCTCGAACAGCAGCCTGCGCTCGGCGCGTTCGGTTTCCCGGACCTGTTGGCGTGCCGCGTGGCGCTGACTCAGCACCGGGGCGAGGAGCGTGCCGAGGACGCCGACGACGGCGGTGATCATGGCGGAGAGTGCTGCGGTCACGAGGGGACCCTACGTCGTTCGGCCAGCCGGGCCTTCATGCGTGCGCACAGGCACGGACGGCCCGTCGGAAGCTGTGCCTCCGGCGGGCCGTCCGCTCATGGACTGCTCAGTCCACGCCTACTCGGTCCACTGGGTACGGCGGCTCACTTGCCGTAGTACGCGTCGTGGATCGTGATCGTCGACGTGTTGCCCTGCTTGTCGGCGATCTTGGCGCGGAAGGAGACGGACTTGCCCTTCGCGGGGTTCTTCACGGTGATCTTTCCGCCGCGGACGTCGACCTTCTTCCAGGTCTTGCCGTCGTAGGAGACGTACACCGCCAGGGACTTCAGGTTGCTGCCCGCGGCCGAGCCCTCGACGGTGACCGGGAAGGTGACCGTCTTCCCGGCGTCGACGCGGCTGTCCAGGCCGGTCGTGGCGCCGAAGTGCAGGGCGGAGGCGGGGAGCTTCACCGAGCCGGTGGACGGCTTCTTGGAGTGGAAGGTCCAGGTCGCGTCGATCCGCGAGGACGCCGCCGCGACCTTCGCCGACCGCTTGACCGAGGTGGTCAGCTTGTAGGCGCCGTCACCGGAGGGGACCTTGAAGGTCTTCTCGCCGAACAGCGGGTCGTCGTTGGAGCCGACCTTGACGCCGTCGCGGTACAGGGTGGTGGTCACCGAGGTGAACTGCGAGTACCCGGCGTCCTTGGCGGAGTCGGCGACCAGCGGCAGGGAGCCGTAGATCCGGTTGCCCTCGCGGTAGAGACCGAAGTCGGCGCCCACGTGCGGGCCGAAGACCGCGGTGCTGACCGTCTTCTTGTAGGTCTGGCCGGCCTTGAAGACCTGGTCGCCGAGCGCGTACGACACCTCGGTGACCGGGAAGCCGTCCTGGTCCACACCGCCGACCTGCTCGAACTCCAGCCCCCACCTCGTGCCGTCCTTCGCGGACAGGTGCAGGGTGCGGCTGCCGGGCAGCTTCTGCTGGATGCCGACGGAGGAGGCGCTGGAGCTGCCGGGCAGCCAGCCGACCGCGCTGACGGAGCCCTTCTTGCCGCTCGCAGCCGCACCCATCCGGACCTTGACGGTGGCCAGGTCGCTCGCCTTGTAGTGCTTGGTGTAGCCGGTGGCGAGCCGGGTGACCGGGCCGCCGCTGGTGACGTCGTACTCCTCGGCCGTGCCCTTGGTCCAGTGGGCGTCCCACTGCTGGAACAGCGAGCCGGCGGGCAGCTGCGGGCCCAGGTGGGCGGTGTGGAAGTTCTTGTACGAGTCCAGGAACCAGCCGTAGCCGTACTGGCCGTCCCCGACCGTGACGTCGTACTCCGGCGCGGCGAACTCCGGCTTGACGCCCGTGGCCGGGACGGTGACGTCCACCGGCTTGGCCTTGCGTGCGTCGATCGTGATCGTCTGCTTCTTGGTGATGCTCAGCTTCGGCTGGGCGATCCAGTCGATGCCCTTGGCGGCGTTGTCCGGGTCCGCGTAGGTGGAGCTGTTGAGGATGTACGTGCCCTTGGGGACGTGCACCTTCACCGTGCCGGACGGGTCGTAGGGGTTCAGCTGGGTGCCGTTCGCCAGGCCGGCGACGCCGCTGAGGTCGGCGTCGTAGTACTTGGCGGGCTTTCCGTCACGCCCGACGAACTTCAGCGTGACGTCGTACGACTCCACCTCGCGCTGCACCGCTGCGGCCGTGCGGACGCTCTGCCCGCCGCCCGTCGCCGTCACATAGGCGGAGTACGCGCCGTCGAGGGTGCCGCCGAGCCTGGTGTCGGCCGTGAGGTTGACGGACGCCTTGCCGTGCGCCGGGACGGTCACCTTGGTCGCGCCCAGCTTGAAGAAGCCCGCCGGAGCCGTGTGGCCCTTGGGGTCGCTGGCGGTGGCCGCGAGGGTGAGGGTGACGTCCTTGGTGCCGAGGTTGCGGTACGTCACCTTCTTGGTGACCGGCTTGTCGTCGGTGTGCGGCCACGCTTGGGTGCCGAAGCTCACCGAGACCGGGTCGGCGACCACGGACTGCTTGATGGCCTTGTCGACCGCGATACGGCCCGAACCCTGCTGGAACGGCGTGTAGTCGCCGCCCTTCGCGGAGCCGGTGAGGGCGCCCTTCAGCTCGGCGTAACCCCAGTCGGGGTGTTCCTGCTTGAGGATCGCGGCGGCGCCCGCGACGTGCGGGGTGGCCATCGAGGTGCCGGAGATGGTCAGGTAGCCCTCGGGCTTCTCGCCGACCTCCTGGTCGATGACGCTGCCCTTGGCGGCGGCGGCCGTGATGTCCACACCGGGCGCGGTGACGTCCGGCTTGATCGCGCCGTCGCCGTTGCGCGGTCCGGTGGAGGAGAAGTCGGCCAGCTTGTCCTTCTTGTCGACGGCGCCGACGGTGAGCGCGGCGTCCGCGCTGCCCGGCGAACCGATCGAGTGGGGGCCCTCGTTGCCCGCGGCGATCGCGAACAGGACGCCCTTGTCGGCGGAGAGCTTGTTGACCTCGGCCTCGAGCGGGTCGATGCCGGGCGAGTCGTAGCCGCCGAGGCTCAGGTTGATGACGGAGGCGCCCTGGTCGGCCGCCCACTCCATGCCGGCGAGGATGCCGGAGTCGTCGCCGGAGCCGGTGTCGTCCAGGACCTTGCCGTTGAGGATCTTGGCGTCCGGGGCCACGCCCTTGTACTTGCCGCCCGACTTGGCGCCGGTGCCCGCCACGATGGAGGCGACGTGGGTGCCGTGGCCGAAGTGGTCGGTGGCGTCGGCGGCGGAGGTGAAGTTCCTGGACGCGATCACCTGGTCCTTGAGGTCCGGGTGGGTGGTGTCCACGCCCGTGTCGAGGACGGCGACCTTCACGCCCTTGCCGGTGTAGCCGGCCGCCCACGCGGTGGGGGCGCCGATCTGCGGAACGGACTGGTCGAGGGCGGCCTTGCGGACGCCGTCGAGCCAGACGTGGGCGATGCCGGAGGCGGTGCGGTCGCCGTGGGTCACGGCGTGCCACAGCGCGGCGGTGTCCTTGACCGGGGTCTGCACCGCGTCCGCGTTCAGTGCGGTGAGGCTGCGGCGCAGGGTGCCCGCGCCGCGGACGCCGGACTTGGCCGCCGCGGCGGCACCGCGGTACTGGACGATGACCTTCAGGCCGTTCTTCTGGGCCCTGCGGGTGGCGGCCTTGTTCAGCTCGGTGACGTCGAACAGCCGCTGGTCCAGCTTGCCGGAGGCGACCAGGTGGGCCGCGTCGGCGGGGATGACCAGGGTGTGCCCCTCGGCCTTGCGGACCTGGAAGGGTATGTGCTCGCGGCCCTTGGCCCGCTGAAGTCCCACGACGCGGCCCTTGGCGTCGAGGGCGACACGGTCGCCGGTGATCAGTGTGACGTGGTGCCTCGCGGTGTGCGAGGAGGCAGCGGTGAGGGCGCGCTGCTCGGGCTTCGCCGACGCGGGGCTGGTCATACCCGCTGCGAGGGCGACGGCTGCGGCGGTGGCCACGGTGGCCGCAGCAGCTCTCTTCACTTGTCTGCGCAAGTTCTCCCCCTGGAGATGAAGTACCGGGCGAATTCCCCGTTCACCCAGCCGGGGGTGGTCTCGTGCGCATATGCGACACCCCCCGGAGCACAAAGTATGCCGGGGGGTTGATCTCATCGATCAATACCGTTACAGAACCGGGAAGTTGCGGGCCCATGTTCCGGCCGGTCGTGATCCGTCCTTTGCGGACGGCCTCAGCCGCGGGGCCTTCCTCGCGGTCGGGGAGCCGTGGGTGACCACGGCGAACGTCGAACCGCCGCATGTTGCGGGGGAGTTCGGGTTCTGCTCGGCGTAGGCCGATTCCGCAAGGCGCCGGAAAACACCGATGCCGCCCCCGGGGGGGGCGGCATGGAGAGTTCGTGAACGGGCTGTCAGACGGCCGAACCGGCCTTCCACTGCGCCCAGTCCATGTTCCAGCCGTTCAGGCCGTTGTCCGGGGAGACGGTCTTGTCACCGGTGTTCTGGACGACCACCACGTCACCGATGAGCGAGTTGCTGAAGAACCACGCGGCCGGCATGTTCGGGTCGCCCGCGCCCTTCTTGTCCTGCAGGCCGACACAGCCGTGGCTGGTGTTGACGTTGCCGAACACCGAGGGGGCGCCCCAGTAGTTGCCGTGGATGAAGGTGCCGGAGTTGGTCAGGCGCATGGCGTGCGGCACGTCCTTGATGTCGTACTCGCCCTTGCCGTCGTCGTCCGTGAACCCGACCGTCGCGCCGTTCATGCGCGTCTCCTTGAACTTCTCCGAGATCACCATCTGCCCCTCGTACGTGGTGTGCTCGGGGGCGCCGGCGGAGATCGGGATGGTCTTGATGACCTTGCCGTCCTGCGTGACCTTCATCTGCTTGGTCTTCGCGTCGACGTAGGAGACCTGGTTGCGGCCGATGTGGAAGGTGACCGTCTTCTGCTGCACGCCATAGACACCGGAGGCGCCCTCGACCCCGTCGAGCGCGAGCTTCAGCGTGACGGTGGAGCCCGCCTTCCAGTACTGCTCCGGGCGGCAGTCCATGCGATTGGCGTTGAACCAGTGGCAGACGACCTCCTGGCCGCTGCTGGAGGTGACCGTGATGCCCTTCTGCACGGCCACCTTGTTGGCGATCGCCTTGTCGAAGTTGATCGACACCGGCATGCCCACGCCGACGGTGGCGCCGTTGTCCGGGGTGAAGCTGCCTATGAAGCTGTTGGCCGGGGAGACCGTGGTGAAGGAGGCGTTCTCGTGGGCCGTGCGGCCCGCGGAGTCCTTGGCCTCGGCGGCGACCTTGTAGGTGGTGGACCGCTCCAGCTGGACGCTGGGCTTCCAGCTCGTCCTGTCGGCGGACAGCTGACCGGCGACGGCCTTGCCGTCCGACGTGGTCATCGTGACGCCGGTGAGCGTGCCCTTGCTGACCGTGACGGCGGCCGAGTTGTTGATGGAGGCGTTGTTCGAGCCGTCCTTCGGCGTGATCGTGATCTGCGCCTCGGACGACTTCTTCGCCGCGGCCTCGTCGACCTTGGCCTGCGAGGTGTCGCCGTGGTCAGCCCCCTTGGCGTCATCGCCGCCGGAGCAGGCCGTGAGCACGAGCACACCACCGAGCAGTGCGGACGCGGCCATGAGACCCCTGCGCCGCTTACTGTCCGTCATCACAAGCTTCTCCATCATTGCCGAGTCGCGAAAACCTCGAAAGCCCCCGTTACGAGCCTTCAACGCTACGAACGATTCGTCCGCTTCCACACCCCGCTGTGCTGTGGGGCACACCACGTCCGCGGCGCGGCCGGTGATGCCGGCGATCGGGAGTCGTCCGTGCGGTCCCTGAGACGACAAAACCCCGGACGGCGGTTGCCGTCCGGGGCGAGGTGTCCCCCCGACGCTCAGCCGATGCCGTCGTCCTCTTCGTCGTCGTCCTGCCCATCATCCCCGTCCATGTCCCAGTCGGGTGAGTCGGGGTCGTACTCGATGTGCTCACTGGACCAGGACGCCTGCTGGAGTTCCGTTCCGGGCACCTCACTGACCAGGTCGAACGGATCCACGAGATAGGCGAGGGCCTCCGCAGTGTCTTCGGTCACAGTGCTCTCGGCGTGCGTCCGCTCCTCCGCCGGCACGTCCGGATCCGCGGCGAGCCTGCGCAGCGCCGCCTTGGTCACCTCCTCCACGTCCTGCACTTCGAGGACCAGCTCCACACGAAGCCGTACAAATCGTGATGTCTCTTCAGTGCTCATGGCGCGAGCGTACGACTGAAACCTCTTGTGACTTTCCCGTGACCCGCGCCTTTCACTAACATCGCCCCACACGGCCAATTCACCAGCGTCACAAGGGGATCGATATTCCGTGTCATCCGCTCGCCGCCCGCTGCTGACCGCCACTGCCGCCGGCACCCTGCTGTGCGCCCTGTGGTTCGTCCCCTCCGCCAACGCCTCACCGGGCGCCCCGGCGAGAGCCGCGGTGCGGGAAGTCGCGTCGACGCAGGTCACCCAGCAGGCCCAGGCGGTGTCGACGGTGACCGCCGAAGGGGCTACAGGTGCCGCCGCGGGTACCGAACTCGCCGACACCGGAGCCTTCGACACCACTCCGTACATCGTCGGCGGCACCGTTTTCCTCGCCCTCGGAGCCGGATTCGTGACGTATTCGGTACGCCGGGAGCGCCTGGGTTTTTAGCCTCTCTTAGTTTCTCTTGACTATCCTTTGACGGACCGCGCATAGTCCGATCATGAAGAGATCATCGGGCGTGCGGCTGTGCGCCACCGCAGCTGTGAGCGCGCTGTCGCTCGCCCTCATCACCGGCTGTTCCGACGGGGGTTCGAAGGACTCCGGGAACGCCAAGGACACGAACGCGGCCAAGCCCGCCGCGAAGGCGCTGAGCGCCGCGGAGCTGAAGCAACTGATCATCGCCAAGGGCGAGGTCAGCGGATACCAGGTCCAGGCCGTCACCGGCGGCACCCCCGGCCGGAGCGAGGTGAAGGCCGCCGACTCCCGGTGCGACCCGCTGCTCCACGTCCTGACCGGCCAGGCGCCGGTCGACGCGCCGGCGGAGACCAACCGCATGGCCATGGAGGAGAAGAAGAAGGACCCCACGGACGACGCGACGTCCCTGGACGACATGGCCGACGGCAAGCTCGAGGACGCGATCAACAAGTCCATGGACCGGGACACCACGGTGGTCGTCCTGTCCTCGTACGACGGGGACGGCGCCGAGCAGGCCCTGAAGTCCGTCTCGGACGCGGTGCAGGCCTGCGCGGGCGGCTTCAAGGGCTCCCAGGGCGGCACGAAGGCCACGTTCACGAAGGTCGCCGAGGAGAAGTCCTCCGGCACCGGCGATGCGTCGGTCGCCTTCGCCGCGACCAGCGACATGGAGGACGGGGACACGGCCCCGGTGCACGCCGAGGTCGCCCGGTACGGGAACACGCTCGTGTCGTACACCACGATCAACATCGGCGCGATGATGGGCAAGAAGCCCTACGCGGTGTCGGCGCCGGTCGTCAAGGCCCAGGCGGCGAAGCTGAAGTAGCAAGGGCTGCGGCCCCGCTCGGCGGCGATCGCACGGGCGGCGGCCTTCTCCCGCAGCCGGCCGGCCATGCGGATGCGGTCGGCCTCACCCAGGTCGCGGGACGGAACGGATGAAGGCGGCGCCTCCTGGTAGGTCGGAGGCGCCGCCTTCTCGCGGCCTTGGTGGGCGTGGCGGCCGTTGCGCCACTTCCTGCCGGTCCGGACGTCGATACCCATGATCCGGCAGGCCTCCCTGCTGCTGCAGCCCTGCGGCACGAGCTGGAAGTATGCCGCCCGCTCACGGGTCAGCTTCTTCCGTCCCTGCGGCCTCCGGTCCTTACGGATCCGGAAGTCCATCGCACCCCTTCAGCTGGGGTGTTGCGACGACCACCAGAACCCGGGAACGTCCGGCAGGGCCCCTTCGTACGCACGGTGCGCACGGTGCGGGGTCTTACCGCAGCGGGCCGGTGACCTTCTCCACGGCCGCCACGAGGTCGCCCCCGCGCACGAAGGCGTCGGCGGCGGCCAGGTCGGGCGCCAGGAACCGGTCCGGACCCGGACCGCCCACGCCGGCGGCACGCGCGGCCTCGATGACGGCCTGGGAGGCGGGCGCCGGGGTGAGGCCCTCGCGCAGCTCGACGGCGCGCGCGGCGGCGTACAGCTCGATCGCGATGACCCGGGTGAGGTTGTCGACGGCGGTGCGCAGCTTGCGCGCGGCCGACCAGCCCATGGACACGTGGTCCTCCTGCATCGCGGAGGACGGGATGGAGTCCGCGGAAGCCGGTACGGCGAGCCGCTTCAGCTCGCTGACCAGTGCGGCCTGCGTGTACTGGGCGATCATCAGGCCGGAGTCGACACCCGCGTCGTCGGCGAGGAACGGCGGCAGGCCGTGGCTGCGGTTCTTGTCCAGCAGCCGGTCGGTGCGGCGCTCGGCGATGGAGCCGAGGTCGGCGGCGGCGATGGCGAGGAAGTCCAGGACATAGGCCACCGGGGCACCGTGGAAGTTGCCGTTGGACTCCACGCGTCCGTCGGGCAGCACGACCGGGTTGTCGACGGCGGAGGCCAGCTCGCGCTCGGCGACCAGGCGGGCGTGCGCGAGGGTGTCACGGCCGGCGCCGGCGACCTGCGGGGCGCAGCGCACCGAGTAGGCGTCCTGCACACGGGGGGCGTCGTCCTGGTGATGCCCGGTCAGGCCCGAGCCCTTCAGCACGGCCAGCATGTTGGCGGCCGAGTCGCCCTGACCCGGGTGCGGCCGGATGGCGTGCAGCTCGGGCGCGAGGACCTTGTCGGTGCCGAGCAGCGCCTCCAGGGAGAGGGCGGCGGTGACGTCGGCGGACTTGTACAGGGTGTCCAGGTCGGCGAGGGCCATGATCAGCATGCCGAGCATGCCGTCGGTGCCGTTGAGGAGGGCCAGACCCTCCTTCTCGCGCAGCTCGACGGCCTCGATGCCGTGCTCGGCGAGCAGCTCGCCGGCGGGGCGCACGGCTCCGTCGGGGCCCTCCGCGTCGCCCTCGCCCATGAGGGTCAGGGCGCAGTGGGAGAGCGGGGCCAGGTCGCCGGAGCAGCCGAGGGAGCCGTACTCGTGCACGACCGGGGTGATCCCGGCGTTGAGCACGTCGGCCATGGTCTGGGCGACCTCGGGCCGCACGCCGGTGTGCCCGGAGCAGACGGTCTTGAGCCGGAGGAACATCAGGGCGCGGACGACTTCCCGCTCGACCCTCGGGCCCATCCCGGCGGCGTGCGAGCGGACGATGTTGCGCTGCAGCTGGGTGCGCAGTTCCTGGCTGATGTGCCGGGTCGCGAGGGCTCCGAAACCGGTGGAGACGCCGTAGACCGGGTCCGGCTTGGCCGCCAGCGCGTCCACGATCTCCCGGGCGGCCGTGAGCGCCGCGACCGCCTCCGCCGACAGCTCGACGCGGGCGCCGCCGCGCGCCACGGCGAGAACGTCGGACGCCGTGACACCGGACGTCCCCACCACCACAGTGTGCATATCCATATTCAGGAGCGTACGCATTGAATGCGGAGATGTCACTAGTGGGGAGCGGGGGCACCCCTTACCACCGGCTGTGGCCTTCGCCTCACGGCTGTCGGCCACGGAACCGGCGCCGCTCGGCTCGTGCCGGCGAGGGCTCGTCCGCCAGCCGTACGACCGGATCGCCCGGACCCTCCCGGCCGGCCACCACCGGCCGCCGGGCGCGCAGGGCCTTGGCCCGGTACTGCGCGGCGTCCGCCAGCCGGAACAGCCGTCGCGCGGAGCGGACGTCGCCGATCGGGTCCTCGGTCGAGGCGACCCCGCAGGCGACCCCCTCCCCCAGCTCCAACACGCTTGCCCGGCGGCACAGTTCGTCCGCCGCCTTGACGACCTCGTCGACGGGCGGGCCGACTGCGAGCAGGCAGAACTCGTCGCCGCCCAGCCGCGCGGCGAGCGCTCCCGGCACCATCGCGCCACACAGGGACAGTACCGAGCCGAAGCGTTCGAGGAGCCGGTCGCCGACGGCGTGCCCGAGGGTGTCGTTGACCCGCTTGAGACCGTTGAGGTCGCAGACGACGAGGGTGACGCCGACCCCTTCGGTGCGGTGACGCTCGACGGCCTCCTCCAGGCGGACGTCGACGGCACGGCGGTTGGCGAGGCCGGTCAGTGCGTCGGTGTACGCGAGCCGGCGGGCCTCTTCCAGTCGCTCGGTCTGCGCGATGCCCGCGGCGACGACGGCGGCCAGGACGGTGGCGAAGTCGGCGTCGGCCCGCTCGAACACCGGCTCGCCGGCCGCGCGGGCGACATACAGTTCGCCCCAGGCCCGGCCGTGCAGCACGACGGGCGCGACCACGCAGCAGCCGCGGCCCCTGCGGCGCAGGGCGGCGACCCGCTGGTGGAAGTAGCCGGGGGTCCCGGCCGCGGTCCCCTCCGCGGTCTCCACCCATGCGTGGGGCTCGCCGCCGCCCGCCCAGCGCTCGTGCAGGAACTCGGCGATCTCCGGGAACTGGTGCACCGGGTAGGCCTCCGTCTCCGGGAACTCCTCCTCGTCCGGGGCCCGGTCCCCGACGTTCACGAGGACCCGCAGCCGCCCCAGCTCCCGCTCCCAGGCCGACAGTGCGGCGAAGCTCCCGTCCAGCGCCCGGCACGCACCGAGCGCGGCGGCCCGCCACGACTCCCGCGGAGTGTGTGCCGCCGCCATCCCCTGCGCCAGCGCCACCACAGCGGCGAGCCGCTTGTCCTCACCCATCACACCAGGTTAGGGATGACATGAGATGAATGCGGATATTGCGCAGCTGTGCGCAGTCGCGCCTCGTCCCGGCCGTCCGCAGCGCGGCGTCTCACTCCCCCGGCCACTGAGGTGCACGCTTCTCGTTGAACGCCGCCACCCCCTCCGCCCGGTCCCCCGAGAACGCCACCGACCGCCACGCCGCGTCCTCGACCTCCAGGCCCGCCCGCAGATCCAGCCCGTGCCCGAGCCGCATCGCCCGCTTGGCCGCGCGCAGCCCCACCGGCGAGTTCCCGGCGATCCGCTCCCCCAGCGCCAGCGCCTCCTCCCGGTCCCGGCCCGCGTCCACCAACTGGTCCACCAGCCCCAGCTCGCGCGCCTCCTCGGCCTCCAGCCGCCGCGCGGAGAAGATCAGCTCGGCGGCGCGCGCCGCGCCGACCCGCCGGGGCAGCAGCTGCGTACCGCCACCGCCCGGAATCACCCCCACGGACACCTCCGGCAGCCCCACCACGGCCGTACGGTCGGCCACGATCAGGTCGCAGGACAGGGCCAGTTCGAAACCGCCGCCCAGCGCGAAGCCGTGCACGGCCGCGATCGTCGGCATCGGCAGCTCCAGCACCCCGGTGTACGCGCCGCGGGCAACCGGCCGCTGCCGCACCAGGTCCGCGTCACTGAAGGAGTTCCGCTCCTTCAGGTCAGCCCCGACGCAGAAGGCCCGCTCGTGCGAGGACGTCAGGACGACCACCCGCGCGTCCCGGTCCGCGGCGAGCGCCGCGCACGCGCCCGCGATGGAACGGGCCATCTCCGTCGAGACCGCGTTCATGGCCTTGGGCCGGTCCAGCACCAGCTCCGCGACGTGTCCGTGCCGCCGCACCAGCACGAACTCCCCGAACCGCTCCTCGCTCATGACACCCTCCGGTTAACGCAGGTTAACTAACTGTCGGCCCGATCATCGCAGCCGTACCCCACCCCGCGGAAGAGCCGCCGCTGTCACTGCCGCTACGCCCGTTCGAGTGACATCCCTGGCCTTCTCACCGCACACCGCCCACGGGACCGCATAGCGTGCGCTGCGCCATGGCGCGCCCGGGGCGCGCGGCGGGGAGGGAACCATGACACCGATACGCACCAAGTCCGCGGCACGGTCCGAGGCGGGCCCGGCAGTCCGGCGCGGGCGGCACCGCAGGCCCTCGCGCCGGAGGCTGCTCATCGCCGCGGGCGGGCTCGCCCTGGCCGCGGGTGTGCTCAGCCTGGTGCGGGTCGCGCCGGATGGCGGGCTCGGCGCTCCCGGCACCGCGGAGGCCGAGTCGCGGCTCGGGCCGGACACCGGGGCCACGGGCCACTCGGCGAACCCCACCGCCGACGTCACCGCCAGCGTCACCGCCGGGCCCTCGGCGCGGCCCTCCACGGCGTCCGTCATGGGCGGCGTGAGCGCCGAACCCACGACCCCGGGCAGCACCGGCGCCGCACCCACCGCCTCGGCCACGCCCGCCGGCAGCGCCGTACCGAGCACGCTCCCGCCCGGGGTCCCGCCCGCCCCGACGACCGCACCGCGGCCGTCGGCGACGACGTCCGCCCCGCGCCCGGCCCCGGCGAGTCCCGCCGCCACCGCGCCGCCGGGCCCTGCCCCGGCGCCGAGCCAGTCCACAACCTCACCCGACCCGGGCGGCGTGTGCCTGCCGCTCATCGGGCTGTGCGTGGATCTGCTGGGAAGCCCGCTGAGGTAGGCAGCGGCAGGCGCGTTACGGCTGCGCCTCACGGCGTGCCAGCAGCCACGGTTCCACCACGCCGAGACCGCGCACCGGGCGCTGCCACATCGGCTGGAGTGCGAAGCGGTACGCCGGCGGCTCCTCGCCCTCCTTCTCTGCGGCTGCCGCCGCCTCGGCCGCCTGTGTCTCCGAGGCGGGCGCCTCACCCGTGCGGATCAGTTCCTCGGCGAACGCGCTGTCGACGAGGACGGCGTCGCGCGGGGCTATGGACGTCAGCCGGGAGGCCAGGTTCACCGTCGTACCGAACACATCACCCATCCGGGTGGTCACCGTGCCGAAGGCCATGCCGACGCGCAGTTCCGGCATCGTCTCGTCGTTCGCCAGCGTCTCGACCAGCCGCAGCGCGATGTCCGCGGCCGTACCGGCGTCGTCCGCGGCGTACAGCACCTCGTCGCCCAGGGTCTTGATGAGCCGGCCGCCGCGCGCGGCGACCAGGTCGGCGGCGGTGGTCTCGAAGGCCTCGACCAGCTCGCCGAGTTCCTCCTCCTCCATCCGCCGGGTCAACCGGGTGAACCCGACGAGGTCGGCGAAGCCGACGGCCAGCCGCCGGTCCACCATCTCCTCGTCGTCCGCGGCCTGGACGACCCGGCCGGTCGCGGCGGCGAGCTGACGCCGCCAGACGTAGACGAGGAACTCCTCCAGCTCGGGCAGGAGCAGCTCGACCAGGGGGTACGTGACCTCGGTGCGGGTCATGCCGGGCTCGGGCGGCTCGGTCAGGCCCTCCAGGAAGGAATCGATCTGCCATTCGGCCAACCGAGCGGTGGTCTGGCCCGTGGACCGGGCCACCTGCACCGCCATGGCCTCGCTCAGCAGACCCGCCTCCACCAGACCGGCGAGCCGGCGCAGGGCCAGTACGTCGGCCTCGGTGAGGGCCTTGGCCTGGCCGATGTCCGCGAAGCCCATGGCCCGCCAGAACCGCGATGCCAGTTCCATGGAGACGCCTGCGCTGCGCGCGGCCTGGAAAGGGGTGTAGCGCCGCTCGGCGCCCAGGATGAGCTGTTCGAGACGCAGGGCCAGCGGGTCCTCGCCGGTGTCGGCGGCGTCCGCGCCCGCACCGGAGCCCGTGTCGTCGACGGTCACGCCTGCTGCCCTTCCGATCTGCCGCGGTCATATCGACCGGCCTCAACTCTACGGCAGGTGTGGGTTAGCTCACTCCCGGGAGCGAGCGTCGCGCCGGCTGCGCACACACCGGTCATGAAGTGCCCGCACACCGGTCACACAGTGCGCCGCACCGGACGCAAGCTGCGCATACGCCGGTCGCCCGCTCCGCCCGCACCGGACGCGAGGGACACCCCCGTGCCGGACGCAGGGGTGCTCACCGGAACACCAGGGCCACACGCAGACACAGGCGCAACGGGCCGTCCGCGCCGGCCGCCACGTATCTTCACCGCGCGTGGCGACGGTCCCCCGCGGTCGTCGCACGCCCCGTCCCACCGCCCCGTCCCACGCCCCGTCTCACGCCCCGTCTCACGGCGGAAGCAGGAGGCCGGCCAGCCGCGAGCCCCGCATCCCACGGCAGACCGCAAGGCCCGCCACCCCACGGCAGACGCCAGGAGCGCCCACCCCCGACGCCGGACGCTGGACGCCGGACTCACCCCCGGACGCCCGCCCCGCTCACGCCGGGCGCAGGTGGACGATGTCGCCCGCGCCCACCGGCTCGCGTACGCCGTCCCCCGTGCTGATGACCAGGCGGCCGTCGCCGTCGACGGCCACCGCCTCACCGACGATCGTCCGGTCCCCGGGCAGCTCGGCCCGCACGGCGCGTCCGAGCGTGGCGCAGCCCGCCGCGTACGTCTCCTGGAGGCCGCTCGAGGCCGGGTCGCCGCCCGCCTCGCGCCAGCGGCCGTACCAGGTCTCCAGTTCGCGCAGGATCGCCCTGAGCAGCGTGTCCCGGTCCGTGCTCGCCGCGCCGGCCAGCGACAGAGAGCCCGCCTGCGGGACGGGCAGCTCCTGCGCGCGCAGGGTGACGTTGATGCCGACGCCGACGACCACGCTGTCCTCCCCGGCCCGCTCGGCGAGGATGCCCCCGGCCTTGCGCTCCTCACCGCCGACGGTGACGAGGAGGTCGTTGGGCCACTTGAGTGCCGTGTCGACCCCGGCCGCCCGGGACAGGCCCGTCGCCACCGCTACGCCGGTGAGCAGCGGCAGCCAGCCCCAGCGGTCCACCGGTACCCCGGTGGGCTTCAACAGGACGGAGAAGAACAGGCCCGAGCGGGCCGGTGCGGTCCACTGGCGCTCCAGCCGCCCCCGCCCGGCGGTCTGCTCCTCGGCGACCAGGACCGTGCCCGCGCCCGCCTCACCGGCCTCGGCGCGGGCCACCAGGTCCGAATTGGTGGAGCCGGTGCTCGGGACCACGTCGAGCTGAGACCAGATGCTGCCCTCCCGCACCAAGGCACGGCGCAGTGCCGCGGCGTTCAGCGGGGGGCGGTCGAGGTCGGACCAACGGCTGTCGTCTGCTGCATTGTGCGGCGTCATGCAAGTCACCCTAGGTGTGTTAAACGCCGCACTGCCGACCGGCAGGCGCACCACTACTCTACGGCTGAGTAACCGTTCCCCCATTTGAGCAGGCAGGGAGCCGCGATCTTGATGTCCGAGCCGGAAGAGATCGACATTCACACGACCGCGGGCAAACTCGCGGATCTGCAGCGCCGTAACCACGAGGCGACGCACGCCGGCTCGGAACGCGCCGTCGAAAAGCAGCACGCCAAGGGCAAGCTGACGGCGCGTGAGCGCATCGAGCTGCTGCTCGACGAGGGGTCGTTCGTCGAGCTGGACGCGTTCGCCCAGCACCGCTCCACCCACTTCGGGCTGGAGAAGAACCGCCCGTACGGCGACGGTGTCGTCACCGGGTACGGGATGGTCGACGGCCGCCCGGTGGCCGTGTTCTCGCAGGACTTCACCGTCTTCGGCGGGGCCCTCGGCGAGGTCTACGGCCAGAAGATCGTCAAGGTCATGGACTTCGCGCTGAAGACCGGATGCCCCGTCATCGGGATCAACGACTCCGGCGGCGCGCGCATCCAGGAAGGCGTCGCATCCCTTGGGGCCTACGGCGAGATCTTCCGCCGCAACACGCACGCCTCCGGTGTGATCCCGCAGATCAGCCTGGTCGTCGGCCCCTGCGCGGGCGGTGCGGTCTACTCCCCGGCCATCACCGACTTCACGGTCATGGTCGACCAGACCTCGCACATGTTCATCACCGGGCCCGACGTCATCAAGACCGTCACCGGTGAGGACGTCGGCTTCGAGGAGCTGGGCGGCGCCCGCACCCACAACGCCGTGTCCGGTGTCGCCCACCACATGGCGGGCGACGAGAAGGACGCCATCGAGTACATCAAGCAGCTGCTGTCGTACCTGCCGTCCAACAACCTCTCCGAACCGCCGGTCTTCCCGGAGGAGGCGGACCTCTCCCCCAGCGACGAGGACCGCGAGCTGGACACGCTGGTTCCGGACAGCGCGAACCAGCCGTACGACATGCACACGGTGATCGAGCACATCCTCGACGACGGCGAGTTCTTCGAGACGCAGGCGCTGTTCGCACCGAACATCGTCACCGGCTTCGGGCGGGTCGAGGGTCACCCGGTCGGCATCGTCGCCAACCAGCCCATGCAGTTCGCCGGCTGCCTGGACATCGACGCGTCCGAGAAGGCCGCCCGGTTCGTGCGCACCTGCGACGCCTTCAACATCCCCGTGCTCACCTTCGTCGACGTGCCCGGCTTCCTGCCCGGCGTCGGCCAGGAGCACACCGGCATCATCCGCCGCGGCGCCAAGCTGATCTACGCCTACGCCGAGGCGACGGTCCCGCTGATCACGGTCATCACCCGCAAGGCCTTCGGCGGCGCCTACGACGTCATGGGCTCCAAGCACCTGGGCGCCGACATCAACCTCGCCTGGCCCACCGCCCAGATCGCCGTCATGGGCGCCCAGGGCGCCGTCAACATCCTGCACCGGCGGACCATCGCCGAGGCGGAGGCGAACGGCGAGGACGTGGAGGCCGTGCGCGCCCGCCTCATCCAGGAGTACGAGGACACCCTCCTCAACCCGTACGTCGCGGCCGAGCGCGGCTACATCGACGCGGTGATCCTGCCGTCGGAGACCCGTTCCCACATCGTCCGCGGCCTGCGTCAGCTGCGCACCAAGCGGGAATCCCTGCCTCCGAAGAAGCACGGCAACATCCCGCTCTAGCCCTGGCCCCGGCCGATCGAGAGGAAGCCGTCATGACGATCAAGGTCGTACGAGGCAATCCCACCCCGGAGGAGCTGGCCGCCGCCCTGGCGGTGGTCCGCGCCCGCGCCGCGGCGGCAGCGGTGACGCCGCCCGGCGCGGCGGGGCCGCGTGACGCGTGGTCCGACCCGTCCCGCATCGCCGCCGCGCACCTGCCCACGCCGGGCCCGGCCTCCTGGTCGCGGACGTACTGGCCCAGCTGACGGACCGGCACTGCGACAACCTGAGTACGCGTACTCAGGCACCCGGCCCTCCCTCCGGCCACGCTGGGGGGATGCTGTGGTCAGACCCCGAGGACGAGCCGCCCGAGGAACTGCGCGACGCGCAGGAGATGCTGGGGCGGCTCGGCCTTCTCATGGCCATGGCCATGATCCTGGCCATGCTCGTGATCGGTCTCGGTGAGCGGTGATCGGTGAGCGGTGAGCGTTCACGGCGATGGGTCCACGGCGATCGGTCCACGACGATCGGTCCACGACGATCGGTCCACGGTGGGCGGCCCCCGGTCGGCAGCCCAAGACCGGCAGCCCGGGGTGCGCAGCTGCCGGAGACGGGCGGTCTAGTGGTGAGCGGCCGACCCGCGGTCGGCGACCCAAGAGGGGCGGCCACCGGTCGGCAACCCGAGGTGGGCGGCTCGAGGTGAGCGCCCGGCGGCGCCCCGCCGCTACCCTGACCGCATGACTGACCACCCGCGCCGCCGTCTCGTCCTCGCCTCCGCGTCCCCCGCCCGGCTGGGCCTGCTCAGGCAGGCCGGACTCACGCCCGAGGTGATCGTGAGCGGGGTCGACGAGGACGCCGTCACCGCACCCACCCCGGCGGAGCTGGCGCTCGCCCTGGCCGAGGCGAAGGCCTCCGTCGTGGCGGCGAAACCCGAGGTGCAGGGCGCCCTGGTGATCGGCTGCGACTCCGTGCTGGAGCTGGACGGCCAGGCGCTCGGCAAGCCCGCCGACGCGGAGGAGGCCACCGCCCGCTGGAAGGCGATGCGCGGGCGGGCGGGCACCCTCCAGACGGGGCACTGCATCTGGGACACGGCCGCCAAGCGGTACGTCGCCGGGGTCGCCTCCACCGTCGTCCACTTCGGTGAGCCCTCCGACGAGGAGATCGCCGCGTACGTCGCCTCCGGCGAGCCCCTCTACGTCGCCGGGGCCTTCACGCTGGACGGCCGTTCCGCGCCGTTCATCGAGGGCATCGACGGCGACCACGGCAACGTGATCGGCATCAGCCTGCCCCTCGTTCGGCGGCTGCTGGCCGAACTGGGGGTCCGGATCACGGAGTTGTGGGCACCGGCTGAGTGACCTGGGCGGGAGCGGCCCCCGCGGGGGCGGCCCCGGTGGACGCGGTCTGGGCGGGGCCGGAGTCCTGCGGCTCGTCGTCCCCGTCCTGGGGTTCCTCCGTACGGCCCTCCGGCGCGCCGGCCCCGCCCGTGGCCCCGGCCGGCGCCACCGGCTCGGTCCCGGCCTGCGGGGTGCCGCCCGCGTCCGGGGCACCGCCGTCGGCGGCCTGTTCCGGGCCGGCCGCGCGGTCGTACGTCATCAGGAGCAGCACGATCAGCCCGAGCACGACCACCATGAACGAGAACGCCGTCCAGCCGACCAGGCCCCAGACGAACGCGCCGAGCAGGCCGTGCACCACCGCCATGCTGATCAGCAGGATGCGCCCGAAGCCGGCGGGCGCGCGGTCGCGGATCGCGACCAGCACGGCCACCAGGGCGCACAGCGCGAAGTAGAGCCCGAAGACGACCCCGCCGATCTTCGAGGACATCGACATCACGTCCGGGTCGAGGCCCGCCAGCGACATCTGCTGCCGGTCCACGACCACTCCGAGGAACCAGTTCAGCGCGGCGACGCCGAGGGCCTCCGCCAGGAGGACGACTGCCACGACCCACGCCACCGGTCTGCGTACCACCGGCCCCCACCCACCTTCGCCCTCAGCCCGAGCAGAGCTGCTGTTACCTGAAGTACGTTCGCCTCATCGTGAACGCTACTAACGGGTAAACCCGGGGACAAGGGTCCGTACCGCGGCAAAGAATCATTGGGCCATTCGTAGGGACTCGACAAAGAAACCGAGTGGGGCGCGGCACGCTCTCACAGAGACCTTGGCCACATGAGCGGGCTAGGGTTTCCCGGAGGAGTCCTGCGCACTGCGGTGCGACAAGGGCTTTCGCGGGTCGAGCGAGCCTCGAATCACACTGCGTGTGGGCAAGCTCACCATTGGGGATGGGTCGATGCGCCGTGTCGGCTGTCCCTAAACTCGCCTTGTTTCAAGGAGGGAGCCTCAATCGTGCGCAAGGTGCTCATCGCCAACCGTGGCGAAATCGCTGTCCGCGTTGCCCGGGCCTGCCGGGATGCCGGGATCGCGAGCGTGGCCGTCTACGCCGACCCGGACCGGGACGCTCTGCACGTCCGGGCCGCGGATGAGGCGTTCGCCCTGGGCGGTGACACTCCCGCCACCAGCTACCTGGACATCGGGAAAGTCCTGAACGCCGCCCGTGAGTCGGGCGCGGACGCCATCCACCCCGGCTACGGCTTCCTCTCGGAGAACGCCGACTTCGCGCAGGCGGTGCTGGACGCGGGACTGATCTGGATCGGTCCGCCGCCGCAGGCCATCCGCGACCTGGGTGACAAGGTCGCCGCCCGGCACATCGCCCAGCGCGCCGGCGCGCCCCTGGTGGCCGGCACGCCCGACCCCGTCTCGGGAGCCGACGAGGTCGTCGCGTTCGCCGAAGAGCACGGCCTGCCGATCGCCATCAAGGCCGCCTTCGGTGGCGGTGGCCGCGGCCTGAAGGTCGCCCGGACCCTGGAAGAGGTTCCGGAGCTGTACGAGTCCGCGGTGCGCGAGGCGGTCGCCGCCTTCGGCCGTGGCGAGTGCTTCGTCGAGCGCTACCTGGACCGTCCGCGTCACGTGGAGACGCAGTGCCTGGCCGACAAGCACGGCAACGTGGTCGTGGTCTCCACCCGTGACTGCTCTCTCCAGCGCCGCCACCAGAAGCTGGTCGAGGAGGCCCCGGCGCCGTTCCTCTCCGAGGAGCAGGTCGCCGAGCTGTACCGCGCTTCCAAGGCCATCCTGAAGGAGGCCGGCTACGAGGGCGCCGGTACCTGTGAGTTCCTGGTCGGCCAGGACGGCACGATCTCCTTCCTGGAGGTCAACACGCGTCTGCAGGTGGAGCACCCGGTGACCGAGGAGGTCGCCGGCATCGACCTGGTCCGTGAGATGTTCCGCATCGCCGACGGCGAGGAGCTGGGGTACGACGACCCGGCGCTGCGCGGTCACTCCTTCGAGTTCCGCATCAACGGCGAGGACCCGGGCCGCAACTTCCTCCCGGCGCCCGGCACGGTGACGAGGTTCGATCCGCCGGCCGGTCCCGGTGTCCGCCTGGACGCGGGCGTGGAGTCCGGCTCGGTCATCGGCCCCGCCTGGGACTCGCTGCTGGCCAAGCTGATCGTCACCGGCCGCACCCGCAAGGAGGCCCTGGAGCGGGCCGCCCGTGCCCTGGACGAGTTCCAGGTCGAGGGCATGGCCACGGCGATCCCCTTCCACCGTGTGGTGGTCAGGGACCCGGCGTTCGCTCCTGAGCTGACCGGTTCCGAGGAGCCCTTCGCGGTCCACACCCGGTGGATCGAGACGGAGTTCGTCAACGAGATCAAGCCGTTCACCGCTCCCTCCGACATCGAGGCGGAGGAGGAGCTGGGCCGCGAGACGGTCGTCGTCGAGGTCGGCGGCAAGCGCCTCGAGGTCTCCCTCCCGTCGTCCCTGGGCATGAGCCTGGCCCGCACGGGTCTCGCGGCGGGCGCCAAGCCCAAGCGCCGCGCGGCGAAGAAGTCCGGCCCGGTGGCGTCCGGTGACGCCCTCGCCTCCCCGATGCAGGGCACGATCGTGAAGATCGCGGTCGAGGAGGGCCAGGAGGTCAAGGAGGGCGAGCTGATCGTCGTCCTGGAGGCCATGAAGATGGAGCAGCCGCTGAACGCTCACAAGGCGGGCACCATCAAGGGCCTGACCGCCGAGGTGGGCGCCTCGGTCACGTCCGGCGCGGTGATCTGCGAGATCAAGGACTGACGTCGTCTTCTACGACACGACACGCCCGGTGGACCGCTTCGGTCTGCCGGGCGCTTCGTCTTCCGGCGCAGGCACGCCACAGCACCCTCGCGGGGCGCGGGAACTGGCGGGCAGCCACACCACGCGCACCCGGCAACGACCCGAAGCCCTACGGCGACCAGACAGCCTCAGCGCCGACGAAGATCGGCGACGCGGCCCCGCTCGGCCCCGCCCGACGGCTCCCCCAGCATCCCCCGCAGCCCGCCGCCGGGTACCTGCCCCCGCCTGGGCCCCGGCAGCGCGGACGCACGGCGCGCCGTGGTCCCCTGCTCGCCCGGAGGGGTCCCCGCCCCGGCCACGGCGATCTGCACCCCCTGATCGGCGAGGGCCTGCAGTTCGGTGGCGGCACGGTCGTCGTGGGCCGGTGGTTCGTCGGTCACGAGCCGCGTGATGACGTCCGTCGGCACCGTCTGGAACATGGTGTCCGTGCCGAGCTTGGTGTGGTCGGCGAGGACCACGACCTCGGCGGCGGCCTGCACCAGGGCGCGGTCGACGGACGCCGAGAGCATGTTGGACGTGGACAGCCCGCGCTCGGCGGTGAGCCCGCTCCCGGACAGGAACGCCTTGGAGACCCGCAGGCCCTGCAGGGACTGCTCCGCACCGGAGCCGACCAGGGCGTAGTTGGAGCCGCGCAGGGTGCCGCCGGTCATGACGACCTCCACCCGGTTGGCGTGGGCCAGCGCCTGGGCCACCAGCAGTGAGTTGGTGACCACGGTCAGTCCGGGCACCCGTGCGAGCCGGCGGGCCAGCTCCTGCGTGGTGGTGCCCGCCCCGACCACGATGGCCTCGCCTTCTTCGACGAGGCCCGCGGCGAGGTCGGCGATGGCCGTCTTCTCGGCGGTCGCGAGATGTGACTTCTGCGGAAAGCCGGACTCCCGCGTGAATCCGCCCGGCAGTACCGCACCGCCGTGCCGGCGGTCGAGGAGTCCTTCTGCCTCCAGTGCCCGCACGTCCCGCCGTACGGTCACTTCGGAGGTCTGGACGACGCGGGCGAGCTCACGGAGCGACACGGCTCCGTTCGCTCGCACCATTTCGAGGATCAATTGGCGACGTTCAGCAGCGAACACGAAACTGACAGTAACCCCGACGACCGTCTGCTTTCAGCAGTTTGCGCCGAATAACAGAAGTTGTTCGCATGGCGGCGCGGGAGATGGTATACGACCGCCCCGCCCCTGCCCGTCCCGGCCGCACCAGGCCTCGCCGGTCGCCTCGCGGTGCGCGTTCGGGCCTCGATTCAACGCTTTCTCAAGCTCGTTGGATCCGATTGTGCGTCAAGTCGTCCCGGTTATAGGCTGCTTGGCCACAGCAACACCACTGGATCGACTGCCCCATTCGCGTGGAGGCGTCCCGCCACGGATGACCGATGTCCGCCTGGTCGAACTCCTCCTCCGGCACGCGCAGCGGGGCAACTCTGCGAGACGCCAGCCCTGTTGAGCCTGTCGCAGGCACATGGCTGCGATGAGCGAAGAGTGGGGCATCCGGCAGCTCATGGCCACCGTACGAGCCTCGCGCGAGGGCAGCTCCTTCCCCCGGCTGGATCCCGAGGGCAACGTCCTGCGGCCAGGACGGCTGGACGCCTGTGAACATCGACAAGTACGTCCGAGAGAAGGACCGAGCCGCGCACCGCGCCGGGACGCCCTGCCTGGTGTCCCGGCGCGCACCTGAGAGGGCGTGCGGCCTTTATCCCTCGCCGGTCGCCTTGCGGGTGTGGAGCTGCCGCGCCACCTCCGCGATCGACCCCGACAGCGAGGGGTACACGGTGAACGCGTTCGCGATCTGTTCGACCGTCAGATTGTTGTCGACGGCGATCGAGATGGGGTGGATGAGCTCCGAGGCACGCGGCGCCACCACGACACCGCCCACGACGATGCCGGTGCCCGGCCGGCAGAAGATCTTGACGAAGCCGTCCCGGATGCCCTGCATCTTGGCGCGCGGGTTGCGCAGCAGCGGAAGCTTGACGACGCGCGCGTCGATCTTGCCCGCGTCCACGTCCGACTGCGTGTAGCCGACGGTGGCGATCTCGGGGTCCGTGAAGACGTTGGACGAGACCGTCTTCAGGTCCAGCGGGGCCACCGTCTCGCCGAGGAAGTGGTACATGGCGATACGTCCCTGCATCGCGGCCACCGAGGCGAGCGCGAAGACGCCGGTGACGTCACCGGCGGCGTACACGCCCGGCGCGGTCGTGCGCGAGACCCGGTCGGTCCAGATGTGACCCGAGTCGCGCAGCCTGACGCCGGCCCCCTCCAGGCCGAGCCCCGCGCTGTTCGGGACGGCGCCGACCGCCATGAGGCAGTGCGTGCCGCTGATGACGCGCCCGTCGGCCAGCGTCACCTCGACCCGGTCGCCGACGCGCTTGGCGGACTGCGCACGGGAGCGGGCCATGACGTTCATGCCACGGCGCCGGAACACGTCCTCCAGCACGGCCGCGGCGTCCGGGTCCTCGCCCGGCAGCACGCGGTCGCGGGACGACACGAGCGTGACCTTGGACCCCAGCGCCTGGTAGGCACCGGCGAACTCGGCACCGGTCACACCGGAGCCGACCACGATCAGCTCTTCCGGCAGCTCGGTGAGGTCGTAGACCTGGGTCCAGTTGAGGATGCGCTCGCCGTCGGGCTGGGCGTCGGGCAGCTCGCGCGGGTGACCGCCGGTGGCGATGAGCACGGCGTCGGCGGTGAGGGTCTCCTCGGTGCCGTCGGCGGCGGTGACGACGACCTTCCGGGAGCCGTCGAGGGCCTGCATGCCCTCCAGCCGGCCGCGACCGCGCATGACCCGGGCGCCGGCGCGCGTCACGGACGCGGTGATGTCGTGGGACTGGGCGAGCGCCAGCCGCTTCACACGGCGGTTGACCTTGCCCAGGTCCACGCCGACCACCCGGGCGGCCTGCTCCAGCGGCGGGGTGTCGTCGGCGACGATGATGCCCAGCTCCTCGTAGGAGGAGTCGAAGGTGGTCATCACCTCGGCCGTGGCGATCAGGGTCTTCGACGGCACGCAGTCGGTCAGCACCGACGCTCCGCCCAGACCGTCGCAGTCGACGACGGTCACCTCCGCACCTAGCTGGGCGGCTACCAGGGCCGCCTCGTATCCGCCAGGTCCGCCACCGATGATCACGATCCGAGTCACGTACCCCATTGTCCCGCACCCCTCAAGGTGCTACTGCCCGGGGGCGCTGGTGGAACGGGTGGGGCGGGAGTTTCCGCTGCCGTACCCTCTCCCCATGTCGCTCTATGCCGCGTACGCCGGCAACCTCGACGCACGGCTGATGTCCCGCCGGGCCCCGCACTCCCCGCTGCGCGCCACGGGCTGGCTGAACGGCTGGCGGCTGACGTTCGGCGGCGAGCAGCTGGGCTGGGAGGGCGCGCTGGCGACGATCGTCGAGGAGCCCTCGGCCCAGGTGTTCGTCGGCCTGTACGACATCGCACCCATGGACGAGGAGTCGCTCGACCGGTGGGAGGGCGTGGCCCTCGGCGTCTACCGCCGGGTCCGGGTCCGCGCCCACACCCTGGACGGCGAGGAGGCGGCGTGGGCGTACGTCCTCAACGGCTACGAGGGCGGCCTGCCCTCGGCCCGCTACCTCGGTGAGATCGCGGACGCGGCCGAGTCCGCGGGGGCACCGCACGACTATGTGATGGAACTGCGCAAGCGCCCCTGCTGACGGCCCGCGGCCCGCTGACGATCTGCTGACAACGTGCTGACGGGCCTGCTCACGGCCGGTGGACGAACCCGTTCACGAACTGCCTGCGCCCCTGCTCACGGATCTCTTTGTCGGTAACGACGAGACGACGATCGCAATCCCGTCGGCTCTGTCATCTACGCGCGTAGGCGAAGAGCGGTTACTCTCGTCCACGTGAACGCATCTCTTCTTCCGGACGACATCCAGGGCGACCCGTACGCCGCCGCCGACGCCGCCGCCGCGCGCCTGCGCGCACTCACCGGCGCCGAGACCCACGACGTCGCCCTCGTGATGGGCTCCGGCTGGGCTCCGGCCGTCGACGCCCTCGGCGCCCCCGAGGCCGAGTTCCAGGTCACCGAGCTGCCCGGCTTCCCGCCGCCGGCCGTCGAGGGCCACGGCGGCAAGATCCGCTCCTACGCCTTCGGTGACAAGCGCGCGCTGGTCTTCCTGGGCCGCACGCACTACTACGAGGGCCGCGGTGTGGCCGCCGTCGCGCACGGCGTCCGTACGGCCGTGGCCGCGGGCTGCAAGACCGTGGTCCTCACCAACGGCTGCGGCGGCCTGCGCGAGGGCATGCGCCCGGGTCAGCCGGTCCTGATCAGCGACCACATCAACCTGACGGCGACCTCCCCGATCGTCGGCGCCAACTTCGTCGACCTGACGGACCTCTACTCCCCGCGGCTGCGCACCCTGTGCAAGGAGATCGACCCCTCCCTGGAGGAGGGCGTCTACGCGCAGTTCCCCGGCCCGCACTACGAGACCCCGGCCGAGATCCGCATGGCCCGCGTCATCGGCGCGGACCTGGTCGGCATGTCCACGGTCCTGGAAGCGATCGCCGCGCGCGAGGCGGGCGCCGAGGTCCTCGGTATCTCCCTCGTCACCAACCTCGCGGCGGGCATGACGGGCGAGCCGCTCAACCACGAGGAGGTCCTCCAGGCGGGCCGTGACTCGGCGGCGCGCATGGGACAGCTGCTGGCGCAGGTGCTCGGCAGGCTGTGAGCGAGCTTTCCGGTCCACCTGACCGGTGGGCAGGTGGGCACGACCAAAGAGAGGTTGACCACGACGTGCACGACGATCTCATCGCCAGGGCCAAGGCATGGCTCGCCGAGGACCCCGACGCGGAGACCCGTGAGGAACTGGCCGGGCTGATCGACGCCGGTGACGTGAAGGAACTGTCGGCCCGTTTCAGGGGCACCCTCCAGTTCGGCACCGCCGGCCTGCGGGGCGAACTCGGTGCCGGCCCCATGCGCATGAACCGCAGCGTCGTCATCCGCGCCGCCGCGGGTCTCGCCGCGTACCTGAAGAAGAACGCGCCCCGCGACGGGGACGGGGGAGCCGGCCTCGTCGTCATCGGCTACGACGCCCGTCACAAGTCCGCCGACTTCGCCCGGGACACCGCCGCCGTGATGACCGGCGCCGGCCTGCGTGCCGCCGTACTCCCCCGTCCGCTGCCCACGCCGGTCCTGGCGTTCGCGATAAGGCACCTGGGCGCGGTCGCGGGCGTGGAGGTCACCGCCAGCCACAACCCGCCCCGGGACAACGGCTACAAGGTCTACCTCGGTGACGGCTCCCAGATCGTCCCGCCCGCCGACGCGGAGATCGCCGCCGAGATCGACGCGATCGCCTCGCTGCACGACGTGCCCCGCCCGGACGCCGGCTGGGAGATCCTGGACGACACCGTCCTGGAGGCCTATCTGGCCCGTACGGACGCCGTCCTGGCCGCCGGCTCCCCGCGCACGGCCCGCACCGTCTACACGGCGATGCACGGCGTCGGCAAGGACGTGCTCCTCGCCGCCTTCGCCCGCGCCGGCTTCCCCGAGCCGGTACCGGTCGCCGAGCAGGCCGACCCGGACCCGGACTTCCCGACGGTCGCCTTCCCCAACCCCGAGGAGCCGGGCGCGATGGACCTGGCGTTCGCGCAGGCCCGCGTGACCGGCCCGGACCTGGTGATCGCCAACGACCCCGACGCCGACCGCTGTGCCGTCGCCGTCAGGGACGGGGACGGCTGGCGGATGCTGCGCGGCGACGAGGTCGGCGTGCTGCTCGCCGCCCACCTGGTCCGGCGCGGGGCGAGGGGCACCTTCGCCGAGTCGATCGTCTCCTCCTCCCTGCTCGGCCGGATCGCCGAGAAGGCGGGCGTGCCGTACGAGGAGACCCTGACCGGCTTCAAGTGGATCGCCCGTGTGGAGCGCCTGCGCTACGGCTACGAGGAGGCCCTCGGCTATTGCGTGGACCCGGAGGGCGTCCGTGACAAGGACGGCATCACCGCCGCGCTCCTGATCACCGAGCTGGCGTCCGTGCTGAAGGAGGAGGGCCGCACCCTCCTCGACCTCCTCGACGACCTGGCCGTGGAGCACGGACTGCACGCCACCGACCAGCTGTCGGTCCGCGTCCAGGACCTCTCCCTGATCGCCGACGCGATGCGGAGGCTGCGCGAGCAGCCGCCGACCGAGCTGGCGGGGCTGGCCGTCACCCGCGCCGAGGACCTCACCCAGGGCACCGACAGGCTGCCGCCCACGGACGGCCTGCGCTACACCCTGGACGGGGCCCGCGTCATCGTCCGGCCCAGCGGCACCGAGCCCAAGCTGAAGTGCTACCTGGAGGTCGTCGTGCCGGTCGCCGCGCACGCCGATCTGCCGTCCGCCCGCGCCCGCGCGGCCGAGCTGCTGGCGGCCGTCAAGCGCGACCTGTCCGCCGCGGCGGGCATCTGAGGCTCCGCCTCGGAGGGTGTGCTCGGAAGGCTCGTGGAGCTGCGTAGCAGCGGTCCCGCAGGGATTGCCGACGCAGCGGTCCCGTCGCAGACAGAGATGCCGTTGGGGGTGCTCCCTGGTTCCGGGGGCACCCCCAACGGCATTCCGGTGGGTGCTGCCCTCACCCCACCATGAGCAGGATCGCCAGCAGCACCGCGCCGGCCACGGCGGGCGCGATCACCTCGTAGGCCCAGCGGACCGTGACCTCTCCCTGCGCGGACCCCGCCTGGGCGCGGCGTTCCTGCAGGTCCCGCAAGTCGGCCATGATCTGGTCGCTCGTGGCCCGCGTGCGGCCCGCCGGGACCGTGCCGGAACCCAGGGCGCCGAGGCCCGGACCGCCGAAACCCATACGCCGGGCGGGGCCGCCACGGGCCGCCTCCGCCGCCGCGCGGGCCGCGCGGTCGGCCGCCTTCTTTCGGCCCCGCAGGGAGACTGGGATGGACCACAGCTGGTACTTGGCGCCGGACTTGGCGACGACCTCGTTGGAGTAGCCCGAGCGCAGGGAGGAGACCTCGCCCCAGGGCAGCGTGATGATGCGGAAGGGGTTGCGGATCCGCAGCCGCTCCTCGTTCGCGAAGACCGCCGGACGCAGTGTGAAGGCGGTGGTCAGCGGCACGAGCAGGATCATCCCGGCGAGCGCCAGCCACGGCGTCCGCCCATGCCCCCTGAACAGTGCGTCGAAGCCCAGCCAGCCCACGAGTGCGAGCAGCAGCACGCCGCCCACAAGGGCCATGGGCGAGCGGTAGATCCGGTCCTGGGAGGCAGGCGCGGGCGACTGTGGCTCGGGTGACTGGTGGTCCGGGGTCGTCATGGGGCCGATTGTGCCCGACGCCCGGGCAGACGCTCATACGCGGTGCCCGACGACAGAGGAAGAACCCGGGGTGTACAGCCGCTACGCGCGTAGATATGCTCGTGTGGTGACCATGCCCCGTACTGCACCCATCGCACACCGGCTCTCAGACGTCACCGCGTCCGACAGCACGCTGCGCCGCTTCCTCCACGGGCTGCCCGGCGTCGACGCGGTCGGCCTGGAGGCGCGCGCCGCGTCTCTCGGCACCCGTTCCATCAAGACCACCGCGAAGGCGTACGCCATCGACCTCGCCATCTCGATGGTCGACCTGACGACGCTGGAAGGCGCGGACACCCCGGGCAAGGTCCGGGCACTCGGCGCCAAGGCAGTCCGCCCCGACCCGACGGACCGCACGGCCCCGGCCACGGCGGCCGTCTGCGTCTACCCCGACATGGTGGCCGTCGCCAAGGAGGCCGTCGCCGGCTCGGGCGTCAAGGTCGCCTCGGTGGCCACCGCCTTCCCGGCCGGCCGTGCCGCGCTCGACGTGAAGCTGGCCGACGTCCGGGACGCCGTCGCGGCGGGCGCCGACGAGATCGACATGGTCATCGACCGTGGCGCGTTCCTCGCGGGCAAGTACCTGAAGGTCCACGACGAGATCGTCGCCGTGAAGGAAGCCTGCGGGACCGGCGCCCGGCTGAAGGTCATCTTCGAGACCGGCGAGCTGTCGACGTACGACAACATCCGCCGGGCGAGCTGGCTGGGCATGCTGGCGGGCGCGGACTTCATCAAGACGTCCACCGGCAAGGTCGCGGTCAACGCCACCCCCGCCAACACCCTGCTGATGCTGGAGGCGGTGCGCGACTTCCGTGCGCAGACCGGCGTCCAGGTCGGCGTGAAGCCGGCCGGCGGCATCCGCACCTCCAAGGACGCCATCAAGTTCCTGGTCCTGGTCAACGAGACCGTGGGCGAGGACTGGCTGGACAACCACTGGTTCCGCTTCGGCGCCTCCTCGCTGCTGAACGATCTGCTGATGCAGCGTCAGAAGCTGGCCACCGGCCGCTACTCCGGCCCCGACTACGTAACGGTGGACTGATCACCATGGCATCCGCATTCGAGTACGCACCGGCGCCCGAGTCCCGCTCGGTCGTCGACATCGCCCCCTCCTACGGCCTGTTCATCGACGGAGAGTTCACCGAGGCGGCCGACGGCAAGGTCTTCAAGACGGTCTCCCCGTCGACCGAGGAGGTCCTCTCCGAGGTCGCCCAGGCCGGCGCCGAGGACGTCGACCGCGCGGTGAAGGCCGCCCGGAAGGCGTTCGGGAAGTGGTCGGCGCTGCCCGGCTCCGAGCGCGCCAAGTACCTGTTCCGGATCGCCCGGATCATCCAGGAGCGCAGCCGTGAGCTGGCGGTCCTGGAGACGCTGGACAACGGCAAGCCGATCAAGGAGACCCGCGACGCGGACCTCCCGCTGGTCGCCGCGCACTTCTTCTACTACGCGGGCTGGGCGGACAAGCTCGACCACGCCGGTTTCGGGCGGACCCCGCGGCCCCTCGGCGTCGCCGGCCAGGTCATCCCCTGGAACTTCCCCCTCCTGATGCTGGCGTGGAAGATCGCCCCGGCCCTGGCGACCGGCAACACGGTCGTCCTGAAGCCGGCGGAGACCACTCCCCTGTCCGCCCTGTTCTTCGCCGACATCTGCCGCCAGGCGGGCCTGCCCAAGGGTGTCGTCAACATCCTTCCCGGCTACGGCGACGCGGGGGCGGCACTCGTCGCGCACCCGGACGTCGACAAGGTCGCCTTCACCGGCTCCACGGACGTGGGCAAGGAGATCGCCCGCACGGTCGCGGGCACGAAGAAGAAGCTCACCCTGGAACTGGGCGGCAAGGGCGCCAACATCGTCTTCGACGACGCCCCGATCGACCAGGCCGTCGAGGGCATCGTCAACGGTGTCTTCTTCAACCAGGGCCATGTGTGCTGCGCCGGCTCGCGCCTCCTCGTCCAGGAGTCGATCCAGGACGAGCTGCTGGAGTCCCTCAAGCGCAGGATCGGCACGCTCCGCGTCGGCGACCCGCTCGACAAGAACACCGACCTCGGCGCGATCAACTCCGCCGAGCAGCTGGCGCGGATCACCGCGCTGGCCGAGCAGGGCGAGGCCGAGGGCGCCGAGCGCTGGTCGCCGGCCTGCGAACTGCCGTCCTCCGGCTACTGGTTCGCCCCGACGCTGTTCACGAACGTCACCCAGGCCCACACCGTCGCCCGCGACGAGATCTTCGGCCCGGTGCTGTCGGTCCTCACCTTCCGCACGCCCGACGAGGCGGTCGCCAAGGCCAACAACACCCCGTACGGCCTGTCGGCGGGCATCTGGACGGAGAAGGGCTCCCGCATCCTGGCGGTGGCGAGCAAGCTCCGCGCGGGCGTGATCTGGTCCAACACGTACAACAAGTTCGACCCGACCTCGCCGTTCGGCGGTTACAAGGAGTCGGGCTTCGGCCGCGAGGGCGGTCGTCACGGCCTGGAGGCGTACCTCGATGTCTGACAAGACCGAAAAGACTGAGCGACTCGCCGTCTTCAAGACCTACAAGCTGTACGTCGGCGGGAAGTTCCCGCGTTCCGAGAGCGGCCGGGTGTACGAGGTGACCGACTCAAAGGGCAACTGGCTGGCCAACGCACCGCTGTCCTCCCGCAAGGACGCCCGTGACGCGGTCGTGGCGGCGCGCAAGGCGTTCGGCGGCTGGTCGGGGGCGACGGCGTACAACCGCGGCCAGGTCCTGTACCGCGTCGCGGAGATGCTGGAGGGCCGCAGGGAGCAGTTCGTCCGCGAGGTGGCCGACGCCGAGGGCCTGTCGAAGCCGAAGGCCGCCGCGGTCGTGGACGCGACCGTCGACCGCTGGGTCTGGTACGCGGGCTGGACCGACAAGATCGCCCAGGTGATCGGCGGCGCCAACCCGGTCGCGGGCCCGTACTTCAACCTCTCCTCCCCCGAGCCGACCGGCGTGGTCGCCGTCCTGGCCCCGCAGGAGTCGTCGTTCCTGGGCCTGGTCTCGGTGCTCGCCCCGGTGATCGCCACGGGCAACACGGCGGTCGTGGTCGCGAGCGAGAAGGCCCCGCTCCCGGCCCTCTCCCTGGGGGAGGTGCTGGCCACCTCCGACGTGCCGGGCGGTGTCGTCAACGTCCTGTCCGGCCGCACGGCGGAAATGGCTGCCCCGCTGGCCGCGCACCAGGACGTCAACGCGATCGACCTCGCGGGCGCCGACGAGGTGCTGGCGAAGGAGCTGGAGATCGCGGCGGCGGACAACCTGAAGCGCGTGCTGCGTCCACAGCCTGTGGACGACTGGTGGGCGACGCCGGGCACCGACCGCATGACGGCGTTCCTGGAGACCAAGACAGTCTGGCACCCCACCGGGTCGCTGGGCGCGTCGGGTTCGTCGTACTGAGCCGTCACGGCTGTACCGGACCCGCACGCGAACGAGCGGTGCCGCCCCTGACGTCCGGGGGCGGCGCGGCTCTTGGCGTGCGTGCGGCCCTCAGCCCGGCGAGGCGCCCTGTCCGGTGCCGGGCAGCCGCGTCGCCGGCCTTGCCACCGGCACCGCCCTGAGCGACCGCGCCTGCGCCACCGGGCCCGTCTGCGTCCGGGAGTTCACCGGCTTGGAGTCGGCGAGCTGCGTGCTCACGCCGTCGTCCAGCAGGTCTGCCCCCGTGCCCGCGAGCGGGTTGGGCTTGAGGTCGGCGACCGGACCGGTGACATGGCCGACCGCGCCGGTGAGGGCCGCCAGGCCCGTCCGCGGGCCGGCCTTGCCGAGCGCGGTGTGCCGTGACGGCACGTCCACGAGCGGCGCGGCGGCGTCCGCACGGGCCGTCACCGCACCCGCGCACAGGGCCGCTCCGGCGGTCGCGAGGGCGATCAGAGAGCGCTGCGCGGTGTGGTGCCGGGGAGGCGTATCGGGCCATCACTGGCGCCGCCTTCGAATGCGCAACGCGATGACACCGATGCGCAGAGTAGTTGAGGTGCGCGTCACGCTCAAAAGCCGACCCGCGGGGTCGGCAGGCGGTCCCCCATACGTCAAACTGGTGTTCCGTGAGCATTCATCCCCCCTCCCCCGCCCGCGTCGTGCTGCTGTGCGGCCCCTCGGGCTCGGGCAAGTCCCTCGTCGCCGCCCGTTCCGGGCTCCCCGTGCTGCGCCTGGACGACTTCTACAAGGAGGGCGACGACCCGACTCTGCCCCTGGTGGAGGGGAGTTCGGACATCGACTGGGACCACCCGGCGTCGTGGGACGCGGATGTCGCCGTCGAGGCCATCGTCAGGCTGTGCGCGAGCGGGTCGACGCCGGTGCCGGTGTACGACATCGCGCTGAGCGCCCGTACCGGCGAGGAGACCCTGCACATCGGCCGTACCCGGCTGTTCATCGCGGAGGGCATCTTCGCCGCGGAGATCGTGGCGCGGTGCCGGGAACTGGGCGTGCTCGCCGACGCGCTGTGCCTGTCCCGGGGGGCGGTCACCACCTTCCGGCGGCGCTTCATGCGGGACCTGAAGGAGGGCCGCAAGTCGGTGCCGTTCCTGCTGCGCCGCGGCTGGCGGCTGATGCGCGCGGAGCGGTCGATCGTGTCCCGGCAGGTTTCCCTGGGCGCTCATCCCTGCGACCGGGACGAGGCACTTGGCCGGCTGGCCGCTGCCGCGGTGGGGCGTCATGCGCCTGCGAAGAGCGGCGCGACCATGCACTGAAGAAGAGGAACCGGTTCGGGCGGAAAAGCACGAAACGGGACTGGACGGACCCCCCGGCCCCCCAGTCCCGCTTCTGTTGCTCCCCCCGTGTCTCCCCCGTGTCCCCCGTATCTCCCCCGTGTCCCCCGTGTTCTCCCCCGTAGGGCCACCCCCCCAGCGGCCCCCTGACCTTCAGGCGACCAGTTCGCCGAAGGCGTCCTCCTCGTCACGGCCGAAGCTGAGGACCTCGTCCTCACGCAGCCGGCGCAGCGACCGCCAGATGCTGGACTTCACCGTGCCGACACTGATGCCGAGTATCTCTGCGATCTCCGGGTCCGTGCGGCCCTCGTAGTAGCGCAGGACCAGCATGGTGCGCTGGAGTTCGGGCAGCCGGGCCAGCGCCTGCCACAGGACGGCGCGCAGTTCGGTGCCGCGCATCGCGTCCGTCTCGCCGGGCGTCTCCGGCAGTTCCTCGGTCGGGTACTCGTTGAGCTTGCGGCGCCGCCATGCGCTGATGTGCAGGTTCGTCATGGTGCGGCGCAGGTATCCGCCGACCGCGGCCTTGTCACTGATCCGGTCCCACGCCTTGTACGTCGAGAACAGCGCGCTCTGCAGCAGGTCCTCGGCCTCGAAGCGGTCGCCGGTCAGGTGGTAGGCGGTGGCGTACAGGGAGGCGCGGCGCTCCTGGACGTAGGCGGTGAACTCCGCCTCCGTCAGCGAGCGACGCTCCCCCGATTCCTCCCTGTACGCGGCTCCCCCGTGCTTCTCCCCCGTGAAGCCGTCAACCACCGTCATGATCGCGGTGTGCTGACGCCCGGTGCCGCGAGCGCACCCCCGCCCGCTCACGACACCGGACTTCTCGGAAACCCGGTGCACGTCGTGCAGACGCGTGACAACTGCGCTGGTGCTCATGCTGTGCAGCGTGTTCATCTCGCGCTCCCCGTCGTGGACGTCCGGAATTTCGGCTTGCCAGGCCGGACCCGCTCGCTCGGTTTCGCTGCCCCGCCTGTGCCCAAAAGACTGCCGGGGTGACTTCATGGCCATGTCCGTCGACTGTCACAGACGTGTCACAGGGGTCGGGTACGAGGAGGTCACAGGCGCGGTCGCGAAGGGGCAACGGAGATGCGCGGCGACGCGGTCGCGGCTGCGACGCGGACACCGCCGGCGACGCGGTCACACATGTGGCACGGACACCGCCACCGATGCGGTCACAGAAAACGTACAGCCGGTTCCGGTAGCGAAGGCCTGGTGTCACCAGGTCGTACGACAGCCCCTCCATGGGCCAGAATGAGCCTCGTGCCTTCCCTGTTGCTGATCGAGGACGACGACGCCATCCGTACGGCCCTGGAGCTCTCCCTGACGCGCCAGGGACACCGGGTGGCCACCGCTGCCAGCGGTGAGGACGGACTGAAGCTGCTGCGCGAACAGCGGCCGGATCTGATCGTGCTGGACGTGATGCTGCCCGGCATCGACGGGTTCGAGGTGTGCCGGCGCATCCGGCGCACCGACCAGCTGCCGATCATTCTGCTGACCGCGCGCAGCGATGACATCGACGTGGTGGTCGGACTGGAGTCCGGTGCCGACGACTATGTCGTCAAGCCGGTGCAGGGACGGGTGCTGGACGCCCGGATCCGGGCCGTGCTGCGACGCGGGGAACGCGAGTCCAGTGACTCGGCGACCTTCGGGAACCTGGTCATCGACCGGTCCGCGATGACCGTGACGAAGAACGGCGAGGACCTGCAGCTGACGCCGACCGAACTGCGGCTGCTGCTGGAGCTGAGCCGCCGGCCCGGCCAGGCGCTGTCGCGGCAGCAACTGCTGCGGCTGGTGTGGGAGCACGACTACCTGGGCGACTCACGCCTGGTGGACGCGTGTGTGCAACGGCTGCGCGCCAAGGTGGAGGACGTACCGTCGTCCCCGACCCTGATCCGTACCGTCCGTGGTGTCGGCTACCGCCTGGACGCGCCTCAGTGACCGACGGGCAAGGAGGGCTGCGCGGCTGGGCCGCGGGGCGTAAGGGGAGTCTGGCGCGGCTGCGTCTGACCAGCCTGCGACTGCGGCTGGTGGTGGTCTTCGGGCTGGTCGCCCTCACGGCCGCGGTGTCGGCCTCGGGCATCGCCTACTGGCTGAACCGGGAGGCCGTGCTCACCCGCGCGCAGGACGCGGTGCTGCGCGACTTCCAGCAGGAGATGCAGAACCGGGCCGGTGCCCTACCCGTCCACCCCACCCAGGACGAACTCCAGCGCACGGCGGGCCAGATGGCCGCCGGCAGCCAGCACTTCAGTGTGCTGCTCGTCGGACAGGAGGCGGACGGCAGGACGGTGTACGGCAACTCGGGCGGCATCAACGGCTTCGCGCTGGAGGACGTACCCGCGTCCCTGCGCACGGCGGTGGACCGGCGGCAGAAGGTGACCGACGACGACAACTCGCCGTACCACCTGTACTGGCAGCGGGTCGACAACCACGGCACGCCCTATCTCGTCGCCGGTACGCGGCTGATCGGCGGCGGTCCGACGGGCTACATGGCGAAGTCGCTGGAGCCGGAGGCCAAGGACCTCAATTCCCTCGCCTGGTCGCTGGGGATCGCCACCGGACTCGCGCTGATCGGCGCCGCGCTGCTCGCGCAGGCCGCCGCCACGACCGTCCTCAAGCCGGTGCACCGGCTGGGCGTGGCCGCCCGGCGGCTCGGCGAGGGCAGGCTGGACACCCGGCTGCGGGTGTCCGGGACCGACGAACTCGCGGACCTGTCACGGACGTTCAACAACGCTGCCGAGGCGCTGGAGCAGCGGGTCGCGGAGATGGCCGCGCGGGACGAGGCGTCCCGGCGGTTCGTCGCCGACATGAGCCATGAGCTGCGTACGCCGCTGACCGCCATCACCGCGGTCACGGAGGTGCTGGAGGAGGAGCTGGACTCGGAGGCCGGCGGCATCGACCCGATGATCGAGCCCGCCGTACGGCTGGTGGTCAGCGAGACCCGCCGCCTGAACGACCTGGTCGAGAACCTGATGGAAGTCACCCGCTTCGACGCGGGCACCGCCCGGCTGGTCCTGGACGACGTCGACGTCGCCGACCAGATCACCGCGTGCATCGACGCCCGCGCCTGGCTGGACGCGGTGGAGCTGGACGCCGAGCGGGGCATCCACGCCGTCCTCGACCCGCGCCGCCTGGACGTCATACTCGCCAACCTGATCGGCAACGCGCTCAAGCACGGCGGCTCGCCGGTGCGGGTGTCGGTGTGCATCGAGGGCGACGACGTGGTCATCGCGGTACGCGACCACGGGCCCGGCATCCCCGAGGACGTCCTGCCGCACGTCTTCGACCGCTTCTACAAGGCGAGCGCCTCCCGGCCGCGCTCCGAGGGCAGCGGCCTGGGCCTGTCCATCGCCCTGGAGAACGCCCACATCCACGGCGGCGAGATCACGGCGGCCAATTCCCCCGAGGGGGGCGCGGTGTTCACCCTGCGACTGCCGCGGGACACTTCGCAGGTGGCCGAGGACGACGGGGAGCAGGACAAGGACGGCAAGGGCAGCCAGGAAGGTCAGGCCGTCACGGACGGCAAGGGACAGCAAGGAAAGGGAAAGGAGGGGTGATGACCACTGCACACACGGCCGGAGGGACGGTCGGACGCACCGCTGGACGCGTACGACGGCTGCTGGCCCTGCCCCTCCTGGGCGTACTGCTCGCCGGCTGCGGGATCAGGGCCACTCAGGTGCCGACCGACTTCGGCGGGGCGCCCTCACGGGTCCCGTGTTCGCTGGCGGGCCCCGACCTGTCGACGCAGTCCTCGCACGGGGTGCCGGTGCAGGTGTTCCTGCTGTGCGCCTCGTCCCTGGTGACGGTCGACCGGACCGTGCAGGTCCCGGACGGCACCCCGGACGCCCGGCGCCGGGTGATCGTGGCACAGGGCCTGCTGGACCAGCTGGCGGCGTCCCCGTCGGCCGCGGAGAAGGCCGCGGGATACAGCACGTACGTGCCGGGCGGTATGAGCGTGACCGGCCCGGGCCCAACGGACCCCGAGGACACGCTGCGGCTGAGCACCGCCCCCGGCCGGCTCGCCTCCTACGCCCTCGCCCAGCTGGTGTGCACCCTGTCCGACTCGGCGGCTGCCGAAGGTGACGGCTCGGTGATCCTGGGCGGCCCGGACGCCGGTCCGCTGCGGCGCTACGAGTGCACGGACGACGTCCGCAGCCGCCCCGGCAACACCCCGCCGCCGTCGAGCGGGGTCACGAAGAGCTAGCGGATCACGCGGGCCGCGGGGGCGCGCACGAGGCCGGCAGCGGCGGCCGTCACAGCCGTGGTGGCTGGGGTCGCGGCCGTCGTCGTGGCTGTGGCGGATGCCTTCGGGTGCTCTTGCGTGACCGGCGGGGAACCGTTTGTGTGCAGGGAGGCGTCTAGGGGGGCGTGCAGCGTCAAGGCTCCATCGGCGGCAACGCCGCGTTCCGCGTCCGTGCGACAGGGGGTGTCCTCCTCGTCGCCCATCTCGCGCTCGTCGGCTGGCTGATGCTGCGGCCCCTGGACGTCCCCTGGGTGATGCCCGCCAACCTGCATCCGCTGGCCGGCATCCGCGCCGACCTGGCGTTGGGCTGGCCGGAGGCGGCCCGGCGGATCGGCGAGGGGCTGGCGCTGCTCGCGCCGCTGGGCGTGCTGCTGCCGATGGCGCACGGCAGGCTCGCCGTGTCCCGGCTGTCCTCCCTGATCCGTACGAC
Source organism: Streptomyces sp. NK08204 (assembly GCF_020400585.1). GTDB lineage: Bacteria > Actinomycetota > Actinomycetes > Streptomycetales > Streptomycetaceae > Streptomyces. Next base: position 22,872 of record NZ_JAINVF010000016.1, on the reverse strand, counting down.
GGCCGCGGGCGCCCTGCTCTCCGTGGGCATCGCCCTGCTGCAGACGGGGGTGCCCGGCCGGGTCGTGGACGTCGACTCGCTGCTGCTGAACACGACGGGTGTGCTGCTGGCCCATGCCGCCGTGGTGCCCGCGGGCCGCGCCTGGCTGCGCCGGCGGGGCGAGCGCGAGGAGCGGGACGGCCGGGAGGGCGAGCCGGTCACCGTCCACGAGGACCGCCCTCATCAGGGTCGCACCCCGACGATTCCCAGGGTTGGAATAGCTCCCTAGAGGGATGCTTCGTCCCGTTCGTCTCCTTACCGTGGAAGACAGTCGGGTCGGCCACACGGGCGGCCCCGAACACGCGGCTCAGCAGCGGGCCGACGACCACGAAGGAGCCGAGATGACCGCTCTTGCCCGTCCCACCCACGGACGCGTGATCGGCGGAGTGTGCGCAGCGCTGGCCCGGCGCTTCGGCACCTCCGCGAGGACGATGCGGGTGATCTTCGTGCTGTCCTGCCTGCTGCCTGGCCCGCAGTTCCTGCTCTACATAGCGCTGTGGATCCTGCTGCCGTCCGAGGACAAGGCCCGCCCCGCCTGGTGACCTCCCGGGCCGGGCGCGCTGCGGGCCCGTGAACGCCGCTGGGGCGCTCCCGGACGGCGCCGGTGCGCCCCAACGGTGGCGTAGCGGGTGCGTCAGCCGAGCGGGACCCCGTTCACCGGCAGACCGTGGGCGGGCAGCCCCTTGCCCGCAGGCAGGCCGCCGAGCAGCCCGGCGACCGGCGCCGTCGGCCCGTCGGCGAGGACCTTCCCGGAGACCGGCTGCGCGGTGGTCGTCCCGGAACCGATGGAACCCCGCCCCTGAGCGAGCGCTTCACCGGCACCCGGCAGCGCCTTGCCGACGTTCTCGGCCGGCAGCGTCCTGGTGACGCCCTCCAAGGCCTGGGGGGCGTCCGGTACTGCCGGGGCCGCGTTGGCCGCGCCCGCGCCGACGGCGGCGAAGGCGGCACCGAGGGCGGCGACGCCGAGGGTCTTGGCAGCAGACTGCTTCATGGTGAATGCGTCCTTGAATACGGAGACGGAGATCAAAAACGATCTGAGCGGTTCATGACCGTAAACATGCCGAGGCTCTCGCCGCAAACACCGAAATGCGGACGGCTCGTGGAAGAGTGTCCGCATTCCGCGCCGTCATCGAGCTGCCGTCACCCCTGCGGGCCGCCGTAACTGCTGGTAGAGGCGGTCTGCTGGAACAGCCATTCGGCTTTCAGCTCCGAATATCCGGGCTTGATGACGTCATTGATCATGGCGAGTCGTTCATCGAAAGGAATGAACGCTGATTTCATCGCATTGACGGAGAACCACTGCAGGTCATCGAGCGTGTAGCCGAACGCCTCGACAAGGCGCTCGAATTCCTGGCTCATGGTGGTGTGCGACATCAGCCGGTTGTCGGTGTTCACCGTGGCCCGGAAGTGCAGCCGGCGCAACAGCCCGATCGGGTGCTCGGCGTACGAGGACGCGGCCCCGGTCTGCAGGTTGGAGCTGGGGCACAGCTCCAGCGGGATCCGCTTGTCCCGGACGTACGACGCCAGCCGCCCGAGCCGCACCGAACCGTCCTCACGGACCTCGATGTCGTCGATGATCCGCACGCCGTGCCCGAGCCGGTCGGCGCCGCACCACTGCAGCGCCTGCCAGATCGACGGCAGTCCGAAGGCCTCGCCGGCGTGGATCGTGAAGTGGTTGTTCTCGCGCTTGAGGTACTCGAACGCGTCCAGGTGCCGGGTGGGCGGGTAGCCGGCCTCGGCACCGGCGATGTCGAAGCCGACCACGCCCGCGTCGCGGTAGCGGTTGGCGAGTTCGGCGATCTCCAGCGCGCGGGCCGCATGCCGCATGGCGGTGAGCAGGGCGCCGACCCGGATGCGGTGGCCCTTCTCCCGAGCGAGCCGCTCCCCTTGCCGGAAGCCCTCGTTGACGGCCTCGACCACCTCTTCGAGGCTCAGCCCGCCCTCCAGGTGCTGCTCGGGCGCGTACCGCACCTCGGCGTAGACGACCCCGTCCTCGGCGAGGTCCTCGGCGCACTCCCGGGCGACCCGGATCAGCGCCTCCCGGGTCTGCATCACGGCGACGGTGTGCGAGAAGGTCTCCAGGTACCGTTCCAACGAGCCGGAGTCGGCGGCCTCGTGGAACCAGATGCCCAGCTTGTCGGGTTCGGTCTCGGGGAGCTGGGTGTAGCCCGTCTCCCGTGCCAGTTCGACGACGGTCGCGGGGCGGAGCCCGCCGTCGAGGTGATCGTGCAGCAGAACCTTGGGCGCCCGGCGGATCTGGTCCGGCGTCGGAACATGCGTCGGGACGGTCCCAGTCGAAGCAGTCTGGCTCGTCATCTCCGCACTGTAACGCCTACGCGCGTAGATCGCTTCCCTTGTGCCCCAGCTCGCGACACGTGTTTTCACGTCGATACCCAACGGTGACCGCCACGACGGGTTTCGTACACCGCGCCTTCTGACACTGTTCTGTCATGGGACAGCAAGCGACGCCGGCCCGATCGGCCAGGCTGGGAAAGGCGGTCGGCCAGGAACCGACCGCCGTGAGCGGGGCGGTGCTGCTGCTCCCCGGCGGGGAGGAGGTCTCCGCCCGCAGGCCGTCCCCCGTACAGGCGACGGCTCTCCTCCGGTCCGTCGGCCGCCGGCTCGCCCGCGCGGGCCGCGCGGACGGGCTCGTCGTGCACCCCGTCCACTACCGCTACCGGGGCTGGAACGGCAGCGAGGCACATCTCGCGGCGGACGCGTCCTGGGCCGCCGACGAGGTCCAACGGCGGTACGGTGACATCACCGTGTGCCTCGTCGGGCAGGACATGGGCGGACGGGCCGCCCTGCGGGCCGGCGGCCACGAGACCGTCAACTCCGTGGTGGCGCTGGCCCCCTGGCTGCCGGAGGACGACGTGGCCGCCCCCGACGAACCGGTGAAACAGCTGGCGGGGCGGCGGGTGCTGATCGTGCACGGCACGAACGACGAACGGACCGACCCCGAACTGTCGTTCCGGCTGGCGGCACGGGCGAAGAAGGCCAACCGCGAGGTGTGCCGCTTCGAAGTGCACACCGACGGACACGGCTTGCACGCATACCGGGAGGAAGTCGTCTGTCTGGTGGCCGACTTCGCCATGGGCGCGCTGTTCGGCCGCCCGCTGTCCCGCCCGGTCGAGGACGCGCTGGCCGCTCCGCCGCCGATCGGGTTGCGGATGCCGCTGGCGGCGGGGTTCGGGCGATCCCTCCGCAAGAGACAGGGGCTCGTCAGGGGTTAGCGGCTTCCCAGGGAGCACAGGCCTGACAGGGTCGCCGGCCTGGCAGCGGCAGAGGCCTGGCAGGGTCGCCGGCCTGGCAGCGGCAGAGGCCTGGCGGGGCTCGGAGGCTTCGCGAGGGTCAGGGCAGGAGGCTTCCCCTGCGCGACAGCAGGAACTTCTTGAAGGCCGCCACCGGCGGGGTGTCCGGACGGTCGGCCAGCCACGCCACACCGATCTCCCGCACCGCCCTGGGGGCCGTCACCGTCAGCTCCACGACCCCTGGCCTCGGCACCGTCGGCGGGGGCAGCAGGGCCACCCCGAGACCCGCCGCCACCAGGCCCCGCAGCGTCTCCGCCTCCTCACCCTCGAAGGCGACGCGGGGCTTGAAGCCCGCCTCCCGGCACAGGGCGTCGGTGATGCGACGCAAGCCGTACCCCGGTTCCAGGGTCACGAAGGTCTCCTCGGCGGCCTCGGCCAGGCGGATGCGGCGGCGGGCGGCGAGGCGGTGGTCGGCGGGGACGACCAGGCGGAGCTTCTGCTCGTCCAGGCGGCGCGCGACGAGGTCGGGGGCGTCCGGCACCGGTGAGGTCAGGCACAGGTCCAGTTCGCCCGCCCGGAGACCCTCCAGCATCGCCTCGCCGTAGTTCTGGACGAGGCTGAAGCGCACGCGCGGATGGTCGGCGCGGAAGGCGTGCAGCAGGCCCGGCACCGTCTCGGCGCCCATGGTGTGCAGGAAACCGAAGGCGACCTTGCCGGTGGCCGCGTCGGCATCGGCGCGGACCTCCTCCGCGGCACGCTGGATCTCCGCGAGGGCGCGCTCGACGGACCCGAGGAAGGTGCGGCCGGCGGGGGTGAGGGAGACCGTGCGGCCGTGCCGGGCGAACAGGTCGACACCCAGGTCCTGCTCCAGACGGGCCATCGCCCGCGAGAGGGTCGACTGGGGGACGTTCATCTCCTGGGCGGCCCGGGTGACGTGCTCGGTACGGGCCACGCCGGCGAAGTACGCGAGGCGGGGCGCGAGCACCATCGACATCTCGGACGTTACTTCTGTGTCACTGTACGGTGACAGCCGCCGCTGTGACCTCTGCTGATGCACCATGGGAACGATTATGGCAATTCCATGCATTGGACGGATGAGCCATGGCGTCCATAGCTTCGAGGCATGTCTCCCGCCAGTACCGGGGCGTCCACCACCGTGGACGCCGTTGCGCCCGTCCGTTCCTCCGACTCCCGCATGGCTCCGGGCAGCCCCGGTTACCGCCGGATGAGCTTCGCCCTCTTCCTCGCCGGTGTCGCGACCTTCGCCCTCCTCTACTCCACGCAGGCCCTGCTGCCGCTGATCTCCGGCGAGTTCGGGGTCGCGGCGAGCGAGGCGAGCTGGACGGTGGCCGCCGCGACGGGCGGCCTGGCGCTGTGCGTGCTGCCGATGAGCGCCCTGTCGGAGCGCTTCGGGCGCCGCGCGGTGATGACGGGCTCGCTGGCGGTCGCGGTGGCCGTCGGCCTGCTGGTGCCGTTCGCACCGTCCATCGGCACGCTGGTGGTGCTGCGGGCGGTGCAGGGCGCGGCTCTGGCCGGTCTGCCCGCCTCGGCGACGGCGTACCTGGCCGAGGAGGTCCGGCCGAAGGCGCTGATCACGGCGATCGGCCTGTTCGTCGCGGGCAACAGCATCGGCGGGATGAGCGGCCGGGTGATCACCGGCTGGGTGGCACAGGAGTGGGGCTGGCGGGTCGCCGTCGGGGTGATCGGCGTGATCGCGGTGGCCTGCACGCTGGCGTTCCGCCTGCTGCTGCCCGCTCCACGGCACTTCAAGCCCGGCTCGCTGCGCCCGCGCGTCCTGCTCGGCACGGTCCGCGACCACCTCTCTGACCCGCTGCTGCGCCGCCTGTACGCGATCGGCGCGCTGTTCATGACGGTGTTCGGCGGCGTCTACACGGTGATCGGCTACCGCCTGACAGAGGCCCCCTTCTCACTCCCCCAGGGCATCGTCGGCTCCCTCTTCCTCGTCTACCTGGTCGGCACGGTCTCGGCGTCGACTGCGGGCCGTCTGGTGGGCCGCCTCGGCCGCCGGGGGGCGCTGTACCTGGCGGGCGGCACGACGGCCGCGGGCCTGCTCCTCTCCCTGGCCGCCTCTCTCCCCCTGGTCCTGCTCGGCCTGGTCCTCATCACGGCGGGCTTCTTCGCGGGCCACGCGGTCGCCGCCTCGGCGGTCAGCAAGACGGCCACGCACGGCCGCGCCCAGGCCTCGGCGCTCTACCAGTCCGCCTACTACGTCGGCTCCAGCGTGGGCAGCACGGTGGGCGCCATCGCCTTCCACGCGAACGGCTGGACCGGCACGGTCACCGTCGGCCTCCTCGCCGTGCTGGGCGTCGTCACGATCACGGTCCTGGGCACCCGGGCGGCCCGCGTGGCGGCCCTGCGGGAACCGGTGCCGGCGCACTGAGCCTCGCGGCCCTGGGTTCACTTCTCGCATTCCCCTTGCTCGGGGCCGGTTGTCAGTGGGCGCGGATAGCGTCCACCGGGTCGACCGGACGTTCGAGCAGGGGGTTTGCCGTATGGAGTTGCGGATCACACGCGACGATCTCACCGAGGCAGTGGCGTGGGCGGCGCGGGCGTTGCCGGCGCGGACTCCTCTGCCGGTACTGGGCGGGCTGCTGCTGACGGCCGGGGCGGGACGGCTGACCGTGGCGGGGTTCGACTTCGAGACGGCCGCACGCATCGAGACGGACGCCGAGACGACGGCCGAGGGACAGGTGCTGGTCCTCGGGCGCAGGCTGCTGGACATCTGCCGGGTACTGCCCGAGGGGCCGGTGCGTTGCGCGCTGGAGGGATCACGGTTCACGGTGGAGGCGGGCGGCACGCACTTCGGCCTGTCGACGCTTGCGTACGACGAGTATCCCGCGCTCCCCGAGAGCCCCCCGGTGTACGGCGATGTGGACGCGGGTGAGTTCGCGGCGGCCGTCGGGCAGGTGGCCCTGGCCGCCGGCCGCGACGACACGCTGCCGGTGCTCACCGGGGTCCAGCTGCGCCTGGAGGGCGAGGAGATGACCCTGTCGGCGACGGACCGGTACCGCTACGCCGTGCGGCGGCTGGAGTGGAGGCCGCAGGCCGACGGCACCGCACCCGTGGACGTGCTGCTGCCCGCCCGCAGGCTGCTCGACACGGCGCGCTCGCTGGCCCGCCGCACGACCGTACGGATCGGGCTCGACCCGTCGGGGGAGGCGGGCGGGGGCGTGGTCGCCTTCGAGGGCGGGCGGGCCCGGACGGCCCTGCGACGGCTGGAGGGACGACTGCCGGGGTACGGGTCGTTGTTCGCGCTGCCGGATGCCTCTGTCGCCGAGGTGGACCGCCCGGCGCTCGCGGAGGCGGTGCGCCGGGTGGCGGTGGTGACGGAGGCGAACAGCCCGGTGCAGCTGGAGTTCTCCGGCGCGGAGGGCTCCGTGCTGGTGCGGGCCGGGTACGGGGACGATGTCGCGGCGCAGCGGCTGCCGGCCGTGCTGAGCGGCGCGCAGGAGGTCGCCGTGGCCTTCAACCCGGTCTATCTGCTGGAAGCGCTGAACTCCTTCGAGGGGGCGCGGCTGCGCATGGAGCTGCTGGAGGCGGGGCAGCGCGTGCTGCTGGGGCAGGATGCGCACCGGCATCTGCTCATGTCCCTGAAGCAACTGGTCTGACCTGCGCTTGTCCATGCTCCGGAGGTCATTGTCAGTGGGCTGCGGTAGCTTCCGAAGTGCGCGATGGAGCGTGGACGGAACGGCCTCACAGGGGTGGGTGGGCGATGGGCGGCGGCACTACGACGGCGGAACTCGACGTCGTACTGGAGAAGCACCGGACCGAGCTGACGGGGTACTGCTACCGGATGCTCGGCTCCTCCTTCGAGGCAGAGGACGCGGTGCAGGACACCCTGGTGCGGGCCTGGCGGAGCTACGAGAAGTTCGAGGGCCGGTCCAGCCTGCGCTCGTGGCTCTACCGGATCGCGACGAACGTGTGCCTGGACATGCTGGCGGCGGGCAACAAGCGGGCCAGACCGATGGACCTGACGGATTCGACCCCGCTCGCGCAGGCGGCGCTCTCCCCCCGCCCGGACAACACGTGGCTGGAGCCGGTGCCGGACGCGCTGGTGCTGCCGTCGGTGGCGGACCCGGCGGAGGCCGCGGTCGCCAAGGAGTCGGTCCGGCTCGCCTTCATGGCCGCGCTGCAGCAGCTGCCGCCCAAGCAGCGGGCGGTGCTGATCCTGCGCGAGGTGCTGGCGTGGAGGGCGAGCGAGGTGGCCGAGCTGCTGGACATCTCGGTCGCGGCGGTCAACAGCGCGCTGCAGCGAGCGCGGGCGACGCTCGCGGAGCGCGCGGACAGGGACCCCGAGGGCGGAGTGTCCGACCCGCTGGACGAGGAGCAGCAGAAGCTGCTGGAGCGGTACGTCAAGGCGTTCGAGGGCTACGACATGACGGCGCTGACGGCCCTGCTCCACGAGGACGCCGTCATGACGATGCCGCCGTTCGACCTGTGGCTGCGCGGCACGGCCGACATCACCGGCTTCATGACCACCATGGGTGCCTCCTGCGCCGGGTCCCGGCTGCTGCCGGTCCAGGTCAACGGCCTGCCGGGCTTCGCGCACTACAAGCCGGACGAGGAGAAGGGCGGTTTCAGCCCCTGGGCGGTGCAGGTGCTGGAGATCTCAGACGGCCGGATCACCGGGTTGCACTGTTTCCTGGACGCCCCGCGCTCGTTCCCGCTGTTCGGTCTGCCCCTCCACCTGGAAGCGGAGGCCGACGAGGTCGAGAAGGGCGAGTAGCGCCGGGTCGGGATCGCGCAGCCGGATCCGCCCGCCGGCCCGGCGGGCGGCCAGCTCGAGCCGCGCCAGCAGATCGACGGCCCCCAGCCCCGGCGGCCCCAGCCCGCCCGCGTCGCACACCACCACCCCGGCCCCGCCCGCCTCCATCCTCGCCTGCACGGCGGCGCACAGCCCCGGTACCGCGTCGCGGTCCACGGGGCCGGACAGCATGAGCACGGGCGGTGTCTTGGCATCCACGTGCGGTAGACGGGCGGCAGGGGCGTAACTCATCGCGGGGATTCTGAGTACGGCCGCTGAGTACGAGCGCTCAGGCCCTGCGCCCGCCCGGCGGCGCAGGATGCTCTGCATGAGACAAGGACCGCATGCGCCCGGCCTCCAGCCGGTTCCGGCCCTCTCCCGCCGCAGGCCGAGAGCGCGGCGGGCGGTGGTGGCCCTGGCCCTGGCCGGGGCCACCGCGGTGTCCGTCTGGCTGGGGCAGCAGGCGTGGTCGCTCTGGGAGGGCACCCCCTTCCCGGTCACCGATCCGGCCGCCACCGCACAGCGGCTGGACGAGGACACCCAGCAGGCCTACGACGCCCTCGGCCTGCCGGACGCGCGGCTGGACACCGAGTGGTCCGACAGCGGCCGGACGGCGGAGGAGGGCAGTTGCTCCTACCGCGGGCTGAACCACCTCGAGGACCAGCTGAGCGACTCGCCGCCGAGTGTGCCCGGGGTGGTCGTCGTACGCACCGTGTGGGCGCTGAAGGGTGTCCCCGCGCAGACGGGGCAGGCGGCGCTGCGGCGGGCCAGGAGCGCACTGCGGCGCAAGGGCTGGCACGTCACCACGTACACGGCCGCCGACAAGGACATCGATCTGTCGGCGACCCCGCCGGACGGCGGGGCGACCGTACGTCTCGTCACCTACCCGCGCGACCGCCTGGAGGTGTCCGCCTCCGCGGACTGCGCCCGCGTTCCCCAGGGCACCGCCGTCGACGAGACGGGAGAGGTCCCGCTCCCGCCCCAGCAACTGCCCTGGCAGCTAAGCGGCTTCAGGCACTCCCGACAGACATCACATTGACCCGGGCGCCGGGTGCGCCGGAGGGTTGTGTCCCGTGCAGGGGGTACTCAGCGGGTTCGCGGTGATCGCCGTCGTCATCGGGGTGGGCTATGTGCTCGGGCGGCGCGGGTCGCTCGGCGAGCAGGGCCAGGAGGTGCTCACCGGGCTGACGTTCGCGGTGGCGACCCCGGCGCTTCTCTTCACGACCCTGGCCAAGGCCGACCTCTCGGTGCTGTTCTCCAGCCGCCTGCTGGTGACGGCGTTGAGCACGGCGGCCGTCTCCGGTGTTTTCGTGGCGGTCGGCGCGGTACGGCGCTGGGGGGTGGGCCGCACCACGATCGGCGCCCTGTGCTCCGGTTACGTCAACTCGGGCAACCTCGGCATCCCGATCGCCGCGTACGTGCTGGGCGACGCCTCTCTGGTGGCACCGGTGCTGCTCTTCCAGGTCGTCCTGGTCGCGCCCGCCGCGGTGACGATCCTGGACCTGTCCCGCATGGGCGAGAAGGGCACGTTGGGGCGGCGCCTGCTGACGCCGCTGCGCAATCCGGTGGCGGTGGGCTCGATCTCGGGTGTCCTGGTGTCGGCGGCGGGCTTACGGGTCCCCGGCCCGGTGCTGAACCCCCTCATGCTGATCGGCAACATGTCGGTCCCGGCGGCCCTGCTCGCCTTCGGCATGTCGTTGCACGGGAACGCGGCCCTCAGCCCGGGACAGGACCGTCAACTGGTTCTGCTCTCCGTGGCGTTGAAGTCCCTCGGCCAGCCGGCGGCGGCCTGGGCCCTGGCGGCGTACGTCTTCGGCCTGCACGGCGCCCCCCTGCTGGACGTGGTGGTGACCTCGGCCCTCCCCTCCGCCCAGAACCTCTTCACCTATGCCAGCCGCTACCGGGTGGCCGAGTCCCTGGCCCGCGAGTCGATCCTGCTGTCGACGGTGGTGTCGGTGCCGGTGCTGGTGGGGGTGGCCGCGGTGCTGGGGTGAAGCGGGATCAGTCGACGGGGAATTCGCTGGTGTCGATCGTCAGGTCGAACGGCTCCGGCAACCTGACGGGATCGCCGAACTTGGCAGCGCTGAGGACCCGGTAGACATCCCCCTTCGGCTCGTCGTACAGCGTCACGGTGGGGCCTCCGGGGGCCCAGCGGTCGACGAGCAGGCAGAGCGGGATCCCCGCGGTGGCGTAGGCGGCGGGCTTGCTGACGCGGTCGTGACGGGCATTGGACTGGGAGGTCACCTCGACGACGAGCTCGGCGAGGGCGGCTGGGACGTGCGACTCCGCCTCCGGGCGTTCGGGCACGGGTGTCACCACCACGGATTCGGGCCGCGATCACGTTGTGACGAAACGCGGGAGCAGGTGACACGGTGATGATCCCCTCGATGATCTCCACCTTGCTGCCCTCGGGCCATTCCATCTCCTCCCAGTACCGGACGAGATCGTCCCAGTTCTGGTCGGGGTCCTGGCTGACGGTGAGTGCGCTCACGGCGGTCTCCTATCGGGGCGTCACCAATGCCAGCATGCCGAACGGGACCGGCGGAGGTCCACCGGTCCCGTTCACTCGAAAGAAGAAAACACCTGGTCAGGCGATACGTTCCAGCACCACTGGCGTAGCCGGGAACTCAGTCCCCGCGGCCTCGATGCCGTACGAACCCTCCACCGCCTGGAGGGCGTACTCGAAGCGCTCGGGGGTGTCCGTGTGGAGGGTGAGCAGGGGCTGGCCCTCGGTCACGGTGTCGCCCGGCTTGGCGTGCATCTCCACACCCGCCCCCGCCTGGACGGGGTCCTCCTTGCGGGCCCGCCCGGCGCCCAGGCGCCAGGCCGCGATGCCGATGTCGTAGGCGTCGAGGCGGGTCAGGACACCGGAGGACGGGGCCTTCACCACGTGCTGTTCCTTCGACGTCGGCAGCGGCGCGTCCGGGTCGCCGCCCTGCGCCGCGATCATGCGACGCCAGACGTCCATCGCCGAGCCGTCCGCCAGCGCCTTCGCCGGGTCGGCGTCCTTGATGCCCGCCGCGTCGAGCATCTCGCGGGCCAGGGCGATGGTCAGTTCCACGACGTCCGCGGGGCCGCCGCCCGCCAGGACCTCGACCGACTCGCGGACCTCCAGGGCGTTGCCCGCCGTGAGGCCGAGCGGGGTGGACATGTCCGTCAGGAGCGCGACCGTCTTCACCCCGTGGTCGGTGCCGAGGCCGACCATCGTGGACGCCAGTTCCCGGGCGTCCTCGATCGTCTTCATGAAGGCGCCGGTGCCGACCTTCACGTCCAGGACCAGGGAGCCGGTGCCCTCGGCGATCTTCTTCGACATGATCGAGGACGCGATCAGCGGGATCGCCTCGACCGTGCCCGTCACGTCGCGCAGGGCGTACAGCTTCTTGTCCGCCGGGGCCAGGCCGTCGCCCGCCGCGCAGATCACCGCGCCCGTGGTGTCGAGCACGTGCAGCATCTCCTCGTTGGAGAGCAGGGCGCGCCAGCCGGGGATCGACTCCAGCTTGTCCAGGGTGCCGCCGGTGTGGCCGAGGCCGCGGCCGGAGAGCTGCGGGACCGCCGCGCCGCACGCCGCCACGAGCGGGGCCAGCGGGAGCGTGATCTTGTCGCCCACGCCGCCCGTGGAGTGCTTGTCGGCCGTCGGGCGGGACAGCGACGAGAAGTCCATGCGCTCACCGGAAGCGATCATGGCCGCCGTCCAGCGGGCGATCTCCCGGCGATTCATGCCGTTGAGCAGGATCGCCATGGCGAGCGCGGACATCTGCTCGTCGGCGACCTCGCCGCGGGTGTACGCGTCGATGACCCAGTCGATCTGCTCGTCGGTCAGTTCACCGCGGTCCCGCTTGGTGCGGATGACGGAGATGGCGTCCATGGCCATGGCTGGTGGCTTCCTTCCGGGAGGTGCGAAGTGGACGGCCCCCCTGCGAGCGGGTCAGGGGGGCCGTACGGGAGTTACTTGGCGAGATGGTCCGGGCCGAAGGCCTGGGGCAGCATCTCGGAGAGCGGGAGGATGCCCGCCGGGGTGTCCAGGAGCAGCTGGGGCCCGCCGAACTCGTACAGCAGCTGCCGGCAGCGCCCGCACGGGACCAGCAGGGCGCCGGTGCCGTCGACGCAGGTGAAGTGGGTCAGTCGGCCGCCACCCGTGCGCTGCAGGTCCGAGACCAGACCGCACTCGGCGCACAGGCCGAGTCCGTAGGAGGCGTTCTCGACGTTGCAGCCGGTGACCGTGCGACCGTCGTCGACCCGGGCCGCCACGCCGACCGGGAAGCCGGAGTAGGGGGCGTAGGCGTGGCACATCGCCTCCCGCGCCGCCGCCCGCAGCGCCTCCCAGTCGAACCCGGCGGCCGGCGTCGTCACTTGCCCTGACCCTTCCGGTACCGCATGCCGTCCGCCTTCGGCATCCGCAGGCGCTGCGCGGACAGCGACAGCACGAGCAGGGTGACGACGTACGGGGTGGCGCCGACGAAGTCGCTGGGCACCTCGTCCGTGGCCAGGTACCAGACCAGGACGAGCGCGGCCATGACGGCGCTGGCGACGCCCTGCCACAGGGCCTTCTTGTACAGCTTCCAGCCGGCCAGGCCCGCGAGGAGGATGACCAGGAGGAGGAGCAGGGCGTGGACGGTCACGCCGCCGTTGCGCAGCTGGAGCGCGTCGGAGTAACCGAACAGGCCCGCACCCATCGCGAGTCCGCCCGGACGCCAGTTGCCGAAGATCATCGCCGCGAGGCCGATGTAGCCGCGTCCGCCGGTCTGGCCCTCGAGGTAGGTGTGCGAGGTGACCAGCGCGAGGAAGGCGCCGCCGAGCCCGGCGAGGCCGCCGGAGACGGCCACGGCCGCGTACTTGTACTTGTAGACGTTGACGCCGAGGGACTCCGCGGCGGTCGGGTTCTCACCACAGGAGCGCAGCCGCAGACCGAACGGGGTGCGCCACAGCACCCACCAGCTGCCGACGAACAGCAGCACGGCGAGGATCGTCACGACGGACAGGTTGGTGACCAGACCGCCGAGGATGCCCGCGACGTCGGAGACCAGGAACCAGTGGTGCTTCTCGATGGAGGACAGGCCGTCCGACAGACCCGGGATGGTGACGTCGGGCAGCGAGTCCACGGGCGGCGACTGCTTGGGGTTGCCGCCCGCGTCCGCCGCCTTGCCTCCGGCGAAGAACAGCTTGGCCAGGTACTGGGTCGCGCCGAGTGCGAGCAGGTTGACCGCGACACCGGAGACGATGTGGTCGACGCCGAAGGTGACGGTCGCGACGGCGTGCACCAGGCCGCCGAGGACACCGAAGCCGATGCCGGCCAGCAGGCCGAGCCAGGGGCTGGACTGCCAGCCGACCCAGCCCGCGCCGAAGGTGCCGAGGATCATCATGCCTTCGAGGCCGATGTTGACCACGCCGGAACGCTCGGACCACAGGCCGGCGAGACCCGCGAGGCCGATCGGTACGGCGAGGCCGATCGCGGCGCTCACCTGTCCGGCGGAGTCGAGCTGGTTCGCGTCGGTGATCACACGGACCGCGGCCAGGAGCAGCAGGGCACCGGCGACGAGCATGAGGATCTGGCCGAGCGAACGGCCCGAGGGCTTGGCCGCGGTGGCCGCCTTGGGCGCCGCGGGCGGCGGCGCGTCGGTCATCGTGGCAGTCATCACGCCACCTCCTGCTTCTCGTTCCGAGCGGCGGCCTGGGCGGCCAGTTCTGCGCCGACCTTCTGCTGCTGACGCTTCAGGCCGTAGCGGCGTACGACCTCGTAGGCGATGACGACGCACAGGACGATGACGCCCTGGATGACGCCGAGGATCTCCTTGTCGTACCCCTGGAACTCCAGGTGGTTGGTGGTGCGCTCCAGGAAGCCCCACAGCAGGGCGCCGAGCGCGATCCCGACCGGGTGGTTGCGGCCGAGCAGCGCGATGGCGATGCCGGTGAAGCCGATGCCCGTGGGGAAGTCGTTGCTGAATCCGTGGCTGTCGTTGAGGAGCGTCGGCATGCCGATGAGACCGGCCACCGCGCCCGAGATGAGCATGCTGGTGGCGACCATCTTCTTCACCGACACACCGCTCGCGGAGGCGGCGGACTCGGACAGGCCGACGGTGCGCAGATCGAAGCCGAACCGGGTGCGGCCGAGCACGAACCAGTACGCGAGGCCGACGAGAACGGCGATGACGATGAAGCCCCACAGCTCGCCGGCCGGGCCCGTGTCGATGCTGAAGAAGTACGACGACGACGGCAGCGGCTTGGTGGAGATGACGGTGCCGCCCTGCAGCAGCTCGCCCAGCCTTCCAGGCTGGAGCAGGTAGGCGATGATCGCGGTGGCGATCGAGTTCAGCATGATCGTCGAGATGACCTCGCTGACACCCCGGGTCACCTTGAGGATGCCGGCGATGGCCGCCCACAGGGCACCGGTCGCCATGGCGCACAGGATGATCAGCGGAATGGCGATCCAGCCGGGCACCGTGAGCGCGCCGCCGAGGACGGCGGCCATGAACGCGGCGAGCCGGTACTGGCCGTCGACACCGATGTTGAACAGGTTCATGCGGAAGCCGATGGCCACCGCGACACCGGCGAGGTAGTACGTCGTCGCCTTGTTCAGGATGTAGACCTGGCTGTCGCTGGCGAAGCCGTAGGTCGTCATGTCGCTGAAGGCGGCGCCGGGGTTCTTGCCGGTGGCGAGGATCACCAGGGTGGTGACGACGAGCGCGGCGGCGACCGCCAGCAGCGGCGCCGCGATGCCGAGGAGCAGCCGCTCCTTGTCGATCCGTGAGGTCAGCTTGTTCATCGCTCGTCGTCCTCTGTGTGCTCCAGGTGGCCGCTGGCGGCACCCGTCATGGCGGAGCCCAGCTCCTCGGGGGTGATCGTGGCGGGGTCGGCGTCGGCGACCAGACGGCCGCGGTACATCACCCGCAGGGTGTCGGAGAGCCCGATCAGCTCGTCCAGGTCGGCGGAGATCAGCAGCACGGCCAGGCCCTCGCGGCGGGCCTCGCGGATGTAGTCCCAGATCGCGGCCTGCGCGCCGACGTCCACGCCACGGGTGGGGTGGGCGGCGATGAGGATCTTGGGGTTGTGGCTCATCTCGCGGCCGACGATCAGCTTCTGCTGGTTGCCGCCGGACAGCGACGCGGCGGTCACGTCGATGCCGGGCGTGCGGACGTCGTAGGCCTCGACGATGCGCTCGGTGTCGACGCGGGCGGCCTTGAGGTCGAGCAGTCCGCCGCGCGAGTTCGGCTTCTCGGTGACGTGGCCGAGGATGCGGTTCTCCCACAGCGGCGCCTCGAGGAGCAGGCCGTGGCGGTGGCGGTCCTCGGGGATGTAGCCGATGCCGGCCTCGCGGCGGTGGCGGGTGGCGGCGCGGGAGATGTCGGTGCCGTCGAGGGTGATGACACCGGCGTCCGGGTGCCGCATGCCCATGATCGCCTCGACCAGCTCGGACTGGCCGTTGCCCTCCACGCCGGCGATGCCGAGGACCTCGCCCTTGTGGATGGTGAAGGAGATCTGGTCCAGGATGATCCGCTCGATGCCTTCGAGGTCGGTCTGCGCGAGGTGCAGACCGTCCACCTTCAGCATCGGGACGTCCGTGACGGTGGACTCCTGGGTCTCCGGCGTGGGCAGCTCGCTGCCGACCATCATCTCGGCCAGCTGCTTGGGCGTGGTCGAGCGCGGCTCGGCGGTGCCGACGGTGGTGCCGCGGCGGATGACGGTGATCTCGTCGGCGACCGACAGCACCTCGCCCAGCTTGTGGGAGATGAAGATGACGGTGAGCCCCTCGGCCTTCAGCTCACGCAGGTTGTCGAAGAGCGCCTCGACCTCCTGCGGCACGAGGACGGCGGTGGGCTCGTCCAGGATGAGGGTCTTGGCGCCGCGGTAGAGGACCTTGAGGATCTCCACGCGCTGGCGGTCGGCGACGCCGAGCTGCTCGACGAGGACGTCGGGCCGGACGTTCAGCCCGTACGCGTCGGAGATCTCCTTGATCTTCGCGCGGGCCTTGGCGCCGATGCCGTACAGCTTCTCCGCGCCGAGGACGACGTTCTCCAGGACGGTGAGGTTGTCGGCCAGCATGAAGTGCTGGTGCACCATGCCGATGCCGCGCGCGATGGCGTCGCCGGGGTTGTGGAACGTGACCTGCTCGCCGTTCACGGTGATGGTGCCCTCGTCCGGCTGCTGCATGCCGTAGAGGATCTTCATCAGGGTGGACTTGCCGGCGCCGTTCTCGCCGCACAGGGCGTGCACCGTGCCGGTACGGACCGTGAGATTGATGTCGCGGTTGGCGACGACGCCGGGGAAACGCTTGGTGATGCCGCGCAGTTCGACGGCAGCGGGAGGGCTGGACGCGTTGATGGCGCACTCTCCTCGGGGAAAGGGGCTGCGTAGGGGAGGGCTTGGGCGTCGGCGACGCTAGCGCGGCAACTCCGCGCTACACGCGTAGAGTTGACACATTGTTATGGCTCGGCGGGGGGCTGCGGTAGCCCCCGCGCCGAGCCGGGGTCCGAGCTGGACCCATCAGGTCACGGGGTGGTCTTGACCTTGATGGTGCCGTCGACGATCTGCTTCTTCGCCGCATCCAGCTTGCCCTGGATGTCGTCGATGAAGCCACCACTCGTGGCGAGCGACACACCGCCCTTGGCGAGCGAGTAGGCGTTGACGCCGGTCAGCGGCTTGCCGTCGTGGACGGACTTGATGAAGTCGTAGACACCGACATCGACGTTCTTGACCATCGAGGTCAGGATCGCGTTCTTGTACTTGGCGAGACCCGGGATGTTGTACTGGTCCGAGTCGACGCCGATGGCCCAGGCGCCCTTCTTGCCGCTGACGGCCTCGATCGCGCCGTTGCCGGAGGAGCCGGCCGCCGTGTAGATGACGTCCGCGCCGTTGTCCAGCATGCCCTGCGCGGCTTCCTTGCCCTTGTCGGGGCTGGCGAAGCCGGACATGTCCGAGCCGTGGGACAGGTACTGGACGTCGACCTTGATCTTCTTGTCGGTGGCCTTGGCGCCCTGGACGTAACCCGCCTCGAACTTCTTGATCAGCGGAACGTCGACACCGCCGATGAAGCCGACGTGGTGGTCCTTGGACTTCAGCGCCGCGGCGACACCGGCCAGGTAGGAGCCCTGCTCCTCGGTGAAGGTGATGCTGTCGACGTTCTTGGCGTCCACGACCGAGTCGACGATGCCGAAGCTGGTCTTCGGGTACTTCGCGGCGACCTTGGTCATGGAGGCGGCGTAGGAGAAGCCGACACCGATGACGGGGTTGTAGCCGGCGTCCGCCAGGTCCGACAGGCGCTGCTCGCGGTCGGCCTCGGTGTCCGAGGTCTTGGCGGTCAGCTCCTTGATGTCGCCGCCGAACTCGCTCTTGGCCTTGTCGGCACCGCGCGCGGCGGAGTCGTTGAAGGACCGGTCGCCACGGCCGCCGACGTCGAAGGCCAGGCCGATCTTGACACCCTTGCCGCCGCCCGAGGAGGCGGACGAGCTGGAGTTGTTGTCCGAGGAGGTGCTGCCACAGGCAGTGGCAGTCACGGCGAGAGCTGCGGTCGCGATACACGCAGCGGAAAGCTTGGCTACCCGGCGCACGGGAAGGCTCCTTCACCTGACCTGAGCGCCATGTCGGCGCTTGATGTGAGCACCATGCCAGTGCTCCAGCCGAGACGCCCCGGCGGCGTCGGCTTCGCGGCATCGTAACGCGCGTAGATGTCAGAAAAACACCTCTCGCGAAGCCGTTATCGATTCGAGGCAAACAGTGTCTGAACTCGGGATCTTGGGCCTGCTACGGCACTGTTGCGCTCAATGCACGAATGGCTTGCGGGTCTGTTGCGCCGGACCGGGTGCGTTACGCCGGACAGGGGAAGAACACGGGGGCTGACCGGGGAGCGGCCCCGCTGGGCCGCTCCGCTCACAGCTCCGTCGAGTTCGCGTCCAGGAGGGCCGCCGCGGTGAACATCTCCACACCGACCGTGATCGCGTGCTCGTCGGCGTCGAAGTCACCCTGGTGCAGATCGCGTACGGTCCGCTCGCCGGGCCGCCGCACGCCGAGCCGGGCCATCGCGCCCGGAACGTGCTCCAGGTACCAGGAGAAGTCCTCGCCCCCAAGGCTCTGCTCGGTGCTCTCGACGGAGGCCATGCCGCGCCGGGCGACCATCGAGCGGCGCAGCAGATCGATGGACTCCCGTTCGTTGACGACGGGCGGCACGCCCCGCACGTAGTTGATCTCGGACTTGGCCCGGTGCAGGGTCGCGACCTCGTCGATCGCCGCGTGCACGATGTCCGGCGCCTGCCGCCAGGCGTCCAGGTCCAGGCAGCGTACGGTCCCGGACAGCTCGGCGTGCTGCGGGATCACGTTCGGGGCGTGCCCCGACTCGATCCGACCCCAGGTCACGACGAGACCGGCCCGGGTGTCGACCCGGCGGGCGATCAGCGCGGGCACGTCGACGGCGACGCGGGCGGCGGCGGTGACCATGTCGGTCGTCAGGTGGGGCCGGGCGGTGTGGCCGCCGGGCCCGTCCAGTGCGATCTCCAGCCGGTCGCACGCACTCGTGATGGGCCCGTGCCGCAGCCCGACCTTCCCCGCGTCGACCCTGGGGTCGCAGTGCACGGCGAGGATCCGGCCGACGCCGGCCAGCACCCCGTCCTCGATGGCGTCCAGGGCGCCGCCGGGCAGCACCTCCTCGGCGGGCTGGAAGATCAGCCGCACGGGGCGCGGGAGCAGGCCGAGCGCGTGCAGCTCGGCGAAGACGAGGCCGGCGCCGAGGACGACGGTGGTGTGCACGTCATGCCCGCAGGCGTGGGCGCGGTCCGGCACGGTGGACCGGTACGGGCACTCGGTCTTCGTGTCCGGGATGGGCAGTGCGTCGATGTCCGCACGCAGCGCGAGCAGCGGTACGGCAGGCCGCTCCCCCTCCTGGAGTCCGATGTCGCACACGAGTCCGGTTCCGGTGGACAGGACGCGGGGGCGCAGACCGGCCTGCTGGAGCCGCTCCTTGATCGCGGCGGTCGTGCGGAACTCCTGGTTGCCCAGCTCGGGGTGCATGTGCAAGTCGCGGCGGAAGGCGACGAGTTCGGCATGCAAGCTCTCACTGAGCACGCCAGGGAGCACATCTACGGGGAGATCGGCCTCGGACTCAAGGGACATCAATTGGTTCACCCTCTGAAGGGTAGGACGCCTGACTGATCAACTACCCCTCGATCAACAAAAGTTCAGCCCGTTAGGGGAAGAAAATCCGACCGGCGGACGCTTGACGGAGGACTCTGCTGGGTAAAACACTTCTTTCCCTTCCACGGATACCACGCCGCACCACAGTCACGCTCGATTTGTCCACGCGCCGGGACCCGGCGCGGGTCGGGATCCGCTAGGTGGCACAGGTGTGATCCGCTGGGAGGGCGCAGGTCCGAGCCGCTGGGAGGACACAAGCGGTGTCCGCTGGGAGGACACGGATCTGAGCCACCAGGGGAGCACGAGCGTGGGCCGCTAGGGTGCCCGGCCGTGAGCGATTCGACCCCGGCCTTCCTCCGGACCACCCGCACGTCCTACGACGCGATCGCCGAGGACTACACGGCCCGCTACCCGTCCGGCCTCTCCCACCCCCTGGACCGCTCCCTGGTCACCGCCTTCGCCGAACTGGTCAAGGCAAACGGCCCGGCCCCCGTGGCCGACCTCGGCAGCGGCCCCGGCCACGTCACCGCCCTGCTGCACGGCCTCGGCGTCCCGGCCTTCGGAGTAGACCTCTCGCCCGCGATGGTGTCCCTGGCCCGCGAGGCCCACCCGCAGCTCCGATTCCACGTGGGCTCGATGACGTCCCTGGACCTCCCGGACACGGCCCTCGGCGGCATCCTGGCCCTGTACTCGACGATCCACGTTCCGGACGAGCACCTGCCGACGGCGTTCGCGGAATTCCACCGCACCCTGGCCCCCGGCGCTCCCGTCCTGCTGGCCTTCCAGTCCGGCGCCGAGCCCGGCGGACTGCACCTGACCGAACGCTTCGGCCACGAGATCGCCCTCGACTACCACTGGCGTACGCCGGCGCAGGTCAACACGCTGCTCAACCGGGCGGGCCTGGAGCAGGTGGCGACGGTGCTGCGGGAACCGGCCGGGGAGGAGACCCGCCCACGGGCGTTCCTGCTGGCCCGGCGGCCCGGCTGAGCCGTGTCTAGTCCTGTGTCGCCGGTATCGCGTCGCGCCAGATGCTGATGTCCAGGGTGACGTAACGGCTGGCACTGGTACTGGGCGACTGGCCCTGGAAGGTCACCAGGGCGACGGTGCCGTCGTCGGTGGTCACGCACAGCTGCCTGCCCCTGGAGAACCGGTTCAGGGAGACCTCCTGGGGCAGGTACCGGGTGTCCTGCTTGCAGGTGTCCAGCGAGCCCGTCTCGCCCTGGTCGAGCAGGACGAGCTTGTCGTTGTAGGACCCGAAGTCGCACGAAGTGACGTCGGGGCAGATCAGGTACAGGTCGTCGTTGCTGTCCCGGTGCGGTGTCAGGGGCTGGTCGCCGAACTGGACGTGGTAGCCGTCGGTCAGGTTGAAGTTCTTGTAGACCGTGGGCGTGGGGCTGCTGCTCGCGGAGGCGCCGGGCTGCCTGCTCGCGGTCGTCCCGCCCGAGGGTCGTGCACCGCCGTTCTTCCCGCCGGAGGGTTTCGCCGTGCCGGTGCTCGTCGTGCCGCTGCTGTCGACGCTGTTGTCGGTCACATAGCCGATGACACCGAGACCGAGCAGGAGGGCCCCCGTCACACACCCCAGGACGAGCCCCGTCCGCCGGCGCCGACCGGGCCGGCCGGGCTGTCCCACGACCACGGGCGGCGGACCGGGGTACGGGGTCGCGGACGGGAAGGGCTGAGCGGTCTGAAGGGGTTGAGCCATCTGGGTCGGCGCGTACGCCGACTGTGCCGAATGCACGGGCTGAGCCATCTGGGTCGGCGCGTACGCCGACTGTGCCCACTGCACGGACTGAGCCATCTGGGTCGGCGCGTATCCGGGCTGCGGGGGTGCGGCCGGCTGCTGCGGGGCGGCGTCGGCCACGGCCGTAGGCGGGTGCTGGGGCGGAACCGGTCCCGGCGCCTGACCTGGCATCGGCGCCCGGTAGCGGTCGGCGATGGCCGTGGTGACCGCGCCCGGCAGCCAGTCCTCTGGGCGGCGCAGCTGGGTGTCGCCGGATGCCGCGCTGCACAGGGCGAGCACCTCGCTCAGTTCCGGGCGCGCGTCCGGGTCCTTCGCGAGGCACCGGCGTACGAGTTCGGTGAGCTCGGCGGGCAGTCCGGTGAGGTCCGCCTCCTCGTGCACGATCCGGTAGAGCACGGCGTGGGACGGCCCGTCCCCGTGGGCCGACCGGCCCAGCGCCGCGAACGCGGCCACCTGCCCGAGCGCGAACACGTCGGACTTCGGCCCCACGGCCCGCCCCGCCGCCTGCTCCGGCGACATGAAGGCGGGAGTGCCGACCGTGACCCCGCTGCCGGTCAGCGCGGTGGTGTCGGCGGCGCGGGCGATACCGAAGTCGATCACTCGGGGTCCGTCGGCGGCGAGCAGCACATTGGACGGTTTCAGGTCCCGGTGCACGATGCCCGCGCCGTGCACCACCTGGAGGGCCTCGGCCACCCCCGCGGCGAGCAGCAGCACCGTGGACGTGGGCAGCGGCCCGTGCTCGGCGACGGCCGCGGCGAGCGAGGGCCCGGAGACGTAGGCGGTGGCCAGCCAGGGCCGCGGTCCCTCGGTGTCACTGTCGATCACCGGAGCGGTGTAGAGCCCCTGGACCCGTTCGGCCGCCCGTACCTCCTGCGCGAACCGCCGCCGGAACTCGGGGTCTTCGGCGAACTCCGGCCGGATCACCTTGATGGCGACGGGCCTGCCGCCCGGCGTGTGGGACAGATACACCTTCCCCATCCCGCCGGCCCCGAGTCGCGCGGCGATCCGGTACCCGCCGATCACCCGCGGATCGTCCTCGCCCAGCGACTGGAAGGCCCCCTCGGGCATGGCGTCGCCGTTCACTGTTCCCCCGTCGATCAACTCATCTGTGGCGCAGGGATCTTAACGCGGCGACCAGATCAAGTCAGAAGACGCCGGACCACGCCCCCGACGCCGGTCCCTCACCCCTCGGTGAACAGCTCCGCCGCGTCCGTGG
The DNA here is from genome assembly GCF_020400585.1 of Streptomyces sp. NK08204. GTDB lineage: Bacteria > Actinomycetota > Actinomycetes > Streptomycetales > Streptomycetaceae > Streptomyces. Next base: position 742 of record NZ_JAINVF010000016.1, on the reverse strand, counting down.
CGTGCACCTCGCGCTGGGCCCAGACATCCAGCTGGTCCAGATCCGTGCAGGCCATTACCCGCTCGCGGACGTCATCGGGCACCGGGACGGCACGCCATCCAAGGATGCAACGAGCTACGCAGCAAGAAGTTGGCACCACACGAACTTCCCCCGGTTCCCGAACCGCGCCGAGAGCTGCGCATCACGGTCAGCGACCGCACCGCCTCGCGGGCCCAACGTGCACACCTGGTGCAGCGCTCTGAAGCAGTGGACGTCACCGTACGCGTCATCCCCTTCCACCTGGAGGGGTTCGCTGGTGCCGCAAGCGCCATGACGTATGCCGGAGGCGGGCGATGCGGTGCTTGATGGCGCACTGACGTGACCGTCTACGCAGGTGGGCGTAGTCGTAGCCCTTGTCTGCAGGGAGCTTGGCGGGCGGCCCAGACCCTAACCTTCGTCCACTCGGCGAAGGGCCGGTGAGCCGTTGCCCCCGGCGGCCCGCACGATGCGGACGGCAACTGCTGCCACGTGCAGCCCGAGGTGGCGACGAACACCTTCGCCGCCAGCACCTCCGGTCACCATGTCGACGCCGGCCACCTCTGATGCCGCAATGGGGCCTCTACCCGCTGGAACAGCTCCGCCAGCCGCGCCGCCCGGAGCGCCCACGTGACTACTCCCCCACGCTCGCACACGCTCGCGTGGGGGCACCCCCATCGCCGCCCGCGGGGCCCGCCCTTCGGGCGGACGACGTGGACGGGCGACA
>NZ_JAINVF010000015.1 GCF_020400585.1 Streptomyces sp. NK08204 | reverse complement strand
GCTGGTGAACCGCGGCTTCACGATCGACGTGGCGCCGATCGGCGACGTCCAGTGGGTGGAGATCGACAACCACGACGACCTCGCCCGTGGACGGGAGATCGCATGCCGGTACTGACGCGCCTCATACCGTCGCCGGTCGTCGTGGACATCCGCCCGGGTGCCCTGGACGACCTGGCGACGGTCCTCGCCGACCAGCGGATCTCGCAGTCCGGGCGGCTCGCCGTCGCCGTCAGCGGCGGCTCCGGCGCCAGGCTGCGCGAGCGCCTCACCCCCTCGCTGCCCGGGGCCACCTGGTTCGAGGTGGGCGGCGGCGCGCTGGACGACGCCGTGCGGCTGGCGGACGAGATGAAGTCCGGCCACTACGACGCCGTCGTCGGCCTGGGCGGTGGCAAGGTCATCGACTGTGCGAAGTACTCGGCGGCCCGCGTCGGCCTGCCCATGGTCGCCGTCGCCACCAACCTCTCCCACGACGGCATCTGCTCGCCCGTGTCCATCCTGGACAACGACGCCGGCCGCGGCTCGTACGGTGTGCCGACCCCGATCGCCCTCCTCATCGACCTGGACGTCATCCGGGAGGCGCCGGTGCGGTTCGTGCGCTCGGGCATCGGGGACGCGCTGTCCAACATCTCCGCGGTCGCGGACTGGGAGCTGTCCAACCGCGTCAACGACGAGCAGATCGACGGACTCGCCGCGGCCATGGCCCGCCAGGCCGGCGAGGCCGTGCTGCGGCATCCGGGCGGCTGCGGCGACGACGGGTTCCTGACCGTGCTGTCCGAGGGCCTCGTCCTGTCCGGCATCGCCATGTCGATCGCCGGGCACACGCGCCCCTCCTCGGGTGCCTGCCACGAGATCAGCCACGCACTGGACCTGCTGTACCCGAAGCGGGCGGCCAGCCACGGCGAGCAGGTGGGACTCGGTGCCGCGTTCGCCATGCACCTGCGCGGCGACCACGACGGCTCCCTGCTGATGGCCGAGGTGCTGCGCCGGCACGGGCTGCCGGTGCTGGCGCAGGAGATCGGCTTCACCGACGAGGAGTTCGTCCGGGCCGTGGAGTTCGCTCCCGAGACCCGGCCCGGCCGGTACACGATCCTGGAGCATCTGGAGCTGTCCCCGGACGGCCTCCGCAGCGCCTACGCCGAGTATGCGGCCGCCGTCAACAGCTGAGCAGGGCCCGGTTTGACCCTCACCGGTCCAGGCCCGTAGTCTTGACCGTCGGCGTGTCCACTGAGCACGCCACATCCCCGTAAACCTCTTCCTCCCGGGCGCAGGGCTGGCCTGGGAGAGGTCGTCCATGGCGTTTCTGGGCGGCTGGCCTGCGGGGGTGCCGTGTCTTCGAGCGAAAGAGAGATCCGCGTGTACGCCATCGTGCGCAGCGGTGGTCGCCAGCACAAGGTTGCTGTCGGCGACATCGTTGAGGTTGACAAGATTTCCACCGCCAAGGTTGGCGACACGGTCGAGCTCTCGACCCTGCTCGTTGTCGACGGCGACTCCGTGACCAGCGACCCGTGGGTGCTGGCCGGTATCAAGGTCCAGGCCGAGGTCGTGGACCACCACAAGGGCCAGAAGATCGACATTCTGCGCTACAAGAACAAGACCGGCTACCGCCGTCGCCAGGGTCACCGTCAGCAGTACACGGCGATCAAGGTCACGTCCATCCCGACGGCCGCGAAGTAAAGAGGGACTGAGCAATGGCACACAAGAAGGGCGCATCGTCCACCCGGAACGGCCGCGACTCGAACGCCCAGCGCCTCGGCGTCAAGCGCTTCGGTGGCCAGGTCGTCAACGCGGGTGAGATCCTGGTCCGCCAGCGTGGCACCCACTTCCACCCGGGCGCCGGTGTCGGCCGCGGCGGCGACGACACGCTGTTCGCGCTGCAGGCCGGTGCGGTGGAGTTCGGCAGCAGCCGTGGCCGCAAGGTCGTGAACATCGTTCCGGTTGCCTGACCGAGCGATTCTTCGCGAGGCGGACCTCACTTCCCCTGCGGGAAGGCGGGTCCGCCTTTCGCGTGTTATGCAAGAGAAGATCCGCACGATTATGGAGGCACCGAACCATGACCACCTTCGTGGACCGCGTCGATCTGCACGTCGCCGCGGGTAACGGAGGCCACGGCTGTGCCTCCGTCCACCGTGAGAAGTTCAAGCCGCTCGGTGGGCCCGACGGCGGCAACGGCGGCCGGGGCGGCGACGTGATCCTCACGGTCGACCAGTCGATCACCACGCTGCTCGACTACCACCACTCCCCGCACCGCAAGGCCACCAACGGCAAGCCCGGCGAAGGCGGCAACCGCTCCGGCAAGGACGGCCAGGACCTGATCCTGCCGGTGCCGGACGGCACGGTCGTCCTGGACAAGGCGGGCAACGTCCTGGCCGACCTCGTCGGCCACGGCACCTCGTACGTCGCCGCACAGGGCGGCCGGGGCGGCCTCGGCAACGCGGCGCTGGCCTCGGCCCGCCGCAAGGCGCCCGGCTTCGCGCTGCTCGGTGAGCCGGGGGACCTCCAGGACATCGTCCTGGAGCTGAAGACCGTCGCCGACGTGGCGCTGGTGGGTTACCCGAGCGCGGGCAAGTCCTCGCTGATCTCCGTGCTCAGCGCGGCCAAGCCCAAGATCGCCGACTATCCGTTCACCACCCTGGTGCCCAACCTGGGCGTGGTGACGGCCGGTTCGACCGTCTACACCATCGCCGACGTGCCCGGTCTGATCCCGGGCGCCAGCCAGGGCAAGGGCCTCGGGCTGGAGTTCCTGCGGCACGTGGAGCGCTGCAGCGTGCTCGTGCACGTGCTGGACACCGCGACCCTGGAGTCCGACCGTGACCCGGTCTCCGACCTCGACGTCATCGAGGAGGAGCTGAAGCAGTACGGCGGCCTCGACAACCGGCCCAGGATCGTCGTCCTCAACAAGATCGACGTACCGGACGGCAAGGACCTCGCCGAGCTGGTCCGCCCCGACCTTCAGGCGCGCGGCTACCGCGTCTTCGAGGTGTCGGCGGTGGCCCACATCGGCCTGAAGGAGCTGTCGTACGCGCTCGGTGAGCTGGTCGGCAAGGCGCGCGCAGCGAAGCCGAAGGAAGAGGCCACGCGGATCGTCATCCGGCCCAAGGCCGTGGACGACGCGGGCTTCACGGTCACCCGCGAGGAGATCGGCGGCGAGCCGCTGTTCCGGGTGCGCGGCGAGAAGCCGGAGCGCTGGGTGCGGCAGACCGACTTCAACAACGACGAAGCCGTCGGCTACCTCGCCGACCGGCTCAACCGCCTCGGTGTGGAAGAGCAGTTGGTGAAGGCGGGCGCCCGCGCGGGCGACGGCGTCGCCATCGGCCCCGAGCACAACGCGGTCGTCTTCGACTGGGAGCCGTCCTTGACGGCCGGTGCGGAGATGCTGGGCCGACGGGGCGAGGACCACCGCTTCGAGGCGCCCAGGCCCGCGGCGCAGCGCCGCCGCGACCGGCAGGCGGAACGGGACGAGGCCCAGATGGAGTTCGACGACTTCGAGGCCTTCTAGAGCCGGCGAAAAGGGCGGGGCCCGGAGGAGACATCCTCCGGGCCCCGCCCTTTGTCACTGCTCGCTCACAGCTCCTTGGCCTGCTCCAGCATGCGGTCCACGACCCGCGCCGAGGCGTGGCCGTCGTCCAGGTCGCAGAACAGGTGGTGGAAACGGTCGAAGCGGTCCTGGTACTCGGCGGAGACCCGGTCGATGTCCCGGATCGAGTCGATCAGCTCCTTGGAGGTGAAGACCAGCGGGCCGGGCGAGTCCTGCTCGAAGTCGAAGTAGAAGCCGCGCAGCGTGTCCCGGTAGTGCTCCAGGTCGTAGGTGAAGAACAGCATCGGCCGCTTCAGGTGGGCGTAGTCGAACATGACCGACGAGTAGTCCGTGATCATCATGTCGGCCGCCACGTACAGGTCGGCGATGTCCGGGTACTCGGAGACGTCCCACACGAAGCCGTTGCCGGCACCCGGCACCGCGTCCACGATGTTGGAGTGGCGGCGGATCAGCAGGACGTGGTCCTCGCCCAGCCGGCGCTGCGCGTCCTCCAGGTCGATCCGCAGGTCGAACCGGTACTGCCCGGCGCTGTGCGCCAGGTCGTCACGCCAGGTCGGCGCGTACAGGACGACCTTCTTGCCCTCCGGCAGGCCGAGCTGCTTCTTCACCCGCCCGGCGATGGCGTCCTTGTCGGGGGAGTACAGGTAGTCGTTGCGCGGGTAGCCCGCCTCGAGGATCTCCCCGTCGTAGGAGAAGGCCCGCTGCAGGATCGGCGTGCTGAACCGGTTCGAGGACACCACCAGGCTCCACTGCTTGGCCTCCAGCGCCAGCTTCTCCTGGTACTGGCGGTCGAAGTGCAGTGTGTCGATGTCGTGGCCGATCTTCTTCAGCATCGTGCCGTGCCAGGTCTGGACGATGACCTGGCCGGGGCGGCGCTCGATCCAGTCCGGCAGGTGGCCGTTGGTGACGATGTAGCGGCTGGAGGCCAGTGCCTCGTACCACTCGCGGCCCCACATCCGGACCCGCTCCACGCCCTCGGGCAGGATGACCTGGCCGTCGCGCACGGCCCACAGCTGCTTGAGGTCCGTCCCGCGGGACATCAGCTCCTCGTACATCGCCTTCGGGCTGTCGGAGAACTGCTTGCCGTTGTAGCTGAGGTAGAAGACCTGGTCCTTCAGCGGCTTGTGCCGCAGGGGCTGGTACAGCTTCTGACGCAGCTGCTTCTGCCGGTACGGGCCGCGCTCCAGGTCGTCCAGCTCCGAACGGCAGTTGAGCTGCGGGAAGTCGCCCCAGCGGTTCTCCAGCCAGTAGCGGCGTCCGCCCAGCTCGGCGCGGAGCGGGAACTGCGCGGCGGCGAGGCGGTCGGTGACGAAGGGCACGTCGGGGCCGTCGGCCGGGCGCAGGAAGAGGTTCCAACGGCCCGCGCGCAGCGGTACGTTGCCGTTGCCGTTGCCGCCCAGCGTGGAGGGGTCGAAGGCGACCTCGAAGCGGCCGTCCGCGGACCAGCGCGGCTCCACGAAGCGCTCCTCGAAGCGGTTGCGGGGCTTGAGCAGCAGCCGGGCGCCGGTGAGCCGGGCGTCGGTGCGGGCGGAGATGGTGATACGGCCGTCCCGCACGGCGACCTCGTCGATCACGGCACGGCGGGTGCGGCCCGACAGCTTCAGGTAGCCGTTGTGCCCGCCGACCACGGCCAGCTCGCACAGCTCGGCCTGCTCGCCCAGCGAGGCGGGCAGGTCGTACCGCCCGTCGGTCAGGCCCTCCTGCATGACGGTGCTGAACGTGCGCTCGCCGCCCTGCGGGTCCCTGGCGACCAGCACGGTGGACCAGACGCGCTTCTCCGGCTGGGCGAGGGCGTCGACGCCCTCGTGGAACACCAGCGCCACGTCGGCGACGGGGACCTCGACGGAGAACCGGCGGTTGCCGCCCTCCTCGGTGAGGGTGGCCGGGTACTCGTGGACCTCGGCGCCCTTCTGGTTCTTCACCCGCAGGGCCACCCGCTCGCCGGCGGCCAGGGGAACCCGGATCTCACCGGTGACCCGCAGCTTCTCGCCCTCCAGCGTCCAGCCGGTGACCAGCGCCCGCACCTTCTCGACGCGCAGCTTGAGCGCGCCGCCCTCGACCGACGGCAGCATCCGGAAGTCGGCGCTCAGCCAGTGGTAGGGCGGGAAGTTGCAGGCGGCACCGCCGCTGGACTGCACGGCGGCACGGCGCACCAGGCCGGAGGCGTACAGGCCGAGGCCCACGTGCCACAAGCCCTCCTGCCACTCGCCGCCCTTGCGCAGCTTGGCGGGGTCGATGGTGACATCCCAGCCGGCCCAGTCGTAGTTGTAGCGGTCCTGGCCGGACTCGGTGGTGCGCTCGGGGCGCTCCACGTTGCGCGCGGGCAGCACGGTGCGGCGGCGGGACTTGTCCTTGCGCAGCTGAAGGACCTTCACCGCCGAGCGCTTGGACGGCAGGTCGATCTTGTCGATCCAGGCGTCGCCGGACAGCACCAGCTTGCCCTCGGACCACTGCACGTCCTGCAGCGGGGCGCGCATGCGCAGGTCCTGGTCGATGCGCAGCGCCTTGCGCGGGAAGTCCAGGTCGGCGTCGGCCAGGGAGGGGAAGGAGGCGTACTTGCGGACCAGGCCGCTGACCTCGATGGCCTCCTTGCGCCGCTGCCCGGCCAGCAGGGTGATCAGCTCGTCGAGCTGGTGCTTGCGCACCAGCAGCCACTGCACCCGCAGCTGGGTCGGCAGCGCCATGACGACCTTGGGGTCGATGTGGTCCAGGAAGCGGTTGGCGGACCGCATGAACTCGGCGCGGTACTCCTCGTCGCCGTCGGGCACCACGTTGAGGAACAGCCGCAGGTCGTCCTTGAGGACCCGGGTGTCGTACTCGTTCTTCAGCCGGGCGAAGGTCTCGCCGCGCTGCCGGCCCAGGAACTCGCTGATCTCCAGCACGGAGGTGACACGGTCGCGCACACCGGCCGGGTCGGTACGGCGCTGCGTGATGGAGGGGGCGGACTCACCCTCGCGCAGTCGCCAGTAGTAGCAGGGCTCGGAGATCACGTCGACGGCGTCGGCGAGGTAGTGCGCCCGCATCGTGACGGGCGTGTCCTCGTACAGACGGCCCTCGGGGAAGGCGAAGCCGTGCTTCTCCCAGAAGGTGCGGCGGAACACCTTGTTGCAGGCGATCCGGTCCGCGACGAGCTTGGCGTACGTCGATATGTGGGTGCGCTGGCGGGCCTCGCCGGCCAGCATCTTCATCAGCGGCACCTGCCAGGTCTTCTCGCCGCGCAGGTGCCATACGTTGCCGGTGGCGAAGTCCGAGCCGGTCTCGTCCAGGCTGCCCACCATCAGCCGGTAGGCGTCCGGGGGTATGAGGTCGTCGCTGTCGACGAACGTGACGAACTCGGACTCCGGAGCCAGGTGGGCGAGGCCGGTGTTGCGGGCGGCCCCCAGGCCCCCGTTCTCCTTGCGTATCAGCCGGAACCGCGGATCACGCTGCGCGTAGGTCTCCGCTATCGCGGCCGAGTTGTCCGGCGAACCGTCGTCCACCATGAGGACCTCGAAGTCCTGGTACGACTGGGCCGCCAGCGAGTCGAGGCAGGCCGGCAGATAGTGCTCGACGTCGTACATGGGGACGATGACACTGAGCCGAGGGGCCATAACTGGGGGATCTCCTTTTCCGGTGTTCCGGGGTCAGGCCCGCTCGACCAGTTCGAGCGCCTGGGCAGGGGTCGGTGCGTGGGGGCGTTCGGCGAACGGCACGAAGGGCAGCGGTGTCTGCTCACCGAGGAAGACGCGCCGCACCACACGCTCGGCCGCTCGCCCGTCGTCGAACTCGCAGAAGCGCTGCCGGAAGGCGGCGCGCAGCCCGGCCGCCTCGCTGCCGCTGTACTCGCCGGAGCCGAGCAGGCCGATCAGCGCGGCCTGCGAGGTGGCGACCACCCCCGGCGGCTCCTCCAGCAGGTTGAAGTAGGTGCCCCGCACCGCCGAGTAGATGTCCCAGTCGGGGGCGTAGATGATGATGGGTCGGTCCAGGACGGCGTAGTCGAACATCGCGGACGAGTAGTCCGTGATCAGCGCGTCCGCGGCCAGGTACAGCTCCTCGACCCGGGCGTGGCCCGAGACGTCGACGATACGGCCGCTGCGGCGCAGCTCGGCGACGTGCGGCGAGCTGCCGTAGAAGTAGTGGCCGCGGACCAGCAGCGTGACGCCCGGGCCGAGTTCGTCCGCGAGGCGTGCGAGGTCGAGGCTCGGCTTGAACCCGGGCTGGTACTCGCGGTGGGTCGGCATGTACAGGAACGCCCTGGTGCCGTCGGTCAGGCCGAGCGCGGCGCGGGCCCGGCGCACGTCGTCGGACGTGGCGTTCACGAGGATGTCGTTGCGCGGGTAGCCGGTCTCCAGGGAGACGTACGAGCACGGGTACACCCGCTCCCACACGGCGGTCGAGAACCGGTTGGAGCTGAGGCTGAAGTCCCAGCGGTCGCAGCGCTCGAGCAGCTTGGCGAAGTCCATGTCCGTCGACGCGGGGTACTTGCGCTGGTCGAGGCCCATGGTCTTCAGCGGTGTGCCGTGGTGGGTCTGCAGATGGACCTGGCCCTCGCGCTTGACCACCGCGTCGGCGAAGTTGACGTTGTTGACGAGGTACTTGGCGCGGGCGAGGGCCGCCCAGTACTCGCGCGAGCCCACGCGGACGTACTCCACGCCCTTGGGCACCTGGGCGACCGCGTCGGGCCGCACGGCCCACACACGGCGGATGTGCGGGGCCAGCCGGGCCAGTTCGGCGTCGATGGCCGCGGGGTTGCAGGAGACGCTGCGACTCCAGTAGGCGGAGAACAGCGCCAGGTTCTCGTCGAGCGGCAGCCGCAGCTGGGACTGGTAGAAGACGCCCATGGCACTGCGCTTGGACTTGTTGATCGCGGTGCGGGTGCGGGTCTTCACGGCCTTGCGGAGCTTGACCGCGGTGGTGGCACTGGCGAGCGTCGCGTAGGCGTCCCGCTCCAGCATGCCGTACTTGTGGCCACGGCCGCCGCCGGGGCGCTTGAAGTCCTTCGGCAGGCGGGCCCGGTAGTCGGCGGACGCCTTGTGGAAGAACTCGGCGCGCGCGTTCGACGGCAGGCGGTCTGGGCGGTCCAGGATGGTCAGGTAGTGGTCGACCATCTTGCGGAACAGCGGCTCGCGCCAGCGGTCGAGTTCGGGGTGGGCGTCGACGAAGTCGAAGACACGGCGGTACTGGTCGAAGACGTCGAAGTGCTTGCGGCTCACCGTCTTCAGGATGTTCCCGCCCTCGCGGCGCTGGCGGTACAGCACACAGACCCGGTCCAGCACGGCCATGCGCTCCGCGCTGATCAGCGAGCAGAACGTCCAGGGGGCGTCCTCGTAGTACCCCGGCGGGAAGGTCAGGCCGTGGCGGGTCACGAAGTCGCGGCGGTAGGCCTTGTTCCAGACGATCTGCAGCAGTTCCAGCAGCTGCGGACGGTCGGCGAGGGAGAAGACGTCCGGGCCGTCGGTGCTCAGCAGGTCCGCCCGCTGGTTGGGCCGTACCCGGCCGTCCCAGTAGGTACGGACGTAGTCGAAGGTGAGGATCTCGGGATCCCCGGTGGCGTCGAGGCGGTCGGCTATCGCCTTGAGCGCCCCGTCGGACAGGGTGTCGTCACTGTCCAGGAACAGGACGTAGTCGCCCTGGGCCTTCTCCAGTCCGGCGTTGCGCGCACGTCCCAGCCCCACGTTCTCCGTGAGGTGCATCACGTGCACGCGTGTGTCACGCTCGGCGTAGTCGTCGAGAATGGCACCCGAACCGTCCGGCGAGCAGTCATCGACCGCGATCACCTCGAAGTCCGTGAAGTCCTGCCCGAGCACCGAGTCAAGGCACTCGGCGACGTAGCCCTGCACCTTGTAGGCCGGTATGACGAGAGAGAGTCTGGGCATCCTTACAAACCTGTTCCGGGAGCTGATCCGCCGACTTAGCGTAAGGGATTCACTTTAAGTTTCCGCGAGTCAGGTTGAGAGACGGTTACGGGACCGCACCCGATCCCCGACAGCCGCTCCCCTGATACACGGGCAGGTCCGGAATGTCCGATTCGATTTTCCCCGGCTCATGGATGAGTCTGCTCTTCCGGAGTCTTCCGGAGACGATGACCTTGGGAGGCATGAGGATGAGCTGGCTGGTCACGGGCGGCGCCGGGTACATCGGCGCCCATGTGGTGCGCGCCATGATCGAGGGCGGCGAGCGTGTGGTCGTGTTCGACGACCTCTCGACGGGCAGCGCCGAGCGGGTGCCGGCCGGCGTACCGCTGGTCGTCGGCAGTGTGCTGGACGGGCCCCTGCTGGAGCGGACGGTTCGTGACCATGATGTGACCGGTGTGGTGCACATCGCAGCCAAGAAGCAGGTGGGGGAGTCGGTGGAGCAGCCGCTCCACTATTACCGGGAGAACGTCACCGGACTGCAGACCCTCCTGGAGGCGATGGCGGCCACCGGCGTCGAGAGCATCGTCTTCTCGTCGTCCGCCGCCGTCTACGGCATGCCCGATGTGGCGCTGGTCACGGAGGACACGCCCTGTGCGCCCATGAGCCCCTACGGCGAGACCAAGCTGGTCGGGGAGTGGCTGATCAACGCTGCAGCCCGCGCCCACGGCCTGCGTGCCGCGTCCCTGCGCTACTTCAACGTGGCCGGAGCCGCCGCGCCCGAACTGGCCGACACGGGCGTCTTCAACCTCATCCCCATGGTCTTCGAGCGGCTGGAGGCGGGGGAGGCGCCGAGGATCTTCGGCGACGACTACCCGACCCCGGACGGCACGTGCATCCGTGACTACATCCACGTCCAGGACATCGCCTCCGCGCACGTGGCCGCCGCGCAGCGCCTCGCCAAGGCGGACCCCGGCACCTCGCTGATCCTCAACATCGGGAGCGGCGAGGGCAGTTCTGTCCAGGAGATGGTCGAGCGGATCCTCAAGGTCACCGGCAACGAGCAGGTGACGCCCGAGGTGGTCGCCCGGCGCCCCGGCGACCCGGCCCGTGTCGTCGCGTCGGCGGCCCGCATCCGTGCGGAACTGGGGTGGGCGGCCCGCCACGACCTGGACGAGATGATCGAGTCCGCCTGGCAGGGCTGGCGCCACCACCACGCCTGAGTCCGGCCGGGCCTGGCTGAGCTCCCGGACCGTTCCGTCGGCCCGGGAGCGCGCATGACGCAGCTGACCTGCAGCGGTTCACCGCGCCGCTGCCTCCTGCCGTTGGGTAGCCGAGGGAGAGGCCGGAGCCCGGTGTGACGCCGCCCGCGGCCGAGCGCGGACCGGGGCGGCGGCCCCGCCGGCGAGACGCCGGGACCTGCCGTCTGCGGTGGAGAAGAGCGTGACCAGGGATGCCCGGACGGGGGCGGCGATCCGCCCGGCGTCGTCGGATATGCCCGGTTGTGGTCAGATCTGCCCGGTCGTGGTCGGCGGGGAGCTGCCGGTCAGGCTTTCAGCTCCGCCCTGTCTCCCATCACCACGACCGGGTGCTGGGCGGGATCGAGGGTCCGCAGCAGGTACCGCATCGCCGACTTGGACTGGCTCACGCACGCCGACGTGCCGCTGCCGTGGTCCATGTGCAGCCAGATGTTGCCGCCCTTGGACTGCCCCTCGGGCCGGGTCTGGTCACTGGGCGAGGTGCCCTTGATCCGGTTGTAGTCGATGGCGATGACGTAGTCGAAGTCGTGCCGGTACGCCTTGGCCCAGTAGCTGGGCGTCTGGAAGGCCACGGACCGGGTGTACGGCAGCCTGGTGCCCGGCGCGGCCAGCACACCGCCCGCGTCGCTCAGCGTGAAGACCCCCACCGGGCTGCGCCGGTCCCCTTCGTGGTGGTCCGGCGTCCAGCCCCTGCGCCCGTTGTGCGCCGGCCAGGACCGCTCCTGCTTCCAGACCGAGCCGTGCTTGGTGAAGAACACCACGGTGGAGTCGGGGGAGTTCCGGCCCGCGCCGTACACGGCGACCACCTGGCGGGAGCCGGCCGGCACCTGCCGCCACAGCCGGTCCCCGATGCCGGGTATGCGCTTCAGTACCGTGCTGCCGCGTGGCCGTGCGTCATCCGTCCGGTCGTGCGCGGCGGCGGACTTGTGGTCCGAACCGCCGCACGCCGCAAGGGACGTCACCAACAACGCGCCGCAGGCCGCAGCCACGGCCGCCCGTGTCGAACCGCCTTTTCGCATGGGGTCCATGGTCGCAGACCCCGGCCCAGGACCTCAGACCAGTACGTCCTTGTAGTAGATGCTGGCCAGCTTGCTGGTGTCGGTGCTGGAGGTGTAGGAAGCGAAGCCGCTGCACAGGCGCACCGCCTGAGGGTTGCTCGGGTCGGGGATCTGGATCGCCATGCCTTCGGGCTCGCGGTAGAGCAGGGTGTATCCGGCCTTGGTGAGCTTCTGTTCCACGGCGGCGCCGGTGTTCCAGTCCACCGTGGTGATGAAGGTGTTGCCGTCCGGCGAGGTCGAGCCGTTCGAGCCGTACGCGGAGCCGGCCAGCAGGTAGAGGTAGCTGCCGTAGCTCGCGAAACCCTGGAAGACGTCGGTGTAGCCGGGCTGGAGGTCGGCGGGCTGGGCCACGTCGGCGAGTGGCGTCCGGTTGCCCGACTTGAAGGCGGCGAGGTCGTACAGGCGGTACCGGAACGTGCCGCTGACCCGGCAGCGCACCGCGAGCCGGTTGTTGACCGGGTCGATGCCGCAGGTGGTGCGGTCGACACCGCTTTCCAGGGTGTACTGGGTGAGGCTCGGCGAGTCCGCGGTGAGGACGGTGCCGTTGGCGAATTCGAACCGGGCGAGCCGGTCGCCCCAACCTGTGTAGGTGCCGTCCGAGTTCAGGGTCCGTACGTTATGTGTCTCGGTCCACAGGTAACTGCCGGAACTGGTGGTTTCGACGCCGATCTGCACGCCGTGCCCGAATCCGCGCAGATACATGGTGCCGAGAATGCGCCCGGAGGTGTCCAGACGGGTCAGGCACAGGTCGCCATTGGCCTCGCGGTCGGCACCCGAATATGTCTGGGTTTCTCCCGGCAGCTGAAGCCCGCCGTCGACGAGTTGCACGGTGAACAGGTGTCCGCGGGTGTTGTCGAACGCGAAGGACTGCAGCACGCGCGTGCCGCTCAACTGGAACTCGCGCAGCAGTTCCTTGGAGCCGGCGGTCAGGTCGAACCGTTTGCCGGCGGTGACCGAGCCCGGGCTCACGTTGTCCTGGGCGGTGTCGCGGGAACGCGCGATCGCCTCACTCGCGCCGACGGCGACCGCCGGAACGGCCGCCGCGCCGATGGCCGCTCCGGCCATACGCAGAATGCGCCTGCGATCGAGCATGGTGATCTGAGCCCCCTTGAGAAAAGGAAAAGAGTGCCAACGCGGTGCCTTTGGCGCGCAGATGACGACATGCGGGTGCCAAGGGTGCTGGCTGAGCTGTTGGCCGGTCATTAAAGCACCTGTCAAGCGGCCGCGGTAGGGACACCGGAGCGGGGCATTCAGTTGCCCATGCAGGCGCAAAAATTTCGCCAAGGGGGCGGTGGACTTTGAGCCATCGAGGCTCGATTTCCCCCAAATGACGTGATCAAGAAGGTGGTTAGTCTCCGCTCTACGCGTGTTCGCCGTGCATTGGCTTCGTGTTGCCTCGTGCGTCGCGAGCCCGCTCTTTCAGACCGTTTGAGGTCGATGTCCGGCCAGAGGGGTGGGGGTTCGTGATGCGTGCGTCGTTGAGACGCGGCTTCGTCGTGGCTGTCTCCAGTGCGTTGTTGTCCGGTCTGGTGTCCGCACCGGCGTTCGCCGCGGCTGTTGCCGTGGCCAAGCCGAAGGACCCAACCGTCAGTGTTCCCACGCGCAAGGGCGCAGGTGTGCCCCGGCAGCAGGCGGAGCCGACCTTGACCAAGGCGCCACGGGTGACCTGGCCGAAGGGGGTGCGGGCCAAGGTCGACCTGTCGACGGCCAGGCCGGGACACGCCCTGGCCGTGTCCCCGTCGGGCAAGGTCCTCGACGCCGACGCCGGCAGCGCCGCGGCCAAGTCCGCCGTGGTCTCGCTGCGCACCCCCACCGCAGCGCAGATCCGGTCCGCGGGACTGCCCCCGCAGTCCGCGTTCGCCATCGGCCAGAAGGCCGCCAAGGACGCCCTCACCGGGAGCAAGGGACTCGACCTGGCCCCGTCCGCCGGCACTCCCGACGACGTCGATGTGCAGGTGCTCGACCGGGCGAAGATCAAGTCGATCGGCGGCGTCGGCATGGCCCTGCGCCTGACCCGCAAGGACCACAAGCCGGTCCCCGGCCCGGTCGGCGTCACCATCGACTACAACGCCTTCAAGAACGCCTACGGCGGCGACTTCGCCTCCCGGCTGCGCCTGGTGCAGATGCCCGCGTGCGCGCTCACCACACCGCACAAGCGTGGCTGTTCGCCTGACAGCCGCCGCTTCCTGCCGGTCCGCAACGACGTGAAGACGGGCAGGCTGACGGCCACGGTCTACGCCGACGCGGACCCCACCACGTCGACTGCGTCCCCGAAACCGGGCACCGCCATGATGGCCGCGGCCACCACCTCCACGGTGACTGCGGTGACGACCGCTTCCTCCTCGGGGGCCGGGGACTACCGCGCGTCCACGCTCAACCCGACCGGCAAGTGGGCCGTGACGACCGGCTCCGGCGCGTTCACCTACGACCTGCCGATCAAGCTGCCGAAGGCTCCCTTCGGCGCGACGCCGGACCTGTCCCTGTCGTACAACTCTCAGTCGGTCGACGGCCGTACCTCGGCGACGAACAACCAGGCGTCGTGGGCCGGCATGGGCTGGGACCTGGACGTCGGCTACATCGAGCGGAAGTACAAGAACTGCTCGACGGACGTCAACAACACGGTGGGTGACCTCTGCTGGCAGTCGCCGAACCACAGCACCGAGCCGGACGGCGCCGAGTACACCATCAGCCTCAACGGCGTTGACTCGGCACTCATCCAGGACGGCAACGGCACCGGTTCGTACCACGTCCAGAACGACCCGGGCTGGCGGGTGCAGCACCTGACCGGCGGACACGGCGCCGACGACGAGTACTGGGTGATCTCGACCCAGGACGGCATGCGCTACTACTTCGGCTGGGGCCGCAGTGAGCGCGACGGCTCCATCACCCACTCCGTGCTGACCGTCCCGGTGGCTGGTGACGACGACGGCGAGCCCTGCCACGCCCAGTTCCCCGAGCCCTGCACCCAGGCTTGGCGCTGGAACCTTGACCGTGTCGTGGACCCCAACGAGGTCGAGAACGCCTACTTCTACGACAAGGACCAGAACTACTACCGCTCGGTCATCAACACCGACAAGGCGCGCGTCTACGATCGGGCGAGCTACCTGACGAAGATCGAGTACGGCTGGGCCGCCCAGGTCCCCGGTGCGCTGCTTCCCGCCAAGGTCGAACTGCGGCACGTGGGGCGCTGTGTGGAGCGGATGAAGGACACCGACCCGCTGGGCAAGGAGCCCCCGGCCTGCCCGTCCATATCCGAGCAGCCCAGCTCCTACCCGGACGTGCCGACCGACCTGATGTGCGACGGCAGCTCGGCGGACAACTACTGTGCCGGCAAGACGTACTACCCCACGTTCTTCAGCACCGACATGCTCTGGGACATCAAGACCTACGTCAGCGACGACGGCGGCAAGACGTGGGACCCGGCGATGCAGTACCAGATGAAGTTCGGCCTGCCGGACCCGTCGGGCACGATCGGCAAGACGCTCTGGCTCGACTACGTCCAGCGCCAGGGCTACGGCGACGGCAAGGACCTGCGCCTGCCCGTCCTCAATTTCAACGGTGAGTGGCTGGACAACCAGGTCGGCTCCTCCACCCTCAACTTCCGCCGCGTCACGAAGGTCTATGGCGACCTGGGCGCGGTCACCAGCGTCACCTATGGCCAGCCGGACGCCTGCGACATCAACAACCCGCCCACCGAGGCCAGCAATACCCAGGACTGCTTCTGGCAGAAGTGGACGCCCGAGGGCGACACCACCGATCACTCGGGCTGGTTCAAGAAGTACCTGGTCACCCAGATCGACGAGGACCCGGGAGTGGCCCAGGGCGCCGGCACCGACGGCGACCCGGTCATGACGACGCGGTACGAGTACCACGGCGGCGCGGGCTGGCGGTTCACCAACGACCCGCTGACCCCGGACTCCGACGAGAGCTGGACCGACTGGCGCGGCTACCAGCAGGTCGAGGTCTTCACCGGCAGCAAGAGCAACGCGGCCTCCACCTACTACTGGCTCTACCGAGGCCTGGACGGCGACCGCACCTCCAAGTCGGACACCTCCGCGACCCGCAGCGTCTCGGTCACCGACGGCTTCGGCACATCCTGGACCGACTCCGCATGGCTGGCCGGCAAGACTCTGGAGCAGTCCAAGCGAGACGGCGACGGCAACTCGCACGAGCGCATCCGCAAGGAATACTGGGTCCACGACACCGCCCACTACGACGGTCTGCCCGACGCCCGCTTCGTGCGCGACAGCAAGACCACGACCGACAAACTCATCTCCGCGGGCGACTGGCGCGAGAGCGTGGTCAAGGACGAGTACGACGACACCCAGGACACCAGCACCGTCTACGGCCTGCCCATGCGCACCAACGACTGGGGCCAGGTCAACACCGACGACAACCGCTGCACCACCTACGGCCGCGCGTACAACACGTCGAACTTCCCGAACTCCGACGTCAAGCGCTGGATGGTGTTCCAGGACGAGGAGCGCCACTACGCCGCCGACTGCGCCTCCCGGGACGCCTCCAACCAGGACGCATACGTGGTGACTCTGTACGACGGGGCCACCTCGCTCGCGGAGAACGACACCAAGCTGGTGGACGGCAACGCGACGGAGAAGGACCAATACACCGACGCCGACCCGGCGCACGCGCGCAAGACGTGGACCGACTACGACGGGGCGGGCCGTGTCATCGGGGCATACGACGGCAAGCGGCAGAAGACCACCACCACCTACGACCCGGTCACGACCTGGCCCACGAACGGCGTCACGGTGACTACCCCTGACCCGGACGGCCCCGACAAGCCGGGCGCGGCGACGTCCACCACCACGTGGTACTCGCGACTGTGGGGGACGCCTTACCGGATCCTCGACGCCAACGGCCACACCACCCGGCTCGTCCACGACTCGGTGGGCCGCTATGTCCAGGTCTTCAAGCCGACGGAGATCGGGAACTACCCCACCGGCAACCCGTCGATCCAGTTCGCCTACGACACGCCGACCGGGCTCAACAGCGACGGCGTGCCCGACACGGTGACCGGCCCGACCAAGGTGACCACGGGCGTCCTGCAGTCCGGTGCCACGTATGTGAACTCCTACGACTACCTCGACGGGCTGGGTCGCAGCCGCGAGACGCAGGCCACGGCTCCGGACGGCACCGGCCGGGATGTGATCTCCACCCGTTACGACACGTCCGGCAATGTCACGGGCACCTCCGCGGCGTTCTACAACTCAGGCAAGGCCGGCATCGACGGCATGGTGCTGCCAACGGTCGCGGACCTGCCCTCCTACACCGACCCGATCTTCGACTGGGCCGGCCGGATCACGCAGACCCAGATCCTGGTCCACGGAACACCACAGGCGACGGGCCACACCCGCACCTATTACTACGGCGACTACACCACCACCCTGCCGGCCACCGGCGAACGCACCGACGCCTACACGGATGTCTTCGGACAGATCACGAAGGTCGTCGAGCACGGCCCGACCGGTGCCTCCACCACGTCGTACGCGTACACGCGCAGCGGCGAGCTCCAGAAGATCACGGATGCCAAGGGCAACGTCACAACCTACGGCTACAACTGGGCCGGTGACCGGACCTCGGTCGTCGACCCGGACACCGGCACGACCTCGACCACGTACGACGAGAACGGCAAGGTCGCCACGGAGACCGACAACGGCACGACGCTGACGTACCAGTACGACAACCTCGGTCGGCAGAAGACGGTCGCCCAGGGCACGACCCTCCTGACGGAGCTGAACTACGACACCGCCCCTGGCGGCATCGGCCAGCTGGCCTCGTCGACGAGTTACGCGAATGGCAAGGCATACACCCAGGCCGTCACCGGCTACGACGACCGCGGCCGTGCGACGGGCAAGAAGATCACCGTCCCGGACGACGGCTCCGGCTTCGCCGGCTCCTATGCGTTCGGCTACGGCTATGACCTGGCCGACCACATGACGTCGGTCTCCTACCCGGCGGTCGGCGGCCTGCCCGCGGAGACGGTGACCACCGCCTACACCGACCAGGGACGGCCGTCCAAGGTCTCCTCGCCGCTGGCGACCTACCAGTCGAATATCGACTTCGACCGGCTGGGGCGCCTGGACGGCCGGGCATACGGCACCAGCGGTTCGGACGCTACGGTCAGCCGCGCCTACTCCTTCAACGACACCGACGGCACCGGCGCGCTGTCGAACATCAAGACCACGGTCACCGCCGGCAGCACCACCACGACCGCGCAGGACGACACGTTCACCCGTGATCTCGGCGGTCAGGTGACGGGCATCACGGACGCCGTGGCCAAGCAGAGCGAGTGTTTCACGTACGACGAGCTCAACAGGCTCACCCATGCGTGGACCACCGAGGCCTCCGACGGCTGCACCGGCGCCGCCGCACCTGACCGGAGCAGCAGCCTCGACCCGTACGACCAGTCGTACACCTACGACGAGCTCGGCAACCTGATGTCCGTCAAGGACACGACGGCCGCCGGGTCGACGACCAGGAAGTACAGCTACCCCGGTTACAGCGCCGACGGCTCCACGTACACCGCTGGCCAGGCCCACCCGCACGCGGTGACCCAGGCCGGTTCCGACAGCTTCGTCTACAACGCGGCGGGTCAGATGCACACCCGCACCGTGGACGGCGTCAGCTCGACCGTCGACTGGAACCCGCAGAACCGGGTCAGCCAGATCACCCAGCACAAGGCCACCGGCGACGAGACGTCGACCTACGTCTACGACACCGACGGCGACGTCCTGCTGCGCACCTCGCCGCAGGAGAACGTGCTCTACCTCGACGGCCACGAACTGCACAAGGCCGCCGGTGCCAGCGTCAAGGCCACACGCCTGTACAGCGCAGTCGGCACCGCGGTGGCGATGCGCCAGGACGACGGCACGAGCAACGGCAAGCTGACCTGGTTCCTGAGCGACAACCAGGCCTCCACGTCCGTGCTGATCGCCATGAACGGCACGGTCACCCGACGCAAGTACACACCGTTCGGCAAGCAGCGGGGCAGCGTGGGCCTGCCGCCCTCCACCGACCGGGGCTTCCTCGGTAAACCAGAGGACGACTCCACCGGACTGTCCCTCCTCGGCGCCCGCATGTACGACGCGGCACTCGGCCGGTTCATCAGCCCCGACGAACTGACAAAGCCGTACGAGCCGCAGATCCTGAATGCCTACAGCTACTCCGGGAACAACCCCGCCAACTTCACCGACCCGTCCGGGCTGATGGAGATGATGGACAGCAGTGGGGGCGGCGGCCCGGTCGGCGGCTGCGGCACTCCAGGTTTCATCGGCCCGTGCCCGATGGCCGCCAAGGCACCGCATGTCGAGAACGATGAGCTGAGGGACATTCTCAAGGACATCTACATCAAACCGGGATCCGTCCCGGAGGTCGGCGACGGCAAGGTTGCCACGGCGCTGATCTCCGAGCTGAAAACGGGCAGGCCCACCAAGGGGCTGTGGCACATTGAGGACGCAGCCAGCCAGTTGAGGCGACTGGAGAAACTCCTCGAAAAGGATCGGAAGCCGGACAAGCCGGTTAATCTCTCCGAAGCCGACCGCAATGTCGCTCTGGCTGAGGCAGACGAGCTGTGGAGGGCGTTGGACACCAAGGATGACGCCGGTGCGGTCACGCAGATCATGAAGGACAATCCCAAGGTCTACAGTGCCGTGAAATCCGCCGTAGAGCATGCCTGGCGGGCGCCCTCGATGAAATCCGTAACGGGGGGAGAATTCGAGGAAAGCTCACATGGTGTGCCGCGGCTGAGGGGCGCGCCAACGCTTCCCAAGGTGATGGACGGGGTGGGTGTTCTGAGCGATCTGCTGTTCCTCTGGGACGGGATCAAGTCCGTCTACAATGCCGATCCGTCGTGTGACGTCATGGGAGATTGCGTTGTGCCGCAGGAGGCCTAGTATGTGACCGACGGTTCGAAGGAAGCGCCTCTCGGGGGAGTGTCCCGAGAGGCGCTTCCGCGCGTTGAATTATCGAAGGGGTAGGATTCGTGGAAGTTTCGGATTCCGCACTGGTCAGAAAACTTCTGTGGGATTGCTTTCCGGAGCAGCGGGAAGCAATCCTTGCTTTGGAGGAGGAAGAGCGGGAGGATGCGCTGCCGGATCACTGTGGACCGGTGGAGGTGGAGCAGTACGAGCTGACCAGCGTGGTCTTCGTCGAAGGGGTTCTGACGCCGCTCCTGGCTGCCGAGCCCTCGCTGAATGAGGAACTGGCAAAGCGCTGCGCGTACTTTCTGGAACGCCTCCTGGGCAGTGAGCGGCCATCCATTCATCAGATGGCGAGCATCAGGATTACTGACCACTTGCTCGGGTATCCGGAAAACTGGGTGAAGTTTCGAAAGTACGCGGGTGATCTGTTGCTCCGTGAAGTGGGGGAACGCAAGCGCTACTACAAGGGGCCCTTTCCCGACTGAGCATGCCGAACGTGCCGGACGTCACACGGCGTTGTGAGTGGTTACGATGACGGCTCGGGGCGATCAGCCCAGGCGCGCGAAGGAGACGAACCGCAGGTGGCAAGGGCAAGGCAGGCCGTGAACGAAGCCCGCAGGATCGTCGTGAAGGTGGGATCCTCCTCCCTGACCACCGCCGCGGGCGGCCTGGACGCCGACCGCGTCGACGCGCTGGTCGACGTCCTCGCCAAGAGCCGCAGCGGCGGCGAGAAGGAGATCGTCCTCGTCTCCTCCGGTGCCATCGCCGCCGGCCTCGCCCCCCTCGGCCTGCGCCGCCGCCCCAAGGACCTCGCCCGCCAGCAGGCCGCCGCCAGCGTCGGCCAGGGCCTGCTCGTCGCCCGCTACACGGCCTCCTTCGCCCGCTACGGCGTCCGCGTCGGCCAGGTGCTGCTGACCAGCGACGACATGAGCCGCCGCGCCCACCACCGCAACGCCTCCCGCACCCTCGACAAGCTGCTCGCCATGGGTGCCCTCCCGGTCGTCAACGAGAACGACACCGTCGCCACCGACGAGATCCGCTTCGGTGACAACGACCGCCTCGCCGCGCTCGTCGCCCACCTCGTCCGCGCCGACCTGCTGGTGCTCCTCTCCGACATCGACGGCGTCTACGACGGCGACCCCGGCCGGCCGGGCACCTCGCGGATAGCGCAGGTGCGGGGCCCGCAGGACCTCGCCGGCGTCGAGATCGGCAGCGCGGGCAAGGCCGGGGTCGGCACCGGCGGCATGGTCACCAAGGTCGAGGCGGCCCGCATCGCCGCCGCCGCGGGCATCCCGGTGGTGCTGACCAGCGCCGTCCACGCCGCCGAGGCACTGAGCGGCGGCGACACCGGCACCTACTTCCACCCCACCGGCAAGCGCTCCGCCGACCGGCTGCTGTGGCTCCAGCACGCGTCCACCCCGCAGGGGGCGCTGATCCTGGACGACGGGGCGGTCGACGCCGTGGTCAAGCGCCGCCTCTCGCTGCTGCCCGCCGGGATCGCAGCCGTCGAGGGCGAGTTCAGCGCCGGCGACCCGGTCGAACTGCGCGACGCCTCGGGGCACGCGGTGGCCCGCGGGCTCGTCAACTTCGACGCCAAGGAGATCCCCCGGCTGATCGGGCGTTCCACCCGCGAGCTGGCCCGCGAGCTGGGACCGGCGTACGAGCGGGAGGTCGTACACAGGGACGACCTCGTGCTCCTGCACGCGTAAAAACGGGGCGCGGGCACCGCCTTCAGGCGGGGACGTTCCGCAAAACCGCCCCACGGAGCCATACGGCCTGCTCAACTTTGTCTCAGGAACACGTTCCCGAGCGCTCGATGAAGGAGGCCGTCGTGAGACGAGTTCGCCCTGGGGCGGCATCCCGCGGTGCCCTGACGAGCGTCGCGGCCGGGGACGCCTATGAGGCGCCCAAGGACCTGCCCCGGCTGTGGCACGTCACCCTCAGCGTGGCCGGTCCGCAGGTCCCGCTCCAGGACCTGCGGCGGGCTCTCGAGCAGTTGGCCCACGACCACCCCTTCCTGCTGACCAGCAGATACGCCGGCGACCACGCGGAGATCCGGTACTGGGAGGAGGCCCGCGACCTGCACGACGCGGCGGCCGTCGCCCTGCGCCTGTGGGGCGAGCACCGGCAGAGCGCCGGGCTGCCGCCCTGGGAGATCGTCGGCCTGGAGGTCATCGACCGCGAGACCTACCACCAGCGCATCGCCGCGGGCTACGGACCGGCGCCCGCCACACCCGTAGGCGTACACCCGTTCTAGCCCGGGAGGGGTTCACCCCCTTTTGCGGCGTCTCGGGGTGTGGAACGGCCGCCGGACCGACCCGTGCCGCGCACTACCCTTCCCTCATGACCACGCTCTCCCCGTACGACTCGATGTCCCCGGTCACCCAGGCCGCCTACCGGGCCAAGGCCGCTGCCGCCCAGCTTGCGCCACTGCCGCGCGCCGCGAAGGACGACGCGCTGCTCGCCATCGCCGACGCCTTGGAGGTCCGTACGGCCGAGATCGTCGAGGCCAACGCCAAGGACGTGGCCAAGGCCCGGGAGAACGGCACCAGCGAGGCCATCGTCGACCGGCTCACCCTGACCCCCGAGCGGGTCCGGGCCATCGCCGGCGACGTCCGCGACGTCGCGAAGCTGCCCGACCCGGTCGGTGAGGTCGTCCGCGGCTCCACCCTCCCCAACGGCATCGACCTGCGCCAGGTCCGCGTCCCGCTCGGCGTCGTCGGCATCATCTACGAGGCCCGCCCCAACGTCACCGTGGACGCCGCCGCGCTCTGCCTGAAGTCCGGCAACGCCGTCCTGCTGCGCGGCTCCGCCTCCGCCTACGCGTCCAACAGCGCCCTGGTCCGGGTGATCCGGGACGCCGTCGGCGGTGCCGGGCTGCCCGCCGACGCCGTCCAGCTCGTACCCGGCGAGAGCCGCGACAGCGTGCGCGAGCTGATGCGCGCCCGCGGGCTGGTCGACGTCCTCATCCCGCGCGGCGGCGCCTCCCTGATCCAGACCGTGGTCAACGAGTCCACCGTCCCCGTCATCGAGACCGGCACCGGCAACTGCCACGTGTACGTCGACGCCCACGCCGACATCGACATGGCGGTCGACATCCTGATCAACTCCAAGGCCCAGCGGGTCAGCGTCTGCAATGCCGCCGAGACCCTTCTCGTCCACCAGGACATCGCCGCCGAGTTCCTGCCGCGCGCCCTCGACGCCCTCGCCGAGGCCGGGGTCACCGTCCACGCCGACGGGCGGGTGCTGGCCTACGCCGAGGGCTCCAAGGCCACCGTCGTCGAGGCGACCCCCGAGGACTGGGAGACCGAGTACCTCTCCCACGACATCGCCGCCGCCGTGGTCGACTCGCTGGACAAGGCCGTGGAGCACATCCGGCTGTGGACCTCCGGCCACACCGAGGCGATCGTCACCACCTCGCAGCAGGCCGCCCGCCGGTTCACCCAGCTGGTCGACTCCACCACCGTCGCCGTGAACGCCTCCACCCGCTTCACCGACGGCGGCCAGTTCGGCTTCGGTGCGGAGATCGGCATCTCCACCCAGAAGCTGCACGCCCGCGGCCCGATGGGCCTGCCGGAGCTGACCAGCACCAAGTACATCGTCACCGGCGACGGGCACGTCCGCCCCTGAAGATCGCTCGTTCGGCGGCGGCCGGAAGCTGTCTCAAAGCCGTCTCACCAGGCAGACGAATTTCCATACCGTCTGCCCAAATTGACCCCCCAGGTCTACCCTGGACCCGTGCCGGAGGACGTGGGGGGCACGCCGTTCCCTGACGGCTGGGAGCCCGACGACGACCACGACCACGGGGTGTCGGACGAAGAGTTCGCCTCCGTGGTCTTCGACGAGGCCTTCGTCAAGGCGGCCACGGTTCATGAACCGACCGCCGTCGAACGCCTCCTTGCCGCCGCACAGGCCAGAGCCGAGGCCTCCGAGGCGGAGGCCCGCCGCGCCCGCGCCAGAGCCGAGCGCTACGAGGAGAAGTACGGCCTCGAGGGGACCGATTTCGGTCATGATCAGGACGAGGACGAGGACGAGCTGGACGATCCCTACGTCCTCTCCGACCGCCACAGCCCCTTCGGCCCCTACGGCAGACAGGTCCGCTGGCACCGCCCCATCGCCTGGCTGCTCGCCCTCGTGATGGGCGTCGGCATGGTCGCGCTGGCCTTCGCCGCGGTCTACCGCGGCGCCTCCTCCGGTACCCGTGACCGGGTGCCCGCACCCGCCTCCACCGGCCCGGAACAGGGCGGCGGCGCATCGGCTCCCTCATCCGCCGACGAGCGTTCCCGGACGGCCGTCTCAGCCGTCCCCCGCTCTCCCTGAAGCGCCCGCGCACGCCTGGTGAGAACCTGTCAGAAGTTGGCGTGCAGCGGGGCGTTTACCCGAGGGCCGCGAGACCCACTCTGAAAGTATGGGCGGGCCTGCAGACCCACCGGAGGGGACACCCGAGCAGGGCCCCGGCGGTGCGGAGGACGAGTACCGATCCGTCGTCTTCGACGAATCGTTCGTACGTGCTGCCCGCCTCCAGGAGTACTCCGCCGAGGAGCGCATGGCCGACCACGCGCCCGCCGTACGCCGTCGCCCGGCCATGTACCGCGGACTGTCCCGGCAGGCCCTGATCCTCCTCCTGCTGATCGCCCTCGCCTTCAGCACCGCGATCTACATGGGCCTCCGCCACTCCTACGACACCCCACAGGCCCGGCGGCCCGTGGAGCCCCTGCGGATGACCGTCATCCCGCTCGCCCCGCAGGGCAAGGTGCCCGGCGCCGCCGACGCCGAGACCCTGTACGCGCACAGCCCCGCCGCCCAGTTCGAGGTCGGCGCCGAGGGGATACCGCTGCCCGCCTCCCGCGCCACCGCCCACTTCTCCGAGAGCCAGGTCGTGGCCGCCCTGGCCACCACCAAGGACTACATCGTCCGGTCCTCCCTCTACCCCGAGGTGCTGACCGGACGCCAGGTCCGCCCGGCCCGCGCCCTGCTCGACGCCGGCCAACTGGGCCAGTTCGACCAGAGCTTCGAGCACCCGGCGGCGGACGGCCGGCACGCCCCCACCGGCTGGCTGGTCCGCCTCGACCCCTCCAGGGCACAACTGGCCGACGACAAGATCCGCGTCCAGGGCAGCCTGCAGGCCGCCGAAGCCGACCCGGCCACCCTGGAGATCACCGCGGACCACACCTTCGTCTACGCGCTGCGCCCGACCGGCTCCGCCAAGGCGGCCGTCTCCCTGTTCACCGTCCGCCGCGAGCTGACCTTCCGCTTCGACCGCGACGACCTGCGCACCCACCAGATCCAGCTGGTCACGTCCTCCGTCCAGGCCGGCCCCCTGGCCTGTGCCGAGGACTCCGTCTCCTACCTCCGCCCCCTCCTGGCCGGCCAGACGGCCAGGACCGGCGGCCCCGCGGGCACCAACCCCTACGAGACCGACAGCCCCACGTCCCTGTGCGGGACGCTGGCCACGGGGGCCGAGCCGAACAGGTGAGGCGGCCGGGTGCGAGGCGGCCGGGTGCGAGGCGGCCGAAGGTGCCGGGCGGACAGGGTGCGAGCCGGGCCGGCCTCGCTACCGGTCTTCTGCCTCGCCGTCCTGCGGCGTCGCGTCGGTCGGGCCCTGCTGCGCAGGGGGCGGGCTCGTGAAGCCGTCGAAGCCGCGCCGCACCCGGCCGCCCAGGCCGCCCGCGCCGCCCGCCAGATCCGTGACCAGCTTCATCAGCGGGTCCTTGGAGGCCTTCACATCGTCGGCGTAGCTGGCCGCCGACTCCCGGAACGAGCCACTGACCGAGGTGTCCTTGTCCTCACTGCGCCGCGGGTAGTGCCCGTCCATGAGCCGCTGGTAGTCCCGGGACTCCGCCCACTTCTTCAGCTCGGCCGCGCGGATGGTGGCGAAGGGGTGCGAACGGGGCAGCACGTTGAGGATCTTCAGCACGGAGTCGCGCAGATCACCCCCGGAGTCGTACTCCTCGGCCTGCTCCAGAAACGCGTCCACGTTCATCTCGTGCAGATGGTTGCCGCCCGCCATCTTCATCAGGCCCCGCATCGAGGCCCGCACGTCCTGCCCCACCAGCAGGCCCGCCCGGTCCGCGGACAGCTCCGACTTGCGGAACCACTCCCTGAGCGCCGTCACGATCGCCATGATCGCCACATTGCCCAGCGGGATCCAGGACACCTTCAGCGCCAGGTTCGTCAGGAACAGCAGGATCGTGCGGTACACCGAGTGCCCCGACAGCGCGTGGCCCACCTCGTGGCCGACCACCGCCCGCATCTCCTCCTCGTCGAGCAGCTCGACGAGCCCGGTGGTGAGGACGATGACCGGCTCGTCCAGCCCGATGCACATGGCGTTGGGCTGCGGGTCCTGCGTGACGTACATCGGCGGGACCTTCTCCAGGTCCAGGATGTAACAGGCGTCCAGCAGCATGTCGTGCAGGTGTGAGAACTGGCGCTGGGAGACCCGCACCGAGTCGGACAGGAACAGCAGTCGCAGGCTCCGCTCCGGCAGCAGTCCGCTCAGCGCCTTGAACACGGTGTCGAAACCGCTCAGCTTGCGCAGCGCCACCAGAGCCGACCGGTCGGCCGGATGTTCGTAGGCACGGGAGGAGATCCCGGGGAAGCGCATGCGCTGCCTGCTCGGCACCCGCTCGTGCCCGGTCCCGTACAGGCCGTCGTCGGACATGTCATCCCCCATGTGCGTGTGAGTGTCCACTGTGCCCCCGAGGCGGAGCCCAGCCTAGGCGGAGATACCGTGGACGGGCAGTACAGCCGAAGGAGTCCACGTGATGGAGCATCACCCCGCAGCCGCCTGGCTGACCGAGGCCGCCACCAGCGCCGTCCAGCAGCACGGGACGGGGAATCTGCTCCGGATCGTCCTGGTCGTGATGGTCCTGGGCTGCGCGCTGACCGCCTGGTTCCTGCTGCGCGGCTACAAACGGAAGGACGACTGACCGGCCGCGGAGGTTCCCCGGACCGCCCGCTCCTGCCGCCGCCCGTCCCCAACGGCGGAGTCGGGGTGATCGGCGCGGGGGCGCCCGCTTACGATGAGCCGACATCTTTATCCCGCCCACACGCGATAGGTCCTGCCGAAGATGAGCTTCCACAGCGCCGCAGCCCAGTTGGTCACCCTCGCCGCCGAGGGCGAGGAGCACGGAGGTCACCACAACAGCCTGAACCCGGCCGTCACCGGCGGCGGCGCCCTGATCGTCCTGCTCCTTCTGCTGTGGGTCACCACGCGCTTCAACCGCGACCGCTGAGCCGAGAAGGCGGAGCACCCCGCCCCGGCAGGGGGTCCGAGGCCGGGCCGGTAGGGTCTGCACGCATGGGAAAGCAGGACATGCCTACCGGTCCGGCGAACGAGTACGGTGGCGCCAGGGCGAAGCACCCGCAGGACGGCCCGGGCCACGGCCCCGCCCACTCGGGCAAGCGACGCCTGGGCGTCATGGGCGGAACGTTCGACCCGATCCACCACGGACACCTCGTGGCGGCCAGTGAGGTCGCCGCACAGTTCCACCTGGACGAGGTGGTGTTCGTGCCCACCGGCGAGCCCTGGCAGAAGTCCCACCGCACGGTCTCCGCGGCCGAGGACCGCTACCTGATGACGGTCATCGCCACCGCCGAGAACCCGCAGTTCTCCGTCAGCCGTATCGACATCGACCGCGGCGGTCCCACCTACACCGTGGACACCCTGCGCGACCTGCGCGCCCTCAACCCCGACACCGACCTGTTCTTCATCACCGGCGCCGACGCCCTCGCCCAGCTGCTGACCTGGCGCGACAGCGCGGAGCTGTTCTCCCTCGCGCACTTCATCGGCGTCACCCGCCCCGGCCACCACCTGACCGACCCGGGCCTGCCGGAAGGCGGCGTCACCCTCGTCGAGGTGCCGGCGCTCGCCATCTCCTCCACAGACTGCCGTGCGAGAGTCGCCAAGGGCGAACCCATCTGGTACATGGTGCCGGACGGAGTCGTGCGCTACATCGACAAGCGCCAGCTGTACCGCGGCGAGTGAGCCGAGAGGGGCACCGGTGAACGACCGATACGACGCGGGGTACGGGAGCGACCAGTACGTACTCGTCGGCTACGACGAGTACGGGCAGCCCGTGTACCGGCAGGTCCCGGTACAGCAGGCTCCGCAGCGGACCTACGACCCGTACACCCAGCAGGCGGGCTACGGCTACGACCCTTACGCCACCGGGCAGCAGCAGCCCGTACCGCCCTACGACACCGGCCGGCAGCAGCCGCAGCCCCCGTCGTACGACGGGTACGGCTCCTACGACCCCCACGACCCCTACGGTACGGCGGCCCAGGGCCAGGCCCCGGCGTACGACCCCTACGGGCAGGCGGCGAGCAGCGGCCGACAGCCCCGGGTCGTCCCCGAGCAGACCGCCCACATCCCGCAGCAGACCCCGCACATCCCGCAGCAGACCCCGCATATCCCGCAGCAGGCCGGCCCGGCCGAGGAGGCATACGCCCCGCAGGAGGCCGAGGGGCAGCGGCCCGCGGAGGAACGGGACTATCGCACCGAGCAGTTCGCCTTCGTGGAGGAGCCCGACGGCGACTCCGAGGACGTCATCGACTGGCTGAAGTTCACCGAGAACCGCACCGAGCGCCGAGAGGAGGCCCGCCGCCGCGCCCGCAGCCGGATCGTCGCCCTCGTCGTCGTCCTCGCGCTGGTCGCCGTCGGTGGTGCCGGCTACCTCTGGTACGCCGGAAAACTCCCCGGCCTGTCCTCCTCCGGCGGCAGCACCGCCCAGGCCACCGCCGTGGGTGCCCAGAAACGCGACGTGATCGTCGTGCACCTGCACAACACCGCCAAGGGCGGCACCTCCACCGCGCTGCTGGTCGACAACACCACCACCAAGCAGGGCACCACCGTCCTGCTGCCGAACTCCCTCGCGCTGACCGGTGACGACGGCTCCACCACGACCCTCGCCAAGTCGGTCGACGACGACGGCGCCTCCGGCACCCGTGACCAGCTCGGCGCCGTCCTCGGCACCGACATCCAGGGCACCTGGCGGCTGGACACCCCCTACCTGCAGAACCTCGTCGAGCTGGTCGGCAACATCGACATCGACACCAATGCCGACGTGCCCGACCCCGACGCCAAGAAGAAAGGCGCCTCGCCGCTCGTCCACAAGGGCTCGGACCAGACCCTCAGCGGCAAGATGGCCGTCGCCTACGCCACCTACCGCGCCACCGGCGAGTCCCAGAACGCCCAGCTGGAGCGGTTCGGGCAGGTCATGCAGGGCGTGCTGCGCAAGCTGTCCTCGGACCCGGCGGGGGCCACGGTGACCGTGCAGACACTCGCGCAGATCCTTGACCCGCCGCTCACCGACAAGGACCTCGGTGCCTTCCTCGCCAAGCTCGCCGACCTCGCCAAGGGCGGCGACTACAAGACGGCCCTGCTGCCGGTGCAGGCCGACGGCACGCTGAGCGCGAGCACCAGTGACAGCGTGGTGAAGGACATCCTGGGCGGCACTGCCAAGAGCCCCGACGCGGGATCCGCGGTCCGGGTCTCCGTCCAGAACGCCACCGGCGCGAAGGACAACACCGAGAAGGCCCGTGTGGTGCTCCTCAACGGCGGCTTCACCTTCCTGGAGGGCGGCAGCGCGTCCGGCACCCGGACCACGTCGAGGGTGGTCTACGCGGACGCCGCAGACAAGGAGAACGCCACCGAGGTCGCCAAGACGCTGGGCCTGCCGGCCGGCTCGGTGGCCAAGGGCACCGTCTCCTCCGGAGCCGACGTCTCGGTGGTCCTGGGAACGGACTACCGGCCCGGCGCCTCCTGACTCCGGTCGGTGCACCCCACGTGCCGTCGTCATCACGTGGGGTGCGCCAGGCGGACCGTGAGACCCTTGAGGTCCAGTGACCGCCGACCGAAAGCTTCGTAGTGACCGCCACCGACCGTTCTCTTGAGCTCATCAACACCGCCGCCCAGGCGGCGGCCGACAAGCTCGCCCACGACGTCATCGCCTACGACGTCAGCGACGTGCTGTCGATCACGGACGCATTCCTGCTGGCCTCCGCGCCCAGCGACCGCCAGGTAAAGGCGATCGTGGACGAGATCGAGGAGCGCCTGCTGAAGGAACTCGGCGCCAAGCCGGTGCGCCGTGAAGGCGACCGCGAGGCCCGCTGGGTCCTGCTCGACTACGTCGACATCGTCGTCCACGTCCAGCACAGCGAGGAGCGCGTCTTCTACGCCCTTGAGCGGCTGTGGAAGGACTGCCCCGAGATCGAACTGCCCGCCGACGCCAAGGCCACCCGGGGCAAGGCCGAGGAGCACGCCCGCCTGCAGGCCGCCGAGGAGCCGGGCGGGGAGTGGTGATGAGCGCCACCGGCGAGGTGACCGACCGCAAGAACCGGGGCCGCCGCATCATCCTGTGGCGGCACGGCCAGACCGCGTGGAACGTGGAGCGCCGCTTCCAGGGCAGCACCGATGTCGCGCTCACCGAGGCCGGTATGGGCCAGGCACGCCGGGCCGCCCGGCTGCTCGCCTCCCTGCGGCCCGACGCCATCGTCTCCTCGGACCTGCAGCGGGCCGCGAGCACGGCCGCCGAACTGGCGGCACTCACCGGGCTCGACGTCAGTTGCGAGGAAGGCCTGCGCGAGACCTACGCCGGTGTCTGGCAGGGGCTGACGCACGAGGAGATCATCGCCCGGTACGGCGAGGAGTACGCCGCCTGGAAGCGCGGCGAGGCGGTCCGCCGTGGCGGCGGCGAACTGGAGACGGAGGTCGCCGACCGAGCCGCCCCCGTCGTGCTGCGGCACGTCGAGAAGCTGCCCGAGGACGGCACCCTCGTGGTGGTCAGCCATGGTGGCACCATCCGCACCACCATCGGCCGGCTGCTGGGCCTGGAGGCCCAGCACTGGGAGAGCCTCGGCGGCCTCTCCAACTGCTGCTGGTCCGTGCTGGGCGAAGGCGCCCGCGGCTGGCGCCTGCTGGAGCACAACGCGGGCACCCTCCCGGAGCCCGTCCTCGGCGACGACACCTGAGCCCGGGACCCCGGATTTCACTTTCCGGCAGGTCGCAGGCTAAAGTTCTTCTTGTTCGCCCCGCCGAGCGGGAAGAACACCAGGGGCTATAGCTCAGTTGGTAGAGCGCCTGCATGGCATGCAGGAGGTCAGGAGTTCAATTCTCCTTAGCTCCACTGGTCGACACTCTGTTGAGTTGTCAAAGATCGGTGATGAGGATCCCGTCCCCTCTCAGGGGACGGGATTTTCTGCATTCCACCCCGGGGTGCGCTCCCGGGTCTCCCGCAGGAACGCCACCTTCCGGCGCGTCTCCTCCTCCTCCGGCGTGTAGACCACGATCCGGCACTCGGGCATCCCGTCGATCGACAGCGACTGCGAGGTCATCCGCATCTCACCCACCGCCTCGTGCCGGAACGTCTTCACCCGCGGTCCCGGCGGCGCCACCACCCCGCTCTCCCACAGCTGCGCGAAGGAGGGGCTCGCCGCGGACAGGGCCCGTATGTACTCCTCCCAGGCCGGCTCGCCCACATGTCTGCCGTAGGCGGACCGCAGCGTCGCCACCATCAGCGGCAGCTCCTGCTCCCGGTGCACCACCGGGCAGGCCGCCTCCGACACCGTGAACAGCATCCACAGCACGTTCGACACGCCCATCCGCAGCGTCTCCGGCACCGCGAACAGGGCGCGGTAGGCCGCGTTCGTGGCGAGGATGTCGTACCGCGCGTTGTAGACCACCGCGGGCTGCGGGTCGAGCGCGTCGATGATCCCCTGCACCTCCGGACCGATCCGCCGGGTCACACACTGCGGATCCGGGTCGAAAGGCACCTCCGCCAGCCGGTAGAGATGCTCGCGCTCCGGCGGGTCCAGCCGCAGCGTGCGCGCGACCGCGTCCAGCACCTGCGCCGACGCGTTGATCGGGCGGCCCTGCTCCAGCCACGTGTACCAGGTCACGCCCACGCCGGAGAGCTGGGCGACCTCCTCCCGCCGCAGCCCGGGTGTGCGCCGCCGCAGCCCCGGCGGCATGCCCACGTCGGCCGGTTTCACCCGCGCCCGCCTGCTGCGCAGGAAGGCGGCCAGCTCGGGCCTGCGGCGTTGTGTCCTCGTACCCATCGTCGTTCCCCGTTCCCCCGTCTTCCGTCCCCATCGTCCGGATCAGGCCCGTCTCCTGCCAGGTGCTGGCAGTACCAGCATCAGCGGGCACTCGGCACCCTTACCGGTGTGTCGCGAGGCTCGATGCCATGACGACGACACCTCGAACCGTGCTGGGCTCCGCGCCCGGTGCGGGCCCTGCGATCAGTGAAGCACCGACCACTGACAGTGAAGCACCCGGCACTGACAACCGGTCCCGGGTACTGCTCGCGGCCCTGCTCACCGCCATGTTCATGGCCGTCCTCGACGTCTTCATCGTGAACGTCGCGGCCCCCACCATCGGTTCCGACCTCGACGCCTCGGGCGCCGACCTGCAGTTGGTGATCGCCGGCTACACCATCAGCTACTCCGTGCTGCTGATCACCGGCGCCCGGCTCGGCGACCGGCTCGGCCACGGCCGGGTCCACCTCGCCGGGCTCGCCCTGTTCACGGCCGCCTCACTCGCCTGCGGCCTGGCGCAGGGATCGACCGAGCTGATCGTGTTCCGGCTGGTGCAGGGCGTCGGTGCGGCGCTGATGATCCCGCAGGTGCTCAGCCTGATCCAGCGGACCTTCACCGGCGAGGCCCGGGTCCGGGCGCTCGGCGTCTACTCGGCGGTCCTCGCCGTGGGCGCGGCAGCCGGGCAGGTCGTCGGCGGTGTGCTGGTGAGCGCCGACCTGTTCGGCACCGGCTGGCGGCCGGTGTTCCTGGTCAACGTTCCCGTCGGCGCCGTACTGCTGGTGCTGGGCCGGCGCATCCTGCCGCTCGGCGGCTCGGCGAAGGAGGAGCGGGCCCGCACCCTCGACCTGCCGGGGCTGGTGCTGCTGGCCGCCGCCGTGTCGCTGCTGACCGTGCCACTGGTGCTCGGGCAGGAGGAGGACTGGCCGCTGTGGTCCTGGCTGTCGCTGGCCGGCGCCGTGGTGCTGTTCGCGCTGTTCTGCGGCTACGAGGCCGGGCTGGCCCGGCGCGGCGGCGCCCCGCTGATCGCGCCGCGAGTGCTGCGCCACCCCGGCATGGGCCTGGCCGTCTTCCGTGTCCTTGCCGTCATGTCGGTCAACGCCGGTTTCCTCTTCGCGCTGACGCTGCACGTCCAGGGCGGTCTCGGCTACAGCGCCCTGCGGGCCGGGCTGAGCTTCGCCCCGACCGCGGCCGTCTTCGGCGCCGTCAGCCTGACCTGGCGGAGGTGGCCCGCCGCCTGGCAGCGGGCACTCACCCCGGTCGGGTTCGCGCTCGCCGCGGTGTCCGTGGCCGGGGTGGGACTGTCGTTCCACGGTGGCGGCGACGGCGGCGCGGTGCTCTACGCCGCGTACGCCGGCATGGGGGTGGGGCTCGCGCTCGCCTTCAGCCCGACGCTCACCCGGGCGCTGGCCACGGTGCGGCCCGAGGACGCGGCGGACGCCAGCGGTCTGCTGGCAACGGTCACCCAGCTCGGCCAGCTGCTCGGCGTCGCGGTCTTCGGCACACTGTTCCTGAACCGGCTTGAGTCACTCGGGGTTCCGCGGGCGTATACCTCTGCGGAGGCGCTGTGGGGCTGCGCGTGCGCGCTGGCCGCGCTGGCCGCGGTGGGCGCCGTGTCCGGACTGGTACTGAGGCGTCGCTGACCGTATTGGTCCGGCCGTGGCAGAATCAAACGGCCGGAAGGGGGCGCGGCCCGACGGGAGGGAGCAGTGGTGCCTGAGAGCATCCTTGAGGAGGGCGGCGACCTCCTCGGTGCGGCGTTGATACGGGACACGGCGACCCGGCTCAGCTGCCCTTCCTGCGGTTCCGCGCATGTGGCCCAGGTTCTCGGGGACAACGGCGGAATCTCCTACGTGTGCACGGCCTGCGGCCACAGCTGGAGCTGATCGATGGGTGCCCACAGGCGGAAGTGCGACTGGTGCGGCAGCGGAACGCCGATCGTCCGGGACATGGAACCGGTCAATCCCGATTACCAGTACTGGTGCGAGGAATGCGCGCGGGCGCTGATCATAAAAGGCGACCCGATCGAGACCTACCGGGAACTGGAGGGCGAGCCGATCTATGGCCGCCTGCTGGAAGAGCACTGCACGCTCAAGCGGTTCTATTCCTTCGTCACGGCCTGACCACTCCTGAGCGCTTTCTCCGCACCGGCAACGATGTCCGGGCCGGCGCGAGGAACAGCGCACCGGTTGCTCCGTAGAGGGCGGGCAGCGTCAATCGCTCTCCTTCCTGCCGCAGTTGGGGTCTTCCGGCGCCGCGGGGGAGCGGCAGCGGGCCGCGCTCACCCCGGCGGCTTGCCGGTCCTGGTGTGCGGCAGGCGGGCCGGAACGCCGCGCGGGCCTGGTCCGCGGTGTCCTCGGCGTGCCCCGTGGCCCCACGCGGAACACCGCGCCGGTTCACCACCGCCACGAGTCGTGCGCCAGGGCGACCCCCGCGCCCAGCGTCGCCCCGCGTCGGCCCCGCGAAGGCGACAGCCGCCCTGGCCGTAGCCATCACAGTCCCCAAAGCCGACATCGATGCCCGTATCGGCCCGTACCGGAAACCGATTTGGTGCTACGCCCCGGGACCTGTAATGTTTACGTCGTCGCCGGGGGAACCGGGCGAGACAACAAAACAAGGGGCTATAGCTCAGTTGGTAGAGCGCCTGCATGGCATGCAGGAGGTCAGGAGTTCAATTCTCCTTAGCTCCACACAAATCGAAGGCGGATCATCCGAAGGATGGTCCGCCTTCGGCGTGTTGCGGAACGCGGCGGCCGAGAAGAAGGGGCGGGCCCCCGAACCGGGTGCCCCGCCCTTCCTGTGTGCTCAGCGCCCTTCCTGTGTCCTCAGCGGCCCAGCGCCCGCCGGCCGCGGCCCTGGGAGAGAACCGGCAGGTTGCGCGTCGGTTCCTGTGCGCGGGTGTCCTCCTCGATGCGCAGGGCGAGCGCCGGGCAGCGACGCACCGCACGCAGCGCCTTCGCCTCCGCATAGCGCGGCACCTGCGCCTGCGCGACGGTCGGGAAGCCGTCGGCGCCCAGCTCGAAGACCTCCGGGAGGATGTCGGCGCACAGCCCGTGCCCCCGGCACAGGGTCCAGTCGACGTAGATCTTCTGGCGGCTCGCGCCGGCCTCTGCCGGTCCCACGCCGCCCGGGACGCCCGCCGGGGCCCTGCCGCCCTCGAAGAGCGGCAGAACGCCCTCCACGGGCCGTCCGCAGCCGTTCCCGAGGACATGGGCGGCCAGGTCGCCGGTGAACGCCCTGATGGTCGACTCCAGGAACATCGCGGAGCCGTCCGGATGCGAACACGCCCCGCGCCGCTTCACGTTCCTCGCGACCTGCTTCAGCGCCTCCAGGGCGGCCGGGCCGCCGCCGTCCAGGATGTCCTCCATGCCACGCGCGGCGGCAGGCAGTCCGAGGTAGCAGGGGCCGCACTGGCCCGCACTCTCCTCGGCCAGCCACTGCGCCACCCGCAGCGACTCGCCCAGCGCACAGGTCTCCTGGCTGATCGGCAGGATCGCCCCGGCGCCCAGCGAACCGCCGACCGCGTCCAGGGAGTTGCGGGAGATGATCGCCTCGTCGGCGGTCGCCGCGTCGATCCACTTGCCGTGGTAGCCGCCGGTGAGCACGCCCTGCGGCACCGGCGGAGCACCGGCCATGTGCAGCACGTAGCGCAGCGGCACACCCGTGGGTATTTCGATCACCATGGGGCGGGCGACCGCGCCGGAGACGGTGAGCATGACGGTACCCGGCTCGTCGTACAGACCGGTGTTGCCGTAGCGGTCCGGGCCGATGCGTGCGGCGACGGCCAGCTGTGCGAACGTCTCGGCGTTCGACAGCAGCGTAGGCGCCCCGCCGACGCCGCTCTGCGAGGCGCTGGTCTTGCGGCCGGGCGGGATCGGCGGGCCGCCGTCGATCGAGCGGATCAGCGACGCGGCGGCACCGGTGACCATGCGCACCGGGTTGCGCTGCACCCACGCGCGCAGGGCCGACCTACGGCTGTTGCTCAGCCCGCGTTCGGCGAGCGCGGCCTCCATGGAGCGCTGGGTGGACTCCCGGGTGACCCCCACCACGAGCGTGCGGGCACCCAGGGCCTCGGCGCACAGCAGCGCGCCGTCCAGGATGAGGTGCGGGGCCCGGTTGATGAGCACCGTGTCCTTGCGACAGGCCGGCTCGTCCTCGCTGCCGTTGACGACGACGACCGGCCGTACGCCGCGCCTGATCGCGGACTCGGCGACCGAACGCAGCTTCTTGTGGAAGGGAAACCCGGCGCCGCCGCGCCCCTTGAGGCTGATCCGCTCGGCGAGCTGGGCGAGCTGTTCGCCGCCCAGGGGGTCGAGCGGCCCGTGCACCTTCAGGTGCATGGGCAGGTCGAGTCGTTCCACAAGGTCGAAGCCCGACGTGAGCTGGGGGAGCCCGACGACGCGGACCTCGGGAACGTCGGGCAGGGCCTCGTTCACTCAAAGCCTCCGGAAGGCGTGTTCC
Source organism: Streptomyces sp. NK08204 (assembly GCF_020400585.1). Taxonomy (GTDB): domain Bacteria; phylum Actinomycetota; class Actinomycetes; order Streptomycetales; family Streptomycetaceae; genus Streptomyces. The sequence goes on along the minus strand of NZ_JAINVF010000015.1, from coordinate 124,745 downwards.
AGGGTTCGCCCGATCCCGGCGCGCCGAAGGGCGCTCCGGGCAGCGTTTCGGTGGCGGGACCGCCGTTGAACGTGTCACCCGGGTGGTACGTGCCATGACGGCCGTTCGTCTCACCGGTGTCGTACGGATCACTCCCGCCGTATCCGCCGACGCCCAAACCGTCGTACACCGGCACGCCCGGACCGTCGTACACCGGCATGGCGCGGCCGGTGTCCCGCACCGGGTCGTAGGCGGACGGCGCGGCCTCACCGACCGGCGGCGGGGACGGGATCGGCCAGCTGCCCGAGGAGCCGGAGGGGCCGCCCGCGCGGCCCGCGGTGGACACCGCCCGGTAGGCGGCGGCGAAGCCGGACACGGGCTCCGGGGCCGGGACGGGGGACGGGTACGGCGAGGCGAAGAGGGGACCCGTCGAGCCGGCGGGCGACGGCCTCCGCTCGGGCCGGCCCTCGTAGCCCGGCAGCGCGGACCCCCGGGCGCGGACGGCGTCCAGGTCGTCCGGCCCCGGCCGCTCCGGGCTGCCGAACAGCGCCGCGAGCCGGTCGGCGATCCTGCGCTTGACCGGACGCGGGGCCGAGCGCAGCGCCAGGGCGCCCATCACGCCCAGCAGGGACAGGATGTAGAGGATCACGAAGACGGGCTTGGCCTGGCGGCCCGCGTACAGGCCGTGCACCAGCGCCGCGCACCACGCCGGGTAGGCCAGCATGTGCATGGCCCGCCACCGGGCGGCTACGGGGGCCGGGGTGGCGAAGTTGCTGCGCAGGGCGCCGGTGACGCCCACGAAGATCATCAGCAGGCCCGCGAGCGAACCCAGTCCGATCAGACCGGCGATTCCGGTGACACCGAGCGAGAAGGGGACGACCGCGGCGATCAGCCGCGTGTGGCCGAGCGAGACCTTGATGGTGATGTGCAGCAGCAGGAACGCGATGGAGGCGATCCCCGTCGTCCGGTGCACCGCCTGGCCGACGATCCGCTGCCGGGCGTTCAGAAAGATGCGGTCCTGTGCGAACAGGCCCCAGATCACGGAGCAGCTGAGCGAGACGAGGGACATCACGCCCGCGCCGAAGTTCAGGAAATCGCGGAACCGGCTGCCGCCGGCCAGCACGGTCACGGGAAGGAGCAGCGAGGTGACGGCGGTCGCCGCCCCATAGGCCGACCGGCCTGGTTTGGGAAGCGAGCTGGTGCTACGACGACGGTTCATGGGGGCAACTCCGAGCAGTTTCGGGAAAGCGGTCCCGCTGCCGAACTCTAGGTGGCGCCATACCGATCAGTACGGGGTTTGAGTCATTGCGTTGTTATCGACGGACAATGTGACTGAGTGATGTCCCTTGGCGGGTGTTATGCGAAGCGGTCCTCGCCCTCGGTTCAGTTCCGTCCACGTTCCTGGCATGTCCACAAGGCATACGGAACCGCGTCGCTGCTTGCTCAAAGGGTGCGGTACCCTGGCGCCATGCGTGCCGTACGCCTTCTGCTTAGCGGGCCGCGCTGATCAGTACCGACCGGTGGTTGCAACCGTGGTCGGCATCGGCGCGGCGTCCCCTCCTGTGCGAGGGGTTTTTTCGTTTCTTTGGATGTCGCAGCCGCAGGCAGAGACGATCGATGGAGCTTTGAGGATCATGAGCGAGACGAACCCCGCTGCCACCGCCGAGGTAGCCGCGCCGCACCGCTACACGGCCGCCATGGCGGCCGAGATCGAGGCACGCTGGCAGGACTTCTGGGACGCCGACGGGACCTACGCGGCACCCAACCCCAAGGGCGACCTGGCCGGCGACGCCGCGGTGGCCGCGAAGCCCAAGAAGTTCATCATGGACATGTTCCCGTACCCCTCGGGTGCGGGCCTGCACGTCGGCCACCCGCTGGGCTACATCGCCACCGACGTCTACGCCCGGTTCCAGCGCATGACCGGCCACAACGTCCTGCACACCCTCGGCTTCGACGCCTTCGGCCTGCCCGCCGAGCAGTACGCCGTGCAGACCGGCACGCACCCGCGCGTGTCCACCGAGGCCAACATCGAGAACATGAAGGCCCAGCTGCGCCGGCTGGGCCTGGGCCACGACAAGCGCCGGTCCTTCGCCACGATCGACCCGGACTACTACAAGTGGACCCAGTGGATCTTCCTGCAGATCTTCAACTCCTGGTACGACGACGAGGCGAAGAAGGCCCGCCCGGTCTCCGAGCTGATCGCCCAGTTCGAGTCCGGTGAGCGCGCCATCGCGGGCACCACGCGCGCGTGGAACGAACTGACCGCCGCCGAGCGCGCCGACGTCCTGGGCGAGTACCGCCTGGCCTACGCCTCCGACGCGCCCGTCAACTGGTGCCCCGGCCTGGGCACCGTGCTGGCCAACGAGGAGGTCACGGCCGACGGCCGCTCCGAGCGCGGCAACTACCCCGTCTTCAAGGCGAAGCTGCGCCAGTGGAACATGCGCATCACCGCCTACGCCGACCGGCTGCTGGAGGACCTGGACGCGCTGGACTGGCCCGAGGCCATCAAGCTGCAGCAGCGCAACTGGATCGGCCGCAGCGAGGGCGCCCGAGTCGACTTCCCGATCGACGGCGAGCGCATCACGGTCTTCACCACGCGCCCGGACACCCTGTTCGGCGCGACCTACATGGTGCTGGCCCCCGAGCACCCGCTGGTCGAGAAGTTCACCCCGGCCGCCTGGCCGGAGGGCACGCACGAGGCGTGGACCGGTGGCCACGCCACCCCCGCCGAGGCCGTCGCCGCCTACCGCGCGCAGGCCGCCTCGAAGTCCGACGTGGAGCGCCAGGCCGACGCCAAGGACAAGACCGGTGTCTTCACCGGTGCGTTCGCGACCAACCCGGTCAACGGCGAGAAGGTCCCCGTCTTCATCGCCGACTACGTCCTGATGGGGTACGGCACCGGCGCGATCATGGCCGTCCCGGCGCACGACACACGTGACTTCGCCTTCGCGCGCGCCTTCGAGCTGCCGATCCGCTGCGTCGTCGAACCGACCGACGGCCGCGGGACCGACCCGTCGACGTGGGACGACGCCTTCGCCTCCTACGAAGCGAAGATCGTCAACTCCTCCGGTGACGACGTGAAGCTGGACGGCCTGGGCGTCACCGACGCCAAGGCCCGCATCACCGAGTGGCTGGAACGCAAGGGCATCGGCGAGGGCACCGTCAACTTCCGCCTGCGCGACTGGCTGTTCAGCCGCCAGCGCTACTGGGGCGAGCCCTTCCCGATCGTCTACGACGAGGACGGCATCGCGCACGCCCTGCCCGAGTCGATGCTGCCGCTGGAGCTGCCCGAGGTCGAGGACTACAGCCCGCGCACCTTCGACCCGGACGACGCCGACACCCAGCCCGAGACGCCGCTGTCGCGCAACGAGGAATGGGTCAACGTCACCCTGGACCTGGGCGACGGGCCGAAGAAGTACCGCCGTGAGACCAACACCATGCCCAACTGGGCCGGTTCCTGCTGGTACGAGCTGCGCTACCTGGACCCGCACAACGAGCGGCAGCTGGTCGACCCGGAGATCGAGCGGTACTGGATGGGCCCGCGCGAGGGCCAGCCGCACGGCGGTGTCGACCTGTACGTCGGCGGCGCCGAGCACGCCGTACTGCACCTGCTGTACGCCCGCTTCTGGTCCAAGGTCCTGTTCGACCTGGGGCACGTCTCCTCCGCGGAGCCGTTCCACAAGCTGTTCAACCAGGGCATGATCCAGGCCTACGTGTACCGCGACAGCCGGGGCATCGCGGTGCCGGCCGCCGAGGTGGAGGAGCGCGACGGCGCCTACTACTACCAGGGCGAGCAGGTCACCCGCCTGCTGGGCAAGATGGGCAAGTCCCTGAAGAACGCGGTGACCCCGGACGAGATCGCCGCCGAGTACGGCGCCGACACGCTGCGCCTGTACGAGATGGCGATGGGCCCGCTGGACGTCTCCCGCCCGTGGGACACCCGCGCGGTGGTCGGCCAGTTCCGGCTGCTGCAGCGGCTGTGGCGCAACATCGTCGACGAGAACACCGGCGAGGTCACCGTCACCGGTGCCGAGCCCGATGAGGAGACGCTGCGCGCCCTGCACAAGGCGATCGACGGGGTACGACAGGACCTGGAGGGCCTGCGGTTCAACACCGCCATCGCCAAGGTCACCGAGCTGAACAACCACCTGACCAAGGCCGGCGGCGCGGTGCCGCGCTCGGTCGCCGAGCCGCTGGTGCTGATGGTGGCCCCGCTGGCCCCGCACATCGCCGAGGAGCTGTGGCGCAGGCTGGGCCACACCGACTCGGTCGTCCACCAGGACTTCCCGGTCGCCGACCCGCAGTACGTGGTCGACGAGACCGTGACCTGCGTCGTGCAGATCAAGGGCAAGGTCAAGGCCCGCCTGGAGGTGCCGCCGACGATCTCCGAGGAAGAGCTGGAGAAGGTCGCGCTGGCCGACGAGAAGGTCGTGGCCGCGCTGGACGGTGCCGGCATCCGCAAGGTGATCGTGCGCGCGCCGAAGCTGGTGAACATCGTTCCCGCGTAAGCACCGGCAGCGGCCGGCCGGCTCGACCGTCTCGACCGGCTCGGGGTAGTCCCTTACGGGCAGGTTCGGGGTTCTTGCGGAACCCCGGACCTGCCCGCTGCGTTTACCGTGGAGAGCGCAGCGGCTTGCGCCGTGCCGGGCGGAGGAGGAGCGTCGTGGAAGCAGTGATCATCGTGTTCACCTTGCTCTTCCTGCTGTTCATCGGGCTCGGCGTGTACGCCACGGTCAAGGCGGTCGGCGCCGCCAAGCGCGGGGTCGACCGGACGATCGCGCAGGCCCGCCGCACGGTCGAGGACCACACCCTGCGCGCCAGGTCCTTCGTCCAGACCGGCCCGGCCGGTGAGGTCGCCCAGCTGCGGCTCACGCTGCGCACCTCGATGCGCGCCACCCAGGACGCCCTGCACACGGGCGTGGCCGAGGACGCATCCCTCAAGGAGTCCCTCGGCCTCTTCGAGCGGCTCAGCGCGCACGGACACGAACTGGACGCCGAACTCAGGCGCCTGGAGACCGAACCGGACCAGGCGGCACTCACCGCCCGGCTGCCGGAGCTGCGCCGCCGCACCGAACGCATCACCAAGTCCGCGGACTCGCTGCGCTGGGCGGCCCGCGACCGGGCCCGCCACTTCGCCGACGACGACCTGGACGCGCTCAGCGCCGAGATAGACGTCGAGGCGGGCGCCCTGCGCCACTGGACGCGTTCCACCGCACCGGATCCGCAGCCCCGGCCGGAAGCGCACGGCTCCCGCGCCGAGGATCCGACGACCCCGGCGATCACCCCGCCGTCGCGGCGCCCTGCCTACCCTTGGGAGAAGAAGGCCCGTCCCGAGAGCACCACATGACAGCGCCGGGTCCGTACCGCACGGCAGGGGGCCGGGCTGCCGTGTGAACGCTACGGCAGGTAACCTCCAGCTCATGTCCCGCCATGTCGCGATCGTCACCGATTCAACGGCCTACCTGCCGCCGCGGACGATGGAGCGCCACGGCATCACCGCGGTGCCCCTGACCGTGGTCCTCGGTGACCAGGCACTCGAAGAGGGCACGGAGATCTCCACCCGTTCCCTCGCGCAGGCCCTGCAGAAGCGGCGCCCGGTCACTACCTCCCGCCCCAGTCCCGAGCTGTTCGCGGAGACCTACCGCAGAGTCGCCGAGTCCGGTGCGAGCGGCATCGTCTCCCTCCACCTCTCCGCCGAGCTGTCCGGCACCCACGACGCGGCGGTCCTCGCGGCGCGCGAGGCGCCGGTACCCGTGCGGGTGGTGGACACCGGGATGGTCGCGATGGCACTGGGCTTCTGCGCGCTCGCCGCGGCCGAGACGGCAGAGGCCGGCGGGACCGTGGACGAGGCCGTCACAGCAGCCGAGAAGCGGGCTGCGGGTACCTCCGCCTACTTCTACGTGGACACCCTCGACTATCTGCGCCGCGGTGGTCGCATCGGCGCCGCGCAGGCGCTGCTCGGTTCCGCGCTCGCCGTCAAACCGCTGCTCCAACTCGAGGACGGCCGTATCGAACTCCTCGAAAAGGTCCGCACGGCGTCCAAGGCGATCGCCCGCCTGGAGGAGATCGTCGCCGAACGGGCGGGCTCCGCCGAGGTCGACATCGCCGTCCACCATCTTGCCGCCCCCGACCGCGCCGCCGCGCTCGCCGACCGGCTGCGGGAACGGGTGCCAGGCGTGGCTGACCTGCATGTCAGTGAGGTCGGTGCGGTGATCGGGGCGCACACCGGGCCCGGGCTGCTGGGAGTGGTCGTCTCGCCGCGCTGACCCGGTCACCTCCGCCTTGTCCTGCCTCGCCTTTGCTGCATCTTTCACCCGTACGGGTGGCGAAGTTATCCACAACTGGGCGGTAATCCTCGGGAATTGAACAAGATCATCGCGGAACGGTGAGATGCCCGATCCTCGTCGCATGGCACTTCGACCACGCTCACGCACAGCCACAGCGACCAGCGGCCCGGGCCGCGGCCCCACCTCCGACGGCCGGGTCCGCCACCGCCGCCCCACCCACCACAGGCGAGGCCCTGCCGCCCCGGCGGAGGAACTGCGCCGCCGGGCGGAACTCCTCTTCGGTGAACGAGCCGTGCAATGGAGGGAGTCGGGCAACGCCCCGCCGGACGGAAGGATCGCGACGCCCGTGTCGCTTGCGGCACCCGAGGCCGCCGCGTCCGAGTCTGCACCGCCCGAGTCTCAACCGTCCGAGTCTCAACTGCCCGAGTCCGAACTGCCCGAGTCCGAACTGCGCGAGTCCGAACTGTCCGAGTCCGAACTGTCCGGGCCTGAACCGTCCGAGATCGAACCCTCCGAGGGTGAACCACCGCAGGCTGCAGACGCTTTGGAGGCGGCGGGGCCGGTTGTGCCGAGCCGGCGGGAGCGGGTCGGTCTGGCGCTGCGGGAGCGGGTACCGGTGTGGTTGCAGACGCGGTACGGGGTGGAGCGGCGCGGGGTGATCGCGCTCTGCGTGGTGCTGCTGGCCGCCGCTCTCCTCGCCGTACAGCACTTCTGGGCAGGCCGGACCCAGTCCGTGAGTGCTCCCCAGGTGGTGCGGGCGCAGGCCCCGTTCGACAAGCGGACCGACGAGGGAAGGGGCGAAGACGAGGGAAGGGGCGAAGGAGAGGCGGCCGGTGATCGGACGGCCGGTGCGCCCTTGGGGGTCTCGGGGACACCGGGTGGAGAGATCGTCGTGGACGTCGGGGGCAAAGTCAGGCATCCCGGCGTCCAGCGATTGCCGACCGGTTCACGGGTGACCGACGCGTTGCGGGCGGCCGGCGGGGTGCGCCCGGGCGTGAGCATCGAGGGGCTCAACCGGGCCCGCTTCCTGGTGGACGGTGAACAGGTCGTCGTCGGGACGCCGCCCGGGGCACCGGCCCAGCCCGGCCCTGCCGCCGGGGGCGGCCCCGGAGCGGCCGGCGCAGGTTCCACGGCGCCCGTCTCCCTCAACACAGCGACCGCGGACCAGCTCGAGACCCTGCCCGGAGTCGGTCCCGTGCTGGCCCAGCACATCATCGACTACCGCACCCGACACGGCGGCTTCCGCTCGGTGGACGAACTGCGTCAGGTCAACGGCATCGGCGACCGCCGCTTCGCCGACCTGCGAAGCCTGGTCCGGCCATGAGTCCGACACGGGACGCCGAACGGGGACATGGGGATCGGGCGGTGCCGGCGCGGGGCGTGAGTGAGGGTGACGCGCGTGACCGTGACGTGCGGGACGGTGAGCCGCCGCGGCACGGGGTCTCCGGGGCGGTCGCCGGGCGCGCCGCGGAGCAACGACTTTCGCGGCCGGTGGCGGTCGGGCAGGCCGTGGGGGCAGAGCCGCCCGGGGAGCGGCTGCCGGGGCGCACGGGCGGGCGGCGGTCCCGCCAGGCCGGTCCAGGGCGGCGGGGCGGGACCGCTGAGCCGCGGCCGGCGGAGTCGGCGGACCTGCGGCTCGTTCCGCCCGCGCTCGCGGCCTGGGGTGCGGCGGCTGTGGCGCTGAACGTCCCGACGGGCTGGAGCATGGGGATCGCGGCGTTCTGTCTGGCCCTCGGAGGTGTCCTGCTGCTGGCGCGGCGGCCCGGGGCCGCCGACCGCTGCCGCCCCGCGGGTCCCGGGCGGTGGCTGCGGGCGGGACCGGCCGACGAGGCGCGCGGACGGTTCGCCTGGGCTCGCGCGCCGGTCGCCGCGATGCTGCTCTGCGTCGCCGCGGCCACCGCCTCGGCCGGGCTGCACGGGGCGGATGTGCGGCGGGGCCCGGTGCCCGAGCTGGCCCGGCGGTTCGCGACGGTGACCGCCGAGGTCGAGCTGACCCAGGACCCCTGGCTGAGCAGGCCTCGGGTGCGGGGCGACCGCACGGTGCCGGTGGCGGTCCTGGCCCGGGCGGAGGTGAGGCGCGTCAGGGAGAGCGGCGGGAGAAGTGTGCGCACGCGCAGCCCAGTGCTGCTGGTCGTCGACACGGACGGCCCGGCATCGGACACGCACGGCCCGGCATCGGACGCAGACGGTCCGGGAGAGCGGGACGCGGACGGTCCGGGAAGGCGGGGTGGGCGCTCGGCGTGGGGCGGGCGCTCGGCCTGGTCAGGGCTGTTGCCGTCCACGCGGCTGCGGGTGACCGGGCGGCTGGCGCCGGCCCGGTCGGGCGGTGGTCGGACCGCGGCCGTGCTGCGGGTGCGGGGCGGGCGGGGACCGGTGGTCGTGGCGGGGCCGAGCGGGCCGCAGCGGCTGGCAGGGCGGCTCAGGGCCGGGCTGCGGGAGGCGACCGAGGGGCTGCCCGCGGACACGCGGGCGCTGCTTCCCGGCCTGGTCGTCGGCGACACCTCGCGGATCACACCCGAGCTGGAGGAGGCGTTCCGGGAGACGGACCTGGCGCACACGCTCGCCGTTTCCGGCAGCAACCTCACCATCCTCCTCGCCCTGCTCATCGGACCGTTTGGCCTGGCCCAGCGGACCGAACGTCGCGGCCTTGCCCCGCGCCTGGGGCTCTCGCTGCGGGCGACCGCCCTGCTCGCCGGGGGGCTCACGGTGGGATTCGTGGTCGTGTGCCGGCCCGATCCCAGCGTGCTGCGGGCAGCGGCCTGCGGTGCGGTCGCCCTGCTGGCCCTGGCCACCGGACGCCGCAGGTCCCTGATCCCGGCGCTGGCCACTGCTGTCCTGCTGCTGGTGCTGTACGACCCGTGGCTGGCTCGCAGCTATGGCTTCCTGCTCTCCGTGCTGGCCACCGGCGCCCTGCTCGTGCTGGCGCCCGCCTGGAGCGAGGGGCTGCGGCGGCGCAGGGTGCCCGCGCGGCTCGCCGAGGCGCTGGCCGCGGCTGCCGCCGCGCAGGCCGTGTGCGCGCCGGTCGTGGCGGTGCTGTCGGCCCGGGTGAGCCTGGTGGCGGTGCCCTGCAATCTGCTGACGGAGCCGGCGGTGGCACCGGCCACGGTGCTGGGGTTCGCGGCGCTGGCAGCAGCGCCGGTGGGGATGCCGGTGGCCAAGGCGCTGGCCTGGTGCGCGAGTTGGCCGGCCCGTTGGATCGCCGGGGTCGCCCGCGCCGGGGCCGGCCTGCCCGGCGCGGGAGTGGACTGGCCCGCAAGCCTGCCGGGAGCGCTGCTGCTGGCGGCGGTCACCGTGGCCGTCGTCCTCGCTGGTCGCCGAGTGCTGCGGCACCCGTGGTGGTGCGGGATGCTCGGCATGCTGCTCCTGCTGGTGGTGGTGCGGCCGACGCCGCTGACCAGGGTGATCACGGGCTGGCCGCCGCCCGGCTGGCGGTTCGCGATGTGCGATGTCGGCCAGGGCGACGCGACCGTGCTGGCGGCGGGCAAGGGAGCGGGCGTGGTCGTGGACGCCGGGCCCGATCCCGCGCTGGTCGACCACTGCCTGCAAGAGCTGGGCATCACGCGTGTGCCCCTCCTCGTCCTCACCCACTTCCACGCCGACCATGTGGCAGGGCTACCTGGAGTGCTGCGCCACCGCACGGTGGCCGAGATCGAGACCACCGGCTTCGAAGAACCCGCGGAACAGGCAGAGTTCGTCAGAAGGGAGGCGGCCGAACGGCACATCCCGGTGAGCCGGGCCGTGGCGGGGGAGGAGCGGCGCACCGGACCGCTCGCCTGGCGCGTGGTGTGGCCCCCGCCGGGCCCGGCACCGGAGCCGGACGGACCCAACGATGCGAGTGTTGCACTGCTCGCCCGGACGGGCGGACTGCGGATGTTGTTGCTCGGCGACCTCGAACCGCCTTCCCAGCAAGCGCTGTTGCGCTCGCCGGATGTGGCGCGGTTGGCGGCGGTGGACGTACTGAAGGTGGCCCATCACGGCTCGGCCTACCAGGACCCGGACCTGATACGACTGGTGGCTCCACGGGTGGCGTTGATCTCCGTGGGCGCCGACAACCCCTACGGGCACCCGGCACCGGCGACCACGGCCGCGCTGCGGACCGGCGGCGCGGTGGTGCTGCGCACGGACCGGGACGGTGCGCTCGCGGTCGCCGGGAGTGGAGGCGCGGGCGGGGGAGGGCTGACGGCGTATGGGAGCGGTTCGGGGAGTTGAGCCGGGTGCGGGGCGCTGGCCGCCGGCCACTGGAGCCGGCATCGATTGTGCGGACTCCGGCCCAGGCGGAGCCGGACTGGGCGGACTCGGGCCCTCGGACGGGGCCCGCACTGGGCGGACTCGGGCCCTCGGGCGGGCCCCGGCCCTGGGCGCCCCCGGCCCCGGGCGGGCCGCTTCGGAGGGGGTTTCGGCCGGTGCTCGTGCTGTGTCGGAGAATGGCCCGGTGAGCGATGTGAGACACGTGCTGGTGCTGCCCGACCGTGAGGCCGCCGAGGAGGCTGCCGAGGCGGTCGCGGAGCGGTTCGGGATCGACGAGGAGCCCCGGGTCGTCCGGGACGCACTGGCCGGCGAGGACGACGCCGAGGACGTCCAGTGGCTCGTGGTCCTGCGGGACCAGGACGAGCTGCTGGACCCGGCAGAGCTGGACGCGTTCGCGGAGGAGTGGGACGGCTGGCGCGAGGAACCGTGACCCTGAGCCGGGCTCAGGGGACGCCCGAGGGCCGGCCGGGGTGCGTGGCCGGTCCGCTGTCAGTGCCGCGTGGGATGCTTGGGAGCGATGGCCAGGAAGACTGCGAATGACGACCCTCTCGCCCCCGTGACGCTCGCCGTGGGCCAGGAGGACCTCCTGCTCGATCGTGCCGTTCAGGAGGTGGTGGCCGCCGCGAAGGCCGCCGACGCCGACACGGACGTACGGGACCTGACCCCGGACCAGCTGCAGCCCGGCACGCTCGCCGAGCTGACCAGTCCGTCGCTCTTCGCCGAGCGCAAGGTCGTGGTCGTACGCAACGCGCAGGATCTTTCGGCCGACACAGTGAAGGACGTGAAGGCGTACCTCGGGTCACCCGCGGAGGAGATCACGCTCGTGCTGCTGCACGCGGGCGGAGCCAAGGGCAAGGGCCTGCTGGACGCCGCGCGCAAGGTGGGGGCCCGGGAGGTGGCCTGCCCGAAGATGACCAAGCCGGCGGACCGGCTGGCGTTCGTGAGAGGGGAGTTCCGCTCGTTCGGGCGTTCGGCCACGCCCGAGGCGTGCCAGGCGCTGGTGGATGCCATCGGGAGCGACCTGCGGGAGCTGGCGTCGGCGGTGTCGCAGTTGGTCGCCGACGTGGAGGGGACGATCGACGAGGCCGTCGTCGGCCGGTACTACAGGGGGCGGGCGGAGGCGTCGAGCTTCACGGTCGCCGACCGCGCCGTCGAGGGACGCACGGCGGAGGCACTGGAGGCGCTGCGCTGGTCGCTGGCGACGGGGGTCGCGCCAGTGATGATCACCAGCGCGCTGGCGCAGGGCGTCCGGGCGATCGGCAAGCTGTCGTCGGCGCGCGGCGGCAGGCCCGCCGATCTCGCGCGGGAGCTGGGTATGCCGCCGTGGAAGATCGACCGGGTACGGCAGCAGATGCGCGGCTGGACCCCGGACGGGGTCGCGGCGGCGCTGCGGGCGGTCGCCGAGGCCGACGCGGGCGTGAAGGGCGGCGGCGACGACCCCGAGTACGCCCTGGAGAAGGCGGTCGTGACGATCGCCCGGGCCGCGCGCTCCCGGGGCCGGAGCTGATCCTGATCCGGGGGGCCGCGGTGCCGCGGTGGTGCGGGCGGGGAGAACCGTAGGTATCAGCCATACACCGGTAACGGTCGTGCGCCGGTGGCAGTCATAGGCGGGGATGAGCCGTACCCCCGATGTCAGCCGTAGGCCGGTGGCAGTCCCTGCACCGATGCCAGCCGTACACCGGTGGCAGTCCTGCACCAGTGTCAGCAGTGCACCGGTATGGCCACCTACCCGAACAGCTGTGGACCGGTGGGCACGTAGACCCGAGAAACTCGTAGCCCCGAGCCCCGAGCCCCGAGCCCCGAGACCCGAGACCCGAGACCCGAGCCCCGAGACCCGAGACCCGAGCCCTGTAAGACCCGTAGACCCGTCAGCCGACCTCGCCGGTGTGTGCCGGAAGGGGCGATCGCCATGGCTGAGCACTCTCACGCCGCGGTGCTCGTCCGCACGAGCTACGACGCCTTCTCGCGCGGGGACATGGACACCCTGCGCGGACTCATGGCGGCGGACTGTGCACCCCCTGTGCCGGGCAGTCATCCGGTGTCAGGCGACTTGAAGGGCGTGGAGGCCGTCCTCGGGATGTACCGCCGACTGATCCTGGAGACGGGCGGGCCCCTGCGGATCCGACTGCGCGACGTCTTCGTTCGACGCCCGGGGCATGCGGTGGCCGTGCACCACCTCATGGCGGAGCGGGCGGGCATGCGCTACGACGATGGATCGCGTCCCTCGTCTTCCGGATCGTCGGAGACAAGGTCGCCGACCTCGGCCTGGGCGTCGCGGGCATCGACAAGGAGAACGAGTTCTGGGGCCGAGGCCCCGCGCACCGTGTGCCCGGCGCCGGGTACGCCGAAGGCCCCGCCACCCGCTCCGGGGAAGAGAGGGGGACAGGGCCTTCGGATCAAGCTGGTGAGCCCGTTCCCGCGTGGCGAACGCAGGCCGCGAACAGGCTCTGGGGTGCCGGACGGGAGCGGATGAGAGAGGGCCCGCTCTGGGTCCTTCCGGCGGTCAGATCAAAAAAGGGGGTCTCAGCCCTTGAGGGAAGCGACCTTGGAAGCCAGCGCCGACTTCTTGTTGGCGGCCTGGTTCTTGTGGATGACGCCCTTCGAGACGGCCTTGTCGAGCGCACGCGCGGCAGCGCGCTGCAGCTCGGTGGCCTTCTCGACGTCACCCGCGGCAGCGGCCTCACGGGCCTTGCGGATCGCGGTCTTCAGGGAGGACTTGACGGCCTTGTTGCGCAGCCGCGCCTTCTCGTTGGTCTTGATCCGCTTGATCTGGGACTTGATGTTCGCCACGAATGAGCCTTTTCAGGTTCTGGTACGGGGCCGCTCGGGTCCCGTACCGATGATCCAAACTTGTTTGTTGTGCCTCGCGCTGAGAGGGCATGAGACACAGCCGTCTACATTACCAGTGGCCCTGCGGGCGGCCCAAAACGGTCCCCGGTCGTTCTCCGTGGGACCATGGAGACAACGTAACGATCCGACCCGAGGCATAAGGCGCCTCAAGAGACAGGACCCTGCGTGCCCGCGACCCCTAACCATGTGCCCGAGCCGAGCCGTACCGCCCCGGCTCTGATCCGCAATTTCTGCATCATCGCGCACATCGACCACGGCAAGTCCACGCTCGCCGACCGGATGCTCCAGCTGACCGGTGTGGTCGAGCAGCGGCAGATGCGTGCTCAGTACCTCGACCGGATGGACATCGAGCGCGAGCGCGGCATCACGATCAAGTCCCAGGCGGTGCGTCTGCCCTGGGCCCCGACCGAGGGCCCCGACCAGGGCACGACGCACATTCTGAACATGATCGACACCCCGGGGCACGTCGACTTCACCTACGAGGTCTCGCGGTCGCTGGCCGCCTGCGAGGGCACCATCCTCCTCGTCGACGCCGCCCAGGGCATCGAGGCGCAGACCCTCGCCAACCTCTACCTGGCGATGGAGAACGACCTCACGATCATCCCGGTGCTGAACAAGATCGACCTGCCCGCGGCCCAGCCCGAGAAGTTCGCCGAGGAACTGGCGAACCTCGTCGGCTGCGACCCGTCCGACGTGCTGAAGGTCTCCGCCAAGACGGGCCTCGGCGTCGACGCGCTGCTGAACAAGGTCGTCAAGGAGATCCCGGCCCCGGTCGGTGTCGCCGACGCGCCCGCCCGCGCGATGATCTTCGACTCGGTCTACGACTCCTACCGCGGTGTCGTGACGTACGTCCGTGTCATCGACGGCCAGCTCAACAAGCGCGAGCGCATCAAGATGATGTCCACCGGCGCCACCCACGAGCTGCTGGAGATCGGCGTCAGCTCCCCCGAGATGCTCCCGGCCGACGGCCTGGGCGTCGGTGAGGTGGGTTACCTCATCACGGGTGTGAAGGACGTCCGGCAGTCCAAGGTCGGTGACACCGTCACCAGCCAGGCCAAGGGCGCCACCGAGGCGCTCGGCGGCTACAAGGACCCGAAGCCCATGGTCTTCTCGGGCCTGTACCCGCTGGACGGCTCCGACTACCCGGAGCTGCGCGAGGCCCTGGACAAGCTCCAGCTCAACGACGCCGCGCTCGTCTACGAGCCGGAGACCTCCGCCGCCCTCGGCTTCGGCTTCCGCGTCGGCTTCCTGGGCCTGCTGCACCTGGACGTGATCCGGGAGCGGCTGGAGCGCGAGTTCGGGCTCGATCTGATCGCCACCGCCCCCAACGTGGTCTACCGCGTGGTCATGGAGGACGGCAGCGAACACACGGTCACCAACCCGAGCGAGTTCCCCGAGGGGAAGATCAACGAGGTCTTCGAGCCGGTCGTGCGGGCCACCATCCTCGCGCCCACCGAGTTCATCGGCTCGATCATGGAGCTGTGCCAGACCCGGCGCGGCACCCTGCTCGGCATGGACTACCTCTCGGAGGACCGGGTCGAGATCCGCTACACGCTGCCGCTCGCCGAGATCGTCTTCGACTTCTTCGACCAGCTGAAGTCCAAGACCCGCGGCTACGCCTCGCTGGACTACGAGCCCACCGGCGAGCAGACCAGCTCCCTGGTCAAGGTCGACATCCTGCTGCACGGCGACAAGGTGGACGCGTTCTCCGCGATCACCCACAGGGACCAGGCGTACGCGTACGGCGTGCGGCTCGTCGCCAAGCTGAAGGAGCTGATCCCGAGGCAGGCCTTCGAGGTCCCGGTGCAGGCTGCCATCGGCTCCCGGGTCATCGCCCGCGAGACCATCCGCGCCATCCGCAAGGACGTCCTCGCCAAGTGCTACGGCGGTGACATCTCCCGTAAGCGCAAGCTGCTGGAGAAGCAGAAGGAAGGCAAGAAGCGGATGAAGATGGTGGGCTCCGTGGAAGTTCCGCAGGAAGCCTTCATCGCCGTCCTCTCCAGCGATGACAGCGCAGGGTCGGCCAAGGGCAAGAAGTAACCGAAGGCAGCAAGTGCGTGACGCTCGCAAACCGGGCGGAACGGGGGCCCGTCGTGCGAAAGTGCGGCGGGCTCTACGCATGCGTAGGTTCGCTCTGCGTGGAAGTTACCGGCCGATGCCCCTTACGCGGCGGCCGGTCGACGCTTACCCTGATCCCTGCTCGTTAGTTACTCGCGAGTTAAACAAGCTGCCCCACCCCCACACCCGTGAGTCAACCCAGCCACATGTGAGCCAGCCGCGCCGTCGCGGGCCCCTGGAGGATGTCGTGAGCGACACACAGACCCTGATCGAGAACCGTCCGCCGTCCGTGGCGGCCCTCTTCCTGGAGCGCGTGGCGGCCACCCCGGACGCCGAGGCGTACCGCTACCCCGTCCCACCGTCCTCCGGTCAGGGTCCCGACGACTGGAAGTCGCTGAGCTGGGGGCAGGCGGCCGAGCGGGTGTACGCGATCGCGGCCGGGCTCATCGAACTGGGCGTGCAGCCGGAGCAGCGCGTGGCGCTCGCCTCCTCGACCCGCGTGGAGTGGATCCTCGCCGACCTCGGCATCATGTGCGCGGGCGGCGCCACCACCACCGTCTACCCGCAGACCAACGCCGACGAGTCGGCGTTCATCCTTTCCGACTCCGAGAGCCGGGTGCTGATCGCCGAGGACGCGGCACAGCTCGCCAAGGCCCTGGAGAAGCAGGCCGAGCTGCCCGATCTCACCATGATCGTCGTCATCGACCCGGCCGGCGTGGAGACCGGCGACCGGGTGACGACCCTCGCCGCACTGGAGGAGAGGGGCGCCGCCTACCTGGAGGAGCACCCGGAGCTGATCAAGGAGCGGGTCGGCGCGATCACCCGGGAGCAGCTCGCCACTCTCATCTACACCTCCGGCACCACCGGCCGCCCGAAGGGCGTGCGCCTGCCGCACGACAACTGGGCGTACATGGCGAAGGCCATCGCCGGGACCGGGCTGCTCAGCGGCGAGGACGTGCAGTACCTGTGGCTGCCGCTCGCGCACGTCTTCGGCAAGGTGCTGACCTCCGGGCACATCGAGGTCGGGCACGTCACCGCCGTGGACGGCCGTGTCGACAAGATCATCGAGAACCTTCCGGTGGTGCAGCCGACGTACATGGCCGCCGTGCCGCGCATCTTCGAGAAGGTCTACAACGGCGTCGCCGCCAAGGCCCGTGAGGGCGGCGCGGCCAAGTACAAGATCTTCCAGTGGGCCGTCGAGGTCGCCCGCGAGTACGCCAAGGCCAGCCAGGACAACTTCCGGCGCACCGGCAACCCCTCCGTGCCCTTCGGCCTCGCCGCCAAGCACAAGGTCGCCGACGCCCTCGTCTACGCCAAGCTCCGCGAGGCCTTCGGTGGCAGGCTGCGCGCCTGCGTCTCCGGCGCCTCCGCGCTCGCCCCGGAGATCGGCTACTTCTTCGCCGGTGCCGGCATCCACATCCTGGAGGGCTACGGCCTCACCGAGTCCTCCGCGGCCTCCTTCGTCAACCCCGGCGAGGCCTACCGCACCGGCACGGTCGGCAAGCCGCTGCCCGGCACCGAGGTCCGCATCGCCGACGACGGCGAGATCCTGCTGCGCGGCCCCGGCATCATGGAGGGCTACCACAAGCTCCCCGAGAAGACCTCCGAGGTGCTGGAGTCCGACGGGTGGTTCCACACCGGTGACATCGGCGAACTCTCGCCCGACGGCTACCTGCGCATCACCGACCGCAAGAAGGACCTCATCAAGACCTCCGGCGGCAAGTACGTCGCTCCCGCCGAGGTCGAGGGCCAGTTCAAGGCGGTGTGCCCGTACGTCTCCAACGTCCTGGTGCACGGCGCCGACCGGAACTACTGCACCGCGCTCATCGCCCTGGACGAGATCGCCATCCTGGACTGGGCGAAGGAGAACGGCCTGGAGGGCAAGCCGTACGCCGAGGTCGTCGCCGCGCCGCAGACGGTCGAGATGGTCGACGGCTACGTCAGGGAGCTCAACCAGGGCCTGCAGCGCTGGCAGACCATCAAGAAGTTCCGCCTGCTGCCGCGCGACCTCGACGTCGAGCACGGCGAGATCACGCCGAGCCTGAAGCTGAAGAGGCCGGTGGTCGAGCGGGAGTACAAGCATCTGATCGACGAGATGTACGCGGGGACCAGGGAGGCGTAGCACCGTCCCGCAAGAGGGGCGAGGGGGACCGGCGCCGGCTGCGGGCCCTGCGTGGCCTGCCACGGGGCTCCCCGCGCCCCTCGAGGCACATCCCGCTCGGCCACGCTCCGAAGTGTTCGCCTTCTCACGCTCCACTAGCACAGTTCTCAGTCATTACTGACCAGTTCGGTGACTCGGCGCTTGTGCGTGCCGCCCGTCTGCCACCCTGGCCGCATGGACATGGCGGCGTTACCGGCGCAGCGGGAGAACGACTCCCTGGCCTGCGACGCGCCCGCGCACGACGGCGCGGGTCCGCGCGGGCAGGGGGGCTCAGGCCTGCCCGGAAGCCCCCTCGCGCCGGGCACCGCCCGCGCCCTGCTGCGCGCCGCGTTCGCCGAGTGGGCCGACCAGGGACTCCTCGGTCCCGAGGGCGGCGCCCGGCTCGCCGACGACGCCATGGCCGTCGTCAGCGAACTCGTCACCAACGCCGTCGTCCACGCCGGTACCGACGTGGACGTCGCCTGGTGCCTGGAGGACACCGGCGCGTTCGTGGTCGAGGTCAGCGACCAGCACCCCTCCCGCGCCCCGCGTGACGTGGCCGGCGGCGAGACGCCGTGCGACACGCCCGAATACGGGCGCGGCCTGCGTCTGGTGGCCACCCTCGCCGACTCCTGGGGCGTCACCTACCGCACCGGCACCAAGACGGTGTGGGCCCGGCTGCCCCCGGGCGGCGTCCCCGACCCCGTCGGGCCCGCCCCGGAGCAGAGCCTGGCGGTCGCCGAGGATCTGGCCCCGCAGCCGCAGCGCCCCGGCAGCGACCGGGACTGGCTCGGCCGCGGCGCGCTGTCCTTCCTCGCCGAGGCGTCCGACCTGCTCGCCGGGCAGCTGGACGAGAACCTGGTCGTCGCCCTCACCGGCCAGCTGATCGTCCCCCGGCTCGCCGACTGGTGCGCGGTGTGGCTGGAGGACGAGGCCTCCGCCCGCGCGGGCGACGGCGGCGGACCCTCCCGGGTCTGGCACGCCGGCGAGTCCCGCGTCGAGGAGCTGCGCCGTGCCCTGGAGAAGGAACCGCCGTGTCCGCGTGAGGGCCTGCGCTCGGGCCCGGAGCCGTACTCCTGGCCCGGTGACGCGCTCGGTCCGCAGGGCGGCGTCGGCGCGGCGCTCGCGTACCGGCTGATCGCCGGCGGCCGTCCGCTGGGCACGCTGGTCATCGGCCGGTGCGGACTGCTGCGCTTCCCCGACGAGATCACCGGGCTGGTGGAGGACCTCAGCCGCCGGGTGGCGCTCGCCATCGGCGCGGCCCGGCAGTACGCCCGCCAGGCCACCATCAGTGCCGTCCTGCAGCGCGGGCTGCTGCCCGGAGCGGTCGCGGAGATCCCCGGGCTGCGCAGTGCGCTCGTCTACGAACCCTGCGACAAGGGCGGCCCCAGCGGTGACTTCTACGACCTGTTCCCGGCGGGCGACGGCCGCTGGTGCTTCGCCGTCGGCGATGTGCAGGGCAAGGGCCCGGAGGCCGCGGTCGTCATCGGGCTGGCCCGTCCCTGGCTGCGGCTGCTGGCCCGCGAGGGGTACGGGGTCGCCGACGTCCTCGACCGGCTGAACCAGCTCCTGCTGGACGACGCCACCGAGGCCGCCGACGCCGCCGCCCGCGCCCTGGTGGCCGTCGGCGGCCGGCCGATGGCCACCGGGGACGGCCCGCAGTCCCGCTTCCTGTCCCTCCTCTACGGCGAACTGACACCGCTGGACGGCGGCGGCGCCCGCTGCACCCTCGCCTCCGCGGGGCATCCGCTGCCGCTGGTGCTGTGCCCCGACGGCACGGTGCGCACCGCAGCCCGGCCGCAGACCCTGCTCGGGGTGGTCGAGGACGAGACCTACCTCAGCGAGACCCTCGAACTGCGGCCCGGCGACAGTCTGCTGTGCGTCACCGACGGGGTCACCGAGCGCCGCTCCGGCGCCCGCCAGTTCGACGACGGCGACGGGCTCGCGCGGGCCCTGTCCGGCTGCGCGGGCCTGAGCGCCGAACGGATCGCGGAACGCATCCGACGTCTGGTGCACGACTTCGGCGGCGGCCTGCCGGAGGACGACCTGGCGCTGCTGGTGCTCCAGGCCGAGTAGGCCTCCCGGTGCTGGACAATGGAGGACATGCCTTCCGCACTTCCCGACGGCGAGCCCGTCCCCGACGACGGCGCGCTGCCCGCGGCCGCGCTCGCCGGGGCGCCCGAGCGCCCCCTCGGGTTCTACCTACACGTCCCCTACTGCGCGACCCGCTGCGGCTACTGCGACTTCAACACCTACACCGCCACCGAGCTGCGCGGCACGGGCGGAGTGCTGGCATCCCGCGACAACTACGCCGACACCCTCACCGACGAGATCCGCCTCGCCCGCAAGGTGCTCGGCGACGACCCGCGCCAGGTCCGCACGGTGTTCGTCGGCGGTGGTACGCCCACGCTGCTGACCGCGGACGACCTCGTGCGGATGCTGGGTGCCGTGCGTGACGAGTTCGGCCTGGCGCCGGACGCCGAGATCACGACGGAGGCCAACCCCGAGTCGGTGGATCCGGCGTACCTCTCCGCCCTCCGGGAGGGCGGCTTCAACCGGATCTCGTTCGGCATGCAGAGCGCGAAGCAGCACGTGCTGCGCGTGCTCGACCGGACCCACACCCCCGGCCGCCCCGAGGCGTGCGTGGCGCAGGCACGGGCGGCGGGCTTCGAGCACGTCAACCTCGACCTGATCTACGGCACCCCGGGCGAGAGCGACGACGACTGGCGGGCCTCGCTGGACGCGGCACTGGGCGCGGGCCCCGACCACATCTCGGCCTACGCCCTCATCGTCGAGGAGGGCACCCAGCTCGCCCGCCGCATCCGCCGGGGCGAGATCCCGATGACCGACGACGACGTCCACGCCGACCGCTACCTGATCGCGGACGAGGTGCTCTCGGCAGCCGGGTTCGACTGGTACGAGGTCTCCAACTGGGCCACCTCCGAGTCCGCCCGCTGCCTGCACAACGAGCTGTACTGGCGGGGCGCGGACTGGTGGGGCGCGGGCCCCGGGGCGCACAGTCACGTCGGTGGCGTCCGCTGGTGGAACGTCAAGCACCCGGGCGCCTACGCGGCGGCCCTGGCCTCCGGCCGCTCACCGGGCGTGGGCCGCGAGCTGCTGTCGGACGAGGACCGCCGGGTGGAGCGCGTCCTGCTGGAGCTGCGGCTGCGGGAGGGCGTGCCGCTGTCCCTGCTGAAGGAGGAGGGGCTCGCCGCGTCCCGGAGGACGCTGGCGCAGGGGCTCCTCGAGGAGGGGGCTTACGAGGAGGGGCGGGCCGTGCTGACGCTGAAGGGGCGGTTGCTGGCGGACGCCGTGGTGCGGGACCTGGTCGACTGATCACTCGGGCGAGTGAATCGCAGCGCAACACCGGTTCGGTCCCTAACCTGATTCATAGTCTGCCGCTGACCGTACGCGGCGAATGTGGAGGCCACGGAGATGACCGCTGTGGACGAACGTGGAGTCGCAGAGTTCTTCGAGGGGTTCGAGCCGCCCGACGGACTCAAGGTGGAGCTTCTGCGGGGGGAAATCGTGATGATGGCCAGCCCGGATCTGGTGCACAACCTCATCGTGCTGCTCACGGAGAGGCAGATCCCACTGGACCGCTGGTATCCCCTCCAGACCCAGGATGTCGACATCGTGGGCGAGGCCAGCGAGCCCGTACCGGACCTGGTGGTCGTGGAGCGCGATGTCCTGCCCGCCTCGGGACGCCTGTTGCCGTGCCGCCTGATCACGATGGTCGTCGAGGTCGTCTCCAAGACCAGCGTCCAGCGGGACTACGAGATCAAGCGGTCGATCTACGCCGCCGGCGCGGTGCCTGTCTACCTCGTCGTGGATCCGATCATGGCGCAGTGCGTCCTGCTGACGAAACCGGTGGGAAAGGGAGAGGACGCCGACTACCGGCGGCAGGAGATCACCAAGTTCGGGGCGCCGCTGGTGGTGGAGGATCTCGGGCTGGAGCTGGACACCAGCGAGTTCGGCACGTTCTCCGACGTCAAACCCCACCGCTACCCGTGACGAAGTCGATCAGCTCCTCCACCCGCCCCAGCAACGCCGGCTCCAGGTCCTTGTAGGACCCCACCCGCTTCAGGATCGCCTGCCACACCGCCCCGGTGTTCTCCGACGGCCACCCCAGCGCCCGGCACACCCCCGTCTTCCAGTCCTGCCCGTGGGGGACCCGCGGCCAGCCCGGGATGCCCAGCGAGGCCGGCTTCACCGCCTCCCAGATGTCGATGTACGGGTGGCCCACCACCAGCGCGTGTTCGCTGGTAACCGACTGGGCGATGCGCCACTCCTTCGTGCCGGGGACCAGGTGGTCCACCAGGACGCCCAGGCGGGCGTCCGGGCCCGGCGCGAAGTCGGCCACGACCGACGGCAGGTCGTCCACGCCCTCCAGGTACTCCACGACCACGCCCTCGATGCGCAGGTCGTCGCCC
This sequence comes from Streptomyces sp. NK08204, assembly GCF_020400585.1. Classification (GTDB taxonomy): domain Bacteria; phylum Actinomycetota; class Actinomycetes; order Streptomycetales; family Streptomycetaceae; genus Streptomyces. The sequence goes on along the minus strand of NZ_JAINVF010000015.1, from coordinate 102,750 downwards.
CACACCTTCTCGACCAGTTCGGCGTCGTGCCGGCCCTCGACGTAGATGCGCCCGGCGCGGGCCACGCGGGCGCGGGCGCCGGGCACGGCGACCGATCCGGAGGCCGTACGAGCGGGACGCGGCGGACCCGAGGGCGGCCGTACGAGTGTCACCACCCTGCCCTCCAGCAGGAAGCCCCGCGGCTCCAGCGGGAACACCCGGCACGTGCCGAAGCGGTCCTCCAGGGTCACCGTGCCCGCCTCGCAGCGGATCACCGCCCCGCAGAACCCGGTGCCGGGCTCCTCCACCACCAGGCCGGGCTCGGCCGGGACCTCCGGCACGGGCTGCTGCTTCTTCCACGGCGGGGTGAGGTCGGGGGAGTACTGGCGCATTCGGATGACGATAGGAGAAGCCGGAGGGCGGGGCCTACGACACGCCGAAGCGCGCCGCCAGCTCGTCGCGTTGCCGTCGTACGAAAGCCGCGTCCACCACCGCTCCGTGGCCGGGCACGTACAGAGCGTCGTCACCGCCCAGTGCCAGCAGGCGGTCCAGCGCGTCCGGCCAGCGCGAGGGGACGGCGTCCGGGCCCGCCTGGGGCTCGCCCGACTCCTCCACCAGGTCGCCGCAGAACACGATCTCCGGGTCGCCCGGAGCCGAACCGGGAACCAGGACCACCAGGTCGTACGCCGTATGGCCCGGACCCACGTTGGCCAGCAGCACCTGGCGCCCGCCGCCCAGGTCCAGCGTCCACTCGCCCGAGACCAGGTGACGGGGCGCGGTGAGTGCGTCCACCGCCTCGTCGGCGTCGGCCGCCGGCAGGCCGTGGCGCATCGCGTCCAGGCGCAGCCCCTCGCGCTCGAACGCGAACACCGTGTCCAGCCCCACCGCCCCGTACACCTCAGCCCCGGCGAACGCGGCGGCGCCGAAGACATGGTCGAAGTGCGGATGGGTCAGAGCGAGATGAGTCACACGGTGCCCCGCGAGCGCCTGCGCGTGCGCCCGCACCCACGCTCCCTCGGCCAGGCTCGACCCGGCGTCCACCACGAGCGCCGTGCCCTCCCCGAGAACCAGCCCCGTGGTGCAGTCCCAGCCCGGCAGCCGGCACCGTCCGACCCCCGCGGCGAGCCGCTCCCACTCCACCTCTTCCCAAGTCACCGTCATACCGAGACGCTAGCGACAACGGCCATCCTGGACACGGACCGGGCACGGTGGCGCGGGGACCGGCCTTGCCCGGGGCGTACCCCGCAGCCGTACACTGGGCCGGGGAAGGCTGGCACTCGCGTGCGAAGAGTGCCAGCGGACCACCCGAACGGCCGAGGGACAACGTGCTGGAGGTGCGCGCGAATGCTGAGTGAACGCAGGCTGCAGGTGCTGCGCGCCATCGTCCAGGACTACGTGGGCACCGAGGAGCCGGTCGGCTCCAAGGCACTCACCGAGCGGCACCAGCTCGGCGTCTCCCCGGCGACCGTGCGCAACGACATGGCGGCCCTGGAGGACGAGGGGTACATCGCGCAGCCGCACACCAGTGCCGGGCGCATCCCCACCGACAAGGGCTACCGGCTGTTCGTGGACAAGCTGGCCGGCGTCAAGCCGATGACCGCGCCCGAGCGGCGGGCGATCCAGAACTTCCTGGACGGCGCCGTCGACCTCGACGACGTGGTGGCTCGGACCGTGCGGCTGCTCGCGCAGCTCACCCGGCAGGTCGCCGTCGTGCAGTACCCGTCGCTGACCCGGTCCACCGTGCGGCACGTGGAACTGCTGTCCCTCGCGCCCGCGCGGGTGATGCTCGTGCTGATCACGGACACCGGCCGTGTCGAACAGCGGATGGTCGACTGCCCGGCACCGTTCGGGGAGTCCTCGCTGGCGGATCTGCGGGCGCGGCTGAACAGCCGGGTCGCCGGACGCCGCTTCACGGACGTGCCGCGGCTGGTCGAGGACCTGCCAGAGGCGTTCGAGGCCGAGGACCGAGGCACGGTCTCGACGGTGCTCTCCACCCTGCTGGAGACGCTCGTCGAGGAGAACGAGGAGCGGCTCATGATCGGCGGCACCGCCAATCTCACCCGCTTCGGGCACGACTTCCCCCTTACGATCAGACCCGTCCTGGAGGCTCTCGAGGAGCAGGTCGTGCTCCTCAAGCTCCTCGGCGAGGCGAAGGACCCAGGCGTGACCGTGCGCATCGGCCACGAGAACGCCCACGAAGGACTCAACTCCACCTCCGTCGTGTCGGTCGGCTACGGTTCGGGCGGCGAGGCAGTCGCCAAGCTCGGCGTGGTCGGACCGACCCGCATGGACTACCCGGGAACGATGGGAGCGGTACGCGCAGTGGCACGGTACGTCGGACAGATCCTGGCGGAGTCGTAAGTGGCCACGGACTACTACGCCGTTCTCGGCGTGCGCCGCGACGCGTCGCAGGATGAGATCAAGAAGGCGTTCCGCAGGCTCGCACGCGAGCTGCACCCGGACGTCAACCCCGATCCGAAGACCCAGGAGCGGTTCAAGGAGATCAACGCCGCTTACGAGGTGCTGTCGGACCCGCAGAAGAAGCAGGTCTACGACCTCGGCGGCGACCCGCTCTCCCAGTCGGGCGGCGGCGCGGGCGGCTTCGGCGCGGGCGGCTTCGGCAACTTCTCCGACATCATGGACGCGTTCTTCGGCACGGCGTCGCAGCGCGGCCCGCGCTCGCGCACCCGGCGCGGACAGGACGCGATGATCCGGATCGAGGTCGAGCTCGACGAGGCGGCCTTCGGGACCACCAAGGACATCCAGGTCGACACGGCGGTCGTCTGCAACACCTGCAACGGTGAAGGCGCGGCGCCGGGCACCTCCGCCCAGACATGTGACATGTGCCGGGGCCGCGGTGAGGTCTCCCAGGTCACCCGGTCCTTCCTGGGCCAGGTCATGACCTCGCGGCCCTGCCCCCAGTGCCAGGGCTTCGGCACGGTCGTGCCCACCCCGTGCCCGGAGTGCGCCGGCGACGGCCGGGTCCGCTCCCGCCGCACCCTCACGGTGAAGATCCCGGCCGGTGTCGACAACGGCACCCGCATCCAGCTCGCCGGCGAGGGCGAGGTCGGGCCGGGCGGCGGCCCCGCGGGCGACCTGTACGTGGAGATCCACGAGCTGCCGCACCCCGTGTTCCAGCGGCGTGGCGACGACCTGCACTGCACGGTCACCATCCCGATGACGGCCGCGGCCCTCGGCACGAAGGTGCCGCTGGAGACGCTGGACGGCATGGAGGAGGTCGACATCCGGCCCGGCACCCAGTCCGGCCAGTCGATCCCGCTGCACAACCGCGGTGTCACGCATCTGCGCGGCGGCGGGCGCGGTGACCTCGTCGTCCACGTCGAGGTACAGACCCCGACCAAGCTGGACCCAGAGCAGGAACGCCTGCTGCGCGAGCTGGCCAAGCTGCGCGGCGAGGAGCGGCCGCAGGGACAGTTCCAGCCGGGGCAGCAAGGACTGTTCTCCCGCCTGAAGGACGCCTTCAACGGGCGCTGAGTGGCGCGTTCACAGGACGGGCACGGGGTGCTTCTGCACCCCGTGCGCCGTTGCCCTGTGCCAGGAGAAACCCCGATTCGGACTTGTTCGAGGGACGTGACAACATGCGGTCATGTCCTCCGCGCTGACCGATCTCTTCCCCCACCCGATCGTGCAGGCCCCCATGGCGGGTGGTGTCTCCGTCCCGCAGCTCGCCGCCGCCGTCTCCGAGGCCGGTGGTCTCGGGTTCCTCGCCGCCGGGTACAAGACCGCCGACGGCATGTACCAGGAGATCAAGCAGCTGCGGGCCCTCACGGGCCGTCCCTTCGGCGTGAACGTGTTCATGCCCCAGCCCGACTACGCCGAATCGGGCGCCGTCGAGGTCTACGCCCACCAGCTGGCCGGTGAGGCCGCCTGGTACGAGACCGAGCTGGGCGACCCCGACAGCGGGCGGGACGACGGCTACGACGCCAAGCTCGCCGTCCTCCTCGACAACCCGGTGCCCGTCGTCTCCTTCCACTTCGGCGTCCCGAGCCGGGACGTCATCGACTCCCTCCACCGCGCCGGAACCTTCACCCTGGTCACCGCCACCAACGTCGAGGAGGCACTCGCGGTGGAGCGGGCCGGTGCGGACGCGGTGATCGCACAGGGCGTCGAGGCCGGCGGCCACCAGGGCACCCACCGGGACGTCCCCGAGAACGACTGCGCCGGCCTCGGCCTGCTGTCGCTGCTCGCGCAGATCCGGGAGACCGTGAGCATCCCGGTCATTGCCGCCGGCGGCATCATGCGCGGCAGCCAGATCGCCGCCGTCCTCGCGGCGGGCGCGAGCGCGGCCCAGCTGGGCACCGCCTTCCTCGCCACCCCCGAGTCCGGCGCGAGCCCCCTGCACAAGCAGGCGCTCACCAACCCCCTGTTCGCGCGCACCGAGCCGACCCGCGCATTCTCCGGCCGCCCGGCGCGCGCACTGGTCAACCGGTTCATGCGCGAGCACGGCCGCTACGCCCCCGCCGCCTACCCCGAGATCCACCACCTGACCGCACCGCTGCGCAAGGCCGCCGCCAAGGCCGGTGACCCGCAGGGCATGGCGCTGTGGGCCGGGCAGGGCCATCGCATGGCCCGGGATCTGCCCGCCGGGCAGCTGGTGGAGGTGCTGGTCGGCGAACTCACCGCCGCCCGGACGGCACCGGCCGCCGGAGGCGGGCGATGACGGCGCCGGTGTTCGTCGTCGAGCACTTCCGCGCCGGAGGCGGCGGACAGTACGTCCTGGACGGCCCCGAGGGACGGCACGCGGTCTCCGTGAAGCGGCTCCAGCCCGGCGAGGAGGTCGTCCTCACCGACGGCGCCGGGCGCTACGCGGTGTGCGACGTGACCGGCACCGAGGGCAAGGACCGGCTGATCGTCCACATGGGCACCGTGGAGGAGGAACCCGAGCCGTCCCCCCGGATCACGGTCGTACAGGCCCTGCCCAAGGGCGACCGCGGCGAACTCGCCGTGGAGACGATGACCGAGGTCGGCGTCGACGCGATCGTGCCCTGGCAGGCCGCCCGCTGCATCACCCAGTGGAAGGGCGAGCGCGGTCTGAAGGCCCTCGGCAAGTGGCGGGCCACCGCCCGCGAGGCCGGCAAGCAGTCCCGCCGGGTGCGCTTCCCGGAGGTCGCGGACGCAGCGACGACCAAGCAGGTTGCCGCACTTCTCGCCAAAGCCGACTTCGCCGCCGTGCTGCACTCCGACTTCGAGCACGACAGTGCGCCGCTCGCCACCGCCGAACTCCCCGACCACGGTGAGATCGTGCTGGTCGTCGGCCCCGAAGGCGGCGTGTCCCGGGACGAGTTGGCGCTGTTCGAGGGGGCGGGTGCGAGGACCTGCGTGCTCGGTCCTACCGTGTTGCGCACGTCCACCGCCGGCACCGCCGCGGCGGCCCTGCTGCTGGGCCGTACCGGCCGCTGGTCCTGACACCTGGGGGAACACCATGGAACTCGCCCAAGTCCGGCTCCTCGTCACCGACTTCGCCGCCTGCTACCGCTTCTACGCCGACGTCCTCGGCCTCAAGCCGCAGTCCGGGGCGACCGAGGGACCGTACGAGAAGTTCAGCCCGCACGCGGGCTCCGCCGGAATAGCCCTGCAGGACCGCTCGATGATGGCCGAGGTGCTGGACGAACTGGGCGACACGGCCACCGGCCACCGCTCCCTGGTGGTGCTGCGCGTGGACGACCTCGACGCCTACTGCGACGCGATCGGCTCCCGGGGCGGGACCCTCATCCACGGCCCGGCCCCCATGACCGACCGCATGCGCGTCGCCCACCTCAAGGACCCCGAGGGCAACCTGGTGGAACTCCAGGAGTGGCTGCTGCTGCGCGGCTGACGGCGACGCCGGGCAGCAGGGCCCATCCGTCCCCCTCACCGGCCTCAAGAGCCAGGGCGTCGTACGGCGTCGGCGAAGGCCCGCACCACGCCCGGTTCGTGCAGGTCGACGGCGTGGCCGTGGTCGTCGGCGACGGGCCCGGCGTGTGTGTACGCTCCTGCGGCGACCCCGTGGAACACGATCGGGGTGACGGCCCCGTCCCGGTGCAGCGCGAGGATCTCCCGGCAGGTCCCCGTGCCTCGTGCCCGGTGCCGTACGGTCCACCGGCACCCGGTCCCGTCCCCGACGACCAGCCGTCTGAGCCTGCGTTCACCGCGCACCGCGCCAGAGGAGACCGCCCTCACCCGATGGTGGGGTTCCCGAACGTGTGACTGGCCGCAAGTGACCTACCGCCGCGAGCAGGCCGGTGGCACGCTGCCCTTCATGGGGGTCATGAGGCGCAACTGGCGGAGGCCGAAGCCCGCGCGGGCGGCGGCCATGGCGGGGCTCGCGGTGGTCGCGGGGGGCGCGCTGGTGGCGTGCGACCCGGGCGGACTCAGCTCCGCGACGGCCGCGTACACCACCAGTACGACCGCGAAGGCGGAGCTGAACCGGCGGCATGTGGACGTCAGTTGGCTCAGCTGCACCGGCAGGGGCGGCAGCACGCCCGGGAAGACGCCCTCGTCCACCGAGCACACCGTCGTCTCCGTCGACTGCGACGGCCGTACCCGCGACGGGCGGAAGATCACCGTCACCGGCAAGGTGACCAAGGCCGTCGACGGCGCGTGCGTGCGCGGCGCCCTGACGGCCAGGGTCGGCGGCAGGCAGGTGTTCCACGTGGGCGGGCTCGGCAACTGCAACGCCAGACCCGGACCGTCGTACAAACCGTCCTACACCAACCCGCCCCCCGGCGGACCCCGGCCCACCGTGACGGTCACCGTCACCCGGACCCTGTGGTGCAAGAGTGACCCGACCTGCTGGCCCGCGCAGGGCAAGTGATCGGAAACCGGGGCGCGAACCACCCGCCGCTGCGTACGCTGACGAGGTGACTAAGGGCGCTTCGACGGGACCCGCGGCATCCCCGGCCTCCCCATCCTCCACGGCCTATCTCCGATTCCCGCACCTGCACGGCGACTTGGTGACCTTCGTCGCCGAGGACGACGTCTGGCTGGCGCCCCTCGACGGCGGGCGGGCCTGGCGGGTCAGCGCCGACAACAGACCGGTGACCCACCCCCGGATATCCCCCGACGGAACCTTGCTCGCCTGGACCTCCACCCGGGACGGCGCGCCCGAGGTACATGTCGCCCCGGTCGACGGCGGCCCCGCCACCCGCCTCACCCACTGGGGCAGCCGGGGCACTGCCGTACGCGGCTGGACCCCGGACGGGCGGGTACTCGCGCTCGGCGCGCAGGGCCGGCCCCACGGCCGTCTCTGGGCGCACGCCGTGCCCCTGGACGGCGGCCCGCCCGAGACCCTGCCCTACGGGCCCGTCGGCGACGTGGCGTTCGGCCCCGCCACCGTGCTCCAGTCCGCGACCATGGGCCGCGAGGCCGCCCACTGGAAGCGCTACCGGGGCGGTACGGCGGGCAAACTGTGGATCGACCCCGACGGCAGCGGCGCGTTCGTACGGCTGCAGGCCGAGCTGGACGGGAACATCGAGTGCCCGGTGTGGGTGGGCACGGGGGACCTCCCGCTCGAGCGAGGCCAGGAGCGCGGGAGGCTGGCGTTCCTCTCCGACCACGAAGGCACCGGCGCCCTGTACTCCTGCCTCGCCGACGGCTCCGACCTGCGCCGGCACACCCCGCTCAACGGCTTCTACGCCCGGCACGCCACCGGTGACGGCAGCCGCGTGGTGTACACCTGCGGCGGTGAACTGTGGCTGCTGGAGGACCTGGAGAGCGCCGAGCCGCGCCGGCTGGACGTACGGCTCGGCGGGCCCCGGCTGGACCTGCGGCCTGCCCCGGTGGACGCCGCCCACTGGTTCGAAGCCGCGTCCCCCGACCACACCGCGCGCGGCAGCGCCGTGGGCGTGCGCGGCGGCGTGCACTGGGTCACCCACCGCTCCGGGCCCGCCCGCGCCCTCGCCGCCACCCCCGGGGTGCGCGCCCGGCTGCCGCGTACCTTCCGCGCCGACGGTGAGGAGTGGGTGGTGTGGGTCACCGACGCCGAGGGCGACGACGCCCTGGAGTTCGCCCCCGCCACCGGCACCGTGCCCGGCGCCACCCCCCGCCGGATCGCCGCCGGACAGCTCGGCCGGGTGCTGGAGCTGGCCATGGCACCCGACGGCAGCCGGGCCGCCGTCGCCGCGCACGACGGACGCCTGCTGCTCGTCGAGCGGGAGACCGGCGAGGTCCGCGAGGTCGACCGCAGCGACGACGGCGAGGTCTGCGGACTGGCCTTCTCACCCGACTCCACCTGGCTGGCCTGGGCCCACCCCGGCCCCCGCCCCCTCTCCCAGCTGCGCATCGCCCACACCACCGACCTGTCGGTCACCGAGGCGACCCCGCCGCGCTTCCAGGACTACGCGCCCGCCTTCACCCTCGACGGCAAACACCTCGCCTTCCTCTCCAACCGTGCCTTCGACCCGGTCTACGACGAGCACGTCTTCGACCTCGCGTTCGTGGTCGGAGCCCGCCCGCACCTGATCACCCTGGCCGCCACGACACCGTCCCCGTTCGGCCCGCAGCGGCACGGCCGCCCCTTCGAGACCCCCGACAAGGACGAGACCCCCGACAGCGAGGGCACCCCCGCCACCCGGATCGACCTCGACGGCCTCGCCGACCGGATCGTGCCCTTCCCGGTCGAGGCCGGCCGCTACTCCGGACTGCGCGCCGCCAAGGACGGCGTGCTCTGGCTGCACCACCCCGTGCACGGGGTCCTCGGCGCCTCCCGCGCCCACCCCGAGGACCCCGGCCCGCACACCGAGCTGGAGCGCTACGACCTCGCCCAGCGGCGCCTGGAACACCTGGCCTCCGACATCGACCACTTCGAGGTCAGCGGTGACGGCAAACGGGTCCTGCTGTGGACCGACGGCCGGCTCCGGGTCGTCCCCAGCGACCGCCGCACCGGCACCGACGACGACGGCGACAGCAGCGTCACCGTCGACCTCGCCCGTGTCCGGCAGACCGTCGACCCCGCCGCCGAGTGGCGGCAGATGTACGACGAGACGGGCCGCATCATGCGCGACCACTTCTGGCGGGCCGACCTCGGCGGCGTCGACTGGTCCGCCGTCCTCGACCGCTACCGCCCCCTGCTGCACCGCCTCGCCACCCACGACGACCTGGTCGACCTGCTGTGGGAGGTGCACGGCGAACTCGGCACCTCCCACGCCTACGTCAGCCCGCCCGGCCGATACGGCGGCGGCCCCCGGCAGGGCCTGCTGGGCGCCGACATCTCCCGCCACGCGGACGGCAGTTGGCGCATCGACCGCATCCTGCCGTCGGAGACCTCCGACCCGGACGCCCGCTCCCCGCTCGCCGCACCCGGGGCCGCCGTGCGCCCCGGCGACACGATCGTCGCCGTCGCCGGCCACCCGGTCGACCCCGTCACCGGCCCCGCCCCGCTGCTCGTCGGCACGGCCGGCCGCCCGGTGGAACTGACCGTCTCCCCGGCCGGCGGCGGCGAACTGCGGCACACGGTCGTCGTGCCCGTCGCGGACGAGGGCCCCCTGCGTTACCACGCCTGGGTCGCCGACCGCCGCGCCCATGTCCACGCCGTCTCCGACGGCCGGCTCGGCTACCTCCACGTCCCCGACATGCAGGCCCTCGGCTGGGCGCAGATCCACCGCGACCTGCGGGTGGAGGTCGCGCGCGAGGGGCTCGTGGTCGACGTCCGGGAGAACCGGGGCGGGTTCACCTCCCAGCTCGTCGTGGAGAAACTGGCCCGGCGGATCATCGGCTGGGACATGCCGCGCGGCATGCGCCCCACCAGCTATCCGCTGGACGCCCCCCGGGGACCGGTCGTAGCCGTCGCCAACGAGTTCTCCGGCTCCGACGGCGACATCGTCAACGCCGCGATCAAGGCCCTCGGTATCGGCCCCGTCGTGGGTACCCGCACCTGGGGCGGCGTCATCGGCATCGACAGCCGCTACCCCCTGGTCGACGGCACCCTCGTCACCCAGCCGAAGTACGCCACCTGGCTGGAGGGTTACGGCTGGGACGTGGAGAACCACGGCGTCGACCCGGACGTGGAGGTGGTGCAGCGCCCGCAGGACTGGGCGCAGGGGCGCGACGTGCAACTCGACGAGGCGATAAGGCTGGCACTGGCAGCGCTGGAAGCGGCACCTGCGAAAACACCCCCGGCGCTGCCAGGGCAAGGGGCTGGGGGAGCCGCAGGACAAGCCACCGACGACCCGCACCCGAACGACTAGGATGCCCCCGTACCGATCACCGGCGAAAGCGAGCGCAGCGCAATGGCGGGAGAACCGCAGGACGACTGCCTGTTCTGCAAAATCGTCGCAGGCCACATTCCCGCGACGATCGTCCGAGAGACGGAGACCACCGTCGCCTTCCGGGACATAAATCCCCAGGCGCCCACACACGTCCTGGTCATTCCCAAGGCGCACTACAAGAACGCCGCCGCGCTCGCCGCGGGCGCCCCGGAACTGGCCGCGGACGTGCTGCGTGAGACCCAGGCGGTGGCCGACGAGGACGAGCTGGAGAGCTACCGCATCGTCTTCAACACCGGCAGCGGCGTCGGTCAGACCGTCTGGCACGCCCACGCGCACGTCCTCGGTGGCCGTGGCATGGAATGGCCCCCCGGATAAATCGCCATGTCCGTCCGTGAATTGGTGGTCCTCGGCACAGCCAGCCAGGTCCCGACCCGGCACCGCAACCACAACGGCTACCTGCTGCGCTGGGACGGCGAGGGCATCCTGTTCGACCCCGGTGAGGGAACACAGCGGCAGATGCTGCGCGCCGGGGTCGCCGCCCACGACCTGAACCGGATCTGCGTCACGCACTTCCACGGCGACCACTCCCTGGGCCTCGCCGGGGTGATCCAGCGGATCAACCTCGATCAGGTACCGCACAGGGTCACCGCGCACTACCCGCGCTCGGGGCAGCGCTTCTTCGACCGGCTGCGGTACGCGACCGCCTACCGGGAGACCGTCGACCTCGTCGAGGCGCCGGTCGCCGCCGACGGCGTCCTCGAGGTGACGCCGTCGTACACGCTTCAGGCCCGCAGGCTGTCCCACCCCGTGGAGTCCTTCGGATACCGGCTGATCGAACCCGACGGCCGCCGCATGCTGCCCGAACGGCTCGCCGCGCACGGCATCAAGGGCCCGGACGTGGGTGTGCTCCAGCGCGAGGGCAGGCTCGGGGACGTGACCCTGGACGAGGTCAGCGAGGTGCGGCGCGGGCAGCGGTTCGCGTTCGTCATGGACACCCGGCTGTGCGAGGGGGTGCACGCCCTGGCCGAGGGCTGCGACCTGCTCGTGATCGAGTCCACCTTCCTCGACGAGGACGCCGGACTCGCCGCCGACCACGGGCATCTGACGGCCGGTCAGGCGGCGGAGGTGGCCCGGGACGCCGGGGTACGGCACCTCGTCCTGACCCACTTCAGCCAGCGCTACTCGGAGCCCGACGAGTTCGAGCGGCAGGCACGCGCCGCCGGTTTCGAGGGTGAGCTGACCGTCGCCCACGACCTGCAGCGAGTTCCTGTTCCGAAACGCCGGTGACACGGCCGTACGATGCGTTGATGCCCCTCCCCAAAGCAGAACTGCACCTTCACATCGAAGGCACCCTGGAGCCCGAGCTGGCGTTCGAGCTGGCCGACCGCAACGGCGTCGAGCTGCCCTACGCCGACACCGACGAGCTGCGCGAGGCGTACCGGTTCGAGGACCTCCAGTCCTTCCTGGACCTGTACTACGAGCTGATGGCCGTCCTGCGCACCGAGCAGGACTTCGCGGACCTGACGGACGCCTACCTGGCCCGTGCCGCCGCGCAGGGCGTGCGGCACGCGGAGATCTTCTTCGATCCGCAGGCCCACCTCGCCCGGGGCGTGGCCATGGGCACGGTCGTGGAGGGGCTGTGGCAAGCGCTCCGCCACAGCGAGGAGAACCACGGCATCTCCACCCGGCTGATCATGTGCTTCCTGCGCGACCAGTCCGCCGAGTCGGCCATGGAGACCCTTCAGGCCGCGCGGCCCTACCTGGACCGGATCACCGGCGTCGGCCTCGACTCCGCCGAGGTCGGGCACCCGCCGGTGAAGTTCCGCGAGGTGTACGAGGCCGCCGCCGCCCTCGGGCTGCGGCGCGTGGCGCACGCCGGTGAGGAGGGGCCGCCGGAGTACATCACCGAGGCCCTGGACGTGCTCGGCGTGGAGCGCGTCGACCACGGGCTGCGCTGCATGGAGGACCCGGTGCTGGTCGAGCGGCTGGTGCGCGAACGCGTCCCGCTGACCCTGTGCCCGCTGTCGAACGTCCGGCTGCGGACCGTCGACACACTGGCCGACCACCCGCTGCCGGCCATGCTCGACGCCGGGCTGCTGTGCACCGTCAACTCCGACGACCCGGCCTACTTCGGCGGCTACGCGGGCGACAACTTCGACGCCGTCCGCGCCACCCTTGACCTGAGCGAGGACCGGCTGCGCGAACTCGCCCGCAACTCGTTCCTCGCCTCCTTCCTGGAGGACGACGAGGAGCGGCGCGAGCGGTACCTCGCCGAGGTGGCGGCGTACCAGTTCGGTCCGTCGGCGTAGGCACGCTGTTCGGGCAGCGTTGCGCAGCGGGCAGGTTCAGTGGCCGTCCTGGTGCCCACGCCCTGGCCACAGGTCGAGCGGCGTTCTGCTGCTGTCGATCTACCAACTGCGCGGCTTCTCGGGACAGTTCGCCTGGCTTCTCGCCCAGGTCGCAGCCCTCGTGACGATCTGGCACCAGTTGGCCCGCAGCTAGGCGCTCCCCGGCCTTTCCGTGGACGAGTCCCGGGGCCGCCAGTCCGGTTGGAGGACATGACCCGGCCGCACCCGCGCCGGAGCGCGGACAACCGCTCCCACGCCGGTACCGGCCAGCCGTGCCGGGGGAGTGGTGTGGTGCACACTGACCAGAACCGCACCACCGCAGGGAGCGCACCGTGAGCCCGTCCCACACGATCGCCGCAGAGGAACCGGAGCACCTCACCGAGGCAGCGCGCTGTCAGGCCCAGGTCGATCCGCTGGCCGCCCTGCGCGTACCGGGCGACCCGCCCTGGGACGTCTACCTCACCGGCACCGTCTTCCTGGACATCATCTTCACCGGCCTGGACTCGGCGCCCGTGCGCGGAACCGAGTCCTGGGCCCGGGGCATGGGCTCCAGCCCGGGCGGGGTCGCCAACATGGCCACCGCGCTGGCCCGGCTCGGCCTGAAGACCTCCCTGGCCGCGGCCTTCGGCGACGACCACTACGGCGACTACTGCTGGGACGCGCTCGAACAGGGCGAGGGCATCGACCTCACCGCCTCGAGGACCGTACCCGGCTGGCACTCCCCGGTGACCGTCTCCATGGCGTACGAGGGTGAGCGCACCATGGTGTCCCACGGCCACGAGCCGCCCCCCGAGGAGCCCGCCCCCGACTGCCCGCCCCGCGCACGGGCCGCCGTCGCCTCCCTCGTTCCCGGCAGCCGCGCCTCCTGGATCGCCCAGGCCGCCCATGAGGGCACCCGGATCTTCGCCGACGTCGGCTGGGACGACACCGGCGCCTGGGACCTCGGGGGGCTCGCCGACCTCGAGCACTGCGAGGCGTTCCTGCCCAACGCGGAGGAGGCGATGCGCTACACCGGCACCGAGTGCCCGCGTCTGGCCGCGCATGCCCTGACCGAGTACGTGCCGGTGGCCGTGGTGACCCTCGGGGCGGAGGGGGCGTACGCGGTGGACCGGCGTACGGGGGAGGCCGCCGAGGTGCCCGCGATCGCCGTGCAGGCGCTGGATCCGACAGGGGCGGGGGACGTGTTCGTCGCCGGGTTCGTGACGGGATCCCTCGCGGGATGGCCGCTGGCCGACCGGCTGGCCTTCGCCGGGCTCACGGCCGCCCTGTCGGTGCAGGAGTTCGGCGGGTCCCTGTCGGCGCCCGGGTGGTCGGAGATCGGGGCCTGGTGGCGGCGGGTCCAGTCGGTGGAGGAGCAGGACCCGGCGGCCCTGCGGCGGTACGCGTTTCTCGACCGGTTCGTTCCGGAGGAACTGGACCGGCCGTGGCCGCTGCGGCGGGCGGTGCCGACGATCGGGTTCCGGCGGCCCGCCTGACATACCGGATGCCGGCGGCCCGCCCGGCAGGCGGGGGCTCGGCCCCCGAAAAGGGGAACGCGGCCCCCGTCGAAAAGCCCTTCGGCGTTGTCAGCCCGCCGTCGTACCCTGGAATCGCGAGGCCGCCCTCAGCCGTGCGGCCGTGACGAGGAGGAACCGCAGGCCACAGCGCCGGCCCATGACTCAGACACCCACAGCTCACAGCTCCGCGCAGGAGCGGGCGAGAGCACAGTTCACCGTCCCCGCCCAGCACCCCATGGTCACCGTGCTGGGGTCCGGCGACTCGCTCCTGCGCGTGATAGAGAAGGCCTTCCCGGGGGCCGACATCCACGTCCGGGGCAACGAGATCAGCGCGGCCGGCGACCCGATCGATGTCGCCCTTATTTCGCGCGTGTTCGACGAGATGATGCTGGTGCTCCGCACCGGGCAGCCGATGACGGAGGACGCAGTGGAACGCTCGATCGCGATGCTCAAGGCGAGTGAGGCCGGGACGAGTGACGGGACGGAGACGCCCGCGCAGGTGCTGACGCAGAACATCCTGTCCTCGCGCGGCCGTACGATCCGCCCCAAGACCCTCAACCAGAAGCGGTACGTCGACGCGATCGACAAGCACACCATCGTCTTCGGTATCGGGCCCGCCGGTACCGGCAAGACCTACCTGGCCATGGCCAAGGCCGTGCAGGCCCTGCAGTCCAAGCAGGTCAACCGCATCATCCTGACCCGCCCGGCGGTGGAGGCGGGGGAGCGGCTCGGCTTCCTGCCCGGCACGCTCTACGAGAAGATCGACCCCTATCTGCGCCCGCTGTACGACGCGCTGCACGACATGCTCGACCCGGACTCCATTCCGCGGCTGATGGCAGCGGGGACCATCGAGGTCGCGCCGCTGGCGTACATGCGTGGCCGTACGCTCAACGACGCCTTCATCATCCTGGACGAGGCCCAGAACACCAGCCCCGAACAGATGAAGATGTTCCTCACCCGCCTCGGCTTCGACTCCAAGATCGTGATCACGGGTGACGTGACCCAGGTCGACCTGCCGAACGGCACCAAGTCCGGTCTGCGGCAGGTGCAGGAGATCCTTGAGGGCGTCGAGGACGTCCACTTCTCCCGGCTTTCGTCCCACGATGTCGTCCGGCACAAGCTGGTGGGCCGTATCGTCGACGCGTACGAGAAGTACGACACCAAGTACGGCACCGAGAATGGCACCCACAAGGGCGGCCACGGCAAGACCGGCGCCAAGGGCACCAAGGGGAAGTAGACCAGCACGGCCATGTCGATCGATGTCAACAACGAGTCCGGCACCGAAGTAGACGAGCAGGCGATCCTGGACGTCGCCCGCTATGCGCTCACGCGGATGCGCATCCACCCGCTCTCCGAGCTTTCGGTGATCGTCGTGGACGCCGACGCCATGGAGCAGCTGCACGTCCAGTGGATGGACCTGCCCGGTCCCACCGATGTCATGTCCTTCCCCATGGACGAGCTGCGCCCGCCCACGAAGGACGACGACGAGCCCCCGCAGGGGCTCCTCGGCGACATCGTGCTGTGCCCGGAGGTCGCCGCCAGGCAGGGCGCGGAAGCACCGACGCAGCACTCCATGGACGAGGAACTCCAGCTGCTCACCGTCCACGGGGTGCTGCACCTGCTGGGCTACGACCACGAGGAGCCCGACGAGAAGGCGGAGATGTTCGGGCTCCAGGCCGCCATCGTGGACGGGTGGCGGGCCGAGCGCGGGCTGACGGGGCCGTCTCCGGCGCCGACCGTCTCGTAAGCGAAACGGTCCTCTCGTGAGTCCGCAGATCGTCGTCGGCGCGATCGCGCTCGTCGTCGTGGCCTGGCTGGCGGCCTGCGCGGAGGCGGGCATCGCGCGCGTCTCCAGCTTCCGCGCCGAAGAGGCCGTGAAGTCGGGCCGCCGGGGCAGCGCCAAGCTCGCCCAGATCGCCGCCGACCCCACCCGCTACCTCAACATGGCCCTCCTCGTGCGCGTCGCCGCCGAGATGGCCGCCGCGGCCCTGGTCACGTACGCCTGCCTCCAGCAGTTCGCGGCCACCTGGCAGGCGCTGCTGGTCGCCATCGGCGTCATGGTCCTGGTGTCCTACGTCGCCGTCGGCGTCTCCCCGCGCACCATCGGCCGCCAGCACCCCCTCAACACCGCGACCGCGGCGGCGTACGTGCTGCTGCCGCTGGCCCGGGTGATGGGCCCGATCCCGTCGCTGCTGATCCTCATCGGTAACGCCCTGACACCCGGCAAGGGCTTCAGGCGCGGGCCGTTCGCCTCCGAGGCGGAGCTGCGGGCGCTGGTCGACCTCGCCGAGAAGGAGTCGCTGATCGAGGACGAGGAGCGCCGGATGGTGCACTCGGTCTTCGAGCTGGGCGACACACTCGTGCGCGAGGTCATGGTCCCGCGCACCGACCTGGTCACCATCGAGCGGTTCAAGACCATCCGCCAGGCCCTCACCCTCGCCCTGCGCTCCGGGTTCTCCCGCATCCCGGTCACCGGGGAGAGCGAGGACGACATCGTCGGGATCGTGTACCTGAAGGACCTGGTCCGCAAGACGCACATCAACCGCGACGCGGAAGGGGACCTGGTCTCCACGGCCATGCGCCCGGCCGTGTTCGTGCCCGACACCAAGAACGCCGGCGACCTGCTGCGGGAGATGCAGAAGGAACGCAACCACGTCGCCGTCGTCATCGACGAGTACGGCGGCACCGCCGGGATCGTCACCATCGAGGACATCCTGGAGGAGATCGTCGGTGAGATCACCGACGAGTACGACCGGGAACTGCCGCCCGTGGAGCGCCTCGGTGACGACCGCTGCCGGGTCACCGCCCGCCTGGACATCACCGACCTCGGCGAGCTGTACGGCCTGGGCGAGTACGACGACGAGGACGTGGAGACCGTCGGTGGACTCCTCGCCAAGGCCCTCGGCCGGGTGCCGATCGCCGGCGCGTCGGCCGAGGTCGAACTCCCCGACGGCCGCAGGCTGAAGCTGACGGCGGAGGCCACGGCCGGCCGCCGGAACAAGATCACGACCGTGCTGGTGGAGCCGGTGCCCGTGCCGGACCCGCAGGAGGCGACGCAGGAGTGACCCCTCAACAACTGCGCACCCTCTGCCTGTCCTTCAACGCGGCCGTGGAGGACTTCCCGTTCAGCCCGGACGTCTCGGTCTTCAAGGTGCTCGGCAAGATGTTCGCCCTGAGCCGGCTGGACGCGCGGCCGCTGACGGTCAACCTCAAGTGCGACCCGGAGGACGCGGTCCGGCTGCGCGGCGAGTACGAGGGGCTGATCGTCCCCGGCTACCACATGAACAAACGGCACTGGAACACCGTGACCGTGGACGGCGGCCTCCCGGACCGGCTCGTGAGGGAGCTGATCGAGGACTCCTACGACCTCGTCGTCGCGGGCCTGCCGAGGACCGAGCGACTGCGGCTGGACCGGCCCTGAACGGCGCGCGCGGCCGTGTCGTCCACACGGCCGCGCGTTGCGAGAACGTCCAGTGAATGCGTTCAGGCCCTGGAGCGGCCTTCCCGCAGTCCCAGGCCCACCAGAACGGCGGCGGCGAGGACGATCGCCGCGTCCAGGGCGAGGACCGTGTGCACGCCCGTCAGCAGATCGCCGGAGGTGGTGGCCAGCACGCCCAGCAGCGGGATGCCGACCGTGATGCCCACCTGCTGGGTGGAGGTCACCAGACCGGTGGCCAGCCCCTGCTCCTCGTCCGGGACACCGGAGGTCACGGTCACGCCGTACGAGATGATCGCGCCCAGGTGGCACACGCTGGCCAGCGACACCGCCCCCGTGGCGAGCCACGCCGACCAGGTGTGGGCGTTCAGCGGCAGCAGCGCCGCCACCAGCGCGCCCTGGCCGGCCAGCGAGCCGACCAGGGTGCGGTGGGCGCCGAAGCGGCCGATGACCTTCGGGGCGAGCGTGCCCGCGACCGCCGACAGCGCGCCCTGGACACCGAAGACCAGACCCGTCTCGAACGCCGACAGCTCGAGGATCTCCTGCAGGTACAGGGTCAGCACGAAGACCACCGTCGACATCATCGAGAAGGTGACCAGGCCGCCCACATTGCCCCACGCCACCGTGCGGCGGCGCAGCATGGGCAGCGAGACCAGGGGGGCGGCCGAGCGGCTCTCGATCACGGTGAACGCGGTCAGCAGGACCAGGCCGGAGAGCAGTGCCGTGATGACGTCGGCGCGGCCGAAGCCGTGGTCGGCGGCCGTGGACAGGGAGTAGATCAGGGACAGCAGGCCCCCGGTGACGGTGATGGCGCCGGGCACGTCCAGGCGCGGGCGCTCCGGGGTGCGGGACTCGGGCAGCAGGCCGGGGGCGAGCGGCAGCACGATCAGCGCGAACACCGTGAGCAGGGCCATGGTCGAGCGCCAGCCGAGCGCGTCGGTGAGCACACCGCCCGCGACCATGCCGACGGTGAAGCCCAGCGACAGCAGGGTGCCCGATATGCCGAGGGCGCGGTCGCGGGCCGGGCCCTCCGGGAACGTGGTGGTCAGCAGGGACATGCCCGTCGGTACGATCGCCGCCGCGGCGAGGCCCTGCAGGGCGCGCCCGGCGAGGAAGGACGCCGGGTCCCAGGCCAGGGTCGCCAGCAGCGAGGCCGCGCCGAACACCGCCAGACCGGTGAGGAACAGCTTCCGGCGGCCGTACAGGTCGCCGATGCGGCCGAACAGGAGCAGGAAGCCGCCGGAGGGGAGCGCGAACGCGGTGACCGCCCACTGCAGGGCGGAACGGCTCATCCCGAGATCGGTGCCGAGGTCGGGGAGTGCCACGTTCAGCACGGAGAAGTCCAGCGCGACCATGAACTGGGCCGCGCACAGGACGAAGAGGACCAGTTTGTCGCGCGTCGACAGCCGGGGGGCGCCGAGCGGTTCGCCTACAGGGGTGGTGGGTTGCGTGGTGGTGTCGATCGCCATGGCAAGAGCTTCGGGCGCGCGGAATACGGGTGGGGAGTCGGAACTTATGGTGGTGGTGGCACCACCAGAACGGGCGCGACGGGGGAGGAGCGGTACGTGGCTCAGGACGCGGTGAAGAGTCATCGACGGCGTGAATTGCGCGAGTTCCTGATGAGCAAGCGGGCCCGGGTCGGTCCCGAGGAGGCCGGACTGCCGGTCGGCGGGGCCCGGCGCCGTACGCCCGGACTGCGCCGTGAGGAGGTCGCCGTGCTCGCCGGGGTGGGGGCCTCCTGGTACCAGTGGCTCGAGCAGGGCCGGGACATCTCCGTCTCCCCGCAGGTCCTCGACTCCGTCGCCCGGGTGCTGCGGCTGAGCAACGCCGAGCGACGGCACCTGTACCTGCTCGCCGGGCTGAACCCGCCCGCGGTCGAAGTGGCGCCCGACAAGCGGGAGATGTGCGACGGGCTGCGGCGGCTGATCGACACGTGGATGCCGTATCCGGCGCACATCATGGACCGGTACTACAACTGCGTGATGTACAACGACGCCGCCGCGCTGGTGCTCGGCATGCGGCCCGGCATCACGCAGAACTGCCTCGTCGACTTCTTCACCGATCCGCTGTACCGGTCACGCGCCAGGAGCTGGGAGCGCAACGCGCGTACGGTCGTCGCGCAGTTCCGGGCCGCCTGTGCCGCCCGGCCGGACGACGAGGGCTACCGGGCGGTGCTCGCCGAGGTGAGCGAGGCGAGCCCGGAGTTCCTCGAGCTGTGGGCCGAGCAGGCGATCGAGGACGCCGGGCAGGTGCGCAAGGAGCTGGAGCATCCGGTGGTCGGGCTGCTGGTGGTGGAGTCGACGGCGCTGAAGGTGCCCGCCCGGCCCGATCTGTCGATCGTCCTGCACACCCCGCTGGACGAGGCGAACACCGCCGCGAAGCTGGAGTGGCTGGCCTCTCCGGAGGGCAGGCGCGGGACGATGTACCCCGTGGCGGGGTGAGGGGCCGTGCCTTTCGTATGCTCAGGGCATGACCGAGAGCAACGGGCTTGACCCCGAGGACCGCAAGATCGTGACCCTGGCCCGTTCGGTGCGGGCCCGCAACGGCGTACCCGAGGGGGCGGCCGTACGGGACGAGACCGGGCGGACGTATGCCGCCGGGTCGGTCGGGCTCGAGCACCTGAAGCTGAGCGCGCTGCAGACCGCCGTGGCCATGGCGGTGGCCTCGGGGGCGACGTCGCTGGAGGCCGCGGCGGTGGTCAGCGAGGCGGACGAGGTCGCATCGGAGGACCGGGCCGCCGTCGCCGATCTGGGCGGCGCCTCGACGCCCGTGCTGCTCGCCGGGCCCGACGGAGCCGTGAAGCAGACGGTACCGGCGGGCGCCGGGGAGTAGTCCCGCACGGTCGAACCGAGCGACCTGGGTTCCGGACGCCGCAGAAACTGATGAGCCCGTCAGCTTTCTGCGGCCTCTCCCTCGGCAGAGGGCTTCACCGTTCGGGGCGACCGCGCTCGCGGTCACCACGGGCGGCGCACCGGCCTGTGCGAGTCCGGTGCCGCCGGCACGAACGTGGACTTCGCCACGCACCGCATCCAGCCGCCGTCGCAGGCACTCCCGCCGGTCGACGGCACACCACCGCCGGCATGTCCGTGGACCACAGCAGCCTCAAGGCCGGTGACACGTCCGGAGTGATCTGCACGGTGGTCACGGCCGCCGCGAGCGACCCCCACCGACCTGGCGCTGCCGGCCGTCCACGTCCCAGGCCGGGGACGCCGTCGCGCTGTCGTAGGCCGGCTTCGGAAAGGGCGGGGCCTCCACCGGGTCTCTGCACACGGGGACCGTCCGGGGCTCCCGGGGCGGCGCCGCGGGCCGGTCGCCGACCGGCAAGGTCACCGACTTCACCGGTCCCGGCGCGAAGATCGACGCGAACAGGCTGAGCCGGAGTCCGGCCTGCACGACCAAGCCCGGCAGCCCCAGCACCAGCAGGGCCGGTCGGGCAGGTGTACATCAGCCGCCACCCGCCGCTCGACATCCCGGCTGGTCCGGGGGGTTCAGAGCGCGTCGGGGCCGCGTTCGCCGGTCCGTACCCGCACGACCGTCTCCACGGGGACGGACCACACCTTCCCATCCCCGATCTTCCCCGTCTGCGCGGCCCTGACCACCGCGTCGATCACGTCGTCGGCGACCGCGTCCTCGACCACCACCTCGATCCGCGCCTTCGGTACCAGGTCGACCCGGTACTCGGCCCCCCGGTACACCTCGGTGTGGCCGCGCTGGCGGCCGTAGCCGCTCGCCTCGGTCACCGTCAGCCCGTGCACGCCCAGCTCCTGCAGGGCGGTCTTGACCGCGTCGAGGCGGTAGGGCTTGACGATCGCGGTGATGAGCTTCATGGCTGGGTGCCGACCTTCTGCGTGCTGGTTCCGGTGAGGACGGAGTGGGAGACCGGGGCGCCATGGCCCAGGACTCCGTGATCGTAAGCCGTCTCGGCGTGCACCGTAAGGTCCAGGCCGGTGTGCTCCTGCTCCTCACCCGCCCGGAAGCCCATCACCCGGTCGAGCAGCTTGCCGAGGCCGTACGTCACCGTGAACGCGTACCCCGCGACGACCACCACGGCGAGCAGCTGCTTGCCGAGCAGGGCGAGCCCGCCGCCGTAGAGGAGGCCCTCCGTGCCGCCGGTCATCGCCTTCTCGGCGAACAGGCCGATCAGCAGGGTGCCGATGATCCCGCCGACCAGGTGGACACCGACGACGTCCAGCGAGTCGTCGTAGTTCAGCCGGAACTTCCAGCTCACCGCGTAACTGCAGACCACACCGGCGGCCAGGCCCACCACGAGGGCGCCGAGCAGGGAGACCGTGCCGCAGGACGGGGTGATCGCGACCAGGCCGGCGACCGCGCCGGACGCCGCGCCCAGCGTGGTCGGGTGGCCGTCCCGCTTCTGCTCCACGAACAGCCAGCCCAGCAGGCCGGTGCAGCCGGCGGCGAGGGTGTTGAGGAAGGCCGCGGCGGCCAGACCGTTCGCGCCGAGCGCGGAGCCCGCGTTGAAACCGAACCAGCCGAACCAGAGCAGCCCGGCGCCGAGCACCACCATGGGCAGATTGTGCGGACGCATGGCGTCCTTCTTGAAGCCGAGACGGGGGCCGAGGACGAGGCACAGGGCGAGACCGGAGGCGCCGGAGGTGATCTCGACGGGCAGACCGCCGGCGAAGTCGAGCGCGCCGAGCTTGTCGAGGATCCAGCCACCTGGTCCCCACACCCAGTGGGTCACCGGAACGTATACGAGCAGGGTCCACACCGGGACGAAGACCAGCCATGTGGAGAACTGCGTCCGGTCGGCGACCGCGCCGCTGATCAGCGCCGCCGTGATGATCGCGAAGGTGAGCTGGAAGGTGGCGAAGAGGACGGTCGGGACCGTGCCGTGGACGCTGCCCGGGCCGAGCCCGCTCATCCCGGCGTGCTCCAGACCGCCGATCAGCCCCCCGAAGGCGTCGTCACCGAAGGCGAGGGAGTAGCCGGCGGCCAGCCAGACCACGGTGACCAGGGCGATCGACACGAAGCTCATCATCAGCATGTTGAGGACGCTCTTCGCGCGGACCATGCCGCCGTAGAACAGGGCCAGTCCCGGGGTCATCAGCAGGACGAGGGCGGTCGCGGCGAGCAGCCAGGCGGTGTCGCCGGTGTTGACGTGCGCGGCGGCGAGGGTCACGGGCGTCTCCAACGGTGTGCGGGCTCCTCAGAGGGTCACCGGTGAGCGTTTCCGGTTGTGTACGGGGGTGTTTCCGTGACGTTTCATTGCCTGACGGTTACCGAAGGCTCACCGTGCGGCGGGGCTTCGTGGATCAGGGACAATGAACGGCATGAGCGTTCGCACCCAGTCACCCGAAGAGCCGGCCGAGACCGTCCACCGCGCCGGCTTCGCCTGCTTCGTGGGCCGCCCCAACGCGGGCAAGTCCACCCTCACGAACGCTCTGGTCGGGCAGAAGGTCGCGATCACCGCGAACCAGCCGCAGACGACGCGCCACACGGTGCGCGGCATCGTGCACCGGCCCGACGCCCAGCTGATCCTGGTGGACACCCCGGGGCTCCACAAACCGCGCACCCTGCTCGGCGAGCGGCTCAACGACGTCGTACGGACGACGTGGGCCGAGGTCGACGTGATCGGCTTCTGCCTGCCCGCGAACGAGAAGATCGGCCCCGGTGACCGCTTCATCGCCAAGGAGCTGGCCGGGATCCGGAAGACCCCGAAGGTCGCCATCGTCACCAAGACCGACCTGGTCGACTCCAAGACCCTCGCCGAGCAGCTGATCGCGATCGACCAGCTGGGCAAGGAGCTGGGCTTCGAGTGGGCGGAGATCGTGCCGGTGTCGGCGGTCGGCGACAAGCAGGTGGGTCTGCTGGCCGACCTGATCGTCCCGCTGCTGCCGGAGGGCCCGGCCCTCTACCCCGAGGGTGACCTCACGGACGAGCCCGAGCAGGTCATGATCGCGGAGCTCATCCGCGAGGCGGCCCTGGAGGGTGTCCGCGACGAGCTGCCGCACTCCATCGCGGTGGTCGTGGAGGAGATGCTCCCGCGCGAGGACCGTCCGGCGGACAAGCCGCTACTGGACATCCACGCCAACGTCTACATCGAACGCCCCAGCCAGAAGGGCATCATCATCGGCCCCAAGGGCAAGCGCCTGAAGGAGGTCGGCATCAAGTCCCGTAAGCACATCGAAGCGCTGCTGGGCACGCCCGTCTTCCTCGATCTCCACGTCAAGGTCGCGAAGGACTGGCAGCGGGACCCGAAGCAGCTGCGCAGGCTCGGGTTCTGAGTCCCCGGCTGGGATCGGAACCCCGCCTCGGCGAGCGTCGCCAGGCGGGATGCCAGGACTCTTGCCCACGCCCGGTAGCCCGCCGGGGACGGGGGAAGCGGTCGGGGCCGGCCAGTCGCCGGGAACTCTGCCGGACCGCTCAGCGACTTCGCCGTCGCCGCCGGGGACGCGCCGGAGCGGGCGGCGCAGTCCGTGCGGTCAGGGCCGGCTGGGTGACAGGTCCTGGAGGCCCACCACGCGCAGCAGCCGGAGCCGTTCGTGGGACTCCGTTCCCGGGCGGGCCGTGTGGATGATGAGCAGGTGATGCTGGGCGTCGTTGAGCAGGACCTCGCAGTCCAGCTCCAGCAGGCCGACCAGCGGGTGCTGGAAGCGTTTCGTCGACGTGCGGCGCACCGCCACCTCGTGCTCGTCCCACAGCCGGGCGAACTCCTCGCTGCGCGCCCGCAGTTCGGCCACCAGCGCCGCCGGTTCCGGGTCCGTGGGGCGGGCCGCCGCCACCGCCCGCAGATTCGCCACGTGCTGCCGCGCGTGCTCTGCCCGGTCCTCCGGCGGGAACAGCTCGCGGGCGGCCGGGTCCAGGAAGTAGCGGCGGACCAGGTTGCGGTCCCGCGGCGGGCGGGCGGACGCGTCGCCCGTCAGCGCCCTCGCCAGCGCGTTCTGGGCCAGGACGTCCCCGCAGTCCGTCACCACCTGTGCGGGAGTGTCGTGCAGCCGGTCCAGGACCAGCAGCAGCCCGGGGCCGACATGCCCCGACGCCGCCGTACGGCGCGGCGGCTCCTCGCCCGCCAGGTGGAAGAGGTGGTCGCGCTCGTCGTCGGTCAGGCGCATCGCCCTCGCCAGCGCCGTCAGCATCTGGCGCGACGGGCGAGGCCCCCGGGACTGCTCCAGGCGCGTGTAGTAGTCGGCCGACATGCCGGCCAGGGACGCCACCTCCTCCCGGCGCAGTCCCGGCGTACGGCGGCGGGCGCCCGCCGTCAGGCCCACGTCGGACGGTTCGAGGCGGGCGCGGCCACGGCGCAGGAAGTCGGCGAGTTCGGCTCGGTTCACGCCCCAAGACTGACCGAGCCCGCCCGGCTTATCCAGGGAGTGCCGGTCCCCTGATCGGAAGGTCTCTCCCGCCAGGCCCGGTGCGCGCCGAAGCTGCATGCACCCACCCGGCAGGGCAGATCAACCAGGGAGCAGATCATGCTGACACTCGTCACCGGCACCACCGGCCAGGTCGGCCGCGCGTTCGTCCCCCGCCTGCTGGCACAGGCCCGCCCCGGAGAGCAGGTGCGCGTCCTGGTGCGGGACGAGAGCCACGGGGCCGCCCTCGCCGGCCTCGGCGCCCAGGTCGCCGTCGGTGACCTCCGCGACAGCGAGGCCCTCGGCAAGGCGCTCGCCGGAGCCGATGCCGTGGTCAACATCGCCGCCGCCTTCCGGGATGTGCCGGACGAGGAGATGCGGGCCGTCAACCGTGACGCCGCCGTGGAGCTGGGGCGAGCCGCCGTGGCCTTTGGGGTACGGCGTTTCGTGCAGGTCAGCACCAACCTCGTCTACGGCGAGGGGCGCGCCCGCCCGCACGACGAGGACGACGCGAGCATCCCGGGCGGGCCGCTGTGGGGCGCCTACCCGGAGTCGAAGGCCGAGGCCGAGCGGGAGTTGCTGGCGCTCGACGGCCTCGACACCCGCGTCGGCCGCCTCGCCTTCGTCTACGGCGAGGGTGACCCGCACCTCGCCCAGTCGCTGCGCTGGCTCGCGCACTGGCCGGCCGCCAAGCGATTCCATCTGGTGCATGTGGCCGACGTCGCCCGGGGACTCATGCGGCTGCTGTACGCCCCCGGTGCCGACGGCCGCGTCTACAACATCGCCGACGACGCCCCCGTCACCGCCCTGGACGTCC
This sequence comes from Streptomyces sp. NK08204, assembly GCF_020400585.1. Classification (GTDB taxonomy): domain Bacteria; phylum Actinomycetota; class Actinomycetes; order Streptomycetales; family Streptomycetaceae; genus Streptomyces. The sequence goes on along the minus strand of NZ_JAINVF010000015.1, from coordinate 77,159 downwards.
ACCGACTTCTCGACGCCGGCCTCCCGGCGGAGGCCCACACCCGCATGGACGAGGACCCCTGGCACGGCATCGTCTCCACCGAACGCATCCGGCGCGAGCTGGGCTTCTGCCCGCAGTACCCGACGATCTGGACCGCCCGGGACGCCGGCGCCCTGTGAACCCGCCACGCACCCCGCCTCAGTCCACCCCCCGGATCCGGCCCACCAGCCCCGCCCCCGCCAGCCCGATCACCGCCGCCACCAGGTACAGCACCCGGTAGCCGCCGAGGTACGTGACGATCGGAGCGGCCAGGGCGGGGGCCGCGACCTGGGGCAGGGCGTTGGCCACGTTGATGACGCCGAGGTCCTTGCCCCGGTCCGCGGCCTTCGGCAGGACGTCGGTCATCAGCGCGAAGTCCACCGAGGTGAACACGCCGAAACCGATCCCGAGGACCGCCGCCGCCACGATCGCGCCCGGCCAGGTCTGCCAGCCCGACAGCGCCGCCGTCGCCACCGCCATCAGCACGCCCGACCAGATCACGAACGGCTTGCGCCGGCCCGTCCGGTCCGACCGGACGCCGCCGACCACGACCGTCGCGAGCAGCGTCAGCCCGTTCACCGCGGTCAGGATCAGTACGCCCTGGTCGGGGTCGTGGTAGTGGACGCGGTCCCGCAGGTAGTAGAGGAGGTACAGCAGGACGAGGGAGTTGCTCAGGTTGATCAGGAACCGGGTCAGCCAGGCCCAGCCCAGGTCCGGGTGGCGGCGCGGGCTCAGCCAGAAGCCTCCGAGGAAGGCCCGCCAGGACCAGGGAGGCCGTGCCTCGGGCGGCAGCCGCAGGTCCTCGTGGCGCAGGACGTACGGCAGCACGCCCACCGCCGTGAACACCGCGCACGCCCCGTACCCGGCCGCGACCCCGCCCGCCGCCGTCGCGAGACCCGTCCCGCCGACCACGCCGAGGATCTGCGCCGCCCCCAGCCAGCCGCCGACCGCGCCCCGTTGGAGCCGCGGCACCCGGTCCGGCACCGCTGCCGTCACCGCCGCGAAGGCCGCGTTGAGCGTCAGCTGGACCAGACACCAGCCCGCCGCCATCGTCCACGGTCCGCCCGCGCCCGCGAGCAGCAGCAGCGACAGTGCGCCGCCCGCCGTCCCGGCCACGATCCACGGGGTACGGCGGCCCCGGCGGGCCGTGGTCCGGTCCGAGAGGGCGCCGAAGACGGGGTTGGCCACCAACGACACCACCGCGCCCGCGCCCGTCACCCAGGCCAGGATCGTCTCCTTCGACATCCCGGAGCCGGGCGCGAAGTCCCTCGCCTGGGAAGCGAGCAGGATCTGCAGCGGGCCGAACCAGCCGACCCAGATCGCTCCGTTGGCCAGCGCCAGGGCCGCCGTCCACCCCCGGCCGACCGGCTCGACGGGCTCGGTGAGGGCCGCCGAGCCGGAGGTGGTGGTCATCTCCGAGCCCGCAGCACGTCCCGGAACCAGTGGTAGGAGGCCTTCGGGGTGCGTCTCTGGGTGGCGTAGTCGACATGGACGAGGCCGAAGCGGCGCGCATGTCCCTCCGCCCACTCCCAGTTGTCCATCAGGGACCACACGAAGTAGCCCCGCACGTCCACACCCGCCTGCACGGCCGCGTGCAGGGCACGGATGTGGGCGTCCAGGTAGGCGATGCGGTCCTGGTCGTCGATGCCCTCGTAGGAGCATCCGTTCTCGGTGATCACGATCGGCGGGAGCCGGTCGCCGTAGCGGTCACGGAAGGCGGTCAGCAACTCGGTCAGCCCCTCCGGCACGACGGGCCAGCCGAAGTCGGTGACCGGGCGGCCCTCGATCTGCCGGACGGAGAAGGGAAGTTCGGCGGGCATGGTGATCCCGCCGAACTCTGTCTGCGTGCCCCGCGGGGCGCCCACTCTGGTCGGCGCGTAGTAGTTGACGCCGTAGAAGTCGACCGGCTCGGCGATGACCGCCAGGTCACCGGCCACGTCTCCCGGCATCAGCTCGCCGATGTGCTCGGGGTACACGCCCAGCAGGACCGGTTCGGCGAACATCCGGTTCAGCAGTACGTCGTAGAAGTCCGCCGCCTCCACATCGGCCTGTTCCTTCGAGGCGGGCCAGGTCGGGCCGTGGGAGTTGGCGATGCCGATGTCCGTGGCCCCGGCCGCGCGCAGGGCCTGTACGGCCAGACCGTGGGCCAGCAACTGGTGGTGGGCGACCGGCAGTGCGTCGAACAGCAGCCGCCGGCCCGGTGCGTGGACGCCCAGCGCGTGGCCCAGCAGGGTGTGTTCGGCGGGCTCGTTGAGAGTGATCCACTTGTGCACGCGGTCGCTCAGCCGCCCGGCCACGACCGACACGTACTCGGCGAACCGGGCCGCGGTGTCCCGCTCCAGCCAGTCCAGCGAGGCGGGCAGGTCCCAGTGGTAGAGAGTGGGCACCGGCCGTACGCCCGCCGCGCACAGCTCGTCCACCAGGCGGTCGTAGAAGCCGAGGCCGCCGGGGGAGTTCACCCGGGGCCAGGAGACGGAGAAGCGGTAGGCGTCCACGCCCAGGTCGGCGAGGAGGGCCACGTCCTCGGGGTGGCGGTGGTAGTGGTCGCAGGCCACCGCCGCCGTCGAGCCGTCCTTCACCCGCCCCGGCTCGGCCGTGAACACGTCCCACACGGACGCCTCACGCTCGCCGACGCCGCCCTCGATCTGGTGCGCCGAGGTCGAGACGCCCCACAGGAAGCCGTCCGGGAACGGGAGTGCCGGGTTCGTCGCCGTGCGCGCATCTGTCGCCATGTGCCGGATCATCCGTACCGGCGGTAACGGAAGTCAACGGGCAGGCGGGAACAAGCAGTTACGCGCCCTCTTTGAGCACCCTGGTGATCAGTTGCCGCTGGTCGTCGGTCAGCCGCGGGTCCGCGCAGTACACGGTCCTGTCGCCCACCGTGATCTGGTAGCTGAACCCGTCGGGCACTCCGATCGGGGGTGTGCCCCGGCCGGCCGCGAGCGCGCGCTCGGCCAGGGCCTGCCACTCCTGGGCGTCGGGGTGTTGTGAGATGTCCACCTCGGCGTACCGCTCGATGCCGCCGAAGCCACCCGTGCGCCTCACCTGAATCCGCATGATCCCTGTCTAGTACAGAACTACGGGGTCCGCACTCCGACCTGCTCCCAGGCCTTCTGCACGGCCTCCAGTTCGTCGCCCGCGCCGTACCGCTTGCGGGCCGCACGGACGGTGAGCTTGGCGAAGTCCGCGAAGCTGGCGTACGTCGGCAGTTTGCCGCCGGTCAGGACGTCGTACCAGATCTGCCCGGCCCTCTCCCAGGAGTGGCCGCCGATGGCCTTGGCGACCAGGTAGAAGGCGTGGTTGGGGATGCCGGAGTTGATGTGCACGCCGCCGTTGTCGCGGCCGGTGTGGACGTAGCCGTCCATCGTCGCGGGCTGCGGATCCTTGCCGAGGCGGGGGTCGTCGTAGGCCGTGCCCGGGGCCTTCATCGAGCGCAGGGCGGTGCCGTGGACGCGGGGCGCGAGCAGGCCCGCGCCGATCAGCCAGTCGGCCTGCTCGGCGGTCTGGCCGAGCGCGTACTGCTTGATGAGCGAGCCGAAGACGTCCGAGATCGACTCGTTGAGCGCGCCGGACTGGCCGAAGTAGGCGAGGTTGGCGGTGTGCTGGGTGACGCCGTGGGTCAGCTCGTGGCCGATGACGTCGACCGGGATGGTGAAGTCCAGGAAGATCTCGTTGTCGCCGTCTCCGAACACCATCTGTTCGCCGTTCCAGAAGGCGTTGTCGTAGTCGACGCCGAAGTGCACGCTGGCGTTCAGCGGCAGCCCCTGGCCGTCGATCGAGTCGCGGCCGTACACCTTCTGGTACAGCTCGAAGGTGGCGCCGAGGCCTGCGTAGGCGCGGTTGACGGTGGCGTCCGCACCGGGCTCGGAGCCCTCCTCGCGGACCTTCCTGCCGGGCAGGTCCTGGGTGTGCCCGGCGTCGTAGATGGTGCGGTGCGGCTTGCCGTTCACGGCCTGTGCGGGCGGGGTGACGGCGGGCGCGCCGATCACCGTGGTCAGGCGGCGACGGGTGCGCTGGTAGGCGTCGTGCTCCAGGGACCGGCGGGCGGGTCCGGAGAGCGCGGGGTCCTCGTGCTGCGCGAGCTTGTCGAGGACGTGCGGCGGCACGATCGTGCAGAAGACGGGCGCGAAGCCCCCGTTGCTGGTCATGTCCGGCACCATTGCACTGGGTGATGCCGTTGTCACTAGCAGCGACCTTGATTGGTGAAATACGGGGACATTCGCCCCCGCTCTGTGTCACGGAGTGGTAGAGGGGTGCCATCGGCGAGTGGTGTAGCGCACTTTTTGTCCTATTTCCCGACCGGGTTCCGCATACTGATACAGACCCGCGCAGCCGGCGCGGCTCGGCTAGTCTGCGGAGCATCATGCGTTTCGGGCTGCTTCTCCTTAGCTGCCGCGGCGAGGGCCTGTAGTCAAAGGCCGACTCCCTCCCCGCGGAGCTCTGGCGTTGCGTCGTCGGCCGTCCACCGGACCCGCGGACCCCGCGGTCTTCTCGAGGAGCCCACGCGATCATGGCGAACCGCCAGCAGCCCAGTTCCATGCCGATCCACAAGTACGGCCGCTACCAGCAGGTCGACATCCCGGACCGCACCTGGCCGGAGCAGCGCGTCACCACCGCCCCCCGGTGGCTGTCCACCGACCTGCGCGACGGCAACCAGGCACTGATCGACCCGATGTCGCCCGAGCGCAAGCGCCGCATGTTCGACCAGCTGGTCAAGATGGGCTACAAGGAGATCGAGGTCGGCTTCCCCGCCTCCGGTCAGACCGACTTCGACTTCGTGCGCTCGATCATCGAGGAAGAGGGCGCGATCCCCGAGGACGTGACCATCTCCGTGCTGACCCAGGCCCGCGAGGACCTGATCGAGCGGACCGTGGAGTCCCTCAAGGGCGCCCGCCGCGCCACCGTCCACCTGTACAACGCCACCGCCCCGGTCTTCCGCCGGGTCGTCTTCCGCGGCTCCAAGGACGACATCAAGCAGATCGCCGTCGACGGCACCCGCCTGGTGATGGAGTACGCCGAGAAGCTGCTGGGCCCCGAAACCGAGTTCGGCTACCAGTACAGCCCCGAGATCTTCACCGACACCGAGCTGGACTTCGCGCTGGAGGTCTGCGAGGCGGTCATGGACGTCTGGCAGCCGGGCCCGGACCGCGAGATCATCCTCAACCTGCCTGCCACCGTGGAGCGTTCGACGCCCTCCACGCACGCGGACCGCTTCGAGTGGATGCACCGCAACCTCTCCCGCCGCGAGTACGTCTGCCTGTCCGTCCACCCGCACAACGACCGCGGCACGGCCGTGGCGGCGGCCGAGCTGGCCCTGATGGCCGGCGCCGACCGCGTCGAGGGATGCCTGTTCGGGCAGGGCGAGCGCACCGGCAACGTCGACCTGGTCACCCTGGGCATGAACCTGTTCTCCCAGGGCGTCGACCCGCAGATCGACTTCTCCGACATCGACGAGATCCGTCGTACGTGGGAGTACTGCAATCAGATGGAGGTCCACCCGCGCCACCCGTACGTGGGGGACCTGGTCTACACGTCCTTCTCGGGCTCCCACCAGGACGCCATCAAGAAGGGCTTCGACGCCATGGAGGCCGAGGCGAAGGCCAAGGGCGTCACGGTGGACGACATCGAGTGGGCGGTGCCGTACCTGCCGATCGACCCGAAGGACGTCGGCCGCTCCTACGAGGCCGTCATCCGCGTCAACTCGCAGTCCGGCAAGGGCGGTGTCTCCTACGTCCTGAAGAACGACCACAAGCTGGAGCTGCCGCGCCGGATGCAGATCGAGTTCTCCCGGATCATCCAGGCGAAGACGGACGCCGAGGGCGGCGAGATCACGCCCAAGGAGATCTGGGCGGTCTTCCAGGACGAGTACCTGCCGAACCCGGACAACCCGTGGGGCCGGATCCAGGTGAAGACCGGCCAGTCGACCACCGACACGGACGGCGTCGACACGCTGACCGTCGAGGCCACCGTCGACGGCGAGGACACCGTCCTGACCGGCTCCGGCAACGGTCCGATCTCCGCCTTCTTCGACGCCCTGGAGTCCATCGGCCTCGACGTACGCCTGCTGGACTACCAGGAGCACACGATGAGCGAGGGAGCCTCCGCGCAGGCCGCCTCCTACATCGAATGCGCGATCGACGGCAAGATCCTGTGGGGTATCGGCATCGACGCGAACACGACGCGTGCGTCGCTGAAGGCGGTCGTCTCCGCGGTGAACCGCGCGTCCCGCTGATGGCTGTGCTCCGCTCCTGACCGGGCATTTCGTGGCCCCGGTCGCCGTTCACGGCGGCCGGGGCCACGTCGCTTCTCGGCCAGGGCGGCCCGCAGGTCACGGAAAGGTCTCCTCCGGGGTACTGACTCAGCCTCCATGGTGTGGCTAACATCACGCCAGCGCTGCGATGCTGCCGCGCGGTTACGGAGGTGCGACGTGCTGCCAGTACGGGGTCGAGACGGCCGTGCCGCCAGGGCTGTGCGCGTGCTGGGCATCCGCACCGCGTGGACACCGGTCGGGGACGGCGAGTTCTTCTGCCCCGGCTGCGGAGGCGACCGCAACTACCAGCGGCTCACCGGCCGCCGCCGCCTCACCCTCCTCGGGATGCCCGTGCTGCCGCGCGGGACGACCGGACCGGTCGTGGAATGCGCCGCCTGCGGCCACCACTTCGGCACCGACGTCCTCGACCACCCCACCACCCGCCGTTTCGCCGCGATGCTCCGCGACGCCGTGCACACCGTCGCCCTCGCCGTACTCACCGCGGACGGCACCTGCTCCCGCACCGCCCTGGAGACGGCCGCCGGCGCGGTCCGCGCGGCCGGCTTCGACGAGTGCACCGAGGACCGGCTCCAGGCCCTGGCCGAGGCCGTCACCGCCGACACCGGCCGGGTCCTCGGCGGGCCCTGCGGCACGAGCCTCGCCATAGAGCTGCACGAGGCCCTCGACCCGCTCGCCCCGCACCTGTCCACCCCCGGACGCGAGTCCCTGCTCCTCCAGGCCGCCCGCATCGCCCTGGCCGACGGCCCCTACACGCCCGCCGAACGCGACACCCTCACCACCGTCGGCGCGGCCCTCACCATCTGCGCCGACGACGTGAGCCGTCTGCTGGCCGCCGCCCGTACGCCGTCCTGACCGTCCCCGTGATGCTCCCCAGGGAGCAACGGCACCCTCCGGTCACCCCCGCGAACTGCCGACTCCGGCCTCGTCCCGCTGGGCCCCGGCACGGTCGGGCTCCTCCACGAGGCGGGCAGGGCGGGGCCGTACGACACGATCGTGTTCCGCAGTCTGCGCCTGCCCGGACGGGATCACCAGGCCAGGCGCATGCGCAGCCGTGGTTCTCCCGGGCCGAAATAGTCTTCCCGGGGGAGGCCCCAGGGCGCGAAACCAAGATGGCGGTAGAGCGCCATGGCGGACTCGTTGTCGGGGTCCACGGTGAGCAGGACCTCGCACGCGCCTTCCTTGCGCAGTTGCTGGAGCATCTCGGTCATGAGCGCGCGGCCCACGCCGTTGCCGCGCAGGCCGTGGCCGACGACGAGGCTGAGTATCCAGCTGCGGGCGTGGTGCGGTGGGGTGGCGAGGACGTACCCGCGCAGCCCGTCGCCGCCGTCGACGACGAGGAGATGGTCCCCGAGGGCGTCGTGGAACTGGCGCAGGGCGAAGTAGGGATACGGTCCCTCCGGAAAGGCCTCCTGGTCGAGGCGCAGCACCTCAGGCAGGTCGGTCTCCACGACCTTTCTGATCCGCTGGTCTTCGGGAAGAGGAATCATTCCGTCCCCTTTTCTCGGTCAGGTGCGAGGTGACGGTGAAGAGGCGCGGGGTCGTGTGACGTGCCTATTGATATGACGGTATGTAGATGATCGGGCAACCCGCCAACGGCACGGCTCCCCCAGCGTGATTCACTGTTTCCGGCCGTTCAAGGAGAGATTCAGACCATTTGTGGTTGAGTGGGGCGGGCGGCCGAAACTGTACGTTCACAAGGCTTATCGCGGTGATCATCTGCGGCGTGCCCTGTGCGGCTGCGACGAATCCTGCGCGGCGCGGGTTCGGGATGCGACCGCTCTGCTACCCTGCGTTAATGACCTCGGGATCGCCGATCGGCACGGAGAAGCTCAACGATGACGTAGCCTGGGAGGATTTCGATCCCGGGGAGTACATCAAACACAATTACCTCGTCCTGCACCCTGATGACGAGGCGATCATCGGCATCGTTCGCGATCATTTCAGCGGTCATTTCGGCGCTTCCGGTGGCGTGGCTTCCGGTATCGACGTCGGGGCGGGTCCCAACCTCTATCCCGCCCTCAGCATGCTCCCCTGGTGCGACAAGATCACGCTCCTGGAGCGCTCGCCCGCGAACGTGGGGTATCTCAACGGACAGCGGGATTCCTACGCGCGCCAGTGGGGCAAGTTCTGGGACGTCCTGTGCCGGGACGAGGTCTACGGTCGGCGCTGCCCGGACCCTCGGACGTCCTTCGCGCAGAAGGTCCGCCCCCGGCCCGGCAATCTCTTCGACCTCTGCGAGAGGGACGAGCGCTGGGCGATGGGCACCATGTTCTTCGTCGCCGAGTCGATCACCACCTCGCTGGAGGAGTTCCGGCGCGGCGTCAGTTGCTTCATGAGCGCCCTGGAGCCGGAGGCTCCTTTCGCCGCCGCCTTCATGGAGCACTCCCGGGGGTACCGGGTGGGGGAGAGTGATTTCCCCGCGCTCGACATCGACGAGCAGGAAGTCCGCGACACCCTCGGTGCATACGCCTCGAAAATCGAGATCCACCGGCTCGGCAAGCCCGGGGGACTGCTGCGCGAGGGTTACACAGGAATGATCGTCGCCTGCGGCCACCGGGGTGCGTGAGAAATGCTCATATCAATTCGCCGTCCGGGTGACATACCTGTGTGAGGGGCATGGGGATGCAGATCAAACCCAGGCAGAATCTTCTGTCCATCTGGCAGTCGATTGCTCGTCACTGCTACGCGGACGGCGCATGGGACTGGGGGGAATGGGGTGGCCTCAGCAGCGTGTCCGACGCCGAACGGCTGCTGTGCCTGCTGTATCCCGCGACCGAGGTTCCCGCGTTCCGGCTGGACGCGCCCGACACCACACAGCCGGACGTCGAAAAATCCCTGCGGGCTGTCGGCGACGCGACGGAGATCCCGGAGAGCCTGGTCCGGGTGCTCACCGAGTTCATGGAGAAACACCGGGCCGGCGACACCCCTACTTTCTCGGGCGGGCACTATTTCATCGCCGAGGACCCCGATCAGGAACTGACCAAAGAACAGCGGGCCCTCGGTGTCGTGGACTCCTTCAGCCTGTCCGTCACCCTGTGTCTGGCCACCCTCGGGTTCCTCAAGGTCTACCAGAGCAAGACCGAGCGGTCCGGCACGCTCCAGCTCATCGAGAGACTGCGCAGCGCGACCAGCGACCGCCTCACCGCCGCCATGGTCAGCCTGCTGAGGTCCTTCACCGTCGACGTCTACGAGGTCGAGTCACCGCAGGGCCAGGCGCTGTGCCGGCTCATCGGCCAGGACCGCACGCCGGACCGGATGGTCCTCCAGCAGTTCCAGGAGCGCTTCCGGGCGCTGCGCGCCGTCATCCGTGAGAGCGTCGTCCTCGGCGTCGACGTGGAGGAGCAACTCGGCAACGAGAACCGGCTCTTCGAATGCGGCTGGGCCTGGAGCCTGGTCAAGGGCGCACCCCAGGTGGAGACCGCCGAGCCGATCGGGGACCAGCCCGACGGCGTAGCCCGCGGGGTGCCGTACCTGTACTTCACCGTGGTCGCCCTCGACGGCATCCAGGACCTGTTCTCCGACCGCACCCTCGTTCTCGGTCTGCTCAACCCCGAGCAGCAGAAGCTCGCCGACGCGCTGCGCCTGCGCTGGACCATCACCCAGCAGTACTGGTCGGGCATCGCGCGTTTCGACGACGACAGATGGCCGCTGGAGGACATCCCCTGGCGGACCACGGGCCAGCAACTGGAATCGGAGTACTTCTCCCTCTGCGTCGCCTCGATCCTCGTCCACGACCTGCTACGGCGCCGCGCCACCGACGACGATCTGACCCGCACCGTCGGCGTCATGGAACGCCTCGCCGAACGCGGCCGGATCACTTCCAGCACCACCCGTGAGGACCCTGCCGTCCTGCTGCACAACCCCGGCGTCGCGCTGCCCCTCCAGTCCGACAACCCCCTCGGGCCGCCCATGCGGTGGACGATGACCGACTTCTCGGCCCAGCTGCTCAAGCGAGTGATCCAGTTGTGCGCCCTGTCCCGCAACGTCGCCGCGCACGACCGGCTGCTCCGGCTCGCCGAACAGGCCCTCGACCACCTGTGGCGACGGCGCATCCCCGACGGGGAGGGCGTCGGCCTGTGGGACAACGTGCACGCGACCTACCCGAACTCACCGGCCCGCCAGGCACCGCTGTCCTGGAGCATCACCGAACGCGTCACCGAGTGCATGGTCGCCGCCCAGCAGCTCTACAACCAGGCACCGATCCGCAGCCCCGAACCGGCGGCGCTGGCACGGTCCCTGCTCAGCGAGGCGACCCACCTCCTCGGCACCGAACAGATGGAGCAGCCCGCCCCCATCGCCAAGAGCCAGGAGGGCACGGAACTCAAGAGCATCGAGGCCGACCTGCGCCGCGCCCGCACCCTGCTCGACTCCCAGCCCGGCACGTCCTGCGCGCTCGCCCTGAGCGTGCTCGGCAGGCTCGACGCCCTGGCCCGCGCCAGGGCCGCCGGGCGTCAGGGAGTGTGAGCCGTGCTCGTCTTCGCCGCCTCCGACAAGGGAGGCACCGGACGCTCGGTCACCAGCGCCAACCTCGCCTACCGCCGTGCCCTCGACGGCGACGACGTCTGCTACCTGGACTTCGACTTCGGCTCGCCCACCGCCACCGCCGTCTTCGACACCCCGAACGTCAAGGAGGAGGCCGAGGGGCGGGGCCTGCACTCCTACCTCAAGGGCAAGACCGGCGAACCACTGCGCGTCGACGTGTGGAACCGTACCGAGCACCCCGTCCTCAGCGACCGCCCCAGCGGCTGCGGACGCCTGGTCCTGCTGCCCGGCGACCGCGGCGGCGGGGAATTCGTCACCGACGAGGAGAACCTGCACCGCTGCGTCGACCTCTTCCTGCGGCTGCACCGCGAGTTCGACCTGACCGTGGTGGACCTCAGCGCCGGACGCAGCTACGCCATGGACCTGGCGCTGGCCGCCACCGCCCGCGACGAGCTGTGCCGCATCCCCGCCCGCTGGCTTCTTTACCACCGCTGGACCCGGCAGCACGTCATGGCCGCCGCCGAACTGGTCTTCGGCCGGCAGGGCATCGTGTCCCACGGCACGGCCACGGGGCACGACCGGACGGCACTTCTCGGCGCTGTCCGCTTCGTCCGGGCCGCCGTGCCCGACCTGGAGTCACCGCAGTGGGCGCAGATGCCGGCGGCCCAGTACGCCTGGATGCGCCAGTGCAACAAGAGGCTGGAGGAACTGGCGGCCTCCCTCGACATCGGCAAGTCCCGCGTCCTGGGATCGATCCCCCTGGAACCCGTGCTCCAGATGCGCGAACAGCTCATCACGGACGACGACGTGCTCGACAGCAAGATCGCCAACTTCAAGACCCGGCAGGCGCTGGTGGAACTGGCGGAGCGGCTGACCGACGACAAGTACTGGGGGCAACTGTGACGGAAGCCGCCGCCTTCCGGGAGACCAGCGCCGACCCGGTCACCGAGTCCCTTCCCTTCTCCCATCTGTCCCTGGAACTGGGCCACCTGTACATGGAGGACTTCGCCGAGGGCGCCGAACGGCTGGTGCGCCACTTCACCGCCGTACGCCCCTGGGCCGAGACCGCCCGTGCCTGGACCACCGCTCTGCCGACCGACAACCGGCCCCGGATCAGCACCTGCTTCCTGATCGACGACTACTTCAGCCGGCTGTCCACCCCCGCCGAACTGTTACCGACCCTGCTGGGAGCGGCGGAGCGGGCCGGGCTGAGCATCGACTACCTGGCCCGCGAGTCGGGATGCGCCCTGACCGACCCCACCCGCGCGGGCCGGCCCGGCCTCGCCGACTCCGTGGTGCACCGGCTGGTGGAGTCCCCGCCGCCCGGCAGCACCGGCTTCCGTCCGCCGGTCAGCCGCACCGGATGGCTCACCAACGGCAGGCGCGCACCGACCCGGCGCACCTCCGCGGCGTTGGACGCCGACGGCGCCTGGCAGCCCCCCAGCGAGACCGGGGCCCGCGGCCACTCCGTCTTCGTCGACGTCGAGCTGTGGGACGACGCCGGCGAACACCGCACCTGGTCCTGCGCGTTCCTCGCCGCCGTCTGGCAGCTGGCCCGCCTCGGACTGCTGCGCGACGACGGCCGGGCCGTACTGACCCCCACCCCGTGGGACCAGAAGGCCTTCCCCGACGACTGGGACGCGCTGCCGCCCCTGCTGCGGCTCAACCCCTCCGCGCCGCCCTTCACCGCGTACTACACGTGCAGCGTGCTGCCCACCCGGTTTCTGCCCGTGGAGCATGCCGTCCGGGTCGTCCTGGAACAGGTGCACGTGGACGCGCGCGCCGTCGGCCAGGTAGTCGAGCGCGCCGAGCGGGAACAGCTCACGGTGCCGGAGGACGTCGCGGCGCGCACCTCCTACCTCTTTCCGCCGGGGCTGTGACATGGCGCCCCAGACGCGGCCGGCGGGGCCGGCCCTGATGTGCGGCGAGGTCCGCACCTGCCTGCTGCCCACCCGCGACGCCGTCGGTGCCCGCATCGCGGAACGGCTGCTGCAACTGCGCCCCGACGAACGGGTCCGTCTCTCCCGGCGCCCCAACCTGCACGCTCTCTCTCCGGAGGTCCTCACCGGCGTGGACTGCCGGCTGCCCACCGCGAGCGGCGCCAAAGTCCGCGCGATCGGCACGGTGGCGGCCCGTGCCGCCCTCACCGAGGGCCGGGTGCTTCAGGCCACGGCGTACTTCTCCGCCCCGGCCACCGGACCCGACCGGCGCCGCCCGTGGGGGTACTACCTGGTCCGCCCCGGCGTGCTGGTCCCCCTGGGCCGCCTGCCGCGCGAGGCGGTCGCCCAGGGCTTCCTGGACGACCCCCACGCCCCGGAGCTGCTCGACGTCGGCTCCGTTGCCGAGGGCCTGCTGGCCCGGATCTCCCGGCAGCACCGGCTGCTCGACCACGACCCCCCGCTGCGGACCTCCGGCACCCGGCTGCGCTGGGCCGCCCTGGCCGCCCCCGCCGGGACGCCGGCCCATCTCGTGAGCTTCACCGTCGACGACGAGGACAGCCTGCGCACCGCGGAACTGCGTGTGCCCGAGGACACCGCGCCCGACGCCGTCGCCGGACTCTGCGAGGACCTGGCCCTGCACGACTGGCTGCTCACGACCGTCGGACACAAACTCGACGGCCTGCCGCTCGGACCCGCGAACGGGGCCGGCGCCCTGAAGACGCTGGGCCCCCTCGTCGAACACCTGCTGCACGTCTGGATGCCGAGGGCCCGCGTCGACCCGGCGCTCGGACCGCTGTGGCAGACGCTGGAACAGCGCCCCGGCTTCACCCGCCAGTGGCAGAACCTGGTCCAGCGCCTCCGCGACCAGATGGCCCTCAGAGCGTTGCTGCCCCGCAGCGACGAAGCGCTGGCGGCCCGCTGACCGAACGACCCTCACCCACACGGCCCCGACGGGGGGAGAAAGCGAGATGACCGGAACGATCACATCGCGCGGTCACACCGCGCACGACGAAGAAGACGGCGGCGGGGAGGACGGCGCGCGCAAACTGATACAGAAGCTGATCGTCACAGTCCTGGCGGGCGGCGTGGTGTTCGTGCTGAGCACGGTGCTGAGCCCGACGGCCGACGACATGTGGCAGCTGGTCCTGTCGGTGCTGTGCGGCGGCGCGGTGCTGATCGTCCAGTTCATGGTGACCTTCGCGCATCAGCTGGGCGATCTGAAGAGCTCCGTCGAGAAACGCTTCGTCGACATCGGCCGGGCCACCAAACTCTTCAACGAGGTGGAGAAGCTCCGCGACGACGGCGTGCCCCGGCTCGCCGAGAGCGCCACCCACGTGATCTCCATCGGCCCGAAGATCCTGCACGACTTCGCGCGCGAGGAGATCAACCGGCTCGCCCTGCAGATGGACGACCTGACCAACCTCAGCGCCGAGTGCCCCGGGGAGAACCACGACTGGCTGCTGAGCCTGACCAAGTGCACCAGGAAGAGCATCGACGCCATCAGCACCTCCGTCGACCAGAACTTCTGGAGCACCGAACCGGCCGGCCGCTATCTGGAGGCGCAGCGCAAAGCGATCGACGAGCGTGGTGTGCGGGTCAGGCGCCTGTTCATCGTCAGGGATCCGGCGGACATCCCGCAGCTGGCGGACCTCTGCAAGGAGCAGCGGGACGTACGTATCGAGGTGCGGGTGGTGGCCCTGTCCCAGCTCCCGCTGCACGTCCAGCGCGGCAAGATGATCGACTTCATCGTGTTCGACGAGGAGCTGTCCTACGAGATCGGCGCCGACCAGTTGAGCGTGAACTCCTGGACGACGGTGAACGCCCGCGAGGACGAGGTGCAGCAGCGGATCAGACGTTTCCGCGAGTTGTGGAACGCCAGCCCGCACGGCAGTCCCAACGGTGTCCCGGACAGGGCCCGGACCCTGAGCGGTGACCCCGAACCGACCGCCACCTGAACCGCGGATCCCGAACCGCGTCCGCCGTACCCCGCCCCGGACCCGCGCACGACGGGCCCGGGGCGGGGCGGCAGGAGGCCCGGCGGGTCACAACAGCCCGGCCGCCGCCAGGAACTTCCCCACCTGCTCGACTTCCGCCCCCGACAGCGGAACCTGCGGTTCCGCGGTGATCGGGCAGTCGATGACACCCCGCAGATGCAGCGCTGCCTTGAACGCGCCCAGCGCCGAGGAACTGCCGCCCATCCGTGCCGGATCACCGACGCCGACCATCCCGAACAGCGCGCACAGCCGCTCCTGCTCGGCCCGTGCCCCCGCCCAGTCGCCCGCCCTGCACAGCCGGTAGAGGCGCACGTACCCGTGCGGGTCGACGTTGGCCAGGCCCGGCACCGCCCCGTCGGCGCCCAGCGCCAGTGCGGCGTCCACGACCACCTCGGAGCCGGTCAGGACGCCGAACCCGGCGAGCGCGCGGGCCCCGGTGACCATCTCCCGGAAGACGCCCAGGTCCCCGCTGGAGTCCTTGATCCCGGCCAGCACCCGGTCGGCCGCCAGCCCCAGCACCAGATCGGCGGGGAGCTTGGTGTGCACGGCGGACGGGATGTCGTAGGCGATCACCGGGACCGGGCTGGCGGCGGCGATCCGGCGGTAGTGGTGGACGATCTCCGAGCGGTGCGTGCGGGCGTAGAAGGGGGCGGTGACGACGACGGCCTCGGCGCCCGCCTCCGTGACCGCGCGCACGTGCTCGAGGACGCGCGGGGTGGTCATGTCGATGGCCCCGGCCAGCACCGGAAGCTGACGGCCCACATGGTCCGCGACGGCCTCCACGACCAGTCTGCGCTGCCGGTCCGTCAGAAAGGCCGCCTCCGAGGTCGAGCCCAGCAGGAACAGCCCGTGCACCCCGCCCGCCACCAGATGCTCGACCAGCCTGAGCAGTGAGGGCACGTCCACCTCCCGCTCCGGAGTCAGGGGCGTGCAGACGGGCGGTACGACACCGGTCAGCGGGGTGGGAAACGTCATTCAGGGCTCCTGGTTCGCTAGGTCTCGGGTCGGCCGGTCCTCCTCCACAGGATGGTGACAGCGGTAGCGGTGCCCGGGCCGTGACGCGGCCGAGAAGCCGGGCATCAGGTCGGCGCACAGGGTGTCGGCCTTCCAGCAGCGGGTGCGGAAGGGGCAGCCGCTCGGCGGCCGGGTCGCCGAGGGCACCGGGCCGCTCAGCGGGATCGGGGCGATGGGGTCCAGCAGGCTGGGCGTGGCCGAGCACAGGGCACGGGTGTACGGGTGCCGGGCGCTGTCGGTGACCCGGTCGGCCGGGGTCTCCTCCACGATCCGGCCCAGGTACATGGTGATCACACGGTCGCTCATCCGCCGTACCGTCCGGATGTCGTGCGAGACGAACACCAGGGCGAGACCGAGCCGTTCCTTCAGGTCCAGCAGCAGATTGAGGATCTGCGCGCGGACCGACACGTCCAGGGCGCTGGTCGGCTCGTCCACCACCACCAGCCCCGGGTCCAGGGCCAGCGCGCGGGCGATGGCGACCCGCTGCCGCTGCCCGCCGGAGAGCTGTCCGGGCAGGGCGTCGGCGAGCGCCCGGGGGAGGCGTCGTGGAAGCACGACACTGGCCTAGAAGCGGGCGGCCCCAACGGCACCGATGAACTCCGTCCACGCAGCCGCCCCGATCACCAACACCGCACCCGCGTGCACCTTGCTGTCCCGGACGGGGACGACACCGGGGACTGCGTCGGCTACCTCGATGCAGGCCTCCCCGCCGCTGCCGCCGCTGTAGCTGCTCTTGCGCCAACGGGCGTTGCTCAGGTCGTACTCGCGCATCGTCTGTAGTCCTCCGCCGCCGATTCGATCAGGGCCAGGGACGCCTCCGGTGCCAGCGCGGCGGCCCTGATGTGATCGTAGGCCGACCGGGTGCGCTTCACCACCAAGGGTTCGTCCACCAGATTCCCCGAACGCACCGCTTCTGTATAGACGGTTGGCGGGGCGTCCTCGAACTCCATGAG
Source organism: Streptomyces sp. NK08204 (assembly GCF_020400585.1). Taxonomy (GTDB): domain Bacteria; phylum Actinomycetota; class Actinomycetes; order Streptomycetales; family Streptomycetaceae; genus Streptomyces. Next base: position 60,487 of record NZ_JAINVF010000015.1, on the reverse strand, counting down.
CCACATCATCTTGCCCATCTCCGGATGCGCGCCTGCCGCGAACGGCAGCATCTGCACCAGCACCTTGCGCTCCCGCACCAGCGCCGCGATGTGGTCGAGCTGGTGTGCCATGACTGCCGGGCCGCCGACGGGGATGCGCAGGACTGTCTCGTGGAGGACCACCCAATACAGGGGCCTTGTAGTGTCCTTGAGCAGCCGCGCCCGGTCCATGCGTCCCTTGATCAGCTCCTCGATGTACTCGTCGGTGGCGAACGGGTTGCTCGCCAGGAACACCGCCTGCGCGTACTCCCGCGTCTGGAGGAGCCCGGGGACCACCGCTGGCGCGAACTCGCAGATCTCCGTCGCCAGCCGCTCCAGCTCAGCAGCGTGCGCGAAGTACTCCGTATACCGCTGATCCTTGATCAGCTTCCGCCAAAGCCGCTCGAAAAAACCGTCGGTTTGTAGGACCTCGTCGATCCGCTGGGCCACATCCAGCTGAGGCTTCCGGATGGGCCTGCTCGAACTGTCCGATATACCCACCGGAAACGAAAACGCGTGCCCCCAGCTCCGCCTGGGTGATGCCGGCGTTCTCCCGTCGCCTCTTCAGCTCTGCCCCGAAGAATTCCCATGCCGCCTGCCGCGAACCGTTGGCCATGGCCAACCCCCTTGAGCTGCCTCTTACTTGTAGGGCGCAGAATGCTGCCGAGTCTACTGGCGCAGGGTCACTCTGGAGATACGAAGCGTTAAATCGCAGGAGAAAGGGGAATCACGTGGCGGCACGGCACTCGGCGTTGTGCGTCGAAGAGGCGGAGGAGACTTTGAGGGAATTGCGGTCGGTTCTGGAAAGGGCCGGGATCGTTCTGCCGTCGCTCGGGCTGGACCCGGTGAGTCTCGCTCGGGAGGCGCCCTGTCCGCTGGTCGAACTGGGCCGGTGTTCCGTGGAGACCGCACGCCGGCTCACGTCGGCCTTGGGGGTGATCGCGCCGTGAAGCCCGCCGTCGGCAGCCACGTCGTGGACACGCGTAAGGGGCGCGTCGGGGTCGTCATGGGGTACGAGGGGCCGTACGTGCAGTTGAGGCCGTACGGCGGTGGGCGGGAGTGGGACTGCGCCCCGGACGCCGTACGTCCCGCCACCCTGGCCGAGCGGCTGCGCGCGGCCACGGCGTACGAGAACGCGCGCAGCCGCGGCGAGGTGCTGTGAGGCCCCAGGGGAGGTCAGGACAGAGCCCAGATCCTGGCCCGTTTGCCGGCCTGGCCCATGTGATCCAGGAGGTGCTGGATGTCGTCGGGATCCGACGTGAACACCCTGGCTCCGAACTGTGCGGCGAGTGCCGCGACGACGCCGTCCACCGGGTCCGCCACCCTGGCACGGCCTAAGAGTTCGCCGACATTCCGGGCGAGGTGGTGATCCAGAGGCGTAATGTCGCATCCGCTGAGAAGGCGGGCCAGTTGCACCTGGCGGGCGCCGTCCCGCCAGGCCTGGGACACGACGGGCGCAGGGACGAGGGGCACGCCGCCGGCGATCAGGAAGGAACGATGGGCTCGCCAGAAGGCCACGCGGTTCCGTTCCGCGGCGATCAGTGCCCCAGTGTCGTACAAGAAGGGCTTCAAGGTGCTCACGCGGCGCCTCGCGAGAGGCCGTCCGAGTCCGCAGAGCGAGTGACGTCATCCATGACGGCGTCCACCCACGCCTGCTCCTCCGGCGTCGGTGGATCAAGGTCTGCCATGGCCTCCTCCGCCGCCGCGAGCCCCGCCTCGATCTTCGCGGCCCGTTCGGCCGCACGGGACAGCCAGGCGGACACGCTCAGGCCTTCGCGCTCGGCGGCTGCCTTGGCGGCGTCGAGTGTCTCGCCGGGGATGGTGATGGTCACGCGCTCCAGTCTCATACCGGGAGTCTCACTGACCCTGGCGGGCCCGGGCCAGGCACACCGGCTGCTTTCACCCGGATGAGCGGTGCGCCGTTCCCCGTGCGCGAGAATGGGCCCATGAGTCTGTTCCGCGACGACGGCATCGTGCTGCGCACCCAGAAGCTGGGTGAGGCGGACCGGATCATCACGCTGCTCACGCGCAGTCACGGGCGGGTGCGGGCCGTCGCCCGTGGGGTGCGGCGGACCAAGTCGAAGTTCGGGGCTCGGCTGGAGCCCTTCTCCCACGTGGACGTGCAGTTCTTCGCGCGGGGAAGCGAGCTGGTCGGACGCGGGCTGCCGCTGTGTACGCAGAGTGAGACCATCGCGCCGTACGGCAGCGGGATCGTGACCGACTACGCGCGGTACACCGCCGGTACGGCCATGCTGGAGACCGCAGAGCGGTTCACGGATCATGAGGGCGAGCCGGCCGTGCAGCAGTATCTGCTGCTCGTCGGGGCGCTGCGGACCCTCGCCCGGGGGGAGCACGCGCCCCACCTCGTGCTCGACGCCTTCCTGCTGCGGTCGCTGGCCGTCAACGGGTACGCCCCCAGCTTCGGTGACTGCGCCAGGTGCGGCATGCCCGGTCCGAACCGGTTCTTCTCGGTCGCCTCCGGTGGTTCCGTGTGCGTCGACTGCCGGGTGCCGGGCAGTGTCGTGCCCTCCCCGCAGACCCTGATCCTGCTCGGCGCGCTGCTTACGGGAGACTGGGAGACGGCGGACGCGTGCGAGGCGCGGTACGTCCGCGAGGGCAGCGGGCTGGTGTCCGCCTACCTGCACTGGCATCTGGAGCGCGGGCTGCGCTCACTTCGGTACGTGGAAAAGTAAGAGCAAGTTAGGGAAGCGAGAACCACACCATGGTCGTACGCGGGATCCTGGGGCGCCAGCGGCGCGAGTACAGGGCGCCGGAGCCGCACCCCTCCGGTGCCCGCGCGCCGAAGCTCCCCGGCGAGCTGGTCCCGGAGCACGTCGCGATCGTCATGGACGGCAACGGACGCTGGGCCAAGGAGCGCGGCCTGCCGCGTACGGAGGGGCACAAGGTCGGCGCCGAGAAGGTACTGGACGTGCTCCAGGGCGCGGTCGAGATCGGTGTCCGGAACATCTCCCTCTACGCCTTCTCCACCGAGAACTGGAAGCGCTCGCCCGAAGAGGTCCGCTTCCTGATGAACTTCAACCGCGACTTCATCCGCAAGACCCGTGACCAGCTCGACGAACTCGGCATCCGGGTGCGCTGGGTGGGCCGTATGCCGAAGCTGTGGAAGTCGGTCGCCAAGGAACTCCAGGTCGCCCAGGAGCAGACCAAGGGCAACGACCTGCTCACCCTGTACTTCTGCATGAACTACGGCGGGCGTGCCGAACTCGCCGACGCCGCCAAGGCCCTCGCCGAGGACGTGAAGGCGGGGCGTCTCGACCCCGCGAAGGTCAGCGAGAAGACCATCCAGAAGTACCTGTACTACCCGGACATGCCGGACGTCGACCTGTTCCTGCGCCCCAGCGGTGAACAGCGCACCTCCAACTACCTGCTCTGGCAGAGCGCGTACGCCGAGATGGTCTTCCAGGACGTGCTGTGGCCGGACTTCGACCGCCGCGACCTGTGGCGGGCCTGCATCGAGTTCGCCTCCCGCGACCGGCGGTTCGGCGGGGCCGTCCCGAACGAGGAACTGCTGGCGATGGAGGCGGCGATGAAGGGCGACGACGCCTCCTCGTGAGCGCCTGTACTATCCCGCCTCATGGTCATGGACATGGGGCGGGACGCCGAGCAGGGCGTGGTCGAGCTGGTGTATCAGCCGGTCTTGGGCGATTTCACGGGGGCGCTGCGGGAACGCAACCGGGTGCGGCGCCGGGGGTGGATGCGGAACTGGACCGTCGGTCTCGCGGTGTTCGCCTTCGTGCTGAGGGCCGCGCTCTCGGTGGCGGGGAGGGAGAAGCCTGACTGGTTCCTGCTGATCTGGTTGCCCGTGGCCGCGGTCCTGCTGCTCCTCACGCCCCGACTCCAGGCCCGCGCGTTCCTCAAGCTCGCCGCCCGCAACGGCACCTACCGCGCGACCGTGACGGACGCCGGGCTGACGGTCACCACCGACAACAGCACGACGTCGGTCAAGTGGGCTGCGCAGCCGCGTTATCGGGAGACCAAGGACGCGTTCTTCACCTACGCCGACGACAAGAACGCCAGCTGCTTCACCTTGCTGCCCAAGCGCGGCCTGGCGAATCCCGCCGACGCGGACCGCCTGCGGGAGATCCTCGACCGCAACCTCACCCGCGCCTGAGCGTCAGTTCCCGGCGGCGGCGCACTCCGCGCAGGTCCCGAAGATCTCCACGGTGTGGGCCACGTTGACGTACCCGTGCTCCGCCGCGATGGCCTCGGCCCACTTCTCCACGGCCGGGCCCGCCACCTCGACCGCCTTGCCGCAGGAGCGGCAGACCAGGTGGTGATGGTGCTCGCCGCTGGAGCAGCGGCGGTAGACCGACTCGCCGTCGGAGGTGCGCAGGACGTCGACCTCGCCGGCCTCGGCGAGCGACTGGAGGGTGCGGTAGACGGTGGTGAGGCCGACCGAGTCGCCCTTGTGCTTGAGCATGTCGTGCAGTTCCTGCGCGCTGCGGAACTCGTCGACCTCGTCGAGGGCCGCCGCCACAGCGGCACGCTGCCGGGTCGCGCGCCCCTTCACAGGCGGTCCAGCGGTCGTCACCGTTGTCTCCTCACGTCTCGCGTCTGCCCGGACGGTCATTGTGCCAGTCCGGGCCGCGCACGGTCAGACGCCGACCTCGTCCGCGGCCTTCCGCGTGACCGGAACCGAGCATTCGGCGGGGTCGCCCGGCGGCTGGGCCGATGCCGCCGCGCGGGCGCGTCGCCGGGCCAGGGGTGCGGCCACGGCGGTGAGCGCGATGAACGCGGCGATGGTCAGCAGCACGATCGTCGCGCCGGGCGGGACGTCCTGGTAGTAGGAGGTGACCGTGCCGCTGATCGCCACGGTCACGCCGATGGCGACGGCGATCGCGAACGTCGCGGCGAAGCTGCGGGTGAGCTGCTGGGCGGCGGCGACCGGCACGACCATGAGCGCGGAGACGAGGATCAGGCCGACCACCCGCATGGCGACGGTGACGGTGACCGCCGCCGTGACGGCCGTGAGCAGGTTCAGGGCGCGCACCGGAAGCCCGGTGACCCGCGCGAACTCCTCGTCCTGGCTGACCGCGAACAGCTGGCGGCGCAGCCCGAGGGTCACCAGGGCCGCGAACGCGGCCAGCACCATGATGGCGTTCACATCGGACGGGGAGACCGTCGACAGTGAGCCGAACAGATACGAGAACAGGTTGGCGGTGGAGCCGCCCGGGGTGATGTTGACGAGCATCACGCCGCCGGCCATGCCGCCGTAGAAGAGCATCGCCAGGGCGATGTCGCCGCGTGTCTTGGCGTACCAGCGGACCAGCTCCATCAGCACGGCGCCGAGCGCGGAGACGGCCGTGGCCGTCCACACCGGTGAGGCGTGCAGGAGGAAGCCGAGGCCGACGCCGGTCATCGCGACGTGCCCGATGCCGTCGCCCATCAGGGGCTGGCGGCGCTGGACGAGGTAGATGCCGATCGCGGGGGCGGTGATGCCGACCAGGACGGCCGCGACGAGCGCCCGTTGCATGAAGTCGTAGTGCAGGAATTCCATCAGCTCAAGCGTCCCGTCAGCTCAGCAGTCCCGTGCGGGACGGTTCGGCGCCCGCGGGTGCGTGCGGGTGTACGTGGTCGTGGCCGGGCAGGGCGTGCTGGCCGACCGCCTTCGGGGGCGGGCCGTCGTGCACCACGCAGCCGTCGCGCAGGACGACCGCCCGGTCGATCAGGGGCTCCAGGGGACCGAGTTCGTGCAGGACCAGCAGGACCGTCGTACCGGCGGCGACCTGCTGGCGCAGGGTCCGGGCGAGGACCTCCTGGCTGGCCAGGTCGACGCCGGCCATCGGCTCGTCCATGATCAGCAGCTCGGGTTCGGAGACCAGGGCGCGGGCGATCAGGACGCGCTGGTGCTGGCCCCCGGACAGGGCGGTCACCGAGTCCTTGGCGCGGTCCGCCATGCCGACCAGTTCCAGGGCCCGGGCCACGGCCTCGCGGTCCGCCCTGCGGAAGAGGCCGAAGCGGGTGCGGGACAGGCGGCCCGTGGAGACGATCTCGGCCACCGTGGTGGGGACCCCGCCCGCGGCGGTGGTGCGCTGCGGTACGTAGCCCACGCGCGCCCAGTCGCGGAAGGAGCGGCGCGGGGTTCCGAACAGCTCGATCGTGCCGCCGCTGACGGGTACTTGCCCGATGATGCTGCGTACGGCGGTCGACTTGCCGGAGCCGTTCGCGCCGAGGAGGGCGACGACCTCGCCGCGGTGCACGGTGACGTCGATGCCGCGCAGTACGGGACGCGCGCCGAGTTCGGCGGTCACCGAGCGCATGGCTATGACGGACTCGTCGGTCCTGAGGGACTCGCTGCTCATGTCGGCTCCCGTCACCTTGCGCCCAGAGCCTGCTGGAGCGCCTTGAGGTTGGCTTCCTGGACGGAGAAGTAGTCGGTGCCCCGGGACTTGTCCGTGATGCCCTCGATCGGGTCGAGGACGTCCGTGTGCAGGTCCGCGTCGCCCGCGACGGTCTTCGCGGTCTTGTCGCTGACCAGCGTTTCGTAGAAGACGGTGGTGACGCCGTCGGCCCTGGCCAGCTTCTCCAGGTCCTTCACGCGCGCGGCGCTGGGCTCCGACTCGGGGTCGAGGCCGCTGATGGCCTCCTCGGTGAGGCCGTAGCGCTCGGCGAGGTAGCCGAAGGCGGCGTGCGTGGTGATGAAGACCTTGGTCTTCGTGTGCGCGAGGCCGTCCCTGAACCTGGTGTCCAGGTCGTTCAGCTGCTTGACGAGGGCCGCGGTGTTCTTCCTGTAGTCGGCGGCGTGCTTGGGGTCGGCCTTCGCGAAGGCCTTGCCGACGCCCTCGGCGACCTGGGCGTAGCGCACCGGGTCGAGCCAGAGGTGCGGGTCCTTGGCACCGGAGTCCTGGCCGGAGTTCTCGCCGGGCTCCTCGTGCTGATCGGTGTCGTGGGCTGCCGCGTGGCCGCCGACCTCGTTGCCGTGCTGCTCCAGCGTGGTCAGGGAGGCCGCGTCGATCTTCGTCCTGACCGGGGACTGGGCCACCGCGTCGTCGACGGCGGGCTGGAGGTTCTTCAGGTACAGGACGGCGTCGGAGTCCTCCAGCCGGCCGATCTGCCGGGGGCTCAGCTCCAGGTCGTGCGGTTCCTGGTCGGGGGAGGTGAAGGTGGTGACGTGGACGTGGCTGCCGCCGATCCGCTCGGCGAGGAAGGCCATCGGGTAGAACGACGCGACGACGTCGAACTTGCCGGTGTTGCCGGCCGCCGCGCTCTCGAGGGAGCAGCCGGAGAGGGCGCCGAGGCCCAGCGCGGTGGCGAGCGCGATCGCGGACCCGGATATGAGTCGTCGACGTCTGTTCATGACAGTCATTTTCAACAAACATGGAAACCGTTGTCAACAAGCTGCCTCGCGGCGGAGCCCCGGCCGCCTGCGACAGGGCCACTGTCAGGGGGCCGATTTGGCCGAGGGGGAGCCTGCGCCGGTAACCTGAATCATTCGCTGGAAGCATCTCGCTTCAACGCCCGTCGTCGTAATGAAGAGAGCACCGTGGCCGCCGACAAGATCGACACCATCGTCAGCCTGAGCAAGCGCCGTGGCTTCGTTTTCCCGTGCAGTGAGATCTACGGCGGACAGCGTGCCGCCTGGGACTACGGACCGCTGGGTGTCGAGCTCAAGGAGAACATCAAGCGCCAGTGGTGGCGCTACATGGTGACGTCGCGCGAGGACGTGGTCGGTATCGACTCGTCCGTCATCCTGGCCTCCGAGGTCTGGGTCGCATCCGGCCACGTCGCCACCTTCACCGACCCGCTGACCGAGTGCACCTCGTGTCACAAGCGGTTCCGCGCCGACCACCTCGAAGAGGCCTACGAGGAGAAGAAGGGCCACGCCCCGGCGAACGGCCTGGCCGACATCAACTGCCCGAACTGCGGCAACAAGGGCCAGTTCACCGAGCCCAAGCAGTTCTCCGGTCTCCTCTCCACCCACCTCGGCCCCACCCAGGACACCGGCTCGGTCGCCTACCTGCGCCCCGAGACCGCCCAGGGCATCTTCACCAACTTCGCCCAGGTGCAGACCACCTCGCGCCGCAAGCCGCCGTTCGGCATCGCCCAGATGGGCAAGTCGTTCCGCAACGAGATCACGCCGGGCAACTTCATCTTCCGTACCCGTGAGTTCGAGCAGATGGAGATGGAGTTCTTCGTCAAGCCGGGCGAGGACGAGCAGTGGCACGAGTACTGGATGGAGCAGCGCTGGAACTGGTACCGCGGCCTGGGTCTCCGTGAGGAGAACATGCGCTGGTACGAGCACCCGAAGGAGAAGCTCTCCCACTACTCCAAGCGCACCGCCGACATCGAGTACCGCTTCCAGTTCGGCGGCAGCGAGTGGGGCGAGCTGGAGGGCGTCGCCAACCGGACCGACTACGACCTCGGCGCCCATGCCAAGGCTTCCGGCCAGGACCTGTCGTACTTCGACCAGGAGGCCGGTGAGCGCTGGACGCCGTACGTCATCGAGCCGGCGGCCGGTGTCGGCCGTACGATGCTCGCCTTCCTGCTCGACGCGTACGTCGAGGACGAGGCGCCGAACGCCAAGGGCAAGATGGAGAAGCGCACGGTCCTGCGCCTCGACCACCGTCTGGCCCCGGTGAAGGTCGCGGTTCTGCCGCTGTCGCGCAACCCCGAGCTGTCCCCGAAGGCCAAGGGCCTCGCGCAGGCGCTGCGGCAGAACTGGAACATCGAGTTCGACGACGCCGGTGCCATCGGCCGCCGTTACCGGCGCCAGGACGAGATCGGTACGCCGTACTGCGTGACCGTCGACTTCGACACGCTCGAGGACAACGCGGTCACCGTGCGTGAGCGGGACTCGATGAAGCAGGAGCGGGTGTCCCTCGACCAGATCGAGGGCTACCTCGCCGGGCGTCTGCTCGGCTGCTGAGGTTCGCCGCACCCGGCTTTTCCGCCCGCCCCCCGTCCGACCCGATCGGATGGGGGGCGGGCTTTTTCCGGCTTGCGACAAGTATGGAATGACAGATATTGAAATCTGTCAGCTGTCATGACAGGGTGGAGCCATGACGATGCGAACCCGAACCCTTGGAACCACCGGCCCCCAGGTCTCCGCCCTCGGTCTCGGCTGCATGGGCATGTCCGCCCTGTACGGCGACGCCGACCGCGCGGAGTCCATCGCCACCGTTCACGCGGCGCTGGACGCGGGCGTGACCCTGCTGGACACCGGCGACTTCTACGGCATGGGCCACAACGAGCTGCTGATCGGCGAGGCCCTGCGCACCGCGCCCGCCGCGCACCGGGAGAAGGCGCTGGTCAGCGTCAAGTTCGGCGCCCTGCGCGACCCGGAGGGCAACTGGGTCGGCCACGACGGCCGTCCCGCCGCCGTGAAGAACTTCGCCGCCTACTCCCTCCAGCGCCTGGGCGTGGACCACATCGACGTCTACCGGATCGCCCGCCTCGACCCGGACGTGCCGATCGAGGAGACCGTCGGCGCGATCGCGGAACTGATCGAGAAGGGGTACGTCCGCCACGTCGGCCTCAGCGAGGTCGGCGCCGACACCATCCGCCGGGCCGCCGCCACGGCACCCGTCGCGGACCTCCAGATCGAGTACTCGCTGATCTCCCGTGGCATCGAGGAGGAGATCCTGCCGGTCACCCGTGAGCTGGGCATCGGCATCACCGCGTACGGCGTGCTGTCCCGCGGGCTGATCTCCGGCCACTTCAGCCGGGACCGGCAGCTCGGCGCGGGGGACTTCCGGGCCCACTCGCCGCGCTTCCAGGGCGAGAACCTCCAGCACAACCTGGACCTCGTCGAGGCCCTGCGCAAGATCGCCGGGCAGAAGGGCGTGACGGTCGCGCAGACCGCCATCGCCTGGGTGCTCTCCCGCGGCGAGGACATCGTCCCGCTCGTCGGCGCCCGCACCCGCGAGCGGCTGGCCGAGTCGCTCGGCGCGCTGGACGTCACCCTCGACGAGGCCGACCTGGCCGCCATCGAGGAGGCGGTCCCGGCGGACGCCGCGGCCGGGGAGCGCTACCCGAGCCAGCAGATGGCCAGCCTCGACAGCGAACGCTGACCGCGCCGCCGGGTACGGTCTAGGACATGGCACCACCCACCGAGACCCTGACCGCCGAGCGCATCCTCGAAGCGACCGAGGAGGTGCTGCGCCGCCACGGCCCGGCCAAGGCCACCGTGGTCGACGTCGCCCGCGCGCTCGGCGTCAGCCACGGCAGCGTCTACCGGCACTTCCGCACCAAGGCGGACCTGCGGGCGGCGGTCACCAAGCGGTGGCTGGACCGGACATCGGACCGGCTCGCCGTCATCGTCGCCGAGGAGAGCGCCCCGCAGGACCGGCTGCGGGCATGGCTGGCAGCCCTGTTCGAGGCCAAGCGGCACAAGGCGGGCGACGACCCCGAGCTGTTCGCCACCTACACGGTGCTCACCGATGAACTCGGCGGCGTGGTCTTCGAGCACATAACCGACCTCACCGCACAGCTCACCGACATCATCGAGGCCGGCGTCGGGTCGGGTGCCTTTCACGTGTCCGACCCGGCCGCCGCCGCCCGCGCCGTCTTCCAGGCCACCGGCCGCTTCCACGACCCCTGCTACGCCCGCGAGTGGCAACGGCCCGGTGTGGAGGAGGAGTTCACCGCGGTGGTCGATCTGATCGTGCGGGGCCTGAGCAGTCACGGGTGAGCCGGGGCGGGCACCGCCTCGGTCCAGGTGCCGTCTGCCAGGGCCGCCAGGACGCCTCGCTTGACGGCAGCGCGTCGAGTACCGGACACCAGCGACAGGGGCAGAAAACCGTCCCGCTCTTCGTGGGAGCGCAGCACGGCACGGACATACGCGTACTCCGACGGGTGCTGTTCGGCCAGGAGCCGGCCGGCCTCCGCCTTGGCTTCGGTCAGGGAGACGACCCGCGGCCGTTCGTGTGCCCGCTCGCGCAGCACGTGAGTGATCTGGCGGACGTACCGCTTGCGCTCCAGCCGCCGCTGCTGGATCGCGGCGAGAAACCGCCGGGCGTTGAGCACCCCGATCGCCTCCGTCCCGGGAAGTGACGCGAAGTCGTCCGGGAGGGCTCCGAGTGCGTGCGGGGTCTGGGCGCGAGCCGCTTTCACCGTCATCTCGCCCAGCTCTGTCAGAGCGGCCTCCCAGCGTCCCAGCAGCAGCGGATGCCGCAACGCGGGGGTGCGTGCTTCCTGGTCCTTGGCGTCGTCGGCCGCGGCGATCCGTACCCGCGTGCCGGTGGCGGCGAGCAGGGCGTCGACCTCCGGGGTGCGCGGCGCGCTGATCCAGCCGTGCTCACAGGCGTACGCGATCTGGTCGTGCACATCACGGAACGAGGGATCCTGCGGTGCCTCCCCCACGTTCCGTCGGGCACGCTCTTGGGCCACGAGCTCCGCGTATTCGTCCGGAAAGGCGTTGCGCAGCCAGTTCCGGGCCGTCAGGTGGGAGTTCGTGCCCTTCTTGCGTTCCGTGCTGTGGTGGAGGTCGTTGCGGCGCAGCTGCTTGACGAGGACACCGGCCTCGTTGATGCGGACCCGGACGCGACGCAGGCGGTGTTCGGTGACCTCCAGACGCGGGTCTCCGAAGTAGCGCATCCGTTCAGCGGCGACCTGGAGTTCTCCGCCGGCGCAGAGCAGCGCGTCCTGCCAGTCCAGCCGCCATTCTGCCTTCCGCAGCAGGCGGCGGGTGCGCTGCGGGACGTAGCCGTTGGTGGCTTCGGCGATGGCCACCGTGACGAGGTTGTCGAAGCTTTCGCCGATGAGTGCTTCGAGTTCGTCCGTCGGAAGGTGTTCGACGTCGCTCAGTCGTAGCCGTTCCCCCATGCGTACCTGCTTTCGACCCACTTCGCGGCCCAGGACGGCCCGCGGTGCCACCGTCGCCGACTGCCTAACGAGCGGCACCGGCCATGGTTCCTCCCCGCGTCCGGCGGCACCGACCGCACGGAGCGTGCGGCAGGACCGGCACCGACAGGACGTGAGGACGGGGAGGTCGCCCGGGCGTCGCTCCGGTTCACCGCACCGTGCGGGGCAGACGCAGGCTCAGCAGGCCGGTCACGGTGATCCCGGCCAACTGCACCAGCAGCGTGGTGACCAGCGCGTCCCGCATGCCCAGGTGCGGGATCAGGGTGAGGAAGAGGCTGCCGAGGGTGGCCACGCCCAGGGCGAGCGAGGACTGCTGGGTGGTGACCATCACGCCGCTGCCGACACCGGCGCGGGCGGGCGGCACCTCGGAGAGCACGAGCCGCATCACATTGGGCAGTTGCAGGGCCTGCCCCACACCGGCGACGGCGGCGCCCGGCAGCAACGAACCGAAGCCCAGGTGCGGCCAGTCACGCCAGGCGGTCAGGGCGATCAGGGCCACCCCCACGCCTTGCAGGACCGCTCCGACGGTCACCACACGGGTGCCGTAGCGGCCGATCAGACGCGGCCCGGCCAGGGAGCCGAACAGAAACGTCAGGGCCATCGGCACCAGCGCGAGACCCGCCCGGACCGGGCCGAGCCCAGCCCCCTGCTGCAAGGCCAGGGCGATCACGAACATGAACCCGCTGAAGCCGATACCGAAGGGCATGATCAGCGCCAGCCCCCGCCGCAGCGACGCCAGCTCCAACAGGCTCGGCGGCACCAGGGGGGTCCGGCCCGCCCGGTCGGCCCGCCGCTCCACGGCGTAGAACGCGCCCGTGACGAACGGGAACGCGGCCAGCGACAGCCACGTCCACAGCGGCCAGCCCGCCGCCCGGCCCTCGGTCAGCGGAGCGAGCAGCGTCAGCAGCGACAGCGCGAGCAGGGCCGTGCCGGGCCCGTCGACGGGTTCGGGACGCTGCGACCGGGTCTCCGGCACGTACCGGACGGCCAGCACCAGGCCGAGCACGACGACCGGCACATTGACCAGGAAGATGGCCCGCCAGCCGCTCCCGGCGATGTCCGCGGCGACCAGCACCCCGCCCAGGATCTGCCCCGCGACCATGGCCAGCCCGGCCGTGGCGCCGTACAGGCTCATGGCCTTCGCGCGGCGCGCGCCGCTGGTGGCGGACTGGATGGTCGCGAGCACCTGCGGCAGCATCGCGGCGGCCGACGCGCCCTGCGCGACCCGGGCCGCGACGAGGCTCCAGGCGCCCGGCGCGAGCCCGCAGGCCAGCGAGGTCAGCCCGAACGCCGCCATCCCCCCGAGGAACAGCCTGCGCCGTCCGAACAGATCCCCGAGCCGCCCGCCCAGCACGAGCAGCACGGCGTACGCGACGCCGTACCCCGCGACGACCAGCTCCAGCACGGCCTCGCCCGCGGCGAGATCGGCGCCGATGCGGGGCAGGGCCACGTTGACGATGAAGAAGTCGACCAGCGGCAGGGCCGCGGCCAGCAGAACGGTGAACAACCCCAGCCCGCCCAGCTCGTTCGGCGGCCCCGCCGAACGAGCAACCGGACGTGGACTCCTGGTGACGGTTTCGGTCATGCCATCGAGCCTGCGGCCTTTCGCAGACGGGTACCAGAGTGTCCTCATCCTGGTAGCAGAAGTACCTGGAAACAGGCTCCGCGCGAGGGCACCCTGGAACCATGACGACCATGGCCGAGCAGACCGCGCCCCGGCAGACCCGCGGTTCGGAGATCCGGCGGCACGAACTGGCCACGTTCCTGCGCAGCCGGCGCGAACGCATCGCCCCCGAGCAGGTGGGCCTGCCCCGCGGCACCCGCCGCCGCACCCCCGGCCTGCGCCGGGAGGAGGTCGCGCAGCTGGCCGCGGTCGGCGTCACCTGGTACACCTGGCTCGAGCAGGCCCGCGACATCCAGGTCTCCGTCCAGGTCCTGGACGCCCTCGCCCGCACCCTGATGCTGGACGCCAGCGAGCGCGCCCACCTCTTCCAGCTGGCCGGCGCCACCGACCCGACCCCCGCCGCGACCTGCCCCAGCGTGACCCCGGGGCTGCGCGAGATGCTGCGCCGGCTGGAGCCGGTCCCGGCCTGCATCCAGAACAGCCGGTACGACATCCTCGCCTACAACCGCACCTACGCCCGCCTCCTGGGCGACCTGGACGCCGTCCCGCCCGAGGACCGCAACTGCCTGCTCCTCGTGTACACGAACAAGGACTGGCAGGCGGCGGTCGTGCACCTGGAGGAGAGCCAGCGCCTGATGGCCGCCCGCCTGCGTGCCTCCCACGCCGGACACCTCGGTGAGCCGGCCTGGAAGATGCTGCTGGGGCGCCTGAAGTCCGAGTCCCCCGAGTTCCGCGAGAACTGGGACCGCTACGAGGTGGTCGGCAATCGCTCCAAGACCAAGGAGTTCATCAACCCGTACGTGGGCCATCTGACCCTGGAGCACACGGACCTGTGGCTGGGCCCGCAGCCGGGTGCGCGGATGGTCACGTACACACCGAAGAACGAGGAGACACGGGAGCGGCTGGAGAGGCTGTACGAGATGGCACGGTGATGGCAGGGGGCGCCTGACCCGGCCCGCCGTGCGGCGGCTAGCCGCGCCTGGAAGCCCCGATGGCCTGCCGTACCTCGGGGGACTCCAGTCTCTGCGCCGTACGTTCGGCAGTTCCCCGGGCCCACCGGCCGCTGGTGAGCAGTCCGAGGAACAGGACGGCCAGCCCGCACCCGGTGATGATCCACCAGGCGGGCCGGGCCGCCGCCACGAACGCCTGCCGGTACGGCGACGAGCCGATCCCGGACGACAGCACCGCGCCGATCACCGCGACGCCGAGCGTCTGCCCCACCTGCCTGCTCGTGGAGGCGACGGCCGCAGCGACCCCGGCCTGGGTCCTCGGCATGCCCGACACCGCCGTGTTCGTGATCGGCGTGTTGACGAAGCCGAAGCCGATGCCGAACAAGAGGTAGCCGATGAGCAGCGTGACGTTCGACGTCTCCGCCCGGAAGGCCGCGAACAGCAGCCCGCTCGCGGCCATCCCGGCTCCGGCCACCAGCAGCGGCAGCCGCGTGCCCCGGTTGCCGACCAGCCGGCCGGACAGCGGTGCACACACGAACATCGCCCCGGCCATCGGCAGCATCCACAGGCCGGCGTGCAGTGCGTCCAGGCCTCGTACGTTCTGCAGGTACAGCGTCGACAGGAACAGGAAACCGCCCAGTGCGGCGAACGCGCCGACCGCGATCACGGTCGCCCCGCTGAACGGCGCCGAGCGGAAGAACCGCAGGTCGATCAGGGGTTCGGTGCGCCGGGGTTCGTAGCGCAGCAGGGCGAGCAGGGCCGCGAGCGCGAGCCCGGCGAAGGGTGCGACCGTGCCGGGACCGGTGTCCGGCGCCTCGATGATCGCGTACGTCAGCGAGCCGAACAGGGTGGTCACCAGCAACTGGCCGACCGGGTCGAAGCGGCGGGCCCTGGGCGCGCGGGACTCGGGGACGAAACGCAGGGTGAGGAGCAGGGCCGCGAGGCCGACGGGGAGGTTGATCCAGAAGATCGAGCGCCAGCCGACCGACTCCACCAGCAGCCCGCCGACCACCGGGCCGCCGGCCATGGATATGCCGACGACCGCGCCCCAGGCACCGATCGCGCGGGCCCGCTGGCGGGGGTCGGTGAAGGTGTTGGTGATGATCGACATGGCGACCGGGTTGAGCATGGAGCCGCCGACCGCCTGCACCATGCGGAACACGACGAGCAGTTCCAGGCTCGGCGCGAGGGAGCACAGCAGCGAGCCGAGTGCGAAGACGGTCAGGCCCGCCACGAAGACCTTCTTGCGGCCGATCCGGTCGGCGGTCGAGCCCGAGAGCATCAGCAGCGAGGCGAGGACCACGGTGTAGGCGTCGATCGTCCACTGCATGCCGGAGGTGTCCGCGTGGAACTCCCGCCTGATCGAGGGCAGGGCGACATTGAGGATCGTGATGTCCAGGCTCACGATCAGCAGGCTCATGCAGCAGATCGCGAGGATGAGCAGGCGTCGGCGGTGACTCGGCTCCGGCATGCCTCCATCGTACGCCTGTTTCGATAGTGCGCCTAACTAATGAGTGATACATGATCATTGTCCATGCGCGACAATGGGGCAATGCCCACGCCCGAGCACCCTCTCCAGATCGGCCCGCACACCGTCCGGCCGCCGGTCGTCCTGGCCCCCATGGCCGGGATCACCAACGCGCCCTTCCGCACCCTGTGCAGGGAGTTCAGCGGCGGTAAGGGGCTGTTCGTCAGCGAGATGATCACGACCCGGGCGCTGGTCGAGCGCAACGAGAAGACCATGCAGCTGATCAGGTTCGACGCGAGCGAGCAGCCGCGCTCGATCCAGCTGTACGGCGTCGACCCGGCCACCGTCGGCAAGGCCGTCCGCATGATCGCGGAGGAGGACCTGGCCGACCACATCGACCTGAACTTCGGCTGCCCGGTCCCGAAGGTGACAAGGAAGGGCGGCGGCTCGGCCCTGCCGTACAAGCGGAACCTGCTGCGGGCGATCCTCCGGGAGGCCGTGAGCGGGGCGGGTGACCTCCCGGTCACCATGAAGATGCGCAAGGGCATCGACGACGACCACATCACCTACCTCGACGCCGGCCGCATCGCCGTCGAGGAAGGCGTGACGGCCATCGCCCTGCACGGCCGCACGACCGCCCAGCACTACGGCGGCACCGCGGACTGGGACGCCATCGCCCGGCTGAAGGAGCATGTGCCGGAGATCCCGGTGCTCGGCAACGGCGACATCTGGTCGGCCGGGGACGCGCTGCGGATGGTGCGCGAGACCGGCTGCGACGGGGTGGTCGTGGGCCGCGGGTGCCTGGGGCGGCCGTGGCTGTTCGCGGATCTCGTGGCGGCGTTCGAGGGGCGTACGGACGACATCGCGCGGCCCACCCTCCGGGAGGTGGCCGACGTCATGGTCCGCCATGCCGGCCTTCTCGGCGAGTGGATCGGCGACGAGTCCAAGGGCGTGGTCGACTTCCGCAAGCACGTCGCCTGGTACCTGAAGGGCTTCTCCGTCGGCTCCGAGATGCGCAAGCGGCTCGCGATCACCTCCTCGCTGGAGGAACTGCGGGCCGGGCTCGACGAGCTGGACCTCGACCAGCCCTGGCCGGCCGGCGCCGACGGCCCCCGCGGCCGTACGTCCGGCAACAACCGCGTGGTGCTGCCGGACGGCTGGCTGAAGGACCCGTACGACTGCGCCGGGGTCAGCGAGGACGCGGAGCTGGACACGTCCGGGGGCTGACCCCGCAGGCAGGTCAGCGCTTCTTCGGGTGCGGCGTCGAGCCGTAGGCCGTCAGGAAGCGGTCGCGGAAGGCGCTCATCCTCCACACCGGGGCGTCGTGCGCGGGGCGCAGACCGTCGGTCCAGCCCCAACCCGCGATCCGGTCCAGCACCTTCGGGTCCCTGGCGACGATCGAGATCGGCACGTCACGGCTGGCGTGGTTGCCGCTGACGCGGGCGATGGGCTGGTGGTCGCCGAGGAACACCAGGACGGTGTCGTCGGTGCCGTAGCGGGTCAGCCACTCGGTCAGGGCGGTCACCGAGTACTCGACCGACCTGCCGTACTCCTGGCGGGACCTGGAGGTGTCGGCGATGACGTCGGCCGGCCTGTCGCCCGCCGCCTCGATGCTCTTGAACGCCGACCCGTCGCCCAGCCGGTCCCAGCGGATCATCTTCGGAACGGGCGCCCAGGGCTGGTGGCTGGAGGTCAGGATGACGAACGACATCAGGTCCTTGCCGTCGGCGCGCTTCCTGCCGTGCACCCGCCGCTGGAACTGTTCGAGGGCGTACTGGTCGGGCATCGTGGACCAGCTGAACTTCGGGCCGCGGTAGCCGAGCTGGAAGGCGTTGTAGACCTTGTCCAGGCCGTAGTACTTCTGCTCCGGCCAGGCCTTCTGCACGCCCGGCATCACACCGACGGTGTCCCACGCACCGGTCTTCTTGAACGCCTCGGTCAGGCTCAGGTGGTCGCTGGCCATGACGGTGCGGTAGCGCTGCTGGTTGCTGACCCACAGGCCCGACATGGTGGTGGAGTGGCCGAGCCAGCTGCCGCCGCCGTAGGTCGCCGACGTCAGCCAGCCGCTCTTGGCGTGGTAGCCCGCCTGCGCGAGGGCCTTGGTGCGCTCGTCCAGCAGCCGGTCCACGCCGGGCGCCTCGATCGGGTCCTCGATCGCGCTGCGGCCGTAGCTCTCGACGAACGTGAAGATCACGTCCTTGCCGCGCAGGTCGGGGACCAGCTGGCTGCCCGGGGTGTTCCCGAAGGCGTCGACCCTGGCCACCTTCCGGAACTCCGCCTCGTCCCTGAGCGTGTCCGTCACCCGCTGTACCTGGTCCTGCAGTGCGGTGGTGGTGCGGTGGGAGGCGATCGGCACGCCGGAGATCTCGAGGCCGAGGGAGGAGCAGGTGATCCAGACGACCCCGGCGATCAGTGTGCCCCGGGACGCCGGGCCGGTGTGCCGGGCGAGCAGGTTGCTCAGCCGGACCGTGGACAGGGCCAGCAGCACGAACAGCAGCAGGACGACGACGATCACCCCGGCCGTGGCGGCGAGGGTGGCCGTACGGCCCAGCGAATCCTCCAGGTACGACTGCGCGTCGCCGAGCAGGCTCCAGTCGAGCACGGGGTTGAAGTCCCGGCCGAGGTACTGCCGGAAGCCCATGTCGAGCAGGTTCAGCACGGTCGTCGCGGCGAGTACGGCCCCGGCCACGGCAGCCAGCACCGTCCGCGGCCGGCGCGGCAGTGCGAGCATCACCGCGGCCCCGACGACCGCCTCCGCCGGTATCCTTGCGAACCGCGCCGGGCCGAGGTCGACGACCGTGTTCGGCATCACCATCGCCATGATGACCAGGGCGGCGGCGAGGACGGTCACCGCACGGGACAGCACCCGTGCGACCACCGGGTGCCCCTTCTGCCGGCGCCGGACCGCGGGGAACGGGGCACCCAGGGCGAACAGGGCCGCCCGTCCGCTCCGAGGCCACCGCGGGGCCCCACCGTCACGGGCCTCGACGTCCGGCACCTCGACCTTTGGCACCTGGGATTCCGGTAGTTCGGCTTCCGGCACCTCGGTTTCCGGTAGTGGGGCTTCCGGCACCTCGGCTTGAGTGCCCCCGGCGTCAGGGGCGTCGGCTTCGTACGCGCTGGGTTCGACTGCTCCAGCCTCGGCTCCGGCTCCGGCTCCGGCTCTGGCTCCGGCCTCGGCTCCGGCTCCGGTTGCGGCCTCGGCTCCGGCGCCGGTTGCGGTCTCGGCGTCGATCCTGGCTCCGGCCCTTGTCCCGGCTCCGGTCCCGGCCTTGGCTTCCGTTCCGGCCTCGGCTCCGGCTCCGGCTCCGGCTCCGGTTGCGGCCTCGGCTCCGGCGCTGGTTGCGGTCTCGGCGTCGATCCTGGCTCCGGCCCTTGTCCCGGCTCCGGTCCCGGCCTTGGCTTCCGTTCCGGCCTCGGTCCCGGTCTCAGCTCCGGTGCGGGCTGCGGTCGCTGCCTCGGCCTTGGCCTCGGTCCCTGCCTCGCTTCCGGTCCCGGCGTCGGCCTCGGTACGGGTCTGCGTCCTGGTCCCGGCTCCGGTGCGGGCTCCGGCCCCGGCTCCGGACTGCTCGGCCCTGGCCTCGGCCTCCGCGGGTTTCGTTCTCGTCTTCTCGCCCGTGCCCGGTGACTGGCGCGTGCTCGTGTGCTGAGGCAAGCCGGGGATCCTTCCGTTCCGTACGTGACCGTGACGGTCCGCCTGGCCCGCCTTCATCACGTACGGCCCGTCCCCGGCCACTGTTCACGGCCGTCGGCAAACACCGGGCAAACCTGCCGTCGGGCTCCCGGCAGGCTGTCGGCGGCGGCGTCCGCCGACGCTCCGTCAGGCGCCCCCGACCGCGGTGAGCAGAGCCAGCGGGGCCGCCGCCGAGCGGGACTCGCGGACGCAGGCGTGCGGGTAGGGTACCGGCTCGGGATGGGTGTCGCGGCCGTAGCCCGCCAGCACCTCCGGCAGCCGGTGCCCGGTGGCCCGTGCCGCGTCGACCAGGGCGTGCGCGACCGAACGGGCCTCGTCGTGCAGGCCGTAGCGGGCCAGACCCAACGTGATCAGCGCGTTGTCGTGCGGCCAGACCGAGCCGCGATGGTAGGACAGCGGGTGGTACGCCGGCTGGCCCGAGGCGAGCGTGCGCACGCCCCAGCCCGAGAAGAAGTCGGGTTCGAGCAGGCGCCGGCCCACCACCTCGCCGTACTCCTTGTCCAGGAGCCCCGACCACAGCAGGTGCCCGGCGTCCGACGCCAGCGCGTCGACCTGTCGGCCCTCCCCGTCAAGAGCGAGCGCCGGGAAGGCGTGCCTGGGCATCCAGAAGTCCCGCTGGAAGCGGTCGCGGAGGTCGGCCGCAGCCTGTTCCAGCAGGGCGGCGTACGTGTCATCGGCCCACACCGAGCGCGCCACCCACGCCGTGCGGCGCAGCGCGTCGTACGCGTAGCCCTGGGCGCCCGCCGCCATCACCGCGCCGGTGGGCCGGCTGCCGTCGGCGCCGCAGATCGCGCCGGGGGAGTCCTTCCAGTTCTGGTTGGCGAGACCGCCCTCGTCGGCGCGGTAGACGAGGTAGCCACGCGAGGTGAGCCCACCGTGGTCGAGCATCCAGCCGATCGCCGCGCGGGCGTGCGGCTCCAGGCGGCGGGCCAGGTCCGTGTCGCCGGTCTGCTCGACGTACGCGCCGAGCAGGATCAGGAACAGCGGAGTGGCGTCGACCGAGCCGTAGTAGCGCGCGAACGGCACCTGCCCGAAGTGTGCCAGCTCCCCGTACCGCACCTCGTGCACGATCTTGCCGGGCTGGGCGACCGGGGAGCAGCCGGCGTCCGTGGCCTGCGTGGCGGCGAGCGCGGGGAGCGTGGCGGCGGCCAGCTGCGGGCGGTACGGCAGCGTGAACAGGGAGGCGAGCAGGGCGTCCCGGCCGAGCAGGGTGAGGAACCAGGGCGCGCCCCCCGCCGGGACACGCAGTTCCTCGCCCTCCGGGCCGGTCGCGGGGACCTGGAGCACGGCGAGGTCCGCGAGCCCGCGGGCGCACGCCGCCGCCAGCTCCGGCCAGCCCGTCGGAAAGGCCACGCCCTCCACGAACCTGCCCTCCGCCGCGAGGAGCTGCTCGTGCACGGCGGCCGGGTCGCGGGGCACGCGCAGGGCGCGTTTCTCGCCGTGCGGGCGGGCGATCACGCGCAGCACCAGCTCGGCCGTGCCGTGCGGGGACAGCTCCAGTTGCCAGACCAGGCGGCGGGCGCCGGTGCCGGTCTCCTCGACGGCGTCCGGGGCGGGGTCGGCCGTGATGCTCGTACGGGATCGCCACTCGGCCCGCTGGTACGTGAACTCGATTCCGTCGTCGAGGATTTGACGGGAGCGTACGGCGCCGGGCTTGCCGTAGGTGCGGTGGTCGGAGCGGAGTTCGAACTGGTCGGTGAAGTCGGCGTCGGCGGTGATGGCGAGCTGTACCGTGGTGGGCACCGGGCGGTTGCTGGTGATCCGCAGCGACTCCACGAACGAGCTGTCACCGACGGCCTGTTCGCGGAAGAGCGTGTGCGCGGGTGGCTCCTGCCGGCCTCCGCGCGGCACCAGCACGCAGCGTGCCGCGTCCCCGTCCGCGACCGGTGTGAGCACCTCGGGCAGCGCACCGTCGACGGTGAGCTGCCAGCGGCTGAGATGCCGGGCGTCCCGGACGAAGAATCCGTCCGGGGAAGTGCCGCCCCGCACCCCGCTGATGTCGCCCCGGTCGCCCACGGCGGCGAACGTCGCCCCGTGCACGAGCAGATGATGCCGGTCCGTCATGCCCGGTCGCCTCCCGAGTCACTCGTGCCCATGTCGTTCGTGTCCTTGCCGTTCGTGCCGTTGTCCCTCGTGCCCTTGTCCTTGGTGTCGAACGCGCCGGTGGCCGTGCGGGACACGGTGGCTCCGGGGCGCTCATGGAGCAGGTCCAGCGCGAGCGCGGCGGTCCAGCCGAAGCCGGTGGCGCCGCAGGGCTCGCCGGTGTACGGGTCGACGTACTCGGCGAAGCCGGAGGCGTCGGCGGTACGCAGGACCGCCTCGCGCAGCGCGTCGGCCCGCGCCTGCTCGCCGTGCGTGCGCAGCCCCTGCTGCAGCAGCCAGCTCGTGTTGAACCAGGCCGGGCCGCGCCAGTACCGGTGCGGGTCGAAGGCCTCGCCGAGCAGGTCGTAGCTCGGCACCAGCTCCGTGCTGTCCCCGAGGCCGAAGTGCGGGCCGCACAGCGTGCGGACGAGAGCGGCCGCGGTCTGGCGGGGCAGGTCCGGCAGTATCAGCGGGACCAGGCCGCAGACCCCGCGCTCCTCGATCAGCCCGCCACGCCCGCCGCCGCGCAGGTCCCGGCACAGAAACATTCCGCTCGCCGGGTCCCACAGCCGCTCGACCAGGGCGGCCGTCAGCCGCTCGGCCCGCGCGTGACGAGCGGTGCCGGGCGCGCCCAGCTCCCCGGCGATCCGGGCCAGCGCGTACTCGGAGGCGATCAGCAGGGCGTTGAACGCCGGGTCCTCCACCGCGAACTCGCCGGCCCCGTCGGCGTACCCCGCGTCCCGGTAGTCGGCGGCCAGCCGCACGTACCGCCCGTAGTCCAGGTCCGTCGGGCGGTCCTGTGCCGCGCCGTGGTCCAGGTCGGCACGGCGGAAGGAGCGGGCCGGGGCCGGGGTGATCCGGGCGAGCGGGGCGTCCCAGCACGGGCTGTTGTCCATGCCCTGTTCCCAGGGGTGCACCACGGACACCAGACCGCCCCCGCCCAGGTCCCGCCGGTGCAGCAGATACCGGTGCCAGGCGGCCAGCCGCGGGTACATCCGGGCGAGGAAGCCGCGCGCCCGCGACAGGCCCGGGTCGGCGCGGTGCACCAGCCAGGCCGCGAGCGCGTGCACCGGTGGCTGCACGATGCCGGAGGTCTGTACGGTGCGCGGAGCGCCGGCGGCGCGTCCGGCGGTCGAGGAGCGCCAGAAGTCGGGGCTGGGGAAGTACGCGTCGAGCGGTACGGAGGGGTTGAAGACGATGTGCGGGACGCGCCCGTCGGCCCACTGGGCGCCGAACAGGGTCTCCAGCTCCGTCTGCGCCCGAAGCGGCGACAGGTGCCGCAGCCCGATCGCGATGAACGCCGAGTCCCAGGACCACTGGTGCGGATACAGGCTGCGGGAGGGGACCGTGGACGCGCCCGTCCAGTTGGCGTTCAGTACCCGGGCCGCTCTGACGTGCAGGGGTGTGTCCGGGGCCGGTGGACCGTATGCGCTCTCGCGTTCCACGAGACGGGCGGTGAGCTGGGCGGTGCGGTCCACTCGGGGCTCCCAGAAGACGTCCGGCCGACCGGGTTTGGCTGTCGAGTCCATGAGGTTACGTCTATTTAACACGCAAAACCCAATATGTAAGGGAAGCTTGGGAAACACAAGGGGGTGCGCATGACCGGACGGCCCGGCAGGACAGGAAAGGGCACGACGCAGGCGAGCGCCGGCGAGTTGCTCGAACTGGTGCGCAACGGCCGGGCCGTGACGCGCGGGGCGCTTCAGCAGGCGACCGGACTGTCCCGGGCCACCGTCGGCCAGCGCCTGGACCGGCTGTTCCGGGCCGGCTGGCTGCGCGAGGGCGCGGGCGGCCCGGTGGCCTCGCCGCTCGGCGGACGTCCTTCCATCATCCTGGAGTTCGATGACTCCCACGCGGTGGTCCTCGCGGCCGACCTCGACACCCGGCACGCCCGCGCGGCCGTCCTCACCCTGACCGGCGAGATCCTCGCCGAGCATGCCGGCACGCTGGTGGTGGAGGACGGGCCGGAGGCCGTGCTCGCCGAACTCGGCAGCTGGTTCGCGCAGTTGCTGACCAAGACCGGGCACCGGGGTGAAGAGGTCTGCGGGATCGGGCTCGCCGTGCCGGGGCCGGTGGACAGCGTGACGGGCCGGGTGGTGCAGCCGCCGATCATGCCGGGCTGGGACGGCTACGACATAACGGGCCGCCTCTCCCGCGCCTTCACCGAGCACACCGGCGCCCCGGCCGTCCCGGTCCTGGTGGACAACGACGCCAACCTGATGGCCTACGGCGAGCAGCGCGCCGGGCACCCCGACTGCGCTGCCTTCGTCCTGGTCAAGGTGTCCACCGGTATCGGCGCCGGGGTCGTGGTCGACGGCTCTATCTACCGGGGCGTGGACGGCGGCGCCGGCGACATCGGGCACATCCGGGTGGGCGCGGACGCACTGTGCCGGTGCGGGTCCTACGGCTGTCTCGCCGCCGTCGCCAGCGGTGGTGCCGTGGCCAGGCGGCTGGCCGAGTCCGGGGTGCCGGCCGCCTCCGGCTCGGACGTACGGGACCTGCTGGCCGCCGGACACCCGGAAGCCGCCGCGCTGGCCCGTGAGGCCGGGCGCCGGGTCGGGGACGTCCTGGCGACCGTGGTCACCCTGCTGAACCCCGGTGTGCTGATGATCGCCGGGGATCTGGCCGGAACGCCCTTCTTGACGGGCGTGCGCGAGCTGCTCTACCAGCGGGCGCTGCCCCGGTCCACGGCCCACCTGGACGTCGTCACCTCGCGGCTGGGTGAGCGGGCGGGTCTGCTGGGGGCGGGGGCGCTGGTGGTGGAGCACCTGTACGCGCCGGAGCGGGTGGAGGAGCGGCTGCGGGCGCTGGGGGTGTGACGTTGCCGCCAGGGGTGTGACGTCGGCGTTTCTCCGGCCGTTCCGGCGTCCCGAAGGTCGTCCGCATGGTGAAATCAGACTCCCCGTGGCAGCGTGATTCTCGCCACCCTTGATAAGGGATGCGCTCAGATGAGCGAATCGGGCGCGGCTGCACTTCTCCAAAGAGTGGCACTCGGTGCCACCCTCTGATCGTTCATCGATCGAACTCAGATGTGCTTAGACCCCGCTCATCTGAGCGAAAAACTGCCTCTGTGGCCAGGGGTGCGTTCAAGAAGTGAATACATCCGGTCGTCATTGCTTGCCAAGCTTTGACTTTCGATCTGCTGGCAGAGCCCTGGTTACAGGCTCATGACGCGCAAGTGGACGTACCCATGTGCCTTCGATCTGGGTATGTTCCTCGCCGTCAGGGCAGCCACCGCGGCCTCAAGGAGTCGAGACCCGTGTCGGAAAACAAAGAACCCCACGTAGCGAAGTTCGTTTACGACTTCACCGAGGGCAACAAGGACCTCAAGGACCTCCTCGGCGGCAAGGGTGCCAACCTCGCCGAGATGACCAACCTGGGTCTCCCGGTCCCTCCCGGCTTCACCATCACCACGGAGGCCTGCAAGGTCTACCTGGAGAGCGGCGAGGAGCCGGTGGCACTGCGTGACGAGGTGAGTGCGCACCTCGACTCCCTCGAGCAGCGGATGGGCAAGAAGCTCGGCCAGGCCGACAACCCGCTCCTCGTGTCGGTCCGTTCGGGTGCCAAGTTCTCCATGCCCGGCATGATGGACACCGTCCTGAACATCGGCCTCTCCGACAAGTCGGTCCAGGGCCTGGCCAAGCAGGCCGGCGACGACCGGTTCGCCTGGGACTCCTACCGCCGTCTCATCCAGATGTTCGGCAAGACCGTCCTCGGCGTCGACGGCGACCTCTTCGAGGAGGCCCTCGAAGCGGCCAAGGAGGCCAAGAAGGTCACCGTCGACACGGACCTCGAAGCGGCCGACCTGAAGAAGCTGGTCACCAAGTTCAAGAAGATCGTCAAGGCGGAGGCCGGCCGGGACTTCCCGCAGGACCCGCGCGAGCAGATGGACCTCGCCATCAAGGCGGTCTTCGACTCCTGGAACGGTGACCGCGCCAAGCTCTACCGCCGCCAGGAGCGCATCCCGCACGACCTCGGCACCGCCGTCAACGTCTGCTCGATGGTCTTCGGCAACCTCGGCCCGGACTCCGGCACGGGCGTGGCGTTCACCCGCGACCCCGCCTCCGGCCACCAGGGCGTCTACGGCGACTACCTGCAGAACGCGCAGGGCGAGGACGTCGTCGCCGGTATCCGCAACACGGTCCCGCTCGCGGAGCTGGAGTCGATCGACAAGAAGTCGTACGACCAGCTCATGCAGATCATGGAGACCCTGGAGAACCACTACAAGGATCTCTGCGACATCGAGTTCACCATCGAGCGCGGCCAGCTCTGGATGCTGCAGACCCGCGTCGGCAAGCGCACGGCGGGCGCGGCCTTCCGCATCGCGACCCAGCTGGTGGACCAGGGCCTGATCGACGAGACCGAGGCGCTCCAGCGCGTCACCGGCGCCCAGCTCGCGCAGCTGATGTTCCCGCGCTTCGACGAGGACGCGAAGGTCGAGCAGGTCGGCCGTGGCATCGCCGCCTCGCCGGGCGCGGCCGTCGGCAAGGCCGTCTTCGACTCGTACACCGCCGTGAAGTGGTCCCGCTCGGGCGAGAAGGTCATCCTGGTCCGCCGCGAGACCAACCCCGACGACCTCGACGGCATGATCGCGGCCGAGGGCATCCTGACCTCGCGCGGCGGCAAGACCTCCCACGCGGCCGTGGTCGCGCGCGGCATGGGCAAGACCTGTGTCTGCGGCGCCGAGGAGCTGGAGGTCGACACCAAGCGCCGCCGGATGACGGTGCCGGGCGGTCACGTCGTCGAGGAAGGCGACCTGATCTCCATCGACGGCTCCTCCGGCAAGGTCTACCTGGGCGAGGTCCCGGTCGTCCCCTCCCCGGTCGTGGAGTACTTCGAGGGCCGCATGCACCCGGGTGCGGACGACGCCGACGAGCTGGTCGAGGCCGTGCACCGCATGATGGCCTTCGCCGACCGCAAGCGCCGCCTGCGGGTCCGCGCCAACGCCGACAACGCCGAGGACGCGCTGCGCGCCCGCCGGTTCGGCGCCCAGGGCATCGGACTGTGCCGCACCGAGCACATGTTCCTCGGCGAGCGCCGCGAGATGGTCGAGAAGCTGATCCTCGCGGACACCGAGGACGAGCGCGAGGCCGCCCTGCGGGAGCTGCTGCCGCTGCAGAAGAAGGACTTCGTCGAGCTGTTCGAGGCGATGGACGGCCTGCCGGTCACGATCCGCCTCCTCGACCCGCCGCTGCACGAGTTCCTGCCGGACATCACGGAACTGTCGGTCCGCGTGGCGCTGGCGGAGTCCCGCCAGGAGCCGCACGAGAACGACCTGCGCCTGCTCCAGGCGGTCCACCGCCTGCACGAGCAGAACCCGATGCTGGGTCTGCGCGGTGTCCGCCTCGGTCTGGTGATCCCGGGTCTGTTCACCATGCAGGTCCGCGCGATCGCCGAGGCCGCGGCCGAGCGCAAGAACGCCAAGGGCGACCCGCGCGCCGAGATCATGATCCCGCTCGTCGGCACCGTCCAGGAGCTGGAGATCGTCCGCGAGGAGGCCGACCAGGTCATCGCGGAGGTCGAGGCGGCCACGGGCACGCGGCTGAAGCTGGCGATCGGCACGATGATCGAGCTGCCGCGCGCCGCCCTCACGGCCGGCCAGATCGCCGAGGCCGCGGAGTTCTTCTCCTTCGGCACGAACGACCTGACCCAGACGGTGTGGGGCTTCTCCCGCGACGACGTGGAGGCGAGCTTCTTCACGGCGTACCTGGAGAAGGGCATCTTCGGCGTCAGCCCGTTCGAGACGATCGACAAGGACGGCGTCGGCTCCCTGGTGAAGGCGGCGGCCAAGGCGGGCCGCGAGACCCGTCCCGACCTCAAGCTCGGCGTCTGCGGCGAGCACGGCGGCGACCCGGAGTCGGTGCACTTCTTCCACGAGGTCGGCCTGGACTACGTCTCCTGCTCCCCGTTCCGCATCCCGGTCGCCCGCCTGGAGGCAGGCCGCGCGGCCACCCAGTCGGAGGGCAGCGACCACCGCTGACCTCCCGAAGACCCGGAGTCGCCGTCGGTCCCCGACCCTCAGACCGATCGGCGGCGGCTCCGGCGCAAGATGAAGAAGGGCGGCACCCTGTGCGGGGGTGCCGCCCTTTCGCGCTGTTCTCAGAAGGCGCCTTCGACGTTGACCGGCCCGACCTGGAAACGGCCCGAGCAGATCGTCCAGGGAGCCGGGACGAGCACGGCGTCGTACGAGGCCGGCGGGTAGACGCGCAGATAGGTGCCGGTCCGCAGACAGGGGCCGCCGACCGGGCCGTTCGTGGTGCGGACCACCGCGTAGGCCGAGTGGGCGGGGGTGAGTGTGACCGTGGCGTACGACCGCCCGCTGCGGGTGGCGGCCGGGCCGATCTGCCGGTGGGCGGTGTCCAGCACGCTGACGCCCGGGTAGCCGCGCAGGGCACAGCTGGTCGTACTGGTGTTGGTGAACCGTATCGGCCAGTACAGCGAGCCCGCCGCAGCGTCCTTGCGGCCCATGGACAGGTACAGGTCGTGCACGGTGCAGGCGCGGGGACTGGCCGACGCCCGGGTCACCGTCGCCGCCGACGCGGTCTTCGAGGCCGGCGTGGCCGGCGCTGTCGTCGTCGCGCTCCAGGCGACCCCCGCTGTCGCGAGTGCCGCCGCACAGGCGGTCAGCGCGGCGGCTGTACCGCGCCGGGAGAGGAATCGAGTGTGCAGGGACATGGCGCATCCGCCTCCATCTGGGCGAATGGGTGGATGAAGTCACCTGGTTGGATGCGCCCCGGTGCGGAAAAGTTGTGCGCCCCTCGGAAACGGCGCGTGCCCATGTCCTGCGCTGGGTCGCCTGCGCCCGCGCGTGGACCACGGCGCACGCGAACCGACGGGCCACAGCCGGTCAAGGCCGGTCAGGTGGGCGGGAAGGTGGGCGGGAAGGGGGGCGGGAAGGGGGGCGGTGGCCGATGCGGCGCCGATCAGGCCGCCGACGAGCACCGTCAGCGGCCGGGGCGTGCGCCCACACAGTGGGGCACCCCTTCTCCGGAGAACGAAATCCGAACATCGGGCCTCTGTGACCGTGATTCCGGATCCGGGCGGGGTGCCCCTTGGGCCTGCCCGTACCGTCTGGTCCGGGCGGCGGATCAGACGGTACGCACCCGGTACGTCGCCACCCGTACCGTCTCGTCGTCCAGGCACTCCCCGGTGACCAGGTCGAAGCGCTGCTTGAGCAGCGGGGAGGAGACGAACGGGCGGCCCTGGTGGGTGCCGGTCAGGCCGCGGGAGAGGACGGCCGCGCCGGCGAACGGGTCGCGGTTGTCGATCGCGTACAGCCGGTCCGCCCGGTCACGGAACAGGGCCACCTGGCGGCCGTCCGGCAGCAGGGCCGCGACCCCGCGGCCCGGTGCCAGCCGGTGCAGGTCGCAGACCGTGAACCAGGTGTCCGCCTCCGGGGTCAGCTGGATCTGAACCATCAGGTCGGTCTTCTCGGGTGCCAGGGTCATCGCTGCGCGCTTCCTTCCAGTACGTCTTCCAGTTCGTTTTCCAGTCCGTCCGCCCGCGTCTCGGCGAGACGGCGGTGGCCGATGTCGAGCAGCGGCAGGTCGGGCTTGATCTGGTCCCGCTCGGGGACGAAGGCGACGATCGGGTCCGGGGTGTCCGGTGCGTTCACGAAGGACACGAACCGCGCCAGCCTCTCGGGGTCGTTGACGGTCTGCGCCCACTCGTCCCGGTAGTTCGAGACATGGGCCGCCATCAGCGTCTCCAGCTCGTCGCAGATGCCGAGCCTGTCGTGGACGACGACGTCGCGTACGTGGTCCAGGCCGCCCGGGATCCGCTCCAGCCAGACGCTCGTGCGCTCCAGCCGGTCGGCCGTGCGGATGTAGAACATCAGGAACCGGTCGATCAGGCGGACCAGTTCGGCGTCGGACAGGTCCTGTGCCAGCAGGTCCGCGTGGCGCGGGGTGGCGCCGCCGTTGCCGCCGACGTACAGGTTCCAGCCGTTCGAGGTGGCGATCACCCCGAAGTCCTTCGACTGGGCCTCCGCGCACTCGCGCGCACAGCCGGAGACCGCGGCCTTCAGCTTGTGGGGCGAGCGCAGCCCCCGGTAGCGCAGCTCCAGGTCGATCGCCATCCGGACGGAGTCCTGCACGCCGTAGCGGCACCAGGTCTGCCCGACGCAGGACTTCACCGTGCGCAGCGACTTGCCGTAGGCGTGCCCGGACTCGAAGCCGGCGTCCACCAGCCGCGTCCAGATCATCGGGAGCTGTTCGACGCGGGCGCCGAACAGGTCGATCCGCTGACCGCCGGTGATCTTCGTGTAGAGGCCGAAGTCACGGGCGATCTCGCCGATCACGATCAGCTTCTCGGGGGTGATCTCCCCGCCGGGGATGCGCGGCACCACCGAGTACGAGCCGTTCTTCTGCAGGTTGGCCAGGAAGTGGTCGTTGGTGTCCTGCAGGGCCGCCTGCTCACCGTCCAGGACGTAGCCGCTCGCCCCGATCGCCGGGGCGAGGGAGGCGATGATCGAGGCCACGGCCGGCTTGCAGGTCTCGCAGCCCTCGCCGCCCCGGGCCTCCTCGCGGCCGTGGCGGTCCAGCAGCTCCTGGTACGACGTGATGCGCAGGGCCAGGATGATCTCGTACAGCTCTTCGCGGGTCTGCGCGAAGCAGGCGCACATCCCCTTGTCGACCTCGACGCCGCTGGCCTCCAGCTCGATCTTGAGCAGCTGTCCGAGGACCTTCTCGCAGCTGCCGCAGCCGGTACCGGCCTTGGTGCACTTCTTCACCTCGGGCACGCTGGTGCAGCTGTGCTCGGTGACGGCCCCGCGGATGGTGCCCTTGGTGACGTTGTGGCAGGAGCAGATGATCGCGTCGTCCGGCAGTGCTCCCGGGCCGAGCTGGCTCGGGCCGCCGACCCCGGCGGGCAGCACCAGCGACTCCGGAGCGACCGGCGGCACCGAGCCGGTCAGCGCGCGCAGCGTGCCGTACTCCTCCGCGTCACCGACCAGGACGCCGCCGAGCAGCGTGCCGTCCCGGCCGATGACCAGCTTCTTGTACAGGCCGGAGCGGGAGTCCGAGTAGACCACGTCGAGGCTGTCCTCGGTGGTGCCGTGCGCGTCACCGAAGGAGGCCACGTCCACACCGAGCAGCTTGAGCTTGGTGGACAGGTCGGAGCCGGTGAAGGAGGCCTCGTCCGCGGCGATGGTCGCGGCGGCCGTCACCGCCTGCTCGTTGCCGGGGGCCACCAGGCCGTACACCCGTCCGTCCGCCGCCAGCGCGCACTCGCCGATCGCGAACACGTGCGGGTCGGTGACCGAGCGGCACTGCTCGTCCACCGTGATGCCGCCGCGCTCGCCGACGGCCAGACCCGAGTCGCGGGCCAGCTGGTCGCGCGGGCGGACACCGGCGCTGAACACCACCAGGTCGACGGCGAGTTCGGAGCCGTCTGACAGCTTCATGCCGGTGACGGCGCCGTCGGGCCCGGTGAGGATCTCCTGGGTGCCGGTGCCCGTGTGCACGCTCATCCCCATGCCCTGGATGGTCCGCAGCAGCGCGGCGCCGCCGCCGTCGTCGACCTGCACCGGCATCAGACGCGGCGCGAACTCCACGATGTGGGTGGCCAGTCCGAGACCCTGCAGGGCGCCCGCCGCCTCCAGGCCGAGCAGACCGCCGCCGACCACTGCGCCGGTGGTGGCCCGGCTCTTGGCGTACGCCTCGATGGCGAGGACGTCCTCGATGGTGCGGTACACGAAGCAGCCCTCGGCGTCCTTGCCCGGCACCGGCGGCACGAACGGGTAGGAGCCGGTGGCGAGGACCAGGACGTCGTAGCCGACGGTCAGACCCGAGCGGGCCGTCACCGTGCGAGCCGCGCGGTCGATGCTCTGCGCCGGGTCGCCGATGTGCAGCTCGATGCCGTGCCGCTCGATGAACTCCATGTCGGTCATGGACAGTTCCTCGGGCGTGGTGCCCGAGAAGTAGGAGGTGAGGTGCATCCGGTCGTAGGCCGGGCGGGGCTCCTCGCACAGCACGACCACGCGGTGCGTGCCGGTCAGGCCGCGCTCGGCGAGCGCTTCGAGGAAGCGCTGGCCGACCATGCCGTGGCCGACGAGCACGATCGTGGGGCGGGGGCTGTTCCCCAGGGGTGCGGTCGTGGACATCAGGAGCCTCCGTCAGTGGTGAGCAGGTGGAGCAGCGGTCCGTCGTCGAGGAGCGGCTCTGCTCCCTCCCAGGCGCGGGCGAGTGCGCCGACGGTGCCGAGTTCGCCGACGAGGACTCCGCCGACGAGGCGGTCGCCGCGCACGACGACCTTGCGGTACGTGCCCCGGGTCGCGTCGGCGATCCGCACGACGTCGTCACCGGGGCGGCCCTCCGGCTCGCCGAACGCGGCGAGGTCGAAGGGAGAATCGGGGCCGGTCAGGGTGAGCCGGGTCAGGGCGCGGGTGCCGGTGTAGCGGGCACCGTCCCGGCCGGCCAGCACCTCGGCGAGGACGTCGGCCTGTTCGAGGGCCGGTGCGGCCAGGCCGTACACCGTGCCGTCGTGCTGGGCGCAGTCGCCGATGGCATGGATGTGAGGGTCGGAGGTGCGCAGCTCGTCGTCGACGAGGATTCCCTTGTGGACGGCGAGCCCCGCCTGCTCGGCGAGTCCGGCGCGCGGGCGTACCCCGCAGGCGATGACCACGAGGTCGGCGTCGAGGGCGTATCCGTCGGCCATCTCCACCGAGCGCACCGCGCCGCCGACACAGCGCACGTCCCGCACATGGCACTCGGTGTGCACCTCGACGCCCAGGTCCCGCAGATGCCGCAGCACCAGCCGGGAGGCGTCCGGGTCGAGCTGGCGCTCCATGAGCCGCTCGGCCTGCTGGGCGAGGACCACCTGCGCCCCGCGCACCGCGAGCGCGCGGGCCGCGGACACACCGAGCAGACCGCCGCCGACGACCACCGCCCGCACCCCGGGCCGTACCGCCTTGGCCAGGCCCAGGCAGTCGTCCATGGTGCGGAACGCGTGGACGCCCTCGGGGAACTCGCATCCGTGCGGGAAGAGGCCGCGAAGGGGTGGGAGCACGGGGTTGGATCCGGTGGCCAGGACCAGCCTGTCGTATGCGATCGACGAGCCGTCGGCGCAGGCGAGGGTCCGCGCGGCCCGGTCGATGCCGGTGACCCGGGCGCGTACGGTCCGGGCGGGCGCCGGGAGGGAGATCACCTCCGGGGCGTACCGGCCGGCCAGCACTTCGGCGAGCAGCACCCGGTTGTACGGCGGATGCTCCTCCTCGCCGACGAGCAGTGCGGGTGTGCCCAGCTCGCCGAGCCGGCGGGCGAGCCGTACGCCCGCGAGGCCGGCGCCGATCACCACCACACGCGTATTCGAGGTCATGCATCGCAGCGTGCTTCGCCGAGGTTTCCCGGCCGCATCACCTCTGTTTCCCGCGAGGAACGCTGCCCTCAGCAGTGGCGGGGAGCGGATGTGAGGGGCCTGCGCACGCGCCGGGGGCCGCTGTGAGGAGGGGCGAGGGCGTGCCGGTTTGCCTTCCGGGACCGGCTCCGTCACCGTCGCCGCTGATGGCGGACCTGCAGTCCGACTTCGACGTCTTCGCAGCCGCCGCCGGTGCGTTGCAGGGCGAGTTCCGCAGGTCGGGTGAGATCGGCGCGGATGCGCTTCGCCGGGTCAACGACACGCTGCGGGCCATGTCGGGGAACTACTGAGCCCGCCTGGACGGCCTGCGGGAGGAGTACCGGCTCGCCAGTCGCGCGGTCGTCATGGGGGATGTCGCCGCCATCAGGCGCTGATCCGGCGTGGCCCGGGTGGCTCAGCGGCTGCCCGTCAGGTGGGCGAAGACGACCACGTTGCCCTGGTAGCCGGTGGATCTGGAGTAGCCGCCGCCGCAGGTGATGACCCGGAGTTCGGGGCGGTCGGCGGCGCCGTACACCTTCTTGTCGGGGAAGTCGTCCGCCGCGTAGACCTCGACCGCGTCCACGGTGAAGTACGCCACCGAGCCGTCGCGGCGGTCCACCTCGATGACGGCACCGCGTTTCAGTGCGCCCAGGTCGTAGAAGACGGCGGGGCCCTGCGCGTTGTCCACATGGCCCGCGACGATCGCGGTGCCCGTCTCGCCGGGCGTGGTGCCGGCCTCGTACCAGCCGGCGAGGTTCTTGTTGCCCGGCGGGGGCACGTCCAGGCTGCCGGTGCGGGTGAGGGCCAGGCCCATCAGCGGGGCGTTCACCCCGATCGCGGGTATCCGGATGCGCAGGGGCGGGGAGGGCGGCAGCGCGGGGGCCGAAAGCCGCTGCCCGTTCGGGTCGGGCCGGCCCTCGGCGGCCGGCGGCTGCGGCGGCGCGGGTGCCCCGGCACTTCCGCCGAGCAGCCACACCCCCGAACCGAGGGCGACTACGGTGACGGCGGCTATCGCGGTGTCCCCGATCCTGCGCATGCGAACCCCCTGGTCGAGGCTGACCCCCTGCCCCCTCCGGGCCACGAGGGGCGTCGGACCCGGAGGGGGTGGGATGTGCGGTACCGGCGGACGGACAGCGGAGGGTGTCCGTCAGATGCCGTCGCCTCTCGCCAGGCGATGCAGGAGCCAGGTACCGCCCGCGGCGGCGACGGCCAGAGCCGCCACGCCTGCCGCGGTCCGCACGGGGTCGGTGCCGAGTGTGCCGCCGACCCCCGTCTTCAAGCTTCCCCGCGGCTGCACCTGTTCGTGCGCCACGCTCAGGGCCACCACCAGGTCGCCCGTCAGGCGCCGGTCGCCTTCCGCGCACCTGGCGACGATCTCGTACGTCCCCGGCTGCGCGCTCGGCGGCACCCGGAACTGCCCGATCGCCTCGCCCTGGTGGGTGGTGGGCGCCAGCGTGAAGGTCCCGGCGCCGACCGCGCCCGCGTCCCCGGCCGCCGTGCCCCGGTCCCCGCACCCGGCGGTGTTCACGGTGACCTGACTGCCCGGCACCACGGTGGAGGGGTAGACCTGCAGGCTGCCCGCGTCGCCGCCGTACGCCGGCCCGGCGGCGACACCTGCCGCCGCCGCGGCGAGCGCGGTGGCGGTCAGCAGACGGGCGGTGCGTCGCATGGTGCTCCCCAGAGCTGGTCCGAAGCTTGTCCGACTTCCTCTACCGAGGTAAGTGGCTCCGGACCGGGACCGCTTCCTGAGACTTCGTCAGTAATGCGGTGAACGGGTGTCACCGGCGCCCCCCGCACGGACTAGTGGGCAGGCGGCTTCGGCAGGTCATGGGGCGTGCGGGCGGGCGCGGAAGAACGCGGTGCGAAGAGCACACGAATGGAGCGGCGGCGCCGGTGAACGGGTGAGGGGCGACGTGCCGTCCCGGCGGTGTCCGGTGTCCGGTGTCCGGTATCCGGTGTCCGGGGGCCGGGGCCGGGGCCGGGGCCGGGGCCGGGGCCGGGGCCGGGGCCGAGGGTGGGTGTGGGGCCGGGAGCCGGGAGCCGTGCGGCCGGTCCGTCGAGGACACCGTCCAGCCCTCGTCGGGGGCGCATGGGAACGCCCCGTGCGTCTCCCGCGCACGGGGCGTTCCGGGGCTCCGGGTCAGCTGTTGCGCAGGCGGGCCAGCGCCTCGTCCAGATCGGCCTTGCGGGGCCGGTTGTACGGGAGCTTGGCGAGCATGGCGGCCATCCCGCAGGTGTTGGTCACGGCGGAGAAGACCAGGCCACCGGCGATGCCCGCGGACAGCAGCCGGAAGGCCGGGTGGACCACTTCGCCCAGCGCCAGGCCGAGCACGACCACCGAACCGGCGGTGAGGCGGACCTGGCGCTCCATGGCCCACGTCGCCTTCCCGCCTCCGCCCTCGAGGCGGTGCAGGTCGTGGCCCTGCGCGGCCCAGGCGCCGGTTCCACCGGCCAGGGTGGCGGTGTGGACGCCGTTCTCGGCCAGCGTCCGGCAGGCGTTCTCCGAGCGGGCGCCGGAGGCGCAGACGACGAGGACATCGCCGCGCTCGGCGGCCCTGCGGATGTCTGGCAGGGCCCGGTCCAGTTGGTCGAGGGGGATGTTGAGGGCCCCGGGGATGTGTCCGCCGGCGTACTCACCGGGGGTGCGGACGTCGATGACGGTCAGCTCGTGGAGACGGGAGCGGGCCTGGCGGGGGTCGAGGGTGGTGGGGGTGCTCATGGCAGGTGTCATCCTTGTCTGTCGGCAGTGCCCCGCGAGGGGAAGCGTTCGTACCCCGTGGGGTATCGGTGAGGAGTGGTCGTGGAGCTTGATCTGGCGAGTGCGGAGCTGCGGTCGGTGCTGAACCGGCTGCGCCGGGCGCAGGGGCAGATCGCCGGGGTGATCCGGATGATCGAGGAGGGGCGCGACTGTGAGGAGGTCGTCACCCAGCTCGCGGCCGCGTCCCGTGCCCTGGACCGCGCCGGTTTCGCGATCATCGCCACCGGACTGCAGCGGTGCCTGGCCGACGTGGAGGAGGGCCGTGCGAACGGCGAGGACCGTGCGCAGATGCGCGGCCGGCTGGAGAAGCTGTTCCTCTCCCTGGCCTGACGCCCGTCCGGGTGCCCGAGCCGTGCCGTCATGGTGAGACACCGTGCCGTCATGGCGAGACCAGTACGTCCACGAGCATGAAGGCGGCGACCGCGAGCAGCACGTAGGCGAAGAGACGCTGAAGCGTGTTGCCCTTGATCTTCTTCGACAGTCGCTTGCCGTCCCAGGCGCCCAGGATCGCCGCCGCCGTGAACGGTGCGATGACCGCCCAGTCCAGCCGCATCCCGGTGCCGGCCCGGGCGCCGAGCGCGGCCAGCGAGTTGACCGTGATGACCAACAGGCTGGTGCCGACGGCCCGGCGCATGGGCAGGCTCAGCACGCTCACCAGGGCCGGCACGGCGAGGAAGCCGCCGCCCACGCCCAGGAAGCCGGTCACCGCGCCGAGTCCGGCGCCCGCGGCACCGGCCTTGCCGGGCTGCGCCGTGCCGGACCTCTCGGCGACCGCGGGACGCAGCATGCGCAGCGCGGCGAGTGCCGCTATGAGGGCGAAGGCGACCGTCAGCAGGGTCTGGGGCAGATGCGCGGCGGCGGTCCCGGCGATCATCGCGGGCAGGATGCCCGCCGCCGCGAACAGCATGCCGGTGCGCCAGGCGACGTTGCCGTCGCGGGCGTGGCCGGTGAGTGCCGTGACCGACGTCAGGGTGACGATGATCAGGCTGGCCGTGGTCGCTTCCGCGGGGGTGAAGCCGAGCAGGTAGATCAGGGCGGGCACGGCGAGCACGCTGCCGCCACCGCCCAGCCCGCCGAGGGCCAGGCCGATGACAGCACCGGCGACGAGCGCGAGGATCAGAGCGGTCATGCTATCGAGCCGTTGTTCCCGCGTTCGTCGACGACCGGGTGACCGGCAGCG
Organism: Streptomyces sp. NK08204; assembly: GCF_020400585.1. Lineage (GTDB taxonomy): Bacteria > Actinomycetota > Actinomycetes > Streptomycetales > Streptomycetaceae > Streptomyces. Next base: position 23,556 of record NZ_JAINVF010000015.1, on the reverse strand, counting down.
GCCCACGCCTGCATGCCGCCCTTGACGTCCACGGCCTCGGCGCCGCGTTCGGTCAGCAGCTCGGCGGCCTGCTGCGAGCGGTTCCCGCTGCGGCAGATCACCACCAGTGGCCGCCCCTGGGCGGCGCTCGGCAGCGCCGCGCCGGCGGCCAGACGGGACAGCGGCGCGTGCACGGCGCCGGGCGCGTGTCCGGCGTTCCACTCGCCTTGCTCGCGCACGTCCAGCAGAACGGCCGGGGCGTCGGCGCCCTGGGTGCGCCGACGGGCCTCGCCGGCAGTGACGCGGTCTTCGCCGCGACGGTGGAGGAACATCACACAACCCCTCGGGGACTCGTGAGGAACAGGGCAGGGGGTCTTCAGCCCGTGACGACGGTCAGTCCGGCCTCGGCGGCGGAGTCGAAGCCGTCGTCGACGGCCACGACGTCCCGTCCGGCGGCGTACAGCAGGGAGGCGGCGATACCGGCCCGCATGCCGCCGGCGCAGTGGACCCACACCGTGCCCTCCGGGACCTCCCCGAGCCGCTTGTGCAGCTGGTGGATCGGGATGTGCACGGAGCCGGCGAGGTGTCCGGCGGCCCGCTCGGAGTCGCGGCGCACGTCGAGCACGACGATGTCGTCCGTGCCGTGCTCGGCCAGGCCGGCGAAGGTCGACCGGGGGAAGGAGGCGAGGGGGGTGCCCTCGGTCACCCACTCCTGCGGCGCGCCGGTCGCGGCGGCCGCGGGCCGGTCGATGCCGACGCGGACCAGCTCGCGCTGCGCGGCGGCCAGCTGGTTGGGGGACTCGGCGAGCAGGGTGACCGGCTTGCCCCACGGGATCATCCAGGCCAGGTAGGTGGCGATCTTGCCCTCGGCCTCGAAGTTGAAGGATCCGGCGACGTGGCCCTCGGCGAACGCGACCCGGTTGCGCAGGTCCACGATCCACTCACCGGCCGCGAGGCGGGCGGCGATCTCGGCGGCGTCAGCGACGGCCGGGGGAGTCAGGTCCACCGGGGCGGGGCCGCCGGCGTTGGCGGGACCCATGTGGGCGTAGTAGGCGGGGACGTCCTCGAGTTCGGCGAGCAGCCGGGCGACGAAGGAGTCCACGTCCGTGGTGAGCGCCGTGTTGACGGACCTCTCCTTGCCGATGGTGGTGGCGTCGCCCTCGGCCTGCGCGGAGGAGCAGAAGCTGCCGAAGCCGTGCGTGGGCAGCACGGACGTCTCGTCCGGCAGCTCGGCCGCCAGGCGGTGCGCCGAGGCGTGCTGCGCGCGGGCCAGCTGCTCGGTCAGCCGCGGTTCGACCAGGTCCGGGCGGCCCACCGTGCCGATCAGCAGCGAGCCGCCGGTGAACGCGGCCGCCGGCTGTCCCTGCTCCTGCAGCACGTACGAGGTGTGGTGCGGGGTGTGACCCGGGGTGGCCACGGCCCGCAGCTCGAGCCCGTCGTCGACGGTGACGGTGTCGCCGTCGGCCACCGGCACCCGCGCGAACGACACCAGGGCGCCGGCCGGGACCAGGTAGGCGGCCCCCGTCACCCGCGCAAGCTCCAGGCCGCCGGTGACGTAGTCGTTGTGGATGTGGGTCTCCACCACGTGCGTGATCCGTACCCCGCGCCGGGCCGCCGCCGCCAGTACCTGGTCGAAGTCGCGCGGCGGGTCCACCGCCACGGCCGTCTGCTTGCCGCCGGCCAGGTAGTGGCGGTTGCCGAGGCCCTCGACCTCGATGGTGTCGATGAAGAACACGGAGAATCTTCCCTTCCGAGAAATTACCCCCCCGGGTATATGTGCCACCATAACAGGAGTACCCCCGGGGGTATCCCAGTTCCAAGGGGCGGCCGCGGACTGTTTTGCGACAAGGGGGCGGGCAGCGGTCGCGGCGGCCGTGGGAACCGGGCGTGAACCGGCCGTGTGCCCGCCGCGCGGCTTCGGTGAGGTGACGGGTGTGCGGCGGTCGCCGGTTCACCGCGCGGGCGACCGGCTCGGCGCCGGCCGCCCGGCCGAAGAGTCCGCCGGCGCCGCGGCGGTGCGGTCGCCGGCGGTGCGGGCGTGGGCCATGGCGGCCGTGGTGCCGGATGTGCGACCCGCGGTCCTCACGCCAGCGACAGGAACAGCCTCTCCAGCCGACTGCGCAGCTGCTCGGCGTCCTCGCCGTTCTTCCGGCCGGTCTCCGCATCGGTCACGCACTGCTGCAGACCGCTGGCGATGATCGCAAAACCGGCACGGTCCAGGGCGCGGGAGGCGGCGGCGAGCTGCGTGACGACGTCTGCGCAGTCGCGGCCCTCCTCGATCATCCGGATCACGCCGGAGATCTGGCCCTGTGCGCGACGCAGTCGGTTCAGCACGGACTTGAGGTCCCCGCTTTCAAGCTCCAGTTCCACAGCCACTCCTCGCAAATACCCCCAGGGGTACTCTGGTGTCCCGGTCGGCCCAGGGGCGACGGATCACCGATGTGCCCTTCGTTACTGCCGGCCCGGCCCGCGCCGTACCGCCACCCCTGCTCCGCCGGCCGGATCGACCGCCCGGCCGGCGGTGCGGCTCAGACGTCGGCCGGGACGGACTCCGCCAGCCACGCACCGTAGCCTCCGAGCAGGTCGGAGACGTCCGTCCGGCCCGCGTGCCGGAGCAGGCTGGCGGCGATGGAGGAACGGTGCCCCCCCGCACAGTGGACGACGAGCGGCCGGCCGACCGGGACCTCGTCGATACGGCGGGCGAGTTCCGCCAGCGGGATGTGCAGCGAACCGTCGATGCAGCCCTCTTCGCGCTCGGCGGTGTTGCGCACGTCCAGAACGAGCGGCGGCTCGTCACCGCCGCGCAGGCGGCGCAGTTCGTCCGCGGTGAGGCGGCTCGCCCGGTCCATGTCCCCGGCCAGGGCGGGGAAGGCCCCCTCGGGCTCACGCAGGTAGCCGCCCGTCCTGTCGAAGCCGATCCGGGCCAGCCGGGTGAGGACCTCCTCCTCACGGTCCTGCGGTGTGATCACGATGACCTCCTGCTCCGGGGCGACCACCATGCCCGCCTGTTCGGCGAAGCGCCCGTCGGCGGGCACGTTGACCGATCCGCGCAGATGCCCGGCGGCGAAGTCCTGCGGGGACCGGGCGTCGACGACGACCGCTCCGGCGGCCCGCCGCTGCATGAACTCCTCGGCCGACAGCGGCCGTGCCACGCCGGCCACGTCGAACAGACCGTGCTCCCTGCGGTTGAGGACGGCGTCGTAGGAGAAGTAGCCGGGCGCCGCGGGCTGTCCGGCGGTCACCAGAGCCAGGAACTGCTCCTCGCTCATCGGACGGCAGGCGTAGTTGGTGGCACGCTGCTCGCCGATGGTGGACTGCCGCTGGGTGGAGAGGTTCTTGCCGCAGGCGGAGCCGGCGCCGTGCGCGGGGAAGACCCGCACCTCGTCGGGCAGGGCCATCAGCTTGCGCTGGACGCTGTCGTACAGCATCCGGCCGAGTTCGTCGGCGGTCGCGCCGAGCGAGGCCAGCAGGTCGGGGCGTCCCACGTCGCCGATGAACAGCGCGTCGCCGGTGAGGACGCCGTAGGGGACGGGGTCGTCCCCGTGCTCGTACACGAGGATGCTGATCGACTCGGGGGTGTGGCCGGGCGTTTCCATGATCTGCAGGGTGACGTCGCCGAGGCTGACGCGGTCGCCGTCGGCGAACTTCCGGCTGGGGTACTCCGTCTCGGCGCTGCGTCCGTAGCCGATCCAGGCGCCGGTGCGGTCGGCCATCTCCAGGTGACCGGCGAGGAAGTCGGCGTGGAAGTGGGTGTTGAGGACGCCCTCGACGGTGAAACCGTGGGCGGCGGCGTCGGCGACGTATTCGGAGATGTCGCGGCGGGGGTCGACGACCACGGCCCGGCCGGTGGTCTCGTCGGCGATCATGTAGGACGCCTGCGAGAGGCAGTCGAGGTAGTACTGGGCGAAGAACATGGCTGTTGACCTCCATGTCGGGCAGAAGGGGGCGGATGTGCCGTGAGGGCGGCGGCCGGGAGGTGCCGGCCGTGCCGCTCGGATCCGGGGGGAACGGGTCCGGGCGCAGGGCCCGGACCGGTCGGTCAGAGGCGGCCGGTGAGCATGCCGTGCCAGTACACGGGCGGCAGCACGAACCGCTTGAACACCCACATGTCGCGCCGCTCCTTGAAGGTGTCGATGAGCGGGAAGGTGGGCCGGGGGTTCAGGTCGTAGTCGAACTCGGCGAGCAGCATCCGGTCGCGTGCGGTCACCAGCGGGCAGGAGGTGTAGCCGTCGTACCGGCGGGTCGGGCTCTTGCCCTTCATCACGTCCAGCAGGTTGGCGGCCACGACCGGAGCCTGCTTGCGCACGGCCGCGCCGGTCTTGGACGTCGGCAGGTTCGCCACGTCGCCGAGCGCGAACACGTTCGGGTGCCGGGGGTGCTGCAGCGTGTACTTGTCCGCGGCGACGAAGCCCAGGGGGCTCGCCGGGTCGGCGAGCGGGCCGGTCTTGACCCAGTCGGGCGCGCTCTGCGGCGGTACGGCGTGCAGGAGGTCGTAGTGGACGGTCTCCTTCGTGCCGTCCGCGTGGTCGGTGAGGACGACCTCGCGGCGGTCGCCGTCGACGGCGGTCATCTCGGACCGCAGCCGCACCTCGATACCGTACCGGCGGGCGACCTGTTCCAGGGTGCGGCCCCAGGCGGGGACCTTGAACAGGACGGCATCGGGAATGACGAGGATGATCCGGATCCGGTCGAGGACCTTCTGCTTGCGCCAGTAGTCGGCGGCCAGATACGCGATCTTCTGGGGTGCGCCGCCGCACTTGAGCGGCGTCGCCGGGTGCGTGAAAACGGCCGTGCCCGACCGCATCTGCCGGATCAGCTCCCAGGTGCGCGGGGCGTACTCCGGTGCGTAGTTGCTGCTCACCCGGTCGTGCCCGACCGCTTCGGCGAGCCCGGGTACGGCGCCCCAGTCCAACTGAAGTCCCGGGGCCATCACCAGGTAGTCGTAGGCCAGTTCGTCGCCGCCGGTGAGCGTGACGATGCGGGCGTCGGGGTCGACGGCGAGGGCGCGCCGGCGTATCCAGCGCACTCCGTCGGGAATGACGGACGCCTCGGGACGCCGGGTGCTGCGCAGGGACGCCTGACCGCCGCCCACCAGGGTCCACAGGGGCTGGTACCAGTGCGTGTCGGACGGTTCGACGAGGGTGATGTCGGTGACGCCGGCGCGGCGCAGGCGGGCCGCGACGCTGATCCCGGCGCTGCCGCCACCGATCACGGCCACGCGGCGCCGACCGGCGATCGGCTGGCTGCCGTGCGGGGGATTGCCGACCATGGTTGCCTCCTCAAATACCCCGGGGGGTTTCCTCTGGCGACGGTACGGCGGCCACCAAGAGGCGGTCAAATACCCGAGGGGGTATTTGACTGTGAGGCAATAGGTCGGACTTTTCCTGACCGGTCCGGATGTCGGGGCAGGCTTGACGAAAGCGCGGGCCCGCGAGTGCGCGAGCAGCGACCGGGTGAGTGAGCGGCGGCCTCACCGGCGGTGAGCGGAGACCTCCCCGGCGGCGAGCGGCGAGATGCCGGCCCGCGTCGGTCCGCGACCCCCGGCAGCGTCCCCGGGGAGGCGTGGGACGAGCCCGGGCAGGTCCAGAATCGTTTCCGTGCTCACTCAGGACCCGCTGCCCCTGCCCTTCTTCGTCTACGGCACGCTCCGCCCCGGCGAGCCCAACCACGACGTGTTCCTGCGGGGCCGCACCGCCTCGGAGATACCCGGCCGCCTCCCGGACGCCGTGCTCTACGACGGCCCCGCCTACCCCTACGCCGTGCCGGAACCCGGCGGAGCCGTCACCGGCGACCTGATCACCCCGCTCCCCGAGGAGTACGAACGGCTGCTGGCCGAGCTGGACCGCCTGGAGGAGTACGCGCCGGGCGACCCCCGCAACCTCTACGAACGGCAGGCCCGGGACGTCCTGACCGTCGACGGCACCCCGGTCCGCGCCTGGGTGTACCTGGCCGCCCCGGCCGTCGCCGCCCGGCTGCGGGTCCGCGGCACGCGCATCGACAGCGGCGACTGGCACACCCGCCCCTGACCGCCGCCGGCGGTCAGCCCACCGGCGCCGCCCGCACGTCCGCCCGCACCTCCACCCGTACCGCGCACGACTTGAACTCCGGCATCCGGGACGTCGGGTCGAGGGCCGGGTTGGTGAGGTTGTTGGCGCGGCCCTCGCCCGGCCAGTGGAAGGGCATGAAGACGGTGTCCGGGCGGATGTCCGGGGTGATGCGGGCCGGAGCCACGGCCCGGCCGCGCCGGGAGACCACCGTCACCGGGTCGCCCTCGCTCGCGCCGATGCGGGCCGCGAGCCGGGGGTGCAGTTCCACGAACGGGCCGGGGGCGGCGGCGTTCAGCTCGGCGACCCGCCGGGTCTGCGCACCCGACTGGTACTGCGACACCACCCGGCCGGTGGTCAGCAGCAGCGGGTACTCCTCGTCCGGCTCCTCCGCCGTCGCCCGGTGCGCCACGGCCGCGAACCGGGCCCGGCCGTCCTCCGTGGCGAACCGGTCCAGGAAGAGCCGGGGCGTACCCGGGTGGACCGGCCCGGAGGCACCCCGAGTCCCCCGCTGTGTCTCCTCCGTCTTTTCCGTCTCCCCCGTCTCCTCCGCGGACTCCGGGCACGGCCAGAAGACGCCGTTCTCCTCCGCCAGGCGCCGGTAGGTGATCCCGGAGTAGTCCGCCGGGCCGCCGGCGCTGGCCCGGCGGAGTTCACCGAAGACCTCCTCGGGGTCGGTCGGGAAGCCCTTCTCCACGCCCAGGCGGGCGGCAAGACCGTGCAGGACGTCCAGGTCGCTGCGGACCCCGGGGGGCGGGGCGACCGCCCGGCGGCGCAGCAGCACCCTGCCCTCCAGGCTGGTCGTCGTGCCCGTCTCCTCGGCCCACTGCGTCACCGGCAGAACGACGTCCGCGAGCGCCGCCGTCTCCGACAGGACGACGTCGCACACGGCGAGGAAGTCCAGCGCCCGGATGCGCTCCTCCACGTGCGCGGCGCGCGGCGCCGACACCACCGGGTTGGAACCCATCAGCAGCAGCGCCCGGATGTCCGTGCCGAGCGCGTCCAGCAGCTCGTACGCGCTGCGTCCGGGGCCGGGCAGGCTGTCCGGGTCCACGCCCCACACCTCGGCCACATGGCGCCGGGCCGCCGGGTCGTCCAGCTTGCGGTAGCCGGGCAACTGGTCGGCCTTCTGGCCGTGTTCCCGTCCGCCCTGGCCGTTGCCCTGCCCGGTCAGGCAGCCGTACCCCGACAGCGGGCGGCCCGCCCGGCCCGTCGCCAGGCACAGGTTGATCCAGGCGCCCACCGTGTCCGTCCCCTTGGACTGCTGCTCGGGCCCGCGGGCGGTCAGCACCATCGCGGCCTCCGGCTCGCAGAACAGCCGTACGGCCTCCCGCAGTTCGGGAACGGACACCCCCGTGATCCGCTCCACGTACTCCGGCCAGTGCGCCATCGCCGCCGCGCGGGCCTCCTCCCAGCCCGCCGTACGCTCCCGGATGTACTCCTCGTCCGTGCGTCCCTCGGCCACCACCAGGTGCAACAGGCCGAGCGCCAGGGCGAGATCGGTGCCGGGGCGGGGCGCGAGATGCAGGTCGGCCTGCTCGGCGGTCTTCGTCCGGCGCGGATCGACCACGACCAGCGTGCCGCCGTTCTCCCGCAGTTCGCGGAAGTAGCGCAGCGACGGCGGCATGGTCTCCGCGAGGTTCGAGCCGACCAGGATCACGCACCCGGTCCTCGGGATGTCCTCCAGCGGGAACGGCAGCCCCCGGTCCAGGCCGAAGGCCTTCGTGCCGGCGGCGGCGGCCGACGACATGCAGAAGCGGCCGTTGTAGTCGATCTGCGAGGTGCCCAGCACCACCCGCGCGAACTTGCCGAGCGCGTACGCCTTCTCGTTCGTCAGCCCGCCCCCGCCGAACACCCCGAGCGCGTCTGCCCCGTACCGCGCCCGGGTCGCGCCCAGCCGCTCGGCGATCAGATCGAGCGCCTCCGTCCAGGACGCCGGCACCAGCCCGCCGTCGGACCGCACGAGCGGCGAGGTCAGCCGCGCTCCCGGCGACAGCACCTCGGCGGCCGTACGGCCCTTGCCGCACAGCGCGCCCCGGTTCACCGGGAAGTCCGGCCGCTCGGCCACCTCGACGCCCCCCTGTGGCAGGGACAGGATGTTCATCCCGCATTGCAGGGCGCAGTACGGGCAGTGGGTGGGCGTCGAGGTGGTGTCCATGCAGCCAGCCTGCTTCGGACGTGTTACGGCACCGGACTGCTGCTGTTACGCCGCCGGGACGGCGACCTCCTCGCGCCCCCGCCTCCGCCGTGAGGCCGTCACCGCCCGTCGGCCAGTGCCCGCGCCACTCCCGGCTCCTTCGGCCCCAGGAAGGTCGGACCGGGGTGGAACAGGGCGTCCAGGGCCGCCTTGCCCGCCGCGAAGACCTCCCGGGTGCCGCCGTAGTACCAGGTCGCGTCGTGCTTGTCCTGGACCCCGATCCCGTACGAGTCGATCCCCGCCGCCTCGCACAGCGCGACCGCCCGCCGGATGTGGAAGCCCTGGCTGATCAGCACCGCCCGGTCCACCCCGAAGATCTTCTTGGCCCGCACGCACGAGTCCCAGGTGTCGAAACCGGCGTAGTCGCCGACGATCCGGCGGTCCGGCACCCCGTGCTTCCTCAGGTAGGCGCGCATGGCGTCCGGCTCGTCGTAGTCCTTGCGGCTGTTGTCGCCGGTGACCAGCACCACCTCGATCCGGCCCGCCCGGTACAGCTTCGCCGCCGCGTCCAGCCGGTGTGCCAGGTACGGCGAGGGCTCGCCCTTCCACAGGCCGGCCCCGAAGACCACGGCGACCTCGGTGCGCGGCGCGTCCGCCGTGGTCCGCAGCCGACCGGCCGTCGACACGTACAGCCAGGTGGTCGGCAGCAGCGCCAGCACGCACACGGCCATCACGGCCTGCACCAGTCGCCGCTGCCCGCGGCGGGTGCGCGGCAGCCGCGGTCGACGGATCTTCATACGGTCCCCCATCTGATCCGGTCACGGTGATCGCCGAGCCGGCCCCATGTGATCGCCGATCCGGCCCTATGCGATCGCCGATCCGGCCCTATGCGATCGCCGAGCCGGCTCCATGTGGCCGCTGAGCCGGTCCCGTGCGGCCGCTGATCCGGCCCCTGCGATCGGCCGATCGGTTCCGACCATGGAGGACGCGCGGGACGGCGCCCCGGTTTCGCCTCACACGCCGCCGCCGTACGCCGTGAATCCATGGAAAACACTCGTGACGGCCACGCAACGGCGACGCAACGTCCCGCCGTCAGGATCCTTGCATGACGGCGTTGCACCTTCTCCGCGATGAGCCCACCCTCGTCCTGGTGGCCCACGGCAGCCGTGACCCGCGTGCGCTGGACACCGTGCACACGCTGGTCGAACGGGTACGCGAGCTGCGCCCCGGGCTCTCCGTCCGGCTGGGCCACATCGAGCTGAACGAGCCGCTGCTGCCCGACACCCTCGCCGCCCTCGGCGACACCCCGGCCGTCCTGGTCCCCCTCCTCCTCGGCCGCGGCTACCACGTCAAGCAGGACATCCCCGAGATGGCCGCCGCCGCGTCCGCCGGCGCCCGCGTGGCCGCGCCGCTCGGCCCGCACCCGCTGCTCGTGGAGACCCTCCACGACCGCCTGGTGGAGGCCGGCTGGCACACCCCGGACCACGCCACCTGCCGCTCCAGCGCCGTGGTCCTCGCCGCGGCGGGCTCCCGCGACCCCGACTCGGCGACGGACACCCGCCGCACGGCCCGCCTCCTCGCCGACCGCCTCGGAGTTCCGGTCGTCCCGGCCTACGCCTCGGCGGCGACCCCGACGGTCCGGGCAGCGGTACGCGCGCTGACGGCCAGAGGCCGCCACCGGGTGGCCATCGCCTCCTACTTCACAGCCCCGGGCCGCTTCGCGACCCAGTGCGCGGACCGGGCCCCCTGGATAGCCGCCGAGCCCCTGGGAGCCCATGAGGCGATGGCCCGCCTGATCGTGCACCGCTACGAGGAGAGTCTGGCAACGGGGGCGGCCGCAGCCGCCTGACACGACGTCCGGGCGCACCGACGAGTCCCGATTGTCACTGCCGCCGCTTACTGTCGAGACATGGAAGGCACCGCAGCGGACACGTACGACCCGGCATCAATCGAACGCTGGGCCCCCGAACCAGACAAACGCCCGGGTCGCACCGCCTTCCAACGCGACCGCGCCCGCATCCTGCACAGCGCTGCGCTGCGCCGCCTCGCCGGCAAGACCCAGGTCGTCACGCCGGGCACGCGCAGCCCGGCCTGGGACGCGAGTCCCCGCACCCGCCTGACGCATTCCTTGGAGTGCGCCCAGGTCGGCCGAGAGCTGGGGGCAGCGCTCGGCTGCGACGCCGATCTGGTGGAAGCAGCCTGCCTCTCGCACGACCTGGGTCACCCGCCCTTCGGCCACAACGGCGAAGTCGCACTGAACGAGTTCGCCGACGACTGCGGCGGTTTCGAGGGCAACGCCCAGTCCCTCAGGCTCCTCACCCGTCTGGAGCCCAAACGGTTCACCCCTGAGGGGTCCGTCGGCCTCAACCTCACCCGCGCCGCCCTGGACGCCGCCACCAAGTACCCCTGGCCGCGCGGCGCTCACCCCACCGACCCGGCGTCGACGAAGTTCGGCGTGTACGAGGACGACCGCCCGGTGTTCGACTGGGTCCGGGGCACCGCCCTCGGTACGCGCACCTGCTTCGAGGCGCAGGTCATGGACTGGTCGGACGACGTGGCGTACTCGGTGCACGACGTCGAGGACGGCCTGCACGCCGGCCACATCGACCCCGACTGCCTGCACGCCGAACCCGAACGGCGGGCGGTGTTCGAGGTCGCCGTCGGCCGTTACGTCCCCGCGGACACGGACCCCGCCGAACTCGCCGAGGCCCTGGACCGCCTCCAGGACCAGGAGTGGTGGCCGCACGGCTACGACGGCACCGCGGTCGCCCAGGCCCGGCTGAAGGACGCCACCAGCCAGCTCATCGGCCGGTTCTGCCTGGCCGCCGAGGGCGCCACGCGCGCCGCCTACGGCACCGGCCGGCTCACCCGCTACGGCGCCGAACTCGTCGTACCCCGCGAGACCCGGATGGAGTGCGCGGTGCTCAAGGCGGTCGCGGACCGGTACGTGATGCAGCGCGCCGAGCAGGAGCGGCTGCGCGCCGATCAGCGGGTGGTCGTCGCGGAGCTGGCGCAGGCGCTCACGGCCCGCGCGCCCGAGGGTCTGGATCCGCAGTTCCAGGCACTGTTCGACGGGGCGGGCGACGACCGGGCGCGCAAGCGGGTGATCGTCGACCAGATCGCCTCCCTCACCGACGCCTCCGCCCGCTCGCTGCACGCGAGACTCACGGGGCACAAAGTCCCACTCCCGGAGTAATCCGGCCCCGGGTGGCGCCTGACACCCGCAACCGGTCGGTATACCGGGCAGGACCGGCCCCGTGAACGGGACGTCGGGCGGGGAACATGTCCGCCGAAGGGCCTGATCGGGTCACTTTCTCTTCCCGCAGCACGCCACATGCGGGACGCTCGCAAGAGGGCGGCACCCTACGAGGAGGCATCAAGTGGTCGACGCGGATCAGACATTCGTCATCGTCGGAGGCGGCCTCGCCGGAGCGAAGGCGGCCGAGACGCTCCGTGCGGAGGGCTTCACCGGGCGGGTGATACTGATCTGCGACGAACGCGACCACCCGTACGAGCGTCCGCCGCTGTCCAAGGGCTATCTGCTCGGCAAGGAGGAACGGGACAGCGTCTTCGTGCACGAGCCCTCCTGGTACGCCCAGCACGACATCGAGCTGCACCTCGGCCAGACGGTCGACGCGATCGACCGGACGGCCAGGACCGTGCGCTTCGGGGACGACGGCACCCTCGTCCACTACGACAAGCTGCTCCTCGCCACCGGCGCCGAGCCCCGCCGCCTGGACATCCCCGGCACCGGACTCGCGGGCGTGCACCACCTGCGCCGCCTCGCCCACGCCGACCGGCTCAGGAACACGCTGGCCGCGCTCGGCCGGGACAACGGCAGGCTCGTGATCGCGGGCGCCGGCTGGATCGGCCTGGAGGTGGCGGCTGCGGCCCGCACCTACGGCGCGGAGGTGACCGTCCTCGAGCCGCTGCCGACCCCGCTGCACAACGTCCTGGGCCCCGAGCTGGGCGAGGTCTTCGCCGATCTGCACCGTGAGCACGGCGTCGTCTTCCACTTCGGCGCCCGGCTCACGGAGATCGTCGGCCAGGACGGCATGGTCCTCGCCGTCCGCACCGACGACGGCGAGGAGCACCCGGCGCACGAGGTCCTCGCGGCGATCGGCGCGGCACCGCGCACGAACCTGGCCGAGGCCGCGGGGCTGGAGATCGCCGACCGGGCGTACGGAGGCGGTGTCGCCGTGGACGAACGGCTGCGCACCTCGGACCCGGACATCTACGCGGCCGGTGACGTCGCCGCGTTCCCGCTGCCGCTCTTCGGCACCAGGGTCCGGGTGGAGCACTGGGCCAACGCCCTGAACGGCGGCCCGGTCGCCGCCCGCGCCATGCTCGGCAAGGACATCCGCTACGACCGGGTGCCCTACTTCTTCACCGACCAGTACGACCTGGGCATGGAGTACAGCGGCTGGGCGCCCCCCGGCTCGTACGACCAGGTGGTCGCGCGCGGTGATGTCGGCAGGCGGGAGTTCATCGCGTTCTGGCTCAGCAAGGGACGCGTCCTGGCCGGGATGAACGTGAACGTGTGGGACGTCACAGAGCACATCCAGAAACTCATCCGCTCCGGGGCCCTGGTGGACCCGCAGGCCCTGGCCGACCCGCACGTACCCCTCGACAGCCTGACCTGCTGAGCAGCGGGAGTGTCCGTCCTGCCCCGTAGAATCTCCTCGTGGCAGGACGGATCAACGACGACGACGTGAAGGCGGTACGGGACGCGGTCCCGATCGACGCCGTGGTCTCCGAGTACCTCCAGCTGCGCAACGCGGGCGGCGGCAACCTGAAGGGCCTGTGCCCCTTCCACGACGAGAAGTCGCCGTCCTTCCAGGTCAGCCCGAGCAAGGGACTCTTCCACTGCTTCGGCTGCCAGGAGGGCGGCGACACCATCACCTTCGTGATGAAGGTGGACCACCTCTCCTTCTCGGAGGCGGTCGAGCGCCTGGCCGCCCAGGCCGGTATCACGCTGCGCTACGAGGAGGGCGGCTACAACCCCGCCCACCAGCGCGGCGAGCGCATCCGCCTGATCGAGGCGCACAAGATCGCCGCCCAGTGGTACGCCGAGCAGCTCGCCACCGGCGCAGAGGCCGAGACCGGCCGGATCTTCCTCGCCGAGCGCGGCTTCGACCAGGCCGCCGCCGTCCACTTCGGCGTCGGATACAGCCCCCAGGGCTGGGACCACCTCACCCGCTACCTGCGCGGGAAGGGCTTCACCGACAAGGAGCTGATCCTCTCCGGCCTCTCCCAGGAGGGCCGCCGCGGCCCCATCGACCGCTTCCGGGGCCGCCTGATGTGGCCCATCCGGGACATCGGCGGCGAGGTCGTCGGCTTCGGCGCCCGCAAGCTGTACGAGGCGGACAACGGCCCGAAGTACCTGAACACGCCCGAGACGTCGATCTACAAGAAGAGCCAGGTGCTGTACGGCATCGACCTGGCGAAGAAGGAGATCGCCAAGACGAGCCGCGCGGTGGTCGTCGAGGGCTACACCGACGTGATGGCCTGCCACCTCGCGGGTGTCACGACCGCCATCGCGACCTGCGGTACGGCCTTCGGCGGCGAGCACATCAAGATCCTGCGCCGCCTGCTGATGGACAACGGCAGCGCCCGCGTCATCTTCACCTTCGACGGTGACGCGGCTGGGCAGAAGGCCGCCCTGCGTGCCTTCGAGGACGACCAGAAGTTCGCCGCCGAGACCTACATCGCCATCGCCCCGGACGGCATGGACCCCTGCGATCTGCGCCTGGCCAAGGGCGACGAGGCGGTCGCCGACCTGGTCGAACCCCGTACCCCGCTGTTCGAGTTCGCACTCCGCCAGATCGTGAGCCGCTACGACCTCAACACCCCGGCGGGCCGCGCGGCGGCGCTGGACGAGGCGGCACCCGTCGTCGCCCGGATCAAGAACAGCGGCGCCCAGCACGAGGTCGCCGTCGAGCTGGCCGGCATGCTCGGCATCCTCGACACCCAGTTCGTCGTCAAGCGGGTCGCCCAGCTCGCCCGCTGGGCCCGCGACCGCGGCGGCAAGGCCCCGCAGCAGCCGCCCCGCCCCGCCGGCCGGCAGTGGGAGGCCGCACCCCGTCCCGCGACCTCCGGCCCGGCGCTCAACCTGCGCAACCCGGTCTACGCCACCGAACGCGAACTGCTCAAACTCGCCCTGCAGCGCCCCGAGCTGGTGTCGCCCGCGTTCGACGCGTACGGCGTCGACGAGTTCACCGCCCCTCCCTACGCGGCCGTACGCCAGGCGATCGCCGAGGCGGGCGGCGCCGAGTACGGCGGTCAGGACCCCCAGGAGTACCTGGTCCGCGTCCGTGAGGCGGCTCCCGACGACGCCGTCCGGGCGATGGTGACGGAGCTGGCGGTGGAGGCGATCCTGCGCCGCACGGTCGACGAGGCGTACGCGGGTGAACAGCTCGTCACCGTCCGGCGCAGAGCTGTAACCCGTCGACTCACCGATCTCCAGGGCACGTTGACCCGGCTCGGACACTCGGATCCGGCGCAGTCGGCCGCCGTCCAGAACGAGATGATGATCCTCACCCGGTACGACAGGGCGCTGCAGGAAGAGGGTCCGTCGGCTCTCTGAGGACGACCACCAGCGGGTCACGAGGCGGATGCAAAAAGTCACCGCACGCCCCTCGTGGCGGGGATGTGTCGTACTCCACACTGGGGGCAGCGAGCATCCTGGAGGTCGCCCCCGTGCAGACCCGGACCCTCACCCAGAACGACAGTACGCGTGCCCCCCTCGGCGAGCCGGACGAGGAGACCGGCGCCGTCGCGGCCGTCCCCCCGCAGAGCCGTGGCCTGCTCCACCCGGAGGCGGCGGAGCCGCCCGCCGAGGCGCTCACGGAAGACGCCGTGGACGCCGTGGACGCCGTGGACGCCGCGGAGGCCGTGGACGCCGTGGACGCCGCGGAGGCTGCCGTGGACGCCGTCGAGCCCGCCGAGGCCCCGGCCGCCGCCCGTGCCGAGACCGGCGGCCCCTCCGCCGACCTGTTCCGTCAGTACCTGCGCGAGATCGGCCGCATCCCGCTGCTCACCGCGGCCGAGGAGGTCGAACTCGCCCGCCGGGTGGAGGCCGGCCTGTTCGCCGAGGAGAAGCTGGGCAACGCCCCCGACCTGGACAGCCAGCTCGCCCTGGACCTGGACCGGCTCGTCGTCCGGGGCCGGATGGCCAAGCGGCGGCTCATCGAGGCCAACCTGCGGCTCGTCGTGTCCGTGGCCAAGAGGTACGTCGGCCGCGGGCTGACCATGCTCGACCTCGTCCAGGAGGGCAACCTCGGGCTCATCCGGGCCGTGGAGAAGTTCGACTACGCCCGTGGCTACAAGTTCTCCACGTACGCCACCTGGTGGATCCGGCAGGCCATGTCCCGGGCCCTGGCCGACCAGGCCCGCACCATCCGGGTGCCCGTCCACGTCGTGGAACTCATCAACCGGGTCGTCCGCGTCCAGCGCCGCATGCTCCAGGAGCGCGGCTACGAACCCACCTGCGACGAGGTCGCCGCCCACCTGGACCTGCCGCCCGAGCGGGTCGGCGAAGTCCTGCGGCTCGCCCAGGAGCCGATCTCGCTGCACGCGCCCGTCGGGGAGGAGGACGACGTGGCCCTCGGCGACCTCATCGAGGACGGCGACGCGACCAGCCCCGTCGAGTCCGCCGCGTTCCTGCTGCTGCGCGAGCACCTGGAAGCGGTGCTGTCCACCCTCGGCGAGCGCGAGCGCAAGGTCGTCCAGCTGCGCTACGGACTGATCGACGGCCGCCCCCGCACCCTGGAGGAGATCGGCCGCCTGTTCGGCGTGACCCGGGAACGGATACGCCAGATCGAGTCCAAGACCCTCAACAAGCTCCGCGACCACGCCTTCGCGGACCAGCTGCGGGGTTACCTCGACTGAACGGGGCAAGGGGGCCGCCGGCCGACGGCCCCCCGTGCCCAGAGCGTGTTTCGAAAGTCCCGTCTGGCCCGCCCTTCGGGCGGACGACGCTACTTTCGAAGCGCGCCCTAGTCGACCTCCGCCAGCGCCTGCGCGAACTGCGCCTTGTACAGCCGCGCGTACGCCCCGTCCGCATCCAACAGCTCCGTGTGCGCGCCCTGTTCGACGATCGAGCCGTTCTCCATCACCAGGATCGTGTCGGCGTCCCGGATCGTGGAGAGCCGGTGCGCGATCACGAACGACGTACGGCCGTGCGCGAGTTTGGCCATCGCCTTCTGGATCAGCACCTCCGTGCGGGTGTCGACGGAGCTGGTCGCCTCGTCCAGCACCAGGATCACCGGGTCGGACAGGAACGCCCGTGCGATCGTGATGAGCTGCTTCTCGCCGGCGCTGACGCCGGTGCCCTCGTCGTCGATGACGGTGTCGTAGCCCTCGGGCAGCGTCCGGATGAACCGGTCGGCGTGAGCCGCCCGCGCGGCCTCCTCGATCTCCCCACGGGTGACCTCCCGCGACGCCCCGTACGCGATGTTGTCCGCGATGGTGCCGCCGAACAGCCAGGTGTCCTGGAGCACCATGCCGATGCCGGACCGCAGGTCGTCGCGGGACATCTTGCGGATGTCCACCCCGTCGAGGGTGATCCGGCCGCCCGTGACGTCGTAGAACCGCATCAGCAGGTTGACCAGCGTGGTCTTGCCCGCGCCGGTGGGGCCGACGATGGCCACCGTCTGGCCGGGCCGCACCGTCAGCGACAGGTCCTCGATCAGCGGCTTCTCGGGGTCGTACCGGAACGACACCCGCTCCAGGTCCACGCGCCCGTGCAGCTCGGCCGGCCGCTCGCCCGGCACCGGGTCCGCCTCCTGCTCCTCCGCGTCAAGGAGTTCGAAGACCCGCTCGGCCGAGGCGACACCGGACTGCACCAGGTTCGCCATCGACGCGACCTGCGTCAGCGGCATCGAGAACTGCCGCGAGTACTGGATGAAGGCCTGCACGTCACCGATGGACAGCGAGCCGGAGGCGACCCGCAGACCACCGACGACCGCCACCAGGATGTAGTTCAGGTTCGACACGAACATCATCAGCGGCTGCATGATGCCGCTGTTGAACTGCGCCTTGAACGCGGCCTCGTACAGCGCCTCGTTCTGCTCGGCGAACTGCTGCGCCGACTCATCCTGGCGCCCGAACACCTTCACCAGCGTGTGCCCGGTGTACATCTCCTCGACGTGCGCGTTCAGCTTGCCGGTGGTGCGCCACTGCTGCACGAAGTGCGGCTGCGAACGCTTGCCGACCCGGGTGGCCACGACGACCGACAGCGGTACGGTCACCAGCGCGACCAGCGCGAGGATCCAGGAGACGTAGAACATCATCGCGAGCACACCGACGATGGTCAGCACCGCGTTGATCAGCTGGCCCATCGACTGCTGGAGCGTCTGCCCGATGTTGTCGATGTCGTTGGTCGCGCGGGAGAGCACCTCGCCGCGCTGGCGCTTGTCGAAGTACGACAGCGGCAGCCGGGACAGCTTCGTCTGCACGTCCTCCCGCATCCGGAACATCGTGCGGTTGACGGTCCGGTTGACCAGCCGTGTCGCCACCGCCGTCAGCAGACCGGCCAGCAGGAACGTGCCCGTCGCCAGTAGCAGCACACCGCCGATGGCACCGAAGTCGATGCCCTTGCCGGGCGTGAAGTCCGTGCTCTGCAGCATGTCCGCGACGGAGCCCCTGCCATGGGCCCGCATGGTGTCGAGCACCTGCTCCTTGCTGACGCCGGCCGGCATCTGCCGGCCGATGATCCCGGCGAAGACCAGGTCGGTGGCCTTGCCGAGGATCTTCGGGCCGACGACGTTCAGGGCCACGCTGACGACCACGCACAGCAACAGGGTGTAGAGGGTGAGCCGTTCGGGCTTGAACTGGGTGAGGAGCCGCTTGCCCGACCCCTTGAAGTCCATCGAGCGCTGGTCCGGGCCGCCCCCGGCCATCATGCGTCCCATGGGCCCGGCCATCAGGCAGCCTCCGCTTCCGTCAGCTGGGAGAGCACGATCTCCCGGTAGGTCTCGTTGGTCGCCATCAGCTCGTGGTGCCGGCCGGAGCCGACCACCAAGCCCCCGTCCAGCACGATGATCCGGTCGGCGTCCCGGATGGTCGCCACGCGCTGCGCGACGATCACGACGGTCGCCTCGGCGGTCTCCTCGGTGAGGGCCGCGCGCAGCGCCGCGTCCGTCGCGTAGTCGAGCGCGGAGAAGGAGTCGTCGAAGAGGTAGATCTCCGGGCGCTGCACCAGCGTGCGGGCGATCGCGAGCCGCTGCCGCTGGCCGCCGGAGACGTTGGTGCCGCCCTGCGCGATCGGCGCGTTCAGCCCGCCCTCCAGCTTCCGTACGAAGTCCGCGGCCTGTGCCACCTCCAGCGCGTGCCACAGCTCCGCGTCGGTGGCGTCGGGGTTGCCGTAGCGCAGGTTGGTGGCCACCGTCCCCGCGAACAGGTACGGCTTCTGCGGCACCAGCCCGACGGTCTTGGCCAGCACCTTCGGGTCGATCTCCGTGACGTCGACGCCGTTCACCAGCACCTGGCCCTCGGTGGCGTCGAACAGCCGCGGGACCAGGCCGAGCAGCGTCGACTTGCCGCTGCCGGTGGAGCCGATCACGGCGGTCGTCTCGCCCGGCCGGGCGTCCAGCTCGATGGCCTTCAGCACCGGCTCCTCGGCACCCGGATAGCGGAACCCCGCGCCCCGGATGTCCAGGTGCCCGTGCCCGCGCAGCCGGGTGACCGGCGCGAGCGGCGGCACCACGCTGGAATCGGTGCCCAGGACCTCCTGGATGCGTTCCGCGCACACCTCGGCGCGCGGCACCATCATGAACATGAACGTGGCCATCATCACAGACATGACGATCTGCATCAGATAGGCGAGGAACGCCGTCAGGTCACCGATGTGCATCCCGCCGCTGTCGATGCGGTGCGCGCCGAACCACACCACCGCGACGGACGACAGGTTGACCACCGTCATGACCATCGGGAACATCAGCGCGAGCATCCGTCCGGTGGCCAGCTGCATCTCGGTCAGGTCGGTGTTCGCCCGCCCGAACCGCTTCTGCTCGTACTCGTCGCGGACGAAGGCGCGGATCACCCGGTTGCCGGTGATCTGCTCGCGCAGCACCCGGTTCACGGTGTCCAGGCGGACCTGCATGGACCGGAACAGCGGGCGCAGCCGGCGCACGATCAGCGTCACCGAGATGCCGAGCACGGGGACGACGGCGACGAGCACCGCGGACAGCGGCACGTCCAGGCCGAGCGCCAGCACGATACCGCCCACACACATGATGGGCGCCGACACCATCAGCGTGAACGTCATCAGGGCCAGCATCTGGACCTGCTGTACGTCGTTCGTCGTACGCGTGATGAGAGAGGGGGCCCCGAAGTGACCGACCTCACGTGCGGAGAAGGACTGGACCCGGTCGAAGACGGCGCCACGCACGTCCCGGCCGAGCGCCGACGCGGTCCGCGCGCCGTAGTAGACGGCGCCGACGTTGCAGACGACCTGCGCCAGCGAGATGCCGATCATCAGGGCGCCGAAGGACAGGATGTAACCCGTGTCACCTTTCACGACACCGTTGTCGATGATGTCCGCGTTCAGAGTGGGCAGGTAGAGGGTGGCGCAGGTCTGCAGGAACTGCAGCAGCACCAGGACGGCTATGGGCTTTTTGTAGGGCCTGAGATAGGTCCGCAGAAGTCGTATGAGCACGCTACGTCTCTCGGAGTCGGCGGTAGGGGCTGGTCGACTGCCCCTGGCCCCTATCGTCCGACACTCAGCAGGCGTTACCCCAACCGAATTAACCCAACAGGCGGGTTCCCCGGTCCAGGGGGGCAGGGCGTGTTTGCAAAGTCCCGTCCGGCCCGCGACGCCTGGCACGGCACCTCGCCGCGTTGTCGGGATCGTCCGCGTACGCCCAGTACGCGGACGACCCTCCGCCTTGCGATGCACCGCACCAGACGCCGCGGGCCCCGCCTTTCGGGCGGACGACGCTCCTTTCGAAACCCGCCCTAGGGGCGGAACGCCCCGGGGTGTGTCTGCTCCCGCACCGACACGAACTGCTGCCGCACCGCCTGCCCCACGGCCAGGTCGTCACCCGGTTCCAGGATCTGCGCCGCCGCGCCCTGCCAGGCCGGCGGGGTACGCGGGTCGAGGCTGCCCTGCGACACGCCGAGTGCCCACGCCGCCTGCCGGGCCGCGCCGATCGCCGCGTAGTCGGCGGGCTGCGGTACGACGACCTGTGCACCGAACAGCGAGGGCGCCGCGGCCTGCACGGCGGGCAGTCCGGCGGCCGGACCCAGCAGGAAGATCCGCCGCACCTCCACACCCCGTCCGCGGAGCACGTCCAGCGCGTCCGCGAGCCCGCACAGCATGCCCTCGAACGCGGCCCGCGCCAGATGCTCCGGCCTCATCGACTCGCGCCGCAGCCCGGCGATCGTCCCGGCGGTGTGCGGCAGGTTCGGCGTCCGCTCACCCTCCAGGTAGGGGAGGAGGACGAGTCCGTGGGCGCCCGGCGTGGACTTCATCGCCAGCTCGGAGAGGGTCTCCAGATCGGGCACGCCGAGCAGTTCGGCGGTGCCCCGCAAGGTCCGTACGGCGTTGAGGGTCGTGACGACCGGCAGATGCATGCCGGTGGCGTCCGCGAGGGACGTGATCATCCCGGACTGGTCGGCGAGTGACTCCGGGTGAACGGCCATCACGGAGCCCGAGGCGCCGAGGGACACGACCGCGTCGCCCAGGCCGATCCCGAGCCCGAGCGCGGCGGCCATGGTCTCCCCGGTCCCGGCCGAGATGAGCAGCCCCTCCGGGGTCGTACCGGCCGCCTCCGACGGGCCGATCACCTCCGGCAGCATCGCCTGGTGCCCGAGCGCCAGATCGACCAGGTCGGGCCGGTAGGCGCCGGTACCCGCGGACCAGTACCCGGTGCCGGAGGCGCCCCCGCGGTCGGTGGTCCGGCGCAGGGGCCGCCCGAGCAGCTGCCACACCAGCCAGTCGTGGGCCTGCAGCAGGACCGCGGTGCGCAGCGCGTTCTCCGGCTCGTTCTTGGCGAGCCACCGCAGCTTGGTGACGGGCTGTGCGGCCTGCGGCACGCACCCCACGGCCTGCGCCCAGGCCTCCCGCCCGCCGAGCGCGTCGATCAGGTCGGCCGCGGCGACCTGCGCGCGCTTGTCCCCGCCGGTGAGCGCGGGGCGCACGGTGGCGCCCTGCGCGTCGAGCGGGATCAGCGCGTTCTGCTGCGCGGAGACCCCGATGGCCTGCACGCCCTCGAGGAGCCCGCCGCCCGCGGCCTCGCCCAGGGACAGCAGCCAGGCCTGCGGATCCACGTCGCTCGGGCGACCCTCCACCGGATGCGAGGCGTATCCCTGCCTGAGCACGGCTCCGGTGTCCGTGTCGCAGACCACGATGCGAGTGAAATCGGGCGAGCTGTCCAACCCGGCGACTATCCCCATACCGAGAATTTTGCAGCATCCCCGCGGCTGGTTCGGGCGACGGTGCCCACTCGCCGCCGGGACGCGTGCGGTGGTGCGGGTGCGTCTACGTGTTGCTCGTGCCCCAGTCGTCCTCGGGAGTGCCGTTGATGTTGCGCTCCCGCAGGGACCGGACCCGGTGGGCCACCGAGGCGGGGACCCGCTCCCCGAACTTGTCGCTCACCGTGTGGAAGGCCTTGCCGGCGTAGACGCGGCCCTGCTGTGCGGCTGTCTCGGCGGTGTTGCGGACGGCGGGGTTCTGAGCGATCCGGTCGGCGCACTTCTTCAGTTGCTCGTAGCGTTCGCGTCCAGCCCGCGTGCCGAGCACGTAACCGACGGCGAGTCCGGCGACGAACGTGAGCCGGTAGCGCATGGCGGCCACCCTTCCCTTGCGTAGGTCTCTGGTGCGGCGTCGTGCCGGGGAGAACCGATTGGCGGAGCACCCCCCTGCTTGCGCTAATGTATGTGTCGCAGCGAGCGCACGCCCCCTGGCGAATACCCAGGTAGGTGCTTTCGATGCAACGAGGCGATCCTCCGTAGCTCAATTGGCAGAGCAGCCGGCTGTTAACCGGCAGGTTACTGGTTCGAGTCCAGTCGGGGGAGCTTCGATCCTCCGTAGCTCAATTGGCAGAGCAGCCGGCTGTTAACCGGCAGGTTACTGGTTCGAGTCCAGTCGGGGGAGCGCAGTGAACGAGGACCCCTTGGGGGTCCTTTTTCATGCCCGCGGGAACCGTCGCGTCTGCGCCGGGGTCCCCGAGGTCATGAAGCAGCGCGGAAGCCGACCATCCGAAGCAGGAGATCGTATGAGCGGCTATGCTGCGGCAGACGGCGCGCACACTTGTACGCGACACGCCGCTATGGGGCGGTAGCTCAGCCGGTTAGAGCAGCGGACTCATAATCCGTCGGCCGTGGGTTCGAGTCCCACCCGCCCCACCACACAGTGATGACGCAGAAACGTTCTCACCTGCCGCCTGGCCGGACCCTTCCTGGCACACAGGGTTCTCTGCCGCCCCTGAAGATCGCTGGCTCGGCCGAGGCTCAGCCGAAGTGCAGACGATCAAGACAGGAAGCGGCCCCGGCCGGCGGGGTGCCGACCAGGGCCGCAAGGTGCGTGCTGGGTCATCCGGTCGGCCCCCGAGGTGATGCCGCCAGGAAAATCCGCCGTCCACGGCCGTGGTGACCGTAGACGGGGGCGTAGCGGTTGGCGGGCGAAGAGGACGAAGAGGGCGATGGCGCCTGGCGGCGCCGGCTACTCCGGCTAGGACGGCGATGGTGGGCACCGGCCGGCGGGCGCGTTCGAGGATGCGGATGCGGGACGGTGGTCAGCGACGTCCTTGCCCAGCTCCGGGGCCCCTGGCCGATACCGTCGAGCTTCGTCCCCACCCGGGTCAGACCATCGCTCAGGGATCCCAACTCCTGGTCCATCCGCGCGGGCGGAATGCAGACACCCGGATCCTGGACGCTCACTCGCGGGCCCCCGCCACCTTCCGGTTCGGAACCGCCCACGTCACCCCGAGCGCGCTGGCGGTCGCCGGCGCCACAGCGCCGGCAGCGGCACCCGACACGACCGCCTTCCACATCGTGGCGATCTCCATGGTTGTCCCTCCGGTTCAGGCGACGACGGTGAAGCCGTGCCGCGCGCCGAGCTTCTTCAGCGACGTCATCCCGGGAATGCCGTCCGCGGCGCTCCCCGAGTAGCCGAGACGCTTCTGCCAGCGCGCGTACGCGTTGACCGTCATCGACCCGAAGCTGCCGTCCACATACGGGGAGGCAAGCAGCCCCTCAGCCTTCAGCGCCCGCTCCACGACGAGGACTTCCGCCTTGTACGTGACGTGACCCTGAGCCGCGCCGGGGTCCCTCTTCGCGGCCGCCACGATGTGTGCCAAGGAGACCCTCGGCTTGGGCTGTTCCGCACCCGCCCACTTCAGCAACGCCGACCTGTCCGCGAAGTTGCCGACGTTCCGGTCCGTTCCGCCCGCG
>NZ_JAINVF010000014.1 GCF_020400585.1 Streptomyces sp. NK08204 | reverse complement strand
GCCTACGGCGCCTCGCCCGCCTGTTCGCGGATCCGCTCGGCGACCTGTGGCGGCATCGGCTCATGTCGCACATAGGAGCGGTTGAAGCGGGCCGTGCCGTGCGACAGCGAACGAAGGTCGACGGTGTAGCGGCCGATCTCGAACTCGGGCACCTCGGCGCGCACCAGAGTCCGTCCGGAGCCGACCTGCTCGGTGCCGAGCACCCGGCCGCGGCGGCTGGACAGGTCGCTCATCACGGCGCCCACGTAGTCGTCACCGACCAGCACGGTCACCTCGGCGACCGGCTCCAGCAGGTGGATCTTCGCGTCGGCGGCCGCCTCGCGCAGCGCGAGCGCGCCCGCGGTCTGGAAGGCGGCGTCGGAGGAGTCCACGGAGTGCGCCTTGCCGTCCAGCAAGGTGATCCGTACGTCCACGAGCGGATAGCCGGCGGCGACCCCCTTGGCGGCCTGCGCCCGTACGCCCTTCTCGACGGACGGGATGAACTGCCGGGGCACCGCGCCGCCGACGACCTTGTCCACGAACTCGATGCCCGAGCCGCCCGGCAGCGGTTCCACCTCGATCTCGCAGATGGCGTACTGGCCGTGGCCGCCGGACTGCTTCACATGCCGCCCTCGCCCGGCGGCCTTGGCCGCGAAGGTCTCCCGGAGGGCGACCTTGTGCGGGACGACGTCGACCTGGACGCCGTAGCGGCTGCGCAGCCGCTCCAGGGCCACGTCGGCGTGGGCCTCGCCCAGGCACCACAGGACCACCTGGTGGGTGTCCTGGTTGTGCTCCAGGCGCATCGTGGGATCCTCGGCGACCAGGCGGGCCAGTCCCTGCGAGAGCTTGTCCTCGTCGGCCTTGCTGTGCGCCTCGATGGCGAGCGGCAGCAGCGGGTCGGGCATCTGCCAGGGCTCCATGAGCAGCGGGTCGTCCTTGCCGGAGAGCGTGTCGCCGGTCTCCGCGCGGCCGATCTTGGCCACGCACACCAGGTCGCCCGCGACGGCGTGTGTCACCGGCCGCTGCTGCTTGCCGAAGGGCATGGACAGGGCGCCGACCTTCTCGTCGACGTCGTGGTCCTCGTGGCCGCGGTCGGTCAGCCCGTGCCCGGAGACGTGCACCGTCTGGTCGGGGCGCAGGGTGCCGGAGAAGACGCGGACCAGGGAGATCCGGCCGACGTAGGGGTCGGAGGCGGTCTTGACGACCTCGGCGACCAGGGGTCCGCCGGTGTCGCACGGCTTCAGCTCGCGGGGCTTGCCGCCGATGGTCGTGACCTCGGGCATGGGGTGCTCGAACGGGGTCGGGAACCCGCCGGTGATCAGCTCCAGCAGCTCCGCCGTGCCGAGGCCCTGCCGGGCCCCGTCGGCGGCGGGGGCGGCGGCCAGGACGGGGAAGAACGTGCCGCGTGCCACGGCCCGCTCCAGGTCCTGCACGAGCGTCTCGACGTCGATCTGCTCGCCCCCGAGGTAGCGGTCCATGAGGGTCTCGTCCTCGCTCTCGGCGATGATCCCCTCGATCAGCCGGTTGCGGGCCGCCTCGATGTCCGGCACCTGGTCCGGGCCGGGTTCGGACTCCTTGCGCTCCCCGGTGGAGTAGTCGAACAGCCGCTGGGACAGCAGCCCGATCAGCCCGGTCACGGGCGCGTGCCCGTCGGGGCCCTCGGGGCCGTGCAGCGGCAGATACAGGGGCAGTACGGCGTCGGGGTCCTCGCCGCCGAACGCCTGCGCGCAGATCCGGGTCATCTCCTCGAAGTCCGCGCGGGCGGCCTCCAGGTGCGTGATCACGATCGCCCGGGGCATGCCGACGGCCGCGCACTCCTCCCACACCGTCCGGGTCGAGCCGTCCACCCCGTCCGAGGCCGAGACGACGAAGAGAGCCGCGTCCGCGGCGCGCAGACCGGCTCTGAGCTCCCCGACGAAGTCGGCGTATCCGGGGGTGTCGAGCAGGTTGATCTTGATGCCGTCCCATTCGACGGGCGCCAGCGAGAGCTGGACCGAGCGTTGCTGCCGGTGCTCGATCTCGTCGTAGTCGGAGACGGTGCCGCCGTCCTCCACGCGGCCCGCCCGGTTCACCGCCCCCGCGGTCAGCGCGAGGGCTTCCACCAGAGTCGTCTTGCCCGCCCCGGAGTGGCCGACCAGCACCACGTTCCGTACGGACGCGGGGTGGTCGGCCGCCAGAGCCCTGCCGGCGGCCCCGGAGTGTGTCTGAACCTTGTCGCCCATGATCCTGCCTCCCGTGCACGGTGAGGTCACTGTGGGCGCGGACACGCGGCACCGCGTGCACTGGCGGCTCCTGCGACGCCCGCGGTCCTTCGAGCTTTCCACTCCCGTCACGTTGCGTCCATACGACGGACGCCGATCACGCCACGCGCGCCGGTGCGGGGCGTGCGGCGCCTTGCGGGATCGGTCCGGGTGCCCGGCCGTCACGCACGCGCGCGCGTGGCTACGATGGGCCAGCCGGCGGCCACCAGGGCCGCGGCGACACCAACCGTCGGGAAGACCATGCTGAACAAGTACGCGCGTGCCTTCTTCACGCGTGTCCTCACACCGTTCGCCGCGTTTCTCATCCGCAGGGGCGTCAGCCCCGACACGGTCACGCTCATCGGTACGGCCGGGGTGGTCGCCGGCGCGTTGGTCTTCTACCCCCGGGGCGAGTTCTTCTGGGGCACGGTCGTGATCACCCTGTTCGTCTTCTCCGACCTGGTCGACGGCAACATGGCCCGCCAGCTGGGCCGCTCCAGCCGCTGGGGCGCCTTCCTGGACTCCACGCTCGACCGGGTCGCCGACGGCGCGATCTTCGGCGGCTTCGCCCTGTGGTACGCGGGCCGCGGGGACGACAACGCGCTGTGCGCGGTCACCATCTTCTGCCTGGCCAGCGGCCAGGTGGTGTCGTACACCAAGGCGCGCGGCGAGTCGATCGGGCTGCCGGTCGCCGTCAACGGGCTGGTCGAACGCGCCGAGCGGCTGGTGATCTCGCTGGTCGCGGCCGGTTTCGCGGGCTTGCACAAGTTCGGCGTGCCGGGCATCCAGTGGCTGCTGCCGATCGCCCTGTGGGTCGTCGCCGTGGGCAGCCTCGTCACGCTGATCCAGCGGGTCGTCACCGTCCGCCGCGAGTCCGCCGAGGCGGAGGCCGAGGCCGCCCGAGAGAACGCGTCCGAGGGGAGTGAGGCGGCGAAGTGAGCACCGGCGAACGGCTCAGCGACGCGCTGTACGGACTGGGCTGGAGCTCCGTCAGGAAGCTTCCCGAACCCGTCGCGGTCCGCCTCGGCCGCGTCATCGCCGACCTCGCCTGGAAGCAGCGCGGCAAGGGCGTGCAACGGCTGGAGGCCAACTACGCGCGTGTGGTGCCCGGCGCCACCCCCGAACGCCTCGCCGAGCTCTCCCGCGCGGGCATGCGCTCGTACCTGCGCTACTGGATGGAGTCCTTCCGGCTGCCGGCCTGGAGCCGCGAGCGGGTGAGCGCGGGCTTCGACCCGAAGGACCTGCACCACCTCACCGACGGTCTGGCCTCCGGCCAGGGCGTTGTCCTCGCCCTGCCGCACATGGCCAACTACGACCTGGCCGGCGCCTGGGTCACCACCGAGCTTCAGACGCGGTTCACGACGGTCGCCGAGCGGCTGAAGCCCGAGACGCTGTACGACCGCTTCGTCGCCTACCGCGAGGGGCTCGGCATGGAGGTCCTGCCGCACAGCGGCGGGAGCGCCTTCGGCACGCTGGCCCGACGACTGCGCGACGGCGGCCTGGTCTGCCTGGTCGCCGACCGTGACCTGTCCGCGTCCGGCGTCGAGGTGGACTTCTTCGGCGAGCGGGCACGGATGCCCGCGGGACCGGCGCTCCTCGCGCAGCAGACCGGGGCACTGCTGCTTCCGGTCACGCTCTGGTACGACGACTCGCCTGTCATGCAGGGACAGGTGCATCCCCCGGTCGAGGTACCCGGGTCGGGCACGCGGGCCGAGAAGACGTCCGTCATGACGCAGGCGCTGGCCGACGCCTTCGCCACCGGGATCGCCGGCCATCCGGAGGACTGGCACATGCTCCAGCGGCTGTGGCTCGCCGACCTCGACCCCGCGAAGGGACCCTCGTGAGAATCGGGATCGTCTGCCCGTACTCCTGGGACGTCCCCGGCGGCGTGCAGTTCCACATCCGCGACCTCGCCGAGTACTTCGTCCGGCTCGGCCACGAGGTCTCCGTGCTCGCCCCCGCCGACGACGACACCCCGCTGC
Source organism: Streptomyces sp. NK08204 (assembly GCF_020400585.1). Lineage (GTDB taxonomy): Bacteria > Actinomycetota > Actinomycetes > Streptomycetales > Streptomycetaceae > Streptomyces. The sequence continues at coordinate 170,504 of NZ_JAINVF010000014.1, read as the reverse complement.
CGCCGTACGTCGTCTCCGCAGGGCGTGCGGTCCCCGTGCCGTACAACGGCTCTGTGGCCCGCCTGAACTTCGGGTTCCTGTCCGCCGCCCGGGTCCGCCGCTGGCTGCACGACGGCGCCTTCGACGTGGTGCACATCCACGAACCGACGTCTCCCTCGCTGGGCCTGCTGACGTGCTGGGCCGCGCAGGGGCCCATCGTCGCGACCTTCCACACCTCCAACCCGCGCTCGCGCGCGATGATCGCCGCGTACGCGATCCTCCAGGCCGCCCTGGAGAAGATCAGCGCACGCATCGCGGTCAGTGAGTACGCCCGCCGCACCCTCGTCGAACACCTGGGCGGGGACGCCGTGGTGATCCCCAACGGCGTCGACGTCGACTTCTTCGCCAAGGCCGAACCCAAGCCCGAGTGGCAGGGCGACACCATCGGCTTCATCGGCCGTATCGACGAGCCCCGCAAGGGCCTGCCGGTGCTCATGGAAGCGCTGCCGAAGATCTTTGCCGCCCGCCCGCGGACCCGGTTGCTGGTCGCCGGGCGCGGCGACGAGGAAGCGGCCGTGGCCGGCCTGCCGAAGGAACTTCGCTCCCGTGTCGAGTTCCTCGGCATGATCAGTGACGAGGACAAGGCGCGTTTCCTGAGCAGCGTCGACCTGTACATCGCGCCCAACACCGGCGGCGAGAGCTTCGGCATCATCCTGGTGGAGGCCATGTCGGCGGGCGCCCCCGTCCTCGCCTCCGACCTGGACGCCTTCGTGCAGGTCCTCGACCAGGGGAAGGCGGGCGAGGTCTTCGCCAACGAGGACGCGGACGCGCTGGCCGACGCGGCCGTACGCCTCCTGGCCGACCCGGCCCGCCGCGCTGAGCTGCGCGAACGCGGCAGCACACACGTCCGCCGCTTCGACTGGTCGACGGTGGGCGCCGACATCCTCTCCGTCTACGAGACGGTCACGACAGGCACGGCGGCGGTGGCCACGGACGAGCGCTCGGGCCTGCGAGCACGGTTCGGTCTGGCGCGCGACTGATCTGAAACGGCACGACTGGTCGCCGCGACAGCCGGCTTCAGGAGCGCGGCCGACCTGACCGGCGCGGCCCGGTGCGGTCCTGGTGCGGTGCGGCCCCGGTGCGGGCCGGCCGGCACGGACGCGGCTGTTTCGGGGACGACGTGGGCGAGCCCTGGGGTGCATGGCTCCGTGAGGTGCGGGTGCCCTGCGTCGGCGCGGTTCCTGGCGTGGTGCGCCCGGTCGGCATGGGTGCGACTGCCTTCGGGGACGGCCGGGTGATCTCCGCCGGAGCGTCTGGCGCGCTGTGGCCGACTCGCATCGGTTTGGCCTGACCGGCCCGATGACCTCGGTCCGGTGCGGTCGATCCTGACCGGGCACGGCTGACCTCGGTCGATGCGGCTGGTCCCGGGGCGACCCGACTGACCTCGGAACGCGGCAGATCCTGACTGCGCGGCTGACTCCGGCGACGGCGGTCGACCCGGAGTGACGCGGTCGACCCTGAGTGACGCGGCCGGCCCGCCCTGCGCGGCCGGCCTGATGGGCGTGACCGGTCGCCCCGAAGAGCGCCGCTGTCACGTGGACGGCGCGGCTGACCCCCGGGACAGCGCGGTCGACGCCGGTGACGGCGCCGTCGGCCCCCGTACGGGATGCGGGCGAGTCAGAGCCCACCGATAGCCTTCGCCCGTGACCGCAACCCTCATCTGGATCCTTGTCGCGCTCCTGGCGATCGGCCTGTACCTGAGCTGGACGGCCGGCCGGCTGGACCGGCTGCACGTGCGGATGGACGCCGCGCGGGCCGCGCTCGACGCGCAGCTGCTGCGGCGGGCGTCCGTGGCGCAGGAGCTGGCGACCTCGGGTGTGCTGGATCCCGCCGCCTCGATCGTGCTGTACGAGGCCGCCCATGCGGCACGGCAGGCCGAGGAGGAGCAGCGGGAGGTCGCCGAGAGCGAGCTGAGCCAGGCCCTGCGGGCGGTGTTCGAGGACCCGCAGCAGGTCGAGGGCGTGCGCGCCGCGCCCGGAGGCGAGGACGCGGCCCGTGAGCTGGCCGAGGCCGTACGCCGGGTGCCGATGGCCCGCCGCTTCCACAACGACGCCGTAGGGGCCGCCCGCAGGCTCCGCGAGCACCGCAAGGTGCGCTGGTTCCGGCTGGCCGGCCACGCCCCGTTCCCGCTGGCCTTCGAGATGGACGACGAGCCGCCGGCGGCCCTGGTGGAACGGGTCTCCTGACCACCAAGCGGAGCAAAAGGATCCACCGACTTCACATTGGCCCTTGCTGTGGCCTGGTCCACTCGCGTTTCCTCTTCGCAGCAGCATCCCTCTTTCTTCCAGTGAGGTCATCCGTGTCCACCACCGAGAACCAGGCTCCCGAGACCGGCACCGCCCGAGTGAAGCGCGGCATGGCCGAGCAGCTCAAGGGCGGCGTCATCATGGACGTCGTCACGCCGGAGCAGGCGAAGATCGCCGAGGACGCGGGCGCCGTCGCCGTCATGGCTCTGGAGCGGGTCCCGGCCGACATCCGCAAGGACGGCGGCGTGGCCCGCATGTCCGACCCGGACATGATCGAGGGCATCATCGACGCCGTCTCCATCCCGGTCATGGCCAAGTCCCGCATCGGCCACTTCGTCGAGGCCCAGGTCCTGCAGTCCCTCGGCGTGGACTACATCGACGAGTCCGAGGTCCTCACCCCGGCCGACGAGGTCAACCACTCCGACAAGTGGGCGTTCACCACCCCCTTCGTCTGTGGTGCCACCAACCTGGGCGAGGCCCTGCGCCGCATCGCCGAGGGCGCCGCGATGATCCGCTCCAAGGGCGAGGCCGGTACCGGCAACGTCGTCGAGGCCGTCCGTCACCTGCGCCAGATCAAGAACGAGATCGCCAAGCTGCGCGGCTTCGACAACCACGAGCTGTACGCCGCCGCCAAGGAGCTGCGCGCCCCCTACGAGCTGGTCAAGGAGGTCGCCGAGCTGGGCAAGCTCCCGGTGGTCCTCTTCTCCGCCGGTGGCGTGGCCACTCCGGCCGACGCGGCCCTGATGCGCCAGCTCGGTGCCGAGGGCGTGTTCGTCGGCTCCGGCATCTTCAAGTCCGGCGACCCGGCCAAGCGCGCCGCCGCCATCGTGAAGGCCACGACCTTCTACGACGACCCGAAGATCATCGCCGACGCCTCCCGCAACCTGGGCGAGGCCATGGTCGGCATCAACTGCGACACCCTGCCCGAGACCGAGCGCTACGCCAACCGCGGCTGGTAATCAGCAGGTACTGAGCACTCACCAGGTACTGACTCCATGAACACTCCTGTCATAGGCGTCCTGGCCCTCCAGGGCGACGTACGGGAGCACCTCATCGCCCTGGCCGCGGCCGACGCCGTGGCCAGGCCGGTGCGGCGCCCCGAGGAACTCGCCGAGGTCGACGGCCTCGTACTGCCCGGCGGCGAGTCGACCACCATCTCCAAGCTCGCCGTCCTCTTCGGACTGATGGAGCCCCTCCGCGCGCGCGTACGGGCCGGTATGCCGGTCTACGGCACCTGCGCGGGCATGATCATGCTCGCCGACAAGATCCTCGACCCGCGCTCGGGTCAGGAGACCATCGGCGGCATCGACATGATCGTGCGCCGCAACGCCTTCGGACGGCAGAACGAGTCGTTCGAGGCCGCGCTCGACGTCAAGGGCATCACGGGCGATCCTGTGGAAGGCGTCTTCATCCGCGCCCCCTGGGTCGAGTCCGTGGGCGCCGGGACCGAGGTGCTGGCCGAGCACGAGGGCCACATCGTCGCGGTCCGCCAGGGCAACGCGCTCGCCACGTCGTTCCACCCGGAGCTGACCGGCGACCACCGCGTGCACGCCCTGTTCGTCGAGATGGTGCGCGCCAACCGGACACCGGAGTCCTTGTAGGATCTCTGGCGTTCGTTCATAGATGGGTTACGCGAAGGAGACAGGCAGATGTCCGGCCACTCTAAATGGGCCACGACGAAGCACAAGAAGGCCGTGATCGACGCCAAGCGCGGCAAGCTCTTCGCGAAGCTGATCAAGAACATCGAGGTCGCGGCGCGGATGGGCGGCGTGGACCTCGACGGCAACCCGACGCTCTACGACGCCGTCCAGAAGGCCAAGAAGCAGTCGGTCCCGAACAAGAACATCGACTCCGCGATCAAGCGTGGCGGTGGCCTTGAGGCCGGTGGCGCCGACTACGAGACGATCATGTACGAGGGCTACGGCCCGAACGGTGTCGCCGTGCTCATCGAGTGCCTCACCGACAACCGCAACCGCGCCGCCTCCGACGTCCGCGTCGCCATGACCCGCAACGGCGGCAACATGGCCGACCCGGGCTCGGTGTCGTACATGTTCAGCCGCAAGGGCGTCGTCATCGTCCCCAAGGGTGAGCTGACCGAGGACGACGTGCTCGGCGCCGTCCTGGACGCCGGTGCCGAGGAGGTCAACGACCTCGGCGAGACCTTCGAGGTCATCAGCGAGGCCACCGACCTGGTCGCGGTCCGCACCGCGCTGCAGGAGGCCGGCATCGACTACGACTCCGCCGAGTCCAGCTTCGTGCCGTCCGTCCAGGTGGAGCTGGACGAGGAGGGCGCGAAGAAGATCTTCAAGCTGATCGACGCGCTGGAGGACAGCGACGACGTGCAGAACGTCTTCGCGAACTTCGACGTGTCGGACGAGATCATGGAGAAGGTCGAAGCCTGACGCCGACGCGACCCCACGGGCCGACGGGACACACCCCGTCGGCCCGTCGCGTTGTCAGTGGCACCCGATAGCCTGCACGAACAGGCCGTCGAAGGGAGGGGCGCGGTGCGCGTACTGGGGGTGGACCCCGGGCTGACCCGGTGCGGTGTCGGCGTCGTCGAGGGGGTCGCCGGTCGCCCGCTGACCATGCTCGGCGTCGGGGTCGTCCGCACGCCCGTGGACGCCGACCTCGGCCACCGGCTGCTCGCCGTCGAGCAGGGCATCGAGCAGTGGCTGGACGAGCACCGTCCCGAGTACGTCGCCGTCGAGCGCGTCTTCAGCCAGCACAACGTACGCACCGTCATGGGCACCGCCCAGGCCAGCGCCGTCGCCATGCTGTGCGCCGCCCGGCGCGGCATCCCCGTCGCCCTGCACACCCCCAGCGAGGTCAAGGCCGCCGTCACCGGCAGCGGACGCGCCGACAAGGCACAGGTCGGCGCCATGGTCACCCGGTTGTTGCGGCTCTCCGCACCGCCGAGGCCCGCCGACGCCGCCGACGCCCTCGCGCTCGCCATCTGCCACATCTGGCGCGCCCCCGCCCAGAACCGGCTCCAGCGGGCCGTGGCCCTGCACACCGCCCAGGCAACGAAAGGCCGTACGGCATGATCGCCTTCGTCAGCGGCACGGTCGCCGCACTCGCTCCCGACGCCGCCGTCGTCGAGGTCGGCGGTGTCGGCATGGCCGTCCAGTGCACACCCGACACCCTGTCGACGCTGCGTCTCGGCCGGCCCGCAAAGCTGCACACGTCCCTCGTCGTCCGCGAGGACTCCCTCACCCTGTACGGCTTCGCCGACGACGACGAACGCCAGGTCTTCGAGCTGCTGCAGACCGCGAGCGGCGTCGGCCCGCGTCTGGCCCAGGCCATGCTCGCCGTGCACACCCCGGACGCCCTGCGCCGTGCCGTCGCCACCGGCGACGAGAAGGCGCTCACCGCTGTCCCCGGCATCGGCAAGAAGGGTGCGCAGAAGCTGCTGCTGGAGCTGAAGGACCGCCTCGGCGAGCCCGTCGGAGCACCCGCGGTCGGCGCACCGGTCACCCAGGGCTGGCGCGACCAGCTGCACGCGGCCCTGATCGGCCTCGGCTACGCCACCCGGGAGGCCGACGAGGCTGTCACCGCCGTGGCCCCGCAGGCCGAGGCGGCGGGCGGCACCCCGCAGGTGGGGCAACTGCTCAGGGCCGCCCTGCAGACCCTGAACCGAGCCCGCTGACCCGCGTAGCCCCCGAGCCGACCCCCGTAGCCCCATAGCTGAAGGCACACCACATGAACTGGGACGACACGACCGACGCGACCGCCTCCGAGCGGCTGGTGGGATCTGTCGCCGACCGCGAGGACCAGGCCGTCGAGGCCGCACTGCGGCCCAAGGACCTCGACGAGTTCATCGGCCAGGAGAAGGTCCGCGAACAGCTCGACCTCGTCCTGCGCGCCGCACGCGCGCGCGGCGCCACCGCCGACCACGTGCTGCTCTCCGGCGCGCCCGGCCTCGGCAAGACCACCCTGTCGATGATCATCGCGGCGGAGATGGGTGCTCCCATCCGCATCACCTCCGGGCCCGCCATCCAGCACGCCGGCGACCTCGCCGCGATCCTCTCCTCCCTGCAGGAGGGCGAGGTCCTGTTCCTCGACGAGATCCATCGCATGTCCCGGCCCGCCGAGGAGATGCTGTACATGGCGATGGAGGACTTCCGCGTCGACGTCATCGTCGGCAAGGGCCCCGGCGCCACCGCCATCCCGCTCGAACTGCCCCCGTTCACCCTGGTCGGCGCCACCACACGCGCCGGCCTGCTGCCACCGCCGCTGCGCGACCGCTTCGGCTTCACCGCGCACATGGAGTTCTACGAGCCGCACGAGCTGGAGCGCGTCGTGCACCGCTCGGCGAGCCTCCTCGACGTCGGGATTGAGCCGGACGGCGCCGCCGAGATCGCCGGCCGCTCGCGCGGCACGCCCCGCATCGCCAACCGCCTGCTGCGCCGCGTGCGCGACTACGCCCAGGTCAAGGCGGACGGTCTGATCACCCGGGAGATCGCCGCGGCGGCCCTGAAGGTGTACGAGGTCGACGCACGCGGCCTGGACCGGCTCGACCGCGCCGTGCTGGAGGCGCTGCTGAAGCTGTTCGGCGGCGGCCCGGTCGGGCTGTCGACGCTCGCCGTCGCGGTGGGGGAGGAACGGGAGACCGTCGAGGAGGTCGCCGAACCGTTCCTCGTCCGCGAGGGACTGCTCGCCCGCACCCCGCGCGGCCGGGTCGCCACGCCCGCGGCCTGGGCGCATCTCGGCCTCACCCCGTCCGGCCCGGCGGCCGGCGGAGCCGGAAGAGCTGCGGGAACCGGACAACAGGACCTCTTCGGGACCTGACGGCGCCGCGACGGCGAGGGCAATGGCGGGGGCAGGAACCCAGGTGCCATGCTGAGCGTTGTTCCATGCATGCGGACTCGCTTAGACTCCGCCGATGCCACCCTTGCGGGCGGCGCCGACCCACACCCCCATCAACAGGCCGCTCTCCGTCGCGGTCGCGCGAAGGAAACCCCGTCCCGTGAAGACAGTCACTCTCCTCCCGTTCATCGTGCTCATCGCGGCCATGTTCCTGATGACGCGCTCGGCCAAGAAGAAGCAGCAGCAGGCCGCCCAGATGCGGAACGAGATGCAGCCCGGCTCCGGCGTCCGCACGATCGGGGGAATGTACGCGACGGTCAAGGAGATCAACGAGGACACGGTCCTCCTCGACGCCGGCCCCGGCGTCGAACTCCTCTTCGCGAAGAACGCGATCGGCGCCGTCCTGACGGACGACGAGTACAACCGCATCGTCCACGGCATCGAGCACGACCTGAAGTCCGACGCCGACACCGTTCCGGACGACGCCTCCTCGCTCACCGAGGGCGACAAGACCGACGAGCCTGCCGCCGCCTCCGACGACAAGACCGTCGACCTCGGTAAGAAGGAAACCGCCGGGGACGAGACCCACGCGCCCGAGGCCCCCGAGGCCGAGGCGGACGAAGAGCCGAAGAAGACCGACGGCGACACCGACGCGAAGTAGTCACGACCCGGGGCGTAGCGGCGCGGCATGATGGCGCCCCGCGCGCCCCGGGCGCGTCTGTGTCCCGGACGGGACCCGACCATGTCATGGCCGCTCCGCGCCGACCGGGCGCGCAGCGGCCCGAGAGGGAGTACGAGAAGGTGGCAGCACCTAAGAGGGGCCGGAGCGCGAGCGCCCAGAGCAAGCCAGGGCGCTCGCTGGCCCTCATCCTGATCGCCATCGTGGCGCTCACCGGGGGGATGTTCGCCTCCGGAAACACCACTCCGCGTCTCGGCATCGACCTTGCCGGTGGTACGAGCATCACGCTCAAGGCGAAGGCCGACCAGGGGTCGGCGATCAACAAGGCCAACATGGACACCGCGGTCGACATCATGAACCGCCGTGTCAACGGCCTGGGCGTCTCCGAGGCGGAGGTGCAGACCCAGGGGAACGACCACATCATCGTCAACATCCCCAAGGGCACCAACTCCAAGCAGGCCCAGGAGCAGGTCGGCACCACCGCCAAGCTGTACTTCCGCCCGGTGCTCGCCACCGAGCCCACCGGCACCGCCGCGCAGAAGCCCTCGCCGAGTGCCTCGCCCAGCGGAACCACCAAGCCCAACCCCTCCGCGAGCGGGTCGCCGAAGCCGAAGGCGTCCTCGTCCTCGTCCTCCTCCGCGGCCCCGACCGCCACCGCCACCTCCCAGGGCCGCGCGGTCACCGACGCGCTGAAGGCCGACGCCACGCCGTCGCCGTCCGCCTCGCCGAACGCCTCCTCGTCCTCCAGCGCCTCGCCGAGCGCCTCGTCCAGCGCGAAGCCCTCCGCCAGCCCGTCCGCGTCCGCGAGCGGCAGCACTTCCACCAGCAGGCTCCAGGCCCAGTACGCCGCCCTGGACTGCTCCAAGCCCGCCGAGCGTGCCAAGGCCGGCACCAACGCCAAGCCCAGCGAGCCCACCGTGGCCTGCGGCGAGATCGACAAGGTCTGGTACAAGTACGTGCTCGGCCCGGCCGCCGTCGACGGCACCGAGGTCAAGAAGGCCCGCGCCGTCTTCGACACCCAGGGCGCCGCCGGCTGGCAGGTGCAGATGAACTTCAACTCCAGCGGGTCCAAGAAGTTCGCGAACGTCACCGGTGAGCTGGCCAAGAACCAGGAGCCGCAGAACGAGTTCGGCATCGTCCTCGACGGCCAGGTCGTCTCCAGCCCGCGTGTGAGCACCGCCATCGTCGGCGGCCAGGCCGAGATCTCCGGCCGCTTCACGCAGCAGGAGGCGCAGAACCTCGCCAACATGCTGTCGTACGGCGCCCTGCCGCTGTCCTTCAAGGAGGACACCGTCACCACGGTGACCGCCGCGCTCGGCGGTGAGCAGCTGCACGCCGGTCTGCTCGCCGGCGCGATCGGCCTGGCCCTGGTCGTGATCTACCTGGTCGCCTACTACCGCGGCCTCTCGATCGTGGCGATGGCCTCCCTCGTGGTCTCCGCGATCCTCACCTACGTGATCATGTCGCTGCTCGGCCCGGCCATCGGCTTCGCGCTGAACCTGCCGGCCGTCTGCGGTGCCATCGTGGCCATCGGTATCACCGCCGACTCGTTCATCGTCTACTTCGAACGCATCCGGGACGAGATCCGCGAGGGCCGCTCGCTGCGCCCCGCGGTCGAGCGGGCCTGGCCGCGAGCGCGGCGCACGATCCTGGTCTCCGACTTCGTGTCGTTCCTCGCCGCCGCGGTGCTGTTCATCGTCACCGTCGGCAAGGTGCAGGGCTTCGCGTTCACGCTGGGTCTGACCACTGTGCTCGACGTGGTCGTCGTCTTCTTCTTCACCAAGCCGCTGATGACGCTCCTCGCCCGCCGCAAGTTCTTCGCGAACGGCCACAAGTGGTCCGGGCTCGACCCGAAGAGCCTGGGCGCCAAGCCGCCGCTGCGCCGTACCCGCCGTCCCGCCGGTCCCGCCACCGGCTCTGTCGACCCGAAGGAAGCGTGAGCGATGTCGAAACTCGGCAGCCTCGGCGCCCGACTGCACCGTGGTGAGATCAGCTACGACTTCGTCGGCAAGCGCAAGATCTGGTACGGCATCTCGATCCTGATCACCATCACGGCCGTCCTCGGCCTGGCGGTGCGCGGCCTGAACATGGGCATCGAGTTCCGCGGCGGCGCGGTCTTCACGACCCCGACGCACATGAGCACCTCGGTGGCCAAGGCGGAGGAGTACGCCAGGGACGCCGCCGGGCACGAGGCGATCGTCCAGAAGCTCGGCAACGGCAGCCTGCGCATCCAGATCGCCGGCATCGAGACCGACAAGTCCGACCAGATCAAGCAGACCCTGGCCAAGGACCTGAAGCTCAACCCGGAGAAGCTCGCCGCCGACCTGGTCGGCCCGAGCTGGGGCGAGCAGATCGCCAACAAGGCCTGGGAGGGCCTGGCGATCTTCATGGTCCTCGTGGTGATCTACCTGGCGATCGCCTTCGAGTGGCGCATGGCCATCGCGGCCCTGGTCGCGCTGATCCACGACATCACCATCACGACCGGCATCTACGCCCTCGTCGGCTTCGAGGTCACGCCCGGTACCGTCATCGGTCTGCTGACGATCCTCGGTTACTCGCTCTACGACACGGTCGTCGTCTTCGACAGCCTCAAGGAGCAGACGAAGGACATCACCAAGCAGACCCGCTACACCTACAGCGACATCGCCAACATGTCGATCAACGGCACCCTGGTCCGTTCGATCAACACCACCGTGGTGGCGCTGCTGCCGGTGGCGGGCCTGCTGTTCATCGGTGGCGGCTTCCTCGGCGCCGGCACGCTGAACGACATCTCGCTGTCGCTGTTCGTGGGCCTCGCGGCCGGCGCGTACTCCTCGATCTTCATCGCCACGCCGCTCGTCGCCGACCTCAAGGAGCGCGAGCCGGCGATGAAGGCCCTCCGCAAGCGGGTCCTGGCCAAGCGGGCCCAGGCCGCCGCCGAGGAGGACCTCGTGGAGACCCGCGGCGCCGCGGACGAGCCGGAGGACGCCGCGCCCGCCGTCGTCGGCCAGCGCAGCCAGTCCGGACCCCGCGGCCGGGGCCGTGGCCGCGCCTCCGGGAAGCGCCGATGACCGGCATCCAGGAGCTGCTGCTCAGCCGCATCCGTGACGTGGCCGACTATCCCGAGCCCGGCGTGATGTTCAAGGACATCACCCCCTTGCTCGCGGATCCGGCGGCGTTCACGGCCCTCACCGACGCGCTGGCCGAGATCGCCACCGAGACCGGCTCCACCAAGGTCGTCGGTCTGGAGGCCCGTGGCTTCATCCTGGGCGCCCCGGTCGCCGTCCGTGCCGGTCTGGGCTTCATCCCGGTCCGCAAGGCGGGCAAGCTGCCCGGCGCGACCCTGCGCCAGGCCTACGACCTGGAGTACGGCTCGGCCGAGATCGAGGTCCACGCCGAGGACCTGACCCCCGGCGACCGTGTGCTGATCGTGGACGACGTCCTGGCCACGGGCGGCACCGCCGAGGCCGCGATCCAGCTCATCCAGCGGGGCGGCGCCGAGGTCTCGGGCCTCGCCGTCCTGATGGAACTGGGCTTCCTCGGCGGCCGTGCCCGCCTGGAAGCGTCCCTGAACGGCTCCCCGCTTCAGGCACTCCTCCAGATCTGACCCGGCTGATCACCGTACGGCCGCCCCGGCACCGCACCGGGGCGGCCGTCGCCGTTCGGGCACCCGCCGCCCCCGGACAGCACCTCATGGCCACCTCGCGGAATCCGCAGGACGCCCGGCGCGTTTCACGAACAGACGGTCCCCACTCCATCCTGCAGGCGATGACCAGGCCCAGGATCGCTACCATGGGGTCTTCCGGAGCCTGACCGGGGGACCCGGATCGCGCACGAGGAGTCCTCTTGCCAGACGAGGCCCAGCCACTGACCGCCGCCAAGCCCGAGCAGGCCTCGGCCGCCGCGGCCAAGCCCGCGCCCAACGCGTCCGACGCGAAGAACGACACGCGCGGGAGGGTCGAGCACGCCCAGTCCGCGCCCGTCGAGAAGACCACCGAGACCGCGCGCCCCAAACCGGCGCCCCTGCGTCCCGCCACCGCCCAGCCCACCCGCAGCGGCTCCTCCAACCGCGTCCGCGCCCGCCTCGCCCGGCTCGGCGTGCAGCGCGCGAACCCGTACAACCCGGTCCTGGAGCCGCTGCTGCGGATAGTGCGCAGCAACGACCCCAAGATCGAGACCTCGACGCTGCGTCAGATCGAGCGCGCCTACCAGGTCGCCGAGCGCTGGCACAGGGGTCAGAAACGCAAGAGCGGCGACCCGTACATCACGCACCCGCTCGCCGTCACCACCATCCTCGCCGAACTGGGCATGGACCCGGCCACGCTCATGGCGGGGCTGCTGCACGACACCGTCGAGGACACCGAGTACGGCCTGGAGGACCTGCGCCGTGACTTCGGCGACGTCGTCGCCCTGCTGGTGGACGGCGTCACCAAGCTGGACAAGGTCAAGTTCGGCGAGGCCGCGCAGGCCGAGACCGTGCGCAAGATGGTCGTCGCGATGGCCAAGGACCCGCGCGTCCTGGTCATCAAGCTCGCCGACCGCCTGCACAACATGCGCACCATGCGCTACCTCAAGCGCGAGAAGCAGGAGAAGAAGGCGCGCGAGACGCTGGAGATCTACGCGCCGCTCGCCCACCGACTGGGCATGAACACCATCAAGTGGGAGCTGGAGGACCTCGCGTTCGCGATCCTCTACCCCAAGATGTACGACGAGATCGTGCGGCTCGTCGCCGAGCGGGCGCCCAAGCGGGACGAGTACCTCGCCATAGTGACCGACGAGGTCCAGGCCGACCTGCGGGCCGCCCGCATCAAGGCGACGGTCACCGGCCGCCCGAAGCACTACTACAGCGTCTACCAGAAGATGATCGTCCGTGGTCGTGACTTCGCGGAGATCTACGACCTGGTGGGCATCCGCGTCCTGGTCGACACCGTCCGTGACTGCTACGCCGCCCTCGGCACCGTGCACGCGCGATGGAACCCGGTCCCCGGCCGGTTCAAGGACTACATCGCGATGCCCAAGTTCAACATGTACCAGTCGCTGCACACGACGGTCATCGGGCCGGGCGGCAAGCCCGTCGAACTCCAGATCCGCACCTTCGACATGCACCGTCGCGCGGAGTACGGCATCGCCGCCCACTGGAAGTACAAGCAGGAAGCCGTCGCCGGCGCCTCCAAGGTCCGTACGGACGCGCCCAAGGCGTCGGCCAAGGACAAGGACGCCATCAACGACATGGCGTGGCTGCGGCAATTGCTGGACTGGCAGAAGGAGACCGAGGACCCCGGCGAGTTCCTGGAGTCCCTGCGCTTCGACCTCTCACGCAACGAGGTCTTCGTCTTCACACCCAAGGGCGACGTCATAGCGCTGCCGGCCGGGGCCACACCGGTGGACTTCGCGTACGCCGTCCACACCGAGGTCGGCCACCGCACCATAGGGGCGCGGGTCAACGGCCGCCTGGTACCGCTCGAGTCCACCCTGGACAACGGCGACCTGGTGGAGGTCTTCACCTCCAAGGCGCCCGGCGCGGGCCCGTCGCGCGACTGGCTCGGGTTCGTCAAGTCGCCCCGGGCACGCAACAAGATCCGGGCCTGGTTCTCCAAGGAGCGCCGCGACGAGGCGATCGAGCAGGGCAAGGACGCCATCGTGCGGGCCATGCGCAAGCAGAACCTGCCGATCCAGCGCATCCTCACCGGCGACTCCCTCGTCACCCTCGCGCACGAGATGCGGTACTCGGACATCTCCGCCCTGTACGCGGCGATCGGCGAGGGGCACGTCTCCGCCCAGCACATCGTGCAGAAGCTCGTCCAGGCCCTCGGCGGCGAGGAGGCGGCCACCGAGGAGATCGACGAGACGGTCCCGCCGTCCCGCAGCCGCAGCCGCAAGCGCCGCTCCACCGCCGACCCGGGCGTCGTCGTCAAGGGCGTCGACGACGTGTGGGTCAAGCTGGCCCGCTGCTGCACGCCCGTACCCGGCGACCCGATCATCGGCTTCGTGACGCGTGGCAGCGGCGTCTCGGTGCACCGCAGCGACTGCGTGAACGTCGAGTCGCTCTCCCGCGAGCCGGAGCGCATCCTCGACGTCGAGTGGGCGCCCACCCAGTCCTCGGTGTTCCTGGTCGCCATCCAGGTCGAGGCGCTGGACCGCTCCCGGCTGCTGTCGGACGTCACCCGCGTCCTGTCCGACCAGCACGTCAACATCCTCTCCGCGGCCGTCCAGACCTCCCGCGACCGGGTCGCCACGTCCCGGTTCACCTTCGAGATGGGCGACCCGAAGCACCTGGGCCACGTCCTGAAGGCGGTACGGGGCGTGGAGGGCGTGTACGACGTGTACCGGGTGACCTCGGGGCGCACCCGGTCCTGAACACGTATGTGAAAGGCCCCGTACGACGCGTACGGGGCCTTTCACATACGTGATGCGGGGATCAGCCGCCGAACTCCTGCAGGCCTTTCAGAGCCTGGTCCAGGAGCGCCTGACGGCCCTCCAGCTCCTTCTCCAGCTTGTCGGCCTTGGCGTTGTTGCCCTGGCCGCGCGCCTGCTCGATCTGCGCCTTCAGCTTGTCCACCGCGGCCTGCAGCTGACCGGTCAGACCCTCGGCACGCGCGCGTGCCTCCGGGTTGGTGCGGCGCCACTCGGCCTCCTCGGCCTCCTGGATGGCCCGCTCCACCGTGTGCATCCGGCCCTCGACCTTGGGACGCGCGTCCCGCGGCACGTGGCCGATGGCCTCCCAGCGCTCGTTGATCGAGCGGAAGGCGGCCCGCGCGGCCTTCAGGTCCTCGATGGGCAGGAGCTTCTCGGCCTCCTCGGCCAGCTCCTCCTTCAGCTTGAGGTTCTCCGACTGCTCCGCGTCCCGCTCGGCGAAGACCGAACTGCGGGCGGCGAAGAACACGTCCTGGGCGCCGCGGAAGCGGTTCCACAGGTCGTCCTCGTGCTCGCGCTGGGCGCGGCCGGCGGCCTTCCACTCCGACATCAGCTCGCGGTAGCGGGCCGCCGTCGGACCCCAGTCCGTCGAACCGGACAGCGCCTCCGCCTCGGCGACCAGCCGCTCCTTGGCCTTGCGGGCGTCCTCGCGCTGCGCGTCGAGCTGCGCGAAGTGCGCCTTGCGGCGCTTGGAGAACGCCGACCTGGCGTGCGAGAAGCGGTGCCACAGCTCGTCGTCGGACTTGCGGTCCAGCCGCGGCAGCCCCTTCCAGGTGTCCACGAGGGCACGCAGCCGCTCACCGGCGGCCCGCCACTGGTCGGACTGCGCCAGCTGCTCGGCCTCGGTGACCAGATCCTCCTTGGCCTTGCGGGCCTCGTCGGACTGCTTGGCCCGCTGCTGCTTGCGCTCCTCGCGCCGGGACTCGACGGTCGCCACCAGCTTGTCCAGACGGCTGCGCAGCGCGTCCAGGTCGCCGACCGCGTGGTGCGCGTCCACCTGCTCGCGCAGGTGGCCGATCGCGGTCTGGGCGTCCTTCGCGGACAGGTCGGTGGTCTTCACTCGCTTCTCGAGGAGGCCGATCTCGACAACCAGGCCCTCGTACTTGCGCTCGAAGTAGGCAAGCGCCTCCTCGGGGGAGCCGGCCTGCCAGGAACCGACGACCTTCTCGCCGTCGGCCGTACGCACGTACACGGTCCCCGTCTCGTCGACGCGGCCCCACGGGTCGCTGCTCACAGCGCCTCCTCCACATGATGCCTGCGGGGGGCCTCAGCACCCCCGGGCATCGTCCACAGTTTCGTCACGGCCAACATAGGCGACCAGCGGGTTGCCTGTCCGCATCCAGCGCGACCGAATTCCGCTGCCCGCGTCCTGGACGTCAGGATTTGGTGACCGTCGCCTTGTTGATCACCACGGTCGCGTTCGGGGCGGTGTTGCCCGTGGTCGCGTCGGCCGGCTGGGTGCCCGCCTTCGCGATCTTGTCCAGGACCTTCATGCCCGCCGCGTCGACCGTGCCGAACGGTGTGTAACTCGGCGGCAGCGGGCTGTCCTTGTACAC
Organism: Streptomyces sp. NK08204; assembly: GCF_020400585.1. Classification (GTDB taxonomy): domain Bacteria; phylum Actinomycetota; class Actinomycetes; order Streptomycetales; family Streptomycetaceae; genus Streptomyces. Next base: position 154,782 of record NZ_JAINVF010000014.1, on the reverse strand, counting down.
GAGGAAGAACTGGCTGCCGCCGGTGTGCTTCTGGCCCGTGTTGGCCATCGCCACCGTGCCCGCCGGGTACTTGTTGCCCTTCAGGCTGGCGTCCTTCAGGTTCTCGTCCGGGATGGTGTAGCCCGGCCCGCCCATGCCCGTGCCCTGCGGGTCGCCGCACTGCAGCACGAAGATGCCCTCGGCGGTGAGCCGGTGGCACTTGGTGTGGTCGAAGAAGCCCTTGCCCGCCAGGAAGGCGAAGGAGTTCACGGTGTGCGGAGCCGCCGCCGTCTTCAGCGCGATGCCGATGTCACCGCACGTCGTCGAGAGCTTCATCGCGTACTTCGCCGACGTGTCGATCGTCATCGCCGGCTCCTTCTTCCAGCTCAGCTTCTTCACCGAGCCGGCCGCCGGCTTCGCGCACGGGTCCGGAGCCTTGCTGGTCGGGGCGGCGCTCGGCGTGGCCTCGGCGCTCGCGTTCGACTTCTTGTCGTCGTCGTTCTTCAGCACCCCGGTCGTGTACAGCGCCACGCTGCCGATCACGACCACGCCGAGCACCGACGCGATCACGGAGTTGCGCATGCGCGCCTTGCGCCGCGCCTGGGTGCGACGCTGCTGCTGCCGCAAGAACTTCTCCCGGGCGAGCTGACGCCGCCGCTGCTCCTGGCTGACCACCGGGTTCTCTCCTATGCGAGTCGTGTGTCGATGTGTTTCGAGCGGTACGCGTGCGTCTTGTGAGCCGATCGCTGCGTGTAGCCCCGTACCGTATATGGGTTCGCTGTGGAAACGGCAGCGCCGGTAGGCTCTGACTGCACCTGCAGCCGCCTGTACGCCTGTGAATCGACACACCGAAGGACGATCGTGCTCATTGCCGGGTTCCCCGCCGGGGCCTGGGGGACGAACTGTTATCTCGTCGCCCCCGCCCCTGGTGAGGAGTGCGTGATCATCGACCCCGGCCACCAGGCCGCCCAAGGCGTCGAGGAAGCACTCGCGAAGCATCGGCTCAAGCCCGTCGCCGTCGTCCTCACCCATGGCCACATCGACCATGTGGCCTCGGTCGTCCCCGTGTGCGGCGCGCACGACGTGCCTGCCTGGATCCACCCCGAGGACCGGTACATGATGAGCGACCCCGCGAAGGCGTTCGGCCGGTCCATCGGCATGCCGCTGATGGGCGAGCTGACCGTGGGGGAGCCGGACGACGTCAGGGAGCTGACCGACGGCGCCGTGCTTCCGCTGGCCGGGCTGGAGTTCTCCGTCGCCCACGCACCGGGCCATACCAAGGGGTCGGTGACCTTCCGGATGCCCGAGACCGCCGACATCCCGTCGGTGTTCTTCTCCGGGGATCTGCTGTTCGCCGGCTCCATCGGACGCACCGATCTGCCCGGTGGCTCCATGGAGGACATCCTCGACTCGCTGGCCCGCGTGTGCCTGCCGCTCGACGACTCCACCGTGGTGCTGTCCGGACACGGTCCCCAGACGACCATCGGCCAGGAGCGCGCCACCAACCCGTATCTGCGGCAGGTGGCCGCCGGCCTGGGAGCGGACGTCGACGCTCCCCGACGAGGAATGTGACGAAAGACTTCCGTGAGCACCTTCAAGGCCCCCAAGGGCACCTACGACCTGATCCCGCCGGACTCCGCCAAGTACCTGGCGGTCCGCGAGGCGATCGCCGCCCCGCTGCGCAACTCCGGCTACGGCTACATCGAGACCCCTGGCTTCGAGAACGTCGAACTGTTCGCACGCGGTGTCGGTGAGTCCACCGACATCGTGACGAAGGAGATGTACGCCTTCGAGACGAAGGGCGGCGACAGGCTGGCCCTGCGTCCGGAGGGCACCGCCTCCGTGCTGCGCGCCGCGCTGGAGGCCAACCTGCACAAGAGCGGCAACCTCCCGGTCAAGCTCTGGTACTCCGGCTCGTACTACCGCTACGAGCGCCCCCAGAAGGGCCGCTACAGGCACTTCTCCCAGGTGGGCGCCGAGGCGATCGGCGCGGAGGACCCGGCTCTCGACGCCGAGCTGATCATCCTGGCCGACCAGGCGTACCGCTCCCTGGGCCTGAGCGATTTCCGCATCCTGCTGAACTCGCTGGGCGACAAGGAGTGCCGTCCGGTGTACCGGGCCGCGCTCCAGGACTTCCTGCGCGGGCTCGACCTGGACGAGGACACCCGCCGCCGGGTCGACATCAACCCGCTGCGCGTCCTGGACGACAAGCGCGAGTCGGTCCAGAAGCAGCTGACGGGCGCGCCGCTGCTGCGGGACTACCTGTGCGACGGCTGCAAGACGTACCACGAGGAGGTCCGCGAGCTGATCACCACGGCGGGCGTCGCCTTCCAGGACGACCCGAAGCTGGTGCGCGGCCTCGACTACTACACCCGCACCACCTTCGAGTTCGTGCACGACGGCCTGGGCTCCCAGTCCGCGGTGGGCGGAGGCGGTCGCTACGACGGCCTCTCCGAGATGATCGGCGGCCCCGCGCTGCCGTCCGTCGGCTGGGCCCTCGGTGTCGACCGCACGGTGCTCGCCCTGGAGGCGGAGGGCGTCGAGCTCGACATCCCGTCCGCCACCAGCGTCTACGCCGTCCCGCTCGGCGAGGAGGCCCGCCGGGTCCTGTTCGCCAAGGTCACCGAGCTGCGCAAGCAGGGCGTCGCGGCGGACTTCTCGTACGGCGGGAAGGGGCTGAAGGGTGCCATGAAGAACGCCAACCGCAGCGGCGCGCGGTACGCGATCGTCGCCGGCGAACGCGACCTCGCCGAGGGCGTCGTCCAGCTCAAGGACCTGGAGTCCGGCGAGCAGACGGCGGTCGGCGTGCACGAGATCGTGGCGGAACTGGAGTCGCGGCTCGGCTAGCCCGGTCCGGGCGGTACAGCAGAGGGCGCCGGGGAAAACCCCCGGCGCCCTTCTCTTTCGAGGTACTTATGCGCAGCGAACGGTGGACGCACAGGTCCGTGCGGCACAATGAGCGTCCTGCCCGAAGATGGTCCAACTGACGGAATCGGCAAGATGAGCAAGACCTCAGTCAAAGACGTCTCCACGGAGCCCGGTCCCGAGCACACCCCCGGCGCGTCCCGTGCGGTGGGCGGCAGCCGCGCGTTCGCCCTGCTGCTGGTGATCGCCGGCGCGGCCGGACTGCTCGCCTCCTGGGTCATCACGATCGACAAGTTCAAGATCCTGGAAGCGAAGGTCGCGGGCAAGACCTACACCCCCGGCTGCAGCCTCAACCCGGTCGTCTCCTGCGGCAGCGTCATGGAGAGCAAGCAGGCCGCCGCCTTCGGCTTCCCCAACCCGATGCTCGGCCTGGTCGCCTACGGCATCGTCATCTGCGTCGGTGTGAGCCTGCTGACCCGCGCCCGCTTCCCGCGCTGGTACTGGCTGACCTTCAACCTCGGCACCCTCTTCGGCGTCGCCTTCTGCACCTGGCTGCAGTTCCAGTCCCTGTACCGGATCAACGCGCTGTGTCTGTGGTGCTCGCTGGCCTGGGTCGCCACGATCACCATGTTCTGGTACGTCACCTCGTTCAACATCCGCAACGACCTGCTGCCGGTCCCGCGCGGGCTGAAGTCCTTCTTCGGCGAGTTCACCTGGGTGCTGCCGGTCCTGCACACCGGCATCATCGGCATGCTCATCCTGACCCGCTGGTGGGACTTCTGGACCAGCTGACAGCCCGGACCACACTGTCAGCGGGGTGACATAGGGTTTCCGGTGTGGAACCCGACCTGTTCACCGCCGCAGCAGAGGAACGCCAGGAGAAGGACCCGGCAGCCAGCCCCCTGGCGGTCCGTATGCGCCCGCGCACTCTCGACGAGGTGGTGGGCCAGCAACACCTGCTCAAGCCGGGGTCCCCGCTGCGCAGACTGGTCGGCGAGGGCAACGGCGGCCCGGCGGGACCGTCCTCGGTGATCCTGTGGGGGCCGCCCGGCACCGGCAAGACGACGCTCGCCTATGTCGTCTCCAAGGCCACCGACAAGCGGTTCGTGGAGCTGTCCGCGATCACCGCCGGCGTCAAGGAGGTCCGCGCGGTCATCGACGGCGCCCGCCGCGCCGCCGGCGGCTTCGGCAAGGAGACCGTTCTCTTCCTGGACGAGATCCACCGCTTCAGCAAGGCCCAGCAGGACTCCCTGCTCCCCGCCGTCGAGAACCGCTGGGTGACCCTGATCGCGGCCACCACGGAGAACCCGTATTTCTCGGTGATCTCCCCGCTGCTCTCCCGCTCCCTCCTGCTCACTCTCGAACCCCTCACCGACGACGACCTCCGGGGCCTGCTGAGGCGGGCCCTCACGGACGAACGCGGCCTGAAGAACGCCGTCACCCTCCCCGAGGACACCGAGGAGCACCTGCTGCGCATCGCCGGCGGCGACGCCCGCCGTGCCCTGACCGCCCTGGAGGCCGCCGCCGGCGCCGCCCTCGATCAGGGCGAGACCGGGATCAGTCTCCGGACCCTGGAGCAGACCGTCGACCGGGCCGCGGTGAAGTACGACCGCGACGGCGACCAGCACTACGACGTCGCCAGCGCCCTCATCAAGTCGATCCGGGGTTCGGACGTGGACGCGGCGCTGCACTACCTGGCCCGGATGATCGAGGCCGGCGAGGACCCCCGGTTCATCGCCCGCCGCCTGATGATCTCCGCCAGCGAGGACATCGGTCTCGCCGACCCCAGCGCCCTGCCCATCGCGGTCGCAGCGGCCCAGGCCGTCGCCATGATCGGCTTCCCCGAGGCCGCCCTCACCCTCAGCCACGCCACCATCGCCCTGGCGCTCGCTCCGAAGTCCAACTCCGCGACCACCGCGATCGGCGCCGCCCTGGAGGACGTGCGCAAGGGGCTGGCCGGCCCGGTGCCGCCGCACCTGCGCGACGGGCACTACAAGGGCGCGGCCAAGCTCGGCCATGCCCAGGGCTATGTGTACCCGCACGACCTGCCCGAGGGCATCGCCCAGCAGCAGTACGCCCCGGACGCGCTGAAGGACCGCACCTACTACACCCCGACCCGGCACGGGGCCGAGGCCAGATACGCCGACGCGGTCGAATGGACCCGCAAGCACCTCGGTCGAAACCGGTCGTGACCACCCTGTAGACTGCTGTGAAGTGCTGAGTCCTGTGCTGTCAGAGCAGGACAGCCGGCCGGAGATCCGGTCCTTCACGGATCGACTCCAGGAGCGTCGCGCACCGTCGAACGGTGTCGCGGGCAGCCCACCACCACCCGGGTCCCCGGAGAGGTCGGTGGGCCACTCGCGTGCTGCACGTATGTGCCCAGACCAGGGAAGCGGCTGCCCGACAGGTCCCCTGCGGACCCGACGGGTTTTCCCGGCTGCGGATGCGACCTCCGTAACCCTGACGAGCCGAAACTACGAAAGAGACGAAAGACAGTGGCGAATCAGTCCCGCCCCAAGGTCAAGAAGTCGCGTGCCCTCGGCATCGCGCTGACCCCGAAGGCCGTCAAGTACTTCGAGGCCCGTCCGTACCCGCCGGGTGAGCACGGCCGTGGCCGCAAGCAGACCTCCGACTACAAGGTCCGTCTGCTGGAGAAGCAGCGTCTGCGCGCGCAGTACGACATCTCCGAGCGCCAGCTGGTCCGCGCCTACGAGCGTGCCTCCAAGGTGCAGGGCAAGACCGGCGAGGCCCTGATCGTCGAGCTGGAGCGTCGCCTTGACGCGCTGGTCCTGCGTTCGGGCATCGCTCGCACGATCTACCAGGCCCGCCAGATGGTCGTCCACGGCCACATCCAGGTCAACGGCCAGAAGGTCGACAAGCCGTCCTTCCGCGTCCGCCCGGACGACGTCGTGCAGGTCCGCGACCGTTCCAAGGACAAGACGCTCTTCACGATCGCCCGTGAGGGTGGCTTCGCCGCCGACGGTGAGACCCCCCGCTACCTGCAGGTGAACCTCAAGGCCCTGGCGTTCCGCCTGGACCGCGAGCCGAACCGCAAGGAGATCCCGGTGATCTGCGACGAGCAGCTCGTCGTCGAGTACTACGCCCGCTGATCCCAGCCCCGGCGCAGCACCTCAGCCCGCCGTCTCCCCACCCTTCCGGGTGGGCGAGGCGGCGGGTTCGCGTTTCCCGGTCCGGGCCTGCCCCTCCCGCAGCCCGCCCGCGGCGCGAGGACGTGCGCCAGAGCGTCCCGTTCCGTCGGGCGTCCGACGAGAAAGGTCAGTTCGAGGGGCGGACCGGTGCCCGCGGAGGGACCGCGGCGCCGAGGACCTCACCTGCGGGCACGGTACGTGCTGAACCATGTTCATTCCGTACAATCGCTTCTCGTAACTCCCCCTCCCGCGCACCGGAATCCGGTATGGAGCGTCAGTCCCGGCGCGATAGGCTCGGTGCACTGCTTTTTTCACGGTTCCGATGTCAGAGCACGTTTCAGGGAGCGGGTGCGCACAGTGTCCGGTGGAGAGGTGGCCGGGATCCTGGTAGCCGTCTTCTGGGCGATCCTGGTTTCCTTCCTCGCCGTCGCACTGGCGAGGCTGGCCCAGACGCTCAAGGCGACCACCAAGCTCGTGGCGGACGTGACCGAGCAGGCCGTCCCGCTGCTGGCCGACGCCTCCGCGACCGTGCGGTCCGCGCAGACCCAGATCGACCGGGTCGACGCGATCGCCTCCGACGTCCAGGAGGTCACGTCGAACGCCTCCGCGCTGTCGACCACCGTCGCCTCCACCTTCGGCGGCCCGCTGGTCAAGGTCGCCGCCTTCGGCTACGGCGTGCGGCGGGCCCTGGGCGGCCGCAAGGAGGACGTGCCCGCGCGGACGCCGAGGCGTACCGTGATCGTGGGCCGGACCGTCCCGGCCGCCCGGCGGGACAAGAGAAACCTCCGCGGGAAGAGGGACTGAGACCGAGCGATGTTCCGCCGTACGTTCTGGTTCACCACGGGTGTCGCCGCAGGTGTGTGGGCCACCACCAAGGTCAACCGCAAGCTGAAGCAGCTGACCCCGGAGAGCCTCGCCGCGACCGCGGCGAACAAGGCCCTGGAGACCGGTCAGCGCCTGAAGGACCGCGCGGTCGGCTTCGCGCTCGACGTCCGCGACAACATGGCCCAGCGGGAGGCCGAGCTCGAAGACGCCCTCGGTATCCACGAGAGCCCCGAACTCCCCGCGCCCCGGCGGTACACCGCCATCGAGAACCGCACCAGCCCGAAGTACATCGAAACCCCGACGTACTCGTACAACCGGAATGAGGACCACTGATGGAGTCGGCCGAGATTCGCCGCCGCTGGCTGAGCTTCTTCGAGGAGCGCGGGCACACCGTCGTGCCTTCGGCGTCGCTCATCGCGGACGACCCGACTCTGCTCCTCGTCCCCGCCGGCATGGTGCCCTTCAAGCCCTACTTCCTGGGCGAGGTCAAGCCGCCGTTCCCGCGCGCCACCAGCGTGCAGAAGTGCGTGCGCACACCCGACATCGAAGAGGTCGGCAAGACCACGCGCCACGGCACGTTCTTCCAGATGTGCGGCAACTTCTCCTTCGGCGACTACTTCAAGGAAGGCGCCATCAAGCTCGCCTGGGAGCTGCTCACCACGCCCCAGGACAAGGGCGGTTACGGCCTGGAGCCGGAGAAGCTCTGGATCACCGTCTACCAGGACGACGACGAGGCCGAGCAGATCTGGCACGAGGTCGTCGGCGTGCCCAAGGAACGCATCCAGCGCCTGGGCATGAAGGACAACTTCTGGTCCATGGGCGTCCCCGGCCCGTGCGGCCCCTGCTCCGAGATCAACTACGACCGCGGCCCGGAGTTCGGCGTCGAGGGCGGCCCCGCCGTCAACGACGAGCGGTACGTGGAGATCTGGAACCTCGTCTTCATGCAGTACGAGCGTGGCGAGGGCACCGGCAAGGACAACTTCGAGATCCTCGGGGACCTGCCGAGCAAGAACATCGACACGGGCCTCGGCCTGGAGCGGCTCGCCATGATTCTGCAGGGCGTGCAGAACATGTACGAGATCGACACCTCCATGGCCGTCATCGACAAGGCCACCGAGCTGACCGGCGTCCGCTACGGCGACGCCCACGCCTCGGACGTGTCCCTGCGTGTGGTCACCGACCACATGCGCACGGCCACCATGCTGATCGGCGACGGCGTGACGCCGGGCAACGAGGGCCGCGGCTATGTGCTGCGCCGCATCATGCGCCGTGCCATCCGCAACATGCGCCTGCTCGGCGCCACCGGCCCCGTCGTCAAGGACCTGATCGACGTCGTCATCGGCATGATGGGCCGGCAGTACCCCGAGCTGATCACGGACCGCGAGCGCATCGAGAAGGTCGCCCTCGCCGAGGAGGCCGCCTTCCTCAAGACGCTGAAGGCCGGCACCAACATCCTCGACACCGCCGTGACCGAGACCAAGGCCGCCGGCGGCACGGTCCTTGCCGGCGACAAGGCCTTCCTGCTCCACGACACCTGGGGCTTCCCGATCGACCTCACCCTGGAGATGGCCGCCGAACAGGGCCTTTCCGTGGACGAGGAGGGCTTCCGCCGCCTGATGAAGGAGCAGCGGGAGCGCGCCAAGGCCGACGCCCAGGCCAAGAAGACCGGCCACGCCGACATGGGCGCCTACCGCGAGATCGCCGACACCGCCGGCGAGACCGACTTCATCGGCTACAGCGACACCGAGGGCGAGTCCACCGTCGTCGGCATCCTGGTCGACGGCGTCTCCTCCCCGGCCGCCGCCGAGGGCGACGAGGTCGAGATCGTCCTCGACCGCACCCCGTTCTACGCCGAGGGCGGCGGCCAGATCGGAGACACCGGCCGGATCCGGATCGACTCCGGTGCCGTCATCGAGGTCCGTGACTGCCAGAAGCCGGTCCCGGGCGTGTACGTCCACAAGGGCGTCGTCCAGGTCGGCGAGGTGACGGTCGGTGCCAAGGCCCACGCCTCCATCGACGCCCACCGCCGCAAGGCCATCGCCCGCGCCCACTCGGCGACCCACCTGACCCACCAGGCCCTGCGTGACGCCCTCGGCCCGACGGCCGCCCAGGCCGGCTCCGAGAACCAGCCCGGCCGCTTCCGCTTCGACTTCGGCTCCCCGTCCGCCGTTCCGACGGCGGTGATGACCGACGTCGAGCAGAAGATCAACGAGGTGCTCGCCCGCGACCTCGACGTGCACGCCGAGATCATGGGCATCGACGACGCCAGGAAGCAGGGCGCCATCGCCGAGTTCGGCGAGAAGTACGGCGAGCGCGTGCGCGTCGTGACCATCGGCGACTTCTCCAAGGAGCTGTGCGGTGGCACGCACGTGCACAACACCGCCCAGCTGGGCCTGGTGAAGCTGCTCGGCGAGTCGTCCATCGGCTCGGGGGTGCGCCGTATCGAGGCCCTTGTAGGCGTCGACGCCTACAACTTCCTCGCCCGTGAGCACACGGTCGTCGCCCAGCTCCAGGAGCTGATCAAGGGCCGTCCGGAGGAGCTGCCGGAGAAGGTCTCCGCCATGCTCGGCAAGCTGAAGGACGCCGAGAAGGAGATCGAGAAGTTCCGCGCCGAGAAGGTGCTTCAGGCCGCCGCCGGTCTTGCCGAGTCCGCCAAGGACGTGCGCGGTGTGGCCGTCGTCACCGGACAGGTCCCGGACGGCACCACGCCGGACGACCTGCGCAAGCTGGTCCTCGACGTGCGCGGCCGGATCCAGGGTGGCCGGGCCGCCGTGGTCGCCCTCTTCACGGTGAACAACGGCAAGCCGCTGACGGTCATCGCCACCAACGAGCCCGCCCGCGAGCGTGGCCTGAAGGCCGGTGACCTGGTCCGTACCGCCGCCAAGACGCTCGGCGGCGGCGGTGGCGGCAAGCCCGACGTCGCCCAGGGCGGCGGCCAGAACCCCGCCGCTGTCGGCGAGGCCGTCGAGGCCGTCGAACGCCTGGTCGCCGAGACCGCCAAGTAGGACGCTGAGCAGGAAACGGCCGAGAAGATGCGCAGAGGACGTCGGCTCTCGATCGACGTCGGGGACGCCCGTATCGGGGTCGCCTCGTGCGACCCCGACGGGATCCTCGCCACCCCGGTGGAGACCGTCCCCGGCCGGGACGTCCCGGCCGCCCACCGCCGGCTGCGGCAACTGGTGGAGGAGTACGAACCGATCGAGGTCGTCGTCGGCCTCCCCCGCTCCCTCAAGGGGGGCGAGGGCCCGGCCGCCGTCAAGGTCCGGGCCTTCGCCCAGGAGCTGGCGAAGGGCATCACGCCGGTGCCGGTCCGCCTGGTGGACGAGCGGATGACGACCGTGACGGCAAGTCAGGGACTGCGCGCCTCGGGTGTCAGGTCCAAGAAGGGCCGGTCCGTCATCGACCAGGCCGCGGCCGTCATCATCCTTCAGCAAGCCCTCGAATCCGAACGGGTGTCAGGTAAACCACCCGGCGAGGACGTCGAAGTGGTCATCTGATCGCGATACGGTAACGTTCCGCGCGATGCGCCGGTGTTCGACAGCCGGGGCACAGCAAGAGGTGGAACGGAAGCGGGCCGACCGGCCGGTGACCGGTCGGCCTCGCGGCTCTAGGGGATCGATGACTGAGTATGGCCGGGGCCCAGGCTCCGAACCGTGGCATCCCGAGGACCCGTTGTACGGGGACGGCGGATGGGGAGGACGGCAGACCCACGTGGGTCAGCAGTCCGCCTACGGCGGCCAGCCGCAGCAGTACCCGCAGCAGCCGCAGTACGGCGACTGGTCCCAGGAGCAGCAGGCGGGGTACGGCGGGCAGCAGTACCCGTACTACGACGGACAGGACCGGCCGCAGTACGACCAGCAGTTCCCCGGTCAGACCCAGCAGCAGTACCAGCAGTACCAGGACGGCCAGTACCAGGGCGGCTGGGACGCGACCGGCACCCACGGCCAGGTGCCGTACGCCGCCGACCCCGGTGACCCGTACGGCCAGAGTCCGACGGCCTACGGCGGGGAGCAGCCCGACTTCTACGGCACCGACGACGCCTACCCACCGCCCATGCCGCCCGGCCGCAGGCGCCCGGAGCCGCAGCCGGGCCCGGACCCCGACCCGGAGACCGGCTGGGACCCGGGGGAGGACCAGGGCGAGCACGCCTTCTTCAATGGCGGCGAGGACGACGGGGACGACGAGGACGAGGACGAGTCCGAGAGCCGCCGCGGCCGGGGCGACCGGCGCGGCAAGGGCCGGAAACCGGTCAAGAGCAAGAAGCGCCGTACCGGCTGCGCCTGCATGGTGGTCGTCCTGGTGTTCGGGGGCGGCCTGGGCGGAGTCGGGTATTTCGGCTACAAGTTCTACCAAAATCGTTTCGGCCCGGCCCCGGACTACGCGGGCAGTGGCAACGGCGAGACGGTGGTGGTCGAGATCCCGAAGGGCGCGGGCGGGTACGTCATCGGCCAGAAGCTGAAGGAGGCCGGCGTCGTCGAAAGCGTCGACGCGTTCGTCTCCGCCCAGCAGGCCAACCCCGACGGCAAGTCGCTCCAGGACGGCGTTTACACGCTGCAGAAGCACATGTCGGCGGCCAGCGCGGTGGAACTGATGCTCAGCCCGAAGAGCCGCAGCAACCTGATCATCGCCGAGGGCACGCGCAACGTGGCGGTCTACGCCATGATCGACAAGCGCCTCAAGGTGCCGGCGGGCACCACGGCGAAGGTTGCCAAGGACGGCTACAAGTCCCTGGGCTTGCCTGCTTGGGCGCTGAACCACCCCAATCTGCATGACCCGCTGGAAGGGTTCCTCTTCCCCTCCAGCTATGCGGTGACCAAGGGCCAGAAGCCCCAGGCCGTCCTGAAGTCGATGGTCGACCGGGCCAAGGAGAAGTACGCGGAGCTCGGCCTGGAGAAGAGGGCCCAGAGCCTGGGGCTCGACGGCCCCTGGCAGCTGCTCACCGTGGCGAGCCTGGTGCAGGCCGAAGGCAGGAGCCACGAGGACTTCGAGAAGATGGCCGAAGTGGTCTACAACCGCCTCAAGCCTGGGAACCCCGAGACCTACGGCGCGCTGGAGTTTGACTCCACGTACAACTATGTGAAGAACCAGAGCAAGCTCGACCTGACCATCGCTGAGGTACGCAAGTACAACAACCCGTACAACACGTACCACGACAAGGGATTGCCGCCCGGTCCCATCGACAACCCTGGCGAAGAAGCCATCCAGGGAGCGCTCAACCCGACGCACGACGGGTGGTACTACTTCATCTCGATGGACGGCACGACGACCAGGTTCACCAAGACGTACGCGGACCACGAAAAGCTGGTCGAGGAGTGGACGGCGTCGAGGAACAAAAACTGATGACACGGCCCGACTCACGAAGGTCGAATGCGGCCTGGACGTTGCGACTGATGAGTCGTGGGCGATGATCGAGCCGTTGTTGGCTCCGCCGCGGATGGGACGCCCGGTGCGGGGCCGCTGGCAGGTGGTCAACGGTGTTCTAAGTGGTCGGGGTCATAAGGTCCTCGGGGGTTGCCCGGGGGCTGCCGGTGGGCAGCAGGAAGTCCTCGACACCGCTGGGACGGCCGCCCAGAACCGCGCCCGTGAGCGCACGCCTGTCTGTGCGAGCTCGTAGAGGTGTGTTAATCTTGAAATGGTGATCGCTGCCTGCGGGGGGTCATCTTTTTTGTTTTATGGATGAAGGAGAAGCGTGAAAATCTCTCGACTTGGATCCATTGCGGCTATGGGTGCAGCGCTCGTCGGTTTTGCGGTAGCGCCGGCCCACGCTGACGGAATTATCCATTCTTCGGAGGGCGGAGCGCTCGTCGGTTGGGCATCCTACGGTGATCGCGACGATGTCTGCGACGAAAAGGCAGACGGTCATTCCGCGGTTGGCAGGATTTGGGTCGACGGTTACGGATGGCAGGGGTATGACTGGAACCCCAACGGGTCTGGCACATGCGTGAGCACTAATCGTACCTGGATACCGGAAGGGAGAAAGGTCGTCATCGAAGCCTGCATTGGCGAATACGGTAGCGCAGACGTGTTTACAAGCACGTGTGTCAGCAGGACCGACTACGCCTAACGGTGGGCTGGCCTGAAGGTGTGGCGTCGGGTGCGAGTACGTGCACGGGGTTTCGAGAAGCTCAAGGACAAGTTCAATGCCAGCTCGGGCAACTGACGCCCGCCGGGCCGCCGTGCTCGGTTCGCCCATCGCCCACTCCCTCTCCCCGGTGCTGCACCGGGCCGCGTACGACGCCCTCGGGCTCACCGACTGGTCGTACGACCGCTTCGAGGTCGACGAGGCCGCGCTGCCCGGCTTCCTCGAGAAGCTCGGGGCCGAGTGGGCGGGGCTGTCGCTGACCATGCCGCTGAAGCGGGCGGTCATCCCGCTGCTGGACGGGATCAGCGACACGGCCGCCGCTGTGGACGCCGTCAACACGGTCGTCTTCACCGAGGACGGGCGCCGGCTCGGCGACAACACCGACATCCCGGGCATGGTGGCCGCCCTGCGGGAGCACGGCATCGAACAGGTCGGCTCCGCCGCGATCCTCGGCGCCGGCGCCACCGCCTCCTCCGCGCTCGCCGCGCTCGCCCGGATCTGCACCGGCGAGGTCGTCGCCTACGTCCGCAGCGAGGCCCGCGCCGCCGAGATGCGGCAGTGGGGCGAACGGCTGGACGTCGATGTCCGCACCGCCGACTGGACGGACGCCGCCGAGGCCCTGCGCGCCCCGCTGGTGATCGCCACCACGCCCGCCGGCACCACGGACGCCCTCGCCGCCGCCGTACCGGAGCGTCCGGCCACCCTCTTCGACGTCCTCTACGACCCCTGGCCGACCGAGCTGGCGGCCCGCTGGTCCATGGTCGGCGGCGCCGTGGTCAGTGGCCTCGACCTGCTGGTCCACCAGGCCGTGCTGCAGGTCGAACAGATGACGGGCCGCTCCCCGGCCCCCCTGGAGGCCATGCGGCACGCCGGTGAGCAGGCGCTCGCGGCACGCTGAACCGCGCCCGGTTTTTCCGCCGCTCCGTCCCGTCTGCTGGACCGGGCACCGGTTCCTGCCCGCGGACGTGGGAGGATCGGAGATGGCGGGCCGGGGTCGCGCATCCGGTCGCGCCGTCGCCGTACGCGAAGACACGCGTACGCAGGGCAGTACCGGGCGCGAACACTGAGGAGCTTCGTTGAGCAGGCTGCGTTGGCTGACCGCGGGGGAGTCTCATGGCCCCGCACTCGTCGCGACGCTGGAGGGCCTTCCCGCCGGCGTGCCGATCACCACGGAGATGGTGGCGGACCACCTGGCTCGGCGGCGCCTCGGGTACGGCCGTGGCGCGCGGATGAAGTTCGAGCGTGACGAGGTCACCTTCCTGGGCGGTGTCCGGCACGGGCTGACCCTCGGTTCCCCGGTCGCGATCATGGTGGGCAACACCGAGTGGCCCAAGTGGGAGCAGGTGATGTCGGCCGATCCGGTCGACCCCGAGATCCTGGCGGGCCTCGCCCGCAACGCGCCGCTGACCCGCCCCCGGCCCGGCCACGCCGACCTCGCCGGTATGCAGAAGTACGGCTTCGACGAGGCCCGGCCGATCCTGGAGCGTGCCTCCGCCCGCGAGACCGCTGCCCGGGTGGCCCTCGGCGCGGTCGCCCGGTCGTACCTGAAGGAGACGGCCGGTATCGAGATCGTCTCGCACGTCGTCGAGCTGTGCTCCGTGAAGGCCCCGCAGGGCGTGTACCCCACGCCGGCCGACGTCGAGAAGCTGGACGCCGACCCGCTGCGCTGCCTGGACGCCGACACCTCGAAGGCGATGGTCGCGGAGGTCGACCAGGCCCACAAGGACGGTGACACGCTCGGCGGCGTGGTCGAGGTGCTGGCGTACGGGGTTCCGGTGGGGCTCGGCTCGCACGTGCACTGGGACCGCAAGCTGGACGCCCGTCTCGCCGGTGCTGTGATGGGCATCCAGGCGATCAAGGGCGTCGAGATCGGCGACGGCTTCGAGCTGGCCCGGACGCCCGGTTCCAAGGCGCACGACGAGATCGTGAACACGCCCGAGGGCATCCGGCGCGTCTCCGGCCGGGCCGGTGGCACCGAGGGCGGCCTGAGCACCGGCGAGCTGCTGCGGGTGCGGGCCGCGATGAAGCCGATCGCGACCGTGCCGCGCGCCCTGAAGACCGTGGATGTCACCACCGGCGAGGCGGCCCAGGCCCACCACCAGCGTTCCGACGTCTCCGCCGTGCCGGCCGCGGGCATCGTCGCGGAGGCGATGGTGGCGCTCGTCCTGGCCGACGCGGTCGCGGAGAAGTTCGGCGGCGACTCCGTCACGGAGACCCGCCGCAACGTCCGGTCGTACCTCGACAACCTCCACATCCGGTGAGCGCCGTGCCTGCGGTCGTACTCGTCGGACCGATGGGCGTGGGCAAGTCCACCGTTGGCCGACTGCTGGCCGAGCGGCTCGGGGTCGGCTACCGCGACACCGACGACGACATCGTGGCCGACGAGGGGCGCACCATCGCCGACATCTTCGTGGAGGACGGCGAGCCCGCCTTCCGTGTGATCGAGAAGCGGGCCGTGCACACCGCGCTCGCCGAGCACGAGGGCGTCCTCGCGCTCGGCGGCGGGGCGGTCCTCGACGCGGACACGCGTGCACTTCTCACCGGGCACCGTGTGGTCTACCTCTCCATGGACGTCGAGGAGGCCGTCAGGCGCACCGGCCTCAACGTGGCCCGGCCGCTGCTCGCGGTCAACCCGCGCAAGCAGTGGCGCGAGCTGATGGAGGCCCGGCGGCACCTGTACGAGGAGGTGGCGACCGCCGTCGTGGCGACGGACGGCCGTACCCCTGAAGAGGTCACCCAAGCAGCGCTGGACGCACTGGAGTTGAAGGAAGCATGAGCGAGGCAGTCACCCGGATCCAGGTCGCCGGCACCGCGGGCACCGACCCCTACGAGGTGCTGGTCGGCCGGCAGCTCCTGGGCGAGCTGGGCGGGTTGATCGGCCAGAAGGCCAAGCGCGTGGCCGTGGTCCACCCGGAGGCGCTCGCCGAGACCGGTGACGCGCTGCGCGCCGACCTGGCCGGGCAGGGCTACGAGGCGATCGCCATCCAGGTGCCGAACGCCGAGGAGGCCAAGACCGCCGAGGTCGCCGCCTACTGCTGGAAGGCGCTCGGTCAGTCCGGCTTCACCCGCACCGACGTCATCGTCGGCGTCGGTGGCGGCGCGACGACGGACCTGGCCGGTTTCGTCGCCGCGACCTGGCTGCGCGGGGTGCGCTGGATCGCCGTCCCCACCACCGTGCTGGCCATGGTGGACGCGGCGGTCGGCGGCAAGACCGGCATCAACACCGCCGAGGGCAAGAACCTCGTCGGCGCCTTCCACCCGCCGGCCGGCGTGCTGTGCGACCTGGCCGCGCTGGACTCCCTGCCGGTCAACGACTACGTCTCCGGGCTCGCGGAGATCATCAAGGCCGGCTTCATCGCCGACCCGGCGATCCTCGACCTCATCGAGGCCGACCCCGAGGCCGCCCGGACCCCGGCGGGCCCGCACACGGCCGAGCTGATCGAACGCTCGATCCGTGTGAAGGCCGAGGTCGTCTCGTCGGACCTCAAGGAGTCGGGGCTGCGGGAGATCCTCAACTACGGCCACACGCTCGGTCACGCCATCGAGAAGAACGAGCGCTACAAGTGGCGGCACGGCGCCGCGGTGGCGGTCGGCATGCACTTCGCCGCCGAACTCGGCCGCCTGGCGGGCCGGTTGGACGACGCGACGGCGGACAGGCACCGGACGATCCTCGAATCGGTCGGCCTGCCGCTGAGCTACCGCTACGACCAGTGGCCCAAGTTGCTGGAGACGATGAAGGTCGACAAGAAGTCCCGCGGTGACCTGCTGCGCTTCATCGTCCTCGACGGGCTGGCCAAGCCGACCGTCCTGGAGGGCCCGGACCCCGCCGTCCTGCTCGCCGCATACGGAGAAGTGGGCCAGTAGGTCCGCCGCCGCTCCGTTCGCCGCGACGTCCTCCGCCCGGTCGTCGTCCACTCCGAATCCCTTTGCGGAACGGGCACTTCAGGGAGCCCCCGGTCGTTTCACCAAACGACGGCCGGGGACGGTACGGTTCGGTGGGCAGCGGGCTCGCCCCCGCTGCCGGCAGGAACGGAAATGCACGAGACGGAGTGGCTACGGATGCAGCACGCAGTGGGGTCTCCGCTGCCGCAGCCCCACCAGCCGGGGCAGGGGCCGCACGCCGGCTGGGCACCGGCCGCACACCACCCGGGCCCGCCCCCGGGAGCCCCCCAGGGCACCGTCCCGGTGCCGCCGGCACCCCAGGTGCCCCCGGCCCCGGACACCACCGGTCATGTGCCACTGCCGCCCGGCGGACCGGTCGGCGTCCCCGCCGAGTCCCCGGCCCCGGCCACGGTCCCGGACCCGACGACCACCACCCTGGCCGTGCTGCTGATCGGCCCGGCCGGGGCCGGCAAGACCAGCGTGGCCAAGTACTGGGCGGACCACCGCCGGGTGCCCACCGCCCACATCAGCCTGGACGACGTCCGCGAATGGGTCCGCTCGGGCTTCGCCGACCCCCAGTCCGGCTGGAACGACAACAGCGAGGCCCAGTACCGCCTGGCCCGCCGTACCTGTGGCTTCGCCGCGCGGAACTTCCTGGCCAACGGCATCTCGTGCATCCTCGACGACGCGGTCTTCCCCGACCGCCCGGTCGTGGGGCTCGGCGGCTGGAAGCGCCACGTGGGCCCCGGCCTCCTCCCGGTCGTCCTGCTCCCGGGCCTCGACATCGTCCTGGAGCGCAACGCCGAACGCACCGGCAACCGCCGTCTCACCGACGAGGAGGTGGCCCGCATCCATGGCCGCATGGCGGGCTGGTACGGCTCGGGCCTCCCGATCATCGACAACTCCCAGCTGGATGTACCGGGCACGGCGAGGGTGCTGGACGAGGTCCTGGCAAGGGCGATAGCGAGCCCCCCGAGCTGGTGATCAGGGCCATGCACCTGCCCGCGGACCCACTCGGCCCTGAAAAATCGGCACAACCCGGACAAAACTCCTACGCTCGTCTCATGTCAGAGGTGTACGCGACCCGCCGATCCCGGCTGAGAGAGCGCTGCTACGCGTCCGGTGCCCCCGCCGCCCTGGTGTCCCGCCCTGCCAACGTGCGGTACCTGGCGGGCGCCGCCCCGCAGGGCTCCGTCCTGCTCCTCGGCAAGAGCGAGGACGTTCTCGTCTGCGCCGTGCCGCCCGACGACCGTCCCGCCGAGGGGCGCCCGGACGAGCACCTGCGGCTGCACATCCTGTCCGAACCCGGTGGTGACTCCGCGGTCACGGCGGCCGACCTCGCCGTGGCGCAGGAGGCCGACGCACTCGCCGTCGAGGAGCACCACCTCACCGTCAGCCGCTACAGAGCCGTCGCCTCCGTGGTCCCCCGTCTCCGCCTCACCGACCTCGGCGGCGCCGTGGAGCAGCTCAGGGTGGTCAAGGACGAGGAGGAGATCTCCTGTCTGCGCATCGGCGCCGAGATCGCCGACCAGGCACTCGGCGAGCTGCTGGAGTCCATCCTGGTCGGCCGCACCGAGCGGCACCTCGCGCTGGAGCTGGAGCGGCGGCTGGTCGATCACGGCGCCGACGGTCCCGCCTTCCCGACCTCCGTGGCCACCGGGCCGAACGCAGGCCGCCGTGGCCACCGCCCGACCGACCGGCGAGTGGAGGAGGGCGACTTCCTGTCCGTCTGCCTCGGGGCCACCTACCGCGGCTATCGCTGCGAGATCGGCCGGACCTTCGTCATCGGCACCTCGCCCGCCGACTGGCAGATCGAGTTGTACGAAGTGGTCTTCGCCGCCCAGCGCGCCGGACGCGAGTCCCTGGCACCCGGTGCGGCCTACCGTGACGTGGACCGGGCAGCACGCCAGGTGCTGGACTCCGCGGGCTATGCGGAGGCACTGCCACCGCTGACCGGACACGGTGTCGGGCTCGAAATCGACGAGGACCCGCAGCTGGGCCCCGCGGCCATGGGTAAACTGGACGCTTGCGTGCCGGTCACCGTCGAACCGGGGGTCCACCTCCCGGGCCGGGGCGGCGTCCGGATCGATGACACGCTCGTCGTACGCCCCGAGGCGGACGGCGGTCCCGAGCTACTCACCATCACGACCAAGGAGCTGCTCGCCCTCTAGGAAGGTGCGCGCCCCCGGGGTCGTACGTCAGTCCAGGAGATTCCGCAACCGTGGCTTCCACGAACGACCTCAAGAACGGCATGGTGCTCAAGCTCGAAGGCGGCCAGCTCTGGTCCGTCGTCGAGTTCCAGCACGTCAAGCCCGGCAAGGGCCCGGCCTTCGTGCGCACCAAGCTCAAGAACGTGCTGTCCGGCAAGGTCGTCGACAAGACCTTCAACGCCGGCGTCAAGGTCGAGACGGCCACTGTCGACAAGCGCGACATGCAGTTCTCGTACATGGACGGCGATTACTTCGTCTTCATGGACATGGAGACCTACGACCAGCTCCACATCGACAGGAAGGCCGTCGGCGACGCCGCGAACTTCCTGATCGAGGGCTTCACCGCCACCGTCGCGCAGCACGAGGGCGAGGTCCTCTTCGTCGAGCTGCCCGCCGCCGTCGAGCTGACCATCGCCGAGACCGAGCCGGGCGTCCAGGGCGACCGCTCCACCGGCGGCACCAAGCCCGCCACCCTGGAGACCGGCCACCAGATCCAGGTTCCGCTCTTCATCACCACCGGTGAGAAGATCAAGGTCGACACCCGTACGAGCGACTACCTCGGCCGGGTGAACAGCTAACCGTGGCTGCCCGCAACACGGCCCGCAAGCGCGCCTTCCAGATCCTCTTCGAGGGCGACCAGCGTGGCGCCGACGTTCTGACCGTCCTCGCCGACTGGGTGCGGCACTCCCGGACGGACACCCGGCAGCCGCCGGTGAGCGAGTACACGATGCAGCTGGTCGAGGGCTACGCGGTGCACGCCAGGCGCATCGACGAGCTGATCGCCCAGTATGCCGTCGGCTGGACGCTCGACCGGATGCCGGTCGTCGACCGCAACCTGCTGCGTCTGGGCGCCTACGAGCTGATCTGGGTGGACGAGACGCCGGACGCCGTCGTCCTGGACGAGATGGTGCAGCTCGCGAAGGAGTTCTCCACGGACGAGTCGCCCGCGTTCGTCAACGGCCTGCTCGGCCGGCTCAAGGAGCTGAAGCCGACGCTGCGCCGGGACGAGGCGTAAGCGGTACGAGAGAACGCCTGGGAGGGCCCGCAGCGCTTGCTGTGGGCCCTCCTGCGTGTCCGGACGCCCCTCCTGGCGTATGTGTACCCCCGTGTCCCACGAGGCGCGCAGAAAGCCGCCGGGGTGGCCGGAACCGTACAGTTCCAGCCACCCCGGCGGCACGTTTCTGCTGAGCTGTCGGGCGACTCAGGCCTCTTCGTGCGTGGCCACGGCGCGGCGTGCGTCCGCGTCCAGGACACCCCAGCTGATCAGCTGCTCGGTGAGCACCGAGGGGGACTGGTCGTAGATGACGGCGAGTGTGCGCAGGTCGTCCTGGCGGATCGACAGCACCTTGCCGTTGTAGTCACCGCGCTGGGACTGGATCGTCGCGGCGTAGCGCTGCAGGGGGCCTGCCTTCTCGGCCGGCACGGTGGCCAGCCGCTCCAGGTCGAGCACCAGCTTCGGCGGCGGCTCGGCGGCGCCGCCCGGCGTGGTGCCCGGCAGCAGCTCCTGCACAGGAACGCCATAGAAATCGGCCAGCTCGGCGAGGCGCTGCACGGTGACGGCACGGTCGCCGCGCTCGTACGAACCGACCACGACGGCCTTCCAGCGCCCCTGGGACTTCTCCTCGACACCGTGGAGGGAAAGGCCCTGCTGGGTGCGGATGGCCCGGAGCTTGGCCCCGAGCTGTTTGGCGTATTCGCTGGACATATAGCTCCCCGGACACTGTGTCGACGCGGCCGGCTGTTGTCCCGCCGCGCGGCTGGTAACTCACTGTGAGGTTACGCAGCGTGACTCTTGTGCGTCAAGCCGAATGGTCCACCCCGACTGTTCCGTGGTAGTGAGGCCCACTTGGGCCGAGGGGGTGATCAGGGCCCCGGCCAGGACCTGCTAACGTGTATGGCGCAAATCCGACGTCCTTTAAGGTCCGTCCCGTGAGGCGGAGAAGGAGGTCCGTTTCGTATGGACAAGCACGACACGCACGCCAGTCCGCAGGCGTCCGGTGCGAGGCCCGTTCTCGAGGGCCCCGACATCGCACGGGTGCTGACCCGTATCGCCCACGAGATCGTCGAGCGCGCCAAGGGCGCCGACGACGTGGTGCTCCTCGGCATTCCGACCCGGGGCGTCTTCCTGGCCCAGCGCCTCGCCGCCAAGCTGGAGCAGATCACCGACCGCAAGGTCCCGGTCGGCTCGCTCGACATCACCATGTACCGCGACGACCTGCGCATGCACCCGCCGCGTGCGCTGGCCCGCACCGAGATCCCCGGTGACGGCATCGACGGCTGTCTGGTGGTCCTCGTCGACGACGTGCTCTTCTCCGGCCGCACCATCCGCGCCGCCCTGGACGCCCTGAACGACATCGGGCGCCCGCGTGCGGTGCAGCTCGCGGTCCTGGTCGACCGCGGCCACCGTGAACTGCCCATCCGCGCCGACTACGTCGGCAAGAACCTCCCCACGTCGTTGCGGGAGACGGTCAAGGTCCAGCTCGCCGAGGAGGACGGTCGCGACACCGTGCTGCTCGGTGTGAAGCCGGCCGGCCAGTAGCAAGCCGGACGCAGGGTGCGACCGCTTCAGCGCGCTCACCCATGCGTGGGTCTGCCCGGAATCTCCCAGAACCTGAACTGCCTTACGGAGCCTGACAGATGCAGCGTCATCTCATCTCGGCCGCCGACCTCTCCCGCGACGACGCCGTCCTGATCCTCGACACCGCCGAGGAGATGGCCCGGGTCGCCGACCGGCCGATCAAGAAGCTGCCGACCCTGCGCGGCCGCACCGTGGTCAACCTCTTCTTCGAGGACTCCACCCGCACCCGGATCTCCTTCGAGGCCGCCGAGAAGCGGCTGTCCGCGGACGTCATCAACTTCTCCGCCAAGGGCTCCAGCGTGTCCAAGGGCGAGTCCCTGAAGGACACCGCCCAGACCCTGGAGGCGATGGGCGTCGACGCCGTCGTCATCCGGCACGGCGCCTCCGGAGCCCCCTACCGCCTCGCCAACTCCGGCTGGATCGACGCCGCCGTCATCAACGCCGGTGACGGCACCCACCAGCACCCCACCCAGGCCCTGCTGGACGCCTTCACCATGCGCCGCCGCCTGGTCGGCCGCGATGCCGGGATAGGCCAGGACCTCGCCGGAAAGCGCATCACCGTCGTCGGTGACGTCCTGCACAGCCGGGTCGCCCGCTCCAACGTCGACCTGCTGCACACCCTCGGCGCCGAGGTCACCCTGGTCGCGCCGCCCACCCTGGTGCCGGTCGGCGTCGAGAACTGGCCCTGCGCGGTGTCGTACGACCTGGACAGCGTGCTGCCCAAGAGCGACGCGGTGATGATGCTGCGCGTCCAGCGCGAGCGGATGAACGCCGCCTTCTTCCCGACCGAGCGCGAGTACTCGCGGCGCTACGGCCTCGACGGCGACCGCATGGCCAAGCTGCCCGAGCACGCCATCGTGATGCACCCCGGCCCGATGGTCCGCGGCATGGAGATCACCGCCGAGGTCGCCGACTCCGACCGCTGCACCGCCGTCGAGCAGGTCGCGAACGGAGTCTCCATCCGGATGGCCGTGCTGTACCTGCTGCTGGGCGGGAACGAGCCCGCCGTCACCCACACCCGCCCTTCCGACGAGAGCTCCGCGCACACCACCTTCGCGGCCGAGGAGAAGTAATCCCCATGAGCAAGATCCTGATCCGTGGTGCGAAGGTACTCGGCGGCGAGCCGCAGGACGTGTTGATCGACGGCGGGACGATCGCCGGGACCGGCACCGGCCTCAGCGCCGAGGGCGCCGAGGTCGTCGAGGCCGGCGGCAAGGTCCTCCTGCCGGGCCTGGTCGACCTGCACACCCACCTGCGCGAGCCCGGCCGCGAGGACTCCGAGACCGTCCTGACCGGCACCCGCGCCGCCGCCTCCGGCGGGTACACGGCCGTCTTCGCCATGGCCAACACCTTCCCGGTCGCCGACACCGCCGGCGTCGTCGAGCAGGTCTGGCGGCTCGGCCGCGAGCACGGCTACTGCGACGTGCAGCCCATCGGCGCCGTCACCGTCGGTCTGGAGGGCAGGAAGCTCGCCGAGCTGGGCGCCATGCACGAGTCCGCCGCCGGTGTCACCGTCTTCTCCGACGACGGCAAGTGCGTGGACGACGCCGTGATCATGCGCCGGGCGCTGGAGTACGTGAAGGCCTTCGGCGGCGTCGTCGCCCAGCACGCGCAGGAGCCGCGGCTCACCGAGGGCGCCCAGATGAACGAGGGCGTCGTCTCCGCCGAGCTGGGCCTGGGCGGCTGGCCGGCCGTCGCCGAGGAGTCGATCATCGCCCGGGACGTGCTGCTCGCCGACCACGTCGGCTCCCGCGTCCACATCTGCCACCTGTCGACCGCCGGCTCCGTGGAGATCGTCCGCTGGGCCAAGTCCCGCGGCATCCAGGTCACCGCCGAGGTCACCCCGCACCACCTCCTGCTCACCGACGAACTGGTGCGCACCTACAACCCCGTCTACAAGGTCAACCCGCCGCTGCGCACCGAGCGCGACGTGATGGCCCTGCGCGAGGCCCTGGCCGACGGCACGATCGACATCGTCGCCACCGACCACGCCCCGCACCCGCACGAGGACAAGGACTGCGAGTGGGCCGCCGCCGCCATGGGCATGGTCGGCCTGGAGACCGCCCTGTCGGTGGTGCAGGAGACCATGGTCGACACCGGCCTGCTGGACTGGGCGGGCGTCGCCGACCGCATGTCCTTCAAGCCCGCGCAGATCGGGCAGGCCACCGGGCACGGCCGTCCCGTCTCGGTTGGTGAGCCCGCCAACCTGACGCTCGTCGACACGGCATACCGTGGCTCGGTGGACCCCGCGGGCTTCGCCTCGCGCAGCCGCAACACGCCCTACGAGGGACGCGAGCTGCCGGGCCGTGTGACCCACACGTGGCTGCGGGGGAAGGCCACCCTCGTCGACGGGAAGCTCACGTGACACCTGCAACTGTGCTGGCAGCCGGAATCGCCACGGGACTGGCGGCCGAGAGGAGATCGGCCTCGGTGACCCACTGGGGCGCCCGCATCGGCTGGCTCGTCGGACTCGTCCTGTTCGTGGCGCTCGTCTACTGGCTGATGCGTGAGGGCTGGAAGTGGCGCGGCACCCTCCAGAGCGACCTTCCCGAGCTGCCCACCCGCCCGTCTCCCGCCTCCACCCTCGGCGGAGGCGGCAAGCCGCCGCTGTCTGGAATGCCGGACGGGCCCGGCGAGGCGAGACTGACCATGAGTGGCCGCTACCACGGCTCCACCACCGCCGGTCAGTGGCTGGACCGCATCGTGGCCCACGGCCTCGGCACCCGCAGTCGTGTCGAGCTGACCCTCACGGAGGCCGGTCTGGACGTCGAACGCCCCGGGGCGACCGACTTCTTCGTCCCGGCCGCACAACTGCGCGGGGCCCGGCTGGACAAGGGCATCGCCGGCAAGGTGCTGACCGAAGGCGGCCTGCTCGTGGTGACCTGGGCACACGGCGACAAACTGATCGACTCGGGCTTCCGCTCCGACCACGCCGCGGAGCACGCCGCATGGGTCGACACCCTGAACGACATGATCAACGACACGGAAGGCGCACGATGACGACCTCCACCAGGGGAACTGCCAGGGTTCCCGCCGTACTCGTCCTGGAGGACGGCCGCACCTTCCGCGGCCGGGCCTACGGGGCCGTGGGGGAGACCTTCGGCGAGGCCGTGTTCTCCACCGGCATGACCGGCTACCAGGAAACCCTCACCGACCCGTCCTACGACCGCCAGATCGTCGTGGCGACCGCGCCGCAGATCGGCAACACCGGCTGGAACGACGAGGACGACGAGTCGAGCCGCATCTGGGTCTCCGGCTACGTCGTGCGCGACCCCGCACGCGTGCCGTCCAACTGGCGCGCCAAGCGCTCCCTGGACGACGAGCTGGCCGCCCAGGGCGTGGTCGGCATCTCCGGGATCGACACCCGCGCCCTCACCCGCCACCTGCGCGAGCGCGGCTCCATGCGCGCCGGCATCTTCTCCGGTGAGGCGATCGCCGCCGAGGCCGAGCTGCTGGAGCGCGTGCAGGCCCAGCCGCACATGAAGGGCGCGAGCCTCTACGAGGAGGTCGCGACCAAGGAGGCGTACGTCGTCCCCGCGATCGGCGAGAAGCGCTTCACCGTCGCCGCCGTCGACCTCGGTATCAAGGGCATGACCCCGCACCGCATGGCCGAGCGGGGCATCGAGGTGCACGTCCTGCCGGCCACGGCCTCCGTGGAGGACGTCTACGCCGTCGATCCCGACGGTGTGTTCTTCTCCAACGGTCCCGGCGACCCGGCCACCGCGGACGGCCCCGTGGCCCTGATGACCGCCGTCCTGGAGCGCAGGACGCCCCTGTTCGGCATCTGCTTCGGCAACCAGATCCTCGGCCGCGCCCTCGGCTTCGGCACCTACAAGCTGAAGTACGGCCACCGCGGCATCAACCAGCCGGTCCAGGACCGTACGACCGGCAAGGTCGAGGTCACCGCGCACAACCACGGCTTCGCCGTGGACGCCCCGCTCGACAAGGTCAGTGAGACGAAGTTCGGCCGCGCCGAGGTCTCTCACGTCTGTCTGAACGACAACGTAGTGGAGGGGCTGCAGCTGCTCGACCAGCCGGCCTTCTCCGTCCAGTACCACCCCGAAGCGGCAGCGGGCCCGCACGACGCCGCCTACCTGTTCGACCGCTTCGTTTCCCTGATGGAGGGCCAGCGTGCCTAAGCGCACCGATATCCAGTCCGTCCTGGTCATCGGCTCCGGCCCGATCGTCATCGGCCAGGCCGCCGAATTCGACTACTCCGGCACCCAGGCGTGCCGCGTGCTCAAGGCCGAGGGCCTGCGCGTCATCCTCGTCAACTCCAACCCGGCGACGATCATGACCGATCCGGAGATCGCCGACGCCACCTACGTCGAGCCGATCACCCCCGAGTTCGTCGAGAAGATCATCGCCAAGGAGCGCCCCGACGCCCTGCTGCCCACCCTGGGCGGCCAGACCGCGCTCAACACCGCCATCTCGCTGCACGACAACGGCGTCCTGGAGAAGTACGGCGTCGAGCTGATCGGCGCCAAGCCCGAGGCGATCCACAAGGGCGAGGACCGCGAGCAGTTCAAGGCCGTCGTCGACGCCGTCAACGCCAAGATCGGCCACGGCGAGTCCGCCCGCTCGGTGATCTGCCACTCCATGGACGACGTCCTGGGGGGCGTCGAGCAGCTCGGCGGCTACCCCGTCGTCGTCCGCCCCTCCTTCACCATGGGCGGCGCCGGTTCCGGCTTCGCCCACGACGAGGACGAGCTGCGCCGCATCGCCGGGCAGGGCCTCACGCTCTCCCCGACCACCGAGGTGCTCCTGGAGGAGTCCATCCTCGGCTGGAAGGAGTACGAGCTGGAGCTGATGCGCGACAAGCACGACAACGTCGTGGTCGTCTGCTCCATCGAGAACTTCGACCCCATGGGCGTGCACACCGGCGACTCGATCACCGTCGCGCCCGCGATGACGCTGACCGACCGCGAGTACCAGATCCTGCGGGACATCGGCATCGCCGTCATCCGCGAGGTCGGCGTCGACACCGGCGGCTGCAACATCCAGTTCGCGGTGAACCCGGTCGACGGCCGCGTCATCGTCATCGAGATGAACCCGCGCGTGTCGCGGTCCTCGGCGCTCGCCTCCAAGGCGACCGGCTTCCCGATCGCGAAGATCGCCGCGAAGCTCGCCGTCGGCTACACGCTGGACGAGATCCCGAACGACATCACGCGGGAGACCCCGGCCTCCTTCGAGCCGACCCTCGACTACGTGGTCGTCAAGGCCCCGCGGTTCGCCTTCGAGAAGTTCCCGCAGGCCGATTCCACGCTGACCACCACCATGAAGTCGGTCGGCGAGGCCATGGCCATCGGCCGCAACTTCACCGAGGCCTTCCAGAAGGCGCTGCGCTCCCTGGAGAAGAAGGGCAGCCAGTTCACCTTCGTCGGCGACCCCGGTGACAAGGGCACGCTGCTCGACGAGGCCGTACGGCCCACCGACGGCCGGATCAACACGGTCATGCAGGCCATCCGCGCGGGCGCCACGCCCGAGGAGGTCTTCGAGGCCACCAGGATCGACCCGTGGTTCGTCGACCAGCTGTTCCTGATCAAGGAGGTCGCGGACGAGCTGGCCGAGGCTCCCGAGCTGACCCGCGAGCTGCTCGCCGAGGCCAAGCGGCACGGCTTCTCCGACCAGCAGATCGGCGAGATCCGCGGCCTGCGCGAGGACGTCGTCCGCGAGGTACGGCACGCCCTCGGTATCCGCCCGGTCTACAAGACGGTCGACACCTGCGCCGCCGAGTTCGCCGCGAAGACCCCGTACTTCTACTCGTCCTACGACGAGGAGTCCGAGGTCGCCACCCGCGAGAAGCCCGCGGTGATCATCCTGGGCTCCGGCCCCAACCGCATCGGCCAGGGCATCGAGTTCGACTACTCCTGCGTCCACGCCTCCTTCGCGCTGTCCGACGCCGGGTACGAGACCGTGATGGTCAACTGCAACCCGGAGACCGTCTCCACGGACTACGACACCTCCGACCGCCTGTACTTCGAGCCGCTCACGCTGGAAGACGTGCTGGAGATCGTCCACGCGGAGTCCCTCGCCGGCCCGATCGCGGGCGTCATCGTCCAGCTGGGCGGTCAGACCCCGCTGGGTCTCGCGCAGGCCCTGAAGGACAACGGCGTGCCGATCGTCGGCACCTCCCCGGAGGCGATCCACTCCGCCGAGGACCGCGGCGCCTTCGGCCGCGTCCTCGCGGAGGCGGGTCTGCCCGCGCCCAAGCACGGCACCGCCACCACGTTCGAGGGCGCCAAGGCCATCGCCGACGAGATCGGTTACCCGGTTCTCGTCCGGCCGTCCTACGTCCTCGGCGGGCGCGGCATGGAGATCGTCTACGACGAGACCCGCCTCGCCTCCTACATCGCCGAGTCGACCGAGATCAGCCCCTCCCGGCCGGTCCTCGTCGACCGTTTCCTGGACGACGCCATCGAGATCGACGTCGACGCCCTCTACGACGGCGAGGAGCTGTACCTCGGCGGTGTCATGGAACACATCGAGGAGGCCGGCATCCACTCCGGCGACTCGGCGTGCGCCCTGCCCCCGATCACCCTCGGCGGCTTCGACATCAAGCGGCTGCGCGCCTCCACCGAGGCCATCGCGCGCGGTGTCGGGGTGCGCGGTCTGATCAACATCCAGTTCGCGATGGCGGGTGACATCCTCTACGTCCTGGAGGCCAACCCGCGCGCCTCCCGTACGGTTCCCTTCACCTCGAAGGCGACCGCGGTGCCGCTGGCCAAGGCCGCCGCCCGCATCTCGCTGGGCGCCACCATCGCCGAGCTGCGCGCGGAGGGCCTGCTCCCGGCGAACGGCGACGGCGGCGAACTGCCGCTGGACGCGCCGATCTCCGTCAAGGAGGCGGTCATGCCGTGGTCGCGCTTCCGTGACATCCAGGGCCGCGGCGTCGACACCGTCCTCGGCCCGGAGATGCGCTCCACCGGCGAGGTCATGGGCATCGACTCCGTCTTCGGCACGGCGTACGCCAAGTCGCAGGCGGGTGCCTACGGCCCGCTGCCGACGAAGGGCCGCGCGTTCATCTCGGTGGCCAACCGGGACAAGCGCTCGATGATCTTCCCGGCCCGTGAGCTGGTCGCGCACGGCTTCGAGCTGATGGCCACGTCCGGCACGGCCGAGGTCCTCAAGCGGAACGGCATCAACGCCACCATCGTGCGCAAGCAGTCCGAGGGCCCCGGCCCGAACGGCGAGCGCACCATCGTCCAGCTCATCCACGACGGCGAGGTCGACCTCATCGTCAACACCCCGTACGGCACCGGTGGCCGCCTCGACGGCTACGACATCCGTACGGCGGCCGTGGCGCGCTCGGTGCCGTGCCTGACGACCGTCCAGGCGCTTGCCGCGGCGGTCCAGGGCATCGACGCCCTCAACCACGGTGACGTGGGTGTCCGTTCGCTCCAGGAACACGCGGAACACCTGACCGCGGCCCGCGACTAGCAGCCACGAGGGGGACACCGGAAACGGTGTCCCCCTCGTCATGAGGACCCGAGGACTTTTCCGAGATGTACAAGCTGTTCTTCCGTCTGGTTTTCAAACGGATGGACCCCGAGGAGGCCCATTACCTGGCCTTCCGCTGGATCCGCCTCGCCGTCCGGATCCCCGTGCTGCGCACGTTCATCGCCGCGGCGCTCGCGCCCCGCCACAAGGAGCTGCGCACGGAGGCGTTCGGGCTGCGCATGCACGGCCCGTTCGGACTGGCCGCCGGCTTCGACAAGAACGCCGTGGCGATCGACGGGATGTCGATGCTCGGCTTCGACCACGTCGAGATCGGCACGGTCACCGGGGAACCGCAGCCCGGCAACCCCAAGAAGCGGCTGTTCCGGCTGGTCCCGGACCGGGCTCTGATCAACCGCATGGGCTTCAACAACGACGGCTCGCTCGCCGTCGCCGCCCGCCTCGCGACCCGGGAGCCGGTCTTCAGGACCGTCGTCGGTGTCAACATCGGCAAGACCAAGGTCGTCCCGGAGGCGGAGGCCGTCACCGACTACGTGAAGTCCGCCGAGCGGCTCGCGCCGTACGCCGACTACCTGGTCGTGAACGTGTCGTCGCCCAACACGCCGGGTCTGCGCAACCTCCAGGCCACCGAGGCGCTGCGTCCGCTGCTGAGCGCCGTGCGCGAGGCCGCCGACCGTACGGTCGCCAACCGGCGCGTCCCGCTCCTGGTGAAGATCGCCCCGGACCTCGCGGACGAGGACATCGACGCCGTCGCCGACCTGGCCGTGGAGCTGGGCCTGGACGGCATCATCGCCACCAACACCACCATCGCGCGCGAGGGCCTCGGCCTGAGGTCCGGAGCTTCGCTGGTGCAGGAGACCGGCGGGCTCTCCGGCGCCCCGCTCAAGGCGCGCTCCCTGGAGGTGCTGCGCCGCCTGTACGCGCGCGTGGGCGACCGGATCACCCTGGTGGGCGTCGGCGGCATCGAGACCCCCGAGGACGCCTGGCAGCGCATCCTGGCCGGTGCCACGCTGATCCAGGGCTACAGCGCCTTCATCTACGAGGGCCCCTTCTGGTGCCGAGCGATCCACAAGGGCCTCGCCGCGCGACTGCGCACCAGTCCGTACGCCACCCTCGCCGACGCGGTCGGCGCCGACGTGAGGAAGCCGGCATGACCAGCACGACCCCGTACGAGCCCTTCGGCGCCCGGCTGCGCCGCGCCATGGACGAGCGCGGCCCGCTGTGCGTCGGCATCGACCCGCACGCCTCCCTGCTCGCTGAGTGGGGCCTGGACGACGACGTGGCCGGTCTGGAGCGGTTCAGCCGCACGGTCGTCGAGGCGGTGGCCGACCGGGTCGCCGTGATGAAGCCGCAGAGCGCGTTCTTCGAGCGGTTCGGCTCGCGCGGCGTCGCCGTCCTGGAGAAGGTGGTCCAGGAGGCGCGCGAGGCGGGCACCCTGATCGTGATGGACGCCAAGCGCGGAGACATCGGCTCCACCATGGCCGGCTACGCCGAGGCCTTCCTGCGCCCCGGCGCCCCGCTGTTCTCCGACGCCCTCACCGTCTCGCCCTACCTCGGCTACGGCTCGCTCAGCCCGGCCGTCGCGCTGGCCAGGGAGAGCGGCGCCGGCCTGTTCGTGCTGGCCCTGACCTCGAACCCGGAGGGTCCCGAGGTGCAGCACGCCGTCCGCGCGGACGGCCGGAACGTGGGCGCGACCATGCTGCGCCACCTGGCGGCCGAGAACGCGGGGGAGGAGCCGCTGGGCTCCTTCGGGGCCGTCGTGGGCGCCACGGTCGGCGACCTGTCGTCGTACGACCTCGACATCAACGGTCCACTGCTCGCACCCGGCGTCGGGGCGCAGGGGGCGACGCCGGCGGACCTGCCCAAGGTCTTCGGGTCCGCGCTGCACAACGTCGTCCCGAACGTCAGCCGGGGTGTTCTGCGTCACGGTCCCGAGGTCGGGGCGCTGCGCGCGGCGGCCGAGCGCTTCGCCGAGGAGATCGGGACCGCTGTCGGCGCCTCCTGAGTCCGCGCGGGGGCGATGTGAGGGTGGATACTTTCCCAAATCGAGGGCAATATGTCTGAAATGTCCGGCCTGACGGAGGCTGACCAGGACTTTTCCGCTGTTCTCGCTGACTCCGGCGCGCTTGCCCGCTAGTCTCCGAGCAGTGGGGGCACCTCCCACGCCCTCAAGGCAGTGGGGGAGAGCGGGCGAAGTGTGTTGCTCGTAGCTCCCCAGGTGTGGGGCGACTAGGTTCCTCACCGGTCCGTATCCGACAGTTCGACATCCGAGGTGACGTAGGCGTGGCTCTTCCGCCCCTTACCCCTGAACAGCGCGCAGCCGCGCTCGAAAAGGCCGCCGCGGCTCGCCGGGAGCGGGCCGAGGTCAAGAATCGACTCAAGCACTCCGGCGCCTCCCTGCACGAGGTCATCAAGCAGGGCCAGGAGAACGACGTCATCGGCAAGATGAAGGTCTCGGCCCTGCTGGAGTCCCTTCCGGGCGTGGGCAAGGTCCGCGCCAAGCAGATCATGGAGCGTCTGGGCATCTCCGAGAGCCGCCGCGTGCGTGGTCTCGGTTCCAACCAGATCGCTTCCCTGGAGCGTGAGTTCGGCAGCACCGGCTCCTGAGTCCGGGTCCCGCCCGACCGGGAGTCCCGGGCACTCCGGGATTGCTGGAATAATCGCTGCATGAGTGAACGTCCGCGGCTGACCGTGCTCTCCGGCCCCTCGGGGGTCGGCAAGAGCACGGTCGTCGCCCATATGCGCAAGGAACACCCCGAGGTCTGGCTCTCGGTGTCGGCCACCACCCGCAGCCCCCGCCCCGGCGAGCGGCACGGAGTCCACTACTTCTTCGTCACCGACGAGGAGATGGACAAGCTGATCGCCAACGGTGAGCTGCTGGAGTGGGCCGAGTTCGCCGGCAACCGCTACGGCACGCCCCGTGCGGCCGTGCAGGAGCGACTGGAGAACGGCGAGCCCGTCCTGCTGGAGATCGACCTCCAGGGCGCCCGGCAGGTCCGTGAGTCCATGTCCGAGGCCCAGCTGGTGTTCCTGGCTCCGCCCTCCTGGGACGAGCTGGTGCGCAGGCTCACCGGTCGGGGCACCGAGCCGCCCGAGGTCATCGAGCGCCGCCTGGAGGCGGCCAGGACCGAGCTGGCGGCCGAGCCGGAGTTCGACGTGACCCTGGTCAACACCTCCGTCGAGGGCGTGGCGCGTGAGCTGCTAGCCTTGATGGACGTTGTGTGATTGTGTCTGATCTTTTCCCCTCTTTCGGAAGGTAGAGCGTGTCCTCTTCCATCACCGCGCCCGAGGGCATCATCAACCCGCCGATCGACGAGTTGCTTGAGGCCACCGACTCCAAGTACAGCCTCGTGATCTACGCGGCCAAGCGTGCCCGCCAGATCAACGCGTACTACTCCCAGCTGGGCGAGGGCCTCCTCGAGTACGTCGGTCCGCTCGTCGACACCCACGTTCACGAGAAGCCGCTCTCGATCGCCCTGCGCGAGATCAACGCCGGTCTGCTGACGTCCGAGGCCATCGAGGGCCCGGCCCAGTAGTACTCGCAGTAGTACTTTCAGATCGCGGTTGACTTTTCCACAGGCCCGGCAGCACGACTGCCGGGCCTGTGGTGTCTGATGGACTCGTAGGTTGCCGAGCCGGGGAGAGACGGTGGACAAGCCCAAGGTCGTTCTGGGGGTCAGTGGCGGCATCGCCGCGTACAAGGCGTGCGAGCTGCTGAGGAGGCTCACGGAGTCGGGTCACGACGTCCGCGTCGTGCCCACCGCCTCCGCCCTGCACTTCGTCGGCGCCGCCACCTGGTCCGCCCTGTCCGGCAACCCGGTCTCCACCGAGGTCTGGGACGACGTCCACGAGGTCCCGCACGTCCGCATCGGGCAGCACGCCGACCTCGTCGTGGTGGCGCCTGCGACCGCCGACATGCTCGCCAAGGCGGCCCACGGCCTCGCGGACGACCTGCTGACCAACACCCTCCTCACGGCCCGCTGCCCGGTGGTCTTCGCCCCGGCGATGCACACCGAGATGTGGGAGCACCCGGCCACCCAGGAGAACGTGGCCACCCTGCGCCGGCGCGGCGCGGTCGTCATCGAGCCCGCGGTCGGCCGTCTCACCGGTGTCGACACCGGCAAGGGCCGGCTCCCCGACCCGGCGGAGATCTTCGAGGTCTGCCGCCGGGTGCTGGCCCGCGGCGTCACCACGCCCGACCTCGTCGGCCGCCATGTCGTCGTCTCCGCGGGCGGCACCCGCGAGCCCCTGGACCCGGTCCGCTTCCTCGGCAACCGCTCCTCCGGCAAGCAGGGCTACGCCCTCGCCCGCACGGCCGCGGCCCGCGGCGCCCGGGTGACGCTGATCGCCGCCAACTCCACGCTGCCCGACCCGGCCGGCGTGGACGTCGTCCCGGTCGGCACCGCCGTCCAGCTCCGCGAGGCCGTCCTCAAGGCCGCGGCGGACGCCGACGCCGTCGTCATGGCCGCCGCCGTCGCGGACTTCCGCCCGGCGGCGTACGCGGCCGGCAAGATCAAGAAGAAGGACGGCAAGGACCCCGATCCGATCGTCCTGGTGCGCAATCCCGACGTCCTCGCGGAGATCTCGGCCGAGCGCGCCCACCCCGGACAGGTCGTCGTCGGCTTCGCCGCCGAGACCGACGACGTCCTCGCCAACGGCCGGGCCAAGCTGGCCCGCAAGGGCTGCGACCTCCTCGTGGTCAACGAGGTGGGCGAGAGCAAGACCTTCGGCGCGGAGGAGAACGAGGCGGTCGTACTGGGCGCCGACGGCAGTGACACGCCCGTCCCGCACGGTCCCAAGGAGGCGCTCGCCGACGTCGTCTGGGACCTCGTCGCCGCCCGCCTGGCCTGACGCGGTTCAGGCCGTCAGGTCCGGGGTCTGCGGTCCGTCCGGCCTCTTGCTCCGGACCGGTCATGTTCGCGGGGCGCCTCTGGCCAAGGCCGCGCACGATTGTGCAGAATGCCCGTGCCGCAGGTCACAGCGCTCCCAAGAGGCGAGACACGTGAACCGGCGGCCGAGTGCGACCGATAAACTGTTCCCGGACGACGCCGGGCGCAGCCCCCCGTGTCGTCCGTCAATGATCAGCCAGCAGCCGCTGCAACCCCAGGGAGCGTTGTGTCCCGTCGCCTGTTCACCTCGGAGTCCGTGACCGAGGGTCACCCCGACAAGATCGCTGACCAGATCAGCGACACCATCCTCGACGCGCTGCTGCGCGAGGACCCGTCCTCGCGCGTCGCGGTCGAGACTCTGATCACCACCGGCCTGGTGCACGTGGCCGGCGAGGTCACGACCAAGGCGTACGCGGACATCGCGACCCTCGTCCGCAACAAGATCCTCGAGATCGGCTACGACTCCTCGAAGAAGGGCTTCGACGGCGCTTCCTGTGGCGTTTCGGTCTCGATCGGCGCGCAGTCCCCGGACATCGCGCAGGGTGTCGACACGGCGTACGAGTCCCGGGTCGAGGGTGACGAGGACGAGCTGGACCGGCAGGGCGCGGGCGACCAGGGCCTGATGTTCGGCTACGCGACGGACGAGACGCCGACGTTCATGCCGCTGCCGATCTTCCTCGCGCACCGTCTGTCGGCGCGCCTGTCCGAGGTCCGCAAGAACGGCACCATCCCCTACCTGCGCCCGGACGGCAAGACCCAGGTCACCATCGAGTACGACGGCGACAAGGCGGTCCGCCTGGACACCGTGGTCGTCTCCTCCCAGCACGCCTCGGACATCGACCTGGAGTCCCTCCTCGCCCCCGACATCCGCGAGTTCGTCGTGGAGCCCGAGCTGAAGGCGCTGCTCGACGACGGCATCAAGCTGGACACCGAGGGCTACCGCCTGCTGGTCAACCCGACCGGCCGCTTCGAGATCGGCGGTCCGATGGGTGACGCCGGCCTGACCGGCCGCAAGATCATCATCGACACCTACGGAGGCATGGCCCGCCACGGCGGCGGCGCCTTCTCCGGCAAGGACCCGTCCAAGGTCGACCGCTCGGCCGCCTACGCGATGCGCTGGGTCGCCAAGAACGTCGTCGCGGCCGGCCTCGCCGCCCGCTGCGAGGTCCAGGTCGCCTATGCGATCGGCAAGGCCGAGCCTGTCGGCCTGTTCGTCGAGACCTTCGGCACCCACAAGGTCGACACCGAGAGGATCGAGAAGGCCATCGACGAGGTCTTCGACCTGCGCCCGGCCGCGATCATCCGTGACCTCGACCTGCTGCGCCCCATCTACTCCCGGACCGCCGCCTACGGCCACTTCGGCCGCGAGCTGCCCGACTTCACCTGGGAGCGCACCGACCGCGTGGACGCCCTGCGCAAGGCCGCGGGCCTGTAAGCCCACCACGAACGCCCAGCGAGGCCCGGTGTCCCTTCGGGGTGCCGGGCCTTGTGGCGTCCTCTGCCCCCCGAGGCTGCTCGCGCGGTCGTTTGTCAGTGCTGTTTGGTAAGAATGCAAGCGTGAGCAGCGAGAACGGGCCGGGGGGCGGCGGGGGCGAAGGGGCGCCGCCGGAGCAGCTTGCGCTCATTCGGGAGAGTGTGCGCGGGGCCAGGGTGCCGCGGGCCAAGCCGCGTACCTGGCGGGGGGCGGCGCTGGCCAAGGAGCTGCCCGTCGCACGGGTGCTGGTCGACAAGGGTGTGCTGCATCTCGACCGGTACTTCGACTACGCCGTGCCCGAGGAGCTGGACGCGGACGCGCAGCCCGGGGTGCGGGTGCGGGTGCGGTTCGGCGCCGGGCGGCACCGGGTGCGCGAGGGGCGCCGGGAGGGCGGAGGACTCGTCGACGGCTTCCTCGTCGAGCGGCGGGCCGAGTCCGACTACTCCGGGCCGCTGGCCGCGCTGGCCCAGGTCGTGTCGCCCGAGCCGGTGCTGAACGAGGAACTGCTCGGGCTCGCGCGAGCCGTCGCCGACCGGTATGCGGGCAGCCTCGCCGATGTGCTGCAACTCGCCGTGCCGCCCCGGAGCGCGCGCGCCGAGCGGCGGCCGTCGCCCGAGCCCCTGCCACCGCCGGCCGCGCCCGACGCCGGGTCGTGGGTGCGGTACGAGCACGGGGGCGCCTTCCTCGACTCGCTGGTCTGCGGAGGAGCACCGAGGGCGGTGTGGAACGCCCTGCCGGGGCCGCTGTGGAGCGAGGAGCTGGCCCGGGCCGTCGCCGCGACGCTCGCCTCGGGACGCGGCGCGCTCGTCGTCGTACCGGACGGGCGGGCCGCCGCGCGGGTCGACGCCGCGCTGACCACGGTGCTCGGCGAGGGCCGGCACGCGCTGCTCACCGCCGACGCCGGACCCGAGAAGCGGTACGAGCAGTGGCTCGCCGTGCGGCGCGGCTCCGTGCGCGCGGTCGTGGGGACCCGGGCGGCCATGTTCGCCCCCGTACGGGACCTGGGGCTCGTCGCCATATGGGACGACGGCGACGACAGCCACAGCGAGCCGCACGCCCCGCAGCCGCACGCCCGTGACGTGCTGCTGCTGCGTGCCGCGCTGGACCGGTGCGCCTTCCTGCTGGGCGGCTTCAGCTGCACGGTGGAGGCCGCGCAGCTCGTGGAGAGCGGCTGGGCACGCCCCCTGGCCGCCGGGCGGGACCAGGTACGACGGGCCGCGCCGCTCGTGCGGACCGTCGGCGACGGCGACCTCGCGCGGGACGAGGCCGCCCGCGCCGCCCGGCTGCCCACCCTGGCCTGGCAGGTCGTGCGGGAAGGGCTGCGGCACGGACCGGTGCTGGTGCAGGTGCCCCGGCGCGGTTACGTGCCGCGCCTGGCGTGCGTCCAGTGCCGT
This sequence comes from Streptomyces sp. NK08204, assembly GCF_020400585.1. Lineage (GTDB taxonomy): Bacteria > Actinomycetota > Actinomycetes > Streptomycetales > Streptomycetaceae > Streptomyces. The sequence continues at coordinate 117,997 of NZ_JAINVF010000014.1, read as the reverse complement.
GCCGCTGCCCGGTGCGGGCACTGCTCCGGGCCGCTCCAGGGCCAGGACGCGGGCCTTCTGCGCTGCGACTGGTGCGGGCGTGAGGAAGCCGCCTGGCACTGCCCGGAGTGCGGCGGCTTCCGGCTCCGGGCCCAGATCGTCGGTGCCCGCCGTACCGCCGAGGAACTGGGCCGGGCCTTTCCCGCCGTACCGGTGCGCACCTCCGGACGGGAGCACGTGCTGGACACCGTGCCGGGCACACCCGCGCTGGTCGTGAGCACACCGGGCGCCGAACCGGTCGCCGAGGGCGGCTACGCGGCGGCCCTGCTGCTGGACGGCTGGGCCATGCTCGGCCGCCCCGACCTGCGGGCCGGGGAGGACGCGCTGCGCCGGTGGATCGCGGCCGGGGCGCTCGTACGGCCGCAGAGCGAGCGCGGGACCGTGGTCGTCGTCGCCGAGCCGACCTTGCGTCCCGTGCAGGCTCTCGTGCGGTGGGACCCTGTCGGGCACGCGGTGCGGGAGCTGGCCGAACGGGCGGAACTGGGCTTCCCGCCGGTGTCGCGGATGGCCTCCCTGTCCGGGGCGCCGACTGCCGTGGCCGAGTTCCTGGGATCGGCCGAACTGCCTCCGGACGCAGAGGTGTTGGGCCCGGTTCCGGTCCCGCCCACACCACCCGGCCGCCCACGCCGACCCGGTGCGCCCCCGCCCGGGGAGCACTGGGAGCGTGTCCTCGTCCGCGTACCACCGGGCAGCGGCGCGGCCCTGGCCACTGCCCTGAAGCACGCGATGGCCGCCCGCATGGCACGGGGAAGCGGTGAGGCGGCGCGGGTGCGGGTGCGGATCGACCCGCCGGACATCGGATGACGAGGAGGCCCGGCCGGCTCCTGGCCGACCGGGCCCCCGGTGGGTGCGGACATGTGTCTGCCCTCCCGGCCGTGCTCGGGGAGGGCAAGGGTGAGGTGCGTCAGCCGTTGCGTGGGCTCGGAAAGGCCGGGGGGCGGACGTCGTCGCGGAGGGCCGGGCTGCCGGCGGTGGGCTGGGTCGGCATCGAGCGGGCGGGGGCGGGGACCGTCGGCTCGGCCACAGGCAGGCCGGTGTTCACATTGACCGTGCGGGAGCCGGACGGCTCCGCGGTCCGCTCGGCCTCGGCGGCTGCCTGGGCCGCGGCGCGGCGGGCACCGTAACGGCGGTGCACCGCCTGCTTGGTGACCCCGAGCGCGGAGCCCACCGCGTCCCAGGAGAAGCCGAGCGAGCGGTCGAAGTCCACGGCGGCCGTGACCAGGGTTTCGACGCTGTCCCGGAGTTCCTGGGCGAGACGGACCGTCGGGGCGGGGGCACGTCCGTAGACGACGAAGCCCGTGGAGGGGCCGGAGCGGCGCGGGCGGTAGACATTGCCCAACTGGGCGGTGAGCGTGCGCAGCGCGTCCACCTGGCGGCGGACCCGCTCGATGTCCCGCACCAGCAGGTGCAGGCTGGCCCGGGCCTGGGCGTCGTGGGTTGCGTGGTCGGCCATGAACAAGCCTCTCGAACCGGCGTTGAAAGGAATTGGGCCGCGAAAGGGGCCCGATGTGGTCAACTCTTTCTTGACCAACGCGCCTGCGGTCCCCTGGTCACGGTGTGGGGGCGTATGGGCATATGCGTACGCCGTTCGCCCGCTCGCACACCACCTGTCCGGTGGGCCGAGAAGCCCGGTGGGGTGGTGGAGGGGGAGCCGGCCATAGACTGGTGCGCTGCCCGTCCAACCCCGCCCCGAGAGGCCCGATCCCGCCCATGAAGCTCGTCTTCGCCGGTACCCCCGAGGTCGCCGTTCCCGCTCTGGACGCCCTGATCGCCTCCGGGCGGCACGAGGTGGCCGCCGTCGTCACGCGGCCCGACGCGCCGGCCGGGCGGGGGCGCAGGCTGGTCGCGTCCCCCGTGGCCGAGCGGGCGGAGGAGGCCGGGATCGAGGTGCTGAAGCCGGTCCGGCCGCGCGACCCGGAGTTCCTGGAGCGGCTCAGGGAGATCGCGCCCGACTGCTGCCCCGTCGTCGCCTACGGCGCCCTGCTGCCCAGGGAGGCCCTGGACATCCCGGCGCACGGCTGGGTCAACCTGCACTTCTCGCTGCTGCCCGCCTGGCGCGGAGCCGCGCCCGTCCAGCACTCCATCATGGCCGGGGACGAGATCACCGGCGCGTCCACCTTCCTCATCGAGGAGGGCCTGGACTCGGGGCCCGTCTACGGAACGGTCACCGAGGAGATCCGGCCCACCGACACCAGCGGTGACCTGCTCACCCGGCTCGCCTTCGCCGGTGCCGGACTGCTCGCCGCGACCATGGACGGCATCGCGGACGGCACCCTGAAGGCCGTACCGCAGCCCGCCGAGGGCGTCACCCTCGCGCCGAAGATCACCGTCGAGGACGCGCAGGTCGACTGGGCCACGCCCGCGCTGCGCGTGGACCGGGTGGTGCGCGGCTGCACCCCAGCGCCCGGCGCCTGGACGACCTTCCGTGGCGAGCGGCTCAAGCTGATCCAGGTCAGGCCCGTGCCCGAGCACGCCCTCCTCGGCCCCGGGCAGCTCGCCGTCGGCAAGAACACCGTGCACGTCGGCACCGGTTCCTACGCCGTCGAGCTGCTGTGGGTGCAGGCCCAGGGCAAGAAGCCGATGCGCGCGGCCGACTGGGCGCGGGGCGTCCGTATCAGCGAGGGCGAGACCCTCGGCCGCTGAGGGGCCGCCGTGTCCCGACGTACGCTGGGATTCGCACGTCAACTGATATCCGGAGCACCTTTTTCGTGAGTGAGCAGTCCCGGCGGCCCCACAGGCCCGCCAAGCCCTACCGTCGTCCCGAGAAGGACCCCGTCCGCATGCTCGCCTTCGAGGCGCTGCGCGCGGTGGACGAGCGGGACGCCTACGCCAACCTCGTGCTGCCGCCGCTGCTGCGCAAGGCACGGGACAAGGGCGGGTTCGACGCCCGTGACGCCGCCTTCGCCACCGAGCTCGTGTACGGGACGCTGCGCCGCCAGGGCACGTACGACGCGGTCATCGCCGCCTGCATCGACCGGCCGCTGCGCGAGGTCGACCCGCCGGTGCTCGACGTGCTCAGCCTCGGCGTGCACCAGCTGCTCGGGACGCGGATCCCCACGCACGCGGCCGTGTCCGCCTCCGTGGAGCTGGCGCGGGTCGTGCTCGGCGACGGGCGGGCCAAGTTCGTCAACGCCGTGCTGCGCAAGGTGGCCCAGGACGACCTCGACGGCTGGCTGGAGAAGGTCGCTCCGCCCTATGACGAGGATCCGGAGGACCATCTCGCGGTCGTGCACTCCCATCCGCGCTGGGTCGTCTCCGCGCTGTGGGACTCCCTCGGGGGCGGCCGGGCCGGGATCGAGGAGCTGCTGGCGGCCGACAACGAGCGGCCCGCGGTGACCCTCGTGGCGCGGCCGGGGCGGGCCACCGCCGAGGAGCTGCTGCGCGAGGACGCGGCCGTGCCGGGGCGCTGGTCGCCGTATGCCGTGCGGCTCGCCGAGGGTGGCGAGCCGGGCGCCGTCGAAGCGGTGCGCGAGGGGCGGGCCGGGGTGCAGGACGAGGGCAGTCAGCTGGTCGCCCTCGCCCTGGCCAACGCGCCGCTGGAGGGGCGCGACGAGAAGTGGCTCGACGGGTGCGCGGGGCCAGGCGGCAAGGCGGCGCTGCTCGCCGCCCTGGCCGCCGAGCGGGGGGCCGCGCTGCTCGCCTCCGAGAAGCAGCCGCACCGGGCCGGGCTGGTCGCGAAGGCGCTGGAAGGGAATCCCGGGCCCTGTCAGGTGATCGCCGCCGACGGGACCCGACCGCCGTGGCAGCCCGGCACCTTCGACCGCGTGCTGATGGACGTGCCCTGCACCGGGCTCGGCGCCCTGCGCCGGCGGCCTGAGGCCCGGTGGCGGCGGCGCCCCGAGGACCTGGACAACTTCGCGCCGCTCCAGCGCGCCCTGCTGCGCACCGCGCTCGACTCCGTGCGCGTCGGCGGGGTCGTCGGCTACGCGACCTGCTCGCCGCACCTGGCCGAGACCCGCGCGGTCGTCGCCGACGTGCTCAAGCAGCGCCCGGAGAGCGAACTCATCGACGCCCGTCCGCTGCTGCCCGGCGTCCCCGCGCTCGGCGAGGGGCCGGACGTACAGCTGTGGCCGCATGTGCACGGCACGGACGCGATGTACCTGGCGCTGATCCGGCGGACCGGCTGAACGGACGCCGGTCCGCACCGGATGACCTGCGGCCCGGCGGCCCGGGCGCCAGGCCTGGCGCTCACCGCCGGCCGCAGCGGCTGACGGAGAGACCGGCCGGCCCGCTGATCGGCGGACCCTGTCCTGGCGGACCGGGGGCGGGGCCGCTGCCGTGGAGGGGCTCCCGGGACCGCTTTCCATGTCGGCCCGGACCGGCGAACCCGCCTCCCCGGCCGACCCTGCTCACCGAGCCTCGCCGATCCGTGGGCCTGCTGGTCCGGTGGTCCTGTGGCTGCTGTTCGTGGGCTTGCTGGTCCGGTGGTCCGGTCGCTGCTGTTCGTCGGCACGCTGATCCGGTGGCCCGCTGACCGGGCCGGCCACCCCGGCCCCGTCCGGCCCGCTCCGTCCACAGGTGCCGGTGTACCTTCGGACAAATAGGATGAACGGTCTCGCCTGTTGACCGGGGCGAACATCAGTGCCCCGGACATGGCAGGCTTGGGTCATGGCCGTGCAGATCAATCCCAGCATCCTGTCCGCCGACTTCGCGCGCCTCGCGGAGGAGGCCAAGGCGGTCGAAGGCGCCGACTGGCTCCACGTCGACGTCATGGACAACCACTTCGTCCCGAACCTCACGCTCGGCGTGCCGGTCGTGGAGTCCCTGGCTCGTGCGACGGACACCCCGCTGGACTGCCATCTGATGATCGAGCAGCCGGACCGCTGGGCACCGCAGTACGTCGAGGCGGGCGCCTCGTCCGTCACGTTCCACGTGGAGGCCGCCGCCGCCCCCGTGCGGCTGGCCCGCGAGATCCGCGCCAAGGGCGCTCGCGCCTCGATGGCGCTCAGGCCCGCGACGCCGATCGAGCCGTACGAGGACCTGCTGCCCGAACTCGACATGCTGCTGATCATGACGGTCGAACCGGGCTTCGGCGGCCAGGCGTTCCTGGACATCATGCTGCCGAAGATCCGCCGCACCAGAGAGCTGATCGACAAGCACGGTCTCCAGCTCTGGCTGCAGGTCGACGGCGGTGTCTCGGCCTCGACCATCGAGCAGTGCGCGGAAGCGGGCGCGGACGTCTTCGTCGCCGGCTCGGCGGTCTACGGAGCCCAGGACCCGGCAGAGGCCGTACGCGCACTGCGCGCCCAGGCCGAGGCGGCCACCGACAAGGCGTCCTGGGCGTGCGACCACTGAGCCATACAAACGTGAACGGTTGAGTGAACGGCGCCCATCAGGGCGAATCAGTTGCGCCGAATCTGCAAGGATGAACGGCGAATCCAGAGTGTGAACAGCAGTGAGGAGATCGCCGTGTCGGGTATGTCGGCGGGCCGGTCAGCCATGCGGATGGGACCCGCTGAGCTGGTGCAGGCGGCGGCTATGGCCCGCCGCTTCTACCTCGAGGGCAAGTCCAAGATCCAGATCGCTGAGGAGTTCGGCGTCAGCCGCTTCAAGGTGGCCCGGGTCCTGGAAACGGCCCTCGAACGGGATCTCGTACGTATCGAGATCCGTGTGCCGGCCGAGCTGGACGCCGAGCGCTCCGACGCGCTGCGCGCCCGCTACGGACTGAGGCACGCAGTCGTGGTCGAGTCCCCGGCGGAGGCCGAGGAGACCCCCGACCCCGAGAACCTCGGCGAGGTCGCCGCCGACCTGCTCGGCGAGCTCGTCAACGAGGGGGACGTACTGGGCCTGGCATGGGGCCGCTCCACCATCCACATGGCGGCGGCGCTCGACCGGCTGCCGCCGTGCACGGTGGTCCAGCTGACGGGCGTGTACGACGCCGGGACCGCCGAGCGCGGCTCCGTGGAGGCGGTACGCCGGGCCGCGCAGGTCTCGGGCGGCGACGCGCACCCCATCTACGCCCCGATGCTGCTGCCGGACGTGGCCACCGCCACGGCTCTGCGCAACCAGACCGGGATCGCCCGGGCCTACGAGTACTTCGACAAGGTCACGGTCGCCTGTGTCTCCATCGGCTCCTGGGGGCCGGGCATCTCGACCGTGCACGACATGCTCAGCGACGAGGAGCGTGCGCACTACGCCTCGCTCGGTGTCGCCGCCGAGATGTCCGCGCACCTCTTCGACGCCGAGGGGCGCCGCATCGGGCGGGACCTGCAGGAGCGGTGCATCACGGTCACGGCCGACCAGCTGCGCCGTATCCCGGAGGTCGTGGCGATCGCGGGCGGCCAGCGCAAGGCGTCCGCGATCGATGCGGTCCTGCGCTCCGGGCTGGTCACCAGCCTGGTCACGGACACCTCGGCCGCGGACTACCTGATGACGGCAGGGCCGACACCGAAGCCCGCACTCAGCCGCGCGGACCCGGACGGGTCCTGACGGTCCTGACCGCGGGTTCCGACGGCCGGCCCGGACGGCGGGTCGTGGCGTCGTCGTAGCGGGACGGCCGTGGCAGCATCGTCGGCATGCTGCCGCGGTTCGTCCCCCACGCACTCGGGCGGCGCGTGCCCCGTTCGCTCGCGGGGCTCCTCGTCGCCCTCGCCGTACTGCTGACCGGGTGCTCCTCGGGCTCCGCGGTCTCGGCCACACAGGCCACGCAGGCCTCCCATGCCGCGACGGCGTCGTCGGTCGGGAGGACGTCGAAGGCCACGGCGGCCCCTGCCCCCGCCTGGGCCCGGGGCATGCGCACCGTCGAGGTGTCCCGGCTCCCTCCCGAGGCCCGGCAGACTCTGGCCCTGATCGACAGGGGCGGGCCGTTTCCGTACGCGCGGGACGGGGTCGTCTTCGGGAACTTCGAAGGACTGCTGCCCACACACCGGCGCGGCTACTACCACGAGTACACGGTGCGGACACCCGGCTCGTACGACCGCGGGGCCCGGCGCATCGTCACCGGACACAACGCGGAGATCTACTACACCGACGACCACTACGAGTCGTTCCGGGCGGTGCTGAGATGACGCAAGAGCTCGCGGGCCGGGTCGTGGTCACGCTGGACCTCGACGGCGTCACCGACAGGGCGGGGCTCATGGACCGCGCCGCCAGGGCCCTCGCGCTGCCCGACTGGTTCGGCCGGAACTGGGACGCGCTGGCGGACAGCCTCGGCGACGAGACCCTGTGGCCCGCCGGGGCCGTGGAGCGCGGCATGCTCGTCGTCGTCCGGGGCTGGCAGGCGTATGCGAAAGCCCGGCCGGAGGAGTGGCGGATCGCCCAGGAGGTGTTCTCGGCGTCGGTGGGCGGCAGCCCGCCGCTGGACGTGGCCCTCGCCCTTGGAGGATCCTCCCAGGGCCACTCCGGCCGGCCTGGAGGTTCTGTGGGGGCATGACAGAACCCCCGCCATGGGACACTGAAGTACGTGCTCTTTCCCCCTGGCGCACCCGTCGGGGGGGTCACCTCTGATCGACTGGGATGTGCAGCACGTGCGTTTCCTCAATGACATCCAGCCCGCCTACGACCTGACGTACGACGACGTGTTCATGGTGCCGAGCCGCTCGGCGGTGGGCTCCCGCCAGGGCGTGGACCTCAGCTCGCCGGACGGCACGGGCACCACCATCCCGCTCGTCGTCGCCAACATGACCGCCATCGCCGGCCGTCGTATGGCCGAGACGATGGCCCGCCGAGGCGGCCTGGTGGTCATCCCGCAGGACATCCCGATCGACGTGGTCACCGATGTCGTCTCCTGGGTGAAGAGCCGCCACCTGGTGCTGGACACCCCGATCGTGCTGGCCCCGCACCAGACCGTCGCCGACGCCCTCGCGCTGCTGCCCAAGCGGGCGCACAACGCCGGTGTGGTCGTCGACGAGGACCACCGGCCCGTCGGCGTCGTCACCGACGCAGACCTCAGCGGTGTCGACCGCTTCACCCAGCTCGAAGTGGTCATGTCCAAGGACCTGCTCCTGCTGGACGCGGACATCGACCCGCGCGAGGCGTTCAACACGCTCGACGCGCACAACCGCCGCTACGCCCCGGCCGTCGACAAGGACGGCAGGCTCGCCGGCATCCTCACCCGCAAGGGAGCGCTGCGCGCCACGCTGTACACCCCGGCCGTCGACGCGCACGGCAGGCTGCGCATCGCCGCGGCCGTCGGCATCAACGGTGATGTCGCGGGCAAGGCCAAGCAGCTGCTCGACGCGGGCGTGGACACGCTCGTCATCGACACCGCGCACGGCCACCAGGAGCCGATGATCAACGCGATCAGCGTGGTGCGCGCGCTCGACCCGCAGGTACCGATCGTCGCGGGCAACATCGTCTCCGCCGAGGGCGTCAAGGACCTGATCGACGCCGGTGCGGACATCATCAAGGTCGGTGTCGGTCCCGGCGCCATGTGCACCACCCGCATGATGACCGGCGTGGGCCGGCCGCAGTTCTCCGCGGTCCTGGAGTGCGCCGCCGAGGCGAAGAAGTACGGCAAGCACGTATGGGCCGACGGCGGTGTCCGCCACCCGCGCGACGTGGCCATGGCCCTCGCGGCCGGCGCGTCGAACGTGATGGTCGGCTCCTGGTTCGCGGGCACCTACGAGTCACCGGGCGACCTCCAGCAGGACGCGGACGGCCGCCTCTACAAGGAGTCCTTCGGCATGGCCTCCGCCCGTGCGGTGCGCAACCGCACGTCGGAGGAGTCGGCGTACGACCGTGCCCGCAAGGCGCTGTTCGAGGAGGGCATCTCCACCTCGCGCATGTTCCTCGACCCGGCCCGCCCGGGCGTGGAGGACCTGATCGACTCGATCGTCGCGGGCGTCCGCTCCTCCTGCACCTACGCCGGTGCCGGCTCCCTGGAGGAGTTCGCCGAGAAGGCCATCGTCGGCATCCAGAGCGCCGCCGGCTACGCCGAGGGCAAGCCGCTGCACGCCAGCTGGAGCTGAGGCGCCCTCCTCTCACACGGCCCCTCCTGCGCGGCCCCCGTCGGTCCCGGTCACCGGGACGGACGGGGGCCGTCGTCGTGCCGCGTGCAACGGTCGAAACCGTCGACGCACGAACACCTGCCCCGCGGCCGGGAACGCAATGATCTGAGAGAGTCGCCCCCCCCCGCGTCCCCGGGCGTCGCCGCGCGCCTCATGCGTCGCAAGCCCGTGGAACGGCTGATCGCGGAGGGGGCCACGTCGCCGCCGTGGTGCTGCGCCGCACCCGCCCGCACATGCACCGCACGTTCCGTGTGCCGCTGGGCTTCATGTTCTGCGTGTGGATGATGGGCAGCCTGTCCAGCGTCACCTGGGTCGTGTTCGGTGTCTGGATGGCCGTCGGGCTCGTGTTCTACTTCCTGTACGGCTATCGCCGTTCCCGTCTCGCGACCGCAGAGAACGTCGCCGTGACGGCAGAGCTGTGACCGAACCGAAGAAGTGAACCACCCGCTGTGCTGAACGATCTCGACGAACGCATCGTGCACGCCCTCGCCGAGGACGCCCGCCGCTCCTACGCGGACATCGGCCAACTGGTCGGCCTGTCCGCGCCCGCCGTCAAACGGCGCGTGGACAGGCTGCGCGCGACCGGAGCCATCACCGGATTCACCGTCCGGGTGGACCCGGCGGCGCTCGGCTGGGAGACCGAGGGGTTCATCGAGATCTACTGCCGGCGCAACACCTCCCCAGAGACCATCCAGCGGGGCCTGGAGCGCTACCAGGAGGTCGTGGCCGCGTCGACCGTCACCGGCGACGCGGACGCGATCGCCCAGGTCTTCGCGTCCGACATGCGTCACTTCGAGCGCGTGCTGGAGCGGATCGCCGGGGAGCCGTTCGTGGAACGGACCAAGTCCGTGCTGGTGCTCTCGCCGCTGCTGCGCCGCTTCTCCTCCGGCGCGCCGGGCTGAGACACCCCGGGGGCGGGTAACTCCCCGCCCCCGGGCCTACTCCGCCGTCTTCCGGGCGAGCGGGTTGTTCCCGATCGAGTTGTGGACGCTGAAGCTCACGGCATCCGGCCGGTACCGGTCGTCCGACCACTCCACCGGCCGTCCTTCGTGGGTCGTGGTGATCCGCCGCACCCGCAGCAGCGGACTCGTACGGCGCACGCCCAGCAGCTCGGCGTCCTGTGCGCCGGCCGCGACCGCGTCGATCACGTGCTCCCCGTACGCGAAGACCAGCCCCCTGTCGTCGTACAGCCGCTGTGTCACCGAGGGGCAGTCCGGCTCTATGAACTCGACCGCGGGAGAGATCCAGTCGGCGTAGACGGTGCGCTCCACCAGGACCGGCTCGCCGTCCAGGCCGCGTACCCGCAGCACGTGCAACACCGGTGTGCCGACGGACAGTTGGAGGCGTATCGCGTCCTCGTGCGTGGCCGGCCGGTACTCCTGGACCGCGACACGGCCCGTGGCCTCGCGGCCCATCGCCCGCGCCCACTGCGCGAAGCTGCGCAGCTCGGCGAAGCTCTGGCTGCGGCGGCTGGCCAGCACCACCCGGCGGGCGCCCTGCCGGGAGCCGATCAGGCCCTCCGAGGTGAGGGCCGCGACGGCCTGGCGGACCGTGCCGCGGGACACGCCGTAGTGCGCGGCCAGCTCCGACTCCGAGGGGAGCCGGCTGCCGACCGTGTACTCCTCGCGGTCGATCGCTCGCCGCAGTTCGTCGGCGATCTCCTCGTGTCGTGCCGTCATGCTTCCCCTCTGGGTAGGCCGCTGTGCACAGCGTGACCAGCCTAATCGACGTCCTGGGCTGATCTGTGTCAACGGTAACTGTGCAGCGAAAGAGCGTTCGGGGTTTTGCCGGCGTTCATCAACGGGACACCAGGCACGGGCGTACTGGGGCCAACTTGTTCAGACAAGTTCCCTGCAGCAAGTCATCGCACCGCCTCACCCCGTGCGCACCCCTGGAGAGACCGTGACCGTGTCCCTGCCGCGAAACGCCGTCCTCGGCGGCTCCCTCGCCGTCGTCGCCGCGCTCGCGCTGAGCGCCTGCGGCGCCGCCCCCGACAACGCGTCGACCACCACCAAGGACGGCAAGAACGCCGCGACCACCACCTCCGCGGCCGACTTCGGCGGCATGGACGCCCTGGTCGAGGCAGCCAAGAAGGAGGGCTCGCTGCACATCATCGCGGTGCCCCGCGACTGGGCCAACTACGGCGCCCTCATCGACGGCTTCCAGAAGAAGTACGGCATCAAGATCGAGGACGAGAGCCCCGACGGCACCAGCCAGGACGAGATCAACGCCGTCACCTCCCGCAAGGGCCAGAACCGCGTCCCCGACGCGCTCGACCTGGGTAGCTCCTTCGCCCTCAGCGCCGCACAGCAGGGCCTGCTCGCCCCCTACAAGGTGGCCTCCTACGGCGACATCCCGGCCGGTCAGAAGGACCCGCAGGCCCGCTGGTACAACGACTACGGCGGCTACATCTCCATCGGCTGCGACGCGGGGCGCGTCAAGCAGTGCCCGACCACCTTCAAGGACCTTCTCAAGCCCGAGTACAAGGGCCAGGTCGCCCTCAACGGCAACCCCACCAAGTCCGGCTCGGCCTTCGGCGGCGTGTACGCGGCGGCCCTCGCGGGCGGCGGCTCCTTCGACGACATCCAGCCCGGCCTCGACTTCTTCGCCGAGCTGAAGAAGAACGGCAACTACACGCCCGTCGAGTCCACCCCGGCCACCGTCGAGAAGGGCGAGACACCGATCAGCATCGACTGGGACTACCTGAACGCCGGTTACGCCGACGAGTTCAAGTCCAAGGGCCTCGACTGGAAGGTCGCCGTCCCGAGCGACGGCCAGTACGCCCAGTACTACTCCCAGGCCATCACCAAGGACGCCCCGCACCCGGCGGCCGCCCGCCTGTGGCAGGAGTACCTGTACAGCGCCGAGGGGCAGAACCTGTGGCTGCGTGGCTACGCCCGCCCGGCCCTGATGACCGCCATGGAGAAGGCCGGCACCCTCGACAAGGCCGCCGCCGCCAAGCTCCCGCAGGTCACCGGTACCCCCTCCTTCCCGACCGAGGCCCAGCAGAGCAAGGCCAAGACGGTCATCGCGCAGGGCTGGGGGAAGGCCGTCTCCGGATGACCGCCGCTCTTCCGCACGCGGACGTGGCGCCCGTCGCTTCGGCGAAGCGACGGCGCCGCGCCCCCGCCTGGCTCGCCGTGGTGCCACTGCTGGTCTTCACGGCCATCGCCTTCGGTCTGCCCGCCCTCGCCATGCTGAACGGCGCCTTCACGGTCAAGGACCCGGCCAGCGGCGCCACGTCCTACACCGGCACCAACCTGACGACCTCGCTGCAGGGCCCGTACCTCACCGCACTGATCGGCAGCGTCAAGCTGTCGGCGGTCTCCGCCGGGCTCGGCGCCCTGCTCGGGCTGCCGCTTGCCCACTCCGTGGTCAGCTCCCGCTCCCGCGCGCTGCGCGAGGCGGTACTGACCGCCTCCGGCGTACTCGCCAACTTCGGCGGTGTGCCACTGGCCTTCGCCTTCGTCGCCACCCTCGGCAACGCGGGCGTGCTGACCGTGCATCTGGGTCTGCAGGACAGCGGCTGGAACCTCTACAGCTTCTGGGGCCTGGTCATGGTCTACCTGTACTTCCTCATCCCCCTGATGGTCCTCACCATCACCCCGGCCCTGGACGGCCTGCGCGCCCAGTGGCGGGAGGCCGCGCGCAACAGCGGCGCCACCGGCGTGCAGTACCGGCGGCACGTGGCCCTGCCCGTGCTCGCGCCGTCCCTGCTCGGCGGCCTGGTGCTGCTGTTCGGCAGCGCCTTCGCCGCCTACGCCACCGCCGCCGCCATGGTCGGCAGCGCGGTCCCGCTGGTCACCCTGCAGATCGCCGACGCGCTGTCCGGCAACGTGCTGGTCGGCCAGGAGAACGTGGCCCTCGCCCTCAGCCTCGACATGGTCCTCGTGGCCGGCCTGGTGATGGCCGTGTACCTGCCCCTGCAACGACGGAGCGCCCGATGGCTCGACGCCTGACCCCCTGGCGCTGGGCCGTCCTCGGCCTGGCCGCCCTGTACTTCCTGGTGCCGCTCGGCGCGTCCGTGGTCTTCACCATCGACGTGCCCGGCCAGGGCATCACCTTCGACGCCTACAGCAGGATCCTTTCCGCCGACGGCTTCGTCTCCAGCCTGCTGCTCTCGCTGGAGCTGGCCGCCGCCACCATCGCAGCCGTACTGCTGCTGCTGGTGCCCGCGGTGGTCGCGATCAGGCTGGGCGTGCCCCGGCTGCGGCCGGTGGTGGAGGTCGTGTGCTCGCTGCCGCTGGTGGTGCCGCCGATCGCGTTCTCCGCCGGCATCGCGACCGTGCTGAAGTGGGGGCCGGACCATTTGTCCCGCACCCCGCTGTTCCAGACGTTCGTGGCGATCCAGAACGAGAACTTCCCCGTCGTGCTGGTCCTCGCCTACGTCGTGATGGCCCTGCCGTTCGTCCACCGTGCCCTGGACACGGGCCTGCGCGCCATCGACGTACGGACCCTCGTCGAGGCGGCGCGCAGCTGCGGCGCCTCCTGGCCGCAGGCCCTCGTGCGGGCCGTGCTGCCGAACCTGCGCGGAGCGCTGCTGAACGCGGCCTTCCTCACCCTGGCCCTGGTCCTCGGCGAGTTCACCGTGGCCCGTCTGCTCGGCTACACGCCGTTCGCCGTGTGGATCTACAACGTCGGCGAATCGCAGGCCCAGATGTCCGTCGCCGTCTCCGTGCTCAGCCTGCTCGTCACCTGGGCCCTGCTCCTCGCGCTCGCCGGTGCCGGCGGCCGCACCCGAACCGCTTCCTCCCGGGGATGAATCACCATGACCGCCACCACCCTTGAGACGGCCACCCGCGAAAAGGCCGCCACCGTCGAGTTCCGCGGACTGCGCAGGGAGTTCGGGGCCACCGTCGCCCTCGACGGACTCGACCTGACCGTGCGCCCGGGGGAGTTCCTGGCCCTGCTCGGCCCCTCCGGCTGCGGCAAGACCACCGCGCTGCGCATGCTCGCCGGGTTCGAACACCCCGACTCCGGCGCGGTGCTGGTGGACGGCGAGGACGTCACCCACGTCCAGGCCCACCGCCGCGACGCCGGGATGGTCTTCCAGTCCTACAGCCTCTTCCCGCATCTGAACGCCATCGACAACGTCGCCTTCGGACTGCGCATGCGCAAGGTGCGTACGGCCGAACGGCGCGCTCGCGCAGCCGAGTTGCTGGAGCTGGTCGGCCTCGGCGACAAGGGGGAGCGCTACCCGCACCAGCTCTCCGGCGGGCAGCAGCAGCGCGTGGCGCTCGCCCGCGCGCTCGCCCTGCGCCCGCGCGTCCTCCTGCTGGACGAACCACTGTCCGCCCTCGACGCAAAGGTGCGGCTCAGCCTGCGCGAGGAGATCCGCCGGCTCCAGCAGGAACTCGGCATCACCACCCTGTTCGTCACCCACGACCAGGAAGAGGCGCTGTCGGTCGCCGACCGGGTCGCCGTGATGCGGGCCGGACGACTCGAACAGTGCGCCGGACCGGCCGAGTTGTACAACCGCCCCGCCACCGCCTTCGTCGCCGAGTTCGTCGGCACGATGAGCCGCATCCCGGGCGAGCTGTCGGACGGCACGGTCGAACTGCTCGGACAGCGGCTGCCGGCCGACGGTCAGGTGCCCGCCGGTGCCGTGGACGTGCTGGTGCGGCCCGAGGCCGTACGGGTGCGGGCCGACGAACAGGGCAGCGCCCGGGTCGTCGCCACCGCCTTCCTGGGCGCGGTCGTCCGGGTCACCGTACGGCTCGCCGACGGCACCGAGGCCAAGGCCGACCTGCCCGCGCACGACGCCGCCGGGCTCGGCGCCGGATCCGCCGTGACCGTGTCGCTGCCCGAGCGGCCGGTGCTGGTGGCCGGACGCATCCAGAAGTAGTGAGGAAGACAGGAACGTGACCCCCCGTACCCCCGAACGACCGCGCCCCCGTACCTCCGGTCGCCCGCTGCAGGCCGTCCTGTTCGACATGGACGGCACGCTCGTCGACACCGAGCGCCTGTGGTGGGAGGCGGTCGAGCTGGTCGCCGGGCGCCCGCTGACCGAGGCCGACCAGCCGGACGTGCTGGGCCGCGCCGTCGAGCACACCGCGGCCTGGCTCGCCGCCGGCACCGGCCGGCCGGACGCGGACCTCGCCGCCGACCTGCACCGCGAGTTCGCCGCACGCGTCCGCACCGGCGTCGTGCCGCGCCCCGGCGCCCGGGAACTGCTGGACGCGCTGGCCCGCTCCGGTGTCCCCACCGCCCTGGTCACCGCGTCCCCGCGCGCGGTCGCCGACGTCGTCCTCGACGCCCTCGGCGCCGAGCGCTTCGCCGCATCCGTCACCGCCGACGACACGCCCCGCACCAAGCCGGCCCCCGACCCCTACCTCGCCGCCGCCCGTTCCCTCGGCGTCGACCCGGCGGCCTGCGTGGCCGTCGAGGACACCGAGACCGGCGTGGCCTCCGCCGAGGCCGCCGGGTGCGCCGTGCTCGCCGTACCCTCGCTCGCCCCGATCGGCGCCGGGCCGGGACGTACCGTGCGGGACAGTCTCGTCGGCGTCACCACCAAGGAGCTGGAGCAGATGGTCGCAGCAGAACTGCGGGTCATGAGCTGGAACCTGTGGCTCGGCGGCAGCGCGGTGGACGACCACCGGGCCAAGCAGGTCAAGGCCATCCTGGACAGCGGCGCCGACGTCGTCGGCCTCCAGGAGACCGCCGGCACCTCGGCGCAGGAGCTGGCCCAGCTCCTCGGCTGGCACCACCACCGGGCGGGCGAGAACCTCGGCGTCATCAGCCGCCATCCCATCACCGCCCGGTTCGGCGACCCCGGCATCGGCTTCTACGGCGCCGCCGGAGTCCGGATCGAGGTCGCGCCGGGCCGTGAGGTCGACGTGTGGACCGCGCACCTGCACTACACGCCGTACGGGCCCTACGAGTCCGCCTTCGACGGCCTGCCGGCCGCCGAGCTGATCGCGCACGAGGAGGTGCGGCTCGGGCAGATGCGGGACACGCTGCGCCGGATCGACGGGTCCTCGCGCGACGGCGTCCCGGTCGTCCTCGTCGGCGACTTCAACTGCCCCTCGCACCTGGACCGGCCGGAGGTGGCGTGGCCGGTGACGCAGGCGGCCGAGGAGGCGGGTTTCGCCGACTCCTTCCGTGAGGCCCACCCCGACCCGGCCGCGGAGCCCGGCCACACCTGGTCGCCGATCCACCCCGTCCACGAGGACGGCAGCGGGCGACCCGAGCCGCAGGACCGGATCGACTACGTCCTGCACCGGGGCGGGCTGACCGTGCGGGACTCCCGGACCCTCGTCACGGGCGCCCCGAACCCCTGGCCCGAGGTGGCCGGGAACGACTGGCCCTCGGACCACGCGGCGGTGCTCACGACGTTCGCCGTGACCCGGATGTGACCGAGGGTCACCCCAGGTCACCATTGCGGTCCCGGGTGATCATCCCGTAGGTTGACCGCACTCTTTACTGACTGGTAACCGGCAGGTACCCCATGCGCTGGCCCGTCGGCCGTCCCCCCACCGTGCGCACGAGGATCGTGGCGCTCGCTCTCGCCCCGGCCGTCGCGCTGATGGCCCTGTGGAGCTTCGCCATGGTGTCCGTCACCGGCGAACTGCGGGTCCTGATCCGGCTCCAAGGGGTGTACGAGGACTTCGGCACCCCGGTGGACACCGCCATCGGGCAGATCCAGATCGAGCGCCGGATGTCCGCCGCCTACCTGGGCGCGGGCCGTGGCCCGGCCACGGCGGGCGACCTGCTCAGGCAGCAGCGCCGTACCGACCGGGCCCTGGATGCCATGCGGAAGGCGATCCGCGGCGGGGACCGCGGCCGGCTCACCCGGCGGCAGCGCCAGGCCCTGGACGCCATGGCCGCGGCCACCGGCGGACTGGACCGGCTGCGCGCCGACGTGCTGGCCCGGCGGATCTCCTGGGACCGGGCGGTCACCGACTACAGCGCCCTCGTCGAGCCCGGCTTCGACGTCGAGTCCACGCTCACCGCCCTGCAGGCGGGGCAGCTCGCCAGGGAGGCCCAGGTCGTCATCGAGCTGGTCCGGGTACGGGACTTCGTCTCCCGGGAGGACGCCCTCGTCGCCGGTGCCCGTGCGGCCGGCACCTTGACGGACCGGCAGTACGACACCCTGACGGCGACCATCGAGGACCGGCGCGTCTTCGAGCGGACGTATGTGCCCGACCTGCCCGCGGACTCGCGCGGCGTGTTCGAGCAGTTCCAGCGCGGGGACCTGTACCGCTCCCTGGTGCACGGCGAGGACGCGCTGCTGCGGGCCGGGGCCGCACATGCCGGGCGGGCCGTCGCGGCGGACACCTGGCGCTCGACCACCGACCGGGCCGTCGAGCGCTACATGCAGCTGTGCACCCGCTCGGCCGAGAACTCCGCCGCGCGCGGGCGGTCCTTCGCCTACCGGGAACTGGCCAAGGCATCCGTCGTCGGCGCGGTCGGCCTGGCCGCTGTCGCGCTGTCCCTGTGGCTCGCTGTCCGCGGTGCCCGGCGCATATCGCGTCGCCTGGAGACCCTCCGGGACGCGGCGGACGTCCTCACCACGCAGCAACTCCCGGATGTCATGCGCAGGCTGAGTGCGGGCGAGGAGGTGGACGCCCTCGCCGAGGCGCCGCCGCTCGCCGCCGACGAGGTGCGCGCCGACGAGATCGGGCAGGTCGGCCGGTCCTTCAACACCGCGCGTCTGGCCGCCGTGGAGGCCGCCGTCAAGCAGGCCGCCCTGCGCCGGGGCCTGTCCGCGGTGCTGCTCAACATCGCGCGCCGCAACCAGGCGCTGGTGCACCGCCAGTTGAAGCTCGTGGACACACTGGAACGGCGCACCGAGGACCCCGACGTCCTGCGCGAGCTGTTCCGCATCGACCACCTCACCACACGCATGCGCCGGCACGCGGAGAGCCTGATCATCCTCTCCGGCGCCGCCCCCGGCCGCCGCTGGCGCCGGCCCGTGCCCCTCGCAGACGTCGTCGCCTCGGCCGTCAGCGAGATCGAGGACTACACGCGCGTGGTGGTGCCGCCGGTGCCGGAGGTCGGCGTGGCCGCGGACGCGGTCGCCGACGTCGTCCACCTGATCGCCGAACTGCTGGAGAACGCCACGGTGTTCGCGCCGCCGCACACCCAGGTCACGGTGCGCACCGGGCGGGCCGACGGCGGCTTCGCGCTGGAGATCGACGACCGAGGGCTGGGCCTGGACACCGACCAGCACGAGCACGCCCGGCGCACCCTCACCGACCCCGACGCCTTCGACCCCACCCGCCACGACCGTCTCGGCCTCTACGTCGTCGGCCGCCTCGCCGCCCGCCACGGCATCGGGGTGACTCTCAGGGACTCGCCGTCCGGGGGAACGACGGCGGTGGTGCTGTTGCCGGAGGCGGTACTGGCCGAGGGGGCGCCGGGGGAGGACACCCCGGCGGTGGGGGCACCGGCGGTTGGAACGCCGACGGAGACGACCGCAGGACGGTCGCCGGGCCCGGAACCTGCGCAGCGGGAGCGGTGGGGGGCGCAAGCCGGGGTACAGCCGCTGCCGAGGCCCTCCGTGCACGCGCCGAGGCCGAGTCTGCCCACGCGAAGCCGCCCCAAGCCGGCACCGGGCCCGGATTCCCGGGCCGCTGCCCCGCACCCGGAAGCCGGCGGCACCGCCGCCCGCCCGGAGGCTTCGGTCACCGGGCCGCACCGGGGCGCCGCGGCCGTGGCCCCCGACCAGGGCCGCACGGCTCCCGCCCCTGGTTCTCACGTCGCGGCCGGTACTTCTCCGGCCGAGCCGCGGGTCGTCGCGGCCGGCCCGGAGGCGGTGGCGGCTGGACTCGGCCCGGGGGCCGCGGCCGGTGATCCTCTGCCCGAGCCGCAGGCCGCCACCTTCGGCCCGGAGGCCCCAGCCCCCGCCCTCGACCCGCACCCGCAGCACGCGGCCCCCGCCCCGGAACCCGCCGCCCCTGCCCCCGCTCTGCCCACACGGATTCGGCAGGCATCGCTGGTCCCGGAGCTGCGTGACGAGCCGGTGGCCCCGGACGCGGTGCGCGGGCGTGAGACCGACGCCGAGGAGATGCGTGCCATCTTCGGCGCGTTCCAACGTGGGCTGGACCGTGGCCGTAAGGGCCTGCCCACGACCAGCGACGCGCACGACGCGTCCACCGACACCCACGAAGGGACGGACAGCGACCATGCACGGTGACGACCAGACCCCCGAGCGCCCCGCCGCACCCGCCGGAGCGCCCGGCACGGATCTCGGCTGGCTGCTGGATGACCTCGTGGCGCGCACCGACCACGTCCGTCAGGCCGTCCTGCTCACCGCCGACGGCCTCCCGCTCAGCAGCTCGGAGGGCATGCGCCGACGGGACATCGAGCACCTGGCCGCCGTGTGTTCCGGCTTCCACAGCCTGGCCCGCTCGGCGGGGGAGCGGTTCGAGGCGGGCGAGGTGCGGCAGACCATGGTGATGCTGGACGACGCCTACCTGTTCATCACCCCGGCCGGGCAGGGGAGCCGGCTCGCCGTGCTCAGCGAGGCGGGCACCGACGTCGGGCAGCTCGCCCACGAGATGGCGCTGCTCGTCCGCAGGCTCGGCCACCATCTGGACGCCGCCGCCCGCACGGCCCCATGATCCCGCGGTGAACGACGAGCACTGGTACGAGGACGAGACCGGGTCGATGGTGCGCCCCTACACGGTGACCGGGGGCCGCACCCGGCCCCCGGGTCGGCATGCCATCGACCTGATGTCGCAGGTCACCGCGGTGGACACCGAGGCGGGAGGGCCCGGCATCGACCACGCCCGTGCCGCGCTCCTCGATCTCGTCCTGCGCGGCCCGCGCCCCGTGGTCGAGCTGGCCGCGGACGCTGACCTGCCCCTGACCGTCGTCCGCGTCCTGCTCGGCGACCTCGCCGAGTCCGGCCACATCCGCATCGACGCGCCCCGCCGCGTGCTGCCCAGCGGACCGGCGGCCGACCCGGGGCTGCTCAAGGAGATCGTGGAGCGCCTGAAGCAGATCTAGAGGGAGCGGAAGAACACCTGCCAGAACCCACAAGGAGCACCACAAGGACAACCACAAGGGGTTCCGGAAGGGTTCCGGAAGGTGTTCCGGAAGGGGATCCAGAGGCAGGTCGGGGAAACCCCTACCGAGGGCACGCAACGAATCGCCGTCCGACCCCCCTCGCACGCAACGATCCGCGCATCGGCGCGCAACGGCTCCTTCTTGTCCGCCCGAGCGCGCCGACCGTACCTTCTAACTGGCCCCCCAACCCCCGTCCGGTGAGGATCACGCATGCGCACCGCCCTGCTCCAGAGCTCCGGCCGTCCCGGCTCGATCGTCGAGAATCTCAAGGTTCTCGACGAGGCCGCGGGCCGTGCCGCCGCCGCGGGCGCCGCGCTGCTGGCCGCACCGGAGATGTTCCTGACCGGGTACGCGATCGGCGACGACATCGCCCGGCTCGCCGAGCCCGCCGACGGCGACTCCGCCGCTGCGATCGCCGAGACCGCCGCCCGGCACGGCCTGGCCATCGCCTACGGCTACCCGGAGCGCGACGGCGAGACCGTTTACAACTCCGCCCAGCTGATCTCCGCCGACGGCACCCGGCTCGCGAACTACCGCAAGACCCATCTCTTCGGCTGCTTCGAGCGCGACCACTTCACGCCGGGCGGGCAGCCGGTCGTCCAGGCCGAGCTGAACGGCCTGACCGTGGGCCTGATGATCTGTTACGACGTCGAGTTCCCGGAGAACGTCCGCGCCCACGCGCTGGCCGGCACCGACCTCCTCGTCGTCCCGACCGCGCAGATGCACCCCTTCCAGTTCGTCGCCGAGTCGGTGGTCCCGGTGCGCGCCTTCGAGAACCAGATGTACGTCGCGTACGTCAACCGGGTCGGTCAGGAAGGGGAGTTCGAGTTCGTCGGGCTCTCCACCCTCGCCGGGCCGGACGGCATCGCCCGCACCCGCGCCGGACGCGCCGAGCAGCTGGTGTTCGCCGATGCCGACCCCGCCTTCCTGGCTGCGTCCCGGGAAGGCAACCCGTACCTGAAGGACCGCCGCCCCGGCCTGTACGGGTCCCTGGTCTGAGCGACCCCTTACCACAGCTCCCCCAGTTTCACCACGCGCAAGGAGTCCGTACCCCATGACGTCCACGGTGCCCAACGCCGTCGAACACGCCGACGAGCAGCAGCCGCCGATCACCATGTTCGGCCCGGACTTCCCGTACGCCTACGACGACTTCCTCGCCCACCCGGCGGGCCTCGGCCAGGTGCCGGCCACCGAGCACGGCACCGAGGTCGCGGTCATCGGCGGCGGTCTGTCCGGCGTCGTCGCCGCCTACGAGCTGATGAAGATGGGCCTCAAGCCCGTCGTCTACGAGGCCGATCAGCTCGGCGGCCGGCTGCGCACCGTCGGCTTCGACGGCTGCGACGAGTCGCTGACCGCCGAGA
This sequence comes from Streptomyces sp. NK08204, assembly GCF_020400585.1. Taxonomy (GTDB): domain Bacteria; phylum Actinomycetota; class Actinomycetes; order Streptomycetales; family Streptomycetaceae; genus Streptomyces. The sequence goes on along the minus strand of NZ_JAINVF010000014.1, from coordinate 96,636 downwards.
TGGGCGCCATGCGCTTCCCGCCGTCCTCCACCGCCCTCCAGCACTACATCGACCTGGTCGGCCTGGAGACCAAGCCCTTCCCGAACCCGCTGGCCGAGGCCACTCCGTCGACCGTCGTCGACCTCAAGGGCGAGACGCACTACGCCGAGACCATCGACGACCTGCCCCAGGTCTACCGTGACGTGGCCGACGCCTGGAACAAGTGCCTGGACGAGGGCGCCGACTTCTCGGACATGAACCGGGCCATGCGTGAGCGGGACGTCCCGCGCATCCGCGAGATCTGGGCGAAGCTGGTCGAGAAGCTCGACAACCAGACCTTCTACGGCTTCCTCTGCGACTCCGAGGCCTTCAAGTCCTTCCGGCACCGCGAGATCTTCGGCCAGGTCGGCTTCGGCACGGGCGGCTGGGACACCGACTTCCCGAACTCCATCCTGGAGATCCTGCGGGTCGTCTACACCGAGGCCGACGACCACCACCGCGGCATCGTCGGCGGCTCCCAGCAGCTGCCGCTGCGCCTGTGGGAGCGCGAGCCGGAGAAGATCGTCCACTGGCCGTACGGCACCTCGCTGAAGTCCCTGCACGTGGACGGCGAGCCCCGCCCGGCAGTGACCCGGCTGCACCGCACCGCGGGCAACCAGATCACCGTGACGGACGCGAACGGCGACATCCGCACCTACAAGGCGGCCATCTTCACCGCCCAGTCCTGGATGCTGCTGTCCAAGATCGCCTGCGACGACTCGCTCTTCCCGATCGACCACTGGACCGCGATCGAGCGCACCCACTACATGGAGTCCTCGAAGCTGTTCGTGCCCGTGGACCGTCCGTTCTGGCTGGACAAGGACGAGGAGACCGGCCGGGACGTCATGTCGATGACGCTCACCGACCGCATGACCCGCGGCACCTACCTGCTGGACGACGGCCCGGACAAGCCCGCCGTGATCTGCCTGTCCTACACCTGGTGCGACGACAGCCTGAAGTGGCTGCCGCTGTCCGCGAACGAGCGGATGGAGGTCATGCTGAAGTCGCTCGGCGAGATCTACCCGAAGGTAGACATCAGGAAGCACATCATCGGCAACCCGGTGACCGTCTCCTGGGAGAACGAGCCCTACTTCATGGGCGCGTTCAAGGCCAACCTGCCCGGCCACTACCGCTACCAGCGGCGCCTGTTCACGCACTTCATGCAGGACCGGCTGCCCGAGGACAAGCGGGGCATCTTCCTCGCCGGCGACGACATCTCCTGGACCGCAGGCTGGGCCGAGGGCGCGATCCAGACCGCGCTGAACGCGGTCTGGGGCGTCATGCACCACTTCGGCGGAGCCACCGACCCGGCCAACCCGGGCCCGGGCGACCGCTACGACGAGATCGCCCCGGTGGAACTGCCCGAGGACTGACCGGCATCCGACCGGACCCGACTGGACCCGACCAGATCCGACCAGGTCCAGCGGGCACCAACCAAGGCGCGGGCGGCCGGCCTCAGACTCCGGCCGCCCGCGCCTTCTCGAACACCTCGGCGGCGATGTCCTTCAGTTCCTCCGCGTCCCGCGCGAGGTTCTGGAGGTCGAGCATGATCTCGTCCAGGCCGACCTGTGCGTACTCCGCCAGATCCTCGACGATCTGTTCCACGTCCCCCTGGAAGGGCATCCGGTCCGCTCCCTCGTACGGCTTGGACCGCCAGCTGCTGTTCACCCGGAGGACCGTCCGGATCGGCTCCGTACGGCCCCGTTCCTCGGCCAGTTCCTGCAGCTCGCGCCACTCGGCGGCAAGCTTCCCGGCCCCGAGGGCGACCGGCAGCCAGCCGTCGGCGTGGTCCACGAGGCGCCGCTTGGCCCGCTTGTTGCCCGCGGCGAGCATGATCGGTATCGGCCGGGCCGGCTTGGGCCCGACCACCGCGGAGGCGATCTTGGTGATCCTGCCGTCGTGGACGACCGGATCCGGCCCCCACACCTTCCGGCACACCTCGATGACCTCGTCCAGCACGGCCCCGCGCTCCTCGAAGGGCCGGACGGCGGATGCCGCGTACTCGTCCAGGGACCAGCCGGTGCCGAAGCCCGCGATCACCCGGCCGCCGCTCGCCGCGTCCAGCGTCGCAAGGGCCTTGGCGAGCTGGAACGGCACGTGCAGCGGTGCGACCAGCACGCTGGAGCCGAGCCGGGCCCGCTCGGTGGCCGCTGCCGCGAGGGTCAGCGTGACCAGCGGGTCCGCCACACCCCGGTACTGGTCGGGCCAGGGCATGCCCTCGATGCCGAACAACCCCTGGGTGGCGGGTTCGGGGAACAGCGCCCGCTCGAAGACCCACAGGCTGTCGTAGCCGATCTCCTCGGCGGCGCGTGCCACGTCGGCCACGTCCCTGCCGAGGGAGTACTGCTGCATCTGGGGAAGACTGAGGCCGAGCCTGGTCGCCATACCACCGCTCCTCTGCGATCGGATACCGGCCGGTCAACGTACGGTGATCTCAAGGGATTTCCACAGGCGGCGCGCGGCGAAAGGATCAGGCCAGGTCCGGTGGAGGAGGACCCCGTCAGCCGGGCAGAGGGGTCAGCAGCATCCGCCCGGCGAAGCCCACCGCCGCGTCCAGCCGTTCGGTGAACTCCTCGGCGACGTCCTCGCAGCGGCGCAGCGCCCACAGCGCGCGGGCCGCCGCCCAGGTCGCGTCCCGGGCCCGTTCCAGGCTCCACGAACCCAGTAGATGAGTGAGCGGGTCGGCGATCTGCAACAGGTCGGGGCCCGGCATCAGATCCTCGCGGATGCGCTCCTCCAGCGAGACCAGGAGTTCGCCCACGCGGTCGAACTCGTCCTCCAGGTCGGCCGGTTCGCAGCCGAGCGCGTGACAGGTGTCGACCACCGCGAGGGCCAGGTCGTGGCCGATGTGCGCGTTGACGCCCGCCAGCGCGAACTGCAGCGGCCGTACGCCGGGATGGCGGCGGAGCTGGAACAGCGGGCGCCAGCAGGCGGGCGGACGGCGATCCGCGTCCGCCGCGACGACCGCCGCCAGATACCGCTCGGCGAACCGCACGTCCAGCGTGCTCGCCGCTCGCGCGTCCGGGAACTCCCCGGCCTCCAGGCGCCGGTCGACCTCCTCGGTGACGGCGAGGTAGACACGGTTGAACACGGCGACCCCGTCCCACTCGGGCAGGGACGCGTCGAGTGCGCGCATGCGGCGGACGACGGCGTCGACGGACGTGGTGAGGTGTTCCAACTGCGCCATGGGGGAAGGGTCCCAGCCGCGGGCCGACGGGCGTGCCGACCGGCCCGGCGCTTCGCCGGATCGAGGGAACACCGGGCGCCCGTTCATGGACCCGGCCGGGTACCTCGAGGCGTCGTGGGCCTTCAGGCTCGGTGGACTCGGCCTGCCTTCGCGACCGCGGCCTCCAACGCCAGATCGAGGAGGGCCTGAAGGGTGGAGTCCTGGAACCGGGCGAACACGGTTTACTGCTATGGCAAAAGCGGGGAGATCTCCACCAACCGGCGTGAAGAGGTGGAGATGGCCGCGCTGCGCCTGCGGATCCTTCAGGCGTCCCTGGTGTACGTCAACACCCTGATGCTCCAGGCCGTCCTCGCTGAACCTGCCTGGTCCGGGCTGCTCACCCGGGACGGCCGGCGCGGGCCGACCCCGCTGTTCCGGCACCACGTCCGCCCCTACGGCGAAGTCCGCTTCGAACCCGGCACCCGCCTGCACCTTGGGGAGACCGCACCTGCCGGGAGCGGGCGGTGACACGGATGCGGCCGTTGCCGGGGCGCGAGCGCCTTCACCGCTGCCCGCGCACAGCGCGGACCAGCTCGGCGGCAGCACGCAGGATATGGGCGCGCTCTCGCGCGGCGGTGCCCTTCAGCGCGATGACCGCGATGAGCACGGCCGCAGTGGCCACGACCACCATGCCCGCCACCGGCACCAAAGCCCAGACCATGACGTCCATCAGATCCCTCCGCATTCTCGGCCGCCCGATCCGGCAGCGCCCGAGAGCTAGTGCAAAGGACCAGGCCACGAGGGTGAACCTGTACCGGACCGACCGGATATGGGCATCAAAAGACCAGGTCACGCCCCTGCCCGGTTGCCGTGCGGCCGGATCCGCCGGACGCGCGGACGGCCCGGAGGTCAGTCAGTGACCGGCCCGGAGGGCCTCAGCGCGGGACGACAGGTACTGCGGGACGAGCTGCGGGACCTGGAGATGCGGGCGCTCCAGAGCGGGCGCACGCGCAAGGACGCGATCGACGAGGCCAGCCGTCGGCTGCAGCGTGACGGGCTGCGCAGGCTGTCGACCACCACGGTCGGCGGCTGGTTCGAACAGGGCAGTCCGGCGAGGGACTTCCAGCCCTTGTGGGCGCTGGTCCGCGTCCTTCTGGAATGGGCCGGGAACACTCCCGAGCATCGGCTGACCGGCCTGGAACGGGCCAAAGCCACAGGCAAGTGGACCAGTACCAAGGAGTTATGGCAGACGCGGTGGGAGCAGGCCCGGACACGCGATGCCCGGAAACAGACCGGGACACGGGATGCCTCGAACGCGCCTGCGGCGTCTGGTCCGCGACGGCTGATTCAGTATTTGCAGGCCGCGCGGGATGCCGCCACACAGCATCCCTACCCCGGTGTCATGGGCGATGCGGGCCTGCCCCCGCTGGCCCAGGTCTATGTACGCCAGCAGACCCGTATCCCCACCCCGAAAGCCAACAGCCCCACGGGCGTCGCCGGCGCCGCGGTGGCAGCAGGCACAGCCGGTTCCCCGATACCTGCCGACGAGGTCTTCTCCACGCGCAACAGCATCTGCGTGCTCCTGGCCGGCCCCGGGGGCGGCAAGTCGAGCCTGCTGCGCGTCCACCTGGCCGACTCCGCCGGCCGCTGGCTCGGCGAAATCCCCGGCGGCACCGTCCCAGTCGTGGTCAGCGCCGATGCCCTTACCGGCACCGACCCGCTGCCCAAAGCCCTGGCTACCGCCACCACCGCCGCCCTTGGGCAGTTCGGGCTGCTGGACGAGCTGGACGCGGGCTTCTTCCGCCGCCAGCCGCGTACCGGGGTGCCCTGGCTGGTGATGGTCGACGGCCTCGACGAACTCCCCGACCGGCACCACCGCGGCACCGTGCTGCGGACACTGACCGCAGCAGCCGCGGCCGAGCCGGCGCTGTACCGGTTCGTCGTGGCCACCCGCCCCCTGCCCCCAGGGGAACTCGACACCCTCGGCACGCAGGTACCCCGCTTCGAACTGCTGCCCTTCACCCGCCAGGACTTGCACGACTACGCCGAGGCATGGTTCCACACCCTGGACGAACCAGAGCGTCACGCCAGCGCGTTCACCGACCAGCTCCAGCCCGGGCTCGACGAGCTGGCCCGCACCCCGCTCATGGCCAGCATGCTCTGCCAGTTGTACGCCGCCGACCCCAGCAAACCCCTGCCATCAGGCCGCATCGGCGCCTACCAGGCATTCATCGAGCTGGTCTACGAGCAGAACACCCACAAGAACATCACCCGCATCCATGAGCAGGCGATCCAAGCCCTCAAGAGCCACCACCAGATCCCCAAAGACCTCCAGGCCGCCGACCACGCCGCCCAGCACGTACGCGACCACCTGCCCGAGCTGATCGACCACCTGGCGCACGAAAAGATCAACGGCAACACCACCCCCACCCTCGCCCTGTGCGCTCAACTCCTGCCCACCCCACGCCCCGCGAAAATCAAAGAACACCTGTGGAACGCCTTCCTCGGCGACCTCCTGCGCCCCACCGGCCTGCTGACCCAGCACACAGGCGACTTCCACTTCCTCCACAAGACCCACCTCGAATACCACGCAGCCCGCCACGCCACCCGCACCGAGGAAACCCGCACCCAGCTTCTGCACACCTTGTTCCCCGCGCAGGGCACCACGGCCGAGGACCACTGGGAGCCACCGGACCCGGACGTCTCGTACCTGCTCTTCCTTATCGACTGCCTCCTCGCTCCCCGCGACCAGATCGCCACCCAGACCCTCCAACACCTGGACGACGTCACCGCCCGCGGAGGCTTGGAGGCCGGGAAAGTCCTCTTGTGGCTGGTGCGATCGGGGACCGCCCTCCCCGACGACATGACGGCCGTATGGCTCACCCGCCTCGCCCAGGACACCACCGCGGACGACCGCGACCGCATCGAGGCCGCCTGGTCCCTGACCCCGCTCCCGGGGTACGAGCAAACGGGAGCCGACCTGCTCGCCCGCCTCGCCCAGGACACCACCGTGTACGGCTCCTCCCGCGTCGCGGCGGCCGAGGCCCTTGCCCGGATGGAGGGGTACGAGCAAACGGGAGTCGGCATACTGACCGTCCTCATCCCCGATGACAGTGCCCTGGACGGCTGGCACCGCGTGCGCGCCGCCCATGCCCTGGGCAAGGTGAACGCACGGGAGGGAATTGCACAACTGGTCAGTCTCGCCACCCAGGACAGCACTTTGCACCACTCAGACCGCCTGGACGCGGCCTTGTTGATAGATATTTTCGCGAGAGGCGTGCAGTGGGCATTCGATCTCAGCGAAGGAATCAGGGAGGACAGCGACCGCCTGGCAGCAGCCACGGAGCTTGCCCGGCTCGACGCACCCAGAGGGGCTGCACGGCTGACCCGCCTCGCCCAGGACACCTCCCTGGCCAGTGGTTTTCGTGTGCGTGCCGCCGACACCCTGGCCCAGTTGGATGCCCGTGCGGGGGCCGAGCAACTTTCCTGCCTCGCCGGGGACACCACTCTCAGCGACCTTGCCCGTAGCCGTGCAACGGAAGCCCTGGTCCGGCTACGTGGGGACAAGCAGGCGGAAGCCGACCGGCTCACCCGCCTCGCCGACGACACCACGCGTCACCCCCGCTTCCGCGTGGAGGCGGCGGAGGCTCTCGCCCGGCTGGAGGGGCACGAACAAGCAGGGGTCGAGCAACTGACCCGTCTCGCCCAGGACACCAGCTACCTGGAGGGCGGCTTCTGCCGCGTGGACGCGGCCGAGGCACTCGCCCGGCTCCGGGGGCATGAGCAAGCGGGAGCCGACCTGCTCGCCCGCCTCGCGGAGGACGTCCGGTACGACTCTTACGGCGTGACCGCGGCCGAGGCTCTGGCCCGGTTACGTGGGGACAAGCAGGCGGAAGCCGACCGGCTCACCCGCCTCGTCGGCGACACCACGCACAAACCCCCCTCCCGCGTGGGCGCGGCGGAGGCTCTCGCCCGGCTGGAGGGGCACGAACAAGCAGGAGTCGAGCAACTGACCCGTCTCGCCCGGGACACCACCTTGCACGGCTTCTACCGCGTGGACGCGGCCGAGGCTCTTGCCTGGCTGGAGGGGCACGAGCAAACAGCGGCGGACCAGCTCGCCCGTCTCGCCCAGGACGCCACCTTGGACGGCTTCCACCGGGTGTGCGCGGCTGAATCCCTGACCGCGCTGGAGGGGCACGAGCAAACCGGAGCCGGCCTGCTGTCCCGCCTCGCGCAGGACACCACCCTGCTGTACGACTCCCAGCGCACGGTTGCGGCCGAGGCTCTTGCCCGGCTTCGGGGGCATGAGCAAGCAGGAGCCGACCTGCTGTCCCGTCTCGCCCAGGACACCACCGTGCGCGGCTCCGGCCGGGTGGAGGCGGCTCGGGCCCTGGCTGCGCTGCAGGACTGCGGGCAAGTGGGAGCCGGCTTGCTGTCCCGTCTCGCCCAGGACACCACCGTGGACGGCTCCGGCCGGGTGGAGGCGGCTCGGGCCCTGGCTGCGCTGCAGGACTGCGGGCAAGTGGGAGCCGGCTTGCTGTCCCGTCTCGCCCAGGACACCACCTTGGACGGCTTCTACCGGGTGCGCGCGGCTGAATCCCTGACCGCGCTGGAGGGGCACGAGCAAACCGGAGCCGGCTTGCTGTCCCGTCTCGCCCAGGACGCCACCTTGGACGGCTTCTACCGGGTGTGCGCGGCTGAATCCCTGACCGCGCTGGAGGGGCACGAGCAAACCGGAGCCGAATTGATGTTCCGCCTGGCCCGGGACACCACTCTGGACGGCCTCGCCCGCTCGAACGCGACCGAGGATCTCGCCCGACTCGAGGCGCGAGCGGGAGCCGACAGACTGACCTGCCTTGCTCGGGACACCACTCTCGACGGCCTCGCCCGCAAATACGCGGCCATGGCTCTCGCCCGGCTGGAAGGGCATGAACAAGCGGGAGTCAATGAGCTGTCCCGTCTCGCCCAGGACACCGCCCTGGACGGCTTCACCCGTATGGGCGCGGCCGAGGCTCTCGCCCGGCTGGGAGGCCACGAGCAAGCGGGAGCCGACCTGCTGTCCCGTCTTGCCCAGGACACCGCCCTGGACAGCTCTTCCCGTCTCAACGCGGCCCAGGCTCTCGCCCGGCTGGGAGGGCACGAGCAAGCGGGAGTCGATGAGCTGTCCCGTCTCGCCCAGGACACCACCCTGGACGGCTTCATCCGCGAGCACGCAGCCCGGGCCTTGCTGTACCGCAAGAATCGCACTGAATGACGATGTTCGTTGGGGGATCCTCCACCAACAGGCGTGACGGCTTCTCGGGCTGGGTGCGCTTCGGCCAGCACGGTGCCGTGGCGGCGAGCGACCCGATCGAGCAGGAGAAGGCCGTGAAGTTCACCTCCCTGCCGGCCAACCCGGTGATCCCCGGACCGTTCGGCGCCTGGACCGAGTCAAGGCAGTCAGGAAGGCGAGCACGACCCCGCCGAGGACCCAACGGCAGCCCTTCCTTGAGGTGGTCGGCTGAAGACGCACCACGGGCGGCAGCCGACGACGAACGACCAGGGGCCGGGCGCGATGCCCCCACACGCCGCCTTGTGCTCCTGAGCGGTCGCTTAGTATGAGGGGACCGCAGCATCCCCGCGACGCCCAGGAGCCCCTCCGTGACCGCCGAAGCCCCGATCGCCCCCGCCGTCACCCACGGCAGGCTGATCCCCGTCACCGTCCACTTCGACGACCTCGACGCGCTCGGCCTCCTGCACAACGCCCGCTACCCGCTGCTGGCCGAGCGTGCCTGGACCGAGCTGTGGCACGAGCACGGCGTCCGCTTCGACGGCGACTGGGTGGCCGCGGGGGACGCCTGTAACGCCGTACGCGAGCTGCGCATCACCTACGAGGCCCCCGTGACCCGCCCCGGGCTCTACGCCGTCCACCTCTGGCTGGAGCGGCTCGGCACCACGGGCCTGACCTACGGCTTCCGTTTCTGCTCGGCCGACGGGACGCAGACCTACGCGCAGGGCACCCGGGTCCTGGTCCGGCTGGACGCCACGACCCTGCGCCCGGCCCCCTGGAGCGACGCCTTCAGGACCGTGGCTCGGGAACTGCTCCGGCCCGCGCGGTGATCTCGCCGCGGGCGCCGCGCCCGGCCGTGCGCAGCACACCCGCGAACCCGGCGAGTCCGCACGTCAGCGCGGTCACCAGGCAGAACGACACCACCAGGCTGGTCGCCTGGGCCACCGTGCCGATCAGGCTCGGCGCGACCAGCCCCGAGGTGTAGGTGATCGTCGCCACGCCCGCGATGGCCTGACTGGGGTTGGGTCCGGCGTGCCCGGCCGCCGCGAAGCACAGCGGTACGACCACGGCGATGCCGAGCCCCATCAGCGCGAACCCGGCCATGGCCACCGCCGGGTGTCCCGCGAGGACGATCAGCAGGCCGCCCAGTGCGGCCAGGACCCCGCCGGCGCGTACGGTGCGGACCGCGCCGAAGCGGTTCACCACCGCGTCCCCGGCGATCCGGGCCGCCGCCATCGTCAGCATGAAGCCGGTCGTCGAGGCCGCCGCGAGCCCCGCCGAGCTGTCCAGCCGGTCCCGCAGGAACACGGCGGACCAGTCCAGGCTCGCGCCCTCCGCGAACACCGCGCAGAAGCCGACCGCACCGATCAGCAGCGCCGAGCGGGGCGGCAGCGCGAACCGAGGGGGCGGTTCCTCGTCCTCGGTGGGCTGCACGTCCGGCACCCAGCGGCAGGCCAGTACGCCGAGCACGGTGAGGACGGCCGCCGCGAGCGCGAAGTGCACGCGGGCGTCCGACCCCAGGTGCGCGGCGAGCGTGCCCGCCGCCGACCCCGTCAGCGCGCCCGCACTCCACATGCCGTGCAGCCCCGACATGACCGACCTCCCGAGCAGCCGCTCGACCTCGACCCCCAGCGCGTTCATGGCGACGTCGGCCATGCCCGCGCTCGCGCCGTAGACGAACATCGCCAGGCACAGCGTGTACAGGTTCGGCGCCAAGGACGGCAGGACCAGGGACAGGGTCCACAGCGCGATCAGCCCGCGCAGGGCCGTACGGCTGCCGAAGCGGTGGCTGATGCGGCCGGCGAGCGGCATCGAGCACGAGGCGCCGAACGCCGTGAACGCAAGGGCGAGCCCCAACTGGCCGGTGCTCAGTGAGGTGTGCTCCTGGATCCAGGGCACCCGAGTCGCGAAGGTCCCGGTCACCGCGCCGTGCACGGCGAACACGGCCGCCACCGCGTACCGGGCGCGCATCACCTCGTCGCGCGTCTCACCCACGTCACTCATGTTGCAACCCCTCCACGAGTTCCCGGCCGCGCCGCGCGACATCGCCGTAAATTATCAGGGTCCCTGCCTGATAGATAGGGACCGTCGAGGTCGCCGTCTCTGGGAGGATTCCCGTCATGCCCGCATCACCCAGTACCGCCCGGGCCATCAACGACCGGCTGGCCCTGCGGCTGTTGCAGCAGGAGGGCCCGCTGACGGCAGGGCGGCTGAAGCAGCTGACCGGACTGTCCCGGCCCACCGTCGCGGACCTCGTCGAACGGCTCACCGCCTCCGGCCTGATCACGGTGGTCGGCGAGTCCGGCGAGGTGCGCCGGGGCCCGAACGCACGGCTGTACGGCATCGTCGCCGATCGCGCCCACCTCGCCGCCCTCGACGTGCGCACCGAGGGTGTCTTCGTGCTGGTGTCCGACCTCGTCGGGCGGGTGCTCGCCGAGACGTCCGTGCCGATCGGCGAGGACACCAGGACCGGGCCCGCGGTGGAGGCGGTCGTGGCCGCGGTGGAGCGCACCGCGAAGGAGGCCGGTTCCATGGTGGTGCCGTCGCACGAGGATGTCCGGGCGTGGGGGAGGGTCCACACCGTCGGCATCGGAGCGCCGGGCCTGATCGACCCCGCCACCGGCGACCTCCGCGACTCCGGCGGTCTGCCCGCCTGGCACCGCCGCCTGGCCTCGGCCCTGCGGGAACGGCTGCCCGGGGCCCGGATCACCGTCGAGAACGAGACCAACCTGGCCGCGGTGGCCGAGCAGCGCGAGGGCGCCGCCCACGACCGGGACACCTTCGTCCTGCTGTGGCTCGGGCACGGTGTCGGCGCCGCCGTCGTCCTCGACGGCGCCCTGCGCCGCGGCGCTTCGGGCGGCACCGGCGAGATCGGCTTCCTGCCGGTCCCCGGTACGGCGTGCCTGCCGTCCGCGACCGACTGCGACGGCGGATTCCACTCCCTGGCCGGGGCCGCGGCCATCGGCGCGCTGGCGGCCGAGTGCGGTCTGCCGGTGCCGGACGCGGCGATGGACGGGCCGGGAGCGGCGCAGACCGTCCTCGGGGCGGTGACCCGGGCCGCAGCCGCGCCGGGCGGCAACGCCGACCGTTTCCTGGACGCCCTCGCGGACCGCGTCGCGGTGGGGGCCGCGTCCGTCGCCGCGATCCTGGATCCCGGATGTGTGGTCCTGGGCGGGGAGATCGGGCAGGCCGGGGGCCCGGCGCTGGCCGTCCGGGTGGAGGACCGGCTCCGCCGGATGTCCCCCCTGGTCACCGAGGTGCGTCCGAGCAGCCTCGGTGGCACCGCCGTCCTGCGCGGAGCCCTGCTCACGGCACGCGAGCGAGCCCAGGACGAACTGTTCGCACCGCCGGAGCGCTGAACCCGACGGGTTTTTCGGCGGTGTCGGGGCTCTGCTTCCGGTGGGTGTCGGTCGTGTCCGGGCGGTGCTTCCCGTGGGTGTCGGGCGTGTCCGGGCGGTGCTTCCCGTGGGTGTCGGGCGTGTCCGGGCGTTGCATCCAGTGGGTGTCGGCGCGTGGTCCGGGTGCTGTTTCCGGCGGGGCCCTCGGCCGTGCCGAGCGCTGGTCGGGGCGGGTTGCGGTGGCGCCGGGGCGCTGATCGGGCGGAGGCTTCACCGCCGCCCGAGCGCTGCAGCGGTGCCGGCCCTGCCCGGCGGCGGCTTTCAGGCCCGCTGTCCGCTGTTCCCGAAGCGGCGGGCCAGGTACTCCTCGAACGTCACCTTGCCCACCGTGCGCTTCGGTGCCATGTGGGCGCCCGTGCGATAGGCGCGGTAGGTCCTGCCGAAGAGGGGGACGTTCACGATCGTCCGGTGCCGGTCCGCCGCTCGCAGGTACGCGCGGGCCAGGGAGTCCATCGTGCGGACCTCCGGGCCGCCCAGGTCCGCCACCCGTCCGGCCGGCGCGGCGAGTGCCAAGCCGGCGAGTTCGGCCGCCACTTCGGCCACCTCCACCGGCTGGTCGGACAGCCCGGCCGGGAGCGGCATGACCGGCGGCTTCGCCAGCGCCTGGAGGAGCGTGACCATCAGGTCGTGGAACTGGGTCGCGCGCAGCACCGTCCAGCCCAGCCCCGACTCCTCGATCTGCCGCTCCACCGTCAGCTTGCTCCGGTAGTAGCCGAGGGGCACCCGGTCGACGCCGACGATGGAGATGTACACCAGGTGGCCCACCCCCGCCCGGCGTGCCGCCGCGATCAGGTTCGCCGCCGCACGTTCGTCCCCGCCCCGCTGGGTGCTGGCGCAGTGCACCACCGTCTCGACGCCCGCGAGGGCCGTGTCCAGAACGGCACCGCCCGCACGCAGGTCGACGGCGTACGGCGGGCTGTGCCGGCTCAGCACCCGCACCTCGTGTCCGTCTGCCCGCAGCCGCTCCGTGACGAGCCGGCCGAGCGTGCCGGTCCCGCCGGTCACCAGGATTGTCGTCATGTCCGGAATTGTGGCAAAAGCGGTGTGCTTCGTCACGGAAGACCCGGTCCTGACAACCCGACGGCGGGGCAAGGGGTGTCGTCACCGCCGCCGGGCGCGCCCGCACCATAAGAGGACTAGACCAATATGGTCAATGGTTCGGGCACTGATTGCCCGGTCCCTCAACACCTCGGAGGCGCAGGGCCGTTGGGGTGAAGAGGCGTTCCGTGCAACCCCGGCGACACACGCTGTGAGCGAATCCACACCCTTCGCCTGTATGAGTGGGCATCGGGCGTGGCAAACTGGCCATGTACCACAAGCAGCGCACTCCGGGGTCGGTGAAAGTCCGAACCGGCGGTTACAGTCCGCGACCCGGTCGCTTCCAGCGGCCGGTTGACCAGGTGAAATTCCTGGACCGACGGTTAAAGTCCGGATGGGAGGCAGTGCGCGGCGGGCGGGCATGCACGTGTGCACGCCGCCGTATCCGGGTTCGTCCCTCCGTGGACGGGCCCAACTCGGCGACGTTCCCGGTGTGTCCACCCGTACATGCTGTCGTCATCGACAGGCCCCGGAGTCCGCGCCCGAAGAGGCTGGAGGACCCGGGAAGTGTTCACTGGAATCGTCGAAGAGCTGGGTGAGGTCACCGCCGTCGAGAAGCTCGGCGACTCCTCCCGTTTCCGGCTCCGCGGCCCCGTCGTCACCGAGGGCGCGCAGCACGGCGACTCCATCGCCGTGAACGGGGTCTGCCTCACCGTCGTCGAACACGAGGGCGACGAGTTCACCGCCGACGTCATGGCCGAGACGCTGACCCGCTCCAGCCTGGGCGCACTCACCGTCGGCTCCCGCGTCAACCTCGAGCGCCCCACTGCCGTCGGCGCACGCCTCGGCGGGCACATCGTGCAGGGCCACGTCGACGGCACCGGCGAGGTGCTGGAGCGCAAGCCCTCCGAGAACTGGGAGATCGTGAAGATCTCGCTCCCCGCGGACCTCGCCCGGTACGTCGTCGAGAAGGGCTCCATCACCGTCGACGGCATCAGCCTCACGGTCGTGGAGGCCGGCCCGGACTACTTCACCGTCAGCCTCATCCCGACCACCCTGGCCCTGACCACGCTCGGCGTGAAGCAGCCCGGCGACCCGGTCAACCTCGAGGTCGACGTCATCGCCAAGTACGTCGAGCGGCTCCTCGCCAGTCAGGGGGCCGACCGGTGAACTGGCTCAACTCCGAGGCGTTCACGCTCCTCGGACAGCACATCATCTGGTCGGACATGACCGGCAACATCCTGGGCCTGATCACCCTCGCCCTCGGCTGGCGCCGCTCGCTGTGGACCTGGCCCGTGCAGTTCCTCTCCGGCCTCGTCCTCTTCGCCGCCTTCTACGGCCACCTGACCGGCAGCGCCGGCAAGCAGGCCGTCGTCATGGCCGTCGCGCTCTACGGCTGGTGGCAGTGGCGGCGCGGCGCGGGCGAGGACGGCGACGGCCGGATCACCGTACGGTTCGCCACCTGGCCCGAGCGCACGGCCATGCTCGCCGCGGCCGGCGCCGGCACGGTCGCCGTCGCCCTGCTCTTCAAGGCCTACCCGAACCTGTCCTGGGACCCCTGGCCGGACGCCTACATCTTCGTCGGCACCATCGTCGCCATGTACGCCCAGGCCAAGGGCATGGTCGAGTTCTGGATCGCCTGGCTGCTCGTCGACCTCGTCGGCGTCCCCCTCAACTTCACCAACGGCTACGCCTTCTCCGGCTTCGTCTACGTCATCTACGGCGCGCTCGTCCTGTGGGGCCTGCGCGACTGGTGGCTGCGCTCCCGCACGAGCCCGCAGCCCGTCCTGGAAGGAGCACCGGCATGACCTCGGCCCCCGCGCTGTACGGCACCGACGACGACATCGAGGACTTCACGCTCGACCCGGTCGAGCAGGCCATCGCCGACATCGCCCTCGGCCGCCCGGTGGTCGTCGTGGACGACGAGGACCGCGAGAACGAGGGCGACCTCGTCATCGCCGCCGAGAAGGCGACCCCCGAGATCGTCGCCTTCATGATGAGCGAATGCCGTGGCCTGATCTGTGCCCCCATGGAGGGCGAGGAACTCGACCGGCTGCAGCTCCCGCAGATGGTCGAGGACAACACCGAGTCGATGAAGACCGCGTTCACCGTCTCCGTGGACGCCACCGCCGCACACGGCGTGACCACCGGCATCTCGGGCTTCGACCGGGCGACCACGCTTCAGCTGCTCGCGAGCGGCACGGCCGAGCCGTCCGACTTCGTCCGCCCCGGCCACATCTTCCCGCTGCGCGCCCGGCCCGGTGGCGTCCTCGTCCGCAACGGCCACACCGAGGCCGCCGTCGACCTCGCCCGGCTCGCGGGCCTGCGGCCGGTCGGCGCCATCGTGGAGATCGCCGGCGAGGACGGACGCATGCTGCGCCTGCCCGAGCTCATCCCCTTCGCCCGCAAGCACGGCCTGACGATCATCTCCATCGAGGACCTGATCGCCTACCGCCGCAGCAACGAGCCCACCGTCCGCCGTGAGGCCGAGGTCCACCTGCCCACCGCGCACGGCACCTTCACCGCCTACGGCTACCGGTCCACCGTCGACGGCGTCGAGCACGTCGCCCTCGTCCACGGCGAGATCGCGGGCGGCGAGGACATCCTGGTCCGGCTCCACTCCGAGTGCCTCACCGGCGACGTCTTCCGCTCCCTGCGCTGCGACTGCGGCCCGCAGCTGGACGCCGCCCTGGACCGCATCCACGACGAGGGCCGGGGCGTCGTCGTCTACCTGCGCGGACACGAGGGACGCGGCATCGGCCTGCTGTCCAAGCTGCGCGCCTACGAACTCCAGGAACGCGGCCGGGACACCCTGGACGCCAACCTCGAACTGGGCCTGCCCGCCGACGCCCGCGACTACGGTGCGGGTGCGCAGATCCTCGCCGACCTCGGCGTGCGCAGCGTCCGCCTGATGACCAACAATCCCGACAAGACCGACGCGCTGGAGCGCAACGGCCTGAAGGTCAACGGCCGTGAGCCGATGGCCGTGCAGGCGGGCGAGCACAACCTCCGCTACCTGCGTACCAAGCGGGACCGGATGGGGCACGACCTGCCCTGGCTGGACACGTCGGCCGCGACGGCCTCCGCCGCCGCGTCCGTGACAGCCTCCGTGGCCGCCCCCGCGGCCACCTGCGGCAACCAGTAAGCAAGAACCGACTTAGGAGAGACGTGAGCGGCAAGGGTGCACCGGAACTGTCCGTACGCAACGCGAGCGACCTCAGGGTCGCCGTCATCGCGGCGCAGTGGCACGAGAAGGTGATGGACGGTCTGGTGAACGGCGCGCTGCGCGCCCTGCACGAGCTGGGGATCGACGAGCCGACCCTGCTCCGGGTACCCGGCAGCTTCGAGCTTCCGGTCGCCGCGAAGGTCCTCGCGGGCCGCGGCTACGACGCGGTCGTCGCCCTCGGCGTCGTCATCCGCGGCGGCACCCCCCACTTCGATTACGTGTGCCAGGGCGTCACCCAGGGCCTCACCCAGGTGTCCATCGACACAGGCGTCCCCGTCGGCTTCGGCGTACTCACCTGCGACACCGAGGAGCAGGCCCTGGACCGGGCCGGCATCGAGGGCTCGAACGAGGATAAGGGCCACGAGGCGGTGACCGCGGCGGTCTCGACCGCGGTGACGCTCCGCTCAGTATCCGAACCCTGGCACTGAGGAGCCCCGCACACCGCGTAGGGTGGGCATCACCATGTCCAAGAAGACGTTCGAGCAGCTCTTCACCGAGCTGCAGCACAAGGCCGCCCACGGCGATCCCGCCACCTCCCGTACCGCAGAGCTGGTCGGCAAGGGTGTCCACGCCATCGGCAAGAAGGTCGTCGAAGAGGCCGCCGAGGTCTGGATGGCCGCCGAGTACGAGGGCAAGGAGGCGGCTGCCGAGGAGATCTCCCAGCTGCTGTACCACCTCCAGGTGATGATGGTCGCCCGCGGCATCTCCCTGGACGACGTCTACGCCCACCTGTAAGCACACCAGCCCACCGTCACATCCCTGAACGCAAAGGAAGCCGACCTCATGCTGCGCATCGCCGTCCCCAACAAGGGTTCACTGTCCGGCCCTGCGGCGGAGATGCTGCATGAGGCCGGCTACCAGCAGCGCCGGGAGTCCAAAGAGCTGCGGATCGTCGATCCGGAGAACGAGGTCGAGTTCTTCTACCTCCGCCCCCGCGACATCGCGATCTACGTCTCCTCCGGCCGCCTCGACATCGGCATCACCGGCCGGGACCTGCTGATCGACTCCGGCGCCGACGCCGAGGAGATCCTGCCGCTGGGCTTCGCCCGCTCCACCTTCCGCTTCGCCGCCAAGCCGGGCACCGCCGACGGCGTCCAGGACCTGAAGGGCAAGACGGTCGCCACCTCCTACGAGGGGATCGTCGCCGGGCACCTCGCCGAGCACGGTGTCGACGCCTCCGTCGTCCACCTCGACGGCGCCGTCGAGACCGCCATCGAGCTGGGTGTCGCCGAGGTCATCGCCGACGTGGTGGAGACCGGCACCTCGCTGCGCAACGCCGGCCTGGAGGTCTTCGGCGAGCCGATCATGAAGTCCGAGGCCGTCGTCATCCGCCGCACCGGCGCCGACGCCGAGGAGGCGGCTGAGTCGAAGGTGCAGCAGTTCCTGCGCCGCCTCCAGGGCGTCCTGGTGGCGCGCACGTACGTGATGATGGACTACGACTGCCGCGTCGAGCAGCTGGAGAAGGCCGTGGCACTCACCCCCGGCCTGGAGTCCCCGACCGTCTCCCCGCTGCACAACGAGGGCTGGGTCGCCGTTCGTGCCATGGTCCCCGCCAAGGAGGCCCAGCGGATCATGGACGACCTGTACGCCATCGGTGCCCGCGCCATCCTGACCACGGCCATCCACGCCTGCCGCCTCTGAGAACGACCCGCCGCCGAGACCGAGCCGCTTTTCGAGAACGAGATGTCCGACGTGCCCGACCTCCCCGTCACCTTCCGGCCGACCCTGACCCGGGCCATCCTGCTGACCGCGGGCGTGCTGATCCTTCTGGTGATCTCCGGAGTCGGGATGCTGCTGGACATCGGCCCGGGGGAGCGGCTCAGCTTCGTCGTCACCGGCGCGCTGATCTGCTACGTGCTGACCCGGATCGCCCGGGTGAAGGTCGTCGCCGACGACTCGGGGGTCACCGTGGTCAACATCGCCACCCGGCGGCGGCTGGACTGGGCCGAGATCCTGCAGGTGAACCTCCGTCCGGGCGATCCCTGGGTGTTCCTCGACCTCAGCGACGGCACCAGTCTGGCCGCGCTCGGCATCCAGCCGGGCATGTCCAGGGAGCGCGCCATCGCCGACGCGCGGACCCTGCGCGCCCTGGTGGAGCAGCGGTCCGTCCACCATCCGCAGGGGCGTCAGGGCTGAGTCAGGGCTCACTCCGGGCACACTCGGGGGCGTCCACCCTGCCGCACGGACCCCGGTCTTGATTAATCTGGTGGCAGAGGCGGAACACCACGCCTCCACCCCTGCTGCACCGCCCGGTGCACAGGGGTTCCTGCAACCCGAGGAGTGACCCCCTCCAGCAATGGACGGATCGTCCTGTAGTACCCGCGCCGTCCCCTCCCGACATATCGCGGACCCGTTCCGCGCGTACGCGGAGGCGGCGGCATCATGACCATCCCGCTGCTGCTCCTCGGAGCGGCTTTCCTGTTGATCGTCGCCAACGGTTTCTTCGTCGCGGCCGAGTTCGGCCTGGTGACGGTCGAGCGCCCGGACGCCGAGAAGGCCGCCGCCGACGGCGACAAGCGCGCCCGCACAGTCGTCGAGTCGCTCAAGGAACTGTCCTTCCAGCTCTCCGGCACCCAGCTCGGTATCACCATCACCTCCCTCGTCGTCGGCATGCTCGCCGAACCGGCCCTCGCCGACCTGCTGCGCGGCCCGTTCGCCGCGGCCGGCATCCCCGAAGGCGCCGCCTCCGGCATCGCCGTGGTCGTCGGCATGCTGCTCGCCTCCGCGCTGCAGATGGTGATCGGCGAGTTGGTGCCCAAGAACTGGGCGGTGTCCAAGCCGCTTCAGGTCGCGCGGTTCGTGGCCGGCCCCCAGTACCACTTCTCCCGGCTGTTCCGGCCGGTGATCGCCGCACTGAACACCGTCGCCAACCGCCTGGTGCGTGCGCTCGGCGTCGAGCCCGCCGAGGAACTGGCCTCCGCCCGCACCCCCGGCGAACTGGTCTCCCTCGCCCGGCACTCCGCGCAGGCCGGTGCCCTGGAGCAGGACACGGCCGACCTCTTCGTGCGCACCCTGTCGCTGGGCGAGCTGACCGCGCAGCACGTCATGACCCCGCGCGTGAAGGTCAGCGCGCTCCAGGACTCGGCCACCGCCGAGGACGTCGTCAACCTCACCCGCGCCACGGGTCTGTCCCGCTTCCCCGTCTACCGGGAGAAGATCGACGAGGTCGTCGGCATGGCCCATCTCAAGGACGCCCTCGCGGTCCCCGTGCAGGACCGGCTGCGCACCCCGGTGGGCCGCATCGCCCGCCCGGCGCTGCTGGTCCCCGAGACCCTGCCCGTCCAGCCCCTCCTCGCCCGGCTGCGCAGCGAGCAGCCCATCGCGGTCGTCGTGGACGAGTACGGCGGCACAGCCGGCGTGGTCACCCTGGAGGACATCGTGGAGGAACTCGTCGGCGAGGTGCGCGACGAGCACGACGGCCACGACGTGCCGGAACTCGCCGCCGTGCCCCCGGAGGACGGCAACCCCGCCTGGGACGTGGACGGCAGCTGCCGCGTCGACATCCTCCAGCGCATAGGACTCGAGGTGCCCGAGGGGCCCTACGAGACCGTCGCCGGCCTGGTCGCCGACCTGCTCGGCCGGATCCCCGCCCCCGGCGACCGGGCCGAACTGCCCGGCTGGCGGCTCTCGGTCCGCCAGGTCGGCCACTACCGCGCCGAACGGGTCCGCCTGGTCAGGACGGTCCCGGCGGTCAATGTCATGGAGGCCGCCCGATGAGCGTCCTCCAACTGCTCCTCGCCGCGCTGCTCGTGCTCGCCAACGGCTTCTTCGTCGGCGCCGAGTTCGCGCTCGTATCCGTACGCCGCAGCCAGATCGAACCGCTCGGCACCGCGCGGGCCCGCCAGGTGCTGTACGGCCTGGAGCGGCTGCCGCAGATGATGGCCGCCGCGCAGTTCGGCATCACCATGTGCTCCCTGACGCTCGGCGCGGTCGCCGAGCCGACCGTGGCCCACCTTCTGGAGCCGGTGTTCGCGGCGGTCCGGCTGCCCGACGGCATGGTCCACCCGCTGGGTTACGTCATCGCCCTGGCCGGCGTGGTCTTCTTCCACCTCGTCATCGGCGAGATGGTCCCGAAGAACCTCGCGATGGCGGCACCGGAGAAGGCCGCGCTGTGGCTCAGCCCCGGCCTGGTCTACTTCGCCCGCCTCTGCAAGCCGATCACCGTGGCCCTCGGCGCCTGCGCCCAGGGCATCCTGCGGCTCTTCCGCGTCGAGCCCAAGGACGAGGTCGAGGCCGTCGTCACCAGCGAGCAGCTCAACCGCCTGCTGGAGGACTCCGGGCAGGCGGGCCTGCTCGACCCCGAGGAGCAGGAGCGGCTGGAGGACGCCTTGGAGCTGGGCTCCCGCCCGGTCACCGACGTCCTCCTCACACGCGAGTCACTGGTCACGGTGACGCCGTCGGTCACCGCTGGAGAGATCGTCGCCCTGACCGCCCGCACCGGCTACTCACGCTTCCCGGTGGCGGCGGAGACGGGTGCCTTCATGGGCTATGTGCACGTCAAGGACGTCCTGGACCTGGAGGAGTCGGACCGGGCGGTGCCCCAGCACGTCTGGCGCCCCATGACGACCCTGCGCGCGGAACTCCCCCTGGACGACGCCCTGACGGTGATGCGCAGAGCGGCCACCCACCTGGCCCAGGTGGCGGACGCGAACGGCAGAGCGCTCGGCCTGGTCGCCCTGGAGGACGTACTGGAACTGCTGGTCGGTGAGGTACGGGACCCGGCACACCGGGAAACGGCCGACGTGAAGCTGATGATGGAGCCGAGGCTGAGCGGGGAACCGGAGGAGGCGCTGGCCACGTAGCCCGGACGGTGCCGTGGGTGGGCTTCGTGGCACCGCCCCGCCGTTCCGAGGGCAGTCGTGCCTCCCCGGCTGCTTCCAGCAGGCCCCCGGGCGGCAGGCGGGCGCAGCGGCACTCCGCAAGCGCGGGCGAGTGACAACCCGCCCGCGCCCAGCCCCCTACATGCCGGACGGATCCTGCGGCCCCCGTCCCGACAGCACCTCCCCGTACGCCTGCATCAGATCCGGCAGCCGCAACGTCGCGAGGTCCTCCCGCGACAGCGCCCCCGGATACGCCGACAACCGCAGATCCCGGTACGCACAACTCTTCTCGTACAGCGTCCGCAGGAACCGTCCGTTGCCCAGTTCGTCGATCCACTCCTGTTCGACCACGTGCCCGGCGATGGACCGCAGCTCCTCCAGTGCCTCGTCGTCCCACAGGTCGCCGTTCTCCGCGGCCAGCACCTTGCCGATCTCGGTGAGTTCCTGGGGCCGGTAGGAGGGGAAGTCGACGCGGGTGGTGAAGCGGGAGGACAGTCCGGGGTTGGCGGTGAGGAGCCGGTCCATGCCCTCCGGGTAGCCCGCCAGGATCACCACCAGGTGGTCACGGTTGTCCTCGGCCCGTTTCAGCAGCACCTGCAGGGCCTCGTCGCCGTACGCGTCCCCCTTGCCGTAGCCGGAGTTGGACAGCGAGTACGCCTCGTCCACGAACAGCACTCCGCCGATCGCGGAGTCGATCAGTTCGTTGGCCTTCACGGCCGTCTGGCCCAGGTACTCGCCGACGAGATCGGCCCGTTGGGCCTCCACCAGATGGTCGCCGCCGAGCAGCCCGAGCGCGTAGAAGACCCGGCCGAGGATCCGGGCGACGGTGGTCTTGCCCGTGCCGGACGGCCCGGAGAAGACGAAATGCCGCTTCGGTGGTTGCACCGGCAGCCCCTGCCCGGCCCGCAGCCGGGCCATGTTCAGCTGCGCGGACAACGCCTTGACCTGCCGCTTGACCGGTTCAAGACCCACCATGCGCTCCAGCTCGGCGAGCGCCTCCGCGAGCAGCTCGGGGTCGGTCGGCCCGGCCGGGATCGGCGACGAGGGCACTCCGGTCTTCAACCGCACCGCCGGATCGCCCACCGACGGCAGCGGACCGGCCGGCGCGTCGGGGTCCGGCAGCCGCAGATCACGGCCCTCGACGCCGAAGAGCGGATCGAACCCGTCCGGCCCGTCCACCGCGTCCTGCCCCGCCCCGGTGAGGGTGATCGTGGCGAGATCCACCGCGTCGTCGTACCCGTCGCCCGCGGTGATCGCGGCGAGCCGGGCCGCGGTGTCCATGAACGCCGGGTCGACCCGGTGCACCGCCCGGTACAGCGGCAGGGCGGCGGCCGAGCGGCCGGTGCCCTCGTGGGCGCGGGCCAGCCAGTAGCGCAGCTCCTTGCGCTGGGGCTGCTCGCTGCGGCAGCGCATCAGTGCCGTCGACAGCAGCGGCTCGGCCTGCCCGTACATCTCCAGCCGGACCCGGGCCATGCCGCCGAACAGGCCCGCCTCTATGCCGAGCAGGGGGTCGTCGAGCAGCGGGTCGGTGTGCCGTACCAACTGGTCCCAGTCCTTGACCAGATAGGTGCGGCAGGCGTGCAGGAAGCGGACCTGCGGATCGGTGTCCACCGGCGGCAGCCCCGCGAGCGCCCGGTCCAGCTCAGGCACGTGCCGGCCGTCCAGCCAGTGCGAGGCGTGGGCGAGCAGCAGGTCGCGCGGACTCTCCAGCACCGGCTGCACCCACCAGCCCAGCCAGTACCAGGAGTTGAGGGATCGGCGGTGCCGGGCGCGCTGCTCCCCGAAGCGGTCCCGGTGCCGGAACATCCTGAGCAGCGCGGTCGTCGTGTCCACCCGTAAGGCGTGCAGCCCCAGCCAGGCGTCCGCCATGGCGGGGTCCAGCCGAACGGCGGCCCGGAACTCCTCCTCCGCCTGCGGATAGGCGCCCATCGTGTAGGCGTCCACACCTCGCAGCCAGGCGAGGTCGGCCGGGGCCTCGGGGCCCTGCGTGCCGAAGTCCATCACGTCCCCCCACAGACCGTGCCCCCGTGGTTCACCACCGGGGCAGTCGTCCGGCGGCCGCCGCGGTCGAACCGCTGTGCCGTGGACCGGAGTTGCAGGTGCGCGAGGCAGCCGCTCGAAGGTCGCACCGAGGGCATCGTACCTGCGGCAGGGCCACGTGCCGAAGGGTGGCGCAGTGGTCCGTTCGGCGAGGTGGGGGCAGGCGGGAAGCACACCCTGCGGTGACCGAGGGTGAGCATCGGCGTGTGCGGGGCGGCCGGAAAACGGGGTACGGGGCAGAACGAAGCCCCCGATCACGGGGGAACAACCGGGGGCTTCGTGTCTGCGGGCGGCTCCGAAAGCCGCACATTGAGAACGTAAGTCCTGCACGGTCCCCCGGTCAAGCGCAGTTGGGGCACTCGAAGAAGTTCTCCAGTCAAGCTCTTCACCGTTTCACCACATCGCGGATGGCTCATCACGGTGAGTGATCTCCTGGCCTGCCTCAGACGGCGAAACCGGCCCCGGCAGCACCCGGTAGCCCACGGGTGTCTGCAACACCTGAAGATCGGCATGGGGTCGGGAGGGGTCGACGGCGAAGTGCGCCTGCTCCGCCGCGACCCACTCGTCCCAGAACTCCCGCTGCTCCGCACCGTCCCGCAGCCGTCCGCGCGCCCAGGAGGCCTCGCTGGGCAGCTCCATCCACAGCAGCCGCGCCAGATGCGGGCGCAGCGCCCGGCGGCCGGCGCCGACTCCCTCGACGAGGACCACCGGTGCGGGCGGCAGCGGGCGCGGCGCCGTGAACGCGCGGGCGCACCAGTCGTAGGGGGAGTAGTGCGCGCTCTCGCCGTGGGCGAGAGGCTCGATCACCTGGGTCAGCAGCCGTCCGGTCCAGTCGAAGAGCTGTTCGTGGCTCGCGATGTCGTCGAGGTGCAGCACCGGTGCCCCGCCCAGCGCCGCGGCCAGGCGGCCCGCGAAGGTGGACTTCCCGGAGCCGGCGTGCCCGTCGATGCCGATCAGCCGGACCGGTCCGAGGGACGGGGGGAGCCGGCGCAGCCGGGCGGCGAGGTCGTGAATGGCGAGTCCCGAGGTGTGGTGCGGTGCGGAGGGGTTTCCGGAAACAGTCTAGTGACGGGCCATGCCGCTGGACCCGGCCGGTGGCAGCCAGGGGCAAGCGGGCGGGAAGCCAGTGGGAAGCCGCTGGAAGCCGTTGGAAAACGTCGCGCTTTGAACTACCGGTCGGCGATCGATCAATCCTCCGATAAAACATTCCGAATCCGCTGACCGATATGTCGAATTCGGCGTTCCGGGGGTGCCCGCCGCTGAGTAAGGTGCCTCCAGCGCGACAGCGATGCGTCGAACGTGGACGGACAGGGGAGTATGGCCGCGGGGTTATTCGAAGGACACTATGTATGGCATCCGGCGGCGGACGACCGTGTCCTGGCGAGCGTATGCGTCGACGTGCGAGCCGGGCGTTATCGGAGCGCGTACGAGGCTCTCACCGAGACGCGGTCCGACTTCGCCCTGCGGGCCCACCGGTCCCTGGTGCTGGCGTCCGAGGCGGCCGGCACCGATCTGGTCGAGCGCTGGCTGGCCGAGGATCCCTCGCCCGAGGCCGCGCTGATGTGGGCCCGGGTGGCGGTGCAGCGGGCGATGCGGGCCGCCGACGAACGGGACGAGCGCGCCGAGATGCTGGAGCGGATCGCGCTGGCCGCCTGCGACCGGGCCGCAGCCCTGGGCCCCGACGACCCCACCCCCTGGGTCGCCAAGCTGGCCATGGCCCGGCTGCACCGGCTGCGCGACCCCGCCCCGCACGGGCTGCTCACCGCCCCGCCGGGCCCCTGGCGGCTGTTCGCGCACGTGCTCTCCCTCGATCCGTGGCACCGTGAGGCCCATCACCGGTTCCTGTCGTTCTTCTTCACCCGCCACGGCGGCTCGGTCAATGCGGCCTGGGACGTGGCCGCCTTCCTCAGTCAGCGGGCGCCTGCGGGCTCCGCCCTGCGGCTGCTGCCCCTGGTCGCCCTCGTGGAGAGCTACAACCCCACCCAGTTGCTGGCCGACCGGGTCTGGGAACAGCCGCAGTGGCGCTCCACCGCGCTGGCGATCTACCACAACTGGCTGCCCACGGTGGCCGGTTACCGCTTCACCCCGGTTCTCGACCTGGCCTACCTCGCGCACGCGCTGGTCATGGCCGAGTGCGCGTTCGAGGCACGGGCCGTGTTCACGGCGATGGGCCCCTACGCCTCGCGCATGCCCTGGAGTGCCTTCGGTGACCCCGCCGAGCAGCTCTCCCGGGCCCGGCGCACCTGCGGCCTGCCCGTCCCCGGACCCCTGTGACCCGCACGTTCCCCTGCTCCTGACTGCTCCTCCCCCGAGAGAAAGGTCGATCCGTGTCGGAACGGACTCCGGCGTCACGGGCGACGGCCCGCGATGCTGCCCCCGTCGTACTCGACGATGACGCCACCCTGCATGCGATGGGCTACCCGAGGAAACTCACCCGGCGCTTCAAGGCGTTCGACAATTTCGCTATCTCCTTCACCATCATCAATATTCTTTCCGGTATTTTCTCGTCCTTCGGGTTCGGTATGAACGCGGGCGGGCCGCGCATTCTCGTGTTCGGCTGGATCGGCGTGTCCGTCATGGTGCTGTTCATCGGCGCGGCAATGGCAGAAGTCGCGTCCGCCTATCCGACGAGCGGCGCGCTGTATTTCTCCGCCGGTAAACTCGCCAAACGGCACAAGGGTGCATGGTCCTGGTTCACGGGCTGGCTGAACTTCGTGGGCCAGATCGGCGGCACCGCCGCCACCGGATATGCGGCGGCCACCTTCATCCAGGCCTTCATCGCCCTGCAGTGGACCTCGTACCGCCCGACCACCCACCAGACGGTCCTGATCACGGGCCTGATCATCGTGGTCCAGGGCCTGGCCAACACCTACACCGTCCAGCTCGTCGCCCTGCTCAACCGTATTTCCGTGTGGTGGCTGCTGATAGGACTCGTGGTGATCGTGAGCACACTCATAGTGATGCCCGATCATCATCAGTCGGCGTCCTTCGTGACGCATTTCGAGAACAACACCGGCTTCGCCAACGGCCTTTACGGCGGCATGCTCGGCCTGCTGGTCACCAGCTGGACGTTCACCGGCTTCGACGGCAGCTTCCACATGTCCGAGGAAACCGTCCACGCCACGGTCAACGCACCCAAGGGGATCACCCGGTCCATCGGCTATTCGGCGATCACCGGCCTGATCCTGATGCTCGCACTGGTCTACAGCATCAGGGACTACGACGAGGTCGCCGGTTCGGCCGCGCCGCCCGTCCAGATCCTCATCGACGGCCTGGGCCTGCGCACCGCCAAGCTGATGCTTCTGGTCGTCATCGGTGCGATGCTCTTCTGCGGCCTCGCCAACCTCACCAGCAACACCCGGCAGATCTTCGCCTTCTCCCGGGACGGCGCCATGCCCGGTTCGCGCTGGTGGCACTCGGTCTCGCTGCGGACCCGGACGCCCGTCAAGGCGGTGTGGCTCGCGGTGCTCTGCTCGCTCGCCCTGATCGTGCCGGGCTGGTGGTCGCACACGGCGTTCACCGCCATCGTCAGCGTCAACGTGGTCGGGCTCTTCCTCGCCTACGCCGTCCCGATCTTCCTGCGGCTGCGGCTGGGCGACGGGTTCGAGCCGGGGCCGTGGAACCTGGGCCGCTGGGGCAGGCCGATCGGCTGGGTGGCGGTCATCTGGATCCTGCTCAGCAGCGTCCTGTTCATGCTGCCGCAGGCCTCGCCGATCACCGCCGACTCCTTCAACTACGCGCCGATCGCCCTGGGCGCTGTCCTGCTCGTGGCCACGGTGTGGTGGTTCGCCACCGCCCGCCGCCGCTTCCGCGGCCCGATCAGCTACGGCCGCCCCGACGAGGTCGCCGCGATGGACCTCATCTGACCCCGGTCTCGCCCGGCTGTTTGCGGGCCAGACCGGCTGACCCCGGGCCACCGCGGCTGACCCCGGGCCACCGTGGCTGACCCGGGTCCTGCGGAGGCCCTGGGGCAGCCGCAGCGGACCCCGGCCCCGGCGCACGGCACCTTGCCGCGCCGGGGCCGTGTCGTGCCCAGGTCCTGACCGTGTCGCGTGAGGGCAGCGTGAAGGGCTGGGGGCGATGTCACGTCTGACCAGGGCCGGACCGGTTTCCGTCCGGGAGGGGACGTGTCGTGTCCGAGCTGGGAAGCGCGCCGCGCGGGACGACCGGGCCCGGATGCGATCGCCCGCACACCGGACCCGAAGGCGCCTCGCCACGGACGCACCCGGGACCACAGGCCCGACACGAAACACCCCACCACGGACGCGAACACAGCTCGTCCCGGACCGGCCCGGCCGGGGTCCCTGCCTCGGCTGGGCACGCACGTCATGGCCGGCCTGATGAGGTCTTGTCCCATCCGGACAGGGGTGCGTCGCGCCTGGTCCCGGGGGCTTGGCGGGGCACATCCGCGTGCGAGGTCCAGCCGTGCAGGTGCCACACGCGTGCCGCGTCCGCAGGTCCGCTCCAGTGGCCGAGACCAATATTCATGGCGCGGCATGGGCCGAAGTGCTGGCAGGGGCATGCTGCCTGCTCCATAGTTGGCGCACGACCGTGCACCGGACCTGCCCGAATCGGACACGTGGGGGTAGTCGCGCCCATGAGCAGAGCCCAACAGCCGTCCCGTAGAACCGTCCTCGCCGTCGCCGTGGCCGCCGCGGTGGCCGGGGGAGCGGTCCCCGCCGCCGCGAGCACTCGGACATCCGTCATCGGTGAAACCGACGACACCGGCCAGGAGCCGGCCCGCCCCATCGACTACTGCGCCTGGACCACGTACCGCGACTGGCGGTGCGGCACCGCCGAGGGCGTCCGGGCCGTCGCCGGCCTGCGTCCCGGCGTCGAGATCGGTGCCGCGGCGGGCCGCACCGACTACACCGACCCGCACACCGGCACCACCGCCACCTGGGAGTACGCCACCTGGACCTCCCCGGTCCACCAGCTCACCGTCCCGGCGACGGAGGCCATCGCCTCCTGGAACGCGCACACCCCGGCCGGCACCTGGCTCCAGGTCGAGCTGCGCGGCACCTACAGCGACGGCACGGACACGCCCTGGTACGTCATGGGCCGCTGGGCGGCCGGGGACGAGGACATCAGGCGGACCTCGGTGGACGGCCAGAGCGACGGCAAGAGCACCATCTGGACCGACACCTTCGCGATCGACGACGCCGGCACCGGCCTGCGCCTCACCTCGTACCGCCTGCGCCTCACCCTCTACCGCACCCCGGGCACGCACCTCACCCCGACCGTGTGGCGGCTCGGCGCCATGGGCTCCGACATCCCCGACCGCTTCACCGTCCCGGCTTCCGCTCCGGGCCTCGCCCAGGAGCTGGCCGTCCCGCGCTACTCGCAGGAGATCCACAAGGGGCAGTACCCCCAGTACGACAACGGCGGCGAGGCCTGGTGCAGCCCCACCTCCTCGCAGATGATCATCGAGTACTGGGGTGGCCGGCTCACCCCCGAGCAGCTGTCCTGGGTCGATCCGAGCTACGCCGACCCCCAGGTCGACCATGCGGCCCGCTTCACCTACGACTACCAGTACCAGGGCTGCGGCAACTGGCCGTTCAACGCCGCCTACGCGGCCACCTTCCCGGACCTGCAGGGCGTCGTCACCCGGCTCGCCTCGCTGACCGACCTGGAGACCCTGATCGCGGCCGGTATCCCGGCCATAACGTCGCAGTCCTTCCTGAAGACCGAGCTGACCGGCGCCGGCTACGGCACGTCCGGCCACCTGATGACGGTCATCGGTTTCACCGCGGACGGCGACGTGATCGCCAACGACCCGGCCTCACCGAGCGACCAGGCGGTGCGTCGCGTCTACCTCCGGCGGGAGTTCGAGAACATCTGGCTGCGAACCAAGCGGTA
Organism: Streptomyces sp. NK08204; assembly: GCF_020400585.1. Lineage (GTDB taxonomy): Bacteria > Actinomycetota > Actinomycetes > Streptomycetales > Streptomycetaceae > Streptomyces. The sequence goes on along the minus strand of NZ_JAINVF010000014.1, from coordinate 67,802 downwards.
CAACTCCACCGGCAAGGTCGTCTCCGGCACGGGAGGCGTCTGTTACCTGTACTTCCCGGCCCAGCCGAGCCCGCGCCAGCGCAAGGCACTCGCGGCGGTGGGCGTGCGCTGATCATGTGACCAACATCTCCGCCGCAAGCGGTGCCGCGGGTGGCAAGGTGGACGGATGGCGGGGGGTTTCATCCTGTACGTCCGACCTCTGTGAGAAACCATGACCGCACACGTGGCCACCACCACCCGCGCCCGCGCCCGCACGGGCGGCCCTCAGGAAGACGGGCCGAAGATCCTCGAGCACCTCATGGGCTGGGTCCTGGTCGCGGTGACCGCGATGCTGGTGACCCAGCTCGGACTGCTCTGATCGTCAACCGCGCGACCCTTGTTCTGACATACTTCGGATATCCCGCCGACCGACTGAACCAGGGTCGAATGTGAATATGCGTCACCAGCGTGCCGCCGTCCCTCCCGGGGCGCGCGGCACCGAGCGTTCACAGGCGCGGCGCGCCGAACTGATCGCCATCGGGCGGAAGTTGTTCGCCGACACGTCCTACGACGCGCTGTCCATGGACGACATAGCCCGCCATGCGTGTGTCGCCAAGGGGCTGATCTACTACTACTTCGAGTCCAAGCGCGGCTACTATCTGGCCATTGTCCAGGACTCCGTCGCCGACCTGGTCAGCTTCGCCGCGAGCGGGCTGGAACTGCCTGCCGTGGACCGCGTCCACCGCACCGTCGACCGCTACCTCCGCTATGCCGAGCACCACCAGGCCGCATACCGCACGATCGTCAGCGGCGGGGTCGGTTTCGACGCGGAGGTGCACGCCATCCGGGACGGTGTGCGTGAGGCGATCATCGCCACCATCGCCGAAGGCGCCTACGGCCGCCGCGCCATCTCCCCGCTGGCCCGCACCGGCCTGCTCTCCTGGGTGTGCGGCGTCGAGGGCGCCGTGCTGGACTGGATCGACCGGCCCGGCCTGTCCCGCGACGCGCTGCGTGATCTGCTGGTGAAGACCCTCGGCGGTGCCCTGCGGGCCATCGAAGAGCTGGACCCGTCCTGTCCGGCCCCGCCACCGGCTCGCCGTGACGACGCTGGCGGATTCTCGAAGTAAGCGGTCGTTAACTGGTGACGCGCACTCGTCGATCGGGCATACTCACAGCGCAGCCGCTGGTCAGCGGCCTCTGAGACCCGGAGGCCGGTGCCTTCGGCAGAACCGGAACGATCAGGCGGAGCCGCCCCCACCCAGCGGGTCAGACCGCCGGTGCCCGAACAGGGAGGAGACCGACGCCATGTCCGACCGCGACCCGCAGCCGGTGGAGCGTCAGCTGCCAACGGAGGAAGCGCGAGACCTGATCTCGCTCGTCCGTGAGATTGCACAGCGCGAGATCGCACCGAAGGCCGCCGAGGAGGAGGACGCCGGGCGCTTCCCGCGCGAGGTCTTCACCTTGTTGTCGGAATCCGGCCTGCTCGGTCTGCCGTACGACTCCGAGTACGGCGGCGGCGACCAGCCGTACGAGGTCTATCTGCAGGTCCTGGAGGAGCTGGCCGCGGCCCGCCTCACCGTCGCCCTCGGCGTCAGCGTGCACAGCCTCGCCTCCTACGCGCTCGCCACCTACGGCACCAAGGAGCAGCAGGCTGAGCACCTGCCGGCCATGCTCGGCGGCGGCCTGCTCGGCGCCTACTGCCTCTCCGAGCCGTCCTCCGGCTCGGACGCGGCCTCGCTGCGCACCAAGGCCGTCCGCGACGGCGACCAGTGGGTGATCAACGGCACCAAGGCCTGGATCACGCACGGCGGCATCGCCGACTTCTATACCGTCATGGCCCGCACCGGCGCCGAGGGCCCCCGTGGAATCACAGCCTTCCTCGTGCCCGGTGACGCCGAGGGCCTGAGCGCTGCGGCCCCCGAGAAGAAGATGGGCATGAAGGGCTCGCCCACCGCCCAGATCCACTTCGACGGCGTCCGGGTCGGCGACGACCGCCGCGTCGGCGAGGAAGGGCAGGGCTTCGGCATCGCCCTCTCCGCCCTCGACTCCGGGCGGCTCGGCATCGCCGCCTGCGCGATAGGCGTCGCCCAGGCGGCGCTGGACGAGGCGGTCGCCTACGCCACCGGGCGCCGGCAGTTCGGGCGTGCCATATCCGACTTCCAGGGCCTGCGCTTCATGCTCGCCGACATGGCCACCCAGATCGAGGCCGGCCGGGCGCTGTACCTCGCGGCGGCCCGGCTGCGTGACGCGGGCAAGCCCTTCTCCAAGCAGGCCGCCATGGCCAAGCTGCACTGCACCGACACGGCCATGAAGGTCACCACGGACGCCGTCCAGATCCTCGGCGGCTACGGCTACACCGCCGACTTCCCGGCCGAGCGCTACATGCGCGAGGCCAAGGTGCTGCAGATCGTCGAGGGCACCAACCAGATCCAGCGCCTGGTCATAGCCCGTCACGTGGCGGGACCCGAGGGTCGCTGAACTGCCCCCTGGTGACCGTCGGGGCCGCCAGCCTGACCCACTCCGGGTCGTGGCGGCCCGGCAGGGTGCGGCCCCGGTCGGCCCAGGTGCGCAGCAGATCACGGTAGATCGGCGGGTCCGGCTGCGCCGGTGGAGGCGGAACCGATTCTCCGGGGCGGGGGACGAAGATTCGGCGCTGACGCCCGGTTGCCGGGTACATGGGGGTCATGCCTGGGCAACGCGGCAGCGGCCGGGCAGGTCACCGCTCGACGCATTCGAGCGTGAGTTCACCGCCGTCCGACCCCTGCTCCGGCCTCCTCCGGGAACCCGCCCCGCCGCAGCGAGCACTCCGCCCAGGGCCGGGTACGGCATCATCGAGCACAGCTCGTCCGGCCGCCGTGATCCACCGGTTCACCGGCTCCCACCCCCTCGCCCGGCTGCATGACCAGGGCCCGGGACGGAGGCCGGCCTCCTCACCCTGCCCGTGCGGGAACCGTCCTGCGCGGCATCCGGGGCGATGTGCCGGAAACGTCGTCCACGACGGCTTCGGACCCGCGGCCGTCCCCGACCGGGAGACGACGGCGCTTGCCCCGTGGGAATCGCCGACCGGCGGGGGCGGGCCTGTTTCGGGGAGGTCGCCGTACCGGCGGCCGGACACACTGATCCTGCACCATGACGGCCTGCGAGCCATGGTGCAGGGCAGTTACTGGGGCGGGTGAGGCGACTCAGGCGGCCTGGCGGCGCATCACCGGTACGCGCATCGGGCGAGAGCCCGGGCCGCCGGCGTGCGAGAAGGGCTGCGTACGCCACGCGACCGTCCCCGACCGGGAGACGACGGCGCTTGCCCCGTGGGAATCGCCGACCGGCGGGGGCGGGCCTGTTTCGGGGAGGTCGCCGTACCGGCGGCCGGACACACTGATCCTGCACCATGACGGCCTGCGAGCCATGGTGCAGGGCAGTTACTGGGGCGGGTGAGGCGACTCAGGCGGCCTGGCGGCGCATCACCGGTACGCGCATCGGGCGAGAGCCCGGGCCGCCGGCGTGCGAGAAGGGCTGCGTACGCCAGTTCAGGCCCTGGGGGAGCGTGAGCAGCAGGGCGGTGTCCTGCTCCTGCGGGGCGAAGGACTCGTCCGCTGGGCGGGCGTCGGCCGCCGGACGGCCCGTGCCCGCACACACCGTGAGCCCGAACGGGTTCCACGGCGAGGCGCACAGCGCGTGCTCCGGCAGAACCTCCTCGTCCGCGAGCAGGGCGATCGGCTGCGCGCAGTCCGGGCAGGTGACCCGGTACATCTCGAAGGTGTCGTAGGTGTCCAGGTCCTCGAGCTCGAAGAGGTCGGGTTCGACGCCCTCCGGATCGGGGTCGACGACCTGAGACTGCCGCTTGTTCGCGGAACGACCGGCGCGATTGACACTCTGCATGGGATTCTCCCCCTGAAGGCTGGGCCGAAAAGGCACTGAGGCCTCGACCACAGCAAGCATTTCCCGTCCGGTCTCGGCGGTAATCACGGGAACATCACGGAGCGCGCCCAGTGGCATGTGGCGTTCGTCACATGCCACGGAAGTGTGCCCGGTGTGGGGTATTTGTCCGAGGCGCATCACGAACCGGGTGTGACCTGCGGTGCAGATGTATCCGAGGAGATCAGAGGCACTGTAGGTTTTTGCGCCATGGAGGAGCTGGACCGTCAAATCGTGCAGCTGCTCGTCAAGGACGGGCGGATGAGTTACACCGATCTGGGCAAGGCCACGGGCCTGTCCACGTCGGCCGTGCACCAGCGGGTGCGACGGCTCGAACAGCGTGGCGTCATCCGCGGCTATGCGGCGGTGGTCGACCCGGAGGCCGTCGGGCTGCCGCTCACCGCCTTCATCTCGGTGAAGCCGTTCGACCCCAGCGCCCCTGACGACATCGCGGACCGCCTGGCAGGCGTCCCCGAGATCGAGGCCTGCCACAGCGTCGCCGGCGACGAGAACTACATCCTCAAGGTGCGCGTGGCCACCCCCCATGAACTCGAAGAGCTGTTGGCGAGGCTGCGCGGCCTGGCCGGGGTGTCGACGCGCACCACGGTGGTCCTGTCGACGCCGTACGAGGCCCGCCCGCCGCGGATCTGACCGCGGCCCGCCGGGCCGGGCACGGCCCCAGGTGCAACCGCCCCCGGCAGGCGAGAGAAACTGTCCGCTATGAGTGAGCGCACCGCCGAGCCCCCCAAGACCGTCCTCCTGCGCCGCGGCGAGGTGCACAGCCCCGCGGACCCCTTCGCCACAGCGATGGTCGTCGAGGCCGGACAAGTCGCCTGGGTCGGCTCCGAGGGCGCCGCGGACGCCTTCGCCGACGGCGTGGACGAGGTGCTCGACCTCGACGGCGCCCTGGTCACCCCGGCCTTCACCGACGCCCATGTCCACACCACCTCCACCGGCCTCGCGATGACCGGCCTCGACCTGTCCGACGCGCCCTCCCTGGAGGCGGCCCTCGCCCGGGTCCGCGACTTCGCCGCCGCCCGCCCGGACGACCGCGTCCTGCTCGGCCACGGCTGGGACGCCGCCCGCTGGCCCGGAGGCCGACCGCCGACCCGCGCGGAACTCGACACGGCCACCGGCGGACGCCCGCTCTACCTCTCCCGCATCGACGTCCACTCCGCGGTCGTGACCTCCGCGCTGATCGACCTCGTGCCGGGCCTCGGCCCCGTCGACGGCCCGCTGACCGCCGACGCCCACCACGCCGTGCGCCGCGCCGCGTTCGCCGCCGTCACCCCCGCCCAGCGGGCCGAGGCCCAGCGCGCCGCCCTCGCCCACGCCGCCTCCCTCGGCATCGGAACCGTGCACGAGTGCGGTGGACCGGAGATCTCCTCCGAGGACGACTTCACGGACCTGCTGAGGCTCGCCGCCACGGTGCCGGGGCCGCGCGTGGTCGGCTACTGGGCCGAGCAGAACGTCGACAAGGCCCGCGAACTGGGCGCGCTCGGCGCCGCCGGTGACCTCTTCGTGGACGGCGCCCTCGGCTCGCACACCGCCTGCCTGCACCAGCCGTACGCCGACGCCGACCACACCGGCACCGCCTACCTGGACGCCGACGCCGTCGCCGCCCACGTCGTCGCCTGCACCGAGGCCGGCCTCCAGGCGGGCTTCCACGCCATCGGCGACGCCGCCGTGACCGCCGTCGTGGAGGGCGTGCGCGCCGCCGCCGAGAAGGTCGGCCTGGCCCGTGTCCGCGCCGCCCGGCACCGCGTCGAGCACGCCGAGATGCTCACCCCGCAGACCGTCGCCGCTTTCGCCGAGCTGGGCCTGATCGCCTCGGTCCAGCCCGCCTTCGACGCGCTGTGGGGCGGCGAGGACGGCATGTACGCCGACCGGCTGGGAGCCGAGCGGGCCCGCACCCTCAATCCCTACGCGGCCCTGCTGCGCGCGGGCGTCCCGCTCGCCTTCGGTTCCGACAGCCCCGTCACCCCGCTCGACCCCTGGGGCACGGTCCGCGCCGCCGCCTTCCACCGCACGCCCGAGCACCGGGTCTCCGTGCGCGCCGCGTTCACCGCGCACACGCGCGGCGGCTGGCGGGCCATCGGGCGCGACGACGCGGGCGTCCTGGTGCCCGGGGCACCCGCCGACTACGCCGTGTGGCACACCGGCGAACTGGTCGTCCAGGCCCCCGACGACCGCGTGGCCCGCTGGTCGACCGACCCGCGCTCCGGCACGCCCGGCCTGCCCGACCTGACCCCGGGCCGCGACCTGCCGGTCTGCCTGCGGACCGTGGTCGGCGGGCGGACGGTGTTCGTACGGCCGGGCGAGTGATCTGCGGGGCCGGTACGGCGGCGACCGCCCGTCGCCGTCCGTCGCCCGACCTGCGCCTCCTCCGCGCTCCGCGTGAACCGTAGATTGTTTGCGCAGGCCAAACCCTTGTTGACAGTCGGCGGCCGTCGGCCGGTAGGTTCGTCCGAGTCCACCACCGGACGCCCGACCTGGGAGCGTTCGCACTCGTCGAAGCGCCGCTGGGTCAGGGACGGTGTGCCGTACCGGGGCACCGTCGCTGGGAGCCAGGCTCAGTGCCCGCGCCGACGAGGGAATGTTCCGGGGTGGGAGTCCCCCTGCTCGAGCGAAGTCGAGAGCTCGGGGGAGGTGTGACCCGGGTGGGGCCCGGGCGCTCAGTAGACAACGGCTTTCGGTCGACCCGCAGCCAGCGGGTCCCAGGTCGGCCCGAAGGGCGCCGGGCCCCCATCCGCCGCGGACGCGCAGGCCGAAAAGGGTCTTCTTACCCCACTCTTGAGGAATCGACACCCCCATACACACGTGCCGGAACGTCAGTGCAGGCCGTGGCCACTATGGTGGTGCCTGCGTACGACCAGAAGGGGCAGCAGTGAACGACGGCGACGGGACCCTCGCGGGCAAGGCCCAGGGGAAGAAGTACGGCCCGCTCGGCACGGCCTTGGTGATCATTCCGACCTACAACGAGGCGGAGAACATCAAGACCATCGTGGACCGGGTACGCAAGGCCGTCCCCGAGGCCCACGTACTGGTGGCGGACGACAACAGCCCCGACGGCACCGGCAAGCTCGCGGACGAGCTGGCCGCCGCGGACGACCACGTCCAGGTGCTGCACCGCAAGGGCAAGGAGGGCCTCGGCGCCGCCTACCTCGCGGGCTTCCGCTGGGGCATGGAGCGCGGCTACGGCGTGCTGATCGAGATGGACGCCGACGGCTCCCACCAGCCCGAGGAACTGCCCCGCCTGCTCACCGCCCTCAAGAACGCCGACCTGGTGCTCGGCTCCCGCTGGGTGCCCGGCGGGAGGGTGGTCAACTGGCCCAAGTCCCGCGAGTTCATCTCCCGCGGCGGCAGCCTGTACTCCCGCCTCGCGCTCGACCTGCCGCTGCGGGACATCACCGGCGGCTACCGCGCCTTCCGCCGCGAGACCCTGGAAGGGCTCGGCCTGGACGAGGTCGCCTCGCAGGGCTACTGCTTCCAGGTCGACCTGGCCCGCCGTGCCGTCAAGGCCGGCTACCACGTGGTCGAGGTCCCCATCACGTTCGTGGAGCGCGAACTCGGCGACTCCAAGATGAGCCGCGACATCCTCGTCGAGGCCCTGTGGCGGGTGACCGCCTGGGGTGTCGGGGACCGCGTGGGCAGGATCACCGGCAAGGGCAAGCAGCCGTAACACCGGCGCCCGCTCCGGCCGGCCGTCCATCAGGCCGTCCATCCCCTTATCCCGCGCTGAGCCGCGCCCAGGCACACTGGGACCATGACGACTGGCGCCCCGACCTCCCCGACCACCGCCCGGCCCCGGCGCTCCCCGCTGCGCAGATACCTGCCGCTGGGTGCCGCCGCCTGGCTGGTACTGGAGATCTGGCTGCTGACCGTGGTCGCGGGCGCGGCCGGCGGTCCGACCGTGTTCCTGCTGCTGGTGGCGGGCGTCGTGGCCGGCTCCGTGGTCATCAAGCGGGCGGGCCGCCGCGCCTTCCAGAACCTCAACGAGGCCGTGCAGCAAGGCGGTTCGCCAAGAGGCGGGGGCGGCAACGGGCTGATGATGCTCGGCGGTCTGCTGCTGCTCGTCCCTGGCCTGGTCTCGGACGCGGCGGGCCTGCTCCTGCTGGTCCCGCCGGTCCAGAAGGCCGTGAGCCGCTACGCGGAGGGCGCTCTGGACAGGAGGCTGCGCCGGTCCGCGCCGGGCAGCCTGGGTGATGCCTTCCAGCAGGTACGCATGCACCGGCCGGACGGGAAGGTGGTACCGGGTGAGGTCATCAGGGAGGACCGCCCCGAGCCGGGGGAGCAGTGGCCGCCGTTGACCCGGTGAGCGAGAAGGCGGTATGCCAAACCGCGGGCGCCGTACGTTGACTCACGTACGGCGCCCGCGGTTGTTTCGTGCGTTCTCCGGCGGTCCGGTAGGGGACTACGCCGACTTGCGGCTGTCCCTGGGGTGAACCGCGATGTTCATCGCCCCGGAGCGAAGGACCGCCAGACGCTCCTCGAGGACCTCTTCGAGTTCCTCACGCGTGCGGCGCTCCATCAGCATGTCCCAATGGGTACGCGCAGGCTTTGCCTTCTTCTCCTCGGGACCGTCGCCGTCCACCAGGAGTGCCTGGGCCCCGCAGACCTTGCACTCCCACTCCGGCGGGATCTCCGCCTCGACCGAGAAGGGCATCTCGAAACGGTGCCCCTTCTCACATGCGTACTCCACGGCCTGGCGCGGGGCCAGGTCGATGCCGCGGTCCGTCTCGTAGCTGGTCACCACGAGGCGCGTACCGCGAAGAGCTCGCTCACTCATGAATCGTGCCTCCCGGGCTTGTCGCCCACAGGACAGGTGTCGCTGTCGTCGTCATCCGGTCAACGTCCGGTCGGCGGTAAAGATTCCCGTTCCGGGTCCCGTTCCGGGTCATGCGTCGCCGTCGTAGCCGCCCCTTGTTCTACCCACAGGCGCCCGGTTTGTCACATCTGCTAGCAGATGTCACCCAACGTTTCGGCGTCTTTGACGCGCAGTAACGGTACGCCTGGCAGGCCAAAGGCGTATACTACAGCGCTTTCGCCCCGAGCGCTAAATTCTGGCTAGATCTTCTCCGGAACGGGGTTGCCCGCCGCGCGGACCGCCTGCCGCACCGGAACCCGTGCGAGCAGGGCGAATCCGATGACGAAGAAGGCCACCAGCGAGATGATCGCGGAGCGGTAGCTTCCGGTCAGCTGGTAGGTGACGCCGAACAGCAGCGGCCCGAGCCAGCTCATGCCGCGGTCGCTCACCTCGTACGCGGAGAAGTACTCGGCCTCCTTGCCGGGCGGCACCAGATGCGAGAAGAGCGACCGCGACAGCGCCTGGCTGCCGCCGAGCACCAGCCCGATCCCGGAGGCCAGCACGAAGAACCACACCGGCGCCCCGGCGGGCAGGAAGTAGCCGGCCGCCAGCGTGAGCGTCCAGGCAACCAGTGAGCCGAGGATCGTCCGCTGCGCGCCGTAGGTCCGGGCCAGCCGTCCCATCGCCAGCGCGCCCGCCACGGCCAGCACCTGCACCAGCAGCACGGCCTCGATCAGCGTCGACTGCCCGAGCCCCAGTTCCTGGGAGCCGTAGACCGAGGCCTGGGAGATCACCGTCTGGATGCCGTCGTTGTAGACGAGGTAGGCCAGCAGGAACGCCAGCGTCAGCGGATGCCGGCGCATGTCCCGGACGGTGGCCGCGAGCTGCCGCAGGCCGGGTGCGCCGGTGTGCTCCACGCGCGCGTGCCGGTCGCGCAGACGGCGCAGCGGTACGAGGGTGAAGGTGCCCCACCACAGACCGGCCGAGGCCAGGCAGACGCGGACCGCCGCCGTCTCGGACAGGCCGAAGGAGTCGTGTGCGGAGTACAGGACGAGATTCGCGACGAGCACCAGGGAGCCCGCCGCGTAGCCGGTGGCCCAGCCCCGCGAGGAGACCGCGTCCCGCTCCTCGGGCGGGGCGATCTGCGGCAGATAGGAGTTGTAGACCATCGCCGCAACCGACTGCGCCGCGTTGGCGACGACGAGCAGCGCCCCGCCGAGCAGATAGCGGTGGCCGTCCAGGAAGAACATGCCCGTGGTCGCCGCGGCCCCCGTGTACGCCGCCGCGCCGAGCAGCGGTTTCTTACGGCCCGTGCGGTCGGCCGCGGCGCCCGCCAGCGGCATCAGCACGACTGCCACGATCACCGACAGGGACACCGAGTAGGCGAAGAAGGAGCCCGCCCGGACCGGGACGCCCAGCGGGTGCACATAGCCGTCGGCGTCCGCCGCCGACTCGGCGACCGAGGTGAGGTACGGGCCGAGGAACACGGTGAGCACGCTCGTCGAATACACCGAGCACGCCCAGTCGTAGACGTACCAGCCGCGCTGCTCACGCTGCCGTTCGGCCCTGTCGTCGGGCGTTTCCGCCCGCACGGTGCCGATGCTCATACGCACCCTCGCTTCTCCGCTGTCGTGCCGTGCGAAGGTGCGGTTCCGGCGCCCGGGCGGTCAGACCCAGACGCCGCGGTCCTCCATGACCTTGCGCAACGTGTCGATGTGATCGGTCATGATGCCATCGACTCCGAGATCCAGGAGCCGGTGCATCCGCTCCGGTTCGTTGATCGTCCACACGTGCACCTGCAGCCCGAGCGCATGGGCGGTGCGCACGAAGCGGTGGTCGACCACCGGAACGCCCGACTGCGCCTGCGGCACCTGGGCGGCGACCGCGGACCGGCGTACCGCGACCGGCAGCCCCAGGGAGCGCAGCCGCAGGCTGAGCACCCCGCGCGTGCCGAACGAGGTGGCCAGCCGCGGCCCGGCCAGCCGCTGTGCGCGCACCACCCGCGCCTCGGAGAAGGAGCCCACGCACACCCGGTCCCAGGCCTGCGTGCGCTCGATCAGTTCGAGCAGCGGTCGCAGGGCGGACTCGGCCTTCATGTCGACGTTCCAGCGGACGTCGGGGAAGGTCTCCAGCAGTTCCTCGAAGAGCGGCACGGGTTCGCGGCCGCCCACGCGCGCGTGCCGCACCTCCTCCCAGGGCAGGTCGCCGATGCGGCCCATGCCGTCGGTGACCCGGTCCAGGGTCGCGTCGTGGAAGGCGACGAGCCTGCCGTCCGCCGTGGCGTGCACGTCGGTCTCCATGTACCGGTAGCCCAGCTCGACCGCCCTGCGGAACTGCGCCGCGGTGTTCTCCAGCCCGTCGGCGGCCCCGCCGCGATGGGCGAAGGGGATGGGGCCGGGGTGGTCCAGGTACGGGTGGCGGGTGCGTATCGGCGTGCTCACCGACGCAGTATCGCTCGTCCGGGTGTCTGCCTGGCAACGACCGTGCTGCCGCCCGACGCCGCGGGGACGGCGAACGTCCGCAGGAACAGCTGGGCCAGCGGTCCGATGGACACCGCGTACAGCAGGGTGCCGACGCCGATGGTGCCGCCCAGGGCGAACCCGGTGGCCACCACCGTCACCTCGATCCCCGTCCGCATCAGCCGCACCGAGCGGCCGGTGCGCCGGTGCAGGCCCGTCATCAGCCCGTCACGCGGCCCCGGCCCGAAGCTCGCCGTGATGTACAGGCCGGTCGCCACGCCGTTCAGCACGATCCCGGCCAGCAGCAGCGGGACCCGTACGAGGAGCGCGTGCGTCTCCGGGAGGAGGGCGAGGGTGCCGTCCAGGGCGAGCCCGATGACGAAGACGTTGGAGACCGTGCCGAGCCCGGGGCGCTGCCGCAGCGGTATCCACAGGAGCAGCACCGCCGCCCCCACGATGATCGACACCACCCCGATGCTCAGCCCGGTGAGTTCCGCGATCCCCTGGTGCAGCACGTTCCAGGGTTCGAGACCCAGGTCCGCCTGGACGAGGAGCGCCGAACTCGCTCCGTAGAGCGCGAGTCCGGCGTACAGCTGGATCAACCGTCGTCCGAGACGGCCGGGAATGGACACGAATACCCCCTGGGTGGTGGCGGTGGCCTGATGCATGACACTCTGTGGCTTGGGATGGAACACCATCCATGGCCAATTCGGGGAAGGTGGACTGATCGTCATGACGCACTGGACTTCGGCTGTGGGTGCCACGCAGCTTGCTCGGCTGCTCCACTCCCAGCAGGACCGGCCGGCCGGTCCCGGCACGCGCCGCCCGCCCGCCTACCGTTCCCTCGCCGACGGCATCCGGCTGCTGGTGCTCGAAGGACGCGTCCCGGTGGCCGCCAGGCTCCCCGCCGAACGCGAGCTGGCCCTCGCCCTGTCCGTCAGCCGCACCACCGTCGCCGCCGCCTACGAGGCCCTGCGCACCGAGGGCTTCCTGGAATCCCGGCGCGGCGCCGGCAGCTGGACCGCCGTACCCGCCGGCAACCCGCTGCCGGCGCGTGGCCTGGAACCGCTGCCCCCCGAGGCCCTCGGCTCGATGATCGACCTGGGCTGTGCGGCCCTTCCGGCACCCGAACCGTGGCTCACCCGCGCGGTGCAGGGCGCTTTGGAGGAACTGCCGCCCTACGCCCACACGCACGGTGACTACCCGGCCGGGCTGCCCGCCCTGCGCGCGATGATCGCCGAGCGCTACACCGCGCGGGGCATCGCGACCATGCCCGAGCAGATCATGGTGACGACCGGTGCGATGGGCGCCATAGACGCCATCTGCCACCTCTTCGCCGGCCGCGGTGAACGGGTCGCCGTGGAGTCCCCGTCCTACGCCAACATCCTTCAGCTCATGCGTGAGGCGGGCGCCCGGCTCGTCCCCGTCGCCATGGCCGAGGGGCTGGCCGGCTGGGACATGGACCGCTGGCGCCAGGTCCTGCGCGAGGCCGCGCCCCGCATCGCCTACGTGGTGGCCGACTTCCACAACCCCACCGGCGCGCTCGCCGACGAGGACCAGCGGCGCCGGCTGGTGGACGCAGCTCGCGCGGCGGGCACCGTCCTCGTCGCGGACGAGACGATGAGCGAACTGTGGCTCGACGAGGACTTCGGCGACGGGCGGATGCCTCGCCCCGTCTGCGGCTTCGACCCGGCCGGCTCGACCGTGATCACCGTGGGCTCGGCCAGCAAGGCCTTCTGGGCGGGCATGCGCATCGGCTGGGTGCGGGCGGCCCCGGACGTGATCCGCAGCCTGGTCGCCGCCCGCGCGTACGCCGACCTGGGCACGCCCGTCCTCGAACAGCTCGCCGTGAACTGGCTGTTCAGCACCGGTGGCTGGGAGCAGGCGGTCGAGCTGCGCCGCGTCCAGGCCCGCGAGAACCGGGACGCCCTGGTGGCCGCGGTGCGCCGGGAACTGCCCACCTGGGAGTTCGAGGTCCCCGAGGGCGGCCTGACCCTGTGGGTCCGCGCGGGCGGCCTGTCCGGGTCCCGTCTCGCGGAGGCGGGCGAACGTGTGGGCGTCCGCGTCCCGTCAGGACCCCGGTTCGGCGTCGACGGCGCCTTCGAGGGCTACGTACGCCTTCCCTTCACCGTCGGGGGAGCGCTGGCGGAGGAGGCGGCGACGCGCCTGGCGGCGGCGGCGAGGCTGGTGGAGACCGGCATGACCGGTGCAACGGAGGCGCCCCGCACGTTCGTGGCGTGACCGCCAGCCGCTGCCTTCGTTCACGAACTCTCGGCGGCCACGGCCTTCACCGTCTCCGCGGTCTTCACCCGTACGGCGTCGACGGCCTCCAGGGGTACGGCCTCCACCGGCAGGGGCTCGACGGCCTCCACCGTCTGTACGGTCTCCATCGTCTCGGTGGGTGCCGCGTCGGCGGGACACGTCCGCGCCGGCAGCAGCGCCAGTACCGCCTGGCGGTCCGTCTCGCTCGTGGCGTCGTCGTACGGGTCGGGGGTCGACGGCACCTGCAGGCGGTGCACCGGGCCGGACCCCAGGCGGGCGTATCCGCGCCCCGGCGGCACCTCGGCCGGCGGCGTGGTGTGCGGCGGTGCTCCCAGTACCGCCTCCACCAGCTGCGGTGCGACGGGTCCGAGGACGACACGCGCGCGCGTGTGCTGCCGTACCGCCTCGCTGAGCAGCTCGGCGCTGTCGAACTGTTCGGCCACCACCACCGTCACGTTCGCCGCCCGGCCGTGCCGCAGGGGCACCTGGAGCAGCGACTGCGGGTCCTTGCGGCCGTCCGCCGCCGCGACGGGGTCGAAGACGGTGGGGCGGTCCAGGAAGATCCACAACGGTCGCCTGGTGTCCTCGGGCGGCGGGTCGCCCGCCTGCCGGGCCCGGTTGACCGCGATGAGCCGCCGCTCGGTCTCGCTCGCGGCCCATTCCAGGCTGGCCAGTGCGCCCGTGAGGGCGCACTCCACGGCGAGGACGCCGTCCCTGCCGGTCAGGCACGCGTACTCGCCGGTGCCGCCGCCGTCGACGATCAGGACGTCGCCGTACCGGAGCGCCTGCAGGGCGATCGAGCGCAGCAGGGTCGAGGTGCCGCTGCCGGGGTGGCCCAGGGCCAGCAGGTGCGGCTCGGTGGAGCGCAGACCGGTGCGCCAGACGACCGGCGGGACGTCTCGCTGTTCCGCCCCGTAGGAGAGGGGGAGCGTGCGCTGGACCTCGGTCGGGTCGGTGAGGCCGAGGACCGTCTCACCGGGCGCGGTCACGAAATGCTGGGCGGCGAAGTCGGTTGGCAGCGGCGCGAGGACGGTGACGTCGAGCCGGTTGCCCTCCTCGTCCCATGCGAAGCGGTACTCGCGGCCCCGCCCGGCCTTGGCGGTGAGCAACTGCTCGACCCGCGCGCGGGCCTCGGGCTCACCGTCCGGGAAGTACGCCGGATAGCGGATCGCGAGGTGGGCGACGCGGCCGGCGTCGTCGAACTCGTGCGCGGTGAAGACCTTGTCCCACTTCCCGCCGTGCGCGTACAGCGGTGCCGGGTCCTCGGGGGCGGAGAAGTACGGCACCAGGGCCTCGTACAGGGACTGGAGCCGCTCGATCTGCGACTCGTCGGGCCCTTCGGGTGCCGACGGGGTGCGGTCGCGGCCCTGCCAGGCCGCCGCCGCCATCAGGGTGATGGCGGCGAGCAACAGGCCGTACGGCACCAGCGCCACGACCAGGATCACAGAGGCCACGAGGAAGAGCAGTGGTCCCCGTTTGTCCTTGGGCGTGTCCGCCCACTTGCGCCGTCCGGCCGCGGCCAGCCGGCACAGCCCCCGCGAGACGGTGATCAGCGGATGGAGGACGTCGGTGGCGCTGTCGGCCGCCGTCCGGGCCAGCTCCCGGCTCCGGGCGATCTGCGTGCGGGCGTAGTCCGCGCTGCCGTTGCTCAGAATGTGGGGGAGAGGGCGCCGGGCCACTGCTGTCTCCTGATGGTGCGTGCGGTGGGGACGGGGCGGATCAGAACTTGATGCCGCCCAGGAGGCTCGCCAGGCTCTCGCCGCCGGCCTTGATGCTCGGGGCGATGGCCGTGCTCGCGAGGTAGAAGCCGAACAGGGCCGAGACCGCGGCGTGCGAGCCCTTCAGCCCGTCCTTGCGGAAGAAGAGGAAGACGATGATGCCGAGCAGGACGACGCCGGACATGGAGAGGATCATTTGAGGCCTCCTGGTGTCGAAGGGGGACAGTCACCATGAGTACTTCCAGGATCACAGGATGTATCCATACGATAAAAGGTGCAACTGGGTGAAATTCGGCTGATTTCCCTCATTTGGTGGAGTGGTCCTGATGTGCGCTCCTGTCCTGGTTGGGCGGTTCTGTCGCCTTGGCGGGGGTATGTTGCTGATCTTTACCTAGGGCAGATCGGGTCATGTGCCTTGCGAGCCAGTACGCTGGCGATTCACCCGTACGGCCGTGCCCCACTCGCTGCCGTACGCTCCCTCAGTCCCCGAAGTGACTCAGCAGTTCGCAAGGAGAGGCGGTCCGCCCGATGAGTGAAGCCCCCGACCCCGAGGTGGTGGAGCTGGCGACCAAGATCTTCGATCTGGCCCGCCAGGGGCAGACCGAAGCCCTCGTGGCGTACGTCGACGCGGGCGTGCCGGCCGACCTCACGAACGACCGCGGCGACTGCCTGGTGATGCTCGCCGCCTATCACGGACACGCCGACGCGGTGCGCGCACTGCTCTCCCGGGGCGCGTCCGCGGACCGGGTCAACGACCGGGGTCAGACCCCGCTCGCGGGGGCCGTCTTCAAGGGTGAGACGGAAGTGATCAAGGCTCTCCTGGAGAGCGGCGCCGACCCGGCCGCGGGCACTCCCTCGGCCGTCGACACGGCGCGGATGTTCGGCAGGACGGAATTGCTGGAATTGTTCGGCGCACAGTGATCCGAACGTCCTGACCAGGTACTGACCGGGCACGACACACATAACGGGGGAGGCGGTAAAAGGCCGCCGGAAATACGGTCGCGGCAGCACAGACCGCGGGTCATCATGACGACGTGGTTCACGGACGCGATGGCTGGGCAGGTGTTGCCGCACCGCGCGGGCCGTGATGCGGTCCGCTTGGGCCACCGACGAGAGGCAGAGAGAAATGGTCTACAGCAAGCAAGAGACGGCGGACGCTCCGACGTTGTGTCCCGCGGCCAGGTAGTGCGTGTTCCCCGGTTGCGTCGACGCTTGATGTGAGGCTGTTTCCCATGTTCGATCCGGTCATAGCGCCCAGCGGCACACTGCTCGGCCTGCTCCAGCGGGGCCGCGGCGACGGCACACTGCACGCGCTCACCGCCCCGCGCGCGGAAGCGCTCGCGGCCCTGGACCACTGTGTGCTGCGCGACCCCCGCCACGACTGGCAGGTGGAGAACCGCTCCCTCTACTACGCCCGCCTCTACCTGGACCTGAACGGCGAGCTGGACACCATCGAGGCGCACCTGTTCGACCCCGAAGACGTCCTCGACACCTGCGAGTCCCGCACCGGCCTCGCGCTGGCAGTCCTCGGACACCTCGCCTCCTACGGCAGGCGGGACGCGCTGGAGCTGCTGCGCCGGTACGCCACCAACGGCTCCAACTGGGCCTGGGCCCTGGACGAGCTGGCCCTCCGGGACGACGACGCCGGCCTGCGCGCCTTGGCCGCGCCCGTCCTCGCCCGCTTCTCCACCGATCCCGAGGGCGAGGCCGAGCTGGCCGCCGCCGTCCGCGACGCCTTCGAACCGAGGCCCTGGCGGCTGTGGGCCGACGATCCCCGCGAATGGATCGCCACGCGCGTGCGTGCCGCACACGAGACCGGCTGTTTCGACCGCTGGCAGCGCCAGCTGCGGCCCACCGGACCCCGCCCCGGCTGGAGCGTGCGCGCCGTCCTGGAATGGGCCCAGCAGGGCGTGGAGCGCGGTGCGGCCCTCCATGTGCCCGCCGCCCGCTGCCTGAGTGCCGTGGCCGGACCGGAGGACCGCCCCGAGATCCTCCAGGCCGCCCGGAGCGGCACCGAGGGAGCCCGCTGCACCGCACTGCGCTACCTCGCCGACAGCAACGATCCCGACGCCCTCGACCTGATCGAGGCCGCCGTGACCGACGCGACGAGCGGCGTCACGGAGGCCGCCGTCGACGCCTTCGAGCGGATGCGCAGCATCGCCGCCGTCGACCGCGCGCGCGGCTGGGCCCAGCGCCCCGACGCCCTCGGCGCCGCCGCCGGACGCATGCTCGCCTGCCGGGGCGGAGCCCAGGACAAGGACCTCGTCCTCGGCGCCCTGCGTGAGGCGGTACGCGGTCAGGGCCCCGACGCCCCGACCCTGTGGACCCTCGTCGACGGCACCGGGCGCCTCGGCATCGCCTGCGCCGCCCCCGTGCTGCGCCACATCTACCGTGAGACGGCCTCCTCGCACCTGCGCGGCCGTGCCGCCCGCGCGCTGGCCGCCACCGACCCCTCCTTCGCCACCGGTTTCGCCGTCGAATGCCTGTGGGACTGCGAGGAGACCACCCGCGAACTCGCCGCCCGGCACGCCGAGACCGGTGACACCCGCGTCGTCGAACGACTCCGCCGCCTCGCCGCCGACCCGGCGGAGGAGGCCGAGGTACAGACCGCGGTGCGCAGCCGCTTCGGACCGGACACCACCGGCTGACCAGCCGGCAGGCCGGACGCACGCACATGGGCAGGGGCGGATTTCCGCCCGTCGTGTGAACGTGCGGTGACCCCCGGGTCAGGCGGGCATGGACACCGCCTGACCTGCACGGGTGCGCGGCAACGCTCATGGGGCGTTCCTCGGCCGGCGGTGTACGGGCACGAACCGGACCGGGGTGATGTCCGGGGCTGCCCGGGCCGCTGTCGGAAGGCCGGTGCGGGTGACCTGGCTGGCCGTCCGCGGCGGGTCAGCGACGGTGCACGGGCACGAATCGGACCGGTGTGCCCGGCACCGCCTGGGCCGCCGCCGGGAGGTCGGCGGCACGGACCACCGCGATCACCGGGTAGCCCCCGGTGGTCGGATGATCGGCCAGGAAGACCACCGGGCGGCCGTCCGGCGGCACCTGGACCGCCCCGCGCACCATCCCCTCACTGGGCAGCTCACCGGACCGGGCCCGCTCCAGGGCGGGGCCCTCGGTGCGCAGGCCGATGCGGTTGCTCGCCGACGACACCCGGTACCCGCGCGTGCTGAGGTCCCGCACCGCCCGCGTGGTGAACCAGTCGTCCCGCGGGCCCGGCGTCACCCGGAGGACGAGTTCGGCGGGCGGACCCGGCTGCGGCGCGACGTCCACGCGCGCGGGAGGGCCCGACGGGGCGCCGAGCGGCAGCACCGTGCCGTCCGTGAGCGGCGCCGGGCCGAGCCCCGACAGCAGGTCGGTGGCGCGGCTGCCGAGGACCGGCTCCACGGCGATGCCGCCCGCGACGGCCAGGTAGCTGCGCACCCCGGCCACGGCGGCGCCCACCTCCAGCAGTTCACCGGCGGGGACGACGACCGGGGCGCCCCAGCCCACCGGGCGCCCGCCCACGGTGACCGGGCAGGGCGCACCGCCGACCGCCACCGTCAGCGTGGAACGCGGGCGCACCGCACAGCCGTTCAGGGTTGTCTCCAGGACGGCCGAGTCCGGGGGATTGCCCACGAGCCGGTTGACGAGCGCCGCCGCGGGCGGGTCGAGCACGCCCGAGCGCGGCACGCCCAGGTGCGCGTACCCGGGCCGCCCACGGTCCTGCACGGTGGTCAGCGCCCCGCAGCGCACGACGACGAGCGCACGGTCGGTCATGTCCCCTCCACCGGTACGGCGGTCATGAGTTCTCCACGGGTACGAAGCGCACGCGCGTGCCCGGGGAGAGCAGCGCGGCCGGTACGCGCGCGTGGTCCCACAGCACGGCGTCCGTCGTGCCGATCAGCTGCCAGCCGCCCGGCGAGGAGCGCGGGTACACGCCCGTGTACGGGCCGGCCAGCGCCACCGCGCCGGCGGGGACGGCCGTGCGCGGAGTGGACCGGCGCGGCACGTGGCAGCGGGCGGGAAGGCCGGTGAGGTAGCCGAAGCCGGGCGCGAACCCGCAGAAGGCCACCGTGAACTCGGTGCCCGCGTGGATGCGGGCCACCTCGTCCTCGGGTACCTGCCAGCGCGCGGCGACCTCCGCGAGGTCGGGGCCGTCGTAACGCACGGGCAGCTCGACCAGCTCACGCGCGCACGGCGGTACCGGCGGCACGTCGAAGGATGCCAGCTCGGCCGCCCAGCGGGCGGGGTCGTCCAGGCCGTCGAGCAGGACCGTACGGGCGGCCGGGACGATCTCGCGGACGGTCAGCGAGCCCTCCGCGCGGCGCCGCAGCAGCTCCGCGTGCAGGGCGCGCGCCTCCTCGCCGGACGTTCCTTCCAGGAGCAGTGCGTGCTCGCCGACAGGCAGTGCTCTCACGCGAAGGCCTCCACTGTCACACCGGCCGCCGCCAGCTTCTCGCGCACCCGGCGGGCCAGTTCCACCGCGCCGGGCGTGTCGCCGTGCAGGCACAGCGAGCGGGCGCGCACCTGGACCCGCGCGCCGGAGTGCGTGGTCACCTCGCCGTGGCGTGCGAGGCTCACCGAGCGCTCCACGACCGCGTCGGGGTCGGTCACCACGGCGCCCTCCCGGCCGCGTGGCACCAGGGTGCCCTCGTCGGTGTACGCGCGGTCCGCGAACGCCTCCGTGACGGCTGACAGGCCCGCCTTCGCGGCCAGCTCCAGCAGCTGCGACCCGGGCAGCCCCAGCACCGGCAGCGAGGCGTCCGCCAGGAGCACGCCGTCCACGACGGCGGCGGCCTGCTCCCCGTCGTGCACGACCCGGTTGTACAGCGCGCCGTGCGGCTTGACGTACGCCACGCGTGCGCCCGCGGCCCGCGCGAACACCTCCAGTGCGCCGATCTGGTAGGCGACCTCGGCCGTCAGCTCGGCGGGCGGCACATCCATGGCGCGCCGCCCGAATCCTGCCACGTCCCGGTAGGAGACCTGCGCGCCGATCGCCACTCCGCGCGCGGCGGCCAGTTCGCAGACCCGGCGCATGGTGACCGCGTCCCCGGCGTGGAATCCGCAGGCCACGTTGGCGCTGGTGACGACGGACAGCAGCTGTTCGTCGTCGGTCAGCCGCCAGCGGCCGAAACCCTCGCCGAGGTCGGCGTTCAGATCGATCGCGGTCATGATGTCCTTCGTGCTGGTCGGTTCAGGCCACGCGGTACTGCTCGTCACGGGCGTCGGTCAGGAACATCTGGCCCGGTGCGTGGGTGAGGGCGAACGGCGGCCGGGAGGCCATCACCGCCGCCTGCGGGGTCACCCCGCACGCCCAGAACACCGGGATGTCGTCCGGCTCGGCGGCCACCGGGTCGCCGAAGTCGGGGCGGGCGAGGTCGTGGATGCCCAGCCCCGCCGGGTCGCCGCAGTGCACGGGACTGCCGTGCACCGCCGGGAGCAGGCTGCTCTCCCGGATCGCGGCTGCCAGGTGCTCGGGCGGCACCGGGCGCATCGACACCACCATGGGCCCGCGCAGCCGCCCCGCCGGACGGCACTGGCGGCTGGTCGTGTACATCGGCACGTTGCGGCCCTGCTCCACGTGCCGGATCGGCACACCCGCCCCGGCCAGCGCCCACTCGAAGGTGAAGCTGCACCCCAGCAGGAACGACACCAGGTCGTCCCGCCAGTACGCCCGCACGTCCGTGGGCTCGTCGACCAGCTCGCCGTTCTCCCACACCCG
Source organism: Streptomyces sp. NK08204 (assembly GCF_020400585.1). Lineage (GTDB taxonomy): Bacteria > Actinomycetota > Actinomycetes > Streptomycetales > Streptomycetaceae > Streptomyces. Next base: position 46,955 of record NZ_JAINVF010000014.1, on the reverse strand, counting down.
GTAGCGCGGCAGGTCGGTGCGCAGATCGGCGCCGTCCGCGAGCACGGTCGCGGGCGACCCCGCGTCCGTGACGTCGAGCACAGGGCAGGGCTTCGGGTTGCGCTGGCAGAACAGCAGCATGTCGTACGCCCAGTCGGCCGGCACCGAGATGAGATTGGCCTGCGTGTGCCCCGCTGCGACGCCGGCCGTGGGGCCCGCGAGGCCCGCCCGGAAGCGCTCCCGCGCGGTTTTCGGGCTCCACGCGCGCGCGTGCGCGTCGACGAGGGTCACCGCCCGGTCCTCGACAGGATCCCGCCGCATCACACCAGCTCCTTCCCGCGCGTCTCCGGCAGCCCGAGGAGCGCCAGCGCGGCGAGGCCGTAGCCGATCGCGCCGAAGACGAGCGCGCCGCCCACGCCCCAGCCGTCCGCCAGGAAGCCCACCAGCGTGGGGAACACCGCGCCGACCGCGCGGCCCGCGTTGTAGGTGAAGCCCTGGCCGGTGCCGCGCACCGCCGTCGGGTACAGCTCGCTGAGGTACGAGCCGAAGCCGCTGAAGATCGCCGACATGCAGAAGCCGAGCGGGAAGCCCAGCACCAGCAGCACGGTGTTCGCGCCGTGCGGGATGTGCGCGTACACCAGCACGCACAGCGCCGACAGCAGCGCGAACAACCAGATGGTGCGGCGCCGGCCGAGCCGGTCGGTGAGGTGTCCGCCGGTGAGATACCCGAGGAAGGCGCCGCAGATCAGGAAGGTCAGGTACCCGCCGGTGCCGACGACCGACAGGCCGCGCTCGGTCTTCAGGTACGTCGGCACCCAGGTCGCCAGCGTGTAGTAGCCGCCCTGCACGCCCGTGGACAGCAGCACCGCGCACAGCGTCGTACGCAGCAGGCCCGGCTCCTCGCCCGAACCCGGCCGGAAGATCGCCGTGAACGAGCCGCGCCGCGGGCTCTGTTCACGGGCCGCCGTGGCCGCGGGGGCGTCGTGCACCCGGCGCCGCAGCCACACCACGAGCAGCGCGGGCAGGGCGCCCGTCCAGAACATCACGCGCCAGGCCCAGTCGTCGCCGACGAGGGAGAAGACCAGCGTGTAGACGACCGCGGCCAGCGCCCAGCCGACCGCCCAGGAACTCTGGACCGCGCCGAGCGTACGGCCCCGGTGCCGCGCGCTCGTGTACTCGGCGACCAGCACCGCGCCGACCGCCCACTCGCCGCCGAAGCCGAGGCCCTGTAGCGCGCGGAAGACCAGCAGGGCCTCGTAGCTGGGCGCGAAGCCGCAGGCCACGGTGAAGACGGCGTAGGTGGTCACCGTGATCATCAGTGCCCGGACGCGGCCCAGCCGGTCCGCCATCACACCCGCCACGGCACCGCCGATCGCGGAGACGACCAGGGTGACGGTCGTGAACAGGCCGGTCTGGCCGCTGTCCAGGCCGAAGTACGCCGCGAGCGTCACCATGCTCAGCGGCAGCGTGAAGTAGTCGTAGGAATCCAGGGCATATCCGCCGAAAGCTCCGGCGAACGCCTGCCGTCCACGCGGACCGAGGGCGCGCAACCAGCCGAACGCGCCGTCATCTGCGGCGTGTTCGGCCTCGCCGGGGAGGGAGCCGGGCGTCAGGAGCCGCGGTGGAGGGGTTGTGCTCATGGGCACCTCGCAGAAAGGGACGGAGGGTGCTGAAAAGAGCCGTTCCGAGAGCCGTTCCGTGCGGAGCACCGTAGAGGATCGTTCAACGATCCTTCAATACTCGCGTTGTTTCGTTCCTGGGTCTGCGATTGAATTCCGGGCATGGCAGAGCAGCTGACGGGACTGGCCGACGACCGCGCGCTCCTGGGGCGCACGAGCACCGCCGAACGGGTCTCCGACATCCTCAGAAGCCGGATCGCCGACGGCTACTTCCCGCCCGGCACACGGCTGTCCGAGGACGCCATCGGCGGCGCCCTCGGGGTCTCCCGCAACACGCTGCGTGAGGCCTTCCGGCTGCTCACCCATGAACGCCTGCTCGTCCACGAACTCAACCGCGGCGTCTTCGTCCGCGTCCTGACCGTGCAGGACGTCGAGGACATCTACCGCACCCGGACCCTCGTCGAGTGCGCCGTCGTACGCGGCCTCGGTGAGCCGCCGTACGCGCTCGACAGGCTCGCCGAGGCCGTCACCGAGGGGCTGCGGGCCGCCCGGGAGAATGACTGGAAAGCGATGGGGACGGCGAACATCCACTTCCACCGCGAACTGGTCTCCCTGGCCGGCAGCGAGCGCACCGACGAGTTGATGCGCAGTGTCTTCGCCGAGCTGCGCCTTGCCTTCCACGTCGTCGACGACCCGCGTCGCCTGCACGAGCCCTACCTCGTCCGCAACCGCGACATCCTGCGGGCCCTCGAGGACGGCGACCGCACGGGGGCGGAGCAGCTGCTGGAGCGGTACCTCGAGGACTCCCTGGACCGGATCGTCGAGGTGTACCGGCGACGGGTCGGTGAGGACGTCCAGGGCGGCCTGTGACGCTGGTGCCGTGGCGGGCCAGGAGAAGGGCTGGGCGCCGCTGCCGACGACCCACGACGGCGTGGCCCCCGCCTGACGCATGCCCCGGCCTGACGTATCCCCCCGGCGGTCCCCCCCGTGACGCCCCCAAGCCGGCCCCAGGCCGGCCCGCGGTCCCCGAGACGGTCCCCGTGACGGCCGCGGGCTGAGCGAGTGACCCCCGCCGGGCACCGCCGGCACGGCTCCGTGTCGTCGTCGTGACGGCCGTCGCTTCTGCGTCCGTTTGGGTCGTTGTCAGACCGAGGACCTAGTCTGTGCACCGTGACTTCGCCTGCACCGACGGACCGTGTTCCGCCCCAGCTCAGCGCGGGGCCGCGCCCCGCCCCGGGGCCGGCCGCCGACGAGGGCCTGGCGCGGCGGCTGCGCGCGCTCGCCTGCACCGCGCCCCTGCACGACCTCGACGCCCGCAAGGCCAACCTGGCCGGCGAGTACTCGGTGTACGGCATGGCCGAGGTCGCCCTGGCCGCCATCGACCTCGTCACCCTGAACATGGACTTCGACACGGGCGCCGACCACGACCAGATCGTGGCCCGGCTCGTCCCGCGGATCTCCGCGCAGGCCCCCCAGCGTCCCGCCGAGGAGCACGAGCGGGTGGCCCGCTGGGTCATGGAGAACCTGATCAACGTCGGCAGCGTGGACCGCGGCTTCCGCGCGGTGTACGGAACCTTCGCCCAGGACGGCAGCTACGTACGCCGTGACTACGACTTCAAGCTGATCGAGGAGGTCCCCGGCCCCGGCGGCACGGTCTACCTCCGCACGACCGACGAAGCCGTCAACGTCCTCGTCGGTGCCCTGGACACCGATGTCACCAGCGCCCAGATCGCCGCCGAGGTCAAGCTGGAGGTGCTGATCAGCCGCGGCCGGCTCGCCGACGCCCAGCTCGCTGCCGAGCAGGCCCGCTACCGCACCGTGCAGTACTCGGAGACCCTGCGCCGCGCCCTGGAGGCCACCCGGCGCAACGTCCGCGCGGTCGACTGGCTGGGCGCCGTACCCGACATGATCGCCGAGGCCCTCGACCACGTGGCCGACCGCTACCGCCACGAGAACGCGATCCTCACCAACATCCGCAGGGCCCGCGACGAGACCGAGGAACCCGAGCACAAGCGCCGCGCCGCCGAACTGGTCGACATCGTCAAGGACTGCATCCGGCGGCACACCCAGCTCCAGTCGCGCCTGCTGGAGGCCGGCCCCCTCTTCCGCGCCGAGCAGGACCGGCAGGCCTTCGCCGCACCGGCCGCGACGTCCGGCACCGACCTGTACGGTCACCTGCTCGCCCCGTTGCTGCCACTGCCGCGTGAACAGGCCATCAGAGTCACGGACGCGTTCTTCGCGCACGGCACCGGACTGCGCACCCCCGTGTCCGTACGCGTCGCGGACCTGGTCGACATCCTGCTGACGCCGCCCGTCGAGCGTGAGCACCTGGGCGCGGAGATGCCCGAGCCCGACCTGATCGCCACCCCGGACGACAGCCGGTTCAGCGACGAACAGCTGGCCACCGCCATGGAACTGCTGGACCTGCCCGCGGACGCCCCCCGCCGACTGTCCGGACTGCTCGCGCAGGCCCGGCGCACCGGCGATCCCGATCTGGCCTACCTGGTCGCCCTGCTGGCGGTCCACGCGGCCAGCCCCGCGGTCGGCACCGCCTACCGGCAGGGCGAGGAGAAGCTGCTGTTCGCCGTGGACGACGGCACCGAGCTGGACGACCCCGAGTTCGGCGGGGCCGACCTGATCGTGGGGACCGCCCTGCTGGACGCGGCGGGCATGGCGGCGGACCGGACGGAAGCAGCATGAGTGAACACCAGCGTGACAAGGAGCCCCGACCGTGACCGAGCACGTCGAATGGAGTGAGACGGAGGCCCCGGCTCCGGCGGCGTCCGCCGCCGTCACCCCCGCCGACGCCGCCGATGCGGCGCGGCTCGTCGCCTTCGGGCTCCAGCCCAAATTGCAGCCCGCCCGGGACCAGGAGTACACGGAGCTGCTGCGCCGCTACCGCGAGGACCCCGCCTTCGCGCGCCTCGCGGATGCCGTCGCCGCCGGCCTCGGCCTCGTCGTGCTGGAAGTGTCCCCGCGCGCCGGGATGGCCGTGACGGCCGCGGAGGACTCGGTGTTCGCCGTGCGCATGGGCGACTACGCGCGCCGCACCGCCGCCGACTCCGGCGACCGCTTCCTGCACGGCCTCGCCCATCTCGCCGTCGCCGCGCTGGCGTTCCCGCGCCCCGAGGACCTGGCCGACGACTCCTACATCGGCCGCGTCACCGTCAACGGGGTCGACGCCTTCGTCCGACAGGCCTGCCGCCGTCTGGAGGAGCGCGCCGAGGAACAGGGCGAGAACACCGACCCGGCCACCGGCGCGCCCGGCCTGGAGGCCGCCTGGCGGATCTGGTCCAGACGCAGCGCCACCGGCGCCACCAAGGACGCACGCCGGCCGGCCGCCTCCACCACGGGCATCGTCGCCAAGGCCACGGCCTTCCTCACCGACTCGGGCTTCCTGCAGCGCACCGGCGACGAGAACGGCGGCACGTACCGCACCACGGCCCGCTACCAGCTCCAGGTCCGCGACATGGCCGGCAGCGCCGCCATGGCCGAACTGCTGGAGCTGGGCATCGTCCCGGTCACCGACGGCACCGCAAGCCTGCTGCCCGCCGAGGACCTCGACGACCTCGACCTGGTGGCCGACGCGGGCCTGCCCTTCCACTCCTGAGCCCGCGGAAGCCGCGGGGCGTCACAAGCCCCCGCACCGCACCACCGCACCTTTTCCAGACTTACGAAGACTTACGACGAGAGTCCGCCATGTACGAGCTGTCCCGGGTCCGCCTCTACTCCATCGGGCCCGCCGGTGCGCGCTACGCCGACACCGTGCTTGACCTGCGGGGCGTGGGCGAGCCCGTGCCCGACCCGGCGCCCACGCAGGCGGAGTTCTTCGAGGAGGAGCCGACCGGACCGCCGCGCCGGCCCGCGCCCGCGGGCGTGCTGTTCCTGGAGAACGGCGGCGGCAAGTCCGTGCTGCTCAAGCTGATCTTCTCGGTGATGCTGCCGGGCCACCGCAACACCCTCGGCGGCGCCAGCTCCGGCGTGCTGCGCAAGTTCCTGCTCGCCGACGACTGCGGACACGTGGCCCTGGAGTGGCAGCACGTGCAGACCGGCGAGTGCGTCGTCGTCGGCAAGGTCAGCGAGTGGCGCGGCCGTCAGGTCTCCAACGACCCCCGCAAGTTCGCGGAGGCCTGGTACTCCTTCCGGCCCGGACCTGGACTCAGCCTGGACAACCTCCCCGTCGCCGAGTCCACCGCCGTACGGCCGCCCGCGGAGGGCTCCTCCGGCGCCCAGGGCCGCCGCCGCACCATGAAGGGTTTCCGGGACGCCCTCACCGAGGCGGGGAAGGCGTACCCGCACCTGGAGGTGCACTGGGAGGAGACCCACGAACGCTGGACCGAGCACCTCGGCGACCTCGGCCTCGACCCCGAACTCTTCCGCTACCAGCGGGAGATGAACGCCGACGAGGGCGAGGCGGCCGGCCTCTTCGCGGTCAAGAAGGACTCCGACTTCACCGACCTGCTGCTGCGCGCGGTCACCGACACCCGCGACACCGACGGCCTCGCCGACCTGGTCAGCGGCTTCGGCAACAAGCTGGGCCGACGCGCCGAACTGATGGCCGAACGGGACTTCACCGCCGGTTCCGTGGACCTGCTCGGGCGGATCGTGGAGGCGGCCGAGGCCCGCTCACGCGCGCGTGACGTCCACGCCGGCGCCGAGCGCCGCACCCGAACGCTGGCCCGGCGGCTGTCCGCGCGGGCCGTGCGGGAGCGGGTGCGGGCCGCCGACCTCGCCCAGCGGGTCACGGCCGCCGCCTACGCCGTCACGCACTCCGAGGGCGCCCGTGAGCGCAGTGCCCTGGTCGCCGCCGAACTCGCCTACCGGCACGCCTCCCTGGCGCTCGCCGCCGCCGAGAAGTCCGCCGCCGCACAGAAACGCGAGCTGGCCGACGCGCGCACGCTGCACGCCGCGTGGCAGGCCGCCGAGGCCGCGCTGCGCCACCGTGCCGCCGCCGACCGGGTCGCGCGCGTGTCCGCCGCCATCCAGGAGGCCGAGCGGGACGCGGCCCCCGCGCTCGCCGCCCGCGCCAAGGCCGCCGTGGACCTGGTACGGGCCCTGCACACGGCGGCCGGGAGCGCCGAGTCCCTCGCCAACGAGGAGGAGGAGCGCTCCGCCGCCCTCCAGGAGGTCAGCGACGCCGCCTACCGCGACAACACGGCTGCCGCCACCGAGGCGCAGCGCGCCCGCAGCGAGGCCGGGCACCTGCGCCAGCGCCTCGCCGAGGTCGAGCAGGAGACCGCCGAGGCCGTCCGCGCGGGCTGGCTCGACGACAGCGCCCCGGACGCCGACCCGGCCCGTGCCGCGCTCGCCGCCAGCGACGCCGAGAAGACCGCCGTGGCCGCCTGGGACGCGGCCCGCGAAGCCGCCCGCACGGCCACCGAGCACGCGCGCGAGGCGGCCGCGGCAGAGTCCCGCGCGGAACTCACCGCGGCCCGCGCGGCCGACGCGGCGACGGCCGCGGAGCGCTCGTACGACGCCGAGCGCCGGCTCGCCGAGGCACTGGCGGCCGAGAAGCGGCTCGCGGAACTGCTGGGCCTCACGGGCGACGACCGCCCGCTGATCCCCCAGCCGCGCCATGACGGCGAGACGGGCGACGCACGGCAGGCCGTGCTCAGCCCCGAGGAACTCGACCGCTTCGCCGACGACCTGCGCGCACTCCTCGACGACACCGTGTCCACCGCCGAACGGCACCTGTTCGAGCTGCGCACCGCCGCCGCCGACGACGCCCGCATCCTCGGCGCCCTCGGCGACGGCGGACTGCTGCCGCCCGGCCCCGACGTGCTGGCCACCGTCGAGTACCTCGGCGAGCACGGCATCCCCGCGCTGCCCGGCTGGCGCTACCTCGCCCAGGCCGTCGACCCCGCCGACCACGCGCGCGTGCTCGCCGCCCGCCCCGAACTGGTCGACGGCGTGATCATCACCGACCCGGACACACACGTGCGTGCCCGCGAGGCGCTCGCCGAGGCGGCCCTGCTGCCACGCTCGGCCGTCGCCGTCGGAACGGCCGCGGCCCTGCTCGCCCCGCCGCCCGCCGCCGGCGCCGGCTCCGGTGACGTCTTCCTCGTGCCGCCGAACCCGGCCATGCACGACGAGCACGCCGCAGACGAGGAGCGGCAGGCACTGCGCGTACGGGCCACCGAGCGCGACGAGGAGATCCGCGCCCTGGCCGCCCGGCTCGGCAAGGACCGCGAGCTGGCCGCCCGGCTCGCCTCCTGGCGCACCGGCTGCCCGGCCGGCCGGCTCACCGAACTCGCCCAGGCCGCCCGGGACGCGCGCGCGTTCGCCGAGGAGGCCGAGGCCGAACTCACCGAGGCCCGGACCGCCCGTGCGGAGGCCGACGAGAGCGCCGCCGAGAGCACGCGGGTCCGGGACGAGCGGCAGGAGGCCGCGCAGAAGGCCCGTCGCGCCGCCGACGCCCTCGCCGGACTCGCCTACCGGCTGCGCGAGCGAGCCGGCTGGCAGGCCCGCCTGCGCGAACTCGCCGACGAGGCCGCCGAGTGCGAGGTCCGCGCCCAGGCCTGCCTGGAGCGCGCGCGAGCCGCCGACGAGGACCGCCGCGCCGCCCAGCGAGCCGCCGACGACGCCCGACGCACCGCGCGTGCGCTGCGCGCCGAGCGCTCCGAGATCGCCGGCGCCCCCGACGACGTACCGGACGACGGCACCGACGCCCCCGAGGCCCCCCTGGCCGCCCTCCGCGAGGCCTACCGGGCCGCCTCGCAGGTGTACGAGAAGGTCGGCGTCGGCGCCGACCTGCGCGCCGAGCAGGCCCGCGCGGAGAGCGACGAGAGCGCGGCCCGCGCCGAACTGGACCGCCTCAGCAACAAGGTCCGCACCCGCGCCGAGCAACTCCTGCAGTCGCCTGACGGCTCCGACGGCCCCTCCCGGCAGGCCGCGGCCGCACGCGCGGAGGAGCTGGTGCAGCTCCTGGAGACCCGTATGTCGTCCGCGAGCGAGCAGCTCGGCCGGCTGCGTGGCGAGGCCGAGCGTCTCGCCCCCGAGGACGGCGAGGCGCACACCGGGCTGTCCGAGGAACTCGTCCCGCGCGACGCCGAGCACGCCCAGGCCCTGCTGCGCACCGCCACCGCCGAACTCGCGGCCCGCACCGAGGCGCTGGCTCAGGCCCGCGAGGCACACGCCGAGCTGCTGGAGGCCCACCGGGCCGCCGAGGACGCGGCAGGCGGCTTCGACGAGATCGCCGCGATGCTCCGCGACCTGCTGCGCGAGCACGCCTTGGAAGAGGAGCAGGACGAACCGGAGCCCTACCCCGGCACCCTGGAGGAGGCCCGGCACTCCGGCGCCGAGGCCCGCCGCTCGCTGCGCGGCTGCGCCGCCGACCTGTCCGCCGCCGAGTCGGCCGTGCGCGAGGCGAGCGACGTCCTCGTCCGGCACGCCAACTCCACGCGCTACGAACAGGTCCGCACCCCCGCCCGGCAGCAGATCCGCGAGCTGCCCGCCTCCGCCCTGCCCGAGCACGCCCAGAGGTGGGCGGACGCCTTCGCACCCCGGCTGCGCGTCCTGACCGACGAGTTGGCGCAGCTGGAGCGCAACCGTGACTCGATCGTGGACCGCCTGCGCGGCCTCGTGGAGTCGGCGCTGGCGACGCTCAGGTCCGCCCAGCGGCTCTCCCGGCTGCCCGAAGGGCTCGGCGAGTGGTCGGGACAGGAGTTCCTGCGCATCCGCTTCGAGGAACCCGACCAGGCAACGCTCACCGAACGGCTCGGCGACGTCATCGACGAGGCCACACGCGCGGCCGTCAAGAAGAACTCCGACCTGCGCCGCGACGGCATGTCCCTGCTGCTGCGCGGAGTCGCCGCCGCCCTCCAGCCCAAGGGCGTGGCCGTCGAGATCCTCAAGCCCGACGCCGTACTGCGCGCCGAGCGCGTTCCCGTCGGGCAGATGGGCGACGTGTTCTCGGGCGGTCAGCTGCTGACGGCCGCCATCGCCCTGTACTGCACGATGGCGGCCCTGCGCTCCAACGACCGGGGCCGGGACAAGCACCGGCACGCCGGCACGCTGTTCCTGGACAACCCGATCGGCCGCGCCAACGCCACGTACCTGCTGGAGCTGCAGCGGGCCGTGTCGGATGCGCTGGGCGTGCAGCTGCTGTACACCACAGGCCTGTTCGACACGACCGCGCTCGCGGAGTTCCCGCTGGTCATCCGGCTGCGCAACGACGCCGACCTCAGAGCGGGCCTGAAGTACATCAGCGTCGAGGAACACCTGCGGCCCGGTCTGCCCCAGCAGCCCCAGGCCGGAGAAACGGTGCACAGCGAGATCACGGCGACCCGGGTGTTCCGGCGCCCGGCATGACGGTCAGGCGTCCTCCTTCAGAAGGTCCGCGCACTTCTCCCCGATCACCATCGTGGTGATGCACGGGTTGACGGCGATCAGGTCGGGCATCACCGACCCGTCGGCGACCCGCAGCCCCTCGACCCCCTTGACCCGCAGCCGCGCGTCGAGCGGGGCCGAGGGGTCGTCGTCGGCTCCCATCTTCACCGTGCAGGAAGGGTGGTAGACGGTGTTGTGGGTCTTGCGGATGTAGTCGAGGAGTTCGTCGTCCGACCGCACATCCGGTCCCGGGGCCAGCTCCGCCCCCGCCCAGCCGCTCAGCGCAGGCTGCGCGGCGATCTTCCGGGCGAGCCCGAAGCCGTACGTCATCACGCGCACATCGTGCTCATGCGTGAAGTACCGGGGGTCCACCCTGGGTTTGTCCCGGTAGTCCCGGGTCCGCAGCCGCACCGTGCCCCGTGACTTCGCCTTCGTCACGTTGGGCGTCAGGCAGAACGCGTTCTCCGAGGTCGGATAGCCCCACCGCGCGGTGTTCATGTCGAACGGCACCGAACCGTAGTGGAACATCAGGTCCGGGCGGTCCAGGCCGGGTTCGGTGTCGTAGAAGACCCCTGCCTCCCACCACTGGCTGGACGTGGTCGTCATGGGCTGCCGGGCCTCCCACATGATGACGCCCTCGGGGTGGTCCTGGAGGTTCTCGCCGACGCCCGCCGAGTCCACGACCACCTCGACGCCGATCTCACGGAGATGTTCCGCCGGCCCGATGCCCGACAGCATCAGCAGCTTGGGGGAGTCGATCGAGCCACAGGAGACGATCACCTCGCGCCGGGCCCGTACCGTGCGGGTGTGCACCAGGTCCGGACCGAGGTACTCGGCGCCCGCGCACCGCCGCCCCTCCAGCACGAGTTTCCTGGCCCGCACTCCGGTCCGTACATCCAGGTTCGGCCGCTTGCCCAGCACCGGGTGCAGGTACGCCACGGACGAGGACTGGCGGATGTTGTTCTCGTCGGAGTTGATCTGGAACCAGTTCGCCCCGCGCACCACGGTCCTGCCGGTGTTGAACGGGACCGTGGGTATGCCCGCCTGTGCGCACGCCTCCAGCAGGGCCGTGCCGCACGGGTCCTCGCCCTTGAGCGTGCGCAGTCTCACCGGACCGCTGCGGCCGTGATGGTCGCCGGGCGCGTCGTTGTTCTCCAGCCGCCGGTACAGCGGGAACAGGTCGGCCGCGCTCCAGCCCCTGCAGCCCTGTGCGGCCCAGTCGTCCAGGTCCTCCGCGGGCGCCCAGAAGGCGATGCAGGAGTTGTGCGACGAACAGCCGCCCAGCACCTTCGCGCGCGCGTGCCGCATAAAACTGTTGCCGCCGGCCTGCGGCTCGACCGGGTAGTCCCAGTCGTAGCCGGACTCGAGCAGCCCCATCCAGCGCTCCAGTCTGAGGACGTCGTCGTCGCCGACGTCGCTCGGGCCGGCCTCCAGGACGCACACCGTCACGGACGGGTCCTCGGAGAGCCGCGCCGCCACGACGTTGCCCGCGGTGCCGCCGCCGACCACGACGTAGTCGAACTCATCGATGCTCATGAGCAGTGACCTCCTGGGAGTCGGGACTCAGTCGGCCGCCGGAGCGGCGAGCGGTGCGGACGGGGCGGCGGGCGCGGCCTCCAGGCGGTGCTCGGCGAGCACGCCGGTCCGGCGGCGCTGGACGAACCAGTAGTAGGCGAAGCCGCCGCCCGAGATGACCGCGACGAACAGCACCGCACCCCAGCGCAGGTACCAGTGGTACGGCGCGGACGCGTTGTAGACGGCGGCCCGCGGCCAGATCAGGTTGACCGTCATGGCCGCGCCCCACACCACCGCGACGATGTTGACCGGCAGCCCCCAGCGGCCCAGCGAGAACCTGTCCCCGCCCGCCGGCTGCCACTTCCCGCGCAGCCGGGCCACCAGCATTGGCGCGGTCACGCCCAGATAGGCCAGGTAGATCATGACGATGCCGATGCTGGTGACGACCGTGAAGATCTGCGGCTGGCGGATGTTGACCACGAGGATCGCCAGCGCCAGCACACCGATGATCACGGCCGGCAGCACCGGAGTCTGGAAGCGCGGGCTGACCCGGGCCATCAGCGAGGACGCGGGCAGGTTGTTGTCGCGGGCCATCGCGAAGGCCAGCCGGATCGCCGCCGTGTGCACGGCCAGGGCGCACACCGTGACGGCGATCAGCACGCACCACAGCATGGCCTTGCCGGCCGTCGGGCCGAGCACGTCCAGCACGACGTACTGGAGGCCGTCCGTGGACAGTTTGTCGCCCTTGAGGCTGGAGACGCTCATCAGCGCCAGCAGCAGCACGAGACCGCCCAGGAGGAACGAGGCGACGATCGCCCGGACGATGGCGCGCGGGGCGTTGCGGGACGGGTCCAGCGACTCCTCGCCGAGCGAGGCGGCGGTGTCGAAGCCGTACATGACGTACGCCGACGCGAGCGAGGCGACCAGGAACGCGCCCAGGTACCCGGTGGAGTAGCCCGCGCCCGTGTGGTTCGTCTCCATGACGACTTGAGGGCCCCGGGTGATGTGGACGGCGAACAGGATGATCAATACAACGGTGGCGATCAACTCGATGAAGACACCCGCGGTGTTGATCGTGGCCATCAGCTTGACGCCGAAAGCATTGACGAGCGTGGTGAACAGGATCAACACGGCCGCCAGGACGACCGCGTTCGTCGCCACGTCGTACTTCCCCGTGCCGTCCCCCACGAACTGGAAGGCGGACGAGATCTGCGGCAGGGTCAACTGATAGGCGAGCGCGACGGCCGAGATGGACACGATGGACGCGATCAACATCATCCACCCGGCCAGCCAGCCGAGATGCGGATTGCCGATCTTCTTGGACCAGTTGTAGACCGATCCCGCCACCGGATAGCGGGCGGCCAGCTCGGCGAAACACAGAGCGACCATGAACTGGCCGGCGAACACCATCGGCCACGACCACCAGTAGGCGGGGCCGCCGCTGCCGTAGCCGAAGTAGAAGAGCTGGAAGGTGCCGGTCAGGATCGAGATGTAGCTGATCCCGGCGGCGAAGGTGTGGAAGTTGCCCAGGGTGCGCTTGAGTTCGGGTCTGTAGCCGAACTCGGCGAGTTCGGCGTCGTCGTGGTGGTGTGGGCCTGGCGATTGCTCGGTGGGCGTCATGAGCGGACTCCTTCAGGCGAACCAGCCTTGCGGCGCGGGCGCGGTGGCGCGCCAGATGTGCTTCGTCTCGCGGTACTCGGCGAGCCCTGCGGGCCCGAGTTCGCGGCCGAACCCGGACTGCTTGTAACCTCCCCATTCGGCCTGCGGCACATACGGGTGGTAGTCGTTGATCCAGACCGTGCCGAGCCGCAGCCGCGCGGCGACCCGGGCGGCCCTGGCCTCGTCGCTCGTCCACACGGCGCCGGCGAGCCCGTAGACGGTGTCGTTGGCGAGCCGGACGGCCTCCTCCTCGCCGTGGAACCGCTCGACGGTCAGCACCGGCCCGAAGGACTCCTCCTGCACCACGGTCATGCCGCTGGTGCACTCGTCCAGGACGGTCGGCAGGTAGTAGAAGCCCTCGTCGTAGCCGGGACCCGTGGGCCGGGCGCCGCCGCAGCGCAGCACCGCGCCCTCCTGAAGCCCTCTGGCCACGTAGGCCTCCACCCCGGCCCGATGGGCCGCCGAGATCAGCGGCCCGGTGTGGGCCCGCTCGTCGAACGGCCCGCCCAGCCGGATGCGCCGCGCCCGCCGTACGACCTCGTCGACGAACCGGTCGTGCAGCGTGTCTTCTACCAGCAACCGGGCCCCCGCCGAGCACACCTGCCCGGAGTGCAGGAACACGGCGGTCAGCGCCATGTCGACCGCGGCCTCGAAGGCGGCGTCCGCGAAGACGATGTTCGGGTTCTTGCCGCCGAGTTCCAGCGCGACCTTCTTCACCGTGCCGGCCGCCGCCGCCATCAGCCGGCGACCGGTCCGCAGACCGCCCGTGAACGACACCAGGTCGACGTCCGGATGGTCGCCGAGCGGAGCTCCCGCCTCGGGGCCTGCGCCCAGCACCAGGTTGGCCACGCCCGCCGGCAGTCCTGCCTCCGCCAGCAGCCGGACCAGGCGGATCGCCGTGTGCGGGGTCAGTTCGCTCGGCTTCAGCACGAAGGTGTTGCCGGCCGCGAGGGCCGGGGCGGCCTTCCACGCGGTCTGCAACAGCGGGTAGTTCCAGGGCGTGATCAGCGCGCAGACGCCGACGGGCTCGTACACCACCCGGCTGTCGACGTCCTCCCGGCCGGTGTGGATCACCCGCCCGGTCTCACCCGCCGCCAGCCGCCCGAAGTAGCGGAAGCAGTTCACGACGTCGTCGATGTCGCCGGTGCTCTCCACCAGCCGCTTGCCCGTGTCCAGGGACTCGGCGCGGGCGAGGGCGTCCCTGTCGCGGACGAGCAGGTCGGCGACCCGCAGCAGCAGGTCACCGCGCTCCTCGGGGGTCGTACGCGGCCACGGGCCGGTGTCGAAGGCACGGCGGGCCGCCGCGATCGCCTCTGCCGTGTCCTTGCCGCACGCCTCGTCCACGACCCCCACCAGGGAGCCGTCCGCGGGACAGCGGATCTCGCGGATGCGCCCGTCCAGGGCGCCGCGCCACTCGCCGTCGATGTACAGATCAGGCACGGGCGTCTCCCAGCCGGCCGAGCAGCCATTCGTGGAAGATCCCGATGTGGTGCTCGCTGGGGACGAGCACACCGCCGCTGCGGTACGCGCGCGAGGACATCGCCGGCTGGGTGCGCTCACACGCCGCGAAGTCCTGGACGTTGACCCGGTGGAACAGCTCCACCGACTTCGACACGTCCGCGCCCGAGGCCACCACCTCTGGTGCGTACAGCCAGTCGCACTCCACCGACGTGCGGTCCTCGGCCAGCGGGAACATGCGGTGCAGGATGACGTGGTCCGGTACGAGGTTGACGAACACGGTCGGCTTGACGGTGATGGCGTAGTAGCGGCGGTCCTGCTCCGCGCTGACCTCGGCCAGCTTGCCGAAGCCCGCGCTGCCGTCGACCGTGAACCCCTGGATCCGCTCGCCGAACTCGGCACCGTGGCCCACGTAGTACTGGGCCGCGTAACCCTTCGCGAACTCCGGGAGCACTGCGGTGAGCTCGGGGTGGATCGTCGCGCAGTGGTAGCACTCCATGAAGTTCTCGACGATCAGCTTCCAGTTGGCTTTCACCTCGTAGGTGATGCGCTTGCCGAGGGCCAGGTTCTCGGTGCCGTAGTGCTCGATGGCGGCTGCGTCGCCGAGCCGTTCGACCGCCGCGTACATCACGGTGTCCTCGAAGGAGGGCGGTTCGTCGGCGAGGCACACCCAGGCATAGCCGAGCCATTCGCGCAGGGCAACCTTGATCAACCCGTAAGCGACCCGGTCGACGTCGGGCATCTTGATCAAGTTGGGTGCGGCGATCAACTTGCCGTCAAGGTCGTACGTCCAGGCGTGGTACGGGCACTGGAGGCTGCGGCGCACCTGGCCGGACTCCTCGGTGCACAGTCGCGCCCCGCGATGCCGGCACACATTGAGGAACGCGCGCAGTTCGCCGCTGCGGGAGCGGGTGATGACGATGCTCTCGCGGCCCACCCGGACCGTGCGGAAGGCACCCGGCCCGCTCAGGTCGGCGCTGCGGACCGCGCAGAACCACATGGACTCGAAGAGCTTCTCCTGTTCCTTCCGGAAGATCTCCGGGTCGGTGTAGTAGCGGCCGGGCAGCGTCGCGATGAGGCTCGCGGGGGCCGGGGTCGTCGACACGGGCATGCTCCTCGTCAGGCGGGCGCGGCGGCGAGCCGGGCGGGGTCGAACAGGCCGATGGGGTGCGCGGTGGAGCCGGTCAGCGCCAGATCGGCGAGGATTTCACCGACGACGGGCACGAACTTGAAACCGTGCCCGGAGAACCCGCAGGCCACGGTGACCGACGCCGGGTGGGCGGGGTGCCGGGCGATCACGAAGTGCTCGTCCGGGGTGTTGGAGTACATGCAGGTGGCGGCCTTGAGGAAGGTGCCGGGCAGGTCGGGGATGCAGCGGGACATGTGCTGCGCCATCGCCTCGACCTCGTCCTCGTGCACGGTCCGGTCGATGGTCTCCGGGGTGGTGACCCGGCCCTTCCGGAAGAAGGCGACCTTCGCGCCCAGTTCCGGGCCGTCGATGGCCGGGAAGCCGTACACCTGGACGCCCTCGGCGTCCTCCCAGATGTAGATCGGGTGGTTCTCCGGGCGGAACGGCTCGGTGCCGCCCCGCGGCTGGAACCAGTACATGACCTGCCGTTCGATGGTGAACGGCACCCCGAGGTCGGCGAGCAGCCGCGGCGCCCACGCACCAGGGCAGATCACCAACCCGGCCGCCGTGTAGGTGGTCACGCCCGTGTGGACGCGCACCCCGCCCCGGTACGGCTCCCAGCGCACCACCGGCTCCTCGAAGTGCAGCTCGGCGCCCTGGCGGGTGGCGAGCTGCAGATGCGCGGCGACGGTGTTCTCGGGGCGGAGCAGACCTGCCTTCTTCTCGTACAGGGCCACTTCGTCGTCGCGCGGGGCGAGAGTGGGGAAGCGGCGGCGGATCTCCTTCGCGTCGAGCATCTCGTGCGGCAGGTCCCACCGCAGCGCCGAGCGCAGAGAGCCGGAGACCGTCCGCGACTCCGGCCGGCCGATCATCACACCGCCGCCGAGGACGGCGATCTCCCGGCCCGTCTCCCGCGCCAGGTCCTCGTACAGCTCGTAGGCGCGCAGCAGCAGCGGCACGTACGCCGGGTCCTCGAAGTAGGACTGCCGGGTGATCCGCGAACCGCCGTGACTGGAGCCGCGGTTGTGCACCGGGCCGAACTTCTCCAGCCCGAGCACGCGGGCGCCGCGCGCGGACAGGTGGTGGGCGGCGGCGCTGCCCATGCCGCCGAGGCCGATGACGATGACGTCGTAAGACGGTGACACGGGCGCCTCCTAGTGACGGATGCGGGTCATCTCCGGGTCGAAAAGCGGTTCTTCGGCGACCGTGGCCGGCACCTTCTCGCCGAAGTACTCGATGTGCACGCCCGTGCCGGTGGCGAGACCGGCCGGCAGCCAGGCGTAGGCGACACAGCGGCCCAGCGTGTAGCCGTACGACGCGCTGGTCACGTAGCCGGCGGGGGTCCCGCCGACGAACACGGGCTCCTTGCCGAGCACCACGGCGGCCGGATCGTCGAGGAGGAGCGGGGTGAGCCGGCGGGCCGGCGCGGGCAGGCGCCGCAGGGCCTCCTGACCGACGAACTCCTCCTTGTCCATGCGGACCGCGAAACCGAGTCCCGCCTCGAAGGGGTTGTGCTCGTCGGTCATGTCGACGCCCCAGGCCCGGTACCCCTTCTCCAGACGCAGGGAGTTGAAGGCGGACCGGCCGGCGGCAAGCACGCCGAGGTCCCGTCCGGCCTCCCACAGCGTGTCCCAGAGCCTCAGACCCAGGTCGGCCGTGGTGTACAGCTCCCAGCCCAGCTCGCCCACATAGCTCAGGCGCATCGCGGTCACCGGCACATGTCCGATGTACGTCTGCTTCACCCGGAAGTAGCCGAAGCCCTCGTGGGAGAAGTCGTCGCCGGCCAGCGGCTGGACGAGGGCGCGGGCGAGGGGGCCCCAGACGCCGATGCAGCAGGTGCCGGAGGTGATGTCGTGGATCCGGACGTCGGCGGGCGCGTGGCGGAGCAGCCGGTCCAGGTCGGCGGGGGAGTTGGCGCCGACCTGGAAGCGGTCGGGACCGAGGCGGGCGACCGTGAGGTCGGAGCGGATGCCTCCGGTCTCGTCCAGGAGCAGCGTGTAGGTGACCGCCCCCGGCTTCTTGCGGAGGTTGTTGCTGGTCATGCGGTCGAGGAAGGTGAGGGCGCCGGGTCCGGTGACCTCCAGACGACGCAGCGGGGTCATGTCGTACAGGGCGACCCTCTCGCGGGTCGCCTTCGCCTCGGCGGCGGCGACGGGGGACCAGTAGCGGGCCGACCAGGCGTCACGTGCGGGCAGGTCGCCGAGGGCGTCCACGAGCGGGGCGTTGGCCTCGTACCAGTGCGGTCGCTCCCAGCCGGTGCCCTCGAGGAAGTACGCGCCGAGTTCCTGCTGGCGTGCGTAGAAGGGGCTGACCCGCAGCGGCCGGGGCCGGTCCATGGGCTGGAGGGGGTGCAGTACGTCATACACCTCCACGAACTGCTGTGAACCGCGTTCACGGACGTACGACGGTGAACGCTGCGCTTCCTCGAATCGCGCGAGGTCGCACTCGTGCACGTCGATCGCCGGCCGGCCGTCCACCATCCACTCGGCGACCGCCTTGGCGACACCGGCGGAATGCGTGACCCAGACCGCCTCCGCCAGCCAGAAGCCCCGCAGCTGCTGCGCCTCCCCGAGGACCGGCATGCCGTCCGGGGTGAACGAGAACACCCCGTTGAACCCGCTCTCGATCTCCACCCCGCGCAGCGCGGGCAGCAGCCGTCGGCAGTCCTCCCAGCTCGGCTCCCAGTCCTCCGCCGTGAAGGGGAACGAGGAGGGCATCTCCATGTCCCGGGCACGCGCCTCGTCGTACGCGGGCACGGCCAACGGGTCGACCGGCAGCGGCCGGTGGGCGTACGACCCGATGCCGATGCGGTCGGTGTGCTCGCGGAAGTACAGATCGCGGTCCTGCAAGCGCAGGATGGGCCGGACCGCCTCCTGCGTGGCCCCGCTCAGCTCCGGCAACGGCCGGGTCCTCGCGTACTGGTGGGCGAGGGGCTGCAGCGGTACGTCGACCCCGGCCATACGGCCGATCACCGGGCCCCAGAACCCGGCCGCCGAGACGACGTGGTCGGCCGGGAAGGTGCCCCGGTCGGTGACCACGCCGGTGACGCGGCCGTCCTCCCGCTCGATGCCGGTGACCGTGTGCCGGTCGAGGAAGCGGGCTCCGCGCGCGGTGGCCCGGTCCATCTGGGCGCGGGCCGCGAGCAGCGCGCGGGCCAGGCCGTCGTCCGGGGTGTGGAAACCGCCGAGCACGGCCGATTCGTCCAGCAGCGGCCAGAGTTCCCTGCACCGGGCGGTGTTCACGACCTCGCCGCGGACGCCCCAGGAGGCGGCGTAACCGGCCCGGCGGTGCAGATCGGCCAGGCGCTCCGGGGTGGTGGCGAGTTCCAGGCCGCCGACCTGGTCGAAGCAGGAGACTCCGTCGACGTCGAGGGAGCGGAACTTCTCCACCGTGTACCGGGCGAACCGGGTGAGGGTCTTGGACGGGCTGGTCTGGAAGACGAGACCGGGGGCGTGCGAGGTGGATCCGCCGGGGGCGGGCAGGGGGCCCTGTTCGAGGACGGTGACGTCGGTCCAGCCGCGGGCGGTCAGTTCGTCGGCGAGGGAGCAGCCGACGATACCGGCGCCGATGACGACGACGCGGGGCCCCCGGGTGCGGACTTCGAGAGCACGGGTGCGGCCTGCCGGGGTGCGGGAGCGGTCTTCGGGTGTGCTGGACATGCCCCTCCTTGCGGGTGGCGGGGATGGCAGGTGCGGGGGAGTCGCTCGGGCTGAGGAGTCGCTCAGGCCGTGGGGATGCCCGGCCGCTCGGCGGTGACCGTGGTGTCCTGGCCGTGCCCGGTGTGGACGACGGCGAGGCCGGGCAGTGTGAGCAGCCGGGTGCGGAGGGACGCCTCCATGGTGGGGCGGTCGGAGTACGAGCGGCCGGTGGCGCCGGGGCCGCCGTGGAAGAGGGTGTCTGTGGTGAGGACGGCGCCGGCGGACCGGACGTCGAGACAGCAGCTGTCCCGGGTGTGGCGGAGGATGTGCAGGACCGGCGGTTCGACGTCGGCGACGGCCGTGACGCGGCCTTCGCTCAGCTTGCCGTCGGGCTTGTGCCCGGGGTGCGCGTGCGAGCGCAACTCGTTGTCGTCCGGGTGGAGCAGCACGGGCGCGCCGGTGGCGACGCAGAGTTCGGCCGCCGTGTCGACGTGGTCGTCGTGGGGCTGGTTGCAGACGACGGCGGTGACGTGCCGTCCCGCGACCGCCCGCTCGATCGCTACCGCGTCGTGCGCGGCGTCCACGCCCAGCACCTGGTCGTCGTCGCCGATCGCCCGGACGTTGTCGTCGACGTCGAAGGTCTCGCCGTCGAGGCCGAAGGTGCCGCGCAGGACGACGTGTTCGGCCCGCACGGCGCCGCTCAAAGGACCACCACCGAGCGCAGCACCTCACCGCGGTGCATCTTTGCGAACGCCTCCTCCACCTGGTCCAGGGTGATCGTCTCGGACACGAACGCGTTGAGGTCGAGCAGGCCGTACAGGTACTGGTCGATGAGGAACGGGAAGTCCCGGCTCGGCAGACAGTCGCCGTACCAGGAGGACTTGATGGCACCGCCGCGCGAGAAGACGTCGATCAGCGGGAGTTCGACCTTCGCGTCGGGGACGGGGACGCCGACCTGGACCAGCTGGCCCGCGTGGTCGCGCATGTAGAAGGCCTGGGTGAACGTCTCCGGCCGGCCCACCGCGTCGATCGCGATGTCGACGCCGAGGCCGTCGGTGAGCGCGCGGACCGCCTCCACCGGGTCCGTGCCCCGGGAGTTGACCGTGTGGGTGGCGCCGAACCTCTCCGCCTGGTCCAGCTTCTTGTCGTCGATGTCGACGGCGATGACTTTCATGGCGCCGTTCAGGCAGGCCCCCACGATGGCCGCGTTGCCGACGCCACCGCAGCCGATGACGGCCACCGAGTCGCCGCGGCCGACGTTCGCGGTGTTGACCGCGGCGCCGTAACCGGCCATCACCCCACAGCCGACGAGCCCCGCTGCCTCCGGACGCGCGGCAGGGTCGATCTTCACCGCCTGACCCGCTGCCACCAGTGTCTTCTCCGCGAAGGCGCCGATGCCGAGGGCGTTGGTGAGCGCGGTGCCGTCCAGCAGCGTCATCGGCTGGGCGGCGGTGCGGGAGTCGAAGCAGTACCAGGGCCGGCCGCGGCGACAGGAGCGGCAGCTGCCGCAGGGCGCGCGCCAGGCCAGCACCACGTAGTCGCCCGGCTCGAGGTCCGTGACTCCGGGGCCGACCGCCTCGATCGTCCCGGCGGCCTCGTGGCCCAGCAGGAACGGGAAGTCCTCGGTGATCGCGCCGTCCCGGTAGTGCAGATCCGTGTGGCACACCCCGCAGGCCTGCACGGTCACGAGCACTTCACCGGGACCCGGGTCGGGGACGACGATCGTCCGCACCTCCACCGGTGCGCACTTCTTCACAGCGACTACGGCACGGACCTCGTGTGGCACGACAAGCTCCTCTGCTGTTGCGCATAACACGATGGGTTGCACGATGAGAAACATATTGAGAACGGCGCCGCGGGGCCGTCAAGAGGTGCGGGCAACCCTTGTCCTACAGACATCCGCGGGGCCGGACCTCTCGGACACACGACGGTGCGGTCCGGGAACTCCCCGGGACCGCACCGTCGTTGCACTGTTTCGCGCGCCGTGCGCACGCTGTTTCTCCGTCAGAAGCCGTAGCCCATACGGCGGGACAGCTCGGCCCCCGCGGCCACCGTCCGCTTGGCCACCTCCGGCAACCGGTCCGGGTGCAGCCGGTACACCGGACCCGAGACGCTGATCGCCGCGATCACCTTGCCGTCGTGCGCCCGGACCGGCGCGGCGACGGCGGCCAGGCCGAGCTCCAGCTCCTCGATCGTGACGCCGTAGCCCTGCTTCACCACGGCCTCCAATTCGGCACGCAGTATCGCCGCACCGGTGATCGTGCGGTCCGTGAACCGGTGCAGCGGACGGGCCAGCAGGCCCTCGCGCAGGGTGGGCGACAGGTGGGCGAGCAGCACCTTGCCGCTGGAGGTGGCGTGCAGCGGGGTGCGCCTGCCCAGCCAGTTCTGCGCGGTCACCGACGCCGTGCCACGGGCCTGCATGATGTTGACGGCCGCGTCGTCGTCCAGTACGGCGATGTTCACCGTCTCGCCCAGCTCGTCCGCGACCTCGCGGCAGACCGGGACGCCCTCCTGGGAGATGTCCAGCCGCACTGCCGCCGCGCCCGCGAGGCGCAGTACGCCGGCCCCCAGGTAGTACTTGCCGCGGTCCTTGGCCTGCGCCACCAGGCCACGGTTCTCCAGTACGCCGAGCAGCCGGAACGCCGTGGACTTGTGCACGTCCAGCTCTTCGGCGATCTCGGTGACGCCCGCCTCGCCGTGCCGGGCGAGGATCTCCAGCACGCTCACGGCGCGGTCCACCGACTGCACCGCGCCGGCTGCTCCGCGGCCGTCCTGCCTCTGCGGGGCCCGTGGGTCCTCCGTGGCCCCCTCGCTGCGGTCAGACTGCTTCTGCGCGCGGGTCATGGCTCAACTCTCACCACCTGTGGGCCCGGTTCGGGCCGCATCTGCGGGAAGCCCTTGACGCGACGGTCGTCCCGCCCGGATTCTGTTGCGTATAGCGCTCGCTTCTGCGCCATACGAAACATCATGTTACCGAAGCGTCCGGATCCCGGAAGGGTTGCGGACCACGTGGGCCGCCGATCGGTCCGTCACTCCCGCGCTGCGTCACCGCCCGGAGCGACGAAGGTCCGGACGCCCGCCCGCATCCCCACAGCCTGCACCGAGAAGGTCCCGGACCGAGCGTCCGGACCGAGAGGGGGCCCGTGATTCCCGTCTGCCGTCTCGAAGACCTCCCCGAGGGCGAGTCCGTCCGTGTCGCCACCTCACCGCCGGTCGCCGTGTTCCGCACCGACGACGGAGCGCTGTACGCCATCGACGACACCTGCACCCACCAGGACGCGTCCCTCTCCGAGGGCTGGCTCGAGGGCTGCCTGGTCGAGTGCCCGCTGCACGCCGCGTGCTTCGATCTGCGCACCGGCGAGCCGACCTGCCTCCCGGCCCGGCGCCCCGTCCGCACCCACCGCGTCACCGTCGAGGACGGCGTCGTCCACGTCCATCTCACCGCGCAGGAGGACACGGCCGCATGAACGACGCCGACCCGCAACGGCCCGGTACACCCGCACGCGCCGCCCCGGCACCCGCGCTCGCCCCCGACTCCCCGGGAAGGCGCCGCGGTACGGCCGCGACCGCACTGACCGCCCCCGGCGCCGTCCGGTGGCTGACCGGGGAGAGGCACGGTGCCGCATGAGGACGGTGGCCGTCGTCGGTGCTTCCCTCTCCGGGCTCTATGCGGCCCGTGAACTGCGCGCCCAGGGTTTCGACGGCCGACTGGTGATCGTCGGCGAGGAAACCCACCGCCCCTACGACCGCCCCCTTCTCTCCAAGGACTTCCTCACCGGCCGCGCCGGCGAGGACCAACTCGCCCTCACCGATCCCGACGACCTCGCCGGGCTCGGCGCCGAGTGGCTGCTCGGCGTCCGCGCGCGCGGACTCGACACCCGCGGCCGTAGCGTGCTGCTGGAGGACGGCCGTACCGTGCCCACCGACGGCGTCGTCATCGCCACCGGCGCCACCGCCCGCCGCCTGCCCGGTGACAGCCCGGCGGGGGTGCACACCCTGCGCACCCTGGACGACGCCCGCGCCCTGCGCGCCGACCTCACCCGGGGTCCGAGCCGAGTCGTCGTGATCGGCGGTGGCTTCATCGGCGCCGAGACCGCCTCCTCGTGCGCCCTGCTCGGCCACGCCGTCACGGTCGTCGAAGCCGCCCCGCTCCCGCTCGTGGCCCATCTCGGCGCCGACATGGCCGCCGTGTGCGCCGCGCTCCATCGCCGCGGCGGGGTGCACCTCGTCACCGGAACCGGCGTGGCCGGGCTGCGCGGTACCGGCAGGGTGAGCGGCGTCGACCTCACCGACGGCCGCACCCTGCCCGCCGATGTCGTGATCGTCGGGATCGGCACCACCCCCAACACGTCCTGGCTGACGGGCTCGACGCTCGCCCGCCACGACGGCGTGCTCTGCGACGGCGGCTGTGCAACGGGCCTGCCCCAGGTCGTCGCGGTCGGCGACGTGGCCCGCGTCGGCGGCGTCCGGGCCGAGCACTGGACCTCCGCGACCGAGCAGCCCCGAGTCGCCGTGGCCAACCTGCTCGCCGGCCGCACCCTCCACACCCTGCGCACAGTGCCGTACTTCTGGTCCGACCAGTACGGCTCGCGCCTGCAGTTCGCCGGCCGGTGGCGCGAGGGGGACACCGTCCGGGTCACGGAGGGCGACCTCACGGCCGACGATCCCGGGGAGAGCGGCTTCCTCGCCCGCTACGAACGCGACGGCCGCACGGTCGCCGTGCTCGCGGTGGACCGCCCCCGCCCCTTCACACGGGCCCGGCGGGAACTCGGCCGAGAAGAGGGGCGAGTGCAGCCGGCCGTGCCGTGAGGAGCGACCGGGACCACGGCAGCGGTGCCTCGCCGTGAGCACCGGCCGGGCCGCGGCAGCGGGACTCGCCGTGACTGCCGGTGTCCCCGCCCAGGACGATCCCGGGATCAGGGGTGCGACAGCCGCCCGGCGCCGCCCCGTCGGCGTATGCGCTCCTGCTCCCGCCTGGCGGACCGCTCCTCGCGCCGACGGGCGCGGCGCTCCCGGCGCAGCGCCCGGGCCGTGCTGCTCGGCTCGGAGACGACCCCGTACCGCTGGTTCCACACCTGGCGGGTCACCCATACGTCGACCACGGCCCAGGTGGCCACCACCGTGCTCACCACGCTGCCGATCACCATCGGGAAGGCCAGCCAGGACCCGGCCATGGTGCACAGGAACGCGATCATCGCCTGGATCAGCGTCACCGAGGTGATCAGTACCGCCCGCACCGCGGCCGTACGCACCGGATCGGGCATCCGGCGTCGGCGCGCGGGCTCATCGACCCACAACGGCCGGTTTCGCGCCTGCCGTTGACGCTCGTTGGACCCCCGGATGTGCTCCCGCGCCGGAATGTCGCGATCCAGCGCCCCTCGGCCCCGCCGCATCGCCCAGCGATCCGCCACGTTCTCCTCCGGCGCCTCGCGCCGCTCCGCCGTGCCCATCACCGTGTCACTCCCCACCGCCGGCAGACCGCTCACCCCCGGCACCCGAAGACACCGACTCCCCAGTGGCTGCCCGGCTTGCGCTGCTTTACGCCGCCGAGATGCGGGATGCGGCTCCTGTGTCCGATTCCGCCCCCATTTCCTGTAGAGAAGGACGAACGGGGTCCCGCGAAGATTCCCCTCGGCGAAAATTTCCAGCCAACCACCTGTCCGGGCCGCTGCGGCCGGTCCCGTCGCGGGCGGTCGAATCGCGGGGACAATCTCCCGCAATGCCCGGACAACTCGCCATCTCCCGCTGCCAGTACGGAATTTCACACTCCGAATATGTCTTCGAGTTACCTGTGATGCGGTAGTAGGCTCGCGCCGTTTGTTGACGGATATACGTGCCCCCGGTCGGCGGGGGCCGAGCTGGGGGAGGCCATGCGCTTTCGCGGGAAGTCGATCCGCCGGAAGATCGTGGCGCTGCTCCTCGTGCCGCTGGTGTCCCTGACCGCTGTCTGGGGCTTCGCGACGGTACTGACGGGGCGTGAAGTGGCCCAGCTGTTCCATGTGACGGGTGAGAGGCAGGACATCGGCTATCCGACGGAGGACGCGATCCGTGTCCTGCAGGAGGAACGCCGCCAGACGCTGCTCTACCTCGCCGACCCGCGGGCCACCGACGCCGTCTCGACGCTCAACCACACCCGCACGGCCTCCGACCAGGCGATCGCCGAGGTCCGCAAGAACGCCGAGGGCCAGGACGGACTCGACGGGAACGGGCGCGACCGTCTCACCACCGTGCTGGACGGGTTCGACGGTCTGGACTCGCTGCGCCGCAGCGTCGAAGAGGGCACGGTCACCCGCGCCCAGGCCTTCGACCTGTACAACCGGCTCATCGGCTCCTGCTACACCCTGCTCAGCTCCCTCGACCAGGTCGACGACGTCGACCTGGACAAGCAGGCTCGCGCCCTGGTCCACGTCTCCGCCGCCCGCGATCTGCTCTCCCGCGAGGACGCGCTGCTCGGCTCCGCCCTGGTCGTCGGCACGCTGACCCGCAACGAGATCCGTGAGATCGCCGACCTCGCCGCCCAGCGCACGGCGCTGTACGCCGTCGGCCTTGCGCAGCTGCCCACCGCGGAGCGCGAACGCTACGAACGCTTCTGGAAGAACGCCCCCACGGCGGCACTGCGCGCAGCCGAAGAGACCGTCACCCGCAGCGATCCGGGAACCCCCCGCGGGATCACCGCCAAGAGCTGGGACTCCGCGGCCGGCCCCGCCCTCCGTCAACTCGGCGGTTTCGACGACCAGGCGAACGACCACTTCCAGAACCGCATACGTCCCCTGGCCATGCACGTCATCGTGGAAGCGGTCATCGCGGGCCTGCTCGGCCTGTTCGCCGTCGTGTTCTCCATCGTCATGTCCATCCGCGTCGGCCGCGACCTCATCCGCGACCTGCGGCAGCTGCGGACGGAGGCCCACGAGGCGTCCGGTGTCCGACTGCCCAGCGTGATGCGCCGCCTGTCCGCCGGGGAACAGGTCGACGTGGAGACCGAGGTGCCGCGGCTGGAGTACGACAAGAGCGAGATCGGCGAGGTCGGCCAGGCCCTCAACACCCTGCAGCGCGCCGCCGTCGAGGCCGCCGTCAAGCAGGCCGAACTGCGGGCGGGCGTCTCCGAGGTGTTCGTCAACCTCGCCCGCCGCAGCCAGGTGCTGTTGCACAAGCAGCTCACGCTGCTGGACACCATGGAACGCCGGACCGAGGACACCGACGAACTCGCCGACCTGTTCCGCCTGGACCACCTCACCACCCGCATGCGCCGGCACGCCGAGGGGCTGGTGATCCTGTCCGGCGCCGCACCGTCACGGCAGTGGCGCCGCCCCGTGCAGCTGATGGACGTCGTCCGGGCCGCCGTCGCCGAGGTCGAGGACTACGAGCGCATCGAGGTACGGCGCCTGCCGCGCATCGCCGTCACCGGACCGGCCGTCGCCGACATCACCCACCTCGTGGCCGAACTCCTGGAGAACGCCACGGTCTTCTCGCCCCCGCACACCGCCGTCCAGGTCCTCGGCGAGCGAGTCGCCAACGGCTTCACCCTGGAGATCCACGACCGGGGCCTCGGCATGACGGCCGACGCGCTGCTGGACGCCAACCTGCGGCTCGCCGAGACGCCCGAGTTCGAACTCTCCGACACCGACCGGCTCGGCCTCTTCGTGGTCAGCCGTCTCGCCCAGCGCCAGAACGTCCGGGTCTCCCTCCAGCCCTCCCCCTACGGCGGGACCACCGCCGTTCTCTTCATCCCCGACACGCTTCTGACCGAGGACGTCCCGGACACCGACGGGACCGGCTTCCGCCTCGACCGGAACCGGCCCGCGCAGGAGTCCGAACCGGCGGCGGGCCGCGCCGTCGCCCGCGCGCAGGCACCGGCGCAGCTGCCCGGGATGCCGACGTCCGTGCTGGACGGACCGGTCGAGCTGGAGGCGCCCGTCGGCCTGGACGCGCTCAACGACTTCCCCGGCGCCCTGACGGACCAGGACAGCGAGCGCGGCGGACTCTTCCGCCCCCGCCGTTCCCGCTCCCGCGCCGACGACCCGGGTGCCTTCCAGCCGGGCGACCGTCATCAGCCGGCCCCCTCGCAGCTGGGGGACCCGCAGAACGGAGTGGTCGGCGGGCCCGTACCGCTGCCCCGGCGGCAGACGCCCAAGCTGGTCAGCTCCCACGGCAGGCCCGTGACCGAGCAGCGCTCCCACTTCGGCGAGCCGCAGGAACAGCCCGGCGGGGGCACACTGGCCCCGCTGCCCAGCCGCCGGAGCACAGACGCCTCCCGCGACGTCACGGGACACACCGACCGCGTCGAGGAGCGCGGGCCGGTTCCGGGCGGTGACGAGACCGCGGGGCACCCGGCGCTGCCCAGGCGGCCCCGGCCCGCCGCCCTGACCGGTGGACCGGGAGAGCAGGCCCCGGCGGCCCACGGCACCGCCCGGGAACCGATGCCGGGCATGAGCCCGCTGCCCCGGCGCGTACGACAGGCCAGCCTGGCCCCGCAGCTGAGGCAGGACATCGAACGCAGCGCCGAACGCCGACCGCAGCCCGTCGGCGACCGCGACGCCGCCGAGGTCCGCAGCCGGATGGCCTCGCTCCAGCGCGGCTGGCAGCGCGGCCGTGAGGACAACGCCGCGGGCGACGGGGCCCAGAACGGCGCAGCACGAGGAACGACTAAGGGGGACGGTCGATGACCGCACCGAAGGCCACCGGCCACACGGAGACGAACAAGGGAGAGCTGAACTGGCTCCTCGACGACCTCGTCGACCGGGTCGCCAGCATCCGCAAGGCCGTCATACTCTCCGGTGACGGTCTGCCCACGGGAGTGTCCAAGGATCTGACCCGGGAGGACAGCGAGCATCTGGCAGCCGTCGCGTCCGGCTTCCACAGCCTGGCCAAGGGCGTGGGCCGTCACTTCGACGCGGGTAGCGTCCGGCAGACCGTGGTCGAGCTGGACGACGCCTTCCTGTTCGTGACCGCCGCCGGGGACGGCAGTTGCCTCGCCGTCCTCTCGGACGCGGACTCGGACGTCGGGCAGGTCGCCTACGAGATGACACTGCTGGTCAAGCGGGTCGGTGTGCATCTGGGCACTGCTCCGCGCACCGGTCTGCCCCTGGGCGGGTAGTGGGATGGCATGAGCGGAGACGGTCAGGGAACAAGCCACTGGTTCGACGACGAGGCCGGACCGGTCGTCCGTCCGTACGCCATGACGCGTGGCCGCACCACGAGCGCGGCCCAGCACCGCCTCGACCTGATCGCGGTGGTCGGCACGGAACCCGGCACGGGTGATCCGGAGGCGGACCAGACACTGTCCCCGGAGCATGTGGAGATCGTCGGACTCTGTCGTACGGCACCGCAGTCGGTTGCCGAACTCGCCGCGGAACTCGATCTGCCGATCGGGGTCGTCCGTGTGCTCATCGGCGACCTCGTGCACGCGGAGCTCGTCCACGTGACACGGCCGGTGCCCCCGGCCGAGCTGCCGGACGAGAGTATCCTGCGCGACGTGATCAACGGCCTCCGGGCACTGTGACCGGCGCGGAAGCGGAGTAGTGACGTGACAGGCTGGCAGTTCTGGGTCGATCGAGGCGGCACCTTCACCGACATCGTCGCGCGTCGCCCGGACGGCCGGCTGCTCACGCACAAGCTTCTGTCCGAAAACCCCGCCCGGTACACCGACGCGGCCGTCGCCGGCGTCCGTGAACTCCTCGACGGCTCCGAAGAGCCCATCGACGCCGTCCGCATGGGCACGACGGTCGCCACCAACGCCCTGCTCGAACGCAAGGGCGAACGCACCCTTCTGGTGATCACCCGGGGCTTTGGTGACGCCCTGCGCATCGCCTACCAGAACCGGCCCCGGATCTTCGCCCGCCGCATCGAACTGCCCGAGCTGCTCTACGAGCGGGTCGTCGAGGCCGACGAACGCGTCGCCGCCGACGGCACCGTCCTGCGCGCCCCCGACCTGGACGCCCTGGCGGGCCCGCTGCGGCAGGCGTACGACGACGGTATCCGCGCGGTCGCCGTCGTCTGCCTGCACAGCCACCTGTACCCCGCCCACGAGCGGGCCATCGGCGACCTCGCCGCCCGCACCGGCTTCCCGCAGATCTCGCTGTCCAGCGAGGTCAGCCCGCTGATGAAGCTGGTGCCGCGGGGGGACACCGCCGTCGTGGACGCCTACCTGTCGCCCGTGCTGCGCCGCTACGTGCGGCACGTCGCCGACGAACTCCAGGGCGTGCGCCTGATGTTCATGCAGTCCAACGGCGGACTCGCGGAGGCCGGACAGTTCCGCGGCAAGGACGCCGTTCTCTCCGGGCCGGCCGGCGGCATCGTCGGTATGGCCCGCATGTCGCAGCGCGCGGGCTTCGAGCGCGTCATCGGTTTCGACATGGGCGGCACCTCCACCGACGTCTCGCACTTCGCCGGCGAGTACGAGCGGGTCTTCACCACCCAGATCGCGGGCGTCCGGCTGCGCGCGCCCATGCTGGACATCCACACCGTCGCGGCCGGCGGCGGCTCCGTCCTGCACTTCGACGGCTCCCGGTACCGCGTCGGCCCCGACTCGGCGGGCGCCGACCCCGGCCCCGCCTGCTACCGGGCGGGCGGCCCGCTCACGGTCACCGACGCCAACGTGATGCTCGGCCGTATCCAGCCCGGCCACTTCCCCAGCGTGTTCGGGCCCGACGGCGGCCAGCCCCTCGACACCGCCCTGGTCCGCGACCGCTTCGCCGCCCTCGCCCGCGAGATCCGGGAGAAGACCGGCGACGACCGCACCCCGGAGCAGGTGGCCGAGGGCTACCTGCAGATCGCCGTCGCCAACATCGCCAACGCCGTGAAGCGGATCTCCGTCCAGAAGGGCCACGACGTCACCCGGTACGCCCTCACCACCTTCGGTGGGGCGGGGGGCCAGCACGCGTGCAGGGTCGCCGACTCGCTCGGCATCCGTACCGTCCTCGTACCTCCCATGGCCGGTGTCCTGTCCGCGCTCGGCATCGGACTCGCCGACACCACCGCCATGCGCGAACAGTCCGTCGAGGCACCCCTGCGGGCCGCCTCGATGCCGGCCGTCCTCAAGACGGCCGACGACCTGGAGGGCGCCGCCCGCGCCGAACTCCTCGCCGAGGACGTGCCGGAGGACCGCATCGAGGTCACCCGGCGCGCTCAGCTCCGTTACGACGGCACCGACACCACCCTGACCGTGGAGCTGGCCGAGCCCGGCGCGATGAGGCACGCCTTCGAAGAACGCCATCGCGCCACGTACTCCTTCGCCCTCGACCGCCCGATCGTCGTCGAAGCCCTCTCCGTCGAAGCCACCGGCATCACCGCGCCCCCCGATCTGTCCGCCCTCGCCCCTTACGAAGGCCACCCGGCCGCCCCCGGCACCGTCCGCCTCCACACCGGCGGCGTCTGGCGCGACGTACCCCTCCACCGCCGCGAGAACCTTCCTCCCGGCGAGACCGTCACCGGCCCCGCGATCATCGCGGAGGCCGGCGCGACCACCGTCGTCGACGACGGCTGGCGGGCCGCGGCGACCGAGGACGGGCATCTGGTCATGGAACGCGCGGCGATCACGCAGAGTTCCGACATCGGCACAGAAGCCGACCCGGTTCTGCTGGAGGTCTTCAACAACCTCTTCATGTCGATCGCCGAACAGATGGGCGCACGGCTGGAGTCCACGGCCCAGTCCGTCAACATCAAGGAACGCCTGGACTTCTCCTGCGCCCTGTTCGATCCGGACGGAAACCTGGTGGCCAACGCCCCCCACATCCCCGTGCACCTGGGATCCATGGGCACCAGCGTCAAGGAGGTCATCCGCCGCCGCGGCGCCTCGATGCGACCGGGCGACACCTATGCCGTCAACGACCCGTACCACGGCGGCACACACCTGCCCGACGTCACCGTGATCACCCCCGTCTTCGACACCGACTCCGCAACCGACACGGAACGTGAGCCGGAGATCCTCTTCTACGTCGCCTCACGGGGCCATCACGCCGAGATCGGCGGCATCGCCCCCGGCTCCATGCCCGCCCACAGCGGCAGCATCGAGGAGGAGGGAGTCCTCTTCGACAACTGGCTGCTCGCGCAGAACGGCCGGCTGCGCGAGGAGGAGACCAGGCGCCTGCTCGCCGAGGCGCCCCATCCCTCCCGGAACGTGCACACCAACCTCGCCGACCTGCGGGCACAGATCGCCGCCAACCAGAAGGGCGTGGACGAAGTCCGCCGCATGATCGAGGAGTTCGGCCTCGATGTCGTCCAGGCCTACATGCGGCACGTCCAGGACAACGCGGAGGAAGCGGTCCGCCGTGTCATCGACGCCCTGGACGACGGGGAGTACGCCTACGAGACCGACTCGGGCGCCGTCCTCCGCGTCCGCGTCCGCGTCGACCGCACCGAGCGCCGCGCGACCATCGACTTCACGGGCACCTCGGCACAGCTCGCCACCAACTTCAACGCCCCCTTCGCCGTGGTCAACGCGGCCGTCCTGTACGTCTTCCGCACCCTGGTGGCCGACGACATCCCACTCAACGACGGGTGTCTGCGCCCCCTGGACATCGTCGTGCCGCCCGGCTCCATGCTCGCGCCCGAGCCGCCCGCCGCCGTCGTCGCGGGCAACGTCGAGACGTCCCAGTCCATCACCGGTGCCCTCTACGCCGCGCTCGGAGTCCAGGCCGAGGGCTCCGGCACCATGAACAACGTGACCTTCGGCAACGAACGCCACCAGTACTACGAGACCGTCGCCTCCGGATCGGGTGCCGGTGACGGTTTCCCGGGCGCCGACGTCGTCCAGACCCACATGACCAACTCCCGGCTCACCGACCCGGAAGTCCTGGAGTGGCGCCTGCCCGTCAGGCTGGAGGAGTTCACCGTCCGGCGGGGCAGCGGCGGAAGCGGACGCTGGCGCGGCGGAGACGGCGCTCTGCGCCGCATCCGCTTCCTCGAACCCATGACCGTCTCCACGCTCTCCCAGCACCGCCGCGTCCCGCCGTACGGCATGGCGGGCGGCGGCCCCGGCGCGCTCGGCGCCAACCGGGTGGAGCGAGCCGACGGCACGGTCACCGACCTCGGCGCGAGCGGTTCCGCGGACGTCGGCCCCCACGACGTACTCGTCATCGAAACCCCAGGTGGCGGCGGCTACGGCCGACCGTCGCCCGACCCCCTTCAAGCAGGAGAAGAGACCGATGATCTGCGGGCGTTCTGAGCGAGCGATGCCTCCGGTCGAGCCCGTCACCCTCAAGATCCTGGTGGCCGGTGGCTTCGGCGTGGGCAAGACGACTCTCGTCGGCGCGGTCAGCGAGATCAGGCCGCTGCGCACCGAGGAGTCACTCACCGAGGCCGGGCGGCCGGTGGACGACACCAGTGGTGTGGAGGGCAAGCGCACCACCACCGTGGCCATGGACTTCGGGCGCATCACCCTGCGCGAGGACCTGGTGCTGTACCTGTTCGGCACGCCCGGACAGCAACGGTTCTGGTTCATGTGGGACGAGCTGTCCGAGGGCGCGCTCGGTGCCGTCGTGCTCGCCGACACGCGCCGCTTGGAGGACTGCTTCGCCGCCGTCGACTACTTCGAGCGGCGCTCCATACCGTTCACGGTCGGCGTCAACTGCTTCGAGGGGGCCGACCGGTACCCGGCCGACGCGGTACGCCAGGCCCTCGACCTGGACACCGACGTACCCGTCCTGCTGTGCGACGCCCGCGACCGGGAGTCCGTCAAGGAAGTACTCATCGGCGTCGTCCAGCACGCGATGGAGTACGCGGCCGACCGCCGCCGGGCCGTCATCGTCTGACCGGCACCCCCACCCCGTCCCCCCGCGGACCCGCTACGCCGCGTCCGTGCGCGCGTACGGCCCGTATCCCGCCGACCGGGGTACGGGCCGTGGTCCTGGGAAGGGCCAAAGCGCGTGAAGCGACTTACGACGGGCGGCTCTGAGCGTCGCCCTCCGCCAGCCACCCGAAGCTCTTCCCGACGGCCCTGCGCCAGTTGCCGTACTCACGGTCGCGCACGGACGCCTCCATGGCGGGCGCCCACTCCGCGTCCTTCTGCCAGTGCGACTTCAGCTCGTCGAGGTCGTTCCACACACCCGTCGCCAGACCGGCCGCGTAGGCGGCGCCCAGGCAGGTGGTCTCGGACACCCGGGGCCGGATCACGGGGACGCCGAGGACGTCCGCCTGGTGCTGCATGAGCAGGTTGTTCCCGGTCATGCCGCCGTCGACCTTCAGGGTGGTGATCCTGACCCCGGAGTCCTGGTACATGGCGTCCACGACCTCCCGGGTCTGCCAGCTCGTGGCTTCCAGCACCGCGCGCGCCAGATGGGCCTTCGTCACATAGCGGGTGAGCCCGGTGACGACCCCACGCGCGTCGGAACGCCAGTAGGGCGCGAACAGACCGGAGAAGGCGGGCACGATGTAGGCGCCGCCGTTGTCCTCGACGCTCGCCGCGAGAGGCTCGATCTCATCGGCGGTGCGGATGATCCCGAGTTGGTCGCGGAACCATTGGACCAGCGCGCCCGTTATCGCTATGGACCCTTCCAGGCAGTACACCGGCGCCTCGGTGCCGAGCTTGTAGCCCATCGTCGTCAGCAGCCCGCTCTTGGACGGCACCGGCCGGTCGCCGGTGTTGAGCAGCAGGAAACTTCCGGTGCCGTAGGTGTTCTTCGCGGTGCCGACGTCGTAGCAGGCCTGCCCGAACACGGCGGCCTGCTGGTCGCCCAGCGCCGAGGCCACGGGCACACCGGCGAGCTGACCGACGGCGGGGCCGTACACCTCGGCGGAGGACCTGATTTCGGGCAGGACCGCCTCGGGGATGTTCATCGTGGAGAGGATGGAGGTGTCCCACTGGAGGGTGTCGAGGTTCATCAGCATGGTGCGGCCGGCGTTCGTGACGTCGGTGACGTGCCGGCCGCCGTCGGTGCCGCCGGTGAGGTTCCAGATCAGCCAGGAGTCGATGGTCCCGAAGGCGATCTCGCCGCGTTCGGCGCGCTCCCGGAGGCCCGGCACGTGATCCAGCAGCCAGGCCGCCTTGGGCCCGGAGAAGTAGCTGGCCAGCGGTAACCCGGTCCGCTCGCGGAAGCGGTCCTGGCCGTCCGTGCCACCCAGTTCGTGGCACAGGGCCGCGGTACGGGTGTCCTGCCAGACGATCGCGTTGTGCACGGGCTTGCCCGTGGCGCGGTCCCACAGGACCGTCGTCTCCCGCTGGTTGGTGATGCCGAGGGCACTCAGCTGGTCCGCGCGCAGCCCGGCCTTGGCGAGCGCCCCGGCCACCACGGCCTGCACCTTGGACCAGATCTCGGTGGCGTCGTGCTCCACCCAGCCCGGCTTCGGGAAGATCTGGCGGTGCTCGCGCTGGTCGACGGCGACGATCGCGCCGCCGTGGTCGAAGATGATGCAGCGGCTGGACGTGGTGCCCTGGTCGATGGCGGCGACGTACTTCTCGGCGGTGTCCGTCATGGCTGTCCCTGGGTCGCTGGGTCGAATCGCTGGGCCGGGTCGCTGGGGTGGTCGCTGGGGTGGTCGCTGAGCCGGGTCGCTGGGGTGGGATTCGAGGGGCGGATCGCGGGGGCTCGCGCGCCGTGTCGCACGAGCCCGGCGGTCTCAGAAGGCCGCGTTGTAGACGAGACCCGCGAGCACTCCGCCGATCAGCGGGCCGGCGACCGGGATCCACGCGTAACCCCAGTCGGAGGTGCCCTTGTTCGGGATCGGCAGGAAGTGGTGCACGATGCGCGGGCCGAGGTCACGGGCCGGGTTGATGGCATAGCCGGTGGGCCCGCCGAGGGAGAGTCCGATGCCGACCACGAGCAGCGAGACGATCAGCACGGTGGTGCCGGACTCGCCGAGGCCCTTGGTCAGCCCGAAGGCGAGGATCGGCAGCACCAGCGCGACCGTCGCGATGATCTCCGTGATCAGGTTGGCGACCGGGTTCCGGATCTCCGGGACGGTCGAGAAGATGCCGAGCGTGGGCACCGGTTCGT
The DNA here is from genome assembly GCF_020400585.1 of Streptomyces sp. NK08204. GTDB lineage: Bacteria > Actinomycetota > Actinomycetes > Streptomycetales > Streptomycetaceae > Streptomyces. Next base: position 11,701 of record NZ_JAINVF010000014.1, on the reverse strand, counting down.
CGTCGGTCGCCTCGGTCGTGCCCTCCGGGCGGACGTTGGCCTGGAACTGGGCGAGGTAGACCAGGTAGGCGAGGACCGCACCGAGCATCGCGCCGACGATCTGGCCCAGCAGGTACACCCAGACCTTGCCCCACTTGCCGGTGTCCACGGCGATGCCGATGGTGACCGCGGGGTTCAGATGCCCGCCGGAGAGGGGAGCGGCGGTGTACGCGCCCGCGAGCACGCCGAACCCCCAGCCGAACGCGATCACGATCCAGCCCGCGGCCCGTGCCTTCGAGTGCTTGAGGGTGACGGCGGCGCAGACACCGGCACCGAAGAGGATCAGGATCGCGGTGCCGATGACTTCGCCGACGAATATGTCTCCATTGCTCATGGCGGCTCCCTAGGCGTCGGCTCGGGGCGATCGGCCCCGGCCCTCCGTGCAGGAACGTTCCCTTGGCGACTTCAGCCGAAGGCGGGGAGGGTCCGCGCCCCGCCAGGCGTCGATGACGAGCGTGCCGTCGCAGCCGGACCGCCTGGGCAGAAAGGGACGTGGAGCAGGGCAGACCCATGGCGCAGTGCCTGATAACGCCGAGAATGTGCGGCGATGTCGGCTGACACCGGGAAGTGTTCACCGGCGTTCGAGGGGCGTCAAGGTCGACGACGGCAACGGTGACAGCGACTCACCCGGAGTCTCCCCGACGGCCCTTGTCCCCGGGATGCGCCTCGACGGACCTGCACAGGCGGGCCGTTCACCCACCCGGCTCGGCCGCCGCGTAGCCCGCCCGGGCCGGCGCCGTGCCCGAACCGCGCCGTACCTCGTGGCCGGGAAGCCCGGCACGCCCGAGCACCCAGCCGGCGCCGTCCAGTGCCTTCGCCGCCTTCTTCAGAGGGGCGAGATGGGCGGCGGCCTGCCGGTGGTCGGCCACGCTGCCGGGTGCGCACACGACCGTCGCCAGGGACAGGGTGACCGGCCGGCCGCCCGCGGACCAGGGAGCGTCGAGCACCGCGGCGACCAGCGCGTCCAGCGCCTCCTCGTCGGCCAGCACCAGGAAGTCGTCCCCGCCGATGTGCCCCACGCGCGCGTGCCCCGGCACAGCCTCTTGCAGTGCCCGCCCGACCGAGCGGATCAGCTCGTCGCCCGCGGCGAACCCGGCGCCGTCGTTGACCTGCTTGAAGTGGTCGATGTCCAGCCAGCTCAGGGCGAACGGCCGGCCGTCCGCGATCCGCCGGTCCGCCTCGTCCGTGATCGCCTGCGAACCAGGCAGCCTGGTCAGCGGATTGAGCCCCGCCGCCTCCTCCACCCGACTCTCGGCCAGTGCCCGAACGAGATCCGCGAGCCGTACGACGCCCACGCACCGGCCATGTCGGTCGACCACCGCCACATCGTCCGACGTACGGTCCCGGCCGCCGACCGCGACCACGTCCAGCACCTCCCAGGCGGTGGCGTCGACACCGACCGTGCGCGGCGCGTCACCGAGCTTGAACGCCGGGCGGTCCGCGTAAAGGGCGTGCCCGTAACGCCCGGACATGGACAGCAGGAAGCGGGAGCGGTGAACCGACCGGAGGGGCGCCCCGGCCTGGTCCACCAGCAGCACCCCGGAGACGTCCGGGGAGCCGGTCAGCAGCGCCCGCACCTGCCCGGCGGAGGCGGTGGCCGGCAGAACGGCGGCGGGGCGCACGAACTCCCGCACCGAGGGGCCCGATCGGGGCGCGGCAGCCACGGACCCGCCGGAGCCGGACGGAACGTACACGTCCGCGGCGGGAATCCGGGCGGCGGGAGCGAGCAGCTCCCCCTGGGCCAGTTGGGCACCCGCCGACACGGCCGCCGCGCACTGCAGTTCGGTCTCCACACCCTCCACCGCCACCAGCGCGCCCAGCTGTTCGCACAGCGTGCGCATGGCCCGCACCGCGGCCGGCCGCGTCAGCAGCGAGGCGTCGAGCTTGACCAGGTCGGGAGAGAGGTCGGTGAGCAGTCTGAGGGGCACATCCCCCTCCCCGACACCGTCCGCGCTGATCCGGAAGCCCTGCGCACGCAAGGTGGTCACTGCCTCGAGCAGGGCCCGTTGGGGCACATGGGTGTAGGGCGGGACGATGTCGAGCGTCACCTCCCAGGGCAGGCGCCCCGCCGCGCGTACGGCGTCGTGCAGCGGGGTGAGGCCGCCGAGGTCGGCGAGCGTGGCCGCGAACACGTTGAGGTGCAGCGGCAGCAGCGTCTTGGTGCGAGTCGCCGCGCGGAGCGCCAACACGGTCAGCCTGGCGTCGAGCTCGGGGTCCCGACGAGCCTCGGCCAGGACGTCGCCGGTCTCCGGGCGGGCGAGCGTCTCCAGTGCGGCGACCGTGCTCGTCCTCAGGTTGACCACGGGCTGGAAGGCGAAGCGGAGAGTATCCGTCCAGGAGTGCACGGGAGCATGATGGCTCCGACCGCGTGCGCCCAGGCGCAGTTCATGAGACGTTCACGCAGGATTCCGGGGTGGTCGCAGAGCGTCGACAACATCATCGGACCCGGCTGCCGCACTCGCGTCGCCGCATTCGGCAGCGCGCCGCGACCACCGCCGATTCCCACCCGAACACCCCCTGACCGGCGGTGATTCCCCCACGGGCCCCGGCGACCTGGCGCGTGCCCGCGGCGTCTGCCGACTGCCACGTCATTTCACAGACCTGGCGACGGCCTGAGCGGGCACGGCCTTCCCGTAAGAGGTGAGCCCGGCGCCGGCGTCGTCCCGCTGCACGGTCCCTGAGACCTGTCGCGCCCCGGGAAGCGCGGGGTCGGCGTCGACTCCACCTGGATCCGTACCGCCGGAATTCGTACCGCCAGGATCCGCAACGGCCGGGCCGCCCCGTGCCGGTGGCGAAGTCCATGCCGGCCGCCCCCACCTGGCGGAACGTCAGGGAATCCGCCGCGAGCCGTCGCGAAGAGGCAGACCGCTGCGGTGAACCGCCGGGGGTCACCCGGCCTCGTCAATCCCTGTCATTCTGCTTCCGGAAGACGTCCTTCCCGCGATCGGATACAGTCCGCGCGTGTCCGAAACTCAGCACTCAACTGCCAACTCCGCTCCGGACTCTCACTGTTCGAGCTGCGGAGCGCCCTACGGAGAGGGCATCTCCGGCTGGCCGCGCACCTGCCCCTCCTGCGGCACCGTCGCCTACCGCAACCCGCTGCCGGTCGCGATCGCGCTCCAGCCCGTCTACGACACCAAGGGCACCGCCCTGGTCGTCGTCACCCGAACCGTCGCCCCCGCGCGCGGAGGCACGGCACTGCCCGGCGGATACGTCGACGACCGGGAGGACTGGAAGCAGGCCGTAGTCCGCGAACTCAAGGAGGAGACGGGCATCGACGCCGCCGCCCGCGACGTACGGCTCGTGGACGCCATGAGCTCGCCCGACGGGCACCTGCTGTTGTTCGGACTGCTCCCGGAACGCCCGGCCGACGGCCTGCCGCCCTCCGCCCCCACGGACGAGACCGAGGGCTGGCGGCTGCTGCGCAGGCCCGAGGAACTCGCCTTCCCGCTGCACACCGCGGCCGTGAAGGCATGGTTCGACGGCCGGTACGTCTGAGCCGTACCGCTCAGCCGAGCCCCCGCACACGCACCGGGTAGGGCGGCTCCTGCACGCCGTCCTCCCGCTCCCTGGTGACCACCACCCGCCGGCCCTGCCGGCGGGCGACGTAGCGCTCCATCTCCGGCTCGTCCCACCCGTCGCCCGCGTCCGGCACCACCAGTCCGCCCCCCGTCCGCCCCCGCGCGGGTGCCCACACCTCCAGCTCCAGCCCGCCGTCCGCGCCGCGCACGGGCAGTACGGCACCCGCCCGCGCCAGCACCGGTATCCGGGACAGCGGCGCGTCCAGCAGAACCCGCGCCGCACCCTCGTACGCCTCCTCCGTCACCGTGTCGTACCAGCGGCCCGGCGGCAGCTGCACGGCACGCCGGTCGGCGCCCGGATCCAGTACCGGAGCCACCAGAAGGCTGTCGCCCAGCAGGAACGCGTCCTCGCAGTCACGCAGCGCGCGATCCTCCGGAGCCCCCCACCACAGGGGCCGCACATAGGGCGCGCCGGTGCGCCGGGCCAGATGCGCCAGCGTCATGAAGTACGGCAGCAGACGCCGGCGTCGCAGCAGCGCCACGCGCGCGTGCTCCAGCACCTCGGCACCGAACTCCCACGGCTCCCTGCGCCCCGCCCGCAGGCTCGCATGCGTCCGGAACAACGGCAGATGCGCCCCCAGCTGGAACCACCGCAGGTACAGCTCCGGCGACGGACTTCCGTCGAACCCGCCCACGTCCGGCCCCGAGTACGGCACCCCGCACAGCCCGAGCCCCAGGACCAGCGACAGCGACGCCCGCAGCCCCGGCCAGCCTGTCGCCACGTCCCCCGACCACGTGCCCCCGTAGCGCTGCATCCCCGCCCAGCCGGAGCGGGAGAACAGGAACGGCCGCTCGTGCGGAGACAGCTCGCGCAGCCCCTCGTAGGCCGCCTGCGCCATGCACAGCGCGTACACGTTGTGGGCCTCCCGGTGATCACCGCCACGGCCCTCCAAGGAGTGCCGTGTCGAACGCGGCAACGTCTGCTCACCGAACGCGGTGAACGACACGGGCTCGTTCATGTCGTGCCAGAAACCCGCGAAACCCTGCCCCAGTCGCTCCTCGTAGAGCCCGCCCCACCACTTGCGTACGCGCGCGTGCGTGAAGTCCGGGTACACCGACTCGCCGGACCACACCACACCCCGTACCGTGCGCCCAGAGGCGTCTTGCGCGAACGCGTCCACGGCCGAACCGCTGTCGTAGACAGGATTGCCGGGCGCGGCCTTCACCGCTGGGTCGACGATGGACACCAGCCGGATCCCGTCGCGGCGCAGCTCCTCCGCGAGCACGGGGAGCTTGGGAAAGCGTTCCTGGTCGACCGTGAACACCTGATGGTCCTCGAAATGGTCGATGTCCAGGTGGACCGCGTCGAGCGGAAGGCCGCGCTCCTGGTAACCCGAGACGATCCGGCGCACCTCCTGCTCACTGCCGAAACCCCACCGCGCGTGATGATGGCCGAGCGCCCACGCGGGCGGCAGCGCCGGCGCCCCGGTCAGCGACGCCCACGTGAGCAGCACGCGCGCGGGCGTGCCCACCGCCACCCAGCACCGCAGCGGGCCGCCGTCCATCCGCACCTCGCAGCGCCCCGCCCGGTCGTGCCCGGAGCCGGCGCCCTCCTCGCCCTCCCGCAGGGTCACCGTGCCGTCCCACGAGGTGTCGTGGAACACCAGATGCGCGGCGGCGTCCGCCACCACCAGCTGCACCGGCATGGTGAGATACAGCGGATCGTCGCCCGGCCCGAACGCCCGGCCAGGGTCGGTGTTCCACAGCCGGTACGTGCCGTCTCGCAGTCGGGGCCCGCAGGCGCGCCCACCCAGGCCGAAGAACCTGGCGTCCGCCGCCACCTCCGACCGTTGCATCCACCGAGCCTCACCCCCGCCGACCGGCTCCCACCAGCGCGGCGGAAGGTCCCGGCGCAGGGTCACACCGCCCGGCGTGCACACCTCCACCGCGCCGTGCCGCGAGACGACCACCGTCACCCTCTCGGCGACCACCCGCCAGCCGCCGTCCTTGTCCGGCTCCAGCACCGCCCGCGGATCCGGCTCGGGACAGCCGCCGGCAAGCGCGTACGACGGCTCCGGACCCGCCCCGTCCCAGCCCAGGAAGACAGCTCCGTTGACCGCCACGGTGATCCGCAGCTCCGACCGGCTGAAGCGGATCAGACCGCCTCCGGGACCCGGCTCCACCTCCTGGACCCGTCCCGGAACCCGCGCGCGCTCGGCCCCCCGCGGCGGCAGCCCGGTGGCGTCTATCCGCCTCCTGCGCCACGCGGCCCGTACGGTGCGCAACCTCCCAGCCGCCTTTCCCGAACCGACCACACTCACCGAACGCACCAGGTCACGACCGTCCATGCTGCTCACCCTGCCACTGACCGCCCCACGCGCGCGTGGCGTTCAACTACCGTTCACCCGTGCCAGGCCCACATCTTCATGACACCGACTATGTGGGGCACGCCCTGGTGCATAAGTCGATCACATGGCATCGTCCTGTCAGCCGCGTCACGCGCACACCCCAGCCCGTGCGCGGACCGACGCACACGACGCGCACAGCCCGGGAGCCGCCCACATGTCGACAGAGAACGCCCAGCCACTCTGGCAGCCCGATCCCGAGCGGATCGCCCAGGCGCACATCACCAAATTCCAGGCCTGGGCCGCCGAGCACCACGGCGCCCCCGCCGAGGGCGGTTACCCGGCCCTGCACCGGTGGTCCGTCGACCAGCTCGACACCTTCTGGAAAGCCGTCACCGAGTGGTTCGACGTACGCTTCTCCACCCCCTACTCGCGCGTGCTCGGCGACCGGTCGATGCCGGGCGCCCAGTGGTTCCCCGGCGCCACCCTCAACTACGCCGAACACGCCCTGCGCGCCGCGGCCGGCCGCGAGGACGAACCCGCCCTCCTGTACGTCGACGAGACCCACGACCCACGCCCGGTGACCTGGTCCGAGCTGCGCCGCCAGGTGGGCTCCCTGGCCGCCGAACTCCGCGCGCTCGGCGTCCGTCCCGGCGACCGCGTCAGCGGCTACCTCCCCAACATCCCCGAGGCCGTCGTCGCCCTCCTCGCCACGGCGGCCGTCGGCGGCGTGTGGACCTCGTGCGCCCCCGACTTCGGCGCCCGCAGCGTCCTCGACCGCTTCCAGCAGGTCGAGCCCGTCGTCCTGTTCACCGTCGACGGCTACCGCTACGGCGGCAAGGAGCACGACCGTCGCGAGATCGTCGCCGAGCTGCGCCGCGAGCTGCCTACCCTGCGCGCCGTGGTGCACATTCCTCTCCTCGGCACCGAGGCACCCGAGGGCGTCCTGGACTGGGCTGCCCTGACTTCGGCCGACACCGAGCCCGTCTTCGAGCAGGTCCCGTTCGACCACCCCCTGTGGGTGCTGTACTCCTCCGGCACCACCGGTCTTCCCAAGGCCATCGTCCAGTCCCAGGGCGGCATCCTGGTCGAGCACCTCAAGCAGCTCGGCCTGCACTGCGACCTCGGCCCCGGGGACCGTTTCTTCTGGTACACGTCCACCGGCTGGATGATGTGGAACTTCCTCGTCTCCGGCCTGCTCACCGGAACGACGATCGTCCTGTACGACGGCAGCCCCGGGTACCCCGACACCGGAGCCCAGTGGCGGATCGCCGAACGCACCGGAGCCACCCTCTACGGCACCTCCGCCGCCTACGTCATGGCCTGCCGCAAGGCGGGGGTGCACCCCGCCCGCGACTTCGACCTCTCGAAGATCCAGTGCGTCGCCACCACCGGTTCCCCCCTGCCGCCCGACGGGTTCCGCTGGCTCCACGACGAGGTCCGCGACGACCTGTGGATCGCCTCCGTCAGCGGCGGCACCGACGTCTGCTCCTGCTTCGCCGGAGCCGTACCGACCCTGCCCGTCCACATCGGCGAACTCCAGGCCCCCGGCCTCGGCACCGACCTGCAGTCCTGGGACCCCAGCGGCAAGCCCCTGGTGGACGAGGTGGGCGAGCTGGTCGTCACCAATCCCATGCCCTCCATGCCGATCCGCTTCTGGAACGACCCCGACGGCAGCCGCTACCACGACAGCTACTTCGACACCTATCCCGGCTTCTGGCGCCACGGCGACTGGATCACCCTGACCTCACGCGGCTCGGTGATCATCCACGGCCGCTCCGACTCCACCCTCAACCGGCAGGGCGTCCGCATGGGGTCGGCCGACATCTACGAGGTCGTCGAACGCCTGCCCGAGATCAGGGAGTCCCTCGTCATCGGCATCGAAGAGCCCGACGGCGGCTACTGGATGCCCCTGTTCGTCCACCTCACCCCGGGTGCCGTCCTGGACGAGGTACTGCTGACCCGCATCAAGAAGGCCATCCGCGAGCAGCTCTCACCACGCCACGTGCCCGACGAGATCATCGAGGTCCCCGGCATCCCCCACACTCTCACCGGAAAGCGCATCGAGGTCCCGGTCAAGCGGCTCCTGCAGGGCACACCGCTGCAGAAGGCGGTCAACCCCGGATCCATCGACAACCTGGCCCTGCTGGGCTTCTACGAGGAACTGGCCCGCAAGCGCGCCTGACCCGCCCCCTTCCACCACCGGCCCCGGAGCTCGCCGAACACCTCGGCATGATCCGGGGCCGGTTCCGTTGTCAGTGCTGCCGGTTACGGTGAGTGAGCACTGATCGACTGCGCGACTGGGGGAAAACATGGCGCACTCCGACCACACCACCATGCGACGCTTCCTGCGCCGCGAAATCGCCGGCACCATCGGCCTGCTCACCGACGAGCACGACTTCCGTGCCATGCGGCGCTACCGCAGCTTCACCTTCGACGACCATCCCACCTACCTGCAGCAGGTCGAGGCCCTCCTCAAGACACGGGCCGCCCAGGGCAGCCACACCACACTCGCCCTGTTCGACCCCGAGGAATACGCCGAATTCTGCGCGAGCACAGGTCTCGATCCCGAGGCACCCGCGAGCCGGACCCGTTTCACCGCTGAACTCGCGGCCACCGGCCCCACCGTCCCCTACGACGGCCGGCCCCTGGCCACGCTCCTGCCCGCCCTCGTGGACGAGGCGGTACGGCAGGCCACCTGGGAGTACGCCACCACCCTGCTGACCCGCCTCGGTCCCTGCCCCACTTGCGGCGAGGACATCGGCCGCGCGGCCTTCGACCGCGCCTCCACCATCCTGACCCGCATCCTCCACAGCGCTCCTGCCGGCGACAGGCACCTCGTCTGCAGCGTCTCCGGACCACCGGAAACCCTGATCTCCGTCCTCCACGGCGACCGGGACGCCGATGGCCGCCCGCGATTCGACGACGCGGAAGCCCTGGAATTCACCAGCGTCCTCGCCCTGGGACTCGCGACCCGCAGCCCAGGCGGCCTCGTCATGCGCACCAGCACCGCCGGCACGGCCGACCGGGTCTGCGGCTGGCGGCTGCGCGGCGGCGGCCTGGAACCCCTCACCGCCTCGGAGGTCTTCGACGCCTACTGCACCGACGTCGAATCGGGCGACCTCCTCTCCCCGGAGTCCGGCGTCGACTACTGCGAGCCACCCGACCTCGCAGAGGAGGACACGGCACCGGAACACCGCCACTGAGCACAGCAGGGGCGCCCCACCCGAAGGCGGGGCGCCCCTTAACCCGGCAGACCGGCCGCGCCGGTACGACTACTCGCCGGACAGCACCGCCTGAGCAGCGCAGCGCGCGTCCTCGGCGCTGTCGGCGGCACGAGCAGCGGCAGCGGCCCGCTCGCACTGCGCCAGCGTGTACTTCGCCAGCGTCGCCCGCACATAAGGAATGGCCGCCGCACCCATGGACAAGGAGGTGACGCCCAGACCCGTCAGCACGCAGGCCAGCAGGGGGTCGGACGCGGCCTCGCCGCACACGCCGCAGCTCTTGCCCTCGGCCCTGGCCGCCTCGGCGGCCAGGGCGACCAGGTCCAGGAGCGCGGGCTGCCATGGGTCCTGCAGCCGCGACACCGCGCCCACCTGCCGGTCCGCCGCGAACGTGTACTGCGCGAGGTCGTTCGTCCCCAGCGACAGGAACTCGACCTCCTGCAGGATCGACCGTGCCCGAAGAGCGGCCGACGGGATCTCGACCATCGCGCCGAACTTCGCCGGCAGCCCCGCGGCCCGGCAGGCGTCCGCGAACGCCCTGGCGTCGGCACGGTCCGCCACCATGGGCGCCATGACCTCGAGGTAGACCGGCAGCCCCTCGGCGGCCTTCGCCAGCGCGGTCAGCTGCGTACGCAGGATGTCGGGGTGGTCGAGCAGCGTCCGCAGGCCCCGCACGCCCAGCGCCGGGTTCGGCTCGTCCGCCGGCGTCAGGAAGTCCAGCGGTTTGTCGGCGCCCGCGTCCAGCACCCGTACGACCACCCGGCCCTCGGGGAACGCCTCCAGCACCTGCCGGTAGGCCTCGACCTGCTTCTCCTCGGACGGCGCGTTCTTGCTGTCGTCCAGGAACAGGAACTCGGTACGGAACAGACCGACGCCCTCGGCCCCGGCCTCCACCGCGGCCGGCACATCCGCCGGGCCGCCCACGTTGGCCAGCAGCGGCACCTTGTGCCCGTCGGCGGTGACACCGGGCCCGGTCGCGGCGGCCAGCGCGGCCTTGCGCTCGGCCGCAGCGGCCTCCAGCTGCGCCGTCTTCTCGGCGCTCGGGTTCACGAAGACGTCACCGGTGCTGCCGTCCACGGCGATCACCGTGCCCTCCGCCAGCTCACCGGCGCCCGGCAGCGCCACGACCGCCGGGACGCCGAGCGCCCGCGCGAGGATGGCGCTGTGGCTCGGCGGCCCGCCCTCTTCGGTGACGAAGCCGAGCACGAGGGCCGGGTCGAGAAGTGCCGTGTCGGCCGGCGCGAGATCGCGCGCCACGAGCACATAGGGCTCGTCACTGTCCGGGACACCGGGCATCGGCACCCCGAGCAGCCGGGCGACGATGCGATTGCGCACGTCATCCAGGTCGGCTACGCGGCCGGCGAGATACTCACCCGCACCGGCCAGCAGCTCACGGTAGGCGGCGAACGCGTCGTACACGGCACGCTCCGCCGTGCTGCCGACAGCGATCCGCCGGTCCACGTCCGCCATCAGCTCGGGGTCCTGCGCCATCATGGCCTGCGCCTCGAGCACGGCCTGGGCCTCGCCGCCCGCCAGATTGCCGCGCGCCACCAGGTCGGCGGCAACGGCGTCCACGGCCTGACGGGCGCGGCCCTGCTCGCGTCCCGCCTCTTCCGCCGGGATCTGCTTCGCCGGCGGTTCGAGCACCGCGGTTCCCATGTGCCGAACCTCGCCGATCGCCACGCCATGGCTCACGCCGACGCCTCGCAGCGTTGTTTCCATCTCACCCGTCTCCGATAAGTGCGGCAGGTCCCGCCGCCGCAGGGGTTGTCGTGTTCGCCGCCCTTCGGGCCGGCACTGCCGTCACTGCCAGGCGAAGAGGCTGTCGCCGGCCTTCACATCGCCACTGTCGCGGAGGTCGGAGAGGGACTCGGCCGTGGCCTCGAGCGCGACGATCGGGCACACCGGGGACTTGCCCGCAGCCTCCACTGCGGCGGGGTCCCAGCGCACGATGCCCTGGCCGCGCGTGACGGTGTCGCCCTTGCTGACGAGGAGCTCGAAGCCCTCGCCGTTGAGCTGCACGGTGTCGATGCCGAGATGGGTGAGTACGCCGCGTCCGCTCGCGTCGAGAACGACGAAGGCGTGCGGGTGCAGGGAGAGGATGACGCCGTCGACGGGCGCTACCGCCTCGGAGGGTTCACGTACGGGGTCGATCGCCGTGCCCGGGCCGACCATGGCCCCGGAGAAGACCGGATCCGGCACAGCGGCCAGTCCGATGGCGCGTCCAGCGACCGGGGACGTCACGGTGGTCATGGGAAGCCTCCCAGGGGTGGAGCTGCACAGGAGCCGTCACGGGCTGTCCCGGACGGCACACGCAGCAGCAGGGTATGCCAGATGAAGTGGCCGTTCCGCATGGAAGCTACCAGCTAGTGGTCTAGACCACCAGCCCGGTTCATTTGCACCTGCTTCGGGGCTCCGTGTACAGTCGTAACCCTGCTTGAGGCGGACCGGCGTGAAAGCGTCATCTCTCAGCAGCATCCAAACTTGTCAGATCCCATCCAGGGTCGCCTTCCGCATGTCCGCGGGAGATGTGGTCAGGGAGACGGAAAAACACTGATAGAGTTTGAAACAT
>NZ_JAINVF010000013.1 GCF_020400585.1 Streptomyces sp. NK08204 | reverse complement strand
CGCTTTCCAGGTTTCCGCTCTCGCGGTTTCCTTTCCGGCGTTTCCGACTCTATCAGATCCTTTCGGCGTCTGATTCCCAGTCAGCGGGTTTGTCTTGAGCTTCTGGACTTTCGCCCGTCAGCCTTTCGACATTCACTACGCTAGCTCATTCCCTCGGCGGCTCATAATCGAGTCCCGTGAGTTCGAATTCGGGCGCACAGGCGCACTGAAATCGACCCTGTCGAGGGTGTGTAGCTGAGTAGTGGGTTGTCCGCTCCGGCTGCAGGTGATCACCGTACCCGGTCCAGCGGCTCGGAATACATTACGCACCTCCCTGGGGCGCGTCAACCCCACGGCGCCTCGGTACATGAGGCCGGTAGGGGCTCACCGTCGGATCGTCGCCGACCCAGAAGCGCCACGGATGGGCGGCACCGTCCCCGCCCTCGCCGGCGACTCCGGTGCGCGGTCCGCTCCTCACCTGGCCGGAAGCGACGGGGGTGCCGGTCAGCAACCGCAGCGGGGTCTCGCCCGCGGCGCATGCGTCCGTGCCGTCCAGGGCACGATCGACCTCCAGAGCCGTGGCCAGGCGGGCCGGGCCCTTGGCCAGTTCCTTGTCGTTCCGGGCCGAAACTCGACGTCTGCGGGCCAGCTCTATGCCTTCGACGACCTCGCCCGCGCGAAGGAGGACGGCGCTCGCCCTGCCCTCCGGTCCGCAGACGACGTTCATGCAGTGCCACATCCCGTAGGTGAAGTAGACGTACACATGTCCGGGCGGACCGAACATCACCGCGTTGCGCGCGGTACGACCGCGATAGGCGTGCGAGCCGGGGTCGTTCGGGCCGTCGTACGCCTCGACCTCGGTGAGGCGGACCGCGATGTGGCCGTCGGGGGTCGTCCGGACCAGGATGCGGCCGAGGAGATCGGGGGCCACCTCCAATACGGGGCGGTCGAAGAACTCTCGGGGCAGTGGCGTACGGTCCGGGGACGCGATCATGCCGTCCGAGCGTAGTCCAGTGGGCCAGTGGGCCAGTGGGCCAGTGGGCCCGGTCTTCCGGACAGGGCGGCTCGGCACCGGAACCGGCCGGGGCCGGATCGCGTTTGTACGGGGCGAGGATCCATTCGTAAAGGGAGAGTCATGGGCTTCAAGAAGCTGCTCGCGAGCCTCGGGGCCGGAGGCGCGTCGGTGGAGACGGTGCTGACCGAGGTCAACGTCGTGCCGGGTGGTGTCGTGCAGGGTGAGGTGCGGATCCAGGGCGGTTCCGTGAACCAGCCGATCGAGGGGCTGTCCGTCGGCCTGCAGGCCAGGGTCGAGGTGGAGAGCGGCGACGAGGAGTACAAGCAGGACATCGAGTTCACGAAGGTGCGGCTCGGTGGTGCCTTCGAGCTGCAGGCCGGGGCGGTGCACGCGGTGCCGTTCGGCCTGGAGATCCCGTGGGAGACGCCGGTCACGATGATCGACGGGCAGGCGCTGCGCGGGATGCACATCGGTGTGGCGACCGAGCTGGCGATCGCCCGCGCGGTGGACTCCACCGACCTGGACCCGATCAACGTGCACCCGCTGCCGGCACAGAAGGCGATCCTGGACGCGTTCATCCAGCTGGGCTTCCGCTTCAAGAACGCGGACATGGAGCGCGGGCACATCCGGGGTACGCGTCAGCAGCTGCCCTTCTACCAGGAGATCGAGTTCTACCCGCCCTCGCAGTACCGGGGACTGAACCAGGTCGAGCTGAGCTTCGTCGCCAACGAGCACGCCATGGACGTCGTACTGGAGATGGACAAGAAGGCGGGTCTGTTCAGCGAGGGCTCGGACACGTACCGGTCGTTCCAGATGGGCCTGCACGACTTCCACGGGACCGACTGGGCGGCTTACCTCAACCAGTGGCTGTCCGAGGTCGGCAGCAAGCGCAACTGGTTCTAGGCTCGGGAGCCACTGCTTCCAGGAATCGATCAGGAGGTACCGAGGTGACCGAGCTCAAGCGGCGACCGCTCCCCCACGATTTCCATCCGCCCGTCCCGGCGTTCACGGTGACGAGCGACGACGTCGAAGAGGGCCGGACGCTGGGGAGCGCTCAGGTCTACGCGGAGGGCAACACCTCGCCGCATCTGCGGTGGGAGGGATTCCCCGCGGAGACCAAGAGCTTCGCCGTGACCTGCTACGACCCCGACGCGCCGACCGGCAGCGGGTTCTGGCACTGGGTGGTGTTCGACATCCCGTCCACGGTGACCGAGTTGCCGGCGGGTGCGGGCAGCGGCAAGTTCGAAGGGCTGCCCGAAGGTGCCGTGCAGGTGCGCAACGACTACGGGACGAACGACTTCGGCGGTGCCGCTCCGCCGCCCGGGGACGGCCCGCACCGGTACGTCTTCACGGTGTACGCCGTGGACCAGGCGAAGCTCGGTCCGGACGCGGACGCCACTCCGGCCGTCGTCGGCTTCAACCTGCGGTTCCACACCATCGCGCGTGCGCAGCTGATCGGTGAGTACGAGAACCCCGCCGAGGGCTGAGTGAGCCGAGTGCCGATGTGAAGCATTGAGTGCCCCAGCGTTCATGGAACGTTTGCCCGTCTCTGGTCTTGGAAGTGATCAGAGGCGGGCATTTTTTATTGCGTTGTCCATCTCGGCGCGCCCGTCCAGAGTTGATCCGAGCCCGCCGGGGGGCGGGCAGGTGCCACGGGAGGTGGGCTGGATGCGTGACACGCTGGTGCTGAACGCGAGTTTCGAGCCGCTGTCGACGGTGACCCTGAACCGAGCCGTCGTCCTGGTGCTGCAGGACAAGGCCGTCGTCGAACAGTCCCATCCCGAACTGCGGATGCGCGGCGCCGATCTGGACATACCCGCGCCCCGGGTGATCAGGCTGTGCCGCTACGTACGGGTGCCCTTCCGAAGACAAGCACCGTGGTCGAGGCGGGGGGTGCTGGTCCGGGACCGGCACCGGTGCGCGTACTGCGGCAGCAGGGCGACGACCGTGGACCATGTGGTGCCGCGGTCGCAGGGCGGCCAGGACACGTGGCTGAACACGGTGGCTGCGTGCGCGGAGGACAATCACCGCAAGGCGAACCGGACTCCGCAGGAGGCGGGGATGGAGCTGCTGCGGCAGCCGTTCGAGCCGACTCCGGCGGCTGCGATGCTCTTGGCCCTGGGACAGGAGAACCTGGCCGCGCTTCCTGAGTGGCTCGGCCGGGACGCCGCCTAGTCGTCTGCCGGGACCGGTTCTTCGGCGGCTACCGCTGTTTCGCGGCCGGCCGCGCCCAGGAGACGGAGCCGCGTCTCGGCACCGCCCCGCGTCTTCACGGGTGTGGGGCGATCGTCGGTGACAGGTGCCTGATGACCGCTTCGGCGACCGCGTCGCGCACCTGGGGCATGGTGGGCGTGGGCAGTCCGCGTTCGGCCGCGAGTTCCGCGAGGGACGTCATCCGGACACCAGGCAGGGCGCAGGCCGTGAACGTGGTGTAGACGCTCAGGTCGGAGTCGACGTTCAGGGCGAAGCCGTGGCTGGAGACGCCGCCGCTGATGCGCATGCCGATCGAGGCGAGCTTGCGGTGGTCGGGGGTCCAGACACCGACGAGGCTCTCGGCTCCGCGTGGGGTCTCCCGGCGGACCGCCGGGAGACCGAGAGTGTCCGCCGCGTCGATCAGGGCGTGCTCGACGCGGCGGATCAGGCCGCGGGGTCCGAGTTCGCGGACGTTGAGCACGAGGTAGCCGATGAGCTGGCCGGGGCCGTGGTAGGTGGCGTGGCCGCCGCGGTCGGTCGCGACGAGGCTGACCGGTGAGTCCGCGCCGGGGAGTTGGCCGGCCGGTGTCCGCGCGGTGTAGGTGATCACCGGAGGGTGGGTCAGCAGGAAGAGCCTGTTGGGGGCGCGGCCCTGCTTGCGTTCCTCGACCCAGCGGGCCATGTCCGCCTGCGCCGCCTCATAGGGGACCTCTCCCAAGTCGACGCGCTCCACTGCTCTGTTCCTTTCTCGATATGTCTCAGACCACGTCTCGGGGCCCGGGACATGACACGGCCCCGCGTCCGGTGCGGAGCGCGGGGCCGAAGGGTCGTCTGTGCAGCCGGGCGGGCTCAGTCGATGGACGGCTTCTCGCGGCGCTCCGCGCCCGCGCCGTTGCCGTTGCCGTTGCCGCCCGAGCCGCCCCCCATCGGGCCGAAGTTGCCCATCGCGCCCGACAGGCCCTTGAGGGCGTCACCGATCTCGCTGGGGACGATCCAGAGCTTGTTGGCGTCGCCCTCGGCGATCTTCGGGAGCATCTGGAGGTACTGGTAGCTGAGGAGCTTCTGGTCCGGGTCTCCGGCGTGGATGGCCTCGAAAACGGTACGGACGGCCTGGGCCTCGCCCTCGGCGCGCAGGGCGGCGGCCTTGGCCTCACCCTCGGCCCGCAGGATCTGGGACTGCTTCTCGCCCTCGGCGGTGAGGATGGCGGCCTGGCGCGTACCTTCGGCGGTGAGGATGGCGGCGCGCTTGTCACGGTCGGCGCGCATCTGCTTCTCCATCGAGTCCTGGATGGAGGTGGGCGGCTCGATGGCCTTCAGTTCGACGCGGTTGACGCGGATGCCCCACTTGCCGGTGGCCTCGTCCAGGACGCCGCGCAGGGCCGCGTTGATCTCCTCGCGGGAGGTCAGGGTGCGTTCCAGGTCCATGCCGCCGATGATGTTGCGCAGGGTGGTGACGGTGAGCTGCTCGATCGCCTGGATGTAGCTGGCGACCTCGTAGGTGGCGGCCCGCGCGTCGGTGACCTGGTAGTAGATGACCGTGTCGATGTTGACGACCAGGTTGTCCTGGGTGATCACAGGCTGGGGCGGGAACGGTACGACCTGTTCCCGCAGGTCGATGCGGTTGCGGATGGTGTCGATGAACGGCACCACGATGTTCAGTCCCGCGTTCAGTGTCCGCGTGTAACGGCCGAAGCGCTCCACGATGGCAGCACTGGCCTGCGGGATGACCTGGATCGTCTTGATCAGGGCGATGAAGACCAACACCACCAGAATGATCAGGACGATGATGACCGGTTCCATCGTCGTTCCCCGTACCCTTCTCCGCCTCGGCGCCTTCGGCAGATCTTATGGCTGTTGAAGATCTTGCTGGTCGAGTCTGTCAGACCGCCGCCCAACTCGCAGGCCGGATGGCTCAGATGACGATGGCGGTGGCCCCCTCGATGTCCACGACGTCCACCTCCTGGCCCACTTCGTAGGCGCGGCCGCTGTCGAGGGCACGTGCCGACCAGACTTCTCCGGCGAGTTTGATACGGCCGCCGGTGCCGTCGACGCGCTCCAGCACGACGGCTTGCCTGCCCTTCAGCGCGTCCACGCCGGTGGCGAGTTGGGGGCGTTGCCGGCCGTGCCGGACCGCGATGGGACGGACGACGGCGATGAGGGCGACCGAGACGATGACGAAGGCGAGTACCTGGATCACGGCGTCGAAGCCGAGGCCGGCGACGACCGCGGCTGCGACGGCGCCCACCGCGAACATGCCGAACTCCGGCATGGCAGTGACCACGAGCGGGATACCGAGCGCCGCCGCGCCGACGAGCCACCACACCCATGCGTCTATGTCGCTCACATGGTCATGGTAGGGCCGTGGGTCGGGCGGCGGACAGGGCGCGAAGGGGAGCGGAAAAGGGTCGGGGCAGGCCCACGAGGGGGCCGGGCAGGCCGAGGAGACGGTCCGGGGGGGCGTTGGGACATCCGGACCGGGAGAAGGTCCGGGAGGCATCGGGACAACCGGACCGGGAGATCGCCAGGACCGGACCGGGAGAAGGTCGGGAGCGAGCCCCGAGAGCATCGGAACCGGACCCCGAGAGAGCCCGGAGCCGCCCCGAGAGGTCGGGGCCGGGCCTCGAGAGAGCCCGGAGCGGACCCCGAGGGCCGGGAGCGGACCGGATCGGGCAGGGTCAGGACAGCGGAAGGCCCTGGGCGGTCCAGCGGTCGCCGACCTGCTCGACGACGAGCGGGAGGCCGAAGCAGCGGGAGAGGTTGCGGGAGGTGAGCTCCAGCTCGATCGGACCGGCGGCGAGGACCTTGCCCTGGCGGATCAGGAGGACGTGGGTGAAGCCGGGGGCGATCTCCTCGACGTGGTGGGTGACCATGATCATCGATGGGGCGATGGGGTCGCGGGCCAGTCGGCCGAGGCGGCGCACCAGGTCCTCGCGACCGCCGAGGTCGAGTCCGGCGGCGGGCTCGTCCAGCAGGAGCAGCTCGGGGTCGGTCATCAGGGCGCGGGCGATGAGGGTGCGCTTGCGCTCGCCCTCGGAGAGGGTGCCGAAACGGCGCTCGAGGTAGTCGCTCATGCCGAGGCGGTCGAGGAAGGCGCGGGCGCGCTGCTCGTCGACCTCGTCGTACTCCTCCTGCCAGTGGGCCGTCATGCCGTAGGCGGCGGTGAGCACGGTCTCCAGGACGGTCTGGCGCTTGGGGAGCTTCTCGGCCATGGCGATGCCGGCCACACCGATACGGGGGCGCAGCTCGAAGACGTCGACCTTGCCGAGGGTGTCACCGAGGATTGTGGCGGTGCCCTTGCTGGGGAAGAGGTAGCTGGAGGCGACGTTCAGGAGAGTGGTCTTGCCGGCGCCGTTGGGGCCGAGGATGACCCAGCGCTCGCCCTCCTTCACCGACCACGAGACCTGGTCCACCAGAGCCCGGCCCTCGCGGACGACGGATACGTCCTGAAGCTCCAGAACATCGCTCATGAGCGCGTTGTCTCCCCTTGCAGTGTGGCCGGTGTCGGCGTCGCGTAACCCTGTGGCTCGGTGCGCCGCGCCGGTGGGCGCGGCCCTCATGAAATCTACGCCACTGGTGCGCCGCTCCATTCCATCGGTCCGGTCCTTAGGGTGAGGGCATGCTCTCGGAACCGCGTTCAGGACGCCTTGCCGCTTGGGGAAATGCCCTTCTGGCCGGATTTGTCTCTCCGGATGACGCCGCGCTCGCCATCGTGGGCGAGGACGCGATGCACCGGGTGGAAGGGCTGCCGGGTGAGTCCGCGCCGGTCGGGCTCACGCTCGCGCTGGGGCGGCTGCGCACGCTGGGGGTGTCCGGCCTGCGGGTCGCGCTCCCCGCGCCAGGTCATCCGCTGGGGTTGAGCGGGCCGCCGGAGTTCAACGCGCGGGCGATGGACGCCGCGGAGGCGGTGATCTGCTTCGGTGCCGCTGTCGGGCTGGTGCCGGAGGTGTACGAGGCCGGGCCCGAGGGTGATGTGCATGCCGAGGTGGTGTGGCATGTGCTGCCGGTGCGGGAGGCGCCGCCCGCGGACGTGCCCTCGCTGGGCGAGGCGGAGCGGGAGCTGGCGGAGGCGCTGCGCGAGGCGACCGAGGTGCTCTCGAAGCTGGACGTCGCCGGGTCCGGGCCGGTGGCGGAGGCCGCGATCGACGCGTACCGGGCGCGGGCCGAGCCGGGCCGGGATGTGCTGGCGCCGGGGTATCCGCCGCGTGCGGTGCGGGTGTTGCAGCTGGCGCAGCGGGTCGGGCTGCTGATCTCGCTGGCGTACGGCAACGGGCACGGCGGTGCCGTCAGCTCGGCCGAGATCGCGGCTCGGTCCGAGGCGCTGCGGCCGGTTGAGCGGACGGCTCGGCGGGCGCAGGTCGCCGCGTACAACTCCGTTGTGGAGGAGCGGGAGCGGGGAGTGCGGTGAGCCTCGTCCTCGAACGCCGGACGGGCTGAACCTACCGCCCGGCGTTCGAGACGGGCGACGGTCCCGCGACGGTACGGACCCCCGCTCCGACCGGTCGCCTTCGACCCACCGCCGTCAGCCCGCCCGCCGTCAGCCCGCCCGCCGTCAGCCGGTCACTCCATGCCGTACGGCCCACAGGGCGGCCTGGGTGCGGTCGGCGAGGTCGAGCTTCATCAGGATGTTGGACACGTGCGTCTTGACCGTCTTCTCGGACAGCACCAGGGCGCGGGCGATCTCCCGGTTGGAGCGGCCGTCCGCTATCAGTCCCAGCACCTCGCGTTCCCGCTCGGTGAGCGAGCCGCCCCTGCCCTGGCCGGAGGTGACCTCCTCCTGGGAGAGCAGGGCACCGGCAATCTCCGACTGGAGCAGGACGTGCCCCGCGTGCACGGAGCGGATGGCGCCGGCGAGCGCGTCGGGGTCCACGTCCTTGTAGACGTACCCGGCGGCGCCCGCGCGCAGCGCCGGGACGACCGTGCGCTGCTCGGTGAAGCTGGTGACGATCAGCACGCGCGCGGGGTTGTCGAGTTCGCGGAGCCTGCGCAGGGCGTCGATGCCGTCCAGGCCCGGCATCTTGACGTCCATGAGGACGACGTCGGGGCGCAACTCCTCGGCGCGGGCGACGCCGTCGGCGCCGTCGGCGGCCTCACCGACGACCTCGATGTCGTCCTGCACCTCCAGGAAGGTGCGCAGGCCGCGGCGGACGACCTGGTGGTCGTCGACGAGCAGCACTCTGATTGCGTCAGCCACCGGGGACCTCCATCTCGATCGTGGTGCCCTTGCCGGGCGCCGATTCCACGGTGAGCCTGCCGCCGACCCCGCTCGCCCGGTCCCGCATGGAGACCAGGCCCAGGTGGCGTCCGGCACGGCGGACGGGCCTGGGGTCGAAGCCGCTGCCGTTGTCGGTGACGCGCAGGACGGCTCCGCAGCCACGCCGCTGCACGCTCACGTCGACGTGCTCGGCACCGGAGTGGCGCAGGGCATTGTGCAGGGCCTCCTGGGCGACCCTGAGCATGGCTTCTTCCTGCGCGGCGGGCAGGGCGCGGAAGCCGGTGCTGGTGAAGGTCACGCGCGCGGTGTGGGCGCGGTCGAGGACCTGGATCTGCGTGCGCAGCGTGGCGATCAGGCCGTCCTCGTCGAGGGCGGCGGGGCGCAACTCCACGACGGCGGCGCGCAGTTCGTCGGACGCCTCGGCGGCGAGCACCGCGACCTGGTGCAGCTCCTCCTTGGCGCGGGCCGGGTCGCGGTCGATCAGCGCGGTCGCCGCCTGGGCGGTCAGCCGCAGGGAGAAGAGCTTCTGGCTGACCGCGTCGTGCAGTTCATGGGCCAGCCGGGAGCGTTCCTCGGCGATGGTCAGCTCGCGGCTGCGCTCGTAGAGGCGGGCGTTGGTGAGCGCGATCGCTGCGTGCTGGGCGAGGATGGAGAGCAGTTCCTCGTCCTCCTCGGTGAAGCCGCAGATGCCTTCGCTCTGCGGGCGCGCGGGGCTTGCCGCCGCGGGACACTCTTTGTTGGCCAGGAACAGGGCCCCGATGACCTCGTCGCCGTCGCCGATGGGTACGCCCAGGAAGTCGGCCATGTCGGGGTGGGCGTCCGGCCAGCCCTCGAAGCGCGGGTCCCGGCGCACGTCGGCGAGACGCTGGGGCCTGGCGTCGTGCAGCATCGCGGCGAGGATGCCGTGCTGGCGCGGCAGCGGGCCGATGGCCTTCCACTGGGCGTCGCTGACGCCGTCCACGACGAACTGGGCGAAGCCTCCGTGGTCGTCGGGGACGCCGAGGGCGGCGTACTGCGCGTCGAGCAGTTCTCGGGCGGAGGCGACGATCGTCTTGAGGACGTCGCGCACCTCCAGGTGCCTGCTCATGGCCAGCAGCGCGGAACTGACCGCGGCGAGGCCGGACCGGGGACCTTGACTCATGTCCTCACGGTACCGGCGGGCAGTGACAGTGCGGATCGGACCTGTGACGACGGGGACCGGGTCCGTGGTCCTAGGGCAGATGTCGTAGGTCCCCGGGCCCCCTGCGGCCCCGGGCGTGCGGCGTACGCCGAAGGGCCCGCCGGTTTCCGGCCCGCGTCCGAGGTGGGCCGTGGGGTGCCGTTCCTACGTTGGGATCACCGCCCGGACAGGAGGCGGTGAGCGACGAGGGGACGGTTGTCATGCCGGTAGCGATCATCACGGGGGCCTCGAAGGGCCTGGGGCGTGCGCTCGCCGAGGCGCTGGCGGCGCGCGGCTGGGATCTGGTGCTGGACGCCCGGGGTGCGGGGCCGCTCGAGGAGGCGGCGGAGGCGGTCGGCGGGCAGGGCGCGCGGGTGGTGGCGCTGCCCGGCGACGTCACGGACGCCCGGCACCGGGCCGAGCTGGTCGCGGCGGCGCGCGAGCTGGGCGGTGCGGACCTGGTGGTGAACAACGCGGGGATCCTCGGAGCCGAGCCCCTGGTCCCCTTGGCCGGCCAGCCGCTGGACGGTTTCCGGGCCGCACTGGAGACCAATGTGGTGGCTCCGCTGGGACTGCTCCAGGAGGCGCTGCCGCTGCTGCGGGAGGCCCCCGCGGGTGCCGTGATCAACGTGAGTTCGGACGCGGCGGTGGAGGCCTACCGGACCTGGGGCGCGTACGGGGCGACGAAGGCGGCGGTGGACCAGTTGTCCGCCGTGCTCGCGGTGGAGGAACCGGGGCTGCGGGTCTGGTGGGTCGATCCGGGCGGCATGCGGACGGACATGCTGGCCGCCGCCGAGCCCGGCGAGGACCTGTCAGGCACGCCGGCACCCGAGGAGATCGCGCCGGCTTTCCTGCGGCTGCTGGACAGGCGTCCGGCGAGCGCCCGGTACACCGCTGCGGCGCTGCTGGAGGCGTCGTGGCGGTGAAGGTGCGGGTGCCGGCGGAGCTGTCCGCGCGGGTGCCGGCCGAGCAGCGGGGGCCGGGGTCCGGCCGGGACGCCGTGCGGCTGCTGGTGTCGCGGGGGGCGGAGGTTTCCCACCACGCGTTCCGTGAGCTGCCGCGGCTGCTGCGGGCCGGCGATCTGCTGGTGGTGAACACCTCGCCCACGCTGGCCGCCGCGGTGGACGGGCGGATCGGGTACGCGCGTGTGGTGGTGCACTTCTCCACGCGCGGGGACGACGGGCGCTGGGCGGTGGAGCTGCGGGAGCCGGACGGGCGGGGCACCACCCGCGCGCATACGGGTATGCGCGCGGGTGTGCGCGCGGGGACTGATGTGCGGCTGCCGGGCGGGGCGCGGCTGGTGCTCCAGGAGCCACTGAGCGAGAGCGGGGAGCGGCTGTGGTGGGCCCGGGTGTCCGGGGCGGACGTCCTTCGGGTGCTGCGGGAGCACGGGCGGCCCATCCGCTACTCCTATACGGAGCGGGACCAGCCGCTGTCGGTGTACCAGACGGTGTTCGCGCTGCCCTCGCCCGACGGGTCGGGGAGCGCGGAGATGCCGAGCGCGGCGCGGCCCTTCACGGCGGAGCTGGTGGCGGAGCTGGTGAGCCGCGGGGTGCAGTTCGCGCCGGTCACGCTGCACACGGGCGTGTCTTCGGCGGAGGCGCACGAGCCGCCGTGTCCGGAGCGGTTCGCGGTGCCGGAGGCATCGGCGCGGCTGATCAACGCGGGCGGTGCGGGAGGCGGAAGGGTGATCGCCGTCGGGACGACGGCCGTGCGGGCGGTGGAGTCGGCGGCCGGGCCGGACGGGGTGGTGCGGGCGGCCGAGGGGTGGACGGATCTGGTTGTCACGCCCGAGCGCGGGGTGCGGGTGGTCGACGGGCTGCTGACCGGGCTGCACGAGCCCGAGGCCTCGCATCTGCTGATGCTGGAGGCGGTGGCGGGGCGGGCCGCGGTCGACCGGGCCTACCAGGAGGCGCTGGGTGGGCGCTACCTGTGGCACGAGTTCGGGGACGTCCATCTCGTCCTCCCGGAGAAGGACCCTCACAGATAGCGTTGCAACGGCAACCCATGGTGAGACCTCCGGGTCCGTGATGTGACCCCGCGCATAGGGTGCACATCACGTACTAGCGGGCATAGGAGTGAAACACCCCCGAGATGAACGGGACAGATGCTCCAATCTGTCCCGTTTTGCCCCTACGCTATCCACTATCGAGGATCGTAGGTCACACCTTTGCCATGGGATTTTGCTCCAGCTAAGAATTGCTCCGTCGCTCAGCGCCGCGGTCTCCATCGCGGCGTTCGTGTGGGAGGAGCCGATTCCCCCGGCGGACGCAGAGCGACCTCCGCGCTATCGAAGAGGTCCATCAGCCATGCCCAAGAACATCCTCACCCGTGGTCATAGTCGTACGCTGACCAAGCACCACAAGGCCGCCATCGCGGGTGTCGCCGCCCTCGGTACCGCCGCCCTCGCCTTCTCGGCCACCCCCAGCAACGCCGAGACCATCGCCACCGGCGCCCCGGTCAAGACTGCCCCGGTCGCCGTCGCCACCAGCGCCCCGGCCACGACCACCCAGGTCGCCGGCGTCACCACCTCGCTGCAGAACGTCAAGGGCACGGTCACCGACCAGCTCGCCACCGAGACGATCAAGCTCGACACCTTCGCCGCCAAGCAGAAGGCCGTGGTCGCCGCCGCCCTCGCCAAGCAGAAGGCCGAGGCAGCCGCCGTGCTCGCCAAGCAGAAGGCCGCCGCCGAGGCCGTCAGGAAGGCCGCGCAGGCGCGCGCCCTCAAGGCCGCCGCGAGCCGCTCCGCGCAGCGCCCCCAGGTGCAGTCGGCCGCCGTGCAGAGCTACACGAACAACCTCGACGGCTGGATCCGCCACGCCCTGGACATCATGCACAGCAAGGGCATCCCGGGCAGCTACAACGGCCTGCACCGCAACATCATGCGGGAGTCCTCGGGCAACCCGATGGCCATCAACAACTGGGACATCAACGCGATCAACGGCATCCCGTCCAAGGGGCTGCTGCAGGTCATCCCGCCGACCTTCAACGCGTACCACGTCGCCGGCACCTCGTGGAACATCTACGACCCGGTCGCCAACATCACCGCCGCCGCCAACTACGCGGCCGACAGGTACGGCTCGATCGACAACGTCAACAGCGCGTACTGAGGCCGGCGCGGACCTCTGACACAGCGCGGAAGGGCGGCACCCCCACAGGGGTGCCGCCCTTCGCGGCGTCCGGGTTCGGTTACTTCCGCATGACCTCGGGCTCGTGGCGGCGCAGGAAGCGGGCCACGAAGAAGCCGCAGATCACGCCGATCGCGATCAGGGCGACCATGTCCATGCCCCAGGCCGAGGCCTGGTGGTCCCACAACGGGTCGGTGCTGCCCGGGTCGTCGGTGTTCGGGGCGATGTTGTTGAAGTCCAGTGTGGTGCCCGCGGCGGCCACCGCCCAGCGCGACGGCATCAGGTAGGAGAACTCGTTGACGCCGAGCGTGCCGTGCAGGGTGAACAGGCAGCCGGTGAACACGACCTGGATGATCGCGAACATCACCAGCAGCGGCATCGTCTTCTCGGCGGTCTTCACCAGCGAGGAGATCACCAGGCCGAACATCATCGAGGTGAAGCCGAGCGCCATGATCGGCAGGCACAGTTCGAACAGCGTCGATCCGCCGAGGACGAGCCCCTGGTCGGGGATCTCACGGCTGGAGAAGCCGATGAGGCCGACCATCAGGCCCTGCAGCACCGTGACGACGCCGAGGACGACCACCTTGGACATCAGGTACGCCGACCGGGACAGGCCCGTCGCCCGCTCCCGCTCGTAGATCACCCGTTCCTTGATCAGCTCACGCACCGAGTTCGCCGCGCCGGCGAAGCAGGCGCCGACCGCGAGGATCAGCAGCACCGTGGTCGCCGTGCCGTTCGGTACGTGGGCGTGGGTGCGCGGGTTGATCGCCGCGTTGACCAGCAGGCCCTTCTTGTGGTCGATCAGCAGGCTGACCGCGCCGAGCACCGCCGGCAGCACCACCGTCAGTGCGAGGAAGCCCTTGTCCGAGACGATGACCGACACATAGCGCCGGATCAGCGTCATCAGCTGCGAGCCCCATGCCTGCGGCTTGGGCGGCTTGATCATCTGGGGCGGGTGCGTGTACGTCTGCTGCTGCGGGGCGAGCGCGTCGATGTCGGCGGCGTACATCTGGTAGTGCTGCGAGCCCTTCCAGCGGCCCGCCCAGTCGTAGTCGCGGTAGTTCTCGAAGGCGGAGAAGACGTCGGCCCAGGTGTCGTAGCCGAAGAAGTTCAGCGCCTCCTCCGGCGGGCCGAAGTACGCGACCGCGCCGCCGGGCGCCATCACCAGCAGCTTGTCGCACAGCGCCAGCTCGGCCACCGAGTGGGTGACGACGAGGACCGTACGGCCGTCATCGGCCAGGCCCCTCAGCAGCTGCATGACATCGCGGTCCATGCCCGGGTCGAGGCCGGAGGTCGGCTCGTCCAGGAAGATCAGTGACGGTTTGGTGAGCAGCTCCAGGGCCACCGAGACACGCTTGCGCTGGCCACCGGAGAGGGAGGTGACCTTCTTGTCCTTGTGGACGTCGAGCTTCAGCTCGCGCAGCACCTCCTCGATGCGGGCGTCGCGCTCCTTGGCGGTGGTGTCGGCCGGGAAGCGCAGCTTGGCCGCGTACTTCAGCGCCTTCTTGACGCTCAGCTCCTTGTGCAGGATGTCGTCCTGCGGGACCAGACCGATGCGCTGGCGCAGCTCGGCGAACTGCTTGTACAGGTTGCGGTTGTCGTACAGGACCTCGCCCTGGTTGGCCGGCCGGTACCCGGTGAGCGCCTTGAGCAGCGTCGACTTGCCGGAGCCCGACGGGCCGATGACCGCGACCAGCGACTTCTCCGGGACGCCGAAGGAGACGTCCTTCAGGATCTGCTTGCCGCCGTCGACCGTGACCGTCAGATGGCGCGCGGAGAAGGAGACCTCACCGGTGTCGACGAACTCCTCGAGGCGGTCGCCGACGATACGGAAGGTGGAGTGACCGACGCCGACGATGTCGTTCGGGCCGAGCAGCGCCGAGCCGCCCTTGGCGATCGGCATACCGTTGACGTAGGTGCCGTTGTGCGAGCCCAGGTCGCGGATCTCGAAGCGGCCGTCGGGCGTCGAGTGGAACTCGGCGTGGTGCCGGGAGACCTGGAGGTCGGAGACGACCAGCTCGTTCTCCAGGGCACGGCCGATGCGCATCACACGGCCGGCGGAGAACTGGTGGAACGTGGTCGGACTGCGGTCGCCGTAGACCGGCGGCGCCCCCGCGCCACCACCGGGCGTCTTCTGCGCGTACTGCTCGGCCGGACCGTTCTGCTGGTGCGGAAACACCGGCGGCTGCTGCGCCTGCTGCGGCTGCTGCGGCTGCTGCCATCCGGCCTGCGGCGCCTGCTGGGCCCAGCCGGCGCCCGCGCCCTGGGCGGCGTACGGCGCCGCCTGCGGCTGCTGCTGGGCCTGGCCGACCGGCGCCGCGGCGGCGGTGAGGTTCAGACGCGGTCCGTCGGTCGCGTTCCCCAGGTTCACCGACGAGCCGGGGCCCAGCTCGATGTGCTGGATCCGCTGGCCCTGAACGAACGTACCGTTGGTGCTGCCATGGTCCTCGATGGCCCAACTGCGGCCGTTGAAGTGGACCGTGGCGTGTCGCCAGGAGACCCTGGCGTCGTCGAAGACGATGTCACCCTGCGGATCACGTCCCAGGGTGTAGGGCCTGGACGGGTCCAGCGTCCAGGTCCGTCCATTTGATTCCAGTACGAGTTCCGGCACTCCACGCCCCACTGAGTTGTCCCCCGTGTTACCCCCCATGACGGGGAGTCTAGGGATGTCGAACATCGTGGGGAACTATTTCAGGCTCCGCACCGTGACCGAAAGTCGGGCCTTGCACAGCGCTCCCGCGCACGCTTCAACTCGCCCTGTCGACGGGGTGGAAACCCGGCCGGAGCGTGGTGATCCACCACGAGGGGGACATGTGCGGCCGATGCCGCGACACGGATCGTGCCGGCCGGGGGTCTGCCATGAGCGCTGCCACGGATGCCGGGACCGCACGGCGCGGTACGACGCCGCCCTGGACGGACATCGGGCTGTCCGCGATCGCCGCGGTGAGTCGGGCGTTGATCGGTGGGGCGGGCACCGCGGCGCTCGGCCCGCACCTGCTGGGGACCTACGCGGCGGGCTCACCGGACCCCATGTCAGCGGCTGTTGCGGTCCTGGGGACGGGCGGTTCGGTCTCCCCGTCCGGCGATGCGTCCGCTTTCGGGCCGAACGCCGCCGAGGCGCACACCGCCAGCGAGATCACGCCACTCGGCGTGAGCCTGGTCGGTGCCCTGCTGCTGTCCTGGTTCTTCCTACGGTCCCTGCGCGCGGCGGAAGTTGTGCCCGCACCAGCCGAACTCCTCGCGCGTGCAGACACGGTCGTCGCGCTCTGCGCCGCGATGACGGGCGGGTCGGGCCGGGCAGGTCACGGCGTCATCACGATCGACGTCGGCGCACCCGGGCCCGGCGCGCTGCCCGGCGGCAGGGGCGGCGGGCCGGACATCCTCGGGCTCGGTGACGTGGGGGGACTGCTGCCGGACCGGATCGGTGACCTGGTCCATGCCAGGGCGGCGGTGGGATCCACGGTCGACACCGCGCCCAGTGTGCTCGGCGGGCTCTGCCGGTCGGCCGGTGTCCTGCTGATCGCGGCGCTCGCCTCCCGCCGCACTCCGCTGCCGCCCGCCTGGGGACGCCGTGCACCGGGTGGTGCGGCCGGCCGTGTCCGCGCTCGTCACGGTGCCGTTGATGGCCGTGGCCGTGGCCGCGGGGCTCGCGGCGGCGGCGTACGCGGCGATCGGCGACGAGCACCCCGGCGGGTCGTCGGCGCGGCACTGCTCGGCGCCCCGAACGGGGTGTGGCTCGCAACCCGGTCGGCCTGTTCGTGCCCTGGGCCGGCAGGGCCACCGGCGTCGCGGGCACGCTGCTCCCCCATCCGCTGGACCAGCTCCTGAACGAGCACTCCGGCCGGCCCGTGACACTGGCCCGGCCGGCCGGACCGGACGGGCGGGTGTGACTGCTGGGGGTGGCGGCAGCGCTGCCGATGCTGCCGGCGGGGTGCCGACGGCGGTACGGACACCGGTTCCGGCGCCCTGGGACGCCGGGGCCTTCGCGAGGCGGTTCGCGCTGCGGCTCGGCGCCGCGACCGCGCTCGCCCTGCCCCTCCGCGCCCGGCCGGCGGACGTGCCGGTGGACGCCGCCCTGCCGGAACTCGGCCTCGGCCCTGTCCGTACTCGGCCTCGACGCCTTCGGCGCGGGCATCGCCCCGCACGGCCACCTGACCGTGGCGCTGCTGCTGGGGGCGGCGTGGGGCGCGGGGGCCGGGACGACGGGGGCGCTGCTCGCCCCGTGGGCGGCAGCGGTGCGGGCGGGGCAGGCAGGGACGACAGGGACGACGCCGTCGCGGGCCGGGCCGCCACGGGGGGCGCCGCGGAGGGGGCGTCGCGGGGGGCCCGGCCCGTACACGCCGGACAGGCCCTACCGGCCGCCCACCCCGCCACGAATCCGTACCTGCGGGTGCCGGGGGAACTGCGCGTGCGCAAGGAGCCGCGCGCAGCGCAGGAGCCGCAGGCAGCGAAAGCACCGCGGGACGAGCCGCCGCCTTCCGGCGGGGACCTGTACGAGTCCGGGGACGACCCGGCCGACGGCCGGCGCGGTGGAGCATTCGCGGCCGGCGTGGCACCCTCGTGCCTGACAGGCCGCCCGGCCGGGCACCGAGCCGACTCGTCGCCGGGTGGAAAGATTCCCGACGCCGGACCGACATCCACTGTTCCGTGTCCGTCAGGCGGACCTCCGCGGCACGAGGCACTGGGTGCCGGATACGGTGGTGACACCATGAGCGATTCGCAGACCGCCGCTTCGCAGACCGCCGAGGCCCCCACTCTCCTCGTCAAGATCTTCGGCAAGGACAGGCCGGGCATCACGGCCGGCCTGTTCGAGACCCTGGCCGCCTACTTCGTCGACGTGGTCGACATCGAGCAGGTCGTGACCCGGGGCCGCCTGGTGCTGTGCGCCCTGGTGACCGAGCCCCCGGACGGCCTCGAGGGTGACCTGCGGGCGACCGTGCACAGCTGGGCCGAGTCGATGAAGATGCAGGCGGAGATCATCTCCGGGCACGGCGACAACCGGCCGCGCGGTCATGGGCGCTCGCTTGTGACCGTCCTCGGTCATCCGCTCACCGCCGAGTCGACGGCCGCCATCGCCACCCGCATCGCCAAGGCCGGCGGCAACATCGACCGTATTTTCCGGCTCGCCAAGTACCCCGTGACGGCGGTGGAGTTCGCCGTCTCCGGCGTGGAGACCGAGCCGCTGCGCACGGCCCTCGCGTCCGACGCGGCGGCACTGGGTGTCGACATCGCGGTCGTCTCGGCCGGCCTGCACCGGCGCGCCCAGCGGCTGGTGGTCATGGACGTGGACTCCACCCTCATCCAGGACGAGGTCATCGAGCTGTTCGCGGCGCACGCCGGCTGTGAGGACAAGGTCGCCGAGGTGACGGCGGCGGCGATGCGCGGTGAGCTGGACTTCGAGCAGTCGCTGCACGCACGCGTGGCGCTGCTGAACGGGCTGGACGCCTCGGTGGTGGACAAGGTCCGCACCGAGGTGCGCCTGACACCGGGCGCGCGCACCCTGATCCGCACACTGAAGCGGCTGGGCTACCAGGTGGGAGTCGTCTCCGGTGGGTTCACGCAGGTCACCGACGATCTGAAGGAGCGGCTCGGGCTGGACTTCGCGCAGGCCAACACGCTGGAGGTCGTCGACGGCAAGCTGACCGGCCGGGTCACCGGGGAGATCGTGGACCGGGCGGGCAAGGCGCGGCTGCTGCGCCGGTTCGCCGCGGAGGCCGGGGTGCCGCTGTCGCAGACGGTCGCGATCGGCGACGGCGCCAACGACCTGGACATGCTGAACGCGGCCGGTCTGGGCGTCGCCTTCAATGCCAAGCCGGTCGTCCGCGAGGCCGCGCACACGGCGGTGAACTTCCCCTTCCTGGACACGGTGCTGTATCTGCTCGGCATCACCCGTGAAGAGGTCGAGGCGGCGGACACGCACGACGAGACCTGAGCGGGCGTCGCGCCCCGCCCGGTGCCCCGGATCGATGAGGGCCCGGCATCACCGCGCCACCGCGGTGATGCCGGGCCCTCCTGCCATGGCCGAGCCGTGTCCACGGTCAGGAAGTCCGCGGTCAGGCCGACTCCCGGGTCAGGGCGTGCCCCCGGTCAGGGCGTGCCGCCTGGTCCGCCGGTCAGGGCGTGTCCGCGGTCACTCGGATGGCGCCCAGTAGGCCGCGAGCGTGGCCACGTGCGGCTCCAGGCTCTTCCAGGGGCCGTCGAAGGACAGCAGCGCGAACGCGGCGGCGGGGAAGCCGCGGCCGTTCATCCGCGCGCGGGCGTCGCCCTCGGCCGCTCCGGCCAGGATGTCGGCAAGACCGTGCACGCCCGGGTTGTGGCCGATCAGGATCACGTTCCGCACGTCGTCGGGGACTTCGTTGAGCACGGCGATCAGCTCGCCGGGCGAGGCCTCGTAGACCCGCTCCTCGTAGATGGTCTTCGGCCGGTGGGCCAGTTCGTGGACGGCGAGCTTCCAGGTCTCTCGGGTCCGGGTCGCGGTGGAGCACAGGGCCAGGTCGAAGGTGATACCGGTGTCGGCCAGCCTGCGTCCGGCGACCGCGGCGTCCGTCCGGCCCCGCTCGGCGAGCGGGCGCTCATGATCGGACACCGGGGGCCAGTCGGCTTTCGCATGCCGGAAAAGGACGATCCTGCGGGGTTCTGCGACGCTCATGGGACCCAGCTTCGCATGAAACAGGCCATGCGGCGCTGGGAGTTGACATGCGGATTCACCCCCGGCGAGGCACGCGTCAGCTGGGGATCAGCGCGTGAGGAGCCGCTGCGCGCGCTCGACGAGGTGGGTCATCGCCGGGTCGCCGCTCGCCGCGTGGGCGTCCGACGGGTTCAGTATCAGCGCGAGCAGTGCGACGAAGGCGAGCGCGGGCAGGGCGAGGGCCCACCAGGGCAGCCGGATGTCGACGCCGCCCGTGGTCGCCGGGTGGGGGCGGGAGTGGGTGGGGGCCGGCATGGTCGCCTCCGTGCGTCTTCGAGTGGTCCGTGACCGCCGTGACCGCCTGGCGCGGTCACCACTCGAAGCTACGGAAGACGGGGCCGCCAACCCATCCGGACATCCACCCACTTGACCCTGAGCCTGGCCCCCTAGGGGATGGGGGGCCAGCCCCACCATCCACCGCTGAGGCGGCCGGCGGGGTCACGGTGACGCGAGCGTCGCGATGACGGCGATGATCACGAAGATGGCCAGGAACGCGCCGAAGACGAGCAGCATCTTCTTCTGGCTGTTCTGCGGGTTCGGGTCGAGCACGGGCATGCCGCCCAGTCTCGCACCCTTCGCCCGCGCCGTGTCCGTCGGGGTCGGGCGGTCAGCGTGTCGCCGCCTCGTCCTCCACCGTGCGGTTCCGGCCGGCCAGGAAGCCCACCGCCATCTGCGGCACCATCAGCCCCGCCATGAGGGCGATGGGCAGCCCCCAGCCGCCGCTGTGCTGGTAGAGCACGCCCACCAGCAGCGGGCCGGGAATGGAGATCAGGTAGCCGGTGCTCTGCGCGAACGCGGAGAGCTGAGCCACGCCCGGCCCGCTGCTCGCCCGCATGCCGACCATCGTCAGGGCGAGCGGGAAGGCGCAGTTGGAGACGCCGAGCAGCAGGGCCCAGACCCAGGCGCCGGCGACCGGCGCGACGTACAGGCCGGCGTATCCGGCCAGGCCGCACACGCCCAGGGCCAGCGCGATCGGGCCCTGGTGGGGCAGCCGGGTGGCCAGGCGCGGAATGACGAAGGCCAGCGGCACGCCCATCACCATGGTGACGGCGAGCAGCAGTCCTGCCGTACCCGCCGGGACCCCGGCGTCCCGGAAGATCTGCGCCATCCAGCCCATGGTGACGTAGGCGCCGGTTGCCTGGAGGCCGAAGAAGACGGCGAGCGCCCACGCGGTCCGGCTGCGGGTGAGGCGCAAGGGGGCCCGCCGGTCCCGCTCGCCGCCGGGGTGCACCGGCGCGTGGACGGGGGCGGGAGCCGTGCCCCGGTCCCGTACCAGCGGCAGCCACGGCAGTACCGCGGCGACCGCGAGCGCGCCCCACACGGCGAGTCCTGCCCGCCAGCCGCCGCCCAGCGCGTCGGTCATGGGCACGGTGGCCGCGGCGGCGAGAGAGGTCCCGGTGGCGAGGGCCATCGAGTACAGGCCGGTCATGGGACCGACCTTCTCCGGGAACCAGCGCTTGACGACGACCGGCATCAGCACGTTGCTGACGGCGATGCCCATCAGCGCCAGCGCCGTGGCGGCGAGGAACCCGGCCGCGCTTCCGGCGTAGGGACGTATCAGCAGGCCCGCGGCGACGGCGCCCATACCGGCGCACAGGACGGCTGCCGGGCCGAAGCGACGGGCCAGGCGGGGGGCGGTGGCGCCGAAGAGGGCGAAGCAGAGCGGGGGCACTGAGGTGAGCAGACCGGCCACGCTGCCGCTCATGCCGAGCCCGTCGCGGACCTCTTCGAGGAGCGCGCCGAGGCTCGTGATGGCGGGGCGCAGATTCAGCGCGGCCAGCACGATGCCGGCGACGACCAGACGTGCCGCCCACGCGTGCGTGGGGGCCGTCGTCCGCGCCTTCGCCGCCTGCACCCCAGCTGCCCGGTCTCCCGCCTCCCGGTCGTCTTGCGTCTGACGATCGTCTTGCGTCTGACGATCGTCTTGTGTCTGACGATCGTCTTGTGTCTGACGATCGTTTTCCGTCTGCCGGTCTTCCGAGTTCCCGCCTTCCGTTGCCGTGTCGGTCGTCGTTGCCCGGGCTCCCTCGCTCACCATGGGCCTATCATAGAATCATGGGATGATTGGTCGTCCATCCCCAGGTGCAGCCCACCGGGGACTGTCGTGCGAAGGTGTGCCATGCCCCTGAGCCACCCGCGTCGTTCGGCGCTGTCCGAGCAGGTCATCACCGAACTGCGCAACCAGATCGCCTCCGGTGAGTGGCCGGTCGGCTCGCGCATCCCGACCGAGCCCGAGCTGGTCGAGCAGCTCGGCGTGGCCCGCAACACCGTCCGCGAGGCGGTCCGCGCCCTCGCGCACAACGGCCTGCTGGACATCCGGCAGGGATCCGGCACCTACGTCGTGGCGACGAGCGAACTGGCCGGCGTGATGCACCGGCGGTTCGCCGACGCCGACCCGCGGCACATCGCCGAGCTGCGTTCGACGCTGGAGTCCGCGGCGGCGAAGCTGGCCGCCGAGCGGCGCACCGAGAAGGACCTCAAACAGCTGGACGCGCTGCTGCTGCGGCGGGAGGAGGCCTGGCAGAGCGGGGAGGCGGAGGCCTTCGTGACGGCCGACGCGACCTTCCACCTGGCCGTGGTGGCCGCCTCCCACAACGACGTCATGACGGCGATGTACGCCGATCTCGGCGAGGTGCTGCGGGACTGGCTGCGCGCCGACGTCGGCGGGGAGCTGACCCCCGGGACGCACATGGACCACACCCGGCTGATGGAGGCGATCCGCGCGGGGGACGCGGAGACCGCCGCCCTGGAGGCCGCGAGCTATCCGTTCCTGTGCCGTCCGGACCGGTTCA
Source organism: Streptomyces sp. NK08204 (assembly GCF_020400585.1). Lineage (GTDB taxonomy): Bacteria > Actinomycetota > Actinomycetes > Streptomycetales > Streptomycetaceae > Streptomyces. The sequence goes on along the minus strand of NZ_JAINVF010000013.1, from coordinate 170,209 downwards.
GCGCCGCCTCTGGTGACTGACCCAGGCCGAGCCGACCTCCTGCCAGCACCGCCCGGTCAGCCGTACGGTCAGGGCGGGTCCGGCGTCCACGGGCGCGCTGTCGGTGTCGATGTCCCACCAGCGGGCGCACTCGATGTGCAGGCGTACGCGATCGGTGTCGACATAGGGATTGTGGCAGTAGGCCACCACGTGGGAGCCGCGGACGGCGGTACGGCAGGCGGCGCCGAACAGGTCGGGCGCGGACGGTTTGCCGTCGCCCACGCGCACGTGGGGCAGCGCGTCGTACGGCAGGCTCAGCACGAGGGCTACGGCCACGGTCACCGAGGCCAGGCTGCGGGACAGGCGCACAAGGGGACCTCCTCGCCCGGGCTACGGAGGGATGCGCGATGTGAACGCGTAATCCAGAGTGCGCCGTTGGGGTCCCGCCCCGCCCGGCTGACTACTCCGAACGAGTGACGCCCCGCTCCCCGCGCGGGCGGGAAACGGGGCGTCCGAGTCGTGCGGTTACGCGCCGATGGCGTGCAGACCGCCGTCGACGTGGATGATCTCGCCGGTGGTCTTCGGGAACCAGTCGCTCAGCAGGGCGACGATGCCCCGGCCGGCCGGCTCCGGGTCCTTCAGGTCCCACTCGAGCGGGGAGCGGCTGTCCCAGACCGAGGCCAGCGCGCTGAAGCCCGGGATGGACTTGGCGGCCATGGAGCCGAGCGGGCCCGCCGAGATCAGGTTGCAGCGGATGTTCTGCTTGCCGAGGTCGCGGGCGATGTAGCGGCTGGTGGCCTCCAGGGCGGCCTTGGCCGGGCCCATCCAGTCGTACTGCGGCCAGGCGAACTGCGCGTCGAAGGTGAGGCCGACGACGGAGCCGCCGTTCTGCATCAGCGGCAGGCAGGCCATGGTGAGCGACTTCAGGGAGTACGCCGACACGTGCATGGCGGTGGCGACCGACTCGAACGGCGTGTTCAGGAAGTTGCCGCCGAGCGCGTCCTGCGGGGCGAAGCCGATGGAGTGGACGACGCCGTCGAGGCCGCCCAGCTCCTCGCCGACGATGTCGGCCAGGCGGGCGAGGTGCTCGTCGTTGGTGACGTCCAGCTCGATGACCTTGGTGGGCTTCGGCAGCTTCTTGGCGATGCGCTCGGTCAGCGTGGGCCGCGGGAAGGCGGTGAGGATGATCTCGGCGCCCTGCTCCTGGGCGAGCTTCGCGGCGTGGAAGGCGATGGAGGACTCCGTCAGCACACCCGTGATCAGGATGCGCTTGCCCTCGAGGATTCCGCTCATGGTGATCAGTGACCCATTCCCAGTCCGCCGTCAACGGGGATGACGGCTCCAGTGATGTACGAAGCGTCGTCCGAGGCGAGGAACCGCACCGCCGCGGCGATCTCCTCCGGCTGCGCGTAACGGCCGAGCGGCACCTGGGACACGATGCCCGCGCGCTGCTCCTCGGTGAGCACGCGCGTCATGTCGGTGTCGACAAAGCCGGGCGCGACGACGTTGAAGGTGATGTTGCGCGAGCCCAGCTCACGGGCGAGGGAGCGCGCGAAGCCGACGAGGGCGGCCTTGGATGCGGCGTAGTTCGCCTGGCCCGCCGAGCCGAGCAGGCCGACGACGGAGGAGATCAGCACGACACGGCCCTTCTTGGCGCGCAGCATGCCGCGGTTGGCGCGCTTGACGACGCGGAAGGTGCCGGTGAGGTTGGTGTCGATGACCGAGGTGAAGTCCTCCTCGGACATGCGCATCAGGAGCTGGTCCTTGGTGATGCCGGCGTTGGCGACCAGGACCTCGACCGGACCATGCTGGTCCTCGATCTCCTTGTAGGCCTGCTCCACCTGCTCGGGGTCGGTGATGTCGCACCTGACGGCGAGGCACCCCGATTCCGTGAGGGCCGCCGGCGGCTCACCCGAGCGGTACGTGATCGCGACCTTGTCGCCGGCGTCGGCGAAAGCGCGGGCGATGGCGAGGCCGATGCCCCGGTTGCCTCCGGTGACGAGAACCGAGCGGCTCAACGGATCACCCTTTCGATAGCGGTCTGCAGATGTCCGACAACCCGCCCGAACAGCTTCCGAACAGCTTCAGGACAGGCGGCTTCATCGAAAACCTATCGGTAGCGCCGCGCTCACGGGCAAGCGGGCACCGACAGTGGCTCGCGGCCGTCACTGTCGGGTTCCTACAGTCGCCCTCGTATCCTTCCGGCGTTCACGCCGACGCAGGATTTCCGCAGCACTTCTTGTACTTGCGCTCCGAGCCGCACCAGCAGGGGCCGTTGCGGGGTGGGGGCCATGCGGTCGCCCGGCCGGTGAGGGAGAGCTCGGCCGCGTACGCGGACCGCAGGTCCGAGGCGTCGGGGGATCCGCCCATGCTCTCGGCGAACGCCTCCGCCTCGCTCACGGTCGCCCGGCCGACCGCCAGCCGCGGTTCACCCTCCTGCGAAAGGTCCCGCAAGGTCCGTTCGACCTGCCGCAGGTGCTCGGCGTGGTCGTCGCCGTAGACGTCGGCCGCCTTCGGCCAGCGCTCCAGCAATGCGGTGAACTCCTGTCGGGGCCAGTACAGGACGCACGCCGTCCGCAGCGCGGGTCGGCCGGCCTGGCCCCGGCCGGCCGGGCCGACGGCCGCCAGCCGGTCGGCCAGCTCGCCGAGCTCGTCCTCGAACGCTTCGGAACCCTGCTCGTCCAGCCGCTTGACCCAGAGCGGATCATGCAGTTCGTCCAGCGGCCGTACCCGGCCGGGAACGGAGGACGAACGCCGTTCATGCAGGGTGTCCGCCACCGCGTCCCAGTCGTCGTGCGGCTCGCCGAGCAGCCGCCGTACCCGGTGGCGGCCGACGAGGAGCATCTCGACGTCGTAGTGCTGCGGGTCCGCCTCCACCCGCTCCACCGTCACCGGCGCACCCACGCCGAGCGCATGCGTGACACCGGCCGTGTACCACTCGGCGGCCGTGGCCGTCTCGTCGAACGCTTCGACGGCCTCTGCGACGAAGTTCCAGGCCCCCGCGTGCCGGGGGTGACGCCTGCGGAACGCGGCAGCCGCCTCGCGGGCTTCCTCTGCCCGCCCGGCATCCCACAGCAGGCCGATCCGGAAGGCGTCCACCAGGTCCGGTTCCGCGCACCCCCCGCTCCCCGGGTCCAGCAGCCGCTCGTACACGGCGATCGCACGGTCGTACTCGCCCGCGTCGCCCCAGGCGTCGGCGGCCTCCAGGAGCAGTTCCTCGCGGTCCTCCGGATGGTGTGCCGCCAGCTCCTCGCATTCCTGGGCCTGCTGGACGCAGGTGACCGGGGACGGAGGGCTGCTCGAACGGAATGCGGAGGGCCGCTGATTCTTTCGCGGCCTGTTGCTGTTCTTGCCGCTCCTGCGGGCCGTGCGGCGCTTACTGGACATAGCACCACCGTAGTGCGGCCGTGGCCGGCTTCGCCGGTGATCCGACGGAGATCACCGGCGCGGGTCCGTGCCCCGCCGCTCAGTCGTCTGCCCGCGCAGGACGGCAGCGGCGTGCAGGGCTCGGACAGCGAATGAGCGGCCGGACTCAGTCCAGGCCGACCGGTGTGATCGGCGTGACAGGGGTGTCGTCCGGGGCGTTGGTCTGCACGAGCAGTAGGTCGCCGACCGTCGCGTCACGGCCGAGACCGAGGCTGGAGACCGGGACCGCTCCTGGGGCCTTGGCTGTACCGACGGGCTGGAGGTGCAGCTCGCCCTCTGCGCCTTGGAAGGCGAGCACCGCCCAGACCTCGTCGTGGCCGATCCGGGACACGACACTGCTCAGTCGGTCGGGTAGGACCGCACACACCACGGTGAGCCTTTGCTGCTCCGTCCGCGGGATCGCCGCGATGCGCTCCAGCACGCCGGGGAGGGCCAACGTGCCCTCCAACAGCCGCTGGACGGTCTCGCGCTCGTGGTCCCGGCCGTCCCCGGCACCGGCTGCGGTGAAGTTGACCAGGGGAAGGCCGTCATCCAGGGTCCGCTGCCACTTGGGCAGCATGAAGTCGATCGTCAGGGCCTCGTCGCGGGTGGGTGTGTGCACACCGTCGCCCTCGCCGAACTGGGCGAGCCACGCGTTGACATCTCCCCAACGCCACACCGGTGAACGTCCCGCGATCCCCTCCGGGTCCGGGAAGGGCAGTTTGTCCTGCCGCCGCTCGCCGCTCACCCACTGCTGCACGTTCTGCCGCGAGCGCCCGGCGCGCTCCGCGATGTCGGAGACGCCGACGAGGTCGGGGTCGATGCGCAGCAGGCGCAGGCCAGGAAGGGATTTCCGTAGCCGGACGACGATGCGGTGGGCGGCGTCGATCGCGTCGGCCCCGCTTTCGGCGACGTCCAGAAAGTGTCGGCCGCGATGGCGTGTCAGTAACCCGTCGAAGACGTCGTGGACGATTCCGACCGCATAGTCGTCGTCCACACTGATCCCGTCCACGACGAAGTGGAACTCGTACTCCATGACGCCCCAGCCCCCCATGCGCGTGTCCTGTCGCTCCTGGTTCCTGTATTCCTGCGCCTTTCACTCCAGGGAACGCCCCCCTGGCGCTAGCTTCGCCGAGGCCCGCACTGTTGTCAATTGACAACGCGAGGTCTCACCCGGCGGCACCGCCACGCAGGGCCGCCCGGGGGTCGTCCGGAGGCAACGGGCACCGCTTCGCCTGGCGCTGGATACGTCGGGCCGCCTGGCCGGGGTTCTTCGGCGTACCCCCGACGCGGATCACCGTGCAGTGGTCCGGGCACGGGCAGTACAGCGTGCCCCAGTGGGCCTCCGACCTGAGCACCCATCCGTCGGCGACGAGCCGCTTGAGGACCTCTCTGATCTCCTTGTCCGAATGGTCCGCCGCAGCGATCTCGCGTCCGACCACGTACGCCTCCACAAGCCGTTCGCCTGTCGAAGAGTTGACCGTCAACTCCAAGTAGCCGACAAGCCTACTCGGCACCGCTGACAACCGCCGAAGTCCAACTCGCTTGTGTCAGCGCGCTGTTGCGGAGGTGATCGTCAACCATGCCCGAACGGGAGAGGGGGCCCCGACAGCGTGCACTCCGCCCACACGGTCTTGCCCGGCCCCGTGCGCTCGTCGACGCCCCAGCGCGCGGCGACGGCTTCCACGAGGAGCAGGCCCCTGCCACCGTCGCCGTCCTCGGGGTCCGGCGCCGCCGGGGGCGCCGGCCGCCCCGGGTGGGTGTCGGCCACCTCGATCCGCACGACACCGGCGGCGCGGTCGCAGCGCAGCTTCAGCTCGAAGTCCCGCCCGGGGACGCGCCCGTGCAGAACGGCGTTGGCGCTGAGTTCGGCGACGACGAGGGCGACGGCTTCGCAGACCGGGCTGCCGTACGGCACGCCCCACAGGTCCAACTGGTGTACGGCCAGCCGGCGTGCGAGCCGGGCCCCGCGCCGCGTGGCGGAGAACCGCTGGACGAACACACTTACGGTAACGGCCTCTTGGGTGTGCGGTGTTGGCATGCCGCCCAGCGTTCCGATTCCTCCGACCCCGCCAACAGGCACGACACCCATACAGACGCGCTTGTACCAGTGCACACTCTGGACTGGGCGGGTAACTCGGCGTGACGCCGGGCGGGTGGGGTGGGTTGAGCGGGGACCGGCGAGAACGTGGGCAAGGAGGCGCGCGGTGATGACAGCGGAGCACGGCGGAGGCGGCGGCACGAACACCGAACCCGAACTCTCCGACAGCCTCAAGACCTTCGGCGCGGTCCTGAAGGCATTACGGGAGGCATCCGGGCTGACCCAGGAGGAGTTCGCCCTGCGGGTACGGTACTCCGCCGCCTACGTCGCCAAGATCGAGCAGGGCAAACGGTTCCCGCCGGCCGATCTGCCCACGCGGACGGAGGAGGTGCTGGGGCCGACCGCCGTGAAGGTCCTCAGCGCCGCTGCGAGGAGCCTGACGAGGAGGGCGGGGCTGGCTTCGTGGTTCCGGCAGTGGGCGGGGATCGAGGAGGAGGCGATCTCGCTCTACGCGTATGAATGCCGGGCGGTTCCGGGGTTGTTGCAGCCGGAGGGTTACATTCGGGCGATCTTCGACCGGCAGATTCCTCCTCTGTCGGAGGAACAGTTCGAGCGGCAAGTGGCTGCCCGGCAAGAGCGGCAGCGGCTCTTGGACGAGCGCCCGAACACGGCGTTCTCCTTCCTCATCGAGCAGGCTGTTCTGGAACGTCGGCTCGGGGGTCTCGAGGTGACGCGGGAAGTCATCAACAACCTCTTGGAGCAAGGCACCCGACGCAATGTAGAGATCCTTGTCATGCCTCTCCGGCAGGAGGATCACTCGGGCGTCGATGGGCAGATGTACCTCGCTGAACGCGACAACCACCAGTGGGTTGGGTACGTCGAGGGACACGACAGCAGCACTCTGCTCACCCACCCCAAATTGGTCAGTTCCATGCTTCAGCGCTATGGGAAGATGCGGTCACAGGCCCTGAGTCATATGGCCACTGTGGATCTGCTGGGAAAGATGCAAGGAGCGCTATGAGCACCGAGCTGGCCTGGTTCAAGAGCAGTTACAGCGGCAGTGGTGGCGGCAACTGCGTCGAGGTCGCCGTGCGCCCCGAGGCCGTCCACATCCGCGACTCCAAGGACACGGAGATCCGTCCTCTCGTCGTCACACCGGCCGCCTGGTCGGCGTTCACGGCGCTCGCCGTCAGCTCGTCGCTGGACGGCTGAGCAAGCTTCGTAGGCCATGGCACGGGCGGGTGCGGGAGTTGTTCCCGGCGCCCGCCCCCGCTGCGTCGTGCCCCGTCGACGCCCGACCGCACCGCGTCGAGGGAAATCCCGCATGTACGCAGGGTGTGCGGCGTGTTTGACTTCCGTATCGCCGATTCGGACGGTCCGAGCACCCGGACCTGGTGGCAACAGCGAAGGGAAACCCACCCGTGCCCCATGAAATCGATCAGTCGTTCTTGGCATTGCCCCTGAGGGCCCTGGCCGATGCCGCGCTGGCCCGTGCGCGGGCACTGGGGGTCGAGCACGCGGACTTCCGGTTCGAGCGGGTGCGCAGTGCCTCCTGGCGGCTCAGGGACGCCAAGCCCGCCGGATCGTCCGACACCACCGACCTCGGCTACGCGGTCCGGGTCGTGCACGGCGGTACATGGGGCTTCGCGTCCGGGGTGGATCTGACCCTGGACGCCGCCGCCAAGGTCGCCTCGCAGGCCGTGGCGATGGCGAAGCTCTCCGCCCAGGTGCTCAAGGCCGCCGGGTCGGACGAGCGCGTGGAGCTGGCCGCCGAGCCGGTGCACGCCGACAGGACGTGGGTCTCGTCGTACGAGGTCGACCCCTTCTCGGTGCCCGACGAGGAGAAGGTCGCGCTGCTGGCTCAGTGGAGCGCGCGGCTGCTGGCGGCACAGGGTGTCAGCCACGTGGACGCCTCGCTGCTCACCGTGCACGAGAACAAGTTCTACGCCGACACCGCCGGGACCGTGACCACCCAGCAGCGGGTGCGGCTGCATCCCGAGCTGACGGCCGTGTCCGTGGACGAGTCCAGCGGCGAGTTCGACTCCATGCGGACCATCGCGCCGCCGGTCGGACGCGGCTGGGAGTACCTGACCGGCACCGGCTGGGACTGGGACGCCGAGCTGGAGCGGATCCCGGAGCTGCTCGCCGAGAAGATGCGCGCGCCGAGCGTGGAGCCGGGTCTGTACGACCTGGTCGTCGACCCGTCCAACCTGTGGCTGACGATCCACGAGTCCATCGGGCACGCCACCGAGCTGGACCGCGCCCTCGGCTACGAGGCCGCCTACGCCGGCACCTCGTTCGCCACCTTCGACCAGCTGGGCAAGCTGAAGTACGGCTCCGAGCTGATGAACGTCACCGGTGACCGCACCGCCGAGCACGGCCTCGCGACGATCGGGTACGACGACGAGGGCGTCGAGGCCCAGTCCTGGGACCTGGTGAAGGACGGCACGCTCGTCGGCTACCAGCTGGACCGCAGGATCGCGAAGCTGACCGGGTTCGACCGGTCCAACGGCTGCGCGTACGCCGACTCCCCCGCCCATGTGCCGGTGCAGCGCATGGCGAACGTCTCGCTGCAGCCGGATCCGGCCGGCCTGTCCACGGAGGATCTGATCGGGGGCGTCGACCGGGGCATCTACGTCGTCGGCGACCGGTCCTGGTCGATCGACATGCAGCGCTACAACTTCCAGTTCACCGGCCAGCGCTTCTTCAGGATCGAGAACGGGCGGATCACCGGGCAGCTCAGGGACGTCGCCTACCAGGCCACGACCACCGACTTCTGGGGTTCCATGGCGGCCGTCGGCGGCCCGCAGACCTATGTCCTCGGCGGTGCCTTCAACTGCGGCAAGGCCCAGCCAGGACAGGTGGCCGCCGTGTCGCACGGGTGCCCCTCGGCCCTCTTCGAGGGCGTCAACATTCTGAACACCACCCAGGAGGCCGGCCGATGAGCGCCCGCACCAACAAGCCGCACGAGGTCGTCGAGCAGGCTCTCGCGCTGTCCCGGGCCGACGGCTGTGTCGTCATCGCCGACGAGCACTCCACCGCCAACCTGCGCTGGGCGGGCAACGCGCTCACCACGAACGGTGTGACGAGGGGCCGTACGCTCACGGTGATCGCGACCGTGGACGGCAAGGAGGGCACGGCCTCGGGGGTGGTGTCCCGGTCGGCCGTCACGGCGGACGAGCTGGAGCCCCTAGTGCGCGCCGCCGAGGCCGCCGCGCGCGGGGCCGGCCCTGCCGAGGACGCACAGCCGCTGGTCACCGGCGTGCCGCAGTCGCCGGACTTCACCGACGCGCCCGCCGAGACCTCCTCGGCCGTCTTCGCCGACTTCGCCCCAGCGCTCGGCGAGGCCTTCGCACGTGCGCGTGCGGGCGGCCGGGAACTGTACGGTTTCGCCAACCACGAGCTGGTGTCCACGTATGTGGGTACGTCCACGGGCCTGCGCCTGCGGCACGACCAGCCGACGGGCACGCTGGAGCTGAACGCCAAGTCCCCGGACCGTACCCGCTCGGCGTGGGCCGGCCGGGTCACGCGGGACTTCAAGGACGTCGACCCGGGTGCGCTGGACGCGGAGCTGGCCGTGCGCCTGGGCTGGGCCGAGCGGCGCGTGGAGCTGCCCGCGGGCCGGTACGAGACGCTGCTGCCGCCCGCGGCCGTCGCGGACCTGCTGATCTACCAGCTGTGGTCGGCGTCGGGCCGGGACGCGGCCGAGGGCCGGACGGTGTTCTCCCGTCCGGGCGGCGGCACACGCGTGGGCGAGAAGCTCTCCGAGCTGCCGCTGACGCTGCGCAGCGACCCCGATGAGCCCGGTCTGGAGTGCCCGCCGTTCGTGATCGCGCACTCCTCGGGCGGCGACCAGTCGGTGTTCGACAACGGGCTGCCCGCACACCCCACCGAGTGGATCAGCCGGGGTGAGCTGCAGCACCTGACGACCACCCGGCACAGCGCGGGCCTGACCGGGCTGCCCGTCGCCCCGGCGCCCGGGAACCTGATCCTGGACGGCGGCCAGGACCGCTCCCTGGAGGAGATGGTCGCGAGCACCGAGCGCGGGCTGCTGCTCACCTGCCTGTGGTACATCCGCGAGGTCGACCCGGCGACCCTGCTGCTCACGGGCCTGACCCGGGACGGCGTCTACCTCGTGGAGAACGGCGAGGTGACCGGCCAGGTGAACAACTTCCGGTTCAACGAGTCGCCGGTCGACCTGCTGGGGCGGGCCACGGAGGCCGGGCGGACGGAGAAGACGCTGCCGCGCGAGTGGAGCGACTGGTTCACCCGGACCGCGATGCCCGCGCTGCGCATCCCCGATTTCAATATGAGCTCTGTCAGCCAGGGCGTATAACCTCGTAGTCGGCTGTCACCCGACCGCCTTGGGATCATTGAGGAGACACGAGAACCGTGACGGACATCGTCGACGAGCTGAAGTGGCGAGGGCTGTTCGCCCTGTCCACCGACGAGGACGCTTTGCGTAAGGCGCTCGCGGACGGTCCCGTCACGTTCTATTGCGGTTTCGACCCGACCGCGCCGTCGCTGCACGTGGGGCACCTGGTGCAGGTGCTGACCGTGCGCCGGCTCCAGCAGGCCGGGCACCGGCCGCTGGCGCTGGTCGGCGGCGCGACGGGGCTGATCGGTGACCCGCGCCCGACCGCGGAGCGCACGCTGAACGACCCCGAGACGGTGGCCGGCTGGGTGGGCAAGCTCCGTGCCCAGATCGAGCCGTTCCTGTCCTTCGAGGGTGAGAACGCGGCCGTGATGGTCAACAACCTCGACTGGACCGCGGGGCTGTCCGCGATCGAGTTCCTGCGGGACATCGGCAAGCACTTCCGCGTCAACAAGATGCTGACCAAGGACTCCGTGGCCCGTCGCCTGGAGTCGGACCAGGGCATCAGCTACACGGAGTTCAGCTACCAGATCCTGCAGGGCATGGACTTCCTGCAGTTGTACCGGCGCTACGGCTGCACGCTCCAGCAGGGCGGCAGCGACCAGTGGGGCAACCTCACGGCCGGTCTGGACCTGATCCACAAGCTGGAACCGCACGCGGACGTGCACGCGCTGGCGACGCCGCTGATGACCAAGGCGGACGGCACCAAGTTCGGCAAGACCGAGGGCGGCGCCGTGTGGCTCGACCCGGAGATGACGACGCCGTACGCGTTCTACCAGTTCTGGCTGAACGTGGACGACCGGGACATCTCGACGTACATGCGCATCCTGTCCTTCAAGTCTCGCGAGGAGCTGGAGGAGCTGGAGCAGCAGACCGAGGAGCGCCCGCAGGCCCGGGCCGCCCAGCGTGCGCTGGCCGAGGAGCTGACGACGCTGGTGCACGGCGCCCAGCAGACGGCCGCCGTGATCGCCGCGTCCAAGGCGCTGTTCGGTCAGGGCGAGCTGGCGGACCTCGACGAGCGGACGCTGGCCGCGGCGCTGTCGGAACTGCCGCACATCACGGTCGCCGAGCCGGCCCCGGTGGTGGACCTGCTCGCCGAGGTCGGCCTGGTGGCCAGCAAGTCCGCCGCGCGCCGGACCGTGAAGGAGGGCGGGGCCTACGTGAACAACGTGAAGGTCACCGCGGAGGACGCGGTGCCCGCCAAGGAGGATCTGCTGCACGGGCGGTGGCTGGTGCTGCGGCGCGGGAAGAAGAACCTCGCGGCGGTCGAGGTCGCCTGAGACGCGCATGAGGGCGGCTTCCCCACCCGGGGGGGCCGCCCTTCGGCGTACCGTCGCTAGACCTGCTGCTGTCTCCTTCTGCCCAGCGTCGCCATGTAGAGCATGTCGACCGCGAAGACGATGACGACCGCGGCGACGACCTGGAAGGCGTGCCGGCTCCAGTCGATGCCGGGGGTCGCCGCCACACCGAGGGCGCGGGCGATCGCGTTGCCCGCGGCGGCGCCGAGCATGCCGCAGATGGTGGTCAGCCAGAGGGGGCTGTGCTGCTTGCCCGGGATGATCGCCTTCGCGATGAGGCCGAGTACGAATCCCACGATGATCGCCCACAACCAGCCCATGGCTGCCTCCTCGTGCCGCTCGACGTGAGTATTAGGGCCAGTCTGGGCCGCTGGAACATATGGCGCATGTCGGATTCCCCCGTATGCGCCGGGCGGCAGGTGGGCGCGCAGCCAGGAGGCGAGACCCGGTCTCGAACAGCCCGCGGACGCGGCGTAATGTGAGACGTGTCCCGGCCGGTTCCCGGCCGCGCGGGGACGAGGGTGGGGGCCGGGGGAGAAGTCCGATGCGGGCGGATGGTGGATTGTGAAGCGGAAGCGGCGCGACGACAGCGTTCAGGTTTTCCGGATCACCGGGGCCCGAACAGGGCTCGCCGAGGACGTACGGGGCCGGCAGCGGCGCTATGTCATCTCGATGTCGGTCCGCACCCTCTCGGTGATCCTCGCTGCGACGCTGTGGAACGTCGAACGGCACATCGCGGTCGTGGCCCTGGTGGCCGGTGCGCTGCTCCCCTATGTCGCCGTAGTGATCGCCAACGCGGGCCGGGAACGGCCGCCGTCCCTTCCGTCGACGTTCGTCCCGGCGCCGGTGCGGCCGATGATCATGCCTCCGCGCGCGCAGGAGACGCGGACGGAGTCCGGGCATGAGCACGGGGAACGCGCGGACACCGAACCGTGACCGCGTACCAAGCTCAAGAAAAGCTCAAATCAATCATGCAGTTCCAGTGCCGGGCGGTGGGTCTGCCGTGACATACTGCGTACGCGCTCCGCATCCCCCGTCGGAGCGACGGACCGACGCCGGGCAGCTCCCCCCGTGGCTGCTCGGCGTCGTCCTGTTTGCGCCTGTGCTGTGAGACGAACCTGTGAGTGACGAGATCCCCATCGCGCCCATCTGCTCCGCCAAGGGCTGCCGTGCCGCCGCCGTGTGGGTGCTGGCCTGGAACAATCCGAAGATCCACACTCCGGAGCGACGCAAGACATGGCTTGCCTGCGAGGAGCACCGGGAGCATCTGTCGCAGTTCCTCGGGATGCGGGGATTCCTCAAGGACGTGGTGAAGCTCGCCGACTGGGCGGCACCGGAAGGGCCTCGAGGGTCCACGGACGGATAGCCGAGATCCAGCCGGACACTGGCGCGTCAGTTCGGCACTGCGGGCCGCGACCGCACGCCGGGACACGGGCGGATCCGTGACCGCCGAGGCGGCAGACGATCGGTTCGACGAGGTAGCGGGCGTCTCGGTGCTGTGTTGGACTGAGCGCAGTGCTCGTCACCACGGCGCCGATCGACGCCGATCGGCCGCAGCACGGTACCGGCCGGACCCGGGTGCACGTCGCAAGCATGACGTTGAGGATGCGGAGGCGGCTCATGGCGAAGTCGCGGGACGACGAGCAACTCAGTCTGCGCCTGGCGGCCGTAGCGGCGTTGGGATTCGTGCTGATCGTTCCGCCGTTCCTGACGCGGTTCGATCACGTGGGCCAGGTCTTCGGCGTCCCGGTTCTCGCGGCTTACCTGTTTCTCGTCTGGGCGATCGTGATCGGTCTGGTTGCCGTGATCGGCGGCAGATCGAGGTAGACCGTGCTCCAGACGTGGTTCATCGTCGCTGTTTCGGCCGGATACCTCGGCCTGCTCTTCGCCGTGGCCTTCTACGGTGACCGGCGGGCGGATTCCGGTCGGAGCATCATCAACAACGCCACGGTCTACGCACTGTCCTTCGCCGTGTACGTCACCTCGTGGACGTACTACGGCAGCGTGGGCTGGGCCGCCACGGCTGGAGTCGGCTTCCTGCCGATCTATCTGGGGCCGACGCTCATGCTCGCTCTGGGCTGGCTGGTGCTCCGCAGAATCATCCGGATAAGCCACCGGCATCGGGTCACCTCACTGGCCGACTTCGTCTCCGCCCGCTACGGCAAGAGCACCGCGCTGGGTTGTCTGGTGACGATCATCGCCGTGGTGGGGGTTGTGCCCTACATCGCGCTGCAGCTCAAGGCGGTCTCCAACACCTTCTCGATCATTCGGCGGCACCCCGGGATCACGTCCGTCGCGGGGTCGAGCCATGTCCCGCTGTTCCAGGACACCGGGTTGTACGTGGCGCTGGTGCTCGCCGCGTTCACCATCGTCTTCGGCACCCGTCACCTGGACGCCACCGAACGCCACGAGGGCATGGTCGCCGCGATCGCCTTCGAATCCGTGGTGAAGCTCGTGGTGTTCCTCTCGGTCGGGATCTTTGTGACCTTCTGGATGTTCGGGGGTGTCCACCACCTGTTCTCCCAGGCCGCGGACGCCGGCCTCACCACGCTGTTCACCGTGGGGGAACAGACCGGCTACGGCACGTGGATCTGGCTCACGGTGCTGTCCATGCTGGCGATCGTGCTGCTGCCCCGGCAGTGGCAGATCAGCGTGGTGGAGAACGTCGACGAGAGGCACCTCAAACGGGCGATGTGGCTGTTCCCGCTGTACCTGCTCGCGATCAGCCTCTTCGTGCTCCCGATCGCGGCCGGCGGGCTCCTGCGGTTCGGGAAGGCCGCCGACGCCGACACCTATGTGCTGACCCTGCCGATGGCCGAAGGCCATCAGGCACTCGCCCTGCTCGTCTTCATCGGCGGCCTGAGCGCGGCCACCAGCATGGTCATCGTCGAGACGATCGCGCTCAGCACCATGGTGTCGAACTCACTCGTGCTGCCGCTGCTGCTGCGCAGCAAGTCCCGGCTGGCGCACCGAGACCATCTCGCCGGGCTGGTGCTGGGTATTCGCCGGGCGACCATCGTGCTGGTCCTGCTGCTCGGGTACGCGTACTTCCGGCTTGCAGGGGAGCAGGAGAGACTGGTCTCGATCGGCCTGGTGTCGTTCGCGGCTGTGGCGCAGTTCGCGCCCGCCATCCTGGGCGGCCTGTTCTGGAAGGGCGGCACCCGCCGGGGCGTGCTGGCCGGCCTGGTGGCGGGGTTCGCCGTGTGGACGTACACCCTGGTGCTGCCGAGCTTCGCCGACGCCGGGTTGCTGTCCGCTTCGTTCTTGGGGAAGGGTCCGCTCGGCATCGGGCTGCTCCGGCCACAGCACCTGTTCGACCTGGGGGGAATGGACCCGATCAGCCATGGGATGTTCTGGAGTGCGCTGCTGAATCTCGGCGGGTACGTCGCAGTCTCCCTCGCGGACCGGCCGGGGGCTGCCGAGCGGGCACAGGCGGTGCAGTTCGTCGAGATCCTCGAAGAGCCCGTCAGCGAGCGGCGCTGGCAGGTCCGTGCCACGGTCGGCGAGCTGCAGAGCCTGCTGGAGCGGTTCCTCGGGCGGGAGGGCGCCCAGCGGGCGTTGGGCTCCTACCCCGGCAGGAGACCCGACTCACCGGCAGCCAAAGCGCCCCCGGAGCTGGTCCATCACGCGGAGGCCCAGCTCGCTGGTTCGGTGGGAGCGGCGTCCGCGCGGCTTGCGCTCGCCGCGGTGGCCGGGGAGGAGGAGGTCGGCACCGACGAAGTGATGAAGATGATCGGCGAGGCGTCGCAGAGGGTCGAGCTGGTCCGGCGGCGGCTGAAACTGCTCTACGACGCGACCGGCGGCATCGGCACCACCCTCGACGTGACCCGTACAGCCGAAGAGCTGACGCAGGTCGTGGTTCCGCGCTTCGCCGACTACGTCACCGTCGACCTGGCCGAGTCCGTGCTGGGCGATGAAGAACCGGGGATGAACGACGTGAGCACCGGCAGCAAGCGGATGCGGCGCGTGGCCGTCAGCGGCATCCGCGACGACGCTCCCTTCGTCGCCGTCGGCGACCTGATCGCTTTCGTGCCGTCCTCGCCACAGGCCCGCAGCATCGAGAGCGGGCAGGCGGTCCTGGTGCCTCGTCTGCGTGATGCCACGGGATGGCAGGCGGTGGACCCCGAGCGGGCGCTCCGCATCATCGACTACGGCATCCATTCGCTCATCACGGCGCCGCTGTCCGCCCGCGGCGTGCTGCTGGGCGTCGTCTACTTCTGGCGCTCCGAGAAGCCCGAACCCTTCGAGCAGGACGATCTCTTCCTCGCGGCCGAACTGGCCACCCGAGCCGCCGTGTCCCTCGACAACGCACGCCGCTACACCCGCGAGCACGGCATGGCCGTGGCGCTGCAGCGGCGACTGCTGCCCCGCGCGCTGCCCGAACAGAGCGCCGTCGAGGTCGCTTCCCGTTACCTCCCCGCGCAGGAGGGGGTCGGCGGCGACTGGTTCGACGTCATCCCGTTGCCTGGCGCCAGGGTCGCGCTGGTCATGGGCGACATCGTCGGGCACGGACTGCATGCCGCGGCCACCATGGGGCAGTTGCGTACCGCCGTGCACAACTTCTCCACCCCTCTGGACCTGCCGCCCGACGAACTCCTCAGCCACCTCGACGAGTTGGTCACCCTCATCGACCAGGACGCGATCGCGGCCGGCGACAAGACCACCGTCACCGGGGCCACCTGCCTGTACGCGGTCTATGACTCCGTGTCCGGTCACTGTGCCATCGCCAGTGCCGGTCACCCGCCGCCCGCGCTCGTACACCCCGACGGGACGGTGGAGTTCCTGGAGGTGGCGTCCTGCCTTCCTCTCGGTATCGGCGGACTGCCCTTCGAGTCCGCCGAGTTCCGTCTGACCGAGGGCAGCAGGCTCGTCCTGTTCACCGACGGCCTCGTCGAGCGCCGCGACCTGGATCTCGACATCGGGCTCCGGATGCTCCGCGAGACGCTGGCGCACGCGGACCAGTCGCCCGAGGAGACCTGCGACGCCGTGCTCGACGCCCTGCTCCCGGAGGTTCAGCGGGACGACATCGCGCTGCTCGTCGCCCGTACTCACATCCTGGGGGCGGGGCAGGTCGCCGAGTGGGACGTGGAGCCCGACCCCGCCGCCGTTCGCCGCGCACGTGCTGCCGTCTCCGCCCGGCTCAGGGAGTGGGAGCTGGAGGATCTCGTGGACACCACGGAACTGATCTGCAGCGAACTGATCACCAACGCCATGCGTTACGGCGCAGGGCCCATCAAGGCGCGGTTGATCTTCGACCGTGCGCTCGTCTGCGAGGTCTCCGACCACAGCAGTACCTCGCCGCACATGCGCTATGCGGCCAGTACGGACGAGGGGGGGCGGGGCCTGTTCCTCGTGGCCCAGTTCGCCGAGCGCTGGGGCACGCGTTACACCAAGGACGGCAAGGTCATCTGGGCCGAGCAGGCGGTGCCGGGGACGCTCGGCGGCTGACCGGCGCCTTTGAACCGGTCGTGTGCGGAGGACGGGTCCAGCCGTGGTCTAGCCGCCGATCGCCGACATCGGCCGGTCCGGCTGGACGAACGACGGGTCGTCCAGGCCCGCGCCCGCCTTCTTGCCCCACATCGCCAGCCGCCAGATGCGGGCGATCTCCTCGTCGGCAACGCCGGAGCGCAGGGCGGCGCGGAGGTCGGTCTCCTCGGTGGCGAACAGGCAGGTGCGTATCTGGCCGTCGGCGGTCAGGCGGGTGCGGTCGCAGGCCGAGCAGAACGGACGGGTGACGGAGGCGATCACACCGACCCGGTGCGGTCCGCCGTCGACCAGCCAGCGCTCCGCGGGTGCCGAGCCGCGCTCCTGGGAGCCCTCGGCAGTGAGGTCGAAGCGGGCGCGCAGGGAGGCCAGGATGTCCCCGGCGGTGACCATGCCCTCGCGCTTCCAGCCGTGCTGGGCGTCCAAGGGCATCTGCTCGATGAAGCGCAGCTCGTAGTCGTGCGCCACGGCCCAGGCCAGCAGGTCCGGGGCCTCGTCGTCGTTCAGGCCCGGCATCAGCACCGAGTTGACCTTGACGGGGGTGAGGCCGGCGTCGCGGGCGGCCTCGAGGCCTTCGAGGACGTCCTTGTGGCGGTCGCGGCGGGTGAGGGCCTTGAAGACGTCGGCGCGGAGGGTGTCCAGGGAGACGTTGACCCGGTCCAGGCCCGCCGCCTTCAGAGCGGCGGCGGTGCGCTTGAGGCCGATGCCGTTGGTGGTCAGCGACATCTGGGGGCGCGGGGTGAGGGCCGCGACGCGCTCGACGATGCCGACCAGGCCAGGGCGCAGCAGAGGCTCGCCGCCGGTGAAGCGGACCTCCTCGATGCCGAGGAGCCGGACCGCGATGCCGATGAGCCGGACGATCTCGTCGTCCGTGAGCAGGTCGGGCTTGGCCAGCCACTGCAGCCCCTCCTCGGGCATGCAGTAGGTGCAGCGCAGGTTGCACCGGTCGGTGAGCGAGACCCTCAGATCGGTGGCCACGCGGCCGTAGGTGTCGATGAGCACGTGGGCCCCCTCCCTCGGTTCCGGACCATTCGCTTCTGTCGTCTGTTCCGTCACCTGGAGCCTACGCGAGACCACCGACATCGACAGCGACCGATCCCACGAGGTGGGACGGGGCCGCGTCGTAGGACCTAACAGTCCTGGACGACGCGGCCGTCCGCAGGATGCGTCCGTGCGGAGCTCAGTGCGCTCCGGTACCCGTCAGGGACCGCACCTCCAGCTCCGCGTACTTGGCGGCGTCCGGCACCTCCTTCGACAGCAGGGTGCCGACGGCGCCCAGCAGGAAGCCGACCGGGATGGAGATGATCCCGGGGTTCTCCAGCGGGAACCAGTGGAAGTCGACGTCGGGGAACATCGAGGTCTCCTTGCCGGAGACCACCGGCGAGAACAGCACCAGGCCGACCGCGGTGACCAGGCCGCCGTAGATCGACCACAGGGCACCCGCGGTGGTGAACCGCTTCCAGAAGAGGCTGTAGAGGATGGTGGGCAGGTTGGCGGAGGCGGCGACCGCGAACGCGAGGGCGACGAGGCCTGCCACGTTGATGTCGCGGGCGAGGGCGCCGAGGACGATCGACACGGCACCGATGCCGACGGTGGCCCAGCGGGCCGCGCCGATCTCCTGCTTCTCGGTGGCCTGGCCCTTCTTGATGACGTTCGCGTAGATGTCGTGCGCGAAGGACGAGGACGAGGCGAGCGTGAGCCCGGCGACGACCGCGAGGATCGTAGCGAAGGCGACCGCGGAGATGGTGGCGAGCAGGACGGCGCCCCAGTCGGAGTGCACGCCGCCCAGGTGCAGGGCGAGCAGCGGGGCCGCGGTGTTGCCCGCCTTGTTGGAGGTGATGATCTCGTCCGGTCGGATCAGTGCTGCGGCGCCGAAGCCGAGGGCGAGGGTCATCAGGTAGAAGGTGCCGATCAGGCCGATCGCCCAGATGACCGACTTACGGGCCGCCTTCGCCGTGGGCACCGTGTAGAAGCGGATCAGGATGTGCGGCAGTCCGGCGGTGCCGAGGACCAGGGCGATGCCGAGGGAGATGAAGTCCAGCTTGGTGGTGCCGGTGGCGCCGTACTTCAGGCCGGGCTTGAGGAACGCGGAGCCCTTGCCGCTGTTGTCGGCGGCCTTGCCGAGCAGGTCGGAGACGTTGAAGTGGAACTTCAGCAGCACCAGGAAGGTCAGCAGCAGGGCGCCCGCGATGAGCAGCACCGCCTTGACCATCTGGACCCAGGTGGTGCCCTTCATGCCGCCGATGGTGACGTACACGATCATCAGGACGCCGACCAGGGCGACGATGCCGATCTTGCCGCCGTCGCTGGTGATGCCCAGCAGCAGGGAGACCAGGACGCCGGCGCCCGCCATCTGGGCGAGCAGGTAGAAGATCGACACGACGATGGTGGAGGTGCCGGCGGCGGTGCGCACGGGCCGCTGGCGCATCCGGTACGCCAGGACGTCGCCCATGGTGTAGCGGCCTGAGTTGCGCAGCGGCTCGGCGACCAGGAGCAGCGCCACCAGCCAGGCCACGAGGAAGCCGATGGAGTACAGGAAGCCGTCGTAGCCGAAGAGGGCGATGGCGCCGGCGATGCCGAGGAAGGACGCGGCGGACATGTAGTCGCCGGAGACGGCGAGGCCGTTCTGGAAGCCGGTGAACTGCCGTCCGCCGGCGTAGAAGTCGGCGGCGTCCTTGGTCTGACGGCCCGCCCAGACCGTGATGACGAGGGTGGCGGCGACGAACACCGCGAACAGGGTGATGATCAGCGGCCGGTGCTCGCTCGCTTCGCCGGCGGCCAGCAGGGTGTGCGGTGCGGGGCTCATGCTCCGTCCTCCATCCGGGACTTGATGGCCTCGGCCCTGGGGTCGAGCGTGGCGGCGGCGCGGCGCGCGTACCACCAGGCGATGAGGAAGGTGGTGAGGAACTGGGCGAGGCCCAGGACGAGGGCCATGTTGACGTTCCCGGCGACCTTGGTGCCCATGAGCCCGTCCGCGTAGTTGGAGAGCAGGACGAACAGCAGGTACCAGGAGATGAACGCGATGGTCAGCGGGAAGGCGAACGAGCGGTGCGAGCGGCGCAGTTCACCGAACTCCGCGCTCTGCTGCACTGCGGTGAACTCCTCGGCGGAGGGTAGGGGGGCCTGCGCTCGGGAGGGGGGCGGTGTCTCGGTGGCCACGGGAGTCTCCTCGTGAGGCGGACGTGCGCTTTCTGGTGTCACAGGGCAGCGATCACATGACCAGGAGTGACTGACCGACTCCTGACGGTGATGACGGCGGGGGCCACGATCCTGCTGGGCCCCTCGCCCACGGTCACGGCGCCACGCGCGGAGCGGTTCAAGTCCGCCGTGCTCTTTCGTAGATCGCGTGGCGGAGATAGCTTCGGCCCTGCACCACTCGCCATGTACCTGCCCGTGCACCATCTGTGTCCGGGCTGTTCTCGTTCCGGATGATGTGGAGATCCCATGGCTCATCTGCGCTCCAGACGGCGGCTCGCCCTCGCCGTGCCGGTCGTGCTGTCGCTGACCGCCTCGCTCGGCTTCCTGCCGTCGCAGATCGCGGCGGCGGCACCCGTGGCCCCGGCAGCGACGGCGGACGGACCGAACCTCGCGTACGTCGTCAACACCAGCACGGACCAGCGCACGATCGAGTCGGTACAGCAGGCGATCACGCGCAACGGCGGCACCGTCGTGGCGAGTTACGACCGGATCGGTGTGATCGTCGTCCACTCGGCGAACCCGGACTTCGGCAAGCAGATGCGCGAGGTGCACGGGGTGCAGTCGGCGGGCGCCACCCGCACCGCGCCGCTGAGCGCGACGGGGACGACGGACGAGGGCGGGGTGCAGGTCCTGTCACAGGCGGAGGCCGCGAAGGCCGCCCAGGGTGCGGCTGGGGGCGAGGAGCCCCTGGAGGCCGACCAGTGGGACCTGCGGGCGATCGGCGCCGACAAGGCTGCGATGATCAACCCGGGCAGCCCGGACGTGACCGTGGGCGTCATCGACACGGGCGTGGACGACACGCATCCGGACATCGCCCCGAACTTCTCCGCCTCCCAGTCGGCGAACTGCGTGAGCGGCAAGGCGGACACGACCTACGGCGCGTGGCGGCCGGCGGATGCCAACCACTACCACGGGACGCATGTGGCGGGCGAGATAGCCGCGGCCCGCAACGGCATCGGCGTCGCGGGCGTCGCGCCCGGCGTGAAGGTCGCGAGCATCACCGTCGCCCAGCCCGACTCGACCCAGCTGTTCTACCCGGAGAGCGTCGTGTGCGCCTTCGTGTTCGCCGCCGACCACGGCATCGACATCACCAACAACAGCTACTACGTTGACCCGTGGCTGTACAACTGCATGGACGACCCCGATCAGCGTGCCATCGTTGACGCGGTCAACAGGGCCCAGCTGTACGCACAGAGCAAGGGCACGCTCAATGTGGCCTCGGCGGGCAACTCCAACGACGACCTCGGCTCGGACGCCCTCGTCGACGACTCCAGCCCCGACGACTCGACCGCGGTGACCCGGACGGTCGACCCGCACGAGTGCTTCGACGTCCCGACCCAGCTGCCGGGTGTGGTCACGGTGAGCGCGGTCGGCGTCAAGGGCGTCAAGTCGTACTACTCCAGCTATGGCGACGGCGTCGTGGACGTCGCCGGTCCGGGCGGCGACAAATACCAGATCCCGGACACGCCGTCGAAGAACGGCCGCATCCTGTCCACGCTGCCGAACGACAAGTACGGCTTCCTCCAGGGCACGTCGATGGCCTCCCCGCACGTGGCCGCGGTGGCCGCGCTGCTGAAGTCGACGCACCCGAACGCCACTCCGGCCGAGCTGCAGGCCCTGCTCAAGGCCCAGGCGGACAACCCCGGCTGCCCGAGCGGGCCTTACGACTACAACGGCGACGGGATCGTGGACGCGACCTGCACGGGCAGCCCGCGGGTCAACGGCTTCTACGGCTTCGGCGTCGTCAACGCGCTGCGCGCCGTCAAGTAGGCGCCTCGCACAGGGATGTCCGCGGCACGGGCGGACGGGCCGCGGGCCGGATGACCGGACCGGCCCGTTCCGCCCGCACGGCCCCATAGGTTGATTGAATCAATAATGCATAGTGCAGTCATGACAGATATCTCGGTTGCATGGACTGCACTGGGCGGCGATCCCGCCCTGCTCCCCCGCGTGACGACGGTCGAGCGTCCCGGCGCCCTGGAAGCCAGGCTCCCCGTGCGACAGTTGGCGCGGGCCTGCGTCGGCGCGTGCGCACTGGCCGCCGCCGAGCTGGGGGCACGCCGGACCGGCCGCGGGGAGGTGCCCGCGGTCCGGGTCGACGACGGCGCGGTCGCCACCGCCTTCCACAGCGAACGGCACCTGCTGGTCGACGGACGCCCCCCGGTCACCTTCGCACCGCTGTCCCGGTTCTGGCGGACCGCCGACGGCTGGGTGCGCACCCATGCCAACTACCCGCACCACCGGTCGCGGCTGCTCACCGCGCTGGGCCTGCCGGAGGACGCCTCGGCGGAGGAACTGGCCGGCCGGCTCGCCACCCGCTCGGCCCTGGACGTGGAGGAGAGCGTCTACCGCGCGGGCGGCCTCGCCGTGGCCCTGCGCACCCCGGGCGCGTGGGCCGCGCACGAGCAGGCCGCCGAGCTGGCCGCACGACCGCTGGTCGAGCGCGAGCGGCTGGACGCAGCACCCGCGCGCGTGCTGCCGCCGCTCGACCCCGCCACCACCGCCCTGCTGCCCGCAGCCGGGCTGCGCGTCCTGGACCTGACCCGGGTCCTGGCCGGCCCGGTCGCCACCCGCACCCTGGCCCTGCTGGGTGCGCAGGTACTGCGCGTGGACTCCCCCGGCCTGCCCGAACTGCCCGACCAGCATGCCGACACCGGCTTCGGGAAGGCGTCCACGACCCTCGACCTCAGCACCGACCGGGACACCTTCGAGGCACTGCTCGCCACCGCGGACGTCGTGGTCACCGGCTACCGGCCGGGGGCCCTGGACCGGTTCGGGCTCTCCCCGCGGGCACTGGCCGAGCGGCGCCCCGGCCTGGTCGTGGCGCAGGTGTCGGCGTGGGGCGCGTACGGGCCCTGGGCCGGGCGGCGCGGCTTCGACAGCCTGGTGCAGGTCGCCACCGGCATCGCCGCGACCGAGGGCACGGCCGGACAGCCCGGCACGCTGCCCGCGCAGGCCCTGGACCACGGCAGCGGCTATCTGCTGGCGGCGGCCGTGCTGCGGGCGCTGACCGAGCAGTCGTACGACGGTGGCGGCAGGCTCGTCCGGCTGGCGCTCGCCCGCACCGCCCGCTGGCTGACGGACGAGATCCGCCCGGGCACGGGCATGACCGCGGGCGATCCCCACCCTGGCCCGGAGGCGTGGCTCACCGAGACGGACGGCCCGCTCGGACGGCTGCGGCACGCCCTGCCCCCGGTGTCCTTCACGGGCGGCCCCGCCGGCTGGGCGCAGCCGCCCGTGCCGTGGGGGTCGGACGCCGCCCGCTGGAGGTGACCGGCTCCCTGCTCTCAGCCGTTGGTGACGAGCACCTTGAGCGCGGTTCGCTCGTCCATCGCCTTGTAGCCCTCGGGCACGCCCTCGATGCCGACGGTCATGTCGAACACCGGTGAGGGATCGATCGTGCCGTCGAGGACGTCGGGCAGCAGGTCCGGGATGTAGGCGCGGACCGGGGCGACGCCGCCGCGCAGGGCGATGTTCCGGTCGAACATGACCCCGAGGTCCAGGCCGGTGCCGCTGCCGTGGGGCACGCCCACGAAGCCGATCGCGCCGCCGTCACGGGTGATGTTCACGGCCGTCCGCATGGACTGCTCGGTGCCGACCGCCTCGACCACGGCGTGCGCGCCCTGGCCGCGGGTCAGTTCGCGGACCGCGTCGACGGCCGCGTCCCCGCGCTCGGCTACGACGTCGGTGGCGCCGAAGCGGCGCGCGATGTCGGTACGGACCTCGTGCCGGCCCAGCGCGATGATCCGCTCGGCACCGAGTCGCCTGGCGGCCAGCACGGCGCACAGGCCGACCGCGCCGTCCCCGACGACAGCGACGGTGGCACCCGGACGGGCGCCCGCGCCGAGGGCGGCGTGGTGGCCGGTGCCGAGGACGTCGGAGAGGGTGAGCAGGGCGGACAGCAGGCGCTCGTCGGAGGCCGCGTCCTTGGGCAGCCCGACGAGGGTGCCGTCGGCGAACGGCACGCGCACGGCCTCGCCCTGGCCGCCGTCGTAGCCGACGGAGCCCCAGAAGCCGCCGTGTTCGCAGGACGTGGTCAGGCCCTCGCGGCAGTAGTCGCACACGCCGTCGGACCACATGAACGGCGCGACCACCAGATCACCGCGCCGGACGGTGCTCACCTCGGAGCCGGTCTCCTCCACGACGCCGAGGAACTCGTGGCCGATCCGCTGACCCGGCTGCCGGGCCGCCTCACCGCGGTAGGCCCACAGGTCGCTGCCGCAGATGCACGCGCGCAGTACCCGCACCACGGCGTCGGTGGGCAACTGCACCACGGGCTCGGGCACGTCCTCCACGCGCATGTCGTACGGGCCGTGGATGGTGGTGGCGCGCATGGCGACGGTCCTTCTCGTGCGGGGGTGTGCGGGAGCGTGTCGGGTTCTGCGGGGCGCTCGAGGAGTGGTGAGCACTTTCACCGTACGCCGTCACCGATACCGGCCGCTCATCACGGTGTCCCCGGTGTCTCCTACACCCCCGCCGCCCCCAGCAGGCTGCCCGCCGCATACGTCACGCCCATCGCGAGCGCCCCGCCCATCACGTTGCGCACCACCGCCGGCCGCGGGGCCGCCGCGCCCAGCCGGGCGCTGGTCCACCCGGTGAGGACCAGAGCGGCGAGCACGGAGACGACCGTGACCGGTACCCGCCAGGCGGTCGGCGGCAGGACGATGGCCAGCAGGGGCAGCAGCGCGCCGACCGTGAAGGCCAGGAAACTCGCCCAGGCCGCGTGCCAGGGGTTGGCCAGTTCGTCGGGGTCGATGCCCAGTTCCACGCGCGCGTGGGCCCTGAGCGCGTCCCGCTCGGTGAGCTGCTCGGCAGCCTCCCGGGCGACCTGCCGGGACAGGCCGCGCCGCTCCAGCAGCTCGGTCAGCTCCACCAGCTCGGCCTCCGGCTGATCCCGCAGTTCCCGTCTCTCCATGGCCAGTGCGGCCCGCTCGGAGTCGCGCTGGGTGGACACGGAGACGTACTCCCCCGCCGCCATGGACATCGACCCGGCGAGCAGCCCGGCCAGTCCGGCGGTGAGCAGGGCGGAGCGGGCCTGGGTCGCGCCGGCCACGCCGACGACGAGTCCCGCGGTGGAGACGATGCCGTCGTTCGCGCCCAGCACGGCCGCCCGGAGCCAGTTCAGGCGGGAGCCCAGCGCCCCGCCGTGGGCCTCCTCATGGGTTGGTTCCATCACAGCACGGAGGATCGCACCCCGAGGCGCACCGGTGAGGCACCGACGCTCTCCGACGTGGCGTCACCACCACCGGGAGGCCCCGTTCCGGCCTCGCGCAGAAAAATCGATTGGCACGGGCTCGCGAGCTGGCTACCGTTCCTGATCGCGGGGGCGGCTCCGCAGGCGTGCTTCCTTCTCTCCCTTTCCATGGAATCGCAGCGCGCCCACTCTCCGCCTCCGCCTCGATCGTCTTCTTTCTCCGGGGGATTCCGCTTGTCCGTACAGGCGTCCGTGCTGCTCCGCCGCCTTCGTACCGTCTACGTCGACCAGGCCGGACCACGCCCGGGCGACCCGTCCACGGCAAAGGGCCTCGTCGCCCTCGAAGCCGAGCTGCTCGACCGGGGTTTCGTGCCCACGGCGCAGCTGCGCACGGCACTCGCCTGGCTCGGCCCCAGGGGGCTCGCGGACGCCGGCCGGCAGCTGATCGGACACCTGGACGCCGAACTGGGCGCGGACCGCACCCACATGCCGCTGTTCCGCAGCTTCCCGGCCTCCGTGCCCGACGACACCTTCCAGCTGTACGTCGACCGGGTCTTCACCCTGCTGTTGCAGTGGCCCGCTCAGCCCTGCGTGCTGTGCGGCACCGTGGGCAGCGTGCACCCGGTGGCGCCGTGCGCGCACCTGGTGTGCCGCGCCTGCTGGGACGGCGCGGACTACGCCGGCTGCCCGCTGTGCCACCGCCGGATCGACCCGGCGGACCCCTTCCTGGTTCCGCGCGAGCCCCGCCGCCCACGTGAGGTGCCGGTGGGTCCGCTGAAGCCGCTCGCGCTCGGCACCGACGTCTCGGCCGACACCGTGAAGGCGCTGCGGGCCCTGCTGGCCCGGCGCACTCCGCTGCCGCCGCAGGACCGTGACGACCTGAAGGTGCTGCTGGACCACGCGCCCACCGCCCTCGACTGGTTCCCGGACGACATCCCGGTCCGCGAGACCAAGGCCCTGGTGCTCGGCACACTGCTGCGCGACCGGCGCACGCGCGCGACGGCCACCAGGCTGCTCGGCACACACCTGACCACCGCGACGGACGTGCTGCGGCTGCTGTGCGTGTGGTCCGGCGGCGCGGCGGACCTGCTGGCGCCGCCGCGGCTGCGGTCGCTGCCCCGCGCGCTGCGCGGCCGGCTGCTCGCCCTGCTGGACTCCTACGCGGTGCCCTCGCTCGTGGAGGACGTGCTGCACCACCCGGGCCCGTGGAAGAGGGCCGCGGAAATCCTTCACCCCTTCGAGCACCATGCCCGCCACCCGCGCGCGGCCCTCGCCTTCGCCGTGCTGCGCGGCACGCCGGTCGGGCACGGCAGCACGGCCGACGCCCTGTGCGAGACCCTGCTGCACGCGGCGGCCGACCACCCGGAGGCCGTGCGGGTCAGCGGCGGCCGGATCAAGGCGGCCGGCTGGGGCGCGCGCGTGGAGCAGGCGCTGGCCGAGCGAGACGCGGACACCGCCCTGGCCCTGCTCGCCCAGCGGCCGGGCGAGCTGTTGCGCCGGCTGGACCATCTGCTGCGGCTGCGCGAACTCGACGCGCTGCCGGAGGAGTTCGCGAACGTCCTGCGGCGCGCGCTGCCCAAGGCGGGGCCCGGTCCGCTGCTCGCCGCGCTGGGCCGCCTGCGGATCCGGCATCTGCCCGGCGAGCGGCGGGTGTTCTTCCCGCGCGGGCAGGTGACGCGCGCGTACGCGGTCGAGGACACGCGGGCGCCGCTGGCCGAGGCGGTCACCAGGCGCGCGTGTGCGCTGCTGGAGGCGGAGGCGCTGCGCCGCCTCGCCGAAAGCCCCCGGTTCGAGCTGGCCGTGCTCGACGCGGCGCTCGCCGGTCTCGCGGTGCCGTCCGCCGAGCGCACCGCCGCCAAGGCGCTGGTGTCGGTGCCGCGCGGCAGCACCCAGCCGCTGCCCGAGGGCGAGGTGCTGCGGCTGTTCCTGCACTGGACCCAGCCCGCGCGCCAGCGCGTGGACCTGGACCTGTCGGTGGCGTTGTACGACGAGGACTGGGAGTTCGCCGGGCTGTGCGACTACACGAACCTCGTGTACGGCGACCGGTGGGCCGTCCACTCCGGCGACCTCACCTCGGCACCCGCGCCGGACGGCGCGACCGAGTACGTCGACCTGGACCTCACCGCGCTCGGCGAGCTGGGGGTGCGCTACGCGGTGCCGGTCGTCTTCAGCTTCAACAACATCCCGTTCGAGGAACTGCTCGACGCGTTCGCCGGTTTCATGGCGCTCCCGTCGGCCGCCGAGGGGGCGCGCGGCGCGGGGTACCACCCGCGTACGGTGCGGCAGCGCTACGACCTGGAGGGCGACTCGCGCATCCATGTGCCCATGCTGGTCGACCTGCGCCGCCGTACGTTCCTGTGGGCGGACCTGCACCTGCCGTCGGCGGACGGGTACCACAACGTGTACCGGCACAGCGCCGACCTGGGCTGTGCCGCCCGGGACCTGTTCCAGTACTTCGCGCACGGCCGTGCGACCCTGTGGGACCTGGCGGTGTGGCACGCGGCCGCACGGAGCGACGACGTGCTCGTCGTCCGGCGCGCGGACGGCGCGGACGCCGGCGACGAGCTGTGGCGCTACCGGCGGCACGCGGGGGAGCCGGACACCGCGTTCGCCGCGCGGGTGCGCGCGCTGGCGGAGCCGGAGCACCGGGAACCCGCGCGGGACGCGGCGGACGCGGACATGCGGGCGGCCGAAGCGGCGGCCGAGAAGCACGTGTTGCTCGCCATGGTGCACGGCGGGGTGGCGCCGCAGCGCGCGACCGGCGCGCTGTACCGCCTGCTGCCGGGCCCGGCCGACGGCTGTGGCCTGGACCAGCTGACGGCGGGGGACTTGGTCGCGGCGCTGGGGTGACAACGCCGCAGTGACCTGCGGCACGCACGCGTGTGCGGTGTCCGAGCGGCGGGCCGGGTGCGCGGGCGACGGGCGGCACCTGCGGGACGGCGCTGTCAGTCGTGGCCCGTATCCTCAGTGACCATGCTCGAAGACCGTGCGACCGCAGTGTCCTCCCCCGCCCCGTGGCCGGCCGCGTATCCGAACGGATACGCGGTCGTTGACGTGGAGACCACCGGCCTGGCCCGGGACGACCGGATCGTCTCGGCGGCCGTCTACCGGCTGGACGCGCGCGGCGAGGTCGAGGACCACTGGTACACGCTCGTCAACCCGGAGCGCGATCCGGGACCCGTGTGGATACACGGTCTGACGAGCGAGGTGCTGGAAGGAGCGCCGCTGTTCGCGGACATCGCCGAGGATTTCGCCGCCCGCCTCGACGGCCGGGTGCTCGTCGCCCACAACGCCGTCTTCGACTGGCAGATGATCGCGCGGGAGTACGCGCGCGCGAGGCGCGAGGCGCCGGTGCGGCAGCGGCTGTGCACCATCGCGCTCTCCAAGGAGCTGGGGCTGCCGTTGCCCAACCACAAGCTGGAGTCGCTCGCCGCGCACTTCGGGGTCGTCCAGCAGCGGGCGCACCACGCGCTGGACGACGCGCGCGTGCTCGCGGAGGCGTTCCGGCCCAGTCTGCGAGCCGCGGCGGCGGGCGGCGTACGGCTGCCGCTGCTGGAGTGCCGGCCGCTGAGGGAGTGGTCGGACTCCCCGCGGATCGGCCGGCAGGCGAGCGGCGGCTACGGCGATTACCGGCAGACCGGTTGGCGCCCGTCCCGCAAGCGGCCCGCGTGTCCCTACCCCAACCCCGGCCGCTACGAGGACGGCAAGCGCCTGAAGCAGGGCATGCGGGTGGCGTTCTCCGGAGACACCTCCGTCGACCGGGAACTGCTGGAGGACCGGGCCACGGAGGCGGGGCTGCACGTGGCCTCCAGCATCTCCCGGCTGACCAGCCTGCTGGTCACCAACGACCCCGACTCGGGCACCTCCAAGGTGGTCAAGGCGCGGCAGTACGGCACGCCGATGGTGGACGAGGCGGCCTTCGGGCAGCTCCTGCGCGATGTGGAGCCGGCCGGGGAACAGTGACCGTACGGACGGGTGATTGCCGCACGACTCGCCCGGCGCCCGCTCGCCGGGAGGGCGGCGACGGCTCACCCTGTGGCGCATGGCTAATTGCGAAGTTTGCGGCAATGACTACGGTATGACCTTCGAGGTCCACGCACAGGGTGCCGTCCATGTGTTCGACTGCTTCTCCTGTGCGATCCACCGCATGGCCCCCATCTGCGAGCACTGCAGGGTCTCCATCATCGGCCAGGGCATGGAGGCGGACGGCAAGTTCTACTGCGGCGCCCACTGCGCCCGCGAGGACGGAAAGGTGGGACTCGTCGACCGGGTGTGACCCGGTACCCGCCTGAATGCACCCCACGGCTCAGAGGTACCGTCGTGGGGTGCACCGCTACCGCTTCCTGCTGACCCGCCAGTGGGTGATCCTCACCCTCGTCGCGATCGCCCTGATCCCGACGATGATCAGGCTCGGCTTCTGGCAGCAGCACCGGTACGAGGAGCGCTCGGCCCGCAACGACCTGGTCTCCGCGGCACTGCACGCCAAGCCGGTGCCCGTGGAACGGCTGACCTCCCCCGCTCACGCCGTGACCCGCACCGAGAAGTACCGCACGGTCAGCGCGACCGGCCGCTTCGACACCGCCCGGGAGGTCGTGGTCCGGCGCCGGACCAACGCCGACGGCGAGGTCGGCTTCCACGTCCTGACCCCGCTCGTGCTGACGGACGGCAAGGTGGTGCTGGTCAACCGGGGCTGGATCCCCGCCGACGGCTCGCAGACCGCCTTCCCGAAGATCCCCGCCCCGCCGGCCGGCCAGGTCACGATCACCGGGCGGCTGAAGGCCGACGAGACGACAGCGGCGAGCGGCATCAAGAACGTCCGGGGGCTGCCGGACCGGCAGATCATGCTGATCAACAGCGAACAGCAGGCGCGGCGGCTGGGCGCGCAGGTGCTGGGCGGCTACATCGAGCAGACGGCACCCGAGCCGAAGGGCGGCTCGCCGGAGCAGATCTCCGACCCGGGCCGCGAGGACGCTCCGCTGAACTACGCGTACATGATCCAGTGGTGGCTGTTCGCCGCGGCCGTCCCGGTCGGCTGGTGGGTCCTGGTCCGGCGCGAGACGCGCGAGCGGGAAGCGGTCGCGGCCGAGGAGCGCGCGGAGAACACCGAACCGGCCACCGCCTGACCGCCCACCGGAACGGCCTCCCCCGACCAACCGTCCCCCGACGAACGGCCTTCCCTGACGGACCGTCCCCCGGCGGACGGCCTTCCCCCACGGACCGTCCCCCGGCGGACGACCTTCCCCGACGGGCAGCGGGGTCCCACGGCGACGGGCGCCCCTGCGACGGACTCCCTACGGCAGGCCCCCGACCGCGGGCACACGGGGGTGGGCTCCTCCGGCGGCGGGCACCCGACGACAGGCCCAGCAGCGCACGCCCGGCGGCGGGCCGCGCCGATCACGGACACCCGACCACAGGCCCCCAACACACCCCGAGCCGGCACACACCCGACCACAGGCACCCGACAACAGCCCCGACCCGCACGGCCCGAGCCCGCAGCCTCGCCGACCGCGAACGCCCGGCAGCAGACCCCGACACGCCCCGAGCCCGCAGACAACCGACACACTCCCGACAAGGCACGCCCAGCAGCGCACGCCCGGCGGCGGGCCGCGCCGATCACGGACACCCGACCACAGGCCCCCAACACACCCCGAGCCCGCAGACACCCGACCACAGGCACCCGACAACAGCCCCGACCCGCACGGCCCGAGCCCGCAGCCTCGCCGACCGCGAACGCCCGGCAGCAGACCCCGACACGCCCCGAGCCCAACAGACACCCGACACACTCCCGACAAGGCACGCCCAGCAGCCCCCGACGGACGCCCGACGCAGCTCCCCACCCGCGTGGCCCGAGCCCGCAGGCACCCCGTAGGACGCTCGCCACCGCTGCACGACCGCGGCGGCAGGCTCGTCGTCGAAACATCACTCCGCCGGCGCACCACCTGATTGGCCCCCTCACCGTCCGGGAAACCGGATCCCGTGAAGCCGCGCATCGAGGACTACGCCGTGATCGGGGACGAGCAGACCGCCGCGCTGGTCGGCCGGGACGGCTCCATCGACTGGCTGTGCCTGCCCCGCTTCGACTCCGCCGCCTGCTTCGCCAGACTGCTCGGGGACGAGGACAACGGCCACTGGCGGATCGCGCCGAAGAACGCGGGCACCTGCACCCGCCGCGCCTACCGGCCCGACACGCTCGTCCTCGACACCGAGTGGGACACCGACGAGGGCACGCTGCGCGTCACCGACCTGATGCCACAGCGTGAGCACGCCCCCGACGTCGTGCGCATCGTCGAGGGCGTCAGCGGCCGGGTCACGGTGCGCAGCACGCTCCGGCTCCGTTTCGACTACGGCTCGATCGTGCCGTGGATGCGCCGTGCGCAGGGCCACCGCGTGGCCGTCGCCGGCCCGGACTCGGTCTGGCTGCGCGCCGAGCCGCCCGTACGCACCTGGGGCGAGGACTTCAGCACGCACTCGGAGTTCACCCTCGCCGAGGGCGACCGGGTCGCGTTCGTCCTCACCTGGCACCCCTCGCACGAGCCGCGCCCCCCGCTCATCGACCCGTACGAGGCACTGAGCAGCAGCGTCACCGACTGGCGGCACTGGACGTCCCTGTGCCGTTACACCGGCCCCCACCGGGACGCCGTCGTCCGCTCCCTGATCACCCTCAAGGCGCTCACCTACAGCCCGACCGGCGGGATCGTCGCGGCGGCCACCAGTTCGCTGCCCGAGCAGCTGGGCGGCGTGCGCAACTGGGACTACCGGTACTGCTGGTTGCGCGACTCCACCCTCACCCTCGGCGCGCTGCTGGCCGCGGGCTACCACGATGAGGCCGAGGCCTGGCGCGACTGGCTGCTGCGCGCGGTCGCGGGCGACCCGGCCGACCTGCAGATCATGTACGGCGTCGCGGGCGAGCGGCGGCTGGCGGAGGTCGAGCTGCCCTGGCTGTCCGGCTTCGCCGGCTCCACGCCCGTACGGACCGGCAACGGCGCCGTCGACCAGCTCCAGCTGGACGTGTACGGGGAGGTGCTGGACTCGCTGTTCCTGGCCCGCAGGTCGGGTCTTCCCGCCAGACCGCACATGTGGGCCATCCAGCGCTCGCTGATGGAGTGGCTGCGGTCGTCGTGGCGGCAGCCGGACGAGGGCCTGTGGGAGGTGCGGGGCGGCCGGCGCCAGTTCGTGCACTCCAAGGTGATGGTGTGGGTGGCCGCCGACCGCGCCGTGCGGACCCTGGAGGAGCACCCGGACCTGCGCGGAGACATGGAAGGCTGGCGCAGGCTGCGCGACGAGGTGCACCAGGAGGTGTGCGAGAAGGGCTACGACGCCGAACGCAACACCTTCACCCAGTACTACGGCTCCCGGGAGCTCGACGCGGCGCTCCTGCTCATCCCGCGCGTCGGATTCCTGCCGCCCGACGATCCGCGGGTCGTCGGCACCGTCGACTCGATCCGCGACGAGCTGGGTCACGGCGGCTTCGTGCGCCGCTACGACACCGGGGACTCGAGGATCGACGGGCTGCCGAGCGGCGAGGGCGCCTTCCTGGCCTGCTCGTTCTGGCTGGCCGACGCCCTGCACATGACGGGCCGTACCGAAGAGGCCAGGGAGCTGTTCGAGCGACTGCTGGGCCTCGTCAACGACGTGGGGCTGCTCGCCGAGGAGTACGACCCGGTGGAAGGCTGCCATCTGGGCAACTTCCCGCAGGCGTTCAGCCACATCGCCCTGGTGAACACCGCCCTCACCCTGTTCGGGAGCGACGAGGCAGGATAGGGGCCATGGATCTTGGACTGAAGGACCGGGTGTACGTCGTCACCGGAGCCACGCGCGGGCTGGGCAACGCAACCGCGCGCGAACTCCTCGCCGACGGGGCGAAGGTGGTCGTCACCGGGCGGGACGGCGAGCGGGTCGCCGAGGCCGCCGCCGAGCTGGGCGAGGGCGCGGTGGGGGTGGCGGCGGACAATGCCGACCCCGAGGCGCCCGAGCGGCTGATCGCCGCCGCCCGCGAGCACTTCGGTGGCTTCGACGGCGTGCTGGTGAGCGTGGGTGGACCGCCGCCCGGGTTCGTCGCGGACAACACCGACGAGCAGTGGCGCGACGCGTTCGAGTCGGTGTTCCTCGGCGCGGTGCGGTTCGCCCGGGCGGCAGCGGCGGAGCTGGAGGACGGCGGGGTCATCGCGTTCGTGCTGTCCGGATCGGTGCACGAACCGATTCCCGGGCTGACCGTGTCCAACGGGCTGCGGCCGGGGCTCGCGGGATTCGCCAAGTCGCTCGCCGACGAGCTGGGACCGCGCGGGATCCGGGTGGTGGGGCTGCTGCCGTCCCGTATCGACACGGACCGCGTGCGCGAGCTGGACGGGTTGTCCGCGGATCCGCAGGCCACGCGGGCCGCCAACGAGTCGCGGATTCCGCTGCGGAGGTACGGCCGGCCGGAGGAGTTCGGGAAGGCCGCGGCGTTCCTGCTGTCTCCGGCCGCCTCGTATCTGACGGGCATCATGCTGCCCGTGGACGGCGGGATGCGGCACGGGTTCTGAGAGGCGCCGCAAACCCCGGCCCCTCAGCCGGACCCCCGGCCTCAAGTGGCCCCCTGCGCCGGGCGCCTGACCGGAACCGGACACCGGCCCGGTGACGGCCCTGGACGTCTTCACCCTCAGGCGTCGAGGCCCGCGCGGGAGTCCACGCCGGCGGCGGTCGCCTCCGGTGGAAGTACGCCTGCGACCCCCGGGGTTGCCCTGCTGACCCTGCCGCGCCGGCGCGTGCGTGCGGAACTGGCGGCGAGCGCGGCCCACCGGGCCGGTGGAGGTGGCCCGACGGGTCCGCGAGGCGGTGCGCGCGGCGTGGGGGGTCAGCCGGCGGTGGCCGTCCCGGTCACGGCAGTGGAGTGGAAGCGGGAGCCTCTGACCGCTGCTCGCTGTACCCGTCCGGTGCACGGCTCATTCGCCGACGCCCGCCAGGTCCCGCAGCCGCCGGGCCTGCGCAGCCCGCTCGGCGGCACGCTGCTCCTCGTACGTACGGCCGGTCGCACCACGCAGCAACGCCTTGGTCTCCACCACCGCATCCCGTGGCGCGGCCAGCAGCGCCGCCGCCAGGTCCCGGGCGGCCGCGTCGAGTTCGGCGGCCGGCACGGCGAGGTTGGCCAGGCCGCAGGCGACCGCCTCGTCGGCCTGGACGAACCGTCCGGTCACGCACATCTCGAGCGCCCGGGCGTAACCGACGAGACCGACCAGCGGGTGCGTGCCGGCCAGGTCGGGGACGATGCCGAGGCTGGTCTCGCGCATGGAGAACTGCACGTCGTCCGCGACGACGCGCAGGTCGCAGGCGAGCGCGAGCTGGAACCCGGCCCCGATGGCGTGCCCCTGGACGGCGGCGACGGACACGATGTCGTTACGCCGCCACCAGGTGAACGCCTCCTGGAACTCGGCGATAGCCGCGTCGAGCCCGGCGTCGTCACGACGCGCGAGATCGGTGAAGGACAGCTCGCCCGGGATCCCCTCCGGGGTGAACATCTGCAGGTCCAGCCCGGCGGAGAACGACTTGCCCTCGCCGCGCAGCACCACGACACGGACGGAGCCCGGCAGCAGCCGGCCGGCCTCGGTGAGCGCCCGCCACAGGGCGGGGCTCTGCGCGTTGCGCTTGGCCGGGTTGGCCAGCGTCACCGTGGCGAGTGCGTCGTCGACGGTGAGCCGTACACCGTCCTTGTCGAGTACAGGAGCGAGGTCCTGGTCGGGCGAAACCATGGGGCGCCTCCGATGGGTGCAGTCGTCACGCATGCCGTGGGGCACGCTCAAGTGACTGCACAGTAACCACCCGGCCGGTCGGTCCGCCGACCGGGTGGCCACCATCGAAGCCGGTGGGCCGCCCGCGTCAGGACGTCGCGGCCTTCTTGCCTCGGGTCGCTCCGCCACGCCCACGCAGCGTGACGCCCGACTCGCTGAGCATCCGGTGTACGAAGCCATACGAGCGGCCGGTCTCCTCGGCCAGCGCCCGGATGCTCGCACCGGAGTCGTACTTCTTCTTCAGGTCTGCCGCGAGCTTGTCGCGCGCGGCGCCGGTCACCCGGCTGCCCTTCTTCAGAGTCTCGGCCACCCGTGCCTCCTCATGGGAAGTGCGCTCTGGTCTCCTCATGATCACCCCTTCGCGGCGTGATGGCCACCCATTCGGCAAGGTCGGTGAGACATCGTTGTGACGACAGGAGCGCGTCCCCACATACGGAATCCGCTGTTCCATGGGGTGGCGCCCATGGGGCTGAACGAGTGGATTCGCGAAGCAGCAGGTCAGGGACGCGAAGCGGCCGATCCCTTGGCAACGCCGGGACCGGCCGCGAAATCGGTGTACGACACACGCCGATACGAGGAGATCTCACACAGATGATGGATCACGGATCGGCCGAATGATCCATACCCAGTGGATCAGGCTTTCGATCAAGCCAGGGCGACGAGATCCGCGTAGTCGGCGCCCCACAGGTCCTCCACGCCGTCCGGCAGCAGGATGATCCGCTCCGGCTGGAGCGCCTCCACGGCGCCCTCGTCGTGGGTGACGAGGACGACCGCGCCCTTGTAGGTGCGCAGGGCGCCGAGGATCTCCTCGCGGCTGGCGGGGTCGAGGTTGTTGGTCGGCTCGTCGAGCAGCAGGACGTTCGCGGAGGAGACGACCAGCGTGGCGAGAGCGAGCCGGGTCTTCTCGCCGCCGGAGAGGACCCCGGCCGGCTTGTCGACGTCGTCGCCGGAGAACAGGAACGAGCCCAGCACCTTGCGCACCTCGACCAGGTCCATGTCGGGGGCGGCCGAGCGCATGTTCTCCAGGACCGTGCGGTCCGGGTCGAGGGTCTCGTGCTCCTGGGCGTAGTAGCCGAGCTTGAGGCCGTGACCGGGGACGACCCGGCCGGTGTCGGGCTCCTCCACCCCGCCCAGCAGCCGCAGCAGGGTGGTCTTGCCGGCGCCGTTGAGGCCGAGGATGACGACCCGCGACCCCTTGTCGATGGCCAGGTCGACGCCCGTGAAGATCTCCAGCGAGCCGTAGGACTTCGACAGGTC
The DNA here is from genome assembly GCF_020400585.1 of Streptomyces sp. NK08204. Lineage (GTDB taxonomy): Bacteria > Actinomycetota > Actinomycetes > Streptomycetales > Streptomycetaceae > Streptomyces. The sequence continues at coordinate 134,214 of NZ_JAINVF010000013.1, read as the reverse complement.
CTCGGCCATCAGCGGCGTCCTGCCGCAGGGCGCGGGCTCGGGGAAGCGCAGTTTGGCCACCTTGTCGGACATCCGGACCTCTTCGAGGCCGGCGAGCAGCTTCTCGGCGCGGCGGGCCATGTTCTGCGCGGCGACCGTCTTGGTGGCCTTGGCGCGCATCTTGTCGGCCTGCGCGTTCAGCGCGGCGGCCTTCTTCTCGGCGTTGGCGCGCTCCCGCTTGCGGCGCTTCTCGTCGGCCTCGCGCTGCTGCTGGTACAGCTTCCAGCCCATGTTGTAGATGTCGATCGTGGAGCGGTTGGCGTCCAGGTAGAACACCTTGTTGACGACGGTCTCGACCAGGTCGACGTCGTGGGAGATGACGATGAACCCGCCGCGGTAGGTCTTCAGGTAGTCCCGCAGCCAGATGATCGAGTCCGCGTCGAGGTGGTTCGTCGGCTCGTCCAGCAGCAGTGTGTCGGCGTCCGAGAACAGGATGCGGGCCAGCTCGACACGGCGGCGCTGACCGCCGGAGAGGGTGTGCAGGGGCTGGCCGAGGACCCGGTCGGGCAGGTTGAGCGCGGCGGCGATCGTGGCGGCCTCGGCCTCGGCGGCGTAGCCGCCCTTGGTGAGGAACTCGGTCTCCTGGCGCTCGTACTGCTTGAGGGCCTTTTCGCGGGTGGAGCCCTTGCCGTTGGCGATGCGCTGCTCGTTCTCGCGCATCTTGCGGATCAGCAGGTCGAGGCCGCGCGCGGAGAGGATGCGGTCGCGGGCGAGGACGTCGAGGTCGCCGGTGCGGGGGTCCTGCGGGAGGTAGCCGACCTCGCCGGAGCGGGCGATCTGGCCGGCGGCCGGGATGCCCTCGCCGGCCAGGCACTTGGTGAGGGTGGTCTTGCCGGCGCCGTTGCGGCCGACGAGTCCGATGCGGTCACCCTTGGCGACACGGAAGGTGGCGTTCTCGATGAGGATGCGCGCACCGGCGCGCAGCTCGATACCGGAGGCGGAGATCAAGGACAGACTCCAGGGCGTACAGGATGGGCGGGTGGGCGGCTGAGGACGTTCCCGCCGTCTAATGCGCGAGGAGAATGGCCATGCGGCAATTCTAACGGGGCTGTGCAAGCGGTTTTTCTGGGTCCGCGCGTACGGCGTTCCTCACCCTCGGGCCACCACAGCGCCGGTGCGGGCGGAACGGGCAGCACCCAGCCCGCGGGACGAGCCCGTCCTCCGGAGCGCGGCTGCTCTGCATGGCGGGCACGGGCGGCGGACGGCCGGGCATCTGCCCGACGGCGCCGTACGAGGGGGCGCGGGCGGCGATCGAGCAGCTCACCGAGGCCCCGGGTTTCACCGAGCTGTCGGTGTACGCGACCGAGGACGGCATGGTGATGCACGCCGAGCCGGTCCAGGGCAGCGGCGTGGTGGTGATCGGCTCCAAGGGCCGCGGCGGCCTCTTCGACGCGGGGATGGAGGACGCGGGCCCCGCCGGGGTGTACGTCGTCGTGGACGTCGCCGACGCCCACCACCGGCGGGCGGTGGAGCACGGGGTGGAGAACTGACGCCTGGGCGCCCGAGCCTCCTATCCCCCGGTGTGCACCTGGAACGCGGCCCGGCGCACCGCCTTGGCCAGGGCCGGGTCGGGGTGGGCGGCGGCCAGCGCGACCAGCACCTGCACGGTGCGCGGATGGCCGACGGCACGGACCTCCTCCAGCAGCGCGGGGACGGTGGGCTGCACCGCGGACTCCAGGTGCCGAACCAGCATCGGCGCCTCGCCGTGGTCGGCGACGGCGGCGGCGGTGTCCACCCACAGCCAGGTGGCCTCCTCCCGGGTGAGGACCTCATGGGCGTCCTCGGGGTCGACCCCGTCGTGCTCGGCCAGCCAGAGCAGGGCGTACGGCCGCAGGGCGGGCTCGTCCACGACCGCGCGCACATCGGGCTCGGCGGGAGCGCCGACCACGCGCAGCGCCTCGAAGGCGAGACCGCGCAGCAGGGCGTCGTCGCCGCGTGCGGCGTCGACGAGTTCACCGACGGCGCTGCCCACGGGACGGGCGGCGAGCCAGGCGCGGTACTCGGCTCGGGCCGCGTTGGGGCGGAGCTGGGCGCAGCCGCGGAGCATGTCCTCGGCGGACTGCTCGATGTTGCCGGCCGGACTCTGCGCGGCCACGCAGATCTGCTCCAGCTTGACCCACACCGCCCAGCTGCCCAGCGGCGTGAGCGTGGCCTGGCCGGCGCCGTAGGTCAGGGCGCCTACGGAGGCGAGGGCCCTCAGGGCCCAGTCGAGCAGGGGGGCGAGCCGGGTGCCGACGGCGGGCGCGGGTTCCGCCGGGCGCGGGCGCGTGCCGGTCTCCTCGGTCCGGGGCCCGTAGGACACCTCGCAGCGTTCGGTGCGCAGCTCGGTGACGCGCTGCTGGAGCAGGTCGAGCAGCTGCTCGACCGGGACGGGGCCGGCGGAGAGCTGGAGGAAGGAGAGCACCTGGGGCATGGCCGAGACGACCTCGGCGACCGCGGCGGGCTCGTGGTCGGCCGGTTCCGGGTAGGCGAGCGACCAGGCGTCGAAGAGGGCGACCCAGCCGCGCAGTACGGCGCTGTCGTCCCGGTCCCAGGCGCGCAGCCGCCAGCCGGGGCGCGCGCTGCCGCCGTGCACCTCGACGAGTCCGGCGAGGCGGGCGATGTCCCAGTCGCTGCGGACCTGGGCGGTGGGCAGGCCCAGGTCGGCGGCGGCGCGCTCGGCGGTGGTGTCCGAGAGCGTGGCCTTGCCGTCGGCGCTGTCGCGGCCGGGACCGAGGGCGGTGTCGGCCCAGCGGGCGACGCGGACCGCGCCGGCCAGGCCGGTGCGTGCCATCCGGGCCAGTTCGGCGGGGGCCGGGGTGCCCTCGGGCGGCCGGGGCGCGGGGCGGCGTGGGCGCCGCTGGTTCACAGCTCTGGGGGCGGCGGCCAGGGGTCGCGGTCGGACAAGTCGGAGCCTGGAGTCGCGCGGGATACGGGACGTCACGGGTGCAGTCTTCCGGTTGACGGTCCGAAAACCCAAACGGAATGTCACGGGGGGCGACGGGGCTGGCCAAGGCACAGGGCGGCACAGGGCGCGGTCGTGGGAGAGGACCCGTGGACGGCCCCGGTCCCGCGGCCTCAAACGGAACGCCGCGGCGGAAGTGCGGAGGGGGTCACATCAGCGGGGTCAGGAACCGGCGCAGGCGTTCCTCGTACGCCTCGGGGTCGGCGTTCCACATCGCGGCGTGCGGGGCGTGCCGCACGGTGTTCAGGGCGACCCGGTCGGGGTGGCGGGCGGCGAGGCGGCGGGAGTACCGCCACGGGGCCACGGTGTCGTCCGGGCCGTGCATGATCAGGGTGGGCGCGGCGACGCTGCCGGAACCGGCGAGTCCGGCGACCTGGTCGGCGTGGAGTCCGGCCCGGCCCTGCGCGGCCCGCACCGCGAGCGGCAGCAGCGGTTCAGGGGTGCCCCGGGCGTGCGCGAGGGCGCGCAGCGTGGCCTCCCAGCTGAGCACCGGCGAGTCCAGGACCAGCCCGGCGACGCGCTCGCGCACCGGGGAGTGCTCGGCGGCGCGCAGGGCCATGGTGGCGCCGGTGGACCAGCCGAGCAGGACGACACGGCGGGCGCCGTAGCGGACGGCGTAGCGGATCGCCGCGTCCACGTCGCGCCACTCGCTCTCGCCGAGATGGTTGAGCCCGTCCGGCGGGCGCGGGGCGCCGAGGTCCCCGCGGTAGGCGAGCGCGAGCACCGGCAGGCGGCGCTCGTGCAGGAAGCCCATGAGGTTCATGGCGTGCTCGCGGGTGGTGCCCAGGCCGTGCACCGCGATCACCCAGGTGTCCCGCTGGCCGGGCACGAACCAGGCGGGCAGGGTGCCGAGTTCGCCGGGCACGTCGATGTCGGCGTGGTCGAGGCCGAGCGCGGTGCCCGGGTTGCCGACGTACACGTTCGGGGTGAGCCACACCGCGTCGCCGGGGGCGAGCGTGCCGTGCGTGACGCGTTCGAGGCGGCGTACGACGGTGTCGGCGGTGTGCTGGGCCGCCGTCAGCACGGGGCCGACGACCGCGTGCGAGCCGTCACCGGCGAGGCCGTAGCGGCCGGGGCGCAGGGAGGCCAGGTCGCGGGTGAGTGCGATCTGGCCGGCCGCCGTGGCGTGCACGGTCAGCCGGGGCTCGGTGGGCAGGGGGCGGCCCGCGGGCGCCTTCAGGGCGGCGTCGCTGGCGAGCCGGCCGGCGGCCACGGATGCCGCGCCGGCGGCCAGCACCGCGGTCACCGCGGCGGCGGTCGCTTTGACTGGGTGCACGGATCCAGTGTCGTGGCGCTCGGCGGCACCGGCCAGTGGAGGGCGGGGCGAGGCGGTGTCCGTCGTGGTGGGCGGCGTTGGGACACCACCGGGAACCCAGGCCGTGGCCGGGCGCCGGCGCGGCGGACGGAAAGCGGCGCGGACCCACGGGGAGGACGGGCCCGCCGGGCGGCGGACGGACCGCGGCGACGGTCGCCTTCACGGGCCGGGAGGCTTCACCTCCGCTGCCCGTACCCCTTGAGGCGTTCCGCCACCTCCGCAAGCTGTTCCTCGGTCAGCAGGGACGGGGTGAGGCCCGGGACCGAGGACGCCGTCAGCCACAGGCGGCACATCCACTCCAGCTGGGCGGTGCGGTCGTAGGCCTGGTCGAGGGTGCTGCCGTAGGTGATGGTGCCGTGGTTCTGCAGGAGGCAGCCGGAGCGGCCGTCCAGCGCGCGGAGCATGTTGTCGGCCAGCTCGTCCGTGCCGTAGGCGGCGTAGGGGGCGACGCGGACACCGCCGCCGAGGGCGCTGGTCATGTAGTGGATCGGCGGCAGCTCGGGCACGAGGGTGGAGACGGCGGTGGCGTGCACGGCGTGGGTGTGGACGACGGCACGTGCGTCGGTGGTGCGGTGGACGGCGAGATGCATGGGCAGCTCGCTGGTCGGCACCAGCGTGCCGAGGACCTGCCGTCCCGTGAGGTCGACGCCGGTGATGTCGTGCTCGGTGAGCCGGTCGTAGGGCACGCCCGACGGCGTCACCAGCACGATGTCCCCGACGCGGGCGGAGACGTTCCCGGACGTGCCGACGACCAGCCCGTCGGCGACGGTCCGGCGGGCGGTCGCGACCAGCGCCGCCCAGGCGCTCGCCAGTTCTGTTTCCTCTTGCGGCCCTGCCGCTTCTTCCGCGTGCCGGCGCTGTTCGGTCATGCGGTGATCCTGCCAGTCGTACCGCCGAACGGGCGGACGCGGCGGTGACACGCCCGTGACCAGCGCCGGCCGGTCCGTCGAAGAGCATTCAATGATCTTTCCTGCCCGCCGGACGGGGTCCGCCCGTCCGCTGGACCCCGGAGAGACCCATGGCTCGTGACCGCACCCTCTTCCGCCGTGGTGCCGCAGTCCTCGTGGCAGCCACGGCCGCATTCGCCCTCACGGGCACCGCGACCGCGGCCAGGGGGCCGTCGGCGGCGGTGACCGGCCTGCCCCGGGGGCACGACGTGTCGTCCCACCAGGAGCAGGTGGACTGGCCGGAGGCGAGGTCCAGGGGGGCGCGGTTCGTCTACGTGAAGGCGACCGAGTCCACGGGCTACGTCAACCCCTACTTCGCCCGGCAGTACGAGGGGGCGCGCGCGTCGGGTCTGATCCGGGGCGCGTACCACTTCGCGCGGCCGGACAGGTCCTCGGGCGACCGGCAGGCCGCGTACTTCGTGCAGCACGGCGGTGCATGGCGGGCGGACGGCTGGACGCTGCCGCCCGCGCTCGACATCGAGTACAACCCGTACGACAGCAAGCACGAGTGCTACGGGCTGAGCAGCACGCGGATGGTCGACTGGATCCGGTCCTTCAGCGACGAGGTCCGGCGGGAGACCGGCCGCCGGCCGGTGATCTACACGACGGCCCACTGGTGGCGGAGCTGCACCGGCGACAGCCGTGCCTTCGCCGGCGACCACGCGCTGTGGATCGCCCGTCACGGCACCTCGGGGCCGGGGGCACTGCCGGGCGGGTGGCAGGGATGGACGTTCTGGCAGTACGGCGCCGACGGCGGGCTCCCGGGTGACCAGAATCTCTTTCACGGGTCGGCGGCCCGGCTGAGGGCGTTCGCACTCGGCCTGTCCCCAACGGGCGCCTGGGGTGCACGGCCCGACCGGAACCCCGATCCCCTGTTGTAGCCACCATGACGCCCGCTTGAGTTCACCTTCCGTTCACCCAGGTTGCCTACGGTCCAACAGCCAATGACCTCGAACGATTGCCTGGGTAAATGGAAAACTTCTCGCTGATCCTCGCGATTGTGGTGGTGACCGCACTCGCGTTCGATTTCACGAACGGTTTCCACGACACCGCCAACGCGATGGCTACGACCATCTCGACCGGTGCGCTCAAGCCCAAGGTCGCGGTGGCCATGTCCGCCGTGCTCAACCTTGTGGGCGCTTTCCTCTCCGTGGAGGTCGCCAACACGATCTCCAAGGGTCTCGTCGACGAGGGCGGTATCCGTCCCGAGGTCATCTTCGCCGCCCTGGTCGGCGCGATCCTCTGGAACCTGCTGACCTGGCTGGTCGGGCTCCCCTCCAGCTCGTCGCACGCCCTGATGGGCGGGCTGATCGGCGCCACCGTCGCCTCCGCCGGCTTCGGCGCCGTCCACGGTGACGTCCTGGTCACCAAGGTGCTGCTCCCCGCGGTCGCCGCCCCGGTGGTGGCCGGCCTCGCCGCGATGCTCGCCACCCGCTTCTCCTACGGCATCAGCAGGAACGCCGACGCCGAGGCCACCCGCAAGGGCTACCGCGTCGGCCAGATCGCCTCCGCCGGCCTGGTCTCCCTCGCGCACGGCACCAACGACGCGCAGAAGACGATGGGTGTCATCACCCTCGCGCTGATCGCGGGCGGTTCCATCGCCCCCGGCTCCAACCCTCCCACCTGGGTGATCCTCTCCGCGGGCCTGGCCATCGCGCTCGGCACCTACATCGGCGGCTGGCGCATCATCCGCACCATGGGCAAGGGCCTGACCGACCTGGCGCCGCAGCAGGGCTTCGCCGCCCAGACCAGCGCCGCCACCGCCATCCTGGCCTCCTCCCACCTCGGCTTCTCCCTCTCCACCACCCACGTCGTCTCCGGCTCGGTGATGGGCGCGGGCCTGGGCCGCAAGGGCGGTGTGGTCCGCTGGTCCACCGCGACCCGCATGGCCGTCGCCTGGGTGCTCACCCTCCCGGCCGCCGCGCTGGTCGGCGCGGGCGCCGAGTCCGTCACCGACCTCGGTGACTGGGGCACCGCCGTCGTCGCCGTCTTCCTGGTCGCAGCGAGCGCCGCGATCTGGAAGTACTCCCGCCGCGAGGTCATCGACCACAGCAACGTCAACGAGGTCGACACCGCTGCGGAGCCGGCCGGCGTGGTGACCACCGCCATCGCCGCCGTGACCCCGCCCCCGGCGGGCACGGTCGCCGAGGGCCTGACGGCCGGCCTCCCCACCCAGGCCGCCGAACCCGCCGCCTCCGCCGCCCCGGCGACCCCGCCGGCCGCCGCGGTCTGACCTCGAGCACCCGGTTACTGAAGGAAGCATCATGAAGATCGACTGGGCGGCCCTCGGCTCCGTCTTCGGCGTCAGCCTCGTATTCACCGTCGGCCTGGTGACCCTGTTCACCCTGGGCGTCAACGGCCTGTCCCGCCGGGAGAAGGCCGCGGCGCAGGGCGGCTCCGCCACCCTGGCCGTCACCGGCGCCTACGTCTGCTTCGCGGCCTGCGCGGCGGCGGTGGCCTACGGCATCCACCTGATCGTGGCCAAGGCCTGACCGACCCCAGGCCTGGGTCCGACCGACCGTTGGAAGGCTCCCTTCCGGTGTGCTCCGGAGGGGAGCCTTTCGCATGCCCGGACACCGTCCATGTGGGCCTCAGCACACTCTCCCCGCGCAGGTCAACAGCAAGTTGACGGCCCTTCCGGGCACGTGGTGGACTGCCCAGGCCATGTACGGCGGCGCGAGAGGAAGCCGGTGCGAATCCGGCGCGGTCCCGCCACTGTCACCGGGGAAGAACTCCCCGGGAGCCAGGAACTCTCACCGCCGGATCTCGTCGAACCAGGGCGTGGACACCCTGAGTGAGGACACGTATCGCGATGCTCGGCTGCCGATCGAGAACCACCGCCAGGACCGCCGCCGCTCCCGTGGCCGGCTGAACCGATGGGCGCCGATCGCTCTCGCGCACACGGCCGCTCCTACGCCTACGGCGCCGCCGCCGGCCTCCTCGGTGATCTGCTCCTCGGCGATCCGCGCCGCGGGCATCCGGTCGCCGCGTTCGGCCGGGCGGCAACAACCGTGGAACGCGTGCTGTGGCGCGACCACCGCGGCTGGGGCGCGCTGCACACCGCCGTCTGCGCGGGCGGCGCCGTCGCGCTCGGCGCCGCGGCCGAGCACGCCGTACGCCGCTCCCCCGCCGCCACCGTCGCGCTGACCGCCGCCGCCACCTGGGCCGTGCTCGGAGGCACCTCGCTGACCCGGGAGGCCCGGACCATCGGGCGCGCCCTCCAGGCCGGGGACGTCGAGGCGGCGCGGGCGCGGCTGCCGCATCTGTGCGGCCGGGATCCGCAGGCCCTCGACGCCGACGGGATCGCGCGCGCGGTGGTCGAGTCGGTCGCCGAGAACACCTCCGACGCGGTCGTGGGCGCCCTGGTGTGGGGTGCCGTGGGCGGAGTGCCGGGGCTGCTGGGGTTCCGGGCCGTCAACACCCTGGACGCGATGGTCGGTCACAAGTCGCCCCGGCTGCGCCGCTTCGGCTGGGCCTCCGCCCGCCTCGACGACCTCGCCGGCTGGCCGGGCGCCCGGCTGACCGCCGCACTCGCGACCGTCGCCGGACCCGACCCGCGCGGCGCCGTCCGGGCGTGGCGGGCGGACGCGCACCGGCACCCGAGTCCCAACGCCGGGCCCGTGGAGGCCTCGTTCGCGGGGGCGCTCGGCGTGCGCCTCGGCGGGACGCTCTCCTACGGCGGACGCGTCGAGCACCGGCCCGTGCTCAACGGGGACACCGGGCGCGCTGTGAAGGTCACCGACATCGACCGGGCCGTACGGCTCTCCCGCCGCGTCGGTCTGCTCGCGCTCGGCGCCACGGTCGCCGGGCGCCTTCTCCTGAAGGGACGTGGGAAATGAGCGGTGGTGGACTCCTCGTCGCCGGCACCACCTCCGACGCGGGCAAGAGCGTCGTGACGGCCGGGATCTGCCGGTGGCTGGTGCGCCAGGGCGTCAAGGTCGCGCCCTTCAAGGCGCAGAACATGTCCCTCAACTCCTTCGTGACCCGCGAGGGCGCGGAGATCGGGCGGGCGCAGGCCATGCAGGCCCAGGCGTGCCGGATCGAGCCGACCGCGCTGATGAACCCCGTCCTGCTCAAGCCCGGTGGTGAACAGAGCAGCCAGGTGGTGCTGCTGGGCAGGCCGGTGGGCGAGATGAGCGCACGCGGGTACCACGGCGGGCGCCAGCAGCGGCTGCTCGGCACGGTCCTGGACTGCCTGGCCGAGTTGCGGGGCACGTATGACGCGGTGATCTGCGAGGGGGCCGGTTCGCCCGCCGAGATCAATCTGCGGCGGACCGACATCGTCAACATGGGGATCGCGCGGGGCGCGCGACTGCCCGTGCTCGTCGTCGGCGACATCGACCGCGGCGGCGTCTTCGCCTCCTTCTTCGGCACTCTCGCCCTGCTCTCGCCCGAGGACCAGGAGCTGGTCGCCGGGTTCCTGGTGAACAAGTTCCGCGGCGACGTGAGCCTGCTGGAGCCGGGGCTGGACATGCTGCACGGGCTGACCGGGCGGCCCGCCTACGGGGTGCTGCCGTTCCGGCACGGACTCGGCATCGACGAGGAGGACGGACTCCGGGTGTCCCTGCGCGGGACCGTGCGGGAGTCGAACGTCGCCCCGCCCGTAGGCGAGGACGTCCTGCGGGTGGCCGTGTGCGCGGTTCCGCTGATGTCCAATTTCACGGACGTGGACGCGCTCGCCGCCGAACCGGGCGTCGTGGTGCGGTTCGTGGACCGGCCGGAGGAACTGGCCGACGCCGACCTGGTGGTCGTGCCGGGCACGCGCGGCACCGTACGGGCCCTGGAGTGGCTGCGGGAGCGGCGGCTGGCGGAGGCGCTCGTCGACCGGGCGGCCGAGGGGCGGCCGATCCTCGGCATCTGCGGCGGCTTCCAGGTCCTCGGCGAGCACATCGAGGACGACGTCGAGTCGCGCGCCGGGCAGGTACCGGGCCTCGGGGTGCTCCCGGTGCGCGTGCGGTTCGCCCGCGAGAAGACCCTCACCCGGCCGGTGGGGGAAGCCCTCGGCGAGCACGTCGAGGGGTACGAGATCCATCACGGGGTCGCCACGATCGAGGGCGGCAACCCCTTCCTGGACGGCTGCCGCGTCGGCCAGACCTGGGGCACCCACTGGCACGGCTCACTGGAGTCGGACGGATTCCGGCGGGCCTTCCTGCGCGAGGTGGCCGCCGCCGCGGGCCGCCGCTTCGTACCGGCCCCCGACACCTCGTTCGCCGCGCTGCGCGAGGAGCAGCTCGACCGGCTCGGCGACCTGATCGAACAGCACGCGGACACGGACGCGCTCTGGCGGCTCATCGAGTCGGGCGCGCCACAAGGACTGCCTTTCATTCCACCGGGAGCGCCCGCATGAGCACAGTGTTGTTGTTGTCGACCGCCGACACCGATCTGCTGGCGGCCCGGGCCTCCGGCGCCGCGTACCGCATCGGCAACCCGACCCGGGTCGACGTGACCGCCGAACTGCCGGAACTGATCGAGGGCGCGGACCTCGCCGTCGTACGGCTGCTGGGCGGCAAGCGCGCCTGGGAGGACGGGCTGGCCGCGCTGCGGGCCTCCGGCATCCCGACCGTGCTGCTGGGCGGCGAGGCCGTGCCGGACGCCGAGCTGATGGCCGAGTCGTCCGTCCCGGCGGGCGTCGTGGCGGAGGCGCTGAAGTACCTGGTCGAGGGCGGCCCCGCGAACCTGGCCGAACTGGCCCGGTTCCTCTCCGACACCGTTCTGCTGACCGGCGAGGGCTTCGAGGAGCCGCGCACGATGCCGGAGTACGGCGTGCACGGCTCGTACGAGATCAGGGCCGGCCGTCCCACCGTCGGTGTGCTCTTCTACCGGGCGCACGAGCTGAGCGGCAACACCGCCTTCGTGGACACGCTGTGCGAGGCGATCGAGGCGCACGGCGCCAACGCCCTTCCCGTCTACTGCGGTTCGCTGCGCGGCGCGGACGCCGGGCTGTACGAGATCCTCGGCCGGACCGACGCCCTGGTCGCCACCGTCCTCGCCGCCGGCGGCACGCACGCCTCGCAGGCCTCGGCGGGCGGTGACGAGGAGGCCTGGGACATCGGGGCGCTGGCCGACCTCGACGTGCCGGTGCTGCAAGGGCTCTGCCTGACCTCCTCCCAGAGCGCCTGGGAGGAGTCCGACGCCGCCGTGTCCCCCATGGACGCGGCGATGCAGGTGGCGATCCCCGAGTTCGACGGACGGATCATCACCGTGCCGTTCTCCTTCAAGGAGCAGGGGCCGGACGACGTGCCGGTGTACGTCGCCGACCCCGAGCGGGCCGGGCGCGTCGCCGGAATCGCCGTACGTCACGCGCGGCTGAAGCACAAGGCGAACGCGGACAAGAAGCTGGCGCTCGTCTTCACCGCCTACCCGACCAAGCACTCCCGGGTCGGCAACGCGGTGGGCCTGGACACGCCCGCCTCGGCGGTCCGTGTCCTGGACGCCCTCAGGGACGCCGGCTACGGCCTCACCGCCTACCCCGACAACGGCGACGAGCTGATCCACCGGCTCATCGAGGCCGGCGGCCACGACGTCGAGTGGCTCACCGAGGAGCAGCTGGCGGCGGCGCCCGCGCGGGTGCCGCTGGCCGACTACCGGGCGTGGTTCGACACGCTCGACCCCGAGCTGCGCGACGCCATGCTTCAGGCGTGGGGCGAGCCGCCGGGCAGCCTCTACGTGGACGGCGACGACATCGTCCTCGCCTCGCTGCAGTTCGGGAACGTCGTCGTGATGATCCAGCCGCCGCGCGGCTTCGGCGAGAACCCGATCGCGATCTACCACGACCCCGACATGCCGCCCTCGCACCACTACATGGCGGCGTACCGGTGGCTGGAGAACAGCTTCGGCGCCGACGCGATCGTGCACATGGGCAAGCACGGCACGATGGAGTGGCTGCCGGGCAAGGGCCTGGGGCTGTCGCGCGGCTGCGCGCCGGACGCCGTCCTCGGCGACCTCCCGCTCATCTACCCGTTCATCGTCAACGACCCCGGTGAGGGCACCCAGGCCAAGCGCCGCGGCCACGCCACCGTCGTCGACCACCTGGTGCCGCCCATGGCGCGCGCCGACACCTACGGCGACCTGGCCAAGCTGGAGCAGCTGCTGGACGAGTACGCGCTCGTCTCCGACCTGGACCCGGCCAAGGCCCCGGCCGTCCGCGCCCAGATCTGGACCCTGGTCAAGGCTGCCGAACTGCACCACGACCTGCACGTGGACGAGCAGCCGGACGACGACGAGTTCGACGAGTTCGTCATGCACATCGACGGCTACCTGTGCGAGATCAAGGACGTGCAGATCCGTGACGGCCTGCACATCCTCGGCGGCGGTCCGGTCGCCGAGCCGCGCGTGAACCTGGTCCTCGCCGTGCTGCGCGCCTCCCAGGTGTGGGGCGGGCAGGCGAACGCGCTGCCGGGGCTGCGGGCCACGCTGGCCGAGCACTTCGGGCTCGTGGAGAAGGAACTGCTGGCCGAGCCGGGCGCGCCGGTGAAGGTGCCGGTGGAGCTGACGGACCTGGTCGAGGGCCCGTCCCGGACGGCCGCCGACGCGATCGACCTGCTGGAGCAGCTGTGCCGGCGGATCGCCGAGGGCATGGAGGCCCGCGACTGGGCGATCGCCGAGGCCGCGCCGCTGGTCCGCGAGGTCCTGAGTGTCGAACTGCCGGACGCGGTGGCCGTGCTGGAGTTCGCCTGCACCGAGGTGGTCCCGCGGCTCGCGCGGACGACCGACGAGATCGGCCACATCCTCAAGGCTCTGGACGGCGGTTACGTCCCGGCCGGCCCCTCCGGCTCGCCGACCCGCGGTCTGGTCAACGTGCTGCCGACCGGCCGGAACTTCTACTCGGTCGACCCCAAGGCCATCCCCTCCCGGCTGAGCTGGGAGGTCGGCCAGTCGCTCGCCGACTCGCTGGTGCAGCGGTACCTCCAGGACACGGGCGAGTACCCGCAGTCCGTCGGCCTCACGGTGTGGGGTACGTCCGCCATGCGCACCCAGGGCGACGACATCGCCGAGATCCTGGCCCTGCTGGGCTGCCGCCCGGTGTGGGACGACGCCTCGCGGCGGGTGACGGGCTTCGAGGTGATCCCCCTGGCGGAGCTGGGCCGGCCGCGCATCGACGTCACGGTCCGTATCTCCGGCTTCTTCCGGGACGCCTTCCCGCACGTCGTCGGGCTGATCGACGACGCGGTGCGGGCGGTGGCCGAGCTGGACGAGCCGGCCGAGCAGAACTTCGTGCGGGCGCACGCCGACGAGGACACCGCCGAGCACGGCGACCGGCGGCGCGCCACGGCCCGTATCTTCGGCTCCAAGCCCGGCGCGTACGGCGCGGGTCTGCTGCCGCTGATCGACGCCCGCAACTGGCGCAGCGACGCCGACCTCGCCGAGGTGTACGCGGTGTGGGGCGGTTACGCGTACGGACGCGGGCTCGACGGGCGGGCGGCGCGCGGCGACATGGAGACGGCGTTCCGGCGGATCGCGGTGGCGGCGAAGAATGTCGACACCAGAGAACATGACATCGCGGATGCCGACGACTACTTCCAGTACCACGGCGGCATGGTCGCCATGGTCCGGCATCTGACCGGTGCCAACCCGGAAGCGTACGTAGGTGATTCGGCCGTGCCGGATCAGGTGAGGACGCGGACGCTGGGCGAAGAGACGCACCGCGTCTTCCGTGCCCGTGTCGTCAACCCGCGCTGGATGGCGGCCATGCGCCGGCACGGCTACAAGGGCGCCTTCGAGATGGCGGCGACCGTGGACTACCTGTTCGGCTACGACGCGACGGCGGGTGTGGTCGACGACTGGATGTACGAGAAGCTGGCCGGCGAGTACGTCTTCGCCCCGGAGAACCGCGAGTTCATGAAGCGCTCGAACCCATGGGCGCTGAGGGGCATCACCGAGCGTCTCCTGGAGGCGGCGGACCGCGGGCTCTGGGCGGAGCCGGACCAGGAAACGCTGGACCAGCTCCGGGCGACCTACCTCGAACTTGAGGGAGATCTGGAGGGCGACCAGTGAGCGCCCCTGAGAGCCCCGCATCGGCGGGGAGCAGCCGACCAGCTCGTGTTCCCGAGTGTCGACGTTCGGACCACCCCCGCGTCGGCGGGGACCAGGCTCCGACCGTGACAGCTGGGCAGCCGCAGTGCATGCCGCTGCGGCACGAAGCACCCGAAGGAGTGATTGCCGCGTGACCACCCCGTTTCCGTTCACGGCCGTCGTCGGTCAGGACGACCTGCGGCTCGCGCTGCTGCTGAACGCCGTGTCCCCGGCGGTCGGCGGTGTGCTCGTGCGCGGCGAGAAGGGCACCGCGAAGAGCACGGCTGTGCGCGCTCTCTCCGCACTGCTGCCCGAGGTGGCCGTCGTGCCCGGGTGCCGGTTCTCCTGCGACCCGGCGGCTCCCGACGGGGCATGTCCAGACGGTCCGCACGAGCCGGGATCCGGTACTCGAAGGGCCGCCCGTATGGTCGAACTGCCCGTCGGCGCCTCCGAGGACCGACTGGTCGGCGCGCTCGACATCGAGCGGGCGCTCGCCGAGGGTGTGAAGTCCTTCGAACCGGGCCTCCTGGCCGATGCCCACCGCGGGATCCTGTACGTGGACGAGGTCAACCTCCTCCACGACCACCTGGTCGACCTGCTGCTGGACGCCGCCGCGATGGGCGCGTCGTACGTGGAGCGCGAGGGCGTCTCCGTGCGGCATGCCTCGAGGTTCCTGCTCGTCGGCACGATGAACCCCGAAGAGGGCGAACTGCGGCCCCAGCTGCTGGACCGGTTCGGGCTGACCGTGGAGGTCGCGGCCTCCCGGGAGCCGGATCAGCGGGTGGAGGTCGTCAGGCGGCGCCTCGCCTACGACGACGACCCGGCCGGCTTCGCCGCGCGCTGGGCCGGCGAGGAGGCCGCCGTACGGCAACGGATCGTGGCGGCACGTCAGTTGCTGCCGCAGGTACGGCTGGGCGACGGTGCGCTGCGGCAGATCGCGGCGACCTGCGCGGCCTTCGAGGTGGACGGCATGCGGGCCGACATCGTGATGGCGCGTACGGCGACCGCGCTGGCCGCGTGGGCCGGGCGGACGGACGTGCTCGCGGAGGACGTCCGGCAGGCCGCGCTGCTCGCGCTGCCGCACCGGCGGCGGCGGAACCCGTTCGACGCGCCGGGGCTGGACGAGGACAAGCTGGACGACACGCTGGAGCAGTTCTCCGGGGACGACGGGGACGGCGACGACGACCCCGAGGGCCCCGGCGGTGGCGGCGGTGGGCAGCCCGCGCCCGACAGCGGCCCCCAGGGCGACGGCGGCACCGCCGCGCAGCCCGAGGCCGGTGAGGGCGGGCAGCCGCAGGCGTCCGGCGGGCAGGAGCAGGCGCCGGTGCGGGCCGCCGAGCCGTTCCGTGCGAAGGTGCTGAGCGTGCCCGGCATCGGTGAGGGGGCGGCGGGCCGGCGTTCCCGCGCCCGCACCGAGCACGGGCGGACCACCGGGGCCCGGCGGCCCCGGGGAGCGCTGTCCAAGCTGCACCTGGCGGCCACCGTGCAGGCCGCCGCCCCGCACCAGCGGGCGCGGGGGCGGTCGGGGCCGGGGCTGGTGATCCGGCGGGACGATCTGCGGCAGGCGACGCGGGAGGGCCGCGAGGGCAACCTGGTGCTCTTCGTCGTGGACGCCTCCGGTTCGATGGCGGCCCGGCAGCGGATGAGCGCCGTCAAGGGTGCCGTGCTGTCCCTGCTGCTGGACGCCTACCAGCGGCGGGACAAGGTGGGGCTGGTGACCTTCCGGGGCGCCTCGGCGGACGTCGCCCTGCCGCCGACCTCGTCCGTGGACGCGGCGGCGGCCCGGCTGGAGCAGCTGCCCACCGGCGGCCGGACGCCGCTCGCCGCCGGGCTGCTGAAGGCGCACGAGGTGCTGCGCGTGGAGCGGCTGCGGGATCCGGCGCGGCGGGCGCTGCTGGTCGTGGTGACCGACGGACGGGCCACCGGCGGGCCGGAGCCCGTCGCCCTGGCCGGGCGTGCGGCTCGGCTGTTCGCGACGGAGGGGGTCGCCTCCGTGGTCGTGGACTGCGAGTCGGGGCCGGTGCGGCTGGGGCTCGCCGGACAGCTCGCGGGTGAGCTGGGCGGTACGGCGGTGACGCTGGACGAGCTGCGGGCGGATTCGATCGCCGGGCTGGTCAGGGATGTTCAGGGGACTTCGAGGAGGGCCGCGTAATGCCGCAGGGACAGCCGAGTGTGGTTCCGGACGACGGTCTGACGACCCGGCAGCGGCGCAACCGCCCGCTGGTCGTCGTCCACACGGGTATCGGCAAGGGCAAGTCGACCGCCGCGTTCGGGCTCGCGCTGCGCGCCTGGAACCAGGGCTGGCCGATCGGGGTGTTCCAGTTCGTCAAGTCGGCGAAGTGGCGGGTCGGCGAGGAGAACGCGCTCCGGGTGCTCGGCGCCTCCGGCGAGGGCGGCACCGTCGACTGGCACAAGATGGGCGAGGGCTGGTCCTGGGTCCAGCGGGACGCGCAGATGGACAACGAGGAGAAGGCCCGGGAGGGCTGGGAGCAGGTCAAGCGGGACCTGGCGGCCGAGACGTACCGGCTGTACGTGCTGGACGAGTTCGCGTACCCGATGCACTGGGGATGGGTGGACACCGACGAGGTCGTCGAGGTGCTGCGCAACCGGCCCGGCACCCAGCACGTGGTGATCACCGGCCGTAACGCGCCCGGGAAGCTGGTGGACTTCGCCGACCTCGTCACCGACATGTCCAAGGTCAAGCACCCCATGGACGTGGGGCAGAAGGGCCAGAAGGGCATCGAGTGGTGATGTCGTCGGTGCCTCGGCTGGTCATCGCCGCGCCCTCCTCGGGCAGCGGCAAGACCACCGTTGCCACGGGGCTGATGGCCGCGTTCGCCGCGCGGGGGCTCGCCGTGTCCCCGCACAAGGTCGGGCCGGACTACATCGACCCGGGGTACCACGCGCTCGCGACCGGGCGGGTGGGGCGCAACCTCGACGCGTACCTGTGCGGGCCGGAGCTGGTCGCTCCGCTGTTCCTGCACGGTGCGCGAGGGTGTGACCTCGCCGTCGTCGAGGGCGTGATGGGGCTGTACGACGGGGCGGCGGGCGAGGGGGAGCTGGCCTCCACCGCGCATGTCGCCAAGCTGCTGGCGGCGCCGGTGGTGCTGGTCGTGGACGCGTCGTCGCAGTCGCGGTCCGTGGCGGCGCTGGTGCACGGGTTCGCGTCCTGGGATCCGCAGGTGCGCATCGGCGGGGTGATCCTCAACAAGGTGGGATCCGACCGGCACGAGCAGCTGCTCCGGGAGGCGCTGGACTCCTCCGGGGTGCCTGTGCTGGGTGTGCTGCGGCGGGTCTCCCAGGTGGACACGCCGTCCCGGCATCTGGGGCTGGTGCCGGTCGCCGAGCGGCGGAGCGACGCCGTGGACGCGGTGGCGGCGATGGCCGCCCAGGTGGAGCGAGGATGCGATCTCGAAGCGTTGCTGGCACTGGCACGCAGTGCGGGAGCGTTGTCGTCCCGTCCCTGGGCGCCTGCTGTCACCACGACACCGAAGCGTGAGGTGGTGGCGGTGGCCGGTGGTCCCGCCTTCACCTTCTCCTATGCCGAGCACACCGAGCTGCTCACCGCCGCCGGGGCCGAGGTCGTCACCTTCGATCCGCTGCGGGACGAGCGACTGCCCGAGGGCACTGCCGGGTTGGTCGTGGGCGGCGGGTTCCCCGAGGTGTACGCCGCCGAGCTGTCCGCCAACGAGCCGCTCCGCAGGGCCGTCGCCGAACTGGCACGGAGCGGTGCGCCCGTGGCCGCCGAGTGTGCCGGGCTGCTCTATCTGTGCCGGGAGCTGGACGGGCAGCCCATGTGCGGGGTGCTGGACGCCACCGCGCGGATGAGTGAACGACTGACCCTCGGCTACCGGGACGCCGTGGCCGTCGGCGACAGCGTGCTGGCGGTCGCCGGGACGCGGATGCGCGGGCACGAGTTCCACCGCACCGTCGTCGAGCCCGGGGCCGGTGCGGCTCCCGCCTGGGGCCTGCTGGCCCCGGTGCGGCGGGTCGAAGGTTTTGTACAGCAGGGCGTGCACGCGAGTTATCTGCACACGCACTGGGCGGCCGAGCCCGGTGTGGCCCGTCGGTTCGTGGAGAGGTGCCGGACGTCATGAGCAACAGGCTGGTCGGGGTCGGGGTCGGTCCCGGTGATCCGGAGCTGGTGACCGTCAAGGGGGTCAACGCGCTGCGCGCGGCCGACGTCGTCGTCGTACCGGTGATGGACAGCGGTGAACGGGGCCGGGCCGAGGCGACCGTGTTGCACTACGTGCCCGGGGACAGGGTCGTCCGGGTGGTGTTCGCGCTGAACGAGCGGACCGACCGGGCGCGTCGGGAGGCTGCCTGGGACGCGGCGGGCGAGCGGGTCGCGGAGCTGCTGCGGCAGCACGGGTCCGTCGCCTTCGCGACCATCGGCGATCCGAACGTGTACTCGACGTTCACGTATCTCGCGCAGACCATCGTGGAGCTGGTGCCAGGCGTCGTGGTGGAGACCGTGCCGGGCATCACCGCCATGCAGGATCTCGCGGCGCGCTCCGGTGCCGTGCTCACCGAGGGCACCGAGCCGCTGACGCTGGTACCGGTGACGGCGGGCTCCGGTGCGCTCAAGGAGGCGCTGGCCGGGCCGGGCACGGTCGTGGCGTACAAGTTCGGGCGGCAGGCCGCCGAGGTCGCCGAGGCGCTGCGGGAGACCGGGCGGATCGGGGACGCGGTGTGGGGGTCGGCGCTGGGGCTGGAGGAGGAGTCCATCCGGCCCGCCTGCGACCTCGACGGCGGCCCGCTGCCGTACCTCTCCACGCTGATCGCGCCGCCGCGGCGCGACGGCGGGCGGGGCGGGAAGCTGTGACCCACGTCCGGGACCGGGTCGTGACCCATGTCCGGGGACGGTCAGCCGGTGATGCCGACCACCAGCCAGATGAACGCCGCCCCGGCCACCGTGCACAGCAGGGTGGAGCGGGCGGGGTGCTCGTGGTGCGCCTCGGGGAGGATCTCGGCGGCGGCGAGGTAGAGCAGTACGCCGCCGAAGAGGCCGAGATAGCCGCCGAGCACCGGTTCGGGCAGATGGAAGAAGGCGGTCGACAGCGCGCCCGCGAGGGGTGCGCAGGCATCGGCCACGAGCATGCCGATCGCCCGGCGGCGCGCGTTGCCGTACAGGCTGGTGATGGTGAAGGTGTTGAAGCCGTCGGCGAAGTCGTGCGCGATCACGGCCAGCGCGACGGCCAGGCCCATGTCGCTGCCCACCTGGAAGGCCGCGCCGATCGCCACGCCGTCCATGGCGCTGTGGCCCACCATCGCGCCGGCCGCCGTCAGTCCCACCTCGGGCGCCCGGTGGTGGTGCTCGTCGCCGCCGTGCGCGGCCTGGCGGGCGGCGAGCAGACGTTCCACCAGATGGGCCAGCAGGAAGCCGGCGACGAAGAGCAGCAGGGCCACCGGTACGCCGAAGACCACGTGGTTCGCCGCGTGCAGCGCCTCCGGCAGCAGGTCCAGGCCGACCACGCCCAGCATGAGGCCGCCGGCCAGCCCCAGGACGAGATGGCGACGGTCGGTCACACGCTGTGCCGTCCAGCCGCCGGCCAGCGTCATCAGGAACGCGCCGAGCGCGACGAAGACCGCCATAGGCCCTTGCTATCCGATGGAGGCGGCTGTGCGCACATCGGACGCCGTCGCCGTCCGCCCAGACCCTGACGTTCCGCCTGTTCCCCCTGTTCCGCCGATCTCCTGTTCCCCAGTCGAGTCACATTCGACGCCCCGCACGAGAGGACCACTTCCCATGGCCGATGCCCCCACCGGCAAGGTGACGTTCGTCGGCGCCGGCCCCGGCGCCGCGGACCTGCTGACGTTCCGCGCCGCGCGCGCGATCACGGAGGCGGACGTGGTGATCTGGGCGGCCAGCCTGGTCCAGGCGGAGGTCCTCGAACACGCCCGCGAGGACGCGGAGATCCTGGACTCGGCGGCCATGTCCCTGGAGGACGTCGTCGCCGTCTACCGGCGCGCCCACGCCGAGGGCCTGAAGGTCGCCCGCATCCACTCCGGCGACCCGGCGCTGTGGGGCGGCACGCAGGAGCAGCTCGACCGGTGCGCGGAGATCGGGATCGCCACCGAGGTCGTACCGGGCGTGTCGTCCTTCTCGGCGGTCGCCGCGCTCGCCCGGCGTGAGCTGACCATTCCCGAGGTCGCGCAGTCCGTGGTGCTGACCCGGCTGGGCGGCGGCAAGACGCCGATGCCGCCGGGCGAGGAAGTACGCGAGTTCGCCCGGCACGGCACCACCATGGCGATCTTCCTGTCGGCGGCGCGCAGCGGCCAGCTGGTGCGGGAGCTGCTGGAGGGCGGCTACCCGGAGACCACTGCGGTGGTCGTCGCCTACCAGGCGACCTGGCCGGAGGAGCTGATCGTGAAGTGCACGATCGGCACGCTGGAGGAGACGGTCAAGGAGCACAAGCTCTGGAAGCACACGCTGTTCCTGGTCGGCCCGGCCCTGGACGCCCACGGGACACGATCGCACCTGTACCACCCGGGTCACTTCCACGGCTTCCGCAAGGCGGACCCCGAGGCGCGCAGGGCGCTGCGCGAGCGGGGCGCGAGCACATGATCACCGTGGTGGGTACGGGCACGGGCGGGCCGGTGCCGCAGGACGTGCTCGCCGGCGCCGCGCTGGTCGTCGGCGGGCGGCGGCACCTGGAGGCGGCGGGGCTGCCGGAGGGCGTGGAGCGGGTCGTGCTCGGACCGCTGGCGCCCGCGCTGGACGTGGTCGCGGAGTACATGGGCAAGGACCTGCCCGTGGTGGTGCTCGCCTCGGGCGACCCCGGGTTCTTCGGGATCGTGCGGGTGCTGGCCGAGCGGTTCGGGGCCGGACGGCTGGACGTGCGGCCCGGGGTGTCCTCGGTGGCGACGGCGTTCGCCCGGCTCGGGCTGCCCTGGGACGACGCGACCGTGGTCAGTGCGCACGGCCGGGACCTGCGCACGGCCGTCAACGTCTGCCGGGCGCGGCCCAAGGTCGCCGTGCTGACCGGGCCCGGGTCCGGGCCCGCCGAACTGGGTGCCGCGCTCGCCGGCCACGACCGGGTCCTCGTCGTGGCGAGCGCGCTCGGCGATCCGGAGCGCGAGCGCGTGGAGCGCGTGACGCCCGCCGAGGCCGCGGCCCGGGACTGGGGTACGGCGGTCAGCGTCGTACTGTGCCTGGACGAGGACCGGGCGCTCGGTGCCGTGCGCACGGTCGCGGGCCTGCCGGCGCACCCCGGGCGATGGGCGCTGGACGAGAGCGGGTTCGCCCACCGGGACTCGATGATCACCAAGTTCGAGGTGCGGGCCCTCGCCCTGGCCCGGCTCGGGCCGCGCCCGGGCGACCTGGTGTGGGACGTCGGCGCGGGCTCGGGCTCGGTGGCCGTGGAGTGCGCGCGGCTCGGCGCGGCCGTCGTCGCCGTCGAGAAGGCCCCGGACGGCGTCGAGCGGATCCGGGCGAACGCGCGCGCCCACGGCGTGGACGTGCGGGTGCTGCACGGTGCCGCGCCGAAGGCGCTGGCCGGGCTGTCCGGTCCGCACGACGACCCCGACGCCGTGTTCGTCGGCGGCGGGGGGCGCGAGCTGCCCGCCATCGTCGCCGCGTGCGCGCGGCGGGCGCGGCGGAGCGTGGTCGTGGCGATGGCCGCGCTCGACCGGGTGCCGGCGGCGCGCGAGGCGCTGACCGGTGCCGGTTTCCGCTGCGACGGAGTGCTGCTCCAGTCGTCGCGGCTGGCGCCGCTGCCGGGGGATGTCACCCGGCTCGCGGCGACCAATCCCGTGTTCCTGCTGTGGGGCGTCAGACCCACGGCGTCGAGTGAAGGAGTTTCCGAGTGATCGGCCTCATTTCCGCCACCGCGGCGGGGGCGGCGGCGCGCGACCGGCTGGCCGCGGCGTGGCCGGAGCGTACGCGGGTGTACGACGGGCCCGTCGGCGAAGCCGTGCGGGCCGCGTTCGCGGAGTGCGAGCAGCTGGTGTGCTTCCTCGCCACGGGCGCGGTGGTCCGGCTGCTCGCCCCGCTGCTCGGTGACAAGGCCGCCGACCCCGGTGTGGTGTGCGTGGACGAGGGCGGCCGGTTCGCGGTGTCGCTGATCGGCGGGCACGGCGGCGGCGCCAACGAACTCGCCCGCGAGGTGGGTGCGGTGCTGGGCGCCGGGCCCGTGGTGACGACGGCGACGGACGCCGTCGGGCTGCCCGGTCTGGACACGCTCGGTCTCCCCTTCGAAGGCTCGGTCGCGGCGGTCTCGCGGGCCCTGCTGGACGGCGAACCGGTCGCCCTGGAGGTGGAGACGGCGTGGCCGCTGCCGCCGCTGCCGACGTCCGCGCAGGGGTCGTACACGATCCGGCTGACCGACCGGGACGTCGCGCCGGGCGAGCGCGAGGTGCTGCTGCGCCCGCCGTCCCTGGTGGTCGGCGTCGGCGCCTCCAGGGGCGCGCCGGTGGACGAGGTGCTGGGGCTGGTCGGGGACGCGCTGCGCGAGGCGGGCCTGTCGCCGAAGTCCGTGGCCGAACTCGCCACCGTGGACGCCAAGGCGCAGGAGCCGGGCATCGTGGCCGCCGCAGAGCGGCTGGGGGTGCCCCTGGTGACGTACTCCGCCGAGGAGCTGGCGGCCGTGTCGGTGCCGAACCCCTCGCACGCGCCGCTCGCGGCGGTCGGGACCCCGTCGGTGGCCGAGGCCGCCGCTCTGGTGGGCGGTGGTGAACTCCTCGTTCCCAAGCGGAAGTCGGAGCGTGCGGACGGGCAGCCCGCGATGGCGACCTGTGCGGTCGTCCGGCGGCCGGGGCGCGGACGGCTCGCGGTGGTCGGCCTCGGGCCGGGTGCCCGGGATCTGCTCACCCCGCGTGCGGCGGCCGAGCTGCGGCGGGCCTCCGTGCTGGTGGGGCTCGACCAGTACGTCGACCAGATCCGCGATCTGCTGCGGCCGGGCACCCGGGTGCTGGAGTCGGGTCTGGGCGCGGAGGAGGAGCGGGCCCGTACGGCGGTCGCCGAGGCCCGCAAGGGGCACGCGGTGGCGCTGATCGGCAGTGGGGACGCGGGCGTGTACGCCATGGCCTCCCCCGCGCTCGCCGAGGCCTCCGACGACATCGATGTGGTCGGGGTGCCCGGGGTCACGGCCGCGCTGGCCGCCGGGGCGATCCTGGGTGCGCCGCTGGGCCACGACCATGTGTCCATCAGCCTGTCCGATCTGCACACGCCGTGGGAGGTCATCGAGCGGCGGGTGCGCGCGGCGGCCGAGGCGGACCTCGTCGTGACGTTCTACAACCCGCGCTCCCGGGGCCGCGACTGGCAGCTGCCCAAGGCGCTCGGCATCCTCGCCGGGCACCGGGAGCCGACGACGCCCGTGGGTGTCGTCCGCAACGCCTCACGGCCGGACGAGTCGAGCCGGGTGACCACGCTCGGCACGCTGGATCCGGCGTCGGTCGACATGATGACGGTCGTCACCGTGGGCAACACGGCGACCCGGAACATCGCGGGCCGCATGGTGACCCCGCGCGGCTACCGCTGGCAGGAGAGCACGCAGGTGAGCACGGAGGAGGGCGCCCAGTGAGCAGTGTGACCCGTGTGGTCCATCCCATCGAGGAGGAGTCCTTCCGGCGGCTGCGCGCCCGCCTGGACACCTCGCATCTGCCGCCGCTGACCCGGGCGGTGACGGAGCGGGTCATCCACTCCGCCGCCGACCTGGAGTACGCCTCCGATCTCGTCATGGACGAGGGTGATCTGGTGAAGGCGCACGCCGCGCTGCACGCCGGGGCGCCCGTCGTCGTGGACGTCGAGATGGTGGCCGCCGGGATCACCCGGCGCGAGACGGTCTGCCGTCTGGCGGACGCCAGGTCCGGTCCGGGGCTGACCCGTTCGGCCCATGCCGTCCGGCTCGCCTACGAGCAGGTCGGGCCGGGCGCCCTGTGGGTGATCGGCTGTGCGCCGACCGCCCTGGAGGAGCTGCTCGTCCTGGACGCCTCCCCGGCGCTCGTGATCGGCCTGCCCGTCGGCTTCGTCGGTGCCACCGAGTCCAAGGCCGCGTTGCGGACGAGCGGGCTGCCCGCCGTGAGCAACGTGTCCGAGAAGGGCGGCTCGGCGGTCGCCGCCGCCGCGCTCAACGCCCTGCTGTACCACCCCGTTTCACCGTTCGAGGAGACATCGTGACCACCCCGCCGCCCGCCCTGCTCATCGCCGGCCACGGCACCCGGGACGAGGCAGGAGCCGAGGCCTTCCGCGACTTCGTCCGGGAGCTGGGCCGCCGCCACCCCGAACTGCCGGTCGCGGGCGGCTTCATCGAGCTGTCCCCGCCGCCGCTGGGCGAGGCCGTCACCGAGCTGGTCGAGCGGGGCGTACGGCGGTTCGCCGCGGTGCCGCTGATGCTGGTGTCCGCCGGGCACGCCAAGGGGGACATCCCCGCCGCGCTGGCCCGCGAGAAGGAACGGCACCCGGGCATCTCGTACAGCTACGGCCGCCCGCTCGGCCCGCATCCGGCGCTGCTGAGTGTGCTGGAGCGGCGGCTGGACGAGGCGCTCGGCGGCGGTCCCCGGACGCCCGCGGACCGGGCCGATGTCACGGTGCTGCTCGTCGGGCGGGGCTCCACCGACCCGGACGCCAACGCCGAGGTGTACAAGGCGGCGCGGCTGCTGTGGGAGGGCCGCGGGTACGCCGGCGTGGAGACGGCGTTCGTGTCTCTGGCGGCGCCGGACGTACCGAGCGGCCTGGACCGGTGCGCGAAGCTGGGTGCCAAGCGGATCGTCGTCCTGCCGTACTTCCTGTTCACCGGCATTCTGCCGGACCGGGTGCGGCAGCAGACGGAAGACTGGGCGGCGGCCCGTCCGGAGGTCGAGGTGCGCTCGGCGGACGTCATCGGGCCCGAGCCGGAGCTGCTGGACCTGGTGATGGAGCGGTACGAGGAGGCCGTCAAGGGCGATCTGCGCATGAACTGCGACTCGTGCGTCTACCGGATCGCGCTGCCGGGCTTCGCGGACAAGGTGGGGCTGCCGCAGCAGCCGCACTTCCACCCGGACGACGACGGCCACCACCACCATCACCACCACGGTGGGCACTCCCATGCCCACTGAGCACGATCTGCGGCACCACGGGGACGTGGAGGTCCGCGACGGCGGGGCGGCGCTGGTCGACCTCGCCGTCAACGTCCGCGCGGACACGCCCCCGCGGTGGCTGCGGGAGGAGATCAGCACCTCGCTGTCGTCCCTCGCGGCCTACCCGGACGGGCGGGCCGCGCGGGCGGCGGTGGCGGCGCGGCACGGGCTGCCGGTGGAGCGAGTGCTGCTGACGGCGGGCGCGGCGGAGGCGTTCGTCCTGCTCGCCCGCGCCCTGAAGGTGCGTCAGCCGGTTGTGGTGCACCCGCAGTTCACCGAGCCGGAGGCGGCGTTGCGGGACGCGGGGCACACCGTGCAGCGGGTGCTGCTGCGGGAGGAGGACGGCTTCCGGCTGGATCCGGCGGCCGTTCCGAAGGACGCCGATCTGGTGGTGATCGGCAACCCGACGAACCCGACCTCGGTGCTGCATCCGGCCGGGGTGATCGCCGCACTCGCCCGTCCGGGGCGGACGCTGGTGGTCGACGAGGCGTTCATGGACGCGGTGCCGGGCGAGCGGGAGGCGCTGGCCGGGCGGACGGACGTGCCCGGCCTGGTCGTGCTGCGCAGCCTGACCAAGACCTGGGGTCTGGCCGGGCTGCGCATCGGCTACGTCCTGGCCGCACCGGACACCATCGTCGGACTGGAGCGGGCCCAGCCGTTGTGGCCGGTGTCCACGCCGGCGCTGGCCGCGGCGGAGGCGTGCGTGGCGCCGCGGGCGCTCGCGGAGGCGGCGCACGCGGCGCACCGGATCGCCTCGGACCGGGGTCACCTGGTGGCGGGGCTGTCCGCGTTCGCCGACCGGGGTGTGCGGGTGGCCGGTCCGGCGGAGGGGCCGTTCGTCCTCGTCCGTATGCCCGGGGCCGCCGGGGTACGGCACCGGCTGCGCGAGCTGGGCTATGCGGTCCGGCGGGGGGACACGTTCCCCGGGCTGGACGAGGACTGGGTGCGCGTGGCCGTACGCGACAGGGCCACGGTGAACGGATTCCTGGCGGAGCTGGAGCGGGCACTGGGCTGACCCCGCCGGGAGTTCCGGGGGCTCTGTCAGCCCTTCCTGCGGCGGGCCAGTGCCGTCACTCCCCCGCCCACCAGCAGCAGTGCCACCGCGCCGCCGGCGATGTACGGGGTCGCCGGGCTGCCGCCCGTCTCCGCCAGGTCCGCCTGGGCGGGAGCACCCTGGGGGCGGACGTCGGCCGCCGGGTCGTGGCTCGGCACGGGGTGCCCGGTGGGCGGGGCCGCCGGTGTCTCGCAGGTCGCCCTGGCCAGGGTGACCGTGCCCTCCACGTCGGCGACGTTCAGCTTCAACGGGTTGACGGAGACCTTGAGTTCGAGGGCGGTGGCCGCTGCCGTGAAGGTCGCGGTGCGGCGCTGGGCGAGGTCGAGGCGGACCTCGCCGACGCCGGGCACCTTCACCTCGGTCGGGCCGCCGGCGGTCAGTGTGATGCGCTTGCCGAGGACCGTGACGGCGCCGAGGACGTCGGCGGAGGCGACGGGCCGCTTGCCGACCTCGCAGGTCGCGCGGGCGGTGACCGCGTCGGCCTCGATCAGGGACAGCAGGGGCAGGCCGGGCACGTGCAGCCTGGCGTGGAGGAGCCGGACCGAGCCCTCGGCGCGCCGGTCCGTGACCGTGGCCCTGGCGCTGGCGACGTCCGCGCCGAGCACGGTGAAGGGTTTGCCGCCGTCGACGCCGTCGAGGCGGGCGGACAGGGCCGTCCGGTTCGCGCTCTGCGGTGCCCGGACCTCGTTGAGGGAGACCGCGAGCGGGACGTCCACGGTCTTGTTGAGCAGGGACACGTCGAGACCGGTGCGCAGGACGACGGCGGAGGCGCGACCGTGGTCGGTGGTCGCGTGTGCGGCGCCCGCGCCCAGGACCGCGGGACCGGCGGCCAGGGCGGTGACCGTCGCGACGGTGGCGAGACGGCGCGCGGGCATGCGGAAGTTGTCGGTGTTCAAGGTGGTGGGACCCCCAGACGGAACGTGCTTGGGACCCGTCAACCATGTACGCACTGTGGGTGAACGGTCAGCGATCCTGGGTTACTTCACTCGAACGTGGACATTCCGCACGCCTCTTCGAATCGCCGGGTACTGGTGTTCCCCTACTCGACCACGACCCCGTTGAGCACGACCCGGCGCGGAGCCGCCAGCACCCGTACGTCCTGCCGCGGATCGCCCTCGTAGACCACGAGGTCGGCCGGTGCGCCCTCCTCCAGGCCGGGGCGGCCCAGCCAGGCGCGGGCGCCCCAGCTCGTCGCGGACACCGCGTCGACGGACGGTATGCCCGCGGCGACCAGTTCGGCGACCTCGGCCGCGACCAGGCCGTGCGCCAGCGAGCCGCCCGCGTCCGTGCCGACGTACACCGGGATCCCGGCGTCGTAGGCACCGCGCACGGTGTCGTAACGCCGCTCGTGCAGCCGCCGCATGTGCGCCGACCAGCGCGGGTAGCGGTTCTCGCCGCCGGCCGCGAGCGTCGGGAAGGTGGCGATGTTGACGAGCGTCGGGACGATCGCGACCCCGCGCTCGGCGAAGAGCGGGATCAGGTCCTCGGTGAGGCCGGTCGCGTGCTCGATGCAGTCGATGCCCGCCTCGACCAGGTCGCGCAGGGAGTCCGTCGCGAAACAGTGTGCGGTGACGCGGGCGCCGAGCCGGTGGGCCTCGGCGATGGCGGCCTTGGCCGCCTCGTGGGGCCAGCAGGCGGCGAGGTCGCCGAGGTCGCGGTCGATCCAGTCGCCGACCAGCTTGACCCAGCCGTCGCCGCGCCGGGCCTCCTGGGCGACGTACGCGACGAGTTCGTCCGGCTCGACCTCCCACGCGTAGTTGCGGATGTAGCGGCGGGTGCGGGCGATGTGCCGGCCGGCCCGGATGATCTTCGGGAGGTCGTCGCGGTCGTCGATCCAGCGGGTGTCGGAGGGCGAGCCCGCGTCCCGGATGAGCAGGGTGCCGGTCTCCCGGTCGGTCAGCGCCTGCTTCTCGGCGGCCTCCGCGTCGACCGGTCCCTCCGCTCCCAGGCCCACGTGGCAGTGCGCGTCCACCAGGCCGGGCAGCGCCCAGCCCTCGACGGTCGTGATGTCGCGGGCGCCGGCGGGACGGTCGTAGCAGACGCGTCCCCCCACCACCCACAGCTCGTCACGGACGTCTTCGGGTCCCACCAGGACCCGGCCCTTCACGTGCAGCACCGCGCGTTCGCTCATGTACGGCACCTTAGTGAGCCGGGCCGGTGCCTGGTGAGTGAGTTACGCCTCGGTCTTTCCCACCTGGTCCGAGGTCTCCTCCTCCACCTCGGCCATCGCCGGGTCGAGCAGGCGGGAGAGGAAGTGCCGGGTGCGCTCGTGGCTCGGGTTGCCGATGACCTGCTGGGGGCTGCCGTCCTCGACGATCACGCCGCCGTCCATGAAGACGACCCGGTCGGCGACCTCGCGGGCGAAGGTCATCTCGTGGGTGACGACCATCATGGTCATGCCCTCGTCCGCGAGCATGCGCATCACGGCGAGGACGTCCCCGACGAGTTCGGGGTCGAGCGCGGAGGTCGGCTCGTCGAAGAGCATCACCTCGGGCCCCATGGCGAGGGCGCGGGCGATGGCGACGCGCTGCTGCTGGCCACCGGAGAGGGAGGAGGGGTAGGCCTCGGCCTTCTCGGTCAGGCCGACCCGGGCCAGGTTCTCGGCGGCGGTCCTCGCGGCGGTCGCCCTGTCCCGCCCGAGGACCCGGCGCTGGGGCAGCGTGAGGTTCTCGGTGACGTTCAGATGCGGGAAGAGGTTGAACTGCTGGAAGACCATGCCGATACGGCGGCGGACGGCGTCGATGTCGACGTCCGGGTCGGTGACCTCGGTGCCGCCGACGAAGACCTGGCCCTTGGTGGGCTCCTCCAGCAGGTTGACGCAGCGCAGCAGCGTCGACTTGCCGGAGCCGGAGGGGCCGATCACGCAGACGACCTCGCCCTGGCCGATCTCCAGGTCGATGCCCTTGAGGACCTGGTTGTCGCCGAAGGACTTGTGCAGGTCCCGGACGCGGATCTCGGGGCGGGTCACTTGATCTCCTTCTGGGCCTTGGCCTCCAGACGGCGCACGACGAAGCCGAGCGGGATGGTGACCAGCAGGTAGCACAGGCCCGCGACCAGGATCGGCGTGGAGTTGGCGGTGGTACTGGCCAGGTCCCGGCCGAACTTGGACAGTTCGCGCTCCTCCAGGGTCACGCCGAGCAGCAGCACCAGGGAGGAGTCCTTGAAGAGCATGATCAGCTCGTTGGTGAGCGGCGGGAGGATGATCCGGAACGCCTGCGGGATGATGATCGAGATCATCGCGCGGGCAGGTGAGAAGCCCAGTGAACGGGCCGCCTCCATCTGTCCCTTGGGCACCGCCTGGATGCCGGCGCGGAAGGTCTCCGCCATGTAGGCGGCGCCGATCAGTCCGAGGCCGAGGGCGGCCTTCCCGTAGGTGCCACCGGGGATCTCCGTGCCCGGGAAGGCCAGCGGTACGGCCACCGCGATGAAGACGAAGATCAGCAGGGCGGGCAGGCCGCGGAAGATCTCGATGTAGAGGCCGGCCAGCCAGCGGTACGGGCCCACGGAGGACAGCCGCATCAGTGCGACGACGAGGCCGAGCGCCAGTCCGACGGCAAAGCCGGACACCGTGTACAGGACGGTGTTCTTCAGCGCCAGGGTGATGACGTCGGGCCACATCTGCCGGGCGATGTCGCCCTGGGCGAACTGGTTCTGCAGCCGGCCCCAGTCCGCCGTGACCGCCAGGGCGGTCACGGCGGCGACGAAGACGACGTACTGCACACCGCGGGACAGACGGCGCTTCTGGCGCCGGGTCAGGCCCTTCTTCTTCGGCTGGAGCCGGACCTCGGTGTCGGTCATGACGCGGCGGGAGAGGCCACGGAGGCGTCGTACGGGCCGATCCACTGCTCGTAGATCTTCTTGTAGGTGCCGTCGGCCTTGGCGCCCTTGATCGCCTTGTTGACGGCGTCGAGCAGCGCCTTGTTGCCCTTCTTGACCGTGAAGCCGTACTGCTCGCCGGTCTTGAGGTTGTCGACGATCTTGAACTTGTCCGCGTTGGCCTTGTCCTTCAGCCAGCCCTGGACCACCGGGTAGTCGATGACGACGGCCTGGACCTGGCCGGTGCGCAGGCCGTTGAGGACGGCGTCGGAGGACTCGAAGGAGACCGGGTCGAAGCCCTTGCCCTTGACGTAGTCCTCGCCGGTGGTCTGCGCCTGGGCGCCGAGCTTCTTGCCCTTGGCCTTGACGTCCGCGAGCGAGGTGAGGCCGCTGTTCTTGTCCACGAGGACGGCCTGGGTGGCCTCGAAGTACGGGTCGGAGAAGTCGACGTGCTTCTTGCGCTCGGGGGTGATCGTCATACCGGCGGCGGCCAGGTCGCACTGGCCGGAGTTGAGGAACGCGCCGGTCTTGAAGTTCTCGAACGGCGTGTCGAGGATGTCCTGCTTGACGCCGAGGTCCTTGGCGACGAGGTCGATGAGGGAGACGTCGAAGCCCTGGACCTTGCCGTTCACCTCCGACTGGAACGGCGGGTACGGCAGGTGGGTGCAGGTGGTCAGCTGACCGCCCTTTGCCAGGTGAACCCCCTTGACGGTGGTCTTGCCGCTCCCGCTGTCCGAGGAGCAGCCGGCCACGACGAGCGCGAGCGCGGCGGTCGCGGTGGTGGCGGCCAGGAAGCGGGTCCGGCGCCCGAGCGGCGTATTCATGGGGGTCTCCTATGAGTGAACTGTGGGTTCCGATTATAAGGAAAGATTTGAGTCTCTCAAATCAAACCCATGGTTTGAGGCCCGTGTGACCTGAGAACGGTGGAATTGATCATGCGGCGACCCCCGCCGGGGGTGGAGCCTGGGCCGGGGACGCGTCCGCCCGGCCGCGGCGCGCCGCCGGAACCGCCGGCCCTGGAATTCAAACCAGCTTCACCATTCCCGACCGACTTTATTGCCGTCGATTCACCTATTGATTGACGACAGCTTCCCGTTTTCTTCTGCCCGCTTTTTCGGAGGCTAAACGGGGGAGATTTCCAGCGGATTCAGAGGCTGTGACACGCTCCACAACGGAGGGGTTTTGTCCCGATTTAAGCTGGGGCAATCCAGGCATTCCGCATTGGATCACGTCCGTAGCGAGAACCCCGCTCGTGCATTTCTGAATCCCCCTCGCTAAATTCGTGCCGCATGACTGCCGCACCCGCAGACCTACTCATCGACCGACCGACGGTGTCCGACGGAGCCGCGCTCTGGCGTCTCGCCAAGGACTCGAAAACCCTCGACCTGAACTCGTCGTACAGCTATCTGCTGTGGTGCCGGGACTTCGCCGGCACCTCCGCGGTGGCGCGCGGGGCGGACGGGGAGCCGGTCGGTTTCGTCACCGGGTACGTGCGGCCCGACCGGCCCCGCACCCTGCTCGTCTGGCAGGTGGCCGTGGACCTGGCCCAGCGGGGCCGCGGTGTCGCCGCCGCACTGCTGGACGGACTGACCGCACGGCTCGTCGCCGAGCGCGGCATCGCAGAGGTGGAGACGACCATCAGCCCTGGCAACACCGCCTCCGAGCGCCTGTTCACCTCGTACGCCGCCCGCCACGGCGCGAACGTCAGCCGCGCGGTGCTGTTCCCGGCCGGCCTTTTCCCGGACGGCCCGCACGACCCCGAAGTCCTTTACCACATCGGCCCGTTGACCCCCCGTACCGCGCACTGAGGAGCAAATCACCGTGACCATCACCCAGCCCGACCTCAGCGTCTTCGAGACCCTGGAGTCCGAGGTGCGCAGCTACTGCCGCGGCTGGCCCACCGTGTTCGACCGTGCGCAGGGCAGCCGGATGTACGACGAGGACGGTCATGCGTACCTCGACTTCTTCGCCGGTGCCGGCTCACTCAACTACGGCCACAACAACCCCGTCCTCAAACGGGCGTTGATCGACTACCTGGCGCGGGACGGCGTCACCCACGGCCTGGACATGTCGACCACCGCCAAGCGGACCTTCCTGCAGACCTTCCAGGACCTGGTGCTGCGCCCGCGCGACCTGCCGTACAAGGTCATGTTCCCGGGGCCGACCGGCACCAACGCCGTCGAGTCGGCGTTGAAGCTGGCCCGGAAGGTGAAGGGGCGCGAGGCGATCGTGTCGTTCACGAACGCCTTCCACGGCATGTCCCTGGGCTCCCTCGCCGTCACCGGGAACGCCTTCAAGCGGGCCGGCGCCGGTATCCCGCTGGTGCACGGCACCCCCATGCCGTTCGACAACTACTTCGACGGAACCGTCCCGGACTTCCTCTGGTTCGAGCGGCTGCTGGAGGACCAGGGCTCCGGCCTCAACAAGCCCGCCGCGGTGATCGTGGAGACCGTGCAGGGCGAGGGCGGCATCAATGTCGCCCGCCCCGAGTGGCTGCGCGCCCTCAAGTCCCTGTGCGAGCGGCAGGACATGCTGCTGATCGTCGACGACATCCAGATGGGCTGCGGTCGCACGGGGGCCTTCTTCTCCTTCGAGGAGGCGGGCATCACGCCCGACATCGTCACCGTGTCCAAGTCGATCAGCGGCTACGGGCTGCCGATGTCGTTGTGCCTGTTCAGGCCCGAACTGGACGTCTGGGACCCGGGCGAGCACAACGGCACCTTCCGCGGCAACAACCCCGCGTTCGTCACGGCGACCGCCGCGCTGGAGACGTACTGGACCGACGGCTGCGCCATGGAGAAGCAGACCCGCGCCCGGGGCGAACAGGTCGAGCAGGGGCTGATCTCCATCACCGAGGAGAACCTCGCCGATGTGTCGGAGTACCGCGGGCGCGGTCTGGTGTGGGGCCTGGAGTTCCACGAGAAGGCGCGGGCCTCGCGGGTCGCCCGGCGGGCCTTCGACCTCGGGCTGCTCATCGAGACGTCCGGCCCGGAGGGCGAGGTCGTCAAGCTGCTTCCCGCCCTGACCATCACCGCCGACGAACTGGACGAGGGCCTGAGCGTCCTCGCCCGCGCCGTCCGCGAAACCGTCTGACCGGCCGGGACCGACAGGCCCGACCGACAGCACCGACAGCACCGACAGCACCGACAGCACCGACAGCACCGACAGGAGAGAGCACAGCACTGTGATCGTCCGATCGTTCAAGGACATCGAAGGCACCGACCGGCATGTCAGGGCCAAGTCCGGCACCTGGGAGAGCAAGCGGATCGTCCTCGCCCGGGAACGGGTCGGCTTCTCCCTGCACGAGACCGTTCTGTACGCCGGCACCGAGACGTCGATGTGGTACGCCAACCATGTCGAGGCCGTGGTCTGCGTCGAGGGCGAGGCCGAACTCACCGACCACGAGACCGGGCGGACGTACACGATCACGCCCGGCACCCTGTACCTCCTCGACGGGCACGAGCGGCACACGCTGCGCGTCAAGGAGGACTTCCGCTGCATCTGCGTGTTCAACCCGCCGGTCACCGGACGGGAGGACCACGACGAGAACGGCGTCTATCCCTTGCTCACCGAGCCCGAGGAGGTGTGACATCCCATGACCACGACCGTCAGCGATCTCTACCCCACCCGCGGCACCACCGAGGTGACCGTGCCCCGGCAGGACCCGGTCGTCTGGGGCTCCCCGGACACACCGGGGCCGATCACGACCGCCGGCCTGCAGGCGTACGAGCGTGACGGCTTCCTCGCCGTCGACCAGCTGATCACCCCGGACGAGGTCGAGGTCTACCGGCGGGAACTGGACCGGCTGGTCACCGACCCGGCGGTCCGGGCCGACCAGCGCTCGATCGTCGAGCCGAAGTCGAAGGAGATCCGCTCCGTCTTCGAAGTGCACCGGCTCAGCGAGGTGTTCGCGAACCTGGTGCGCGATCCGCGGGTGGCCGGCCGCGCCCGGCAGATCCTCGGCTCGGACGTGTACGTCCACCAGTCCCGGATCAACGTCAAGCCGGGCTTCGGCGCGAGCGGCTTCTACTGGCACTCGGACTTCGAGACCTGGCACGCCGAGGACGGCCTGCCGCACATGCGCACGGTGTCCGTCTCGATCGCGCTGACCGAGAACCTCGACACCAACGGCGGGCTCATGATCATGCCGGGCTCGCACCGGACGTTCCTGGGCTGCGCCGGGGCCACGCCCGAGGACAACTACAAGAAGTCGCTGCAGATGCAGGACGCGGGCACCCCGTCCGACGAGGCGCTGACCTCGCTGGCGGACGAGTACGGCATCCGCCTGTTCACCGGCAGGGCCGGCTCCGCGACCTGGTTCGACTGCAACTGCATGCACGGCTCCGGCGACAACATCACGCCGTTCCCGCGCAGCAACGTCTTCATCGTCTACAACAGCGTCGAGAACACGGCGGTGGAGCCGTTCGCCGCGCCGGTGCGCCGGCCGGAGTTCATCGGGGCCCGGGACTTCACCCCCGTGCAGTGAGTCCACACCACCGCGTCCGCCGCTGATCCGGCGGTGCAGCGGCGGCGCCCCGCCCCCATGCGGGCATGCCCCGGCCGGTATCCGCCTGTCGGGGCATGCGCGCGGTGGGGCGGCCGGGTGCCGAGGCCCGGTGCGGGCTCATGCCCAGGCCGGAACGTCCAGGATCTCCAGCACCGCCGCGCTCCAGGTGAAGCCGAGACCGACCCCGAAGACCAGCACGAGGTCACCGGCAGCCGGCCGGCCGCTCTCGACGAGGTGGTTCAGGTTGACCAGCTGGTCGGCGGCGCCGATGTGCCCGATCTCGCGCCCCCACTCGTAGACGGTCTTCGTGTCGTCGATGCCGAGCAGCTTGTAGAAGCCGTTCTCCACCAGACGCGCGCCGGTGTTGGGGTGAAGCACGTACGCGATGTCGGCGAGCTCGACGTCGGCGTCCCGCAGCGCGGTCTCGACCATGGCGAGCAGATTGCCGCCCATCCGCGCGATGATCGTGCCTTCCGCCCCCTCCTCCATCGTGGCGGCATAGGCGACCTTCCGCTCCCGCAGGTCCACCGGCCGGCCGCCCAGGAACGGTCCCGCCGACCAGCCCGCCGTGCCGCGGTAGATCGGCTCCAGCGTGGCGTCGGAGAGCGTGGCGGTGGAGCGCACCCGGGCGAAGCCGGTACTGGAGGTGAGCACCACGGCGCCCGCGCCGTCGCCGAAGACCTGGGAGTCGTCGCTGGTCCAGCGGTCGAAGTACGGCAGGCGGAAGGAGTCCCCCGCCGTCACCAGCGCGGCGCTGCCCGGGCGGGCGGTCACCCAGGAGGCCGCCAGCTCGAAGGCGATCAGCGAGCCGTTGGACCCCTGGCGCACCTCGGCCACCGCACCGGTGCCGCCCACCGAGTTGTCCTGGACGTATGAGGCCGGCTGCCAGAAGTCCTGCCCCTGGTGGCCGAAGCAGGCGTGCACCACCAGCCCGAACTGCGCCTCCTCGCACCCCGAGCGGGCCACCGCCTGGCGCGCCGCCGCGGCCGCCATCACCGGCGGTGCCTCGTCCGGCCGGGCGACCCGGACCGCGCGAATTCCGTTCGCTTCCGCCGCATCGGCGGCGTACAGGCCGGCGGCGACGGCGGTTTCCGCCTTCTCGACCGCTTCGGGAAGGTACGCGCCGACTCCGGCGATGTAGAGCTGCTCCCAACGCATGGGTACCTCTGATCGTGCTAGATGGTGGGTGGTCGACTCCACCTCGGGTGGAGTGCGGCCGCTCGCGCGAGACCGTCGGGCGCGGCGATCTCGCGGGCCGGGCCGAGTACCGCTACCGAAGACCTGACAGGCCTCCGGTCGGACTTTCCGTGCGCGCCCGGACCTCGGACGCGCGCACGGACGAAAACCGCGCTATGCGGGACGCAGCCGGCAGCGGACGGGGGTCTCCGTGCGAAGAGTGACCCCGTAGGTGACGGGAACGTGTTCGTCCACCGCGTCCAGTTCGTACTGCCGCAGGATCATCGCAAGGGCCGTCACCGCCTCCAGCATGGCCAGATGCTTGCCGATGCATGCGCGCGGGCCGCCGCCGAAGGGGAACCAGGCATAGCGGTGCCGGGCTTTCTCCCGCTCCGGTGTGAACCGCTCGGGATCGAAGCGTTCCGGCTCGTCCCAGTAGCGCGGGTGCCGCTGCGTCACCCAGGGCGAGACCAGCACCTCGGCTCCCGCGGGAATCGTGTAGCCGTCGATCTCGGTGGCGGCGACTGCGTTTCGCGTGACGAAGGCACCGGCCGGGTAGAGACGCATCGACTCCTTGACCACCCAGCTGAGGTAGCGGAGTTCGTCCATGTCGGAGGAGACGGGCGCACGGGTCCCCAGCACGCGCCGGGCTTCCTCGCGGGCGCGCTCCTGTGCCTCGGGGTGCCGGGCCAGCAGGTGCAACGCCATGGCGAGCGAGGTCGATGTCGTCTCGGTGCCGGCGAGCAGGAACACCAGTGCCTGGTCGCGGGTCTCTGCTGCGTCCAGCTTGCCGTCCTCCGCGTTCTGAGCCTGGACCAGCAGTGTGATCATGTCCTCCGCCGCCGACGTGTCCGCCTCCGCTCGCCGCTTTCCGATGACCCGGTCGCACACCGCGTACAGCTCTTCCGTGGCGGCGGCGGCCCTGCGGTTCATGGGCGTCGGCCAGGTGCGCGGCACACTGACGAACGAGTAGCTCCGACGCTGGATGTAGTCGCCGATGACGGGAAAGCAGCGTGCCACGACATCGAGGGCGGCCTCGAAGTCCGCGCCGAAGAGGATGCGGACCGTGATGCGCTGGGTCAGCCGCGACATGTCCTCGACCAGTTCCACCGTGTCGTCCGGCGCGTTGTCCCAGGCGGTGAGCAGTGCCTGGGTCTCCTCGGCGATCTCCGCGGCGTAGCTGTCGACCCGGCGCTGTGTGAACAGCGGCTGCAGCAGCCGACGCTGACGCTGATATATGGCGTCCTGACTGGTCAGCAGGTTGTTGCCCGCCGTCTCCCGGACCTCCTGGTAGAAGCGGCTGTCCTTGCGGAAGTTGGTCGCCTCGGTCGCCAGGACCTGCTGGGCGCCCTCGGCGGAGAAGACCGCGTAGATCTCCTTGCGCAGCCCGGGCGGCCCTGCGGTGAAGCGGACCAGGTCACCGTAGTCGCGTCGCGCGTCCAGGAAGAGATCGAGAGCGCCGCGCCTGAGTTCGAGCATCGAGCCGAGCAGCGGCGAGCCCGCGGGCCCGGGTACCACTGCGGACGTCTTGCCGGGCGGAACGGTCGTGGACATGAGAGTGCACTCCTAGGGAGGGAGGAGCGGTCGCGCCGGATTTCGCGCACGCTCGGGATGCTGGGTGAGGCGGGCGCTACGGGGTGACGGACGCGCCGGCCGAGAGGAGTCGGTCGATCGCCGACGTCACCGCGGCGGGTCTCGCCACCGGCGGTTCGTGACCGGCGCCGACGAGGCGGACCACGGCGTCCGGGCAGGTGCCGTCTCCTCGATCGTGTGCGCCCTGCCGTCGCTTTCGCCGTACCCACGCAGATCCGGCCGGGTCACCCGTCGCTGCGCGGCGAGGTGAGCCATCCGGTGGTCCCAGCGGTGTCGGCCGGCCGTCCATCGGTGGACGAGCACCGGCGGGACACCGTCGTGGCGGTCCTCGTCGTCGAACGTCGGCCGGGCGCGTCCGACTTCGCATCGAGCCATGGCGTCGTGCCCTCCTGCGTCGTGATCGAGGCCGGCGTGGGAGTGCGGGTCCTTCGCTCGGTCACCGACGCTCAGTCACCGGTCCTGCCGAGGAAGTCGAGGACGTGTCCGAACACGTCGAGCGCCGCGCCACGACCGATGAACATGTCGAGGTGGCCGTAGCCGGGGACCTCGGTGTAGGTCACGTCCAGCTGCGGCTGCCTGGCGGTCAGCACCTCGTGGCAGAGCTCCTGCGAGTTCAGCCAGAGTCCGTTCTCGCTGCCGGACAGCAGCAGCACGGGGCAGTCGATACGAGAGGCCTGGTCGAGGGCGTTCGCCGGCAGCGCGCGGTAGCGGTCGTCACCGTGGTGCCAGCGCACGACGCTGCGCGCCAGTGCGATGCGCCGCAGATGCGGCCAGATCCACAAGGGTGCCGGGCCCATCAGCTCAGCCAGCCGGTTGTGCGTGGCCGCCGAGAGATTCTCGTGCACGAACAGCGAAGCCCCCATGCCCCAGGCGGAGTTGTGCAGGATCTGGCAGGTGGGGTCCGGACAGGTCGCCTTGCGGGAGGCCAGGGCGAACAGCAACGTGTGACGCGACCGGAAGCCGACCTTGCGGAAGTCCACGGGTACGTGGTCCATGCGGGACCGCAGCAGCTCGCTGCCCAGGGTCATGCGCAGCGAGGTCCGTCCGGCCAGCTTCGGCGTCAGGAACACGCCCTGCGCCACCACGCCGGCGAGCCCGGGCACCAGGCCCGCGGTCATGCTCATCGACAGCGCGAGCGCGCCGATGCAGTGCGCCACCACGAACAGCGGCCGGGTGCCGATCCGCTGCCGGATGCGCGCCACGGCCTCGGGGATGTCATACAGGGCGACGTCGTCATAGGTGTACCGACGCCCCGTCTCGTTGTAGGGAAGGCGGCAGCTGCCGCGCCAGTCCAGCAGCCACGGCTCGTAACCCGCGTCCAGCAGTACCTCGACCAGGTTGCGGGTCTCGGGCAGCAGGAACATGTCGGACGAGGCGGTGTGGCCGTGCAGCAGCAGTACGGCGGGCCGGTCGGTGTCGTCGGTGGCGACCCGGGTCAGGCCGAGCCTGAACCCGTCCTTGGTGACGAACGGCATCTCTTCCACGCGCGCCTCCGCGAGGCGTGCGTACAGCGGTCGCAGGGTCATCGCGGGCGCTCCGTCAGTGTCAGGTTCCGGCGTATGTCGAGCAGGTCCGCACCCACCCGGGTGAACGGGCCGAGCAGTCCGATGCCGATTTCCCGGCCGAACCAGAGCAGCCACGTCAGCTTGGCGATCCGCTGCTCCTGGGGGGACAGGCGCGGGTTCACACGGATGCCGTCGATCTGTTCGCGCAGGTAGCTCTCGGCCGGCACGACGACCTCACCTGCCAGGTGGGCGGGCTCGCCCGCACGGCCGATCGCCACGGTCAGTGCTCGCGTCTGCCGCCACAGATCACGCCGGGCGCGGGCGAACTTCCGGCCCTCCAACCACCAGCGCTGCCCGTCTGCGTCGCGCAGCGTCAGCCGGTACCTGAGCAGCGGGTGGCGCAGGCCGTGCCGCTCCGGGATCCCCTCCTGCGGCCGGACCCAGAGGTCACCGTGCTCCACCACGAGCGGCTCCGCATGCATCAGAGTGCAGCGGAGCTCGCCTGCGACGTCGACCCGACGCTCGCGGATGAGCTGGTACATGCTGGCGATCGACAGGGTCAGCGACAGCGTGCAGGCACTCTCGGCGGGTTGGCCCGCAGGACCCAGGCTCCCCTCCATCGTCTCGGAGAACCAGAGGTACGGCGTGTCGGCCCGCTCGGGCAGCCGGGCGAGACCGTCGTGCGCCAGCCTCTCGAACGTCTTCAGCTGTGCCTGGGTGTCGTACCGCGCGGCGGGTGTGAGGCCCTGCGCGGCCACGAAGGCCTCGGTGCGCCTGCCCGTGGCCGCGGGTCCCGTCAGCGTCGCTTCGCACAGCTTCAGTGCCGTCGGGCTCTGCAACACCCGTGTCAGGAAGTCGAGTTCGGGTATCGGCTCGGCCTCGAGACGGGTCAGGGTGTCGGCTCGCCACTCGTCCCAGTCCTGCACCCGGACGTTCATGCCGCCCAGGCTCATGTCCCGCACGACGTCGTCGAGGGTGTTCGGGGTGCCGGTCAGGTTGTAGTTGTATCCCCAGGCGCTGGGCTCACAGATGACGGCCACCGCCACTCGGCTCACCCAGTCCACGGGGGCGGCGTTGAGGTAGCGGAACGCGGGGACGCTGCGGAAGCGGCTGAAGGCCGAGAGCAGCCCGCTGCTGAGGTCCTGGGAGTTGTAGGCGCCTGTCCTGGTGTGCCCGCCGATACCGCCTGGCCGCAGTACCGTGACCACCAGACCGTGATCACGGGCCCGCCGCAGTGCGGCCTCCGCGGCCCACTTCGACTTGTCGTAGCCGGCGACGAGGCGGTCGATGTGCGCGAGGGGGTCGTCCTCGCCCATGGAGGCGATGCCGACCTCGTTGAACACCGCGATCGACGAGATGTGGTGCAGCGGCTTGGGCCGTCCGGCCGCCGCCAGTTCCGCCAGCGCGAGCGCTCCCAGCACGTTGCTCTGCCGCAACGACGGGTAGCCGCGCAGGAAGTCCACCGCCGCGCCCACGCTCACGACCGCGTCCAGCTCCTGGGCCAGCTCGTTCCATCGATCGGCCGTCAGGCCGAGGTTCGGCTTGCGGAGGTCGCCCGGCAGGACGCTCACCCGCCTGCGGATCTCGGCGGACCACGGCAGTGAGTAGCCGGTCAGCGCCGCACCGAGGCGCTGGAGCCCTTCCGACTCGTCGCCGGCGCGCACCAGGCAGTACACGTGCGCGTCGCTGTGCCGCAGCAGATCGAGGAGCATGTGGCCGCCGAGGAAACCCGTCGCTCCGGTCAGCAGCACGCGGCGGGGCGGGACGGGCTCCGGGGGAGCCGCCCACGGCAGGTCGTCGGCGAGGGCCAGGTCGGCCAGGATGAGGTCGAGGTCGTCGTCCCCGGTGCTGGCACGTACGGCGCGGGGCGCGGGCGTGGGCCGCTTGGAGTCGTCGGCTCCGTTGGCTGCGAGCCAGCGCTCGGCGAGACGCCGCGGCCGGGCGTCGGCGAACACGTCGTCCAGGGTGAGCTCCACCCCGAGCTCGCGGGCCACTGACGCGACCAGTTCCACTGCCCCGACGGACGTTCCGCCCGCCTCGAAGAAGTCGGTCTCCGGCCCCACCGCCGCCTCCAGGTGGCGGCCGGCCAAGGTGGCGATGGCCGCGGCCAGTTCGTCCGCGTCTTTCGGCCGTGCGACCTCCGCGGCTGTGCGCGCCGCCGGTCGGGGGGCCGCTGGGGCCGCTGAGGGGAGCACTCGTGCGAGCAGGTCCGTCACGCTGAGCGCGGTTCCGCCCCGCTCGATGGCCTCGCCGATCAGCCGCTGACCGGGATCTGCTGCCCGAGCCGGCCTGTCCTCGTTGTTCTGCTGCACGGGGAGCCCTTCGCCGTGTGTGTCTGTGTTCGCCATCACTGCTGCCAGGACCGGAACGCCCGCAGGTGCTCCGGAGTCGTCACGAGTTCCAGGAGCCTGCTGTCCTGGTCGCCGCCGCCGAGCGCGGCCACCAGGCGCCGGGCCGGAATGTTGCGGGGCGTCTGCGAGGCCGTCAGGCGCACCTTGCCGCAGTCGAGGTCGTCCGCCCGGTCCGCCAGCCACTGCAGGAACCTCTCCTCGGCGCCGCGCCCCAGTACCCGGCAGCTGAGCATCCAGGCGAGGACGTCCAGCTGGTCGCCGTCCTGGCGGACCGCGACCAGCCCGATCTGGCCGTAGTCTCCGAACCGGTCGCGGGCTGCGGCGATCCACACCTCGCCCTGCTGCCGCCAGCGCTCCAGGTCGCCGTCGTCGCCCGACCGGGCGTGCAGGGTGAACTGATTGGTGCGGCGGACGAGTTGTGCCGCACGCGGCACGTCGTCACCGGTCAGCGGCCGGATGTCGACCTCCAGTCCCAGCTGGTCGAGGAACTCCTGGAAGCCGGCCTGCCCACGCGCCGCCTCACGCTGCTGCTCCTGCTCGTAGAACGCGGCGCGCAGGGAGTCCTCGGCGGTCGCCGCCGCCGGGACGAGCGGCCACAGCCGGGACAGGAAGGACTCCAGTTCGTCGACGGCAGGGCAGGTCACCGAAAGCACCTCGGGCAGTGCCGAACGCACGGCGGCGATCTCGACCGGGTTGTCGTCGAGGAACAGGAAACTGTCGACGCCCAGGTTGAGCGTCCGCGCCGCCTGCGCCAACCGCTCGGACTTACGACCCCATTCCGCGGAGATCACGCTGAAATGCTCAGCCCGCAGAACGCTCTCCGGGCGGTCGAGCACCGCTCGCACCGTGGCTTCGTCGTTGTTGCTGACCAGCATCAGCAGGGTTCCGGCGTCCCGCCACTGGAGCAGTCGGCGGGCCAGCAGCGCGCGGGCACCCCCCAGGTCCACGCCGTCGGGGCCGCTTTCCCCGGCCACACCGCTCCACAGCGTCTCGTCTCCGTCCACGGCGATCACCTTCGGCGGCGTGCGGCGCACGGCCTCGGCCGTCTCGGCCAGCGTGAGCGCAACCGCCGCCTGGAACTGCGGCGTGAACGGCAGATGCGCCAGCTGGTCCGTCCTGTCGTCGAAGACTTCTGCGACCTCGTGGTGCCGTGTCCAGTCGTCGGGCAGCAGGAGCGCGAAGCCGGGAAG
This sequence comes from Streptomyces sp. NK08204, assembly GCF_020400585.1. Lineage (GTDB taxonomy): Bacteria > Actinomycetota > Actinomycetes > Streptomycetales > Streptomycetaceae > Streptomyces. The sequence goes on along the minus strand of NZ_JAINVF010000013.1, from coordinate 91,707 downwards.
CTCCGACAGCTCGGACGCCACGTCACGCTCCCAGCGCTCCAGCCGCTCGTCACGGTGTGCGCTGGGCAGGAAGCCGACGATCAACGGCTTCCTGCTCCGCTCGGACAGGGCCCGCAGAGCGGCGGGATACTGCGTGCGGAGCTCGGCGAGAAGGGCGTCGTCCACATGGCCGAACCGTTCCAGGTCGGCCGCCCTGAGCAGCACCACGCCCAGCGCCGTCGACGGGTCGGCGAAGACCCCCGAGGGGTCCTGCAGGCTTGCCAGCACCTGGTGGTAGGGCGCTTCCGCGACCGAGACCGGCGCCGCCCCACCGCCGTCCGCCCCGTCGCCGCCCGCCCTGTCGCTCAGCGCCATCTGGCACAGCAGGGGCAGGTTGCCCAGCGCGAACGTCGCCGCGACGGCGACACAGAGCTGAGCGGGTGTGGTGTCCGGGCGCTCGGGCGCCGGGCCCTCCACCATGGCTCCGGTACGGGCCGGGGCGGTGGGATCCTCGGCGGCCTCGGCGAGCAGCCGCAGGAAGTCCTCCCCGAGCGCCGTGCTGGTGGCCTCGTCCAGGATGTCGAGGCTGTAGTCGAGCCGGAGCCGGCCGGCGTCCGGTGTCATCGTCACCATCAGGTCGAGATCCGAATAGCCCGTGCCGGCCGGCAGGATCTCCAGATTCGTGAGCCGGACCGCCGAGGACCGCACGTAGTTGAAGTACACCTCGACCAGCGGCGCGTTCGGCCGGTACAGCCCCTGCGCGACGAGTGTCGACAGGGTGTCCGAGAACATGGCGCCCTTGGCCAGGACTCGCTCGAGGTGACGGTCGCTGCGGCGCAGCACATCCTGGACGGCCTCGTCGCCGGCGGCCTGTGCCGGGAACGGCACCGGCACACCGAAGAACCCCAGCGCACCGTCGGCGTCGGCATGGATCCGGGTGTCGACGGGGACAGCGAGGACGAACCGGTCGCGTTCCTGCCGCCGGGCGAGCAACACGGTCAGTACGCCCAGACAGAACGCCGCCGGCGTGATCGCGAGCCGGCTCGCCTGATCCGACACCCGTGCCATCAGCCGGTCGGGCAGCGTCAGGGTCACGCTGCCGGCCCGGTACGAGCGTTCGGCAGGGCGCTCCTTCGCGAGGGTCAGGTCGAGTCGGGCGGCACCGATGAAGGACTCGTGCCAGTCGTCCGTCGTGCCGTCCGAGCCGTCCGAGCCGTCCGAGCCGTCCGAGCCGTCCGAGCCGTCGGCCGGAGCCTGCTGGGTCTGGGCTTCGAGCAGCAGGTCGATGTCGCGGTTGGTCACGGCGTCCCCCAGCGTCGCCCCGGCGAGCTCCGCGTCGATCTCGGCCGTCACCAGGAGCAGCGACTGCAGATCGCTCACGCTGTGGTGGGCGCAGAAGAGCAGCGTCTGGCCCTCGTCCCCGCCGTCGAGCAGCTCGAAGCGCCACAGCGGAGCGGTGGTGAGGTCGAACGGCTGCTCCACGAGCGCCCGCAGCCTGGCGTCGACATCGAGTTCCGCGCCGTCGCCCAGCTCGGTCCAGCGCAACAGCCGCGACGCGGGCACGTGCTTGTCGATGCGCAGCTGCTGCTCGCGTCCTTCACCCGCGACGATCGCGGTGCGCAGGGCCGCGTGACGTGCGGCGAGCCGGGTCAGCACGCCGGTCAGGCGTTCCTGGGTGGCCTGCGCTCCGAGTCGGACGGCGACGCCGACGGCGTGGGCGGAGCCCGGTGTGCCCTGCTGTGCGCTGCGCACCAGACGGGTCACGTCACGGGGCGCGGGCCGCAGCTCGGTCTCGGGAACGTCGCCCGCCGGCTGCCGCTCGTCGGGAGCGGTGGCGGGCCTGGCCGGGCTGCCCTGTGCCGTCAGCGCGGAGAGCAGCAGCTGTGCGAGGCCTCGGATGTCCGCGGCCGAGAAGGCCGCAGTCGTGGGCAGCTCGACGCCGAGATCACGGACGAAGGAGTTGCGCAGCCTCACCGTCATCAGGGAGTCGAGACCGAGCGCCTTGAGGGAGGCGGTGGGGGTCGCCTGCGGCAGGCCGCCCACCACCTCGCCGACCATCTCCCGCACATAACCCTCGAGCAGCTCCCGCTGCTCACCGGCGGTCGCCGCGCCGAGCACCCGGGCCACCAGTTCGTCGGAGTCCGGCCCAGCGGCCGGCGAGGTGATCAGCCCCCGCAGCATCGGCCGCGACCGGGCCACGTCCGGATCGAGTGCCAACGCCTCCCAGTCGAGCCGGGCGGGAACCAGCTGACGGAGTCCAGTCATGGACAGCACGCGCTCGAACAGGTCGCCGCCCTCCTCGGGGGAGAAGGCGACGAGGCCCGACCGGCGAGTGCTCTCGGTCCGGGTCGCGGACTTGGTGACCAGGCCGACACCTGCCCAGGCGCCCCAGTCGAGGCTGAGAGCCTGCCGGCCCGCCAGGGCGAGGTGGTGCGCCCAGGCGTTCTGGAAGGCGTTCGCCGCGGAGTAGGGGCTCTGCCCTGCCGAGCCGAGGACTCCCGCCACCGAAGAGAACAGGACGAGGCTCTCCGCCTCGGGCACCAGCCGGGTGAGCAGAACCGTGCCCAGCACCTTCGGGGCGAGCACCCGCAGCACCCGTTCGTCGGACAGGTTCGCCACGGTGGCGTCGTCGACGACACCGGCGGCGTGCACGATGCCGGTGATCGGACCCAGCTCGCGGACGCGGTCCAGCGCCGCCGCGAGGCCCTGCGGATCCGCGACATCGGCGCGAGCCAGGTGCACGGTGACGCCGCGCGCACGCAGTTCCTCGGCCCAGCTCTCCGCCTCGGCATCGGGCGCGGAGCGGGTCATCAGGGCCAGGCGGCGTACGCCGCGGTGTACCAGGCGCTCGGCGGCGACGCGGCCGAGGCCGCCCAGTCCTCCGGTGATCAGGAACGTACCGTCAGTCGCCGGTTCGCCGTGCCCGACGCCGTCCTGGCGGCTGCGCACGAGGCGCGGCACGAGGCGACCGGACTCGCGCAGTGCGACGAGGTATTCGTCGTCCGCCTGCAGCAACTGCGTGAGCAGGGCGTCCACCCCACCGGAGGGCGGCAGGTCTATCAGCGTCGTCGCCAACTGGGGGTACTCCTGGGCCAGGGCCAGACCGAACCCCCAGGCGAGCGCCTGCTCAGGCGCGGTCACCTCGCTCCCGCCGGCAGGCTGGGTGCCCCGTACGACCAGGAAGAGGCGCGGCACCCGGCCACGCCGGCCCTGCGTGAGCACCCGGGCGAGGTGAAGGGTGCTCAGACACCCCAGTGCCGCGGCCTCCTCCGCTGTCTCGACCGAGTCGACCCCAGGGGCGTCCAGCGAGAACAGGTGGACCACCTGCTCGGGCCCGCCTGCGGGGAAGGCCTCGTCGAGCAGCCGGGTCAGGTGCTGCGGGTTCTGCGGATCGATCCGGAACCGGCCGGGAGCCTCGGCGGCGAACGTGTCACCCTTCACCGCCACCACATGGGGCAGCGGGCCGAGCAGCGCGCTCAACCGAGCTCCCACCCCGCGGTCGTCGGCGAGGATCAACCAGGGACCCTGAGCAGGCTGCGCCTGCGCGGTGGGCCTCGGCTGCCATTCCACTTCGTACAGGGACGCGTCGAGCGGAGACAGCGCGGACAACTCGAACTCCTCGATGCGCAGTACTTCCTGCTCCTGCTCGTCGAGCAGCAGCAGGTCCAGCGTGACGGCGTCCCGGTCCACGGCCCGCAGTCGGCAGGCCACCCAGGCAGGTGCGGTGCGCGGCTTCGAGAACCGCAGACGCCCCACGCCGGTGGGTACCAGTGCGCGGCCCTCGGGCGCGCCCAGCGGCAGCGCGGCCGTGTGGAAGGCCGAGTCGAGCACCGCGGGATGCAGCAGGTACCCGCCGCGCGGTGAGACGGCCAGCCTGCCCAGCGCGGTGGTTTCGGCTTGCCAGCCCTGCTCCAGACGGCGGAAGGACGGACCGTAGTCGATTCCCAGCGCGGTGAGCGCGGCGTAGACACCAGACAGGTCGGCTTCGGCGGGGCACTGCGCGCGCAGCGCTTCGAGGGACCCGTCCCACGCGTCGCCGGGCCGGGTGCGGGTGCCGGCGCCCTCCTCGGCAGCGGCGCCCAGGACGACACGCCCGGATACGTGCCGTGTCCACCCGGACCGCGACTCGCTCGGCACCGTGGAGGCGATGGTGAAGTCCCGGCCGGCGTCATGTTCCGGCTGCAGGACCAGCTGCAGCCGGACACCCTGCCCGGCCGGCAGCTTCAGGGGTGCCTCGAACCTGACGTCGGCCAGCCGCACCTCCTCGCCGTCCCGGAGACCGGAGGCCGCCTCGAGCGCCATCTCCAGGAAGGCGGCCGCGGGCAGCCACACCTCGCCGGCCACGCGGTGATCGAGCAAGTAGCCGAACTGGCTGTTCTGCGTGTCGAGATCGGTCTGGAAGATGTGCCGGCCTGGCGCGTCACTCGCCTCGATCCGCGTGTCGACGAGCGGTGTGCGGCCCGCACCGGAGGGCAGGGCCGGGGCAGCCGTCAGCCAGTAGCGCTCCCGCTCGAAGGCGTAGGTGGGGAGTTCGGCGAGGGCACCGGTGGGATGCTGGGCCGACCAGTCGGGCTCATGTCCCACGCTGTACAGCCGGCCGAGATGACGCAGCAGACTGTCCCGGCCGCCGGCGTCGCGCCGCAGCGAGCCCACGCTCACCGCGGCGACTCCGCTCTCCTGCGCGACCGACTCGATGGCCGCGCCGAGCGTCGGATGCGGGCTCAGTTCCACGAAGTACCGGTAACCGTCCTCCAGCATGCGGCGTACGGTGTCGGCGAACCGCACCGGTCGGCTCAGATTCGCGTACCAGTACTCCGCGTCGAGCCCGTCACCGGCGGTGGGCTCCGCAAGGACCGTGGAATAGAACGGGATCGACGTGTGCCTGCCTCGCACCTCCGACAGTTCGGAGACCAGCTCCGCACGCAGCGGAGCCATGAGCGGGCTGTGCGACGCGAACGGGGTCGTCAGGCGCCGGACGGGGACCCCCTCCTCGGCGAGCTCGCCCTGAAGGCCGGTCAGCGCATCGATGTCGCCGGACACCGCGATGGACCCCGCGCTGTTCACGGCACCGACGAACAGCCGCCCCTGGTAGGCGGTGAGACGCTCCTCGACCTCGGACAGCGGCAGTTCCACGGAGATCAGGCCGCCCCTGCCGGCCAGCGGTACGACGGCACGAGCGCGCCGGGTCACCACGGCCGCGGCGTCGTCGGCACTCAGTGCGCCGGCCGCGTATGCGGCTGCGATCTCGCCCAGGCTGTGGCCGACCACCGCGTCCGCAGAGACTCCGAGGGACTGCCAGGCCGCGGCCAGAGCCGCGTTGAAGGCGAACAGTGCCGGCTGCAGGATGTCGGTGCGTTCGAGATCGGGGGCCTTGGCCGCTCCGCGCAGGGCCTCCAGTACCGACCAGCCGGCGTGCCGGCGGATCGCATCGTCCAAGGCCGACAGCGCTTCCCGGAACGCCGTCGACTCGGTCAGCAGCTCGCTGCCCATGCCGGGCCACTGACCGCCGTGCCCGGAGAAGACGAACGCGACCTTGCCCGCCGGTGTCTCCCGCGCGGGTGACCGTATGACGTCCGGGTGGACACGGCCCTGCGCCACCGCGTCGAGGCCGGCCAGGAGACCGTCCCGGTCGCTCGCCAGCACCGCCGCGCGGCGCTCGAAGTGGCTGCGGCGGCGGGCCAAGGTGTAGCCGATGTCGCGCAGTGCCGGCCCGCTGGAACCGAGTGCGCCCAGGTGAGCGGCGAGACCGGTGGCCTGGCCGCGCAGGGCGGCGTCGTCGCGCGCCGACAGCACGAACAGCTGCCGGGGCGCGGTGCCCTCGTCCGTTCCGTCGGACGGATCGGACTGGTGGGCCGCCGTCTCCTCCCGGGCTTCCTCGACGATCACGTGCGCGTTCGTGCCGCTGATCCCGAAGGCGCTGACGCCGGCCCGCCGCAGTCGCGGGCCCGACGGCCAGGCCACATCCTCCTGGAGCAGCTGCAGTTCACCGCTGTCCCAGTCGACGTGGCGGCTGGGTCGCTCGGCGTGCAACGTGCGCGGAAGACTCCCGTGCCGCAGCGCCAGCACGACCTTGATCAGGCCTGCGACGCCCGAAGCCGCTTGCAGGTGGCCCATGTTGGACTTGAGGGAACCCAGGTACAGCGGGCGGCCCGTGGGGCGGGAAGCGCCGAACACCGACATGAGGGCGTTGGCCTCGATCGGGTCGCCGAGTGTCGTGCCGGTTCCGTGCGCCTCGATGTAGTCGATGTCCGCGGGCGCCAGCCCGGACAGATCCAGGGCCTTTCGAATGACCTGTTCCTGGGCCGGGCCGTTCGGTGCCGCGAGGCCCTGACTGCGCCCGTCCTGGTTGACCGCGGTGCCACGCAGCACCGCGAGCACCTGGTCGCCGTCCCGGCGCGCGTCCGTCAGCCGCTTGAGCACGACCATGCCGGCCCCCTCGGCCCAGACGGCTCCGTCCGCGTCGTCGGAGAACGACCGGCACCGGCTCGTCGGGGACAGCCCTCGCAGGCGGCTGAACTCCACGAAGGTCTGCGGAGTCACCATCAGCGTCACACCGCCGGCCAACGCCAGGTCGCACTCGCCCGAGCGCAGCGCCTGCGCGGCCAGGTGCACCGCCACCAGTGAGGAGGAACAGGCGGTGTCCACGGTCAGGGCGGGGCCATGGAGCCCGAGGGTGTAGGCAAGCCGGCCGGAGGCCACGCTGAGGGCGGATCCGGTGCTGACGTAGCCGTCCAGCTGGTCGAGACGGGAGCCCGCCAGGTAGTCGCTGCCGAACATGCCGACGTACACGCCGGTCGTGCTTCCGGAGAGCTGGGCCGGCACGATCCCGGCGCGCTCCAGCGCCTCCCACGTGGTCTCCAGCAGCAGGCGCTGCTGCGGGTCCATCGCCGCGGCCTCGCGCGCGGTGATCCCGAAGAAGGCGGCGTCGAAGGTCTCGATGTCCTGCAGGAACCCGCCCTCCCGGGCGTAGGTCTTGCCTTCGGCCTCCGGATCGGGGTCGTAGAGGGACTCGACGTTCCAGCGCTGCGCGGGGAACGGGCCGACGACATCACGGCCGTCTTCGAGTACCTGCCACAGCACCCCGGGATCGTCGGCACCGCCCGGCAGCCGGCAGGCCATGGAGACCACGGCGATGGGCTCGTCGGAGGTGGACTCCCGCCGCGTGGGGTCTGCCGCCCGCCTGCTCTCCTGGGCGTCGGACCTGAGCACGGTGCTCACCAGGTGGTCCGCGAGCCGGACCGGCGTCGGGTGGTCGAACAACAAGGTGGCCGAGAGCCGGGCGCCGATCCGGGCGCCGATGCGGTTGCGCAGCTCGACGGCCATCAGCGAGTCCATCCCCCGCTCGCTCAGGGGCTGGTCCCCGCGCAGCTCGTCGGGAGAGCGGAGTCCCAGCACGCGTGCCGCCTCCGCACACACCACGGCGAGCACCCGCTCGATCCGCTCGGCCTGGGGGAGCCTGGCGAGCCGGGCCGCGAATGCGTCGTCCCGTCGCGCGGGCTTCTCGGGAGGCAGCAAGGACCGCCACAGCGCGGTCGCGCCGCCCTCGCGGGCCAGCGCATCGCGCAGCCCTCGCTGGTCCAGAGCCCACGCGACCAGATGCGGCGCCCGGCGCAGCAGTGAGCGTTCGACGAGCCCGCACGCCTGATCCGGCGACAGGGCGCCGTGGCCGAGCCGCGCCATCCGCTCGAGATCGGCGTGGTCGGCCGCCAGGCCGGTGCCGGCCCATGCGCCGAACGAGACCGAGACCCCTGGCAGGCCGAGCGCCCGCCGGTGGTGGGCAAGTCGGTCGAGGAAGACGTTGGCGGCCGCGTAGTTGCCCTGCCCAGGGCTGCCCACGACCCCCGCCGCCGACGACACCAGGAGGAAGAGATCCAGTGGATCGTCCGTCGTGAGGTGGTGCAGGTTGATCGCCCCCGCCACCTTGGGGCGCAGTACCCGGGCGAACCGCTGCGGTGTCTGTTCGACGAGTACGCCGTCGTCCAGCACGCCGGCGCAGTGCACGACACCGCGCAGCGGGCGGGCCTGGCCGATCACCCTGGCGAGCTCCTCGGCGTCCGCCACGTCGCATGCCGCCACCTCGACCTCGGCACCGAGCGCGGACAGCTCCGCGGTCACCTCGGCGCTGCGCGGGTCTTCGGGGCCCCGCCGCGAGGTCAGCACCAGCCGCGCGACTCCGCGCGAGGCGAGCCACCGTGCGATGTGGACGCCGACCCCGCCGAGACCACCGGTGACCAGCACGGTGCCGTCGGTGGGCACCGGGCCGTCGGGCGGTGGCGGCTCCGCGGCGGTGTCCGTCAGCGGCTCGCGCCGTGCCTCGGGCGTCGCCCGGTCGTCCGCGCTCCGGCTGCGCATCAGCCGCGGGACGAGCAACGCGTCACCGCGCACCGCGAGTTCGGGTTCGTCCGAGTCGGCCACGAGCCGGCTCAGCACGGGCCACGGAGTACGCACGGCCTCGAGGCCGTCGAGGTCGATCAGACGAAGTCCGAGCTCCGGGTGTTCCGAGCGCGCGGTGCGGGCCAGGCCCCACAGCGCCGACTGGGCGAACCCCGAGGCGGGTGCTGTCGCGTCGGTCGCAACCGCGCCGCAGGTCACCCAGAGGACGCGAGAAGGCAGCTGCTCCGGCGGCAGGGCGAGGAGCGACTGGAGGTCGGCGAGCCCGGCGCTGGTGAGCTCCTGCACGTACTCGGCCGTGCCGGTGTCCGCTCCGGGCAGGGGCCAGAAGCGGACGAGGGTCTCGCCGGCGGCATCGGCCACGGCGTCGGCCGTGCGGATCCCCGCCGCTTCGAGGCCCTGCCGGGCCGCAACGGCGTACGGGTGTGAACTGTCCCCGGCCACGGTCCACTTGTCGTCCCGCGGCTGCGCTCCGGCGGTTTCGGGGACCACCGCGGTCCAGACCACCTCGTAGAGGCAATCGTCCGCGCGGGAGCCCCGCACATCTGACGGGTTCACCGCGCGCAGGCGCACATCCGTCAGACAGCCCGCGGGGAAGCCGTCGGAGTCCCAGAGCCGCACGTCCAGGACGACCTCGTCCGCGGAGCCGGCTGTCCGCCGGACGGACGCGATCACGTCCCCGGAAGCCCCGGGCCGCAGCACGTACTGTCCGACCGAGAACGGCAGCAGCACTCGGCCCTGCTCCTCGAAGGCCGCCGCCACGTGCAAGGCGGCATCCAGCAAGGCCGGATGGACCGGATATCCCTCCATGTCGTCGCGCTGGGGCGACGGGAGTGAAAGACGGGCCAGCAGCTCGTCGTCCCCCGTGCGCACGGCCGACGCGACGCCCTGGAACGCGGGGCCGTAGCCGAGGCCGCCCTCGGCCAGGCGCGCGTAGGTCTGCGGATCCCAGCACGGCTGCGCACCGTCCGGCCACCTCGGCGGTGCGCCCGCGTCCGTCACGGCCGGCTCACTCGCCGTCGCAGCGGCGTTCTGCACCCAGCCCGCGAGCTCCTGCCCACGCGGCCGGCTGTACACCGCGACCTCGAGCGGATCCTGCGGGCCCGCGGCGACGACCTCCACGGAAACCTCGACGGAGCCGGAGCGCGGCAGCACCAGCGGGGCGAGAAGCAGCACGTCGGTGAGGTGAGCCGGCTCCTCGGGGCGGGCCGTCTCCAGCGCGGCACGACACAGCTCCGCCAGTGTCGTGCCCGAGACGACCACCTCGCCGAACACCGTGTGGTCGACCAGCCAGTCGGCTGTGCTCGGGGACCACTCGTTGCGGAAGGTCCAGCGGGTGGCGTCGACCGAGCGGAGCTCGATTCCGAGCAGAGGGTGCGCGGAACGGGGCAGGAAGCCGGATGAGCCCGAGGCCGGATCGGGGTCGGTCCAGTAGCGCTGCGGTTCCCACGCATAGGTCGGCAGCCGCGCCGGCTCCCCGTCCGTCGCGGGTGCGATGCGCCGCCAGTCGATCATCCGCCCGTGGGCATGCAGTTCGGCCGCGGCCCGATCGAGACAGGCCACCGCGTCGTCGTCGCGCCGCAGGGAGCCGACCACTGTCAGCTCATGGCCGGCGTCCTCGCCGATGGTCTGCACCGAGGTGACGAGCGACGGGTGGGGGCTCAGTTCGACGAAGTACCGGTAGCCGTCGGCCACCATGCGTTCCACGGTCGACGCGAACCGGACGGGCTCGCGCAGGTTGCGGTACCAGTAGTCGGCCTCCAGCTCGTGCCGGACCGGCTCTTCGGTGACCGTCGAGTACCACGTGACCGACGTCGGGTAGGTGACGATGCCGTCGAGGTCCGCCAGGAGTGCCTCGCGCACCGGCTCGACCTGCGCGCTGTGGGATGCGTAGTCCACCTCGAGGGCCCGGGTGAACACCTGCTCCTTCTCCAGCTCGGCCAGCAGGGCGGCCAGGGCTTCCGACTCCCCGGCCACCACGGTGGCCCGGCCGCTGTTCACCGCGGCGATCGACACCCGCCCGTCCTGGTCCCGCAGCCGGGTCTCGACCTCGCTGCTGGGCAGGCCCACGACGGCCATGCCGCCGGCCCCGACGACACCGGCCAGTGCACGGCTGCGCAGGGCGACCACGGCTGCCGCGTCGCTGAGGCTGAGCGCCCCGGCGACGCAGGCCGCGGCGACCTCGCCCTGACTGTGTCCCACCACGGCGTCCGGCCGCACACCGTTCGCGCGCCACACCGCGGCCAGGGCCACCATGACGGCGAACAACACCGGCTGGACGACGTCGACCCGCTCCAGGGACGGCGCGTCGGCATCCCCTCGCAGCACGGCCGTCACAGACCACTGGGTGTGCTCGCTCAGGGCGGCGTCGCAGCGGTCGAGTTCGTCCGCGAACAGCGGGGAGCGGGCCAGCAGGTCACGGGCCATGCCCGCCCACTGCGCGCCCTGGCCGGGGAAGACGAAGGCCAGCTTGCCCGGTGCCGACACCCGGTGCGGCCCGGCCACGAGCTCCGTGGCGGGCTCCCCGGCTGCCAGGCCGCGCAGACCGCTCACGAGCTCGTCGCGATGACGCGCCGCGATGACGGCCCGGTGCTCGAAGTGCGTCCGGTGGTGGGCAAGCGTCGCAGCGATGGCGGGCAGGGGAAGTCGCGGGTCCGCCGTGACGGCGTCGAGGAGGCGACGGGCTTGCGCGTGCAGTGCCGGCTCGGTACGGGCGGACAGCGGGAACAGCACGAGCTGTGAACCTTCGCCGTCCGGCCGGCGGGAGGGCTGTACCGCTGCCGGCTCGGCCTCGGACGCCACGGGGACGTCGGGCGCCTCCTCCAGGATCACGTGCGCATTGGTGCCGCTGATCCCGAACGCGCTCACGCCGGCGCGTCGCACCCGGTGGCCGCGGGGCCAGGCTTGCGCCCGGCTCAGCACCTGCATGCCGGCACCGGCCCAGTCGACCCGCTCCGTCGGGTTGTCGGCGTGCAGGGATGCCGGCAGCAGCTCGTGCTGGAGTGCCAGCACGGTCTTGATGACGCCGCCGATTCCGGCCGCGGCCTGCATGTGGCCGACGTTCGACTTGAGGGATCCGACGCCGAGGGGATGTTCGGCCGGCCGGCCCGGGCCGAAGACGGTGCCGAGGGCGTCGCCTTCGATCGGGTCGCCCAGCAGCGTGCCCGTGCCGTGCGCCTCCACGTAGTCCACGTCGTGCGGAGCGAGACCGGCGGCGTCCAGGGCGGCTCGGATGACGCGCTGCTGCGCCAGGCCGTTGGGGGCGCTGAGCCCTTGGCTCCGGCCGTCCTGGTTGATGGCTGTGGCCTTGATGACCGCGAGGACCCGATCGCCGTCCCGGTGCGCATCTCTGAGCCGCTTGAGCATCACCAGCCCGCAGCCCTCGGCCCACACCACGCCGTCCGCGTCGCTGGAGAACGGCTTGCACTGCCCGGAGGGCGACAGCCCGCGCAGCCTGCTGAACTCGACGTGGCCGCGCGGAGTGACCATCAGTGTCACGCCGCCGGCCAGGGCGACATCGCACTCTCGGCTCGCCAGCGCCCGCGCGGCCAGATGCAGCGCCACCAGGGAGGAGGAGCAGGCGGTGTCCACCGTCACGGCCGGACCCTGCAGGCCGAGGGCGTAGGCGATCCGTCCGGAAGCGACACTGGTGGCCGAGCCCGTGCCGACGTGCCCGTCCAGCTGCTCCAAGCCGGCCGAGGCCAGATAGCCGCTCTGGTACAGGCCGATGTACACACCGGTGGAGCTGCCGTTCAACGCCCCGGGGAGCATGCCGGCGTTCTCGATCGTCTCCCAGGACGTCTCCAGCAGGAGGCGCTGCTGGGGGTCCATCGCCGCCGCCTCGCGGGGCGAGATGCCGAAGAACGAGGCGTCGAAGCGGTCGATGTCCGACAGGAAGCCGCCTCGCAGCGAGTAGGCCTTGCCGGAGACCTCGGGGTCCGGGTCGTACAGCGACTGGGCGTCCCAGCGGCCGGCCGGGACGTCGCTGATCACTTCCTCACCGGAGGCCAGGAGCCGCCACAGCTGGTCGGGGGTGTCCGCGCCGCCGGGGAAGCGGCAGGCCATCGAGATGACGGCGATCTCGTCCGCCGCCTCAGCGGCCACCGGCACTCGGGGCGGAGCCGGCGTGGCCGGCCCCGCGGACGGGTGATCCGGGCCCTTGCCGGCCACCGCCTCGGCGACCTCGGCGATGCTGGGGTGGTTGTAGAACAGAGACGGTTCGAGGTCTCGGCCGATCCGCAGGGACAACCTGCCCACCAGTGCCACCAACTCACGTGACCCCAGGCCGAATTCGGCAATCGGACGGTCGACCGCGATCTCGGTGGGAGCAACGCCGGTACGGTCGGCGACAGCTTCGGTCAGCCAGCCCCGGACCGCCTCCGGTGTGTTGTCGATGGACGCGCCGCTCGCGTCCTCGGGAGCCGGCGAGAACGTCATGTCGGCTGGGTCGACAGGCGGCTCGGGCGACTTGTTCTCAAGCATGATGGCAACCGTTCTCGCGGGCTCGTTCAGGGGTCTGCGGCGCGATCCGTCGTGCGGCGATCGACCTGGACAGTCGGCGGGTCAGTGGCTACTCGGCGGGGCGGCCCGCCGGCTCGAGTACGGCGAGCGTTCCCTCGAGGTAGGCAGCCCGGGAGGCCTGGCGCTGGATCTTCCCACTGGACGTCTTGGGGATGGATCCGGGCTTGATCAACACCACGTCCCGCAACGACAGGTCGTGGGTCTCGCTGATGGTGCTGCGGATGACCGCCGAGATCTCGCCGATCTCGGGCATGGCATCCGGCGACGCTTCCGCGACGATGACGGGTCGTTCGCCCAGCGAGCCGTCCTCGACCGAGAAGGCGGCGGTGCAGCCCGGACGCACGGCCGGGTGAGACATCTCCGCGGTCAGCTCCAGGTCCTGGGGGTAGTGGTTGCGTCCGTCGATCACCAGCAGGTCTTTCACACGGCCGGTGACGAACAACTCGCCGTCCCTCATGAATCCCAGGTCGCCGGTCCGCAGGAAGCCGCTCCTGCCGTCGCGCAGCGATGCCTGGAAGACCTCGCGGGTCTTCAGCGTGTTGCGCCAGTAGCCGCGCGCGACACTCGCGCCGGAGACCCAGATCTCCCCGCCCTGGCCCTCGGGACACTCCTCCTGCCGGTCGGGATCGGCGATCACCACCGGCATGCCCGGGCGGCCGCAGCTGACCACCTCGGCAGCGTCTCCGGGCCTGCCCGACACCGTCGGCGCCTCGTCCACGGAACCCCCGCTCACCATGAGCGTCGCCTCGGCAAGCCCGTAGCACGGGTAGAAGGCCTCATGCCGGAACCCGGCACGCGCGAACGTGTCGGAGAACCGCCGCAGCGTCGCGGCGCGGACCGGTTCGGCACCGTTGAATGCCACGCGCCAGGTGCTCAGGTCGAGGCGGTCGAGGAGCTCAGGGGTGGCGTCCCGAAGACACAGCTCATAGGCGAAATTGGGCCCGCCGCTGGTGTGCGGCCGGTACCGGGAGATGGCATCCAGCCAGCGCTCGGGCCGCTGCAGGAAGTGCAGCGGTGAGAACAGCGTGGAGGTGGCGCCGAGATGGATCGTGTTGAGCACCGGGGCGATCAGCCCCATGTCGTGGTAGACGGGGAGCCAGCTGACATAGAGCTCTCCACCGTGCGCCGCGATCGCGTCCGGCGTGTGCCCCATGCGTTCCGTCATGACCCGTTGGTTGTCGAGCAGGTTCCCGTGGGTCACCACCACGCCGCGCGGCGCCGAGGTCGAACCCGAGGTGTACTGGAGGAAGGCGACCGAATCCGAGGTGATGTCGGGTTCGCGCCAGTCCCCCGCGGCCTCGTCATGGAATTCCTCGGTAGCCACGCAGGTGATGTCGGCGAGTCCGGTGAGGGCGTCCAGGGCCGGGCGCAGGGCGTCGAGGATCTGGCGGGTGCCGAGAATCACCTCGACGTTCGCGTCGGCGATCAACCGCTGCATACGGTTCAGGGCGCGGTGGTTCTGCGAGCGCCCTTGCGGCGGCACGCCCGGAACGGCTATGACGCCCGCCGCCAGGCAACCCATGTAGCCGCATATGAAGTCCAGGCCCGGCGGATACAGGAGCAGTGCCCGGGAGCCGGCCAGTCCGCGCCGCTGAAGCCATGAGGCGATGGCCTTGGCACGCCCGTCGAGCTGACCGTACGTCAGCGTGTCCACGGAACCGTCACATTCACCGGTGGTCAAGTACCGGTAGGCGATCCGGTCGGGCTCGTCCGATGCGCGAGAGGTCAGCACTTCCACCAATGACCGAACCATCTGCAAGACCCACCTAGTCTGGCGATTTTGGGGACGGGCTGCTGGGCGTACCACGGCGAGGCCACAGGAGGCCGTTCGGCTGCGCAGTACTCGGCGCTCGGCACGCCCACACTATTGGCCCCACCATCGCATTTCTCTTAGCCCGTCGGGCTATTGACGGACCGCCAGGAAGCTGCATGGCACGAAGTCCCCCCGGGCCCGTGCCGACCCGGTCGGTGGGACAAGCACGGGCTTCCAGGAGCACGTCCGGGACGGCACGTTCGCGCAGGCCTTGGTCCGGCCGCGGGGCTGCAGCGCGCACGCGACGGCCGCCTGCGCAACCCGGTCACCGGCGCCCCGAAGGCCGGACGGCGCCCCCGCGTCGCCGCCGCCTTCCGCCCCGGCGCGCAGGTCCCAGGACTCCCGCCGGTTCTCCTCGGCCGCACCTGATCGCCAAGCCGCCCGTGATCGCGAAACCGGCAACCGGCTCAACCCTCGCGAACACTCCGGTACGCCGTGCCGTGTTCCGGACCGCCGGAAGGCTGCATGCCGCCGACGCTCCCGGCACACACGCGAGGACCACGGGGGACAAAGTGCCGTGCAGGTTCATGACGTTCCTCGGGCCCTGTTCTCCCAGTGGCCGGCTGCGCCAGGCTGGATGCGCACAGAGCCCTGAGACACAGTCGTCGTTCACGATCGGCAGACTCCATGACGCGCGTGATCGCGCTCCTGCTTGGATCTCTTCACGCGCTTGGGGGGCGCCACGGTGCGCGCCACGGTGCTGAGCTCCACGGCACCGGCGGGAGCGGTGATCACGAGCTCGGCCGGACGGGACGCCACCTCCCCCGCCTCGACCGGAGGGGAATGACCAACGCTGCCGAGCGGTAGATCACCTGCCACGAGCAATGACGGGAACAGAGAGCATTGGCCCAGCAGTCAGTTCCGGTCACCGTGTTGGACAGCGCCATCGTTCTGGGTCCCGCTGCTGGAACCCGGACCGGCCACCAAGAACTCGTGCGCCGCTCTCGCATGTGGCAGCGGGTCCTGCGGGAGCGGAAGGGCCGGCGCGAACCAGCGCCCGCGGTCTCGGTCCGCAGGGCCCTCGAGTCCGGCCTCGGCGGTCGGCCCGGAGTCGCGGCGATCGTGCAGCGGGCGAGCGGTCGGACCACCTACCTGAGGGTGACGGGATCAGGCCGTTCACAGTGGACCGGCATCAGGTCCCTGGCTGATCTCGCATGCATCGGCCCGACAGCGGCAGCACCTGACGGGCCCGTGGATGTGTCGGGGCTCCTGCGGCCGTGGTGCGGCCTGCTGGCGCCCGGCAGCTCATCTCGCCTCTCACCCACCGGCCCCTACGAAACCAGGCTTGTCGTTTGCCCCTTGTCCGGGGAGCGCGAGAGCCGCGGCTGGGGACAGAGCGAAGCCGGCTCAGCTCTCTCGGCCGTTCTCGGCGGACTGAGGATGCTGGCTGCCGAGTCCTGTCCGTCCGATGGACTGCTGCGCGCGAACTCGGTTGGCGCCGCGGGGCCGTCCGAGCTCCACTGGCTGCTGGACGGCGCCCTGAGCCTTCTGGCCAGAGTCTCGACGGTGACGCAGAGACAGCAGCTCCCACCGCCTGTTGCCTGGCCGAACGCCACTCGTGGGTTCGCCTCGCCGGCCCGCGATTGGCATCTGGTGGTCCGCTGCGTCACGCAGCTCCCCGGCAGTTGGTGCACAGCACAGCTGGTTGACCGGAAATCGGGCGTCCAGGCGCCCGCGGAGTGGGGATGCTGCGTCGAAGACGCTGCTCGGCGCGCTGTGGCCGCCGCTCGGACAACCGGGGTCGGCTCGCCGTCTGAAGGGTCGCCGTCTGAAGGCGCGCCTGAAGGGCCCCCAGAACAGTGCGTGCCGTCGGCGAGCTGCCTGCTGACCGAGCTCGACCCGGCCTCGCTGATGCAACTGGCTTCCGGCATCCTTCAATGCCTCCGTCCAGCCAGGCTCAGGGTCCTGGGCGTCCGAGTCCTGGCCGATGCTCTGCTGGGCCGCCCGCAGA
This sequence comes from Streptomyces sp. NK08204, assembly GCF_020400585.1. Lineage (GTDB taxonomy): Bacteria > Actinomycetota > Actinomycetes > Streptomycetales > Streptomycetaceae > Streptomyces. The sequence continues at coordinate 75,052 of NZ_JAINVF010000013.1, read as the reverse complement.
TCGCGTGGGGACCGGTGTGGTTCGGCTGACGAATCACACCGGTCCGCGCACGGCATCACCGCCGAGAGAGCCTCAGTGACGTCTCCGAAACGCTGACCGCCTCGTCGTCGAGCAGTCCCGCCCGCATCGCGAGCACCCCGGCCTGGAACCGACTGGACGCTTCCAGTTCCTCCATGACTTCAGCGATGTGCCGCCGGCAGGTCCGTACCGAGATGCTCAAACGGTGCGCTATCAGTTCGTCCTTCGCACCTTCCGCGAGGTACCTGACGATGGCCCGCTTCATCTCGCTCCGGGCCGCGCCGTAACCGATCCCCGACGGCGAACGGTCCTCGAAGGGGACAGCGGTGGACCATGCCTGCTCCAGACCCCGGTACAGGAAATCGACCGTCGAGGGCTCCCGGACGGCGACGGCACCGTCGGACCCCATGCGGTCCGGGATGAACGCGACCTCGCGGTCGAAGATGACGATCCGGTCCGGAATCTCCTCGCAGGTGCGGATCTCGCAGCCCTCCGCCGCGAGTTGTGTCAGCCGGTGACGCATCATCGAGCTGACCCGAACGGGATGCTGGTAGAGCGTACGCATCCGCACGCCGCGGCGGAGCAGTTCGAGGCCCTGCGGGAGCGACCGCTCTATCGCACGCTCGGAGAAAATGCCGGGATGCGCGCTGAAGACTTCAACGGAACACGCTCGTGCTTCCTTCGCCAGAACCGACCGAACGCTTTCGGCATCACTGATGACATCAATGGCCTCCCGCCGATTCCTCGCCTGTCGACTTTGGAAATAGAGTGAATTTAAGGACAGTAACTGAGACTTCAGGCCCCCGACCTGCTGCTCACGTTCCTTGATGTCCACCTCGATCGGATTGACGACTTCCGCGATCGCCGACTCGGGGCTGACAGGAAGAAGAACATCGGGCTCGGACAGCGAGCTTCGCAGCAGGCTCAGCTCGATCAGAGTCCGCAGTGCATCGCTGACATCCGCAACCGATCCCCCGATCCCGGGCGCTGCCTCGAGCGCCTCCGCGCGGGATATGCCACCGCGCCTCAAAGACCATTCGTAAAGCTTCACCGCCACTGGCGAAAGTACCGAGTACCACCCTTTGTCCGAGTCGTTCACTTACAAGCCCCCGTTATCGTCCAGGCTGCCCTGACCGGCCTTCCGCCGACGCGCCATCAGGCCATAGCGTACTCAAGGTGTCAAGTCAATTGGCCCACGCTCGCCGCAACCCGCCCCTCACCGACAATCGGAAATGCACCACTTTGCAATCCGATGATCGATTCACCCGGGGGGAGGATTTCACCGGCCCCGTCCGACGGATCGCCGGTGCTTTATCATCGTTACTGATCATGCGTTGTCTTTCAGGCGAATCGGCAAGATCACCCCTTCTACCGGCAAGGCCGCGAAGTCGGACCGCCCGGTGAATGAATCGCTTGAGGCGCCGGGTGGCGGGTCGGCCGTCCCTGGGAAGTTCTCAACACCGAGGCCGGGCCTGGACCGGGACCGGACGGACCGCGGGGTTCCGCCGCACCGGCATGGGCTTTACCCGGCACGGTCCGGCGCCGGCATCACACCGTTCCCGCGCAGCAACGTCGTCATCGTGTTCAACAGCGCGCCGGGGGCCGGGCTCCCGCTGATCCCGGCCCGGGTCCTCCTCGTGGGGGACGGGAGGCTCCGGCCCGGGTGTCGTCAGCCGGACAGCGCGTCGAGCAGGCGGTCCACGTCCGCGGACGTGTTGTAGAGGTGGAAGGCCGCGCGCAGATTGCCCGCGCGGTCGGAGACCTCGATGCCGGCACGGCTCAACTCCGGTTGGCGACCGCCCAGTCCGGGCACCGAGACGACGGCCGAGCCGGGGGCGGGCACCGGTTCGTGGCCGAGGCCCGCAAGGCCGGCGCGGAACCGGTCGGCGAGGCCGGCGGCGTGCTCGTGAAGGACGGGCACCCCGATCTCCTCGATCAGTTCGAGGGAGCGGCGCAGCCCGGCGTAGGTGAACAGGGCGTGGGTGATGTCGAACCGCCGGGCGGAACGGGCGAGTTCGGCGACCGGGCCGTAGCAGCTGGCCCACGGCACCTCGCCCGCGACCCAGCCCGAGAGCACGGGGGTGAGCCCGCCGAAGTCATCAGGGACCGTGAGGAAGGCCGCGCCGTGCGGGCCGACCAGGAACTTGAAGGAGACGGTGGCGGTGAAGTCGTAGGCGGCCGCGTCCATCGGCAGCCAGCCCGCGCTCTGGGAGAAGTCGACGTAGGTACGGGCGCCGTGCTCGCGGGCGGCCTCTCGTACGGCGGCCAGGTCGGCGATCCGCCCGTCGGCCGACTGGGCGGCGCTGAGGGCGACCAGCGCGGTGCCGGGGCGCACGGACTCGGCGACCCGCTCCAGCGGCACCGTGCGGACGTTGAGGTCGCCGCGGACGTGGAAGGGGTTCAGCACGGAGGTGAAGTCGTCCTCGACGGTGAGGACTTCGGCGCCGGCGGGCAGCGAGGCGGCGATCACGCCGGTGTGCGCGGCGACCGAGGCGCCCGCCGCGACCCGGGTGGCGGGGACGCCGGCGAGCCGGGCGTACGCGGCCCGGCAGGCCTCCACGTCCTCGTACAGCGGGGCCAGCGGCCGGCCGTGGGCCCGCAGCAGTGCCGCCTCGTGCAGGGCCGCGACGGTACGGGCCGGCAGCAGGCCGTTGCTCGCGGTGTTGAGGTAGGTGGTCTTCGGGGTGAACTCGGCGCGGACGAGGCCCGCGAACGTCTCCGTGGTCTCCATGGGTCCACTGTGCGGCCCCATGAAGTCGTAGTCCATCGGGAATTTTTACGGGGTTTCGCTAAGCACTGCTTATAGATCCACGCCGAGCTGCGGATTCTTCGAGGCCCTTGACGCTCAGCTCTGAGGAACGGCGCACCCGTCCGGGCCGCAGGCCTCCGCGTCGCCCGGGTCGACCAGCTTCAGCGGGGAGCGCTCGCCCCACGCCTGGGTCAGCGCCCGGGTGAAGACCTCGGCGGGCTGGGCGCCGGAGACGCCGTACGTGCGGTCGAGGACGAAGAAGGGCACGCCGGTGGCGCCGAGCTCGGCGGCCTCGCGTTCGTCGGCGCGGACCTCGCCGGCGTAGGCGGCCGGGTCGGCGAGCACCGTGCGGGCGGCCTCGGCGTCCAGGCCGGCCTCGACGGCCAGCTCCACCAGGCGCTCGTCGCCCTCGGTGAATACGGAGCGCTCCTCGGCGAAGTTGGCCCGGTACAGGATCTGGATCAGCTCGTCCTGCCTGCCGTGCTCCTTCGCGAAGTGCAGCAGGCGGTGCATGTCGAAGGTGTTGCCGTGGTCGCGGCCCCGGGTGCGGTAGTCCAGGCCCTCGGCGGCGGCCTGGGCGCCCAGGTTGTCCTCGCCCGCCCGGGCCTGCGCCTCGCTCATCCCGTACTTGCGGGTGAGCATGGTGATCACCGGCTGGACGTCGCCCTTGGCGCGGCCCGGGTCCAGCTCGAAGGAGCGGTGCACCACCTCGACCTCGTCGCGGTGCGGGAAGGCAGCCAGCGCCTTCTCGAAGCGGGCCTTGCCCACGTAGCACCAGGGGCAGGCGATGTCGCTCCAGATCTCGACGCGCATGTCTTCGGCTCTCTCCAGGTCGTACGGGCGCGGAGGCTCTCCCCGGGCCGGTACGTGAACGTTCAATCAGCTGCGTTCATTCCCGGGGGTCACGCGAAAGTGCAGGTACAGGTGGTGGGCATCCTCGGCGGGCGGGCTCTCCGGGTCGGGGAGCCAGCCCTGGCGGGCGTAGAAGGCCTGGGCGCGCCGGTTGTCCGTGTGCACCTCGAGTACGGCCGTCCGCCTGCCGTCGGCCCGCCACTGCTCCACGCAGGCCGCGTGCAGCGCCGTCCCGATGCCGGCGCGCCAGTGGCCGGGGTCGACGTGGAACTGGAAGAGCTTGACCTTGTCCGCGGGTGCGCCGTCCGGGGTACGGAAGGACGCGATGCCCACGATCCGGCCGTCCTGGACGGCGCACAGGACGTGGGCGTCGGGGCGCTCGATGGAGCCTCGCCAGGCCTGGCACCAGTCCACCTCGGACGGGGGGAGGCCGTCCGGGTAGTACGTCGAGCGGGCCCGGACGTGCAGATCGGCGATGGCCTCGGCTTCGACCGGCAGGGCGGTGCGGATCACCAGGGCGCCGGTCACGCGTTCACTGATCACGCAGGGGAGGACGAGCCGGCACCGGCCGCGGTTCCGCATGGGGGCGGTCTCAGCCGCCGTCCCCGGGTCAGCCGCCGGCCCGGGTCAGCTGCCGTCTCTCAGGTCCCGCGGCCAGGCGGGCCGGAACTCCATGTGGTCGTAGGTGACCACGCAGCCCTCCCCCAGCGGCGACTGGGTCATGAAGCCGACCAGCGCCGCGTCCGTCTCCTTCTCGTCGCCGAGGGTGAAGAGCCGGACGAACGACCAGCGCTCGCCGTCCCGGGAGGCGTGGAAGGCGAAGGCACGGCCGGTCCGGCTGACCCGCAGCCACACCGAACTCCCCTCGACGGTGAAGGAGTTGGCGTCGTCGGAGTGTCCCCGGGTGACCACCGTGCAGACGGTGGGCAGGTCCGGGGAGTACTCCAGGCAGAGCTTGGCCCAGGCCCGTTCGCCGACGTGGACGTAGAGCACGCCCGCGTCGAAGGCGGAGCGGAAGCCCACGGTGACCCGGGCGATCAGCTGGAAGTCGCCGTGGGGCGCGCCCAGCAGCCGGGGGGCGTCGGAGGCGGGCTCCAGCGCCTCCCCGGTGGGCGTCACGAACCGGTCCTGCCGGGGCCCCGCCCACCCCGTGAGCACACCGTCCTCGTAGGACCAGTGGCCGTCAGGCCCGTAGGTGCGCAGGGCAAAGGGCAGTTCGGGGAGTTCCATGTCCATGGTCCGATTGTCGCAGCGGGCCGTCGGCGTCACCGCTCCAGGACCCCGTCGAACCGCCGTGGAACACCGAGGGGGTTGTCGTCGCGAAGTTCCTTCGGCAGCAGCGCCTCGGGCGTGTTCTGGTAGGCGACCGGCCGCAGCCACCGCTCGATGGCCGTACCGCCCACGGACGTCGACGTGGAGGTGGTCGCCGGGTACGGCCCGCCGTGGTGCTGGGCGGGGGCGACCGCCACGCCCGTCGGCCAGCCGTTGACGAGCACGCGGCCGGCGAGCGGGGTGAGTTCGGCGAGGATCTCCGCGCCCCGGCCCGCGCCTGCGGCCTCCTCCTGCGACAGCTGCACGGTCGCCGTGAGGTTGCCGGGCAGGCGGGACAGGACGGCGGCGGCCTCGGTGTCGTCCTCGTAGCGGGCCACCACCGTGACCGGGCCGAAGCATTCCTCCAGGAGCACGTCGTAGGCCCCGCCCTCGGTCAGCCGGCGCGCCGGCACCGTGAGGAACCCGGCGCCGACCGTGTGCTCGCCGCCCGCGCCGGGAGTGACCGGGGACTCCACGTCGGGCAGTCCGGTGCGTTCGACCACGCCCGCGAGGAAGTTGTCCCGCATGCGGTGGTCGAGCAGCACTCCGGGCTCGGTGTTGCTGACGGCGTCGGTGAGGGCCTTGACCAGGCCGTCACCCGCGGCCCCGGCCGGCACCAGCACCAGGCCGGGCTTCACGCAGAACTGGCCGACGCCGAGGGTCATGGACCCGGCGAGCCCGGCACCGATGGCCTCCGCGCGCTGGGCCGCAGCGGCCTCGGTGACCAGGACCGGGTTCAGCGAGCCCAGCTCGCCGTGGAAGGGGATCGGCACGGGGCGCGCGGCGGCGGCGTCGAAGAGGGCCCGGCCGCCGCGTACGGAACCGGTGAAGCCGGCGGCGGCGATCTTCGGGTGCCGGATCAGCTCGACGCCCGCTTCGAAACCGTGCACGAGGCCGATGGCGCCCTCGGGGATGCCGTGTCCGGCCGCGGCCCGGCGCAGCACCCTGGCGACCAGCTCGGACAGTGCCGGGTGGTCGGGGTGGGCCTTGACGACGACGGGGCAGCCCGCGGCCAGGGCGCTCGCGGTGTCGCCGCCCGCGACGGAGAAGGCGAAGGGGAAGTTGGAGGCGGAGTAGACGGCGACGACGCCGAGCGGGACCTTGTAGCGGCGCAGGTCCGGGACGGGCGGGGTGGCGGTGTCGTCGGGGTGGTCGATGACGACGTCGAGGAAGGCGCCCTCGTCGACGATGCCGGCGAAGGCCCTCAGCTGGTAGGTGGTGCGGGCCAGTTCGCCGGTCAGCCGGACCGGGCCGAGGGCGGTCTCGGCGTCGGCGGCCTCGATGAGCTGGTCCCGGGCCGCCTCCAGGCCGTCGGCGGCCGAGCGCAGGAAAGCGGCCCGGACCGTGCGGTCGGCGAGGGCGCCGCGCGCGGCGTGCGCCGCGTCGACCGCCTCGTCCACCTCCTGGGCCGTGGCCTCCACCGCAACCTGTTCGCGCTGCTTCCCGGTGCGCGGGTCGACACTCCAGACTGGTGCTGCTGCCACGCGGGTCCCTCCCGGTAAGACCGACCGCTGTATCGCCGCACCGCTTCTGCCGCTCGTATCGCTGTACAGGGGTCAGCCATCAGAGGCGTTCGATATGCTGAACGCCGTCTCTGATGATGAATATGCTGCTCGGAGACTACATACGTCGGGTCCTCAATATCCAGGCCCCGGTCGCGGAGGGGTCAAGGGCGATGTCGGCAGGGGAGTCAGGGGCCGGGGCGCAGGTCAAGTCCGCGGTACGCACGGTGGAATTGCTCGAGTTCTTCGCGGGCCGGCCCGGGATGCACTCCCTCGCGGCCGTCCAGGAGGCCGTGGGATACCCGAAGTCCAGCCTTTACATGCTGCTGCGCACGCTCGTGGAGCTGGGCTGGGTGGAGACGGACGCCACGGGCACGCGGTACGGCATCGGGGTGCGGGCGCTGCTCGTGGGCACGTCGTACATCGACGGCGACGAGGTCGTGGCCGTGGCCCGGCCGACCCTGGACCGGCTCTCCGACGACACGACCGAGACCATCCATCTGGCCCGCCTGGACGGGACGAACGTCGTCCACCTCGCCACCCGCCAGTCGCAGCACTACCTGCGCCCCTTCGCCCGGGTGGGCCGCCGGCTGCCCGCGCACTCCACCTCCCTGGGCAAGGCGATCCTCGCCACGTACACCGACGAGCAGGTGCGCAGGCTGCTGCCGGAGACCCTGCCCGCCCTCACCGGGCACACCGTCACCGACCGGGAGAAGCTCATCGAGGAACTGCACCAGGTCCGCGAGCACGGCTTCGCGGTGGACCGGGAGGAGAACACGCTGGGCCTGCGCTGCTTCGGCGTCGCCATCCCCTACCGCACCCCGGCGCGCGACGCGATCAGCTGCTCCGTACCGGTGGCCCGGCTGACCCCCGCCCACGAACAGACGATCAAGGACGCGCTGTTCGACGCCCGCGACCGGCTGACCCTGGCGACCCGGCGTCTGTGAACTCCCGATGAGAAAACCGGGCGTCCGGGAACGCCCGGCCCCGTCTGCACCGTCTACACGGTCGGGATGAACAAGACGATCAGGCGGGCGTCCGTCTTCGCGCTGCTGCTCGTGCTCGCTCTGCTGGTCAGGGCGACCTGGGTGCAGTTCTACGACGGCAAGGCCCTCGCGGACGACAACGACAACCGGCGCAACGCGATCCAGACGTACGCGCAGCCGCTGGGAAACATCATCGTGGCCGGTGACCCGATCACCGGCTCCGCCCGGACGAAGAGGGGCGACCTCGCGTACAAGCGCACCTACGAGGACGGTGAGCTGTACGCGGCGGTGACGGGCTACGCCTCGCAGTCCTACGCCCCGACCCAGCTGGAGGGCATCTACCAGGATCTGCTCAACGGCACCGACTCCCGGCTGAAGACCGTGACGGACACGCTCACCGGCCGGCGCTCCGACCCGGGCGACGTGGTGACGACGATCGACCCGGCCGTGCAGAAGGCGGCGTACGCCGCGCTGGGCGGCAAGAAGGGCGCGGCCGTCGCGATCGACCCGAAGACCGGCAGGATCCTCGCGGTGGCGTCGACCCCGTCGTACGACCCGACGCGACTCACCGACGCCAACACGGCCGGCTCCGCCTGGAAGAGTCTCAACGCGGACAAGGACAAGCCGCTCATCAACCGCGCACTGCGCCAGCCGCTGCCGCCGGGTTCGACGTTCAAGCTGGTCGTCGCGGCGGCGGCGCTGGAGGACGGCCGCTACAAGAGCGTCGACGACCCCACCGACAGTCCGGACCCGTACACCCCGCCGGGCACGACGCGGGCGCTGGTGAACGAGAACAGGTCGGCCCCCTGCAAGAACGCCTCGATCAGGGTCGCCCTGCGGTACTCCTGCAACAACGTCTTCGGCAAGATGGCCGTCGACCTCGGTCAGGACGAGGTCAGGGACATGGCCGAGAAGTTCGGCTTCAACGACGACCGGCAGGACGTCCCGGTGCGCGCCTACGCCAGCGTGTACCCCTCGGACATGGACAAGCCGCAGACCGCGCTGTCCGGTATCGGCCAGTTCGACGTCACCGCGACCCCGCTCCAGATGGCCATGGTGTCGGCTGCCATAGCCCATGACGGCACGTTGGTCTCGCCGCATATGGTGTCGCGGATCACCGACAACGGGGGTGACGTGCTCGAGAACTATGACGACGACGCCGGCACCCGGCGGATCGTCAGCTCCTCCACCGCCGCGCAGCTGCGGTCGGCGATGGAGACGGTGGTGAAGGACGGCACCGGTACGAACGCGCTGATCGACGGGGTGACCGTCGGCGGCAAGACCGGTACCGCCCAGCACGGCGAGAACAACAGCAAGACGCCGTACGCCTGGTTCACGTCCTACGGCACATCCGGCTCCAGCGGCAAGGAGGTCGCCGTCGCCGTCATGGTGGAACAGTCGGACGCGGCCCGCTCGGAGGTCAGCGGCAACGGGCTGGCCGCGCCGGTGGCCAGGGCGATGATGCGGGCCGCGTTGACGTAGGCGGCGCCCCAGCGGGCGCCCGCGCTCACTTGACGCCGAGGAGCTGCTCCACCGGGTCGATCGCGAAGTACACCAGGAACAGCGCCGAGACGCCCCACAGCAGCCAGTTGACCTCCTTCGCCTTGCCCACGGCCGTCTTGATGACGACGTAGGAGACGAAGCCGGCGCCGATGCCGTCGGTGATGGAGTAGGTGAACGGCATCGCCGCGATGGTGAGGAACGCGGGCACGGCGATCTCGTAGTCGTCCCAGTCGATGTGCTTGACGTGGGTCATCATCAAGAAGCCCACTGCGATCAGCGCGGGCGCCGCCGCCTGCAGCGGGACGATGGTGAGCAGCGGGGTGAGGAAGAGCGCCAGGCCGAACAGCGCGCCGGTGACCAGGTTGGCGAAGCCGGTGCGAGCGCCCTCGCCGACGCCGGCCGCGGACTCGATGTAGGCGGTGTTGGAGGAGGCGGAGCCGAGCCCGCCGGCCACGGCGGCGGCGCCGTCGATGAAGAGCACGCGGCCGATGCCGGGCACCTGCCCCCGCGCGTCCAGCAGCCCGGCCTCGGCACTGATGCCGACGATGGTGCCCATGGCATCGAAGAAGTCCGACAGGATGAGGGTGAAGACGAGCAGGACGGTGGTGAGGACGCCCGCCTTCGCGAAGCCGCCGAACAGGTCGAAGTGACCGATGAGCCCGAAGTCCGGGGCGGCGACGATCTTGTCCGGGACCTTCGGGGTGGTCAGACCCCAGCTCTTCACGTCGGCGACGGCGTCGATGGCGATCGCGACGACCGTCATGGTGACGATGCTGATGAGGATCGCACCCTTCACCTTGCGGGCGAGCAGCGCGATGGTCAGCAGCACACCGAGGCAGAAGACGAGCACGGGCCAGCCGGTGAGGCGGCCGGTGGCGCCGAGCTGCACGGGCACGGTGGTGTGCGCGGCGTCCGGGACACGGCTGACGAAGCCCGCGTCGACAAAGCCGATGAAGGCGATGAACAGGCCGATGCCGACGCCGATGGCCTGCTTCAGCTGGTGCGGGATGGCGTCCATGATCGCCTTGCGGAGTCCGGTGAGGACCAGCAGGCAGATGACGACGCCTTCGAGGACGACCAGCCCCATCGCGTCGGACCAGGTCATCAGCGGGGCGAGCTGGAAGGCGACGACGGCGTTGAGGCCGAGGCCCGCGGCGATGGCGAGGGGCAGGTTGCCGCCGACACCCATGACGATCGTCATCACACAGGCCACCAGCGCGGTGGCGGTGACGAGTTGGCCGGTGTCGAGGTGGTGGTGGTACTTGTCCTCACCGCTGCCCAGGATGATCGGATTCAGGACAAGGATGTAGGCCATGGTGAAGAACGTGGCGAAGCCGCCGCGTATCTCCCGGCCGAAGCCTGATCCCCGTGCGGAGATCGCGAAGTAGCGGTCGACGCCGTTGCGGGCAGGTGGCACGGCGCCCGGCCGCTGGTCCGCCTTCTGCGTCTGGGACATGGTCCAACTCCTCGTCGCCTGGTGAGCGGTGTGCGGATGCTGGCTGGATTGTTCCCCCACCGAACCGGTTTCAGGTTTTCACCGTGTTACGGAATACGGTTCGCATCCCCACCCACTGTTCGACCACCCGCACGACTGCGGCGAGGAGAGAGCCGGGGGGTGCCGAACTCACCTGTCCGGCCCGTCGGCTGACGCGCGGCGTGGTCGCCGGCCTCGCCCGCACCCGGACCCGCGGCGCGGTGCGCGAGCGCCGCCGGATGCGCTGCTCCGGTCGCACCACGACGCCGCGGGCGGCTCGCACGACGGACCAGGTCCTCGAGCCGCCCGCGGCCGGCCGGAACGGCCGGAAAGAGGGCCGGAAGGCGCCGCAGGGCGCCGGGAGGCGTCAGGACACGAAGTACGTCGGGTTCGGCAGCTTGTAGGTGCGGTCGGCGTGGCCGCCGTCCAGGTCCGAGTACTGGTCGCCGAAGTTGGCGATGATGTCGTACCCCAGGTCGTCCTCGATGTGCTCGCGCGTGCCGGACTTGTACTGCACGGTGGTGCAGTTCCAGGCGCCCGGGGTGGCGCAGTCGCTCAGGTAGGCCGGCGGGTTGGCCTTGTCCTTGAGGAACATGTGGTCGGTGTCGAGGTTGACGTCGGCGCCGATCTTCTTCAGGTTCGCGACGGCGGCGGCGCGCTGGGACTCGCCGAGCCCGGAGTTGTAGAAGACCTCTACGCCCTTGGACTCGGCGTACCGCACCAGCTCGGGGCTGCCGAAGACCGCCGGGCGGTCGGCGCGGTTCACGTAGTCGGCCCACGTGGCCGGGTTGAACGTGTAGTTGTAGCGCTTCTCGTAGTCGAGGCTGAGCAGCAGCGTGTCGTCGATGTCGAAGACGACGGCGGGCTTCTCGCCCCGGTGCTGGGCCTTGCGGGCCGCCTTGTCGATGTAGCGCATGGCGTCGGCGTCGATGTCCGCCAGGTCCTGGGCGTACTGGCTGTCCGGGGAGGCCTGGTAGACGCCGCTCGCGTCGGCGTGGGTGCCGTAGTAGGTGTCGATGTCCTTGACCAGGAGGCCGATGTTGTACGGCTCCTGGGTCGAGTTCGCCGTCGTCTGGTCGGCGGTGGCCGCTCCGGCCCCGTAGAGGGCGCCACCGGCGAGGGCGCAGGCGGCGGTGACGGCCGCGATCCGCAGTGATTTATGCATGACAGGTTTCTACGCGCGTCACCCGGGGTAGCGCGAGACCCGTTGCCCGATCGATATCAAGCCATGGGCCGAACGGGCCTCGCACGCCGTCCCGTTGCCGCCAGTTCATCGTGGCGCCGGTGGTCGTACCGCCGGTGGTCAGGAACGTGGGGGACGGCAGGGACCGTTGGGGAACGCCTGCCCGGACGACGGTGTCTTCGGCGAGCCCCACCGCAACCGCGTGTCAGTCGCGGGAGTTGCCGGCCAGGCTGCGGTAAGCGATGAGCAGCACCAGGGAACCGGCGATCGCGGCGCCCCAGGTGTAGAGGTCGAAGAAGTCTTCCTCCACCGGGCGGTCGAGGAAGCGGGCGGAGAGCCAGCCACCGACGAAGGCGCCCGCGACGCCGGTGAGAGTGGTGGCGAACAGGCCGCCCGGGCTACGGCCGGGCAGCAGTGTCTTGGCGATGCCTCCGGCGAACAGGCCGAGGATGATCCAGCTGATGATGCCCATGCGTTGTCGTTCCTCCCGTCGGGTCGGGGTCCGTGCAGAGTGCGCCGGAGACCGACACTTGGTTCGTTTGATCAGGAAGCACTGGTCGTGCTTGGTCGGGTGGTAGGGGGATGGAGGTGCCGCGGTGGCAGGTGGGGCAGGCGCCGGTCCGGACGGCGCGGAGTGTGGGCGGCTCGCGGACGCCCCGGTGGGGGCCCAGGCGGCGCCGCGTCCGTGGGGGTGGGGGCCGGCCGTTGGCGGATGCAGCGGGCGTGGGCGCCGCCCGGGGCCGGCTCTTTCAGTCCGCGATTTCCTTCGCGGCGCGGATTCCTGAGAGGTAGGCGCCGTGGACGGTCTGGTACGAGGCGCGGTGCGTCGCCTCGCCGGCGAAGTGCACACGCTTGTCGACGCTCGCGGCGAGATGGTCACGCATGGCCGGCGTGGAGCCGATCCTGTTGTACGAGTACGAGCCTCGCGCGTACGGGTCGGATGCCCAGCGGGTGATCTGGTAGTCGAGCGGGGCGGGGATGTCGCTGCCGAAGACGGTTCTCAGCGTTCCCATGGCGCTGTCGACGATCCGGGTGTCGCTCCAGCCTTCGATCGTACGGCCGAAGTCGGCGGCGTTGAAGCCGAGCAGCACCGGCTTGCCGGTGGGGCGGGTGATGTTGATCCACTGTTCCCACCGGCCGTACCCGTCCACCTCCGGCACATAGGTCATCCAGTCGGTGTCCGGCCAGAACACCTCGGGGAACCGCAGGTAGCACTTGTTGAGGACGCCCGTACCGAGCTTGGCGATGGCGGTGCGCTTGCCCGCGGGCAGACCGGGCCCGAACGTGACCGCGCCGCTCTGCAGGACACCGAGCGGCAGCGTCACCACCACATGGTCGGCGTCGAAGGTGCCCTTGTCGGTGGTGACGGTGACACCGCTCGAGTCCCAGTCGATGTGCTCGACCACGTGCCCGGTGCGGATGGACAGCCCGGAGGCGAGCAGATCGGTGATCTGGCGGTAGCCGCCAGGGAACAGCACGTCCTTGCCCTTGATGTCCGCGCCGCTGTCGAAGTACAGGGCCGACATCTGGTTCACGCTGCCCGAGTACTCGTGCTCGTAGTCGTTGAGCCCGAAGGAGGCCAGGGCCTTGTCGTGGTCGGACAGTGAGGACCAGTGCAGGGCGCGCTCCACGACGCTGCGCACCGACGCGTCGCTGTCCGCGTTGTCCTGGTACGCGGCGAGAGCGTCCTCCATCTTGGTCTGCCAGCGCTCGATCGCCCTTTCCTGGGCGTCGCCGGCCTCGCTGCCGTCGGGCAGGTAGTCGGTGGAGCTGTCGGGGTCGGTCACGACCGTCCGCGCCTTGGCCTTCGCGGCCAGTGCGGCGATCGGGTTGTTGTCGATGCCGTGGATCCAGGAGGCGCCGAGGTCGAGCGGGACGCCGGCCCATTTCTCGCTGGTCCAGATGCGGCCACCGATCCGGTTGCGCGCCTCGAGGACCACCACGTCCTCACCCTGGTCGGCGAGGCGGCGGGCCGCGGCCAGACCGCTGATCCCGGCTCCGACGACGATCACCTTGTGACGGTCGGACGAGGCCGATGTGGAGCCCTCATCGGCCGGACCGACCCTGCAGGCGGCCAGAGGGGTGAGCGCGGCGCCCAGGCTCGCGCTCTGCAGGAAGGATCGACGGTGCATGGTCATGGGTATGCCTAACTGTGGTCTGGCTGCTACGAGCGTGGGCGAGGAACGCCCGGCCTGCGCGGCGCGCTGCGGGAACGAAGCCGACCAGGCCTGAGCGGCAGCGGCGCTCGTGTCGCGGGCCGCGTCGAGGCCGATGCGTGTGTCCGGCGTCCGATCCGACCGCCCGCTACGCGGAGCCGGCGACCGTGCAGGCGGTCAGTTGCCACTCGCCGGCCGTTGGAGCATGGCCGGAACGGGCAGGTGCATCAGTGACGCCGCATCTGTGCGACGTCGTCGGCGCAGAGTGCAGAACAGTCTCGTGCGGTGGCCCGGCCGCCCTGCTGGAGGCCGGGGTCCCCGCCACGAAAGCCCGGCGGGCTGCGACGAGGAGACGGTGCAGCACTGCGGTTGGCCGCAGAGCCGGTCAGGCCGCGGGACAACAGAGGCACCCCCTTCAGTACAATCCCACTGACGCAGCAGAGCATACATTGAAGCAATGATGCTTCAAAAGAGACATTGGAGATGACGCTACATGCGTATCCCCGCGGCGGAGGTACTGGAGTCAGCAACGGCGGTCCTCGCCAAGGACCGGGGGGCGTCGATGCAGGTCATCGCTGCCCGAGCGGGGATCAGCCGGGCCACCCTGCTCCGCTTGTTCCCCACCCGCCAGGTGTTGGTCCAGGCGATGGCGGAGAAGATCCTGGACGACTGCGACCGGGTCCTGGCCCAGGCCGAAGCCGACACCGCGCCCGTGGAGCAGGTGCTGGCCGCAGTGGTCGCCGAGTACACGCCGTTCGCCCAGCTGTGGAATTTCGTCTACGTCGAGCCCGATGTCCTGGGCGTGCCCGAGGCCAGCGAGCGGGCCGGGGCGATCTTCAGGCGGACCGTCTCGCTCGTCGAACGCGGCCAGAACGCCGGGCTGCTGAGGGGCGACATGCCGGCCACCTGGCTGGCCTCGACGTTCTGCGGCCTGGCCGAGACCGCCTGGGAGCTGACGCTCGAAGGCCACATGGGCGCCCGCCAGGCCCCGGACTTCATCAACGCGATCCTGCTGCACGGCGTGACCGCCTGACGATGCTCGCCATCAGGCCCGGCTGGACGGCCACGTCAACGCCTGCTCAGCGCCCCGGCCGCCGGGCAGTGCTGATCGGTCCGTCGAGATCACGACATAAGCTGCGCCGGAATCTGGACCACGGGGAGGCATGAGTGGGGCGGGAATCCATACTCGACGGCCGTTACGAGCTGGTCGAAAAGCTCGGCCACGGCGGCATGGGGACGGTCCACCGAGGGGTGGACCGACGGCTGCGCCGCACGGTCGCGGTGAAACTGCTCTCCCCGGCGCTGGCCCACGACCCGCAGGCGCGAGCACGCTTCCGGCGCGAAGCCCACGCGGCTGCCGCGCTGAACCACCCGGCCGTGGCCACCATCCATGATGTCGGCGAAGAGCCACACCCGGACGGCGCGCGCCCCTACCTCGTCATGGAGTACGTCCAGGGCCCCACCCTCGCCGACGTCCTGCGGGACGGCCCGCTGCCCGTCGCCGACGCCGTCACCGCGGCGTGTGCGGTACTGGAGGCGCTGCGCCACAGCCACGAGTGCGGCATCGTGCACCGGGACATCAAACCCTCGAACATCATGCTCACCGGCCCCGGCACCGTGAAGGTCCTCGACTTCGGCATCGCCAAGGCGTTCACCGAGGGCGCCACCCGCATCACCGCCAGCGGTGCGGCGATAGGCACACCCGCCTACCTCTCCCCGGAACAGATCAACGGCATGGAGGTCGACCACCGGGCCGACCTCTACGCGATGGGCTGCCTGCTGCACGAACTGCTGACCGGCCGGCCCCCCTTCCTCGGCGAAACGCCGTTCGCCGTCATGCATCACCACCTGTACTCCGAACCCGAGCCCGTCTCCCTGCTCCGGGCCCAGGTACCACCCGCCGTGGAGAGCGCGATCCTGCGCGCCTTGCGCAAGGATCCGGCGGAACGGTTCGCCGATGCGGAGCAGATGCGCACAGCCCTCACCGACGCCCTGGCACAGGCCGCGATGCCGACCGTCCAGGCCGCCACGCCACGGCCCCCAGCCACGCAGTCCGGCGGCCGAGCCGCTCCTCAGGACAAGCCCCGTATCCCGCTGCGCCCTTCCACCGACGGAGCACTGGCGCTGCTCGGATGCCTGCTTTCCCTGCTGTGTGCACACGGCCAACTGGTCGACACCGCCCACTTCGGCCGGATCGCGATCGCGGCCGGCGTGCTCGGCCTGGCGACGCTTCCCTGGTCGACACGCGTGTCGTGCGTGCTGGGGTGGGGACCGGTGGCCGAGGCCGTGGCGGTCAACTCCGAACTGCGGCGCGCCGAGGTCGGGTGGGACAGGTCCTACATGGCCATCGCCGCCCTGCTGGCACTGGCCGCCGCCTGCTGCCTCGTCCACGCGGTACGCGGCCGGGGGCGCGGCGTCGGAGCACTGGTCGCCTTCTGGTTCAGCGCCACCGCGTCGATCTGGTACTTCCTCGACGACCTGCACAAGCTCTTCGTCTTCTACCTGCTGCTGTCGCTGGTGGCCCTTGCCGGCGTGTCATGGGAGACCGTCGAACTCGTGCGGCGCCGGGCCGGGGACAGGCGGGCAGCGCCGGACGAATCGCCCGCCGGTGCGACGCCCGGCCGCCGGCTCACGCCCGCGGGGACCCGGAACACCAGGGCATGACGAGGTCGTCCGCCCGGCTGTGGTCTCCGGCCAAGGAGGCGCACGACCCTCGTCAGTGGTGCTGATCTACGGCGACGCGGAGAGAAATCGCTCAGCCCGTCGCCCGTCGTCGTCTGTCTGATCGAGGTGAAGAATGCGACCGAACCCGGCTGTTCCGACCGGGGCAGCTCCGGTGGTTCAGCCGCTGTCCCCGCCCAGGCGGGTGAAGCTGACGCCCCTGGTGGCGCTGATCTTCTTCAGCGTCTCCGGCGGCGCCTACGGCATCGAGGAACTGTTCTCCACCTCCGGTCCCGGAACGGGCCTGCTGCTGATCGTCGTCACGCCGCTGATCTACGGCATCCCGCACGCGCTGGTGTGCGCCGAGCTCGGCACAGCGATCCCCGTCGACGGCGGCTATTACCACTGGGTGCGGCGCGGGCTGGGGAACTTCTGGGGGTTTCAGCAAGGAGTGCTGGGCTGGCTGTGCAGCTTCGTGGACATGGCCGTCTACCCGGTTCTGTTCACCAGCTACCTGCAGCCCATGGCGACCTGGATCACGCCGGGCCAGCACGTGCTCTTCGCCGTCGGCCACCTTCAGTTCGACCTGAACTGGTTCGTCTGCCTCGCCGTCATCGCCGTCTTCACGCTGGTCAACCTGATGGGCGCGGCCCGGGTCGGCGACTTCTCGGTCGTCTTCGCGATCGTCTGCCTCACCCCGATGCTGTTGCTGAGCGTCGTCGGCTTCGCGCATCTGTTCAGCCACGGCACGAACCCGGCCATGGAACTGACCAGCCGGCCGGACCAGTCGGTGGGCAACGCCTTCGGTGCCGGGCTCTTCCTCTCCATGTGGAACTACAGCGGCTGGGACAGTGTCTCGGCCTTCGCCGGCGAGACGGAGAACCCGCGCAAGCACCTGCCGCGGGCGCTCGCCCTCTCGGTCGTGGTCATCGCCGTCGGCTACCTGCTGCCGGCACTCGCCTCGCTCGCGGTCGGACCGACCGGCCCGGTCGGCTGGAAGAACTGGCAGAGCGGTTCCTTCTCCGACGTGGCCAAGGCCCTGGCGGGACCGTGGCTGCAGATCGCGGTGACGGTCGGCGGCATGTTCGCCTCGGTGGCGATGTTCTCCGCGCTGCTCGCCTCCAACGCCCGCATACCCTTCGTGCTGGCGAAGGACGGCTACTTCCCGGCGGGGCTGGCGAGGAGGAGCGCACAGCGGCAGGTGCCGGTCGTCGCCGTCATCAGCTCGTCGGTGATCTACGCGCTGTTCTGCCTCAGCAGCTTCGGCAACCTCATCATCGTGGACGTCTTCCTGACCAACGTCACGCTGCTGCTGCAGGTCGCCGCACTCATCGCGCTGCGCGTACGCGAGCCGGAACTGGAGCGTCCGTACCGCATCCCCGGCGGGGCCTTCTCGCTTTCGCTCATCAGCCTGAGCCTGACGGGCGTCTGCGCTTGGGCGGCCTGGCAGCAGTACGCGCAGAACGGCACCCAGGCGGTGACGTACTGCCTCCTCGCCGTGGGCGGCTCCACACTGCTCTACTTCCCACTCGCCTGGCGGCACCGTGAAGGCCGCTGCCGGCGGCGACCGCCGGCAGCGGCATGCGGGGTTCCACGGTCGACACCCACCGCTCCTGGGGAGCTTCACGCAGGGCCTGCTCCACGCGTCAGCCGTCCGCAGAACCGCCGCGCACCTGGATGACAGCGCCGGCGGTGGCGTTCTCACGGGTCCCCGGCCTGGCCGGCCACCGCGCGGGCGCCGGGCACCTGAGCCGCCCCACCCGGCCGGGGCGCCCCTCGCCCCGGCCGCCCTCGCCTCCCCGGAAGCGAGGCAGGAGGGGCCACACCGTTCGTCAGTGCTCACGGCGAAGAAGCCGGTCGGCTCAGAAGGTTCGGATGTCGCCCTCGACCGCGGTGGAGGTGGGCCGCCCGGAGACCTCGGCGGCACGCGCGGTGGCCGCCTCGCGGGTGAGGGCGGGCCCCACATGGGTGACGAGCAGCTCGCGCACCCGCGCCTCATGGGCCACCCGCCCGGCGTCCTCCGGCGTCAGATGCACCTGTTCGCCTCCGTGATGCGCGTCGATGTCCGCCTCGCACAGGAAGAGGTCGGCGCCGATGGCGAGTTCGGTGAGGGCGGGGCAGGGGCCGCTGTCTCCCGAGTACGCGAGCACGCTGCCCTGGCACTCGGCGCGCAGTCCGTACGCCTCGGTGCCGTGGGCGACGGCCCGGGTGGTCAGCCGGAGGTTCCAGTGCCGGACGTCGTGGCCGTCGTACAGGGGCCGGAAGTCGAAGACGTTCTTGAGGAAGTCGACGTCCGCCCGCCCGAAGAAGCCGGCCAGCCGCCGGGCGCAGTCCTGCGGGGCGTACAGGGGG
Organism: Streptomyces sp. NK08204; assembly: GCF_020400585.1. Lineage (GTDB taxonomy): Bacteria > Actinomycetota > Actinomycetes > Streptomycetales > Streptomycetaceae > Streptomyces. Next base: position 56,305 of record NZ_JAINVF010000013.1, on the reverse strand, counting down.
ACGGGGGCGGCCGGGGTCATCGCGCCGTACGCGAAGGCGTAGGCGGCACAGAGCAGGTCGGCGGTGTGGTCGGCGTGCAGGTGGGAGATCCAGATCGCGGTGAGCCGGGCGGGGTCCGTGTGCCGCTGCAGCGCGGCGAACGAACCGGGGCCCGCGTCCACCCACACCTCGGCACCTCCGCCGGAGAGCAGATACCCGGAGCAGGGGCGGTCCGGGCCGGGATGCGGGGAGGCGGTGCCGAGGACGGTGAGCGTGATGGGCATGAGGGGAGAGTACGACGCCGAGCGCACGGCCCATGGACGTCCCACCGGGCACGCCGGTCCAGGTGCTCATGCCGGTCCTGGCGGGCCGCTCGCGCGGCCGGCCAGGACCGGTCAGGCGGTCGGGCCGGGCCATCCCGGGTCCCGGCCGCTGAGGCCCACCGCGCGGTCCAGCAGCGGGGCGCCGGACGGGACCGGGACGACCCGGCCGAAGGCGCCCTCGCCGCGGCTCGGGTCCTGGGCCATGCCGAGGAGGAAGCCGTGACCCGATTCCAGGGCGGCCCGGTCGGGCTCGTAGGGCACGCCGATCGCGCGGGCCAGGTCCCAGCCGTGGATCACCAGCTCCTCGACGGCCACGGCACCCGCGACCGCGCCGGGCAGGGGCACCCCGCCGGCGCGGGTGTCGCCGGTCCAGGCGGCCGGGTCGCGCCAGGCGTCGGCCAGCTCGGCCAGCGCCTTGGGCAGCTCCTCGCGCCAGCCGGGCCCGAGGTCCGGCACGTGGGCGTTCGGGCTGGTGTCGGTCGTCGGCCCGAAGTCCTTGCGGGCGGCGTCGCGGAAGGCGACGGACAGCCCCTGGACGTGGGCCAGCAGGTTCCGCACGGCGTAGTCCGGGCACGGCGTGGGCGCCGAGAGCTGCTCGTCCGTCACGGTCTCGGCGAGCCGCGCCACGATCCGCGTCTGCGGGCCCAGGTCGACGATGGTCATTCCTTGCTCCTTATGGGTTCCCATACAAGTACGCAGGGGTGACCGACGGGCGCCCGGAAACTCATCGGTGCCGGGCGCGGGCGCTGTTACGGTGACGCCGTGTCCAAGATCGAGGTAGACGCCCTGACCGCCGACTTCTTCGGCGCCTTCGACAACCGGGGCGGCAAGACCCCCGACGTGGACCGGATACGCCGGCTGTTCCTCCCCCAGGGCGTCATCGCCTGTACCGGGCCTGGATTCGCGGTGTACACGGTCGACGAGTTCATCGAGCCCCGGCGCACGCTGCTGACCGACGGCCGGCTGACCGAGTTCTGCGAGTGGGAGACCGCCGAGCGGACCGAGATCGTGGGCGGCCTGGCGTCGCGGACCGGGGAGTACCGCAAGTCCGGGATCATGAACGGCGAGCCGTTCGAGGGCGCCGGGACCAAGCACCTGCAGTTCGTGCGCACCCCCGAGGGCTGGCGGATCGCGTCACTTGCCTGGTACGACCAGCCCTGACCTCCGGTACGGCCGCCCGGGTCTAGGGCACCTTCCCGATCCCTGGGCACCCCCCTTAGCACCACGATCGTCGGGCATGACGACTTCCTGGACCGTGACCCGCGTGCTGCGGGACCGCAATGCGGGGCTGTACCTGGCGAGCGTGGTGGTGTCCGGCTTCGGCACCTCCGCGCTGTGGCTGGCATCGGGCGTGTGGGTGAAGGACCTCACCGGTTCCAACGGCCTCGCCGCGCTGTGCATGCTCGCCATGTGGGCGCCCACCCTCGCGGGCCCGGCGCTCGGCACGATCGCCGACCGCGTGCGGCGCAAACCGCTGCTCATCGCCACCGAACTGATCCTGGCCGTGCTGCTGCTCACGCTGTGCACGGTGGACTCCCCGGGGCGCCTGTGGCTGCTGTTCGCCGTGCTGTTCGTGTACGGCATCGCCGGTGTCGTCCAGTACGCCGCCTCCTCGGCCCTGGTGGCCGCCGCGATCGGCCCCGACCTCCTCGGTGACTTCAACGGGCTGCGCATGACCGCCAACGAGGGCATGAAGCTGGTGGCCCCGCTGACGGGCGCCGCCCTGTACGCGGCGTACGGCGGGGCGAGCGTCGCCGTGCTGGACGCGATCAGCTGCGTGTGCGGTGCCGGGTTGTGCGCGCTGCTGCGCGTGCGCGAGGAGCAGCCCGTGCCCACCGGCGAGGGCTGGCGCAAGGAGACCGCCGACGGCGTCCGGCACCTGTGGGGTCAGCCCGGGCTGCGGGCGCTGGTCCAGGCCGGTGGTACGACCATGCTCTTCGGTGCCCTGAGCAGCACGATGACGTACGCCGTCGTGGACCGCCTCGGCCACTCCCCTGCCTACGCGGGCGTGTTGTACGCCGTCCAGGGCGTGGGTTCGGTGGCGGTCGGGCTGGTGTCCGGGCCGGGGCTGCGGTGGCTCGGCGAGCGGCGGTTCGCGGCGGCGGGGATCGGGCTCGTGGCGGTCGCGGTGGCCGCACGGGCCGTTCCGTCGGACGCGGCGGCCCTGGTGTCCGCCGCCGCGATCGGCCTCGGACTGCCCTGTGTCCTGATCGCCGCGTTCACCGCCGTGCAGAGCGGGACGCCGGGTCCGCTGCTGGGCCGGGCGACGGCCACCGCCAACACGCTGATGTTCGCGCCGAACGTGCTCGGGCTGGCCGTCGGGGCCGGCCTGGTCGAACTGGCCGGCCCGGGGCTGCTGCTGCCCTTCTACGGCCTGGGGCTGCTCGCCGCGGCGGCCTCGCTGGCCACGTCCGCCCAGCATGCCGACAGCGCCTCGCGTGCCGCCGCGAGGTCCGGGTCCGACGCCAACGCGGCGTGACGCAGGCGCAGTTCCGTCGCCCCCCGCACACGGCGCGCGTGCCGCGTCTGCCGCGAGGGTGGCGGGGCCGGCGCGCATGCCGGAGACGATCGTGGAGCCGGCGGCCGGCACCGCCCGTTCGTGCGCCTGTTCGGTGAAGGGTGCCGGCAGGGCCGTGCCCCCCGTGCACGGCACCACCGCTCCGTCGGCCACGGACAGGATGCGGGCGGGGTGGACACCCGGGTCGGCGCCGCAGTGGTGGGAGACCGGGTCGGCGGCAGGACCGGGAAATCCCGGGGCGCGGCCGTACGGCGGCGACGGCCTCCTCCTGGAGGGTGCGGGCGGTCGTCGTGCGCCAGGCGCGTGTGGCCACCGTCGTGTTCCTCGCCGAGCAGCTTCCCGACCGTCGGCCGGCCGCTGTCGCCGCCGTGCGCCGCGCCCCGCGGCAGCGGTTCGGCGTGGCCCGTACGCAGGGGGCCGGCTCCTCCGCGTCCGGGCCCTGTCTGCCGTACCCGGGCCGGCAGTCGTGGCAGAAGCGCCGCGCGATCAGGTACCGCGGCCTCCCCGAGGCGGACGCCGGAGGTCATGGCGTGGGCGGGCAGATGCTGGAGGCCGTACCGGCCGCGCGACTGAGCGGCCCTTCCGGTTCGCTGAGCCGGCGGCGAGCGGGGCCGGGGTCAGGGGCGCTCCCTCCTGGGGTGCGGGTCCTCGGCACTGCCCCGTGCCAGGAGTGCAGGGTGCCGACCGTGTCCACCTTTCCGAACGCCCACATCACGAGCCCGATCAGAGCGGGTCGAGCGGGCAGACGAGCAGCACGGCCATGGATCTCCCCTTGTCCGGGGAGCCCTTGACGAGGCTCGCCGCCGCTCCCTAGCGTGCCCACGCAGGTGAACACCCTCCCTGCACGCGACCGTCGCTGCCGCCGGAGAGGTCAAGGAGTCCGAGGATGCCCGCTCCCCGCACCGTCCTGCTCACCGGCGCCGCCGGCCGGCTCGGCACCCAGATGCGGTCCCTGCTGCCGGAGTACGGCTACACGCTGCGCCTGTTCGACGTGCGGCCCGTGGGCGGCGAACCGGACGCGATCACCGCGGACCTCGCGGACACCGGCGCGCTGCGCGAGGCGGTGCGCGGCGTGGACGCGATCCTGCACCTCGCGGGCATCTCCCTGGAGGCGCCCTTCGAGAAGATCCTCAAGTCGAACATCGAGGGCACCTACCACCTCTACGAGGCCGCCCGCCGGGAAGGCGTGCCCCGCATCGTCTTCGCCTCCTCCAACCACGCCGTCGGCTTCACCCCTGCCCCGCGCCCGGGCGAGCCGCTGATCCCGGTCGACACCCCGCGCCGCCCCGACACCTTCTACGGCCTGTCGAAGTCCTTCGGCGAGGACCTGGCACAGCTCTACTGGGACAGGCACGGCCTGGAGACCGTCTCCGTGCGCATCGGCGCCTGCTTCCCGGAGCCGAACAGCGTGCGCAACCTCTCGGTGTGGATGAGCCCGGCCGACGGCGCCCGCCTCTTCCACGCGGCCCTGACCGCCGAGGGGGTCGGTCACACCGTCGTCCACGGCTCCTCGGCCAACACACGTCTGTGGTGGGACCTGTCGGGCGCACGCGCGCTCGGCTACGACCCACAGGACGACTCCGAACCGTACGCCGAGAAGCTGATCGCCGAACAGGGCGACCTGGACCCCACGGACCCGGCCCACATCCACCTGGGCGGGCGCTTCGTGAACGACCCGCCGATCTGGCCGTACTGAGCCCTGGACCGATCGGAGGTCGTGGCATCGGTAAGGGAACGGTAAAGCGATCTCGTTCGTTCACCCGGCATGACAGCTATGACCCCAGGCTCGAACATCGCCCTCGCCGCCGCCCGCGTGACGGTGGACGTCGCCGCTCCGGTGCGGCTCGACGTGTCGGGCCTGCTGCTCACCGCCGACGGCAAGGTGCGCTCCGACGACGACTTCATCTTCTACAACCAGCCGACCGGTCCGGGCGTGACGTACCGGTCCGGCGGAGGTGCCGCGCCCGACGCGATCACGGTCGACACCGGCGCCGTGCCGCCGGACATCGACAAGATCGTCGTCACCGCGAGTCCGGACGCGGCCGGGCAGACCTTCCAGGGCATCGAGCCGACGGCCACGGTCCGTGACGCGGACGGCGGCTCGGTACTGGCCACGTTCACCCCGCCGCAGCTCGGCACGGAGACCGCGCTGGTGGTCGTGGAGATCTACCGTCGGGGCGGCGCCTGGAAGGCCCGCGCGGTCGGCCAGGGGTACGCCGACGGTCTCGCGGGTATCGCGACCGACTTCGGGGTGACGGTCGAGGAGCCGGCCTCCGCCGCGCAGCCCGCGCAGCCCGTCAGCCCGCCGCCGCCCGCCATGCAGCCCCCGGTCGCCCCGCCGGTCCCGCAGATGTCCCCTCCCCCGGCCCCGCCCGCCCCGGCGCCGGGCACGGGGAAGATCAGCCTCGACAAGGGCCGGGTCAACCTGCGCAAGAACCAGACCGTGTCTCTCGTCAAGGGCGGCCGTCCGCTGCTCTCCCAGGTGCAGATGGGCCTCGGCTGGGAGCCGGCGTTCCATGCCGCGGACATCGACCTGGACGCCTCGGTCATCGCCTACGGCCCGCAGCGCAACCACGTCGACAGCTGCTACTTCGGCAAGCTGACGATCCTGAAGGGCGCGGTCAGACACTCCGGTGACAACCTCACCGGCGAGGGCGCGGGCGACGACGAGGTGATCACGGTCGACCTCGGCCGCCTTCCGCAGGAGGTCAGCGGCCTGGTCTTCACGGTCAACTCCTTCTCGGGGCAGAAGTTCACCGACGTCGCCAAGGCGTACTGCCGCCTGATGGACGCCGCCACGGGAGAGGAACTGGTGCGCTTCGACCTCACCAACGCCGAGCCGCAGACGGGCGTGATGATGGCCAAGCTCATCCGGCAGTTCTCCGGTGAGTGGGAGATGACCGCCATGGGCGAGTTCGTGCAGGCGCGGACGGTGAGGAACATGGTCGAGCCGGGAGCACGGGCGCTGTAGCCGCACAGCCGCGGGCCCTCGCGCCCCAGGGCGGCGCGGGTGGGCGGCGCAGGTGAGCGCGCCCACCCCGGCCTGCCCGCCCCGGCTTGACCCGGCCCGACGCCGGGCCCGGGATCCGTTGCGGCTACGGCCGCAGTCCCTCCGTCAGCAACGACAGATACCGCCTGATCTGCCGGCCCTGCCCGTTCGCCAGCTCGGAAGCCGTGGCCACCCCGTGCGCCAGCCGCAGCAGCTCGATGGCGTCGAGGTCGGTCCGTAGGGTGCCCTCCGCCTGGGCCGCCGCCACCAGCCGGTTCGCCGCGCCCTTCACCGCAGTGCCGCACGCCGTCAGTGTGGACGAGCTGCCGTCCGTGACCGCCGAGCCCAGCAGCGCCTTGAGCCCGCGCACCTGGATCGTGGCGACACACAGCTCGTTCAGCCACTCCGCCAGCGCCTCGCCCGGCGGAAGTTCCTCCGCCAGCTCGTCGGCCCTGCCGCCCAGCGCCTCGATCCGGTCCACGTAGGCGGCCTCCAGGAGTGCCTGCCGGGTCGGGAAGTGCCGGTAGAGCGTGCCCGAGCCGACGCCCGCCCGCTTGGCGATGTCGTCGAGTGACGCGTTCTCCCCCTGCTCGGCGAAGGCTTCCGCCGCCGCCTTCAGCAACCGCTCGTAGTTCCGCCGAGCGTCCGCGCGCATGGGCCTGACCTGCGTCATCCAGTATCTCCTTGCAAACCGGGGACTCTCTCCGTATTTTGTCGAGCACTAAACGGAGACAGTCCCCGATTACCGTCGCCGTGCTCCGTGGGCAGCTGAAGCGCTGCCCGCGCACGCCGTCGCACCCGGGGACGCCCAGACCGGGAGACCCTCATGTCCACCCCGTCCAGCCTGTCCACCACGGCCGACGCGCCGTCCACTGTCCCGCCGCCCGCGAGGCTCGGCACCACGCTCCTCGTCATCGTCACCGCTTACCTGATGGTCGGCCTCGACTCCACCGTCGTCAACGTCGCGCTGCCCGACATCCAGCACGGCCTGCACTTCAGCCCCACCGGGCTGTCCTGGGTGCTCAACGCCTACACCCTCTCCTTCGGCGGTCTGCTGCTGCTCGGCGGTCGCGTCGGGGACATCGCCGGCCGCCGCCGCACCCTCACCGTGGGCGTCCTGCTGTTCGCCCTGTCCTCGCTGCTCGGCGGCCTCGCCACCGAGGGCGGCTGGCTGCTCGCGGCCCGCGCGCTGCAGGGCCTCGGCGCCGCCCTGATCGCCCCCAGCACTCTCGCCCTGATCACCACCAACTTCCCCGAGGGACCCCGCCGTCACCACGCGCTGAGCGTCTACTCCTCGATGGCCGGCATCGGCGGCTCGGTCGGTCTGGCCCTCGGCGGCATGCTGACCTCCTGGGCGTCCTGGCGCTGGGCCCTGCTCATCAACGTGCCCATAGGCCTGGCCCTCGTCCTCGCCCTGCCCCGGTTCGTCACCGAGACGCGGCGCCACGCGGGCCGGTTCGACCTGCCTGGCGCGCTCACCGGGACCGCCGGGACCTCCTCGCTGGTGTACGCGTTCATCCGTGTCTCGGAGGGAGGCTGGAGCGACAGCCGGGCCCAGCTCGGCTTCACCGCAGCCGCCGCGCTGCTGGCTGTGTTCACGCTGATCGAGGCACGGGCCGGGCAGCCGGTCATGCCGCTGCGGCTGTTCGCCGACCGCAACCGGGCAGGCGGCTACGCGAGCATCCTGCTGCTGCCCGCGGGCATGTTCGGCGCCTTCTACTTCCTCACCCTGATCTGTCAGCAGACCCTGCACTACAGCCCGTTGCGCGCGGGCTTCGCCTTCCTGCCGATGACCCTGGTGATGTTCACGACCGTACGACTGGTGCCGCGTCTGCTGGCCCGGTTCGGCGCCAAGCCGGTGCTGCTGACCGGGATGACGCTGCTCGCGCTCGGCGCCGGGTGGCTGTGGCGGTTCAGCCCCGGGGACGGCTACGCGGGCGGACTGCTCGGCCCGCTGCTGCTGTTGGGGCTCGGCGTGGGTCTGAGCTTCATGCCGCTGAACGCGACGATCCTGGCCGGCGTGGAACCCCGCGACGCAGGCGCGGCCTCCGGCCTGCTGCAGACCCTGCAGTGGCTGGGCGGCACGGTCGGACTGTCCGTCCTCATCACGGTGTACGGCACGGCGACCCGGCACGCCACCGGATCACCGGACACCGTCCTCGTCCACGGGGCGGCCCGGGCGTTCGGCGCGGGCACGCTGATCGCGCTCGCCGCACTGCTGGTGGCGGCCTCGGTGATCAGCGGCAGGCACAGGTCCGCTCGGAACAGGCACTCGTAGGCGGCAAGCGCCGGCCGGCCGCCGGGACGGGCGCGGGTCACGCCCCCACGGCCAGCCGGCGTCCCACGTGCTCTCCAGCGGGCTCGACCCTCCGGAAAGCGGAGTCCGGCAGGCCGCCGAAGGCGTGCCGGGTGCCCTGCCCGGCGGTCCGTGGCCCACCCGGTAGCCCTCCAGGTTCCAGGTGCCGACCGGGACGTGGGGCGGGATCCGGGGGGTCGTGCCACCCTGGTGCGCACAGGCCGAGACCGGCACAACCCCGTGTCGGCGCTCCGGCCCCTGAAGGCACGAGCGAACGCATGGGTCAGGACGCCGGAACCGGTGTCACCTCTGCCGCTTCCACGGGCCGGTGATGGCGAGCAGGATGCCGGGCTCCTGGATGCCGGCGAACAGGGTCGAGCCGTCGGGGGAGAAGGTGACGCCGGTGAACTCGCTGTACTCGGGCGCCTCTTCGGTTCCCACGTTGAGTTCGTTCCGGGCGATGGGGTAGGTACGGCCGCTGTCGGTGGCGCCGAACAGGTGCTGGACCCCCTCGCCGTCCTCGGCGATGACCAGGCCGCCGTACGGGGAGACGGTGATGTTGTCGGGGCCGTCGAAGGCACCGTCGGCGGCCGGAGCCGGGTTCACGCCGAGCAGGACCTTGAGGGTCAGGGTGCGGTGGGCCGGGTCGTAGAACCACACCTGGCCGTCGTGCTGGACGGGGCTCTCGGCGCGGGCGTAGGAGGAGACGATGTAGGCGCCGCCGTCGCCCCACCACATGCCCTCCAGCTTGCGGGCACGGGTGACCTCGCCGTCGGCGAACTGCTTGCGGACCGAGACCGTCCCGGCGTCACGGTCGGGGACATCCACCCAGTCGACCCCGAACACCGTGCCCGTCTTCGTGGCCCGGGACAGGTCGTCGACATAGTTGCCGCCGGAGTCGAAACAGCGGAAGGCCTGGAGGACACCGGCGTCGTCGGCGAGGGTGCGCAGCCGGCCCCGGCCGTGACGGAAGCCCTCCGGCGGGGTCCAGCGGTAGAGCAGGCCGTTGGGGCCCGCCGCGTCCTCGGTGAGGTAGAGGTGGCCGCGCCTGGGATCGACCACGACGGCCTCGTGGGCGTAGCGGCCGAGCGCCTTGACGGGCTTGGGGTCGCGGTTGGCCCGGCGGTCGGCGGGGTCGACCTCGAAGACGTAGCCGTGGTCCTTGGTCATGCCGTTCCGGCCGGCCTTGTCCTCGGTCTCCTCGCAGGTCAGCCAGGTGCCCCACGGGGTGTGGCCACCCGCGCAGTTGGTGGAGGTGCCGGCGACGCCGACCCACTCGGCGACGTGGTCGCGGCGCACCTCGACCACCGTGCAGCCACCGGCGGCGGCGGGGTCGTAGACCAGGCCCTCGGTGAGCGGCACCGGGTACTCCCAGGTGGTGCGCGGGCCCTTCAGTTCGTGGTTGTTGACGAGGAGGACGGCGCCGCGGGGGCCCTCGAAGGCGGAGGTGCCGTCGTGGTGGGAGGGGGTGAACTCGCCGGACTCCAGAGTGGTGCGGCCGCTGTAGGTGAGGATCCGGTACCTGAAGCCGGCGGGCAGGGCGAGGATGCCGTCGGGGTCGGGGACCAGCGGGCCGTACCCGACGCCGTGCTGCTCGTACTCCGACTCCTCCTCCCCGGCCCGGATGTCGGTGGACGCCAGGGCGCCCGGCGCCGTGGCGAGGGCACCGACGCTGCCCACCAGCGCGACTCCGGCTCCGGTGATCGCGGATTTCCTGGCGAAGTCCCTGCGGGTGAGCGGCATGCTGTCTCCTGTGACGGTGTGTGTGCCGTGGAGGGTCGTGGCGGTCATCGGTGCACCACGCACGTTCCCGCCCGCCTTTGAACGGGAGCTGAACACCTGCCTACGCGGGGGTCCCCGGTTCCATGAATCCGTACGACCCGCCCTCTACACGGCGCAAGCCGCTCCGCCGCTCGGCCCGTGTGCGACCCGCCCCCTCACGCGCGCCCCGCCGACCCTCAGCCCGCTTGCTGCGAGCGGGCCTTGAACGCCGCCTTCCGGGCCTCCTTCGCCACCTTCTTGTCCGGGTGCAGACGTCCCATCGCCTCCAGCACATCCGCGGTGGCCGGGTGGTCGACCCGCCAGGCGGCGGCGAAGAACCCGCTGTGCTGCGAGGCCAGCCCCTCCACCAGCGCCCGCAGTTCCTCGGAGTTCCCCTCGGCGGCCAGCTGCGCGGCGACCGTGTCGACGGTCAGCCAGAACACCATCGCCTCCGAGGGTGCCGGCACCCCGGCGGCGTCCCGCTCACTCAGCCACACCCGGGCCAGTCCACCCAGCTCGGGATCGTCCAGCACCTCACGGAGGGCAGGCTCGGCCTCCGCGCCGACCAGGGACAGCGCCTGCTGGCAGCGCAGCCTGCGCAGCGGCGCCCCCTCGTCCGTGCCCCGGGCCGCCGCCAGCAACTCCCGTGCCGCGGCGAGCGGTTCGCGCTGCTCCAGCCACCGCTCCGTCTCGGCACGCGCGGCCGACTGTCCGAAGTTCGCCATGCCGTCGAACAGCGCGTCCGCTCCCTTGTCGGCGAGTTCGCCCACCACCGGCGCTGCGAACCCGGCCTCCAGCAGCCGTGCCCGCAGCCCGTACGCGCCGAGCGGGGTCAGCCGGACCATGCCGTAGCGGGCGACGTCGGTGTCGTCGACGGGCGCGGCGGGCTCCTCGTCGGCGTCGGCCATCAGCGCCTCGTCCAGCGGCTGGTACTCCACGAGCCCGGCCGGCTCCAGCATCCGGAACTGGTCGTCCAGGCGCATCATCGCGTCGGAGACCTGCTCCAGGACGTCGTTGCTGGGGGCTCCCATGTCGCTGGGGACGATCATCGAGGCGGCGAGGGCAGGCAGCGGCACCGGCCGTTCTCCGGAGCCGTCCTCACTGACCGTCAGCAGATAGAGGTTGCCGAGGACGCCGTCGAGGAAGTCCGCCTCGGCCTGCGGGTCCCAGTCGAGTGACGCGAAATCGACCTCTCCTCCCTGGTCCAAGGCGTCGACGAGACCGTCGAGATCGGGCACGGCCGCGTCCGCGATGAGCGTCTCCAGGGCGGCGAGCCAGATGCCGAGCACGTCGTGCGGTGAGCCGCTGGTGAGCAGCGCGAGGCCCGCCCCGGCCGTCACGGTCCCGGCCTCCTCGTCGACGATGTCGACCAGGCCGGCGTCCACGGCGACCCGCCATGCCTCGCCGGCCCGGGCCACGGCGTCGTCACCGCTCAGTCCGAGCACCTCGGCGGCGGCCGGAAGCTGCTCCTCGACCAGTACGCCGCCCGCGTCCACGCGGGTCTCGGGGCCTGTCCAGCGGGCGAGTCGGGCGGCCCGGGAGAGAACGGGCGTGGACAGCGCGGCACGCGCCAGCTCCGCTTCGGGGTGCAGCCGTACGGGCGGCAGGGGGGAGCTGTCTGACATCGGCTGGTTCTCCTCGGACCGTGAACGGGCTCAGCCGCTCAGCCTAGACGGATTTCCACCGATGCCACCCGGTTCATCTCCTCGCCGGACTCCGTCCATGGCCGAAACCTTGACAACTCCCGGGGACAGGCAGGAGATTGACGCGCGTAGAAGTCGGGGGACAACTGTTCACTCTGCTCTACGCGTGTCACAGAGGGCTACGAGTCCCGCACGCTCTTCCGTTCCATCCTCGTCCCGGCGCTCACTCACGTCCCCGGAGGGATCCCTTGCCGAGCAGGTCTTCCGCGCGCCTCGCCGCGCTCACTGTCGCCGCCGTCTGTTCCGCCGCGTCGACCGTCGTCCTCACCTCGCCCGCGCACGCCGACTCGGTGCGCATCCACGACATCCAGGGCACGACACGCATATCGCCGCTGGCGGGCCAGAAGGTCACGGACGTGCCCGGCATCGTCACGGCCACCCGCGCCTACGGCTCGTCCAAGGGCTTCTGGCTCCAGGATCCGACGCCGGACGACAACCCGGCGACCAGTGAAGGGGTGTTCGTCTTCACCGGCTCCGCCCCGAAGGTCGCGGTCGGCGACTCGGTGAAGGTGGCCGGCACGGTCTCCGAGTACGTCCCGGGCGGCACCTCGTCCGGCAACCAGTCGGTCACCGAGATCACCAAGCCGGCCGTCACCACCGTCTCCACCGGCAACGAGGTCCCGGCTCCGGTCGTGATCGACGAGGACGCGGTGCCGGACGAGTACGCCCCCGGGGGCGACACCGCGGCCGGCGGCTCCATCAACGGCCTGACCCTGGACCCGTCGGCGTACGCCCTGGACTACTACGAGTCCCTGGAGGGCATGAACGTCCAGGTCGAGGACGCCCGCGTGGTCACCGCGACCAACCCGTACAGCGAGCTGTGGGTCACGGTGAAGCCGTGGGAGCACCGCAACGTCCGGGGCGGCACGGTCTACGGCTCCTACGAGTCCCAGAACACCGGCCGCCTCCAGATCGAGTCCCTTGGCTCGACCGCCGACTTCCCGAAGGCGAACGTAGGCGACACCCTGGAGGGCGCCACCACCGGCCCGCTGGACTTCAACCAGTTCGGCGGCTACACCCTGGTGGCCGGCAAGCTGGGCACACTGCAGAGCGGCGGCCTGGAGCGGGAGACGACCCGCAAGCAGTCGGGCCGCGAGCTGGCGGTGGCGACGTACAACGTGGAGAACCTCGACCCGTCGGACGGCACGTTCGACCAGCACGCCGCCGCGATCGTGAACAACCTGCAGTCGCCGGACATCGTGTCCCTGGAGGAGATCCAGGACAACAACGGCGCCACGGACGACGGCACGGTCGACGCGGACCGCACCGTGAACAAGCTGATCGACGCGATCGTCGCGGCGGGCGGCCCGACGTACGACTGGCGCTCCATCAACCCGGTCAACGACCAGGACGGCGGCCAGCCCGGCGGCAACATCCGGCAGGTGTTCCTCTTCAACCCGGAGCGGGTGTCCTTCGTGGACCGCGCGGGCGGCGACTCCACCACCGCGGTCGGGGTCACCAAGGTCGACGGCAAGGCGGAACTGACGGCCTCCCCGGGCCGCATCGACCCGGCGAACGCGGCCTGGAAGGACAGCCGCAAGCCGCTGGCCGGCGAGTTCGTCTTCCACGGCAAGACCGTGTTCGTCATCGCCAACCACCTCAACTCCAAGGGCGGGGACCAGGGGTTGACCTCCCAGTACCAGCCGCCGGTGCGCAGCTCGGAGATCCAGCGCCACGCCCAGGCGACCGAGGTGAACGCGTTCGTCAAGGACATCCTGACCGTCCAGAAGAACGCGAACGTCATCGCGCTCGGCGACATGAACGACTTCGAGTTCTCCGAGACCGCCCAGATCCTGGAGGGCGACGGCGAGCTGTGGTCGGCGATCAAGTCGCTGCCCAGGAGCGAGCGTTACACCTACGACTACCAGGGCAACCAGCAGGTCCTGGACCAGATCCTGATCAGCCCGGCGATCCGGCGCGGCTGCGACTTCGAGTACGACAGCGTGCACATCAACTCGGAGTTCAACGACCAGATCAGCGACCACGACCCGCAGGTGCTGCGCTTCCGCCCGTAGGGCCGAGCCGACCGGGGTCAGTGGTGGCGGCGGTGCAGCACACCGTGCACCGCCGCGGCCGCGCTCATGCGGACCTGCACCGCCATGGCCCCGGTCTTGTCCAGCAGGTCGGCGGCGCGGGTGCGTGCCCGTCCCGTCAGGTCCGCCCGCCCCGCGAGCCGGACCAGCGTGTGGCCGAGCCGGCTCCCGGGGTGCCCGGTGCGCCGGGGCGGTCTGCCGTGGTCCCTCACGACGGTCCGCCTCCGGTGCCGCGGTCGCCGAGCCGGGCGAGCTGGGTCTGGAACCAGTCGAGCCTGGCCTGCAGCAGGGCCGCCTCGGCGACGAGTTCGGGCACGTCCGGCACCGGAGCGGCGGACGGCGGCGGCTGCACACCGGCCTCGGTGCCGGCCCGCGCCACCACCCGCAGCCCCTCTCCGGCCAGCCGGGCGAACCCGGCGAGCGAGACGGACGTACGCCCGCGCCCGCAGCCTGCGCAGACGGGGGCCAGGGCCCGCCAGCCGGGCCTGCCCCAGCCCGCGTCGGCGAGCGCGACGGCGGTGGCGCCGCAGGCGCAGGGGCCGACCGTCGCCGTGCGCACCCGCTGGCGGGCGTAGCGGAAGCCGCGCTCGAAGCGGATGTAGGCGCCGAGCACGCAGACGTCGAGCAGGACCGCCGCCCGGTTCTCGGCGGTGCAGAGCAGGGCCTCGGCCGCCGCCCGGTCATGCACGCAGTGGAAGCCGCAGTCGCACAGACGCGCGGGCGGGCGGTGCCTGCGGCCGTAGACGCACGAGGCGTCGTCGAGGACGGCGTACGGCAGCGCGCCGCCGAGCGACACACCGGTGAACCCGGCCCGGACGCCGTCCTGGGACAGCACCGGGTGGGCGATCTTGTAGCCGGTCGGCGGCTCCGTCGGGCGTTCCGCCGGGAGCCGCAGTCTCATCGGGCGGCCGGAACCTCTTCGCGGGCCGGCTCGGCCGGTTCGGTGCGGACGGTGTCTTCGGGGAGTTCCACCTCGTCCTCGTGGACGAGCGGCTTCTCCTCCGCGATTCCGGTGGCCAGTGCCTTGCCGAGCTTCATGGTGCCTCCCATGACTCCCATGACCTGACGTCGGTGACTCTTGGGCCATAGTGACCCATGAGGGCCCGAGTTGGACATAGGCCCTCCGGCCACGCCCGGTACATCTCAGAAACTCTTATCGATATCTCTTAGAAGAATTAAGTAGAGCTTCACCGTCGAGGTGTCGAGACTACCCCCATGACGACGACACGCAAGCCCTCCCGCCCCTTCGGCCGCACGCTCTGCGCGATGATCACGCCGTTCACCGAGTCGGGCGCACTCGACCTGGCCGGCGCCCGGCGGCTGGCCGAGCACCTGGTGACGCGGGGCTGCGACGGTCTGGTCCTGAACGGCACCACGGGCGAGTCGCCCACCACGACGGACACGGAGAAGGCGGAGCTGATCGCGGCCGTGCGGGATGCGATCGGCGACCGCGCCTCACTGGTCGCGGGCGTGGGCACGTCCGACACCGGGCACACCGTGGAGCTGGCCCTCGCCGCCGCGAAGGCGGGCGCCGACGGCGTGCTGGTGGTGACGCCGTACTACAGCAGGCCGCCGCAGGAGGCGGTCGAGGCCCATTTCCTCCAGGTCGCGGACGCGAGCGAGCTGCCGGTGATGCTCTATGACATCCCGGGCCGCACCGGCACCCGGATCGAGCCGGAGACGATGATCCGCCTCGCCGCGCACCCGCGGATCGTGGCGGTCAAGGACTGTTCCTACGATTTCCTCGGCACCCAGAAGGTGCTCGCGCGCACGGATCTGGCGTACTACGCGGGCTGCGACGAGCACATCCTCGCCCTCTACGCGGTCGGGGCGGCCGGCTGTGTCAGCACGGTCGCGAACGCCGTGCCGGATCGCGTCGCCGCCGTCCTCGACGCCTTCGACGCGGGCGACACCGCCCGCGCGGCCGGACTCCAGCTGCGGGCCACGCCGTTGATCGAGGCGATGATGGGCGCGGGCCTGCCCGGCACGGTCACCGCCAAGGCCGTCCTGTCCCGCCTCCACCTGCCCGCGGGCCCGGTGCGCGCACCCCTGCTGCCCGCCGGCCAGGAGGCGGCCGACAGGCTGATGGCGGCGTACGAGGAGTGCGTGCGGACCTGACGCCCTCGCGGCGGCACGAAAAGATTCCTTGGCTCTGCAGTTCCAGCCCGGCTGTACGGAAACCCGACTGCGGGTGCCCCCGCCCTCCCCTTAAGCTTCCGGTCACGGGGCCGACGGTGCCTTGCCGACAGCGGCCGGTCAGTGGATCGGAGATGCACGGGACATGACTTCTCACCTGTTCGCGGTCTGCTTCGGCGCGAGCCGGCCTCTGCGTCTGGCGCAGTTCTGGTCCGGGGTTCTGGGTTGGGAACTGGCCGACGCCCACGACGGCGTCGCGCTGTTGCCCAGCGATGACACCGGGTTCCGCATCCGTGTCACCCGGAGCCAGGAGCGGAAGGCCGGACAGAACCAGATGCACTTCGACCTGACGAGTACATCCCTGGAGGACCAGCAGCAGACGGTGGCCAGGGCGCTGGCGCTCGGCGGACGGCACATCGACGTCGGCCAACGCCCGGAGGACGGGCACGTGGTACTCGCCGACCCTGAGGGAAACGAGTTCTGCGTCATCGAACCGGGCAACACATTCCTTGCCGACTGCGGCTTCCTCGGAGCGCTGGCCTGCGACGGTTCGCAGGAGGTCGGGTACTTCTGGAGCGAAGCGCTGGGGTGGCCGTTGGTCTGGGACCAGGACCAGGAAACCGCGATCCGCTCGCCGCACGGCGGTCCGAAGATCACGTGGGGCGGTCCGCCGGTGGCGCCGAAGAAGGGCAGGAACCGGCTGCATTTCGAGCTCGCTGCACCTGCCCACGCTGACCCGACGGCAGAGGTCGCACGACTGCTCTCCCTCGGGGCGACCCGGAACGACACCGGCCAGGACGAGGCCGGCCGGGTGGCCATGGCCGATCCCGACGGCAACGAGTTCTGCGTGCTGACGCCCAGGTAGCGCGGCAACAGACGTCCGTCATGACGGACCTGGTGCCCATGGGTACGTGCTGAACCACCACCCGGCACCCACATGACCTTGGCCGACGGCACAGGAGCGGCGGCGGAAGCGGAGAGGACGGGCCGGAACGGGGGCATCGACCGGCAGATCCGTGACGCCTTCCGCACCCACCCACAGATCGAGATCATCGACTCGCTGCCCGGCATGGTCCCCATCCTCGGAGCCGAGTTGGTAGTTGCCGCGGGCGACATGACCGCCCTAGCAGACGGCTTGACTCAGGCCGAAGCCACAGAGCCTCCAGCGTGGCTCAGGCCGGCGGGGGTGCAGCAAGGCACGCGCGCGCCTGATCAGCTCGGCGTGCCCGCCATCGTGGCTGACTTTCACCGACTGAGGCGCACAGACGTTCTCCGGGACGAGGTGCCGCCCTCACTGCTGGAAGGCGGCCCACGGCCTTGACTCGGTCATTGAACCTCCCGGCCAAAGTCGCTGCGCCGCCCACTCGTGCGTCTGCTGGACCGAACGCCCGTCGTCCCACCTCGTCACGCAGCGTCAAACCAAGGCTTGTTGGCAGCCCAGTGCTTAACCCAGCCGACGAATCCCGGCTCAGCCGTGGTGAACCCGAACTCGGCTCCGAACGGAGTGGCGCCTTCCCCGGTGATCAACCAGACGTGTCCACGATGCGGGCCGGTGACGACGAGGTGCCAGTACATGCCGCATCCGTCCGTCCCAAGGACGATTGACCCATGATCGAAGACTCCGTCCATGATCAAATCAGTGTTCTCCGACGGCTCTGAGTCGTCCTCTTCCCACAGCCACTGCGAGGTGAGGGGGAAGGGCCGGCTCAGGTCACGTTCCGGTCGGTCGACCCCCCAGTCATCGGGCAGCTCAGCCAGGCCCACCAACCCGCAGTCCGGCGGACCGGAGTACGAGCCGTCGGTGATCTCCGCAACGAAGGTCCGATAGGGCTCCGGCAGAACTATGCGGTGGTCCGCTTCGAAGGCCCACACCGCTTCCCAGCCCAGCGCGGATCGACCGCCGCCGTCAACAGCGAAGGCCGCACGGAGCACCGCGAGGTCATCGGGGTCTGCCTGCTCAAGATTCATGCGGCCATGGATACCAGTCAGCGGTGACAGCGGTTGAGTTCGAATCCTGCCGGGGGCACCGAGAGAAGGGCCAGCTCGGGAGGGGTTTCCTCCCAGGCTGGCCCTTCAGCGTTTCAGGGGTCGTGCCACAGACGTGCCACTACGGGCCCGCAGGGTCCTTCTCGGAGCGCTCGCAGGCCACTCCCCCGCCGCCCCGGATCATGGCACCGAGCCGGTCGGCGATGGCCCGGTCCCGGTCGTAGACCGCGCACTGGAAGCGGCCGCCTTTGAGCATGTGGCTGAAGCCATCCTCGACAGCGAGCCGCTTCCCACTTGGGAACGCGATCAGCTCCAAGGCGTGCTGTGGTGCGAACGCCAGGGGCCACTAGCGGGCTGGCGCCCCGCGCTCGGGGCCTGTGCGAGTCCGGTGGCCCACAGCTGGTCGACACGCGCGCGCTCGGTGGCGTTCGGGTAGCGGTTGGTGCAGGACGGGCCGGGGCCGCCGCCCGACATCAGCTCACTGCACGGCCCGCTGTAGTCGTCCGGCAGACCCAGTATGTGCCCGGTCTCATGGGTGACGACGCGGATCGAGTCGTACTGCCGGGTCTGGGCGTAGTCGATGAAGACGGAGCCGCGTCCGTGGCCATCGCTGGAGGCGTGGGACCCACGCGGGTCGTTGCCCTCGTAGTAGGAGAAGTCGGCACTGCCGCTCGAAGCCTCCTTCAGCTTGACGTTGGACTCGGAGCTGTTCCAGATCGAGGCCGCGCTCGATATCTGCGAACGGAAGCTCGGCGCCTTGGAGTCGTCGTAGTAGAGGGTCACCGCCTGCGCGTTGGGCTGGGCGGCGCGCTTCTGGGCGACCGACTTGAGCACAGCCTGGAAGAACGCCTTGTTGGTCGCAGCCTCCTCAACCGACCCGTCATACCGCGCCACGGAGCTACCGGCGGAAGCGGAGGGGGTAGCGGCCGACTGGGCGCTCGCCGGCACCGCCACGCCCAGCGCGCTGGAGGCCAGCCCCAGACCGAGAGCGAGGGCGAGGAGTTTCGGGGACGTTCGGAACAACTTCATGTGTGGGGGGCTCCTACTCACTCGGTGACGCCGAGGGCCACAGTGCGCGGTCGACTCGGCGTGAACACCGGTTCCGAACTGCAGCGACGTCCTGTGGGTCGTCATTCTTAGAACGGCTCGACAGGGCGCGCAACGGGTCCCATCCACTACGTCGCCTCGTAGGTCCCAGGACACCGCCAGGGCAGCGCGCGGGCCTCCGGTCAGCACGTGGCGACAGGAGGAAAAGCTGTCACGACGTCAGAAACCTTATGCCCGTGGGCAGCTGGCCTGCGGGCCGACCGGGCGGCGTTCCGGAACGCGCGACAGGATCCACACTCGGACTAAAACAGACAAATCACTACATGCTCACCACGCCGCATCTACTAAGCGCGCTGGTTGATCGCGGAGCACTGTGACTGACGTCACGAAATATGAGCTTCTGTCTCTTTCGCGCCCCACCGACCCCGAGTCGTCCCCCAGGGGTCACCCTCGACGTCAGGCGCCATCCCTCACCGCTGAGCCGCCGCCGCTCAGTCCTGACTGAGAAACCGCCGCTGCTCGACCACGCTTCAACTCAACCAGCACGGCCCCGGCCTCCCTGACGGCTGCTGACCTACACTCAGCCCATCAATCGGTGGTCGCCACCAGGTGCACCGGCCCGACGCTCGTCCCCAGGGACCTTCATGCGTGGCAGCAGTGACATCAAGATCTTGAACGCGACGATCAACGGTGGCAAGGACATAGTGATCGGCACGACCACCAAAACGATGTCGGCCACTGTGACGTCGAGCGCTCCGTCCAATATCAAGAACGTGTCGCTGGTGCTCTTCCACGGAACCCATCTGAACACCGATGACTTCGACGGCGTTCTGAATCCGACCACGAACCAGGCGGACTGCCAGGAGGTCAACGATGTGACCTCCACGTGCAAGCTCACCATCAGCGGCAACCCAACCCTGCTGAAGAACGCGACAGCGGGGACTGGGAAGGTCTACATCTCAGTCATCGCCAAGGACGGCAGCTGGTCCGACGCCGTCCCTTACTCCAGTGTCCGCATCTCCAGTTCTGCAAAGCGGGCACGGCCACCTACACCACGGTGAGGACGAAATACAGCGACTCCTCCGGCAACCTGAAGACCCCCATGCAGGCCTCCGTGGACGGCTACTGGCGCTACCGCTTCGAAGGTACGACGACAACCCCGGCGGTCACGTCCGCTGGCGACTACGTCGACGTCCGCTGAGTGACGCGAGGTCCGGCTGCGGGTCGCTCGGTCGTCCTGATCCCGCCCACCCTTGCTACGTATCACTGACTCAAGATCCGATCCCCGGCACTGACCCGGCTGCGTACCGTCGCCCGTGACCGAACCCAAAGGGGCCTCTCTGACATCTACGGCTGACATCGACGACCGCAGACGCCAGCGGCCTCCAGCAGTCGCCGACAGCAGAGCAAGCACCGCGGTCGCCAGCCACTGAGGCGACCCTCCCGAACTCCTGATGCGATGCTCACCATGGGGCTCCCCCCGCACACGGACGAGCGCCCTCCCGGGCCGTCCTCGGGCCGTGGAAGGGCGCTCAGTGATGACCGGCGTCGACAACTGCCGACAGCTCAGCAGCAGTCAGGACGCTGATCGATGAGGCGGCCACACGTCATGGCCGCCGTAGGTCAGTTGTGGCTGTGCAGGATGTCGTTCAGGCCGCCCCACACCGCGTTGTTCGGGCGGGCCTCGACCTTGCCGGTGACCGAGTTGCGGCGGAAGAGGATGTTGGAGGCGCCGTTGAGCTCGCGGGCCTTGACGATCTGGCCGTCGGGCATGGTCACGCGCGTGCCCGCGGTGATGTAGAGGCCGGCCTCGACCACGCACTCGTCGCCGAGCGCGATGCCCACGCCCGCCTCGGCGCCGATCAGGCAACGCTCGCCGATGGAGATGATCACGTTGCCGCCGCCGGACAGCGTGCCCATGGTGGAGGCGCCGCCACCGATGTCGGAGCCGTCGCCCACGACGACACCGGCGGAGATGCGGCCCTCGACCATGGAGGTGCCGAGGGTGCCGGCGTTGAAGTTGACGAAGCCCTCGTGCATGACCGTGGTGCCCGCGGCCAGGTGTGCGCCGAGGCGGACCCGGTCGGCGTCGGCGATGCGGACGCCCTTGGGGGCGACGTAGTCCGTCATGCGCGGGAACTTGTCGATCGAGGTGACCTGCAGGTGCAGGCCCTCGGCGCGGGCGTTCAGCCGCACCTTCTCGATGTCGTCCACGGCGACCGGGCCGAGCGAGGTCCAGGCGACGTTGGCGAGGAGGCCGAAGATGCCGTCCAGGCTCTGACCGTGCGGCTTGACCAGGCGGTGGGAGAGCAGGTGCAGACGCAGGTAGACGTCGTGCGTGTCGATCGGCTTGTCGTCGAGGGAGGCGATGACCGTGCGGACCGCGACGACCTCGACGCCCCGGCGGGCGTCCGGGCCGACGGCCGCGGTAGCGCCGCCGCCGAGCAGCTCCGCGGCCTGCTCGGCGGAGAGCCGCTCGGTGCCGGAGGGGCCCGGCTCTGCCATCAGCTCGGGGGCGGGGAACCAGGTGTCGAGAACGGTGCCGTCGGCGGCGATCGTGGCGAGGCCGGCGGCGACGGCGCCGGTGGTACGGGAAGCAGTGTCGGTCATACGGAAAACCTAACGTGGGGGCGGTCGTGGGGGCGAACCCGTCCGAGCGGCGTCTCAGGTGCCGGGCGCGGGTTCAGGGGATCACCCGGGCCAGCACATCACGGGCGTACGCCTCGTCGTAGGAACCGCCCGTCAGCAACACCTGCAGACAGATCCCGTCCACCAGTGCGAGCAGCGCCCGGGCCGTCACGGGATCGACGCGGGCGGCCAGGCGTTCGGCCGTGTCCTCGGTCCACTGGGCGGCCACCGGGCGCAGTGCGGGGCGGCGCAGGGCGGCCAGGTACAGCTCGTACTCCAGCTCGACGCCCGGCCGGTCGCCGCCCAGCCACTCGCCGAGGACCCGGGCGAGACCGGCCGCGAGGTCGGCGTCGGCGTCGTCCAGTACTCCGCTCGCGTCGAGGACGCCCGCGAAGCCCTCGGTGGCCCGGCGCAGGGCCGCGACCAGCAGGTCGTCCAGAGTGGCGAAGTGGTACGTCGTGGAGCCGAGCGGGACGTCGGCCTCGGCCGCGACCGAGCGGTGGCTCAGACCGGCGATGCCCTTCTCCCCCACCACCCGGATCGCCGCGTCGATGATCCGCCGGCGCCGGTCGGGGTCGTAGCGGCGGGGCATCAGTGCGTCGCCCCGCCCATGTTGAGGACCACCACTCCCCCGACGATCAGCAGGATCCCGGCGACCTTCGTCAGGGACAGCCCCTCGCCGAACAGCAGCAGGCCGAGCACGGCGATGGCCGCGGTGCCGACGCCGGACCAGATCGCGTACGCCGTGCCGATCTGCACGGTCTTGAGGGCCTGGGCGAGCAGCGCGAAGGAGACGAGGTAGCCCAGGGCCGTCGCCACCGAGGGCCACAGCCTGCTGAAGCCCTCGGTGTACTTCAACGCCGTCGTCGCGGCGACCTCGGCGGCGATGGCGCCGGCGAGCAAGAGGTATCCCATGTGTACGAGCGTACACATCGTGTGTGTACGCCCGTACACATCAGCCCGTCAGCCCGTCAGCCCGTCAGCCTGTCGGTCGCCGTCCGTCGGCCTGAGCCCGTCAGCCCTTCGGCACGCGGTCCAGGTCGTGCAGCCAGGCCCGTGCGTTGCCGTCGGACGGTGCCCGCCAGTCGCCGCGCGGGGAGAGGGAACCGCCCGCCGAGACCTTCGGTCCGTTCGGCATGGCCGACCGCTTGAACTGCGCGAAGGCGAAGAAGCGGCGGCAGAACACCTCCAGCCAGTGCCGGATCTCCGGCAGGTCGTAGGCCACCCGCTCGGCCTCCGGGAAGCCGGGCGGCCAGGCGCCCGCCTCCCGGTCGTGCCAGGCGTGCCAGGCCAGGAAGGCGATCTTCGAGGGCCGGAACCCGTGCCGCAGCACCTGGTAGAGGGTGAAGTCGTGCAGCGCGTACGGGCCGATCTTCGACTCGGTGGACTGCATTTCCTCCCCCGGCACCAGTTCGGGGCTGATCTCCGTGTCGAGGATCGCGGCCAGTGTCTTGCCGGTCTCGTCGTCGAACTGGCCGCTGCTGATGACCCAGCGGATCAGGTGCTGGATCAGCGTCTTGGGCACCCCGGAATTGACGTTGTAGTGGCTCATCTGGTCGCCGACGCCGTACGTGGACCAGCCGAGCGCCAGCTCCGACAGGTCGCCGGTGCCGAGCACGATGCCGCCGCGCTGGTTGGCGAGCCGGAACAGGTAGTCGGTGCGCAGGCCGGCCTGCACGTTCTCGAAGGTGACGTCGTACACCGGCTCGCCGGAGGAGAACGGGTGCCCCATCTCCTTGAGCATGAGACGTGCGGTCGGTGTGATGTCCAGCTCGGCCGCGGTGACGCCGAGGGCGCGCATCAGCTTGTGCGCGTTGTCCTTGGTGTGGTCGCTGGTGGCGAAGCCGGGCAGGGTGAAGGCCAGGATGTCGCTGCGCGGGCGGCCGGCGCGGTCCATCGCGCGGGCGGCGACGATCAGCGCGTGCGTGGAGTCGAGGCCGCCGGAGACGCCGATGACCACCTTCGGCCCGCCGATCGCCGCGAGCCGCTGCTGCAGACCGGCGACCTGGATGTTGTACGCCTCGTAGCAGTCCAGGGCGAGCCGCTCAGGGTCGGCGGGTACGAACGGCAAGCGCTCGACGCGGCGGCGCAGGCCGAGGTCGGCCGTCGGCGCGTCGAGGCGGAAGGACACCTGGCGGAAGTCACCGGTGCGGGCGCCGTGGGTGCGGCGGTTGTCGTCGAACGTGCCCATCCGGGCGCGCTCCTGCCGCAGCAGGTCCAGGTCGATGTCGGCCACCGCGTACTGGTCGCCGAGCGGGAAGCGCTCGGTCTCGGCCAGCAGGGCGCCGTTCTCGTAGATCATCGTCTGGCCGTCCCACGACAGGTCCGTGGTCGACTCGCCCAGCCCGGCCGCCGCGTAGACGTAAGCGGCGAGGTAGCGCGTCGACGCCGACCGGCACAGCAGCCGCCGGTCCTCGGCCCGGCCGACGGTGATGGGACTGCCGGAGAGGTTGACCAGGAGGGTCGCACCGGCCAGCGCGGCCTCGGCGCTCGGCGGCACCGGCACCCACATGTCCTCGCAGATCTCCGCGTGCAGCACCAGCCCGGGCAGGTCCGCCGCCGCGAAGAGCAGGTCGACGCCGAACGGGACGTCCGCCCCGCCCACCCGGATCGTGCCGCCGCGCTCGTCGTCGCCCGAGGCGATCTGGCGCTTCTCGTAGAACTCGCGGTACGTCGGCAGGTACGACTTGGGCGCGACGCCGAGGACCCGGCCGCGGTGCACGACCACGGCGCAGTTGTAGATCCGGTTGCGGTGGCGCAGCGGGGCGCCGACGACGAGCACGGGCAGCAGGTCCGCGGATTCCGCCACCACGGTCGCCAGGGCCGTCTCGACTTCGTCGAGGACCACGTCCTGCAGCACGAGGTCCTCGATCGAGTAGCCGGACAGGCAGAGTTCCGGGAAGACGGCGACGGCGACGCCGTCCTCCGCGCACCGGCGCGCCTGCCGCAGCACCGACTCGGCGTTGGCCCGCGGGTCGGCGATGGCGGCGTGCCCGGTGCAGGCGGCGACGCGGGCGAAGCCGTGCTGATAGATCGACCAGAAGTTCAAGGCGACGACTCCAAGAGAACCGGGAGAACCAGGAGAAAGAGAGAAGCGGCGGCACCGGTCAGGTGCCGCCGCACGTGCGCATCGCAGATGTCAGACGTTGAACCCGAGCGCCCGGAGCTGCTCGCGGCCGTCGTCCGTGATCTTGTCGGGGCCCCACGGGGGCATCCAGACCCAGTTGATGCGCAGTTCGCTGACCAGGCCGTCCGTGGCGGACTTGGCCTGGTCCTCGATGACGTCCGTCAGCGGGCAGGCCGCCGAGGTCAGGGTCATGTCGACGGTCGCGATGTTCGACTCGTCGACGTGGATGCCGTAGATCAGCCCCAGGTTGACGACGTCGATCCCCAGCTCGGGGTCGACCACGTCCATCAGGGCCTCGCGAAGCTCCTCCTCGGAGGCGGGCTTCATCTCAACGGTGTCGGTCATGCCGTCTTCCTCTCGGCTTCGGCGCCACCCAGCACCTGGGCCGTCGCGTCCTTCCACGCCATCCAGCTCAGGAGGGCGCACTTGACCCGGGCGGGGTACTTGGAGACACCGGCGAACGCGACCGCGTCCTCCAGGATGTCCTCCATCGCGTCGTCCGGCTCGATCCTGCCCTTGGACTGCATCAGCTCCAGGAAGGTCTCCTGGATCTTCTGCGCCTCGGTCAGCTCCCTGCCGACGAGCAGTTCGTTCAGCACGGAGGCGCTGGCCTGGCTGATGGAGCAGCCCTGACCCTCGTACGAGACGTCCGCGATCCTGGTGCCGTCGTACTTCACCCGAAGGGTGATCTCGTCTCCGCAGGTCGGGTTCACGTGGTGCACCTCGGCGTCGCCGTCCCTCAGACCACGCCCGTGCGGGTTCTTGTAGTGGTCCAGGATGACGTCCTGGTACATCGAGTCCAGCTTCACGGTGTCGAACGCCTCTCAGCCGAAGAAGTTCCGAACGTGCTCCAGCCCCTCGACCAGAGCATCGATCTCGGCGGGCGTGGAGTACAGATAGAACGACGCTCGCGTGGTCGCGGGAATTCCGTAGCGCAGGCAGACGGGACGCGCGCAGTGGTGGCCGACACGGACCGCGATGCCCTGCTCGTCGAGGACCTGGCCCACGTCGTGCGGGTGGATGTCGCCGAGGGCGAAGGAGATCGCGGCCCCTCGGTCCTCGGCCGTCGTCGGGCCGATGATGCGCAGGTCCGGGACCTCGGCCAGGCGCCTGACCGCGTATTCCGTCAGTGCGTGCTCGTGGGCGAGGATCTTGTCCATGCCGATCGAGTTGAGGTAGTCGATCGCCGCGCCCAGGCCGACGGCCTGGGCGATCGGGGGCGTGCCCGCCTCGAACTTGTGCGGCGCGGGGGCGTACGTCGAGGAGTGCATCGACACCGTCTCGATCATCTCGCCGCCGCCGAGGAACGGGGGCAGGTCCTCCAGGAGTTCCTGGCGGCCCCACAGGACGCCGATGCCCGTCGGGCCGCACATCTTGTGGCCGGTGAAGGCCACGAAGTCGGCCTGGAGGGCCTGCACGTCCACCGGCATGTGCGGCGCGGCCTGCGAGGCGTCGATGCACACCAGTGCGCCGACCTCCTGTGCGCGGCGCACGATCGCCTCGACCGGGTTGACCGTGCCCAGGATGTTCGACACCAGCACGAAGGAGACGATCTTCGTCTTCTCCGTGATGATCTCGTCGATGTTGGACAGGTCCAGGCGGCCGTCGTCCGTCAGACCGAACCACTTCAGCTTCGCGCCCGTGCGCTGCGCGAGCAGCTGCCACGGCACGATGTTGGAGTGGTGCTCCATCTCCGTGATGACGATCTCGGTGTCGCGGTCCACCCGGTAGGGCTCGTCGGCCCAGCCCAGCATGTTCGCGACGAGGTTCAGCGACTCGGAGGCGTTCTTGGTGAATATCACCTCGTCGCGGCTCGGCGCGTTGATGAACTCGGCGACCTTGTCACGCGCGCCCTCGTACAGCGCCGTGGCCTCCTCGGCGAGCACATGCACACCGCGGTGGACGTTGGCGTTGTGCTGCTCGTAGTACTCGTTGAGCACGTCGAGCACCTGGCGCGGCGTCTGCGAGGTCGCCGCGTTGTCCAGGTAGATGAGCTTCTTACCGTCGTGGATCACGCGGTCCAGGACGGGGAAGTCCTTACGGATCGCCTCGGTGTCGAGGAGGCCCGGCAGCTGTGTCACGCGGATGCGCCACCCTTCACGTATGCCTCGTAGCCCTCGTTCTCCAGCTTGTCCGCCAGCTCGGGGCCGCCGGACTCGACGATGCGGCCGCCGGCGAACACGTGGACGTGGTCGGGCTTGATGTAGCGCAGGATGCGCGTGTAGTGGGTGATCAGCAGGGTGCCGACCTCACCGGTCTCGCGGACGCGGTTGACGCCCTCGGAGACGATGCGCAGCGCGTCGACGTCCAGGCCGGAGTCGGTCTCGTCCAGGATCGCGACCTTCGGCTTGAGCAGCTCGAGCTGGAGGATCTCGTGGCGCTTCTTCTCACCGCCGGAGAAGCCCTCGTTGACGTTGCGCTCGGCGAAGGAGGGGTCCATGCTGAGGCGCTCCATGGCCTCCTTGACCTCCTTCACCCAGGTGCGCAGCTTCGGGGCCTCGCCGCGCACGGCGGTGGCGGAGGTGCGCAGGAAGTTGGAGACCGAGACGCCGGGAACCTCGACCGGGTACTGCATCGCCAGGAACAGGCCCGCGCGGGCGCGCTCGTCGACGGACATCTCCAGGACGTCCTCGCCGTCGAGGGTGACGGAACCGCTGGTGATCGTGTACTTCGGGTGCCCCGCGAGGGAGTAGGCGAGGGTGGACTTGCCGGAGCCGTTGGGGCCCATGATGGCGTGCGTCTCGCCCTGCTTCACGGTGAGGTCGACGCCCTTGAGGATCTCCTTCGTGGCGTTGTCGGCCTCGACGGTGACGTGCAGGTCTCGGATTTCAAGCGTTGCCATGGGTGCCTCAGGACTCCTGGGTGACGGAGACGAGAACGTCGTCCCCTTCGATCTTTACGGGGTATACGGGGACGGGGCGCGTCGCGGGGAGGCCGGACGGCTTGCCGGTGCGGAGGTCGAAGCGGGAGCCGTGCAGCCAGCACTCGATCTGGCAGTCCTCCACCTCGCCCTCGGAGAGCGAGACGTTCGCGTGGGAGCAGATGTCGTAGATCGCGAACACCTCGCCCTCGGTCTTCACGACCGAGACCGGCGTGCCGTCGAGTTCCACCCGGTGCGGGGTGTCCTCCTCCAGCTCGCCCAGCCCACAGGCGCGTACGAAGGTCATGCGACGGAAGCCTCCAGCTCCTCCTCGATCCTGGCGAGGAGGCGCTCCTCGATGTCGGCGACACCGATCTGCTGGACCAGCTCGGCGAAGAAGCCGCGGACCACGAGACGGCGGGCCTCGTGCTCCGGGATGCCGCGGGCCATCAGGTAGAAGAGCTGCTCGTCGTCGAAACGGCCGGTGGCGGAGGCGTGGCCGGCGCCGACGATCTCGCCGGTCTCGATCTCCAGGTTCGGCACCGAGTCGACCCGCGCGCCGTCGGTGAGGACCAGGTTGCGGTTCATCTCGTAGGTGTCCGTGCCCTCGGCCTTGGCCTCGATGAGCACGTCACCGATCCACACCGCGTGCGCGTCGTCGCCCTGGAGCGCGCCCTTGTAGACGACGTTCGACTTGCAGTGCGGGGCGTTGTGGGTGACCAGCAGGCGGTGCTCCTGATGCTGCCCGGCGTCGGTGAAGTACAGGCCGAACAGCTCGGCCTCGCCGCCGGGGCCCGCGTAGGTGACGCGCGGGTGGAGACGGACCACGTCACCGCCGAAGGTGACGACGACCGACTTGAAGGAGGCGTCCCGGCCGATCAGCGCGTTGTGCTGGGCGACATGGACGGCCTTGCCGTCCCAGTCCTGGACGGAGACGACGGTCAGCTTGGCGCCGTCGCCCAGGATGTAGTCGACGTTGGCGGCGAGCACCGCGTCACCGGTGTGGTCGATGACCACGACGGCCTCGGCGAAGGCACCCAGCTCGATCACCTGGTGGCCGAAGCGGGTCCCGCCCTCGCCGTGCACCGCGATGCGGATCGGCTCGGTGAGGACGGTCTCCTTCGGGACGGTCACGACGCCCGCCTGCTGGAAGGCGGAGTACGCCTGGGCGGCGACACGGTCCACCGGGGTGCCCGCCTTGCCGAGCCGCGCGTCGTCACGGCCGACGGTCTCGACGACGACGCCCTCGGGGGCCTCGACGGCGACCTTCACGCCCTGTCCGTTCTCCACGGCGGTGCCGTCGTGCAGACCGCGCAGGCGCTCCAGCGGGGTGAACCGCCACTCCTCCTCACGGCCGTGCGGGACTGGGAAGTCCGCGACGTCGAAGGACGGGGGCGCGCTCATGCGCGAGACGACGGTCGACTCCGCGGCAACCGCGATCGAGCCGGCGGTGGTGCTCCCCAGCGGTGGGGGTCCCCCCGCTCGAGCGGAGCCGAGAGTGGGGGAGTTCTGGACCTCAGCCATGGCTGTCGTTGTGCTCGCTTTCCTTTACGTATGTGGCCTGACGGGGACTGCGGACCGGCGGTCAGCCGACCGCGCCCTCCATCTGCAGCTCGATCAGCCGGTTGAGCTCCAGCGCGTACTCCATGGGCAGCTCCTTGGCGATCGGCTCGACGAAGCCGCGCACGATCATCGCCATGGCCTCGTCCTCGGACAGGCCGCGGCTCATCAGGTAGAAGAGCTGGTCCTCGGAGACCTTGGAGACGGTGGCCTCGTGGCCCATGGACACGTCGTCCTCGCGGACGTCGACGTACGGGTACGTGTCCGACCGGGAGATGGTGTCGACCAGCAGCGCGTCGCACAGCACGTTCGACTTCGATCCGGCGGCGCCCTCACCGATCTCGATCAGACCGCGGTAGGACGTACGACCGCCACCGCGCGCGACCGACTTGGAGACGATGTTGGACGACGTGTTCGGCGCCATGTGGACCATCTTGGCGCCCGCGTCCTGGTGCTGGCCCTCGCCCGCGAAGGCGATGGAGAGGGTCTCGCCCTTGGCGTGCTCGCCCATCAGGTAGACGGCCGGGTACTTCATCGTCACCTTGGAGCCGATGTTGCCGTCGATCCACTCCATGGTCGCGCCCTCGTAGGCCACGGCGCGCTTGGTGACCAGGTTGTAGACGTTGTTCGACCAGTTCTGGATGGTCGTGTAGCGGCAGCGGGCGTTCTTCTTGACGATGATCTCGACGACCGCGGAGTGCAGCGAGTCCGACTTGTAGATCGGGGCGGTGCAGCCCTCGACGTAGTGCACGTAGGCACCCTCGTCGACGATGATCAGGGTCCGCTCGAACTGGCCCATGTTCTCCGTGTTGATACGGAAGTAGGCCTGGAGCGGGATCTCCACGTGGACGCCCGGCGGGACGTAGATGAAGGAGCCGCCCGACCACACGGCGGTGTTCAGCGAGGCGAACTTGTTGTCACCGGCCGGGATGACCGTGCCGAAGTACTCCTTGAAGAGCTCCGGGTGCTCCTTCAGCGCGGTGTCGGTGTCGAGGAAGATGACACCCTGCTCCTCCAGGTCCTCGCGGATCTGGTGGTAGACGACCTCCGACTCGTACTGGGCGGCGACACCGGCGACGAGGCGCTGCTTCTCGGCCTCCGGGATGCCCAGCTTGTCGTAGGTGTTCTTGATGTCCTCGGGCAGGTCCTCCCAGGACTCCGCCTGCTTCTCCGTGGAGCGCACGAAGTACTTGATGTTGTCGAAGTCGATGCCCGACAGGTCCGAGCCCCAGTTCGGCATGGGCTTCTTCTCGAAGAGCTTCAGGCCCTTCAGGCGCAGCTTCGTCATCCACTCCGGCTCGGACTTCTTGGCCGAGATGTCGCGGACGACGTCCTCGTTCAGGCCGCGCTTCGCAGCGGCACCGGCCTCGTCGGAGTCGGCCCAGCCGTATTCGTACTTGCCCAGGCCCTCGAGTTCGGGGTGAGCAGTCTCCGTGGGGAGAGTCATGCGGGGTTCCTCCCGGCCGTGCTTGCAGAAGCGTGGTGGCTCTGGTGATCGGTCTTCGAAATCTTGGGGATGAACGTCGTACAGACGCCGTCACCGTGGGCGATGGTCGCCAGTCGCTGGACGTGGGTTCCCAGCAGTTCGGCGAAGATCTCCGTCTCGGCCTCGCACAGCTGCGGGAACTGTTCCGCGACGTGCACGACCGGGCAGTGGTGCTGGCAGAGCTGCTCGCCGACCGGTGCGCTCCGCGCCGTAGCAGCGTACCCGTCGACGCTGAGGGCCCTGGCCAGAGCCTCGGCGCGCTCCTCCGGGCCGGCGGCCTCGATCGCCTCGCGGTAGGCGCGCGCCTGCGCGGCGATCCGGGCGCGGGCGAAGGCGGCGACCGCCTCGGGACCGCCCTCCCGCTCGGCGATCCAGCGCAGCGCGTCCGCGGCGAGCTTGTCGTAGGACTGGTCGAAGGCGTCCCGGCCGCAGTCGGTGAGCGCGAAGACCTTCGCGGGGCGGCCGCGCGTGCGCGTGCCGTAGACCCGCTGCTCGCGCGCCTCCACGACGTCGTCGGCGACGAGCGCGTCCAGATGGCGCCGCACAGCCGCCTGGGTCAGCCCCAGCCGGCCGGCCAGCTCGGCGACGGTCGACGGGCCGTGGTCCAGGATGGACCTCGCGACCCGGTTGCGCGTCGAGTGCTCCCCGGTCGCGAGCTCCTCCTGGGGGGTCCCCACCGGGGTCTCCCGAGCCTCGCCGACGTTTTTCACAACGCCATTGTTGCGTAATTCCGCGGAACCTGACAAGGCGCGTCCCGATCACCGGACGGTGCCCTGCATCACTTAGGCATACCTAATGCGACCTGCGGAAACGATCTTCTGATCGATCATCGCAGGTCCCCACCGGTCAATTCGGTGGCGCCCGTCGCCCCCGTCGGGAAGACTTCCGGGCCATGTCCGAACCCGCTCCGGCCGGCCCTCTGGTCACCCGCGACGCCGTGTCCGCACAGCTGCGCCTGCTGGGCGTCGAGAACGGCGAGATCCTCCTGGTGCACTCCTCGCTCAGCGCGCTCGGCTGGGTCAACGGCGGGGCCGTCGCCGTCGTCCACGCACTCCTCGACGCCCTCGGCCCCTCCGGCACGCTCGTCGTCCCCACTCAGACCGGCGACCTGTCCGACCCGGCCACGTGGGGAAACCCGCCGGTGCCCGAGGAGTGGTGGGACAGCATCCGCGCCACCATGCCGCCGTACGACCCCCTGGTCACCCCCTCGCGCGGGGTCGGTGTGATCCCGGAGACCGTGCGGACCTGGCCCGGCGCCCTGCGCAGCGCGCATCCGCAGACTTCCTTCGCCGCGCTCGGACCGCACGCCCGGGAGATCACCGACGGCCATGCCGCCGACTGCCGGCTCGGGGAGCGCAGTCCGCTGGCCCGCCTGGAGCGGCTGGGCGCCCGGGTCCTGCTGCTCGGCGCGGGCTACGACGCCTGCACCAGCTTCCACCTCGCCGAGTACCGGACACCGGCACCGCTGGTCGAGGTCGGCCGGCCCGCGCCGGGCGGCGGCTGGGAGACGGTGATCGAGGTGTCGGTCAGCTCCGAACGGTTCGACGAGCTGGGCCATGACTTCGAACGGGACCGGCCGGTCGTACGGGGCACGGTCGGCGCGGCCGACGCCCGGCTGTTCCCGGTGGCGGACGCCGTCGCCTACGCCGAACGGTGGCTGCCGCTGCACCGGCCCCTGGAGGACTTCCCCTACCCCCACGCCTGAGCCACCCGCATGCTCCCTAGACTCTGGACCCATGCGAAGTGAGCCCGCCCGCCCGTCTCCCGACCACCATCCCTCGAGGAGACGCTTCGCGCCGCACCCACTCATCGAGGTCCAGGCCCTGGTGAAGCGGTACGGAACGAAGACCGCGGTGAACGGCCTCGACCTGGTGGCCCAGGCGGGTGTGACCGCCGTGCTCGGCCCCAACGGGGCGGGGAAGACGACCACCGTGGAGACCTGCGAGGGCTACCGCACGCCGGATTCCGGCACGGTACGCGTCCTGGGCCTCGACCCGGTCCGGCAGGCCGCCGAGCTGCGGCCCCGCATCGGCGTGATGCTGCAGTCCGGGGGCGTCTACTCCGGCGCCCGGGCCGACGAGATGCTGCGGCACATCGCCAGGCTGCACGCCCACCCCCTGGACGTGGACGCGCTCGTCGAACGCCTCGGGCTCGGCTCCTGCGGCCGTACCTCCTACCGGCGCCTGTCCGGCGGCCAGCAGCAGCGGCTGGCGCTCGCCATGGCCGTGGTCGGCCGGCCGGAGCTGGTGTTCCTGGACGAGCCCACCGCAGGCCTGGACCCGCAGGCCCGCCGGGCCACCTGGGAGCTGGTGCGGGACCTGCGCGCCGACGGCGTCTCCGTGATCCTCACCACGCACTACATGGAAGAGGCCGAGCAGCTCGCCGACGACGTCGCCATCATCGACGGCGGCCGGGTCATCGCCCAGGGCTCCCCGGAGGAGCTGTGCAGGGGCGGCGCCGAGAACACCCTGCGCTTCACCGGCCGCCCCGGCCTCGACCTGGGCTCCCTGCTCAAGGCGCTCCCGGCCGACTGCACGGCGGCCGAACTGACCCCGGGCGCGTACCGGGTCGTCGGCGGTGTCGACCCCCAGCTGCTTGCCACGGTCGCCTCGTGGTGCGCCCAGAACGGGGTGATGCCGGAGCGGATCTCGGTGGAGCGGCACACACTGGAGGACGTCTTTCTGGAGCTGACCGGCAAGGAGCTGCGCTCGTGACCACCACGACGGGTACGTACACCCCGAAGCCGGGTGCCGCCCCCCTGCCCCGCATGATCGCGGCGCAGGCGGTCCTGGAGACGAAGATGCTGCTGCGCAACGGCGAGCAGCTGCTCCTGACGATCGTCATCCCGACCCTGCTGCTGGTGCTCTTCAGCTCGGTCGACATCGTCGACACCGGCGCCGGCGAGGCCGTGGACTTCCTCGCCCCGGGCATCCTGGCCCTCGCGGTGATGTCGACCGCGTTCACCGGACAGGCCATCGCGACCGGCTTCGAGCGCCGCTACGGCGTGCTCAAGCGGCTCGCCTCCTCGCCCCTGCCCCGCTGGGCCCTGATGACCGCGAAGACGGCGTCCGTGCTGGTCACCGAGGTCCTCCAGGTAGTCCTGCTGATCGTCATCGCCCTTGCGCTGGGCTGGTCCCCGCACGGCGGCGGGGCCGGCGCGGCCGCCGTCGTGCTCCTGCTGATCCTCGGTACGGCCGCCTTCAGCGGGCTCGGCCTGCTCATGGCGGGCACGCTCAAGGCGGAGGCGACCCTGGGCGCCGCCAACCTGGTCTTCCTGCTGCTGCTCGTCGGTGGCGGGGTCATCGTGCCGCTGGAGAAGTTCGGGTCCGCCGGGCAGCACGTGCTGGGCCTGCTGCCCGTCTCCGCGCTCTCCGACGGCCTGCGGGACGTTCTCCAGCACGGCGCCGGAACGCCCTGGGGCGACCTGGGGATCCTCGCCGCGTGGGCGGTCGTGGCCCTCGCCGCTGCGGGCCGCTTCTTCCGCTGGGAGTAGTCGGCCAAGGCCCACCCTCGTGAACGCGTGCACAAGCGGCAGCCTACGATGGGGGGCGTGCCAAAGCTGAACCCCGCCGACGCCGCAGCGGCGCTGCGCAACCCCCTCGCCTTCATCGCCGAACGCTGGACCCCGCAGCCCCGGACGGTCCAGCGGGCGGCCCTCGCCGCGCTCGTCATGGCGGTGGTCATCGTCGTCACCGGCGGCGCCGTCCGACTGACCGGCTCGGGCCTGGGCTGCCCGACCTGGCCGACATGCACCGACAACTCGCTGACCACGACCCAGGCCATGGGCTTCCACGGCGCCATCGAGTTCGGCAACCGCATGCTGACGTACGTGCTGTGCGCGGCCGTCGGCTGGGCGATCATCGCCGCGCGCTCCGAGAAGCCGTACCGGCGCAGCCTCACCCGGCTGGGCTGGGCCCAGTTCTGGATCGTCATGAGCAACGCGGTGCTCGGCGGCATCGTCGTCCTGGTCGGTCTGAACCCGTACACGGTCGCGGCGCACTTCCTGCTGTCCACCGCGCTCATCGCCGTCGCCACGCAGATGTGGCAGCGCACCCGCGAGGGTGACGCGCAGCCGCGTCCGCTGGTCGGCAAGGCCGTGCAGCAGCTCGTGTGGTTCCTGGTCGCCGCCTCCGGGCTGCTCATCGCGGCCGGCACGGTGGTGACCGGCGCCGGGCCGCACGCGGGCGACTCCAAGGAGGTCGAGCGGATCCAGATCGACTGGACGACGGTGGCCAAGGGACACGCGGTCCTGGCCTGGATCGTGGTGACGCTGACCTTCGCCCTGTGGTTCGTCCTGAAGGCGGTGGACGCGCCGAAGGGTCCGCTGGACCGGACACGGGAGCTGTTCCTGATCCTGCTCGCGCAGGGCGTGATCGGCTACGTCCAGTACTTCACGCACCTCCCCGAACTCCTGGTGGGCGCACACATGCTCGGTTCTACGGTGATGTGGGTCTGGGTGCTGCGTGTGCTTCTGTCACTGCGCGAACGCCCCGAGTCCGTGGCCGGCCTGCCCGGACCGTCCGCCGAGGTGACGGTCGCCACGCACGCGTAGCGGCGTGGCGAGCAGTTTCTAGGCGGCGCCCAGCCCGTACACCCGCCGGGCGTTGTCCGCCGCGACCATCCGTGCCACCCGTCGGGCGTCCCCCAGGGACCAGGCGCCCTCGGTCACCCAGGTGCCGAGCACCCGGCCCAGGGACTCGCGGAACAGACGGGCGCCGACCACGTGCAGCTCGGGCAGGCCATGGGCGCCGCTGGAGAAGAGGATCTTGCCGAAGGGGGCCAGTTCCAGGATCTCGGCGAGGATGGTGGCCGCGCGGGCGCCGGTGTGCGCGAGGGCCGCGCCGGAGTCGGCGTACACGTGCGGGAAGACCCCGGCCAGGTGGGCGGCGTGCCGGTGGTACGGGTAGCCGTGCAGCAGGACCAGGTCGGTGCCCAGGCCCGCCGTGGCCCGGACGAAGTCCGCGAGCAGCACGGGGTCCCTGCGGTCGATGCGCGAGCCCGGCTCGCCGAGCCCGGCGTGCAGCTGGAGCGGCAGGCCCGAGGCGACCGCGATCCACAGCAGATGCCGCAGCAGCACCGGGTCCGTCAGCGCTCCGCCGACCCGCCGCCCGGCCAGCCAGCGGCCCGCCGCACCCCGCACCTCCCCCGGCCCCGGCGGCTCCGGCGCGAGCGCCAGGCCGTGCCGTAGACCCGCGACGGAGGTGAAGGCGACCGCGTTCGCGGCGGCCCCGTGCACCGATTCCGCGAGGTTGGCGAGGAACGACTCGACCGTGCCGGAGGTGTCGGCGACCTGCTCCGCGAGCAGTTCGAGCCGGACGATCTCCCGTGCCTCGGCGTCGCCCGTGGAGGCCATCTCGGCGGGGCCGGTGAGGTCGCCGGGCAGGCCCGTGTCGACGAGGTAGGTGGTGATGCCGCTGCCGCGCAGCAGTCTGCGGCCCGCCTCCAGGGCGCCGAGTTCACGGCGCCGGGCGAGATACCGCGCGGGCGGGCAGTGCGGTTCCAGCCCCAGGAGCGGCGGACACCAGCGCCGTACGGCGAAACCGGTCTGGGTGTCGAAGAGGGTGGTGCCCGGCGCGGGTGGCCCCTCGGTGCGCGCCAGCTGGGCCTCGAAGGTGCCGAGGCCCAGCTCGGTTCGCAGTACGCCGTGGCAGTACTGGTCCACGAGGGACGGCGTTTCGATCATTCCGACTCCCCGCCGGGACGTAGCGCTGCGCTGGCTCACACGTCCTAACGGGTGCACGGGGTCCGAGGTCGCGGTCCAACCGGCCCCGGGGCCGGCTGTCAGCCGCCGATCTGCATGCCCGCCATGCGCTTCCACTCGTACGGCCCCGTCTTGACCTTCGCCGCGAACTCCCCGTCGAAGGACTCGTGGAGGGTGATACCGGCCTTCTTGACCGCCTGCTCGGCGATCTCGACGCTGGGGGCCACCAGGTTGCCCCATTCACCGTCCTCGCCGACCAGGGCGATCCGGGCGCCGCGTTCGCCGATGTAGGCCACCTGGCCCTCGGCGCCGCCGTGCGTCTTGGAGAAGGCGCTGATCTGCCGGGCGAGCTTCGCCGCCTTGCGCTCGGCCTTCGCGTCAACCTGCTGCGTGTCTGCCATGCTCAGGATGCTACTCACGCGTAGATCCACTGGCGAGAGCATGCCTGTGTGACATAGGTCGGTGGCCGTGTGACGTACGTCAGCGCAGGAAGGGGTCCACGGCGACCGCGACGAAGAGGATCGACACGTAGGTGATCGACCAGTGGAACAGCCGCATCTCCTTCAGCTTCGCGCCGGTCACCTCGGCCTTCGCACGGTTCTGCAGCCCGTGCGCCTCCCACAGCCAGAAGCCGCCGGCCGCGAGGGCGACCGCCGTGTAGAACCAGCCGGTGTAGCCGAGCGGGGTGAGCAGCAGCGAGACGGCGACCATGACCCAGCTGTAGATGACGATCTGCCGGGCCACCACCTTGTTGGAGGCGATGACCGGGAGCATCGGCACGCCCACGCGCGCGTAGTCGTCCTTGACCTTCATGGACAGCGGCCAGTAGTGCGGCGGCGTCCAGAAGAACATGACGAGGAAGAGGATGACCGGCGCCCACGACATGGAGTTCGTGACGGAGGACCAGCCGATCAGCACCGGGAGGCAGCCGGCGATGCCGCCCCACACGATGTTCTGCGAGGTGCGCCGCTTGAGGATCATCGTGTAGACGACGACGTAGAAGAGGAGCGCTCCGAGTGACAGCCAGGCGCTCAGCCAGTTGACGGTCAGCCCGAACAGCAGCGTCGAGACCACCGCCAGGGTGATGCCGAAGGCCAGGCACTCGCGCGGGCTGACCATGCCGGTCACCAGCGGACGCTGCGAGGTGCGGTCCATCAGGGCGTCGATGTCCCGGTCGATGTACATGTTCAGCGCGTTGGCGCCGCCCGCGGAAAGGTAGCCGCCGACGCAGGTGAGCAGGACCAGCTTGAGGTCGGGCACACCCTGCTGCGCCAGGAACATCACCGGAACGGTGGTGATGAGCAGCAACTCGATGATCCGCGGCTTGGTCAGCGCTACGAACGCCTTGGCACGGGCCCCGAACGGCCGGTGAACCGGGCCCTGGCTCGCACCACCGAGCTCCCCCATGGCCTTAACGGCATGGGCGGTGCCCCCATCCGCTGGACGGGATTCGACGGCCGTCACGCACACCCCTGACAGAGACATCCCAGCGAGCCTCCCCGTGTGAAGTGCCGGTAAAGAAGGCTCGCGCGTACCACGCCACTGTAGACGTTGCCCATACCCCGGCCTTCGCGGGGGTGGGGTCGTGTTGGCGGAGGTCGCATGAGAGGTGCCCTCTGGCTCGATTGAGCGGTCAGATGAGCGCCTCTTTATTCATGTGCCAAATGCGCTGTCGGCCAGTCGGGAGGCGGATCGCGCGGAGTCCCGGCAGTCTGTGATTACGCGAAAAAACGCACGTCCTTACGAGGGTAGGCTCGACACGGCCGGTGGGCAGGCAGTGCACCGGCGGCCGGGGTGGGCACGTGCCCCGAAGACCGGCGACCGACATGTGGAGAGGAGCCCTGAGCCAGGGTGAGCACCAAGCCGACCACCACAGACCTCGAGTGGACCGACCTGGACCAGCGGGCCGTGGACACCGCCCGGGTCCTGGCCGCCGACGCCGTACAGAAGGTCGGCAACGGCCATCCCGGTACGGCGATGAGCCTGGCCCCGGCCGCCTACACCCTCTTCCAGAAGGTGATGCGGCACGACCCGGCCGACCCGGAGTGGGTCGGGCGCGACCGCTTCGTGCTGTCTGCCGGACATTCGTCCCTGACCCTCTACACCCAGCTGTACCTGGCCGGTTTCGGCCTGGAGCTGGACGACCTGAAGGCCTTCCGGACCTGGGGTTCGAAGACCCCCGGTCACCCGGAGTACGGGCACACCAAGGGTGTGGAGACCACCACCGGCCCGCTCGGCCAGGGCGTCGCCAACGCGGTGGGCATGGCGATGGCCGCCCGCTACGAGCGCGGTCTGTTCGACCCGCAGGCCCCGCAGGGCGAGTCGCCCTTCGACCACTTCATCTACTGCATCGCCGGTGACGGCTGCCTCCAGGAGGGCATCGCCGCCGAGGCGTCCTCGCTGGCCGGTCACCAGAAGCTCGGCAACCTGATCCTGCTGTGGGACGACAACCACATCTCGATCGAGGGCGACACCGAGACGGCCGTCTCCGAGGACACCGCCCTGCGGTACGAGGCCTACGGCTGGCATGTGCAGCGTGTGGAGCCGAAGGAGAACGGCGACCTGGATCCGCGGGCGATCTACGCCGCGATCCAGGAGGCCAAGGCCGTCACCGACCGGCCGTCCTTCATCGCGATGCGTTCGATCATCGCCTGGCCCGCCCCGAACGCGCAGAACACCGAGGCCTCCCACGGCTCCGCCCTCGGCGACGAGGAGGTCGCGGCCACCAAGCGCGTCCTCGGCTTCGACCCGGAGAAGACCTTCGAGGTCTCCGACGAGGTGATCGCCCACACCCGCAAGGCGCTGGAGCGGGGTGCCCAGGCGAAGGCCGAGTGGGAGAAGTCCCTGCAGCTGTGGCGGGACGGCAACGCCGAGCGCGCGGCCGAGTTCGACCGGATCAGCAAGGGCGAGCTGCCCACCGGCTGGGAGGAGAAGCTCCCGGTCTTCGAGCCGGGCAAGGGCGTGGCGACGCGTGCCGCCTCCGGCAAGGTGCTGCAGGCGCTCGGCGCGGTGATCCCGGAGCTGTGGGGCGGTTCGGCCGACC
Organism: Streptomyces sp. NK08204; assembly: GCF_020400585.1. Lineage (GTDB taxonomy): Bacteria > Actinomycetota > Actinomycetes > Streptomycetales > Streptomycetaceae > Streptomyces. Next base: position 17,129 of record NZ_JAINVF010000013.1, on the reverse strand, counting down.
TCGCCGGGTCGAACAACACCACCATCGACAAGGACAGCTCCTTCCTGCCCGAGGGCAACCCGCTGCCCGAGGCGAACCCGTACGGCCGCACCATCCACTTCGGCATCCGCGAGCACGCCATGGGCGCCGAGATGAACGGCATCGCCCTGCACGGCAACACCCGCGTCTACGGCGGCACCTTCCTCGTCTTCTCCGACTACATGCGCAACGCCGTGCGCCTGTCGGCCCTGATGCACCTGCCGGTGACGTACGTGTGGACGCACGACTCCATCGGTCTCGGCGAGGACGGCCCCACCCACCAGCCGGTGGAGCACCTGGCCTCGCTGCGCGCGATCCCGGGCCTGAACATCGTCCGCCCGGCCGACGCCAACGAGACCGCGATCGCCTGGCGCGAGATCCTCCAGCGCTACACCAAGGAGTTCGGCAAGGGCCGGCCGCACGGACTGGCGCTGACCCGGCAGGGCGTGCCGACCTACGAGCCGAACGACGACGCCGCGCGCGGCGGTTACGTCCTGTTCGAGGCGGAAGGCGGCGAGCCGCAGGTCGTCCTGATCGCCACCGGTTCCGAGGTGCACCTGGCCGTGGAGGCGCGCGAGCAGCTGCAGGCCGACGGCATCCCCACGCGCGTGGTGTCCATGCCGTCCGTGGAGTGGTTCGAGGAGCAGGACCAGGGGTACCGGGACTCCGTCCTCCCGCCCTCGGTGAAGGCCCGGGTCGCGGTCGAGGCGGGCATCGGCCTGACCTGGCACAAGTACGTCGGGGACGCGGGCCGCATCGTCTCGCTGGAGCACTTCGGTGCCTCCGCCGACGGCAAGGTCCTCTTCCGGGAGTTCGGTTTCACCGCCGAGAACGTGGCCGCGCAGGCCCGGGAATCCCTCGCCGACGCCCAGCGCTGACGCTCATATACGACACGTAGGAGATGTAATTCCATGACAGACGCACTCAAGCGCCTCTCCGAGGAGGGCGTCGCGATCTGGCTGGACGACCTGTCGCGCAAGCGGATCACGTCCGGCAACCTCGCCGAGCTGATCGACCAGCAGCACGTCGTGGGCGTCACCACCAACCCGACGATCTTCCAGAAGGCGATCAGCAGCGGCGACGGATACGAGCAGCAGCTCGCCGACCTGGCCGCCCGCAAGGTCACCGTCGAAGAGGCCATCCGCATGATCACCACGGCGGACGTCCGCGACGCCGCCGACATCCTGCGCCCCGTCTTCGACGCCACCGACGGCCAGGACGGCCGGGTCTCCATCGAGGTCGACCCGCGCCTGGCGCACAACCCCGCGGCCACCATCGCCGAGGCCAAGCAGCTGGCCTGGCTGGTGGACCGCCCCAACACCCTGATCAAGATCCCGGCCACCGAGGCGGGTCTGCCGGCGATCACCGAGGTCATCGGCCTCGGCATCAGCGTCAACGTCACGCTGATCTTCTCGCTGGAGCGCTACCGCGCGGTCATGGACGCCTACCTCGCCGGTCTGGAGAAGGCCAAGGAGCGCGGCCTCGACCTGTCGCTGATCCGTTCCGTGGCGTCCTTCTTCGTCTCGCGCGTGGACACCGAGATCGACAAGCGGCTGGAGGCGCTGGGCACCGACGAGGCCAAGACGCTGCGCGGCAAGGCCGCCGTCGCCAACGCGCGCCTGGCCTACCAGGCGTACGAGGAGGTCTTCGCCTCCGACCGCTGGAACGCACTGGAGAACGCGGGCGCCAACAAGCAGCGTCCGCTGTGGGCGTCGACCGGTGTGAAGGACCCGGCGTACCCGGACACGCTGTACGTCACCGAGCTGGTCGCGCCGAACACGGTCAACACCATGCCGGAGGCCACCCTGGAGGCCACCGAGGACCACGGCGAGATCACCGGCGACACCGTCACCGGCACCTACGAGCAGGCCCGCGCCGACATCGACGCGGTCGAGAAGCTCGGGATCTCGTACGACGACGTGGTCCAGGTGCTGGAGGACGAGGGCGTCGAGAAGTTCGAGGCGTCCTGGAACGACCTGCTGAAGTCGACCGAGGCGGTTCTGCAGCGCCTCGCCCCCTCGGAGGGCTGAGTTGTCACCCCTCGTCGGTTCCGGAGCGAACCCGCTTCGTGACCCCGCCGACCGACGGCTCCCGCGTATCGCGGGGCCGTCCGGCCTGGTGATCTTCGGCGTCACGGGCGACCTGTCCCGCAAGAAGCTGATGCCCGCGGTGTACGACCTCGCGAACCGAGGTCTGCTGCCGCCGGGTTTCTCCCTGGTGGGCTTCGCCCGCCGTGAGTGGGAGCACGAGGACTTCGCCGCCGAGGTCCACGACGCCGTCAAGGCGCACGCCCGTACGCCGTTCCGGGAGGAGGTCTGGCAGCAGCTCATCCAGGGGATGCGCTTCGTCCAGGGCACCTTCGACGACGACGAGGCGTTCGAGCGGCTGCGCGCCACCATCGAGGAGCTGGACAAGGCGCAGGGCACGGGCGGCAACTTCGCCTTCTACCTGTCGGTGCCGCCGCGCTCCTTCCCGGTCGTCATCCAGCAGCTGAAGAAGCACGGCCTGGCCGACCAGGAGGGCGGTTCCTGGCGGCGCGCGGTCATCGAGAAGCCGTTCGGCCACGACCTGGAGTCGGCCGAGGAGCTGAACAAGGTCGTGCACGAGGTGTTCACCCCGGACCAGGTGTTCCGGATCGACCACTACCTCGGCAAGGAGACCGTCCAGAACATCCTGGCGCTGCGGTTCGCCAACACGATGTTCGAGCCGATCTGGAACCGGTCCTTCGTGGACCATGTGCAGATCACCATGGCCGAGGACATCGGCATCGGCGGCCGGGCGGGCTACTACGACGGCATCGGCGCCGCCCGTGACGTCATCCAGAACCACCTGCTCCAGCTGCTCGCGCTGACCGCGATGGAGGAGCCCGCCTCCTTCGACGCGGACGCGCTCGCGGCGGAGAAGACCAAGGTGCTCGGCGCGGTCCGGCTGCCCAAGGACCTGGGCAGCAGCACCGTGCGCGGACAGTACGCGGCCGGCTGGCAGGGCGGTGAGAAGGTCACCGGCTACCTCCAGGAGGAGGGCATCGACCCCAAGTCGAAGACCGACACCTACGCCGCGATCAAGCTGGGCATCGACAACCGCCGCTGGGCGGGCGTCCCCTTCTACCTGCGCACCGGCAAGCGGCTCGGCCGCCGGGTCACCGAGATCGCGGTCGTCTTCCAGCGCGCCCCGCACTCCCCCTTCGACCACACGGCGACGGAGGAGCTGGGCCAGAACGCGATCGTCATCCGCGTCCAGCCGGACGAGGGCATCACGGTCCGCTTCGGCTCCAAGGTGCCCGGCACCTCGATGGAGATCCGGGACGTCTCCATGGACTTCGCCTACGGCGAGTCCTTCACGGAGTCCAGCCCGGAGGCGTACGAGCGGCTCATCCTGGACGTGCTGCTCGGCGACGCCAACCTCTTCCCGCGCACCGAGGAGGTCGAGCTGTCCTGGAAGATCCTCGACCCGATCGAGGAGTACTGGGACAAGCACGGCAGGCCCGCGCAGTACCGGTCGGGCACCTGGGGCCCCACCGAGGCGGACGAGATGCTCGCACGAGACGGACGGAGCTGGCGCCGGCCATGAAGATAGACCTGACCGGAACCACCGCCGGAGAGATCAACAAGGCGCTCGTGCAGGGCCGCCGCGCCATCGGCACACCCGCCGTCGGCATGGTCCTGACCCTTGTCATCGTCACCGACGAGGAGAACGCCTACGACTCCCTGAAGGCCGCCAACGACGCCTCGCGCGAGCACCCCTCGCGCACGCTGGTGGTCATCAAGCGGGTGTCCCGCAGTCCGCGCGACCGCACGTCCTCCCGGCTGGACGCCGAGGTGCGGGTGGGCGCGGACGCGGCCACCGGCGAGACGGTGGTGCTCCGGCTGTACGGCGAGGTCGTCGACCACGCCGACTCCGTGGTGCTGCCGCTGCTGCTGCCGGACGCCCCGGTGGTCGTGTGGTGGCCGGTGAACGCGCCGACCGACCCTGCGAAGGACCCGCTGGGTGCGCTCGCCCAGCGCCGGGTGACCGACTCCTACGCCGCCGAGCAGCCGGTGCGGGAGCTGTCCGCCCGCGCCGCCGCCTACACGCCCGGCGACACCGACCTGTCCTGGACCCGGATCACGCCGTGGCGTTCGATGCTGGCGGCGGCCCTGGACCAGGTGACGTGCGAGGTGCAGGCCGTCGAGGTGGAGGGCGAGGAGTTCAATCCCAGCTGCGAGCTGCTGGCGATGTGGCTGGCGGACCGGCTGGAGGTCCCCGTCCGGCGCTCCCTGTCGTCCGGCCCCGGTCTGACGGCGGTCCGCTTGGAGACCGACGGCGGCCCGATCGTCCTGAACCGTGCCGACGGCTCGCTGGCCACCCTGTCCATCGAGGGCCAGCCCGCCCGTGCGGTGGCGCTGAAGCGGCGGGACACCGCCGAGCTGATCGCGGAGGAGCTGCGCCGGCTCGACCCGGACGACACCTACGCGTCGGCGCTGCGCTACGGCGTGGAGCGGCTGGACACGGTGCCGGAGCCGGCTTCCGCGGAACCGGTCGCCGGGCCGGAGCAGGTCGCCGGGCCGGTCGCGGTGCCGGAACCGGTGGAGGAGGCCGTGAAGGCGCCCGCGAAGAAGGCGGCGGCCAGGACGGCCACGGCTCGGACGAAGAAGGCGGCGGCGAAGTGAGCACTCCCCAGCTGGTCGTGCACCGCGACAAGGACCTGATGGCGCAGGCCGCCGCGGCCCGCCTCATCACCAAGATCGTGGACGCGCAGGCCTCCCGGGGCCGGGCGTCCGTGGTCCTCACCGGGGGCCGCAACGGCAACGGCCTGCTGGCCGCGCTGGCGGCGGCCCCGGCCCGGGACGCCATCGACTGGGGCCGCCTCGACCTGTGGTGGGGCGACGAGCGCTACCTCCCCGAGGGGGACCCGGAGCGCAATGTCACGCAGGCCCGCGAGGCCCTGCTGGACGCGGTGCCCCTGGACCCGGCACGTGTGCATGCCATGCCTGCCTCCGACGGCCCGTACGGCGCCGACGTGGACAGCGCGGCGGAGGCGTACGCGACGGAGCTGGCGAAGGCGGCCGGGCCGGAGAACCACGGCGCGGTGCCCACCTTCGACGTGCTGATGCTGGGCGTCGGCCCGGACACCCACGTGGCCTCGCTCTTCCCGGAGCTGCCGGCCGTGCGGGAGACCGAGCGCACGGTGGTCGGCGTGCACGGAGCGCCGAAGCCCCCGCCGACCCGGATCAGCCTCACCCTGCCCGCGATCCGCTCGGCCCGCGAGGTATGGCTGCTCGCGGCCGGGCAGGACAAGGCGCAGGCCGTGGCCATCGCCCTGTCGGGCGCGGGTGAGGTGCAGGCCCCGGCGGCGGGCGCGTACGGCCGGCAGCGCACCCTGTGGCTGATGGACGCGGCTGCGGCTTCGCAGCTGCCCCGGTCGATGTATCCGCCGGCGTCGCCGTGAGCCGGTGCATCCGTGAGCCGGTGAATTCGTGAGCCGGTGAATTCGTGAGGAACAAGGGCGGCAGGGGACGACTCCCCTGCCGCCCTTGTGCATGAGCTGGCTCTCCCTCACCAGGCAGCCACATGTTCCCCACGGAAAATTCATACAGCGGTCAACTTTTGTGTAGGCTCCCTGGCGCTGCATTCACACCACTGAGGGGGGACCTCATGCGTATACGCTCCGCGCTGGCCGCCGCTGCCACGGCCGGAACCCTTGCCGTCGTCGCCGCGGCCCCGGCCCAGGCCACCGAGTACTCCTCCGCCCTGAAGATCAAGGGCGCCCAGTACGACGCACCGGGGCGGGACTCCAACAGCTGCACCACGGGCAACACCGAGGACGAGTACGTGACGATCAAGAACTACTCGGGCAGCACGACCGTCAACCTCAAGGGCTACGTCGTCAAGGACGCCGCGGGGAACCACTTCACGTTCCCGTCCAACCACTACCTCCAGCCCGGCGACTACGTGCGGCTGCGCGGCGGCCACGGCACCGACTCGGACGCCGGCAACGTCGTCTACCGGCAGAGCTGCAACTTCATCTGGAACAACGACAAGGACACCATCTACCTGTACAAGCCGTCCGGCGCCCACGCGGACACCCACGCCTACACCAAGTACGGCAACGACCCGGACGGCAACGGCTACATCACCTTCCACGGCTGACGCCGCGGTCTGCCGGCACAGGCACCCCGCGGGCGGGCTCCGTCACTTGACCGAGCCCGCCATCACTCCCTGCACGAAGTGCCGCTGGAAGGCGAAGAACACCACGACCGGCACGATCAACGACAGGAACGCGCCCGGCGCCAGGACGTCGATGTTGCTGCCGAACTGCCTTATTTGGGACTGGAGTTCCACGGTCAGCGGCTGGGACGAACTGTCGGCGAAGAGCAGGGCCACGAGCATGTCGTTCCAGACCCACAGGAACTGGAAGATGGCGAGCGAGGCGATCGCGGGCCGCCCGACCGGCAGGACCAGACGCGTGAAGATACGCCATTCGCTGCCGCCGTCCATGCGCGCCGCCTCCAGCATCTCCTTCGGCATCTCCGCGAAGTAGTTGCGCAGCAGGAACACCGCGAAGGGCAGCCCGTAGGCCACGTGGAAGAGGACCACACCCGGGATCGTGCCGAACAGCCCCAGCTTGCCGAAGAGTTTGGCCACCGGCAGCAGGCCGATCTGCACCGGCACCACCAACAGGGCCACCACCAGCAGGAAGAGGGGCTCTCGGAGCGGGAAGTCCAGCCAGGCGAAGGCGTATCCGGCGAGCGCGGCGATGACGACGACGAGCGTCGTGGCCGGGACCGAGATCAGCACCGTGTTCCAGAAGGCCTGCGTGATCCCGGCGTTCTTCAGCAGCGCCGAGTAGTTGTCGAAGGACATCTGGCCGGGACTGGACAGGGCCGTCCACCAGCCGCCCTTCGCGGTGTCCCGGGGCGAGCGCAGCGAGGAGACGAACAGGCCCGCGAGGGGGGTCAGCCAGATCAGGCCGATCACCACGAGGAAGGCCTGCACCAGGCCGTTGCCCAGACCCCGCCTGATCGCGTTCATCGCTGACTCCTTCGGAAACGGCGGACGTTGAAGACCATCGCGGGGACCACCAGGATCAGCAGCAGCACGCCGAGGGCGCTGCCGAGGCCCTGGTTGTTGCCGCCGCCGAAGGACACGAGCCACATCTGGGTGGCGAGGACCGTGGCGTCCTCCTGCACCGGTCCGGGCGCGATGATGTAGACGAGGTCGAAGACCTTCATCACGTTGATGACAAGGGTGACGAAGACGACCGTGAGGACGGGTGCCAGCAGCGGGACGGTGATGCGGCGGAAGATCTGCCACTCGTTCGCCCCGTCCATCCGGGCCGCCTCCAGCGCGTCCCGGGGCAGCGTGGACAGGCCCGCGCCGATCAGCACCATCGCGAAGCCCGTCCAGATCCACAGGTACGCGCCGATGATCGCCGGTGTGACGAGGGTCGGGCCGAGCCAGGAGACGCCCTGGTAGGGCGGGGCGAAGTTCGACTCGGGCAGCTTCACGGTGTAGGAGCCCGCGTGCAGGGAGGGGAAGCGGAAGGAGCCGTCGGCCGCGGTGGTGGTGCTCGCGACCCTCCGCCCGTCGCGCAGTGCCTCGACGCTCATGCCGGGCAGGCCGCTCTCGCGCGGGTCGACCTTGCCCTGCCTGCCGCCCCCGCCGGGGGTGAAGTCCAGGTAGACGACTCCGCGCAGTTCGCCGGGCGCTGTCTTCCTCGCGGCCGCCGGAAGGGCGGGCGAGGCGTTCTTCGGCAGGTCCTTGGGCAGCACGCCGACCATCGGCAGGGTGACCGCTTCGCCCGGCGATGCGGTCGTGCGGTACGAGCCGTCGCGGTCCTGGGTGAGCGCCCCCGTGCGTCCGCGTGCCGTCGGGTACCTGGACGTGTCCTTGAAGACGTCGTGGACGGAGACGACGGCCGCGTTGAGCACGCCCTTGTCCGGGTCCTCGTCGTAGGCGAGCCGGAAGATGATGCCGGCGGCCAGGAACGACACCGCCATCGGCATGAAGAGCAGGAGCTTGAAGGCGGTGGCCCAGCGGACCTTCTCGACCAGGACGGCCAGGATCAGGCCGAGGCCGGTCAGCAGGGCCGGGGCGACGACGACCCAGACGGTGGTGTTGCGGATGGCCTTCAGGGTCGCCGGGTCGCGGAACATCTCGGTGTAGTTGTCACCGCCGACGAACCGGGTGCCGGAGGCGTCGAAGAAGCTGCGGCCGACGGAGAACAGCACCGGGTAGACGACGAGCGCGCCGAGCAGGAGCAGGGCGGGGAAGACGAAGAGCAGGGCAGCCAGCCGGCCGCGCCGCCGGCCGCGGCGCGCGGGCGCCGGGCCGGCGGCCCGCGGGCCCGCCTGCTGTTTCACGAGCGTGGTGGTGGTCATGGCTCCGCTCAGTTCCGGTAGGCCTGGGCGGCGGCGGATTCGAGCTTCGCGGCGGTGCTCTTCGGGTTCGACGGGTCGCGCAGGAAGTCCTGGAGCAGCTTCCACTCGCCCGTGCCCTTGGTGCCGCCGAAGGCCGCCGGTGCCTGGTCCGACATGTCGAAGCGGACCGTGTCGCCGGCCTCCACCAGGGACCTGGCGGTGGCGCGGGTGACGTCGTCACCGTAGGAGGCGAGGTCGAGCTTCCTGTTCGGGGACAGGTAGCCGCCCGCCTTGGCCCACACGGCCGCCGCCTCGGGGGTGGCGAGGTACTCCAGGAGCTTCATGCCGGCCTTGGCGTTCTTGCCGTCCTTGAGGACCACGGCCGCGTCGCCGCCGCTGACGACCGGTGCCGTGCCGCCGTCGACCGCGGGGAAGGGGAAGAAGTTCGCGTCCTTGCCGATGGCCTTGCCGAACTGGTCATGGGCGACACCGGCCACGAAGTCGCCCTCGTAGACCATGCCGGCCTCGGGCTCGGGCCCGAACACCTTCTCCACCGAGCCCGGGAAGTCGGTGTTCAGCGCCTCCTTCCTGCCGCCCGCGATCAGCTGCTTGTCCTGGAACAGCTTGCCGAGCGTGGTGAGGGCGCGGACCACGCTCTCGTCGGTCCACTTCAGCTTGTGCGTGGCGAGGGCGTCGTACTTCTCGGGTCCGGCCTGGGAGAGGTAGACGTTCTCGAACCAGTCGGTGAGCGTCCAGCCGTCCTGCCCGGCCACGGAGAAGGCGGCGAGCCCGGAGTCGGAGACGGTGTGCCCGGCCTTCAGCATCGCGTCGTACGTCGTCGGCGGCTTGACTCCGGCCTGGGCGAGAGCGTCGGGGCTGTACCAGACGGTGGACTTGTGGGCGGCCTTGAAGTACAGGCCGTAGAGGGTGCCGTCGACGCTGCCGTACTTCTTCCAGACCGGCGCGTAGTCGGCGTCGACGGTCTGCTCGGCGGTCGGGGACAGCGGCTTGAGCCAGCCCTTCTCGGCGAACTGCTGGAGCACGCCGACCTGCGGGACCATCACCACATCGGGCGCGTTGCCGCCCTCGATCTTGCTGCCGACGACGGTGGAGACGTTGTCGCCGGTGGACACGAACCGGGTCTTGGCGCCGGTCTTCGCGGTGAACGCGTCCAGGACCTTCTGGAAGTTCTTCTGCTCATTGCCGGACCAGACGCCGGCCACGGTGACCGTCTGGCCACTGAGTGCCTTCTCGCCGCCGCCCGCGGAGGCGTCGTCGCCACCGCAGGCGGTCGCGCCGAGCGCCAGGGCGAGGGTGGTGCAGGAGGCGAGCAGGGTCGTACGTCGTCGCATCATCGTCGATGTCCCTTCGGGGGTGTGGGATGTGCCGGAGGATCAAGAGGGGGTCGCTCAGGCCGGCCACCAGGCCGCCGTCGAGCCGGGCAGCACCCCGGCCGGGCAGGGGCCGCTGGAGAGCAGGGGGGTGCCGGTGACCGGGGCCGTGGCGGGGGACGTACCGAAGTTGACGGCGCAGACGAGGCCGTCGCCGCGGACGAAGGCGAGGACGTCCGGCGGGGTGTCCAGCCAGCGCAGCGTGCCCTCGCCCAACTGGGGGAGCGAGGCGCGCAGTTGGAGGCCGTCGCGGTACAGGTGCCAGAAGGAGCGGGTGTCGGCGAGGGCGCGCTCGGTGGCGTACTCGGCGAAGTAGTCGGGCTGCGGCAGCCACGGCTTGGCAGCCTCGGCACCGGAGGTGAAGCCGAACGGGGAGGCCTGACCGGACCACGGCAGCGGCACCCGGCAGCCGTCGCGGACACGGGCACGGCTTCCGGTGCGGTGGAAGATCGGGTCGGTCAGCACGTCGTCGGGCAGGTCGACGACCTCCGGCAGCCCCAGTTCCTCGCCCTGGTAGATGTACGCGGCCCCGGGCAGTGCCAGCATCAGCAGCGCGGCGGCGCGGGCGCGGGCGGCGCCGAGACCGCTGCCCTCCGTGGCGGGTTCGCCGTAGCGGGTGACGGTGCGGACCTGGTCGTGGTTGTTGAGGACCCAGGTGACCGTGGAGCCGGTGCCGGCGATGTCCTGCATGGCCTCGGAGACGACCTTGCGGAAGGCGTCGGCGTCCCAGGGGGCGCTGAGCAGGTCGAAGAAGAACGCCTGGTGCAGTTCGTCAGGGCGGACGTAGAGGGCGTGTTCCCGGGCGGTCGGTACGGACACCTCGCCGACGAGGAGGCGTTCGCGGCCGTCGCGGTCGGCGTACTCCTCGCACAGGGAGCGCCAGCGCCGCCAGACCTCGTGCACCTCGGGCTGGTTCCAGGCGAGCGGGTTGACCGAGTCTCGGGTGCGGGCGTCGGCCTCGGGGTCGTCGGAGTCGGGCAGTTCGGGGTGCTTGAACAGTCCGGCGGCGACGTCGATGCGGAAGCCGTCGACGCCCCGGTCCAGCCAGAAGCGCAGCACCCTGTCGAACTCGGCGGCGATCTCGGGCGTACGCCAGTTCCAGTCGGGCTGCTCGGGCGTGAACATGTGCAGGTACCACTGGCCCGGCCGGCCGTCAGCCTCGGTGACGCGGGTCCAGGCCGGGCCGCCGAACATGGAGTGCCAGTTGTTGGGCGGCTGGGAGCCGTCGGGGCCCCGGCCGTCGGCGAAGTGGAAGCGGGCGCGGGCCGGGCTGCCGGGTGCGGCGGCGAGCGCCTCGCGGAACCAGGGGTGCTCGCTCGAGCAGTGGTTGGGGACGATGTCGAGGAGCACCCTGATGCCGAGTCGCCGGGCGGCCGTCATCAGCAGGTCGAACTCGGCGAGGTCGCCGAAGACCGGGTCCACGCCGCGGTAGTCGGCGACGTCGTAGCCGTGGTCGTGCTGGGGCGAGGGGTAGAACGGGCTCAGCCAGATGCCGTCGACGCCGAGCTTCTTGAGGTACGGCAGTCCGGCCCTGACCCCGGCGAGATCGCCGATGCCGTCGCCGGTGCTGTCCAGAAAGCTGCGGACGTAGACCTGGTAGATCACCGCGTCACGCCACCACTGATGCCTGTTCAACCCTGTGGACCTGTCTGTGCGCAAGGGATGTTATGCATGCATGTTAGGTAGGCGTCACGCGAAGGTGTCAATGAAGTGAACCGAAGCTACCGGTGAGTTGACGGACTAATCCGGGGCAAATTGCCGCAACCTGAACGCGGTCGTGATGACAGCGTTACCTAACATGTAACTAGCGGCGGGCGATGGCGTCGAGCTCGCGCGCGAGTCGGCGCACGGCCTGCGCGGGCGTCTGCCGCCCGGTGAGTGCGTCCTGCACGACCGCCTGCACCGCCAGGCTGACCTGGTCGTAACGCGGACTCTTGGGCCGTGGGGCGGCCGTGAGCACGGCGGTGCGCAGCGTCGGCAGATACGGGAACCGTCGTACGAGCGCGGGGTCCTCGTACAGCGCGGCGCGCACCGGCGGCAGGGCGCCCCGGGTGAGGACCTGGCGCTGGACACGCTCACCGGTGAGGTACGCGATCAGCCGCGCGGCGGAAGCGGGGTACCGGGCGTGGGCGTTGACGGCCAGGTTGGAGCCGCCGAGGACGCTCGTGCCCGGCCCGTGCGGCCCGGGCAGCGGTACGACTCCGATCTTCCCGGCAACCCGGGAGCCGGGGGCCGAGGCCACGGCGTAGGCGTAGGGCCAGTTGCGCAGGAAGAGCAGCCGGCCGTCCTCGAAGGCCTGCTTGGACTCCTCCTCCTTGTACGTCAGCGCCCGCCGTGGGATCCAGCCCTCGCGCAGGCCCCGGGCGAGGAACCCGATGCCCTCGCGGGCGGCGGCCGAGTCGACGGTGACGCGGGTGCCCTCGTCGCCGAGGATCGAGCCGCCCGCCGAGTACACGGCCTCGGCCGCGTTGACGGTCAGGCCCTCGTAGGGCAGGAGCTGACCCGCATACCCGTCGAGGCCGTGTCGGGGCGCGATGCTCTTCGCGTCGTGCTCCAGCTCGGCCCAGGTGCGCGGCGGCGCCACGCCCTCCTCGGCGAGCACGTCCTTGCGGTACAGGAGCAGTCCGGCGTTGGTGACGTACGGGACCGCGTACAGCCGTCCGTCGTAGGTGGCCGTGTCGACCACCGGCGGCAGGAAGCTCTTCAGCGGAAAACGGTCCCGGGGCAGCGGGCGGATCCAGCCGGCCGCCGCGAACTCCGAGGTCCAGTTCACGTCGATGTTGAGCACGTCGAACCGGCTGCGATCGCCACCGCGCAGGTCGGTGACCATCTGCGCATGGGTCTCGTCCGCGGAGTCCGGCAGCTCGACCAGGGTCACCCGCTCCCCGGGGTGGGCGCGGTTCCAGCCCTGCAACAGCGGGCCGAGATACCCCGTGAGGTCACCGGCGGTGGCCAGGGTGAGCGGGCCGCGAGCACTCGAGCCGGCCTCCTCGGCACGGGCGCCGGATGCGCCATGACCGCTCAGCAGCACGGCGAGAACGAGAAGGCCCCTACCGGCGGCGCGCATCCACCGCATAGGTTCCTCCTTGCACACCCGGCACCGGGCACCCTCGCCCGGGGTCAGACGCCATGTATACCTGTTATGTAATGGGCGATACTAGGGCTTGGAGCACATTGACCGGACAGGAGGACAGCACGAGTGCGTCTGCCCCTCCTGGCACTCCTCGCACGCGGCCCCGCCCACGGCTACGAGCTCAAGCAGGACCTTGAGCAACTGCTGGGCTCCGCGTACCCTCAGCCCAACGTCGGCCAGATCTACGTCACCCTCGGTCGCCTGGAGAAGACGGGACTGATCGAGGGCGAGAGCGTGGAGCAGTCCAGCCGGCCCAACAAGAAGGTCTACCACCTCACCGACGCCGGACGTGAGGCGCTGCACGTCTGGTTCGAGGAGACCGAGGACGAGCCGCGGGTACGGGACGAGTTCTTCATGAAGCTCGCGCTCGCCCCGCAGACCGGTCTCGCCGACCAGATCGCCCTCATCAACAGACAGCGGCGCCAGTACCTCAACACCATGCGCAACCTGTCGAAACTGGCCGCGGCCGAGAACCGGGACAACCGAATCGCCCATCTGCTGATCGAGGGCGCGATGCTGCACCTGCAGGCCGACCTGGACTGGCTGGAGCGGTGCCAGGAGGAACTGGAGGAGCTGGAGTGAGTGACGGCTCTGGCGTTGCGCTGCTTCGGGCCGAGGGCCTGGTGAAGACCCATCACGGCGAGGGCGCGCCCGCACGTGCCGTGCGCGGGGTCGACCTGAGCGTGGCGCGGGGCGAGTTCGTCGCGATCACCGGCCCCTCCGGAGCGGGCAAGTCCACACTGCTGCACCTGCTCGGCGGCCTCCAGAGGCCGGACGAGGGCAGCATCTGGCTCGACGGCCGCTGCACGGACTCCTTCAGCGAGGCCCGCTGGGCGGTGGAGCGCAGGAAGGCCATCGGGATCGTCTTCCAGTTCTTCAACCTGGTGTCGAACCTGTCGGTCGCCGACAACGTGGAGCTGCCCGCCCTGCTCGCCGGCGTCCCGCCGAAGCGGGCCCGGGCCGAGCGCGAGGAACTGCTCGCCGAGCTGGGGCTGCGGGGCAAGGAGCACAGCATGCCGGGTGAGCTGTCCGGCGGCGAGCAGCAGCGGGTCGCCCTGGCCCGTGCCCTGGTCAACCATCCGCCACTGCTCCTGGCCGACGAGCCCGCGGGCAGCCTCGACAGCAAGGGCACCCGCGAGGTGATGCGGCTTCTCTCCCGCTTCCACGGGCGCGGCCAGACCATCGTGCTGGTCACCCACGACGCCCGGCTGGCGAGCGCCGCCGATCGCGTGATCAGCTTCTTCGACGGCCGCATAGCCGACGACGCCGCACTGGACGGCGCGCCGTCCCGGAAGCCGGGGACATCGGGCGTGCTGGAGCTGAGGGACTGATCACGGTGGACGACCGACTGCCGCGCCGGCGCGGGACGAGGGGCTGAGCCCGTGCGTGCCACCTTGCGCTGGGCGCACTCCGATCTGCGCACGCACCGCGGCGAGGCGCTGTTCCTCACCCTCGCCACCGCCGGCATCGTCGCCTCGCTGCTGCTGGCCACCGCCCTGTTCGGTTACGCCACCAACCCCTGGGAGCGTGTCTTCACCCAGGCACGGGGGGCACATGTGTGGATCCACGCCGGGGGCTCCGCCGACGCCCGCCGGCTCGCCGGGCTGGACGGCGTCGAGTCCCTCGCAGGCCCCTACCCCACCCAGTCCGCCACCGTGGCCGACCGCGGTGCCCGTGCCGCCGTCGAACTGCGCGGCACCTCCCGCATGCCCTCCGTCGGCCGCCCGCTGCTCACCGCCGGGCACTGGCTGGATCCGGCCCGGCCGGACGGTGTGGTCCTGGAGAGCAGTCTGGCCCGGGCCCTGCTGGCCGAGCCCGGTGACACCCTCACCCTGCCCGGTACGCGGCGCACGCTGACCGTCGAGGGCATCGCCGACAGCGCCGAGCCCCGCTACAGGCCGGGTGAGCAGCCCGGCCTCGTCTGGGCGCTGCCGTCGGCGCTGCCTGCCCCGCGCGGCCAGGTGACGGGCCTGCGGCTGCACGATCCCGCCGACACCGACTACGTGGTCCAGCGTGCCGTCACCGTGCTGGGGGCGGGCGCGGTCGACGACGTCTCCACCTGGCAGCAGGCACGGTCCGAGGCACAGGGCGACAACCGGCTCCTCGGTCAGGTGCTCGGCCTGTTCGGGCTGGGTGCGCTCGTCGCCGCCGGGCTCGCCGTGCACGGGGCGATCGGCACCCGGGTGCGCGGCCACCTGCGGGACATCTCGGTGCTGAAGGCGATCGGCTTCACGCCCGGCCAGGTCGTCCGGATCTTCCTGCTCCAGCATCTGGCGTACGCCCTGCTCGGCACGGTGGCCGCAGCGGTGGCCATCGAGGCGCTGGGCAGCCGCATCCCGGGGCGGCTCGGTGACGCGGTCCGCGTGTGGCAGGGGCTGCCCGGACACGCGGTGGCGCTGTCCGCCGTGCCGGTGGGCGCGATGCTGTTCATCGCCCTGACGACGGGACTCGCCGCCTGGCGTGCCGGGCGGGTGCCACCGGTGCCGCTACCGCGCCCGTCGGGTCCGGCGGGCGGCCGGCTGACCGGCCTGGGCCGGCGTGCCCTCGGTCTGCGGCTGCCGGCCGCCCTGGTGCTGGGCTGCCACAAGGCGTTCGCGGGCCGTGGCCGGTCGCTGGCCACCGTGGCCCGGCTGACGCTGCCGCTGCTGCTGATCGTGGTGGCGCTCAGCGCCTGGACCACGCTCGACCGGTTCCACAGCAGCCCCGAGCGCCTGGGCCTGCCGACGGCCCTCGCGGTCCGCTCGGACGGCGCGGTGAGCGATGCGCGGGTGCGGTCCCTGCTGGCGGCGGACCACCGGGTCACCGCCGCCTACCCGGGCGTCGAGGTGGCCGCGCTGGTCCCCGGGCAGACCGGGACGATCGCCCTGCGCGGCCTCGGCACGCACTCCCAGCCCTACCCCTACACCCTCGCCGAGGGCCGGGCCGCGCACGGGCCGGACGAGGCGGTGGCCGGTCAGGGCCTGCTGGACCTGCTGGACGTGCGGGTCGGGGACTGGGTGCGGATGACGGTGGGCGAGCAGCCGCAGATCCTGCACATCGTGGGCCGCAGCATCGAACCGCAGAACGCCGGCCGGGTCGTGACGACGTCGCTCGACACCCTCCGCGAGAACGACCCCCGGCTGTCCCCCGCCTTCTACCAGCTCCGCCTGCGCCAGGGCGCCGACCCGCGGCAGGTCGCGGCCGGTCTCGCCGCGGCCGGCCACGGGCACCTGGACGTGCACACCGTGCCGAACCCGGCCGACGGGCTGTCCCCGCTGCGCGGAGTCGTCACCGGGCTGACCGCCGTGCTCGCCCTCATCGGACTCGTCGAGCTGCTCACCGCCATCGGCGGCAGCGTCCGCGAGGGCGAGCGGGACGTCCTGGCACTGCGGGCGATCGGCATGTCGCCTCGGCAGATCACCGCGATCACCGTCACGGCCACGGCCTGTACGACGCTGGCCGCGGCGGTCGCCGGTACCGCGCTGGGGCTGCCGCTGGCGCGCCGGCTGATCGACGCCCAGGGCAGCTCCAGCGGCATCGGCGCGGGAATCGCCCAGTCCCCCTCCCCCGGCCTGCTGCTCCTGGTCGGCGCCGCGGCCGTGCTCGGGGCCGCCGTGCTCGCCGCCCTGCCCGCGGCGCGGGCGGCACGGCGGCGTCTGGCGGACACCTTGAGCGCGGTGGCGTAAGCAGGGGCGGCCGGGGCCGGTCACCGTCCGCGCAGCTCCCGGTAGGTGGCGACCAGCGTCTTCGTGGACGCGTCCAGTCCGGCCACCTCCGTACCTTCGGTGAGTGCGGGTTCGACCTTCTTGGCCAGCACCTTGCCCAGTTCGACGCCCCACTGGTCGAAGGAGTCGATGTTCCAGACGGCGCCCTGGACGAACACCTTGTGTTCGTAGAGGGCGATGAGCTGGCCGAGAACGCGGGGGTTGAGTTCCCGGGCGAGGATGGTGGTCGTCGGCCGGTTGCCCCGGAACGTCTTGTGAGGCACCAGCTCCTCCGGCACGCCCTCCGCGCGGACCTCGTCGGCGGTCTTGCCGAAGGCGAGTGCCTGGGTCTGGGCGAAGAAGTTGGCCATCAACAGGTCGTGCTGCGCCTTGAGATCGTCGCTCAGCTCGGCGACCGGCTCGGCGAAGCCGATGAAGTCCGCCGGGATCAGCTTCGTACCCTGGTGGATCAACTGGTAGTAGGCGTGCTGCCCGTTGGTGCCGGGCGTGCCCCAGACGACCGGCCCGGTCTGCCAGTCGACCTGCTCGCCGTCGCGCGCCACGT
>NZ_JAINVF010000012.1 GCF_020400585.1 Streptomyces sp. NK08204 | reverse complement strand
ACTGTCACAGAAGACGTGCTCGGCCGTGGCCACTCCGAGGGCGGCGAGGTCGTCGCCGAGGCCGAGTTCGGTCAGCTCCCGGACCCCGTGCGGAAGGAGGTTCATCCCGACGCCGAGCGGCCGGATATCGCGGGCGCTCTCCAGTACGACCGCGTCGATACCCGCGGCGTGCAGGCTCAGCGCCGCTGTGAGCCCGCCGATCCCGGCGCCGGCTATGAGCACAGGCGCCTTGGTCATGTCTTTCATTTTCCGCCTCCCCCAGGCGTTGAATTACTCATGCTGTGTCCGGACGACGGCTTGACACCATCGACACCATTGACACCATCGCCACCGTATGAACGTGGACTTGGCGGCGACTTGGTCCGCGGCCTGGTATCGGCCTCGACAACGGCCCTGCCGAGGCCGACGCCGCCGCCCGGCAAACGCCGACTCGTCGGTCAGTTCAGGCCAAGTCAGTAGCGAATGCTGTGACAGCGCGGCATCGGGAAGAGGGGCGCCGTCAGCCACCGACCACCGGTCCGGATGGAGGTCTCATGAGGCTCAGCTGTGAGTGCCGCTCTTCCCCGGTGGGGGCCGTCAAACATCGCGCTCACCGACTTCGGCTTGTCAGTGTGACGTAGGGGCATCGAGCAGGACAGGCGTGCTGGGGCGGCCCTGGAGGTCGGTGCACATCGCTGCGCTCAGCTCGCACGGCTGGCCTCGTCCTTGACGATAGGCAGGCGAACGCCTGCATAATGTCGAACGTGAGCCTCGAAGCAACAGCGATGGACTTGGTGTTCAAGGCGCTTGCCGATCCCACCCGGCGGCTCCTGCTTGACCGGCTACGCGAGCACAACGGGCAGACACTGCGCGAACTGTGCGAACGCCTTGAGATGACGCGCCAGTCGGCGACGCAGCACCTGGACATGCTCGTGCGGGCCAACCTCGTCACCGTGGTTCGGCGGGGCCGGGAGCGGCTGCACTACCTCAACCCGGCCCCGATCCATGAGATCGAGGAGCGCTGGATCTCCGGCTTCGACAAGCCCCGCCTGCAAGCGATCAGCGCCATCAAGCACCAGGCAGAGGAGTACACCATGACCGACGCACCCACACCGGTGCCGGATTACGTATACGTCACCTACATCCGCGCCAGTGCGGAGCGGGTGTGGCAGGCCCTGACCGACGCCGACCTGACGGCGCGCTACTGGGGACACGCCAACGTCTCCGACTGGCAGCCGGGTTCGGCCTGGGAACACCGGCGAGCCGACGGCTCAGGCAAGATCGACGTGGTGGGCCGTGTCCTGGAGGCCGAGCCCCCGACCCGGCTGGTCATCACCTTTGATGACGTCCCCGATGCCGAATCGCCGCGAGAGCCGTCGGTCGTCACCTTCCTCGTCGAACCGCATCAGGACATCGTTCGCCTCACCGTGACCCACGAGAACCTCCCCAACCAGGAGATGCTGGGCGGCATCTCGGCCGGCTGGCCGGCCGTGCTGGCGAACCTCAAGTCGATGCTGGAGACCGGCGAGGTCCTGCCGCAGGCGCCCTGGGAGATGAACCGTGCCCACAGCTGAGCCGCGCCTCTCCGCCCCTTGTCCATTCCGTTTCCGTATGACGCCCGCATAGAGAGGTACACGACATGCTGGACGCGGCCCCACTCCAGGACGCCTACCGGGCACTGCTCGACGCCGCCACCACCGTGGCCAACGCCGATGACCCCAGCCCCGCCCCGCCAGACGGTGAGTGGAACGCCGACCAGATCCTTGCGCACGTCTCTCTCGTCAGCGCTGCCACCATCGCCGCTGTCGCAGGTGTCGCAGCGGGGGGCAACACGACGTACGACAACCGGATCGCCCTCGACGCCTGGACTATCGAGCAAACCATCGCGCACGCCGGCGGCAACGCCGGGCTCCGGGACCGCATACGCTGCCAGGCAGCCGCCCTGTGCGCACTCGCCGGAAGTGCGGCGCTCAGCGATGCCGAGCTCAGTACCCCTGCACCCGCCCGGCTCCTGTCCAACGGCACCCTCATGGTCGATCAGCCCATGCCGCTGCGCGACATCGTCACTGGACTGGCGGAGGCAGAACTGCCCGGCCACACGAAACAGCTCCTCGCCCTCCTCCCCGACCGGGCCGAGGCCGAGGCCACGCGGTGACCAGGTCGTAGCGACCTGACTTCGGCTCGTCAGTGAGATGTCCGGGGAACTTGCCGCTACTGATGGACTGTCGGCTGTAATCCACGATGTGTGAGGCGGACGGGGGCGGGTTGACGCCGGAGGCACGTCGACGCCGAGAGGCGGGGCGGATGCCGGCGGTGGCACTGTTCGCCCAGCTGACGGTCTTCCCTGACGCTCACTCCCAAAGGGCTCGAGAGCGGCGCTCGGCCTGCTCGTCGGTGGGGCTCATTGAAAGGAGGCGGGGTCGGCCGTGCTGGAGCTGTCCGCGGCGAAACAGGGGGAGGTCACGCTGATCGCTGCCAAGCCCTCCCCCTTGGCCCTGTCCACGACACCGGTGAGTGCGGTCATCCAGAAGTCGTCAGGGACGGTACGCATGCTCACGGATGGGAAGGGGTCGGACCAGTCGCCATCCGAATTCTGGAATGTGTAGCCGCGCTTCACCCAAGCATCCCTGGCCTGACGCACGAGCTTCTTCGCCGCACTGCCTGGCACCCCCGTCAGTTGGTACGTGACATGGGCCTGCATGCGCTTGCCTGAGCTGTTGTCGTCGGCGAGGCATGGGCCGAGCGACTCGAGCGGAGTGCGCTTGAGGGTCGGCTTCGGGGACATGCCATCCACGGCCTCGTGGACGATTGCTTCTGCGCGATCGGTTGCGTGCTGCGCATCCATCCTGGCCTGCTCCGTTGGTGTGCCGTCGCCCTTGTTGCCCGTCTGCCCCGTTCCGCACGCCGCCAGCCCGATCGCCATGGCCAACGCGGCAACAACCGACATCGTCCGTGGCAGCCACACTGGGTTGCCTCCGGTCATGGTCTTCGCATTGTTTTTAGGGAGTTCCTCTCCCTGGTCTTCGAGTGGGCGGGTATGACGCCGTCGGCAGCTCACCGCGTCAGCCGTTGCCGACCGCAGTTCCGGGCTTGCTCCGGAAACAGTCAGACACCACGGTGACTTCAATCATGGACGAACGCTCGCTCTCGGAGGGCTCGATCCACAGTCTGAGGTCGGCGGACATGTGGCCGTCAGGCGAGTTCGCCACAATCTGGGGAACTTTAGCCGGACTCTTGTCGGGGCCATCCTTGACGATCTTCCAACCCTTCACTGGAAGCTCCTTTCGCAGGCGATCCATCACTCCCTTGAGGGCTTCGCCCGATACGTCATAAATGCTCCACGGATGATGCATGCGGTGTACTTTCTCATCCGAATCGTAGGACGAGCAGGGGACGGAAAAGGCGCCCGACTCGATCACCTTGCCCTTCACCGCCATAACGCCGAGAATCTCACTCGATGCATGCTCAATACTTTCCTTGACTCTTTGCTCGTCGCGGAGTTCGGCCTTTTTCTCGTCGCTCACCTGAGAGCACCCTCCCAAGAAGACAGACACCAATGCCATAGACGCAGCAACAGTCCGAGTCATACGTTTATTCACGAGTCACCTTGCCATACCGTCCCGCGATTACGAGACCTTGATCGCGTAGGCTCTTCGAACCCTCATCCCAGAAGGCTCTAGAGCTCCGGCGACCGATTCCATGATGCTGGCTCCGATTTCAGGATCGGTAGGATTGGCTCGCCCGCGCCAAAAGCCGCCAGAAGGGAGGGTCCGCCGTGCCGGCGGGCCTCGTGGCGAAACAGGGTGATGAACACTGGTGACCGCGACCCCTCGCCCTTGGCCTTGTGTCGACGCCACCGGCGAGTGCGGTCATCCCGAAGTCGTCAGGCACGGTAAGCCGATTCCAGATATTGGCGGTCGCGCTGTCACGCAGTCGCGGTCCTCGGGCGTTCCACGGGAGTCGTCACTGCCACCCGCAACGCGCCGTCGACGGACGGGGCCAACTGGGCCACTGTCCCGTCAGCGGTGTTGCGGGCCAGGAGTGCAGGGGCACGCGTTGCCGTCGGGACGTGCCGTACCATCCAGCCGCTGCTCTGGAAGTAGGCGCGCCCCCGCTCCAATACCTTGGCCGTAGCCTCCTCCCCCAGCGGCCGGGTCGACCAGGTGTGGTGGGCGTAGGTGTCGTCGCCCTCCTGGTAAGTGGCCAAGCGCTCTCCCTCCCGTGTCGGCGCGTGTGGCACCCGGAGCGCGTCGTAGATGCGGCTGGAGTGGTCGAGGGCGCGGCGCTCTGCCAGTTCGTCGGTGGGGGCCTGCTGGAAGGAGGCGGGGTCAGCCGTGGAGGCAGCATTGGACGCAAAACAAGGTGAGGTCACCCCTATGGTTGCCAGACCTTCCCCTTTTGACCTGTCCAGGACACCAGTGATGGCGTACATCCAGAAGTCGTCGGGCTCTGTACGCATGTTCACCGTGGGGAAAGGGTCGGACCAGTCGCCATCCGACGACTGGAACTTGTAGCCCAGTTTCACCCAGGCGTCCCGCGCCTGCCGGACAAGGTTCTTGGCCTGGCTGCCCGGCACTCCGGTCAGCTGGTAAGAGAGGCTGACCTGTTGACGCTCGCCAGAGCTGTGGTCATCGGCAAGACAGGTTCCAATCGGCACGGGCCCGATCCGTTTGAGGGTCGGCCTCGGCGACATGCCGTCCACTGCCTGATGAATGATCTCCTCCGCGCGCTTCATTGCTTGCTGCTCATCCATGGCAACCTGTTTCGATGCGTCCTTCCCCGCCCTGCCCGTGCCCTGATCCGATCCGCATGCAGCTACCGCGACCACCGTGATCAGTAGTGCGACAGCCGATACCGCTCTGCGTGTTTTCACGGCCTTCCTCCGGTTACGATCTTCGCCATATTCTCCAGGGAGTCGCCATCCCAGTACTGCGAGTGAGCAGGCACCTTCCCACTCCATGTAGGCGGCTTGCCGTCAGCTACATGGAACGTCTGTCCACCGAAATCATCGGACGTTGGATCATTTCCATACATAATTGAGTGATCGTTAAAGAGGCGCCAGTACGCCATCGGGTTCAGTGGTGCAAGCGTTCCGGCCGGCGGCGGCACGAGGTTCACGAGGTCGTTTTTGGCGGTAGCCGCCCAGACATGGTCGGCGCCGATATGCAGGTCCTTGGCGTGATTCACTCCCGCACCGGGGCTGCCCACCAGGATCGCGTTGTCCACGGGTAGGTCTGGGTGGTCGCGCATCGTCTCTCCAGCGACGAGGCTTCCGTAACTGTGACCCAACAACGTGGAATTTACGGGCCCATCGTGGGCCGTGTCGATGCCCGTCAGGAAGTTACTCAGCGGCTCGCGTGCGTGGTCGGCGAAACTGGTGTTATATGCCGCATCACCAACGAGGCTCTGCGGCGCGTCGTAGCCGAGCCAGAGGAGCGATGCCGTCGAATGGCTGGGGTCCAAATACTGCGCTTTTGCCTGAAGCGCCTGGGCACGATTGATGTCACCATCAATATTGTTCAGATTAGCACCGGTTCCCGGCACATAGGTGACCACGTTGTCCGCAGTGTCAGGATTTCCTATCGACACGATAGCGTGACCCCGGTTCTTGGTATCGAAGCCGAGTAAGTAGGGCCGAGCGTCCTCGCCTGTGGAGGTGTCGAAGTGTTTCTGGATCGCCTCCATGCCGTCGAGCCCACCACGGGCCTTCTTCCGCGCCTTGTCCCAGTCCTTCCATTCCTGGGTCTCGACCAACGCCCCCTTCACTTCCGTACCTGTCATCGGGTTGAAGTAGTTTTCATACCGCTTGGGTTCAGGGTGCTTCTTCAACCAGTCCTCGTAGTCCAGTTGCGCCTGTGCGTGAGTCTCGTCGAGCACAGTTCGGTTGGCCTGGTCCCGCACGGTAGCTGGCAGCCCGTCCATCGCGCCGATCGAGTCGGGGTGTACGGACAGGTAGTCCGCCTGCTGCTGTGGAGTGAGCTGATCCCACCAGACCTTGTTGTCCTTCGGGCTGTCGCCCTGGGGCGGGTGGGGCAGGGAGTCAAGGTAGTTCTTGCCCGCATCGCGGACACCGTCCGTGTCCGACGTGACGTCGGTCCAGTCCCGGTTGGAGACCACCAGGTCGTCGTCGGCCTTCAGGGCGCGCAGCTTCGGCGCCCACTTCGCGTCCGCGTCGGTCGCCTCCTTCAGGGCGTCACCTACGCGGTAGGCCAGTTCTATCGCCTTGCCGAAGTTCGGATTGGGGTTGATGTTGGCCGCCTGCCGGTCGACCGCCACCACCATCGGGTCCGCCGGGGTCACTCCAGGCGGGACCGTGCCGCCCTCCGGCGTCTTGCCGTCGGCCTCCTTGCCGCCCGCCGGGTAGTTGACCGAACCGTCCGGGCCGACTGTGCAGTTGGTCGCCCGGGCGTCCTCCAGGGCTGCCTCCAGCTTCTGCTTCGCCACGGCCAAGTCGAAGGCGAAGCCGTCCAGCGCGGTGCTGACCAGCGCGCACTCGGCCTGGACGTAGTGAAAGTTCTTCGACAGTTTCTTCAGCTCTCGCAGCGCGGCGTCCGCCGTCTCTCCCCTGAGCTGGTTGCGGATCCCCGCGCTGATCTTGTTGTCGATCGTTTCCTTGGCCGTACCGGCCATCTCACTCGTGGCTCGGTATCCATCTGCGGCCTGTTGGTATTCGTTCGGCTCGAGAGCCTGCAGCGTGGCGAGATCCATGACCGTCGATCACCGCCCGCTCGCCTGGCCACCGACGGGCTCGGTGTCCTGGTATTTGAGCTTGAGCTTGTCCAGTTCGGCTTTGACGTCCGCGTCGGTCATCGACAAGTCAGTTCCGGACCGCGCCAGCAGTCCGCCCAACTCAGCACAGCGGGCGCTCACGTCGCCGACGTATTTCTTCCAGGAGTCGTACAACTCCTTCTGTGTCGCCGCGGACTGGCATCCGGCCGTGTCCCCCAGGCCATCCTGCCCGGAGTCCAGCTTCGTCAGCGCCTTCGTGACATCGTCTGTCAGCCCGTTGGTGTCCCCGCCTGCTTGGGCCCATGCCTTCTTGTCCGACTGCAGCCGGCCCGCACCGGCGCCGGGCGCAGGGCCACCGCCGCTCCCGTCGGCCACCGCCTGATTCAGCTGCATGTGAGTGGACCCACGCGCCGCCGCGTCCGCCTTTAACTGCTCCCACTCGTCCCAGGACATGCGTGTACCACTCCCCGTTTCCCCGCTGCCGCCTTTTCTGCGGTCGTCGGCACCGTAACGGCGCGCCAAGGGCAGTCGACTGAGTATTCGTACTCATGTCTGGGAAAATGACGGAAAGCCGTCCTAGGCCAAGCCGGTCACCGCCGCCAGCCGATGCACGTCCCGTGCGGTCCCGGTCACCCCGGACAGGAAGCCCTGGGCCCTCGGCGAGGCGTTCTCGGTCAGCCACGACGGGTCGATGTCGCATACCGCGACGCGGACACCCGTACCGGCCAGAGCCAGGGGCAGGGTGTGGACGACCGTCGACGGGAAGCTGAGGATCGTGCGGCCGATGGGGCCCCGGCGGGCTATCAGTTCCAGGGGGAGGTCGGGGCGGACTATCTCCAGGCCCGTCTCCGCGGCCAGGCGGTGGAGTTTCTCCACGCTCTCCCTGCGGTGGGCGAAGTAGCGCTTCACGCCGTGGGCCCTGGACAGGGCACGGACCGCCTCCAGATAGCGGTCGCCGTCCACGACCCCGGTCTCCACCAGGGACGTGCCGACCATGTCCGCGCCCCTGGTGATGCGTGGCGGGCCGAAGCGGGCGCGGGTCCAGGAGAAGTCGTTGGCGGTGACGGTGACGCCTTCCGGGGTCTCCTCGACCGGCATGGAGGAGAAGA
The DNA here is from genome assembly GCF_020400585.1 of Streptomyces sp. NK08204. Taxonomy (GTDB): domain Bacteria; phylum Actinomycetota; class Actinomycetes; order Streptomycetales; family Streptomycetaceae; genus Streptomyces. The sequence goes on along the minus strand of NZ_JAINVF010000012.1, from coordinate 209,842 downwards.
CCTCGACCCGGCGGCCGACACTGGGCGTCAGACGGCGGCGGGCCGAGGAGGAGACCGGGGCGAACAGCAGGTCCCTGGGCCCAGGACGGCCGCCCTTGCGGTGCCAGCGGACCAGGCGCTCGCCCCGGGCCAGCTGGGCCACGAACTCCATCGTCGCCGTGCCGTCGTCCACCACGACCAGGTCCTTCGCCCGGGTGATGGTCAGCAAGAGCTGTACGTAACGGGAGAAGGGGTCCCCCATGACGATCCGGTCGGCCCGGCGGAGCGGGCCCGCCAGGCCGCCGATCGTCGAGAAGGGCGCCGTCGTGCCGCCCCGCGCCTCCTCCCAGCGCACCCGGTACCCCTCGTCCCGGGCCAGGTCCGCCATGCGGCGCAGCTGGCCCCGGGTCATGGGGTCCCTCGGGGACAGGACGACGACCGTGAGCTCGGCGCCGGCCGGCAGCGACGAGTCGCCGACCGGGAGCGACGCCTCACCGGCCGACGACGACTCACCGGCCAGCGGTGACTCACCGGCCGACGGCGGCGAGTCGTCGACCGATTGCGGCGACTCGTCGACCGATTGCGGCGACTCGTCGGCCGACGGCGGCGAGTCACCGGCCCCCGCCCGCCGCACCTGCGCAGGCACGGACGGCAGGATGTCCGGCTCCGCGCCGCGCAGGCCGTGCAGGTGTGCCCACTCCAGTACGTTCAGCAGCTGGACCGGGCTCTCCACGAAGGCGAGCGTGCGGGGAGACTGGCCGGCGCGACCGGCGCGGGGGCTCATCGGCGTACGACCGTCCCGTCGTAAGGGAAGTGAGGGCCTCAAGGAGCCGACGGGGTCAGACCGCGACCGGCTCGCCCGCCGCCGCCGCGATCTCCGCCTCGGCGACGACACCGGCGACGCGGCGCAGCTTCTTCATCGGGCCCAGCTCCGAGTCGTAGACCTTCTTGACGCCGTCACCGAGGGAGGCCTCGATGGTGCGGATGTCGCGCACCAGGCGCGTGAGACCCTGCGGCTCGACGGAGGCGGCCTGGTCGGAGCCCCACATCGCGCGGTCCAGGGTGATGTGGCGCTCGACGAACACGGCGCCCAGGGCGACCGCGGCCAGCGTGGTCTGCAGGCCGGTCTCGTGGCCGGAGTAGCCGATCGGGACGTTCGGGTACTCCTTCTCCAGCGTGTTGATCACACGGAGGTTCAGCTCCTCGGCCTTGGCCGGGTAGGTCGAGGTGGCGTGGCACATGACGATGTTGTCGCTGCCCAGGACCTCGACCGCGTGGCGGATCTGCTTCGGGGTCGACATGCCGGTGGAGAGGATGACCGAGCGGCCTGTCGCACGCAGGGCGCGGAGCAGTTCGTCGTCCGTCAGGGAGGCGCTCGCCACCTTGTGGGCGGGGACGTCGAACTTCTCCAGGAAGGCGACGGCCTCGGTGTCCCACGGGGAGGCGAACCAGTCGATCCCCTTCTCCTTGCAGTACGCGTCGATCTGGCGGTACTCGTCCTCGCCGAACTCCACCCGGTGGCGGTAGTCGATGTAGGTCATCCGGCCCCAGGGCGTGTCGCGCTCGATGTCCCACTGGTCGCGCGGGGTGCAGATCTCCGGGGTGCGCTTCTGGAACTTGACGGCGTCGCAGCCGGCCTCGGCGGCCACGTCGATCAGCTTGAAGGCGTTCTCCAGCTCACCGTTGTGGTTGATGCCGATCTCGCCACAGATGTAGACGGGACGGCCGGGGCCGACCTCGCGCGAACCGAACGTGCGCAGACGGGAGTTGGTGCTCATGGCAGGAGATGTCCTTACTTGGGGAGGGAATCGAGAGAGGGGCCGAGGATCCAGCTGGCGATCTCCCGGATCGCGCCGTCACCGCCGGGGACGGTGGTGACCGCGCGTGCGGCGCCGCGTACGACGTCATGGGCGCTCGCGACCGCCACGGGCCAGCCGACGAGGGCGAAGCACGGGAGGTCGTTGACGTCGTTGCCGACGTAGAGCACGCGCTCCGGCGCGATGCCCTGCTCCTCGCACCACTGCTTGAGGGCGAGGTCCTTGCGGTCGATGCCGTGCAGCACCGGGAGCTTGAGCTTCCGGGCGCGGGCGGCGACCACCGGGTTCTGTTCCGTGGACAGGATCAGCATCTTCAGGCCGCTCCGGCGGAGGGCCGCGATGCCGAGTCCGTCGCCGCGGTGCACGGAGACGAACTCCCGTCCCTCGGAGTCGATCAGCACCCGGTCGTCGGTCTGGGTGCCGTCGAAGTCGAGGACGACGGCGTCGATGTCGTCGTGGGTCGGCAGCGAACCGGGGCGGTCCGCGTCGAAGAGAGGGGCCAGGGCACGTGCCCGGGCCAGGTCGTGCGGGTCGTCGATCTCCAGCACCCGGGCGGGGTCGGTGCGGACGAGTTCCGTACGTCCGAAGAAGCGGTGCTGGTGCTTGCGGAAGCCGGACGCGTCCATCGCGTAGGCGGCGCCGGTCTCCAGGAAGTCCTGGGGGCGGTCCTGGCGGCGCGGGCGGAAGGACTTGTCGTGGTTGACGCCGAGGCCGCCCTCGTCCGCCTCGTCCGAGTGTCGCCAGACGAAGCCGTGGAAGGGAGCGACGGTGACGGCGGTGTCCGCACCCTGCTCGGCGACCGCGCCGGCCACGCCGTCGATGTCCTCGCGGACCAGGAAGGGGCTGGTGCACTGCACCAGCAGGACGACGTCGACGGGGGCGCCGTGCAGGGCCTCATGGGTGTCCATGGCGTGCAGGACCGCCGCCTCGGAGGTCGCGGTGTCACCGGCGATGACGGCGGGGCGCAGCACGACCTCGGCGCCCGCCTCGCGGGCCGCGGCGGCGATGGCCTGGTCGTCGGTGGAGACGACCACGTCCGTGACGAACCGGGTGGCCAGGCACTCGCGGACCGCGCGGGCGACCAGCGGCACGCCGCCGACGGGCGCCAGGTTCTTGGCGGGCACTCCCTTGGAGCCGCCGCGCGCGGGAATCACTGCGAGGACACGGCGTATCCCGACTGCGTTGTCGGACATGGGTATCTCTCCTTGAAAGCTCAGAGCTTGAAAGCTCACAGCTCCCCCATCCGCCGGATCACGGGTGCCACGCGCTGGACACCGTGCCGGTAGGCGCCGCGCGCGGCCCGGCGCACGATCTGGCGGACCGGTCCGGGCGCCTTGTCGGCGGCGGGGGCGCCGGGCAGCGGGGCGCCGTCGGGGCCGAGGTGGTGGCGGGCGAGGATGCCGGGCAGGTAGCCGGGCGCGGTCTCGGGGGTGTAGTAGGGGTTCAGGGGCGGCAGACCGCCGGAGCGCTCCAGGAGCCCCGCGATGCGCTCACGGGCGGTGTCGAAGGCGGTCGCGTACGAGCCGCCCCCAGAGGGGGTACCCCCAGCGGCGACGCCCTGCCGGGCCACCCACTCCTCGTCCGGCACCGGGCGGTGCCCGGCGTCGAGCTGGTCCCAGGAGGCGAGGCACCCGGAGCCGGTGAAGTGGTGGTTTCCGAGCACCTCGCGCACACCGAGGTCGGTCAGCACGACCGTCGGGATGCGCCGGTGCAGGGCCTCCAGGGCGGCCGTTGAACTGACCGTGACCAGCAGGTCGGTACGGTCGAGCACCTCGCCCATGTGGCCGTACACGAGGCTGAAGTTGGCCGGCACGTCCCTGCCCTGGACCAGCTTCTGGTACGGCAACTCCTCGATGTGGGTGGTGTGTTCGCCGGGCTTGGAGCGCAGCTTGAGCAGCACCTCGCGCTCCGGGTGCCTGCGGGCGTGCTCGATCAGCCGGTCCAGCAGGTACGCACGGTCCTTCCGGTTGTCCGGCACGGACGGCTGGGCCGCGAACACCACGGTGTACGGGTCGTGTTCACCGGTGTACGGCTCCCCGCCGAGGAACGGCAGGGCCACCTCGGTGACCGCGGAGGCGTCGGCGCCGACCCCCTCGAACACGGCCCGGAACCGGTCCGCGTCGTGGCGGGAGTTGGCGAGGACGAGGTCCGCGCCGTGCCGCAGCAGCAGCCCGTCGGTGAGCTTCTCGTAGACGACACCGACGTAGCCGGTGACGACGACGGGGCGCTCGCCGCAGCCGCCCCAGATGTTGCGCAGGCCGTGCAGCATGGCCTGCACTCCGCCGCCGACCAGGGCGAGGACGAGGATGTCGTACGAGTCCTCGCCCGTCGTCCGCTCGGTCATCTCGCGCAGGAACTCGACGCCGGTGACCTCGCGGAGGGAGTCGGCGCGGACGCCGACCTCCTCGAGCTGACGGGCGGTCGGGGTGGCGCGGCCCCGCAGGAGGTAGCCGTCGAGCCGGATCCCGGCATCCGCGGGAGTGAGACGCTGGGCGGTGAGCGCCCCCCACTTCCATCGGGTGTCGGAATCCGCGAGGACGGCGACCCGCAGGGCCTTCGTTGCACTGGCTGGCACGTCGCAGACGCTAGGAAGCCATTCCGAGGTTCCGCCCAACCCGAATGCAACAAACGGTTAACAGCACATCGCCGAATGGGGAATCAGGCCGCGAATGCCCCTGGGAATCACCTGATTCACAGGCTCGCCATGTTCAGTTCACCCAATATCAAGCACACGGTCAGGCCGAATGACGGGCAGCCCCCTAGCGTGAGGCAGGTGGTGAAGCTCTCGGTCATCGTGCCGTTCTACAACGTCCAGCAATACGCACCGGACACGCTGAAGAGCCTGCGTGCGAACGCGCGCCAGGACTTTGAATTCATCCTCGTCGACGACTGCTCGCGCGACGGGACGCCAGAAATCCTTGAGCACGCGGAGCAGGAGCTTCCGGGTGCCGTGCTGGTCCGGCACGAACAGAACGGAGGTCTGGCGACCGCGCGCAACACCGGAATCGACAGGGCGCGCGGCGAGTACCTGACGTTCCTCGACGGCGACGACTGGCTCGCCCCCGGTCACTTTCCCCGACTGGTCGCGGCCATCGAGGAGTTGGGCTGTGACTTCGTACGTACGGACCATGTGCAGTGCACGGGCCGGGCGCGTTCGCTCCACAGGGTCCCGCACGGCCGGCGGGGGGTCGTGATGAACCCGCGGGACGCGATCCTGCCCGCCGACCGCTCCACCTCTGTCGACTACGCGTATGCGTGGGCGGGTGTCTACCACCGCCGGCTGGTCGACCGGGGTTTGCTGCACTTCACGCACGGGCTGCGCACGGCGGAGGACCGGCCGTGGATCTGGAAACTGCACCGGGAGGCGGATTCCTTCGCCACGGTGGGCCTGCTGGGCGTTTATTACCGGCGCGGCGTCGCCTCGTCACTCACCCAGATCGGCGATGTGCGGCAACTGGATTTCATTCGCGCGTTCGACCAGGTGATCGAGGAAACCGCACGAGACCCGGAGGCCGATAAGCTCCTGCCGAAAGCCGTCCGCACATATTGCGCGGTCATGGCCCACCACCTGGGTTCGATCGAGAGGTTCGAACCCGCCGTGGCTCGACAACTGCGCTCCATGAGCTCAGCCGCCCTGAAGCGACTGCCGCAGGATGTGCTGGCGCAGGTGATGGAATCGATGGACCCCCAGCGCGCCGACCGGCTGCGCCGAGTGAAGCGCCGGCCCCTGACCGGCCGGACGGTGGCCGCCTGATGCCTCGTACGACCCACATCTTCTGCGCGTCGACCCTGTACGGTGCCGCGACCTTGGCTGCGGCCCTCGACGCCGGACTGTTCGAACCGGCCGACCGACGCCTGCTCCTGGTCACGAACAACGCGGCCATTCCCGAGACCACCCCCTCCGTCGACACGGTGCCGGGCTTCGAGCGGGTACGTGAGCGCTTCGACGGCGTGCTGTCCTGGAACGACACCATCGCCCCTTTCCATCCGAGCGGCTGGGGTCCGCGAGCCGGTGACGTTCCCATGTGGGAGCGGTACGTACGGCTGCTGTGGCGGCTCGGTGATGATGAGATCCGGCTGACCGTGGAGTCCGTGCAGGTCAATCCGGCGCTTGCGCTGTGCCAGGTGTTCACCGGCGCTCCCGTGGATGTCTATGCGGATGGCCTCATAAGCTATGGCCCCACTCGCGACAAGATCGACCCGCTGGTCGGCACCCGCATCGGCCGACTGCTGCACCTCGATCTCGTCCCTGGGCTGACCCCGCTGCTGCTCACCGAGTTCGGCGTACGGCCTGAACTGGTTCCGGCGGAGGCCTTCCTGAAGGTGCTCGGGGAGATCGCCGAGACCGAGGCCGTCGGAACCGGTCCGGCCGAACTGCCCGCGACCGGCGGCATACAGGGCGACACGCGACCGGCCCTGCTGCTCGGCCAGTACCTCTCGGCGCTGGGCATCCTCAGCGTCGCCGAGGAGGAGGAACTGCACCTGCGGATGGTGCGCGGCGCCGTGGCGCTCGGGCACCGCACGCTCGCCTTCAAGCCGCACCCTGTGGCCCCCGCCGGCTGGTCGCGGCGCCTTGCGGACGAGGCGTCCCGGCTGGGCGCCGAACTCACCATGCTGGAAGGGCACGTGCTCGCCGAGGTCGCCTTCCAGCGGATACGGCCCGCCCTGGTGGTCGGCTGTTTCTCCACGGCCCTGTTCACCGCGGCCGGTCTGTACGGCATCCCGGTCGCCCGCGTCGGCACCGACACCGTGCTGGCCCGCATCGCGCCCTACCAGAACAGCAACCGCGTGCCGGTCACCATCGCCGCCGAACTGCTGCCCGACCTGGGCGAGAAAGACGTGGTGGCCGACTGGTCGATGCCCCCGCGGGAGCGAGTGGAGGAGCTGAACGCACTGCTGACGGCGGTCGGCTTCGCCATGCAGCCGAAGATCTACCCGCAGCTGCGGGAGGCAGCCGAGAGCTACCTCTCCCAGCATCTGAACCCGCACACTTGGCAGTACTTCAAGCGCCGCCGGCTGACCTCGCTGGCACTGCCGGGCGGCGTACCGGCCCAGCTGTCGTTCATCCCGCGCAACGCGACCGTACGTCGGCTCGCGCGCAGGGCCAAGGCTCTTTCGAAGCGTTAGGCGCCGCCAGGTACCCCGCTCCATCAGGGAGCGGGGTTCTGTGTGCCCTCCCTTGCCCCAGAGGTCAGGCCACCACCCGGTCCGGCGCGATGCCGGTCGGCCCGCGGGCGGCAGGACTGCACAACGTGGATGTGCGCGCACGGCCTGGACGTCGGCAAGACCGCCTTCTGTCTGATCCACGAGCACCTGGCTGGTTCGGCATCCGGGTGCTGCGCCGCGGCCTCCGTCTCGCTCCACGGCCGACGTTCCCGCCACCGTGACGAGTCTGCTGGTCCTGGCCGACGCGCTGAACGCCAGAAGGCCGGCGAGTGCTCCTCGCGCCCGCCGGCCTTCGCGTTGCCCGTGTGACCGGGTCAGCGCTGTCGTGCCCTGATCTGTCGCACGGCCTTGCGCACCGCCGGATGGCGGCGCAGCGCCTCGGTCCGGATCGGGCTCCCGCCGGGCAGGCGGAGCGCGGTCAGGCGGCGCTTCTTGAAGTACTGCGGGTGCTCCGCGAGGTGCGCGGTGAGCCAGGAAGCCGCCTCGTCGTGCAGACCTGGGTGCTTGCGGGACTGCATGCAGTAGCCAACAGTCCGCACGAGTGGCCCCAGATTCTCCGCCAGAGCGTCGAGTTCGAGCGGAAGGCCGAGGGTTTCCCGCTCCGCGTCGGGCAGCGCCGCGTCGATGATGGTGAGCGGAACCCGGTTGCTGTTCTCGTACGGGGTGATGCGGTCGAGGAGCAGTTCCGTGCCGACGCGGGCGACCGGTATGCCGTAGAAGGCGGCGGCGGTCATGAGGGCGGTGGAGAAACAGCCGATGACGAGTTCCGGCTTCAGATGGGCGAAGACGGTCTCGGCGAGGACGGGCTCGTTCAGGATTGTCAGCCGGGCCCCGAGTTCCGCTGCTGCCGCCTCCAGCGACTTGTTGTAGACGGAGGGGGCGCTGGGGTGGGGCTTGAACAGCACGCTCTGGTGTCCGGCGCGGACGGCGGCGTGCAGCATGCGGACGTGGAGCTCTTCTTCCTCTTCCTGCGTGATGAGATTGATGGCGGAGAGGTACTGGCCGAGGAGCACGGCAGTGGGTCGGTGCGCGGCGGGGATCCTGTCGGCGAGGGCACCAGCACCCTCGTCGCCGATCTCGGCGAGCACCTCCACGATGGCCTTGTTCGGAACGGGCTCGGGCTCGACCCCGTACTCGGACAGGAGCATCGGGCGCAATCCGGGTATCAGGTCGAGGTGCAGCACACGCGCGATGCGGCTGCTCATGCCGTGCGGAATGCGGTTGCGGGTGGGGCCGTAGCTCATCAGGCCGTCCGCGTACACGTGGATCGGGCTGTCGGCGAAGATGTCGGCGACCGCGCGGGAGGGGTTGGCCTGGATGGACTCGCAGGCGATCTCGACCGGCTCGTCGCCCAGGTTCCAGGCGAGGCGTACGGCCTTCTCCCACAGCAGGGCGTCCTGGGCCCGCGGGGACCAGCCGGCCGGGTGGTGCGGAGAGATGAAATCGTTCCAGGAGCGCACCTCGTCGAATTCGGGACGCAGCTTCTCGAAGCCGGCCATCCGGTCCAGCGGGGTACCGACCTCGGGAACGGCGGCGGTGTTGCTGACGACGAGAATGCGACGGTGGACCTCGCGGGGACCGAACAGTCCGGCGCGGATCGCAGCGGTGACGGTGGCAGCCGCGTACTGGGTGGCCGAGAAGAATATCTGGGTCGTATCCCTCATGCCGCGACTCCCTTCATGCCGCCGCGTATGCGCCGCAGCGTGTGTACACGTTCTTCGCCCATACCGACGAGGGCCTCGTTCAGCTCTTCCTCGGTCATCCTGCCCAGGGCCTCGGCGGCCAGCTGCCGCAGCTTGGCGGCGACGCTGCGTTCGAAGCGGCTTCGGTCGGCGAGTTGGTGGGCGATGACCACGCAGTAGTTGCGCAGCGCCTTCATACGCAGCTTCCGGGCTTCGGGGTCCTCGGCGAGTTCGGCCAGGACGAGATCGAAGGAGCGGAAGAAGTCCAGCTGGCGGACGTCGCCGATCTGGGTCAGCGAAGTGGCCACACCCCGGCGGTAGAAGACGCCGCGCAGGCCGGCGACCACGTAGGAGTCGGCCTTGCGGTGGAGTTCCCAGATCCAGGGACGGTCCTCGGCGGTGCGCAGTCCGTCGTGGAAGCGCAGCAGGCCGCGGTCGAGCAGTCGGCGGTGGTAGACGCCTGCCCAGGCGTAGGGGTAGTCGACCATGGTCGTGTCGTCGACGGGCAAGATCGAGGAGCGCGGGTCGAGCGGAGTGTGCCGACGTCCTTCCGGGGCCCGGTGGACGGCGCGTTCGATGCCGGTGACCTGGACGTGGTCGGTGCGGACGAAGTCGACGTCGAAGCGTTCGGCGCAGTCGAGCAGGTCGGTCAGATAGCCGGGGGCCAGCCAGTCGTCGCCGTCGAGGAAAGTGAGGTAGGTACCTTCGGCCGCATCGATGCCCGTGTTGCGTGCGGTGGCCAGTCCGCCGTTCTGTTCATGCCGGATCACCCTGCTGTTCGGGAGCCGCTTCGTCAGCTCCAGCAACGCCTCGTAGGTGTAGTCCTTCGTCGACCGGTCCTCGACGAATATGAACTCGAATTCGTCCCGGGCGTTGTTGACGAGGCTGGTCACGGTGTCCGAAACGTACGTCTCGATATTGAAACAAGGAACGATCACGGACAGTTTCGGGGGCCGGTTGGTCACGCGAACACCTGTGCTCTCTGTGGGCAGATCCCTGCGACGGTAAGAGATCTTCGACGCGGTTCACCGACCCTTCAGCGAACATCAGGTGAACGTGAGGTGATGCCACGGCCTTCCTTTCCTGGGAAGACACCGGTGATCCACTCATACTCCCCTCGTGCATATGATCGACGGCTGGATGTCCGAGGAGGGATTCCGTGATCACCACGGTGTTTTGCAGTGAGGACCTGCCTCCGGCCGAGCGACTGCCCTACTTCGACGGCTTCCTGCTCAACAGCGGGTATCCGATGCGGGTGACCAGCACGAGTCCCGAGCACTTCCGGGCCACGGTGCGGGCGCTGTTCCTCGGACCGGTGACCGTCATGGAGCTGACCTGCTCGCCGTCCGTCGTACGGCGCACCGCCGCACTGATCCGCCGGTCCGATCCCGAGATGTACTCGGTGGTGTTCCCGCGGCGAGGCGACCTGATGGTGACCCAGGCAGGCCGCGAGGCGATGCTGAGCGGGCGGGACTTCGCGCTCTGTGACAGTTCGCAGCCGTTCGAGACACGGATCCCCGGCGAGGGGACGACGACCCTGGTGTACGCGCACGCACCCCGCGCGCTGCTCCCGTTCCCGGCAGAACGGACCCGTCGGCTGCTCGGCACACGACTGCCCGGGCAGATGGGGGTGGGGGCACTGCTCACCCAGTTCCTGACCGACATGACCGTCGACTCCGCCTCCCTGGCTGTCGGTGCCACGCAGCTGAGCACGACGGCCCTGGACCTGATGGCTGCCTCGCTGGCCCATCACCTCGACGGCTTCGCCTGGGCCGAGGACGACTCGGACCAGCACGCCATGCTCCTGCGCATCGAGTCCTTCATCCACGAGCACCTGTCCGATCCGGATCTCTCCCCGCAGGCCGTCGCCACCGCCCACCACATCTCGGTCAGCTATCTGCACCGCCTCTTCCGTGTCCGCGACACCACGGTCATGGAACTGATCCGCCGGCAGCGCCTGGAACGCGCCCGCCGCGATCTCGCCGACCTGCGGCTGCGGGACATTCCGGTCCACCGCATAGCGGCCAGCTGGGGGTTCAGGGACCACGCCACTTTCACCCGGGCGTTCCGCGCTGCTTATGGCATGCCCCCGTCGATTGCGCGACGCAATTAGGAAACGCACCGTTCACCCGAAGGGCTCAACTCCCCTTTTACCTTCCTTGGGTCTCGATACGCACAGCACGTGATTCGGCGGGGGAGATCATGAGGGCGTTCACAGACATGTACGGCTGTTGTTTGACGGACCTCTCAGGGGAGTTACAACTCACCGAGCTCGGGGCGATGTCGGTGTGGGCGGCGACCTTGCCACCGCACATCCACGAAGGAACCCTTGAATCGGCTGTGGGCTCCACTGCCAGGCACTACCACTTGGCGCTTCTCCTCTCGGGTGATGCGGTGGTCAGCCATGAGAACCGGGAAACGGCCCTCTCTGCCGGCGACTTCTGCTGGCTCGACTGCTCCCGGCCGTACGAGCTCCAGACCAGTCTGATCAGTGCCGTGGGTATCGTCGTCCCCGAGGCCCTTCTGCCCCTGCGCCGGGGCGAGGCCGACCTGACGCTGGGCCGCCGCATCGGAAGCCGCGACGGTGTGGGCGCCCTGCTCGCCCGGTTCCTCAAGCAGGTGACCGGAGACACCGGCGCCCACAAGCCCACCGACGGACCGCGTCTGGCCATCGTCCTCGGTGACATGGTCGCCGCGCTGCTCGTCGGTGCCCTGGAATCCGACCGCCGTCTCCCGACGCGGCAGCCGCACCTCACCCTGACGCCACGCATCGAACGATTCGTCCAACAACACCTCTGGGACTCGCAGTTGACTCCCCGGAGCATCGCTGCCGCGCACGGCATCTCCCTGAGCTATCTGCACCGGCTGTTCCAGGACCAGAAGGAGACCGTCGCCGCCTACATCCGCAGGCAACGCCTCGAGCGTGCACGCTTCGACCTGGCCGACCCGGCTCAGGGCACCACTCCCGTCCACGCCATCGCCACCCGCTGGGGCTTCTCGCGCGCCACCGACTTCACCCGCGCTTTCCGCGCCGCGTACGGCATCCCGCCCACCGTCTACCGTCGCCACTCCCATGCCCTCGGTCGACGGATTGCCATATGAGTGTGCTCTGACCGCCAAGGCCTCAACCGCGCTGGCTTGGCACGCTGTTCATCCGGACGGCACCGGCACCCCACACCCGCGGGACCGCTGCCCTCCGAGCTCTCCACTGGCAGCACTCAGGAAGAGGTTCTGGTGAAGAAACTCCGTCTCGCGGCCGTCACCGCCGTCAGCACCCTCGCCGCCGGCGCGGGCCTCATGTTCCCGGCCTCCGCCCAGGCGACACCCACCTACTGGACGTTCCAGAACGAGCGGTTCGGCACCTGTCTGACCGCCGGCGACAGCGGATCGGCTTACGCCACCTACTGCCAGGGCTGGAACCGCCAGCAGTGGGACTGGGTGGGCAGCGGCCACAACGGCTACCTCCAGCTCAAGAACCGCGAGACCGGCCGGTGTCTGATGACCGACAACAAGACGAACACCAATGCGGTCTGGATGAGCGACTGCAGCACCGGGGCCGCCGGTCAGTGGTGGTACTACGACGCTTCCTACAAGGAGCTGTTCAACGAGCTCGGCACGACGAACGACGGTTACTTGAGGACGAGTGACGTCAAGGACGCCGTCTACTCCACCGACCTGGGCCAGGTGGACATCTCCTACTACCACTGGACCGGCAGGACCGTCTGACGGACCAAGCGGCTGGTGCTCGGGGGTTGGACAACCTCCGAGCACCAGCCGTTCGTCCAGTTCCACCCATTCGACGTAAGGACCGCATGCATGTCCAGGATGCTCGCTTCCACCGGTAAGACCCTGGTGGCCGTCTCCCTTCTCGGCGCTGCGCTGACCGTGGCGCCCGAAGCGAGCGCCCACACCGAGCCGGCCGCTCGGCAGACGCATGACGTCCCGGTGGCCGGAGGCCCGAGCGGCGACGCGAGCCAGAAGCTCGCCGACCGTCTTGGCATATCCCACACCGCCGGTATCTATCTCGACCGCACCAGACGTCGGTTCGTCGTCACCGTCACCGACGACAAGACCGCGCAGGCGGTGAAGGACGCCGGCGCCATCCCACGGCGGGTGGCCTACGACACCGCCTACCTGAATGGCATCAAGACCAAGCTCGACGCCGGCTTCCGAACTCCCGGGACCATGTGGGGCGTGGACATCCCTGCCAACCAGGTGGTGGTCCGCGCGGACAGCACGGTCAAGGCCGACGACTTCGCGGCACTGAAGAAGTTCGTCGCGCCCTACGGCAAGGCCGCTCGTGTCGTACGCATGACGGGTAGGACCGAGCGGACAGCGGGGGCCATCAACGGCGGGGACTACATCGAGAATGGTGTGGTCTCGTGCTCCTACGGTTTCACCGTACGCAGTAAGACGGATTCGAGCTACAAGGCGTTTCTCACCGCAGGCCACTGCACCAACACGTCCGGGACAGACTGGCGGAAGTCCGATGGAACTTACATCGGCTACACCACCGGGCACAACGTCGCCAACGGGAACGACTTCGGCCTTGTCCGGGCCTACAACGCAAATGTGACGTACTACGGCAACGTCGAAGGCGCGAACGGCGTGTCCCAGGACATCACCTACTCGCGCGACAGCAAGGTCTACGAGACCGTGTGCGCCTCCGGTTACCGCAGCGGATACGGCTGCGGCGAGCTCGGTCTCAAGAACCAGACCATCAACTACACCGACGGTATGACGGTCACCGGCATGGACGTCGCGAGCATCTGCCGCAATCACGGCGACAGCGGTGGACCGCTCTACGCCCAAGACGCCGCGCTGGGTCTGCTGTCCGGTTCCAACGACAGCGAGTGCTTCAGCTACTACCAGCCGGTCAACGAGGCCCTGGCCTGGTACGGGATGGAAGTCTTCTGATCCTTTGGCCTACGCGCCCGCCATCGACAGCTTCACCGCGAAGCCGAGGAACAGCGCACCCGCCGCCGTCGTGGCCGTCGCCGACAGCCGCTTGCGGCGGCGGAAGGCGGCGGCCAGGCGGGTGCCGCCGAATATCAGCGCGCTCAGGTAGAGGACGCTGGCCAGCTGCGCGAAGGTGCCGAGGACGGCGAAGGACAGCGCCGGGTAGGCGTAGCCCGGGTCCACGAACTGCACGAAGAAGGCGACGAAGAACAGGATCGCCTTGGGGTTGAAGAGGCTGACGACGAAGGCGCGCCGGAAGGGCCGCTCGTCGGTGGCAGCGGCGGCCGGACCGCCCTCGTCGGCGGCAGGCTCCCGCCTGGTGCGCCACATCTGCCAGGCGGCGCGCAGCATCCCCACCGCCAGCCAGCTCAGATATCCGGCACCGGCGTACTTCACGATCCCGAACAGCACGGCGTTGGCCTTCAGCAGCGAGGCGACCCCGGCCGCGGACAGCGTCATCAGCACGGTGTCCCCGCACCAGACGCCGGCGGCGGCGGTGTACCCGGCCCGCACTCCGCGGCGGGCGGCCACGGACAGCACGTACAGCGAGTTGGGGCCTGGCAGCAGGACGATGAGGGCGAGACCTGCCAGGTAGGTGGGGAGATCGATGACGCCGAACATGAGAGGGAGTGTCGCACGCGGGTACGACACCCTGGCGTCGGTGCCCAGAACGCGGACTCAGAAGGCATCGCTCGGCTCGTAGCTGCTCCACACCTCCCGGAGCGCGTTGCACACCTCCCCCACGGTCGCCTGTGCCCGCAGCGCCTCCTTCATCGGGTACAGCACGTTGTCCTCGCCCTGCGCGGCCTCCTTGAGGCGGGTCAGTGCCGCGTCCACCGCCCCCTGGTCCCGTCCGGCGCGCAGCTTCGCGAGCCGTTCCGCCTGCCGCGCCTCGATCGCCGGGTCCACGCGCAGCGGCTGGTAGGGCTCCTCCTCGTCGAGCCGGAAGCGGTTGACGCCGACCACCACCCGCTCCCCGGAGTCCGTCTCCTGGGCGATGCGGTAGGCGTTCCGCTCGATCTCGGCCTTCTGGAAGCCCCGCTCGATCGCCGCGACCGCCCCGCCCAGGTCCTCCACCCGCCGCATCAGGTCCAGGGCGGCCTCCTCCACGGCATCCGTGAGGCTCTCGACGGCGTAGGAGCCCGCGAACGGGTCCACCGTCGCCGTCACGTCCGTCTCGTACGCCAGCACCTGCTGGGTGCGCAGCGCGAGCCGCGCGCTCCTGTCCGTCGGCAGGGCGATCGCCTCGTCGAAGGAGTTGGTGTGCAGGGACTGGGTGCCGCCGAGCACGGCCGCCAGGGCTTGCACGGCCACCCTGACCAGGTTCACCTCCGGCTGCTGGGCCGTCAGCTGGACCCCGGCCGTCTGGGTGTGGAAGCGCAGCATCAGCGACTTCGGATTCCGCGCGCCGAACTCCTCCCGCATCACGCGGGCCCAGATCCGCCGTGCCGCGCGGAACTTGGCGACCTCCTCCAGCAGCGTCGTACGGGCCACGAAGAAGAAGGACAGTCGGGGTGCGAAGTCGTCCACGTCCATGCCCGCCGCCACCGCCGTACGGACGTACTCGATGCCGTCGGCGAGGGTGAAGGCGATCTCCTGCGCGGGGGACGCGCCCGCCTCCGCCATGTGGTAGCCGGAGATCGAGATCGTGTTCCACTTCGGGATCTCGGCGGTGCAGTACCTGAAGATGTCCGCGGTCAGACGCAGCGACGGCTTCGGCGGGAAGATGTACGTCCCGCGCGCGATGTACTCCTTCAGCACGTCGTTCTGGATCGTGCCCGTCAGCCGGTCGGCGCTCACTCCCTGTTCCTCCGCCACCAGCTGGTACAGGAGCAGCAGCAGTGCGGCCGGGGCGTTGATCGTCATCGAGGTGGAGACCTGGTCCAGCGGGATGCCGTCGAACAGCACCCGCATGTCCTCGACCGAGTCGATCGCCACGCCCACCTTGCCGACCTCGCCGTGCGCGAGGGGTGCGTCGGAGTCGTGGCCCATCTGGGTGGGCAGGTCGAAGGCCACCGACAGGCCCGTGGTGCCGTGGGCGATCAGCTGCCGGTAGCGGGCGTTGGACTCGGCCGCCGTGCCGAAGCCGGCGTACTGGCGCATGGTCCAGGGGCGGCCCGTGTACATGCTGGAGTAGACCCCCCGGGTGAAGGGGTACGCCCCCGGTTCGCCCAGTTTCGCGTCCGGGTCCCAGGTCTCCAGGGCCTGCGGCCCGTAGACCGGCTCGATCGGCAGTCCCGACTCCGACTCACGCGTCATGGATGCCTCCGCAGTACGCAGTACGTCGTATCCCCCCTCACCATGCCCTGTAGTTCGGCGGCGGTCACGCTGGGAAGCATCCCCGGCATGAGGATCACGGGCAGACTCGCCGCCGTACTCGCCTCGGCCGCCGCGCTCGCCGCCCTCTGCGGCTGCACCGTGCAGCCCGCGCCCGCAGACGGCAGGCCCCCGGCATCCGCGCGGCTCCGGACCCCGGGGAGCCACGCTGCCGGTCCCACCCGTACGGCCCAGCAGCCGCCGGCCGCACCCGCACCCCGGGTGCTGTGGTCTCGGGGTGACAGCGGAACCGGGGTGCGGGAGCTGCAGGCGCGGCTGCGGCAGGTGGGCTGGCTGTTCGACGGACCGACGGGGTCGTACGACGATCTGACCGAGCGGGCCGTCAAGGGCTTCCAGGGCAAGCGCGGGCTGCCGCGTACGGGGCAGACGGACACGGTGACCTGGCGGCGGCTGCTGGCGATGACGCGTCCGCCGGGCCGCTGGGAGCTGTATCTGATGGGCGGCCAGCCGGCAGCCGCGCCCGATGTGCGCTGTCTGAGCGGGCGGGTGCTGTGCATCAGCAAGACCAGCCGGACACTGCGCTGGATGGTGGACGGACGGACGCTGTCGACGATGTCCGTGCGCTTCGGCACGCAGTACACCCCCACCCGCGAGGGTGTGTTCCAGGTCTACTGGAAGTCACGGCACCATGTGTCGACGCTCTACCACTCGCCGATGCCGTACGCGATGTTCTTCAGCGGCGGGGAGGCGGTGCACTATTCGTACGACTTCGCGGCGCGCGGCTACGCGGGCGGCTCGCACGGATGCGTGAACGTGCGGGACGAGACGGCGATCGCCCGGTTGTTCGCGCAGGTACGGGTGGGCGACAAAGTCGTCATCTCCTGGTGAGGGTCTGCCGACGAGCGTCCCTGGGGGAGATGCGGGGCGCGGGCGGGACCGGGGGAACGTGTCCCGCCCGCGCCATGTGCACGAGCCTCGGGTACGGGGGGAACCCCGGCTCAGTGCGACGGCCGATGACCAGTCGGCTCACTCAGTACTGCGTCGCGGGCTCCGAAAACGTCACACCTTGAGCGAAGAAATTTTTCGCCGGGCCCGAAGACCCCTCGGCAAGGCACATCGGAAGGCGTGGGAACGCAGGTCAGCGTGTGCGGGAGGACCGGCTCGGCGACGGCGTCGGCGAGGCGTCGACGGTCCGTGCGTGGCGGCTCGGGGCGAGGGCCGAGGGGGTCGGCGCGACCCCGCTCAGGTGCCGGTCCTTGCCGCCGCCCCTGCCCTTGTCGTCACCGCGCCGGCCGGGGTGGCTCTCGTCGTCACCGCTCTGGCCGTTCCCGTCGCCCTTGCCGCCGCCGTCGGAGCCGGTGCCGCTCTTGTCACTGTCCTTGCCGGAAGCACCGGCGGAGGCATCGTCCGCGGCCAACAGGGCCTTGCAGTAGCTGCTCACACGAGTCGAGCCGCCCGCCAGGCTCTCGAGGCTGCGCCTGCGGACGGCGTCCAGCTCCTTGCCGTCGCGGATGTCACGGCAGGCGGCACCGGCGTCGCGCCACCAGGTGCCGGCGGTCCCGGAAGGCTTGACGGCGCCGGAGACGCCCTGGTCGGCGCCCCCTGCGCTCTGGCCGGTGCCCTTGTGGGTTCCGGAGGTGCGGCCGGTGCCGTCGCGGTCCGCTCCGCCCGTGCCGGCGTCGGGCGTGCCGGAGGGGGCGCCGCTGCCCGCGGTGGCCCGCGGGGACGTCGAGGCGAGCAGGCGGTCGGGACCCTGGGCCGTGGAGGTCGAGGAGGCGGGGCCGGGCCGGCCGCCGCCGAACGGCACGGGCAGCACCCCGGTCCCGGCGGCCACGGCGACCCCGCCGAGCGTGCCCGCGGCCAGCGCCGCGGCGAGCGCCAGCCGCACCGGGCGGGCCCAGTGGGGCCGGCCGGAGCGGGGGCGGGTGCGGGCCGGAGTTCCGGTTCGGGCGCGGGTGCCGCTGCGGACCGTGCCCTCGCCGACGCCGGGCGCAGGCACGGCGGAGCGCCGGCCAGGGGAGCCATCGGCCAGGGCGGCGGCGGTCCGCTCGGCCTCGGCGGCCTCGCGGGCCTTGCGGAACGCGGCCAGCGCGGCCTGCTCGCCGGGGAGTTCGCCGGTGGTGGGGGCCGCCTGCACGGACAGGGCGCCGAGCGCCTCGGAGAGACGTTCGGCCTGGTCACGGGCGGCGGCGTCGACGGCTTCGTCCAGCGGCTCCCCGCGCAGCAGCCGTTCGGCCGTCTCACGGTTCAGCCACTTGTAGTGCTCGTCGGCCATCACATGTCCTTCTGCGTCCGTGCTCGCGTATGCGTCACACTCACGGACGTCGCCGCGCCGCGGCTTGGTTCACGCTGGGGCGGGAGTGCGTCGAGCACACCCGAGGATTCCGGATCGTCGCCGAGGAGTTCCGCGAGCCGTTTCAGCCCGCGGTGCGCGGCGGTGCGTACGGCGCCCGCGCGCTTGCCGAGCGTGTCCGCGGCGGTCTTGGCGTCGAGTCCCACCACCACGCGCAGGACGACCGCCTCGGCCTGGTCCTGCGGGAGCCGCGCGATGAGGGAGAGGGTGCGGTCGGTGGTGAGGGCCTCGATGGCCTCGCCCGCGGTGTCGGACTCGGCGGCCCGGCCGGTCAGCTCCGTCTCGTCGCCGCCTATCGCGGGGCGGCGGCCGCGCATGCGTATGTGGTCCAGGGCACGGTTGCGGGCGATCCGGGCGGCCCAGCCGCGGAAGCGGTCGGCGTCGCCGTCGAACCGGTCCAGATCGCGGGCGATCTGCAACCATGCCTCGGACGCGACGTCCTCGGCGTCCGGATCACCGACCAGTGTGCGCACATAGCCGAGCAGCCGTGGGTGCACCGCGCGATAAACAGTACGGAACGCGGTCTCGTCCCCGTCCTGCGCCGATCGCACCGCGGCGGTCAGCTCCGCGTCGTCCCCCAGCACCTGACTCCCTCTACGCCCGTGTTCGGTCGGCGCGAAAGGCACGTTACGGCGTCAAACCGCCGCTCGTCCACGTCGATAGAAGATGCAACTAACTCGTGACGCAATCGGATGCCGACGGGGTGTGACAGAAAACGCGTGTGCGGCGCTGAAGAGAGTACGGGCCGCCGCGCGGCCCGTGCCGCGCGACGGCCGGGGCCTCTCCTGTGGGGGGTGGCGGCCCCGGCTGTCGTCTCGGCATCGAAGGGGCGGGCGAGTGGCCGCACGAACGGCCTCGCCGATGGCTCCGATCCGCCACACCGTACCCCTTGCCGCTCGTACTGCTGTTGCTGCCGTTGGCGGTGTCGCGTCCTTCGTCGGCGTTCCGCCCCGCGCACGCACCGCTTGCTCGGCGCAGTGGGCGGCGGCCTGCTCCCCGCCGCCCGCGGCAAGGACGAGCCGCCGCCAGACCGTGGCGTCCAGGGCGGGGGCCGGTACCGGCTCCTGGGTGGGCGACCGGCGGGGATCGCCGATCCGCCGGTGGTCCCGGCGCCGGGTACGCGCCTGGTGTGCGCCGGCGACGTGCGGCCACGGCCAGGCGCTCCCCCGGCTCTCACAGCCGGCCGTCACGCTCCCGCTCGCCCCTGCCCGTTCCCGTGCCCCTGCGGCCCGTCCGCCGGTCGCCGGAAGCCCCCGAGCCGGCCACTGTGTCCGGCTTCTTGGTTCGTACGGCCCTCAGCCGCTCCGCGTTCCGGGGGTGTCCGAGGCCGGCCGTCGCCGTTCACCGTTCATGCCGACTCCTGCGACGTCCCGGGAGCCTCGCCCGTCACGCCGCCGTCCACGCCCCGCTCCGCACCCTGCTCTGCGGCGGTCCGGATGCCCAGCTGCCTGGAGAGACGTTTCAGCCCGCGGTGCGCGGCCGTACGGACCGCGCCTGGGCGCTTGCCGAGGACCCGCGCGGCGGCGGGGCCGTCGAGACCGACGACCACCCGGAGGAGCACGGCCTCGGCCTGGTCGCGCGGCAGCCCCCGGACCAGTTCCAGGGCGCGGGCGGTGGAGAGGGACTCCTGGGCCTGCTCGTACGTGCCGTGCTGTCCGGGCAGCTCCAGCACGTCCTGCTCGAGCGTGCCCGTCCGGGGCCGTACCCGCTGTCTGCGCAGGTGATCCAGGGCCCGGTGCCGGGCGATGGTGGCGGTCCAGCCGCGGAAGCCGGCGCCGTCGCCCTTGAACCTCCCCAGATCCCGGGCGATCTGCAGCCAGGCGTCGGAGGCCACGTCCTCGGCGTCCTCACCGACGAGGCCGTGCAGATAGCCGAGCATGCCGGGCTGCACGATCCGGTAGGCGACCGCGAAGGCGGTCTCGTCACCGTCCTGGGCCCGCGCGACGGCCGCGCCCAGCTCCCCGTCGTACGCCTGCCGGCGGCCGGGTTCCCCTCCGTGGCCCAAGAACCGTCCTCGTCCATGCCGAGCACGTGCCCCTCGTCGGACCTGTGCTCGCGCTCGTAGCAATCCCCGGCGAATCCCCACGGCGGGACACGACGTGCCCTATCCCGCAGCCCCCAGGGACATCAGCGTCACGGCTCACGGAAGTGTCACAGCTTCCGTGCCGCGCAGACTTCGTCAGCCGATGGGGATGCGGGGGTGGGCGCCGGGCCGGTTCCGGGCCATGATCCGGTCCGTGGTGGTGCGCGGCACCGACACGCGACCGGCCGTGGCTCCGCTGCCGTTGACGTGCAGGAAGATACCGGCTCACCGACCGGGCTGGCCGGGCCACCGATCGAAGCTGATGACGAGCGCCTTGGCGTACGGGGACCGGGGGTCCTCCACCCATTGGTCGGAGCTGTTGACGACGTGGTACGGCATGCTCGTCCGCCTCTTCACAGGAAGGACCGCCCCACCGAGACGGACCGGCCCTCAGTCCCGGACTCCTGCCACCTGTGACGGGCCTGCTTCACCTCGCGATTGACGGCCCAGGCGTCCGCGACCGGGCCGAGATGGCCTAGTTTGTCGGGATTGACCACCGCACGGATGGCCTGGATCCGCCCGTCGAGCACATCGAGGACCATGGTGCTCAGGATCCTGCCGTCCTTGTCGCGGAAGATCCCGCCGGGCTGGCCGTTGAGCTCGCGCGCTTCGAACGTCACACCGATCCGCATCTTCACGGGGAAGACCGCACCCAGGACCCGGGCCACGTTCTCCGCTCCCGCGACGGCGTTGGCCAGCTGCGGGGCCTTGCCACCGCCGTCCCCGACCAGTTGCACGTCGGCAGCCAGAAGGTTGCGCAGGCCGCCCACGTCGCCGTTCTTCAACGCGTCGAAGAACCGCGTCGCCAGCTCCTGCCGCTCCTGCCGGTCCGCCGCGAACCGCGGGCGCCCGGCCTCCATATGGCGACGCGCCCGTACCAGCAGCTGGCGGCAGGCCGATTCCGAACGTCCCACCGCCGCGGCGACCTCGTCGAACCCGAAGCCGAACACCTCCCGCAGCACGAACACCGCCCGCTCCAGCGGGCTGAGCCGCTCCAGGAGCAGCAGCGCCGCCATCGAGACCGAGTCGGCCAGCTCCACCGACCGCGCCGGATCCTGGTAGGGATCGCTCAGCAGCGGCTCGGGGAACCACGGGCCCATGTACTCCTCCCGCCGTACCCGCGCGGAACGCAGTACGTCGATCGAGATCCGGGTCACCGCGGCCGACAGATAGGCCTTCGTCGACGTGGGCCGGGTCGCCGAGTTGTCGAAGCGCAGCCATGTCTCCTGCACCGCGTCCTCGGCCTCGCCCACGCTGCCCAGAATCCGATAGGCGATCGAGAACAGCAGGGGCCTCAGTTCCTCGAACTCCTCGACCTTGCTCACGCCGGATCACCCCTCCTCAAGTCGTCACTGACCCCACCGGCCGCTTCCGCCACCGGGATCTGACTCACGCGCAGCGCATCAGTTCGCGGTTCGTCAGTGGCCACCCCTTGGACGGGGTGGCCCGACCCCCTGTGACACGTACGAGAGTGACCTGCGTCTCCCCGTCGTCCGCCGGAACAGCGCCCGCCGCGAGCATGAGGCACGGTCACTCATCTGAAGCACACCCTGGGGCCGAGGCTCGGCCGGCGTCCTGCCGCACCCGCCCGTGCAGCTTCAGCCAGAAGGCCTGCAAGGACTCCTCCGGGGCGTCGGCGTCGAAGCGGTTGCGCACCTTGCCCAGCGGATTCCACACCCGCCCGTCCGGCATGCGCACCCCCACCCGCTGTCCGAAGTACGCCTGCTGATCGGCGTCGAAGTCCACCCACACCGCCCCCGCCCGGCGCACGAGCACCTCGCCGACGTACGCGCCGAGCCCGAAGAGCACATCACGCGCACGCTCACGGTCACCCCCGCCCTTGCGCAACCCGTCGATCAGGAAGTCGACGACGCGCAGGCTGCGCTCGGAGTAGTCCAGTGGCAGCCGGCTGCGAACGGTGGCACGTGCGACGAAGGCCACCGCGTGCGCCCGCATGTCACTCGCACACGGCCGAGTGTCCACTCCACCCATGAGTCCGTTCCCCTTTCGCTCGGACAAAGGGGGATCAGGACCCCTGTCCCCTCCCCCGTTCACCAAGCGGCAGCGGCATCTGCAACATCACGGGTCGCAGACATGTCAAGAAACACACAGGAAGGCCACAGTGGACGTACAACCTTTTCAGAGCCTGGCGCGTCGCACCCCGTCACTGCGCGCCGGCGGGCAAGGCCACGCTCCCGCTGAACACGCCGCGGTTGTCCGCCCGCACCTCCTGGCTGATCGTGATGTCCCCGCCCCTGAAGGGGACCAGGAAGGTGAACGCGTAACGGTGCGCTGTGGGCCGATACCCATGCCTGGCGTCCAGGTCCCACGTCTCCGTGGAACTCTGCAGCGTGATCTGGCCGTCGGTCGCCGTCACCCCGGCCCTGCGCAACTGCGCCAGCGTGGGCTCGACCTCCCGTACCGCTCGCTGGAGCGCTGGCCGGCTCCGGGCAGCCGGCAACTGCCAGCCGGAGGCGGTGACTTCGAGCCGCACGCTCCCGCCGCCGGCCCCCGGACGAGTCACCTTCGCGCTCTTGGAGTAGCCCGCGAACGCGTCCAACTCGGCCACTGGATCCTCGACGTCATTGGCGATGTCGGCCTGGGACACAGGCCCCTTCTTCCACCCCGCGTCCCCCTCCTTCACGTAACCGACCCCACCGACGACGTACACCACCTCGGCCTTGCGCTCCCCCTTGCCGGTGGTGATCGTCCCGGTCTGCTGAAGCGCGGCGGGCGCGGTGGTGCGGTGCACGGTCGCGGCGTACGTGGCGGTGTTGGGCGCCTGCCCCTGCATCACGGCGGACTCGCTGCCCCGTAGCGCGAACGTCCACCCCTTCTCGGCGCTCAGGGCCTGCCGGGCACGGACGACGAACTGCACGGCGGTCTTCGGCGCCGGGGCGGGCACGGCCGTGGTGGGTGACGTGCCGTTCGGCTTCGGATGGGCCTGCGCCGTCCTGGAGGAAGCGTGCCGCCCAGCCGCCCCCTTCCGCTTGCCGCTGTGCGGTGAACACCCCGCCGACACGGCCACGACGGTCGCGACCAGCACGACACCGACGGCACGACACCGGCTCGGGGCGACGGATATTCCGGTTGGGGGCAGCACGATCAACCCTTCAGCAGCACGGCGGACTTCGAGGAGGGACAGGGGCCCGGTTATACAGCAGCCACCGGGGCGCCAGCGAACGACCGGATGAATGACGGCGAACAGGACATCCACACCGCGTCGCGTCGTATGTGCGGCATATCCAGTGGAATGTCCTTCGAATAGACGTACGAATGCAGGCCGTGTTAGCTTCGCGCCCGCTCGACGGACGGCACTCCACTCGGAGGTACTGCATGCACCAGAGGCACCCGCTCCCGACCGGCCCGGCCCGCCACACCGTGGCCCGTGGCTCCGCGACCCTGGCCGCTCTGGCGGCACTCACCCTCGCCACCGCAGGCCTGATCACATCCGCGCCCGCCGCACACGCCGCGCCCGTGCCCGCGGCGGCCCCGGCCCACGGGACCGGCTTCGCCCCGGACACCACCGACCAGGTCCAGTACGCACAGGACGACGTCTACGCCGCAGGAGACCTCGGCTATCTGCACCGCCGGGCCAACGCCGACGGCTCGCCCGGACCGTACACCTGGCACGCCTACGACGGGACGGAGCAGACGCTCGCCTCGTACGGCGGCGCGCTCCCGGGGCAGTACGGCTACTACGGCAACGGCAGCGACACCCTCCTGACCTCCCCGCAGTACTCCGGCGGCCAGGCCCAGCTGCGGAACACGGCCACCGGGGCGACCGTCGACGTCACCGTGCCCGACGGGCAGTACGTGGCCGCCGCCTTCGGATCCACGGTGATCACCCAGGAGTACAACGACGTATGGCAGATCGCACGCCTGCACCTGCTGCACGTCACCGACACCGGCGAGATCACCTCCGACATCCCGGTGGACCCGCCGTCGGACCAGTTCTTCCCCAAGGACCAGGCGGTGCTGGCCGGTGACGGCACGTCCGCGCTCGTCCGCTTCCGCCACGCGACCGCCATCGGCCTGCTCGACCTGAGCACGGGCGCCCTGACCAGCATCAGCACACACGCGACCGACGACGACCCGGTCTACCTCCAGGCCGCCCTGTCTCCGACGCACATCGCCGTGTACCACGAGGGCGCGAGCCAGGCCCGGGTCGTACGCCGCGACGACCCCACCGGCGCCCAGACCGCCGTGAACGTCCCCCAGTCCACGACGGGCACCGCCTTCATCGGCCTGACGGGCGAGTGGCTCCTCACCACCTACCGCCCGCCGGCCGGTACCACCCCCGGCCCCGGCGGCCCGCTCCTCGCCACCCCGCTGTCGGGCGGCACACCCCTGACCCTGCTGCCCTCCGCGGGACCGCAGATCGCGCAGATTCCGGCAGGCGGTGCGATCGCCGTCGGGGAGGCGGCCGACGGCACCTGGACGGCCCACGTCATCACGACCGCCCCCAACGGCAGGCCCACGGCCCAGCCCCTCTGATCCGCACAGTCCACGCCCCGGGGCGCGCCCTCACCCGAGCACCGGGGGCGCGCCCAGGGGGCTGGTTCAGGCGCCGTCCAGGGGCCAGGTCTCCCAGACCGTGTCCAGACGGCGGTACGCGTCGTCGAACCAGGCATCGGTCAAGGGGACGGTCACCGTCACCGCCGTCAGGGACATCGAGTGGTCCTCGATCGTGACACGGCACCGGTCGTCGTCATCGTCGAGTTCGATGAACAGCCACGGGGCCCGTGTGTGCTCGCGCCATGCGCTGTCCAGCCCTGTGTCGAGCCGGTCCAGGGCCTTCTGCCACTGCCGCAGATCCTCCGCCTGGAGCCAGGTCCGCAGACTGCCGCGTACGAAAGGCGTGTCGACGAGGAACTCCGCGGCCAGGACACCGGTCTCGGGAACAGGCCCGGCCCCGTTCCTGCCCGCCCTCGTCTCCCTCCCCGTGATCCGGAGAACGACGCTGTTGCCCTCACCCTCCAGGCGGATCAGATCGATCGGCCCCTCAGCCATGACTGCCCCTCCCGGCTCCCGCATACCGCCGAACACTAGCCCCTGGAAGACGCAGAAGGGTCCCGTCGCTGTCGGAGTCGTCGCAGTCCTCCCGGAGTCTCAGGTCGTACGAACACGGTGCCCGCAACGGTGGGCGGACCAGACGTCGGCGAGCCCGCACGCAGCCACCGTCGTCACCAGGAACGCCGCCGTCGCGGACAGCAGCGTGACCTCGTAGTAGGACCGCGGCGTCAACCGTGCGGCCAGCCAGGCGGCGCCGGTCCCGGTCAGGACGGCGCAGGTCAGTCCCCGGACCAGCAGGAAGCCCGGGGACCGTCGTCCAGCGGAACGCCCGTCCCGGCCGTCCGCCGTCTTCCGCGCCTCGTCCAGAACGTCCCGTGCGGCCAACGCGCACGCCGTCGCGGCCGTCGCCAGTCCCGCGCAGGCCGCCAGTTGTGGTGTCCCGAACAACACGCCGTACCGCACGGCCAGCGCCGGTACGAAGAAGAGACACAGCCAGTAGCACAGGAAGTACCGCAGGAAGGTGAGCGTCAGTCCCTGGCGGGCACGTTCCCCCTGCAGCCGGGACGCCGCCCGGCGCAGACCCAGCAGCGCGCCGGCGGCCGCCAGCGCGAGCGGCAGCCGCTCCGGCAGCCGGCCCAGGTTGTAGAGGAGCGCGGTGTCGTAGACGACCAGGACGAGAACACCCAGAGCACCCAGCGAGCCGATGAACGTCAGCAGCCCGGGCACGGAGGCGGGAGTTCGGGTCGTTCTCCTGTCCCGGGCAGCACAGAGGGCGACGAGGACCGGCGCGAGGACGGCCGAGACGGCCCTTAGCACGAGGTCGTCGACCGTGTAGGGATTGCGCAGGTCCCACTCGACCAGACAGAACACGGCCGTGTACGACACCGACGCCAGCGGCAGGAGGGCGGAGCGGGCGATCCGTCGGTACAGTCCGGCGTCCAGCCAGCGCACCACCGTGGCGAACGCCAGCAGGACGAAGGGGAGTTCCAGAAGGGCCTGCACGCGCAGCACGGTCGGCGCGAGGAGCCCGGGCGCCGGGAACAGCCCGGCCAGGTGGCGCAGGGCGGGACTGTCCGACGCCAGATCGAACCAGCCGGCCGGCAGGTACCGCGCGACGAACGACGGGTCCCCGTCGTGGACGCGCAGGACGTAGACGGTGAACAGGACCTGGTTGACGTAGACCAGGCCGGTCACCAGCGCCAGCGCTGCGGTCGGCGAGAGGACGCGACGGCCCGCGGCCCGGACCTGGCCGGAGCGGCGGGCCAGGACACCAGGGGCGAGGGAGAGGGCCGAGGAGACCGATGCGACCACCACCACGTCCACGAGCATCCGCACGTTCATCATGGCGGTAGGTAACACCCTGCGTCCCGCGCCTGTCCGGCGGGTCACCACGCCCGCCGGCTCGCCTCTGTCCCGAAGGCAGCGCCCGTCCTCGTCCTCGCCGGGCCAGCCTGGCACGCGCGAACACCTGGCCTGACGGCGACGCCCCCTCCCCGGAGGAGGCCTTGCGCGACCCGCTGCCGGAGACGAAGCCGGGCACCGCGGCCTTGAACTCTCCTGCACCACACGGGAAGTGGGGCAGGGCGAGTGACATGAGTCACCTGAGTGACGTCTGGGGCGCCTTGTGCGCTCTACAAGTACCGCCTGTCTGTCTGTGACGGGTGGGTCATCGTGTTCATTTACTAGGGGTGGGACAGTTGAGTCCTCGCAGGACCCATGCGTACAAGCCGCTCAGTCTGAAGAGGCGGGCGTGGCTGACCGCGGGCGCGGTCGTGCTGAGCGGCGCGGGGATCGTGACGTACGCGATCGCGGATCCGGCGGCGCAGTCCGACGGCAAGGGTCAGAGCCGCAAGGCGTCGATCCACACGCTGAAACTCGCGGACAAGGGTTCGGGCCGCAAGGGCCTGGACAAGACGGACACCGACCGGTTCAGCGCGGTGCTGCTGACCTGGGACAACCCCGACGCCAAGAGCAAGGGCACGCCCGAGGTGCGTACCCGGGACGTCGAGACCGGCAAGTGGTCGGGCTGGCAGAAGCTGGTGGACGACCCCTTCCAGGCCGACGGTGCCGAGGGCGACCGGGCCGGCGCCGTGCGCGGCGGTACCGCCTCCGTGTGGACCGGTGACTCCAACGGCGTCCAGGTGCGTCTGGTGAACGCCGACGGCACCGAGGCGCCCGGCCAGCCGGCCGGCATGGACGTCAAGCTGCTCGACCCCGGCACGGATCCCAAGGGGACCACGGAACCCGCCGCGTTCGCGCAGGAGACCACCGCCCCGGCGACGGACTCACCCTCGCCCACCGACACGGCGACTGCCACGGCCTCGTCCTCACCCACCGACACGGCGACCGCCACGGACTCGTCCTCGCCCGCCGGCACGCCGGTGACGAGCGACTCGCCGTCGGCCTCGGTCTCCGACTCCGCGTCCCCGTCCGGCTCCGTCTCCCCCTCCCCCTCGCCTTCCAGCACGGTCCCGGCCCCGCGCCCCTCCACGGTCGTCAAGCCGCCGATCATCACCCAGGCCGAGTGGGGCGCCTCCACCGACTACGACGGCACGCCCAGCTACGGCACCGAGATCAAGGCGGCCGTCATCCACCACACCGGCGTCGACAGCGACAACACGCTGTCCTGCGCCGACTCGCGGGCCCGGATGCGCACCATCCAGCAGGAGCACTTCTCCCGCGGCTACTACGACATCGGCTACAACTTCGTCGTCGACCGCTGCGGGCAGATCTTCGAGGGCCGCAGCGGCGGCATGGACCTGCCGGTGATCGGCGCGCACGACATCGGGTTCAACACGAACACCGTCGGCATCTCCTACATCGGCAACTACATGACCGCCAAGCCCGCCCGGGCCGCGCTGGACTCCATCGCGCGGATCGTGGCGTGGAAGTTCGGGATGTACGGCATCGACCCGACCGGCAAGGTGACGCTCACCTCCGGCAGCCCCAAGGGCGTGGACGGGAACCTGATCGACCAGGGCACCCAGATCACGCTGCCGCGCGTCTTCGGCCACCGGGACACCAACGCCACCGCCTGCCCCGGCGACTACCTCTACAAGAAGCTGTCGCTGATCGCCACGCTCGCCAAGACCCCCGGCATCTCGCACGCCCTGCCCACCTCGGACTACAACCGGGACGGCCTGGCCGATCTGGTCGCGGGTACCCCCAGGGCCAACTCGCTGACGGTCGTGCCGGGCGGGGTCAACGGGCCGGTCGCGTCGAAGAAGGTCACGCTCACCCAGAACAGCTCGGGGGTGCCCGGCACCACCGAGACCGGTGACAACTTCGGCGCCGCCACCGCCTGGGGCGACGTCAACGGGGACGGCTACGCCGACCTCGCGATCGGCGTGCCCGGCGAGGACGACACCAGCGGCCACACCGACCGGGGCGCGGTGACGGTGATGTACGGACCCGCGCTCAACACCGGTTTCTCGTACACCACGTCGGGCACCGTCACGGCGACCGGCGCCAAGCTCGGCTCCACCGTCGCGGTCGGTGACTTCAACGGTGACGGCAAGGCGGACGTGTTCTCGGCCGGCACCGGCAAGGGCGGCAACTGGAACGTCCGGCTCACCGGCGGTACCACCACCTCCGGCACGCTGACCACGGCCACCGGCTCGGTCGCCTACCTGGACGCCGCGACCGGCGACTTCAACCGGGACGGCTACACCGATGTCGCTCTCAACTACCGTGACACGGGCGGCATCGGACGCGTCGTCCGGTTCGCGGGCTCGGCGACCGGCCTGACCAAGGCCGGCGTCATCTCGGTCAAGGGCGGCCGGTCGATCGCGGCCGGTGACATCGACGCCGACGGCTACGACGACATCGTGATCGGGCAGCCGTACACGAGCGAGTCCGGCGGGAAGGCGGGCGGCCAGGTCACGATGGTGCGGGGCTCGTCCACCGGGTTCACCACCACCGGCATGGTCACCATCCACCAGGACACCACCGGCGTCCCCGGCACCGACGTCTCCGGCGACGCGCTCGGCGCCTCGGTCTCCGTCGGCGACTACAACGGCGACGGCTACCCGGACGTCCTGGCGGGCGTCCCCTACAAGGACATCACCCGTGACAGCGTGAAGCAGTCCAACGCGGGCACCACGCTGCTGATCAAGGGCGGCGCCACCGGCCTCACGGGCTCCGGCGCGCTCGCGACCTCGGAGGACACCTCGGGCGTCCCCGGCGTCACCGAGGCCGACGACAAGTTCGGCTCGGCGGTGTCGCTGGCCGACCTGTCCGGATACGGGCGCGCCGACCTGGTCCTCGGCGCGGCGGGCGAGGACAGCGCGGACGGCGTCCTGATGTACCTGCCCAGCAACAGCACGGGTCTGGGCTACACCCAGATGACGGTGCTCAGCAAGACGACCCTCGGCACACCGGCCGGGGCGGGACTGGGGACGAACCTGACACCGTGACGACGAACGCGACGGCGTGACGCGGCAGAACCGTCACGCCGTACCCGCGTCCGGCCGGCCGGGACCCGTCCGAGCAACGGGCCCCGGCCGGCCGAGTGTCAGGCGGCAGTCTCCTCACGCCGAGGCGGTCGCGTCCCGGCACAGCAGACGCAGCGAGCCGTGGCCGCCGTAGCAGCGCCGGGCCTCGTCGATGGGGTCCCACAGGCGGCCGTCGGGGGTGCGGACCCAGTGGTCGCCGCCGGTGGCCCACCACTCGGCGCCGGTCTCGCGGACGATCACCTCGCCGGCGTAGGCCCCGAAGCCGCGCAGCACGTGCTCGACCGCCGCGTACGGCGGGTTCTCCTGCCGTATCTCGCCGATCATCCGGTCCACCCGCCACAGGCTCTGCGCCGAGTAGTCGAGCCGCACCCGCGCGCCCTCGCGCAGGGTGGCCACCGCGTCCGCCGCCCACCGCACGGGTTTGGTCGCGGCGTTCGGCCTGGTCTCCTGATGTGCTGTCACGTACTGGGCTGTCACATAGGGAAGAGCGGCTCGGACAGGGCATACGTCACTCGGTCCGGCAGGTTCCACCGGGTGAGGCAGGACCGCCTCAGCTCCGCCGTACCCACGACCGTCACAGGAACCTTTCAGCAACCGGGCTTGACTCCGCCGCGGGCCCGGCGCGAGACCACCGCGCGCAGTACCCGCCGGCCCTCGACCGAGACGTCCAGGGCGCGGCGCAGGCCCCGCTTGCCGTGTTCGGCGAGCAGTTCCAGGACGAGGACCTGGCGTCGCAGCTCGGCGGCCACCAGCGGGGACGCGCTCTCCGGACCGCCCGCCCGCTCGGCCTCGATGTCGTCGGCCGGGGTGGTGTCGTCGACGGCGGGGTCGAGCAGCCGGTGGATGCGCAGGGAGGCGACGGAGCAGGCGTCGGCCCAGGCCCGCAGCGCGTCGGCGGTGCGCTCGGCCGGGGCGGCCTGCAGCATGCGGCGGACGAGCAGCGCGGCCTCGTCCCCGGCGGGCTCCCCGTCCACCGCGGCCTCGTCGCCCGCGTCGTCCGCGTCGCCCGGGTCGCCCGGGTCGAGCGCGGCGCGCGCCTTCCGCAGGCTCTCGGCCCACTCCGAGCCGTCGGCGAGGTGCGCCCACAGGGGGCGCAGCGCCTCGTCGTCGCCGCCGAACAGGGGCACGCACCGATCCAAACAAGCCAGTCCGCCAGCGGCCAGTCCGCGTTCGTCGGCCTGTGCGATCAGTTCCAACAGGCTCATCAAAAGCCTCCCTAGCCAGGGCGCCGACCTATACGGAGCCCGCACTTCCCCTTACTGCGTGCGACGGCCCAGGAGTGTCACAGTGACGGGATTTCAGCCAAGGAGGTCAGCCCAGCCGGTCCGCGAGCCTGCGGAAGTCGGCCCAGGACAGCGGCGGGGCACCCGGGTCCCACAGCTTCTGGACGGTGGCCCGCAGCGGCATCCGGATGCCCGCGGCGACCTGGTCCTGGGTCTGTGCGTCCGGCCGGTCGCTCCAGACGGCGAAGAAGCCGCCGAGGATCTGCCCGTCGTAGCGCGCCGGTACGGCGACCGTGCCGCGCAGCACCCGCGGGTTCCACTGCTCGTAGATCCGCTGCCCCGTCGGGTACACGAAGGTCTGCGGTTGCCCGAGGACGTAGTAGAGGAACTCGTCGTTGTAGTTGACGACCTTCCGGCCCTCGCCCAGGTACTCCGCCGGCAGCCGGGCACCCCGCTCCTTGCCGGTCCAGTAGGCGGCCTGGAGGTCCTTGGCGGGCTGCACGGAGGTGCCGCGGAAGAAGCCGTCGTTCCAGGCCCGCAGGGTCCTGCTGTGCACGCGGGCGGTTCCGGCGCGGTCGTTGAGCCAGCCGGTGGCGAGGTCGGCGACGGTGCCGCCGGGGCCGTAGGCCTTCCGGGCGGCGGCGGCCAGCTGCGGGTACGACGCCTGGGGGTTCGGCACGGCCAGGGCCTGGTACTCGTCCCCGCCCAGATGCCACTGCCCGCCGGTGAACAGGCCCGCGTACTCGTTCAGCAGATCGTCGACGAGTTGTGCGGAGGCGGGCTTGGAGATGTCGATGGCGCCGCGCGTGGCGACCCCCTTCGCGTTGCGCAGCTGCAGCTCGGGGTGGGCGGCCAGGACCGCGCCCAGGTGGCCCGGGGAGTCGATCTCCGGTACGACGGTGATGTGCCGGGCGGCGGCCAGGTCCACGATCCGTTTGACCTGTGCCTTGCTCAGATGGTCCGGGGCGACGATCTCGGGGTGGCTGCTGGACTCGATCCGGAAGGCCTGGTCGTCGGAGAAGTGCAGCCCCAGCTCGTTGAACTTCAGGTCCCCCAGCTCGCGTATCCGGTCCTCGATCCAGGTCTCCGTGTACGGTTTGCGCGCGATGTCGAGATTGAATCCGCGCACCGCCTTGGCGGGCTCGTCCCGCACGACCCCCTCCGGAGCCGCGCCCCCGCCGTGGACCTCCTGCTTCAGGGTGCGGGTGCCGTAGAAGACCCCCGCGTCACCCGGCCCGCTGATGTCGACGCGCCCGCCGCGCACGGTCATGGAGTACGACTCCGGGTTCCCGCCGCCGCCGAGCGCGAGCCGTACGTCGCCCGCCCGTACGTCGTCCTTCTTTCCCGCGTACGTCAGCCCCAGCTCCCCGGCTGTCAGCCGCCCCTCGTCGGCCAGCGCGAGGTCGCTCACCACCACCCGCTCTCCCCTGCGGGGCTGCCAGCCGGGACCGCGCGCCGGGGTGTGGGAGTGCACCGCGGGTATCGTGCGCGGCGCCCGGGACAAGGGGTAGGACCGTGTGGGGGTGGCCTTGGGGCCGGGGCTGTGCCCGGTCGCACCCGTGCCGCTCGCCCGCCCCGAGGAGGCCGGGTGGAGCCCCTTCTCCGGGTTCCCTCCACCCCCGTCCACCGAGGCCCACACGCCGATACCCACCCCGAGCGCGACGGTCCCGGCGAACGCGGCGGCGACCACCGCCCGCTTCCGCGTCACCTGCTGCGACGAGGCACGGTGCCTGTGCTGGCTCACTCGGCCAACCTACGACCTTTCGTCGCCTCATTCGTCATCGAGTCGCTGCGAAACTCTCCCGTTCGGGTGAAATGCGGGCCCCCGTCGGCCACGCTGTGACCACCCTCGATAACGTGACGACACAACTTTCACAGCATCCCCTGCCACACTCCATGTGCCTCGAGGACTCACGCTGCCCGCCCACCGCCTCCCCTCTCTTCCCCACCCGCTGGACGCCTTCAACGCCGCCCACGCCGACGAGGCCCGCGCACTCCTCCTCCACTGCCTGCGCAGTCCGCGCTGGTCCGGCCGCATCACCGACCACCGCCCCTACCCCGACCTGGACGCCCTCCTGGCCGCGGCGGACGAGGCGGCGTACGACCTGGCCCCGGGCGACCTCACCGAGGCGCTGGCCGGTGAGGCCCTGCCCCAGCTCCCGGAGGGCAGCTACTCCGCGGCCCACATGGCCCTCAGCGCGGCACACGCCGCCTATGAGGCCAGATTCGGACACGCGTTCGTCATCTACCTGGGCGATGCTCACCCGGAGGAGGTCATCGACCGCATCCTCGAGGGCATCCGGTCACGATTGACAAACGATCCGGAGGACGAGCGGGTGGTGGCCTGGGACGAACTCCGGCGCCTGGCGAGAGAACGCCTGACACGCCTCCTCCAAGGCGCGGGACCGTGCTCACCTGCGGCTCCGCCGCGCCGCGCCACCAGCCCCCACGCACCCGCACACGGCACATAACGGCACAGACCACCCCGGCAGCCGCCACGGCCTACCCCATCCGGTGCCATTTTGATCACACAAGGTAGGCCCCCCGTAAAGGACGGCCCAGCGCATGGCTACGATGCTGGGGGCCGGTGGACCGTACCCGGCCGGGCCCGACCGACAGTGAAGCCGGCGCGGCCCTAGTCCCCGCTCCCGGAGGGTTCTTCCGTGCCGGCTGGAACGCTGTACCGCGGCCGGGAAGGAATGTGGTCCTGGGTGGCTCACCGAGTCACCGGCGTCCTCATTTTCTTCTTCCTGTTCGTCCATGTGCTGGACACCGCTCTCGTCCGTGTCAGCCCCGAGGACTACGACAAGGTCGTAGCCACCTACAAGACGCCGATCGTTTCGCTGCTGGAGTACGGCCTCACCGCCGCCATCCTCTTCCACGCACTCAACGGCCTGCGCGTCATCGCTGTCGACTTCTGGTCGAAGGGTCCTCGCTACCAGAAGCAGATGCTCTGGTCCGTCGTCGGCATCTGGGTCGTTCTCATGGGTGGGGCGTTCTACCCCGTCCTCGGCCACGCCGCTCGAATCCTGTTCGGGAGCTGACGCCCATGTCCACGACTGAAATCCCCACCGGAGTCGGCCCCGTCGAGGGCGCCCCCGTCTACTCCGTCGACAACCCGGCCCCGCTCATCGAGGCGCCGCGCAAGCGCACCAAGAAGACCCCGAGGTCCACCCGGGGCAACTTCGAGATGGCGGCCTGGCTGTTCATGCGCCTGTCCGGCGTCGTGCTGGTCGTCCTCGTCGTCGGCCACATCCTGATCCAGCTGATGCTGGACGGCGGTGTCTCCAAGCTCGGCTTCGCCTTCGTGGCCGGCCGCTGGGCGTCCCCGTTCTGGCAGGTCTGGGACCTGCTGATGCTGTGGCTCGCGATGCTGCACGGGTCCAACGGCCTGCGCACGATCATCAACGACTACGCGGAGCGGCCGAACAGCCGGCTGTGGCTGAAGGGGCTGCTCTACACCGCCACGGTGTTCACCATCCTGCTGGGCACGCTGGTGATCTTCACCTTCGACCCGAACATCCGCTAGGCACGGGGCTGCGAGAATCATGAAGATCCACAAGTACGACACCGTCATCGTCGGCGCCGGCGGAGCCGGCATGCGCGCGGCCATCGAGTCGACGAAGCGCAGCCGGACCGCTGTCCTGACCAAGCTCTACCCCACCCGCTCCCACACGGGCGCCGCGCAGGGCGGCATGGCCGCCGCGCTGGCCAACGTGGAGGAGGACAACTGGGAGTGGCACACCTTCGACACGGTCAAGGGCGGTGACTACCTGGTCGACCAGGACGCCGCCGAGATCCTGGCGAAGGAGGCCATCGACGCCGTCCTCGACCTGGAGAAGATGGGCCTGCCGTTCAACCGGACCCCGAACGGCACCATCGACCAGCGCCGCTTCGGCGGTCACAGCCGTAACCACGGTGAGGCCCCGGTCCGCCGGTCCTGCTACGCGGCGGACCGCACCGGCCACATGATCCTCCAGACGCTGTACCAGAACTGCGTCAAGGAGGGTGTGGAGTTCTTCAACGAGTTCTACGTCCTGGACCAGCTGATCACCGAGGTCGACGGCGTCAAGCGGTCGGCCGGTGTCGTCGCGTACGAGCTGGCGACCGGCGAGATCCACATCTTCCAGGCGAAGGCCGTCATCTACGCCTCCGGCGGCTGCGGCAAGTTCTTCAAGGTGACGTCGAACGCGCACACGCTGACCGGTGACGGCCAGGCGGCGGTGTACCGCCGTGGCCTGCCGCTGGAGGACATGGAGTTCTTCCAGTTCCACCCGACCGGCATCTGGCGCATGGGCATCCTGCTGACGGAGGGCGCCCGCGGTGAGGGCGGCATCCTGCGCAACAAGGACGGCGAGCGCTTCATGGAGAAGTACGCGCCGGTCATGAAGGACCTGGCGTCCCGTGACGTCGTGTCCCGGTCCATCTACACGGAGATCCGCGAGGGCCGCGGCTGCGGTCCCGAGGGCGACCACGTCTACCTGGACCTCACCCACCTGCCGCCGGAGCAGCTGGACGCGAAGCTCCCGGACATCACGGAGTTCGCGCGCACCTACCTCGGCATCGAGCCCTACACGGACCCGATCCCGATCCAGCCGACCGCCCACTACGCGATGGGCGGCATCCCGACCAACGTCGAGGGTGAGGTCCTGGCGGACAACACCACGGTCGTCCCCGGCCTGTACGCGGCCGGCGAGGTCGCCTGCGTGTCGGTCCACGGCGCGAACCGCCTCGGCACGAACTCCCTGCTGGACATCAACGTCTTCGGCCGCCGGGCCGGCATCGCGGCGGCGGAGTACTCGCAGAAGGCGGGCTTCGTCGAGCTGCCGGAGAACCCCGCCGAGTTGGTCGTCGAGCAGATCGAGCAGCTGCGCAACTCCACCGGCAACGAGCGGGTGGCCCAGCTCCGTCGCGAGCTGCAGGAGACCATGGACGCGAACGTCATGGTGTTCCGCACCGAGCAGACGATCAAGACGGCGGTCGAGAAGATCGCCGAGCTCAAGGAGCGCTACAAGAACGTGGCGATCCAGGACAAGGGCAAGCGTTTCAACACGGACCTCCTTGAGGCGATCGAGCTGGGCAACCTGCTCGACCTGGCCGAGGTCATGGCGGTGTCGGCCCTCGCCCGCAAGGAGTCCCGCGGCGGTCACTACCGCGAGGACTACCCGAACCGCGACGACGTCAACTTCATGCGCCACACCATGGCGTACCGCGAGGTCGGCGCCGACGGCTCGGAAACCGTCCGTCTCGACTACAAGCCGGTCGTCCAGACCCGCTACCAGCCGATGGAGCGTAAGTACTGATGGCAACCCCTGTTCTGGACAAGGCCGAGGCGGACGCCCAGGCGGCGTCCCCCTACATCACGGTCACCTTCCGGGTCCGCCGCTTCAACCCGGAAGTCTCGGCGGAGCCGACCTGGGAAGACTTCCAGCTGGAGATCGACCCGAAGGAGCGTGTCCTCGACGGCCTCCACAAGATCAAGTGGGACCTCGACGGCACCCTCACCTTCCGCCGCTCCTGCGCGCACGGCATCTGCGGCTCGGACGCGATGCGGATCAACGGCAAGAACCGTCTTGCCTGCAAGACCCTGATCAAGGACATCAACCCCGACAAGCCGATCACGATCGAGCCCATCAAGGGCCTGACGGTCCTCAAGGACCTGGTCGTGGACATGGAGCCGTTCTTCCAGGCGTACCGCGACGTCATGCCCTTCCTCATCACGAAGGACACGAACGAGCCGACCCGGGAGCGTCTGCAGTCGGCCGAGGACCGCGAGCGCTTCGACGACACGACGAAGTGCATCCTCTGCGCGGCCTGCACCTCCTCCTGCCCGGTGTTCTGGAACGACGGCCAGTACTTCGGCCCGGCCGCGATCGTGAACGCCCACCGCTTCATCTTCGACAGCCGTGACGAGGCGGGCGAGCAGCGCCTGGAGATCCTCAACGACAAGGACGGCGTCTGGCGCTGCCGTACGACCTTCAACTGCACGGACGCCTGCCCGCGCGGTATCGAGGTCACGAAGGCGATCCAGGAAGTGAAGCGCGCGCTGATCACGCGTCGCTACTGATCTTCCGTCGGCCATGCCGAGGGCCCCGTTTCCCGCTGGGAACGGGGCCCTCGGGCATATGCCACACGATCGGGTGAGCATGGCCGCGAAGGACATGCGGGCTGCCTCCGACCTACGATGATGCTCTCGACACCAGCCCACGGGAGGCACCTGATGTCCGCAGCTTCCGTCGAGCAGCCCTTCGCCCACGAAGACGAAGAGCCGGTCAGCCTCACGACCATCGCCGACGAGATCATGGAGCGCCATCCGGGCTACCGCGTCGAGATCATCGGAGGCCATCTCCTCGTGACCCCGTCCCCGGATGCCCCTCACGCCCGCGCCCTGACCGGGCTCATGATCCCGTTCATCGCAGCAGGTCTGCACGGCGGCGAAACCGAGGTCCTCCAGAACGTCGGACTCTGGCTCCCCACAGGCGACGAGGACTACGTCATTCCCGACCTCGTGGTGGTGGACGCCGACATCGACGACCACTTCATCAGCAACAACTGCTACGACCCGGGCTGCTTCCGCCTCGTCCTGGAGGTCACGTCCAGCAACTGGAAGGACGACCTGAAGACCAAGGTCGTCGCCTATGCCCAGGCCCAGGTCCCCGTCTACGTCGTGGTCGACCGCAAGCACCAGCGCCTCCACGTCCTCACCGAACCGGCCGAGGGCGAGTACGGCAGCCACCGCGTCTACTCTCCCGGCGAGTCGGTCACCCTGCCCGACTCCGTCGGCGCGAAGGTCACCCTGGACGCGACGGAGATCATCGAGGCGGGCCGGCGTCGGACCGTACAACCCTGACGCTCCCTCAGCTGTCTCCACAGTGCACACACAGTTCGCACACAGGAGACGCATGTTCAAGCGCAGGAATCTCCGCCTGGCTCTCGCGACGGCGACGGCCGTCGCGCTGACCGGCGGACTGCTGATCCTCTCGACTTCGTCGGCGACCGCGGTGACCGCACCCGCCAAGTACGCCGACGACTTCAACGGGGACGGCTACCGGGACTACGCGTCCGGCTGGGCCGGTGAGGTCACCGTCACCTACGGCACGGCGACGGGCCCCGGCACCACGACAAAGACGTTCACGCAGGACAGCCCCAACATCCCCGGGACGGCCGGCGACGCCGGAGGCTACGGCGACGGCTTCGGCGACCAGCTGGCGAAGGCGGACTTCAACCGCGACGGATACGCCGACCTCGCCGTCGGCGACCGCAGCGAGATGGTGGGTACGAAGGCCGGTGCGGGCGCGGTCACCATCCTGTGGGGCGCCGCCTCGGGCCTGGGTACGAAGGCCACCCGCATCCCCGTCACGGCCCGTTCCGACTACGGTTTCGGCGCGGCCCTCGCATCCGGCGACTTCAACGGCGACGGCAAGGCGGACCTGGCCGTCGCCGACGGGGTGGGCACCATCTACATCTACCGCGGCGGCTTCTCGCAGACGGGCACGACGGGCCCGGTCACCAAGCACGAGTACTCCGACATCCTGGAGCCGACTGCCCTCGTCGCCGGCAAGGTCACGGCCGACAAGGCGACCGACCTGTACGTCCTCGGCCAGGGCTACACGAACGACAAGATGACCCAGGCCGCCTGGTTCCTGCGCGGCGGCACCACCATCACGCCGGGCAAGTACACGACGTACAACGCCACCTCCCCCGACTACAGCCCGACCGGCGTCATCGCGGACTTCGACAAGGACGGCTACGGGGACCTGGCGGTCGGCGACACCAGGTACAACAACGGCGCGGGCTCCGTCGTCGTCCTGCGCGGCGGCTCCACCGGCCCGGCCACGTCGTACCGCCTCACCCAGTCCACGTCGGGCGTGGCCACCGCCGCCACGGCCCACGACGACTTCGGCGCCGCCCTCTCCGCCGGCGACACCAACCACGACGGCTACCCGGACCTGGCGGTGGGCGTGCCCGGGGAGACCGTCGGCACGCTCAAGGAGGCGGGCGGCGTCCACATCCTGCGGGGCGGCACGCACGGCCTGACCGGCACCGGCTCCCAGTGGTTCTCCCGCGCCACGGCCGGCGTACCGGGCAGCGCGACGCAGGGCGAGCAGTTCGGCACCTACGCCCGCCTGCGCGACTTCGACCGGGACGGCGACGCCGACCTGCTGGTGTCCGCCGACTACTACCGCCCCAGCGTCCTGCTCCGGGGAGGCACGACCGGCATCACGACGACCGGCGCGACGGAGATCAAGCTGACCCCCGGTTTCCCGCAGTAGAGCCCTCTCAGCTCTCCCTCTCCTCCAGCCGACGCCCCGGTCGCTCGTTGATCGCGGTCAGGTCGATGTCGATGTCGAAGGGGACGGAGAGCTTGAGCCGGTCGTGGAAGATGCCGGTGAGGGCATAGGCGTTGGTGGCCGGGTCGATTTCATAGACGTAGACGACGGGCAGTCCCGCCTCTTCGTCCTTCTCCACCCGCCAGAAATGCGGCACACCAGCCGCAGCGTACTTGCGGGGCTTGACCTCGCGATCACGCTCGCGGGAGTCGTCCGAGACGACCTCGACGGCCAGGAGAATGTCTTCGGCCCGGTACCACGTCTGATCGGGCCCGGTGACCGCCTCGGCCGGAAAGACGACGATATCCGGCTCAGGCCGATTCTTCGTGTCCAGCTTGATCAATTAGAATCAGCCAAGGCTGGAGCGGGCCAACGGGTGTAATTCAAAAGTAACCACTCTGACGGCCCGACCAAAGAACTGGCCAGGACCGTCAGGAAATTCAACCTAGTCGCCATACTCCCAAGGGGAGATTTCCCAGGGCGACAATTTCGATTCACGCGTGGCCGCATACCCAATCGGAAGATTCATAACTTCCGCCAGGCTCGCATCCAAACTCACGACATGACCCAGGTGGTAGATACCGCAAGCGCCGTCTTCGTTTGGATCATTAACCCCATCGCCGATAAGCCAGTCCCCTTCATCGTCGTGCACCACAATCAGCGCTGGCAGTTCACCCTTGATAATCGTGCGTTGCACGACGCCAGCCAGACCAGGCGCCACGACGGCACTATGGTCCACCGCACGGAAAGACTCATCGTTCATCGACTCCGGCTCCTAACCTGGTATTCCGCCGTTCGGGAAGGTTCCAAACAGCTCCCACAACTCAGCATACGACAGGTCGTTCTTGATTTCACTGTTACACACTCGACACAGAAGGTCGCCATTGCTGGGGTCTCCAGAGCCTCCTTGCGACTGAGGCTCGCGGTGATCGACAGCCCCCTCATTATCGGGCGGCGTCACGCCTCTCCTGGACTGCTGAGGCCTGACGACATTCTCACCACACAACTCACATTTCGGCACTCCTCCATTCGCGTCCGCATTGGCGTCCCAGACCTTCCGTTTCCCCGCACGGGTGAATGGTTTACCTGGACGACTTCCGGGTGCACCCCCAGCGACCCTGCGGCAACTCGAATTATGAACCAGAACCGGAGTCTCGCCCGCTAGCACATAGTACGTGTGCAGGTCCGCGACCGTCAGGTTGTACGTACGCGCATGCTTCGTGAAGGGTCGGTTGCCCGTGACAATGACCGTGTCGCCCTTGTCGGTGCGCAGCGTCATCCCTGGCTCGAGCTTTCCGGTCGGGACCCAGTCATGCTGGGAGGGGGACCAGAAGGGGTGCTCGTGTGTCGCGGTGAGCTTCTCGATGCCGTTCTTCGTGGCAATGGACAGCTCGTTGAAGTACTTGTCGCCGTCAGTCCGAATGAGGCGAGTCACCTTTTTGGGAACGGTCTCACCGGTCTTCGGATCGGTCGCCAGAACCCTGTCTCCGAGCTTGACGTCCTCGATGTCCTTCGCCGAACCGTCAGCCATGAGTACGTCAGTGCCGGCCAGGAAGCACT
This sequence comes from Streptomyces sp. NK08204, assembly GCF_020400585.1. Classification (GTDB taxonomy): domain Bacteria; phylum Actinomycetota; class Actinomycetes; order Streptomycetales; family Streptomycetaceae; genus Streptomyces. Next base: position 168,943 of record NZ_JAINVF010000012.1, on the reverse strand, counting down.
TACAGCCTCTTCCAGGCACGCTGGAGCTGCCGGCGGTCGACGGCGTCTCCGCCCCAGGCCGGAAGGGACTTCCCGCAATTCCGCTGACTCTTCCGCCGAACCCCACGGACATCTTGCGGAAGTAATTCATCACTCCTGATGGGCACGACCTTATTTCATAGCAGGCCTGCACCCCCCAATAGCCGAGTTGCTCCGCTCCAGCTTCAGGGTTCGTCGTCCCGTCGGTCAGGTAATCCGGCACGATGCCACTGGTACCGACGGCGGTGTGCACGTACCTATAGAAGATGCGAATAAACTCGTTCCGCTGTTTCCAGTTCGTCGTTACTTTGACGCCGGGGAAAATCTCAGCTGGGTCGTAGTTGTAGCTGGTGCGCGGGCCGTTGCAGAAAGAACACGGGTGCTCACCCTTGCGCTGACCTGTGTAGCCCGCGCGCTCCGGGTCGCCCGCGACGGGAACGCCGTCGCCGCAGATGTCGCGCATACACAGACCTGACGGGTCGCTGTGCGCGACGGGGCTGTTGTTGCTGTACGCGTACCCGTTCATCTGCAGGGGATCTGCAATGTCGAGGACCGGGTCCGCGGACAGGAAACGCCCCGAGTTCTGGTCGTATTCGCGGGCGCCTATGTGGGTGAGGCCGGAGGCAGTGTCGTCGATGCCCACGCCGAGGTACGTGCGCTTGTTGGGCCATGTCGTCGGCTTGGTGCCGCGGAGTTCGCCGTACGGCTTGAAGGCGCGGCGAGTTACCGGCTGGCCGCTCGCCAGATCCACCGACGTGTTCGCCGTGCCCAGTTGGTCGGCTATCAGGACGCTCAGTTTGTGGCCCGTGGTGGAGCCGTTCGTCGTGGAGCGGACCACCGTGGGGGCGCCGGCCTGGGTGTAGGTGCGGGAGGCGCGGGTGATGGTGCCCGTCGCGTCCGTCGTCAGTTCCGTTGCGCCCAGGTAGAGCGTCGAGCCCGACGACGAGTTCTCCAGCAGGCGGTTGCCGTCGGCGTCGTAGACATAGGTCGTCTTCTTGCCGTCGGCGGTGACGGAGTCCAGCTTGTTCTCCGCCGACCAGACCAGGTTCTGTGTCGTGGCGGGCAGGGTGCGGACCGTGGTGTTGCCGGTGGCGTCGTAGGTGTAGGTGCTGCCCTTGCCGACCGGGCTGGAGGTGACGGCCGTCATCGTGTGCGGCTGGGTCGTGCCGCCGCCGGTGACCGTCTTGCCGTAGCCGTAGGTGTACGAGACGTTCTTCGACGCGTCCGAGGTGTTGCAGTCGGTCATCGTGGCGCGGTTGCCGAGCCAGTCGAAGGTGAAGGACTGGCGGTAGGCCGTCGCGCCGGTCGAGACGGTCGTCGTGTCCGGGGCCGCTGCCGAGAGGGTGGAGGTCAGGGAGCTGTCCGGGCTTGTCGTGTCGGTCGCCGCGTCCGGCGCGTCCGTCGCCGGGCCCGACGATGTCGCGTAGTCCGTGCGGTAGCCCCAGGTGGTGCCGTCTGCGGACTTGCATCCCGTGCCGTTGCCGTTCGGTGTGATCGACGACGTCCAGGCGTGCACCAGCTCGCCCATCACGTCGTACGTGAAGCACTGGGTGTCCCAGGTGTCCCCCGTCGACTCGCTGAGTTTGCGGGCGCTGGCGGTGATCGTGCCGGACGTGTCGTAGGCGTAGTAGCCGTCCGCGATGCGGTGCGGGCCGTCGGTCTCGCGGTCCGTCACCGTGCGCTGGAGGCGGCCTGTGGACGGGTCGACGAAGTTGGTCGTCCAGAGGCGGTACGGCTGGGAGCCGGAGACGGTGCGGAGGGGTTCGCCGTAGGGCGAGTACGTGACGTCGGTCGTGTACCAGGTCAGGCCGGAGGTCGTCTCCGGCAGGCCGTCGGAGTCGTAGCGGGTGACGACCTTTTCCCTCGCCAGGCCGCCGGCGGCGGGCAGCGTGACGGACTGAAGCTTGCCGGTGGGCGTGTAGTCGTAGGAGTAGCTGTACGTGCCGGACAAACCGGTCGTCATCGCGTTGGACGGGATGGTCGTCTCGGTGACCATCGGGTTGTAGTCGGCGTCGTAGCCGACGACGCGGTCTATGTAGTCGCCGTCGGCGGTGTGCCGGATGGAGCTGCCCGGCTTGCCGATTCCGCTGCGCGCGTCGTCGTAGGTGTACTCCGTGACGGGGGTGGAGGTGGCGGAGCCCTGGCGGACGTACCGCACGCGGCCGAGGAGGTCGTACTCGGTGAACGTCTCCTGCTGTCGGGCGTTCTTGACGTGGTTGGGGCGGTCCGCCGCGTCGTACCAGGTGGACGTCGTTCCGGTGTCGGGGTCCGTGGAGGAGGTGACCCGGCCGCGGGCGTCGTACGTGTACGACCAGGCGTTGCCCGCCGTGTCGGTGACGGTGCTGCGGTTGCCCCTGGCGTCGTAGCCGTACGTCGTCGAGCGGGCGATCGTCGAGGTGGAGAGGACCTTCGTGTAGTGCTTGACGGAGGTGACGCGGCCGAGGGCGTCGTAGTACGTCCGCATCCGGGGCGTCGTCGAACCCGGCGGGTCGACGTACGTGCTGGTGAAGCCGTAGCTGGTGGTGGTCGCGTACTTGTAGGCGCCGCCCTGGTAGACCGACGCGCGGACCTCGCGCTCCAGGCCGTCGTAGCGGTGCTTGGTCCAGGCGGGGATCAGGTACTTCGACTTGGGAGCGAAGAGTTCCGTGTCCGGGTCGCCCTTCGCGAGGTACGCGCTGGTCTGCTCGTCGACCAGACCATGGTCGTCGTACGACGTGTCCGCGATGATCCGGCCGGGGCCGTGGGCCTCGGTCTGCTTCTGCACCTCACGCATCAGGCCGTCGTAGAGGGTGACCTGAGTGGCGTAGGAGCCGTCGTCCTTGAGGGTCTTGACGGTCATGGCGGCCGGGCGGTTCACGCTGCTCGTGGCGATCGCCGGGTCGTAGTCGATCACCACGTTGGGCGAGAGGCCGTCGGAGGAACGGGACGCGGACCAGCCCTTCACCAGACGGCCGAGGCCGTCGTACTCGCTCCGGGTCACGCGGCCGTTGGGGTCGGTGACCGTGAGGGGGAGGCCGCGGCCAGGGTCGAAGGTGGTCGTGGTGGCGTGGTCCAGGGCGTCGATCGTCCTGGTCTGGGTGACCGGCCCACCCGTCGCGGGGGTGTACTGCGTCTCCGTCGTGCCCTCGCCCGGACTGGTGACCGTGCGGATGCGGCCCAGGTCGTCGTACGTCGTGTCGGCGGCGACCGAGTACGAGGTGCCGGCGCCGTCGATCTCGGATATCGAGGTGACCATGCCCTTGGTCGGCGTGGCACCGTAGGCGAGCTTGTCGTAGCTGAAACGCATCGCCGACTTGAGCCGGGTTGCCGGGTCGGCGGTGGCGTAGTCGGCGCAGGAGGTGCCCGTGGAGCGCTGCTCCTTGGGCAGGCCGATCAGCCAGGCTGTGGTGTTGGGGACGTACGACGACACTGTGCAGGTCTGGTCGGACAGCTTCTCGCCGGTGCCGTCGGGTGTGACGACAGCCGTCTCCACCTGGATCGGCAGACCGTAGGTGTCGTCGACGGTGGTGAGGGTGCGGACGCCCCGCCAGCTGCTGCTTTCCGTGTAGCCGCTGCTGCTTTTCGTGTAGCCGCTGCTGTCCAGGTACTGGATCGCATCCGTCCGCTTGATGCCGGTGCGATGGGCGAGTAGCGGGTCGGCGTCGGTTCCGTCCTCGTTCTCCCGTGGGCGGGACGCCGTCTGTTTGGACCAGGGGTAGTTCAGGGTGCGCTTGAGGGCCTGGCCGTCGGAGTCGCGGTAGGTGATGGTCTCGGCCGTCATGCCCGCGTACTGGGGGGCGTCATCCGCGAGCAGCGTGCGGGTTTTCGTCGAGTCCTTGAACTCGCCGCCGGTGCCCTGGAAGTAGAGCGTCGTCGAGGACGACTGGGACTGCGGGTCGCCCTGCTCGGAACTGGACTTGCTGCCCTTGATCACCGTGACCTGGCGGTATCCGCGCCAGTCGCTGTACGTGCGCAGCGCGGGGCGCGTGAACTCGTCGTCGCTCTTCGACCAGGCGGCGCCGGCGTACGTGTACTTGGTGACGATCGGCTTGCCGTGCGAGGTGACCTTGTCGGTCTCGGTCACGGAGTCGATCACGTACTTGTTGAACCACGCCTTCGGCGGGGTCCTCTGTTCCGTGTCGGGCGACCAGCGGACCGGGAAGCAGGTGCCGTTGTCCTTGCCCTTGTCCTCGCTGGGTTCGACCTGGCAGCCGCCCTTGTACTCGACCTCGATGTCGCCGCCGTACTCGGTGGAGACGGTGCCGATCCGGGGGCGGGTGAAGCCGGGGGTTGCGTCACTCTTGCTCTTGCGTACCAGGTTCGGCAGCTGGCGGTCCTTCAGCCACTTGGACAGGGGCGAGGTGGAGCCGACCTGGTACGGCGCGAAGCTGACGCCGTCCTCGGACTGAAGGGTGCCGGTGGTGTCGCCGGGGCCGTAGCCGGTACGTGTGATGGAGTCCAGCCAGAGGCCGGGGGACGTGTCGTACCAGTTCTCCGGGAACGACTGGTGGAGCGTGTACACGTCCACCTTGCCGAGGCCGGTCTGGCCGGCGCGGGCGGCCTTCGTCGTCACCGTGTCCAGGCGCATCTGTGTCCAGAAGGACGGGAAGGGCGGGCAGAGCTTGGACGTGGACTTGCAGTTGAGGTTGCCCGGGGTGTCCCACCAGGGGCGGTAGGAGCCGGGGTCGTCGGTCTTGTCGAAGTTGGCGTCGGTGCAGACCGTTTCGGACTTCAGGCAGCGCTGCTTGACCCCGAAGTACACCGTCGCGGACGGCTGGGTGAGGTCGTCCGTGCGCATGCCGTACTGGATCGAGGCCGGGTAGGCGAAACGGTCGTACTGCTCAGGCGACTTGGTCTTCTTGCGGACGGCGTAGTAGTTCGTCTCCTGCTTCCAGTCGACGACCATGACGTTGCCGTTGACGTCGACCACCTTGTCCAGGCCCCAGCGCCACGCCTGTTGCTTGCCCGCGCCGCAGCGTGAGTCCGCGAAGGTGTCGGCGTGGCAGGGTTCGCCGGGGTGGTTGCCGAAGACCGGGACGGCGGAGACCGAGTTGGTGTCGGCGTGGCCGCCGCCGACGTGGTTCAGGCCGTAGTAGTACCGGGTGCCGTCGGGCGTGGTGACCACCCAGTACTCGCCGTTGTTGTCGTCGTTGCTGCCGCCGACGCGGTGCTCGACCCGGGTGCCGTCGTCCTGCTGGGGACGGTAGAGCTCGCTGTCCGTCTCGGGGTTGCTGCCGGAGGCGGCGTCGCGGACCAGTTCCGTGGTCTTGCCCGCCAGGGACATCACGGCGTTGTACGACACCCAGCACAGGTCGGAGGTCTTGTCCTTGTCCGCGGTGTTGTTGGGCGTGCCGGCCTTCAGCGTCTTGCGGTCGTCCTTGCAGGTGCGGTAGCGGCGCTCGATGTAGCCGGGGTCGTACGACCAGCCCTCGCCGATCCAGGATGCCTGCGGGGAGGAGACGGCGGTATGGCCGTCCACCGTCTGGGAGTTGTAGTTGAAGGAGATCTTGGGGGCGGGGCCCGCGGGCGGGTTCGGTACGGTCAGCGGGTAGGACCAGGTGAACGCCCCGGAGGAGCCCCCTGCCTCCCACTTGCCGTCGGAGGTGAGCGGCGTCGCCTTGAAGCTGCCGCCGGCCCCGCTGCCCGAGACGCTGCCGCCCGAGTCGAGCGCGCCGACGACGGCCGTGCTGCTGCCGGTTGCCGCCGGGGTCGCCGAGGTGGACGTCCGGTAGGCCGCCTGGATCACGCCGGATCCGGTGGCGGGCGAGGACTTCGCGGTCGCCGGGGTGACCGTGCTGCCGGCCGCCGGGTCGACGGTGGCGGTGATGGAGTCCGACGCCGTGTCGTTTGTCGTGTCCAGTTCCTCGTACTGCTGGCACGCCTCGTCGTCCGGGGTCGTCAGATAGCAGTCGGGGAACTGGACGAAGTGCAGGCGGGATGCCCAGTCGGCGCCGTAGAGGCTCTTGAACTTGGAGTAGTCCAGCTTGACGGAGACGGGGACCGCGCCGGTGTCGGGGGCCTGCAGGACCAGCACGGCGCCGTCCACGCCCTGGCTGACGGCGGAGGTGCGGTCCGGGATGGTGACCTGCCAGGTGCCGCTCGGTGCGGGCTGGTCGGCGGCCTGGCCGAGGCTGACCGGGAGGCTGTCGACGGGGGTCAGGGATGCCTGCTCGGCGGTGGCCGCGGCCGTCCGGAAGGAGGCCGTCGTCGTGGTCGAGCCGAAGGTGACGGAGCCCTGCAGGGCGGACGGCGGGGTCGTCGTGCCGGCCGGCGCACTGAGCTGCTCCTTGGCTACCTCCACCGCCCTCAGCGAGGCCAAGCGGCGACTGAACACGCCGCCGGGAACCGGCAGATCGCGCTTGAGGGCCTCGAGTTGCAGCGTCTCGCGCCCGGTCTCGGCCTTTGACGGGTCCGGTGGCAGTGCCAAGGACTGCGCGGGCAGCAGCCCGACCAACAGCGCGGCGGCCGTGACCGGCACGGCGGCGCGCGCGAGGCGACGCTTGCGGGCACGCGAAAGACGATCGAGCACGACGAGGTCCCCCCGGACCACTTGGAGCGGGGCCGGTGACGGACCACGCGTGACGACGTATCAGACAGTGGGGATTCTGTGAGCAGCCTGTGAGGAAACGCCAGAGGTTACGGATTGATGTGATTACAGTCACGGTGCGTAACGCTCCGCCGCGGGACAAAGGAACTCAAAGAAGAGGGAAGCGCTTTACCGGAATGAACGGCTCTTTAATCAGCTTTGATGCGGGCAGGCACTTCACACGACAAATCACCCTTCGGTTTGCCCGGATCGGGCACGACTTTTACTTTCTACGCCTAGGTGTTTTGCCGCCCGGTTGCCCTGCGGGAAGCCAATTGGTCTCGCCTGTCCACGGCCGCGGCGTCCTCCTGTCCCCTCGCAGGCGACATCTCCGCAGCGTGACGAAGGTTCCCCCATAGGTCATCATCTGCTGGCCCGGCCACGCCTGCAGCGCGCCGGCTCCAAGGGGGAACGAGGGGGAAGGGGAACGCGCCCGATGACGCGCAACTGGCGCCGCACGCCCAGCAGCAGGGCCGGCGCGGCGCTGCTCGCAGCCGCGCTCGCCACTACCGGAATCGTCTACGCCGGGTTCCGGATGGACGGCGACGCCTCGCACGGCGAAAACGGGAACCACAACCGGCCCGCGAAGACCGCCAGCGAGGCCGCCGCCCTGGCCCAAGCAGCGCGGACCGGCAGGAACGTCGAGGTCACCGCTGCCCGTACCGCGCATTCCACCACCTGGGCCCGCCCCGACGGCCTCATGATGAAACGGCTGTACTCCTCCCCGATCCGCGCCAAGGTCGGCGGTGAGTGGAAGAGGATCAACCCGACACTGCACCGCACCAAGGCCGGGTGGGAACCGGCGGCCACCAACACCCGCGTGGTCTTCTCGCCCGGCTCTCACGGAGGCGGCAGTGCCCGGCACGCCTCCCGTTCGACCGTGAGCCGTATCTCCCTGCTGAAGGGGGCCACCACAGCCGACACCGGGACTCCGCTGGTCACCCTGCACGTCGGCGACCATGACGTCCAGCTCACCTGGCCCGACACCGTGCCCACGCCCATTATCGACGGCAACCGCGCGCTGTACCCGGACATCTTCCCGGGCGGCGACCTCGTCCTGACCGCCGACGACGACGGCTTCTCCCAGCTCATCGTGCTGAAGAACCGTCAGGCGGCGTCCGACCCCCACGTCCAGCAGCTCGCGTACGGCCTGCACTCCGCCGACCTCACCTTCCGTCTGAGTCCGTCCTCCGGCATCGTCAGTGCCGAGGACGTCAACGGCGACGAGGTCGCGGTTTCGCCCACCCCGCTGATGTGGGACAGCAGCGGGCTGCCGGCCGTCAGCGACAGCACCGTGGGCGAGACGGCCCAGCCGACCGAGCCCGAGACCCCGGATCCCTCCGACTCCACCGATCCCGCGGCGGGCGACAGCACGAGCCCCAGCCCCACCGAGGAAGCTCCCGTCGAGTCCGACGAGCAGAGCGACACCAACGTCGAAGCCCTGCCCTCGGCCACGGACGGTCCCGAGCCGACCGTGTCGGAGTCCCCGCTGCCGTCGGCCCCGGCCGAGCCGACACCGGGCCCCTCGCAGACCGGCTCGGCGGCGACGCTGAGCCTGCCCTCCCTCGACGGTCCCTCGCCCGACTCGCTCGGCGCCCTGGTCGATGCCGACCTGTCCGCGGGGAAGTGGCTGCTCACCCCCGACCAGGACTTCCTGGCCGACCCGGCGACCACGTATCCGGTGTTCATCGACCCCTCGGTCAAGAAGCACACGCAGAACTGGACCACCGCCTACAACCGCTTCCCCAACGCCACCTTCTACAACGGCAAGGGCTTCAACAAGGGCGGCACCCACGAGGCCCGCGTCGGCTTCGAGTCCGACACCTGGGGCACCTCCCGGTCGTTCTTCAACATCTCCTTCGACAAGGACCTGAAGGGCACCAAGATCACCAGTGCCAAGCTGCGCATGCTGGAGACGTACTCCTGGTCCTGCAGCGCACGCTCGATGAGCGTGCACCTCACTGGAGAGATCGACTCACACACCAACTGGAAGAACGCCCCGAAGCTGCACGACGGCAACAAGCTGGCCAGCAAGAGTTTCGCCCATGGCTGGAAGTCGAGTCGCTGCCACGACGCGTACGAGGCGTTCGACGTGAGGAAGGGCGCCCAGCAGACCGCCGACAAGGGCGAGGACACGATCACCTTCGGCGTGCGCGCCCGCGACGAGCACTCCCAGTACGCGTGGAAGAAGTTCCAGGCCGACGGCGACAACGCCCCTGTGCTGGAGCTGGTCTACAACCGCAGGCCCAGCATCGTCTCCGGCTCGCTCGACCTCGGGCCGGACGCCAAGTGCACCACCACCACGCCGTACGTGCGCATGGGCCCGAGCAACCTGACCTTCACGGCCAAGGCCACCGACAAGGACAAGAACCTCGACTTCCTCAACTTCGACCTGTGGCCCATGGGCAAGTGGGACACCACCGGTGACCTCCTCGGATCCGCCGGCAAGAAGTACGTGGGCGACGACAAGGGCACGGCCCTGGAGACCGCGAGTGCCGACACCGGCGACCTGAAGCTGACCAACGGCACCACCTACTCGTGGCGCGTGGAGGCCCGGGACGACGCCGGCAGTTCGTCCGGCTACGCTCCGGCCAAGACGTCCTGCCGGTTCGTCTTCGACAGCACGGCGCCCAGACCGCCCGTGGTCACCTCCACCGACTTCCCGGACGCCGACCGCGACGACAACGGCTTCGGCAACGACGAGGAGGACGCCAACTGGAGCACCAAGAAGTTCGGCACCCCCGGTTCCTTCACCTTCCGCGCCCTCAACACCGACGTCGTCCGCTACGAGTACGGGTTCAACTCCCCCTACTACCCCTACTCCCTGAGCCGTGCCGCCGGGACCGACACCTCCGTCACCGCCACGATCACCAACGCCAAGCCGCCGACCGCCGGACCCAACGTGCTGTACGTCCGCACCGTGGACAGCGCCGGCAACCCCTCGCAGCCGACGAAGTACTTCTTCTACGTCAGCCCGCGGGACCAGGCCGACAAGGCCGGCGACTTCACCGGTGACGGCATGCCCGACCTCATGGCCGTCACCGAGGGCGGCAACCTCGCCCTGTACCCGTCCCAGGCCGACAAGGACGACCCGAACAAGCCGACGGGTGACCTGGACTACTCCATGTCCGGTGCCTACCGCGCCAACCCCGACAAGGACCCGGCCGGCGACAACCTGCCGCCCTTCGTCGCGGCGCCCCCCGGGCACTTCAAGGGTGCCTTGATCACCCACAACGGCGACATCTACGGCGGCGACGGCCTCCAGGACCTCGTAGTACGCGTCGGCGGCAGGCTCTGGGTCTACCCCGGCGACGGCTATGGCGCCGTGAACATCGACAAGCGCCGGGAGATCCTCCTGCCCGAGGGATCACCCGACCCTGCCGACTTCACCCAGATCATCAGTGCCGGGGACGCCACGGGAGACGGTCGTACCGACTTCTTCGCCACCGTCAGGAACGGCACGGACGACGAGCTGTGGGTCTTCACCGGCTACCACGGCGCGACCATCGACCGGGCGATCCGGCTCTCCGCCACCGCCTGGAAGGACCGCGACCTCGTCACCGCGCTTGACGTCAGCGGCGACGGCGTCACCGACTTCGTCTACCGCAGCAACGTCTCGGGCCGCCTCATGCTCCGCAAGGGCATCGCTGACAGCAACGGCGGGGTCGACCTCAACTCCCTCGCCGCCGGTGCCAACTCCTCGGGCGGTGCCGACCTCGAGTACGCCGCGTCCGGCTGGCTCAGCAGCAGCGTCCCGCTGCTGATCGGCACGCCCAGCACCGACGGGGACAGCATCCCGGACATCTGGGCCGTCCGCTCCGACGGTTCCGTCCGGTTCTACTCGGGGGGCAGGAGCACCCTCACCGGTTCCGGCACCGAGATCATCTCGGCCAAGGACTACTGGCTCACCCGCATCGCCATCGGGTGAGCCGGACCGGCCGGTCCGAGGGTCCTGTTTCCGGTGCTCCGGAAGCAGGGCCCTCGGGCGTTTCGGGCCGGCTTGCCGTCCCTGCCGCTCTAATCTGATGACATGTCAGACAAGGAGTCGTACGAGCTGCTCGGGTTCGACAACGTACTGCTGCCCGTCGGGGACCTCGGGCAGGCCGTCGGGTTCTACGAGCGGGCCGGGTTCACGGTCGGGTTCCGGTTCGACGAAGCCGGGATCGCGCTGCTGAAGGTCGGCGCGGAGACGCCCGGGATCCTGCTGCGGGCGGAGGAGGAGCTGGGGCACCGGCCGCCGCCGTGGCCCTCGCCGCGGGTCTGGCTGGAGGTGCCGGACGCGCGGGCGGCGGCGCGGGAGCTGGCCGCCGCCGGGATCACGGCGCTGGACGAGGCATTCCCCGTGGCCACCGGGTGGACCGTGGAGATCGCCGACCCGTGGGGGAACGTCCTGGGCTTCACCGACTACACCAAGCGGCCGGAGCTGGGGCGCAGGGGATGAAGCTCCCCTTCTCGGTCTCCTGCTCCGGCGGGGTCCGGTGCACTCGTTAGGCTCTCCTGTCGTGCCCGCGAAGAACGACGGCCCCGAGGCGGCCGGCCCCCACAGCAGCAAGTCCGAGCAGACCCGCGCGCTGATCCTGGAGACAGCGATGCGGTTGTTCCAGGAGCGCGGCTACGACAAGACGACCATGCGGGCCATCGCCACGGAGGCCGGGGTCTCGGTCGGCAACGCGTACTACTACTTCGAGGGCAAGGAACACCTCATCCAGGGCTTCTACGACCGGATCGCCGCCGAGCACCAGGTGGCGGTGCGGGCGGTTCTGGAGCAGGAGACCGACCTGGAGGCGCGGCTCGCGGGCGTGCTGACCGCATGGCTGGACATCGCCCGGCCGTACCACGAGTTCGCCGTCCAGTTCTTCAAGAACGCCGCCGACCCGGACAGTCCCCTCAGCCCCTTCTCCCCGGAGAGCGAGCACGCGCGCGAGCAGGCCATCAGCGTGCACCGGGAGGTCCTGGCCGGGTCCAGGTCGAAGGTGGCGCCCGAACTGCGGGACGTGCTGCCGGAACTGATGTGGCTGTCCCAGATGGGGCTGGTGCTGTACTGGATCTTCGACCGCACGGAGGGGCGCGAGCGCAGCTACCGGCTGGCCCGGCGCGGGGCCCGGCTCACCGCGCGGGGAGTCGCCCTGGCCCGGTTCCGGGTGCTGCGGCCGCTCGTGCTGGAGATCCACGAGCTGTTCACGGACTTCCTGCCGGGGATGACGAAGGCGCTGCCGGATCCGGGGAAGAGGGGGCGGGAGGGCGAGTGATCACTTTCGGGTGAACGCGCCGAACGGCACACGTGGTTCAGGGGGCTGCCTACGATGACGCCCTCGACACCAGCCCACGGGAGGCACGTGATGTCCGCGGCATCCGTCGAGCGGCTCCATGGACACCGACCGCTGATCTCGGAAGCCAACCGGCTCATGGAGCGCAACCCGGCAACCGCGTCGAGGTCCGCGGAGGCCGGATCGTCGTGTCCCCGCCGCCGGACGGCTCGCACGCCGTAACCCTGACGAGGCTCATGCGCGCCTTCATCGCCGCAGGTCTGGCCGACGGTGACAGCGAAGTGGTGCAGGGAGTCGGCCTCTGGTTGCCGACCGGCACCGAGGACTATGCGATTCCGGACCTTTCACTCGTCGACGCCGGCTTCCGGGACCACCACATCGAGGACAGCTGTTACGACACCAGCTGTTTCCGGTCTGGTCCTCGAGGTCACGTCCAGTAACCGGAAGACCGATGTGCGTGACAAGGTCAGGGCCTACGCCGGCGCGAAGATCCTGGTCCATGTGATCGTCGACCGCAGGCACCAGCGGCTCCACGTGCTGACGGATCCCACGGGGGACGGGTACGAGCACCACCGTCCCTGGTCCCCCGGGGGAGACCGTCGTTCTGCCCGCCGCCATCGGGACCGGTGTCGCCTTGGACGTGACACCGGTCCTGGCAGCGGGCAGGCCCGCGGTCGAGTGATCAGATCGGTCGAGCGATCAGATCCAGTTCAGGCGCCACAGCCGGAACACACCCGTGCCGTCGTCGAGGTACTGGCCGCCGCCCACGTCCTCCGTGCTGACCACGTACTCCTTGCGCTGCCACAGCGGAATCAGCGGGACGTCGCTGGCGACGGTCGCCTGGATCTCGCGGAAGTCGTTCCCGGCGCGGCTGCGGTCGGCGAACTGCTGGCTGTTGAGGATGAGGTTGTCGACCGCCTTGTTGCTGTAGCCCGTGTTCATGGTCGAGCCGGTGCCCACGAGGGGGGAGCCGAAGGTGTCCGGGTCCGGGTAGTCCGCCACCCAGCCGACCGCCCAGGCATCCATCTTCCCGGTGACCCAGCGCTTCTGGAATTCGGTCCACTCGTATCCCTGGACGTCCACCTTGAACAGGCCGCCCGCCTCGAGCTGCTCCTTCAGCGCCGCGGCCTCCTCCGCACCCGCGCCCCGGCCCTTGCCGTAGCCGAAGGTGAAGCGCACAGGGAGCGTGACGCCGGCCTGGGTGAGCAGTTCGCGGGCCTTGGCGACGTTCTGCGTCGGGTACGTGTCGAAGAACGACGTGGTGTGGCCGGGAATGCCGGTCGGGATCAGCGAGTACAGCGGGTCGACCGTGCCCTGGTACACCGTGGCGGCGAGCTTCTCGCGGTTGACCAGCCAGGCCATCGCGCGGCGCACGCGCACGTCGTGCAGCGGCGAGCCGGCCCGGGTGTTCAGGTACAGGTTGTGGGTCTCGGAGCTGTCGGACTCGGTGACACGCTTCTTCGGGTCACTCGGGTTCAGCCCGGACAGCACGTCCGGCGGCAGCGTCCGGCTGGCGACGTCGATCTGCTTGGCCCGCCAGGCGGCGTCGAGCTTCTCGGAGTCGCCGTAGTAGCGCAGCTCCACGGGGCGGCCGGTGTCGCTGAGGTCGCCCTGGTAGCTCGTGTTCGGCGTGAGGACGGCCTTGCTGTCCTTCACGTACGACGTCAGCTGGTACGGCCCGCTGCCGTCGGCACCGGAATCGGTGCGCAGGCTGGTGGCCGGGTACCGGTCCTTGTCGACGATCGAACCGGCGCCGGTCGCCACCTTCTGCGGGAACGTGGCGTCCGGGGACGACAGGTGGAAGGTGACCGTCGTCTCGTTGTCTGCGCTCACCGAGCCGAGCGTGGAGAACAGGGACGACGGGCCGACGTCCGAGTCGATCTTCTTGACCCGGTCGAAGGAGTACTTCACGTCCTCGGCGGTCATCGTGCGCCCGCTGGGGAAGGTGATCCCCTCACGCAGCGTGCACCGGTACGTCTTCAGGCCCGAGCCCTGGAACGAGCAGCTCTTCGCCGCGTCCGGGACCGGCTCGACCCCGCCCGGCTCGAAGGTCAGCAGCGACTGGAAGACGTTGCTGAACAGCGCCCAGGAACCGGCGTCGTAGGCCCCGGCCGGGTCCAGTGACGTCACCGCGTCCGTTGTTCCGACCCTGATGGTCTTGTCTTTGTTGTCCTGCGACGGCAGCAACTGCCAGCCGCCGATGCCCACGACCGCGAGCGCGATCAGCGTCACGAGAATGCGCATGCGAACCGATCGCATGGTGGTGCCCCTCCCAGGCCCTACGGCCCTACCCCTGGCCAGCACAATTACGCCACTCCCCTAAGTGGCGCCGCTCACCTAATCACAGGTCTTTGACCTGGGGGAAGGGCTTTCTGACCAGACAGGGCAAGAACTTACCCAGAGTGTTGTTACCCCCCGGTTTTAGTTGCCTCCACGGACACAGAAAGCGATTTCCCGCCACCCGTGCGTAACGGCCGGTGCTATGGCGTGCGGCGCAGTGCGCGCAGTCCGCGCAACCCGATGACCCCGATGACCGTCCCCATTACGAAGGAAACGATCGCCAGTAGTAGATGCACCCAGAAGTAGGCGGTCGGGTGGCCGTCGTCGAAGGCGAGCCCGCTGCTGTCCTTGGCGAGATTCTTAACGAAAGTGACCCAGATGACCCAACTCCACACTCCGAAGACGAGCAGGAACCAGGAGACCGGGCGGCTGAGCTTCATAGGGTCAGTATCGCTGGCCGGTGCCCGGCTCCATGGCGGGGGTGAGGAGGGGCGCGGGACGTCGGTGTTCGCTCCAGGTACGTTCTCGATCGTGTCCGCACCGAAAAAGACCGCAAGGCGATCCCTGCTGGTCACCTCCGCCACGCTGCTGTCCCTGCTCTCCCTGTCCGTCACCGCGCCCGCCGCGCTCGCGGCCCCGCATCCCTCGGCCAGCCCGACGGCAGCGCCCCCGGCCCATATGTCGACATTGGGCGGGGTGCGGCTCGGGCAGCCCGGCACGCAGGTGGATTCCGCCCCCGGTGTGCCCACGCTGCCGAAGGACCTCACCGCCCGCGCCTGGATCGTCTCCGACGCGGAGTCCGGAGAGGTGCTGGCCGCGCACAACGCGCACTGGCGGCTGCCCCCGGCGAGCACGCTGAAGATGCTGTTCGCGGACACCGTGCTGCCCCGCTTCCCGAAGTCGGCCACGCACAAGGTGGCGGCGTCCGACCTCGCGGGCATGGGCGTCGGCAGCAGCGTCGTGGGGATAAAGGAGGGCCGCACCTACAGCGTGCGCGATCTGTGGCTCGGCGTCTTCCTGCGCTCGGGCAACGACGCCGTGCACGTGCTGGCCGCGATGAACGGCGGTGTCCCGCAGACCGTCAAGGACATGCAGGACCACGCCGACGAACTCCAGGCGCTGGACACCCATGTGATCAGCCCCGACGGCTACGACGCGCCGGGACAGGTGTCGTCGGCGTACGACCTGACGCTGTTCGCCCGTTCCGGGCTGCAGAAGAAGGACTTCCGCGACTACTGCTCCACCGTCCGCGCGACATTCGGTTCGGCCGAGATCCAGAACACCAACCGGTTGCTGAGCGGCGACACCGACGTGCCGGTCTACCAGGGCATCGCGGGCGTGAAGAACGGCAACACCACCAACGCGGGTGCCACGTTCACCGGTGTCGCCGAGCGGAACGGCAGGGTGCTGCTGGTCACCGTGATGAACCCGGAGAAGCACGAGCACAACGAGGTCTACAAGGAGGCCGCGAAGCTGCTCGACTGGGGCTTCCAGGCATCCGGCAAGGTACGGGCGGTGGGCGAACTGGTGCCGCCCAGGGGCGCCGTGCAGGCCGGCGGGCAGCAGAGCGCCGGTGCCTCGGCCGGCGAGGCGGGTTCCGCGACCGGCGGGTCCGGCTCCAAGCGGGTGGCGAGCGCCGCCGGGGGTCGCTCCGGCGGGGCGGGGATCGCACTGGGCATCGCGGGCGGGGTGGTGGTGCTGCTCGCCGGCGCGGCGTTCCTGGTCAACCGCCGTTGGCCGCTGCCGGACCTGATGCGCCGTCGGCCGCGCCCCTGACGCCCCCGGACGCGGGCGCGGGCTCGGGCTCGGGCTCGGGCTCGGGCTCGGGCTCGGGCTCGGGCTCGGGCTCGGGCTCGGGCTCGGGCTCGGGCTCGGCCGCAGGCTCCGCGACCTCTTCCGTCCCCTCTTGCGTCCCTGCTGCCTCCTCCTCGGCCTCCTCGCTCTCCGTCGCCGTCCAGGCGGCGCAGAACAGGACCACCCTCGAGGTGAAGTTGATCCACAGCAGCAGGGCCACGGGGACGCCGAACGCGCCGTACATGCTCCTCGCGGCGACTCCCTGGATGTAGCCGCTGAGCAGCAGCTTCAGCGCTTCGAAGCCGACCGCGCCGAGCAGCGCCGCGACCAGCAGCCGACGGCGCGGCGGCTCCACCCCCGGCAGCAGCGTCAGCACGTAGAGCAGGACCAGGAAGTCGGCGAGCACGGAGACGGCGATCGCGGCGACTTGCAGCAGGACGCTGCCGAAGCCGTGGTCGGCCAGGCCGAGGTGGTGGGAGAGCTGCCCCACGGCCGCGTTGGCGACGGTGGAGACGGCGAACGTCACCAGCAGGGCGCCACCGAGACCGAGCAGGATGCCCGCGTCCTTGACCTTGGCGAGGACGGGGTTGTGCTCACGGTCCGGCAGCTCCCACACCGCGCGCAGGCAGTCCCGCATCTGGCCGACCCAGCCGATGCCGGTGAGCACCAGGAAGGCGCCCGCGATCAGGCCGACGGTGCCCGCGTTGTGGACCAGGCCGCTGATGTCCAGCTGCTGGGAGATGCCCGGGAACTGGTCGCTGATCCTGTGCTCGACGGACTTCTGGCGGGCCGGGCTCAGCGTGGCGGCGGCGACCGCGACGGCCAGGGTGAGCAGCGGGAACAGCGACAGGAAGCTGACGAAGGTCATGGCACCGGCCAGGCGGGACCACTTCACCCGGTCCAGACGCTCATAGCAGTGCCACGCGTGCGTGGCCATCAGCCGGGTGACGGCCGGCCCGATGACAGGCAGTCTCTTCAGCCAGTCCATGATCCGTTCCTGCCCTCGTCGCACCGCCCGTGTCTCGGCCCCTTCCGGCCGGCGTCGGCTCGTGTCGGGTACCCAGAATCCCAGGCCGGACAGGACTGACCCGATCGCGGCGACAGGGCCGGGGTCGGCGGCGGCTGGTGATGTGGGCGCTGCGGCACCCGCCGGGCGCGCTGTCGCGCAGGCTGCCGGTCCGAGGCCGGCCGGAGAGCGGAAACCCTAGCGGCTGGCGATCGTGTCGCGCTCGGCGCCCGCGTGGCCGGCCTGCGTGGGCACCACGGCTCCCCTGAACGTGTAATCCCGCAGCTTGCGCCACACCTCGTCGGCGCCCTGCTCGTACAGCGCGAACCCGGTGCACGGCCACTGGGCGTCGTAGTCGGCCAGCTCCGCGAAGGCACGGTCCATCGCCGCCTCCTCGATGCCGTGGGCGACGGTGACGTGCGGGTGGTACGGGAACTGCAGCTCACGCGCCACGGGCCCGGAGGCGTCGCGCACCCGCTGCTGCAGCCGGGCGCACTCCTCGGCGCCCTGCACGACCCGGACGTAGACGACCGGCGACAGGGGCCGGAAGGTGCCGGTGCCGGACAGGCACATCGGGAAGGGGCGGCTGCCGGCGGCCACCTCGGCGAGGTGGGCCTCGATGGCGGGCAGCTCCGCCTCGTCCACCTCGGTCGGCGGCAGCAGGGTGACATGCGTGGGAATGCAGTGAGCCGCGGCGTCGCCGAAGCCCGCGCGCCGCTCCTGGAGCAGGCTGCCGTGAGGCTCCGGGACCGCGATCGACACGCCGATCGTTACGGTCCCCACGTCGTCTCCTGTCGTCCGGTCGGTCCGGTCGGTCGGGTCTTCCCCGTCTGTCTTCCCGGGCAGGGTGCCTGCCCGGAGCAGCTTTCGGCTATCGACTGTACGGCCACTGCGGCCGTGTTGTACGTCTCCGGACGTGTGCTCTACGGCTCAGTGCTCCGTGCCGTACGGCTCAGTGCTTCGCCCGCAGGAAGCCGACCCGGTCGTAGGCCTGCGCGAGGGTCTCCGCGGCGACGGCGCGCGCCTTCTCCGCGCCCTTGGCCAGGATCGAGTCGAGCGTCTCGGCGTCGTCCAGGTAGTGCTGGGTGCGCTCCCGGAACGGCGTCACGAAGTCGACCATGACCTCGGCGAGGTCCGTCTTGAGCGCGCCGTACATCTTGCCCTCGTAGTCCGCTTCCAGCTCGGCGACCGACTTGCCGGTGAGCGTGGAGTAGATGGTGAGGAGGTTCGACACGCCCGGCTTGTTCTCGGCGTCGTAGCGGATCACCGTGTCGGTGTCCGTGACCGCGCTCTTGACCTTCTTCGCCGTCGTCTTCGGCTCGTCGAGGAGGTTGATGAGGCCCTTCGGCGTGGACGCCGACTTGCTCATCTTGATCGACGGGTCCTGGAGGTCGTAGATCTTCGCCGTCTCCTTGAGGATGTACGGCTTCGGGATCGTGAAGGTCTCGCCGAAGCGGCCGTTGAAGCGCTCGGCGAGGTCGCGGGTCAGCTCGATGTGCTGGCGCTGGTCCTCGCCGACCGGCACCTCGTGGGCCTGGTACAGCAGGATGTCGGCGACCTGGAGGATCGGGTAGGTGAACAGGCCGACGCTCGCCCGGTCGGCGCCCTGCTTGGCGGACTTGTCCTTGAACTGGGTCATGCGGCTGGCCTCGCCGAAGCCGGTGAGGCAGTTCATGACCCAGGCGAGCTGGGCGTGTTCGGGGACGTGGCTCTGGACGAAGAGCGTGCAGCGCTCCGGGTCGAGGCCGGCCGCGAGGAGCTGGGCGGCGGCGAGCCGGGTGTTGGCGCGCAGGGCCGCCGGGTCCTGCGGGACCGTGATCGCGTGCAGGTCGACGACCATGTAGAACGCGTCGTGGGACTCCTGCAGGGCCACCCACTGGCGGACGGCGCCGAGGTAGTTGCCGAGGTGGAACGAGCCGGCGGTGGGCTGGATACCGGAGAGCACGCGGGGTCGATCAGAGGCCATGTCCACCATTCTCGCAGGTGTCGGTGGCCTCCTTGACGGGAGCGCCCCCCGGAAAACGGAAAGCGCTCCCGCTCACGGCCTTGCTGCCGGCCGGGCTGTCGGCCGGGCCTCAGCCGAGGTCGACCTGCGGGTACAGCGGGAACGCGGCCACCAGATCCGTGGCCCTCTGGGAGATCTCCCGCGACACCTTCTCGTCCAGGACGTGCGCCGCCTTCGACGGGGCGCCCGACTTGGTGGTGCCCGGCTCGGTGGTGGTGAGGACCCGGTCCATCAGGGCCGCCACCTCGTCCATCTCCGCGGTGCCGAGGCCGCGCGTGGTCAGCGCCGGGGTGCCGACGCGGATGCCGGAGGTGTACCAGGCGCCGTTCGGGTCGGCCGGGATGGCGTTGCGGTTGGTGACGATGCCCGAGTCGAGCAGGGCTGCCTCCGCCTGGCGGCCGGTGAGGCCGTAGGAGGTGGCCACGTCGATCAGGTTCAGGTGGTTGTCCGTGCCGCCCGTCACCAGGGTGGCGCCGCGGCGCATCAGGCCCTCGGCGAGCGCGCGGGAGTTGTCGACGATGCGCTGGGCGTAGTCCTGGAAGGCGGGCTGCCGGGCCTCGGCCAGGGCGACGGCCTTGGCGGCCATGACGTGCGGGAGCGGGCCGCCGAGGACCATCGGGCAGCCGCGGTCGACCTGGTCCTTGAGGGAGTCGTCGCACAGCACCATGCCGCCGCGCGGGCCGCGCAGGGACTTGTGCGTGGTGGTGGTGACGATCTGGGCGTGCGGGACCGGGTCGAAGTCACCGGTCAGGACCTTGCCCGCGACGAGGCCCGCGAAGTGGGCCATGTCGACCATCAGCGTCGCCCCGACCTCGTCGGCGATCTCCCGCATGATCCGGAAGTTCACCAGACGGGGGTACGCCGAGTAGCCCGCGACGATGATCAGCGGCTTGAACTCGCGGGCCTGGGCGCGCAGGGCCTCGTAGTCGATCAGGCCGGTGGCCGGGTCGGTGCCGTAGGAGCGCTGGTCGAACATCTTGCCGGAGATGTTCGGGCGGAAGCCGTGGGTGAGGTGGCCGCCCGCGTCCAGGGACATGCCGAGCATGCGCTGGTTGCCGAAGGCCTGGCGCAGTTCCGCCCAGTCGGCCTCGGAGAGGTCGTTGACCTGGCGGGCACCGGCCTTCTCCAGGTAGGGGACCTCCACCCGGTCGGCGAGGACGGCCCAGAAGGCGACGAGGTTGGCGTCGATGCCGGAGTGCGGCTGGACGTAGGCGTGGCGGGCACCGAAGAGTGCCTTGGCGTGCTCTGCGGCCAGGGACTCGACCGTGTCGACGTTGCGGCAGCCGGCGTAGAAGCGGCGGCCGATGGTGCCCTCGGCGTACTTGTCGCTGAACCAGTTGCCCATCGCGAGCAGGGTGGCCGGGGAGGCGTAGTTCTCGGAGGCGATCAGCTTCAGCATCTCGCGCTGGTCGGCCACCTCCTGGCCGATCGCGTCGGCCACCCGGGGCTCCACCGCGCGGATGACGTCGAGGGCCGCGCGGAAGGCGGTGGACTCGGTGGAGAGGGGCTGCTGCTCTGGCATGGGGACCTCCGGACGGTGTGCGTACAGCGTTCGCGTTCGGCCCAGGCGCACGGCACTGTTTTCTGCCGGGCCGCTCCCCGATGGTCCGTCCCATCCCAGCGCGCCAGTCACGGCCCGCCGATCAGCCTACCGGGCACCGCCCGCTGCCACGCGGCGGTGACCGCATGTTGAACGCGGCCCCCGGCGGCCTCGCGGGGGAGGATGGGGCAGGCAGGGGGGCGCCAGTCGTAACCGGGAGAGGCCGTGACCACTGCACAAGACCTCATCGCCGCCGCCGACGCGCACTGCGCGCCGACCTACCATCCGCTGCCGGTCGTCGTGGCCACGGCCGAGGGCGCGTGGCTGAGGGACGTGGCGGGGCGCCGGTACCTGGATCTGCTGGCCGGTTACTCCGCGCTGAACTTCGGGCACTGCCACCCGCGGCTGGTCGACGCGGCCAAGCGGCAGCTGGAGCGGGTCACGCTGACCTCCCGCGCGTTCCACCACGACCGGTTCGCGGCGTTCTGCACGGAGCTGGCGGAGCTGTGCGGGATGGAGATGGTGCTGCCGGTGAACTCCGGTGCGGAGGCGGTGGAGAGTGCGGTGAAGACGGCCCGCAAGTGGGGGTACCGGGTGAAGGGGGTGCCCGGGGAGATGGCGAAGATCGTGGTCGCGGGCGGCAACTTCCACGGGCGTACGACGACGGTCATCAGCTTCTCGACCGACCCGGAGGCACGCGCGGACTTCGGTCCGTACACGCCCGGATTCCAGATCGTGCCGTACGGAGATCTGACCGCGATGAGGGCCGCGCTCACCGAGAACACCGTCGCGGTGCTGCTGGAGCCGATCCAGGGCGAGTCCGGGGTGATCGTGCCGCCGGAGGGCTATCTGCCCGGGGTCCGGGAGCTTACCCGTGAACGGAACGTGCTGTTCGTCGCCGACGAGATCCAGTCGGGGCTCGGCCGGACCGGGCGGACCTTCGCGTGCGAGCACGAGGGGGTCGTACCGGACCTGTACGTGCTGGGCAAGGCGCTGGGCGGCGGGATCCTGCCGGTGTCGGCGGTGGTCGGCGGCGCGGATGTGCTCGGGGTGTTCCGGCCCGGTGAGCACGGGTCGACTTTCGGCGGCAATCCGCTGGCCTGTGCGGTGGCGCTGGAGGTGATCGCGATGCTGCGCTCGGGCGAGTTCCAGGAGCGGGCCGCGCTCCTCGGGGAGCGTCTGCACCGCCAGCTGGCGGGGCTGCTCGGCACCGGCACGGTGACGGCGGTGCGCGGGCGCGGCCTGTGGGCGGGGGTGGACATCGCCCCGAGGATCGGCACCGGACGGCAGGTCTCCGAGCGGCTGATGGACCGGGGCGTGCTCGTGAAGGACACCCACGGCTCCACCATCCGCATCGCACCGCCGCTGATGATCAGCGAGGACGACCTGGACTGGGCGCTGGAACAGCTGCGTGGGGTGCTGGGCGTCTAGGGATCGCGCCGGGCCGGGCGGCTAGAGGATCACGTGGGGCAGGAAGCGGGCGTACTCGTCGGTGACCAGGCCCGAGGACTCGCGGATGCCGAGGCCCGCCGGCTCGTCCTGGACGACCCAGGCACCGAGCACGACGTGGTTGCCGTCGAAGGCGGGCAGCGGGGCCAGCTGCTGGTAGCAGCAGCGCTCTTCGCGTACGACGGGGTCGGCGCCCGGCGCGTGCACGGTGACGCCCGCGCCCTCGCGGCCGAGCAGGGGCTTGGCGACGTAGCCTGCGGTGACCGCCAGTTCGCGGGGGCCGTCGAGGTAGGCGGGCAGCAGGTTGGGGTGGCCCGGGTACAGCTCCCACAGGATCGCCAGCAGGGCCTTGTTGCTCAGGAGCATCTTCCAGGCGGGTTCGATCCACAGGGTGCTGCCGGTGCCGCCGCCGTTGTCGAGGGTGTCGAGGACGTACCCGCCGAAGGCGTCGGTGGTGAGCCACTCCCACGGGTAGAGCTTGAAGACGGCCCGGATGAACCGGAGTCGGTTGTCCACGAAGCGGCCCGAGAGGGTGTCCCAGCCGATCTCCTCCATGGAGAGCCAGTCGGTGTCGAGGCCGGCCTGTTCGGCGGTCTCCTTCAGATAGGCGACCGTCATCAGGTCCTCGCCGAGTTCGTCGGCCGCGGAGTGCGCGAAGTGCAGGGGGCTGCCGGGCGGGAGCAGTGCGGCCTGCCCCCGCCAGGCGTCGACGAGGCGTTCGTGCAGGGAGTTCCACTGGTCGGCGCCGGGGAAACGCTCCTCCATCCAGAACCACTGGGGGGAGGCGGCCTCCACCAGCGAGGTGGGTGTGTCGGCGTTGTACTCCAGCAGTTTCGCCGGGCCGGTGCCGTCGTAGCGCAGGTCGAAACGGCCGTAGACGGAGAGAAGTTCGGCGCGGCGCCGCCAGGCCTCGGTGACGGCCGCGGCGAGGCGCGGGTCGGTGATGCCGAGGTCGGCGAGGCGGTCCTCGGCGACGATGTGCTCGGCCGCGGCGAGGCACATGCGGTGGAGTTCCGCGACGGTCTCCTCCAGCGCCTCGACCTCGTCCAGGGAGAACACGTAGTAGGCGCTCTCGTCCCAGTACGGGCGCAGGACGCCGTCGGGGTACCGGGTGAGCGGGTAGACGAGGCCCTGCTCCTCGACGGTCTGCTGCCAGCCGGGGCGCGGTGTAGTGGTACGCCGTTGCACGGGCGGGCTCCTCAGCCGCCGGAGCTGTGGTGGCCGCCGCCGAAGCCGCCGCGGTGGACGCCGCTGTGGTGGCTGTGCCGGTCGTCGTGGGAGCCGCTGGAGCCCCCGTCGGGCTTGGTGAAGGAGCCGCCGTCGACCCAGCCGTGCTTCGCCTTGCCGCCGTAGTACCAGGCGGCGTCGACGGAGACCTTGAGGGACTTGTTGATCTGGGGGGACCCCGAGGACTTCGAGGACTTCGAGGACTTGCCGAACTTCAGGGACCGGCCGGACTTGCAGTACTTGTCGGCGATGATCCTGTAGCCCTTGGCGAGCCGGTAACTGTCCTGGTCGACGCAGCGCTTGTCCGGCTCGGAGGAGCAGGCGGTGAGGGCGGTGGCGAGGAGGCCCATGCCGCCCAGGACGACCGTGGTGGAGCGGAGTTGCCTGCGGGCGTTCGCCATGTGTGTCTCCCCCGTCGGTGTGCGGTGTTCGACGGCCAGCCTAGGGGCCGGCGGGAGAGCCCCCCGAGGGGCCCTGCGGTCGCGGCCTCCCCTAGAGTCGCTTTGTGCTGTTTGGAATGGTGTGCGCCCTCGGCGCGGCGGTCTGCTTCGGTACGGCAACGGTGTTGCAGGCGATGGCCGCGCGGGCGGCGGCCACGGACGAGGCCGGGGGCGGGGATGCCGCGTTGCTCCTGCGGGCGCTGCGGCAGTGGCGCTACATCGCGGGGCTGGCGCTGGACGGGCTCGGCTTCCTGTTCCAGATCGCGGCGCTGCGGTCCGTGCCGATCTATGCGGTGGGCGCGGCCCTGGCGGCGAGCCTCGCGGTGACCGCGGTGGTGGCGGCGCGGCTGCTGCGGGTGCGGCTGAGCCGGCCGGAGTGGGCCGCGGTGGCGGTGGTGTGCGCGGGGCTGGCGATGCTGGGGCTGGCCTCGGGGGCGGAGGGCGACCGGCAGGGGCCCCGCTGGCTGGCGTACGCGATGGTCGCGGCGGCGGTGGGCGTGCTGCTGCTCGGCGGGGTCGGCGGGCGGCTGTCCGGGCGGACGCGCGCACTGCTGCTCGGGCTCGGCGCGGGCCTCGGCTTCGGGGTGGTGGAGGTGTCGGTACGCCTCATCGGCTCCCTGCGCCCGGCCGAGCTGTTCGCCGGCCCGGCCACCTACGCCCTGCTGCTCGGCGGGGGCGCCGCGTTCCTGCTGCTGACCTCGGCCCTGCAACGCGGGTCGGTGACGACCGCGACGGCCGGCATGGTGATCGGCGAGACGGTCGGTCCGGCGGCGGTGGGCGTCATCTGGCTCGGCGACCACACCCGCGCGGGCCTGTCGTGGCTGGCGGCCCTGGGCTTCACCGTGGCGGTGGCGGGGGCACTGGCCCTGGCCCGGTTCGGCGAGGCCCCGACGACGGAGTCCGAGACCTGTGTTTCCCCCGAGGAACACGCCGCCTGAAGGAAGACCCTTCGAAAAGAAGCCCCTTCGATCCGTGACGCGATGGCGGCCCCTTACGGCAGTACGCGGCACAAGGCCTCCAAGGCCCCGCCCCACGCACTGTCCGACGGCGTGCCGTACCCCACCACCAGCGCGTCCACCGGCTCGGCGACGGCCTCCGGGTGGCGGTGGAAGGCCAGCCCGTGCAGGGCCAGCCCCTGCCACGCCGCGGCCTGCACCACCGACCGCTCGGTGCCGGGCGGCAGCCGCAGCACCGCGTGCAGTCCGGCCGCTATCCCGGTGACCCGTACCCGGGGCGCACGGTCGGCGACCGCGGCGGCGAGCGCGTCGCGGCGGCGCCGGTACCGCAGCCGCGCCGAGCGCACGTGCCGGTCGTACGCGCCGGAGGTGATGAACTCCGCAAGCGTGAGCTGGTCCAGCACGCCGACGGAGTGCAGGGTGCCCTTGGCCGACGCCACCTCGTCGACCAGGGCCGGCGGCAGCACCATCCAGCCCAGCCGCAGGCCCGGCGCGAGGGACTTGCTCGCGGTGCCGAGGTAGGCGACGCGGTCGGGGTCGAGGCCCTGCAACGCGCCGACGGGCTGCCGGTCGTAGCGGAACTCGCCGTCGTAGTCGTCCTCCAGTATCAGGGCGCCGGTGCGCCGGCACCGGTCCACGAGGGCGGCCCGCCGGTCGGGGTGCAGGGGCGTGCCCATCGGGAACTGATGGGCGGGCGTCAGCAGCACCGCCCCGGCATCACCCGGCTCCGTGGTGTCGGTGCCGAGTTCGTCGTACGGCAGCGGCGGCGTCGCCAGCCCCGCCGCGTGCAGCAGGCCCCGGTGGACGTCGAGCCCGTACGACTCCACCGCCACCGTCCGGACCCCGCGTGCCCGCAGCACCGTGCCGAGGACGCGCAACGCGTGCGAGAAGCCGGCGGTGATCACGATCGTCTCGGGGTCGGTGCGGACCCCGCGTGCGCGGGCGAGGTAGCCGGCGAGGGCCGCGCGCAGTTCCGGCCGACCGCGCGGGTCGCCGTAGCCGAGGGCGTCGTACGGGGCGGCGGCCAGGGCGCGGCGCGCTGCCTTGAGCCACTCGGCGCGCGGGAAGGAGGCGAGGTCGGGGGTGCCGGGGACCAGGCTGTGGGCCGGGCGGGTGGCTTCGGGGCGCCGCGGTGCCCTGCCGGTGCCCTGCTGCGCGGCCACGGCGCGGTCGGAGACCCGGGTTCCGGAGCCCTGCCGGGCGGTGAGCCAGCCCTCGGCGACCAGGTCGGCGTAGGCGTCGGCGACGGTGTTGCGGGCGATGCCGAGGTCGGCGGCGAGGGAGCGGGAGGAGGGCAGCCGGGTGCCGGGGGCGAGGCGGCCGGTGCGTACGGCGTCCCGCAGGGCGTCGGTCAGGCCCCGGCGCAGCCCGCCGGTACCGGCCGGTTCCAGGTGGAGGTCGACGCCCAGAGTGGCCCGAGATCCTGACATGGAAATGGACCATACTCCTGGGCTGCCTGGCCCCTAGGGTCGACGGTATGAGCACAGCACACGACACCGTCGAGTACGCGGCCGAGCATGCTCCGCGGCTGCACTTCGCCAAGCTCGCCCCCGAGGTGTACAAGGCGATGATCCAGCTGGACGCCGCCGCCAAGCAGGGCCTGGACCCCAAGCTGTACGAGCTGGTGAAGATCCGCGCCTCGCAGCTCAACCACTGCGCCTACTGCCTGGACATGCACACCAGGGACGCGCTCGCGGCCGGGGAGAGCGTCGAGCGGATCGTGCAGCTCAGCGCGTGGGAGGAGTCGCGGCACTTCTACACGGAGAAGGAGCTGGCGGCGATCGAGCTGACCGAGGCGGTCACCGTACTGACGGACGGCTTCGTGCCCGACGAGGTCTACGACAGGGCCGCCGGGCACTTCGAGGAGGCCGAGCTGTCCCAGCTGATCGCCGCGATCACGGTGATCAACGCGTGGAACCGCATCGGCGTCACCACCCGGATGGTCCCGGGTCGCTACCGGCCGGGGCAGTACAAGTGAGCCGTACCCAGTTGCTGGACCGGGAGGTCGCGCGGTCGATGTCCGCGCTGAGCGCGGCGGCGAAGAAGGGGCTCGGTGACGCGGTCCTCGCCGAACTGGTCATGATCCGCGCCTCCCAGATCAACCACTGTGCCTTCTGTCTCGACATGCACCTCCAGATCGCCCGCAGGAACGGGGAGTCGGAGGACCGCATCCAGCTCCTCAACGCCTGGGAGGAGACCGAGGACCTCTACAGCGAGCGGGAGCGGGCCGCGCTGGCCCTGACCGAGGCGGTCACCGTCCTGACCGACGGCTTCGTGCCGGACGCGGTGTACGAGCGGGCCGCCGAGCACTTCACCGAGGGCGAACTCGCTCACCTCATCGCCCTGATCACCGTCATCAACGGCTGGAACCGCCTGATGGTCAGCCGCCGAGTCCTGCCCGGGGGTTACCAGCCATGAGCAAGGTGGACGTATTCCGCGCACTGCACCTGGGGCGCGCCCCGGGCGATCCGCTGGTGCTGCCCGGTCCGTGGGACGCGGCCAGCGCCCGGGTGTTCGCCGAGGCCGGGTTCCCGGCGCTGGCCACGCCCAGCGCGGGTGTGGCGGCGAGCCTCGGGTACGCGGACGGGGCGACCCCGGCGGACGAGATGTTCGCGGCGGTGGCCAGGATCACGCGGGCCGTGGACGTGCCGGTGTCGGCGGACGTCGAGGGCGGGTACGGGCTGGCGCCGGGGGAGCTGGTGGAGCGGCTGCTGGAGGCGGGCGCGGTCGGCTGCAACCTGGAGGACTCGGCCGGCGGTGCCCTCAAGGACCCGCACGAGCACGCCGAGTTCCTCGCCGAGGTCCGCTCGGCCGCCGCGGACCGGTTGTTCCTCAACGCGCGGGTGGACACCTTCGTCCATGGGGACGGCGATGTCGAACGGGCCATCGAACGGGCCGGGTTGTACGTGGCGGCGGGCGCCGACTGCGTGTATCCGATCCTCGCCCCGGCGGACGCGCTGCCGCTGCTGCGGGCCGGGATCCAGGGCCCGCTCAACATGGTCGCCCGCCTGGACGGCGAGGGCCTCTCGCCCGCCGGACTCGGCGCGCTCGGGGCCACCCGCATCACGTTCGGGCCGGGCCTTCAGTACCGGGCCATGGCCGGTCTGCGGGAGATCGCCGACGGCCTGGTGAAGTGATGACGCTCAGGACAGCCACCGCTCGTGCGTGACGGAGGACGGCGAGCCGTCCGCCGACCGTCACGGGCGGAAGCCGGGCACCGCGCTCCGGAAGGCGCGGGTGCCCGGCGGTCCGGTCGGCGCTAGTCCGTGTCCATCGGCGTGTCACAGCTCGCACCGGCTGGGCAGAACCGGCTCAACGCGGTGTCGAGCAGCTCCAGTTCGTCGTCGCCGCCGTCGCGGTCAGGGCCGTAGGCGGCGATGGCGTAGATGTTGCCGTCCCCGGCGACGAAGCGCTCGTCGTAGACGTGCCAGGTGCCGACGTCGGGTTCGCCCTTGATGGTGTCGGCGGTGTACTCCAGGCGGGAGCCCACGAAGTCGCCCTGGTCGAGGTTTTCCAGGGAAAGCTTCTGGAAGCCGTCCGGCTTGGGGGTGTCGTCGGACAGGTACTGCTCGAACGAGGCGTCCGGGGACGACTCGGACACCCGGTAGACCTGGAGTCGGTGTTCCCCGTCCTGGCTGCGGTAGTTGACGACCACGACGCCGTACGAAGACGTGCTCGAGGAGCGTGACCAGCCCTCCGGGTGCGCTATTCGGAAGCCCTCCGCGTCGTCGTACGACTCGTAGCCCGCCGGGAGCCGGGGCGCCGAGGCGGACGGCGAGGCCGTGTCGTCGCCGGGTGACGGGGAATCGGTGACGTCGTCGCCCGGCGTGGGGGAGGCGGAGACGGCGGACGCGGACGCGCTCGGCGAATCGCCTGCCCGCTGGGGCGACTTGTCGTCTCCGTTCCGCACGACGAAGGTCAGTACGAGGCTCGCGGCGACACCGACCGCGGCGGCCCCGACGACGACGGACCAGACCGTACGGCGACTGAACCCACGGGCGGGCGCGGACGCCCGGCCGGGGTCCGCCGGCCCGGCACCTCCCGGCCCGGGCCACTCGGGCGTGGACCAGCCGCCGCTGCCGCCGTAGGGGGCGTCGGGGCTGTACCGGTTGCCGGAAGGACTCGCGCCGACGGCCGTGTCCGCGTCCGCGTTCGGTCCGCGCCACCAGTCGACCGGCTGCGGCGCGCCAGACGGCGGCGGGTCCGCCGCCCCGGCCGGTGCCGTCTCAGGCGCCGAAGGCACGGAGGGCGGGGACGGCACGGAGGGCGGGGACGGCACGGAGGGCGGGGGCGGCACAGCCGCGTCCTCCCCCGAGGTGCCCCCCGCCGACGCCCCCGCCCGCGGTCCGGCCGGCGGCCACACCGGCGGCCGGTCCGGCATGGCCGGCGGTGGCGGCGTGGCCGGTGCCGCGGGCTGCGTGCCGTCGCCGTCCTCCCAGCGCTGGGTCTCCTCGTTCCAGAACCGTGCTCCCCCGCTCATCGTCTCCCTCTCACAGCCCCACCAGGCCGGCCAGCGTGCCCGCCGAGGCGAGTACGGTGAGCAGGGCCTGGGAGTCGTCGAGGAGGCGGCGCAGGCGCTCGCGGCGGGTGGGGGTCGCCTGGCCGGTGCGGGTGATCTCCTCCTCGGTGTCGGCGAGGGCCTCGTCGAGTTCCTCCGTCCGGTCGGTGGTCCGCACCCGGGCCAGGTCGGCGCGCAACTCGCGTACTGCGCCCAGCAGTTCCTCGGCCTCCGGGTCGCGCGGAGCGCTCGTGCCGTGGTGGCTCTCGGCGTGTGCGTGGTCGCCGATGGCGAAGGTGCTGTTGGAGACGTCGCCGATGCTGATCCTGGTCTCATCCGTTGTCATGTGCGTCGGCTCCCTTCTGCGGCGCGCCGCCGCCTGTCGTGGAGGAGGCGGAGGCCTGGTCACCGACGGCGAAGGTGCTGCCCTCGACCTTGCCGATGTGTACGCCTCCGTTGCTGATGTTGTTGATCTGCTGGACGAACTCGCCGGTCTGGTAGCCGGATTCGGCGAGCGCGGCCCGCACGCCGTTGGCGACCCGGTCCTGGATGCTCTTGAGGTAGCGGGAGACGTCCATCTCCTGGAAGTGCGACCCGGCTTCCACCGACCCCAGCTCCCGCACGGACAGCGCGGGCCCGTCGGGCAGCGCGTTGGTGTACCCGCCCGTCAGCAGCCGGCATCCGTAGGCGACGGACTTGCCGAGCACGGCCAGGGAACGGACCAGCGAGCCCGGCATCCGGGCCATGGCCCAGACGGCCTTGCCGAGCACGTTGTTGTGCCGGAACCGGTGTGCCGCACGGTCGGCGTCCTTGAAGTCCGCGCGCACCGGCAGCAGCACGTGCGGCGCTATCTCCAGCATGAGCATGCGGCCCTGGGTGTGGATGCGCACGAACACCGTGACGACCAGTTCCTCCTCCCAGCCGCCCACGCGGATACGCAGGAAGTGGCGGCGCTTCTCGGCGCCCTCCTCGACCGCGTGCGCCCGGTGCTCCTCGAAGGCCTGCGGGTGGTACGGCGCCTCCTCGCGGCGCAGCAGTCCCTCGGCGGGCAGGAACACGCACTCGTCGATCTCCAGCCAGCGCAGCCGGTCGCGCACGCCCGGTCCCGCGTATTCGGCGGGCAGCCGCAGCCGTTCCACCAGCGGCCGGATCTTCTCCAGCACCAGCCGGTTGCTGATCGGCTGCTGCTTCTTCAGCGGGTCGGGCTTCAGCTCGACGGCGAGGACCCAGTCCGGGTAGGCCGCACCGGCCCCGCAGAACGGCCGCAACTCGTGGTACATGGCCAGCGGCGCGTGCTGTTCGGTCCGGATCCGGTGCTTGAGCCACTGGAACCGCCGGCTCTCACCCTGCTCGGCGGGGTCGCCGGCGGCGTCCGGGAAGCGCTGCGGGGACAGTTCGGCCGCCAGGACGCGTGCGAACGCGCCCCGCTGGCCCGCCGTGCACAGCACGATCGCCGCGAAGACGACGAGCGCGGCCCATGCCTGCCAGGGCTTGATCGTGCCCGAGAGGCCCTTGAAGCCGAGGACGAACAGGAGGATGTCGATCAGGTTCAGCGGGCCGGAACCGTCGCCGGACAGGCCGTCGTACGAGTCGTACCCGTCGCCGTAGGGGTCGGACGGGGAACTGTCGCCCCCGCCGCCGAACGCGGCGACCACGTTGATCGCCAGCAGTGCGGCGAACATGAGGCAGCCCCACCAGCGGAAGAGGAAGGCGGTCACCCGCCGGTACACGGGCGGCGCCGGGTTGCGGCCCTTGATCCACGAGCCGATGGCGAGATAGAGGCTGGGCCCCAGGAAGGCGATCAGCAGACCGTCGGTCAGCGCGGCGCCCACCACCCACAGGCCGAGGATCGCCGCGGACCACGCGAGTTCCTGCCGGCGGGCGCGCAGCGCGTGCGCGAGGACGCGGGCCGCGTCGAAGCCGAGTGAGGGTGCCACGAAACGCTGGCTGTTGAGGTGGAGTTCCTCGATGACCCGGTCACGGTAACCGGAATCCAGATAGGTGCCCGCGCACAGCAGCCGCGTGGCTTCGCTGGCGTGCGGAGGGGTGGCCGGTGGCGCGGGTGGTGGTGCCGCATGCTGCGGTTGCTGCGGTTGCTGCGGCACGTAGGCGGTGCTCACGCGAGTCCCCCGAGGCGTGGAAAGTCACTCGTTCACAGATGAATTGACGGGGCATGAGCATAGGGTGACGAGCCGTGCGGGGGAAAGCGGAACCGCGTCGCGGGGACTCCTGCGGCCGAAGTCCGTCGCCGGTCAAGGGTTGTTGGCGTTGGTCTGCGGCGGGTCCTCCCCCACCGGTCCGTCGACCGCCTCGCGGATCAGATCGGCATGGCCGGGGTGGCGGGCGTACTCCTCGATGACGTCGATCAGGACGCGCCGCGGGGCCCTGGAGGAGCACCTCGCGGAGGGCTGGTCCCACGAGGTCGGGGTGGTCGTCGACGCCTCGGGCGAGCAGGTCGGTACGCCGGCCATCGGCCCGGCAAACGGCTGGGCCCCGCGCCGGAGGAGATCCGGCGCGGGGCCCGTGCGGAAGAGTGACGGCTGAGGCCGTACGGCTCAGATGAGGCCGAGGGCGCGGACCGCCTCGCGCTCCTCCTCCAGCTCGTTGACGGAGGCGTCGATGCGGGCGCGGGAGAACTCGTTGATGTCCAGGCCCTGGACGATCTCGTACTTGCCGTCCTTGCAGGTGACCGGGAAGGAGGAGATCAGGCCCTCCGGGACGCCGTAGGAACCGTCCGACGGGATGCCCATGGAGGTCCAGTCGCCCTCGGCGGTGCCGTTGACCCAGGTGTGCACGTGGTCGATCGCGGCGTTGGCGGCGGAGGCGGCGGAGGACGCGCCACGGGCCTCGATGATCGCGGCACCGCGCTTGGCGACGGTCGGGATGAAGTCGTCGGCCAGCCACTTCTCGTCGCCCACGACCTCGGCGGCGTTCTTGCCGGCGACCGTGGCGTGGAAGATGTCCGGGTACTGGGTGGCGGAGTGGTTGCCCCAGATGGTCAGGCGCTTGATGTCGGCGACCGTCGAACCCGTCTTCTTCGCGAGCTGGGTCAGCGCGCGGTTGTGGTCCAGGCGGGTCATCGCGGTGAAGCGCTCGGCGGGGACGTCCGGCGCGGCGGCCTGCGCGATGAGCGCGTTGGTGTTGGCCGGGTTGCCGACGACGAGGACCTTGATGTCGTCCGCGGCGTGGGCGTTGATGGCCTGGCCCTGCGGCTTGAAGATGCCGCCGTTGGCCTCCAGGAGGTCACCGCGCTCCATGCCCTTGGTACGCGGGCGGGCGCCCACGAGGAGGGCCACGTTGGCGCCGTCGAAGGCGACGTTCGGGTCGTCCGAGATGTCGATGCCCTGGAGCAGCGGGAAGGCGCAGTCGTCCAGCTCCATGGCCGTGCCCTCGGCGGCCTTCAGGGCCGGGGTGATCTCCAGGAGGCGCAGCTTGACCGGCACGTCCGCGCCGAGCAGCTGGCCGGAGGCGATGCGGAAGAGCAGGGCGTAACCGATCTGGCCGGCCGCGCCGGTGACGGTTACGTTCACGGGAGTGCGGGTCATGGCGTTCTCCGTATGACAGCTGGCGGTGGGGCGTCACTGCCCCGGACGGATGATCGATCTCTTGGTATCAAGAGAATCCAGCGGTCAGGCTATCGCGCATCCGGCATGCGAGACGTCCGGGGCCCTGTGGCTCACCCCACAAGTCTGCTCCGTACACAAGAGCGGCGGCGGTGAACGGTAGTGGCGGCCGTCCGTCCGGTGGAGGCTGGACGCGGACGGCCGCCGTGGGGGTTACCGGAGTACCGGCTTCCCGTGGGGGTACCGGTCGCCTGCCCGGGATCCGGCGGGCCATGCGTCCGTCACCCGAAATAGTGCACGTTCACGCTCCCGCAGCCGCGCACCATGCGCCCGCTGCCCCGTGCACCGCGTGCGCTATCTCGTGCACCCGGTCCGCCCGTCGGCCAGGGTCGCGCAGGCTTCGGCCGTGCTCACGTCCCGTACGGCCACCATCGGCGTGTACGCGATGGTGTCCCCGGCGCCCGCGACGTCACCACTCCGCCGGACCTTGCCCACGGAGAGCCGCACCGTGTCACCCGGGGCGGCATCGGTGATCCGTCCCCAGGCGGCGCCGCACGTCCTGCTGTACCGCACCTCCAGGGTGACGGTGCCGACGGTGGCGGTCTTCGCGGTGGTCACCAGCTCGCCGCTGCACCCCATGGCCTCGGCGTCCTTGCCGGTACAGGCGGAGCGGGCGCACTTGACCCCGGGGGGCAGGGTCGGATGCGTGGCGGAGGGGGAGGGCGGTGGCGCCGCGGCGGGCTTGCGCTCCGCCCCCTTGTCACCCTTTCCTCCGCCCTGGTGGGTGAAGAGGAAGACGCCGGCGATGACGACGAGGACGCCGGCCAGCCCTGCGAGGAACCTCGTCACACGGCGTCTGTTTCCGCTGGCCTCTCCTGCGGGGCCCGGCCGCGGGGCCCGCGTGTCATCGCCGTACGGCTCGGAGACCGCCGACGCGCCGGACGCCCGCGGGGAGACCCCCGCGGGTGCGGGGAACCCAGCCGTCACGGCCGGACCACCCTTGCTGCGGGCTGGCTCGCCGGATTCCTGGGACTCCCCCGGCGCCGTGTCCGCCTGGACGATCCGGAGCGCCTCCATGGTGCGGTCGTCCCGCAGCCCCGCCCGGCTCCAGGCGCGTTCGGCCAGCTCCCACATCGTCGAGAGGTGGGCCGTGCCGGCACCGGTGATCTCGGCGAGCGCGACGACCGCGCCCTTCGGCGCGAGCAACTGGCCGCTCAGGTAACGCTCCCAGGACGTCTTGTCGTAGCCCGTGCGGTCGGCCAGCACCGCGGTGCTCAGGCCGTCACGGTCGACGAGCCGCCGCAACTGGCCGATGAACTCCGTGATCTGCGGATCCAGATCGTCCGGCAAGGCTGTCCAACGAGGCATCGCTTCCCCCCAATACGCCGTACGCCCCATGGTCCACCGTGCCTCCCGCACCAGGCACGTTGGCCCAGACATGTGGCAGTGCGCGGACACGGTAGCGGAACGGTCACCTCCGTGCCACAGCGCACAGACAGGCGTTGAACAGGCACTTCCTGGCAGGGAAGGCTGGGTTGCGACGGCGGCCCGCCCCTCATCGGGGGAGGGGGCGGGCCACCGTTCCGCCTGTCCGCGCGTCCTGGGGGAAGACGCCCGTGGCCCGCGTCCTCCAGGGAGGCGCGGGCCACGGGACCTGCGGGCACCGCTGCGGGTGACCGTGAAGTGCGCTACTTGGTGACCGTGAAGTGCAGGGTGTCCTTGAGGAAGGGAATCTGCAGCCACGGTTTGGGCTGGGCCATCATCGCCAGCAGGACGATCGTGAGGCCGAGGATGCCGTAGGTGGTGATGTCCGTGAACCGCGAGCGGACGGCGAGCATGCCGACGCTCGGCAGTATCCAGCGCAGGACCGCGCCGGCCAGCAGGGCGGCGCCGATCAGCAAGGTGCCGTAGCGGAACACGTCGAGCGCGGTCAGCAGCAGGCCGAGGGCCACCGTGCCCAGCACGACCAGCATCGGCCACTGCCGGTAGGGCGCCGGCGCGTCACCGCCGGCGGCCCGGCCGCCCCCCTCGGGACGCGCGGTGTCCCTCGTGATCCGGGGGAAGCGGCGCGACGCCGGACGCCCGCCGCGGGCGTCCTCAGCCGGCACGGCGCTCCGCCGCCTCGACGACGTTGACCAGCAGCTGCGCCCGGGTCATGGGACCCACACCGCCCGGGTTCGGGGAGAGGAACCCGGCCACCTCGGCCACGTCCGGGTGAACGTCGCCGGCGATCTTGCCCTCCGCGTTGCGCGAGACACCGACGTCGAGGACGGCCGCGCCGGGCTTCACGTCCTCGGGGCGGATCAGGTGCGGGGAGCCGGCCGCCGCGATGATGATGTCGGCCCGCTTGAGGTGGGCGGACAGGTCGCGGGTGCCGGTGTGGCACTGGGTGACGGTGGCGTTCTCGCTGCGCCGGGTGAGCAGCAGCGGCATCGGACGTCCGATGGTCACACCCCGGCCGACGACCACGACCTCGGCGCCCTTGGTCTCCACGCCGTAGCGGCGCAGCAGGGTGAGCACACCGTTCGGGGTGCAGGGCAGCGGGGCGGGCTCGTTGAGCACGAGACGCCCGAGGTTCATCGGGTGCAGCCCGTCCGCGTCCTTCTCCGGGTCCATCAGCTCCAGGATGCGGTTCTCGTCGATGCCCTTGGGCAGCGGGAGCTGGACGATGTAGCCGGTGCAGGCCGGGTCCTCGTTCAGTTCCCGGACGACCGCCTCGATCTCCTCCTGGGTGGCGGTGGCGGGCAGCTCGCGCTGGATGGAGGCGATGCCGACCTCGGCGCAGTCGCGATGCTTGCCGGCGACGTACTTCTGGCTGCCGGGGTCGTCCCCGACGAGGATCGTGCCGAGGCCGGGCGTGATGCCCTTCTCCTTCAGCGCCGCCACGCGGGCGGTCAGATCGGACTTGATCGCGGCTGCGGTGGCCTTGCCATCGAGAATCTGGGCGGTCATGACTCCATCCTCGCGGATGACCGGCCCCCGGTTCCAATCCGGGGCCCTCCCGCCGGGCACCGGGCGTGTGCGGCCCGCCCCGCCGCCGCTGTCCGCGCCTGGTCGCGGATGTTGCACTCGCACAACACATGACGTACACCGCTGGACAAAATCAAGCCCCTGCCATGACGATGAGCCGCGCAGTATCGCGGTCCGGTGGGGGGACAAAACCGCTCAGAACCTTACGTACCTCCGTGCCTTCCGCGTCGTCCCCGCAGCGTCAACGGAGGAATCCCGCCATGAGTTTCGGCTCGCCAGACAACCCCTACGGCCAGCCGCAGGATCCCTACGGCCACCCGCAGCAGGGCCAGCCCTACGGCTACCCCCAGGCCCCGCAGGGCTACGGCTACCCGCCGCAGGGGCCGGGATACCCGGGATACCCGGGATACCCGCAGGGCGGATACCCCGGCGGCACCGCTCCCCGCCTGGGCTCGATGGCCCGCCGTCTCGGCGCCCGCCTGATCGACACCGTCGTCTTCGGCGTCGTCTACATCGCCCTGACCGTAGCCGGTGTCGCCAGCTTCGTGAACGACGCCCAGGACTGCGACCCCGGCGCCGCCAACTACGACACCTGCCTGAACACCGCCAGCGACGACTTCGCCAGCAAGGTCGGCGCGGCCGTCGGCGTGCTCTTCGTCATCAGCCTGCTCTACGAGTGGCTGATGGTCGGCCTGGCGGGCCGCACCCTGGGCAAGATGGCCGTCGGCCTGCACGTGGTCAAGGCGGACACCGGCCAGAAGCCCGGCCTCGGCTCGTCGTTCATACGCTGGATCATCCCGATGGTCGGCAGCTTCGCCTGCGGCATCGGCCAGTTGGTCGTCTACCTGTCCCCCTTCTGGGACAAGTCCGGCCGCCAGCAGGGCTGGCACGACAAGGCCGCGAACACGATGGTCATCCAGAACTGAGCCTCCGGGCCGGACGACGGGCCGTGCACCCGAGGAGGGCGCACGGCCCTTTGTCATGCCGGCAACGGATGCGTTCCCCCGTCACATGCCCCGCGAGAGCCCGTCCTTGAGCGCGTGGAGGAAGGGCGCCCAGCTGTGTGCGGGGAAGAGGAGGACGGGACCCCCGGGGTTCTTGGAGTCACGGACGGGGACGACGCCCGGGAGGGCGGCGTCGGCTACTTCGACGCATTCACCGCCGGTCCCATTGCTGTAGCTGGACTTGCGCCAGCGGGCCAGACTCAGGTCACTCGTGATGGTGGGCTTCATTCGCGTAATCCTCTGCCAGAGCCTCGATCATCGCCAGGGACGCCTCCGGCGGCAGTGCGGCGGCCCTGAGCAGATCGTACGACTCGCAGTAGTCCTTCACGAGGGCTGGATAGTCGATGAGTTGGCCGCTGTGCAGACCCTCGATGTACACCACGGGCGGCGCGTCGAAGAAGGTCATGATCCGGGTCGTCCCCATCATGAACGGGTGAGCAGCGGTCGCTTTCGGCACGATCTGCAGAATGGAGTGCGTGCTCCTGATGACCTGAGCCATGTGTTCCAACAGCTCAGCCATACCTGCTGGCGGAAGTACGCGGCGCCGGATGACCGACTCATCCAAGATCGCCCAGAACTTGGGCGGCGCCTCCCCCGCGAAGAGCATCGCCCGCTCGATGCGAGCCTCCACCTTCTCCTCGACCTCGTGGTGGGAGGCTCGCGGCATGGCCGACCGCGTGAGCTGCGCTGCGTAGGCCCTGGTCTGGAGGAGGCCCGGCACCAACATGGGTGCCCAGTCCTCAATGCGCTCCGCGTGTTTCTCCATCTCGGCGACATCTGCGAAGTACTCGGCGATGCCGACGCGCCGCGCCCTGGCTACGTCTTCACATCGCCGCTGGAAAAACCCGTCCGTACCCAGCCGCACGTCCACGTGCTTGGCCAGGTCCAGCGGCATCCGGCGCTCACCGCGCTCGATCTGGCTGAGGAACGAGATTCCCCGGAAACTCCCCTCCGCCAGTTGCTCCAGCGTCAGCCCGGCAGCCTCCCGCTTGTAGCGCAACTCCGCGCCGTAGAAGCAAGGGACGCTGGCCGATGCGTCGGGGTCCTTACGTGCAGGCACAACTCACCACCGCCGTTTACCAGTTACCGCGCGCAACCGAAACGTCTTCCACGGTACGGCAATCAGCGTCATTCTGTGAGCGATTGGTCACAGACCGCACAGGCTGCAGAAAGGCGCGCCCATGCACCCCCACGATGACGCCCAGACCTGCGTCGACCAGCTCCGCACGGCCCTGGCGGCGAACGGCATCACGCTTCCCTCGTTGGGCGTCGACCTGCCGACCTTCGCGGATGCATACACCTGTTCGCCACTGGTCGCGCTCGGAAACTGCAATACGGAGACCGCGCGTGCCCTCGTCGCCGCCCTGCGCAGGGCGGCCGGGCGGTGAACGAGCCGCTGGTTCTCGAGCTGCTCGCGTTTCCGAAGGCAGTACCCGAGGTGCGCAGGTCCGTCCGCGAACACCTCGGCGGCCCGTGTCCTGAAGTGCAGCTCTGTGTCAGCGAGTTGCTGGCCAACGTGATCCGGCACCTCGGCGAGGGCACCGCGGTCACCGTACGGGTGGCCCGCATGGGCGGCGGTCGTACCCGGCTGGAGGTCACCGATCCGGACGCGCACGCCTGGCTCGTACGACGGCGCCCCGGCGCGGACGAGGAGTCCGGCCGGGGCCTGCTGCTGGTCGACGCGGTGGCCCTGCGCTGGGGCGTGGAGCACTGCCCCGGCGGCAAGACC
Source organism: Streptomyces sp. NK08204 (assembly GCF_020400585.1). GTDB lineage: Bacteria > Actinomycetota > Actinomycetes > Streptomycetales > Streptomycetaceae > Streptomyces. Next base: position 130,632 of record NZ_JAINVF010000012.1, on the reverse strand, counting down.
GTGTGGTGCGAACTGCCCGGCGAAACCGCCGCGGGCGTCAGTGGAAGAAGTGGCGCGTACCCGTGAAGTACATGGTCACGCCTGCCTTCTTCGCGGCCTCCACGACGAGTTCGTCACGGATGGAGCCGCCCGGCTGGACGATCGCCCGGACACCGGCGTCGATCAGGATCTGGGGGCCGTCGGGGAAGGGGAAGAAGGCGTCGGAGGCCGCGTACGAGCCGCGGGCGCGCTCCTCGCCGGCCCGCTCGACGGCGAGCTTGCAGGAGTCGACGCGGTTGACCTGGCCCATGCCGACGCCGACCGAGGCGCCGTTCTTGGCGAGCAGGATCGCGTTGGACTTGACGGCACGGCAGGCCTTCCAGGCGAAGGCCAGCTCCTGCAGCTCCTCGGGGCTGAGCGCCTCGCCGGTGGCCAGCGTCCAGTTGGCGGGGTCGTCACCGGCGTCCTGGAGGCGGTCGGCCTCCTGGAGCAGGACACCACCGTCGATCTGCTTGGCCTCCACCCGGTTGGACGGCCCGTTCGGGGCCTTCAGCACGCGGATGTTCTTCTTCTTGGTGAGGGCCTCCAGGGCCCCCTCCTCGTAGTCGGGCGCGACGATGACCTCGGTGAAGATCTCCGCGACCTGCTCGGCCATCTCCTTCGACACCGGGCGGTTGACGGCGATGACACCGCCGTACGCGGAGACCGGGTCGCAGGCGTGCGCCTTGCGGTGTGCCTCGGCGACGTCCGCGCCGACCGCGATGCCGCACGGGTTGGCGTGCTTGATGATCGCCACGCAGGGCTCGTCGTGGTCGTACGCGGCACGGCGGGCGGCGTCCGTGTCCGTGTAGTTGTTGTACGACATCTCCTTGCCGTGCAGCTGCTCCGCGTTCGCGAGGCCGGCGCCGCTGCCGTCGACGTAGAGGGCGGCAGGCTGGTGCGGGTTCTCGCCGTAGCGCAGGGTGTGCGCGCGCTCGAAGGTGGCGCCGAGGAAGTCGGGGAACTCGGAGGTGTCCGCGGGGGCGTAGCCGGAGGCGAACCAGGACGCCACCGCCACGTCGTAGGCGGCCGTGTGCTGGAAGGCCTCGGCGGCCAGGCGCTTGCGGGCGGTGAGGTCGAAGCCGCCGGACCGGACGGCCGCGAGGACGTCGGCGTAGCGGGCCGGGTCGGTGACCACGGCGACCGACGGGTGGTTCTTGGCGGCGGCGCGGACCATCGACGGGCCGCCGATGTCGATCTGCTCCACGCACTCGTCGTCCGAGGCGCCGGAGGCGACGGTCTCGCGGAACGGGTAGAGGTTGACCACGACCAGGTCGAACGGCTCCACGCCCAGCTCCGCGAGCTGCTCGCGGTGGCTGTCCAGCCGCAGGTCGGCGAGGATGCCCGCGTGCACCCGCGGGTGCAGGGTCTTGACCCGGCCGTCCAGGCACTCGGGGAATCCGGTCAGCTCCTCGACCTTGGTGACGGGCACGCCGGCGGCGGCGATCCGGCCGGCCGTGGAGCCGGTGGAGACCAGCTCGACACCGGCCTCGTGCAGCCCGCGGGCCAGCTCCTCCAGCCCGGTCTTGTCGTAGACGCTGACGAGCGCGCGGCGAATGGCCCGCTGGTCGCTTCCGGCCGTGACTGTGCTCTCGGCGGTCACTGGATTACTACCTTTCGTCCCTCAATGCGATAGCCGTTGCGGGCGAGCCGCCCCACGACCTCGACGAGCAGCCTTCGCTCGACTTCCTTGATGCGCTCGTGCAGCGCGCTCTCGTCGTCCTCGTCCCGGACCTCGACCACGCCCTGGGCGATGATCGGGCCGGTGTCGACACCGTCGTCGACGAAGTGGACGGTGCAGCCGGTGACCCTGGCGCCGTACGCGAGCGCGTCGCGGACGCCGTGGGCCCCGGGAAAACTGGGCAGCAGGGCCGGGTGGGTGTTGACGAACCGGCCGCCGAAACGGGCCAGGAACTCCTTGCCCACGATCTTCATGAACCCGGCGGAGACCACGAGGTCCGGCTCGTAGGCGGCGACGGCCTCGGCGAGCGCCGCGTCCCACTCCTCACGGGTGGCGAAGTCCTTCACCCGGCAGACGAAGGTCGGCAGGCCGGCCCGCTCGGCGCGGGCGAGCCCCTCGATGCCGTCGCGGTCGGCCCCCACGGCGACGATCTGCGCGCCGTACTGCTCGGCTCCGGTGCGCTCGATCTCGTCCAGGAGCGCCTGCAGATTGGTGCCGGATCCGGAGACCAGCACGACGAGGCGCTTGACCGCTGGGCCAGGGGTGGTGGCGGCCACGGTGGGGCCCTTTCTCGGGAAGCGATGTGCCCGGCGGCTGTTGCCCCGCCGGACGGTTTGTGCGGTCGTACGAATGCTTCGCCCCCCGCGATACGGGGAAGTCTACGAATCGGCCGACGTCAGCAACGATACCGGCACTCCGGAAGGCCCCCTCGGGACGGGGGCGTGGCCGGAAGGTAGCGTTCGGAGGGAATCGAGAACGAGCAGCCTCGGGAACGCGGTCGTCGTGCGGTGCGTTCCATGGGGTGGAAGCTCACGGAAGCTCATCGACACTGCCGTACTCACGTAGGGGAAGACGCTCCTTTGATGCCCGATCGCAGCCTGCGACTCCTCCCGTTTCCCTCGCGCCCGGCATCTGGTGGCGTGCCTGGCGCCGGGCTGCTGCGGGAGCGGCCGGCGTCGCCGCCCGAGGCGTCCCCGGGCGGACGAGGCGGCGACGGACAGAGCGGTGAGCAGCAGGACGACAATCCGTTCGCGCCACCGCCGGAGGGCACGCCCGACCAGCCGTGGCAGCCCCGCCACCCCGCAGGGTCCTCGGGCTCCGGAGAGTCCTCGGGCTCCGGGGGCGGTTCCCCCTGGGGCGGGCAGTGGAGCGACCGGCAGCCCGGCCGCTCTCCCGGCGGGTTCGGCGAGCGCCCCGGCGGCGGACCCCAGGGGCCGGGCGGCCCGGGTGGCCAGGGGGGTCCCGGGATGCGCTGGGACCCGACCGACCCGGCCCAGCGCCGCGCACGCTACGCACTGCTGTCGGGCATGTGGTCCGTCTTCTTCGTCCTGTTCAGCTGGCCGTACGTGGCCCTGCTGCTGGGAGCGCTGGCCCTGTACTGGGCGGTCAGCGCCCTGCGCGCCAAGCCCCGCACGCCCCGTCCGGACGCCCCGGTGACTCCGGCCGCGTCGGCGGCCCGCCCCCAGGTGACAGCGGCCCTCGGCGGCCTGCTCTCGGCGTCCCTGGCCCTGGTGCTGGTGGGCGCGACCTTCACCGTGCAGCTGGTCTACCGCGACTACTACACCTGCGTGAGCGACGCCCTGACCCACGAGGCCAAGCAGTCCTGCAAGCAGCTCCTGCCGCACGAGCTGCGCGGGGTGCTGAGCGTGAACAACGGCTGACGCCTGCCCCTGACCCGGGCGGTGGCCGTCCGGGGCGGGGTCTCGGAGCTGCCGGTCACCGTTCGGCCATGAGCCGGTCACCGTTCGGCCATGGGATCGGCGGGGGGATGGGCGGACGGGTCGGCGGGGAGTTCCCTCCGGGCCGCCGCCTCGCGCAGGGCCGCCCAGCGGGTCTCGCGGGACAGGTCGCCGTGCCAGTCGGGGAGCGGGGTGAACGGGTCGTCGGCGGGGAGGAAGTCGTACAGATCGTCGTCGCTCTCGTCGTCGTCCGTCTGGTCGTACGCGTCGTCGTTCGCCTGGTCCTTTTCTGCGTCCTTCTCTGCGTCCTTCTCTGCGCCCTTCGCGCGGGCGTTCGCGTGGCCTTTCGCGTGGGTGTTCTTGTCGTCGGCCTTGCCCGCGTCCTCGTCCTTGGCGGGCTGGTGAGCGGTACCCGGGGAGGCGAACGGCTTCTCCGCGCGGAGGCTCGCCTTCGTCGGCCCGCCCAAGGTCGCGCCCTTCGCCGGAATCTCGCCCCGCGCCCGCAGGCCCCGTAGCCGCCAGGCCCGCACCGTCAGGGCCACCGGCAGCGCGAGCAGCATGATCCACAGGGCTGTCGCTGCGCCGGTCTGCCACCACACCGGGCCGAAGCGGGCCAGCGCGGCCACGCCCAGCGGACCGCCCGCCAGCTCGGCCAGCACCGCGAGGGCCGCCGCGGCGAGCACCACCGTCAGGAGGACGACCCCGACGGTACGCCCGGCCGACCAGCGGACCGGCGCCGGCTCCCCGGCCCCCGGCCGCCCCACGCCCCCGGGTTCCCCGTGCCCCACACCCCCGGGCTCCCGGCGGCCGGCGCCCTTGGACCCCGGACGCCCCACCGCGCCCCGCGCCACGAACCACCCCGCCGTCACCCCGGCCGCCACGGGCACCAGCGCCGCCGCCCAGTTCAGCGGCGACCCGGCGCCCGGGTCGGGCACCGCCGCAAGCAGGGGGAACGGCGGCAGCAGCGGGGCCGGGTCGGAGGCGAGCGGGTACACCGCATGCCCGGCACCGAGAGCGAAACCGGGGCCGAGGGCGTAGGACGCGGCCCACACCGCCGCGTTCGGGACGAGCGCGATGCCGAGCAGCAGGACGGCGAACCGTCCCGTCCAGCCCTCCGTCAACTGGACGAAGGCCAACCGGGCCACGCCGCCGTGCCACACCAGCGACACACCGACCAGCAGCGCCCCGCCCCCGACGAGCACCGCCGTCGCGGCCCCGGCAGCCCGTGCCGCCGTACCGAGCCGGACTCGCGCGTCCGCCCCGCACACCAGCCGCCGCACCGGCCCCGGCAGCATCACCAGCACGCGCAGCAGCGGACGGCGGGGGCGGCCGTACGCCGACCACACACCGGCGCCCGCCGCGCCCGCCGCGACGAGCGGCAGACATGACGTCACCCCACGCCAGTCGGGCCGCAGTTCGCCGCTGGAGCAGTACAGGGCGACCCCGGAGCCGACGGTGAGGTAGCCGAGCACGACGCCCGTCCACACCGTGCGCGCCGGTACCGGGGGCGGCCCCGCGGCGTCGGCGGGCGGCGCGTCCACCCCGTCCCGGGCCGCCCGGTACAGCAACACCAGCGGGAGCGCGAGCAGCAGCAACGGGGTGACGCCCACGGGCAGGGGGGCGCCGGAGAGCGTGTCGGTGCGGACCAGTTCGACGCCGTGGGCCAGCAGCCAGAGCGCGGCGGCAATGTTCAGCGCACCACCGGGCCCGCTGTCGGGGTACGGCGAGCTGATCCACAGCACCATCACGAGCACGGCGAACGAGCCGACCCCGAGCCCGGCCGCGACCGCGCCGCCCAGCAGGCTGTTGGCCAGTCCGGGCGAGCGGTCGCGCAAGCGGGTGAGCAAGGACGACGACAACGACGACAACGACGACGATCGGCGAGCGGTCAAGGGCATCACGTCAGCCATGCTCCCAACGACACGCGATTTCCCGTTGTAACGGGCGAAGCACCGATGTGTCGCCCAATATATGTTTATGGTATTTTCCGTATGGAGGGGCGCCCGGTGACACTGAGCCCTGCCAGCCCGCTGCCGCCGCCGAAGGAACGTCGACGACTGCGCGAGTCGCGGTCGCTGACGCGGGCCCAGGTCGCCGCGCAACTTGGCGTCAGCCGCGCGACCGTACGCGCCTGGGAGAAGGGCCGTGACACGCCGGGCGGAAGCGCGGGCGAGGCGTATGCGCAGCTGCTGGCCACGTTTGCCGGATGGACGGGTGGTCAGGAACCGACGGACGGCCAGAGGCCGACGGGTGGCCAGGAACCGACGGACGGCCAGAGGCCGACGGGTGGTCAGGGACCGACGGGTAGGCAGGGCCCATCGGACGGTCAGGGACCGGCGGGTAGGCGGGTGCCATCGGACGGTCAGAAAACAGCAGGCGGTCCGAAAACAGCAGGCGGTCAGGAAACACCGGGCAGTCAGGAAACACCGGGCGGTCAGGGACCGATGGCTGGTCGGGGGTCATCGGACGGCCCGGAAACCCCGGGCGGTCAGGAACCGAGCGCCGGTCCCGGGCCATCGATGGCGGACGGGCCGCTGACGCCTGCTCATGCCTTCGATGCGCTGTACGCATTCTGCGCACCCGCCCTCGTACGCCAGACCTACCTGCTCACCGGGCGTCGGGAGCTGGCCCGGGAGGCCGTGGAGCGGGCCTTCCATCTGGCGTGGCAGCGCTGGCCGGAGGTGGCCCGGGACCGGGACCCGGCCGGGTGGGTACGGGCTGCGGCGCACGACTACGCCCTCTCCCCCTGGCACCGGTTCCGCCCGCGCCACCGCGCCCCGGATCCGCCGCCCGCCACCCCCGCCGACCGGGTGCTGCTGCACGCACTGCTGACACTTCCGTCGGCGTACCGGCGCACGCTCGTCCTCTACGACGGCGTCGGCCTCGGCCTGCCGGAGACGGCGGCGGAGACGGAGGCGAGCACGCCGGCCGCCGCGAACCGGCTCACCCACGCCCGCGAGACGCTGGCAGCGCGGCTGCCGGAGCTGGCCGACGCCGCGGCACTGCACCGACGCCTGGCCGAACTGGCCTCCACGGAGCGACTGCGCTCGGCCGAACCGCCGGCGGTGCGCGACGGCAGCGAACGCCGCAACGTGTTCTGGACCCGGGCCGCCATCGCCTTCACGGTCACGATCATCGGCGCGACGACACTCACGCTGCGGACGGCACCGACGCACTACGAACCCCCGATCGCCCCCGCGCAGGCGGTGCAGGGGGTTCCGGCGCCGGTGGCTCTGGGCCCGCTGTCCCAGGCCCAACTGGCGCTGCGGACGAAACTGCAGCGATCGCAGGGGCGCGGCCCGGACAGGCTGCTGCCGCTGGCGAGGTGAACGCGTGTGGCCGCAGGGCAGTCGCGAGCGAGAACGCCGGTAGGCCCGCCCGGGCAACGGGACGGGCCTACCGGCGTTCAGCCAAGGCGCTACGGCCTGTCGGCGTTCAGCCAGGTGCTCAGGCGCTGAGGATCTCGCGCGCGAGCTTCGCCGTCTCGGTCGGGGTCTTGCCGACCTTGACACCGGCGGCCTCGAGGGCCTCCTTCTTCGCCTGGGCCGTGCCGGAGGAGCCGGAGACGATGGCGCCGGCGTGGCCCATGGTCTTGCCCTCGGGAGCGGTGAAGCCCGCGACGTAGCCGACGACCGGCTTGGTCACGTTCTCCTTGATGAACGCAGCCGCGCGCTCCTCGGCGTCGCCACCGATCTCACCGATCATGACGATCAGGTCGGTCTCGGGGTCGTTCTGGAAGGCGGCCAGGGCGTCGATGTGCGTGGTGCCGATGATCGGGTCACCACCGATGCCGACGGCGGTGGAGAAGCCGATGTCACGCAGCTCGTACATCATCTGGTACGTCAGCGTGCCGGACTTCGAGACCAGGCCGATACGGCCCGGCTTCGTGATGTCGCCCGGGATGATGCCGACGTTCGACTGGCCCGGGGTGATGATGCCGGGGCAGTTCGGGCCGATGATGCGGGTCTTGTTGCCCTTCTTGCCGACGTACGCCCAGAACGCGGCCGTGTCGTGCACGGCGATGCCCTCGGTGATGACGACGGCCAGCGGGATCTCGGCGTCGATGGCCTCGACGACCGCGTCCTTGGTGAACTTCTCCGGCACGAAGATGACGGAGACGTTGGCGCCGGTCTTCTCGATGGCTTCCTTGACGGTGCCGAAGACGGGTACCTCGGTGCCGTCGAAGTCCACGGTCGTGCCCGCCTTGCGCGGGTTCACGCCGCCCACGACGTTGGTGCCGTCGCCGAGCATGAGCTTCGTGTGCTTCATGCCGGTGGCGCCCGTCATGCCCTGGACGATGACCTTGCTGTCCTTGTTGAGCCAGATAGCCATGGTGTGTTGTGTCCTCGTCCTGAGTGCTTACTTGGCGGCGTGGGCCAGCTCGGCGGCCTTGTCGGCCGCGCCGTCCATGGTGTCGACGCGCTGCACCAGCGGGTGGTTGGCGTCGGTGAGGATCTTCCGGCCCAGCTCGGCGTTGTTGCCGTCGAGACGGACGACGAGCGGCTTCTCGACCTTCTCGCCGCGGTCCTCCAGGAGCTTCAGGGCCTGGACGATGCCGTTGGCGACCTCGTCGCAGGCAGTGATGCCACCGAAAACGTTGACGAACACGGACTTGACGTCCGGGTCGCCGAGGATGATCTCCAGGCCGTTCGCCATCACCTGGGCGGAGGCGCCACCGCCGATGTCGAGGAAGTTGGCCGGCTTGACGCCGCCGTGGTTCTCACCGGCGTACGCGACGACGTCCAGGGTGCTCATGACGAGACCGGCGCCGTTGCCGATGATGCCGACCTCACCCTCGAGCTTCACGTAGTTGAGGTTCTTCTCCTTGGCAGCGGCCTCGAGCGGGTTGGCCGCGGCCTTGTCGTGGAGCTCCTCGTACTCGGGGTGACGGAACTCGGCGTTGTCGTCCAGCGAGACCTTGCCGTCGAGGGCGATGACGTCACCGGAGGCGACCTTCGCGAGCGGGTTGACCTCGACGAGGAGGGCGTCCGACTTGATGAAGGTGTCCCACAGCTTGATCAGGACGTTGACGACCTTGTCCGCGACCTCGGCCGGGAACTTGGCGGCCTCGACGATCTCGCGGGCCTTGGCCTCGTCCACGCCGTCGATCGGGTCGATCGGCGTCTTGGCGACGGCCTCCGGACGGGTGGCCGCCACCTCCTCGATCTCCATGCCGCCCTCGACGGAGGCGATGGAGAGGAAGGTGCGGTTCGCACGGTCGAGGAGGTAGGAGACGTAGTACTCCTCGAGGATCTCCGGAGCGGTCTCGGCGATCATGACCTTGTGGACCGTGTGGCCCTTGATGTCCATGCCGAGGATGTCCGTCGCGCGGGCAACGGCCTCGTCCGGGGTGGCGGCGAGCTTCACGCCACCGGCCTTGCCACGACCACCGACCTTCACCTGCGCCTTGACGACGGACTTGCCGCCCAGCCGCTCGGTGATCTCGCGCGCCGCCTCAGGCGTGTCGATGACTTCACCGGCCAGCACCGGTACATCGTGCTTGGCGAAGAGGTCCCTCGCCTGGTACTCGAACAGGTCCACGCGCTTCCGTCCCTATCAGTGATCTCGCGGTTCGTTGGATGCGTGGGCGTGCCGCGAAGGGCAACGTGACGTCCGCTGTCACTAGGGAGGCGCACACGGTGTCCGAGCGCGCGGCATGTCCGTCTCGCAGGTTATCTCTGCTTGCGTGGGGGCTCTAAATCGCGAGTCACACCCGAGCGGTGATACCTGTCACATGATGCCGGGATGGCTGACACAGCGTGCCACCGTGTGGGTGACGTACGCCCTGTCTTCGCCGGTCTTCGCCGGTCTTCATCGGCCTTCGCCGGTCTTCATGGGTGTTCGATCGATGTGCGAGACCACCGGGCCGGGGTTCACCCGGTGAGACCTCAGGGCCGCGGGGCACCGGCCGGACGAACCGACGGCGGCGTTCGGCCGTCCGGGTCCACCTGGCCACCGCGGAGCCGTTCGGGGCGCTCAGCCCCGTGCCGGGAGCCGGAGGTCAGGGCCGGGGCGCTGCCCAGGGGCACCCAGCGGGCGATCCGCTCGGTACCGGTCCCCACGTGCCCGGCCGACGGGCCCGCGGCCTCCTGCACCGCGCCGCCGAGGCCGTACGCGAAGCCCCCGGCACGCTGCGCGAGTGGTCCGTCCGGCCGCGCCGGTGACCCCGGCGACGAAGGACCTGGCCTCAGTCGCCACGCCGTACGCCAGCCCGGCCGCACCGTCAGCCCGGCCGCACCGTCAGGGCGGCACCCGGCCGGTCCGCCTCGGCGGAGAGCCCGGCCGGCCCGGTGACGCACGCCGCACGCCTGCGAGTGTTTACCGATGGGTAGCCACGTCCTTTTCGGGTCCCCGTCACACCGCGTCCGGTATCGGCAGCGGTCGTTTCTCGATGGCCGCCGCCATCACCTCGGGGAACAGGTCGGGCGTGCAGGCGAACGCCGGTGCGCCGAGCGCCGCGAGTGCCGCGGCGTGCTCCCGGTCGTAGGCGGGCGCGCCCTCGTCGGAGAGGGCGAGCAGGGCGACGAACTGCACTCCGGACGCCTTCATGGCCGCAACCCGCTTGAGCATCTCGTTGCGGATGCCGCCCTCGTAGAGGTCGCTGATCAGCACGACGACCGTGTCCGCGGGCCGGGTGATCCGGGACTGGCAGTACGCGAGGGCCCGGTTGATGTCGGTGCCCCCGCCGAGCTGGGTGCCGAAGAGCACGTCGACGGGGTCGTCGAGCTGATCGGTGAGGTCCACGACCGCCGTGTCGAAGACGACCAGCCGGGTGCTGAGCGACCGCATGGAGGCGAGCACCGCCCCGAACACGGACGCGTAGACCACGGACGCCGCCATCGACCCTGACTGGTCGATGCAGAGGACGACCTCCTTCTTCACGGACTGCGCGGCCCGCCCGTACCCGATGAGCCGTTCGGGCACGACCGTGCGGTACTCGGGGAGGTAGTGCTTGAGGTTGGCCGCGATGGTGCGGTTCCAGTCGATGTCGTGGTGACGCGGGCGCTGGATGCGCGCGCTGCGGTCGAGGGCGCCGGTGAGGGTGGCCCGGGTGCGCGTGGCGAGCCGTTTCTCCAGGTCCTCGACGACCTTGCGCACGACCGCCCGTGCCGTCTCCTTCGTCGTCTCCGGCATCGCCTTGTTGAGCGAGAGCAGCGTGCCGACCAGGTGCACGTCGGCCTCCACCGCCTCCAGCATCTCCGGTTCCAGCAGCAGGGCGGAGAGCCCGAGCCGGTCGATGGCGTCGCGCTGCATGACCTGGACGACGGAGGAGGGGAAGTAGGTGCGGATGTCACCGAGCCAGCGCGCCACGGACGGTGCCGAGGCACCGAGGCCGGCCGAGCGGTCCCGCCCCGCCTGCGTCTTGGCGTTCTTGTCGTAGAGCGCGGCGAGGGTCCCGTCCATCGCCGCGTCCCGGCCGGACAACGTGCACCCGGTGCCGTCCGCCTGGTCGCCGCCGAGCACCAGCCGCCAGCGCCGCAGCCGCTCCCGCGCCAGGTCGCCGGGGGCGGTGAGCGTCGCCGCGACGCTGCCGGTGCCGGTGTCGTCGGCGGTGATGCCGGCGGCGGTGTCGGCGGCGGTGCCCGCATGCGTCGTGATCGGGTCGGTTGTCTCGGTTGTCATGTACCCACCCCCGCGAGGCAGTTGTCGTCGGCCGTCTCCGGCTCGGTGTCGTCCAGGCCGAGCAGCAGCCGCAGCACCGGCAGCACGGCCTCCGCGCGCTCGGCGTCGGCTTCCTCGGCGAAGCCGGGCGTCGCGCCCTCATCCCTGGTCCGGCCGCTCGCCTGCCCCGGGCCGCGCCGGACCAGTTCGCCCAGGGTGCGGCGCACCCCGGGCTCGTACGCCGAGAACGTGCGCCGCAGGAGCGGCAGTACGTCGGTGAACGCCTCCGCCGGCACCTCGGTCAGCCAGGTGTCGACCAGGCCGAGCAGCCGTTCGTCGTGCACCAGCAGCATGCCGCCCCCACCGCCGACGAAGCCTTCGATCCAGGCGGCGGCGTCGGCAGGCGGTGTCCCCGGCGACAGCACGAGGCCCATCAGGCGTGCCGCCTCCCCGGGCTCCAGTTCCCCGTCGTCCAGCAGCAGCCGCACCGCCCGCCCCCGCACGACTCCGGGCACGGTGTCCCGCAGGGCCAGGGCGCGCAGCACGGCACGCCACCGGCTGCGCAGGTCACCGTGGGCCCCGGCGAGGCCGTCGGCCGGGGTCTCCGCGAGCAGCCCGACCGCCGTGTGCACGGCGTCCACGTGGCCGCGCATCTCGTCCGCCGCGTCCGCGCCCAGCGCGGCGCAGGCCGGGGGCAGGCCGACGAAGATCCGCTCGGCGAGGCCCGCCGCGACCTCGGCCAGCGCGCCCGTGTCGGTGCCCCGCACATCGCCGTACCGCAGGGATCGGACCAGGGCGGGCAGCGCCTGGGCGAGCTGACCGACGTCCGTGTCGAGGGCCGCGCGGTCGGCGAGCACCCGCATCACCCTGGGCAGCGCGTCCGGCAGGCCGGCGAGCAGGCACTGCTCGGCGAGGGCGGTGACCTCCGCGAGTGTCTGCGCGGCCGTCGCGTCGGCCTCCGCCTTGGCGGTGGCCGCGGCGAGTACGGTCGTCCCCCACACGCCCGCCTCGGCGACCCGCACGGACAGCTCCGGCTCCCAGCGCAGCCGCCAGGTCTCGCGGAACGTACCGGTGCTGCCCCGCGACCGCGCGGGCTCCCCCCAGCCGACGCCGAGCAGCCGCAGCCGGTGCAGCAGCCTGCTGCGGCCGGCGTCGGTGTCACCGCGCAGGTCCAGTTCCAGCTCGCGCTCGAGCGCCTCCGGCTTGAGCCGCAGCGAGCGCTGCTGCCGTCCCAGGTCGCGCTGCAACGGCACGGCGGGGGCGGTCTCCGGGACCTCTCCGAGCACGTCCCCGACCACCAGCCTGTCGTGCACCAGGGCCAGCGGTACGTCGGAGCCGTCGCACATCACCGCGCGTACGGCGTCGGTGGTCTCGCTCAGGCCGGGCAGCGGGCGCCCGCGCATCGCCGCCAGGGTCCCGGCCAGCCGCACCGCCTCGATGACATGCGCGGACGACACGATCCGGTCCTCCTCGCGCAGCAGTCCGGCCACCTTGGTCAGCCAGCGCTCGACCGGCCGGTCGGGGGCGCGGAACAGATGCCCGTACCAGCCCGGGGAGTCGATGCCCGCGCCGTACCCGCTCGACCGGGCCAGCCGGCGGTGCGTCCACGGCACCCAGGTCAGGTCCGCCTTCACTTTGGGCAGCCCCTTCAGCAGCGCCCGGTCGGCGGTGACGGTGGCCCTCGCCCGCAGCGCGGGCACGTGCCAGGCGCCGCACACCACGGCCACCCCGTCCCGGAACTCCTTGCGTGCCGCGCGCAGTCGGAGCCGCATGTGCGCCTCCCGCACCAGGTCCCGGGGCCGCCCGCCGGCGCCGTACCGCTCGCGCAGTGCGCCCATCGCCTCCTCCAGGGCGGCGAACGGTGCGAACGGAGCGCGCTCCCCTGGGCCCCGGTGCTCGACGACGTCCTCCCACCACCGTTCGGGGTCGTCGTACCCGGCGGCCTCGGCGAGGACCGCGAGCGGATCGACCCGAAGTTGCTCCTCGGCGACGATGCGGGACTCGGGGGGCGCGGAGGGTTCGAGGGGCTCCTGGGGTTTTGGGGACTCCTGGGGTTCGCTTTGAGGCTCTGGGGGTTGAAGTCGGGGCTCTGGGGACTCGGGGTGTCCGGCGGCTTCCCCGTCCGTCTGCCACGCCAGCGTGTGCACGGCCGGCAGGTCGATGAAGCGGGCCGGGACCCCGTGGTCGAGGGCCCAGCGGATCGCGACCCATTCGGGGCTGAACTCGGCGAGCGGCCAGAACGCCGAGCGGCCGGGCTCGTCCACGGCGTGGGCGAGCAGGGCGACCGGGGGCCGCATCTCCGGGTCGGCGGCCAGCGGGATCAGCGCGTCGGCCTCCGGCGGGCCCTCGATCAGTACGGCGGCGGGGCGGGCGGCGTCCAGGGCGGCGCGTACCGCGCGAGCGGAGCCGGGCCCGTGGTGCCGTACGCCGAGGAGCAGCGGTCCCGGGCCGTATGCCTCGCTCCCTGCGGGGTCGTTCATCCGCTCACCTCCCGGCACGCGCGGTAGAAGTCCTTCCAGCCGTCGCGCTCGCGGACGACCGTCTCCAGGTACTCCTGCCAGATGACCCGGTCGGCCGCCGGGTCGCGGACGACGGCGCCGAGGATCCCGGCGGCGACGTCGCCCGGCCGCAGCACGCCGTCGCCGAAGTGGGCCGCCAGGGCCAGCCCGTTGGTGACGACGGAGATGGCCTCGGCGGTGGACAGGGTCCCGCTCGGCGACTTCAGCTTCGTGCGGCCGTCGGTGGTGATGCCGTCGCGCAGCTCCCGGAAGACGGTCACGACCCGGCGGATCTCGTCGATGCCGTCGGGCGCAGCCGGCAGGTCGAGGGAACGGCCGATCTGCTCCACTCTGCGGGTGACGATGTCGACCTCGGCGTCGGGACTCTCCGGCAGCGGCAGCACCACGGTGTTGAAGCGGCGGCGCAGCGCGCTGGAGAGGTCGTTGACGCCACGGTCCCGGTCGTTGGCGGTGGCGATGAGGTTGAAGCCGCGGACCGCCTGCACCTCCTCGCCCAGCTCCGGGATCGGCAGGGTCTTCTCGGAGAGGATGGTGATCAGCGTGTCCTGCACGTCGGCCGGGATGCGGGTCAGCTCCTCGACCCGGGCCGTCATGCCCTCCGCCATGGCGCGCATGACGGGGCTGGGCACGAGGGCGCCCCGGCTGGGGCCGTGCGCGAGGAGCTGGGCGTAGTTCCAGCCGTACCGGATCGCTTCCTCGGGGGTGCCGGCGGTGCCCTGTACGAGCAGGGTGGAGTCGCCGCTGACGGCAGCCGCCAGGTGTTCGGACACCCAGGTCTTGGCGGTGCCGGGCACGCCGAGCAGGAGCAGGGCGCGGTCGGTGGCGAGTGTGGTGACGGCCACCTCGACGATGCGGCGCGGGCCGACGTACTTGGGTGTGATCACCTGCCCGTCCGGCAGGGTGCCGCCGAGCAGATAGGTCGCCACCGCCCACGGCGACAGTTTCCAGCGGGCCGGGCGTGGGCGGTCGTCCTGGGCGGCCAGCGCGGCGAGTTCGGCGGCGAAGGCGCGCTCGGCGTGCGGTCGCAGGGCCTCGCCCGCGGATGCGGGTGCGGATGCTGACGGGCCCGCGTTCGCGGGCGCGGAGTGGTGCTGGCTCGGTTCGACGGACGTGGCGTCCACGGACACGGACATGGCTGAGGCCCCCTCCAGCTCGGCCGGTACGACATCTGCCATCCACCGTGCACCACACCACTGACAATCGCCGTGACCTGCACAAACGCGCTTGCAGGGCCGATTGTCAGTGGGGGGATCTACCGTCGTTGGCATGACTCAGCAGGGGGTGCGCTGGACCGCGGAACAGGTGCTGGCGCTGGCGCCTGACGCCGCGTCACGCAAGGCGGGAAGCAAACTGGGCGCGGCCGGACCGTGGTCGGGGACCGGGAGTTGCGGAGAGGGGACGGTGTGGGGACTGTGCAAGGGCAGTGGCGGCAGGCCGTACCAGACGGTGGTGGACCTGACGGACGCGGCCGGCCCCGGATACAAGTGCACGTGTCCGAGCCGTAAGTTCCCTTGCAAGCACGCGCTCGGGCTGCTGTTGCTGTGGGCGGGTGACGGCGGCGCGGAGAGCGCCGTGCCCAGTCCGGCGGACCCGCCGGACTGGGCCGAGGAGTGGCTCTCGGGCCGGCGCAGACGGGCGGAGAGCAAACGGGAGAAGGACGGCGGGACTTCCTCCTCCGGACCGGCTGATCCGCAGGCGGCTCGACGTCGGGCGGAGCGGCGGGCCGAGCGGATCACGGCGGGGGCGACCGAGCTGGAACAGCGCCTGGCCGACCTGCTGCGCGGCGGCCTCGCCTCCGCCGAGCAGGCCGGGTACGGGATGTGGGAGGAAGCGGCGGCCCGCATGATCGACGCCCAGGCGCCCGGACTGGCCGCCCGGGTGAGGGAGTTGGGGGCGATACCGGCTTCCGGTCCGGGCTGGCCGGCCCGGTTGCTGGAGGAGTGCGCCCTGCTCCACCTGCTCGACCAGGGCTGGCTGCGCCGCGACCGGCTGCCGGACGCCCTCGCGGCCACGGTGCGCTCCCGGCTCGGCCTGCCCGCCCCGGCGGACGGCCCGGCGGTGCGCGACCACTGGCTGGTCCTCGCCCAGTACGACACGGTGGACGCGAAGCTGACGACGCGCCGGGTGTGGCTGTACGGTGCCGGGTCCGGCCACACCCGGCTGCTCCTTTCCTACGGCGCGGCCGGCCGCGCTCCCGAGCTGTCACTGCCGGTCGGACTGGCGCTGGAGGCGGAGCTGTCCGCGTATGCGGGAGCCGGGCAGTCGCGGGCCGTCCTGGGCGAGCAGTTCACCCGCCCCGCGCCGGCCGGCATCCGCCCGCCGGGCGTGAGTACGGACGAGGCCGCGGCCCGCTACGGCGAGGCCCTGCGCGCCGACCCCTGGCTGGAGTCGGTCCCCGTCACCCTGGACCGGGTCGTGCCGGCCCCGGGCGGCGAGCCGGGCTCCTGGCAACTGGCGGACGCGGACACGGACACGGCACTTCCGCTCACCCCGGCCGCCCGCACCCGCCCCGGCCTGTGGCGGCTGGTCGCCCTCTCCGGCGGCGCCCCCGTCAAGGTCTTCGGCGAATGCGGCCACCGCGGCTTCACCCCGCTCACGGCCTGGCCGCAGGGTCCGGGCGAGGCGGTGACCCTGTGCTGAAGGACCACCCGTCAGCCACCCTCACAGACCCTCAACCGCACCGGAAGGGACGGTCATGAACGGGCTCACGGCCGCCACGGCGTCCACGACACCGGCGTCCACCGCCACGGCATCCACCGCGACGGCGTCCACCGCACCGGCGCCCTCCTGGGACGACCTCCTCACCGCGGCCCTGCTGGGCACCGACCGGCGGCCGGTGCCCGACGGCGGACCCGGCGTGCGGGCACCCGGCCGGGAAGCGCCGCTCGCGCTGCTGGACATGGCCGCCCTGGCGACCGTACGGCGGCGGGCGGGCCTGCGCGCCGCGCGGGCCGCACGGCGGCCGGAGCCGGCGCCCGAGGATCCGCGCCCCGCCCTGCCGCGGGCCGCGGCGCACAGACTCGCGACACTGCTGGCCGGCCGTTCCGCAGGGGCGGGCGGTGGCCGCCGGGGCAGTTCCCCCGACCTGATGGAGCTGCTCCCGCAGTGGCTGGCGGCGGCAAACGCCCGCGGGTACGCCGCACCCCCGCAGGCGCTGCCCGCCCTGCTGGACGCGGCCCGGGGCCGTACGGACCTGCGCCCGGCGGCGCTGGCGTTCGCCGGGCCGCGCGCGCTGTGGCTGGCCCGGCTGAACCCAGACTGGCGGTTCGCGCTGCGCGCCGCTGCCGGTGGCGGTGCGGTCCTGCCCGACCTCGGCGACGAGGAGGCGGTCCTGCGGCTCTGGCAGGAGGGTCTGTTCGCCGAGCGGGTCGCCCTGCTGGGCGCGCTGCGGGATCGTATGCCCGACTCCGCGCGGGAGCTGCTGGCGGCGACCTGGGCGACGGAGCGGGCGGAGGACCGGCTGATGTTCCTCGACTCGCTGCGCACGGGCCTGTCCGCGGCCGACGAGCCCTTCCTTGAAGAGGCGTTGGACGACCGCAGCCGTAACGTCCGCTCCACCGCGGCTGAGTTGCTGTCCACACTGCCCGAATCGGCGCTCGCCGCGCGCATGGCGGTACGGGCCGCCGGGTGCGTGTCCCTCGATCCCATGGCGGACGCACCCGCGATCGCGGTGGAGGCCCCCCTCAAGTGCGACACCGGCATGGAGCGGGACGGTGTGACGGCCAAGCCCCCCACCGGCAGAGGGGAACGGTCGTGGTGGTTGGGCCAGTTGGTGGAGGCGGCGCCGCTCGGCACCTGGCCCAGGCGGCTGGGCGGACGCACACCCCAGGAGATCGTGGCGCTGCCGGTGACGGACGGCTGGCAGGGCGAGCTGCACGCGGCCTGGTGCCGGGCGGCCGTGCGGCAGCGCGACGCGGAGTGGTCGAAGGCGCTGCTCGGCTCTCCGTCGGCACCGGAGGCCGGCGGGCCGGGGGCGGTGTCCCTGGCGGAACGGGCGAAGCTGCTCGGCACGCTGCCGCCCGGGGAGCGGGCCGAATGGGTGGCCGGGTTCATCGCGGCGCACGGCCTGTCGGAGGCGTTCCAGCTGCTCGGGGTGTGCGCGGTCCCCTGGGCGCCACCGCTGGGCCGGGCCGTGGTGGACGCCCTCGACATCGCGCGGGACGCGGGCAGTTACCCCTGGAGTTTCAGCGGGGTCATGGGCCTGGCGGAGCGCTGCCTGGACCCGGCCGAGGCCGCCCGCCTGGACGGCCTGCTGGCGATACCGGACGAACGCGAGGACGCCTCGCCGGGGGCCGGGGGGTACTGGACGGAGGCGTTCTTGAGGCTGGTCACGACCTTGCGGCTGCGCGCGGCGATGGCCGAGGAGCTCGAACCGGCCGACAGCCGCTGAGCACGCCGGTCGCCCTGCCGGCTGCCCTGCGCGAGCTGCCTGCCCTACGCCTCCGCAGTGCCGTACGGACCGGTCTGTGCTACGCCTCGGCCG
This sequence comes from Streptomyces sp. NK08204, assembly GCF_020400585.1. Classification (GTDB taxonomy): domain Bacteria; phylum Actinomycetota; class Actinomycetes; order Streptomycetales; family Streptomycetaceae; genus Streptomyces. Next base: position 112,650 of record NZ_JAINVF010000012.1, on the reverse strand, counting down.
TCTGCCGCACGTGCCCCCGCACCCACTCCACGATCGACGTGGTCGTCGCCCCCGGGGTGAAGATCTCCGCGACGCCCTTCTCCTTCAGCGGCGGAATGTCCTCGTCGGGAACGATGCCGCCCCCGAAGACCACGATGTCCTCGGCGTCGCGCTCCTTGAGCAGGTCGATGACCGCGGCGAAGAGGGTGTTGTGGGCGCCGGAGAGGATAGACAGGCCGATCGCGTCGGCGTCCTCCTGGATGGCGGTGTCGACGATCTGCTCCGGCGTCTGGTGGAGGCCCGTGTAGATGACCTCCATACCGGCGTCGCGCAGGGCGCGCGCGATCACCTTGGCTCCGCGATCGTGGCCGTCGAGGCCCGGCTTGGCCACCACCACGCGAATCGGACCGGCTGCCACACCCATCAGTTCCTCCATCAACCGACTACGGAAGCGACCGCTTCCGTTGTAACGACAAGTACCGCACATCTCACGCGTTCCGTCACTCGCCGTGAAAGTGAACGAACGTTATCTACAGCATCTCGCAAGCGGCAGTTTTGCGGTGCCCAGCGAGGGGGAAATCACATAGGTGGGACATGAAGGCACACGGGGGAGCGAGGCCTCCCCCTGGTGCCGACAGGAGGTCGGCCATGAAGGTCTCCGGAGTAGTACCACTCTTCCTCCCGCTCTGCCGCCGTCTCTGGCCCGGCAGACTGACCGGATTGTCCATGGCCCTGCTCAAAGCGACCGCTCTGGAGGCCGCGATCCTCGCCGGCCACCTCGTGCTGTATCCGACCGGCCTCGTCCAGGAACGGCGCTGCGCCGTGGCCGCCATGCAGGACGGCGCCACGCGGTTGCCGGTCCGATCCGCCCCGCCGGTCGTTCTGCTGCACGGGTTCATCGACAACCGCTCGGTCTTCGTGCTGCTGCGCCGCGCCCTGACCCAGAACGGTGGGCGCAGGGTGGAGTCACTCAACTACTCACCGCTCACCTGTGACATCCGCGCCGCGGCCGAACTGCTCGGTCGGCATGTCGAGGAGATCTGCGAGCGCACGTGCAGCGACCGGGTCGACATCGTGGGGCACAGCCTCGGCGGCCTGATCGCGCGGTATTACGTACAGTGCCTGGGCGGTGACCGGCGGGTGGGAACGCTGGTGACCCTGGGGACGCCGCACGCGGGTACGCGCGTCGCACCGCTGGCCGACGCCCATCCGATCGTGCGCCAGATGCGGCCCGGCTCGGTGGTGATCGAGGAGCTGGCACGGCCCGCGCCCGGCTGCCGCACGCGCTTCGTCAGCTTCTGGAGCGACCTGGACCCCATCATGGACCCGCTGGAGGCTGCCTGCCTCGACCACCCTGACCTCGACGCACGCAACGTCCGGGTGACCGGGATCGGGCATCTCACGCTGCCCGTGCACCCCACCGTCGCGACCCTCGTGCGCGAGGCCCTGGACGCCGCGCACCACGCGGCCGAGCGGCTCACCGGCGGGCTGACGGTGGCCTGACGGCGGTCCGGCGGCGCCTCCCGAAAAGCTCCACGGAAGCGGCGCACTGGTGAAGAAAGGGTGACCGACCGTCACCCCTCACCGAACATCAATCGAACACAAAGCCAAGCTCCGGTCCGTGCTCCCCCGAAACACGGCCGAATGCCCGTTTCCGTCCAACGCGGAACCAGCCGAAGATTGTCGCGCCCAGGTACCGGCGGGTACAGTCACCGCACTGCTCTGGCAGCCCCTGTTGTCGAGGCGAGAGAGAAGTTGGTGAACGACCGTCACCCGTCGGGGACCATCTACGGCGACCTCACCACGTACGGTGGCTACGACGCCACTGGTTTTGCCACCGGTTCCAGAACCACCACAGCCTTCGACACGGATCCGCTCTTCGGCAGCCTCCCGGGCGACGGGCACTCCACCGGCGCCTACGACGCCTCGCAGTGGCAGACCGACACCGGCCGGACCCTGATCCACGACCCGTACGCGGCCCACCACCACGCGGCCTACGACTCCGGCGTCCACGACAGCACCGCATGGACGATCCCGGCGCAGGCCACGGGGAACGACATCAGCGGGCAGTGGGACGCGAGCGCCTGGCTGCAGCCCGACGCCACCCAGCAGTGGCAGTGGGACACCCAGACCTTCGACACCGGCGCGTACGACGCGACCCAGTGGAACGCCGGCGGCCAGGCCGAGGCGGTTCACCACGAGCAGCCCGCCGAACCGTTCGACCAGCAGGCCACCACCACGTTCGAGCAGGTCACCACCGCGTTCGAGCAGGCGCCGCACGAAGACGCGGCGTACGAGGACACGGCGTACGAGGACACGGCGTACGAGGACGACCCTGCCGAAGACGGCGAGTCGGCCTCGACCGGTGAGATGCCCGCCGTGACCGGTCTGCTGGACGAGCAGGAGGAGGTCAGCCCGGCTCCGGCGAGCCGCGCGGGCTCCCGGGGCGCGGCGCGGTCCCGCCGCCGTACGCCCGCCAAGCGATCCGCGCTTCTGACCGTCGCCGTCCCCTCGGTCTGTGTCATGGGGGTCGCCGGGATCGCCGCCGCGTCCGTCGGCGGCCTGACCGACGACGGCAAGGACACCACCGCCTCCGCCTCGGACGCGCACGCGGTGCGGCCGTCGGTCGCCAACAGCAAGCTGGACACCCAGCTCAAGAGCCTCTCCGCCGGGGCCGACGACTTCGCGGACCGGGCGAGCCGTACGCAGGAGCGCATCGACCTCAAGACCCAGCAGGAGCTGGAGAGGAAGAAGGCAGCCGCGGAGGCCGCGCTCAAGGAGCGACTGCGCCCCAAGTTCGCGCTGCCGGTCCTGCAGCACGGGCTCAGCGCCTACTTCGGCCAGGCCGGCGTGAACTGGATGTCGGTACACACGGGCATCGACTTCCCCGTGTCGTACGGCACCACGGTGATGTCCGCGACCGACGGCGTCGTCTCCACGAAATGGAACAGCGCCTACGGCAACATGATGATCGTGACGGCGAAGGACGGCACGCAGACCTGGTACTGCCACCTGTCCAGCTACCGCGTCGCCCCCGGTACGAGCGTCAAGGCCGGCGACCCGATCGCCTTCTCGGGCAATTCAGGCAACTCCACCGGCCCGCACCTGCACTTCGAGGTACGCCCGGCGGGCGGGGCGGCCATAGACCCACTGCCGTGGCTGCGCAGCCACGGGCTGGACCCGACCTGAACCCGCTGAGACGTGAGCCCCGCCGGAACGGCGGGGCTCACGTCGTCTACAGCTTCTCCACCGGCGCGTACCGCAGCACCAGCCGCTTCGGCTTGCCGTCCCCGAAGTCGATCGTCGCCTGGGCGTTGTCACCCGCGCCGGTCACCGCGACAACCGTGCCGAGTCCGAACTGGTCGTGTGTGACCCGGTCGCCGACAGCCAGGGACACCACCGGCTTGTCGGTGGCCCGCCGCGTGGCGAACCCGGACGCGCCCGCGGCCGACGAGCGGGAGCGGGACGAGGAGAGCGAGGCCGCGATCCCGGAAACAGGCCCGGAGGACACCGGCGCGGCGGCTCCCGTCCGCTTCCACTCCATATGGGCGGCCGGGATCTCCTCCAGGAAGCGGGAGGGCGGGTTGTACGAGGGCTGACCCCAGGCGCTGCGCAGGGCCGAGCGGGTCAGATACAGCCGCTCCCGCGCGCGCGTGATGCCGACGTACGCCAGGCGCCGCTCCTCCTCCAGCTCCTTGGTCTGGCCGAGGGCGCGCATGTGCGGGAAGACGCCGTCCTCCATGCCGGTCAGGAACACGACCGGGAACTCGAGGCCCTTGGCGGTGTGCAGGGTCATCAGGGTGATGACGCCGTCGCCGTCCTCCTCGTCGGGGATCTGGTCGGAGTCGGCGACCAGGGCGACCTGCTCCAGGAAGTCTGCCAGTGTGGCCTGCTCGCCCTCCGCGCGCTCCTGCTCGAACTCCAGGGCCACGGCCGCGAGTTCCTGGAGGTTTTCGATGCGCGTCTCGTCCTGCGGGTCGGTGGAGGCCTGCAACTCGGCCAGGTAGCCGGTGCGTTCGAGCACCGCCTCCAGGACGGTCGCCGGGCCCGCGCCGGACTCCACGATCGTGCGCAGGTCCTCCATCAGCGTGTTGAACCGCCTGACCGCGTTGGTGGAGCGCGCCGCCATGCCGTACGCCTCGTCCACCCGCTTCAGCGCCTGCGGGAAGCTGATCCTCTCGCGCTGGGCGAGGGCGTCGACCATCGCCTCGGCGCGCTCGCCGATGCCCCGCTTGGGGACGTTGAGGATGCGGCGCAGCGGCACCGAGTCCTCGGGGTTGGCGAGGACGCGCAGGTAGGCCAGGACGTCCCGGACCTCCTTGCGCTCGTAGAAGCGGACGCCACCGACGACCTTGTAGGGCAGGCCGACGCGGATGAAGACCTCTTCGAAGACACGGGACTGGGCGTTGGTGCGGTAGAAGACGGCGACGTCGCCCACGCGCGCCTCGCCCGCGTCCGTGAGGCGGTCTATCTCGTCGGCGACGAACTGGGCCTCGTCGTGCTCGGTGTCGGCGACGTAGCCGGTGATCTGCGCGCCCTGGCCGGCGTTGGTCCACAGGTTCTTCGGGCGCCGGGACTCGTTGCGCTCGATGACGGCGTTGGCGGCGGACAGGATGGTCTGCGTGGAGCGGTAGTTCTGCTCCAGCAGGATGGTCGTCGCGTTCGGGTAGTCCTCCTCGAACTGGAGGATGTTGCGGATGGTCGCGCCACGGAAGGCGTAGATCGACTGGTCCGCGTCACCGACCACGCACAGTTCGGCGGGCGGGAGGTCGTACGCGCCGGGCGGTGCGTCGACGGGATGCTCGTCGACGGGGTGCTCGGACGTCCCGACGAGTTCGCGTACGAGGGCGTACTGGGCGTGGTTGGTGTCCTGGTACTCGTCCACCAGGACGTGCCGGAAGCGGCGGCGGTAGTGCTCGGCGACGTCCGGGAAGGCGCGCAGCAGGTTGACCGTCGTCATGATCAGGTCGTCGAAGTCGAGCGCGTTCGCCTCACGCAGCCGCGACTGGTACAGCGCATAGGCCTGGGCGAGGGTCTTCTCGAAGCCGTCGGCGGCCTGCGCGGCGAAGTCCTCCTCGTCGATCAGCTCGTTCTTCAGGTTGCTGATCTTGGCGCTGAAGGACTTGGGCGGGAAGCGCTTGGGGTCCAGGTCCAGGTCGCGGCAGACCAGGGCCATCAGGCGCTTGCTGTCGGCGGCGTCGTAGATCGAGAAAGAGGACGTGAAACCGAGCTTCTTGCTCTCCCGGCGCAGGATGCGCACACACGCGCTGTGGAAGGTCATGACCCACATCGCGTTCGCGCGTGGGCCGACGAGCTGCTCGACGCGCTCCTTCATCTCGCCCGCGGCCTTGTTGGTGAAGGTGATCGCGAGGATCTGACCCGGGTGCACGTTCCGCTCGGCGAGCAGGTGGGCGATGCGGTGGGTGAGCACGCGCGTCTTGCCGGAGCCGGCGCCGGCGACGATGAGCAGCGGGGAGCCGGCGTGCACGACCGCGGCACGCTGGTTCTCGTTCAGCCCCTGGAGCAGGGTCGCCGTGTCGATCGCGGGGCGTGGGGCGCCGTCGCGGTAGTAGGCGTCCCGGTCCGGCGGCACGTCGAACTTCCCGCCGAACAGATCGTCCGGAAGCGACTCCGGAAGGTGATCGTCCTCGGGCGGCGGCGGGGGCTCCTCCTCGTGCCCGCGAGGGGGCTGGAGGTCCGCCAGGAAGCTGTCGTCAAAGAGGCTGCTCATCGCTCTCCGAGTCTAGGGCGCCGGACCGACAACCGTCCGCCGCCCCGTAAACCCGGCCTGCCCTCACCCGACCCGGACCGCCATCACTCGCCCTGGACCGCCCGCCATCCGCCCGGACCGCCCGCCACCCCATCCGGACCGCGCCTCAGCCGACCCGGACCGCCCCCTCACGCGGGCCTGGCCGCCGCTCACACGAACCCGTCCACCGCTCACACGGACCCGTCCGCCGCTCACGCAACGGAGGCACCCGATGACCCAGCCGAACATCCGCCCCCAGGTCACGAAAATGTATCGGACATACCTGACACCAACCTTCACAGGGGTCCCAGGAGTTGGCTAGCGTGCGTGCGGGCCGAACGACCCCTTCCGGCGAACCTCGCCGGACCGCGCGGCCTCCGCCGAGTCCGGCGCGCCCTGGTGGCGTCCGGAGCCGGGGACCCACCGACCTTGGGGTGAATCGGCCGACTCCCACCGGGACCACCTCCCGCCGGGACGAGACCGTAGGGCAACCCTTCCGACGCACCGCCCGAACCCGACAGCTAACCCGGTAGGCGGCATATGGAAGGAGTCGCCTCCCTTGGCGTCGCACCGTAAGCCGCGTCCCGTCGGGCCCCGTACCGCAGGCCTCCGCGCCCCCGTCCTCGCCACCGCCGCGCTCACCTCCATGGCCGTCTTCTCCCAGACGGCCGACGCCGCGCCCGCGGCCGACAAGGGGAAGCCGACCCTGGAGGAGGTGGAGAAGAAGGTCGACGATCTCTACCGGCAGGCGGAGTCGGCGACCGAGAAGTACAACGCCGCCAAGGAACGTGCCGGCAAGGAGCGCGGGCGCGTCGAATCCCTCCGGGACGACGTCGCGCGCCGCACGGAACGGCTCAACAAGGCGCGTGAGGAACTGGGCTCCATCGCCGCCGCCCAGTACCGGACGGGCACCACCGTGCCGGACACGGCCACCTTTCTGCTCGCGGACAGTCCGCAGGACTACTTCGACCAGAGCCAGCTGATGCACCGGCTGACCTCGCGCCAGAAGAGCGCGGTCGACGACTACGTCACCGAGCAGTCGGCGACCATGAAGAAGCGGCGGGAGGCCGCGGCGAGCCTCCAGGCGCTCACCAGGACGCAGAACGACCTGAAGACCGCCAAGACCACCGTTCAGAAGAAGCTCGCCGGCGCACGCAAGCTGCTGTCCGATCTGACCGCCGAGGAGAAGGCACGGCTGGCGGCGATCGAGAAGCAGAAGCAGGAGGAGGCGGCACGCAAGGCGGCCGAGCTGGCCAAGCAGCAGGCGGCCCGGCAGGACACCTCCCCGTCTTCGTCCCCGTCCCCCTCCCCGTCTTCCTCGTCGTCGTCCGGCTCCTCGGGCACGTCCGGTTCTTCCGGGGGCTCCGGCACCTCCGACTCGTACGACACCAAGGCCGCCGAGGCGATCGCCTTCGCCCGCGCGCAGATCGGCAAGCCGTACGTGTGGGGCGCCACGGGGCCCGACTCCTACGACTGCTCCGGCCTCACGCAGGCCTCCTGGAAAGCCGCCGGCGTCAGCCTCCCGCGCACGACCTGGGACCAGGTCAAGGTGGGCACCACGGTCTCCCTCGCGGACGCCCGCCCCGGCGACCTGATCTTCTTCTACGACGACATCAGCCACGTCGGCCTCTACATAGGCAACGGCATGATGATCCACGCGCCCAAACCCGGCGCGTACGTCCGTGAGGAGTCGGTCTACTACGGGGGCGCGTCGATCATCCACAGCGTGGTGCGGCCGGCGTAGGGCCGTCGGGCTTTTCCAGCAGCGACGACATGTCCTGAATGCCCCATGGCTCCTACAGGTCCTACAAGTTCAGTTTTGCCTCGCTGCGCGCCCGGTCAGCGCGGCGTTCGCCCGCTGCCGGTGCCGCGGTGATGGCGACCGGGATCGTCTCGGTGGGCTGCGCCTGAGGGCGACGAGGGGCTGTCCAGGTCTTCCTGGCGCTGGCCTGCGTCGCCTGGCTGGCGCTGGGCGCGGAGTTCGCTCGCCGTACGGCCGGCGGGGCAGCGCGAGCGACGGGTGGCCGAGGCGGGCACCCCGGACGCACTGACCGCCGTGGCCGCGACGGCGGTACTGGGCGCCCGCCTCTCCGCGCTCGGCCGACAGCCCCTCGCCGAGGCGCTGCCGGCGCTGGCGGGCGCTGCTCTGGCCCGTGCTCCTCCTTCTCGCCGTACGACGCTGGAAGCGGCGCATGCCGGGATCGGTGTTCCTGTGTTGCGTGGCCACACAGGGTCTTGCCGTGCTGGGGGCCACGCCGGCCGCGGCCGAGTCGACGGCGTGGCTCGCGCACACCGCACTGGTGCTGTTCTTCGCGGGCCTGGCGCTCTACGGCTTCGCCCTGGGACGTTTCGAGCCGCGGCAGTGCTGAACGGGGCCGGGGACCACTGGGTGGCGGGCGGGGCGCTCGCCACCTCGGCGCCGGCCGGGGCGAAACTGCGCTTCGCCGGGAGTGCCCGGTTGGCCTGTGGAACGACGACGACCGGGGGACGCTGCGCAGGGTGACGGTCGCCCTGCTCGTGCTGGATCTGGCCTGGTGCCTCGTGCTGCTGGCGGCCGAGGTGGTCCGGCCGCGCGGGGGCTACGGCGTGCGGCGGTGGTCGACCGTGTTCCCGGTGGGAATGACAGCGGCGGCGACGTTGTCCGTCGCCGCCGTGGTGGACGTTCCGTGGCTGAAGGGGCCGGGGCGGGGGTTGGTAGGGGTGGCGGTCGCGGCCTGGCTCGCGGTCGCCGCCGGCGCGGCGCTCACGGCTCGCGCCGCTGTCAGGTCAGGGCGCTGAGGTCAGGTCCACAGGACCGCGATGAAGATGTTGGCCATGGTCAGCAGGCCGACCAGCCCGAAGATGCCCTTGTCCACCTTCTCCTCGTTGCGCTTCACGTAGATCAGCCCGAGGATCACGACCAGCAGAGCGAGCTTCAAGCCGATCTTGGCGTTGTTGACGGGATCGTCGTCGGCGCGGTGGAGGCTGACCAGGACAATGCCGGTGCCCAGCATCGTCAGCGCGCCGTGCAGCATTCCGGGCACGAACCGCAGCGTGCCCTGGCCTATGGACTTGATCTGGATGATGAATCCGCCCAGCAGCGCGGCGATGGCGATGACGTGGATGCCGACGAAGAGATGGATGAGTACGTCCATGGATCCGGAGCCTAATCAGGGCACACACCTCCTGTCACCGCCGCCCCAAGACCATCGCTTGAGTCACCAAGTGAGCGGAGATCGGCGGGTATCGGCAAGATGTCAACGAGACATCCCCTGAGCGTCTTTCGGGCATCCGCCGGGCACCTGTGATCCCGCAACGGTCAGGCGCGGTCACATCCCGGCTCATCGAAGCCAGTTCCGCATACTGCGTTACCAACCCGTCACCATCCGGCCTAGCGTCCTGCCCACCGCCGAGAAAGGTCCGGGCGGCCCGCTTCCCCTGTGCGGGCCGTCACCGGAAGCGCCGATCGCTCCTCGGCCGCACAAGTCGCACGAAAGGACGTGACGGTTCCAGGTGGCAGCGCACCGCAAGCCCCGTCAGCGCTCGCTCAGTGGCAGTACGGCCCGCACGGCCGCGACTCTCGCCATGGCGGGCGCGGCCACCGCGACGGGCTTCGACGGAACGGGACACGCCGCACCGCAACTGACCCCCGGGCAGGTGAAGGCCCGGGTGGACACGTTGTACGAGGAGGCGGAGGCCGCCACCGAGAAATACGACGGCGCCAAGGAGAAGGCGGACACGGCCCAGCGGCGGCTGAACGCGCTGCGCGACGAGACCGCCCGCAAACAGCAGAGGCTCAACACGGCCCGCGGCAGACTCGGTTCGCTCGCGGCGGCCCAGTACCGGGAGGGCGGCATCGACCCCGCCTGGCAGCTGGCGCTGTCCAGCGACCCGGACCGGTATCTGGACGGGGCCGTGTTCGCGGAGCGGGCCGGCCACCGGCAGGCCGCCGCCGTCTCCCGGGTACGTGCGCAGCTCCGGGAGATCGAGCAGCTGCGCGGCGCAGCGAGGATCGAGCTGAAGTCGCTCCGCTCCCGGCAGACGGAACTGAAACGCCACAAGAAGACCATCACCGGCAAGCTGGACGAGGCCCGGCGGCTGCTGGCGCTGCTCACCCCGCGTGAGCGTGCGCAGATCACCGGCGGCGACGCCACCACCGGGCACGCCTCACGGCCGGCCCCGGGCGCCCGGCAGGCGCCGGTACGGGCGGGGTCCGTCGCGGCCCCCGGCTCGCGTGCGGCGGCGGCCGTCGCGTACGCCTACGCCAAGCTCGGCAGCCCCTACGTGTGGGGCGCGACCGGACCGAACGCCTTCGACTGCTCGGGCCTGGTCCAGGCCGCGTACCGCTCCGCCGGCGTCTCGCTGCCGCGCACCACGTACGCACAGATCAACGCCGGCCGACGCGTCTCCCGCTCTCAACTCCAACCCGGCGACCTGGTGTTCTTCTACTCCGGCGTCAGCCACGTCGGCATCTATGTGGGCGGCGGCCAGATGATCCACGCCCCGAACCCGTCGGCCCCGGTCCGGCTGGCCCCGATCGACCTGATGCCGTTCGCGGGGGCGACGCGGGTGGCGTGAAGCCTTGGCCCTTCAAGGGTCGGGCCGTTCGGTCGGGCCGTTCAGCCGGGCCGTTCGGACCGGTCGTTCGGACCGGTCGTTCGGACCGGTCGTTCGGACCGGTCGTTCGGACCGGTCGTTCGGACCGGTCGTTCGGACCGGTCGTTCGGACCGGTCGTTCGGACCGGTCGTTTCAATCGGGTTGGTTCAGTCGGGTCGTTGTCGGGTCGTCTCAGTCGGACCGTTCGGTCGGCCGGGCAGGTCGGGCCGGGTCAGACCAGCCGGCGCGCTGTCGCCCAGCGGGTCAGTTCGTGGCGGTTGGACAGCTGCAGCTTGCGGAGGACCGCCGAGACATGGGACTCGACGGTCTTCACCGAGATGAACAGCTGCTTGGCGATCTCCTTGTAGGCATAGCCCCGGGCGATCAGGCGCAGCACCTCGCGTTCGCGCTGGGTGAGCCGGTCCAGGTCCTCGTCGACCGGCGGGGCGTCGGTGGAGGCGAAGGCGTCCAGGACGAAGCCGGCGAGCCGCGGGGAGAAGACGGCATCGCCCTCCTGGACGCGGAAGATGGAGTCGATCAGGTCGGCGCCGGTGATGGTCTTGGTGACGTAGCCGCGGGCACCGCCGCGGATCACGCCGATCACGTCCTCCGCGGCGTCCGACACGGACAGCGCGAGGAAGCGCACGGGCCGCTCGGTGTCCGCCATCAGCGCCACGCACCGGCGCAGCACCTCGACCCCGCCGCCGCCCGGCAGATGGACGTCGAGGAGGACCACCTCGGGCCGCGTGGCGGTGATGACCGTGACCGCCTGGTCCACGTCACCGGCCTCGCCGACCACCTCGACGCCGGTCTCGGCGGTCCGGCCGATCTCGGCCTGGACCCCGGCGCGGAACATGCGGTGGTCGTCCACGAGCACCACCTGCACGTGCCGGCCGGCCGTCTCCCCCGCCGCGCCGTTCGTGCCGTTCGCCTCGGTCGCCTCACTCATGATGTCTTCTCCGCCCTCTCCATCTCCAGCTCGACCTCCGTGCCGCCGCCCGGCACCGACCGCAGCCGTGCCGTGCCGCCGTTGCGCTCCATACGGCCGATGATCGATTCTCTGACACCCATACGGTCGGCGGGTATCGAGTCGAGGTCGAAGCCCGGCCCGCGGTCGCGCACGGACACGAAGACCGTCTTGCCCTCGACCTCGGCGTAGACCTGTACGGCACCGCCCTCGCCACCGTACTTGGCGGCGTTCACCATCGCCTCGCGCGCGGCCTGCATCTGCGCGCCGGTCCTCTCGTCCAACGGGCAGTCGCCGACCACGACGACCTCGATCGGCACACCGTGCTTGTCCTCGACCTCGGCGGCGTTGCGCCTGACCGCCTCGGCGACCGTGTCCGGCTCGTCGGCCTCGTCCTTGCCGGTGCCCTCGGGCTTGTACAGCCAGGTGCGCAGGTCGCGCTCCTGGGCTCGGGCCAGGCGGCGGACCTCGTTCGCGTTGTCGGCGTTGCGCTGGATCAGGGTGAGGGTGTGCAGCACCGAGTCGTGAACGTGCGCGGCGACCTCGGCGCGCTCCTGGGCGCGGATGCGCATCAGGCGTTCCTCGGACAGGTCCTGCGTCATGCGGACGAGATAGGGGCCGGCGAGGAGCGTGATGCCGACGAGGACGGCGAGCGCGGCCTGGAGGACCGCGCCGAAGTGGGCGGCCGACCCCTGCAGCCAGACGATGGCGCAGACGCCCGCCGTGACGAGCAGCACGCCTACGCCCGCGCGCAGCAGCGTGAGCGTGCGGCGTCTGCGGCCGACCTCGACCCAGCGGGCCCGGCGGGCGTTGTCCGCCTGACGCCAGACCAGGGCGACACCGGCCGCGACAAGGACGGCGGGCAGCAGGTACACCTTGGCGGCGCCACCCAGGTTGACGCTGCTCACGAAGACCACGGACACGATGACCATGAGGAGCAGCGCGACGAGCTGTCCCTTGTCCGGCTTGCGGGCCACGAGCTTCCGGCGGCCGTCCGGCGCGGTCTCGGTGCCGACCAGCGAGTGCTTCTCGGCGCCGACACCGCCCACGCCCAGGGGTACGAAGAACCAGAACGCCGCGTACAGCAGCGCGCCGAAGCCGTGGGCCATGAACATGCCGACGAAGGCGAGCCGTACCCAGATCACGGGCAGCCCGAGATGCCCGGCGAGGCCCCGCGCCACTCCCCCCAACCAGCGTCCGTCGCTGCTGCGGTAGAGCTTGCGCGGTGGCCGCGGGTCGTCGAGTGGCAGTGCTGCGGCTTCCGGCATGCCATCGATGGTCACATGGCCGACGACGCCGGGCATCAGGGTCTGCCCTAAGACTCCCCTGATCTTCTTTCGGGGACCGTGCCGCCCAGCGGGTCGTCGCTCGTCGAACGCTTCCCCGTTCCGTCTCAGGGCCGATTTCAGGGTTGGCCCAGGGTCGTTCCGACTGCCGCCGCGACGGGCGGGCCGTCACCATGGACGCATGACGGATCACGAGCACGCCGCGACGGGTCCGGGACCCGGCACCGGCCCGCGCCCGGCACCGGGCACCGGACCGACGGATGCCGGGCCCGCCGCGACGGGGAAGACAGGAGCGGCAGGCACGAGCACCCACACCGACACCGGAACCGACACGGACACCGGCACCGGCACCGGCACCGGCACCGGCACCGGCACCGGCGACAGCAGGCAGGCACGGGAGCGCGCCCGGGAACAGGGGGACGCCGCTGAGATCCTGCGCCCGTTCCGGCGCGACCGCCGGCACAAGATCATCGCTGGGGTGTGCGCGGGACTCGGGCGGCAGACCGACATGGACCCGGTGATCTTCCGGATCACCCTGGCCGTGCTGTCCGCGACCGGCGGCCTCGGCCTCATCTTCTACGGGTTCGCCTGGCTCCTCGTGCCGTACGAGGACGAGGAGGAGAACGAGGTCCGCAAACTGCTGACGGCCCGGGTCGACGGCCAGGCGCTGGCCGCCGTGCTGTTCGCCCTGGTCGGCTGCGGGGTGCTGCTGACGATGCTGAACAACGGCGGCGTGCTGACCTTCGCCGTCGTGCTCTCCCTGCTGCTGGCCGGTGCCGGGTACTGGTCCCGGCGGCGCGGCGCCGCCGACACCGATCCTTCTGCGAGCGTGCGCTCGAGCAAGGGAAGCCCCATCGCCGCGCAGGCCGCCGCCGATGCTCCGCCGGAGGCGCAGGCACCGCCGGTGTTCACCTACCCCTCGTGGTGGCGGGAGCCCATCGTCAAGGACGGCACGCATGTCGGCGGCACCGGCTATCTGTGGGGGCCCGACGACACCCACGACCGGGACATCGCCTCGGCCCTCGATATCGGCATCCCGATCCCCTGGACCCACCACGGGTCGGTACGGCCGCCGGGCACGGCGCCCCCGAGACCACGCGGCCCGCGCTGGATCGGCGGCTGGGTGTTCCTCCTGGCCCTGGTGGCGGGCGGCCTGGGCACCGGGCTGACCTGGGACACGCACCCGCTCGGCACCAGCCTGCAGATGGGCCTGGCCTGCGCCCTCGCGGTCTTCGGTCTGGGCATCACCGTCAGCTCGTTCCTGGGGCGTACGGGCGCGGGGTCGATGTTCCTCGCGATCGTCACGGCGGTGCTGCTCGCCGGGTCGGCAGCCCTGCCCAAGGACATCACCACGCACTGGAGACACACGTCCTGGAAGCCCGCGACGGCGGCGGACGTGCGGCCCGCGTACAGGCTGGGCACCGGCGACGGCACCCTGGACCTGGCCGGTCTGCACCTGACCAAGGGGCAACGGCTCACCACGGACGCCCGGGTGGGCGCGGGGCGGCTGAGGCTGATCGTGCCGGCGGACGCGACCGTCCGGATGAGCATCGACGTGGGGCTGGGCGACGTCCGGTTGCCGGGCCAGAGCAGAAAGGACGTGGACGTGCAGCCGGGTCGGCACAGGACGGTGACACTGTCGCCGGTCAAGGGCGGCAAGCGTGCGGGCATCCTGGACGTCGACCTCGAGGTCGGTCTGGGGCGAGTGGAGGTGAGCCGTGCTGCGTCATGAGTTCCAGCCCGGGAAGCTGGTCGCCGGGCTCGCTCTCACCGCCACCGCGGCCGTCTTCGCAGGAGACGCGGGTGGACTGTGGGAGGCCCCGTGGGCCGTGGCCGTCCCGTTGGTCGTGGGCGGCCTCTGGGTGGCCGGCATCACGGCGGCCGTGGCCCGGGGCATACGCAGACGGCGCGGCGCCTAGGCGGACGGGGCCGGGGGCGGCTGGCGGTGGCCGCCCGCCCGTTGCCGGCGCCGGGCGCGCCAGACCGCGTCCACGGAGAGAGAGGGCGCGCCGGCGAGGACGAGGGGCAGCCAGGCCATCAGGTAGGCGAGGTCGTTGCCGTAGTAGTAGGGGCTGGTGGACCAGCTCACGGTCAGCCACAGGCTCAGCGAGATCAGCGCGCCGCCGAGCGCGGCGAGGCGGCCGAGGACGCCGAGCAGGGTGCCGATGCCGACGGCCAACTCACCGAGGGCGATGGCGTGTCCGAAGCCGACCGGGCTCTTCAGGGCCAGGTCGACCAGGGCCGGTATGGCGGCGGAGTCACGGGCCGAGCGCATCGTCTCGCCGATGGAGCCGGCGCCGCCGGACTTCATGAAGGCGCTGTTGGTGAGTTTGTCCAGGCCGGCATAGACGAAGGTGATGCCGAGGAAGACGCGGAGGGGAAGGAGGGCGTGGCGGGCGGCGGCATCCCGCCAGTCGCGGGCACCGCGCAGAGGGGGCGGGTTCGTGTCCGTCCGCATGCCGTGAGTCATCGCTGTCGGCCGCCTCTCGCCTGTCGTACGGGACCTCACCCGCCGACACGTAGTACGTACGGCGGGCGCGTCACCCGCCGGTACGTAGGTACGTACGGCGAGCGCGGTCCGTTCAATCCTCACCCATCCTCTCCCTGGCTCCCGTCGGCGACTCCGCGGAAAGCCCCCGCGCGGAGGCCGATTGCCTTCCGTGGAGGTCGGGCGGTCCGTTCACTCCATCACCTGGACGACGCACCGGTTGCTGGCCACCCCGGCGGCGGTCACCACCTGGACCTCCACCGAGCCGGGCTCGACGTCGGCCGGTACGGGCACGGTCAGGACGCTGTCGGTGGGGTTGCTGAAGCCGCCGGTGACGGGGACGAGCGGGACGTGGACGTCTACCTGGCCGATACGGACGACCATGCGGGAGAGACGGTCGGCGCTCTGGGCACCGGGCGGGAGGAATCCGGTGCCGCGGATCTCGATGTCGTCGCCGGTGCGGATCGGCCCGTCGAGGTCGCCTGGTTCGCGGGCACGGACGACGGAGAGGATCAGTGGACGGCCGCCCTCGGTGTACTTGCCGGCCAGGTAGGTCGCGGCGGAGATCAGTACGACGACCGCGAGGCCCCAGGGGAGGTCGGGCAGCCGGTCCGGGCGCCGGGCCAGCCGTACGGCGGCGAACAGGAGGGCCACGGCACTGACGGCGACGTACTGGATGTCGGTGAAGGCGCCCCGGCCGGCGTCGTCGGTCAGCAGGTCGGCGGCGCGCGGCCGGTGTGCCGGAAGCTTCTGCAGCCGCTGCCCGAGGATGCGCAGGCCCACCACCCGGCGGACCAGCACGGCGAGGACGCACACCACGGCGAGGACGGTCACGACGCCCGCCCCGTGCGCGAGGCCGAGCCCGGAGATCAGCGTGTCGCGTTCGGCGTGGCCGGAGGCGGCGGCCAGGCGGCCGGCGAGCAGCAGGATCGCGTAGCCGACGAACAGCACCCAACAGGCGGCGACAGTAAGGGAGGTGGACAGGCGGTTGTCCTCGCCGACGACCGGTGCCAGCGCACCACCGCGTGCCCGGTGGAACCAGGAGGCCGCGGTCAGTGCGCCGGCGGCGACGAGCGCGGCGAGCAGTGCGGCGGTGCGGGCGCTGGTCCAGCCCGCGCCGATCGCGGTGAGCGCCTCGGTGAGCAGCAGGACGACGACCGCGCCCCACACCACCCACACCGTGCGCAGCCACAGCCGTGCGAGCCATGCCTCGCCCTCCGCCCGGGCTCGTGCCGCAAGGGCCTCCGCCCGCTGCGTCAGTTCCTCGGAAACCCACTGCCGGGAGGCCGAGGCCGAGTGCGCGACGGCCGCGGGAAGGCCCTGCCCGGCCGCGAACTCGTCACGCCGGCGCAGAAAGGCGGCCACAGCCCGCCGGTGCCTCTCGCGGGCCTGGTGCGGGCCGTGCTCGCAGGTGCAGTCACCCTCATGGATCCCACCGGCACCCGTGCCCTCTCGCGCCTCCTGCACCGCCACGCCCGCCGCCCGCCTTCCCCTCGACAACTCCCCTTTGACGTCAGCGAATTGTGCCCTATGTCAGCCCCCTGGGGTTCACCCGTCCGAGTCGGTTCGGGTGAAGTGGGGGGCGCCGTGTTGACCCGGCTCGGCCCGGTCGCCCAGGCGTCGACCGAGCGGGGCCGGTTCGCCGCGGCTGATGTCCTGCCGCGGCGGCTGGTGGTGGATCCGGGCCACCAGGTCACGGCTGAGCTGGATCAGCGGCCGGGCGTACGGGACCGGGGGCGGCGCGGCCAGGACCGCGTACGCCGAAGAGGTGGAACCGCCGCAGCCGTTCCACCTCTTCCGCACCGAGCTGACGGAGGTCGTGCGGACCTACGCCGAGGACGCCACGTACCCGGTCGTCCAGGTCTGGAAGCCCGGAGAGCCGGTGCGCACTCTCAAACGGGCATGACCTTCACAGCGGAGCGGGACCACTCCCCCAGCGGGGACTACTCCCACTCGATGGTGCCCGGCGGCTTCGAGGTCACGTCGAGGACGACCCGGTTGACGTCCCGGACCTCGTTGGTGATGCGGGTCGAGATGCGAGCCAGGACCTCGTACGGCAGCCGCGACCAGTCGGCGGTCATGGCGTCCTCGGAGGACACCGGGCGCAGCACGATCGGGTGGCCGTAGGTGCGGCCGTCGCCCTGGACGCCGACGGAGCGGACGTCCGCGAGCAGGACCACCGGGCACTGCCAGATCTCGCGGTCCAGGCCGGCCGCGGTCAGCTCCTCGCGGGCGATGGCGTCGGCCTCGCGGAGCAGATCCAGGCGCTCCTTCGTCACCTCGCCGACGATGCGGATGCCGAGGCCAGGGCCCGGGAAGGGCTGGCGCTGGACGATCTCCTCCGGCAGGCCCAGCTCCTGGCCGACCATCCGGACCTCGTCCTTGAACAGCTTCCGCAGCGGCTCGACCAGCTTGAACTCGAGGTCCTCGGGCAGGCCGCCGACGTTGTGGTGCGACTTGATGTTCGCCGTGCCGGTACCGCCGCCGGACTCGACCACGTCCGGGTACAGGGTGCCCTGGACCAGGAACTCCACGGCCGGACCCTCGTCGGCGATGATGTCCGCCTGCGCCTGCTCGAAGACGCGGATGAACTCGCGGCCGATGATCTTCCGCTTCTCCTCGGGGTCGGTGACGTCCTTGAGCGCGCTCAGGAAGCGCTCCTCGGCGTCCACGACGACCAGCTTGACGCCGGTCGCGGCCACGAAGTCCTTCTCGACCTGCTCGGTCTCGCCCTTGCGCATCAGGCCGTGGTCGACGTACACGCAGGTCAGCTGGTCGCCGATGGCCCGCGCGACGAGGGCGGCGGCGACGGCGGAGTCCACGCCGCCGGACAGACCGCAGATCGCGCGCTTGTCGCCGACCTGCGCGCGGATGGCCTCGACCTGCTCCTCGATCACGTTGCCGGTCGTCCAGGTCGGCTTCAGGCCCGCGCCGCGGTACAGGAAGTGCTCGAGCACCTGCTGGCCGTGCGTGGAGTGCATGACCTCGGGGTGGTACTGGACGCCGTAGAGCTGCTTCTCGTCGTTCTCGAAGGCGGCGACCGGTACGAGGTCCGTGGACGCCGTCACCGTGAAGCCCTCGGGGGCGGCGGAGCAGGCGTCGCCGTGCGACATCCACACGTGCTGCTCGCCCGGGGTGCCCTCGAAGAGGGTGGAGGAGGTCCTGGAGACGTGAAGGTCGGTACGGCCGTACTCACGGGCGCCGGTGTTGTCCACGGTGCCGCCGAGAACCTGCGCCATCAGCTGGAAGCCGTAGCACATACCGAACACGGGGACGCCGGCCTCGAAGATCGCGCGGTCGAGGCGGGGGGCGCCCTCCTCGTACACGGACGAGGGGCCGCCGGAGAGGATGATCGCCGCGGGGTTCTTGGCGAGCATCTCCGCGACCGGCATGGTGCTCGGCACGATCTCGCTGTAGACCCGCGCCTCGCGGACGCGACGGGCGATGAGCTGGGCGTACTGCGCGCCGAAGTCGACGACCAGGACGGTGTCGGGGGTGGCGGCAGTGGGAGTCGCTGATGACACGGGGTGCCTTCTGGTGGTCGGGCGGGGGTCGGTGCTTTCGATTCTAACGGGGTGGGCGCGGGTGACCCGGCCGACGGGGAAACGGTGCCGTGGCATACTGGCCGCATGCGCAAGCACTCGACCTTCGTCTTTACCTATGGCATCCGGCCCGCCGGCTGCCATGGTCGTGCTGCTTGAGCCAACCGCCAAGCGACTTCCCAGGCGCCCCGGGCCGACAAGGCCCGGGGCGCCTGTCGTTTCTCCGGGTCGTGCCGTTCCAGGGCATCCACCTTCACGAGGAGCCCCGACATGAGCACCGCGACCACCGCCTCCGCGGAACAGCCGACCGCCACCCCCACGGACCGCACGATCGCCGACGCCCGGGCACGCATCGACGCGCTGGACGACCGGATCATCGGCCTCATCCAGGAGCGGATGGCCGTCTCCACCGTCGTCCAGCAGACCCGCATCGCCGCGGGCGGGCGGCGCGTGCACCTCTCCCGTGAGATGGAGATCCTCGGCCGCTACCGGGAAGCCCTGGGCAAGCCGGGTACGGCGCTCGCGATGACGCTGCTGGAGCTGTGCCGGGGCCGCATCTGAGTGTCGTATCTCGCACCCGCATGCCGTATCCGTGTTCGGACGCCTTCTCACCCGTACGGCGCGTGACCGGTCCGTGGACCGCTTCGTTGAGCGGGATGTCCGTGCCAGCCAGGGGCGGGCCCGACAGAACCACGCGTGGCTCACTGGGGCGATGAGGCGTACGGATGGTGCGTGCGCCGTGGGACCTCGCTCCAGGGAAGTGACCGGACGGCAGGGGACAGCAGCCCGGTCACCCAAGAGAACGGTCGGCTCCGGGGACGCCCGGGGCCGACCGCCGGAAAACCGCACACATACACAGTGCCAGGCACTCCCCCAGGGCACATCCGGAGCACACAGAGCAAGCGGCGCAGACCCCGGCGCCGCACCCGGGCACCGGCGCTGCTCTGACGCCGCTGCTGACGGAAGAAGGGCCCCGCGGCCTCACTTGCGCGGGGCCCTTCGCCGCGCCCCCACACCCCTCCACACTCATGTGACTCACGCCACACGACATTCCCGTGCGGACGCACAACCCTTTGGCTCCTCCGTTGATCAAACCTGCTACCGGATCGAGCAGACGCTACGACGGCAAGAACCGGAACAAGCGAGGGACCTGCGTTCGGAGGGGGATGCAGGTCCCTCCGTCATGTGCGCTCACTGCTTGGGCGGTACCGCCGGCATCCCCAGGAACGGCAGCCGCAGCGCGCCGAACGCCTCCGGCGGGACCGCCGGGTTGCGCGGCTCCACCGGCTTGAGCCGCTCGTACGCCGCTCCGGGCGCCGGACGCGGGTCCGCCTCGCCCTTGTTCGGCCAGTACGCCATGGCCCGCTCGGCCTGGGCGGTGATCGTCAGCGACGGGTTCACGCCCAGGTTCGCCGAGACCGCCGCGCCGTCCACCACCGAGATGCCCGGGTGACCGTAGAGGCGGTGGTAAGGGTCGATCACCCCGTGCTCCGCGGAGTCGCCGATGGGACAGCCGCCCAGGAAGTGCGCGGTGAGCGGCGTGCCCATCAGTTCGCCGACGTTGCTGCCCGCGAAGCCGTTGATCTCGGCGGCGATCGCGGAGGCGGCCTCGGTGGCCGCCTTGATCTGCGTGGGGTTCGGGGCGCCGTGGCCCTGCCGGGCGGTCAGCAGGCCCTTGCCGACTCCGCCGGGTTTCAGGTACGTCGTCAGCGAGTTGTCCAGCGACTGCATGAGCAGGCCGATGATGGTCCGCTCCGACCAGCGCCGGTTGGACAGGGAGCGCAGGACCAGCAACGGGTGCCGGACCGCGTTCGCCAGGAACCCCAGGGCCCGGGAGGAGCCCTCGGCGTACGGCACCTGCAGGACGGTCAGACCGCCCATCGAGTTGGATCCCTTGCCGTAACGGACCGGCTCGATGTGGGTGTTCTCGTCCGGGTGCACGGAGGAGGTGATGGCCACGCCCTGCGTGAAGTCGACCTTCGGTGTGCCGTGCGCCTTGCGGTAGCGCCGGTTGTCGGTCTGCGCGCCCACCAGCGCCTCGGAGTTGGTGCGGGTCAGGTCGCCGAGCCGGACGGAGAGGTACGGCAGCTGACCGCCGGCCTTCATGCGGTGCAGCAGCGTCTGCGTGCCGTAGGTGCCGGCCGCCAGGACGACCCTGCGCGCGGTGAAGATCCGCCCCTTGCCCTTCTTCTTCTGGTGCGTCGGCAGGGTCGCCACCGCGTACCCGCCCCGCGAGTCGTCCGTGACGGAGACGACCGTGGTCATCGGGTGGACCACCGCGCCCGCCTTCTCGGCGAGGTACAGGTAGTTCTCGTTGAGGGTGTTCTTCGCGCCGTGCCGGCAGCCGGTCATGCACTCGCCGCACTCGGTGCACGCCCTGCGCGCGGGCCCCGCCCCGCCGAAGTACGGGTCGGGGACCTCCCCGCCCGGCCTGGCCTTCGTCTTCCCGTCGGCGTCCTCGCCGTCCCCGAAGAACACGCCGACCGGCGCCATGTGGAAGGTGTCGCCGAAGCCCATCCGCTGTGCCGCCGCCTTCAGGTGCACGTCGGAGGGGGTCATGGTGGGGTTGAGCCGGACGCCGAGCATGCGCTGAGCCTGGTCGTAGTACGGCTTCAGCTCCTCCTGCCAGTCGGTGATGTCCCGCCACTGCGGGTCCTCGAAGAACGGCTTCGGCGGTACGTAGAGGGTGTTGGCGTAGTTGAGCGAGCCGCCGCCCACTCCCGCGCCTGCCAGCACCATGACGTTGCCCAGCAGATGGATGCGCTGGATGCCGTACATGCCGAGTCTCGGCGCCCAGAGGTAGTTCTTCAGGTCCCACGAGTTCTTCGGGAGGGACTCGCGGGTGAAGCGGCGCCCGGCTTCGAGGACACCGACCCGGTATCCCTTCTCGGTGAGCCGGAGGGCGGACACCGAGCCGCCGAACCCCGATCCGACCACGATGACGTCGTAGTCGTACCCGTCCTCGTCCCCGGCCTGGACAGACTTCTCCTGCGACACGTGCGCTCCTTGTCGAGACTCGTCGGGACTTGCCCAGACGTGCGAACGGGGTTGGCTAGCGGAACCGGAACGCCTTCATGAGCCGAAGACTGCGGCTCATGAACTGGGCGTACTTCTCGTCGTCCATGCCCAGCGAAGGGGCCATCGGCAGCAACCGCTGCCGGGCCACCGTCTGCGCCTCGGTGTACTTGAGGATGCCCTCGGAGCCGTGGCGGCGGCCCAGACCGGAGTCCTTCATGCCGCCCATCGGGGACTGGACGCTGCCGTAGGCGGGGGCGTAGCCCTCGTTGACGTTGACCGTGCCGGTGCGCAGCCGGGAGGCGATGTCCATGGCGCGGCGGGCGCTGGTCGTCCACACGGACGCGTTCAGTCCGTACGGCGTGGCGTTGGCGCGCTCGACCGCCTCGTCGTCGCTCTTGAAGCGGTAGACGGAGACGACCGGACCGAAGGTCTCCTCCTCGCACACGGCCATGGAGTCCTCGACACCGTCGAGGATGGTCGGCTCGAAGAAGTACGGGCCGACGTCCGGGCGGGCCACGCCGCCGGCGATCACCTTCGCGCCCTTGGCGACGGCCTCCTCCACGTGCCGTTCGACGTTCTTCAGCTGGCGTTCGCCGACCAGCGAGCCCATGTCGGCGCCGTAGGCGAGGGAGTTGCCCAGTCGCATGGCCCGGGTGCGGGCGGCGAAGCGCTCCAGGAAGGCGTCGGCGACGGACTCGTGGACGTACAGCCGCTCGATGGAGATGCAGAGTTGGCCGGCGGAGGAGAAGCAGGCGCGGACCGCGCCGGCGGCGGCCTTCTCGATGTCGGCGTCGTCGAGCACCAGCATGGCGTTCTTGCCGCCGAGTTCGAGGGACACACCGACCAGGCGGGAGGCGGCGCCGGTGGCGACCTCGCGGCCGGTGCGGGTGGATCCGGTGAAGGAGACGTAGTCGGCGTGCTTGACGACCTCCGGGCCGACGACCGGTCCCTCGCCGAGGACGACCTGGAAGACGCCTTCGGGCAGGCCGGCCTCGATGAGCAGGTCGCGCGCCCACAGAGCGGTCAGACAGGTCTCCGTGTCCGGCTTCATCACGACCGCGTTGCCGGAGACGAAGGCGGGCAGCGCGTCGCCGACCGACAGCTCCAGCGGGTAGTTCCACGGGGCGATCTGACCCACCACACCACGCGGGTGGCGCAGTTCGGTGACCTTCGTCAGCGCCGGGATGGCACCGGTGTGCCGCTTCGGCCGGAGGTAGGCGGCGGCCCGGCGGCCGTAGTGGCGGGCGGCGACGGCGACGGCCTGCACCTCCTCGTGCGCGTGCAGCCGGGCCTTGCCGGTCTCCAGCTGGACGAGGTCGAGGACCTCCGCCTGCCGCTCCAGCAGCAGGTCGTGGAAGCGCAGCAGCACCGCGGCCCGCTGTCGTACCGGCGTCTTCTCCCACACGGCCTGCGCGGTGCGGGCCGCCTCGAACGCCCGAAGGACGTCCTCGGGGGTGGACTCGGGCAGCTCGGCCAGCTTCTCGCCGGTGAACGGCGTGTGATTGGCGGTGCGTCCGGAACCGACGACCCCCTTCGTGAGCTGCGCCACCAGTTCCGGGGTGACCACGTCGGCGGCGGTGCGGGCGCCCTGGGGGGTGGGCGCGAGCGGGTTGGTGCCGGTGCTGTCCTTGGCCTGCGAGTCCGTCATGACGCGCAGGGTATGCCCGAGCGGAGGGTTTGTGTACCCGTCGGTAATGACGATTCACGGACCGCTCACATGTCGCCAGTGATCACTGGCAAGAAACGCCCTGATCAGGGGCGTTGCCGGGTGACGATCACTCGGTTCCGGGTTTCTTCGCGAGGAGGAGCGTGAGGGCGGCCAGGGGGGTGCGGCGGCGGGGCTGCGGTGGGGTGACGGGTAGCGGAGCGGGGACGGGCGCGGGGGCCGACTCCCTGGTTTCCGTGGCTTCGGTGAGGGTCTCCACGGTGGTGAAGCCGAGGTACTGCGCGAGTGACTCCGCGACCTCCTCCGCGTTCGGCCGCGCCTCGGGGAGCGGCTCGTGCAGCCGGGTGAGCAGCGGCGCCAGCTGTCCGGTGTCCGCGTCACCCGTCGCGGCACTCAGCAGCGCGCCCAGCGACCACAGGTCGGAGGCCGGACCGGCGGTGCCGCGTCCCGCGGCCCGCTCCGGCGCGACGAATCCGGCGGGGGCGTCCTCGGCGTGCCCGTCCCCGATCCCGAAGTCGGTGACGACGACCCGTCCGGTGCCGGACTCGACCAGTACGTTGGAGGGCTTGATGTCCCGGTGCACGATGCCGACGGCGTGGGCGGCGCGCAGCGCGCCGAGAACGGCGAGCCCGATCCGCGCGGCCTCGACGGGCGGAAGGGGTCCGCGCCGCAGGATCTCCCGGAGGGACTCGCCCGCCACCAACTCCATGACGATCCAGGGGAGTCCGTTCTCCTCCATGACGACGTCGTGCACGGCGACGGCCGAGGCGTGCCGCACCCGGGCCGCGGCCCGCGCCTCCGTGGAGAGCCGATGTGCGAACCGCTGGCTCTCCTCGTCGGCGCAATCGCCGGGCAGGACCGGCTGCTTGACGGCGACGTCGCGTTGCCCCTGTTCGTCCCGGGCCCGCCAGACGGTTCCGGTCGGCCCGGCCCCGATCCGTTCGGCGAGCCGGTAGCGCCCGCCGATCAGACGTCCGTCGGCCGGGTGTTCGCCGTCTGCAGTCATGTCACATGAGTACCGTGCGCACCGCGTCGTTGTCGAAGTCGGCTGGCCCTGGGTCCGGGCAGGCGGGATTGCGGGCATGGACCGGGCAGGGCAGCGCGCCCGGAGGGTCCGGCACCCGCAGCGGACCGGAGCGGGCGGGGCCCGGATCCGGAACAGCCCGCTCCTCCACAGGACCGGCCCACCGGCACCGCCCGGTCCACACCCCTGGCCGCGCGAACGGCCCCCGGCGTACCGGACGGCGGCCGCGAGGGAACCGTCCGCCGGACGCCGGGACGGACGCTCGCGTCATCCGCGCCGACCGGCAAGGGACTTCGACCGGTGGGCCGACCGGTGGACCGGCCGGACCTTCCCGTTTCCGCTCCTTCAGAGGCTGCGGGCGGTGATGTCGCCGTGGGAGGTGGTGGCGCGGATGTCCACATCGGCGGTGCCGTCGTTCTTGAGGGCGTTGCTGATGCGGCCGTAGCCGGTGCCGGCGTCCAGGGCGGCCGAGACGCCGACGGCGGCGGCGACCGTGATGTCGCCGGACTGGGTGCGGAGCACGACCGTGCCGCGCACGGCTTCGTTGATCCGGATGTCGCCCCTCGCGGTGCTGATCTCCGCGGCGCCTCCCAGTCGGCCGACCTCGACGTCACCGTCGATCGCAGTGAGGCGGACGCTCGCGGCCTCATCGATCTTGATCCGGCGATACGCGCCGTCGAAGACGACGTCGCCGAGGCGGCCGACACCGCGGAGTTCGGAGCCGGCGGCCCTGCCCTCGATGCGGGAGCCGGCGGGCAGTTGGACGGTGACCTCCAGGGATCCGGAAGGGCCGAAGAGCTTGTTCCCGGGCTCGGGGGTGCTGATCCGCAGGAGGCCGTCGGCGTAGGCGACGGTGGCCTGTTCGGCGGTCTGGACGTCGCGGCTCTTGGAGGGGTTGGCGGGCAGGACCTCGACGGTGGTGTCGGCACGGTCGGCGGCGATGAACTGGACGCGCCCGGCGGGGATGGCCAGGACGACGGAGATCGGGGCGGGGGTGGCGAACTTCTGCATCGTGGTCTCCCGTTGGTCGTTTGTTGTTTCCAACACCAGAAACGCTACGTTGCTTTCCAGATCTCATCAACAAGCTCGTTGCGTGAAATCAACAAACATGCAGGTAGATTGAGAGGAACTGTTGCAATGGACTCAGCCGCAACGCAACGATGACAGGTCGGATCGTTGCAATGAGGGGGAAGTGAACGCTATGGTCGGGGAACAGGGAACACCGTGAAGGAACACCAAGGAGACGCGATGCCGGGAGGCAGGCTCACCCAGCAGGAACGCCGGCAGATCGCGCTGGGGCTGGCCGACAGCCTCCCCTACGCCGAGATCGCCCGGCGCCTCGACCGTCCGACCTCGACGGTCACACGTGAGGTGATGCGCAACGGCGGCCCCACCGCCTACCGAGCCGACCTGGCCCACCGTGCCGCCGAACGCCGCGCTCACCGGCGCAGGCCCGCCTCCGCCCGAGAGTCACAGTCAGTTCCCCAGCCGCACGGACGCGACGCCGAGGCCGTGGCCGAGTACGAGGAGACACTCACCACCGTCCTCATGGCCTCGGGCCTGCCCAAGATGACGGCCCGGGTGCTGACCTGCCTGTTCACCACCGACGCGGGCAGCCTCACCGCGGCCCAGCTCGCCCAGCGCCTCCAGGTCAGCCCGGCGTCCATCTCCAAGGCGATCGCCTTCCTGGAGAGCCAGAGCCTCGTCCGCCGAGAACGCGACGAACGCCGCCGCGACCGCTACGTCGTCGACGACGAACTCTTCTACCAGGCGACGATCGCCAGCGCCCGGTCCAACGATCAGCTCGTCGAAACCGCACGTCAAGGCGTCGCCGTCCTCGGCCGCGACACCCCTGCGGCCACCCGCCTGGAGAACATCGCCCGCTTCCTCGACTTCATCAGCGAAAGCATCACCCGCGCCGCCGAACAGGCCCGCGAAGTCCTCCACACCAAGCCCGACGCGTCACAGCCATGAGACGCACCTGCGCCGCGCGGCGGAGTTGCCGGGCTGCGGGTCACGGCTCGTCGATGCGCAGGTTGGCGATCGCCGCCTTCGCCACCTCCCGGCCGCGGGCCGTGAAGTCGCCCTTGCCCGGATAGCAGACGGTGAGCCGGTACATGTCGCCCGCCTTGGTGCGGTAGTAGAAGATCTGGAGCTCGCGGGGCCGGGGGTTCTGCGAGTCGTCGGTCGTGTAGGCGACGGTGTTCTCGGCGGCCTGCCTGCCCTGGTAGGTGGCGTTCCTCTCCGGGGCCGTCCGCGGACCCTTGGGCATGTCGAGCGCGTACTCGCCCTCGTTCTTGAACCTCTCGTTGTCGGCGTACATCTGAGCGGGCGCGCTGCTCTGGATCTTGTGCAGGGAGTCCTCGGACCTCCGGGCGAGGCTCAGGGTGACCGAGACGTCGCCGCTCCAGTCGGCGTACGTCACCCAGTTCCTGTCGGTGTCGTCCTTGCCGGGCCGGGTGACCTGGTAACCCGCGGGGACGGCGAGGGTGGCGCCGAGACCGCTGTCCTGCCGCTGCGCCCAGCCGTCGGGCAGCCCGCCGGAGGACGGGCCGACGAGCAGCAGGTACGCCGACACCGCCGCGACCAGCGCCGCGCCGGCACCGGCGCCCAGCCACACCGTGCGGCCCGGTCGGCGGGAGCGGGCCGCGGTGGGGGCGGGCGCCTGGACGAAGACCTGCTGGACGGGCGCCGGCGGGCTCGACGCCGCCTCCAGCAGGGCGCGGACCCGGGCCGCCGCAAGGCGCTGCGCGGGGTCCTTGTGGAGCAGGCCGTTGATGGCGTCGGCCAGCGGGCCCCGCGCGGCGGAGGGGGCGGCCGGGGTGGCGTTGAGGACGGACTGGAGGGTGGCCGGGGTGTTGCTGCGCCGGAACGGGGAGACGCCCTCGGTGGCCGAGTAGAGCACCACGCCGAGGGACCACAGGTCGGCGGCCGGACCAGGACGCAGGCCCAACACCCGCTCCGGCGCGATGTATTCGGGCGAGCCGACGAAGCCGCCGGTGTCCGTCAGCCGCGTCTCGCCCTCGATCTGCGCGATGCCGAAGTCCGTGAGGACCACCCGGCCGTACCGGCCCAGCAGCACGTTGTCGGGCTTGACGTCCCGGTGCAGGACGCCCGCCGCGTGCGCCGCCTCCAGCGCGCCGAGCACCTCGAGGCCGATGCGGGCCGCCTCGCGCGCGTCGAGCGTGCCTTCCCGGAGTGCGTCGCCCAGCGAACGGCCGTGGACCAGCTCCATGACGATCCACGGGCGGCCGTCGACGACCGCGACGTCGTGCACGTCCACCACCGCCGGGTGGTCGAGCCGGGCCGCCGCGCGGGCCTCCCGGCGCATCCGCTCGTAGGCGTTGGACCGTTCGCGCTCGGAAAGGTGATCCGGTACGCGGGGCTCCTTGACGGCGACCTCCCGGTCCACCGTCTCGTCCTTGGCCCGCCATACGGTGCCCATGCCGCCGTGCCCCAGCTTGGCGAGCAGCCGGTAGCGCCCGGCGATCAGCCGTCCCACACCCGGTTCCTGGGCGGGGTGCCGGACAGCGGCCTCCTGGGCGGCCGCTTGCTGGGCGGCCGTCTGCTGGGCGGGGACGAAGTACGGCTGCGGCTGCGGCGGTTGCAGAACAAAACTCGTCGTGTCGTCGACCCCGCGGCCGGCCTGTCCGGCTCCCCCGTCATTGCGCATGGTCCATCCCTATCGCGCCAGGAGTGCGGACATCCAGCGCGCTCGCGAACCGGTCACCGACCCGTGACCGAGAAGGTGTCGATGGCCACGTCGAAGTACTCCCGTGCCTCGCGCACCTTCCCCACCGGCGCCGACACCCACACGTCGTACAGCCGTCCGCCCTCTTCCCAGCACAGGTCGTAGGTGTGCCGCGGGCCCTGCGCCGCGCTGAAGCCGTTCCAGCTGAACTCCCAGAACGCGGCGGGGTGTCCGCGGTGCGTGGTCCGGGTGACCCGGCCGTCGTGGTAACCGGGGTTCGTGCTCGGCCCGTCGGCCGCCGCCCGGTTCATCGCCTCCGTCGGGCCGCCCGCCTCGGGCGCGGCCACCCGGATGCCGAGCCGGAAGGTCCCGCCGGGGGACAGGTAGAAGACGCGCTCGCCCTGCGGGCTGCGCTCGAAGTCCTCCGGTACGGCGAGGGTGAAACCGGCGGGCTCCTTGACGGTGCGGTAACCCGAGGGTGCCGTATGCGAGTCGGTCGCGCGCGAGGGAGTGCCGGTCGTCGGGGAGGGCGACGCGCTCGCGCTGGTGTGCGCCGCCGGGCTGGTCGCCGTACCGCCCGGCGTGCCGGCGCCCCCGTGTCCACCGCGGTCCATCAGCAGCACCGCCCCCGCCGCTCCGGCCCCGGCCAACGCGACGACGAGCAGCGCTCCGACCAGCACGGTGCGGGTGGACGGCCGGGCCGGCGCTCCGGGCGCGTCGGCCCACAGCGTCCCGGCACCGGGCTCGGCACCGGCGCGCGGCACGTCCCGCTCGGTCGGGGTGTACGGCGCCGGCGTGGCGGGCATGGCGTGCACGGCGGACTCGGTCGCACGGCCGCCGCCCCCGGGCGGCGCGGGATCCGGCACCAGGCCTTCTCCGTCGCCGGGCGCCACGGGGTTCGCCGTATGCTCCCCGCCCGCACCGGTCGCCGGCGCACGACCACCGGCGGCCCCCGACCGCCCCGCACGGCCCCCGCCGATCCTGTGGATCCGCCCGGTACCGGGTGTACCGGGAGCACCCGGGGCGCCGCCCGGCGCGGACGGTGTCCGCCCGGTCTCCAGGTAGGCGCGCAGCATCCGCTCGGCGTCCACCGCGCCCAGCCGCCGGTCCGGGTCGCGTTCGAGCAGGCCCCGTACGACGGGCAGGAGCGGCGCCGCCTGCGTCGGCGGACAGATCTCGGCGGCGACGACGGCATGCAGGATGCCGCCGAGCGAGTCGCGCCGGAACGGCGACTCGCCGCTGAGCGCGGTGCACAGCAGGGCACCCAGCGACCAGAGGTCGGACTCGGGCCCGGTGCGGGTGCCGGACATCCGCTCCGGGGCGGTGTACTCGGGCGAGCCGACGAAGGAGCCGGTCTCGGTGAGCGTCGTCGCACCCGCGACCTGTGCGATCCCGAAGTCCGTGAGCACCACCCGGTCGCTGCCGGACTCGATCAGGACGTTGGCGGGCTTGATGTCCCGGTGCAGTACGCCGGCCTCGTGCGCCGTGTGCAGCGCGCCCAGCAGGGCGATGCCGATCCGCGCGGCCTCGGCGGCGTCGACCGGGCCGCGCGTGGCGATCCGGTCGGCGAGCGAGCCGCCCTCGATGAACTCCATGACGAGGTACGGCCGCTCGTCCTGCTCCACGACGTCGTGGACGACGACGATGTTCGGGTGCCGCAGCTGGGCGACCGCCCGCGCCTCGCGGAAGGTGCGGTCACGGCGGCGGCGGGTGTCGTCGCCGGGGAGCGAGTCGTCCGCGAGGAGTTCCTTGACCGCGACCAGGCGGCCCAGCACCTCGTCTCTCGCCCGCCACACGACGCCCATTCCGCCGCGCCCGATGCGCGCCTCGAGGCGGTAGCGGCCCGCGATCACACGGAAGTCGGCGCCCTCGGTCCCCATGCGCCCCATCATGCCGCACGGGACCCATCCGCTCCGGGACGGTGACCGGCCAAGACGCCGGGACGGTGACCGGCCGGAACGGGCCGCCCCGGGTCAGCCCTCCTTCGGCTGCTGCCAGCTCTGCAGCACCCACTTGAACTGCTGGCTGGTCTTCGCCCAGTCCTCGGCGGGAGTCGACATGTAGATGGCGTACTCGGTGCCCTGGCGCGAGAAGTACGTCTCGTCGATCGCGTGCCGCGGACCGGAGACGAACGGCGGGTCCTTCGCCAGCGCGTTCCAGGTGAACTCCCACAACGAGCTCTTGCGGTCCCGGTAGATGCCCTCCTCCATCCGCTCTCGCTTGTAGCCGACCAGATGCTGCTGGAGTTCGAGGTCCTTCTGGTGCAGGTAGGCGTCGGCGAAGTCCGGTGAGCGGTCAATCGAGATGCGCACGAAGTGCAGGCCGTTGTCGGGCGAGTAGTCGATCTGTTTGAGGTCGCCCTGGATGCCGTACACCTTCCGCTTCCAGCCCTTGGGCAGAAAGAGGCTGAAGCCGAGCGGGTCGTCGTACCGTTTCCAGTCGTCCGGGACGGTGCCCGCCTGGCCGGGTCCGGCGCTGGCACTGGCACTGGCGCTGGCGCCGGCCGACACCGCCGGATCCGAGGTCTCCCGCGTAGCCGACAACTCGGCGGGCCGTTCCGCCCCGGTCCACTTCTGGAAGGCCACCGCCGCGCCGCCGCCGAGCACGGCAGCGACGGCGACGACCAGCGCGAGCGTGCGCATCCGCCGCCGGGAGCGGGGCCGGACCGCTGCCGGGCCCGCAGCATGGCCCACCACCGTGGGGGTCACCCCCGTCGGCCCGGTGACGGAACCGCCGGGGCCACCCGGCCCGTAGCCGCCCTCCCCCGCACCGGAGCCGTAACCGCCCGCCCCGGAGCCGTAGGGAGCAGCGGCCGTCCCACTGCCGTACCCCGGGCCCGAGGCGCCCGCTCCGGCGCCGTACGGTCCTCCCCGGACCACGCCCGCGCCCTGCGTCGGCACGAACGCCTGTGCCACGCCCGGCCGGCGGCCCTCCGCCGCCTCGGCGAGCATCTGCTCCGTCTCCTCCGCGCTCGGCCGCTGGGCCGGTTCCTTGCGCAGCAGCGCGGCGACGACGGGGCCGAGCGGTCCGGCATGACGCGGCTCGTCGGCATCCTCCTCGACGACCGCCTGCATGGTGCTCAGCGGCGAGGTGCGGCGGAACGGCGACCGGCCCTCGACGGCCGTGTACAGCGTGGCGCCGAGCGCCCACAGGTCGGAAGAGGGGCCTGGGTCGTGGCCGCGGACGCGCTCAGGAGCGAGGTAGTCGACCGAGCCGACGACCTCGCCGGTGCGGGTGATGGTCGTGTCGCCCTCGATCTGGGCGATGCCGAAGTCGGTGAGCAGCACCCGGCCGTCCCGGCCGAGCAGCACGTTGCCGGGCTTGACGTCCCGGTGCAGCACGCCGGCCGTGTGCGCGGCGCGCAGCGCCCGCAACACCCACAGCCCGATCCGCGCGGCTTCCTGGGGCTCGACCCGGCCGCGCTCCTTGACCGCGTCGGCCAGCGAGTTGCCCTCGACCAGCTCCATCACGATCCAGGGGCGGCCGTCGTGTTCCAGGACGTCGTGCACGGTGACGACGGCGGAGTGGTTGATGCGTGCGGCGGCCCGCGCCTCGGCCCGGGTACGGGCGAGCAGGACGGCCTGGTCGCTCTCGGAGACGTAGAGCGCTGCGGTCAACTCCTTGACGGCCACCGTCCGGTTCAGCACCTCGTCATGGGCGCGCCACACCCGCCCCATGCCGCCGCTGCCGATGGAGTCGGCAAGCCGGTAGCGGCCCGCGATGAGCAGGCCCTGCATCTGATTCACGTTGCCCCGCAATGGTCTTGACAGGGTCAGACTAAGGACCGCTCTGCCCTCTGGGAACCTGCAGAGCGCCAAGGAAACCGCACTGTGACGGTTGTCGCTTCTGCCCGTGAACGGGAACCGAACGGTGCGCTGCCCGGCCCGTGCACACGGTGCTCAACGCGTGTAGCGGTACGTCGCGGTAGCCTCCTCGTACAACCGCGTCACCTCGTCCCGCTCCGCCTCCGGGCCACGGACCTGGACGATGTGGTAGCGGCCGTTCAGCAGGATCGCCATGTTGCGCACGAACAGATCGCGGCCCTGTGCGTCGGTCCAGGTGAACTGCCCCTCCGCCATGGCGCGTCCGCCCACCTCGATGGTGCGCAGCCCGCTGGCGGTGGCCCAACTGGAGTTCCGGTACGGCTGGAGTTCAGGCTCCTTGTCCCGCTGATACACCATCGGGTCGCTGCCGTACGTCGACGCGCCGTCCCTTCCCGGTACGACGAGCAGCTCGAAGTTCCCGTGGGCGTACACCACCTGGCCGCTGCCGTTCTTGGGCGTGCGGCTCCAGCCCCTGGCGACGGCGATGCGGAAACCGTCCGGGTCCGTTCGCAGAGTGAACCCGTCGGCCACCGAAGGGTCGCCGCCCGTCTGGGGCTCGGTGGCGGGCGCGGACTCCGAGGGGCTGCCGTCCGCCGACTGCCCGGAGGACGGCCGGGGTGTGGACGGGTGCACGGCACCTGCCTCGCCGGCGGCGCCGGTACGATCGCCGCCCGTCGCGCCGCTCTCCCCCTGTTTCGGCATGAACAGCATCGCGTACGCGACCGCGCCGGCCAGCAGGAGCAGGATCAGCAGCAGCAGGGTCCTGCCGAGGCTGCGCGGCGAACCGGCCTCCTCCCGGGCCCGCTTGTGCCGACCGTGCGGATGTGTCACGGGCAGCCCGGCGCGGCGCCGCCGCACCAGCTCGCCCCGGCGCCGGATGATCGGCAGCCGGGTCGGGTCGGCGGGCGGAACGGGCACGACATGACTGCCGGCATCCGGTTCGGGCGCGGAGCGCACCAGCGAACGCAGCCAGCCGTTCAGCTCCTCGAAGTCCAGCCGTTCGGTGGGGTCCTGACGCAGCAGCGACTCCACGACGGGCCGGATCGGGCCGCACTCCTCGGCGAAAGCGGGCGGCTCCGCGCACACCAGCTGCACCAGCTCGGCGGTGGACTCCTCGGGGTACGGCGCATGCCCCTGCACCGCCCGGAACAGCAGCGCCCCGAGCGCCCACAGGTCGGTGGCCGGGCCGATCGGCGCCGCCAGCTGCCAG
Source organism: Streptomyces sp. NK08204 (assembly GCF_020400585.1). Classification (GTDB taxonomy): domain Bacteria; phylum Actinomycetota; class Actinomycetes; order Streptomycetales; family Streptomycetaceae; genus Streptomyces. Next base: position 79,630 of record NZ_JAINVF010000012.1, on the reverse strand, counting down.
TTCTCGTGCACGGGCCCGGCCTGCTCGGGCGCCCAGCGCTCGGTCACCGGCCCCACGACGGTCATCCGCACCTGCCGGGCCCGCTCGGCCCCCAGCGCGGTCGAGGGGCCCCGCCGGGCCGCACCCGCACCGTCCCCCTCGTCCCAACGGGACCGCTGTGCGGCCTGCACGGGCAGGGAGACACCGCCGCCCGGGGGCGAGGCATCGTGCCCGGGCAGGGAAGCGGGGGCGCCGTGCACCCCGTAGGGGTCGGCTATCCGTCCGGGCGGGGCGGTGCCGGTGCCGTCCTGTCCGGGGACGTACGGCTGCTGCCCGGCGGGGTACGGCCGTTGCGCCGTACCGCCGTGCCCGCCCGCGCCCGCACCGGTGTCGCCTGTGCTGCCCTCGGCGGGCGGGCGGGCCCCGGGCAGGGCGGGGCGTCGCTGGGTCTCCTGCACCTGGGCGGCGGCCCGGGCTCCCGCCCGGTAGGCGGCGATGGCTCCGGCTCGGGCCGCACGGATGTCCTCGCCGGTCTCCGGCGCCCGCCGCGCGGGCAGCCCGGTGCCCTCCGCGGCCCCGGCCGCGCCCGGCACCGGCAGCGCACCGGCCGCGCGTGCCTGGATCGCGGCACGCCTGGCCGCCTCGGGGTCGGCGACGGCACCGAGAGCGCCCGGCCCTCCTGCGGCGTGACCGAGCCCCTGACCGCCGGCGGACTGCCCCTCCGGCCTTCCTGGCCTTCCTGGCCTTCCTGGCCCCCCTGTCCCCGGCTCTTCCGGCCCCTCCGGCCCCTCCGGCCCTTCTGGGCCGCCCTGGACCGGCACCGGGTCGTACCCGCAGAGCGCCTCCTCCGCCGCGCCGACCGCGAGGCCGGTCAGCATCACCCGGCCGTCGTCGCAGACGAGCACCGTGCGGGCGGTGATGTTGCGGTGCACCCAGCCGTGGGCGTGCAGCACCCGCAGTGCCATGAGCACGTCGGAAGCGACCTCGGCCGCCCGGAAGGGCGTCAGCGGCTGCTCGGCCAGCAGCGCGGCCAGCGGACGCGCGGCCACCGCCTCGCTGACGACCCACAGCGAACCGCCCTCGGCGAACACGTCGAAGACCTGGTCGAGGCGCGGATGGTCGGGGATACGGGCCGCCGCCTGCGCGGCTTCGACGGCGCGCCGCACCGCCGGATCAGCGGGCCGGCGGGTCGCGGACCGGGCGGCAGGCACCCGGGGTGTTCCGCTCTCACGGGCGGTGAAGCCCTCGGGCAGCCCTTCGGCGTCGAGCACCTCGGCCTCGACGACCTCCGGCAACGGCACCTGCCGCACCAGCACTTCCTGACCGCTGTAGGTGTCGAAGGCGTAGGTCTCGGTCAGTTCGTACTCGTCGGAGGGCGGCAGCGGCAGGCGGTAGCGGTCGGCGAGCACCCGACCCGCGTAGTCGTCCACGTTGCCTCCCCCGGCCGCCCGGTCGCTCACATCCGTTCACCTAACGACCCGTTCCGCATCCGCACCCGGCTGCGTACGGTCCGCAACCATTCACGATACGTGCCGGAGGCAACCCGCATTGAGGGGATGGCGGATTCTCCCGTCTTCAACCGTCCCGGCTCCGGGGCTGTGCACCTCACGCCCTGGGCTGGAAGGACCTCCGCAGCGTCTTCCACGTGTCCCTGCTCAGATCGCTGCCCCAGTTCGAGGCTTTCGCGGTGTACATCAGCGCGTAGCCGAGATGGTCGTTCACCACGAACCCCCGGTCGACGCTGCGGAACTTGGTGCCGCCCTCGACGTAGGTGAATTCCCAGTCGGCCGCGTTCCAGCCGCGGTAGCCCACCTTCTCGATGCGGATCTTCGTGTACTGGAGGCGCACCATGCGACGCTCCTGGGCCTGCCAGTCCGCCACCGGGTCGTCCTTGGGCGTATCGGTCCAGCCGATGAGCAGCTTCTGCCCGTCGGGCCCGGTGTAGCGGTCTCCGGCGGTGCCGGTCGACTGGTACGTCCACCCCTTGGGCAGCCCGATGGAGTAGCCCTGGGTGCCCTTGCGGGTCGACGCCACCGGCGCGCTCCCGCCGCTCTTGGCGCCCGACGACCCGGAGCCGGCGGACGCGCCCGTGCCCGTCCCGGTGGACGGGCCGGTGGCGGCCGAGGCCGAAGTCCTGCCGTCGGCCCGCGCCCCGCTGCCCTGGTCCTTGCCCTTGCCCTTGCCCTGACCGGCGGAGGCGCTGCTCGCGGCGGCCTCGGCCCCGCTGCCGCTCTTGTCCCCCTTGCCGCCGCCCAGCGTGAGGGCCAGCACAGTGCCGATCACCGCGAGGAGGACCACCACGGCGACGATCACCAGCGTGCGCCTGGGCACCACGTCGGTGAGCGGCGCCCTCGGCACCGGCCGCGGCGGCAGGTCCAGGTCCGGCGGCGGCACCACGGGCCACCCGGAACTGGGCTTGCCCGTCCCGGAACTCGTCCTGGCCGGGTCGGGGTTGGCCCCGGCAGCGGATCCCTGGGCCGGAACACCCCGCGCGCCGCGCGCTCCGGCACCGGCCCCCGCGGAAGCCGAACCCGCCGTGCCGGCACCATCGGAGGCCCTGCCCGCAACCCCGCCGGCACTCGGCGTCGCCGTGTCGCCCCCCTTCTTCGGCCGCGTGCCCGCTGCCGCGGTGCCGGCACCTGCCTTACGGACCGAACGCAGGGCCCCGCGCAACTTCTCCGCCGCATCCTCGCCCCGCCTGCCCTCGGGGCCGCCGGGCTGCGCCGGCAGCGGAACCACGCGCGTAGCCTCCACCGACTCCGGCTCGGGGGCGCGGATCACCGCGTTGAGCAGGGCGCGGGCACCGGCGTCGTCGAGCCGCTGGGCCGGGTCCTTGGTGAGCAGGCCGTAGATGACGTCCCTGAGCGGGCCCGCGTTCTTGGGCTCCTCCAGGGGTTCGGTCATCACCGCTGTGAGCGTGGCGATCGCCGAGCCCTTGTCGTACGGGGGCACGCCCTCGACCGCCGCGTACAGCAGGCCGCCCAGCGACCACAGGTCGGCCGCGGGTCCCGGCTTGTGCCCGCGGGCGCGCTCCGGGGAGATGTAGGAGGGCGCGCCGACGAGCATGCCGGTGGAGGTGATGGACGGGTCGCCCTCGACCTGGGCGATACCGAAGTCGGTGAGCACGACCCGGCCGTCCTCGGCGATGAGCACGTTGGACGGCTTCACGTCCCGGTGCAGGATGCCCTCGCGGTGCGCGGAACGCAGCACGTCGAGGATGGCAAGCCCGACCTCGGCGGCACGCCTCGGCTCCAGCAGGCCGTCCTCGCGGATCACCTCGGCGAGCGACTTGCCCTCGACCAACTCCATGACGATCCACGGCCGGTCGTCCTCGTCGACCACGTCGAAGACCGTCACCGCGCTGTTGTTGCGGATCCGGGCGATCGCCTTGGCCTCGCGCAGGGTGCGCGTGATCAGGCGCCGCTTCTCCTCCTCGTCGATGTTCGACGGGAACCGCAGCTCCTTGACGGCGACCGTCCGGCCCAGGGTCTCGTCCTCGGCCCGCCAGACCGTGCCCATGCCGCCACGGCCCAGCACGTCTCCCAGCCGGTACCGCCCGGCGAGGAGACGACGCTCGCTCGTGTCCTGACGAGTCTCCTGGCGAGATGTCCCCGCCCGCTCCGCCTCCGACATGCGTCCCCTCGTGCAACCGGCCCTGACAGAGCCTCCATTGTCTCTCACTCGACAAGTGGCCGACGTCCAGGGTGTCCCCGGCCCGGCCCTGTGGTGCGTGCACCGTCAGGCCGGGTGAATGATGTGTTCCGCTTGTCGGAATGATGACCTGCGAACGAGCCTGTCACCCATTGAACCGAGGGGGAGCCCGGATGCCAACGCTTCGGACGGTCCTGGCCATTCCGGCGCTCCTGGGCCTGCTGCTCGCCCCCACCACGACAGGTGACACCTCCGCAGCCGGTGAGACCTCCGCAGCCGGTGACACCTCCGCGGCCCGGGCCACGGACATGGTCCTGCCTCTGCTCACCGGCCGGGACGAGACCCGCGCCGCGGCCCTGCTGGACCGCACCGGCACCCGCTCCCACTACGCGGCGGCAGGTCGCGGCATCGCCCGTGCCGACCACTTCCGAGCCGGCAGCATCACCAAGACCTTCATCGCGGTGGTCGTCCTGCAACTGGCCGCGCAGAACCGGCTCTCCCTGTCCGATCCTGTGGAGCGGTACCTGCCCGGACTGCTCCGCGGGCCCGGAACCGACGGACGGCGCATCACCCTGCGCGCCCTGCTCACGCACACCAGCGGTCTCCCGGACTTCGTCCAAACCACTCGGGGCACCGTACCTCTGACTCCGCTTCAGGCCGTCCGCATCGCGCTCGCCCTCCCTCCGGCCCGCGCGGGCCGCTTCTCCTACTCCAGCACCAACTACGTCCTGCTCGGCCAGGTCATCCGCCAGGTCACCGGCCGGTCCTACGCCGACGAGGCCCGGCGCCGCATCATCACCCCTCTCCGTCTGACGGGCACCTCCTTCCCGGGCGCCCGCACCACGCTGCCCTCGCCGCACGGCCGCGCCTTCGCCGCCGACGGCTCCGACGTCACCCGGCTCGACCCGCGGGTGGCCGGGGCCGCGGGCGAGCTGGTGACCACGCTGGCCGACCTGGACCGCTTCTACGCGGCGCTGCTGGGCGGCCGGCTGCTGCCCCCGCGCCGGCTGCGCGAGATGCTCGACACCCGTGCCACACACGGCCTGTACGGCATGGGGATCTTTCCGGCAAAGCTCCCGTGCGGCATCACGGTGTGGGGACACAACGGACGGATATCCGGCAGCTACGTGCGCACCGCAGCCACCGTCGACGGCCGGCGTGTCCTCACCTTCCGTGTGAACACGGACGCGATGGCGGACGCCCGGCTCCAAGGCTCGCTGCTCGCCGCCGAGTTCTGCCCTCGCACCCGGTAGAACGGCCGGGCCCCCGGCAGAGATCCCGGCCAGGGACACTCGTTCGGGTGATGTCCGTCGCCGGGTCAGGTGAGCGGCACGATGTCCGGCGCTCCCAGACGCGCCGCGTCCGCGGTCAGGTCGTCCGGCTGGAGCTGCGACTCCCGCTCGGCCTCCACCCGCTTGTCGTAGTGCACGACCTCGCGCTCGATCTGGTCCTCGTCCCAGCCGAGGACGGGCGCCATCAGTTCGGCGGCCTCGCGGGCGCTGCGGGTGCCCCGGTCGAAGGTCTCGATGGAGATGCGGGTACGGCGGGTGAGGACGTCGTCCAGGTGCCGGGCGCCCTCGTGCGACGCGGCGTAGACCACCTCGGCGCGCAGATAGTCGTCGGCGCCCGGTAGCGGCTCGCCGAGAGCGGGGTCGGCGGCGATGAGGTCCAGAATCTCCTCGGTCATAGAGCCGTAACGGTTCAGCAGGTGTTCCACGCGGACCACGTGCAGTCCGGTGCGGGCGGCGATCCGCGCGCGGGCGTTCCACAGCGCCTGGTACCCCTCCGCGCCGAGCAGCGGGACGTCCTCGGTCACGCAGTCGGCGACGCGCATGTCGAGGCCGTGCACCGCCTCGTCGACGGCGTCCTTGGCCATGACCCGGTAGGTCGTGTACTTGCCGCCCGCCACGACCACCAGGCCGGGCGCCGGATGCGCCACCGTGTGCTCGCGGGACAGCTTGCTGGTGGCGTCGGACTCGCCGGCCAGCAGTGGGCGCAGGCCGGCGTACACGCCCTCCACGTCGTCGCGGCTCAGCGGCACGGCGAGCACCGAGTTGACGTGTTCCAGCAGGTAGTCGATGTCCGCGCGGGAAGCGGCCGGGTGGGCCTTGTCGAGGTCCCAGTCGGTGTCGGTGGTGCCGATGATCCAGTGCCGGCCCCACGGGATGACGAACAGGACGGACTTCTCGGTGCGCAGGATCAGGCCGGTGGTGGAGTGGACGCGGTCCTTCGGCACCACCAGGTGGATTCCCTTGGAGGCACGGACGTGGAACTGGCCGCGCTCCCCCACCATGGCCTGGGTGTCGTCGGTCCACACGCCGGTGGCGTTGACGATCTGCTGGGCGCGGATCTCGTACTCCCCGCCGCCCTCCGCGTCCCGCACCCGGGCGCCGACGACCCGCTCGCCCTCGCGCAGAAAGCCGCTCACACGCGCGCGGTTGGCGACCTCGGCGCCGTACGACGCCGCCGTGCGCACCAGCGTCGCCACGTACCGGGCGTCGTCCACCTGGGCGTCGTAGTACTGCAGGGCGCCGACCAGGGCGTCCTTCTTCAGACAGGGGGCGACACGCAGGGCCTGGCGGTGCGTCAGGTGGCGGTGTACGGGCAGTCCCCGGCCGTGCTCGCGGGCCATGGACATCGCGTCGTAGAGGGCGACGCCCGAGCCGGCGTACCACCGCTCCCAGCCCCTGTGCTGCAACGGGTAGAGGAACGGCACCGGCTTGACCAGGTGCGGGGCGAGCCGCTCCAGGAGCAGGCCGCGTTCCTTCAGTGCCTCGCGGACCAGCGCGAAGTCGAGCATCTCCAGATAGCGCAGGCCGCCGTGGATGAGCTTGCTGGAGCGGCTGGAGGTGCCGGACGCCCAGTCGCGGGCCTCGACCAGCCCGGTGGACAGCCCGCGCGTGACGGCGTCCAGCGCCGTACCCGCGCCGACGACCCCGCCACCGACCACCAGAACGTCCAGTTCACGCTCCGCCATCGCCGCCAGCGCCTCGGCGCGCTGCTCCGGCCCCAGTGTCGCTGTCCTCACCGCTGCCTCCCGCTGTCGCAGACTCGCTCGCGTCGGCCGCACCCGGTGGGCGAAGCCCGGTTCACCTCCTGCTCATGCCCAAATTCTGACCGGCCTGCCCGGCTTCAGCCACCACGCGAGTCACCTCACGGTCGCGGCCTGAGCACAACAGGCGCGCAACCCACGGAAGACACACGAACACAATCCCACAAAACGGTCATATTTACTCCTAGTGTGACAGTGCACTCGCTCGTCTTGTCCACAGCGGTTGCGCACCTGTCCCGCTTCGGCTACTGGGAAGGACGGCCCACGCCATGCCCGCAGACCTCGCCGTCATCGGACTCGGCCCCTACGGCTTGCCGCTTGCCCAGGCCGCGGTGGCCGCAGGCATCGCCACCATCGGCTACGCCACCGGACCCGAGGCGGGCTCGCTCAGCCCTGCCGAGCTGCGCCGGATGCACTCCGCGGGCTTCCGGCCGGCCGGCGATCCCGCCCAGCTCGGCCGCGTGCGCACCGCGGTGATCTGCGCGCCGACCCCGCGTGGCGCCGACGGCGGGCTCGACCTCGGCCAGGTGGAGGCGGCGGCCCGCACCCTGGCCCAGCGGCTGCGCCCGCACACCACCGTGATCCTGGAGTCGCCCGTGGTCCCCGGGACGACCGAGGAGTTCCTGCGGCCCCTGCTGGAGAAGGGCTCCGGACTGCGCGCGGGCCGCGACTTCCACCTCGCCTACTCGCCCAGCCGGGTCGACCCCGGCAACCGCGAACACACCCCGGCCAACACACCGAAGGTCATCGGCGGCCTCACCCCGGCCTGCACCGAGTCGGCCGCCGCCTTCTACGGGCGGCTCACCGACAAGGTCGTCCGCGCGCGCGGACTGCGCGAGGCGGAGGCCGTGCAGCTGCTGGAGACCAACTACCGGCACGTCAACATCGCACTGGTCAACGAGATGGCCGTGCTGTGCCACGAGTTGGGCGTCGACCTGTGGGACGTCATCCGCTGCGCGGAGACCAAGCCCTTCGGGTTCCAGGCGTTCCGCCCCGGCCCGGGCGTCGGCGGGCCCGCCGTCCCGCAGGACCTGACCGGGCACGCGGTCCGTACCCTGCGCATGGTGGAACTGGCCCAGCAGGTCAACCACCGCATGCCCCGGTACGTCGTCCAGCGCTCCGCGGCCCTCCTCAACGAGCACGGCAAGTCGGCCCGCGGCGCGCGCGTGCTGCTGCTCGGTGTCACCTACAAGGCCGACCTCGCCGACCAACAGGGCACGCCCGCGCAGGAGATCGCGATCCGGCTGATGGAACTGGGCGCCTCTGTCAGCTACCACGACCCGTACGTGCCCGCGTGGAGCGTCCTGGAGCGGCCGGTCCCGCGCGCGGACTCCCTCTACGAGGCGGCGGCCGACGCCGATCTGACGATCCTGCTCCAGCAGCACCGCACGTACGACCTCCAGGGTCTTTCGGTGAAGGCGCAGTTGCTGCTGGACACCCGCGGGGCGACGCCGACGGGGGCGGCGCACCGGCTGTGACCTCCGGTTCCGAGTGGATCTCGAGCCGGTCTCAAGCAGAAAACGCCGGGGGCGCTGTCGTCCTCGGCTGTTAGTCTCCCCCGGACTCGACGCACACCCTGTGCGTGCGTCACCCACACTCTTGATCCAGTCAGTCCAGTTGTGCCACATCACGGGGGATTTCCTGTCATGAGCCAGTCAGCTCCGCCGCCGCAGCAGCCGCAGTACGGTCCGCCCGACGGCAACCCGTACGCCCAGCAGGCCCCGGCCGCCCCCGGTATGCCGTACGCGCCGCAGCCGGGCGGGTTCGCCCCGGCCGCGCCGCCCGCACCGGCCCCGCGCAGCCTGGTTCTCGGTCTCCTCGCCGCCCTGGCCGCCGCCGTGGTCGTCGGCAGCCTGTACGGCGTGATCATCGGCCTCACCAAGCACGAGATCGGCTGGGCCGCGGTCGGCGTCGGCTTCGTCATCGGTCTCGCCGCGGGCAAGGCGGGTGGCCGCAACCCTGCCGTCGCGATCGCCGCCGCCGTCCTCGCGCTCGGCTCGGTCTACCTCGGCCAGCTCGTCGGCGAGGCCATGATCATCGCCAAGCTGGTGCACGCCGGCTTCTCCGAGGTGTTCTTCGACCACCTGGACCTGGTCCAGAGGGCCTGGAAGGAGGATGCGGACCCGCTGACCTTCCTGTTCTTCGGCATCGCCGGGTACGCCGCGTTCTCCGGCACCAAGAAGGCCGCGGCCTGACCGTACCCTTCCCTGTCTTCCTGCTGCTGTTCGGGTCCGCCGCCCTGCTCCTCGGCAGCTGGGTCGCCCTCGACGCCCGGGGCGCCGCCACCGCCCTGGAGCGGTACGCCGAGCGCAACCACGAGCTGCGTACGGCCGCCATGGGCAGCTTCGAGCCGCCCCGGAGATGGGTCACGGCCGTCGGGTACCGCATCGGCGCCGGGCTCGTCGGCCTGTGCGGGGCCGTCCTGGTCCTGGCCGGCGTGACCGATCTCTGATCCGGCAGCACGAAATAGGGCGGCCCGTCCACCTCACGTGGACCGGCCGCCCTCTTTCGGCGTCGTACGGGGGTCAGCGCCGGTGCTGGCTGTCCGCCACCGTCACCTCGACGCGCTGGAACTCCTTCAGCTCGCTGTAGCCGGTGGTGGCCATGGCGCGGCGCAGGGCGCCGAAGAAGTTCATCGAGCCGTCGGGCGTGTGGGACGGGCCGGTCAGGATCTCCTCGACCGTGCCGACCGTGCCGAGGTCGACCTTCTTGCCGCGGGGCAGTTCCTCGTTGACCGCCTCCATGCCCCAGTGGTTGCCCCTGCCGGGCGCGTCCGTCGCGCGCGCGAGCGGGGATCCCATCATCACCGCGTCGGCGCCGCAGGCGACCGCCTTGGGCAGGTCGCCGGACCAGCCGACGCCGCCGTCCGCGATCACGTGCACGTACCGGCCGCCGGACTCGTCCATGTAGTCGCGGCGGGCGGCGGCCACGTCGGCGACGGCGGTGGCCATCGGGACCTGGATACCGAGGACGTTGCGCGTGGTGTGCGCGGCGCCGCCGCCGAAGCCGACCAGGACGCCGGCCGCGCCGGTGCGCATCAGGTGCAGGGCGGCGGTGTAGGTGGCGCAGCCGCCGACGATCACCGGGACGTCCAGCTCGTAGATGAACTGCTTCAGGTTCAGCGGCTCGTGCGAGGACGACACGTGCTCCGCCGAGACCGTCGTACCGCGGATGACGAAGATGTCCACGCCCGCGTCCACGACCGCCTTGGAGAACTGCGCGGTGCGCTGCGGGGAGAGCGCCGCCGCCGTGACCACGCCGGAGTCGCGCACCTCCTTGATGCGCGCGCCGATCAGCTCCTCCTTGATGGGGGCCGCGTAGATCTCCTGGAGGCGGCGGGTCGCCTGCTCGTCGGACAGGCCGACGATCTCGTCCAGCAGCGGCTGCGGGTCCTCGTACCGCGTCCACAGGCCCTCGAGGTTGAGCACGCCGAGGCCGCCCAGCTCACCGATGCGGATCGCGGTGGCCGGCGAGACGACCGAGTCCATGGGGGCCGCCAGGAAGGGCAGCTCGAAGCGGTAGGCGTCGATCTGCCAGGCGATCGAGACCTCCTTCGGGTCCCGCGTACGGCGGCTGGGGACGACGGCGATGTCGTCGAAGGCGTACGCCCGCCGCCCGCGCTTGCCGCGCCCGATCTCGATCTCAGTCACGATGGTGGCCTTTCCGTATGCGTTGCAGCGCCTTCCAGTATCGCCGACGGGTACGGCAACGGCGGCCCCGGAGTCCCGGGGCCGCCGTCGACGGCCGTCATACGCGCGTGTGCGTCACTTGTCGCCGCGCGTGTGCGTCACTTCCTGCTGTAGTTCGGCGCCTCGACCGTCATCTGGATGTCGTGCGGGTGGCTCTCCTTCAGGCCCGCCGAGGTGATCCGCACGAACCGGCCGTTGGTCTGCAGCTCCGGGACGGTCCTGCCGCCGACGTAGAACATCGACTGGCGCAGACCGCCGACCAGCTGGTGGACGACGGAGGACAGCGGGCCGCGGTAGGGCACCTGGCCCTCGATGCCCTCGGGGATCAGCTGCTCGTCGGAGGCGACGCCCTCCTGGAAGTAGCGGTCCTTGGAGAACGACCTGCGGTCGCCGCGGGTCTGCATGGCGCCGAGCGAGCCCATGCCGCGGTACGACTTGAACTGCTTGCCGTTGATGAACAGCAGCTCGCCCGGGGACTCCTCGCAGCCCGCGAGCAGCGAGCCGAGCATCACCGTGTCGGCGCCCGCGACCAGGGCCTTGGCGATGTCGCCGGAGTACTGCAGACCGCCGTCGCCGATCACCGGGACACCGGCTTCCTTGGCGGCGAGTGCGGCCTCGTAGATCGCGGTGACCTGCGGGACGCCGACACCGGCGACCACGCGGGTGGTGCAGATGGAGCCGGGGCCCACGCCGACCTTGATGCCGTCGGCGCCCGCGTCGACCAGCGCCTGGGCGCCGTCGCGCGTGGCGACGTTGCCGCCGATGACGTCGACGTTCGAGGAGTTCGACTTGATCTTGGCGATCATGTCGCCGACCAGGCGGGAGTGGCCGTGCGCGGTGTCCACGACGATGAAGTCGACGCCGACCTCGATCAGCGCCTGGGCGCGCTCGAAGGCGTCACCGGCCACACCGACCGCCGCGCCGACCAGCAGACGGCCCTCGGCGTCCTTGGCGGCGTTCGGGTACTTCTCCGCCTTGACGAAGTCCTTGACCGTGATCAGGCCCTTGAGGACACCGGCGTCGTCGACCAGCGGCAGCTTCTCGATCTTGTGCTTGCGCAGCAGCTCCATGGCCTCCGGCCCGGAGATGCCGACCTTGCCGGTGACCAGCGGCATCGGGGTCATGACCTCGTGCACACGGCGGGTGCGGTCGCTCTCGAAGGCCATGTCACGGTTGGTGACGATGCCGAGCAGCTTCTTGTCGCCGTCGGTCACCGGGACGCCGCTGATGCGGAACTTCGCGCACAGCGCGTCGGCCTCGGCGAGGGTGGCGTCCGGGTGGATCGTGATCGGGTCGGTGACCATGCCGGACTCGGAGCGCTTCACCAGGTCGACCTGGTTGGCCTGGTCCTCGATGGACAGGTTGCGGTGCAGGACGCCGACACCGCCCTGGCGGGCCATCGCGATCGCCATGCGGGACTCGGTCACCTTGTCCATGGCGGCGGACAGCAGCGGGATGTTGACCCGCACATTCTTGGAGACGTACGAGGCGGTGTCGATCTCGTCGGGTGCCATGTCCGACGGGCCCGGCAGCAGCAGCACGTCGTCGTAGGTCAGCCCGAGGGTCGCGAATTTTCCGGGCACTCCGTCGACGTTGGCAGTCATGACACCTTCCCCAATGGCCTTGATCGGTGCGGATGTCCATGCTAACGGGAAGCGTGGCTGGCAAATTCCACGGCGGCGGGTGACTTCGGGCCTCGTATGTTCGTACGGAACACCCGCCAACACCCGTTCTTACTGCTCGGCCAGCGCCCGCAGGCGGCTCAGGGCGCGGTGCTGGGCGACCCGGACCGCCCCTGGTGACATTCCCAACATTTGTCCCGTCTCCTCCGCGGTCAGGCCCACGGCGATGCGCAGCAGCAGCAGCTCGCGCTGGTTCTCCGGGAGGTTGGCGAGCAGCTTCTTGGCCCACTCGGCGTCGCTGCTGAGCAGGGCGCGCTCCTCGGGTCCGAGGGAGTCGTCGGGCCGCTCCGGCATCTCGTCGGACGGCACTGCCGTGGAGCCCGGGTGGCGCATCGCGGCGCGCTGGAGGTCGGCGACCTTGTGGGAGGCGATGGCGAAGACGAACGCCTCGAAGGGACGGCCGGTGTCGCGGTAGCGGGGCAGGGCGAGCAGGACGGCGACGCAGACCTCCTGGGCGAGGTCCTCCACGAAGTGGCGGGCGTCGCCGGGCAGCCTGGACAGCCGGGTGCGGCAGTAGCGCAGCGCCAGCGGGTGGACGTGCGCGAGCAGATCGTGCGTGGCCTGCGCGTCCCCGTCGACGGCGCGGTGCACGAGAGCACCGATCGCTCCGTGGGCCGTGCCCGCCTCGTCGTCGCGCATCGGTCCATGGTGCCCTGCGGCCGTCCGGTCCGTCGCATCGTGCTCTTGGTTGTGCACCGAAGCGTTATGAGCAGGTGCGCCGGCACTCATCCCCTGCGCCCTCCCCTTCCGCTCGACCGACTCGTCCCCGAGAGACTCCACATCTCAAGGATGCGGCATCCGCGCCGAAACAAGCATCGGCCGTCCGGCGGGCCGTCGTGCGCGGCGCCCGCGCCCCGCGCTCCGGGAGGAGGCCGCGGGACGCCGCATGGCGGGTCCGCGCACCGATCGGGGACGCAACGCAGCAGGTCAGACCGGTGGTCGGCGTCCACGGGAAGGCGCCGGGGGTGCCCGGAAACAGCCGGGATTCGCGCGACAACTGCTGGGGCTCAGACAGCGCAGGGGCGCACCGCTCACGGCCCGCGTGAGGAGGGCCACCCCTCACGCCCGTTCACGCCTCGCGCCCCCTCGGCCCTCGCCGCTTGGCCACTTGGCAAAGCGGTGTCAGCCGCCCAGGCCACGCCTCGCGGCACAGCGATGCCTTCCGGCACAGCGATGTCTTCGGCAGGGCCAGGCCGCCCCCGGCGGACCGATGCCCGCCGACGCCCCGGGCCCGCCGACCCACCGGGTAGCGCAGGACAGACCGCTTCCCGCGCACTCCGCGCGGACGGCGGGAGCACACCCGGCACCGTCCGTGACCCTGTCCGGCTTCCGGTCCGGCTTCCGGTCCGGCTGACCCGGGGTTCCGGGACGGCCGGCCCCGCCCGCGCCACGGCAGGCGGGGGAACCCGGTCGGCGGACCACTGGCCCGCCGCGGCGCACTCCCTACCGGACCAGTCCCCAGCGGAAGCCGAGCGCCACCGCGTGGGCCCGGTCCGAGGCGCCGAGCTTCTTGAACAGGCGGCGGGCGTGCGTCTTGACGGTGTCCTCGGAGAGGAACAGCTCCCGGCCGATCTCGGCGTTGGACCGGCCGTGGCTCATGCCCTCCAGCACCTGGATCTCACGCGCGGTGAGCGTGGGCGCGGCGCCCATCTCGGCCGATCGCAGACGGCGCGGGGCGAGTCGCCAGGTCGGGTCGGCGAGGGCCTGCGTCACCGTGGCGCGCAGTTCCGCGCGAGAGGCGTCCTTGTGCAGGTAGCCCCGGGCGCCGGCGGCGACCGCGAGGGCCACACCATCGAGGTCCTCGGCGACGGTGAGCATGATGATGCGTGCGCCCGGGTCGGCGGACAGCAGCCGGCGCACGGTCTCGACGCCGCCCAGACCGGGCATGCGCACGTCCATAAGGATCAGGTCGGAGCGGTCGGCGCCCCAGCGGCGGAGGACTTCCTCGCCGTTGGCCGCCGTCGTCACGCGCTCGACGCCGGGCACGGTCGCGACCGCGCGGCGCAGCGCCTCTCGGGCAAGCGGGGAGTCGTCGCAGACGAGGACGGATGTCATGACCGCCCTCCGCAGCTGATGCGCGTCACCTTGAGCCTCCAGGCTGGTACGGAATCGTCACCTGTGCGGTCGACCGTCTCGGACGCCTGCCCGAGCGCTTGTGTTTTCAACCGCCTCCGCACTCTCAACGACGGTCACTCGAAAGAGTTACGGGGCCGCATGCCGTCTTCGGCACCGTATGTGAGGGACCCGACACGGTGCAGACATACCCAACGGACCCTCAATTTTTCATCACGACCTATGCCCCGTTCAGACGCTTTTCTTCCCGTTTCGCGGTGTCCGGGGCTAGATTCGCAATGAGTCATATTTTCATCTCCTTAGACCGGAGATGTACGGTCGTTGGCACCGTATCTGCTCAGAACGGCTACAAGGGGTCACGTAATGGCAGATTTCTCCCGCCTTCCCGGACCGAACGCAGACCTGTGGGACTGGCAGCTGCTGGCCGCCTGCCGCGGGGTGGACAGCTCGCTCTTCTTCCACCCGGAGGGCGAGCGAGGGGCGGCTCGGAGCGCTCGCGAGAACTCGGCCAAAGAGGTGTGCATGAGGTGCCCCGTCCGCGCGGAGTGCGCGGCGCACGCGCTGGCCGTGCGTGAGCCGTACGGCGTGTGGGGCGGCCTGACCGAGGACGAGCGCGAAGAGCTGATGGGACGGGCACGCAACCGCCTGGTGTCGGCTACGACCACTGGCGCGGAGGCCGTCCCCGATGACTGAAGGAACGTTTCTGCAACTCCACCCCCCTGGGCACGCGCGCGCGTGCCCATGACTGTGTGGAGCCCCGCACCGACCCGGTGGGGCCCTTACACGTGCCCGGCCGCCCGGGCCAGCTGTTCCAGCGTCGCCGCCACGGCCGGTACCGGTGCCAGGTCGGGCAGGGTGAGGGCGACGATCTCCCGCCGTACCGCCGGTTCCAGCCGCACCGCCCGCACTCCCGTGGGCCGTACCGACTCCACCGCGAGCTGGGGCAGCACGGCGACCCCGAGACCCGCGCGGACCAGGCCGATCACCGCCGGGTAGTCGTCGGTGGCGAAGTCGATGCGCGGGGTGAAGCCGGCGTTCGCGCACGCCTCCACCAGCTGGCCGCGACAGCGCGGGCAGCCCGCGATCCAGGGCTCCTCCGCCAGGTCGGCGACGGCGACGGACTCCGCGCGCGCAAGCCGGTGGCGCTCGGGCACCAGGGCGACCAGGCGGTCCGTCAGCAGCGGCCGTACGACGAGGTCGTCCCACTCCTCGACCAGCGCGGCGCCCTCGTAGCGGAAGGCCAGCGCGAGGTCGCAGTCGCCGCCGCGCAGCAGCTCCACCGACCTCGGGGGCTCGGCCTCCTCCAGGGAGACACGGGTGCCGGGATGGGCGGCGCGCAGGGCGGCCAGGGCGGTGGGGACCAGGGTGGAACTGCCGCTCGGGAAGGAGACCAGCCGGACCCGGCCGGCCCTCAGCCCCGCGATGGCGGCGACCTCCTCCTCGGCGGCCGTGAGCCCGGCCAGGATGCCGGAGGCGTGCCGTACGAGGGCCTCGCCGGCCTGGGTGAGGCGCATCTCCCGGCCGCTGCGGACCAGCAGGGGGGTGCCGACCGAGGCCTCCAGGGCCTTCATCTGCTGGCTGACGGCGGGCTGGGTGCAGCCCAGTTCCCGTCCCGCCGCCGAGAAGGAGCCGGTGGTGGCGACGGCGCGCAGGACGCGGAGATGACGGGCCTCGATCACACCAGAATCATAAGGCAGCCTTGGGTGCGGCGGCCAATAATGCGTCGACTCTTTGAGGGTGGTCCCGTACGGTGCGTACATGAAGCTTCTCTCGGTCAATCTCGGCAGCCCGCGACCGGTGCCGTACACGGAGCAGCCGGACGGCCTGACCGGCATCGACAAGCGGCCCGTCGACGGTCCGGTGCGGGTGGCCGCCCCCGGGCCCAAGGGCGTCGGCGGGAGCGGGGTCGCCGGGGACGCGGTGTGCCACCTGCGGCACCACGGCGGGGACGACCAGGCGGTGTACGCGTTCGCACGCGAGGACCTCGACGACTGGGAGCGCGAGTTGGACCGGTCGTTGGGCAACGGCTGCTTCGGCGAGAACCTCACGACGGTGGGTCTGGACGTCTCCGGGGCACTGATCGGCGAACGCTGGCGGATCGGTTCCGAGGTGGTTCTGGAGGTGACCTCGGGTCGCATCCCGTGCAACACGTTCCAGGGCCACTTGGGCGAACGGGGCTGGGTGAAGAGGTTCACCCGAAAGGGCGCGACGGGTGCCTACCTGCGGGTGATCGAACCGGGCTCGATACAGGCGGGCGACCCGATCGAGATCGTGCACCGGCCGGAGCACTCGGTGACGGTGGCGATGGAGTTCCGCGCGGTCACCACCGAGCGGGAACTGCTGCCCCAGCTGCTCGTGGCGGGCGCGGCGCTGCACCCCGAGTCGCTGGCGAAGGCCCGCAGGTACGTGGCCGCGCAGGGCGGCTGAGCGGACGTCATTCCACCCTTCGGGAGGGCGCCGTGGACAGCGGACGCTGCCGGTCCCGGTCACTACCCTTGGGCCATGACAACGGCTCTGATTACGGGATCGACAGCGGGGATCGGTGCCGCGTTCGCGCGGCGGCTGGCGGCCGACGGGCATGACCTCGTCCTGGTGGCGCGGGACACCGGGCGACTGCGCGAGCAGGCGACGGAACTGCACGACCGGCACGGCATCGAGGCGGAGGTGCTGACCGCCGACCTGTCCGAGGACAAGGGCATCGAGGCGGTGGCCGAGCGGGTCGGCGACCGCCGCGACCCGGTCGATCTGCTGGTCAACAACGCCGGGTTCGGCAACAAGGGCCGCTATCTCGAGGTGTCGATGGCGGACGAGCTGAAGATGCTCAAGGTGCACTGCGAGGCCGTGCTGAGGCTGACCTCGGCGGCGGCCGAGGCGATGCGCGAGCGTGGCCGCGGCGGAGTGGTGAACGTGGCCTCGGTGGCGGCCTTCGTCCCCCGGGGGACGTACGGCGCCTCCAAGGCGTGGGTCGTGCAGTTCACGCAGGGCGCGGCGAGGGACCTCGCGGGCAGCGGGGTGCGGCTGATGGCGCTGTGCCCCGGCTTCGTGCGCACCGAGTTCCACCAGCGGGCCGGTATGGGCACGGACAACATCCCCGGCTGGATGTGGCTGGACGCGGACAAGCTGGTCGCGGCGGCGCTGGCCGACCTCGCGCGGGGCAGGACGCTGTCCATCCCCGACCCCCGCTACAAGGCGCTGATGGGCCTGGTGAAGGTGACCCCGCGGGGGCTGCTGGGCGGGATCACGTCCAAGACGGGGCGCAAGTACGGGCCGCGGTAGCGGGCGGGTGACGCGGTGGTTCCGGTGCGAAAATGGGCTGACGGAACCGGGCCAGGAGGCCGGGAGGTGGCGTCATGACCTTCGTACAGCTCATCGAGTGCAGGACCAGCCGGCTGGACGAGATGAACCGGCTCATCGACGACTGGGTCGCGCAGACCAAGGGAAAGCGCACGGCGACGCACGCGGTGGTCGGCAAGGACCGCTCCGACGCGTCGCACATCGTCGAAGTGGTGGAGTTCCCCTCGTACGAGGAGGCGATGCGGAACTCGAACCTGCCGGAGACCGACCGCGTCTACCGGGAACTGGTCGCGCTGTGCGACGAGACGCCGACCTTCATCGACCTGGACGTCCTGCGCGAGGAGCGGCCGGCGGAGGACACCGTGCGCCGGTTCTTCGAGGCGCTCGCGACCCCGGGCGAGCTGCCGCCGCTCAACGACCTGCTGGACGAGGACATCCACAGCCACGATCCGGTGAACCCGCAGGACACCATCGGGCTGGACAACGCCCGCAGCGAGTACCGGATGTGGCGCGGCGGCTTCGACTTCACGTTCACGATCGACGACGTGCTCACGCAGGACGACCGGGCCTGCGTGCGGTGGACCTGGAACGCCACGCACAAGGGCGACTTCCTGGGCATCGCGCCCACCGGCAGGCAGGTCGGCATGACCGGGCAGACCCTGTTCCGGTTCGCCCCCAACGGCAAGATCGCCGAGTTGTGGTGGCAGCACGACCAGCTGGGGCTGATGCAACAGCTGGGTGCGCTGGATGAGTTGGAGCAGTAGGCAGCGCGAAGGCCCGGCGCCTCTTTGGGGGCACCGGGCCTTCGCTGCGGTTCACCGACTACGGCTCACCGACGTACGTCAGTGGGCGTGACCGTGACCGTGGCCGTGGCCCGCCTCGGCCGACTCCTCTTCCTTCTTCTCGACGACCAGGGTCTCGGTCGTGAGCAGCAGGGAGGCGATGGAGGCGGCGTTCTCCAGGGCGGAGCGGGTGACCTTGACCGGGTCGATGACGCCCTGCTTGATCAGGTCGCCGTACTCGCCGGTGGCGGCGTTGTAGCCGCTGCCCTTGTCCAGGTCCTTGACCTTGGAGACGATGACGTAGCCCTCAAGGCCCGCGTTCTCCGCGATCCAGCGCAGCGGCTCGACCACGGCGTTGCGGACGACGGAGACACCGGTGGCCTCGTCGCCGGCCTTGTCGAGGTTGCCCTCGAGGACCTTGGAGGCGTGGACCAGGGCGGAGCCACCACCGGAGACGATGCCCTCCTCGACCGCGGCGCGGGTCGCGGAGATGGCGTCCTCCAGACGGTGCTTCTTCTCCTTCAGCTCCACCTCGGTGGCGGCGCCGACCTTGATCACGCACACGCCGCCGGCCAGCTTGGCGAGACGCTCCTGGAGCTTCTCGCGGTCCCAGTCGGAGTCGGTGTTCTCGATCTCGGCCTTGATCTGCGCGACGCGGCCGTGCACGTCCTCGGACTTGCCGGCGCCGTCGACGATCGTGGTGTCGTCCTTGGTGACGGTGACGCGGCGGGCGGAACCGAGCACGTCGACGCCGACCTGGTCGAGCTTGAGGCCGACCTCCTCGGAGATGACGGTGGCGCCGGTGAGGATCGCCATGTCCTGCAGCATCGCCTTGCGGCGGTCACCGAAGCCCGGGGCCTTGACGGCGACGGCGTTGAACGTGCCGCGGATCTTGTTGACGACCAGGGTCGACAGGGCCTCGCCCTCGACATCCTCGGCGATGATCAGCAGCGGCCGGGAGGAACCGGCCTGGATGACCTTCTCGAGCAGCGGCAGCAGGTCGGCGATGGCCGAGATCTTGCCCTGGTTGATGAGGATGAAGGGGTCCTCGAGGACGGCCTCCATGCGCTCCTGGTCCGTCACGAAGTACGGCGACAGGTAGCCCTTGTCGAAGGCCATGCCCTCGGTGAAGTCCAGCTCGAGACCGAAGGTGTTGGACTCCTCGACGGTGATGACACCGTCCTTGCCGACCTTGTCCATCGCCTCGGCGATCAGCTCGCCGACCTGCTGGTCCTGGGCGGACAGCGCGGCGACGGCGGCGATGTCGGACTTCTCGTCGATCGGGCGGGCCGTGGCCAGCAGGTCCTCGGAGATGGCGGCGACGGCCGCGTCGATGCCCTTCTTCAGGGCGGCCGGGGAGGCGCCGGCGGCCACGTTCTTCAGACCCTCGCGGACGAGCGCCTGGGCCAGGACCGTGGCGGTGGTGGTGCCGTCACCCGCGATGTCGTTGGTCTTGGTCGCCACCTCCTTCACCAGCTGCGCGCCGAGGTTCTCGTACGGGTCGTCGATCTCCACCTCGCGGGCGATCGTGACACCGTCGTTGGTGATGGTCGGGGCGCCGAACTTCTTGTCGATGACGACGTTGCGGCCCTTGGGGCCGATCGTCACCTTCACCGTGTCGGCAAGCTTGTTGACGCCGCGCTCAAGGGCGCGACGGGCGTCCTCGTCGAACTTCAGGATCTTCGCCATGGCAGCGGGAGCCCTCTCGGAAATCTGTGGGTGTAAAGACGCTGCGCCCCCGACGCCCGGCTTCTTTTCGGTCGCGGGGGCCAGGGGCGCAGCTCAAGGCAAAGGGTCTTGCCGAGGTTTACTTCTCGATGATCGCGAGGACGTCGCGAGCCGAGAGGACGAGGTACTCCTCGCCGTTGTACTTGACCTCGGTGCCGCCGTACTTGCTGTAGAGGACGACGTCGCCGACCTTGACGTCGAGCGGAAGACGCTCGCCGTTCTCGAACCGGCCCGGGCCCACGGCGAGGACAGCACCCTCCTGGGGCTTCTCCTTCGCAGTGTCCGGGATGACCAGGCCAGAGGCCGTGGTCTGCTCGGCGTCCAGCGGCTGGACCACGATGCGGTCCTCAAGCGGCTTGATGGCAACCTTGGAGCTGGCGGTCGTCACGATCCGACCTCCCCCTTCGGAGATCTCACGGGGTTAACTGTCTGAGGTGGCGACCAGGTGGATCCGTCGTCGCGGGTGCCGGACCTGCCCGTCGCTTTGTTGGCACTCTCCCTGGGGGAGTGCCAGAGCCGAGACTATGACCGCGATTAGCACTCGGTCAAGCGGAGTGCCAATGCCGGTGGCGCGTCGGCCGCGTTCGGGTGGCTGGTTGCCGCGGTCGGCGCCCTGTGCCGGGCCGGACCGTCCGGCTACAGGTAGTCCTCGAGGCGGGCCACCGTCAGGCCCCTCTCCTGCACGCTCCTCAACAGACGGGTCGTGCGCTCCCGCAGGGCCCGGCCGCTCGCGCCGTCCGGGTTCAGGGACACGATGTCGCCGGGGCGCAGGAGGTGCGGCCCCCGGGTGAAGGTCAGGGTGCGGGGGCCCATGGCCGCGCGCCAGAGGACGACGGCGGAGATGCCGCAGGCCGCCGCCGCGCGCAGGGTGACGGCGTCGTAGGCGCCGTAGGGCGGACGCAGGAGGCGGGGGTGCAGACCCAGGCGGGACCTGAGCGCGTGCTGCTGGGCGCAGATCTCGGCGCGCTGCTCGGCGTAGGACACCCCGGGCAGGGCCTGGTGGCCGCGGGTGCGGTTCTCGATGCCGGCGCCGGCCGAGCTGAGGCGGACGGTGTGCGCGCGGCCATGGCCGGCCCCGGCGCCGGTGACGAACATGCTGACGGGCAGCCGCAGTTCGCGGACCATGTCGATGAAGCGGGGGTCCTGCTCGGCACCGTCGGCGAACGTGCCGGCATAGGTGTCGTCGTACGTGAGGAAGACGACCTTGTCGCGGGTGGCGACGTGGTCCAGGACGGGGGCCGGGCCGGTGCCGGGGGCGCGGGCCGAGCCCGTGGACAGGGGGCGGGCGGGACGCGCCGGGGGGTGGGTCAGGGGAGCGGCCAGGCCCCAGTGGCGGTAGGGCTCGTCGGCATCGGGGCCGTGCTGCCGTACCCGCTGGGCCGCTTTCTTGCCGAGCCGTTCGATGGGGTCGACCGACTGGGCGCAGCCGGTGAGGAGGAGGGCCGGGGCGAGAACGGCGGCCAGGCACCGCAGGCTTCCTCCGCGCCTCACAGGTAGTCCTCCAGGCGGGCCACGGCATATCCCTCGGCGGTGACCTTGTCCAGGAAGCGGCGCATGTCGTCGACCATCGTGCCGTTCCAGTCGTTCCGGCCGCGGAAGTGGGTGAGCACGATGTCACCGGGGTGCAGGCTGCGGTCCCACTCGCGGTACTCCCAGTGGTCGACGAAGACCTCTTCGTCCCAGATCGGCGCGTACTTGATCCCGCACGCTTTGGCCGCGCGCAGGGTGTCGCCGTTGTAGTTGCCGTAGGGCGGGCGGAAGACGGTGGGGGCCTTGCCGAAGCGCCTCTTCATGACGGCCTGCATGCCGCAGATCTCGCCCTTCTGCTCCTCGTAGGACAGGCCTGGCAGATAGGGGTGGGTGAGGGTGTGGTTGTTGAGCGTGTGGCCCTGGGACTGCATCGTGCGGAAGTAGCTGTAGTTGTCCTTGATGAGGTAGTTGCTGAGGAACGCGCTGTAGGGGATCTTCAGGTCGCTCATCATGCGCAGGAAGGCGGGGTCCTTCTCCGCGCCGTCGTCGATGGTGAGGAAGACGATCTTCTGCTTGGTCGGGACGGTGGTGAAGACGGGAGGGAGGTGTTCCTCCTCCTGGCCGTCCACCTCGAAGCCCTTGCGTGCGGTGATCGTCGGCTTCGTGGCGGGCGGGGCCGGCGGGGACAAGGGGGTGCCGACCAGGCCCCAGCGCCTGGCGGCGGCGGCCAGGCGGGCGCGCTCGGCGGCGAGGCGGGTGGCGTAGGAGTCCAGGGCCCGGGCGGGGTCGCGCCGGGCGGGCGGCTGGCCGGGGGCGGGGTGAGCGGCGGAGTCGGGGCCCGGGGCGGCGCAGCCGGAGACGACGGCGGCGGACGCCAGCGCGGCGGCACCGCAGCGGAGGCCCACCTTGCGCACCGACGACCGGAACGACAGCCGGGACGACAGCCGCGACAACGACCGGAACGACAGCCGGGACGACGACCGGGACGACAGCCGGAAGGACGGCCCGAACAGCGCCCGGAGCGGCGGCCGGACCATCAGACGGAAGAGCGACCGATTTTTATCGTTTTGTACGACTGCTCGCATGATGTCGGATCCTTCCAGGCCCCGCCCCGGAATCCGGGCCGACACCGCCGCCGGAGGCGTACCGTCCACCGACTGGACCACAATGACCCGGTGAACGACGATCCGGTGAACGACCTCGCTCTCCTCCTCACCTCCGAAGGCCGCGCCCTCCTCGACGAGGTGCGCGGCACCGAGCCCGCGCAGGAGCTGGCCGTCGCCACCCGGCTGCGCCGCGAGCACCCCGCGGAACTGGTGTCGGCGGCACTCGGCCAGGCCCGGCTGCGGCAGCGGGCGGCGGCGAAGTTCGGCGCGGCGGACGCGGAACGCATGTTCTTCACGCCGAACGGGGTCGAACAGTCGACCAGGACGAGCGTCGCCGCCTACCGGGCGCGGCGGATGAAGGACCTGGGTGTCGGCTCGGTCGCCGACCTGTGCTGCGGCATCGGCGGTGACGCGATCGCGCTGGCGCGGGCCGGGATCCGGGTGCTGGCCGTGGACCGGGACCCGCTGACGGCAGCCGTGGCGCGGGCGAACGCCGAGGAGCTGGGGCTCGCCGGGCTGATCGAGGTACGCGAGGCGGACGTCACCGAGGTGGACACGGCCGGTTTCGACGCCGTGTTCGTGGACCCGGCGCGGCGCGGCGGACGCGGGCGGATCTTCGACCCGGAGGCCTACTCCCCGCCGTTGTCCTGGGCGGTCGCCACGGCCCTGCGGGCTCCCCGCGCCGCTCTGAAGATCGCCCCCGGCATCCCGCACGAGGCGGTCCCCGCCGAGGCCGAGGCCGAGTGGATCTCCGACGGCGGCGACGTGAAGGAGGCCGTGCTGTGGTTCGGGACAGAGCCCGGCCGCGTCCGGGCCACCCTGCTGCCCGGCCCGCGCACCCTGCCCGGCCGGGGGCTGCCCGATCCCGAGGTGCGGCCGGTGGGGCGGTACCTGTACGAGCCGGACGGCGCCGTGATCCGGGCCCATCTGGTCGCGGAGGTGGCCGAGGAGGTCGGCGGCGGGCTCGTCGACGCCACCATCGCCTACGTCACGGCCGACGAGCTGCGGCCCACGCCGTACGCCACCGCCTACGAGATCAGCGACCGGCTCCCCTTCAACGTCAAGAAGCTGAAGGCGCTGCTGCGGGAGCGGGAGGTCGGCACGCTGACCGTGAAGAAGCGCGGGTCGGCGGTCGAGCCCGAGGAACTGCGCCGGAAGGTCAAGCCGCAGGGGCCGAACGCGGCGACCGTGTTCCTCACCCGCGTGGCGGGGGCGCCGACCATGCTGATCGGCGCCCCCGCGTCCTGAGCGGCGCAGGGCCGCGGCCGGCCGGCGGCTGCGAGGTTCACGCGCCGCACTCCGCGGCCCTGCCCAGCAGCAGTTGCCGCTCCCTGTCGTTGCGCGTGAGTCCGGCCGCGCGTACGAACTCCTCCCGGGCCTCGGCGGTGCGCCCGAGGCGTGCCAGCAGGTCGCCGCGGACGCTGGGCAGCAGGTGGTAGTCACGCAGGGACGGTTCGGCGGTCAGGGCGTCCACCAGGGCGAGTCCCGCGGCCGGGCCCTGCGCCATCGACACGGCGACCGCGCGGTTCAACTCGACCACCGGGGACGGCGACCGGGCCGCCAGCAGACCGTACAGCGCGGCGATGGCGGTCCAGTCCGTGTCCTCGTAGGTGTGGGCGTGGGCGTGGCACGCGGCGATGGCGGCCTGCAGGACGTAGGGGCCGGGGACGCCCGACGGGGATCCCCCCTGCCCGAGCGGAGCCGAGAGCCTGGGGGACACGGCGCCGGCGCGGCCGAGGGCGCGGATGCCGCGCGCGATGAGCAGGCGGTTCCAGCGGCGGCGGTTCTGGTCCTTCAGCAGCACCGGGTGCCCGTCGGGATCGGTGCGGGCGGCGGCGCGCGAGGCCTGGAACTCCAGGAGCGCGGCCAGGCCGTGCGCCTCGGGCTCCTTGGGCATCAGCGCGGCCAGCACCCGGGCCAGCCGCAGGGCGTCCTCGCACAGCCCGGGGCGCAGCCAGTCGTCGCCCGCGGTGGCCGCGTACCCCTCGTTGAAGATCAGGTAGATGACGTCCAGGACGGACCCGAGGCGGGCCTCGCGGTCGGGGCCGTACGGCACCTCGAAGGCGATGTTCTTCCGCGCGAGGGTGCGCTTGGCGCGGACGATGCGCTGGGCGATCGTCGGCTCGGGGACGAGGTAGGCGCGGGCGATCTCGGCCGTCGTCAGACCGCCGAGCAGGCGCAGGGTGAGCGCGGTGCGGGCCTCGGCGGACAGCACCGGATGGCAGGTGGTGAAGAGCAGGCGGAGCAGGTCGTCGTCGATGCCGTCGGGGTCGGCGGGCTCCTCGGGCGGGGCCGTGGTCCGCAGGTCCCGCCCGATCTCGGCGAGCTTGCGGGCGTACGCCTCCTTGCGCCGGACCAGGTCGACGGCGCGGCGGCGGGCGGTGACCATGAGCCAGGCGCCCGGGTTGTCGGGCACACCGTCCCGGGGCCACTGCTCCAGGGCAGCGACCAGCGCGTCCTGCGCGAGTTCCTCGGCGATGCCGACGTCCCGGACGATCCGGGTGACACCGGCGATCACCCGCGGTGCCTCCAGGCGGAAGACGGTCTCGATCGCGTGCGCCGCCTCGACGGGGCGTGCAGCGGCGGGCTGTGGTTCCACAGCCCACCATGCAACACCCGGGAAGGCTTCCGGGGCCAACGCGCGGTCAGGCCTCGGCGATCTCGCGCACCTCGCAGGTGACGGTCCAGAACTCCTCGTGGACCTTCAGGAAGCGCTTGGTCCACTCCAGGGCCTCGGCCTTGTCCTTGCACTGCATGATCGCGTAGCCGCCGATGACCTCCTTGGACTCGGTGAACGGGCCGTCGGTGACGGAGAGCTTGCCGTTCTCCCAGCGCACGGTGGTGCCCTGGGCGGACGGGGTGAGCCCGGCGGTGTCGAGCATGACTCCGGCCTTGGTGATCTCCTCGATCAGCTCGCCCATCCGCCGCATCAGCTCCTCGCTGGGCCCGCCGGCCGGGGCGGAGGACTCGTCGATGTGCACGATCGACAGGTAGCGGGGCATGGTGACTCCTTCGGTCGCGGCGGCGGGGCCGTTCCCCGCCGCTCACCCATGTGTCGAACGGGAGACCTCCGCATCGACACCGTCCCGGGAGATCTTCCGATCTTTTCTCGGCGAACCGGTTCGTCCCGCGGTCAGCCGGCCGGTCAGCGGCGCAGGGACGCCCACAGTTCGTCCGCGGCCGGCTGCCGTGCCACCACGCGATTGGGGTCGGAGGGCGCGGTCATGACCGGCATCGTCACCGTGCTCACCTCGTCGGCCGTCAGGTGCTTCAGGCTCTGGCCCAGCTTCGTCAGTTCCCCCAGGGAGTCCAGCCCGGTGTCGGTGGTGAGGGTCCCGGTGGCCGCGTCGGCGACCCGGTACAGCCTGGTGGGATCGGTGAGCAGGTCCGTGGCCGCCATCTGCTCCAGCAGGGCCTTCACCAGCTTCTGCTGCAGTCCTATGCGGCCCAGGTCGCTGCCGTCACCTATGCCGTGCCGGGTGCGGGCGAGGGCGAGGGCCTGGGTGCCGTCGAGGTGGTGAGACCCGGCCTTCAGGTGCAGATGGCTCTTGTCGTCGTCGATGTCCTGGCCGGTGGTGACGTCGACCCCGCCGAGCGCGTCCACCAGCTTCGCGAATCCGGAGAAGTCGATCTCGAGGTAGTGGTCCATGCGGATGCCGGTGACCGACTCGGCGGTCTTGACCGCGCACACCGGCCCGCCCACGGCGTAGGCGCTGTTGAACATCGCCTGGTACGCCGGCGCCGTCGAGCCCCCGGAGGCCAGTGGGCAGGACGGGCGGGGCACCAGCGTGTCGCGCGGGATGCTGACCACGGTGGCCTTGTGGCGGCCCGCCTCGATGTGCACCACCATCGCCGTGTCGGAGCGGGCACCGGAGCTGTCGCCGCCGCCGAGCGCCTTGTCGGCCTTGCCGCTGCGCGAGTCCGAGCCGAGGACGAGGATGTTGAGGGCGCCGTCCGGCAGCGCGGCGGCGGGCGTGGCCGGGGCACCGGCCGACGGGGTGGTCAGCACCCTGGCGGGACGGTCGTCGCCGAGGGCGCCGTCGATGTCGACGCTTGTGATGTTGTGGTTGAGATGCCAGTACGCCCAGCCGGTGGTGGCCACGCCCAGCACCAGGACACCCGCCAGGGCGAGGCCGGCGGCCTTCAGCGCTCTGGACCGCCGGCCCGCCCCTCCACCCGCTCGTCCGCCCGCGTCGCCTTGATCCTCGTGTCGCGTCACGGCAGGAACGTAAGTCCGAATTATTAGGGGACTGTTAGCGCAGGCGGCGACAGCCGGCTTTCTTGGGAAATTCTCATCGTCCCGGCGTCGGCGCCGGGCACCGGATCGGCTGCCACCGGCTGGAGCCGGCCCCCGGCGAGGCCCGCTGGGTCTGCTTCCGCTTCCACGCCGGCCTGTCGTCCTTCACCGGCCGCACGGGCGCCCGGCTGGTGGGGCCGGGCGCGCTGGAACCGCGGCCGGTGTGCGAGGTGTCCGGGGGCACGGCCTGCCACCCCGGACAGTGGCCCTCAGCCGGTGCCGGCCGACTCGAAGCGCCATCTGTGCACCTGCCTGGTCACCAACTCCGCCGACGGCTCGGGGAGTTCGGGCAGGTCGGCGTCGTAGGGCGCGTCCCACCACGTGATGACCAGCACCCGGTCCTGCGGGGCGCGGAAGGTCTCGCGGCGCAGCGGCTGTGCGGCGAGCGACTGGCACCGCACCCAGTCCAGCAGTTCCTCGCCCCGGCCCGCGGCGGCCCGCGCCTCCCACATCAGAGCGACGGTCACGGGTACAGGTTCTCCTTGCTGACCTCGTGCACATGGTCGTGCCCCGGCACGTGCGGGTCGGTCACCGGCAGCGAGGAGTCCGCCGACAGGTCCCAGCTGGACGCGGCCCGGTTCCGCGCGACCATCTCGGCGCCGAGCGCGGCCACCATCGCGCCGTTGTCCGTGCACAGCTTGGGGCGCGGCACACGCAGCCGGATGCCGGCCGCCTCGCAGCGCTCCTGGGCCAGCGCGCGCAGCCGGGAGTTGGCCGCCACACCGCCGCCGATCATCAGGTGGTCGACGCCCTCGTCCTTGCAGGCGCGCACCGCCTTGCGGGTCAGCACGTCGACGACGGCCTCCTGGAAGGAGGCGGCCACGTCCCGCACCGGGACCTCCTCGCCCGCCGCCCGCCTGGCCTCGATCCAGCGGGCCACGGCCGTCTTCAGACCGGAGAAGGAGAAGTCGTACACCGGGTCGCGCGGGCCGGTCAGACCGCGCGGGAACGCGATCGCCTGCGGGTCGCCCTCGCGCGCGTACCGGTCGATCACCGGGCCGCCCGGGAATCCGAGGTTCAGCACGCGGGCGATCTTGTCGAAGGCCTCGCCGGCCGCGTCGTCGATGGTCGAGCCCATCGGGCGGACGTCGGAGGTGATGTCCTCGGACAGCAGCAGCGAGGAGTGGCCGCCGGAGACCAGCAGGGCCATCGTCGGCTCGGGCAGCGGGCCGTGCTCCAGCTGGTCGACGCAGATGTGCGAGGCCAGGTGGTTGACGCCGTAGAGGGGCTTGCCGAGCGCGTAGGCGTACGCCTTCGCCGCCGAGACGCCGACCAGCAGCGCGCCGGCGAGACCGGGACCGGCGGTGACCGCGATGCCGTCGAGGTCCTTCGCCGAGACGCCCGCCTCCTTCAGCGCGCGGTCGATCGTCGGGATCATCGCCTCCAGGTGCGCCCGGGACGCCACCTCGGGTACGACGCCGCCGAAGCGCGCGTGCTCGTCGACGCTGGAGGCGACGGCGTCCGCCAGCAGGGTGGTGCCGCGGACGATGCCGACGCCGGTCTCGTCGCAGGAGGTCTCGATGCCCAGCACGAGCGGCTCGTCGCGTGAGTCAGCCATTGCTCTCGGTTCCTTGTACGGAGGTCGTAGGGTCGGTCAGGCGCATCACCAGGGCGTCCACGTTGCCCGGCTGGTAGTAGCCGCGCCGGAACCCGATGGGCACGAAGCCGAAGCGCTCGTACAGCTTCTGTGCGGGGAGGTTGTCGACCCGGCATTCGAGCATCACCTCGGCGCACTCGAACGCGGTCGCCGCCCTCAGCAGCTCGGTGAGCAGGCGGCCGCCGAGGCCGGTGCCCTGGAGGTGGCGGGCGACGGCGATGGTCTGGATGTCGCCCAGGTCGGCGGAGACGGCGAGGCCGGCGTAGCCGACGATCCGGTCGCCCTCCTCGGCCACCAGGTAGCGCCGGGTCGCCCCGGAGCCGCGGGCGTGGGCCAGCTCGGACCAGAACATGCCCCGGGACCAGGCGTCCTCGGGGAACAGGTCCTTCTCCAGCTCCAGGACCGGGTCGATGTCCCACCAGCGCATCTCACGCAGCCGGGGGGTTGCCGCCTGCGTCACTTCGGGGTGACCACCTTGTAGTTCTTGGGGACCTGGGCGTCCGGGCGGCGCAGGTACAGCGGGCGCGGCGCCGGCAGCTCCTCACCCGCGGCCAGCTTCTCGGCGGCCAGCGAGGCGAGCGCGGCGGCGGACACGTGCTCCGGCTCGTGGACGCGCGGGAACGTGTCCGGGTAGAGCAGCGCGCCCGCGCCGACCGCGGGAAGCCCGGCGACACGGTCGGCGATGTCGGCCGGACGGTCGACGGCCGGGCCGGTCAGCCGGGTGCGGGAGTCGGCGTACGTCGCCCAGTAGACCTCCTTGCGCCGGGCGTCGGTCGCCACGACGAAGGGGCCCTTCTCGATGTCGGCGGCGTAGGCGAGGCCGTCCAGGGTGCACAGGCCGTAGACGGGGACACCGAGGGCGAGGCCGAAGGTGTCGGCGGTCATCAGGCCGACGCGCAGGCCGGTGTAGGGCCCGGGCCCGATGCCGGTGACGATCCCGGTGACCGCCTCCAGCTTCAGCCCGGCGTCGGCGAAGAGGCGGTCGACGGCCGGCAGCAGCAGCTCTCCGTGCCGGCGCGCGTCCACCTGGCGCGACGAGGCGATGACGTCCGTGCCGTCGTGCAGCGCGACGGTGACGGCGGGTGTTGCGGTATCCAGAGCGAGCAAGAGCACGCGAACAGCCTACGGCGCCCGCGGCGCCCGCATGGCCGTACCGGTGGGATCGTCACGGACTGCTACGGTCTGCACGAAGTACGACATATCGCACGAGACAGCGGACACGCACCGCAGGCAACGCTCGAGGCAGAGGTGAACGCACGTGGCAGGTACCAGCTCGGGGATCGTGGCCGGCCTGACCGCGGCGGCCGTCGCCGCCATCGGCTTCCTCGCCTACCAGGCCCGCGCGACGGTGCCGGCGAGCCTGAGCGGCGGGCCCACGGCGGCTGCGTCCCCCTCGGCGGCGGTCTCCAAGGCGCCCCGCGACCGCCGGAACCCGACGGCCCTGCCGCGCGGTTCCGGTACGGGTGAACGGGTCGTGTACTCGGTGGACGACGACCGTGTGTGGCTGGTCGGCGAGAGGAACGACGTCCAGCGCACGTTCCGGGTGAAACCCGGCAGTGTCGACCCGCCCCCCGGCACCTACCGGGTCACCTCCCGCTCGAACGCCATCACCGGGACCGACGGTGTGCCCGTCGAGCACGTGGTGCGCTTCACCAGCGTGGACGGGGTGGTGATCGGCTTCAGCGCGGCCGTGCGGCACGACGCCGAACCGGTGCCGGACCAGACCGTGAGGACGGGCGGCATCCGGGAGAACCGGCCGGACGGGGACGCGATGTGGATGTTCGCGACGATCGGCGTCCGGGTCGTCGTGATCCGCTGAGCTAGGCCGCCTTCGGGTGCGCTTGCCCCGGTCGCGGGGCCTGCGGATCCGGCTCGCGCGGCGGCCGGGAGACCGCGTCCGCCGCCGCGCACGACGCCAGCAGATCACGCATGGACACCCCGGTGAGCACGGCCGGCCGGGCCTGGGCGGTGGGTCGGGGAACGGTCATGGACGCCTCCTGAGGTGCGGGGCGGGCGTACGTGGGCGCACCTGACTACGGGCCGGCCACCATGTCACCACGCCCGGCGGACCCCGCGCAATATTTTGCCGACGGCTTGTCGGAAAAGCCCCTCGGTCCTTCTAGGCCGCCAGCGTCTCCAGGCCGGCCTCGGCCCAGCGCCTGCCCAGACCGGTCAGCGTCACGTGCCGCACCTCGTCCGTGGTGTCGCCGACGGCCCGGTGGATGACGACCTCCAGCCGGTCCTCGGTCAGCTCCTCGACCTTGCCCTCGCCCCACTCCACGACGATCACCGAGTCGGGCAGCGAGACGTCGAGGTCCAGGTCCTCCATCTCGTCCAGGCCGCCGCCGAGCCGGTAGGCGTCCACGTGGACGAGCGGGGGGCCGTCGCCGAGGGAGGGGTGCACACGGGCGATCACGAAGGTCGGCGAGGTGACCGCGCCGCGCACCCCGAGCCCCTCACCGAGCCCGCGGGTCAGCGTCGTCTTGCCCGCGCCGAGTTCCCCGGTGAGCATCACCAGATCGCCCGCGCGCAGCAGCTTGGCCAGCCGGCGGCCCAGTTCCGCCATCTGTTCGGGCGAGGTGACGGTCAGCCTGGTCTCAGCGGGGCGGTGCGGTGCTGCTGGTGCTTCCATAGCCCATTACGGTAGCCCCTGCCGGCACCGCACCCGCGCGTGTGAGGAGGTCGGCGAGGCGGTCGGTCACCACTTCCGGATGTTCCAGCATCACCAGGTGCCCGGCGTCCGGCACGAGCACCAGCTCGGCGTCCGGCAGCAGAGCGGCTATGGCCTCGCTGTGCTCGCTGGGCGTGATCAGGTCCCGCACCCCGGCCAGGACCAGCACCGGGACGTCCCGGAAACAGGCGAGGGCCTCGGCCTTGTCGTGGTCGGTGAAGGCCGGGTAGAACTCGGCGACCACGTCGATCGGCGTGGCCTCGATCATCCGTTCCGCGAACCGTGCGACCGCGGGATCGACGTCCCGTCCCCCGAACGAGTACCGCTTGATGATCCCGGCGAACAGATCGGCGGTGGCCCGGCGCCCCCTCTCCACCAGTTCCGCCTGCTGCCCGAGCGCTTTCAGCACCCCGGGCAGGACCCGGCGCACCGCGTTGACGCCGGCCACCGGCAGCCCGAAGTCGACCTCGGCGAGCCGCCCGGACGACGTGCCGACGAAGGCGGTGGCCACGACCCGGTCCCGGATCAGCTCAGGGAACTGGGCGGCGAGCGCCATCATGGTCATCCCGCCCATGGAGTGCCCGACGAGCACGATCGGCCCGTCCGGCACGGCCGCGTCGATGACGGCCTTCAGGTCGCGGCCGAGCTGGTCGATGGTGAGGGTCACGCCGTCCTGGCCCTGGGCCACGCCCCGCCCGGAGCGGCCGTGGCTGCGCTGGTCCCAGTGCACGGCGCGGACGACTCCGCGCAGCGCCGCCCGCTGGAAGTGCCAGGAGTCCTGGTTGAGGCAGTAGCCGTGGCAGAAGACGACGGTGACCGGGGCGGGTGTCTTGCGTCCGAAGAGCCGCCGCCGGCGCGGGGAGACGTGCGGGCCGGGCGGGTCGGGTTCGACGTCGTCGACCTCGTAGTACAGCTCGGTGCCGTCCTCGGCGTAGGCCTTGCCCGGGGTGCCGCGCACGGTGCCGTACGGCCCTGCCGAGTCCAGCGCCAGCCGGGCCTTGCGGCGCACCCCGCGCCCGACCGTCATCCGCTCTATGGCCACGCCGGCGGCGGCACCCGCGGCGAGGACGCCTATCGCGGCACCGGCGATGCCGGTCGCCCTGCGCCAGCTCCCGGCTTCCCGGGCGGCGGAGGCGACGGCCGCCGAGGCGACGATGTCCGCCACCGCCTCCGTGCTGGTCTCGCTCACGTACCGCTCCTCCTCCCCGAAACCGCCGTACCGCGGCTCGCCCGCTCCCCGAAGCACCGGACGACTGAACCAGGTGCCGCTCGAGTACGGCTACCGGGGGCCGCCGCCCCGTCCCACCCTCAACGGGGGTCTACCCAGGTTCCTGCCCGTTCACATGGACGCGGGGAACGCGTGTTCCGATGCGCGTGACGATCTCGTACGCGATGGTGCCGCAGGCCTCGGCCCAGTCCTCGGCGGTGGGCTCACCCCGGTCGCCGGGCCCGAACAGGATCACCTCACTGCCCACCGCGGGCCGGTCGCCGCCCAGGTCCACCACGAACTGGTCCATCGCGACCCGCCCGGCGACCGTCCGCCACTTGCCGTCGATCAGCAGGGGCCCGGTGCCGGAGGCGTGCCGGGGAATGCCGTCCGCGTAGCCGACGGGCACGAGACCGAGGGTCGTCGCGCCCGGCGTGACGTAATGGTGGCCGTAGCTGAT
This sequence comes from Streptomyces sp. NK08204, assembly GCF_020400585.1. Classification (GTDB taxonomy): domain Bacteria; phylum Actinomycetota; class Actinomycetes; order Streptomycetales; family Streptomycetaceae; genus Streptomyces. The sequence goes on along the minus strand of NZ_JAINVF010000012.1, from coordinate 46,892 downwards.
GCCGTGCCCGCCCGGGACCTGCTTGACCAGGGCCAGCGCGGCCCTGAGCGTCATCACCGGGCGCAGTCCGAAGTCGGCCGGTGTGCCGACCTCCGGGCTGGGAGAGATGCCGTACATGGCGATGCCGGTGCGGACGAGGTCGAAGTGGGTTGCGGGGAGGGTGAGCGTGGCCGGCGAGTTGGCGATGTGCCGCACCTCGGGCCGCACGCCCTGCTCCTCGGCGTACGCCAGCATCTCCCGGAAGCGGTCGAGCTGGGCGGCGATCGAGGGATGCCCGGGTTCGTCGGCGCAGGCGAAGTGGGACCACAGCCCGGTGATCCGGACCAGCCCCTGGGCCTCGGCGCGCAGGGCCCCGGCGACGAGTTCGGCCCAGTCGGCGGGCTGGCAGCCGTTGCGGCCCAGCCCGGTGTCGGCCTTGAGCTGCACACGCGCGGGCCGCCGGGCCTCCCGGGCGGCCTGGGTGACCTCGCGCAGCGCCCACACCCCGCTGAGCGAGACGTCGATGTCGGCCTCGACCGCCTGCCGCCAGGGCCCGCCCGGCACCCACAGCCAGCACAGGATGCGCGCGTCCAGCCCTGCGGCGCGCAGCGCGAGGGCCTCCTCGGGCGTGGCCGTGCCCAGCCAGGTCGCCCCCGCCTCCAGGGCGGCGCGGGCGCACGGCAGCGCTCCGTGGCCGTACGCGTCGGACTTGACGACGGCCATCACGGCCGCGCCCGCCGCACGGGCACGCAGGGCCCGCACATTGGCGCGCAGGGCGCCCAGATCGATCTCGGCGCGGGCGCGCAGGGAGGCGCTCGGTGCATGTGCAGTCTTACTCATGGCGCCCCCAGTCTCTCAGAGGGCCGTACGAGCCCCGGGTGCAGTGTCAGGTACCCGTCCGTCGCCCCCACACGTAGACGTGGTCGCCCTTCTTCAGCACGCCCCACAGTGTGCGTGCGTCGGCGAGCTCGAGGTTGACGCAGCCCATGGAGCCGACGGTGGTGTAGATGCTGCCGTAGACGGCGTGGAAAGCCTCCCCGCCGTCGAAGAACTGGGCATAGGGCATGGGCTGGTGGTAGAGGGTCGACACGTGGTTCTTGTGCCGCCAGTAGATGGTGTGCCAGCCCTTGCGGGTGACGTGCCCCTTGCGCCCGCTGCGCATCGGCACCGGCCCGAACACCACCTTGGAGCCCTTCTGCACCCAGGTGAGCTGCCGGTTCAGATCGACGCAGGCCACCTTGTACGACCGCACCGGGCACTTCTTCGCCGCGTTCGGGTTCTTCCTGGCCGAGATCAGCATCATGGTCGACCAGGTGACGGGTCCCGCGAAGCCGATGGCGGGCTTGATCTCGTGCTTGACCTGGAAGGCGCGGATGGCCTTGCAGTCCGCCGCGGACTGCTTCCCGTCCACCTCGAGCTTCAGCCAGCGCTCCACCTGCCGCTGGTAGGGCCCGGTCTGCTTGCTGCAGGCCACTTTGGAGACGGCGTCGTAGAGGGGCACGTACTCGATGAGGTCGTACGTCCCGGGCGCCGCGTCCCTGGGCTCGACGGCGTCCTCCCGCTTGGTGGGCGTGTACGTCTTCGGCGGCAGCATCTGGTCGGGTGTGTCGATCTGCCAGGGCTGCGCGGGGCCGGGGGGTACGCCGGGCACCAGCTCGGGTTCGTGAAGGGCCGGGGGTGCGGGGGAGACGGCGGAGGCAGCGGCGATCCCGGCGGCGGGCAGGGCGAGGGCGGCGGCGAGCAGCGCCGCAGCGCCTTGGCGGGCGATTCCTCTGCTGATCATGCGATCAGCCAAACGCGCGGGCCCGCCGGATTCCGGGATGCCGCGCGGTGAGGTCACCCGAGGGATGGACCTCCGCTCGGCAGGCAGGTGCCCTCAGCCCCGCCGCACCTCCCTCCACGCCTGCGGAATCCGCGCCGCGACGTCGAACGCCCCCACCGGCGCCCCCACCGCCGCGAACCGCCCCGCAAGCCCGTGCAGATACGCCGCCGCACCGCCCGCGTCCGTCGCGGACAGCCCCGCCGCCAGCAACGACCCCGCAAGACCCGACAGCACATCCCCGCTCCCCGCGGTCGCCAGCCAGGACGTCCCCGTGGCGTTCACCCTCAGCGGACCGCCCTCCGCCGCGGCGACCAGCGTGGTCGAGCCCTTCAGCAGCACGGTCGCCCGGTACATCGCCGCCAGCTCCCGTACCGCCGCGAGCCGTGCCCCCTCGACCTCCTCGCGCCGTACGCCGAGCAGCGCGGCGGCCTCCCCCGCGTGCGGCGTCATCAGCGTCGGCGCCGTGCGCGTGCGCACCGTGTCCCGTTCGGCCAGCCGCAGACCGTCGGCGTCCAGCAGCACCGGCACGTCCGTGCCCAGCACCTCGGCCACGGTCGCCGCGTCGTCCCCGGCGCCCGGCCCGACCACCCATGCCTGGACGCGCCCCGCCCGGCCGGGCCCCTGGTCGGACACGAGCGTCTCGGGGAACCGGGCGATGACGGCGTCTCCCGCCGGCCCGACGTACCGCACGGCCCCCGCCCCGCCCCGCAACGCCCCGGCCACGGCGAGCACGGCGGCCCCCGGGTACCGCGCCGACCCGGCGGCGATCCCGACCACGCCCCGCCGGTACTTGTCGCTCTCGGCCGCCGGTTCCGGCAGCAGCCGGGCCACGTCGGCGTGCTGCAGGGCCTCCAGGTCGGCGGCGGGCGGCAGTTCGAGGCCGATCTCGACCAGCCGTAGGGAACCGGCGTGTTCACGCGCGGGATCGATCAGGAGTCCGGGCTTGTACGTGCCGAAGGTGACCGTGAGGTCGGCCCGGACGGCGGCCCCGCGCACCTCCCCGCTGTCCGCCTCGACCCCGCTGGGCAGATCGACGGCCACGACGGCTGCCCGTGACCGCTCCGCCACCCGCACGAGCCGCTCGGCGTCGGGCCGCAGCCCGCCCTTCCCGCCGATCCCCACGATTCCGTCGACGACGAGGTCGGCCCGCAGGATGACGTCCTCGACGGGGCCGAAACCCCCGTCGGACCCGTCGGACCCCTCGGATCCCCCGGTCTCGCCCGACGTGCCGGACACGGCCGAGGTGACCGTGCCCCCCGCCCTCCGCAGGGCCGCCAGCCCGCCGGCATGGGCCCGTCCCGGCGAGAGCAGCACGGCCACGACCCCGGCGCCGCGCCGGGCCAGCCGCGCCCCGGCGTACAGCGCGTCCCCGCCGTTGTCGCCGCTGCCCACCAGCAGCACCACCCGGCTGCCGTACACCCGCCCCAGCAGTTGCGCGCAGGCGGCGGCCAGCCCAGCGGCGGCCCGCTGCATCAGCGCACCCTCCGGCAACCGCGCCATCAAGGCCCGCTCGGCCGCCCTTACCGTCTCCACGCTGTACGCAGTACGCATGGGTCCGAGTCTCCCCGGAAACCACCGGCGGCCACACCCGGCTCGCTCAGCCCTCGGCGACGACCACCGCCGAGGCGACGCCGGCGTCATGGCTGAGCGACACGTGCCACGAGCGCACACCGAGTTCGGCCGCCCGCGCGGCGACGGTCCCCCACACGCGCAGCCGCGGCTGCCCGCTGTCCTCGACGTAGACCTCGGCGTCCGTCCAGTGCAGCCCCGGCGGCGCCCCGAGGGCCTTGGCGAGCGCCTCCTTCGCGGCGAACCGGGCCGCCAACGAGGCGATCCCGCGCCGCTCCCCACTGGGCAGCAACAGCTCACTCTCGACGAACAGCCGGTCAGCCAGCCCCGGCGTCCGCTCCAGCGACGCCCTAAACCGGTCGATCTCGGCGACATCGATACCGACCCCGATGATGCTCATGCCGAGAACCCTACGAGGAGGGCGGGGCGGAGGATGCAAGGGCGCCTGCACGACGGCCGACGCGTCACCTCCCCTGCGTCACCCCCCTTCGTCCGGAAGCCCTCTGACACACCCCCACCCCCACCCCCAGCCGCACCCGGGGTGGCACCCGCACCGAGAACCCTTGACCTCAAGCCCGGTTGAGTTCCTACGGTCGGTCCCCTCGAAGCAGCGCACGCAGGAACGAAGGGGCCGACCATGGAGTTCTCGTACTCGCACAGCGACGCCGGACTGATCAGGCAGCCCATCGGCTACTGGAGTTGGGCGGCCTACGACGCCGTCGTCACCCGCACCCGGGGCGCCCTCGCCGAGCTGGGCCTCACCCAACCGCAGTGGTGGGTCCTGGCGCAGGTGGCACGGGTCGAGGACGGCAGGACCCGCGCCGAGGTGTCCGGGCTGCTGCGGAACTACCTCGGCACGGGCGCGGAGACGATGGAGGCGGAGATCGACGCGACCCTCGCCCGGGGCTGGACCACCGAGGACGCCGAGGGGCGCCTGGCGATCACCGCCGAGGGCCGGGCCCTGTTCGAGAAGGCCGCGGCCCTCCAGGACGAGCTGTGGGCGGAGCGGCACGCCGGTATCTCCGACGAGGAGTACCTGACCACCATCAAGGTGCTGCAGCGGATCATCCACAACACCGGCGGCAGCGCCTGGCACCACTAGCCCGGCGCGTAAGTCACTCCACCGTCACCGACTTCGCCAGGTTGCGCGGCTGGTCCACCTCGTTCCCGCGGGCCGCGGCCAGCTCGCACGCGAAGACCTGGAGCGGCACCGTCGCCACCAGCGGCTGGAGGAGGGTCGGGGTCGCCGGGATGCGGATCAGGTGGTCGGCGTAGGGGACCACCGCCTCGTCCCCCTCCTCCGCGATCACGATCGTGCGGGCGCCCCTCGCCCGGATCTCCTGGATGTTGGAGACGATCTTGTCGTGGAGGACCGAGCGGCCACGCGGCGACGGTACGACGACCACCACCGGCACATCCTCCTCGATGAGCGCGATCGGACCGTGCTTCAGCTCGCCCGCCGCGAAGCCCTCGGCGTGCATGTAGGCGAGCTCCTTCAGCTTCAGGGCGCCTTCGAGGGCGACCGGGTAGCCCACGTGCCGGCCCAGGAAGAGCACCGTGTTCTTCGGGGCCAGGCTTCGCGCCAGCGCCCGGACCGGCTCCATGGTCCCCAGGACCTGGTCGACCGCGGCCGAGATCCGGGACAGGTCCCGGATGACCGCGCGGACCTCGTCGCCCCACTTGGTGCCGCGCACCTGACCCAGGTACAGGGCGACCAGGTAACAGGCGACCAGCTGGGTGAGGAAGGCCTTCGTGGAGGCCACCGCCACCTCCGGGCCGGCGTGCGTGTACAGCACCGCGTCGGACTCGCGCGGGATCGTCGAGCCGTTGGTGTTGCAGATCGCCAGCACCTTGGAGCCCTGCTCCCGGGCGTGCCGGAGGGCCATCAGCGTGTCCATCGTCTCGCCGGACTGGGAGATGGCGATCACCAGGGAGCGGCCGTCCAGGATCGGGTCCCGGTAGCGGAACTCGCTGGCCAGCTCCACCTCGCACGGGATGCGCGTCCAGTGCTCGATGGCGTACTTGGCGATCAGACCCGCGTGGAAGGCCGTACCGCAGGCGACGATGACGACCTTGTCCACCTCGCGCAGTTCGGACGTGGAGATCCGGACCTCGTCCAGGGTCAGCGAGCCGGACGGGTCGATGCGGCCCAGCAGCGTGTCGGCGACCGCCTTGGGCTGCTCGGCGATCTCCTTGAGCATGAAGTAGTCATAGCCGTCCTTCTCCGCCGCCGACGCGTCCCAGTCGACGTGGTAGGAGCGGACCTCGGCGGGCTGTCCGTCGAAACCCGTCACCGTCACACCGTCGCGGCGCAGTTCCACCACCTGGTCCTGGCCCAGCTCGATCGCCGACCGCGTGTGGCTGATGAACGCGGCGACGTCGGAGGCCAGGAACGCCTCGCCCTCTCCGACGCCGACCACCAGCGGGGAGTTCCGGCGGGCGCCCACGACCACGTCCGGCTCCTCCGCGTGCACCGCGACCAGCGTGAACGCACCCTCCAGGCGCCGGCACACCCGGCGCATGGCCTCGGCGAGGTCGGCGCAGGAGGAGTACTCCTCCGCCAGCAGGTGGGCGACCACCTCGGTGTCCGTCTCCGACGTCAGCTCGTGGCCGCGCTCGGCCAGCTCGGCCCGCAGCACCGCGAAGTTCTCGATGATCCCGTTGTGGACCACCGCGACCCGCCCCGCGTTGTCGAGGTGGGGGTGCGCGTTCGCGTCCGTCGGGCCGCCGTGCGTGGCCCAGCGCGTGTGACCGATGCCCGTCGTGCCCGTCGGCAGGGGCCGGTCGACCAGTTCCTTCTCCAGGTTGACGAGCTTCCCGGCCTTCTTCGCGGTGGCCAGCCCGCCGTCCGCCAGCATGGCGATGCCCGCCGAGTCGTACCCCCGGTACTCCAGCCGCTTCAGCCCGGCCATCACGACATCGAGCGCCGACTGCGTTCCCACATAACCCACGATTCCGCACATGCGCCGCAGCCTACGGCCCGTCAGCGACCAGAAACCGCTTGCGCCTGCCCGAATTCGGAAATTCCCACCGTCGCACGAGCGCCCGGTGCCGGCGTGACCTAACCCACCCCGCCACCCCGTTCAAACTCCGTTAACAATGGACTGTGATCTCTCCGGTCTCCTCGATGCCCCGGAGCGCCCACCGGCGAAGGCCGGAGGCGACTCCCTACGTCGACCTCACCCGCGCCGAGTGGAGCGCCCTGCGTGACAAGACGCCCCTCCCCCTCACCGCCGAAGAAGTCGAGAAACTGCGCGGCCTCGGCGACGTCATCGACCTCGACGAGGTCCGGGACATCTACCTGCCGCTGTCCCGGCTCCTCAACCTCTACGTCGGCGCAACCGACGGACTGCGCGGCGCCCTCAACACCTTCCTCGGCGAGCGTGGCTCCCAGTCCGGCACCCCGTTCGTCATAGGTGTCGCCGGCTCGGTCGCGTGCGGGAAGTCCACCGTGGCCCGTCTGCTGCAGGCCCTGCTCTCCCGGTGGCCCGAACACCCGCGGGTGGAGCGGGTCACCACCGACGGGTTCCTGCTGCCCACCAAGGAGCTCCAGGCCCGCGGCCTGATGTCGCGGAAAGGTTTTCCCGAGTCCTACGACCGGCGCGCCCTGACCCGGTTCGTCGCCGACATCAAGGCGGGCAAGGGCGAGGTGTCCGCGCCCGTCTACTCCCACCTCATCTACGACATCGTCCCCGGCGAGGAACTCGTCGTCCGCCGCCCGGACATCCTCATCGTCGAGGGGCTGAACGTCCTCCAGCCCGCGCTGCCCGGCAAGGACGGCCGCACCCGGGTCGGCCTGGCGGACTACTTCGACTTCAGCGTGTACGTCGACGCGAACGCCGAGGACATCGAACGCTGGTACCTCAACCGCTTCAAAGAACTGCGCCAGACCGCCTTCCAGGACCCGTCCTCGTACTTCCGCAAGTACACCCAGGTCTCCGAGGAGGAGGCCCTCGACTACGCCCGCACCCAGTGGCGCACGATCAACAAGCCCAACCTGGTCGAGAACATCGCCCCCACCCGTGGCCGCGCCGCCCTCGTGCTGCGCAAGGGCCCCGACCACAAGGTGCAGCGGCTGCGGCTGCGCAAGCTGTAGAGGCCGCCTGTTAGAAAGGCGCCATGCTGCATCTGCGCCTGATCACCCCCGCCGACCGGACGGAGGAGGTGGTGCGACTGATCGAGAACACGGTCGGCACCGCCCACCTCGTGGTCCTGCCCGGTGCCGCCCGCAGTCCCGCCGGCGACGTCGTCCTGTGCGACGTCGCCCGCGAGGCAGGGGACGGGCTCATCGGCACACTGAGGCGGCTGGGTCTGGAGGACACCGGTTCCATCGCCGTCGAGAACATCGACCTCACGCTGTCCCGGCGGGCCGACCGGGCCGAGCAGGAGGCCCCGGGCGAGGGCGCCGACGCGGTGCTGTGGGAGCACATGGAGGAGGCCACGCACGAGGAGTCGACGCTGTCGGTGACGTACGTCGCCTTCCTCGCCCTCGCCACCATGATCGCGGCCTGCGGTGTGGTGCTGGACAACGCGATCCTGATCGTGGGCGCGATGGCCGTCGGCCCCGAGTTCGGGCCGCTGGCCGGATTCAGCACGGCGCTGGTGCAGCGCCGGCCGCGGCTCGCCTGGCGCTCGCTCACCGCGCTGCTGGTGGGGTTCGCGGTGGCGATGGCGCTGACGGTCGGCTTCAGCTACTTCATGGACGCCGTCGGCCTGTTCACCAAGGTGCGGCTGGAGGCGCAGCGGCCCAACACCAACTTCATCTACCGCCCCGACGCGTTCTCCTTCGTCGTCGCGGTCCTGGCCGGCATCGCCGGCACGCTCTCCCTCACCTCCGCGAAGTCAGGGGCGCTGATCGGCGTGGCGATCTCCGTGACGACGGTCCCGGCAGCCGCCAACGCGGCGGTCGCCTTCGCCTACACCGAGTACCGCCAGGCCTGGGGCTCCACCGCACAGCTGCTGCTGAACCTGCTGGGCATCGTCCTGGCCGGAACCCTCACGCTGCTGGCCCAGAAGTGGCTGTGGGCCAGGCAGCGTGAGCGTACGGCGAAAGCGAGCGGCCTCCAGGAGACGCCCCGCACCTCACCGTCGGTAAATCGGTGGCCGAGGTACTGACGAGCCCCGCGACCCGTGTGCACGCTTTGTCGCGACCCTGGCCCCGGCCCGGCTCCGGGTCCGGGTCCGGGTCCGGGTCCGGGTCCGGGTCCGGGTACGGGTACGGGTCAGGGTCCGGGTACGGGTACGGGTCAGGGTCCGACGTCCCGGCTCCGGGGCCGGGTCCGGAACTAGCCCAGCGCGGACTTCACCGCGTCGGCCAGCCGCCCGGCCACCGACCGCGCCTGTTCGATGTCCGCGGCCTCGACCATCACCCGCACCAGCGGCTCGGTGCCCGACGGCCGCAGCAGGACCCGGCCCGTCGCGCCCAGCTCGTGCTCCGCCTCGGCGACGGCGGCGGCGAGGTCGGCGGAGGTCTTCACCCGGGACTTGTCGACGTCCGGGACGTTGATCAGCACCTGCGGCAGCCGCTCCATGACGGAGGCCAGGTCACGCAGGGTACGGCCGGTCTCCGCGACCCGCGCCGCCAGCAGCAGGCCGGTCAGCGTGCCGTCGCCCGTGGTCGCGTGGTCCAGGATGATGACGTGGCCGGACTGTTCGCCGCCGAGGGCGTAGCCGTGCTCCTTCATCTCCTCCAGGACGTAGCGGTCGCCGACGGCCGTCTGGATCAGCCGGATCCCGGCCTTCTCCATCGCCAGCTTGAAGCCCAGGTTGGACATCACCGTGGCGACCACCGTGTCGGAGCGCAGCTCCGAGCGCTCGCGCAGGGCCAGTGCGAGCACCGACAGGATCTGGTCGCCGTCGACCTCGTCGCCGGTGTGGTCCACGGCCAGGCAGCGGTCGGCGTCACCGTCGTGCGCGATGCCGAGGGCCGCGCCGTGCTCGATCACGGCGGCCTTCAGCTGTTCCAGGTGGGTGGAGCCACAGCCGTCGTTGATGTTGAGTCCGTCCGGTTCGGCACCGATCGTGACGACCTCGGCACCGGCCCGTGTGAACGCCTCCGGCGAGACCCCCGAGGCCGCGCCGTGCGCTTCGTCCAGGACGATCTTCAGCCCGTCCAGCCGGTTCGGCAGCACCGAGAGCAGGTGCGTGACGTACTGCTCGAAGCCCTCGTCGTAGGAGCACACGCGCCCGACCCCGGCGCCCGTCGGCCGCTCCCAGGGCTCGCCGTGCCGGTGCGCCTCGTACACCGCCTCGATCCTGTTCTCCAGCTCGTCGGCGAGTTTGTGGCCGCCCCGGGCGAAGAACTTGATGCCGTTGTCCGGCATGGCGTTGTGGCTGGCGGACAGCATCACGCCCAGGTCGGCGCCGAGCGCGCCGGTCAGGTACGCCACCGCGGGCGTCGGCAGCACGCCGACCTGCAGGACGTCCACACCCGCGCTGGCCAGCCCGGCGACCACGGCCGCCTCCAGGAACTCACCGGACGCGCGCGGATCCCGTCCGACCACCGCCGTCGGCTTGTGGCCCTCGAAGGTGCCCGCCTCGGCCAGCACGTGCGCCGCCGCCACGGAGAGACCGAGCGCCATCTCGGCCGTCAGGTCCGCGTTGGCGACGCCACGCACGCCGTCCGTGCCGAAGAGTCGTCCCACTTGTCCTCCTGAAGGAAACATCCGATCACACAAGCCGCCGAGCACCTTGTGTCGTTATACGCCCTTGGCGGGGATAAACGAACGCCCCGACGGCACATGTGGCGTGCCGCCGGGGCGTTCGGAGTACGTGCGTGCGGGCCAGGGCCCGTAGACGTACGAGCAGGCAGCGAAGCTTAGCGCTTGCTGTACTGCGGAGCCTTGCGGGCCTTCTTCAGACCGGCCTTCTTGCGCTCGACCGCACGGTCGTCGCGCTTGAGGAAGCCGGCCTTCTTCAGCGGGCCGCGGTTGTTGTCGACGTCGGCCTCGTTCAGCGCACGGGCGACACCGAGACGGAGCGCACCGGCCTGACCGGAGACACCGCCACCCGCGATGCGGGCGATGACGTCGTAACGGCCTTCCAGCTCGAGCACCTTGAAGGGCTCGTTCACTTCCTGCTGGTGCACCTTGTTCGGGAAGTAGTCCTCAAGGGTGCGACCGTTGATCTTCCACTTGCCGGTGCCCGGAACGATCCGGACACGGGCAATGGCGTTCTTGCGGCGGCCCAGGCCGGCAGCCGGCTGGGGCTCACCGAAACGCGAGGCGAGGGACTCGGAGGTGTACTCACCCTCCACCGGAACCTCGGACTCGGTGGTGTAGCTGTCGATGTCGAGCTCTTCGAACGGCTGCTCGGCAGTGGTCTCGGCCACGATTCTCCTCAGATTCTCTTCAGTCTTAGGGGGTGGCCGGACTTACTGCGCGACCTGGGTGATCTCGAACGGCACCGGCTGCTGGGCAGCGTGCGGGTGCTGGTCACCCTTGTAGACCTTCAGCTTCGAGAGCATCTGACGGCCCAGGGAGTTCTTCGGGAGCATGCCCTTGACGGCCTTCTCGATGGCCTTCTCGGGGTTCTTGTCGAGCAGCTCGTCGTAACGGACGGAGCGCAGACCACCCGGGTAGCCGGAGTGGCGGTACGCCATCTTCTGGGTCCGCTTGTTGCCGGACAGGTGCACCTTGTCGGCGTTGATGATGATGACGAAGTCACCAGCGTCGACGTGCGGCGCGTAGATCGGCTTGTGCTTGCCCCGGAGGAGGGTCGCTGCGGTGGTGGCGAGACGGCCCAGGACGACGTCCTGAGCGTCGATGACGTGCCACTGGCGCGTCACATCGCCGGGCTTGGGGCTGTACGTACGCACGGTTCGTAGCCTTCGCTTCGAGTGAATGGTCCTGAACAGGTCACCGAAACGATCACGACAGCCTTGACCGCACAGCGGTGACGCAAACCGCGTGCTGGTCGCTGGTCATCGGCCCGGTGGACCGGTGTAAGGGCCCGTCCCGTGAGAATGAGCAAGCCAATACACAACGAAGAAGCAGACTACCCGCGCCCCCCTTCACGGGTCAAAACGGCGCCGCTCCGCCGGTCCGGCGATGCGGGCCCGGGACAAACGCGGCATGCCGCCGGACCGGCTCCGGCACCCGGGGCCCCCGTCTAAGATGCGCCCCATGAGTTACGGGCAGGGGGGACCCCAGTCTCAGTGGGATCCCTGGAAACCGCACACCCAGCAGCCCTGGAACAGCGGCGACGACGGGACTCCGGACTGGGCCGCGCTCGCCGATGCCTCGGCGACGCGGAACAAGCGCCGCAGGCTGATGTTCATCGCCGGCGGCGCGCTCGCCACGATAGCCGTAGGCACGGCCGTCGCCATGGCCGTCGTCTCCGCGAACGGCGGCGACGACCCTTCCGGGCACCCCAGCAACCTGCCCGCCAGCGCGTCCCTGCCCGGCGGTTCGGCCACCGCCACGCCGTCCTTCGCACCCACCAGCGCCCCGCCTCCGCTGGACCCGAAGGACTTCATATCCAGCGCCGAGAAGGACACCGCCCCGCTCGGCCCCGAGACCCTCTTCCCGGGCACCCGGCTGACCATCGGCGGCACGGTGTACGAGAAGGGCGCCACGGCCGACACGACGAGCTGTGCCACCGCCGCCGGCGGCACCCTGCCCCACGTGCTCACGGCCAACGGCTGCACCCGGCTGATCCGCGTCAGCTACGTCAAGGACGGCATCGCGGTCACCGTAGGAGTCGCCGTCTTCGACACCGCCGACCAGGCCACGAGGGCCAAGACCCAGGCCGACCGGAAGAGCATCGTGCGCTCCCTGCCCGGCAAGGGCATCACGAACTTCTGCGACTCCGCGATCTGCCGCTCGACCACGAACTCCTACGGCCGTTACGCCTACTTCACGATCACCGGCTTCACCGCCGGCAAGGACGTGACGACGAAGGACACCAAGGTCTTCCGCACCGGCGACGACCTGGCCGAGTTCGCCTTCCGCCAGATCCGGCGCCGCGGCGAGGCCGCGGCGTCGGCCGCCTCGGGCTGATCCGGCTGCGGGCCCGGGTGACCCGGGCCCGCAGCCGGGGCTCGGGGGCTCAGGAAGCCGTCATGGTGTCGAAGTAGCTCACGCCACCGCCACGGAAGCCCTTGGCGGCCTGCTCGGCCTCCTTGGCCGAGAGCGCCTTGCCGGACTGGTAGTAGAACCAGTCGACCTTCATGTCCCAGGCCCGGTCACCGGCGAAGGGCAGATCCACGAACCAGGTGTTGAAGACGGCCGTCATGTCGGCGCGCGGCGCGTATTGCGCACCGCTGCGGTAGAGGGTCTTGCCGTCGACGCTGTAGGTGACCGAGTCCTCCTGGACCACGATCACCATGGTGTGCCAGCCGTCCAGTGACCGCCGCGTCGTGCTGGTGACACGGTCGCCCGCCCTGGCGTTGCGCCACGTGGTGGTGTCCAGCTTCGGCCCGACCGAGCCCCAGCCGCCGTTCGGCATGTACTCGTTGTCGAGTTCGGCGTACTTGCTGCCCGAGCCGCCGATGGTGAAGAACGTCTGGTTGATGTGGTCGCCGTTCTCGCCCGACGCCGGCTTGTCGGTGAAGTGGATGCGCGCCGCGTAGGTACCGACGCGGAACTTGGCCTCCTTCGTGCCGAGGGCGGCCTGCCGGGTTCCGGACCTCGTGCCGTCGGTGGACGCCCGCAGCTGGAGGACCTGTCCGCCGGGCACCTGGTCGTCGCCGGGGAAGGAGACGCCCTGCGGCGTCCATGTGTCGTGGATCCCGGGTCCGCCCTGGCTGGTGCGCACCAGCCAGCCGTGCTTGAACAGCGCGGTGTCCTTCGGGCCGCGGTAGTTGAAGTCGTCGAAGAACCCGCCCTCGGGCAGCTCGGGCACCGACCGGGTCACGGGCGCGGCCGTGGAGTGGCCATGTCCACCGGGTTCCTCGCCCCACGCCAGCTCGCCACGCAGGTAGGCGGGGACCCGGTGGTACTCCTGGTACGCGCGCTTGGAGCTGTCGAAGGACCAGTCGCCGGCCTGCTTCACGGGCTTGTGGTCGGTCCGGAACAGCTGGATCTGCAGGCCTCGGCTGTTCTCGCCGGGCTCCAGCACGCCCGCCTTCTGGGTGAAGCCGAGCTCCAGGTAGTGATCGGCACCCTCACGGGGCGAGTCCATGGCGACCACTTTTCCCGTCAGGTTCGAGCACCCGACCGCCGCTTCCACACAGTTGAAGGCATAGGGCACGTCCCCGTCGGCCGTGAAGTAATACCGCAGCGCGACCTCGCTCAACGGCACGGGCTTCTTGGACCTGTCGAAGATTTCCAGCCATGGCTCAATTGCATCGGCTTCGGCGCCGGTGGCCGTCCGATAACGGACGGCGAGATCGGGTTCTCCCGGGTGGAAATGGCGCCACACCGGCCCGGCGGCCAGTCCGGCGCCGGCGAGTACGGCCACGACAAGGAGAATCTTGAGGACACGGGCTATGCCACCGCGGCGGCGGGGTTGACGGCGAGATGTCGCCACGAAGACTCCTTCAGCGGGCGCAACGCGCACCCGGCGAGTGATCGGCACAGAGAAAGTGGTCGTCGCCTCGGCCGACGCCTCGAGTCTGCTCGAAGCCGCACCCGCGACCAGTCGGGTGCGACTCGCGACCGCCCCCAAGGGTTGTACGAGTTTCAACGTGAGAATGACGACCTCAAGTGACCCCGGAAGACGCTGTTACGATTCCCGCTCCTTCATTCGATTAACAAGCAGGGCGCCTGGCCGTCGGGCTCTTGGGGGGGCGCCGGGGTGGGATGCATTGCCGTGAATCGAAACACCACTGCCGATCTCGTGATCATCGGGCTCGGTTACGTTGGGCTGCCATTGGCCAGGGCGGCGAGCGCCTCCGGTCTGAAGGTCGTCGGACTTGATCGCAGCAAGGTGGTGGTCCAGGGGCTGAACTCGGGCTCGTCGCACATCGACGACATCAGTGACGCCGATGTGCGCACCATGCTCGACCAGGGTTTTCGCGCCGTCGACTCGCCCGAGGTCATCGCGGGCGCGGCGGCGGTCGTCGTCTGTGTGCCCACCCCGCTGACCGAGCACGGCGCGCCCGACCTGACCGCGGTGAACGCCGCCACCGAGGACATCGCGGCGCACCTCACCCCGGGGACACTGGTCGTGCTGGAGTCCACGACGTACCCCGGAACCACCGACGAGGTCGTCCGTCCGCGCCTGGAGGCCGACGGTCTGAGGGCGGGCGTCGACTTCTACCTCGCCTTCTCCCCCGAGCGCATCGACCCGGGCAACGCGCACTTCGGGCTGGAGAACACGCCCAAGGTGGTCGGCGGCACCACCCCGGACTGCACCAAGGCGGCCCGCGCCCTGTACGAGCGCTTCGTGGGCAGCGTGGTGGAGGCCAAGGGCACCCGTGAGGCCGAAATGGCCAAGCTGCTGGAGAACACCTACCGGCACGTGAACATCGCCCTCGTCAACGAGATGGCCATGTTCTGCCGCGAGATCGGCGTCGACCTGTGGGACGCCATCCGCTGTGCCTCCAGCAAGCCGTTCGGTTTCGCGGCCTTCCACCCCGGCCCCGGCGTCGGTGGCCACTGCATCCCGATCGACCCCAACTACCTGTCGTACAAGGTGCGTTCGCTCGGCATCCCGTTCCGCTTCGTGGAACTGGCGCAGGAGATCAACCAGCGGATGCCCGCCCACGTCGTGTCGCGCGCCGCCGACCTGCTCAACCAGCGGGGCAAGCCGATCCGCGGCTCGCGCATCCTGCTGCTCGGCGTGACCTACAAGCCGGACATCTCCGACCAGCGCGAGAGCCCCGCCGTGGACGTGGCCGAGCTGCTGCTCCAGCGCGGCGCCGACCTCCACTACGCCGACCCGCGCGTCCAGGGCTGGGCCGTCGAGGGCACCCCGGTGCCGCGCGTGGACGACTACCTCACGGGCGCCGCACAGGCCGACCTGACCATCCTCCTCCAGCAGCACAGCGAGTTCGACCTCGACCGGCTGGCCGACCACGCCCAGCTGCTCTTCGACACCCGCGGCAAGTCGGCCGACCACCCCCAGGTGGTCAAGCTGTGAGTGACGCGTACATACCGAACGCGGTCGAGTCCGACGGCCGCCGTGGACACCGGCGCAGACGGCACCTGAAGGTCTCGTACCTCTTCTTCCTCGCCATCGCGGCCGTGATCTTCACCAGGCTGGACCCGAACTCGCTCCATCCCTACTCGTACGGCGCCATGGCACTGCTCGCCCTGAAGATGTTCGGGGCGCTGTTCTACCGGCCCGCCAAGGCGGACCGCGAGGAACTGCTGCTCCTCGACAACTCCTGGGTCACCGCGGTCATCCCGATCTACAACGAGGACCCGGTGATGTTCGAGCAGGGCATGCGCAGCCTCCTCGCGCAGAGCCGGCTCCCCAACGAGGTCCACATCATCGACGACGCCAGCGCGGACGCGGGCGGCATCAGGGCCGCCAAGAAGCTGCGCCGCGAGTTCGAGGCGCGGGGCGTGAAGTACACGGTCAGCGTCCAGCCCGAGAACAAGGGCAAGCGCGAGGCACTGGCCCGCGGATTCGAGGCCGCGCCCTACTCCGACCTGTTCCTGTGCGTGGACTCCGACACCGTCCTCTCCCGCGACACCGTCCGGGAACTGCTGCTGCCCATGACCGACGAGCGGGTCATGGCGTCCACGGGCATGGTGCTCGCGCTCAACCACGACACCAACATCTTCACCCGCCTCCAGGACCTGCGGTACGGCAACTCGTTCCTCTTCGAGCGGGCCGCGTACTCCCGGCTGAAGTCGGTGCTGTGCTGCTGCGGCGCGCTCTCCGTGTACCGCGGCTCGCTGGTGCGCAAGTACCTGCCGGACTTCCTCAACCAGCAGTTCCTCGGCAAGCCCGCCGTCTTCGGCGACGACCGCCGGATGACCAACTACTGCCTCATGGAAGGGCAGGTGGTCTTCCAGGAGACGGCCGTCGGCTACACGGCCGTTCCCGAGAAGCTGCCGCACTTCCTGCGCCAGCAGGTCCGCTGGAACAAGTCGTTCTTCCGCGAGTCCCTGTGGGCCTTCAGGCACCAGCCGAAGCTGCGGCCCGCCTTCTGGCTGACCTGCATGGAACTCGCGCTGTGGCTGATCTTCGGCTCGGCGATGTTCTACTCCATGGTCATCCAGCCGATCATGCACCCGGCGCGGTTCCTCAACCACATCGGCGACTACCTGGTCTTCATGGTCCTCATGGGGTACCTGCGCAACGTCCGGTACCTCGACTTCCCGCGCCGCGGCATGGGCTTCATCAAGCGGTTCGGCATGTTCCTGCTGGCACCGCTGTACGGCGTCATCCAGCTGCTCCTGCTGACCCCGCTGCGCTTCTACGCCCTGGTCACGCTCAGCTCCGGCAGCTGGGGCACCCGTCAGGGCGGCGTCGAGGTGTCCGTCGCCGGCGGCCACGAGCAGGACGTCTCGGCGGTCTGGGAGGAAGAGGACGAGTACTCCTCCCAGCAGGTCTCCTCCACGATCGAGATGATGCGCCTGGAGGGCATCACCCTGGCCCGCACCGCCCCGCACGCGTCCCCGAGGGACCCCAACGGCTCGGCGGAGCACTACGGCGGCCACTCCGACAGCGACCTGCACGACCTGGGCCGCAACGCCCCCCAGCAGGCGGTGACCTGGAACGGGGCGCCGCAGCAGCAGGCAGTGGCGTGGCAGGGCGCACCGCAGCAGCAGGCGGTGGCGTGGCAGGGGGTGCCACAGCAGCCGACGGCCTGGCAGGGAGCCCCTCAGCACCAGTCCCAGTACCCCACGCCCCAGCCGTACGCCGACCACGACCAGGCCGCCTACCAGCAGCAGCCCGCACAGCCGTACGACCAGTGGCAGGGCCAGGCCGCTCCCTACATCCCGCAGCAGCCCGCGGGGCCGTACTACCAGCAGCCGCGGGACACCGACGGCGCCGGTCAGCAGCACTGGGCTCCGGAGTACCAGCCGTACACGCCGGGCCAGCAGCCGGAGGCCTACCCGAACGACGGCTGGCACGGCAACGGCCACTAGAGCGCCTGGGCCGTTACGCCGTCACCCTCGTCCGACCGGGGCGTACGGAAAGCCGGAGCGGGATGCCCGCTCCGGCCCCCGAGACACGTCCCGCTCGCACGTCGATGGTTTTCCGCAAGCCCCCACGGCGGGGCTTTCCAGAGGGGGGTTCGTGAACAGAGGCTCATTCGCATTGCGCCGCGGCGGCCGTGCCATAGGTGCGGCGGCACTGCTCGTGGCGGGCCTGGGGGCAGGGGGCTCCTGGCCCGCGGCCGCGGCCGAGAGCAAGCCGTGCCAGCCGACCGCGGGATTCAACCACTGCCGGATCTTCGGCTTCACCGGCGCAGCCGAGGACTTCCAGGTCCCGGCCGGGGTGGAGCAGCTGGACTTCCGCGCATGGGGCGAGGGCGGTGACGGCAGTGCCTTCGCCAACGGAGGCGCGGGCGCCTACGTGGCGGGCTCGCTCAAGGTCACACCCGGCGAGCACCTGACCGTCCAGGTGGCCGGTGACTACTACGGCAAGCCTTTCGGCGACGCTGTCGGGGGGAAGGGCAGCGGCACCTGGGGTGTGAAGGGCGGCTCCAGCTCCGGCATCCGCGCCGCCGACGGTTCCGCTCTGGTCGTCGCCGCCGGCGGTGGCGGCGGCGGCGTCGGCATCCACGGGGTCGGCCGGGCCGGAGGCGGCGGCGCGCCGGACGGCGGGGACGCCGCCGAGCAGGACCTCGGCGGCAAGGGCGCCACGGGCGGCCAGGGCGGCGCGGCCGGCGGCGAGGGCGGCGCGCGCGGCGCCGACCACGAGCAGGGCGGGACCGGCGGCACCGGCGGCACCAACGGTGGGGGCGGTGGCGCGGGCTATGCGGGAGGTGGTGGCGGCGCCGGCAAGAACGCGGCGGGCGACGCCGGCAGCGGAGGCGGCGGCTCCAGCTACGCCGACCCCGGGCGCACCACCGACGTACGGATGCTCGGCAGCGACACCACCGCGCCCCCGGCGAAGGACGACCCGTTCTGGGACAGGGACCCGGAGGGCGAGAACTCCCCGATCCTCTCCGGCATCGCCGAGGGCGGCCCCAACGGCCCCGGCGGCGACGGCCGTGTGGTGCTCCAGTGGCAGGGGGCGGCCGAGCAGCCCGCGCCCGAACTGGCCGAACTGACCAGGGAGTCGGGCGACCACCAGACAATCGCCCCGAACGGGCTCTCCGACCCGCTGGCCGTGGTGGCCCGCGACAAGGACGGCAAGCCGCTCGCGGACCAGAAGGTGACATTCACCCTGGAGGACCCGAACAACCTCGGGGTGAAGTTCGGCGAGGGCGCGACCGAGGTGACGACCGACGCCCAGGGCCTCGCCCGGTCTCCGCGCATCACGACCGGCGACGCGGAGGGCGACTTCACGGTGCGGGCCACCTCCGGGAAGGTCGCCACGACCTTCACCGCCCAGGTCAGGAAGACCGCCCACACCATCACGATCACCGGCGGCGACGCGCAGCGCGTCAAGCCCGGCGCGGCCTTCGCCGAGGCCCTGAGCGTCCAGGTGACCGCGTCCGGCGCCCCGGCCGCGGACACCGCCGTGGAGTTCCGCGTGGAGGGCGACGCCGAGGACGCCCCGGCGTTCGAGGGCGGCAAGCGCACGGTCACGGTCACCACTGACACCTCCGGCGACGCCTCGGCCCCCGAACTGGTGGCCGGGCTGGGAACCGGCACGTACACGGTCGTTGCGGCCGCCGGTGACGCGACGGCCCGCTTCACCCTCGAGGTCGGCGCGGAGGCCTCCCCGTCCCCGAGCCCCTCGCCGAGCACGAGCACGGGCACGGGCACAGGCACAGGCACGCCGGAGTCCTCGACGCCCGGCACGGACACCCAGGGCGGCTCGGGCAGCCTGGCCCTGACCGGCGCCGGGGGCATCGGCACCATCGCCGGGATCGCCGCGGCTCTCACCGCACTCGGCCTCGCCGCCAAGCGCTACGCCGGGCGCCTGCGCGGGCGCTCCGACGCGCACGACTGACCCGGCCGGAAGGGGCTTGCCACCTGAAGGGGCACTGCGGCAACCACCGCAGTGCCCCTTCAGTGCACCCGCCCCCGCACCCGCCGCGCCTGCCGCTGCCTCTCCAGGAGCTGGCCGTCCGCCGGGTAGGCGACCTCCTCCAGCGTCAGCCCGTGCGGCCGTACGACGTGGACGGCACTGTCGCGCACACGTGCGTCGAGCACGTCACGCGGCCACGACACCCCACGATGGCCGTCGCCCACGAACAGCAACGCTCCCACCATGGACCGCACTTGGTTGTGACAGAAGGCGTCGGCGCGGACCTCGATCTCGACGACGCCGTCCGCGGTCCGGCGCACACCGAAGTCGAAGATCTCACGGACCGTGGAGGCCCCCTCACGTTTCTTCGCGTACGCCGCGAAGTCGTGCTCCCCGACAAGGGACTTGGCGGCGGCGTCCATCACCGCCACATCCAACTCCCAGTCGTGCCACAGAACATGGTTGCGCAGCAGCGGGTCGACCCCGCCGGGCCGGTCTGCGACCCGGTAGATGTAGCGCCGCCACAGGGCCGCGAACCGCGCGTTGAACCCCGGCGCCGCCTCGGTGAGCGCCCAGACCCGCACGTCCTTGGGCAACCGTCCGGCGAGCCGCTTCAGCAGCTTCTCCTGGTGCTCGGCCCACAGCTCCACCGGCAGATCCACATGGGCCACCTGGCCGCGCGCGTGCACACCGGCGTCCGTCCGCCCGGCCACGGTCAGCTCGTACGTCGTGTCCTTGGTACGGGTCACCGTACGCAGGGCGTCCTCGATCTCGGCCTGCACGGTCCGCTGGCCGCCGGCCTGCTTGGCCCAACCGTGGAAGTCCGTACCGTCATAGGAAAGATCCAGGCGTATACGGACGTAACCGGGCTGTGCTTCGTCACTCACAGAAGAATCCTCTCAGGGCAGTGCCCTCTGAAAAACGTGAAAGCGGGCCCGCCCCGAAGGGCGAACCCGCTTCCAGCGTCAGGCAGAGCCCACTCAGGCCTCGGTGGCCTCGTCGGCGGCCGGAGCCTCGGCGGCCTCGGTCTCCTCGACCTTGGTCTCCTCGGCCTCCTTGACCGCACGCTTGGTGGCAGCCTCGGCCTCGCCCACGGCCTTCTGCTGCACCGTCAGCGCCTCGACCAGCTCGATGACAGCCATGGGCGCGTTGTCGCCACGGCGGTTACCGATCTTGGTGATGCGGGTGTAACCACCCGGACGGTTCTCGTAACGCGGGCCGATCTCGGTGAAGAGCGTGTGGACGACGCTCTTGTCCGTGATGACCTGGAGCACCTGACGGCGGTTGTGAAGGTCACCCTTCTTCGCCTTGGTGACCAGACGCTCGGCGTACGGGCGCAGGCGGCGGGCCTTCGCCTCGGTGGTGGTGATACGGCCGTGCTCGAAGAGGCTCTTCGCCAGGTTGGCGAGGAGCAGCTTCTCGTGCGCGGCGCTGCCGCCCAGACGGGCACCCTTGGTGGGCTTCGGCATTGTTCTTCTCCTGTGTGTCTGCCCCGGCCGTGTCAGGTACCGGGGTCAGTATCCGAGCGGGCGGTTGCCCGTCGGAGATCCGGGGGCCTCTGTGAGGCCCCCGGAGTCGGAACACGTTCAGTACTGACTCAGTACTGCTCGGTCTCCACGAAACCCGCGTCCGCGTCGTCGTCGGCGCCGAAGGCGTCCGCGGCGGCGGTCGGGTCGAATCCGGGCGGGCTGTCCTTGAGGGCCAGGCCCATGCCGGCCAGCTTCGCCTTGACCTCGTCGATGGACTTCGCACCGAAGTTGCGAATGTCGAGGAGGTCGGCCTCGGAGCGCGCGACCAGCTCACCCACGGAGTGGATGCCCTCACGCTTGAGGCAGTTGTAGGAGCGGACCGTCAGCTCCAGCTCCTCGATCGGCAGCGCCAGGTCGGCGGCCAGGGCGGCGTCCGTCGGGGACGGGCCCATGTCGATGCCCTCGGCGTCGATGTTCAGCTCGCGGGCGAGACCGAACAGCTCGACCAGGGTCTTGCCGGCCGACGCCATGGCGTCACGGGGACGCATGGCCTGCTTCGTCTCGACGTCGACGATCAGCTTGTCGAAGTCGGTGCGCTGCTCGACACGGGTGGCCTCGACCTTGTACGTGACCTTCAGCACCGGCGAGTAGATGGAGTCGACCGGGATACGGCCGATCTCCTGGCCCACCTGCTTGTTCTGCACGGCGGAGACGTAGCCGCGACCGCGCTCGACGGTCAGCTCCATCTCCAGCTTGCCCTTGCCGTTGAGCGTGGCGAGGACGAGGTCGGGGTTGTGCACCTCGACACCGGCCGGCGGCGCGATGTCGGCGGCGGTGACCAGACCCGGGCCCTGCTTGCGCAGGTACATCACGACCGGCTCGTCGTGCTCCGAGGAGACGACCAGCTGCTTGATGTTGAGGATCAGGTCGGTGACGTCCTCCTTGACGCCCGGCACGGTGGTGAACTCGTGCAGCACGCCGTCGATCCGGATGCTGGTGACAGCGGCACCGGGGATCGAGGACAGGAGGGTACGACGCAGGGAGTTGCCGAGGGTGTAGCCGAAGCCCGGCTCCAGCGGCTCGATCACGAACCGGGAGCGGAACTCGTCGACGACCTCTTCGGTCAACGAGGGACGCTGAGCGATCAGCATGTGTGGATCAGATCCTTCTTTCGTGGACGCCCGCTATTTGACGCCCGACGGAAACCGCACCTTTGAGAAGTGCGGGTACTGCAAGGGTACGGGCGGTACCGCCCTAGGGAGCCGTACCGCCCGGAACCACAGACCGTGAAGCGTCAGACGCGGCGGCGCTTCGGCGGACGGCAGCCGTTGTGCGGGGTCGGGGTGACGTCCTGGATGGAGCCGACCTCGAGGCCCGTGGCCTGCAGGGAACGGATCGCGGTCTCGCGACCGGAGCCCGGGCCCTTCACGAACACGTCGACCTTGCGCATGCCGTGCTCCTGGGCGCGGCGGGCGGCCGACTCGGCGGCCATCTGCGCGGCGAACGGCGTGGACTTCCGGGAGCCCTTGAAGCCGACGTGGCCGGCGGAGGCCCAGGAGATCACGTTGCCGGACGGGTCAGTGATCGAGACGATCGTGTTGTTGAACGTGCTCTTGATGTGCGCGTGGCCGTGAGCGACGTTCTTCTTTTCCTTGCGGCGCACCTTCTTGGCAGCGCCCTGACGTCCCTTGGGGGGCATCTACTAACTCCTACGGGAGGTGGTCGGTCCTACAGCGAAGACCGTGGACAGGTGTCCGCTGCGGACTACTTCTTGCCCGGCTTCTTCTTGCCGGCGATGGCGCGACGCGGGCCCTTGCGGGTACGAGCGTTGGTGCTGGTGCGCTGACCGCGGACGGGCAGACCGCGACGGTGACGCAGACCCTGGTAGCAGCCGATCTCGACCTTGCGGCGGATGTCGGCCTGGATCTCGCGACGGAGGTCACCCTCGGTCTTGATGTTGTTGTCGACGTACTCGCGGATCGCGACCAGCTGCTCTTCGGTCAGGTCACGGACGCGGGTGTTCGGGTCGACGCCGGTCGCAGCCAGCGTCTCCTTCGAGAGGGTCCGGCCGATGCCGAACACGTAGGTGAGGGCGACCTCCACGCGCTTTTCGCGCGGGATGTCAACACCGGAAACGCGTGCCATTCAATGGCTCCTGGTGAATCTTCGGAGGTCTTCCGCAGAACCGGGTCCCGGCCGCCGTACCAGGTACGAACCGGGTCCCCGGCCTCCGACCGGGGGTGTCAAGCCGCTTGCGACGGCTTGGGTCCTGCGTATGAACAATTCAGCTCGCGTCGCGCGAATCTCTGCGATAGCGGTGCAGAGGGTTCAGGTCGTGCGTCAGCCCTGGCGCTGCTTGTGGCGCGGGTTCTCGCAGATGACCATGACCCGACCGTGACGGCGGATCACCCTGCACTTGTCGCAGATCTTCTTGACGCTCGGCTTGACCTTCATGGGGTGAGGTTCTCCGGGTCAGTGCCATCGCTCCGGGAGGACCCGGGGCGCGGGCAAGATCTACTTGTACCGGTAGACGATCCGGCCACGCGTCAGGTCGTACGGAGACAGCTCCACCACGACCCGGTCGTCAGGGAGGATGCGGATGTAGTGCATACGCATCTTGCCGCTGATGTGTGCCAGGACCTGGTGGCCGTTCTGGAGCTCGACCTTGAACATGGCGTTCGGCAGAGACTCGACGACAGTGCCCTCGATCTCGATGGCACCTTGCTTCTTGGCCACGCTTCGCCCTTCGAATCGACTACCTTGATCGACTCTTACCCGCATTCACTTGCATCACCTACCGGCATGCAGACATGCGGGTATACAAGAGCCGACGAGTCAGTCTACGTCAGCGCACCCGGAAACACGAATCGGAGAAGTCTGCCCCACGCCGCAGATCCTTACGCAAGGGGGTCCGGAGCCGCCGTCACGCCGTACTCCGCCAGCTTCGCCCTGCCGCCGTCCGGCGCCGTCAGCACCAGCGGGCCCTGTGCGGTGAGGGCCACCGAGTGCTCCCAGTGGGAGGACCAGGTGCCGTCGATGGTGACGACCGTCCAGTCGTCCTCCAGGACCTCGGTCTTCGGGGTGCCGAGGGAGACCATGGGCTCGATCGCCAGGCAGATGCCGGGGACCAGCTTGGGGCCCTTGCCACGGCGGCGCTCGACGTAGTTCAGCAGGTGGGGGTCCATGTGCATCTCGGTGCCGATGCCGTGGCCGCCGTAGTCCTCGATGATGCCGTAGCGACCGCCGCCCGGCTTGGGCTGGCGGCGGATGTACGTCTCGACGGCCCGGGAGATGTCGACCAGGCGGTTGCCCAGCTTCATCGCGGCGATACCGGCCCACATGGACTCTTCCGTCACCCGGGAGAGTTCGACCAGCTCCGGAGCGTGGCCGGAGCCGACGAACGCGGTGTAGGCCGCATCGCCGTGCCAGCCGTCGACGATCGCGCCGGCGTCGATGGAGATGATGTCGCCGTCCTTGAGGACGACGTCCTCGGAGGGGATGCCGTGGACGACCACGTCGTTGACCGAGGTGCAGATCGTCGCCGGGAAGCCGCCGTAGCCGAGGAAGTTCGACTTCGCGCCGTGCTCGGCGATCACCTTGCGTGCGACGTCGTCCAGGTCCTTCGTGCTGGCACCCGGCACCGCCGCCTCCCGGGTGGCCGCGTGAACGGCCGCTACGACCAGGCCCGCCGCACGCATCTTGGCGATCTGCTCGGGGGTCTTGATCTGCACCATGGGGGCCTGCGCTCTCCGTCATTCACGTGGGCTGGTCCAGCCGTTCAGCTGGTTCATCTAGACAACAGTACGGCCGCGGCGCCCTGACGGGCACCGCGGCCGGAAGGACCGGGAGCTACTTCTCGGCCTTCTCGCGCTTGAGCGCTTCCAGCGCCCGCTGCGTGATCTCGTCCACCGGGCCCAGGGAGGAGATCGTCACGACCAGGCCCTGCGCCTTGTAGTAGTCGATGATCGGCTCGGTCTGCTGGTGGTAGACCTCCAGCCGCTTGAGGACCGTGTCCTCCTTGTCGTCGTCACGCTGGTACAGCTCGCCGCCGCAGACGTCACAGACGCCTTCCTTCTTCGGCTTGCTGTACGTCTCGTGGAAGACGTGGGAGGAGTCGTTGCGGCAGATGCGCCGACCGGCGATCCGCTTGACGACCTCGTCCTCGGGGACCTCCAGGTCCAGGACGGCGTCCAGCTCGATGCCCTCGGTCGTCAGCAGCTCGTCCAGCGCCTGGGCCTGGGAGACGTTGCGCGGGAAGCCGTCCAGCAGGAAACCGCCGACGGCGTCCGGCTGCTCCATGCGGTCCTTGGCCATCGCGATGGTCACCTCGTCCGGAACGAGGTTGCCGGCGTCCATGTAGGACTTCGCGAGCTTGCCGAGCTCGGTCTGCTGGCTGATGTTGGCCCGGAAGAGGTCGCCCGTGGAGATGTGCGGGATGGCCAGCTTCTCAGCGAGTCGGACGGCTTGCGTTCCCTTACCGGCACCCGGCGGCCCGACGAGGACGATACGCATCAGCGGAGGAACCCTTCGTAATTGCGCTGCTGGAGCTGGCTCTCGATCTGCTTCACCGTCTCCAGGCCCACACCCACGATGATCAGGATGCTGGTACCACCGAACGGGAAGTTGTTCGTCGCCCCGAACCCGACCAACGCCATTGTTGGCACGAGAGCAATCAGACCCAGATACAGCGAACCCGGCCAGGTGATCCGGTTGAGCACGTAGCTCAGGTACTCAGCGGTCGGTCGGCCAGCCCGGATGCCCGGGATGAAGCCACCATACTTCTTCATGTTGTCGGCGACTTCCTCGGGGTTGAAGGAGATCGCCACATAGAAGAACGCGAAGAACACGATGAGCAAGAAGTACGAAACGATGTAAATCGGGTGGTCGCCCTTGGTCAGGTTGTTCTGAACCCACAACTTCCAACCGGAGTTACCACCAGCGAACTGGGCCACCAGCGCCGGGATGTACAGCAGCGACGACGCGAAGATGACGGGAATCACACCCGCCTGGTTCACCTTGAGCGGGATGTACGTGGACGTACCGCCATAGGAACGGCGGCCGATCATGCGCTTCGCGTACTGCACCGGGATGCGGCGCTGGGCCTGCTCGACGAAGACGACCAGCGCGACCATGACCAGGCCGACCAGGATGACGGTGCCGAACTCGATCCAGCCCCCGGCCAGCGTGCCCTGCTTCTTGATCGCCCACAGGGCGGAGGGGAAGGTGGCGGCGATCGAGATGAACATCAGGATCGACATGCCGTTGCCGATACCGCGGTCGGTGATCAGCTCACCCAGCCACATGACGACGGCCGTACCGGCGGTCATGCAGACGACCATCGTGATGGTGGTGAAGATCGCCTGGTCCGGGACGATGTTCGAGGCCACCGAGCAGCCGTTGAAGAGCGCGCCGCTGCGGGCGGTGGCGACGAGGCCGGTGCCCTGCAGGATGGCGAGCGCCACGGTCAGGTAACGCGTGTACTGCGTGATCTTCGCCGTGCCGGCCTGGCCCTCCTTCTTGAGGGCTTCGAGGCGCGGGATCACCACGGTCAGCAGCTGAAGGATGATGCTCGCCGTGATGTACGGCATGATGCCGAGCGCGAAGATCGTGATCTGGAGCAGCGCGCCGCCGCTGAACATGTTGACGAGACCGAAGAGGCCCTGATTGCCGGACGCCTCGTTCACGCAGGTCTGGACGGCCTTGTAGTTGACGCCGGGGATCGGGACGTGGGTACCGACCCGGTAGACCACGATGATGCCCAGCGTGAAGAGCAGCTTCTTGCGCAGGTCGGGCGTCTTGAACGCCCGGGCGAACGCGGTGAGCACGGTGCCTCCTGCGACCCCCGCGCAACTGCGTCAAGGGTGACGGTCTTGAGGTTCGACGATTAGGAAAACAACAGTGCAGGCCACCATACCGGCGACACTGCCCCCCTAGGAACGACCGACCGGGGATACCTCATTCTGAGGTATCCCCGGTCGGGATCGTTTACGTCATCGAGAGACCTGAGTGACTCAGACCAGCTCGGTGACCGTGCCGCCGGCGGCGGCGATCTTCTCCTTGGCGGAGCCGGAGACGGCGTCGACCGTCACCTGCAGCGCCACGGAGACCTCGCCCTGGCCCAGGACCTTGACGAGGCTGTTCTTGCGCACGGCACCCTTGGCCACGAGGTCCTGGACGGTGACCTCTCCACCCTGCGGGTAGAGCGCGGCCAGCTTGTCCAGGTTCACGACCTGGTACTCGGTCTTGAACGGGTTCTTGAAGCCCTTCAGCTTCGGGAGGCGCATGTGCAGCGGCATCTGGCCACCCTCGAAGCGCTCCGGAACCTGGTAGCGGGCCTTGGTGCCCTTGGTACCACGACCGGCCGTCTTACCCTTCGACGCCTCACCACGACCGACACGGGTCTTGGCGGTCTTGGCGCCGGGGGCGGGACGGAGGTTGTGGATCTTGAGCGGGTTCTGCTCCGCCATGATCAGTCGACCTCCTCGACCGTCACGAGGTGGCGGACGGTGTGCACCATGCCGCGGAACTCGGGGCGGTCCTCCTTGACGACCTGCGTGTTGATCCCCTTGAGACCAAGCGACCGCAGAGTGTCACGGTGGTTCTGCTTGCTGCCGATGTAGGACTTGACCTGCGTGATCTTGAGCTGCGCCATGATTACGCACCCGCCCCGGCACGCGCACGCAGCAGAGCCGCGGGAGCGACGTCCTCGAGCGGCAGACCACGGCGGGCCGCGATCTCCTCGGGACGCTGCAGGCCCTTCAGGGCCGCCACGGTCGCGTGCACGATGTTGATGGCGTTGTCGGAGCCGAGCGACTTCGACAGCACGTCGTGGATACCGGCGCACTCGAGCACGGCACGCACCGGACCACCGGCGATAACACCGGTACCCGGGGACGCGGGCTTGAGCAGCACGACGCCGGCAGCCTTCTCACCCTGGATCGGGTGCGGGATGGTGCCCTGGATACGGGGGACCTTGAAGAAGTGCTTCTTGGCCTCCTCAACGCCCTTGGCGATGGCGGCCGGCACCTCCTTGGCCTTGCCGTAACCGACACCCACGGTGCCGTCACCGTCGCCCACCACGACCAGCGCGGTGAAGCTGAAGCGACGACCACCCTTCACAACCTTGGCGACGCGGTTGATCGCGACAACGCGCTCAACGTACGCGGTCTTCTCGGCGGCAGCAGCGCCGCCGTCACGGCCCTTCCGGTCCCGCCGCTCGCCGCCACCGGCACCGCCACCGCGGCGCTGGGGTCCAGCCATTGGATTTACCTCTCTCTTTTCCGCTAGCTACGGCGGCTCAGAACCTGAGCCCGGCCTCGCGGGCGGCGTCCGCCAGGGCGGCGATGCGCCCGGCGTACTGGTTGCCACCACGGTCGAACACGACAGCCTCGACGCCGGCGGCCTTGGCACGCTCGGCGACCAGGGCGCCGACCTGCTTGGCCTGCGCGGACTTGTCGCCCTCGCCACCGCGGACGGACGCGTCCAGGGTGGACGCGGACGCCAGGGTGTGGCCCTTGAGGTCGTCGATCACCTGCGCCACGATGTGGCGGTTGGAGCGGGTCACGACCAGACGGGGACGCTCCGCGGTACCGGACACCTTCTTGCGGATCCGGATGTGGCGGCGCTTGATCGCGGCGCGCTTGTAGGCGTCGCCCTTGAGGATCTTCTGCCCGTATGCCATGGCTTACTTACCCGCCTTTCCGACCTTGCGGCGGATGACTTCGCCCTCGTACTTGACGCCCTTGGCCTTGTACGGGTCGGGCTTGCGCAGCTTGCGGATGTTGGCCGCGACCTCGCCGACCTTCTGCTTGTCGATGCCCTCGACCGAGAAACGGGTCGGGGTCTCCACCTTGAAGGTGATGCCCTCGGGGGCCTCGACGGTGATCGGGTGGCTGTAACCGAGGGCGAACTCCAGGTTCGAACCCTTGGCGGTCACGCGGTAACCGACACCACTGATCTCGAGCTTCTTCACGTAACCCTGGGTCACGCCGGTGATCATGTTCGCCACCAGCGTGCGGGACAGGCCGTGCAGGGCCTTGTTCTGACGCTCGTCGTTGGGGCGGGTCACCTGCAGGGTGCCGTCCTCGCCCTTGGCGATCTCGATGGGCGCGACGACGGTGTGGGTCAGCTCGCCCTTGGGGCCCTTGACCGAGATCGTGCGGCCGTCGATGGTGACGTCCACGCCGGCGGGAACCGCGATGGGGAGCTTGCCGATGCGCGACATAGCTGTTTCCTCCGTTCCCTTCCGTTACCAGACGTAGGCGAGGACTTCCCCACCCACGCCCTTCTTGCCGGCCTGCTTGTCGGTGAGGAGCCCGTGGGACGTGGAGATGATCGCCACGCCGAGGCCGCCGAGCACCTTCGGCAGGTTGGTGGACTTCGCGTAAACCCGGAGACCGGGCTTGGAGATCCGCTTGATGCCCGCGATGGAGCGCTCACGGTTGGGGCCGAACTTCAGCTCCAGGACGAGGTTCTTGCCGACCTCGGCGTCCTCGACCTTCCAGCCCGTGATGAAGCCCTCCTGCTGGAGGATCTCCGCGATGTGCGACTTGATCTTGGAGTGCGGCATCGACACCGAGTCGTGGTAAGCCGAGTTCGCGTTCCGCAGACGCGTAAGCATGTCTGCGATCGGATCAGTCATGGTCATGAATTGGCCTGTGGCCTTTCTCGCCGGGGTTTCCTATATGCGCCATCCCTCTCCCCGTACATGGACGGGACGGGTGCGGTGCGGGGACCTACGGCGTAGTAAGTCGTTCAGGGCGGCAGAGGCCCAACCCTCCTAGCCTAAGCCATGGAGGGCCAGGGCCCTGCCGTCCCGGTTGCTTACCGAGAGGTCCAGGTATCCCGAATTACCGGAATTACCAGGAGCTCTTGGTCACGCCCGGCAGCTCGCCACGGTGAGCCATCTCACGGAGGCACACGCGGCAGAGGCCGAACTTGCGGTACACGGAGTGCGGACGACCACAACGCTGGCAGCGGGTGTAGCCACGCACGCCGAACTTGGGCTTGCGAGCAGCCTTCGCGATGAGAGCCTTCTTCGCCATCTCGCTCACGCCTCCTTGAACGGGAAGCCGAGGTGACGGAGAAGGGCGCGGCCCTCTTCGTCGTTGGTCGCCGTGGTCACCACGGTGATGTCCATACCCCGGACACGGTCGATCTTGTCCTGGTCGATCTCGTGGAACATGACCTGCTCGGTGAGACCGAAGGTGTAGTTGCCACGGCCGTCGAACTGCTTGGGGGACAGACCACGGAAGTCGCGGATGCGCGGCAGCGCGAGCGACAGGGTGCGGTCCAGGAACTCCCACATGCGGTCGCCACGGAGCGTGACGTGGGCACCGATCGGCTGACCCTCACGCAGCTTGAACTGCGCGATGGACTTGCGGGCCTTGGTGACGGCCGGCTTCTGACCGGTGATCGTGGTCAGGTCGCGGATCGCGCCCTCGATCAGCTTCGAGTCACGGGCGGCGTCGCCGACACCCATGTTGACCACGATCTTGACGAGGCCGGGAACCTGCATGACGTTCTCGTACTTGAACTCGTCACGCAGCTTGCCCGCGATCTCCTCGCGGTACTTCGTCTTCAGACGCGGAGTGGTGGTGGTAGCCATCAGATGTCCTCACCCGTCCGCTTGGCAACGCGGATCTTGTTGCCCTCTTCGTCGAAGCGGTAACCGACACGCGTGACGACCTTCTGACCGTCCTTCTCCACGACCAGCTGAACGTTGGACACGTGGATCGGGGCCTCGGTGGTCACGATGCCGCCGGCCTGGGAACCGCTAGCGGTCGGACCGGCCTTGGTGTGCTTCTTGACCCGGTTGACACCCTCGACCAGGACACGCTCCTCGCGCGGGAAAGCGGCAATGACCTTGCCCTGCTTGCCCTTGTCCTTGCCGGTGATGACCTGGACCAGGTCGCCCTTCTTGATCTTCATGCTTACAGCACCTCCGGCGCGAGCGAGATGATCTTCATGAACTTCTTCTCGCGCAGCTCACGGCCGACCGGGCCGAAGATGCGGGTGCCGCGAGGGTCGCCGTCGTTCTTCAGAATGACGGCGGCGTTCTCGTCGAAGCGGATGTACGAGCCGTCCGGACGGCGGCGCTCCTTGACGGTGCGAACGATGACCGCCTTGACGACGTCACCCTTCTTCACGTTGCCACCGGGGATCGCGTCCTTGACGGTGGCGACGATGACGTCACCGATGCCCGCGTAGCGGCGACCGGAGCCACCGAGCACACGGATGCAAAGGATTTCCTTCGCACCAGTGTTGTCGGCGACACGCAGTCGCGACTCCTGCTGGATCACGTCTATCTCCTGTTTGTCTGCCGGTTCCCGGCAGGGGCCTCAGTGACGAGGACCCCTGCCGAGCCTGGCGGAACTGACCTGCGGGGTTTGCCCCACAGGCGTTTCTTTTGGAATTCGCTTGCGCGAATTACCTACTTGGCCTTCTCGAGGATCTCGACGACGCGCCAGCGCTTCGTCGCGGACAGCGGCCGGGTCTCCATGAGGAGGACGCGGTCGCCGACACCCGCGGCGTTCTGCTCGTCGTGCGCCTTGAGCTTGTTCGTACGGCGGATGACCTTGCCGTACAGCGCGTGCTTGACGCGGTCCTCGACGGCGACGACGACGGTCTTGTCCATCTTGTCGCTGACGACGAGACCCTCACGGGTCTTGCGGAAGCCGCGCGCCTCTGCGTTCTCAGTCACGTTCTTCTCGCTCATCAGGCGTTCTCCACCGTTTCGATGCCCAGCTCACGCTCGCGCATCAGGGTGTAGATCCGCGCGATGTCCTTGCGGACCGCCTTCAGACGGCCGTGGTTCTCGAGCTGGCCCGTCGCCGCCTGGAAGCGGAGGTTGAACAGCTCTTCCTTGGCCTCGCGGAGCTTCGCCAGAAGCTCCTCGTTGCCCAGCTCGCGCAGCTCGGACGCCTTGGTACCGGCCGACATCACGCTTCACCTGCCTCGCGCTTGACGATCC
This sequence comes from Streptomyces sp. NK08204, assembly GCF_020400585.1. Lineage (GTDB taxonomy): Bacteria > Actinomycetota > Actinomycetes > Streptomycetales > Streptomycetaceae > Streptomyces. Next base: position 15,097 of record NZ_JAINVF010000012.1, on the reverse strand, counting down.
GGCACTTCATCGGCAGCTTGTGGGCCGCACGCGTCAGCGCCTCACGGGCGATCTTCTCGTTGGGGTACGACAGCTCGAACATGACGCGTCCGGGCTTGACGTTGGCGATCCACCACTCCGGAGAACCCTTACCGGAACCCATGCGGGTCTCGGCCGGCTTCTTGGTGAGGGGACGGTCCGGGTAGATGTTGATCCAGACCTTGCCGCCACGCTTGATGTGGCGGGTCATCGCGATACGGGCCGCCTCGATCTGGCGGTTCGTCACGTAGGCCGGGGTCAGCGCCTGGATGCCGTACTCGCCGAACGCAACCTGCGTTCCACCCTTGGACATACCGTTGCGCTTCGGGTGGTGCTGCTTGCGGTGCTTGACCCTACGGGGGATCAGCATGTCGGTCAGGCCTCCGTTCCGGTGCTCTCAGCCGGAGCGGCGGGGGCCTCGGCCTTGGGGGCCTCGGCGCCGGCAGCCTGCTGCGGCTTGCGACCACGCCGCTCGCCACCACGGCCACCACGGGCCGGGCGGTCGGCGCCACCGCGGGCCGGGCGGTTACCCGCACGGGCGGCAGCGTTCTCGGCGCGGACCTCGGCGATGTTCTTGACGTCGCCCTTGTAGATCCAGACCTTCACACCGATGCGGCCGAAGGTCGTCTTGGCCTCGAAGAAGCCGTAGTCCACGTTCGCGCGGAGCGTGTGCAGGGGCACACGGCCCTCGCGGTAGAACTCCGAGCGGGACATCTCGGCGCCGCCGAGGCGGCCACCGCACTGGATCTTGATGCCCTTGGCGCCGGCCTTCATGGCGGACTGCATGCTCTTGCGCATGGCCCGACGGAAGGAGACGCGGGAGGAGAGCTGCTCGGCGACGGCCTGGGCAACCAGCTGAGCGTCGGTCTCGGGGTTCTTGACCTCGAGGATGTTCAGCTGGACCTGCTTGCCCGTGAGCTTCTCGAGGTCACCGCGGATGCGGTCGGCCTCGGCGCCACGGCGGCCGATGACGATGCCCGGACGAGCGGTGTGGATGTCCACACGCACGCGGTCACGGGTGCGCTCGATCTCAACCTTCGAGATACCGGCGCGCTCCATGCCGGACGTCATCATCCGACGGATGGCGACGTCTTCCTTGACGTAGTCCTTGTACAGCTTGTCGGCGTACCAACGCGACTTGAAGTCGGTCGTGACACCGAGCCGGAACCCATGCGGGTTAACCTTCTGGCCCATTACCGGGTTCCTTCCTTGCTGCTGACGACCACGGTGATGTGGCTGGTCCGCTTGCGGATCCGGTAGGCACGGCCCTGGGCACGCGGACGGAACCGCTTCAGGGTCGGGCCCTCGTCGACGTAGGCCTCGGAGATGAAGAGGCTGTCGACATCGGTGTGGTCGTAGTTGTGCGCGGCGTTGGCGATGGCGCTGTCGAGCACCTTGCCGACCGGCACGGAGGCTGCCTGCGGAGCGAATCGCAGGACGGCCTGGGCCTCCGTGGCGTCCATGCCACGGATGAGGTCCACCACGCGGCGGGCCTTCATGGGCGTGACGCGGATGTACCGCGCCTGGGCCCTGGCTTCCATGGTTGTCCCTTCAGTTACTTACGTGTCTGAATGCGATCCGCTTAGCGGCGCTTCGACTTCCGGTCTTCCTTGACGTGGCCCCGGAAGGTGCGGGTCGGCGAGAACTCGCCGAGCTTGTGGCCGACCATCGACTCGGTGACGAACACCGGGATGTGGGTCTTGCCGTTGTGCACCGCGATCGTGTGGCCGAGCATGGCCGGGACGATCATCGAGCGACGGGACCAGGTCTTGATGACGTTCTTGGTGCCGGCATCGTTCTGGGCGTCCACCTTCTTGATCAGGTGGTCGTCGACGAAGGGCCCCTTCTTCAAGCTACGAGGCATCTCAACCCGTCCTTAGCGCTTCTTGTTCGTCTTGCGGCGGCGGACGATGTACTTGTTCGACGCCTTCTTGGGCGAACGAGTACGGCCTTCCTTCTTGCCCCACGGGGACACAGGGTGGCGGCCACCGGAGGTGCGGCCCTCACCACCACCGTGCGGGTGGTCGACCGGGTTCATCACGACACCACGGACGGTCGGGCGAACGCCCAGCCACCGCTTACGGCCGGCCTTGCCCCAGTTGATGTTGCTCTGCTCGGCGTTGCCGACCTCGCCGATGGTGGCGCGGCAGCGGACGTCGACGAGACGGATCTCGCCGGACGGCATGCGCAGGTGGGCGTAGGCGCCCTCCTTCGCGAGCAGCTGCACCGAGGCACCGGCGGAGCGGGCGAACTTGGCACCGCCACCGGGACGGAGCTCGATCGCGTGGATCGTGGTACCGACCGGGATGTTGCGGAGGGCCAGGTTGTTGCCCGGCTTGATGTCGGCCCCGGGACCGTTCTCGACGCGGTCACCCTGCTGCAGGTTGCGCGGGGCGAGGATGTAGCGCTTCTCGCCGTCGGCGTAGTGCAGCAGCGCGATGCGCGCGGTGCGGTTGGGGTCGTACTCGATGTGCGCGACCTTCGCCGGCACGCCGTCCTTGTCGTGACGACGGAAGTCGATCACGCGGTAGGCGCGCTTGTGTCCGCCACCCTGGTGGCGAACGGTCACACGACCGGCGTTGTTACGGCCGCCCTTGCTGTGCAGGGGACGGACCAGCGACTTCTCCGGCGTGGACCGCGTGACCTCGACGAAGTCGGCGACGCTGGCGCCACGACGGCCCGGCGTAGTCGGCTTGTACTTGCGGATTCCCATTTCTCAGTCCTCGTCCGATATCGGACGATCCGGACCGCCCTTAGGCGGTCGGACCGCCGAAGATGTCGATACGGTCGCCCTCGGCGAGGGTCACGATCGCGCGCTTGCTGCCGGCACGCTGACCGAAACCGGTCTTGGTGCGCTTGCGCTTGCCCTGGCGGTTGATCGTGTTGACCCCGGTGACCTTGACGTCGAAGACCGCCTGGACGGCCTGCTTGATCTGGGTCTTGTTGGCGTTCGGGTCGACGATGAACGTGTACTTGTTCTCGTCGAGGAGCGCGTAGCTCTTCTCCGACACGACCGGCTTCAGCAGGACGTCACGGGGGTCCGTGTACGACTTGCTCAGCGGGGTGACGACGGTGTTCTTGCCCTCGGCGGCGTGGCGACGCGCCTTGGCGACGCGCGCGGCCTTGGCGGCCTTGGCCGCCTTCGAGGCGATAGCGGGGTGACGGATAGCCATCAGGCCTCGCTCCCTTCGGTGTCATTGGCCTTCGGGCCGGACACGAAGGACTCGAACGCGGACTGGGTGAAGACCACGTCGTCCGAGACGAGAACGTCGTACGTGTTCAGCTGGCCCGGCTCCAGGATGTGGACCTGGGGCAGGTTGCGGGCGGACAGCCACGCGGCCTCGTCGGCGCGCTCGACGACCAGGAGCAGGTTCTTGCGCTCCGAGATCTTGCCGAACAGGCTCTTCGCGGCCTTCGTGGACGGGGTCGCACCCTCGACCACGCCGGAGACGACGTGGATGCGGTTGTGACGCGCCCGGTCGGTGAGGGCACCGCGCAGGGCGGCGGCCTTCATCTTCTTCGGGGTCCGCTGCGAGTAGTCACGCGGCACGGGACCGTGCACGACGCCACCACCGGCGAACTGCGGCGCGCGGGTCGAACCCTGGCGGGCGCGACCGGTGCCCTTCTGGCGGTACGGCTTCTTGCCGCCACCGCGGACCTCGCCACGCGTCTTGGTCTTGTGCGTGCCCTGACGGGCAGCGGCCAGCTGCGCGACGACGACCTGGTGGATCAGCGGAACGCTGACCTTGGCGTCGAAGATCTCCGCGGGGAGCTCGACGGAACCGGCCTTGTCGCCCGCCGGCGAAAGGATGTCAACAGTGCTCATCGGTTACCTCAGGCCCCCTTGGCCGCGGTGCGGACCAGGACGAGGCCGCCGTTCGGACCGGGAACCGCGCCCTTGATGAGCAGCAGACCCTTCTCCGCGTCAACGGCGTGGACGGTCAGGTTCTGGGTGGTGACCCGCTCGTTGCCCATGCGACCCGCCATGCGGAGGCCCTTGAACACACGGCCCGGGGTGGCGCAGCCACCGATGGAACCGGGGGAGCGGTGCTTGCGCTGGGTGCCGTGTCCGGCGCCGAGGCCACGGAAGTTGTGGCGCTTCATGACACCGGCGAAGCCCTTGCCCTTGCTCTTGCCGGTCACGTCGACCTTGACGCCGGCCTCGAACACCTCGGCGGTGATCTCCTGGCCGAGCGTGTACTCGCTGGCGTCAGCGGTACGGATCTCGACGAGGTGGCGGCGCGGGGTGACGTCGGCCTTGGCGAAGTGACCCTTGAGGGGCTTGTTCACCTTGCGCGGGTCGATCTCGCCGAAGGCGATCTGGACCGACTCGTAGCCGTCGACGTCGTTCGTACGGACCTGGGTGACGACGTTGGGGCCGGCCTTGACGACGGTGACCGGAACAACACGGTTGTTCTCGTCCCACACCTGCGTCATGCCGAGCTTCTCGCCCAGGATGCCCTTGATCTGCTTAGCCATTCTCAGCTCACCGACCCTCAGAGCTTGATCTCGATGTCGACACCGGCCGGGAGGTCGAGTCGCATCAGAGAGTCAACGGTCTTGGGGGTGGGGTCGAGAATGTCGATCAGGCGCTTGTGCGTGCGCATCTCGAAGTGCTCGCGCGAGTCCTTGTACTTGTGCGGCGACTTGATGACGCAGTACACGTTCTTCTCAGTGGGCAGCGGCACCGGGCCCGCGACCGACGCACCAGTGCGAGTCACCGTCTCGACGATCTTCTTCGCCGAGGAGTCGATGACCTCGTGGTCGTAGGCCTTGAGCCGGATGCGGATCTTCTGTCCCGCCATGGCTACTCAGTAGTCCTGTCTCTCTTACGCTCCGGAACCCGGCGTTCCCACTTCTTTCTCCGACCCACGCGGTCGGGCGTGTCGCGTTCCCGCTGACATGAATGTCCCTTGTTCGAACATCCCTGCTTGGGGAATGCACACGGCCCTTCCGGAACCGTAGGCCGGGGGCGGAAGGCCCACCGGGCGCCTGGCCGGTGCCGCGCCCACGCTTCCCGGAAGATTCCCGTACGTCCGCCCCAGTGCTGCCGTAGTGGCAGTTAGGACGACGAGTACTGTGGGACTCGCTTCCGGTCCTCCCGGCGGGAGGCGCGCAGCATCAACACTCGACCGAGCAACTCGGACAGTCTGCCATACGGGACGGGGGCCTGGCCAATCGGGCCGGAGAGAATACCCCGAAGGTGACGTGGGTCAAACCGGGAGGCGGCGCAGGAGCAGACCCTCCCCCCCCCCCGGACTCCCGTCCGCCTAGGGCAGCGGGCCGGGCGGGGGCCACGGGGCGGGACCGGAAGGCTGCGGGCCCCACTGCGGCGGAGGGGCCCACGCTGCGGTGAGCCGTCGGCGGTGACGGCTGCGTCGGACGGCGGTGACGACGGCGACGGTCACGGCCGCGGCGAACGCGGCGAGGAAGCAGCCCACCCCTGCGGCAATGCTGCCGATCGTGGCCCCCACCTTGGGCTTGTCTCCCAGCGCGAACTGGGCCGGCAGCTCTGAGGTGCAGGTGAGCGTGTAGTCGCCACTGCTGCCGGGCCTCACCTCGAAAACGCGCTCCCAGGTGCGTGACCCAAGGGTGATGCGGAAGGTGCTGTCCGGCTGGGTCATCGCCCCGGACTGCATCCCCGGGATCCGGCAGTCGACCTCACCCTTCCCGGACTGGGAGACGTAGATCGCCTTGGTCTTCCCCTGGACGAAGCTGAAGGTCCGCGAGTTGCCGCTGGTGAAGCTCTGGGCGGTGTCGATCGAGTCCACCGTGTTCTTCACCGCCACCACGATGAAGGCGGCACCGACACCAGCCAGGGCGAGCCCCAGCAGCGCGGCTACCAGGTACCAGATGCGCCGGGGCCGCAGGTCCTTCGCGGGGATGTTCGCCGGCGGAGGCGGCGGGCCGCCGTACGGTGCTCCCCAGGGGTTCTGTATTGCCACGAGGTCACACGGTAGGGCAATCGCTCGCAGTGGGGGCGTGAACAGCCAGCCCGATACGTGCGCCCGTGGTCACCGCAGCTTGTCGAGGGCGTCGCTGCGGGCGGAGGCCGCGTTGTCCCGGGCGCCGTACACCAGTGAGTCCTGCAGCCCGCTGTCGACACCGAGTGCCTTGCCCCAGATACGGCTCATGTCCACGCTCTGGGCTTCCAGCTGCGTGAGCGCGTTCTTGACGTTGGCGTCCTTCAGTTCCTGCTTCCAGGAGTCGATCAGATGGCCGGCAGGGTCCTGGCTGTAGGCGGGCGGGTCGGATGCGTGTGCTGCCAACAGAGCGGCGACGTCCCCCGCCCACTTCCGCGCCTTGGCCTGCCCCAGTGGCCGGCGCTCCTCGGCATCCTGGCCCTGGCGGTCATCCCGACGATCATCGCGGCGGCGACGACGGTGTACGAGAAGCTCCTGCACCGGCTGGGCCGGCAGGCCACGTCGACGACGCCATAGCCCGAGGACCCCGCGGGACCGGCGCGGCCGGCCCCCCGCTGCCCGCCGTCACCCGGCGTCCACCTGCGCGCGGAATTGCTCCATGGTCATGGTCTTGTCCGGACTCGGGAGGGTCACGTCCTTCTTCGTGCCGAAGTCGACGTACGTCGTACTGCTGGTGCGCCCGTCACGTACGGACTTCATCTTCAGGAGCCTGGCGGGATTCTTCGCACTGACGAAGTAGGTGTCCGAGGTGGGCCCGGCCGAGGCCACGATCGCCCGGGCCGGCACTCCTTCGACGGTGGTGTCCTTCTCCTGCGCGAAGGTGCCCGAGGGGGGTACGGCGAAGTAGGCATCACACCCCTGCCCGCTTCGCGTGGTCACGTAGACGTCGGCAAGCCGCTCGGGGACGGTGATGCCGGTCCCCCTGGTCCTGAAGCTCTCGGCGAGCAGACCGGTGCTCATGTACGTGACGCCGTCCTTGCAGTACATGTCGCCGCCTGCGGTCCCCGTGTAGGAGATGCGCAGGCCCTGATCGGGATTCCACACGATTCTCTGCAGGCCCGCCCCCTCGAAGGCCGTCGTCGTCCCGATCCCGCTGAACGGCGTCCCGCGCATCGTCTCGTTGACCTGCTCGATCCGTTGCGCGGCCGGGGCTCCGGTGGCTGCCGGCTCGGTACTCGCGCCGACGATGGGAGCGTCGCTGCCGGTAGCCGTCCCGCCCGGAGCCCCGCCGGAACCTGCATCAGAACCGCATCCGAGCAGGGTCGCGCCGAGCAGGGCGGCCAGAGCGAGGGCCCTGGTTGCGGGGCCGGTGCGAGCTGGTGGCCGATGACTCACTGTCTGTGCTCCTTGTCATGATCGCCTGGCGCGCCCGTCGCCGTCACGATAGATCGCCCGCTCTGCGACGTACTTGTGCGGTATTGCCTCGGGCTTCCAGTCCGCGTCCGGGGACGGTCCCGGCGTTCGATGTCGACGAACAGCACCCCGTGGCCGCCGACACTCAGCGTGCGGGCCGCACCCGGCTGGCCATCAAAGGCGTAGTACGTCTGCTTCACGGATCCCTTGTGCGGCATGAGTGGGGACAAGGCCGCCTTCGACACCGGGACCTTGCAGAAGTCCGCGGGGATGGTGGCCTGGTGCTGGTGCTGGAGGCCGCCGCCGCTCCCATGACGGCGGTACAACCACAGGGCCGCCGCCATGCGCCTCGTTGCCATCACTCGTACATCCCCTGCTCGTGCGAGTTGTCGGCCCAGTGGGAATTGGCTGCGTACCACTGGTGGGCGATCGCGTTGAGCTGGTTCTGACGATGGTGGAAGGAGGGTCCTGAACCGGATGGCGCCGACGGCACTACTGCCACTGCTCAAGGTTGTGTGCCCAGGTGATACGAGCGCTCTCAGCACTGAAGCGTGCATCATCGGCAAGGGAAGAAATCTGCTCCTCTTTGAGCAGATTCCCCTTACCCCAGACCTTCACCAGGACGGGCCCCTGGCCATACAGGCTCGCTGAAAGGTCGCCATTTCCAGCCGACTTGAGATCCTTTTGCCACGTGCCAGTTATATTGTGTTCGGGATCCTTGTCGTACGGTGGAACACTTCCGGAAACCTGCGTCAGTCGCGTGAAGACACGATTCTTCCAGTCTGCCGCTTGCTCTTTGCCGAGACTTCCCGTCACGTTATCGGCAATAGCGTCCAGCGCCGCAAGCGCCCGTGCATTGGTTTTCGGCGCTGCGGCGATCACGGAATGGTTCGTACTGTCAGGCGTTGTGGCGAGTTCATGGGCGGCTGATCGAGTAACGGCCAGGCGCAGCTCGGCATAGGCGGACGGAGTGGCAGACAACCCTCGCATGACCCGCATCAAAGGCTTCTCCGGGACGGCCATGTGCACCCCACCATCTTCTTCCCAAGGTGGATCCCACGGGAAATTGTGATTCCAGTGATCGAATTCGCTTGGAGCTAGACTTCCATAAATGTCGGACGGGTAGTCGACCAGCGCATCAGCTAGAGCAGTAGAGAATTCCGCATCCAGTGATGTGACGCCGAGTTTCTGCATCCGATCATCGATAGCCAGCAACGTGTTCTTCATTGCTTGCGCCTGCTTCAATGAGTGCTTCTCTGCGATCCTCCCTGTTGTTGCGCCTTTGAGTGTGCGCCCCAGGGTGGCACAGTCCACTTCCCGGCCATGGGCGGCCGCGAGGATCGGCTCAACTCGACTGTCACTCGCAAGCTCGCGGCAGAAGTCTGGCGAATCATCTCGCGTCAGGAACCACGCGGTGACACTGCCGGCTGCCACAATGCAGACGAGCAGTATCACTGCCAACAAGGTCACCCTTGACGGGTGACGACCATGGGAGTTGAGCCTCATATCCTTGCCTACAGGTACTTGCTCGCGGTGTAAGATCCTCGGGTCTGCCCATCCAGGATTTCGCTTATTATGTCGTTCTTCACCTTCTTCCCCTCCATGGTGTCAGTGTCGATATCCGAACGCCCATTAGCCCATCCGGAGACAATTGCATCGGTTTCTTTGGTGGCCGAGAGGTAAGTATCGGCAATCTCCGCATCGGCCTTATTGTCGGCATGTGTCTTCATCTCGTTGTCCATTTCCCACATCCAGGTGTCCACACCCCGCTGGATGCTGTCTCCGAACGCGATGGACACGCCCCCTCCCGTAGTGAAGTACAGCGGCGTCACGGCTCCGCCGATCACGTGGTAGGCCACCTTTGTCTTCCAGTCGGCCGCGCTATACGCGTCCATCCGCTCGCCATTGATGACATCTTCGCGAATTGCAGTGTAGGTTCCGAGGGCCGCTCCGTAACCGCAGCCCACCTCGTGAAAGCGCGAGGCTAGCGCATTGCCAGGTGTCACTACAAGCTCGCGGGCCGCTTCGCGGGCCACAGCCAAACGCAACTCTGCGTATGCAGCAGGAGTCGCAGACAGGCCACGCAGAACGTGCATCATGGGCTTCTGGAAAACCGTCACATGAACGCCATCCTTGTCCTCCCATGGCGGATCCGCTGGGCCGCCCTTTTCGGCGTAGCCAGGTCGCGCATAAGTCAAGACTCCATAAATGTCTGCCGCGTAACCTGTAAGCGCATCAGCTAGAGGAGTCGAGAATTCTGCATCAAGAGACGTGACTTTTGATTCCGTCATATTCTCATCGATTGCGAGCAGAGTTTGCTGCATGGCTCGCACTTGCTTCACAGAATGCTCATTCCCTCCTCCCCTGGAAGTCACTTTCTTCAGCGACTGCCCCAGGGATGCGCAGCTTTCGTCCCCTTTTCCAGCCGGCGCCAACAATGCTGCAATCCTGTCGTCCTTTGACAAGCTGCGACAGAACCCTGACTCGCCCCCTGGGCGAGTCAGGAACCATGCCGCAAGCCCGCCGACCACGGCCAGGCAGACGAGCGTGACCGTGGCCTTCAGGCGAAGCTGGCGGGGACGCGGCGCCGAGGATGCCGGCATGACTTCATGGCTGCTTTCTGGGTGGCTGTTCCGTGGACATGGGTCTCGGCTCTTCTCAAGTGCAGCCAAATTTCTTCGTCTCCCTCGGTACTAATGCGTCGATGAACCGTTGCAGCTTCTTGTAGCCGGTGGGGGTGTTCTCGACGCGATCGCCAAAGAGGTAGACCGCGAAGGACATGTACGCGGTGCGAGAGGTGCAACTCGCCTGAACCACGGCATGATCACTTCCGATCGACGCATGTCCCGGGAAGGAGACAGGACGCTCGGCGGCGTACTTGTACGGTGCTCCCACTGTTTTCCAGTTCACCGGGTCGGGGCCCCGGTCCCAGAGCATCACGTCGACGTACAGCACCCGATGGCCGTCGGCGCTCAGGGCGCAGGCCGCACCTGGCTGTGCCTCGGTGGCCACGTACGTCTGCTTGGCCGATTCGCCTCGCGGGATGAGCGGTGACAGGGCCGCCTTCGGCACCGGGACCTTGCAGAACTCCGCCGGCACGGCGGCGTGGGTATCGCCGCAGCCCGCCAGCGCTGCCATGGCCACGGTGCACAGCACGGCTGCCGCTCCACGCCTTTTCGTCCTCACCGCATCGGCGCGGGTGGTCACGACCGACCGCCGTTTTTCAGCAACTCGAGTGTGTCCTGGTATTCGCGGTCCCCGCTCTCCTGGCACTTGGACACGACGTCTCCAGGGAGCGCGGCGCCGCGGCCTTCAGCCCAGAGCCGGAGATACGCGGCGCTCTGTCCGCGAAGGGCGGTCAGCACCGGCTTGGCGTCGTTCCGCAGACTCCTGCTCCAGGATTGCGTCAGGTACCCCACGGGATCGGTCTTGTAGACCGGTACCGGTGCCTTGCCCCTGGTCATCTCGGCCAGAGCGCTCTTCACCTGGCTCTCCCAGCTGGTGCCGTCCCGCTTCGAAAGGTGCGAGACCACATGCGCCGCGATGCCGTCGAAGGCCCCCAGCGCCAGGGCATCCCCCACTGGCGGGGTCGAGAGGTCGAACCCGGTGGCCCCGGCAGGAACCTCGGCAAGCTGCACCGCCGCATGCCCGCTCTCCGCGCGTCTGATCGTGGCGTAGGCGGAGGGACTGGCCGAGACAGCGCGCATGACCTGTACCAGATCATCATGGGGCACGGTCATATGGACGCCGAACGCGTCCCGCCACGGCTGCTTGTCGTTCAGATGGGTCGCGTAATCCGCGTCAAGGTCCATGAGGATCTCGTGCGTGTCCGGGGCGTAGTCCGCCAGAAGCTGGGCCAGCGGCAGCGCGAGGCTCGGGCCGATCGACTGGTACCCGTGCCGGTCGACCGTGTCGAACGTCGCGGCCAGAATCTCCCGCATGGCCTGCGCCTGCCGCACGGTGTGCACGCCCGCCTTGTCACCCAAGGCGGCCGTCTTCATGCCATGCCCCAGCTCAGCACAGGACATGCCGCTCTTATACGACGTCCCCAGCGCGGTACGGATACGCCCGTCCTTGCCGAGCGCGGCGCAACCGTCACCGCCGCCATCACGCCCCGCCCAGGCCCAGGTCCCGACCGCGGCACCGGCCAGCACGACGGCGCCGGCGGCCAGCATCGCGGTCCGCTTACGACGGGAGGAGAGCGGGGGCATGGTGATCCTTCGCGGGAAGTGATTGATCGCGTGGGTGCTCGTGGGCCCCGGTCGCCGAGCGGGATCCGACGGCCACGGAGCCCCTCACCCAGCGCAGCGTCGTACCTGACGCTCAGAGCTTGAAGACTCCCCGCCAGGTCCATCCGGCGCCGAGGACCAGGTTCTGCAGGGGGTCCGTCATCTCCCGCGTGTCGAATCGAAACACCTCGACCTTGTGCCGGCGGCCATCAGGGCCCTGCTCCGTCTCCCACTGCCGGTACACCGCCGGCGCGTGCCCCCGTCCGTACTGCGCATTGGCCTGGTCGGACGAACGGTTCTCCCACCGCTCCTCAAGGAAACGCACTTCGTGCTTCTCCGGGATCAAGCGCATCCGTGTCTTGAGAGTCACGCCCACCCGCCGAATCCTGCACTCCGCCACCAAGTCGGCTTTCTCGTCAGGGGAGGCGTTGCGTACGCGGTACGGCATATCCGGCTCGTTGAGTGCCAGCAGCGCAGCCCGGACCTCCATGGCCGGCAGCGGTGTGACCCCGCTGCCGGGGTGCTTGGTGCCGGTCAGTTTGTCCCAGAGACGTCCCATCACTGAGCCCCCGTCCCGGTGTCCGGACGAACCGTGCGAACGAAGTCCTGAAAGTCCCCCAGGACGGCGTCATGCTGGGCCGCGGACGCCGTCATAGTCAAACGGATCACGGCACGCTTATGCGAATCCTCGACGTCCGACAGGGACAAGTACACCTGTGACTGGACGAGGTCACGGCGCGTGCCGTCGACAACGACGGAGAGAGCTAGCCGCTGGGTCAAGGCAGGCGTTTCAACTGTCCCGACCTCGCGGCGGTGCGCCACGACTACCGACTCGGCGACCCCGCGCAGACGCTCCACCGATTCGTCCGCAAGGTCGGCGAGCATTGCCGCGTCCGGCACCGCCTCGCCATCGACGGTGATGTTCGCGGCGAACCCGGCATCCGGCTGCCGATGCACCGCAGCGAATGCCGTGCGTGCGGCATCTACCCCTTCCGGACGTGCCGGGAGCCAGCCCTCTGGCAACCGGAACTCGATGGGCATCGGCAATGTCGTGGGCATTCAGGCCCTCCTTTCAGGGGAAGCAGATCACAACCAACTTGTGACGCTGTCCTTGACGGAGCTGAGGCCGTCGCCGACCGCGCCAGCCGCATCACCCAGCGCGTCGGCCGCGTCGCCAGCGGTCTCGCTCAGCTTGTGTGGATCAACAGTGATCTCGAGTCCCACCGCGCCGCCTAGGACCGGGGAGGCGCCGAACTTGCCTCCGAGGTGGTACTTACCGTCCTCGTCCTTTTTGTAGCCCCACCAGGCCTCCGCACCGGGACCGGCCCAACCCTCGGCCGACGCTCCAAAACCGATCCCTGCGACTTCGCCACCCCCAGCTACGCCGCCCTTCGCCCCCGCGAACCCCTTCGCACCGACGGTGACCTCGTCCTTGGTCACCTTGGCATTGGGCCCCACCTCGGCACCGGCGAATCCGTCGGCCCGCACATAGACACCACCGTAGGGCCCGTACTCAGCCCGGCCTTCAACCAAGCCCCGTAGCCCAGCGGACGCCTCGGCCTTGCCCACGACGCCCTTGTTGTTGAATCCGTAGTTCGCGGTTGCCCTGGCCCCCCCATAGCCGTCGGCTATCCCGGCAAGCTTCCAGTCGCCCTTGGTCAGCGTCCCTTGTGCAGTCGCATGGAAGAGGTCAGCGTACGCTTTGGCCGATCCCTCCTTACCGTACTTAGGGTCACTGGTGACGGAGTAACCAGCACCGAGCCCGGTCACCTTGACCTTGCCCTCGGAGTCCCAGCCGTCGGGCTTCGTGTGGGCCTTTCTGGCCTCTGCTGCCGCCTCGGCCTCGTACTTCTTGAGGTCGCCCTGCGCCTTGCCGTTGAAGCCGCCGATCGTGCCGTCGCTGACATCGGAGTCGATCACCACCGTCGTGAATGCGAGATCAACGCCCTGGTCCGCATCGTCCACGTCCTTCACGCACTGGTCGACGCGCTGCTGCCAGGAACTGACGGCATTGCGGATACTCTCCTGGTAGTCGGGATCGTGCACGTAGGCTGCACGCTCCCCTTGGCTCATCTTCTCGGTGTCGTACGAGACCACGCCCTGGTCCGACACCTTCATGCCATCGGCTACGGCGTCGTCGCGAGCCGACTCCAGCTTCTTGCGTAGGTCCACGAACTGGGTGTGCATGTCACGGAAGAGCGAGGCGATCGCCTTGGCCTCCGTCTGGGCCTTCTGGAACTCCTTCAGGGTGGCGTCGAAGCGCGCTTTGGCGGCGTTTGCGCTCAGCCCCGCCGAGGTTGGCCCCAGGGAGATCCCGTGCACGTCCCGTCGGTAGGTGGTTTCCTGTGTGTGGAACTTCTTCGCCACGTCATCCCAGTGCTCGGCGGCCGTGGTGAGCGTGGACAGGTCGGTCGTCATGATCTCGTGGTACGTCGGCATGGGTCCCCGTTGAGTGATGCGACGGCGTGGTCCTACCGCGGTCAGAGCAGGTCGAGTGGCGACAACTTGCGTACACCCGCCCCGACTCCGCTGTCCGTCCCCGCCAGCACGGCATTGTCGCCCAGCAGCATCGATTCCTCGTGCGACAGCCGGAGCATGAGATTCTGGACTTGCTCGCCCCAGGTCTTGTGTGCCTTGCTCACGGCCCCGGACGTGAGCCATCCATGGCCATCCTTGGCTCCAAACGCCTTGACGACGGCGTTCGTCTCATCGTCCGCCAATTCGCCCGCCGTGCGGGTGTCGTGCTCGATGTGGTCGTGGAGCGCTTTTGCCGCGGCTTGCTTCTCGGCCGGCGAGGAGACGAGGTCTGGCTGACCGCCAATCGCTGATCCGCCACCGCCGGAGTCGATCGGCAGCTGATTGAGCCGCATCCCCACGGTGTGCTGCCCCGCCACTCCGCCGGCTATGTGTTGCCCGTCCTGCGCGCTTCCTGCCACGATGCCGATCCCCGTCTACCACTCTGGCGTGCCCTCGTCACGCTAGCAAACAGCCCATCACATGCGGCAGTTGAGCTTTGGCCATTTGCGTTTCCTTCATGACAGCCAGGGTGCCGACCAGTGGACGGATCGGACCGCGACAGCTTCCCCGCCGCATCCCCGCCTGATCAGCCTCCTGGTGACGGACTTTGGTCTGATCGCCGCCTGCCCTCTGCTACTGCCGGCCCCGGCTCCCCCAGATCGTGGACTCCTGCGGCACCTCCCTCTCCGCAGCCGGAGTGCTGGTACCGCGACCCAGGCGGGCGGGTTCGCCTCACCGGTCGGCTCGGACGGCGCCCGCCCGTGGTCACCGCAGCTTGTCGAGGGCATCGCTGCGGGCTGCGATCGCGACGTCGCGGGACGCGTACGGGAGTGAGTCCCGCATCCCACGCTCGACCCCCAGTGCCCGGGCCCACAACCGGGTCATGTCCTCGCTCTGCTTCCAACGGTCGTACTGGAGAGCGCCCGCGATATCCGGCCGCTCGGCGTCGGGATGAACCTCCTTCCGCACGGGGTCCGGGAACTGACCGAACTCGGCCTCGGCGACGACCTCGCCGCCCTCGGAGTGGCCACGGCCGAGCACGTCTTCTGTGACAGC
>NZ_JAINVF010000112.1 GCF_020400585.1 Streptomyces sp. NK08204 | reverse complement strand
CGGAAAGCGGGACGGTCGCCACGGTCGTCCCGACGCGGTCCGCGATCACGGTCGTCACGCTGGAACCCCGGACGCGAACCCCGCTCGCCCTCACGCCGATCGTCACGACGGTCGTCACGCCTGTCGTCACGACGGCCATAGCCACCACCGCGGCTGTCATCGCGGCGGAAACCACCACGCTCACCACGGTCACGATCATCACGGCGGTCGTCACGACGGTC
>NZ_JAINVF010000111.1 GCF_020400585.1 Streptomyces sp. NK08204 | reverse complement strand
AGCGCGAGGCCCTCCGCGGAGTCGAGCGCGGCCACGCCGGCCCGGTTCATCCGCTGGACGTCGTTGGCCGCCAGCTGCCCGGTCATGCCACTGCGCTCGGCCCACAGGCCCCAGCCCAGCGAGACCGCGGGCAGACCCTGCGCCCTGCGCTGCGCGGCGAGCGCGTCCAGGAACGCGTTGGCCGCCGCATAGTTCGCCTGACCCGCGGCGCCGAAGGTACCGGCCGCGGAGGAGAACAGGACGAACGCCGAGAGA
>NZ_JAINVF010000110.1 GCF_020400585.1 Streptomyces sp. NK08204 | reverse complement strand
GTCCCGCGCCAGCACCACCGCACGCCGCTCGAACACCGACCGCGACGACACCAACGAGAACGCCACATCACCTATGTGGGAGCCACCGCCCGCAACAGGCAGCAGACGCCCCGCCTGCGCCCGCAGCGCATCCTCCGACTTCGCCGACAGCACCCACGGCACGACCGCCCCCGGCACCACCGGCTCGGCAGCCTCCACCGGCGCCTCAACCACCTCGGGTGCCTGCTCCAGGATCACGTGCGCGTTCGTCCCGCTGAT
>NZ_JAINVF010000011.1 GCF_020400585.1 Streptomyces sp. NK08204 | reverse complement strand
GTCGATCACCTCGGTCCGGGTGGTCTCCCGGCTGCGGGAAATCGGGTTGAGCGTCGGCCTCCAGCAGATCGTGCGGCACCCGACGGTGGCCGAGCTGGCGGCTGCGCTGGACGCCCCGCAGGCGGCGTCGGCCGGGCTGGTGGTGCTCCTGTCGTCCGTGGCGGACCCGGAACTGCCCGTCCTGTTCTGTGTGCACCCGGGCGGCGGCAGCACCCACCCCTACCGGGTGCTCGCACGGCGCCTGACGGGCATGTTCACCGTGTACGGCGTCCAGGCACCGGGACTGAACGCGGACGAGACGCCGCTCGTCGGAATCGAGTCCATCGCGGACCGGTACTGGCGGGAGATCCGCCGGGTGCAGCCCACGGGCCCGTGCACCATCCTCGGATGGTCGACCGGCGCGGTGATCGCGCACGCGATGGGCGTGCGGGCGCCTGATGAGGTGGCCGGCCTGTTCCTGCTGGAGCCGGCGGTGACCGGCGAGGACCAGCGAGCCCGCTTCCAGCGGCACGCCGAGGTGTACCGCCGGGTGAACACGCTGTGGCACCGCGGTCAGGACGAGCACGGTGCCGAACGGTCCGCCACACAGCGGGAGTTGCAGCGTCTGGCACCGGAGATGAACCTCGACGAGGATCTGGTCACGCTCGACGAGTGGCTGCCCTATGCGGTGCTGGAGGCCGAGGTCCGCTCGCTCGCCGCCTACCGGCCGGGTCGCTCGGTGGCCAGGGCGACGCTGTTCGTCAGCGACACGGTGCGCGACGGCAGCGGCGACGAGGTGCCGGAGGCCCGGTACATCGCCCACTGGCGCGGGCTGTACCCGGCGGGTCTGGCCCAGCGGGCGATGCCGGGTCGCCACATGGAGATGGTCAGGGGCGACGAGCAACTCGACATCGTGGCCTCCGCGTTGCGTGAGGCCGTGCCGGCCGGCGTCGCCGACCGGGGACGGGACCTGCTGCCGGCCTGACGGGGACCGTCGGCGGGACACCGGAGCCCACGGAGCCGACGAGAGGCCCGGACCGGCGGCCGGATGCTGTTGATCGATTCGGGCCCGAGCATGACGTCGGCCCTCAAGACCTGGTTTGGTCTTGGGGGCCGACGTTGTCGTACGGGGTCGGTGCCGGAGCCGGTGCCGGTGCAGCCGAAGGGGCCGGGGAGATCCCGGCGGAGACGGTGCGGGTGGCGCGGGCCGCGTTCCCGAGGGGGAGCCTGGCGATCCGGATCCGGGACGAGCTGGGCCGCTGTTCGCCGACGGGCAGTTCGCGGACACACCACCGGCCCGCACCCGCATCAGCCACGTCACCCACTTCGCCCTGCACGTGGCGGGCCCCTCGCCCTGTCCGTGGCTCGCCCTCGTCCGGTCCGTACGCTCGCCCTCGTCCGGTCCGTACGCTCGGCCTTGTCGTGTGCGTACGCTCAGCCCGGTGGCCGCGTCAGGGGCCGCGGCCCGTGCGGTCGGCCTTTGGCGGCACGGGGTTCACAGCCCCGGGCTCCCGCTGCCCCGGGCCCCGCCCACGGTGACGTCTCGAAGCCCTCCCACCAGCGGGGCCGGCCCCTCCCACCCCGTCCCGGCGCACACGGTGACGCCCCGGCCTCGTGTTCCCATCGAGGTGCTCGGTGGGAACACGAGACCGGGGCGTCGGGGGACGCGGCCGGTGCCGCCTGGCTCACCAGCGTTTCAGCTCGGGGAAGAACCCCCGTATCTCGGTGGCGCGGCCGGTGCGCAGGGCGGTCCGGTAGATGTGGTAGCCGACGGCCAGGTCGAGGACGCCGAGGCCGAACGGGGAGAAGACGGTGGGACGGTCCTGATCGAGGGTCACGTCGCCGCGCAGGACGTCGGCCAGCGTGCCGTCGATGAAGTCGCGCGTGCCGTACTCCGTCTCCGTCAGGTGGGGCGAGGTCTGCGCGGTGAGGCAGTGGTCGATGTCGTCCAGGACGTTGTGACACTTGATCATGACGGTGGGGTGGATGTCGCGCAGGGACAGGTTCAGGATGAGCTGGCCCGGCAGGAGGGTCTGTCCGTCCGCCAGCCAGGGCGCCGGCGCGGTGGTGGCGAGGACGACCAGGTCGGCGGTGGCCAGGGCCGCGTCGATCTGCCCCACCGTGCGGGTCTGCCAGCCGTGGGTGTCGGCGGCGTAGGCGGCGAAGGTCTCCGCGTACGCGTCGACGTGGTCGTGGACCAGGCATGCGCGGACGTTGGTGCCGCGGGCCGCGAGGAAGTCGGAGACGGTCCGGCCGATGACGCCGGCGCCGACGAAGAGCACCGTTTTCGGGCTGTCGCCGTCGGCGAGGGTCTCCACGGCGAGCGCGGCGGACGCCGCGGTGCGAGCGGCGCTGATGCCGGACGCCTCCAGACAGGCGAACGGGTAGCCGGTCTCGGCGTCGTTCAGCACCAGGACGGCGGAGGCCCGCGGCAGGTTCTGGCGCACGTTCTGCGGGTAGCTGGCGATCCACTTGAGGCCGGAGACCGGTGTGTCGCCGCCGAGGTGGGCGGGGAGGGCGATGATCCGGGCGCCGGGATCGTGCGGGAAGCGCAGGAAGTGGCTGTTGGGGTTCACTGTGTCCCCACGGCCGTGCTGGAGGTAGGTGTCCCGCACGATCTCCAGGACGTCCGACGGCGCGGAGCTGATGACATCCTGGGCGACGGAGCCGTCGATCACGTGGAAGGTCGACATCGGTGGTTGCCTTTCGCGGCTGGACGGAGCTGGTTGACGGGCAGGGCGGGGGAGTGGGCGGGATCAGGTGAGGACGCCGAAGTTCCGCTCGACCCAGTCGTCGTTGTAGACCGTGCCGAGGTAGCGCTCGCCGAGGTCGGGAGAGATCGCGGCGATGCGGGAGCCGGCCGGGATGGTGTCGGCCCGGCGGCGGACGGCGGCCAGGATCGAGCCGGTGGAGCCGCCGGTGAGCAGACCGTGGGTGCGGGCCAGCAGCCGGCACTCGCGTATGGCGTCCTCCTCGGCGACCAGTACCACGTCGTCGGCGAGGCCGGGTTCGAACAGCTCGGGGGTACGGCTGGCGCCCAGTCCGGGGATGCGCCGCGGGCCGGGTGCGGCGCCGAGGATGACGGAGCCGAGGGCGTCGACGGCGACGATCCGCGTGTGCGGCGAGAATTCGCGCAGGAACTGCGCGCAGCCGACGAACGTGCCGGTGGAGCCGACGCCGATGAACAGGTAGTCGAGGTGCTGGACCTCCTTGAGCAGGGTGCGCGCCGTCTGTTCGTAGTGGGCCCGCGGGTTGGCCGGGTTGGCGTACTGGTTGAGCCAGACCACGGACGGGTCCGCCGCGATGTGGCGCCGGATGTGGGCGATGCGGGACTGGAGGAAGCCGCCGTTGGCGTCGACGGTGTCGACGACGACCACCTCGGCCCCCAGGGCACGCATGTGACCGATGCTGGTGGCGTTGGTGTTCGGGTCGACGACGCAGGTGAAGCGGTAGCCCTTGGTGGCGCAGATGGAGCTGAGGGCGATACCGAGGTTTCCGGAGGAGGACTCGATGACGCGGGCGCCCGGCGTGAGGACACCGCGGTGCTCCGCGTCCTCGATGAGGCTCAGCGCGGTCTTGAGCTTGACGGAGCCGGCCGGGTTGAGGCCCTCGATCTTCAGGAAGACGTCCGAGCCGGGCACCAGCCGGGGCAGCAGGACGAAGACGTCGTCGGTGACCAGCTCGTAGGTGTGCTCGTAGATCATGACCGGGGCTCCCACAGGTCTTCGGGGCCGGTCTCCTGCGCCGCGTAGCGGCCCAGCGCGCTGACGGCCATGCGCAGTTCCAGTGCCATGGCCTCCAGCAGACGTTCGAGTCCGTGCTCGGGGTCCTCGTCGGCGGCGATCAGGGCGGCGCGGCCGAGACCGACGCCGCGGGCGCCGAGGGCGAGCAGCTTCACGGCACGGATGCCGTCCCAGACGCGTCCGCTGGCGAGGAGGGTCCGGCCGGCGGGGTCGACACGGCGCAGGCATTCGGCGAGGGGCAGTCCGACGTGGCCGAGGAAGCCGGTCGGGGCCCAGCCGGTGCCGCCCTCGGCGCCGTCGACGGCGACGGCGTCGGCGCCGGCGTCCCAGGCGACGGCGGCGGCGTGGCCGACGTCGCGGCCGGGGAAGAGCTTCACCCAGCAGCGGGCGCGCGGGTAGTTGTTGCGCATGAGCTGGATCTGCCGGCGGAAGATCTCGTCGGTGAAGGTGCCGGGGCTCGCGCAGCGCAGGATCGAGGAGGTGCCGGGGCCGAGCCGTTCGACGGCGTACTGTCCGGCGAGGTCGGCCGCGACCGCCTCGCTGATCATGGTGAGGCCGCCGAGGCCGGGCTTGGCGCCCTGGCCGACCTTGAGTTCGAAGCCGAGGCGGCCGGAGGTGAGGAGCTCGGTGACGGCGGGGTCGCTGTAGACGTGGTTCCACACCTCGGAGTCGGCGTCCTCGGTGCTCTGCTGGACACAGATGCCGCCGACGCCGTCGGGGAGTTCCTCGCAGTAGGCCTGGATGCGTTCCAGCAGGCCCTTGCGGTGGCCGTCGCCGCCCGCACGGAAGCCGTTCATGGGGGCGACGTTCTCGCCGATCACCATGGGGATGCCGAGCCGTCCGGCCTGGCGGCTGAGGGCGAGGCTGGTGCCGGCGACACGGGTGGAACCGAGCGCCGACAGGTAGACCGGGAGCGGGGCGGCGAAGCCGCCGAGGGCGGTGTCGAGGCGGACGTCGGAGTAAAGGGGTTCGCGGCCCAGGTCGATGAGCTTGGCGAGGCGGCCCGGCATGAAGACGGGCGGGGCCAGGCGCAGCGCGTCGATCTCGTCGCCGGCGGGTTCGGGGGCGGCACCGAAGACGGCGGTGCCGTAGCTGTCCAGGGGTGGGAAGACGGCGGCGGCGCCGTCGCGGGCCCGGGCGCGGACGGTGTCCTCGGGCACGCCGGGTGCGGTCAGCTGGATCACGGCGACACGACCCCCGCGATCTTCGGGAAGGCGGTGGTCCGCCAGGCGGAGTCCAGGCCGGTGACCCAGCGGGTCAGGCGCTCCAGGCCGATGCCGAAGCCCGCGCTGCTGGGGATGCCGTGCCGGGCGACGTCGAGGTACCAGGCGTACTTGGAGGGGTTCTCGCCGGTCTCCCGCATCCGGGTGACCAGGGCCGCGTAGTCGTACTCGCGTTCGCTGCCGCTGCACAGTTCGCCGCAGCCCTCGGGGGCGATGAGGTCGAAGTTGAGCAGGGTGCCGGGCTCGGTGGGGCTCTCCTTGTCGTAGAAGCCGCGGGAGCCCTTGGGGTAGCCGACGATGAAGAACGGGGCGTCGGCCTGGCGGGAGATGCGCTCCTCGGCCTCCCACTCGATCTCGGTGCCGGCGGCCTGCGGGTAGCCGTCGCGGCGCAGGCCGTCGACGACCTCGCCGTGCGGGACACGGGCGAACGGCCGGGCCACGTAGCGGCGCAGGGCGTCGGGGTCGCGGCCGAGGACGGCGAGGTCATCGCCGCACTCGTCGACGGCGGTGGTCACGGCGTGGCGGACCAGCTGCTCGGCGACGTCCATGGCGTCGTCGCGGGTGGCGCCCGCGTACTCGACGTCGATCTGCCGGAACTCGGCGAGGTGGCGGTGGGTGGTGCTGGTCTCGACGGGTTCGAGGCGGACGTTGGGCGCGACGAGGAAGATGCGGTCGAACGCCAGCAGCGAGGCCTGCTTGTAGAGGATGGCGCTGGTCATCAGCTTGTAGCGGTGGCCGTAGTAGTCGACGTCGACCTGCTTGGCGCCGCGCGAACCCGGGTCGGTGACGGGGCCGATGACCGGATGGGCCATCTCCACCGCGCCGTCGGAGCGCAGGACGGCGCGGGCACCGGCCACGAGTGCCTGCTGGATGCGCAGGGCGGCGCGGGTGCGCGGGTCGCGCAGGTGTTCCAGCGGCGAGGGCAGTGCGGGGGCCTCGGGTACCGGCGGGAGATCCATCTGGAGTGTCATGTCTGTCGTGTCCTGTCGTTGTCGGTCGGGGTGGCCGGCCACCGGCCACCGGTGCGCAGGGGCGCCGGGGCGGGGGCCGCTCGGGTCAGCTCGCCCTGCCGAGGCGGGCGGCGGGGTCGTCGTAGCGGTTCTTGACGTGGGTGAGCGCGTGCAGCAGTCCGGAGGAGGTCAGTCGCCGCGACGGCTGAGCGGCGGTGCGCCGGCCGAGCGGCAGCGATCCGGTGCGGGACCACTCCAGCCGGCCGCGGTCGGAGATGAAGCTGCGGGTGCGCCCCGCGTTGTCGGGGTGCAGGCAGAAGGGGACGTCGAGGTAGCCGTGGGCGAAGGCGCGGATCAGGGCCTGGCCGAGGTCGTCGTGCAGGTGCAGGACGGCCTCGACGAGGGAGCGGGCCTCCGCCTCGACGCCGGTGGACGGCGGCGGTGCGGCCGGCCGCACGGTGCGGGCGGCGGTGGCGGCGGTCTCCAGCGCGGTGACGTTCTCCTCGACGGAGGGGATGCGCGCCGACTCCGCCGGCGTCTTGACGATGAGCCGGGCGGCGCCGGTGCGCACGGCGAGCCGGGCGGCGTCAGCGACGAGCCGCAGCGCACCGGACCGGGTCTCCGGGTAGACGCCCATGTACGCGTAGACCACCACGTGCCAGGAGGTCTCCGAAAGGTGGTCGGTGGCGAGGGCGCGCAGTGCGTGGACGGCCTCCTCGTCCTGTTCGGAGCTGGTCTGCTGCGCGTAACTGAGGGAGACGCTGCGCAGGCCGTGCCGGGCGAAGAACATGCCTTCCAGGACGGAGAGGGCGACGAGCAGGGAGGGCGGGCAGAGCTGGCCCAGCATGCAGCCGCCGAAGGTCTCCAGGTGCGGTTCGATGCCGGTCTCGCGCAGGGCGGCGAGCCTGCGGCACGCCTCGGCCCAGGCGCGGACCGAGGTGGCCAGCGGGGTGCGGCCGTAGGGCAGGCAGTAGGAGACGGGGCCGCCCTCGGTGGCGTCGAGCCCGGCGGCGATGAGGGCTTCGACGATCCGGCCGGGCCGCGCGGAGCCGTGCCGTACCTGGACGGGGAAGCCGGGTCCGTGGACGCCGTCGAGGAGACCGGTGGTGGTTTCGAGGGGCATGCTGACCAGCGGATAGCCGTTGAGGTGGTGGCCCTGGGCGACGGCGCGGGCGGCGGCGGCGTAGTCGCCGACGCGGGTGAAGCTGTCCAGGGTGAGGGTGCCGACGGTGGTGGCGTCGGCGGCACGGGTGGCGATCAGGCCCGTACGCATCCGGGCGGGGTCGGCGAAGCCCATGCGGGGCTGCACGACGAGGCGGCCGGTCCGGGCGGCGTCGGTGACGAAGCGGTGGAAGGCGCCGCCGGTGGGGGCGGGGTCAGCGGACGGCATCGGCGTGGGACCTTCCGTGCCGGTGCTCGGGCAGGGAATCGAGCAGGGCGAGCAGTCCGGGGACGGCGTTCGCGCCGGTCAGGACGGCGTCGAAGCCGGCGTCGGTGAGGGAGGTGTGGACGCTCGGGGCAGTGGTGCCCGAAGTGTCCAGCTTGCCTCCGACGACGAGCGGCACCTCGGCCAGCGCAGGCACGGCGCGCACCGCGCGGGCCAGGCCCGGGGCCTCCTCGGCGCCGTGCCCGTTGACGGTGCTGACGACGATGAGGTCGGGAGCCCGGGCCGTGGCCTCCTCGACGAGGACGCCGACCGGGACGCACGCGCCGAGATTGGTGACCTCCCAGCCCTGTTCCTCGAGCAGCAGTTGCAGGAAGAGCAGGTTCCAGGTGTGTGAGTCCGAGGCGATGGTGGTCAGGACGGCGTGGCGCGGGCTGTACGGGGGCTGGCGATGCGGGTACACGACCGGCTTTTCCTCTCGACACCGTGATGGGGCCGCGACCACTGCGATCGGGCCGGGTGCCCGTGAAGACGCCCCCCGTCGGGGCGTCCGGGCTGTCCACTCGTGACGCCGTCCATGGTGTCCAGCGTTGGATCGTGGGCGGCACTGGGCAGTTGTGGCCACCCCACGGGGCGTCATTTGTGCCCACTGGGTACGCCCGCCCGCGCGTCCTAGCGTGCTCGTCGTGGACTTCGGTGCCGGCGGCCGCGGTTTCGTCGGCAGCGTGGTCCCCGGCCCGGCTGGAGGCGCCCCGCCCCGCCTTCGGCCGGGCGTCGCACGACGTGCCGCCCGTGAACCGCTCGAACGGCTCGAACCGCTTGTACCGCTGACGTTGTCCTGACGATGGGGAGTGAACGGTGGCTGATCACCAGCTGGAGGAGTGGCGGCACGCGCTGGCGGGCCTGGAGCCACTGGAACTGCCGTCCGACCGCAGGCCGTCGGAGGACGGCCCGGGCCCCGCGGACCGGGTCGCCTTCGACGTGCCCGCCCGGACCGCCGGCGCGCTGGCCGCGCTGGCCCGCGACCGGGGCGTGGAACTGCCCGCTGTCCTGCTGACGGTGTTCCACACGCTGCTGGCGCGGCACGCCGGCCGGGACGACGTCCCGGTGGGGCTGCCGGCGGACGGCGGGCGGGACGCGGACACGGCGACCGTGGTGCGAGGTGCGGTCGGCGACCCGGCGTTCACCGAGGCGCTTGCGCAGGTCGCGCGGGGCATGGCGGACGCCGCCGGCCGCGGTCCGGTGCCGATCGCGGCGCTCGCGGACGCGGCCGGCGGCGCGTCGGCCGCAGCGGCGTGGTTCGCGTGGCGCACGGCCGGCCGGGAGGCAGCCGTGTTCCCGCCGGACGCGCACATCACCCTGGAGGTCGTCGCGGCCGACGGCGGGCTGAGCGGTGCCCTCGGCTACCGGACCGATCTGTTCGAACGGGCCACGGCGGAGCGGATGGCGGGGCACCTCGCGATGCTCGCGCGTTCCGCCGCCGACGCGCCCGGGGAGCCGCTCAGCGCGCTGGAGATGCTGACGGAGCAGGAGCGGCACCGGATCCTGACCGAGTGGAACGGGCCGCGGTCGGCGTTCCCGGACACCGCGACCGTGCACCAGCTGGTGGAGCAGCGGGCCGCGCTCCAGCCCGACGCGGTGGCCCTGGAGTACGGCGGGCAGCGGCTGACCTACCGGGAGCTGGACGAGCGGGCCGAGGGGCTGGCCCAGTACCTGGCGGAGCGGGGCGTCGGCCCCGGCGCGCTGGTCGCGGTGTGCCTGGACCACGGCCCGGACCTGGTGTGCGCGCTCCTCGGCGTGCTCAAGTCAGGTGCCGCCTATGTGCCGTTGGACCCGGCCTACCCGGCCGAGCGGCTGCGGTACATGGTCCAGGACAGCGCTGCCCCGGTGGTGGTGACACAGTCCGCGCACGCGGGCCTGTTCACGCCGGGCACCGCGCTGCTGCTGGCCGACCGGGAGTGGCCGGCCGCAACCGGCACCGCCCCGGCCGCCGCCGGCCCGGACGACGTGGCGTACGTCATCTACACCTCGGGTTCCACGGGCCGCCCCAAGGGTGTGCGGGTAGGGCACCGCGGTGTCGTCAACTACCTGCACTGGTGCGACCGGAACTACCCTCCGGCGCCCGGCGCGCGGATCGGTTCGCTGCTGTGCTCCTCGGCGGCGTTCGACCTGACGGTGACCGCGCTGTTCCTGCCGCTGGTGCAGGGGCTGTGCCTGGTGGTGCCGAGGCCGGAGCCGGGCCGCGGGGTGTTCGACGCGGCCGTGGACATCGTCGCGACCGGCGCCCCGATCAGCTTCCTGAAGGCGACACCCTCGCACCTGGAGCTGCTGACCGCCCGGCTGGAGCAGGACGGCGCCCGGCACGGCATCGCCACGGTGGTCGCCGGCGGCGAGGACCTGACACCCGCGCTGGCGCACCGGGTGCTGGCCCTCGGCACCGGGGACACGGCGATCGTCAACGAGTACGGGCCGACCGAAGCGACTGTCGGCAACGTCGTCAGCCGGACGGTCTCGGTGGACCCGGCGGCGGACCACGTGCCGATGGGCCGGGCGATCGACAACACCGAGGTGTACGTGGTCGGGGCGCACGGCGAGGTGCAGCCGGTCGGAGTCCCCGGCGAGCTGCTCGTCGGCGGTGTCAACGTGGCCCTCGGCTACCTGGGCCGGCCCGACCTGACGGCGCGGCGGTTCGTACCGCACCCGTTCTCCGCCGATCCCGAGGCCCGCGTGTACCGCACCGGCGACCTGGTGAAGTGGCTGCCGGACGGGCGGCTGGTCTACCTGGGCCGGATGGACGACCAGGTCAAGCTGCGCGGGCACCGCGTGGAACTCGGCGAGATCGAGAATGCCCTGCTGTCCCGGTCGGACGTCGCGGCGGCCACGGTCGTGGTCCGCGAGGACGCCCCGGGCGACAAGCGGCTGGTTGCGTACCTGGTGCCGGCCGGCGGCGCGGCCGTCGCCGTGGCCGGGCTGCGCGCGGCGCTGGCGCGGGAGCTGCCCGCGCACATGGTGCCCGCCCGGTACGTCGTGCTGGAGCGGCTGCCGCTCACCCCGAACGGCAAGGTGGACCGGCGGGCCCTGCCCGCGCCCGAGGGCCACCGCCCGGACGTCTCCGCAGCGTTCACCGCCCCGCGCACGCCCACCGAGCGGACCGTCGCCGGCATCTGGGCCGAGCTGCTGGGCGTCGACGCGGTCGGCGTGGACGACGACTTCTTCGAACTGGGTGGCCACTCCCTGCTGGCCGCCCGGGTCGCCTCCCGGCTGCGCCGGCACCTCGGGGTGGACGTGCCGCACCGGACGCTGTTCGACGCACCGACGCCGGCGCTGCTGGCGGCGGCCGTGGACGCGCTGGGCCCGGGCACCTCCGCCGCGATCCCGCGGGCGGACCGGTCGGCGGGTGCCCTGCCGCTGTCGTTCGCGCAGCAACGCCTCTGGTTCCTCGATCAGTTGGCACCGGGCCGGGCCGAGTACACGATCCCGGTGGGGCTGCGCGTCGAGGGGGACTTCGCACCGGACGCGTTCGGTGCCGCGCTGACAGCCCTGACCGCCCGGCACGAGATCCTGCGGACCCGGTTCGTCGCGGACGGCGCAGGACGCCCCTTCCAGGTCGTCGACGCCGCGCGGGAGGTGGCGGTGGACGTCCACGACGCCCGGCACCTCGGCGCCGGCGCCGCGCGGGAGATCCTGCGCGAGGCGGCGGGACGGCCCTTCGACCTGGCTGCCGGACCGCTGCTGCGCGCGGTGGCGGTGCGGGTGGCCGACACGGAGTGGCTGTTGCTGCTCGCGGTGCACCACATCGTCTCCGACGGCTGGTCGGAGGGCATCCTGGCCCGGGAGCTGGGCGAGTTGTACGGCGCGGCGGTGGCCGGCCGGCCCGCCACCCTGGCCCCCCTCGGCCTCCAGTACGCGGACTTCGCGAGCTGGCAGCGCGAGGTGCTGGACGGCCCGGCGCTGGACGAGCAGTCGGGGTACTGGCAGGAGCGGCTCGCCGGAGTGCAGCCGTTGGAACTCCCGGCCGACCACCGGCGGCCGGCCGAGCGGTCGGGCCGGGGCGGCACGGTGTCCTTCTCGGTGCCCGCCGACGTGGCCGGCGCGGCCCGGCGGCTGGCGGCGGCTCAGGGGGCGAGCCTGTTCATGTCGCTGCTGGCCGTGTTCCAGCTGCTGATGGCGAAGTACAGCGGCCAGGACGACATCGCGGTCGGCAGCCCGGTCGCCGGCCGCAACCGCGCCGAGACCGAGGACCTGATCGGCTTCTTCGTGAACACCCTCGTCCTGCGCACCGACCTGTCCGGCGACCCCGCCTTCACGGAGCTCCTGGACCGGGTGAAGGACACCGCGCTCGGCGCCTACGACCACCAGGACCTGCCCTTCGAACGCCTCGTGGAGGAACTCGCCCCCGACCGCGACCTGTCCCGCACCCCGCTGTTCCAGACGATGTTCGTGCTCCAGAACACCCCGGACGGCCACGCGTGGCGGCTGCCCGGAGCTGCCGTGGAGCCGTTTGCGGTCCGCGCCGAGGAGGCCAAGTTCGACCTGACCCTGTTCCTCACCGAGCGGCCCGACGGCTCGCTCCACGGCGATCTGGTGTTCGCCCTCGACCTGTTCGCCCCGGAGACGGCGGAGCGGCTGGCCCGGCACTTCACCACGCTGCTGCGCGCGGCGGTAGACGGCCCGGAACACCGGCTGTCCGAGCTGGAGGTGCTGACCGGTGCCGAGCGGCGCCGGGTGCTGACCGAGTGGAGCGGGACGGCACCCGCCGCCGACACCGGTGTCGAGGCCGGGGCGATGGTGCACCGGCTGGTCGAGGAGTGCGCCGCGCTGCGCCCGGAGACGACGGCGGTCCTCTCGGCCCGAGGCGAACTGACCTACCGGGAGCTGAACGAGCGGGCCAACCGGCTCGCCCGGCACCTGCGTTCCCGCGGAGCCGGTCCCGGGGCCGCGGTCGCCGTGTGCCTGGAACGCGGCCCCGAACAGATCACCGCGCTGCTCGCGGTCCTCAAATCCGGCGCCGCCTACGTTCCGCTGGACCCCGAGCACCCGGCCGACCGCCTCGCCTACATGGTCACGGACGCGCGGGCCGCGCTCGTCGTCACCGACAGCGCCCGGGCCGCGCGGCTGCCCGAGGAGCCCGGCCGGTTCCTCACCGACCGGGACTGGCCGTCCCTCGCGGACCTGCCGGCGCACGACCCCGAACCCGCGGCGGCCCCCGGCGACCTGGCGTACGTGATCTACACCAGCGGCTCCACCGGCCGGCCCAAGGGCGTCGAGATCGAGCACCGCAGCCTGGCCGGCCTGGTCCGCTGGACGACCGACACCTTCGGCGCGGCCCCGGGACGGCGTGTCGCGCTGCTGGCCGGGGTCGGCTTCGACGCGGCGGCGTGGGAGCTGTGGCCCGCGCTGGCGACCGGTGCCACCGTGTGCGTACCCGACGAAACGGTGCGGCTGACGCCGGCGCTGCTCCAGCGCTGGCTGACCGAGCGGCGGGTCACGGGCACCTTCGTCTCCACGCCGATGCTGGAGGCGCTGGCGGCCCTCGACTGGTCGGAGCCGACCTCCCTGGAGTACGTACTGACCGGGGGTGACGCGCTGCGCCTGCCGGCCGGGCTGTGCCTGCCCTTCCGCGTCGTCAACAACTACGGGCCGACCGAGTCGACGGTGGTGACGACCTCGGCCGAGGTCGTCCCCGGGACGGCTGTGCCGCCGATCGGCCGCCCGGTGCGCGGCACCTTCGTGTACGTCGTGGACCGGCACGGCCGACCGGTGCCGACCGGGGTGCCGGGCGAACTGCTCGTCGGCGGCGCCGGGCTGGCGCGCGGATACCGGGGACGACCGGGCCAGACGGCGCAGCGATTCGTGACCGCCGACGTCGACGGCACACCGCGCCGGGTCTACCGCACCGGGGACCGGGTGCGCTGGCTGGCCGACGGGCAACTGGAGTTCCTGGGACGGCTGGACGACCAGGTGAAGCTGCGCGGGCACCGCATCGAGCCCGGTGAGATCGAGGCGGTGCTGCTGGCCGGCCCCGACGTCGCCGCGGCCACCGTCGTCGTCCGCGAGGACGCCCCCGGCGACAAGCGGCTGGTCGCCTACGTCGTCCCGTCGGCGGACGGTACGGTGCGGAGCGAGGCCCTGCGCGGGCGGCTCCGCCGCGAACTGCCCGACTTCATGGTGCCGTCCGCGTTCGTGACGCTGGAGCGGCTGCCGCTCACCCCGAACGGCAAGGTGGACCGACGGGCGCTGCCCGTGCCGGAGCCCCGCGCGTCGGCGGCCGGCGGGCCGGCCCCTCGTACCGAGACGGAGCGCGTGATCGCGGCGGTCTGGTCCCAGGTGCTGGGCACCGAGGTCACCGGCGTGGACGACAACTTCTTCGAGCTCGGCGGCCACTCCCTGCTCGCCACCCAGGTGACGTCACGGCTGCGGGACGCACTGGGTGTGGAGGTGCCGGTGCGGGACCTGTTCGCGGCACCCACCGTCGCCGGGCTGGCCGCGGCCGTGGCGGAGCTGGCGGCGGACGGGACGGCCGGCGCGGAGCGGATCGCGGCGGCCGACCGGACCGGCGGACCGCTGCCGCTGAGCTTCGCCCAGCAGCGGCTGTGGTTCCTCGACCAGTTGGAACCCGGAAGCGCCGAGTACGCCGTGCCCTTCGCGCTGCGCCTCAGTGGCGCGCTGGACACCGCCGCCCTCGACGCGGCGGTGACCCGGTTGGTGGCGCGGCACGAGATCCTGCGCACACGCTTCCTCGCCGGGGAGGACGGCGAGCCGGCGCAGGTCGTCGATCCGCCGGCGCCGGTCCGCGCGGCCGTCCACGACCTGCGGCACATCGCCGACCCCGGGGAGCGGCAGGAGGAGGCACAGCGCTTCGCCCGCGCGGAGGCCGCCCGCCCGTTCGACCTCGCGGCGGGGCCGCTGCTGCGTGTGCACCTGGTGCGGCTGGCCGACGACGAGGCGCACCTTCTGCTGACGGTGCATCACATCGCCTGTGACGGCTGGTCGGAACCGGTCATGGCGCGCGAACTGCGGGAGGGCTACCGGGCGGCGACGACCGGCACTCTGCCCGAGGAGAGGAAACTGCCGGTGCAGTACGCGGACTTCTCCGTGTGGCAGCGACAGCGGCTCACCGGCGACGTGCTGGAGGGGCAGCTGGCCTACTGGCGGGAGCGGCTCGCCGGGGTGGAACCGCTGGAACTGCCCACCGACCGCCGCCGCCCCGCGGGGCGGCCCAGAGGCGGTGACACCGTGACGTTCGAGGTCAGCGCGGCGGTGGCCACCGGGCTGCGGAAGGCGGCCAGGAGCGGCGCCGCGAGCCTGTACATGGTGCTGCTGGCGGCCTTCCAGGTGCTGCTGGCCAAGTACGGCCGCCAGGACGACGTGACCGTCGGCAGCCCGGTCGCCGGCCGCAACCGCGCCGAGACCGAGGACCTGATCGGCTTCTTCGTCAACACCCTCGTCCTGCGCACCGACCTGTCCGGCGACCCCGCCTTCACCGAGCTCCTGGACCGGGTCAAGGACACCGCGCTCGGCGCCTACGACCACCAGGACCTGCCCTTCGAACGCCTCGTGGAGGAACTCGCCCCCGACCGTGATCCGTCCCGCAATCCCCTGTTCCAGACCATGTTCGTGCTCCAGAACACCCCCGACCAGCACGGCTGGAGCCTGCCCGGGCTGGACGTGGAGCCGTTCACGGTCACGCTGCCGGACGCCAAGTTCGACCTCACCCTGATGATGTCCGAGCACCCGGACGGCGGTCTGCGCGGCGCCCTGGAGTACCGGACGGACCTCTTCGAACGGGACACGGTCGCCCGGCTCGCCGACCACCTGGGCACACTGCTGGAGACGGTGGCCCGCGAGCCCGGGGCACGGCTGTCCCGGCTCTGCCTGCTCACTGCCGAGGAGCGGCGGCGGACGGTGGTCGAGTGGAACGACACCGCGACCGCCTTCCCGGACACCGCCACGCTGCACGGCCTGTTCGAGGAGTGGGCGGCACGGCAGCCGGACACGGTGGCCGTCGAGGGGCCGCAGGGCACGCTGACCTACGGCGAGCTGAACGCGCGCGCCAACCGGATCGCCCACCACCTGCGCACCCGCTACGGAGTACGGCCGGACATGCCGGTCGCAGTGTGCCTGGAGCGCGGCCCCGACCTGGTGACAGCCGTCCTGGGCGTCCTGAAGGCGGGGGTGCCGTACGTACCGATGGACCCGGACTATCCGGCGGAGCGGCTGGCGTACATGGTGCGGGACACCGCCACCCCGGTCGTCCTCACCGGCTCCGCGCACACCGGCCGGCTGCCCTCGGACGTACCCCTGCTGCTGCTCGACGAGGACACCGCGACGCTGGCCGGCGAGCCGGACACCGACCCGCCGCCGGTCGCCGCACCGCACCACCTCGCCTACCTGATCTACACCAGCGGTTCCACCGGCCGCCCCAAGGGCGTCCAGGTCGAGCACCGCAGCGTGGTCAATCTGGTGCACTGGACGGCGCGGGAGTACGGGCTGGAGCCCGGGCAGCGGATCGCGCTGCTGGCCGGGGTCGGCTTCGACGCGGCGGCGTGGGAGCTGTGGCTCGGCCTGACCCGCGGCGCGACCTGCTGCGTCACCACCGAGACCGTCCGGCTCACCCCGCACCTGCTGCGGGACTGGCTGTGCGAGCAGGGCGTCCATGCCACGTTCCTGTCCACCCCGATGCTGGAGGCTCTGGCGGCGCTGCCGTGGCCGGCGGACAGCACCCTCGACTACGTGCTGACCGGCGGCGACCGGCTGCGGATGCCGCCGCGGGCCCGGCTGCCGTTCCGCGTGGTCAACAACTACGGCCCCACCGAGACCACGATCATCGTCACCTCCACGGTGGTCGAACCCGGCGACGCGGTCCCGCCGATCGGCCGGCCCATCCCCAACGTCCTGACCTTCGTGGTGGACCAGCACGGCCGGCCGGTGCCGGTCGGGGTGCCCGGCGAACTCCTCGTCGGCGGCGTGCCGGTGGCCCGCGGCTACCGGGGCAGGCCGGAGCTGACCGAGGAGAGGTTCACCGCCTACGAGGCCGAAGGGCTGAGCACCCGGGTCTACCGCACCGGTGACCTGGTGCGGTGGCGGCCGGACGGGCAGCTGGAGTTCCTACGGCGGATCGACAACCAGGTGAAGATCCGCGGCAACCGCATCGAACTCGGCGAGATCGAGGCCACTTTGCTGACCCGTCCCGGCATCGCCGAGGTCAGTGTGGTCGTCCGCGAGGACACGCCCGGCGACAAGCGGCTCGTGGCGTACCTCGTGCCCACCGGCGCGGATGCGCCGAGCACGGCGGACCTACACGCCCACCTGAAGCGGTTCCTGCCCGACTACATGATCCCGGCGGCGTTCGTCACCCTGGAGCGGCTGCCGCTGACCGCCAACGGCAAGGTGGACCGGGCGGCCCTGCCGGCGCCGGACCACCAGCGGCCGGAGCTGGGGACGGAGTACACCGCACCGCGCAACTCCGTCGAGCGGGCCGTCACCACCGTGTGGCAGGAACTGCTCGGCATCGAGCGCGTCGGCGTGCACGACAACTTCTTCCAGCTGGGCGGGCACTCGCTGCTCGCCACACAGGTGGCCTCCCGGCTGCGGAAGGCGCTGCGGGTCGACGTGCCGGTGCGGGCCGTGTTCGACGCGCCCACCCCGGCGCAGCTCGCCCAGGTCATCGCCGACCTGATGATGGCGGCGATCACGGCGCAGTTCGCGCCGGCCGGGTGACCTCGCCCGGTGCCACGCCGTGAAGGGGCCGGACCTCGTCGCCGAGGTCCGGCCCCTTCACGGTGCGCCGTTCACGCCGGGCGCGGGACGGCTCAGGCCACGTCCTCGGCGCGGATGCCGCCGCTGGCGAGCGCGAGAGCGCCGAGCTGAAACCGGCTCTGGGCACCGAAGCGGTCGGTCAGCTTCTCCGAGAGCCGGCGCACCGTGCGCAGCGAGACGTCCATCCGGCGGGCCGCCGCCGCGTCCGTGAGCCCCTGCGCCCACAGCTGGAGCACGTGCTGCTCCTGCAGGGAGAGGTTGCCGCGGGTACGGGGGCGCGCCTCCGCGAGCGGCAGGGCTTCCTTCCACAGCCGGGTGAACAGCGTCGCGAAGGCTTCCGTGACCGACTCGACGCCGCACGCCATCGCGCCGACCACGCTGCGGCCGCTGATGACCGGCACGACGGCGTGCCTGCGGTCGGAGAGAATCATCCACACCGGCAGCGACGGCAGGGTGCGGACGGCGCCGCCGCACTCCTCGTTCCGGCGCAGGCGTTCCGTCGCCTCGGGATCGTTGCGGACGCTCTCCAGCACGATGGCGCGCGCGGGCGTGCCACGCCGCCGCAGGATCTCGTCCACCGGGCGGCTCGCCTCGACGGCCGCCGGGTCCAGCCGCTCGGCCGGTCCGACGGTCAGCCATTCGTGCGCGCACTCCTTGGCGAGAGAGGTGACGTGCTGCCACACGGCGTCCGCGCCGGCCAGCCACTCGACGTCCGGAACGCCCTCCCGGCCGCCGCGCCCGCGCTCCGACAGCAGCCGTGTCACCTCCAGCCTGCTGCCCTCCACCTGGAGCCGGTGGCGGGCGAGTTCGTCCTGCTGCCGGGCGAGCATCGCCGCCAGCCCGACCTCCGGATCGACCGGCCGCCAGCCGCTGGCGGAGTCCCCCGGAACGACGAGCAGCAGCGCGGACAGCCGCTCCAGCCCGTCCCGGACCGCTTCCTCGGTCTCCCTCAGTTGCTCGGCCAGCTCGGCCACCCCCGCGCCGGGCCGGTCGACCATCGCGATGTACACACTCCGTGTAACGGAGTCGATTCCAAGAGAGGTCCGCATGTCATGCACTCCTGAATGTCTTGTCGTACGCCACCTGTTGGCTGTGGGACACGGGTCGAGACCGGACCGGCGGCGCTCCGTCGGGACGCCACCGCGGACATCCACCGGCCGGACACCAGTAGAGCGGGACCGCCGCACCTGCGGATGCGGGCCGATCCCCCAAGTTCCTGTGGCACACCCGCTCGTGGGGCGGGCAAGGCCTCCACCACCAAGGGCGGCCGCGCCCTGATGCGCTGGTCTCCGGACCCGGCACCACCACGCAACCCGCCGATGGCGCCGGCCGCCGACGAGCCGGCGACATCGCCGCGTGACGGTGCCGGATTCGCGCTGCTCGACGGGGTCCGTAGCGGTTGGCCGGGCTCTGACCGCACCGGTGGCCACGGGGCCCGTGCTGATCGGCATGGGCCCGACCGGGCGCCTGACCAGGCTGCGCGGGCCTACGCGATCCGGCGGGGCCGACCAGGCCGCAGCGGGTCCCTACGACCGGACGGCCACCTGGGCAACGGGTCGCCGGGTCGCGTCCGTACCCCATGCCGGGCCGGTGTATGCCCCCATATACCCGCGCGGGCCGGCCATCCGCCCCGTACACCCCTCGGCCAGGCGGCACCCGGCCGTGCCCTTACCGCGCACACGCCGCCGGCCTGCGGTTTCGCCCCGCCGGACGGCACCGCCGTGCCCCGTCGTCCCTCCGATGCCGCATGCTCCCTGCGCCGCCGTCCCCCATCGTCCAGGGGTGCAGGGCAGGGGGTGCCGGAGAATATGGGGGGACAGTCCCGCCGACACGGACAACGGCGCACGGCAGAGGGCAAGACGCGACGGGGAATCGTCCGCTGCCCTGAACGCCATGGGGCACGCGAGGTGTTCCACCTGGTACGGCCTGACAGTACCCAGCGGTCTGGTGACAATGAGGCCCATGGACCGCCTGCTGCACCTCGACCGCACGCTCGACGAGCTGGACCCACCCCGCTGGATGCCTCCTGACCCTGACGCGACCCATTTGGTGCGCACGGTGC
The DNA here is from genome assembly GCF_020400585.1 of Streptomyces sp. NK08204. Lineage (GTDB taxonomy): Bacteria > Actinomycetota > Actinomycetes > Streptomycetales > Streptomycetaceae > Streptomyces. The sequence goes on along the minus strand of NZ_JAINVF010000011.1, from coordinate 207,976 downwards.
ACGAGCTGCGGTGTGTGCCCTTGGGCGAACTCGGTTCCGCGGACCTGCGCATCCTCGTTTCACAGCAGGTGGCGCTGCCCTACGTCCTTCCCCTCGCCGTGCGCCTGCTGATCGAGGAGCCGCTGCTCGAGGCCTACTTCTACGAGGGCGACCTGCTGCTCGCCGCCGTCCGTGCCCCAGGCTGGGCCTGGGCTCTGCTGCCGGAGCTCGGTGCGCGGCTGCGGACGGTCATCACCGCGTTGCCGGAGACGGCGGTCGCCGGCCTGCCACGCGGTGCCGCGCAGGAGCTTGCCCGCTTCGTCGGGGGGCCCGTACCGCCACGAGACACCACCGAAGAACACCCTGCAGTACCGCTGTGACGGGTCAGAAGACGCTCCGGTCCTGATCCTGGGTCCCTCACCGGGTTCGCAGCGCCGCCGGGTTTCCGAAGACGACACCGGTGAACCTGGAGGGCGCCCTCCAATGACTGAACGGCGACCGCGGTGCCGTCGCCCGCGTCGCCGTCCAAGTCGCCCAGTGCTCCGACCGCTTGGGTGATCACCCCGTCCGGAAGCACCACGGCCGCGATGCCGCCGGTCCCGTTGTGCTGGTCGGTGAACTCCCCGGCGGTGGAGCAGCCGATGACCACGGCCTCGGGAAAGTGCGAGCTGATGACGGGTGCCACATCAGCGGGGTCGTACACGCTGGAGGCGAAGTACATCACCGCGACCGCTCGACGTCCCGACAGATCACGGTCGAGTTGTGCCAGCAGCCAGTCGACCGCCTGCGGAGCCGGTCCGGTGACATGGGCGCGTACGACGCCGACGCCGACGTCGCTGCCGGGTACGGCGGAGGTGAAGGACGTCATCTGTCTGCCTTGTTGAGGAATCGCCGAACACGTTGCCGAACGCCCGCCGAGGGAACGGGCTCGCCGCCTGCCTGCTGCGAGCTGCTGTGTTCCGGGTCCGGAGGGTGGGTGATCAGGTCGTACGGTGCGGCCCGGATGCTCGCGCTGCCCGGTCCCCGCCGTAGCCCCGTCGTTCCCCGGAGCGGGATGATCACGGCGCACGGCGTGGGTGGGGTGCCGGACCGCGCGCCGCTTCCGACAGACCGCTGAGCGCCCGCCCGGCGATCTCGTCGATCGGCCCGACGGCCTGGACGGTCAGCAGGATGTCCGCGTAGTGGTCGAGCAGAGGCGCGGTCTGGCGTTCGTAGACCCGCTGCCGGTGGCGGATGACGTCCTCGGTGTCGTCCGGCCGTCCGCGGTTCAGCAGCCGCTCCACCACGATGTCCTCGGGAGCGGTGAACTCGACCACGGCGTCCAGCGCCGCTCCGGCGCAGTCCAGTATCGCGGCGAGTTCCCGCGCCTGTGGCACGGTGCGCGGGAAGCCGTCGAGGAGAAAGCCGCACCGGGCGTCGGGCTCGGCCAGCCGCTGGCGGACCATGCCGCCGGTGACGTGGTCGGGTACGAGTTCGCCGGTGTCGAGATACCGCTTGGCGTCCTGCCCGAGGGGTGTCTGGCGGGTGACGTGTTCGCGGAACAGGTCACCGGTGGAGATGTGCGGGATGCCGAGTCTCTGGCTGAGTATGGCTGCCTGGGTGCCCTTGCCCGCTCCGGGAGGGCCGATGAGGACGAGTCGCATCAGCGCGTGCGTGCCTTCCAGTCGTCGTTCTTGGTTTCCGCCGGTGTCGGCGATCTTCGGATCAGGCGGCCCGTGGCGGGCGGAGATGCGCCTCGGTCAGGACCGGCACCGGGCCGTGCACCCGGTGCGCGCGGCGGTCAGCAGGCCGCACAGCGCGTCGGCGATCGCCGTGCGGTACGGGTCCGCGCCGGTCGACGGACCGGGCACGACGGTGTGCACGTCGACGCGGGGTGCCAGTTCGACCGCCGGCCGCTCGGTGAGCTCGGTCGGTCCGGCCAGTGCTGTGCTCCGGGATCCTTCCCGGAGCACATCCGCGACCACGTTGACGGACCACGCTGACGACCGATCCGCCGTGCACGGCCATCCAGCGCCACCCGGGCAGAGCGAGCCGGCAGCCGCTGAGTCCTCGCCGCGACCGGCCCGCCCGCTCCGGTGAGGAGTACGACCCGGCCGGGCGACAGGCCGCCGCCGCTCATGCGGGGCTCGTCCTCTCGTGCTGCCCGCCGCTGAGACCAGCGTTGATCAAGTCCATCACGGAGGCGTCGGCGAGCGTGGTGACGTCTCCGACCTCCCGGTGCTCGGCGATGTCGCGGAGCAGCCTGCGCATGATCTTCCCGGAGCGGGTCTTGGGCAGTTCGGGGACGACCATGATCTGGCGGGGCTTGGCGATCGGGCCGATCTCCCGGGCGACCTGCTCGCGCAGCGCCGCCGTGACGTCCGTGTCGGCGCCCGAGCGCAGGATGACGAAGGCGACGATGGCCTGCCCGGTCGTCGCGTCCGACGCGCCCACCACCGCGGCTTCGGCCACCGCGGGGTGCGAGACGAGCGCCGACTCGACCTCGGCGGTGGAGATCCGGTGCCCGGAGACGTTCATGACGTCGTCGACGCGGCCCAACAGCCAGATGTCGCCGTCCTCGTCGTAGCGCGCACCGTCGCCGGCGAAGTAGTAGCCCTGGTCGGCGAAACGGGACCAGTACGTCTCCCGGTACCGCTCCGCGTCGCCCCAGATCCCGCGCAGCATGGACGGCCAGGGCTGGTCGAGGACCAGGTAGCCGCTCTCGCCCTTGCCGACCTGACGGCCCTGGTCGTCGACCACCTTGGCGGACAGGCCCGGCAGCGGCGCCTGGGCGGAGCCGGGCTTCGCCCCGGACTCTCCACCGGCCCCGGGGGGCTGGGAGGTGCCCCCAGGCAGCGGCGAGATCATGACGGCGCCGGTCTCGGTCTGCCACCAGGTGTCCACGACCGGCGCCTTGCCGGCCCCGATGTGGGTGCGGTACCAGCGCCACGCCTCGGGGTTGATCGGTTCGCCGACGCTGCCGAGCACCCGTATCGAGGTGATGTCGTAGCGGGCGGGGATCTGCTCGCCCCACTTCATGAAGGTGCGGATGAGCGTCGGGGCGGTGTAGTAGACCGTGACGCCGTACTTCTCGATGATCTCGAAGTGCCGTCCCTCGTGCGGGGTGTTGGGCGTGCCCTCGTACATGACCGAGGTCGCCCGGTTGGCGAGCGGCCCGTACACGATGTAGGAGTGACCGGTGATCCAGCCGATGTCGGCGGTGCACCAGTAGACGTCCGTCTCGGGGTCGAGGTCGAAGACGGTCCGGTGGGTGTAGGCGGCTTGGGTGAGGTAGCCGCCGGAGGTGTGCAGGATGCCCTTCGGGCTGCCCGTCGTCCCGGACGTGTAGAGGATGAACAGGGGGTGCTCGGCGTCGAAGGACTCGGGTGTGTGCTCGTCGGACTGGGCGTCGACCAGGTCGTGCCACCACAGGTCGCGGCCCTCGGTCCAGGGCACCTCGCCGCCGGTGCGTCGGACCACCAGGACCTGCTCGATGCTCGGGGTGTCCTTGGTCGCCTCGTCGGTGTTCGCCTTCATGGGCTCGGCCCTCCCCCGCCGGTACTGGCCGTCCGCGGTGATCAGCAGCCTGGCCTGGGCGTCGTCGATCCTCGACTGCAGGGCGGCCGGGGAGAATCCGCCGAACACGACGCTGTGCGGCAGGCCGAGACGTGCGCAGGCCAGCATGGCGAAGACCGCCTCGGGGATCATCGGCAGCTGGATGGCGACCCGGTCGCCCGGCATCAGGCCGAGGGAGAGCAGGGCGTTCGCCGTCCGGCAGACCTCGCGCCGCAGCTCCGCGTAGGTGATCGTGCGGGTGTCGCCCGGCTCGCCCTCCCAGTGGAAGGCGACCTGGTCGCCGTGGCCGGCCTCGACGTGCCGGTCGACACAGTTGTAGGCCACGTTCAGCTTTCCGCCGGTGAACCAGCGCGCGAAGGGCGCGTCCGTCCAGTCCAGCACCTGATTCCAGCCTGTGTCCCAGTGGAGCTGTCCGGCCTGCCGCGCCCAGAAGGCCAGGCGGTCGGCCGCGGCTCGCTCCGGCGGTCCGGACACGGCGGCGCCCCGGGTGGTGCGCGGGTTCTCGGGAACGTCGGGGTGGGCGGAGCGCGACATTCGGGATCCTCCAGTGGGGTGCGGGTGCTGACGGCACAGGTGCCGGGCCGAAGAAGGCGGCCGGCCGTCGCCAGGCGGACACGGTGGCCGGTGAGGGTTGGCGGGAGGTTGGCGGCGGGACCGGGAGCCGCGGCTACGGTCGTCCGCCGGCGGTCCAGCGGCTCACCAGGCGAAGGGCAAGGCGGGGCCGCAGGGGTGCGGTGGTCCTGCGCCGTACGGCGCCCAGCCAGACGCCCCAGCCGTAGGCGAGGTCGTCCAGGCGACGGATCGCCAGATGGGGCAAGGGCGCGAGCGAGGTGGCCGAGCGGCGGTGGTCCACCAGCCCCTCGGCGACCGCCGCCGCGACCAGCGCGTACCGCGCGCGGCGGCTCGCCACGGCGGCGGTCACGGCGACAGGCCAGTGGTGCCGGGTGGCGCAGCGCAGCAACTGCTCGGCGGTGCCGCGCACCGCGGCGAGCGACAGCAGTGCCCCGGCGCGGTACGGGAAGTCGGCGTCGGGCATACGGCGTGCCACCCGTACGGCGGTCACCGCGGTCAGTGCTGCCGCCGCGGCCACCGGGGCCGGCCTGCCGCGCAGCAGCAGGGCGCAGACCGCCAGCGACCAGGGGGCGGCGTACAGCGGTGGCACCTGCCCGGGGTGGCGCAGCGCCAGGTCGGCAGCCCCGGTGCCGTACGCGGTCCGCTGGGCGAGCCAGCTGCGCAGTCCGGTGCGGTGCCGGTGGCGCACGCGCGCGGCGGGGACGTAGCGCAGCCGCCAGCCCGCCTCGTGCAGCCGCATGCACAGGTCGACGTCCTCCCCGACGCGCATGCTGTCGTCGAAGCCGGCGCCGACGGCGACGCGGCGGACCACGATGGTCGCGCTGGGGACGTACGACAGCGCGGACACCGGTACGACGGGCCCTTCCCCTCCCCCCATGTCCAGCGGTGAGCGCATCTCCTCGTACCGGTCCAGGAGCCCCGGTTCGGATACGGGGAGCGCGACCACGCGGGGGGCGGCGAGCGCCACCGCGGGGTCGGCGAACTGCGCCAGCAGGACGGCGAGCCAACCCGGTTCGGGCACCACGTCGGAGTCGCAGAACGCCACGTACGGTGTCCGGGCGTGCCGCAGGCCGGTGTTGCGGGCCGCGGCCGGGCCGAGGTTGCGGGGGTGGGCCAGCAGCTCGGCGCCGTGCGCGCGGGCCACCCGGCCCGGGTCCGCGGGACAGGTGGAGCCGTCGTCCACGACCAGGACCGGCAGGCCGGAGGTCGGCGGGTCGGCGCGCAGGGCGGCCAGCAGCCGGTCCAGCTGGTCGGCGCGGTCGCGGACGGGGATCACCACGGTGGTGTCGCTCACCGGCACCGGCGCGGGGCGCGGATGGGCGATCCCGGCGTCGAGCAGCCGTCGTGCGAGCGCGCCGCTCGCCGGGTCCGTGACCGTCAGCCGGCCCCCGTCCAGGAGGCGGGCTGCCCGGGCCGTCAGCCGGAGCAGGCGAAGCGGCGATCCGCCGAGCAGCAGCCGCCCGTCCTCCGACCGGTGCGTGCCGGCGGCGAGTTCGACCGTGAAACCGGCCGGCAGGGCGGTGTCCGTCGCAGCGGGGAGCCGAACGCGCCGCGACGATGCCAGGACGCGGTGCGAAGGTGTCGTCATGCCGTGAACCCCCCGTCCGCGTGGAGTACGGAGCCGGTGAGAGCGAAGGACTCGGGGGAGCAGGCCCAGGCCACCGCCGCGGCGACTTCATCGGGCTCCAGCGGGCGCCCGGTGAGCTGCTGGGCCGCTAGCTCGTCGACGTCGGGCAGGCCGTACAGGTCGGCGGTGGCCCGCAGCATGTCCGTGCGGGTCGAGCCCGGCGAGACGGCGACGGCGTTCACGCCGGTGTCGCGCAGATCGCAGGCGAGGCCGCGGACCAGGCCGACGACGGCGTGCTTGGCCGCGCAGTAGGCGCCCAGGCCCCACAGGCCGCGGTGCGCGGCGGCCGAGGCGAGGGCGACGAAGCGGCCGTGCCGGGGGTGCGGCCGGCGCAGCAGAGCGGGTACGGCGGCGCGCGCGAGGTTGGCCACGCCCATGACGTCCACGTCGAGCAGGGTCCGCCACTGGGTGTCGGTCTGTTCCCACACCGGGCCCCCGCCCAGCATCACCGCGGCGGCGGCGACGGCCGCGTCGAGACCGCCGAACGCGGTCTCGGCCAGCTGTACCGCGCGGTGCAGCGCGTCGGTGTCGCGTACGTCGGCGCGGACCGTACGGACCAGGGGGAATTCCTGTGCCAGGAGGTCCATTCGACCGGGCTCGGCCAGCGGATAGGGCACGTCGGGGTCGTCCGCGCAGCGGTCCACCGCCACCACGGCCCAGCCGTCCCGCGCCAGTCGCCGCACCGTCGCGGCCCCGATTCCCCGGGCGGCTCCGGTGACGACCGCCACCCGCCGGCCGGTCATCGCCGGTTCCCCGGCCGGGTGCTGACCGGCTGCCTCTCGGGCAGGCCGAGCCGGCCCCGCGGGCCCACCCGCCAACCCCCGATGTCCTCGGCGAGGAGGTGGGCCATCTCCTCCAGGAGCCGCTCGCCCTCACGCGCCGAGGCCCCGGCGGGATCGCCGAGGACGCCGGACGGGCTCACCCCGCCCACCGATTCGGCGACCAGCCTGTCTATCAGCAGGTGGACGGGGTCGGTCGGCCCGGCGACGGCCTGCTCGACGCGGACGGCCGCGGGCCGCAGCCGCAGCATCATCGAGGTCTCGGCGCGCCCGGCGTGGGCGTCGGAGCCCGGCGGGAGGCAGGGCCACCAGGCCACGTCGCGGCCCTCGCCGCGCAGCGCGGTGACCGCATCGGCCAGGCTGGTGAGGTTGCCGCCGTGCCCGTTGACCACCAGCAGACGGGACGCCCAGCGCAGCATCGAACGGCCGGTCTCCATGACCAGCAGGCGCAGCGCGCCGTGGCCGATGGACACCGTGCCGGGAAAACCTTCGTGCTCGCCGCTGGCCCCGTACGGCTGAGCGGGCGCGACCAGCACGTCCGTCTCGCCGCGCAGCCGGGCCGCGGCACGCTCGGCGACCGCGGAGGCCACCGCCGTGTCGGTGTCCAGAGGCAGGTGCGGGCCGTGCTGTTCGCAGGAGCCGAGCGGCAGCAGCACCAGGGGGCGGCGGCCCGCAAGGCCGGGCCAGCTCATGTCCGCGAGCGACCTGTGGGCGTCAGGCATCGCGGAGCGCTCCCGGTGCCCGGGTGAAGCCCGGCGGAATCAGCACGTCGTCGGGCATGAGCTCGTGGATTGACGAACGCCCGAGCCCCAGCAGGGCGGAGTCGATGCCGCGGCGCAGGATGTCGAGCACGTTCTCCACACCGCTCTGGCCGCCCGCCGCCAGGCCCCACAGGGAGGCGCGGCCGATCATCACGGCCCTGGCGCCGAGTGCGAGGGCCTTGACCACGTCGCTGCCGCGGCGGACTCCGCCGTCGAGGAGCAGCTCGACCCGGTCGCCCACCGCGTCCGCGATGGCGGGCAGGACGCGGATCGGGGCGGGGGTGGCGTCGAGGTTGTTTCCGCCGTGGTTGGACACCGAGATGGCGGTGACGCCCGCGTCGACCGCGCGGAGCGCGTCGTCCACCCGGCAGATGCCCTTGAGCATGAACGGTCCGTCCCACTGCTCGCGCAGCCAGCGCACGTCGTCCCAGGAGGGCGGAGGGGTCGTCATCCACTCGCCGTAGGCGCCGAAGAACGTGGGCGCCTCCTGGCCGGGCTCGGCCATGTTGGGTGCCTTCAGGTCCGGGAGGCTGCGGGACTTGAGGAAGTCCCACAGCCAGCGGGGGCGGGCCAGTGCCTCGGGGGCGAACCGCGTCATGGCCTTCAGGTCCAGCCGTTCGGGAATTGCGGGGCTGCCCCAGTCCCGGCCGTAGGAGAAGGACCAGTCGAGGGTGACGATGATGCCCCGGGCACCCGCCTCACGGGCGTCCTGGAGGCGCCGGGCCATCGTGTCCCGGGAGCCCATCCAGTACACCTGGAGGAACGTCTGCGGATTCGCGGCCACGACGTCCCCGAGCGGCTTGCTGGCGAACGAGCTGAGCCCCATCGCCGTGCCGCGGGCCGCGGCGGCGCGGGCGACGGCCACCTCGCCGTCCGGATGCACCGCCTGCACGCCCGTGGGCGAGATGATCACCGGCAGTGAGACGTCCTGTCCCATGACGGTCGTGGCCTGGTCGCGCTCGGCCGACAGCCCGGCCACGTGCGGAGCGAACCCCAGCTCGGCGAAGGCGGCGGTGTTGTCGTCGTAGGAGACGCCCTTCTCGGAGCCCGCGAGCAGCGCGCTGTAGAGGGAGGCCGGCAGGCGCTTCCGCGCTCGCCGCTGGGCCTCGGCGACCGTCTCGATCCACTTGCTCATGACGTTCCTCTCTCATCGGGTGCGGGGCTGCTCAGACCGGCTCCGGCCAGGGGGCTCTCGTCGCAGAGGCGGTCGGAGCGGCGGCGGACCGCGGGCATGCCCAGCGGTACCGTGCGGTGCGAGTGGTCGTTGCCCTGACTCGGGAGCGCGGCCGGGTCGACGACCGAGAGCGCGGCGGCCCCGTGGCCCTTGACGCACTCGGGGTCGGGGCCGTCCAACGGCAGGCCCGTGAAGAACTTCGCGGCCATGCAGCCGCCCTGGCAGGCGTCGTACGCGGAGCAGCCGGAGCAGGCCCCGCCCGAGGACGGCCGGCGCAGGTCGGCGAAGAGGTCCGACTCCCGCCACACCCGCTCGAAGCCGCCCGGCGAGCGGACGTTGCCCGCCTTGAACGCGTCGTGGATGGCGAACGGGCAGGCGTACACGTCCCCGACCGGGTCGATCAGGCAGACAACCCGGCCGGCGCCGCACAGGTTCAGCCCCGGGATCGGATCGGACCCGAGGGCGTTGAGGTGGAAGAAGGAGTCCCCGGTGAGCACCTTCTCGCCGTGGCCGACGAGCCAGTCGTAGAGCCGGCGCTGCTGCTCGGCGGTGGGGTGCAGGTCGTCCCAGACGTCCGCACCCCGGCCGGAGGGCCGCAGTCGGGTGATCCGCAGCTGGGCCCCGTACCGGTCGGCGAGCACGGCGAAGTCGTCGAGCTGCGACACGTTGTGGCGGGTCATCACCACCGAGATCTTGAAGTCCCGGAAGCCCGCCTCCGCGAGGTTCTCCATGGCGCGCACCGCCATGTCGTACGAACCGGGGCCGCGGACGGCGTCGTTGACCGTGCGGGTGGCTCCGTCGAGGGAGATCTGTACGTCGACGTAGTCGGTGGCGGCCAGCCGCCGGGCCCGCTCGGGGCTCAGACGAACGCCGTTGGTGGAGAACTTCACGCCCACCTGGTGGGCGATGGCGTAGTCGAGCAGCTCCCAGAAGTCGGGGCGCACCGTGGGCTCGCCGCCGCCGACGTTGACGTAGAACACCTGCATCCGCCGGAGTTCGCCGATCACGGATTTGATCTCGTCCGTGGACAGCTCCCGGGGGTCGCGCCGCCCCGACGAGGAAAGGCAGTGGGCACAGGACAGGTTGCAGGCGTAGGTCCACTCCCAGGTCAGGCAGATCGGCGCGGCGAGGCCGCCCTTGAACTGCTCGACGAGGGCGGGCACCCGCCCCGGCAGCCCTTCGGGCACGGGGGTGCCCCCCTTCTGCCCGGCTGCGCTGCGCTCGGCGGCGTGCGGGGGGTCGTGCAAGGTGGTCATCACTGCGCTCCGGTTCCGCTGAGCTGGGGAACGATCATGTCGGCGGCGGCCAGCGAGGCCAGCGCCCGCAGGAAGGCGCCCCGCCGGGCGTCGGGAACGCCCGCGAGGGCGTCCCCGACGCTGGGGTGCCGGTCGAGCCCCCGCACCAGTTCGACGAGTTCCGGTGCCTTCAGGAACGACAACCGGCGATTGCCGAAGTGGTAGGCGAGCGCCCCGAACGGCTCGGGGCGCAGCGCGACGGAGGGGTTCAGCCGGTAGGGGCGCGCCGCGTCGAACGCGGCGGCGGCCGGGGCCGCCGAGAGGGTGGTCATGGCGGTCGGCCTCAGTAGACGCCGCACATGCCGTCGATCGACACCTCTTCGACGAGGACTTCCTCGGTCACCTCGTCGACGACGGTGTCCGGCTCGGCGCTGATCTGGTTCTCGTTCATGGCGGACCTCCTGAAAGGTGGGGGAGTCGAGGGGAGCCGTACCGCCGTGCGGTGACCGGCCGCTACGACGCTACGGAGGCCGGCGGCGTGTCTCGCCCTGCTTCCGGCTGCCGTCACCCTGTCCGGTCGGACAGGTGTGCGCCGCCGTTTCCGAAGCCCGCCGCTCGCCCTGTCCGACCGGACAGGGCGCGTCCCGTCCGTTCGTGTCCCGCTGCCGTCCGGGCGGCCGGTATCGCCCCGCCTCGCCTTCTCGGAAGGTGAGTCACACCACGCACATCCGTGCTCCACCCGGACCATCCGTGCTCCACCACGGACCTCTGCGCCGCCGGCAACGGAGCAGTCGACGCAGTACGCGCGGCCCACCGCGCGGAGAGGACAGTCGCGATCATGCAGGTCGAAGAACTTCTCAAGCCGTTCCCGATCAAGGAGTTCCACCCCTTCCCGCGAGCGCTCATGGGCCCCGGCGCCCACGAGCTGATCGGCCCGGAGGCCAAGAAGCTGGGGTTCAGGCGGACACTCGTGATGACCACGGGGCTGCGCGGCAGCGACACCGTGCACAAGATCGTCGAGTCGATGAAGTACCACGGCCTGGAGGTCGTGGTGTACGACAAGGTCGAGTCGAACCCCAAGGACTACAACGTCATGGACGCCGTGGCGCTGTACCAGGAGAACAAGTGCGACTCGTTCGTGTCGATCGGCGGCGGCTCGTCGCACGACGCGTGCAAGGGCGCCCGCGTCTCCGTCGCCCACGACGGCCGCAACGTCAACGACTTCGAGGGCTTCAACAAGTCCGAGAACCCCAAGAACCCGCCGCACATCGCCGTCTCCACCACGGCCGGCACCGGTTCGGAGACGTCGTGGGCCTATGTCATCACCGACACGACCACGGACCCGGACAACCCCCACAAGTACGTCGCGTTCGACGACGCCTCGGTGGCCACCCTCGCCATCGACGACCCGACGCTGTACTACGACTGCCCGCTGGACTACACCGCGCAGTGCGGCTTCGACGTCCTCGCACACGCCTCCGAGCCGTACGTCTCGCGCCTGAACTTCCAGCCGTCGCTGGGCAACGCGCTGCACGCCATCCGGCTGACCGCCCGCCATCTGCGCCAGGCGGTGTGGAACGGCCAGGACCTGGCCGGGCGCGAGGGCATGATGTACGCGCAGTACATCGCGGCGCAGGCTTTCAACTCCGGCGGCCTGGGCATCATCCACTCCGTCTCACACGCCGTCAGCGCCTTCTACGACACGCACCACGGCCTCAACAACGCCATCGCGCTGCCCCGCGTCTGGGCGTTCAACATGCCCGCCCACTACGAGCGGTTCGCGGACATCGCCGAGGCGATGGGCGTGGACACCCATGGGATGACGAAGGTGAAGGCCGCCGAGGCCGCCCTCGCCGCCGGCATCCGGCTGCTGCGCGACGTCGGCATCCCCGAGAAGTTCACGGACGTCCAGCAGGACACCTACTCCAAGAACCGCCTCGGCCAGGGCCCGACGAAGTTCTACGAACAGGCGAAGGTGATCAAGGGCGACGCCGTCGACGTCGACCGGATCACGAACCACGTCCTCGGGGACGCCTGCACGCCGGGCAACGCCAAGGAGTGCACGTTCGACACCGTCCGGCCCGTCGTCGAGCACTGCATGACGGGCGACCTGGACGACCTGCTCGGCTGAGCACCCTGAGCCCGGGAGCGGGGGAAGGACCGGGACGCCGCCGCCCCCCGCTCCCGCCCCATCGGACGGAGGAACCGTGCCCGACACACCCGCAATCCCCGCGTTCGCCTCGGTCGAGGACGTCACCGAGCGGTTCGCCGCCCACGGCTACATCGCCGACCGGCGCCTCACCACGACGGTGTTCCTGCAGACCAGGCTCGACAAGCCGCTGCTCCTGGAGGGCCCCGCCGGCGTCGGCAAGACCGAGCTGGCCAAGACGCTCGCCGCGGCCACCGGGCGCCGACTGCTGCGCCTGCAGTGCTACGAGGGCCAGGACGAGAGCCGCGCCCTGTACGAGTGGGACTACGGCAAGCAGCTGTTGTACACCCAGATGCTCCGGGACAAGATCGGCGACCTCACGGCCGACGCCCCCGACCTTGCCTCCGCCGTGCTCCGGATCGAGGAGCAGGACAGTGTCTTCTTCTCCGACCGCTTCCTCGCGCCCCGCCCGCTGCTGGACGCCGTGCGCGGCGAGCAGCCGGCGGTCCTGCTGATCGACGAGGTCGACCGGGCGGACGAGGCGCTGGAGGCGGTGCTCCTCGAATGCCTGGCCGAGTACCAGGTCTCGGTGCCGGAGATCGGCACCTACACCGCGAAGGTCCCCCCGTACGTCGTGCTGACCTCCAACAACACCCGTGACCTGTCGTCGGCGCTGAAGCGCCGCTGCCTGCATCTCTTCCTCGACTACCCCGACGCCGAACGTGAGCTGGAGATCGTCCGGGCCAAGGACACCGGACTGCCCGAGGCGACCGCCCGGCACCTGGTGGACGTGGTGCGGGGCCTGCGTGAGCTGCCGCTGCGCAAGAGCCCCAGCATCTCCGAGACCGTCGACTGGGCCCGCACCCTCGCCGTACTGGGGGTCGACGAACTCGACCCCGCGGTTCTCGCCGACACCGCCAATGTGGTCCTCAAGTACGAGCGGGACCTGAACCGCGCCCTGGACGTGCTACCGCGCCTGGTCGACCCCAACCGCACGCTGCCCGAGCCCCACCACCACCGGCACCACCACGACGGCCACTCTCCCCACGACGGCCACTCTCCCCACGACGACCACCGTCACGGGCACCACCACAGTGCCGGACATGGACAGCCGGACGAGGTGGACGAGCCCGACGGACGCGCGCTACGGGCCGCCATGGACCGGCAGGGCCGGCACGACGAGGGCTACTACGGCGCTCCCGGCGCCGGTCCGACGCACCGCACCACCCCCGGCGCCGGCCAGGGCGCCCGCTCCTTCGCCGCCGTCGCGCGGCGCCGAACCGACTGACACGGGAGGCGTGCATGGAAGCCGGCGTGCACCGATTCGTCCGCGTACTGCGCCTGTTCGGGTTGCGGGTCTCCGTGTCGGAGGCCATGGACGCCATGACCGCGGCGGCGCAGCCCGGCGTGGTCGGCCGCCGGGAGACGCTGCGCGAGGCCCTGCGCATGACGCTGGTGAAGGACCGGCGCGACCACGCGCTGTTCGACGAGTTGTTCACCGCGTTCTTCTCACTGTGCCCGGTGGACGGCGGCACGGGCGGCCACGGCCACGGTCACGCGCACGACGACCTGACCGACACGGGCGAACTGGAGTCGTACACCGTCTCCGACGAGCCCTCCGAGACCCCCCGGCAGGGGCACAGCCACGGCAAACCGTCCGACATCCGCGACTTCTTCGACCAGCAGGACCTGGCCCAGCAGTACAACCTGCACCAGGAGGCCAATAAGATCGACCTGGCCTCGATGACGGACGAGATCGTCCTCTCCAGGGACGGCGCGGCCGGTGCGGGTGCCGACAGCCCGTCTGTTCAACTGGAGACCGAGCGGCTGCACGGTGCCGGCATCCCCGGCCGGCTCGCGCCGGCGTCCGGGCAGCCCCTCGACACGGCCCTGACCGTCGCCGGGCAGGACCCCCTCCCCGGCCGGCCCGCAGACGCGGACGACGACCGCGACGATCCGGAACTCGGCCGGCTGCAAAAACAGCTGGCGGGCCTCATCGACAACCTGCCCGAACTGCTGAAGCAGCATCTGGAGCGGCTGGCCGAACTGCGGTCGGTGGCGGTCGAGTCCGCCCGGATCGCCGAACGCGCCCGCCTGGAGGCCGTCGACGAGGACGAACGCGGCCAACTGGAGGAGGCTCTGCGCCGGGTGGGCCGCTGCGTGCAGGGAGCCCTGACCAGCCGAAAGCGCGCGACGCCCGCCGGACGCGTGCACCCGGGCCGCACCATGCGCCGCAACATGCGCTACGACGGCGTACCGTTCCGGCCGGTCACGGTCACCCGCGCCGAGGACCGGCCGCGCCTGGTGATCCTCGCGGACGTCTCGCTGTCGGTACGGGCCACGGCACGTTTCACCCTCCACCTGGCGCACGGCCTGCAGTCCCTGTTCGGCCAGGTCCGCAGTTACGCCTTCGTCGACGAACCGACCGAGATCACCGAGCTGTTCGCGGAACACCCGCTGGAGCGGGCGCTGGGGCTGGTGTTCGACGGGCTGCCGGCCGGCGGTCTGCTGGACGTGGACGCGACCTCCGACTACGGCCGGACCTTCGAGACGCTGCTGACCGAGCACACCCAGGCGCTGGGCCGCCGCACCACACTCCTGGTGCTGGGCGACGGCCGCGGCAACGGCAACCCCCCGCGGACCGAGGCGTTCGCGGAGATCACCCGCCGGATGCGCCAGACGATCTGGCTGACCCCCGAGCCGCGCTACTCCTGGGGCCTCGGCGCCTGTGACCTGCCCCGCTACGCCGAGTACTGCGACCGCGTGCAGGTGGTCGCCGACCTCGCCGGGCTGGAGCGCACCGCCCTGCGCATGGCGGCGGAGGCGACCGGCCGGTGAACACCGCCGCACATTGTCAGGGGGAGTTGTCGTCGTGAGTGTCCCGAGTCTCCGCGTCACCGTCGCGGCGCGCCGTATCGATCCGCTGGCTCCGAGCCCGCCGGGCGTGTACGCCGATCACCTGGTCCGGGTGGTGCGCGCGAGCCCGTGCGGCGACGGCGGGCCACCCCCGCCGGTCGTCCGCACCGAGCACTTCACCCTGCGCCGCCGAGGCCGCCGGGTCGAGCTGAGCCACTCGCTGCGCCCCGAGCAACTGGACAACGACCTGGCCGGGCTGCTGGCGGAGGAGCTGTTCGCTCCCGGCTGGCTGTGCGGCAGTGATGTCTTCGAACGTGTCTTCACGGGGGTGGTGCGCTCTTGTGTGGACGAGCCGCTGCCCGCCTGGACCACGTTCTACGGCAACACGCTGGCACGTATCCGGGAGTCCTGGCAGGCCCCGGAACCGGCCGACCACTCGTCCATCGCCGGCTTCGCCCCCGTGTACCACCACGCCCTTGATCTGGTCACCACGGGCACGGTACTGGACCTGGGCTCCTGCTTCGGCTTCCTGCCCCTGCTGTTCGCCGAGGAAGCGGGGTACACGGTGATCGCCTCGGATCTCGCGGGGGGCACCATGCGGCTGCTGGGCGCTGTGGCCCGCATGCGCAGTCTGCGGCTGGACACGCTGGTCTGCGACGCCGCACGGGTGCCGCTGCCAGACCGCTCGGTGGACACCGTCACGGTCATCCACGTGCTGGAGCACCTGGACCCCGGGCACGGCGAGGCCGTCGTACGGGAGGCGCTGCGGCTGGCCCGGAAACGGGTCGTGGTGGCGGTGCCGTACGAGGACGAGCCGACCGCCGCGTACGGACACGTGCGGTGCTACGACGAGGAGCAGCTCGCCGAACTGGGCCGCCGTGCCGGCCACCGGTTCTCCGTCGGTTCCCATCACGGCGGCTGGCTGGTCATCGACCCCGGCTGACCACGGACACGGGGTGTCAGATCACGCCCATCTTGCTCGCCTCGTACACGACTTCCGCGCGGCTGCCCGCGTCCGTCTTGCGCATGATGTTGCGGACGTGGAACTTCACCGTCGTCTCCGAGATGTACAGCTCGGTCCCGATGTCTCGGTTGCTCAGCCCCCGGGCGAGCAGCTTCAGTACGCTCAGCTCGCGTTCGGTGAAGCGGGGCTGCTCGGGCTGCACGCGCATGGCACGGACCATCGCCGCGGCGGCGTGCGAGTCGAAGGCGCTGCCGTTGCGGGCCACGGCACGGATGGTGCGCAGCAGTTCGGTGGTGTCGACGTCCTTGACGACATAGCCGCGGGCGCCGTGCTGAATCGCCTCCACGACCAGGGAGTCGTCGAGGAAGGTCGTGAGGACCAGTACCGCGAGTTCCGGATGCCGTTCGGTCAGCCGGGCGCACAGGTCCAGTCCCTCGGTGTCGGCCCCGGTGGACAGCTTGAGGTCCAGCAGCACGATGGACGGGTTCGTCCGTTCGACGACGGCGGCCGCCTCGGCGACCGTACTCGCCTCTCCGACCACCTCGAGGTCGTTCTCCCGCTCCAGGATGGAGCGCAGCCCGTGACGGACGATCGCGTGGTCGTCCACCAGGACGATCCGCTGGGCGACCGCAGGGGCCACCGTCTGCTGTTCAGTCGTCATCGGCTCTCTCCTGGGTGTTCCGGCAGCGGCAGTGGGATGTCGACCCGCAGCAGGACGCCTCCCATGCCCGAGCGGCGGATGGACAGCTTGCCGCCCAGTTCTTCCGTCCTGGCGACCATGTTGGCCAGCCCACGGTGACGCCCCGACAGATCGGTGGCACGGGAGATCCGCAGGGCGCGGCGCAGTTGGGCCGGATCTCCGCCGCCGTCGTCCGACACGGTCAGCACGACGGAGTCGGGCCGGTACCGCAGCCGTACCAGCGCACGGCCGGCCCGGCCGTGTGTGGCGGAGTTGAAGAGGGCCTCGCCGGTCAGCCGGAGGAGCGACTGCTCGGCCCCGCCCGGAAGCGGCAGCGGACTGCCGTCCACGCGCACCCGAACGTCGAGGTCCGTGGTCAGATGCACCGTGGACAGCCGTTGGAGCATCACGGGGAGCGGACCCGCGGGCTCCTGCGAGGTGCGGTGCAGCGCGTAGATGGCGGCGCGCAGGCGTTCCACCGCCTGCCGGTTGAGGTCCTTGGCCCCGGCCAGCCGCTCGGCGATCTCCTTGGGCCGGCCGCCGAGCGCCTCCAGTTCCGCCCGGCACACCTCGACGGTCATGCCCGCGCTGAGCACGTACTGCGTGACACTGTCGTGCAGTTCTCGTGCGATGCGGCGCCGCTCGTCGTCCAGGGCCTGCCGTTGCAGCGCCTCGAGCAGCCGAGCCTGCGTCTCGGCCAGCTCGGCGTTGCGTGCCGCCAGGTCACGGGCCTGACGCTCGGCCGCCTCGGACAGCTCCTCCGTGCGCCCGCGCAGGGTGGCGGCCGCATGGAAGAGGTACGTGTTGTGCACGGCGACGGCGGCCTGGTTGGCCAGGACCCTGAGGATCGCCAGGTCGGTGTCCGCCACCTCGACGCCGACGCCGGGCTGCGCCGCGATCCCGCCGACCGGTTCGCCGTCCAAGGTCATCGGCGCCCGCACCCACCCCGGTCCGCCGTCCGGCGCTCCGGCCTCCCACGGCCGGGTGCGCAGCACGTGCAGATGTTCACGCACCTCTGCGGGCACGCGGGTCTCGTCGTCGATCAGTACGTCGTCGGCGTACAGCAGGAAGCGCGGCCGGGCGGCGCGCAGGGCACCGTCCGCCACCGCCAGCAGCAGCCAGCGCGCCTGCAGGTGCTCGGCCGCGGCCCGTACAACCGCCTCGACCAGGGCACGTGGCCCCTCCGCCGTCCGCACCAAGGCCCGGGAGATGCCGTCGAGCGCCTCCACGGTGCGCTCCAGCCGCTCGGTGGAGCGCACGTATGCCGGGTAGTAGGAGCGCTTGCCCGACCGCAGGCCCGTGAGCACCCCCAAATCGGCGGCGCGCGGAGGCCGTTCAGGGAAGCTCACCGGTATCGCCTCACAATGCCTCGCGGAACAGCGCCTCGACGTCCCGCACGTCGACGTCCCTGGGGTTGGTGGCCATGCAGGCGTCCTTCAGCGTGCTGCGGGCCATCCCGGGGACGTCCGACTCCGCGACACCGAGGCCGGCCAGGCCCTTGGGGACGCCGACGTCGTCCGCGAGCGCGCGCACCCGGTCGGCGAGCTGCGCGGCGACCTCGCGGGGCGGCACCCCCTCGGTCGGGATGCCCGCCGCCGCGCCGAGCGCGACGAACCGCTGCGGCCACGCCT
Source organism: Streptomyces sp. NK08204 (assembly GCF_020400585.1). Classification (GTDB taxonomy): domain Bacteria; phylum Actinomycetota; class Actinomycetes; order Streptomycetales; family Streptomycetaceae; genus Streptomyces. The sequence continues at coordinate 190,014 of NZ_JAINVF010000011.1, read as the reverse complement.
CGGCGTTGAACCGGATGACGTGCGGCAGCAGCACGCCGTTGACCACGCCGTGCGGGGCGTCCAGCAGGCCGCCGACCTGGTGGCTCATCGCGTGCGTCGCCCCGAGGATCGCGTTCGTGAAGGCCATCCCCGCTTCCAGCGCGGCCTGCGCCATGGCCAGCCGGGCGGCGAAGTCCTTCGGCCGCACCTGCGTGCGTACCAGGTTCCGGGTGATCAGTTCTACCGCGTGGAGTGCGTGGATGTCCGTCAGCGGGTTGTGCGCCCGGGACACGAATGCCTCGATGGCGTGGGTCAGGGCGTCCAGGCCGGTCGCCGCGTTGAGCCAGTCGGGCATGGTGGTCAGCAGGCGCGGGTCGATCACCGAGATCTCCGGCACCAGGGTGCGGCTCACGATGGTGATCTTGGTGTGTTCGGTGGTGTCGGTGATGACGGCGAACTGTGACACGTCCGCCCCGGTACCCGACGTGGAGGGCACCATCACGGTGGGCGGGATCGGCCGGCCGACCCGGTCCACGCCCTCGTAGTCGAGGATGCGCCCGCCGTTGCTCGACAGGATTGCCACGCCCTTGGCCGCGTCGATGACGGAGCCGCCGCCCACCCCCACGATCACGTCGCAGCCGCTGGCCGCGTACCGCTGGAAGCCGGCGTCGACCTCATGGTCCTTGGGATTGGGCGTCACGTCATGCCACACCACGGGCCGCAGGCCGACCCTGCGCAGATGGCCCACCGCCTCGTCCACCCAGCCCGCCTCGATCAGCCCCGGGTCGGTGACGAGGAACGGCCGACGGCCGCCGAGCCTCAGCGCGCAGTGTCCGAGCTCGGTCAGCGAGCCGGGCCCGAAGACGACCTCGGGCACATGGAACTTGGCCATCCTGGCGGACTGCCGGACAGCCTCCGTGCTCGTCTCCTGCGGCCCCAGGAGCTCGCAGTGGTACTCGTCACGGCTCCAGTCGGCACTTGGATCATCGCTGCTGGTCACCATGGCGCTGGACGTGAGCGACATGTGACCTCCCGGAGGGCGTGAAGTCCGCAACCTGTGCGAAACCTTGATTTCACTGCTTCATTCGCCGATAACACTGTCGTCAAACCGCAGACCAAGCTAGGGGCGCGTAGGCGGAGGCGGCACCTGCCCGTTCGGGTAGGGAAGCCTGCCTGACCGGGCAGGGTATGTCCTGCACGTCAAGGCGGGATAGTAGTTGTTGGCCCCCTTTCACGACAGGGAAGCGTATGTCACAGCGCAGTGACCTTCGGCGGCGCAGGGCCGCGCTGGAAGGCGAGTGGTCTCGTGCGGTGTCGCTGGTGAAATCCACGGGCTCGGCGCCGGGCGGCCGGGACGCCCTGCGCGACGAGGTGGCCGAGTCCTGGGCACGCTCCCTGGTCAGCGTGGACCCGGACCGGGACAGCGCCCCGGTCACCGACGGCGGCGCGGTCCAGCACCGCTGGTCCGACTCGCTGCTGCGCCGACCGGTCGACTCCCTCTCCGACGAACTGCGCAGCGTCGCCCACGACGCCGGCTTCGTGGCCGCGGTCACCGACGAGTCCGGAACGATCATGTGGACGTGCGCCGGACAGGACATGCGCCGGCGGGCCGAGCGCGTCAACTTCGCCCCCGGCGGTCACTGGAACGAGCAGGCCATGGGCACCAACGCCCTGTCCCTGGCGTTGCGCACCGACCGCCCCAGCACCGTCTTCTCGGCCGAACACCTGGTGGCGGCGCTGCACGGCTGGGTCTGTTACTGCGCGCCGATCCACGGACCCGACGGGAGCGTCCTCGGCGTCCTGGACCTGTCCACCACCTGGGACCGTTCGCACCCGCTGGCCATGTCCACGGTGCGCGGCCTGGCGTCCGCCATCGAGGCCCGGCTCCGTGCCGACCTGCCCCCTCCGCCCCGGGAGGACGCACCCCAGGTGCGGCTGAGCTGCATGGGCGAGCAGAAGGCCGAACGCGAGGGCGTGCTCCTCGCCCTGCGCCCCCGGCAGCTGGAGATCCTGACCCTCCTCGCGCTGGAACCGGACGGCTTCACCTCGGAGCGGCTGCGCGACGCCCTGTACGGTGACCGGCCCGTGACGGCCTCCACGTTCAAGGCGGAGATCTCGCACCTGCGCCGGGCCCTCGGCGGCGGCATCGCCGCCCGCCGCTACGCACTCACCGCACCCGTCTCCTGCGACGCCGTCGACGTGCTGCGCGCGCTGGAGCGCGGTGACACGGACACGGCCCTGCGCCTCTACCGGGGCCCGTTGCTCCCCCGCTCCGGGGCCCCTGGCATCGAGGAGTGGCGCACGCATCTGGAGGTGGCCGTACGGGAGGCGGTCCTGGCGAGCGCCCGCCCGGAGCACGCCCTGCGCTACGGCGAACGGGCACCGTACGACGCGGAGGTGCACGAGCACGCACTGCGCCTGATCGGTCCCGGTGACGCCCGCCGGGCGATCGCGGCCGGCCGGTTGACCACGGCCCTGCGCTGACCTGACCGACCGCTCCCGGGCACAGGCACCGCCAACCTTGCGCCAACCTCGCGGGCCCACAGTGATGCGCACCACGACGGCGAGGGCCGTCGTAGCACCCTCACCATCGCCCACTGAGGAGAGCCGCCATGGTGTACGCGCAGCCGGGAACGGACGGCAGCATCGTCAACTTCGCACCGCGATACGACAACTTCATCGGCGGGCAGTGGGTCGCTCCCGTCGAGGGGCAGTACTTCGAGGACGTCTCGCCGGTGACCGGCAAGGTCTTCTGCGAGGTGGCCCGCTCCTCCGCGGCCGACATCGAGCTCGCCCTGGACGCCGCGCACGCCGCGGCCGATGGGTGGGGCCGCACCTCGCCCACGGACCGTGCCAACATCCTGCTCAAGATCGCGGACCGGATCGAGGAGAACCTCGAGAAGATCGCCGTGGCCGAGACCTGGGACAACGGCAAGCCGGTCCGTGAGACCCTGAACGCGGACATCCCGCTGGCCGTGGACCACTTCCGTTACTTCGCCGGGGTGCTGCGCTCCCAGGAGGGCAGCATCGCCGAGATCGACGAGGACACCGTCGCATACCACTTCCACGAGCCGCTCGGTGTGGTCGGCCAGATCATCCCCTGGAACTTCCCCATCCTGATGGCCGCCTGGAAGCTCGCGCCGGCGCTGGCCGCCGGCAACTGCGTGGTGCTCAAGCCGGCCGAGCAGACGCCCGTCAGCATCCTGGTCGTGGTGGAGCTGATCGCGGACCTGCTGCCGCCGGGTGTGCTGAACGTCGTCAACGGGTTCGGTGTGGAGGCGGGCAAGCCGCTCGCGACCAGCCCGCGCATCGCGAAGATCGCGTTCACCGGTGAGACCACCACCGGCCGCCTGATCATGCAGTACGCCAGCGAGAACATCATCCCGGTCACGCTGGAGCTCGGCGGCAAGAGCCCCAACATCTTCCTGCCCGACGTGATGGCAGCCGACGACGACTTCCTGGACAAGGCCGTCGAGGGACTGGTGCTCTTCGCTCTCAACCAGGGCGAGGTGTGCACCTGCCCGTCGCGTGCGCTGATCCACTCCTCGATCTACGACGAGTTCATGGCCCGCTGCATCGAGCGCACCAAGGCCATCGTCAGCGGCGACCCGCTGGACCCGGCGACCATGATCGGCGCCCAGGCCAGCAACGACCAGTTCGAGAAGATTCTCTCCTACATCGACATCGGCAAGAAGGAGGGTGCCGAGCTGCTCACCGGCGGCGGCTCGCGCGCGGTGGCCGGTCTGGAGGGCGGCTACTACATCGAGCCGACGATCTTCCGCGGCACCAACGACATGCGGATCTTCCAGGAGGAGATCTTCGGTCCGGTCCTGTCGGTCACCACGTACGACTCGGTCGACGAGGCCCTGAAGATCGCCAACGACACGATGTTCGGCCTCGGCGCCGGTGTGTGGACCCGCGACATGCACAACGCCTACCGGCTGGGCCGGGAGATCAAGGCCGGTCGTGTCTGGACCAACTGCTACCACGCCTACCCGGCACACGCGGCCTTCGGCGGCTACAAGAAGTCGGGCATCGGCCGCGAGACCCACAAGATGATGCTCGACCACTACCAGCAGACCAAGAACCTCCTGGTCAGCTACTCGCAGAAGAAGCTCGGATTCTTCTGATGGGAACGCGGGTGCCACGAGTCGGACTGAGCGACGCCGCCGAGGAGCTGGTTCGGCAGCTGACGGCCCGGCACGGGCCGCTGATGTTCCACCAGTCCGGCGGCTGCTGCGACGGCAGCGCTCCGATGTGCTACCCGCGCGGCGAATTCCGCGTCGGCGCCGCGGACGTCCTGCTCGGCCGTGTCGCCGAGGACACGCCCTTCTGGATGAGCGCCGACCAGTACGCGTACTGGCGGCACACCCACCTCACCGTCGACGTGGTCCCGGGGCGGGGCAGCGGCTTCTCCCTGTAGGCCCCGGAGGGCGTGCGGTTCCTGCTCCGTTCCCGGCTGCTCACCGACGACGAGTGGGAGCGTGTGGAGGCCGAACCGCCCCTGCCGACCGGGGCCGAGGTGACGGGATGACCTGACGTGCCGACGCGCCAGGCCATCCGGCAGCCACCGCGACGGCGCAGGCGGTGGTGACGGCGGGGCCGGACATCAGGGCGTCCGGTCCCGCCCCCTTTCCGTCACGGAGCGCCATGGCACCCCGTGGCGTCACGGCACACGGGAGGGCCGCCGAGCACCGCGTTCCTCCTCAAGTCCAGCTGCTGGGAACGACGAAGGCACCCGTCACTTCACGCTACGCCCAGCATCGGGAAGGTTCTCGGCGGTGCACCATGACCAGGGAGAGAATGCCCGCTGCGCCGATTCGGGACTCGGCGTCAGCCGCTTGTGCCGGCGTCGCCGTCATCAGGCGGATCCCCCTGTCTCCTGCCGCCCGGAGGGGAGCCGTCCCTGTGCTCTTCCAGCAGCTCAAGGAGCGCGGCATCCGCTCTTTTCTGGTCTTCCTTCGTCAGCTCGAGCGGTGCGTTGTCGTAAACGGTGTAGCGATCTGGGTCGATGATGTTGGCGGCCCTCAAGCTGAACGTCAGCAGGGGCCGCCACCCCTTGCGGTGGCCGACCCGCACCTGTATCTGGGCCTTGTAGTCACGGGCCTCCGGGAGGAATCCGGAAAACGGTGCCTCGAACTCGAGGAAGAGCTGTTGCGCTTCTCTGCCGGGCACGACGAATCCGGCCGGCAGCTTCGCCTCCTCGTCCGGCCCCGGTTGGAGCCGGGACGGCGAGGACACCCACAGGAGTGGCAGATGAGAGGCGGGCTCATCGGGGAAAGTCAGGATGAGGTCCTGCACGACGATCGGTTTGGGACCGGTGTTGTGCAGGACGAGCGGCAGTCGCAGGCGTGCCGTGGAACCGTGGACGATCGCCGCGAAGGAATGAGGTTCCCACGCCTGCAGGCGTCCCTGTCGGGCGTTGAGCCACCAGAACGACGCGACGGTGAAGAGCAGTGCGCAGACTGATACCACACTGGCGCCGGTAAGCGATGAGGACGCGATCTGATCCGCCGCGACCATCAGCGGAACCACAGAGTCAGTCTGCCAGCCCCGCCGTGGGCTCGCTGACAGGACGAGTGGCCGCCGACAGTCTCCCGGAACGGCTCAGAGGCCGGCGAGGAGTACGAGATACCAGGCGACCAGGGCCGCGCATGTCACCGCGGGGAGGAGTTCGGTCAGCCCGTCGCCCTTGCGTACGTGCATGGTCACGGCACCGGCGAGCAGCATCAGCAGCCCGATACCGGCCAGACCGCCGCACAGCGGTACGACCGGGCCGAGGGCCACGCCGAGGGCGCCCGCCAGCTCCAGGGTGCCGATGACCCGGTAGGCAGCGGTGGTGAAGCCGGCGTGGGCGGCCAGCTCGGGCATCGGACCGAGGGCCAGAATCTTGGCCGCGCCCAGCAGGGCGAAGATCAACGCGATGAGACAGGTCAGTGAGGCGGAGAGGATCACGAGACGCCCTCAGGGGTGTGCGGGCGGCGGGCCTGGCGGCGTTCGGCTCCCAGGCCGGCGAAGTAGGCGACAAGATCCGGGTTGTCGACCGCGGAAGGGTTGAGGACCTGCTCGGCGGGGGCGCCCTGGAGGAGGCGCTTGACCGGGACTTCGAGCTTCTTGCCGGTCTTCGTGTGCGGGATGGCCGGTACGGCGAGGATCTCGTCGGGGACGTGGCGGGGTGAGGCGCCGGTGCGGATTGCGTCGTGGATCTTCTCGCGCAGGGACTCGTCCAGACCGACTCCGTCGGCGAGGACCACGAAGAGTGGCATCCAGTAGCCGCCGTCGGGTTCCTCCGCACCGATGACGAGGGCCTCGGTGATCTCGGGGAGACGTTCGACGATGTCGTGGATGTCGGCGCTGCCCAGGCGTACGCCGTTGCGGTTGAGCGTGGCGTCGGAGCGGCCATGCACGATCACCGAGCCGTGGGAGGTGAGGGTGATCCAGTCACCGTGCCGCCACACGCCCGGATAGGCGGTGAAGTAGGCGTCGCGGTAGCGGCTGCCGTCAGGGTCGTTCCAGAAGTACAACGGCATCGACGGCATGGGCCGGGTGACGACCAGCTCGCCGACCTGGTCGACGACCGGCCGTCCCGCGCCGTCGTACGCCGTGAGCGCCACGCCGAGGTTGGGGGCCGACAGTTCACCCGCCCACACCGGGGTCGTGGGGGCGCTGCCGGCGAAGCCGGAGACGACGTCCGTGCCGCCGCTGGTGGAGGCCAGACGGACGCCTGCGCCGACGTGGTCGCGGACCCAGGGGTATGCGGAGGCCGGCAGGGCTGAGCCGGTGCAGCCGATGACGCGGATCGCCGAAAGGTCGTGCACGGCGGGGTCGACGCCGAGCTTGGCCATGGCCAGCAGGTACTGGGGACTGGTGCCGAAGACAGTGACCTTGCGGCGGGCCGCCAGCTCCCACAGGACGTCCGGGCGCGCCACCGGCGCGGGGCTGCCGTCGTAGGTGCAGGTGGTGGCGCCGGTCAGCAGGGTGGAGACGACGAGGTTCCACATCATCCAGTGGGTGGTGGTGTACCACAGCAGGCGGTCGCCGACGCCCAGGTCGCTGTGCAGGCCGAGGATCTTGAGGTGTTCGAGCAGGACGCCTCCGTGGCCGTGGACGATGCCTTTGGGCAGGCCGGTGGTGCCGGAGGAGAAGACGATCCACAGCGGGTGGTCGACGGGCACCGGGGTGGTGGTGAGGTACTCAGTGCGGCCGGCCGCGTCCTCCCAGGGAACCGTCAGGCCCGCGGCCCGGGTCTCGGACCACGCAAGGCCCAGGTGATCCACGACGATCGTGGCCTTGAGCGTGGGAAGGGCGTCGGCCAGTTCGAGGGAAGCGGTGCGGCGGTCGTGGCGGGTGCCGTTGAACAGGTAGCCGTCCGCCGTGATGAGCGCCGTGGGTTCGAGCTGGGCGAAGCGGTCGGCGGCGGCCCCCGGCGCGTAGTCCTGGCCACACACCGACCACACCGCGCCCAGGCTGGCCGCGGCGAGGAAGGCGATGACGGCGTGGGGCGTGTTGGGCAGGTAGCCGACCACTCTGTCGCCGGGTCCGACGCCCAGGTCGCGCAGGGTGGCGGCGACGGAGGCGACCTGGGCGCGGAGCTGCCGGCCCGTGATCTCGTAGGCGGCTCCGGTCTCGTCCAGTGCGGTGATCGCGGGTGCGTCCGGGTGCAGGTTGCGCAGTGCGTGGTGGGCGTAGTTGAGGGTGGCGCCGGGGAACCAGCGGGCGCCGGGCATGGTCTCCTCGGCCAGCACCCGCTCGTACGGTGTGGTCGCCTCGATGTCGAAGTACTCCCACACCGCCGCCCAGAACGCCTCCAGGTCGGTGACGGACCAGTGGTGCAGGGCCTGGTAGTCGGTGGGGTCATGGATGCTGTCGGCGCCCTGGTGCCGGGCGGCCCAGCGGGCGAAGTCCGCGATGCGGCTGCCGGCGGCCGCATGGGGGTCGGGCGGAAGGAAGGGCTCCGGACAAGGCGTGGAGTGCTGGGTGGTCATGGTGTGGTGTTCCTCGTCAGGGTGCGGGCGGGGCTTCGGCGGGGCGGCGGGCCGTGTGCAGCACGGGAGCCCAGGCGGCGGCGTCGGTGAAGTCGCCGGTGCCGGTGGGGACGGTGTCCAGTACGACGCGGTCGGGGCGCAGCAGGGCGGCGTCGGCCCGGCCGTGTGCCAGCCAGGCGGCCAGGGTGCCGTCGTCGTCCAGGTCGTCGACATGGATCACGGATGCGCCCAGGGCCGTGGCCACGCCCGTCATGCGCGGGGTGGGCGGCACGGTGGTCAGTACGGCGAAGGAGTCCCCGAGGATGTCGTCGAGGCGCTCTCGCCTGCCGTCGTACAGCACCCAGGGTTGTGGGCAGAAGGCGCCGGCCAGTGAACGGCCGGTCAGCCGGGGGCGGCGCCGTACGAGCGGGCCGGCGGTCAGCGCGGGGCTGAGGTCGCGGCTCACCGCCGCGGTCACGCCGGGGATGCGGCACGCCGCGCCCACCACGGCCCGGCGGATGGCCGCAGCGCGGTCCTGTCCGCCGGTCATGGCCCAGCCGACGGCGACCGCGAGGCGGATCACGTGGCGGGCGTGCGGCCTGCGCTCCTGCTGGTAGGTGTCCAGCAGTCGGTCGTCTGCGCCCTCCTGAAGGACGCGGGCGAGTTTCCAGGTGAGGTTGCGGGCGTCGCGCAGGCCCGCGCACAGCCCCTGCCCGATGAAGGGCGGGGTGAGGTGGGCGGCGTCGCCCAGCAGGAAGACGCGTCCCCGGCGCCACCGGTCGGCGAGACGGGCCCGGAAGGTGTACTGCGCCTGCCGGATCACCTCGAAGTCGTCGCCCCCGTGGGCAGCGGACGGCAGGTCAACCCAGGGGGCGACCAGTTCGCGCAGCTGCTCCAGCCCTTCCGGGCCGTCCAAGGACTCGCCCTCGGCCAGCCGGAACTCCCAGCGGTAGCGGTCTTCGCCGACTCGCATGAAGGTGGCCGGCCGGGTGGGGCAGCAGATCTGCTCGGCGCCTTCCCAGGTGCGCACCGGGAGGCTGGTGCGTACGTCGATGACCCGCCAGCTCTCCTCGAAGTGCAGGTCCTCCCATACGGCGCCGATGGCGTCGCGGGTGAGGCTGCCGGCGCCGTCGCAGCCGAGGACCGCATCGGCCCACACGTGCTCGTCCTCGTTGCTGCCGTCGCGGCGGAAGGTCACCCGCACCGGACCCGCGGCAGCGGGCGATCCGCCGCTGTCCTGGGTGACGGACACGACCTCCACCCCGCCCCACAGCTCGCACTCGGGACGGCGGGCCAGGGCGTCGCGCAGCAGCCGTTCCAGCTCCGGCTGGTCGAACATGCTGGTCTGCGGGAAGCCGTGGTGTCCGTGCAGGGACCGCGGGAACTCGGCGATCACGCGGCGCCGGGCGTCCAGCAGCCGCAACCCGGGCGCCGGACGGGCGAGGGCGGCGAACTCCTCGTGGACACCGACGCTCTGCAGGATCCGCCGCACCTCGTCGTCCACGACGACGGCACGCGGCAGCGGGTAGATGTCCCGGTGGCGTTCGAGGAGCAGGCTGCGCACCCCGTACCGGGCGAGCAGGAGCGCCGCCGTGACTCCGACGGGCCCCGCACCGATGATGACCACCGGCCTCCGGGATGCGGCGCTCACGTCGCGTCCGCCACAGCGGTCCGCTGCTCGCCCAGGTCGATGCGCCCGTCGGGGGTGGCGATGGTGGCGGTGACGAGGTCACCGTTCTGCAGGTAGCGGGGGTTCTTGGCCTGGCCCTTGAAGAACGCCTTCCACTTCAGTGCGGGCGGCAGCAGGGCGGCGATTTTCTCGGCCGGCTTGGGCGGGGCCTTCAGGGCGGTGCCGCCGGGTGTGCCGGTGAGCAGCAGGTCGCCCGCGTCGAGGGTCTGGAAGCGGGCGAGCAACGTGAGCGCCTGCGCCGGTCGTACGATCATGTCCGCGAGGGTGCGGTCCTGGCGCGGTACGCCGTTGACCGACAGCCGCAGCCGCAGGTCGATCAGACGTGCGAAGTCCTCGGGCTCCAGCAGGGCCAGGTACGGCCCCGTCGGCGTGAAGGTCGGGTAGGACTTGCTCTCGTAGAACTGTGTCTTGGTCAGCTGGACGTCGCGGGCGCTGACGTCGTTGGTGAGGACGAGCCCGGCGACGTAACGCGGCAGGTCCTGCTCCTCCACGACGGTGCCCACCGGCAGCGGCGCACCCATCACGAGGCCGAGTTCGACCTCGTAGTCGAGGAACTTCACGTGCGCGGGGCGGACGATCGTCTCGTGCGGACCGCTGACCGAGCCGGACGCCTTGCGGAAGAAGGTGGGCGGGATGTCACCAGTGAAGCCCGAATCCTTGGCGTGGCTGCGGTAGTTGACCATCTGGGCCACCACCCGGCAAGGGGTGGTGACCGGAGGCAGCGCCACCAGGTCGGCGACGGGCGTGCCGCTGTCGTCGGAGGCACCGGCGTCGCGGACCGCGTCCCGGTCGGCGATCAGCTCGGCGGTGGTGACCGCCTTGGTCTCGATGCGGACGGCGCGCTCGTCCCGGACGGCCCACCAGCCGTCGGGGGTGCGCAGAACGTTGGTGCTCATGAGCTCATCGCTTTCATCAGGCCCAGCAGGCGTGCGGGGTCGAGTTCGTTGTCGCCGCGCAGGGCCGTCATGACCTCGCGGAGCTTGGCGGGGGAGGGGTTGGCGCCCAGGAAGTCGCGGGTGACAGGCGGCCCCCACTGCGCGAGGCCGCTCGCCGACATCGGCGCCCATCCGGGTTCGAGGTCGCAGGAGAACAGGTCGCCGTCGGCGAAGTGCTCCAGCATGAAGCGGTCGGGGTCGCGCCAGTAGTCGAAGAGCTGGCTGCCCTGGATGTGCCGGCCGATGCCCCAGCTGCGCCGGTAGCCGCGTTCGGCCAGGTACTCCCCGCCGGCGGCGATCGCGTCGAGGTCGGTGACCTGGTAGGCGGAGTGGACGTAGCCGGTGCCGGGCCCCAGATGCAGGGCGAGGGTGTGGTGGTCCACGGGCGTGCTGCCCTGGTCGCAGCGGATGAAGGCCATGGTCGGCCCGCGTTGGCGCTGCCCGTCCAGGAAGAGGAAGTCGGACACGATCATCCCCAGGGTGTCCAGGTACCAGTCCAGGGCCCGTATGAACACGCGTGTCTCCAGCACCACGTGGCCGAGCCGCTGAATACGCGACGGCTCGCGGGGCGGCCGCTGGGTGGCGTTCGTACGACGGCCTGCGACTCCGGTGTTGATGATCAGGGGCTGCTGCCCGGGCAGAGCGGGCAGCTGCTCGGCGCAGTGCACGACCCGGACCGGGAAGCCGGAGGGATCGAGCAGGGTGACCGACTGTCCGCCGCCGGGTACGTCGATGTCCCGGACCTCACTACCGGTCGCGCGGGCGAGCCGGTCCAGATCGCCTCGTTCGGCCGCGCGGAACGCCGCCCCGATGAAGCGGGATGCCGGCCCGCGGCGGATGACCATGCAGGGGGAGCCCGCGAAGGTGCCGCGCAGCCACAGTTCCCGCTCGGTGCGGGCGGCGACGGCGAATCCGAAGTCACGGGCGAACACCTCGGCCCGGTCCAGGTCCGGCTTCTCGAACTCGAGCCAGGCCAGATCCGCCACTTTGATCACCGGATTCCGGGCTCGTCCGGGGTGTTCACCGCGCAGGGCGCCCTGCTCACTGTGAAGGTCTTGGTGGGGCGTCAGAGGACCGCCCTTGTCAACGGGGATGTGGGACATGGTGTCCTCCAAGCAACACTGCCGTAATGAGGAAATCATCAACTCTGCCGTTTCTCATCGTCAATAGATGTAGCCCAAATAATTGAGGATCTCATCAGTAATGGCAGTGTCATCGTCGCGGCGGTTACACTGGGCCGCATGCCGACGTCAGCCCCGCCCAAGAACCGCTTCGAGCGACGCCGTGCCGAGACCCGCCAGGCGTTCGTCCGCGCGGCCCGGCAGATCCTCGCGGAAACCGGGGACACGAGCGCGAGCATCCAGGCCATCGCCGAGCGCGCCGATGTCGGCTTCGGGTCCTTCTACAACCACTTCGAGTCGAAGACGGAGCTGTTCGACGCGGCGGTGACGGACGCCCTGGAGGAGTTCGGGCAGGTCGTCGACGCGCGCGTGGAAGGCGTCGACGACCCGGCCGAGCTGGTCGCGGCCGGCTTCCGGCTCACCGCCCGGATGGCCGACTCCCACCCGGAACTCATGCGGATCCTCCGCGACCGCGGCTTGGCCCACATCCACTCCGACCGCGGCCTCGCCCCACGCGCCCTGCGCGACCTGGAGATCGGCATCGCATCAGGCCGTTTCACCTGCGGCAACGCGACCATCGCCCTGTCCGCTCTGGGCGGCACCCTGCTCTCCCTGGTGGCTCTCCGGCTGGACCGCCCGGACCTCGACGGCGACGAGGCCGCCTCCGACCTGGCCGAGATGGTCCTGCGCATGCTCGGCCTCGCCGCGGACGACGCCCACGAGGTCACCCGTCGCCCGCTGCCCGGTCTGCCCCGATGACCTCCTGGACCTGAAGCGCGGCCCTCTGTGGTGCTACGCCGGCGGCGACGAGGAATGCGGTTGCCGCGGCCTCACCGGTAGGGTCCGCCCATGGGCATGCGGCGTTCTCCTCGGCGAGGGCCAGCATGAGTGCCTCCAGTGCTCGGGCGAGGACGGGTGCTGGAAGGTGCTCCGCGAAGACGCCTTCGCGCTGACCGCGTCGTAGGGTCGCGACGGCCTCTTCGCGGGCCGGGGCCAGGGTGGCGCGGATCGCTGTCTCTCTCGGGTGGCGGCGCCCCAGGGCGATGAGCACGCGGTAGTGGTCGCCCACCGTCCATGCCGCCAGCACCATCCGTGTCATCGCCTCGACCGGGTCGGCATCCGCGCTACGGGCTCCGGCGAACGCCTGCCGGAGTGCATGGCCTGCTTCCCGTGTCAGGTCGGCGATCAGCGCATGCCGGCTGGGGAAGTGTCCGTAGAGGGTGCGCCGGGCGACGCCGGCTGCCTGAGAGATGCTGTCGAGACTCGCGTCCGGGTCCTCCCGCAGTTTCCGCCGGGCGGTCGCGAGGATGCGTCGGCGGTTGGAGTGAGCATCCTTGCGCTGCACAGTACGGCCCGGGGTGTCGGTCGTCTGCATGGTTCTTTCTCTCCACGGTTGCCGGAAAGCCGTGGGCGCTGGTGCTCCCTCACGCACCGGAGCCCACTCACCCCTGCCCAGGGCGGCTTGTCGTCCTGCTGACGGGCGTCAGGGGACGAGGATGAGGCGGATCGGGTCGCCGATCTTGTTCTCCAGTCGGTGGACGGCGTCGGCGGCCTCGACGAGCGGGATGTGGTCGGTGATGGAGGGGGCCAGATCGAGGCGGCCGGCCGCGGTCAGCTGCACCAGCTCGGAGACGGACTCGGGGAAGCCGCCGTAGTGGCCGCGCACCTGCTTCTGCAGGTAGTTGAAGGTCAGGCCCTCGGTGATGGTCAGTGGCCGGGGTGTGATGCCCACCAGGATGAGGGAGCCGCACAGGCCGAGCACGGAGGCGGCCTGGTCGCGCACGGCGGGGACGCCGGCGCAGTCGAAGGCGAAGTCGAGGCCGCGTCCGCCGGTGGCTGCGCGGATCTGGTCGGCGAAGTCGGGGGCCGCCGGGTCGAGCGCGAGGTCCGCGCCGAAGGCCAGGGCGCGCTCGCGGGCGCTGGGCAGCGGGTCGACGGCGATGATCGGGGCGGCGCCGACCAGGCGGGCGAGGCGTACGTTGTGGGCGCCGACTCCGCCCACGCCCCAGACGCCGACGGACTGGGCGGCACGGACGCCGGCGGTGGCGACGACGGCGGCGTAGGGGGTGGAGACCGCGTCGGGGATGATCGCGGCCTGGTCGAAGGGGAGGCTGTCGGGGATGGGGACGAGGGTGTCCTCGCGGGCGATCACGTACTCGGCCCAGCCGCCGTCGTAGTCGATGCCGGCGGTGAGCATCTGGGTGCAGGGGCGGTGGCGCACGCATCCGGCGCACGTGCCGCAGGTCTTGCCGGCCTCCAGGGTGACGCGGGTGCCGACGGTCAGGCCGCGCTTGAGGTCGGGGCCGAGCGTGTGGATGACGCCGGAGACCTCGTGGCCGACGGTGACCGTGTCGGAGGTGGCGAACAGCGGGACGAGGGAGCCGTCGAGCAGGTGGACGTCGGAGAGGCAGACGCCTGCGGCCTTGACCTCGATGAGGACCTCGCCCGGGCCCGGTACGGGGATCGGGACCTCTTCCACGGCGAACTTCTTGCTGTCCAGGTGGAAGCGTCCGGCGAGCATGGTGTCCATGGTGATCTGCTTTCTGTGAGCGGCACGGCCCGGTGGTTCGGGCCATGGGTGCCATGTGGTTGCTGAAGGGCTGGTGGGGCCGGGAGGTGTGCGGGGGAGGCAGGACGTCCGCACGCCTCCCGGCGGCTGGGGGGCAGCGCGCCTTGACGGCGTGCGACGGTCAGGCGAAGACGTCCTGCTGGTAGCGCTCGTCCGCTTCGAGCTGGGCGAGCCACTGCTGGGCGGTCTCGTCGTCGCTGCCGGTCTTCTGGCGGTGGATGGCGGCGAGTGCCTCGCGGACGGCGGGGGCCATGCGGCGGCCGTCACCGCAGACGTAGATGTACGCGCCGTCCTCGATGGCCTGCCACACCGTGTCGGCCGCATGGGCGATGGCGTTCTGCACGAACCGGGCCGGGTGGCCGGTCACCGCCGAGTAGGCGGTGTGCACCTGGGCGATGCCGGCGTGCTCCCAGTCCTGCATCTCCTGGCGGTAGAAGTAGTCGTGCTCCGGGTGGCGGCAGCCGACGAACACCTGCGACACGCCCACCTGGGTGCCGTTCGCGTGCTGTGTCGCCCGCTCCTCCAGGAAGCCGCGCAGCGGCGCGATGCCGGTGCCGGGGCCGATGAGGATCAGCGGCGTGGCGGGGTCGGCAGGCGGGGCGAACGTCGGGGAGGGCACGCGGACGTAGCCGTACACGACGTCACCGGGCTCAAGGGCCGCGATGTAGGAGGAGCAGGTGCCGCGGTACTGGCCGTCGCCGGACAGGGCCGGGCCCTCCAGCAGGCCGACGGTCAGGCGCACCTGGCGCGGGTTGGCCGACGGGGCGGAGGAGATGGAGTAGAAGCGAGGACGGATGGGGCCCATCATCTCCAGGAACACGGCCAGCGGCAGCTCGACCGCCTCGAAGCGCTCCAGCAGGCCCAGCACCGAGATGCGCTTGCCGAGGATCTCCTTCTGGTAGCGCTCCTCGGCCTCCTCCGTTTCGGCGGTGTACGCCTGGAGCTGCGGCCGGGTCCACGGGCACTCGGTGTACTCGGCGAGCGTCTGTATCTGGGACCGGGTGGCCACGTCCTGCAGCTCCAGGAACTCGGTGAGCAGGATGCCGGCGGTGACCGGGGTGCCGACCGGCAGGTGGGTGCGGCCACCGGCCGGCTGGTCGAGCCGGAGCACCTGGTCGTAGTCGACGCCGAGCCGCCTCAGCGCGCGCTCCACCAGGTCGAGTTCGTTCTTGGCGAAGACGGCCAGGTGGTTGCCGGTGTCGTAGGTGACGCCCTCGGGCAGCTCGAAGGTGATGGACTTCGCGGACGGGCGCGGCGGCTCGATGCTGAAGTCCCACAGTCCGGTCGCGTCGGCCACGAGTTCCTCGTTGGCCACCACCGTGAGCGGGTACGCCTGCTCGGAGACGATGGCGGGGCGCACGTCGGACTCGGTGAGCAGCTGGACCTGGTAGCGGGGGCCGCTCGCCTGGGAGGTGTCGGCGGCGTACTCCTCGGCCAGGGTGGCCCACAGGTTGTCCATCCACCGCGTGGCCATGCCGTCGAAGTCACCGGCGGCGTCCGCGATGCCGCGCTCGACGACCGGGGTGGCGCCGGCGGCCAGCAGACCTTCCTCGATCCGCTTGGGGAATGCCTGGTAGGTGGCCACCCACTGGGTGTTGCCGGCGCCCAGCAGCGCGAACCGCACATTCGCCAGCGAGCCCTCGGGCAGCCCGGCGGCGAGCAGATCGTCGAAGCGCTGGGCGTTGTCGGGAGCCTTGCCGTTGTAGCTGGCGGCGACGACGGCGAGCAGGCCCTCGGAGGGCAGGTTGTCACCCAGCTCGTCCAGGCCGATGAGGGTGGTGCCGAAGCCGGAGCGCTCGCCGCGGTCGGCGATGGTGCGGGCCAGGTCCTCGCATGAGCCGAGGCTGGAGCCGTAGGCGACGGTCAGGTTCACACCGACACCGCTGACCGCTGCCTGCGCCTGCGTGTCGCCGGGCTGCAGGTCCGCGGCGCCGAAGACGGTGCGCTCGTGTTCCTGACGACGGCGGACGATCAGCTCGAAGTTGCCGGGCTTGCGCGTCAGCGCCTCCCGCACGTCCATCTTGTAGTCGCTGGTGTCCGAGAGCTTGAACTTCTGCAGCACCAGCGCCAGGGCCAGGCGGGCCTCGGTGAGCGCGAACTGCCGGCCGATGCAGGCGCGTACGCCGTTGCCGAACGGCTTGTAGGCGTGCGGGTGCTGCTGGGCCCGGTTCTCCGGCAGCCACCGGTCGATGTCGAACTCCTCCGGACGCTCCCATGCCTTGGGATGGGTGTGCAGCGGGCCTTCGAGAATCATGACCTGCGTGCCCTTCTTGAGCTGGTAGTGGCCGCCGATCACGGTGTCCTCCAGCGGGGCCTTGCCGAACGCCGGGATCGGAGCCCACAGGCGCAGCGTCTCCTCCAGGATCCGCGGGATGACGTCCAGCTGCATGATCGTGTCGTAGTCCGGGACCGTGTCACCTGGCAGCAGGCGGTCCACCTCGGCGTACGCCTGGGCCAGGACGTGCGGGTTGCGCATCAGCGAGTAGGTGGCGAACGCCAGCAGACCACTGGTGGTCTCGTGCCCGGCGATCAGGAACGTCAGCACCTGGTCGCGGACGTTGTCGTCGGCCAGCAACTTGCCGGTCTCCGGGTCGGTGGCCTCCAGCATCAGACCCAGCAGGTCCTCCTCACCGGTGCCCTTCCCCTCGCGGCGCTCCTTGATCACGCTCTCGACCAAGTCCTGCATCAGACGGATGTTGCCGCGGTACTTCCGGTCGTCCGCCTTGCGCAGCTTGGTCATCATCGGCAGCTCCTGCGAGCGCCGCAGCGACTCCACCAGCGCGCCCAGCAGCGCGTTGAGGAAGGGGTGCAGCTCCTCCTTGTCGAAGGACCTGAACCGGTAGCCGAACCCCGACAGGGCGATGGTGTCCAGCGTCAGGCGGGTGTAGTCGTCGGTAATGTTGACCGGCTGCCCCTCCCGGCGCTCCCACTTGCCCGCCAGGTCCTGGGCGATCTCCAGCATCTGCCCGAAGTAAGCCCTCATGGCCCGCTGACTGAACGCCGGGAGCAGGACGCGGTGTGCCATGCCCCATTCCTCTTCGTACTGGTGGGCCGTGAACAGGCCGGCGCCGGCGAAGTCCCGGACGTGGTGCAGCGGCGTCTTGTCGATCTGCTTGAAGAACCGCGTCTCGTCGCAGACCTCGGCCACCAGGTCCGGGTCGTAGACGAAGACCTGCTCGATGCCGGCGATGTCCATGCCGTAGATGCCCTCGGGGAACTGCTTGGACAGCTCACCGAAGTACTCCACCGGATTGGTGTCGGGGATCTGCGGCGTGTTGCCGAGGAGAGGGATCCCACGCGGGGACCGGATGGGGCGAAGGTCGTTCGCGGAGTGCGTGGTCATGGCTTGCTCCTCTGCGGGAGGGGGATGGGCAAGGGCGCGCTGCTCAGGTCGATGCCGTGGCGCCGTACGGAAACATACGCCGTATGGAATTGGTACCGTACGGCGTATGGAAACTTGAGGCAAGCCCGGTCGCCCTGGTGGGCGCTGTGATTCAGGTCATTTCCATACGACGTACGAAACTGATACCGTACGAGGTATGGAAAAGAAGGTGAGGCGTCCCCCGCGGGGAACGAGGAAGAGGGACGTGCCTCTGACCGAGGCCGGGATCTACGCCGCCGCCCTGCGGCTCATCGACGAGGACGGGGTCGAGGCGCTCACCATGCGCAAGCTCGCGACCGTGCTCGACGCGAACCCGATGTCGCTGTACCACCACGTGCCGAACAAGGAAGCGGTGCTGCGCGGCGTGACGAGAATGGTCGGCGCCCAGTTCCGCACCGTGACGCTGGAGGATGCGCCCTGGCAGGAGCGCATCCGCCTGCTCGCAACGGACTTCCGGACCCTGGCGCACCGTCACCCCGAACTGATGGCCTACTCGTTCAGCCACCAGCCCGACTTCATCCAGCCCGACGACCCGTTCTGGACCGAGCTCACCGCGATCGTGGAGGCTGCCGGGGTTCCGCAGTCAGAGGTCTCGGAGATCGCGGCGCTGATGGTCGCCGTCGTCATCGGTGTCCTCGCCGCCGAACTCAACGGCTCGCTCCGCCAGTGGTCGACCCTCAAGCCCCCCGGCTTCGACGATGGTGAAGACGGTGACGGGGACACAGACCCGCACTCTGCGGACACAGCCCCTGAAGGTCCTGACCAGGACCACATGTTCCGCCTCGTGATGGACACGCTGATCACCGGTCTGGAAAGCCGGCTCACCGGCGAACGGGACGGCCGGGCCGCCGGCCTTTGAGCCACACCTCGTTGGCGCCGCCGGCGTCACGGGGTCTTCCCAGGCCTCGGCAACTTCACGCTGCAGGCACCGCTCGACGTCATGGATCAGCTGGTTTGCCCGCAGGCTGACCTCGCACGCGGCACGGGACACGAGACTGTCCGCAGGGAAGTCCACAAGACGACGTTACGCTGCACCGGCGTGTACAGCCCGTCAGGGTTCGGGGAGCGGGGCCCGACGTGCGCACGGTCGGCGTTGAAGCCGCTCACTCAAGCGAGATCTCTTCATCGGGCAGCCGCCCGTCCCGGTAGCCGTCCATGAGTCGAGCGGTTCAGCAGGCTCGGCCAGCACTACGGCTGACCGCAACTCGGCCGTCGTCCACCAGCGGGCTTGCGAGGCGAGCGCGATGCGGACAAACGGCGGCCAGTCTTTCGCTGCAGGGCGCACCACGACGACGTACCGAACGTCTTCATGTGTGTCCCTGCGGCGGAGCCTGCCGATGAGCGGCGCGCTATGGAGCGCGGGAAGGCGGGCGCTGCGACGCAGGTTGCGGGTTGCTGCTGCGCGGCGGCTGGTCTCACCGGGGCGGGTCGGCCGCGGAGTCGCGGCGAACATCCTGACCGAGGCTGGCTTCGGCCCGGCCGCCCTCGACGCCACGGCTGCGGACATCCACTCACCATGGCGGTGAACACCGAGGCGCAGACGTCCGTGTGCCTGCATCAGGTCGCACCCTGACGGGACTCACCCTCCGGCGAGGAGGTGAGCCAGCAAGCGGTCGAAGTCGCTGTGGCCGAGCTCGGCCCCCCGGGGCACCACTGCCTCCGTTTCCTGCAGGAACGCCTTGAATTCCTGCGCTGGGGCCTTGAGCAGGGCCGTACCGGACGGCGGGTTGAGAAGGACGTACAAGTCGCGGCAGCCCTCCTCGCCGGCGGGCCATATGCGAACGTCTCCCTCGCCGGCGGGGCCCTCCAGGCCGTCGATCAGCAAATCGCGCCCGATGATCCATTCCACCGGCTCGTCGCTGTCGACATCGGTGGTGAATGCGGCATGGACCACATAGGGATCACTCGGCTCGTACCGCAGATTCATGAGCACGGGCAAGGACGTCGCATGCACGCCGACAAGCTTCACAGGTAGCCCCTGGATCACAGTTCTCCATGACTTCATCGGGTCTTACTCCTGGTGCTTCGAGTCGTCCGGGGAGGGCCATCGGACGGGCTGTCGTCGGATTCAAAGGAGCTGCACAGAGACGTGGTTACTGCGAGGACCGGTGGCGGTCGGCACGAGGACACCCGCAGGAGCAGTTCTTCGTGCCGCCGCAAAGGCGCCCGGCCGACGGGAGCAGTCGAGGCCACCACTGCCGGCACCGGCCCTTCTGGCCGCGTCACTCGTCGCAGGCCGACCGTCAGCGCAAGGGTGAGTCCGCGGTGGGCGTCAGCAGGGTTTCGTCGAGGCCGACGATCTGGCTGGTGTCGAAGCCCTCCATGTCCGCCCGGAACTCAGGACTCGACAGGTACGCCTCCAGTCGTTCCCGCACGTCGTCGGTGTCCCTGTAGGAAACGAGGGCGTAGAGCCGGGGGGTTTCGTTTCCGGGCGCCGCGGGCCCCGTCCAGACGCCGTGGGTGGTGATCCGGTGCTTGGCCATACCGGGAATGTGCTGGGCCCAGATTTTCTCGTAGGCGGAGAGCGCGTCAGAGCTGCACAGGGTGTAGACGCGAAGCTGGTACTGGGACATGCCAGTGGTTCCTTTACTTCTGAGCATGGATGGTCGGTGGTCAGCCTCGGGGGAGGAGGTGTGCCAGTTAGGCATCGCGGTCGATGAGTCCGAACTCGGTCCCCCGTGGCACCAGAGCCTGGGTGTCCTGAAGGGAGGACGAGATGTCCTGCACGGGGACCTCGAGCAAGCGGTGCCTGCGGCAGACCCGAGGGCGATGTAGATCGATTCGTCACCCCGCCCTGCGGCCGACCAGATCCGGACGTCCGCGTGGCCTGCGGAACCCTCCAGCCCGTCAGCCGGAAGATCCCGCCCCAGGATCCGTTCGACCGGCTCGTCACAGTCGACGAAGAAGGCGGCACGGACGACATAGGGATCAGCGGGCTCGCAGCGCAGACGTACGCAGAGGGGCAACGAGTAGACGTGCGAGACGACCGGCTGCACGGCCACTCGCCGTTCTACGACCTTCAGGAACTTCTTCATCGGCTTGCGCTCCCGGGTATGGCTCGGCAGTGCCTCACACCGGCCTGTGGCGAAGAGGCAGCGCGGGCGGAGGCGGTACGGCAGGGCGCGGGCGCCGGGGGGCACCGGCGCACCGCATGAGGAGTGGCGCTGCACTCACTCGGCCGCCGGTCGGGGACGCCGCCCCCCGACCGCCAGACGGATCCCCGCCGCCGGCAGGGACAGGGCCGAGGGGAACTGCTTGCACACATGGCCGATACCCGTCTCACCGGTCGTCGCGGCTCACGTCATGGTGGTGCCTGCCCCCGCCGTCGTGCTCGCAGCGGTTCCCGTCGTGGCGGTAGGACCTGTCGACGTCCAGCCGTGTCCCTCGTCCTCCCAGCGGTAGAAGTGACCATCGCGGTAGTAGAGCCCGTCGCAGTCGTGCCGGGTCGAATCGCTGCCGTGGCGGTCCCGGTGCCAGCCGCGGGTCTCGTCGCAGGAATAGCCCCGCTCGAGCAGGTAGCCGACACCGTGGTCCCAGCTGTAATCAGCGGCCACGGCCCCGTCGGTCGGGCGCTGGGCGTGCGTGGACGCAAGGGGCGCGGCCGAAGCGGTGCCACCGGCACCGAGGACGGCGGCACCGGCGACCGCGACGGAGGAGACAGCGAGGGCGATGCGCTTCGCGAGCTTGTTCATGATCTTTCCTTCCCGAGGGGGGTGATCTGCGCCAACGGCGGTTCTGTCAGGCGATGTATGACGCCCGGCGTGGTCCGAGCGAGCAGTTCCATACGTCGTATGGAAGCGCGTTTTCATTGTTACCATACGACGTATGGAAATGTCGAAGTGGCGAAGGTAACCGTTGACCGGCTGGCGCGAGCGCCAACAGATGGCGCTCTTCAGCGCGAGCTGCCCGTCGCCGTCCCCTCGGCACGCCGGCCTTCCTCGCCCTGGCCACAGCAGTGTGTGTCCACTCGGCGCAAGCGCCAGGACGCGGTCGGGTTGGCGGGTTGGCGGGACGGCGGCCGGAGCGGGCCTGGTGATCGGTAACTTCAGCGGCCCGGAGATCGCCTCAGCCCGGGGAGTAAGGGCTCGAAGCCACGGATGCATCCAGTTCGCCGCAGAGGCGGGTTTGCGATCGCCGGAAGGCGGGACGAGTATTTTTTTAGGGCGTGACGACCGGGGCACACCCTGATGCCGACACCGTCGATGCAGCGCCTCCTTCTGGTTACGCCCGCGCCCACGCTCACGCTCACAGCCGACAAGCGTCACGGTGAAGGAAGCGGCGCAGCGAACCGGACCGAACCTGCTCATTCGGTGGCCTGGCCGGGGCGGCGGGTGGGGCATCCGGCCCCGTCGCCTGACGGGAGGCTTGAGAAACCGGCCCTGGGCTTCATGATCGAGGCTGCATGACCGGGTCGATGGTCGCCGTGGGGCGGAGGCAGAGCGGAAGGAGTCTGCCCATGCGGATCGTCGTGGACCTGAATCGGTGCCAGGGATACGCGCAATGCGTGTATCTGGCGCACGAGGTCTTCAGGTTGAACGGTCAGGAGGCGCTCACCTATGAGCCGAACCCCGACGACGAGCGGCGCCTGCAGGTCGAGCGAGCTGCTGCGGCGTGCCCGGTGCAGGCGATCGTGATCGACCGCTTGGACGGCGCGAAGCGGGGCGAGGCGCCATGACTCTGCGGGCAACGGTCGCGGAGCTGGTCCGGGAGTTCCGGGCCAGCGGCCGAATCGTCATCGTGGGTGCCTCTCTGGCCGGGCTGCGGGCCGCGGAGACCCTGCGCGAGGAGGGCTTCACCGGTTCCCTGACCATCATCGGGGACGAGCCGTACGAGCCCTACGACCGTCCGCCGCTGTCCAAACAGGTGCTCAAGGGCTGGGTGCCGGCCGACCACACGAAGCTGCCCCGCATGCGAGAAGTGGACGCGGACTGGCGGCTCGGAGTGGCCGCCGTCGGGCTGGACCGTGCGACCAAGCAGGTGTCCCTGGCCGACGGGGA
Source organism: Streptomyces sp. NK08204 (assembly GCF_020400585.1). Classification (GTDB taxonomy): domain Bacteria; phylum Actinomycetota; class Actinomycetes; order Streptomycetales; family Streptomycetaceae; genus Streptomyces. The sequence goes on along the minus strand of NZ_JAINVF010000011.1, from coordinate 167,377 downwards.
GCAGGTTCCGTACGACCGGTTGCTGATCGCGACGGGCACCCGCGCGCGGCAGTGGCCGAACCCGGCCGAGGCGGCGCTGCACGGGGTGCACACGATTCGCTCGCGTGACGATGCCGCGCAGCTGCAGAAGGAGCTGGCTGAGCCGCCGTCGCGGGTCCTGGTCATCGGCGCCGGGTTCATCGGGTCCGAAGTGGCCTCAGTGTGCCGGGAGCTCGACATCCCGGTGACCGTCGTCGAGCGGGGTTCGGCGCCGCTGGTCGGTGCGCTGGGCGGGGTGATCGGGGAGATCGCCGCGCAGATGCAGCGTGATCACGGCGTGGACCTGCGCTGCGGGCTGGGCGTGTCATCGCTGGAGGGCGACTCCGAAGGACATGTGCGGCGGGCGCACATGTCTGACGGAGCCACTGTCGACGCCGATGTGGTGGTGGCCTCGCTGGGGTCGATCCGCAACGTGGAATGGCTGAAGGGCTCGGGGCTGGCGGCCGGTTTCTGGGGTGTCGGGTGCGATGCCGGTGGCCGCGCCTTCGACATCAACGGTGTGGTCACCGACAGCATCTACGTGGCAGGGGACGTGGCGCGTGCGCCGCATGTGCTCTACGAGTACCAGTTCCTGGCGATGGAGCACTGGGACAACGCTGTTTTCGGTGCGGAGGTAGCGGCGCACAACATGGTGAACCTGGAGCCCCACTATCGTCCGCATCTGCTGCTGCCCGGCTTCTGGTCCGGTCAGTTCGGCGTGAACATCAAGTCCGTCGGCGTGCCGCCTTTCGGTGACGAGATCGTCTTCACCCAGGGATCGGTCGAGGAGCGCCGTTTCGCTGCGGCCTACGGTCACCGGGGCCGCATCGTCGCCGCCGTCACCTTCGATCACGGCAAGTGGCTGGAGCACTACGGGAAGTTGATCGAGCAATCCGGTCCCTTCCCGCCTCCACCGGCGGGCTGGGACCAGCCCGCCGACACGAAACCGATGCCGGCCGAGTTCCCGGACCCAAGGGTCCCGACGGCGATCCCCGACGTCGTCCTGACCGGACACGTCCCGAGCGAGCGGACGGCCGAGTTCCGGCCGCGCCACCACTGACGCGCGCGTCGGGGCGGACAGCATCGACTAGAGAAGAGGGAGTGAAGCCTCGTGGTCGAGGAAACCCCCTGGCAGCAGGCCCTCCGCTACGCCAACCGCGCCAACCCGTACCCGTTCTACGAGGAACTGCGCAAGCAACCGGTGGCGCGGCAGCCGGACGGTACCTATGTCGTCAGTACCTACCGGGAGATCGTCGCGCTGCTGCACGACCCCCGGGTCAGTTCGGACCCGAGGAAATGTCCCGTCCCGGCCGTGACCCAGGCAGAGGGCCCGGCCGAGCCGGTGGACGAGCCGATCAGGGAAGCGCTGACCGAGCCGAACATCATCACCTGCGATCCGCCCGAGCACGATCGGGACCGCCGGACGATGATGCCGCACTTCGTCGGGCCGCCTCATGCGCCTGACCTGATATCCGACCTGGAGCCCGAGATCCGCCGCATCGTCGGCGGCCTCCTGGACGACATGAAGGGCAAGACCCGGATCGACGCCGTCGACGACTTCGCCTACCCCTTGCCGGTGACGGTGATCTGCAAGGTGCTGGGCGTGCCGCTGGAGGACGAGCCGCGCTTCCACCAGTGGATCGAAACGGCTCTGGACGCTTTGGACTTCGGTCCGGAAGCCGCCTCCGAAGAGATACGGAGCAGGCAGGCCGGGGGGCGCCAGGCCGTGCAGGAGTTCGGGCAGTTCGCCGGCGAGCTGCTCGACCGTTACGCCCGGCAGCCCGGCCCGGGCATGCTCTCCGCGCTGGTGAACGAGGACGGCCCGGAGGGACGGATGTCCAAGGGGGTGCTCGCGAGCAATGCCCTGCTCCTGATCTTCGCGGGACACGAAACCACGGTCAACCTCATCGCCCACAGCGTGCTCACCCTGCTGCGCCACCCCGACGCGCTGGAGAAGCTGCGCCGCCGGCCCGACCTGATCGTGCCCGGGGTGGAGGAACTGCTGCGCTACGAGTCGTCGGTGCAGTTCTGGCACACCCGCTCCGCCGTGGAGGACATCGACATCGCCGGCACCACCATCCCCAAGGGAGCGCCGATCTTCCTGGCGTACGGCTCGGCCAACCGCGACCCGGAACGGTTCACCGACCCCGACGAGCTCGACCTCGAGCGCCGCGACAACCAGCACCTCGGATTCAGCCAGGGCATCCACTTCTGCTTCGGCGCCCCGCTCGCGCGACTCGAGGTCCAGATTGCGGTCGGCGAGTTCGTCCGCCGGGTGCAGAACCCCCGGCTGGTCGAGGACCCGCCGCCGTACCGGCACAACCAGATCTTCCGGGGGCCGCGGCACGTCCTCGTCGACATCGACGGCATCCGCGACTGACCAGCGTCGCGTAAAGGATCGCCATGCGGGCTCTTCAACTCGTCGGCTGGCGGCAACCGCCCGAGCTGCGCGAGGTGCCGGTACCCAGGCCCGGCCCTGGCCAGGTCCTGGTGAAGGTCGCGGGTGCCGGTGCCTGCCACTCCGATCTGCACATCATGCAGGCACCCGGACCGCTGCCCGGCTTCACGAATCTGCCCTTCACGCTCGGGCACGAGAACGCCGGGTGGGTGGAGCAGCTGGGACCGGGCGTCACTGGGTTCGAGCCCGGGGACCCTGTGATCGTCTACGGCGCCTGGGGCTGCGGAGGGTGCGCCAACTGCCGTCGGGGCCAGGAGAACTACTGCCAGAAGCGCGCGGGTGAGGGTCCGGGCCTGCGCGGTGGACACGACGGCGGCATGGCCGAGTACCTGCTGGTCCCGGCGGTGCGCTACCTGATTCCGCTCGGCGCCCTCGACCCCCGCCAGGCCGCCCCGCTCAGCGACGCCGGACTGACCGGCTATCACGCTGTGAAGCGGTCGCTGCACCTACTGGGACCGGGCTCGACCGCGGTCGTGATCGGGGCCGGCGGTCTGGGCCAGATGACCATCCAGATCCTGCGCGCGCTCAGCGCGGCGACCACCGTCGTCGCTGTGGACACCGACGCCGGCAAGCTGGAGACCGCCCAGCGCTTGGGCGCCGAGGAAGCTCTGCTCTCTGGCAACGAGGCGATCGCGCGCATCAGGGACATGACGGCGCAGCAGGGCGCCCAGCTCGTGCTGGACATGGTGGGCATGGACGCGACCCTGCGGATGGCTGCCCGGGTGGCCAGGGTGCTCGGGCACCTGACCATTGTCGGACTCGGCGGCGGAGCCCTGCCCGTCGACTTCTCCAGCCCGCCGCACGAGTGCTCGGTCGCCTCGCCCTACTGGGGCTCCCTCACCGAACTGATGGATGTGATCACGCTCGCCCAGCAGGAAAAGATCAAGGTGCTGGTCGAGCACTTCCCCCTGCAACGCGCGAACGAGGCTTACCAGCTCCTGCACGACGGCAGGATCCAAGGACGTGCCGTCATCACCCCCCACACGTGAATGCCGTCGTTCACCCGAACGGGACACCACGACTGTGCCTGGCCGCCGGCATCGGACGGTCCGGCGGAAACGCACCCCGGCTCCCGCAGGACGGAGGAGCTTGCCCGGAACACCGCATGCGCCACGGTCCCCTGCCCTCCCTGCCGAGCGAGATGAGACTGATCGGGTGACGATGGACATGTAGTGATGTGACGACGGTGCTCACAGAAGGAGGTAGGTGCCATGACATCTTCTTCCGATTCCCCCGGTTTCGTTCCGCCACGTGGCACCGAACCACAAGAAGGTCCTGCGGTCGAAGGCATCACCGCTCTGGCGAACATGGGCTGGCAGATCCTGCTCACCATGGGCCTCGCCACCATCGCCCTGGGCGTCATCGCCCTGGTCTGGCCGGGCGAGACGCTACGCGTCGTCGGCGTGCTCTTCGGCGTCTACCTGCTGGCCACCGGTGCCTTCCAACTCGCCGCCGCCTTCGGCACCCACGTCCCCCGGCACCTTCGCGTACTGCACTTCATCACCGGCGCGGTCTCCGTCCTGTTGGGACTGATCTGCTTCCGGGGCCCCCTCGAGTCGGTCTTCCTGCTCGCCCTGTGGATCGGCTTCAGCTGGCTGCTGCGGGGCACCTTGGAGACGGTCGCGGCGGCCTCCGATCAGACCATGCCGGCGCGCGGCTGGCACGTGGCCTTCGGCATCATCGGCACCATGGCCGGCATCGTGATGATCGTCATGCCGTTCGCCTCCATCGCGACACTCACGCTGGTAGTGGGCGTCATGGCCATCGTCGTCGGTCTGACCGAAGTGGTCCGCGCCATCAGGACACGTGTCGAGATCGGTCATCTGGCTGCCGGCACGGCCCCCCAGCGGCGCCCCTTGTTCCACGCACGTCCGCACGCCCAGCACTGACCTGCGGAGCCGGACCGATCGGGCGCCGGCGAGCGGCGACATCACGCACCTCCGCGGGCCGTCGGCCGGCGGAGGTACTTCGCGCGCATCGTAGTGGGCGCGGCCATGACGGCGACGCCGGCGTCGTGCGGCGCGCCCAACTGGGCGGAGAAGCCCTCCGGTGACCAACCGCAGCGGCAGCCGAGGTGTTCGGTCAGAAAGGCGCAGTCGTCGACCTGAGCGAACTCCTCGTGGCGCTTGGGCTGCCGGATTCCTTCAGCCCGTTATTCGGGGGCGTCGGAGCGGTCTGCGTGCTCGGGGCTGTTGTCTGTCCGTGTCGGCGGTCCCGGTGACCGACCGCCGCGGTGAGCCCAGATGTCACCGAGGACGACCTGGATGATGCCGGTGACGGGAATCGCCAGCAGGGCACCGAGGATTCCGGCGACTTCGGCGGCGATCAGGGTGGCCAACAGCACGGTGAGGGGGTTGAGTTTCACCGTCCGAGACAGGATGACCGGTTGCAGGAGGTGGTTTTCGGCCAGCTGATAGACGATGAAGAAGATGACGGCCCCAATGCCGGCCGGCAGGGAGTGGACGAACGCCACTGCGGAAGCGACGACGGCTCCTATGGTGGCTCCCACCAGGGGAATAAGGTCGGTCACGGCGACGAAGAGGGCCAGCAGGCCGGCGAACGGCACTCCGGAAACCAGCAGCACGACGTAGGTCAGAAGCCCGCAGATGACGCTGATCAGCAAGTTCCCGGTCAGATAGCCGTTGACGGTACGGGCGCACGCGACTCCGACGCGGCGTATGCGGGCCGCGGGCGCCTCGGCCACGAGGGCCAGGGACCGGTCTATGGCCTTGGGGCCCTCCAGCACCATCAGATAGGCCAGCACGAAAATGGTGACGATGCCTGCCGCGGTGCTCGCTGCACCGCGGAGGAACTTCGCGACGGGCGTGCTCAGTCCGGTGGCGAACGCGTGGATCTGCGCCTGATGGTGCTGGACATACTGCAGAGCGTGCGTCCGTTCCAGCAGGTTGCCGACTGGCCCGCGGCCGGCCTGGGTGTCCCTGATCATCGCGGGTAGGCGACCGGCGAACCGGCTTCCCTCCTGGGCCAGGGGGATGACGAACAGGGCGACCACCGCGCAGACGGCCGCGGCCGCGGCCAGGAAGACCAGCAAGGCGGCCACCGATCGTCGGCACCGCGGCACCCGTCGCTGCAGGGCTTCGACCGCCGGATGAAGGGAGACGGCCAGGAACAACGCGATGACCGCCCAGATCAGGACCCGGCGAGCCTGGACCACCAGGTCGAGTACGACGTAGGCGGCGAGCACCAGGCCGATGGTGGCGAGGATGGTTCGCACCGGAACCGGACGCGTCGCCATGGGCATCGGGTGCCCAGCCCCGGTCATGGGAAAACGAGGAGACCGCTTCGCCCGGTGGGCGATATTTCCCGGCACTGTCGCGGCGACCGGCAAGCGAACGCGGCCCTGCACCGGATGGTGCAGACCCGCCTGCGCGTCGATCCGCGCACCCAGGAGTACTACGAACGCCGCAGCAAGGAGGGCAAAACCCGGCGCGAGATTGTCCGAAGTGTCAAGCGTTACGCGGCCCGGAAGGTCTTCCACCTGGTCAGACCCGTGCAGCCGCAACCCCCGCCATAGGGGCAGTCGTGAGACGTGAGAGGGTCTGGGGCGTGAGTGATAGGGGTGTGCGAGCGGAGTGCGACGAGAAGCCCCGCGGGTGCGGCCTGGCGGGGCTTCCGAACAGGAGGGTTACAACGCCGGTGCGGGCGGCTTTGCACTCGGTTGTCCTCTTGGGAGCCACCCGAAGCAAGGACACAGCGACGGCACGCGTTATACGGCCGATGCGCAACACGCGCCCCAGGGACTTGGTGCGATCAACCAAGACACGTCCGTTTGCTGTCGCAAAGTCTAGCGTCTCCTGATGTGGCTCCCGAGGCCAGCCTGGAGTCGTCCTGCACAGGCTGGCCCTCACTGCGGCAGGCCCAAGGGGAGCAGCGGGCGGCTCGCCAGCCGGGGTTGTGGACGCTCACCACGCTGTCCAGGGCCTTGACCAGGGCCTGGTGCTCGGCGGTCAGCTCCTTGACCCGTCGGGCAAGGCTTTTCAGCGCGGTGAGGACAGCGGTGTGGACCGCGCCACCGGCCGGCCGCAGCCGGGCCAGGGCGTCGGTGCGGTCCGTTCCTTTGAGGTGGCCGTACTTCGCCCGGTCGGTCTCGGGAGCGGTGATGAGGATGCTGCCGATCTGGTTCAAGGCGGCGGTGCGGGGCTTCACCGCGGAACGGGCGCCGTTGTGCAGGGCGCGTATGCCGGCGACGGTGTCGTCCTTGGGGGCGCTGGAGGCGCGTCCGGACAGGGCGGCGCGGGCGGCGGCGTAGGCGTCGATGGGGTCGGACTTGCCGATGCGGCGGCGTTCGGCCCGGTCGGGCCGGTTGACCTCGACGACGTGCTGCCCGTGTGACACCGCGACGCGGGTGAAGCCGGCTCCGTAGGAGGAGGTGCCTTCCACGCCGATCGCGATCACGTGGCCGTGTGCGTTCAGGAAGGCCAGGGCCGCGGCATATCCGGCCGGTGGTGGTGGTGAACTCGGCGTCCGCCAGGTGGCCGCCGTTGCCGCTGATGACCGCGACGGAGAGGGTGTCGGCATTGGAGTCGACCGCCGAACACCTCCTGGTCCGCTGTGTCCTGTGCCGCCGCCAATGTCATGCTGATGGTGCCTTCCTTGCCGGAGGTGGGCACCGGCCGGGTGGCGCAGACAGGACATTGAAGGGGCTTCTGACCAAGCTCCTATCAGGTCATGTTCCGCCCGGCCGGAGCCGTGAGAACAGATCCCGGCAGCCGGACAGACCAACGCGAAGACAGCCCAGCAGGACGTCAGTCAGTGGTTGGGCCACGACCGCCGGAACCTGAGTATCAGCATCAATGTCAGTGCTGCCCGCTATCGTCGAGGGATGGTAGGTGGCTACGGAGTTCCGCTGACACGCAACACCTTGCACGACTGCGAGGGATGCGGCGTCACCGTCAAATACTGGGGAGAAGGCCGACGCGCGGGGCATTGCCAGAGCTGTAGTCGGTTAGCCCGGCAAGGCCGCCGATACAATCTGACGGCAGGTGATCTGAGGGCCATCCTGGATCTTCAGGGCGGAGTATGCGCGTTGTGCGGGCAAGGACCCGACCGCGACGGAAGCTCCCCGCATTGGAACATCGACCACGATCACGCATGCTGTAAGCCGTCGGACGCCGCCTGGTCCATATGCGGAGCGTGCGTTCGCGGCCTGCTGTGTCGCGAGTGCAATGCCCGAGGTCTTGCCTGGTACGAATCGCTCCCCGGAGACCGTAGGGACTGGGGGCGTGCGAACGACTACCTGGCCAACCCGCCGGCGCGTCGTCTTCGCCTTGCTGGAACGTTGAAGTTCTGCTTCGGGTTCCTCGCAGATGGCGGTGCGGCTCGACACCGGTAAGCCCCCCAGCTCCAGACGGATCCCTGCCAACTCGCGCGGATGTCAGTGGCATTGGCTACTCTGTACGTGGTTGACGAGATCCTTGAAAGGCAAGGTGCATCGGTGCAGATGGCCGATCGCTATGGCGTGGCGGCAGAATCCCAATAGGGGCGTCTGGCTGGCGCTCTCCTATGGCGACGCCCGTTGGGCGGCGACGTCGTGACTCAGATCCGGCGGCGGGTTGACTCCTGCCCTGGTTCCGTGACGGCGCTCTGACGATGCTTGAGAGGGCCTTCCTTTTCTGCAACTACTTCTGTCTGCGACCACCGCGTGTACCACGCGGTCGTTGTCGCCTTGATTGCCATGATTGTTGGGCTTACCGCCGGGGTCGGCTGTGCCGTTCTGGGGCAGCCCCCGCTTACCGCTGTTGCTTCCGGTGGGGCTGTCGTGGCATTCGTCTTCTCTGCCGGCATGACCGCAGTCGGGTACGTGAAGCGGCAGGCACAGTAGGCGACTGCGTGGAGTGGCTCCTTCAGGCCGCCATGGCAAGACCCGGTGCCAAATCGTCCGTTGCCTCAAGCGCTTCGCGGCCGTGAGATCTACCATCTGGTCGGACAGATACCAGTCGGGAGCTAGCTCATAGGGCTGTGACATGCGAAGACCCCCGTTGGCTTGCTCCGGCGGGGGTCCTGCGCAGACGCCGCCAGCAGGAAGCGCGGCTCTGGTCCGCGGCCAGCTGGCAGGCGATGGGCATCCAGTGCGTCGGCCCTGTCGGAAGAACTGCGTCAGACGGGTTCCGTCATCTCCTCCATGAGTTCCGGCAGTCTGCGCAGCTTGGATAGCGTCTGGTTCAGGAGGCGCACAGCCCTATCGGCTTGCTGCCGGCCGATGGGCTGGGTGACAGACGCCGCCCGGCTCTGATCCGCGAGGTGGCCGAGAAGTTCGCCGATTTCGGCGGAGGCCGCGTGCAGGCCACGGATCCGTTCTTCGACACGGGTCACTAGAGTCTCAAGGTTGAGGGATTCCTCGGGGGAGGGTGCGGAGCTATCAGCTCCGTCGGTTTCATCGGTAGCGGGCGCTTCGGACTGGGCTGAGACTGCAGGGGCTGGCTGCGGCGCGGGTTGTACAGGGGCTGATGTCACGGGTGAGGACGTTGGTGTCATGAGCGAGAGCCCGGGCAGTTCAGGCGAAGAGAGGGGGCCGGGCACCGTCACCGTCGTGATCAATGGCGGTGCAGAATTTGCGGTCTTGCGGGGCCGGGTACCGGTGTTCTTGGGGAATTCGCTGTCGAACCAGAGCGGTGTCATCTCCCGCCCCACCATCTCCTTGCCGGAGCTGCTGACGCGCCAGGGAGGCCGGTCTCCGTCGTCCATGGCTGCGGCCAGCGACTTCAGTACGCCGACTGCCATCATCCGGCTCTTCTCATACCTCAGGGCCTGCAGGCAGTTCATGACGGTCCTGCGAGATCGGCGAATCCGTTCCCCTGCGTCGCCGATCGCCTCCTGGCCATCGAGTGAACCTCGGTCGGCCTCGATGATGCCGAAGAAGGCCAGCCAGTGCGCCGCCCGATAGGACACCAGTTCATCGAAGGCGTCGTCATCGGTGTCCGCGGTGGCGAGCAGATCAGGCAGCCTGCGCCCAGAGAGGACGATTCCCTCCCGGGCCCGGGTTGAGAAGACCTCGCCCACGCGTGGGTTCCATGGTGCCGGGTAGCTTTCGGAGGTAAGCGCGGACCATGTGCGCGCCCGTTGGTTGATTTCCCCGGACTTGAGCTGGGATGGTGGGTTCTCGCTGAGCACGCGCCGCAGTAGATGACGCTTGCGCGGATCCACCGGAAACAGTTCCTGCAGCAACCTCATGGAGCGCAGGTCTCGCAACTCGGAGACCGTCATGTCCGCCGACGCGCCCGGGAGTTCACGGATCGGTGCCAGCCCGGAAAGGACCTCTGCCGTTTTCTCATCCATAACCTGTTGCGCTACATACATCCCGAGAACGCTCCGCCCTAGCGCGCGCGAGCGGTCGAGGGCGTCGAACTCCAGCGGCGGGTGTACGTGATCGCGCCGGTTGTTCATCTGCACGATGCGGTAGAGCCGCTGCGGAGTGGGGGTGCCGATCACCAGATGCGAGTCCACTACGGCGACGGCTGCGGCGCGTTGCGCCCGTGAACCGCTTGTCGGATCCAGTTCGCCGTCGCCCGTCTCCGCGAACTCCCTGTTGAGCATGGCGGAGAATTCAGGGAGCCAGTCACGGGGGTCGCAGATGACCTCGTCCCCCTCCCGCTGCAGTTTCTTTACTGGGACGCCGGCTAGCACTTCGCTGGATGTCAAACGAAAAATCGATTGTCGCTTCTGTGTACGATTATTGCCTCGGACTGCCATCCATCCCCAATAGGCGGACGGATAAAGAGGGCTGCCGTCAGATCCCCTCTCCGGGTTCTCCTCGATCCTCACCTGCTGAGGAACGTACATCCCAGGTTCCTGTTGCCCGTTGAGGACGAGGTCCTCCTCAAGGTCATAAGGGCGGACCCGGTCTCGCTTCTTCAATTCGTCCGCCGCGTCCTCAATGTTCGTGATCAACGTGCGCCGGTTGGCCACGACGCTTTCCAGTGCGGCGAAACACTTGGTGCGTCCATCGTCGTCGACGCCCATCCAAGGCCGGACCGAGGCCAAGGTCCTTTCGGTTTCCCGGCCGACCGTCGGATCCGCGACGGAGCGCCAGATCGAGCTGATCCGTTCGTTGTGTCCCCACTGCACACCGCCGACGCCGTGCATCCGGGCGACGGCGATGACGAGGTCACCGGCGTCTGTGTGGATGCGCCGGACCGCGCTCGCCCTGAGCGTGCGCACACCATGGGCGTCGGGCTCACTCAGCATGTCTTTGGGATCAACGATGAAGGGGGCGATGTTCTCCAGTGCGCCACGGGGCAGATTCACTCCCTCGGTCGCTAGCACGGCGTTGATCCATGCTTCTTGATCCTCCCGGGAAACCGGCATCGGAAATGGGCCGTCGACATTGCCTTCGCTCATGCTCTACCTCACATCACTCGGAGTCCCGGAAACGTTCCATGGCCCACTGGGCGCATCTGGCCGCCCACCGGTAAGCCGGGTTGCCTGTCGCGAGTTCGACCAGCGAGAAGATCATTTGCAGGATCCGCAGCCGGTTCACAATCCGCTGTCGGCGCGCCAACTTGACCTCAGCTTCGGCCAGCTCCCGCTCCTTGCGTCGAGTCTCCTCGGCGGATTCGTCGAAAGGACGGTCGGATTCCGGGGATGAAGGCATGGCTGAGGCCCTTCGGGAGTCGCGGCCGTACGTCGACCCATCGGCCAACAGACGTCCCGCATCGGCACGTTAGGAACAGGAAGCATGCTGGCATCAGGAAGCTGAGGAGCGGCATGCTTATCCGGTAGATACCCGCTTCGAGTGAAGAGGCGTACTTTTGTTCCCATTGAGAGGCGGCGAGCTCACGCTCTAATGGGGTGGTTAGCAAAAACAAGTTACCGGTCGGCGTCCCCGTGCGGAGGTGTCGAACTCGCGCATGATGGGTTTCGAACTAATTATCTGGATTGACTAATTGGCGAGCCTGCGCTAAGGATCCCCGTGCGCCAATTGAGTCGCCTATTGCAACTGCATCTGATGGCGACGAGCATGACCGGTACGTCCCCTGCCCCGCGTGCTCGTCGGCGCCGGCCGACGGGGGAGGTGGTCCTTGGAGTGGACACGCATCGGGACGCTCATGTGGCTGCTGTGCTCTCTCTGGTGGGGGCGGTGATCGGCACTGAGGTGTTCCCGGCTACTGCGGCCGGTTGCCGTGACCTGCTGCCCGCGAGGTCTTCCACCTGAGCAGGCCCACACAGCCGTAACCCCCGTCATAGGGGCAGTCGTGACAGGTGAGGATTCCCGTCGGATCGCTCTGGCGGGGGTCCTGCGTAGACGGGGACCTGATACAATGACGCCCCGCTGGCTTGCTGCGGCGGGGCGTCGTCGTGCAGATATTCCGTTGATGTTGCGGGCGTCAGGCACTCAGGCCGGACGGGTGTCAGTCCGAGAAGTCGAGGCTCTCCTGACCGGGGCCGGGGGCGCGTCGAGACTTGCGCGGCGGTTTCGGTTCTTTGGTTGCGTAGGCAGGTACGGGCAGGATGCCCTCGCCCCGTAGGTCGTCGGTGCTGATGAGCGGGCCGCCGGTCACTGCGTCCAGCAGCCGGGCCTGTTGGGGTTCGAGGGCTACGAGGAGCCCGAGCGCGTTGATGAGGTCAAGCAGGTCAACGGTCCACCGGGCAGGCCAGGTCGGGGGCAGGATGTCGTTCAACGGGGTCTGTCGTTCCACGTCTGGCTTGCGCTTGCGGAAGCTGAACCACTTGCGGATCACCTGCACCCCGCCGATCCGATAGTCCCAGACTTCCGGCGCCACCGGACGTATGCAGCCCGTGCCCACCGTGAGGGTTCGCGTGGACGCGTCGTAAGAGATGTCCGCAGGTAACCCGTCGTCCTCTCCGATCACGACGACGCATTCCGGTTGTTCCTCCGGGGGAAGCCTCGGGGACGAGCCAGGTGAACTGTCGTGGTGGGAGGCGAAGCGCTGGCCGTACGTGTGGATCCACACCGTGCGCCTGCCCACTTCCACGAGCTCCGCCCATAAAGCCGGGTCGCGTGTTATAGGGATACGGACACCGCGCTCGGAGAGGTTCGCGGCGAAGCGGCGGGTGTAGCCGCTGTGGCCGGCTGTTCCCGCGATGTACGCGAAGAGGTCCTCGGCGGTGACCGTCACGCCGTACGTCTTGGTGAGAAGACGCAGCAGGCCAGGGGTGACGTTTGGTTCAGCCTGGTGAGGGTGGCGGTAGAGAGGGGCGACGCGGCCGCCTTCGGTGCCTTTGAAGTGGTGCATGTCGGGCAGCAGGGCAGTGAAACTCACCGCCGGCCCCGGACGGCCTGACTCCGTGTGGAGTTCGGACAGGTAGATCTGACGCTGGTCGTTGTGGGCGAACCACAAGGCCGGTCGCGGAAAGTCGATCACTCGCCTGTCCGCGATGATGTACTGCCTGTCGAAGGTCATCCGGCCGTAGGGAACAGTGACCGGCAACGTCTCCTTCTCCGCGGCAAGGCTTTCCCTTTCCTGCTGCCCGGGCAGTGGCGGTTCCGGCTTATCCGGACGGCGGTCTCTGGTGGTTTTCAGCAGTGCGGCCTTATCCTCCGCTGGGGCTTGGACGAGCCTGCGCCACCGGCTCTCCAGGACGTCCCGGCTGGGTGAGACGGGCCAGCTGCGGTTGTTCTTGTTGCCGGAGCTCGTCCAGGGCAGCAGGGCGTCCACCGGTGGCATTGCCGACCACTCGGAGTCGGACAGGACCTGAAAAGGCGCGGTCCACTGTGTGGGGCATAGTTGCCAGGAGGTCCCGTCGCGATGACCGTCGAGGCCAAGCCCTTCCAGCCAGTTGAATTTCTCCTCGCGTGTGCCCGCGGGGACGTCAAGTCGCCAGACCCGCGCCGGTGTACCCGCGTCCGGGGCGCCATGGCGGACGAAGACGGCGATGCAGATCTCCCGCTTAACATCCTGGAAGACACGGGTGCGCGTGTCGGAGTAGGCGCCCTCGGGTGAGAGACCGATGACCCAGCCCTCGTCGGCGGCCTCACGCAGGTAGTGGCGCATGCCGGCCGATCCCTCGCTGTCCAGGTACCCGGAGTTGGTGATGAGGGCGACGATCCCGCTCGGGGCCTTCGGCGCTTCCGAGGCAGTCAACTGGTCGAATACCTTCCAGGTGGACCACGCCCAGAAGTAGACGTAGAGGTTGTCGAGGGCGTATCCGACGCGTCCGTTGTCCTCTGGGTGGAAGCGGGCGAGGATCGGGCCCTGGCCGTTCGGGTTGCCCTCGGTGACCCAGCGCCCGACGCCCGACTGTCTCGCACCCCGCAGGTAGGGCGGATTGCCGATGACCACCATGACCTTCTCGTCCGCCTTGATCTTGTTCGCCATTCGGCGGTGGCGGGCGATCGCCTCGTACATGAAGCCCAGGTGGTGCTCGACGGCGGGATCGTCGAGTGTGTCGGCCACCAGAAGCCTCGGCGGGCGGCGCGTGATGTCGGCGTCGTGGGACCGGAAGGCGTGGTGCACACGGAGTTCGGCGACGGCGTACGGCCCGGTCTGTTTCTCCAGCCCGACCAGTCGGCCCGACAGCTCCCGGAGAAGCCCGGACTTGAGCGTGCTGCCGTACTTCAGTGACAGGGACTTGGCGACGTGGTCGATGATGTTGATGAGGAAGGTCCCGGTGCCCATGGCCGGATCGACGACGGTGACGTCCTCGCTTCCGTAGCCGTCCTCCTGGCCGAGCCGGTCACGCAGCACCTCGTCGGTGAAGCCGACCATGAAACGGACGACCTCGCCAGCCGTGTAGTAAGTACCCGTCCGCCGTCGCAGTTCCGGGTCGTAGGCGCCCAGAAAGCCCTCGTACAGGTGGAGGTAGGCGTCTCCGGTCTCGTCCTTGAACATCTCGGGGTCGACGGCCGATAAGACGTCGATCAGCGGGTCGATGATGCCCCGCAGATCGTCGAGGGCGTCGTCCGTCAGCACCGCCAGCGCCTTGCCCATCAAGGAATGCCGCTTGCCCAGTCGGATCGCGACCTCGGGAAGCGTGAGCCTGCCCAGATCAATGTGCTCAAGGCGAGCCAGCAGCATGGCAAACGTCAGCGTCTGACTGTATTGGTCTGCGAACTCCTCCGGGCGAGCATCGGGAAAGAGCAGGTCCTTCCAGTTGTCGGCCAGGATCGAGAACGCAGCGTCAGCCTGCCCGTGCTCCTCGCGGGTGAGACGCTCGGTGACCTCGTCACGCAGCAGGGCGCAGATTCCCGCGATACGCTTGACCAGTTCGTTGATGCTGTCGTGGACGATGGGCGCTGGCAGGAAGAAGTGCGTGAGGGCACGCTCGAACCCGGTGTCCGCGACGACGAGTTGCCGACTACCGGAATCAAGGTCTCCGACCAGGATCCCGGTCGGGCCGACCTGTACGCCGAAACGGTAGACCGCCCACTGGTATCCGTCGGTGTACAGCACATTGTGGAGTGCCTTGATCTTCTCCCACTGCTTGCGGTCGTGGCTCTTCACCGACCACTTCTCCGGATCGGCCCCCGAGCCCGGCTGCTTCAGCTCGACGTGCCCTATGGTCCTCCCGCCGCAGGCGATGGCGAAGTCGGGCCGGATCCCGAGTTCCTTGATGCGACTCTGACCGTGGACGATGAGCTTGAGGCGTTGCCGCGAGGCCATGCCGCGCAGCAGATGCTCCACCGGCGCGGTCAGGCTGTCCTCCTTACTGCTGACCGCCCCTGCGGGACCTTGCAGCTTGGCCCTGACCTCCTCGCCGAACTGGGCAACGAGGTCCGCTACCGATCCGGTCGTGCCCTTTCCTGCCCAGACGTCCCCTCTTGCCATCGGCCCCCCAAGGTTGCACCCACGCCGACGATCAGACCCATACAGAATGCCCATGACATCTCAAGCAGCAAACACCAGTGGATGTAGGTTGATTGGTGACAAGCCGCCAAAGCCCCGCGTACGGAGGCCGGTTGGAGCGTGAGCCGGGAGTGCGTCCCGGGCGTGCCTCAACGTGCGGAGCGCAATCGGTGGACGGTACGGCGATCTTGCAGACACGCTGGGCGATCGCGGGGGCAGCGTGCGTGCGTCAAACGAAGCCATCATGGCTGCGCGGCTCCTGGTATGTCCCCGCTGCTGCTCTCGGAGATCGACCACGTCGCCACCCGCGAGCTGGGCCGTGCAGCGGCGCTCAGCGCGGTCGACGACATCCGACATTGCGTGCGACGAGGCCGTGCCGTTCTGTCTGAGATCACGGATGATCATCTGAGTGCCACCCAGTCGGTGCGCGCCCGCTCTCGCGGCTCAGGGGCCGTAGGGGTTCCAGTGCCCGAGGAAGGGCCTGAGGTCGTCGGCTCGTGGTTCGGGGATGTCGGGCAGTCGGGGCGGTGTGTGCAATGGGTCGAGGCGCTCGACGGTGGCCGCTGCCCAGCTGATCCATGCTTCGGCTTCGGTTCTGGTCTGCCCCGGTGGCATGGCCTCGACTCGCGTGCGTACCGCGCTCACGTACTCCGTAAGTCCGGTGGCGTGGCGCCATGCCGCTTCCTGCGCTTCAAAGTGTCTGAAGCGGTACGCCTCCGCGTACCGGATGCGGGCTTCTTCCATGGCGGCTTCCCAGCGGATGCGCTTCTGGCGTGCCGCTTCGGCCTCGTCCTGGCGTCTGCGTTCGGCGGCTTCGCCGCGCAGCGTGACCTCCTGTGCGATCTCGGCGAGCTGATCTTTGAGGGGGCGGCCGGGAGCGTCGGCCCATTCGCTCGCCCGGTGTGGCTGGCCGCCGCTGAGGATGATGCGGAGGCGTTCGGACGGGGTGTAGTCGAAGCGGGGGATCCTGACCCAGGAGTGCTTCTTGGCGTCGGCGAGTTCCTTCTCGGTGGCGACGTGCTCGGCCCGATCCTGTTCCTGGAGGACGAGAAACCCCACTGGCTGGCCCTGTGCGGTGATGGTGAAGTGGGGATTTGCCCTGCGGCGGCGATGCGGTGGGGGTGCGAAGCCGGTTTGCCCCGCCGAGCAGGTGTGTCCTTCGGCCTCGGCAGTGGTGATCAGTGCCTGGATGAGTCGGAGAGCGCGTCCTTGGACGGGCTTGGTCAGGCCGAGCGGCTGGCGTTCGTTCTGCATGGCCCGGATAACGGTGTGCGGCCGAGTGAGCCGCGAGGGCACGGGGACGGGGTCGAGGACGGCAAGGCGCCAGGCGGGGATGTCGACGAGCTTGATCTCGTACCCGTCGCGGCACCAGTTTCCGTACAGCTCCTTCGTCTCCGGAACCCTTCCGGACCTGCGTGCGGCGGCGACGCGGGACGGCCACTTCTCCAAGCCGGGACCGCTGCCGCTCTTGACGATCCTGCCGCCGGCCTCCGCGAGCTCCTGTAACAGCTGCTCCGTGAGCGTCACACGAGGCTGTGAGGGAGGGCTTGGCTTCCGCTCGGCGGCCGACGTTTCCTGAGTTCGGGCTGACTGGGGCCGTGGAGCGGCGGCCTGGGGCTTCCGCGGGCGTGATCCGCGGGGAGGGTACGTGCCGTGCGCCAGGTAGTGCTGGCCGGCGCTCGTCAGGGCGACGCTCCACTGCCCGGCGTTCCGGGAGACCGTCACCAGGCCACGGTTGTGGAGTGCCTGGCAGGTGGTCTTGTAGGAGCTTGTGTTCCATACGCCTGCAGGGCACCCGGCTCCCACCCACTGCAACACCGACAGCTGCCGCTCATTGACCCGCCGTTCCAATGGTCCGCCTTCGACTCGAAGTGACGCACGACGGCGGCATGGTGCCAGTTCCGGTGGTAGGCGACCGGTGCTTCGAGTCAATTCGCTCGAACGAGCGGGCTGACGTGGCTGGAGGCCGGTTGGGCCGAGAGCCGTAGGTGGGTGCCTGTCCTACGGCGGAGTCTGACTCCTGAGATCTCTGACCGAGGTGTCCTGATCACACTGTGTCGACCGCCGGCCATGGGACTGCGCACTGTTGGTCTCGGGCTGATGGACGTGTCTCGATAGGGGCTTGCCGGAAAGGCGTCATCACGATTCTGACCGTCCGCACGGCCCGCTACCGGCCACGCGATAAACCGTCGGCCTGAAAGGAAACGAGCATGACCGGCACGTCCACCGCTTCGCGTCCTCGTTGGCGTCGGCCGGCGAGGGAGGTGGTCCTGGGAGTGGACACGCACCGGGATGCCCATGTGGCCGCCGTGCTCTCCCTGGTGGGGGAAGTGATCGGCACCCAGGAGTTCCCGGCCAGCGCGGCCGGCTACCGCAACCTGCTGGGGTGGGCCAGGGCGTCGGGTACGGTGCGGCGGGCCGGAGTGGAAGGGACCGGTTCCTTCGGGGCGGCCCTGTCCCGCTACCTGCTGGCCCAGGGCGTGGACGTTTTCGATGTCAATCGGTTCGACCGGGCCGACCGCCGTCGGCGCGGCAAGTCCGACCCGCTCGATGCCGAGAACGCGGCCCGGGCGGTGCTGAGCGGGCGGGCGCGTGCCCAGGCCAAGGCGGGGGACGGGCCGGTGGAGATCGCCCGGATGTACAAGCTGGCTAAGGACTCGGCGGTCAAGGCCCGCACCCAGGCGATCAGCCAGCTCAAGGCCGTCCTTATCCGTGCCGATCCGCCACTGAGGGAGGAACTGGCCGGGCTGGGCAACGCAGAGCTCTTCCGCACCTGCGCAGGGCTCGTCGACGACAGCCTGAACCACGAGGCCGGCGAGGGATCGGTGCTCCACGCCACCCACGTGACCCTGGGCCTCCTGGCCCGGCGCATCAGGCAGCTCAGCGAAGAGGTCCAGGACCTGGAAGGCCGCCTGACCCGGCTGGTGGAACGCCACGCTCCGCAGTTGCTCGCGGTGGTGGGCATCGGTCCGGACACGGCCGTCACTTTGCTGATCACGATCGGAGACAACCCGGAACGCCTGGGCAGTGAAGCGTCGTTTGCAGCGCTGTGCGGGGTCAGCCCGGTCGAGCGTTCCTCGGGCAGTCGGCAGTACCGTCGCCTCAACCGCGGCGGCGACCGGCAAGCGAACGCGGCCCTGCACCGGATCGTGCAGACCCGCCTGCGCGTCGATCCGCGCACCCAGGAGTACTACGAACGCCGCAGCAAGGAGGGCAAAACCCGGCGCGAGATTGTCCGAAGTGTCAAGCGTTACGCGGCCCGGAAGGTCTTCCACCTGGTCAGACCTGTGCAGCCGCAACCCCCGCCATAGGGGCACTCGTGAGACGTGAGAGGGTCTGGGGCGTGAGTGAGACACCACCGAACACCCTGCAATACCGCTTTGACGGGCCAGAAGACGCTCCGGTCCTGATCCTGGGTCCCTCACTGGGTACCACATGGCACATGTGGGACCGGCAGGTGCCGGAGCTGGCCGCACAGTGGCGGATCCTGCGTTTCGACCTGCCGGGCCACGGCGGCGCCCCCGCCCGTCCGGCCGATTCCGTCGCCGAGCTGACGTCCCGGCTGCTGGCCACGCTGGACGAGGCCGGCGTGCAGCGGTTCGGGTACGCGGGCTGCGCGCTGGGCGGTGCCATCGGCGTGGAGCTGGCCCTGCGCCACCCCGAGCGGCTCGCCTCGCTCGCGCTGGTCGCCGCCTCGCCCCGGTTCGGCACCCCCGACGAGTTCCGTCAGCGCGGGGTGGTCGTGCGCACCAACGGGCTGGACCCGATCGCCCGGACCTCACCCGACCGCTGGTTCACCGGCGGGTTCGCCGCCGCCCAGCCCGCGATCACCGACTGGGCCGTGCAGATGGTGCGCACCACCGACCCGGGCTGCTACATCGCCGCCTGCGAGGCCCTCGCCGGCTTCGACGCCCGCACCGAGCTGGGCCGGGTCGGCGTGCCGACGCTCGTGCTGGTCGGCTCCGAGGACCAGGTCGCGGGCCCGGCCGAGGCCCGCACCCTGGTCGCGGGCATCCCGGACGCGCGGCTCGCCGTGGTCCCCGGCGCCTCCCACCTGGTGCCGGTCGAGCAGCCCGCCGCGGTCACCGATCTGCTCGTCCATCACTTCACCACCGCCTGGCAGCAGCCCTACGACACCGGCCAGACCGCCCTTCCGGCGATGCCGGTGCCGGCACAGGTCGTGCCCGTCGCCGAGATCGCCCCGGCCGCCGTACCGGAGCAGCCCGCGACGACGTGGGACCGCTACGAGACCGGACTCAAGATCCGCCGCGAAGTGCTGGGCGACGCCCACGTGGACGGGGTGCTGGCGCAGACCGACGACTTCTCCGAAGACTTCCAGCAGTTCCTCACCCGGTACACCTGGGGCGAGATCTGGGACCGGCCCGGCCTCGACCGGCGTACCCGCAGCTGCGTCGCCCTCACCGCGCTGATCGCCGGCGGTCACCTGGAGGAGCTGGGCTTCCACGTCCGGGCGGCCTTGCGCAACGGTCTGACCCCGGTCGAGATCAAGGAAGTGCTGATCCAGACGGCCGTCTACTGCGGCATGCCGGCGGCCAACAGCGCGTTCAAGGTGGCCCAGCAGGTCATCCGAGAGGAGACCACCCCCGCGGAGTGAGCCCCGCACGGCACCTGCCGCGTGAGGCGCACGCGGCAGGGCAGGATGGGGAGCCATGAAGCTCACCAAGAAGTCCCACGCCTGCGTCCGCCTCGAGAAGGACGGGCGGACGCTCGTCATCGACCCCGGCGCGTTCAGCGAGCAGGACGCCGCGGTCGGCGCGGACGCCATCCTGGTCACGCACGAGCACCCGGACCACTTCGACGAGAGCCGGCTGCGGGCCGCCCTGGAGGCCGGCCCCGCCGCCGAGATCTGGACACTGCGCTCGGTCGCCGAGCAGATCTCGGCGGCCTTCCCGGGCCGGGTGCACACCGTCGGCCATGGCGACACCTTCACCGCCGCGGGCTTCGACGTGCAGGTCCACGGCGAGCTGCACGCGGTCATCCACCCGGACATCCCGCGCGTCACCAACGTCGGCTACCTGATCGACGGCGGCAAGGTCTTCCACCCCGGCGACGCCCTCACGGTCCCCGACCAGCCGGTGGAGACCCTGATGCTCCCCGTGATGGCCCCCTGGAGCAAGATCGCGGAGGTCATCGACTACGTCCGCGAGCTGAGGCCGGTCCGCGCCTACGACGTGCACGACGCCCTTCTCACCGACCTCGCCCGGCCGATCTACGACCGCCAGATCGGCGCCCTGGCCGGCGCGGAGCACCTGCGGCTGGCCCCCGGAGCCTCCGCGGAGCTGTGAGCCGGGCCGGTTGTCACACCGTCCGGGTAGGTTGTGAGGCATGCGCATCGCTACCTGGAACGTGAACTCGATCACTGCCCGCCTCCCGAGGCTGCTGGCCTGGCTGGAGAGCAGCGGCACCGACGTGCTCTGCCTCCAGGAGGCGAAGATCGCCGAGGAGCAGTTCCCGTTCGACCAGCTGCGCGAGCTGGGCTATGAGGCGACGGTCCACGCCACCGGCCGGTGGAACGGCGTGGCGGTGCTCTCCCGGGTCGGCATCGAGGACGTGGTCAAGGGGCTGCCCGGCGACCCCGGCTACGACGGCGTGACCGAACCCCGGGCCATCTCGGCGACCTGCGGCCCGGTCCGCGTCTGGTCGGTGTACGTGCCCAACGGCCGTGAGGTGGGCCACCCTCACTACGCCTACAAGCTCCAGTGGTTCGAGGCGCTGAAGGCGGCCGTCGCCGGCGATGCGGGCGGCAGCCGCCCCTTCGCGGTGCTGGGCGACTACAACGTGGCGCCGACCGACGACGACGTCTACGACGTGACCGTCTTCGAAGGCTCCACGCACGTCACCCCCGCCGAGCGCGCCGCCCTCGCGGCCCTGCGCGAGACCGGCCTGCACGACATCGTCCCGCGCCCGCTGAAGTACGAACACCCGTTCACCTACTGGGACTACCGCCAGCTCTGCTTCCCCAAGAACCGCGGCATGCGTATCGACCTGGTGTACGGCAACGAGCCGTTCGCCAAGGCCGTCAAGGACTCCTACGTCGACCGCGAGGAGCGCAAGGGCAAGGGCGCGTCCGACCACGCGCCGGTGGTGGTCGACCTCGACGTGTGATGCCACGCTGGGTCCATGCACCTTCCGTTCCTGGGTCACCGGCACAAGAAGGACGGTGACGCGGCCCTCCCCGCCGACCCCGAGGGCGTCGCCGCGCTCCTGTCCGAATGCGAACTGCTGCGCTCCCAGGCCGACCTGGCGGGCGTCCGGCTCGACGACACCCCGCACTCCCTGACGGCGCTGGACCAACTGCTGCCGCGCTGGCGCGAAGACCCGGAGATCCTGCCCTGGCTGGGCAACGACGCCGGGCTGTACCTGGGCACCGTCGTGGTGCGCACCGTCCCCGGCGCGGCCTGGGAGATCCGCCCCGACGGCGAGCCCGTCGTACGGCTCGCCAACGGCCGCGAGGTGGAGGTCGTCGCGGCCGGACGGGAGTGGGCGGCGAACGGCGTCCCCGAGCTGTCCCAGTGGTACGCGGAGGTCTCCGAGACCTGACCTGCCCACCGGGAGATCAAGCGCGCCGAACCTCGACTACGATGAGCCGTTCGTCCACTTGGCGGCGGCGGCCTCGCCAATTCCAGGAGGGCGGGCAGCCCCGGAACGAGGGGACGCTGCCGCCGGGGGGACCACCCCCTCGGCCCCGAGACCGCGGGGGCGGCAGTACACACGGGCCATGCTCGTCCGGCGGCAGCCGGAGATCACTGCTCGCGCAGCGGGACCGACACGTACGACGGGTCGTCCGCGGGTGAGGAGAAGGTCAGCTGCGCGCCGGACGGGTTGTGCTCGATGTAGAGCGGGTCGACGGTGTCGACCACCAGCGCGAGCCGGTGTCCCGCGGGCACGTCGTAGGCGGTGGAGAACAGGTCGAGGTCCACGTCGAACGGCTCGCCCGGCGTCCGCCCGTGCCAGGTGTAGGGCGCGTTGCTGATCAGCTTGCCGAGACCGAGCGGGCCCACGTCGTACAGGTAGGCCACGAGGGTGCCGCTCTCCGCGGTCGGGGTGAGCGTCGTGTGCAACTGCGCGGTCCCGCGCACCCGCTGGGCGTCCGCATACCGCTCTGACTGCCACACGGCGGCCCAACGGCGCGGCAGCAGCGGCAGCGAGGCGACGGGCGGCAGCTGCGCCACCTGGTCCAGGACGCTGGAGAGGAACACGATCCCGCCGTCCGCGCCCGAGTCCACGTTCGCACGGATGGTCGTCGAGCCCGCCAGGGCGATCTTCCGCCGGGTGGCCGCGACCGACTTCCAGTCCGGGTAGCCCTCGTATCCGCCCCCGCTACGGGACTCGAGCCGCACGGGCTGCTCGTGGTCGACGCCGTTGTCCGCGCCCTTCAGGTAGTGGTCGAACCAGCGCTCGGTGTCGGTCCACACGTCGTTGGGCAGCCCGAACAGGCCGGTCAGTTCGGCCGTCGCATGGTCGCCGGGACGCAGCTCCAGCCGCTTGGGCACCGTCAGTTTCTGGTAGAAGTCGGCGTACTGGTTGGCCGGGAAGACGGTGTCGCCCCAGGCGTTGGCGAGCATGACCGCGGCGCCGTTGCGGTTCAGCTGGTCGACGTAGGTGACGGCCGAGCGCTTGCGCCCCCAGTCGATCATCTCCTGTTCCTTGGACAGACGGGAGGAGTACAAGTCGTCGAAGACCTGCCGGAGTTCCGGGCTCTCGCGTCCGGTGAGCGTGGCCGAGCCGTCCAGTACGGCCATCGCCTGGACGTGCTGGGTGCGGCCGGAGTAGATCGAACCGACCAGGTCCGCCCAGCCGCTGAGCGCGGCGACCGCCTTGATCCGCTGGTCGTGGGCGGCGGCGAGCAGGCTGATCCCGGCGCCGTAGGAGACGCCCGCCATGCCGACGTGCCGGGGATCGGCGGGCGTGTTGGCGAGGGCCCAGTCGATGACCTTGGAGGCGTCCGCGACGTCCGGCGGGCCGGCCACTTCTATCTCGCCGCCCGACTGCCAGAAGCCGCGCACGTTGTAGCTGAGCACCACATAGCCGGAGTCGGCGAGTTGCTGGGCCTGCGCGAGATACTCCACCTGCGGCAGGCCCCAGCTCGTGGGCAGCACGATCAGCGGGTACGTGTGCGAGCCGTCGGCGCCCGCGGGCGTGACGACGTTCGCCTTCAGCACGGTGCCGCCGTCACCGGCGATGTCGACGAAACGGACGCCCGGGGTGGTGGCCTGCGCGGCGGGCGCCAGCCCGATGACGGCACCGGCGACCAGGGCCGCCGAGACGGCTCCGGCGGCGCAGGCGCGCGGGGTGGTGCGACCGTGGCCCATGGATCACTCCTCACTCGTGTCAGTGCAAAGTGACCCGACGGTAACCGCGGGTGCTACCGCAAGTAACCCGCCAGTAAGTTACGTACCGGTAAAGGTTTTTACGACTGTGCAGGCTCGGGATGTGTCAGTGGTGTCTGTGCCGCCCGTGTCACGTCGGCGACCAGCTCGACCACATCCGGTCCGTACGCCTGCGAATTGACCACCTTCAGCAGCAGCACGAACGAGCCGCTGCCGTACTTGCGGCTCAACCGCTCGTGGTTGCGTGCGAGGTAACGCGTGGCGGCCTGATTGGTGATCGCCCGCTGGCCGCAGAAGAGGAACACCGGCCGGGCGTCGCGGGCCCCGCCCACGGTGAGCCGGGCGAGCAGCACGTACTCGCTCCGGCCGCTCTCCATGCGGTAGTCCTCGCCGCCGATACGGAACGCGCCGAGTTCTGGGCCGGATTCCGCCTCGACGTTCACGCGCACACCGGGCAGCAGAGAGGAGAGGTGAGCCGCCATCCGGCGGTTCGAGGCCGGACCGCCCAGGCAGAACTCCGTGCGCTCGCCGAAGCCCTGCTGTGCCGCGTCGTGCGCGACGACCCGGGCGTGGGCGTTGCAGTCCTTGATGAGGGCGGACAGCTCCAGCAGCGCGAACACGTCGTTTCGCATGACCGACAGCTCCGGTCCGCCCACGTTGCGGTTGACCACCAGCAGCGACTCGGAATGGTCCGGCAGCCCGAAGAAGGCCTGCTGGCGACGGAGCCGGCGCCGCCACAGGTACGTGCGGGCGATCCAGCCCAGCGCCGCGCTGATGCCGGCGGCTATCACACCCAGGACGATGTTGCGCACGTCGTCGTTCATGACCGCGCATGCTAGCGGGCCGTTCCACAAGGCCGTTCGAACGGGTATGAGCGGTGGTGACGGGGGCATGCACAGGGAACATGGCAAAGACGGGTGAATGTTCTCGACCGGAGGTGCGGATGCGTCGTCGGGCAGCACGAAGACTGGCGGTGGTCGCGGTCTCGGCCGCGGTGGTGTCGGTGGGAGCCGCGGCACCGCCCGCCGCGACCAGCGGGCAGGCCGCGAAGGTGCCGGTGGCCGTGGGCTACGGCGGGGCGGTCGCGAGCGTCGACGCGGACGCCTCCGCGGCCGGTATCGAAGTGCTCAGGAAGGGTGGCAACGCGGTCGACGCGGCGGTCGCCACGGCCGCCGCACTCGGCGTCACCGAGCCCTACTCCGCCGGCATCGGCGGAGGCGGCTACTTCGTCTACTACGACGCCAAGACCCGCGCGGTCCACACCATCGACGGGCGCGAGACGGCCCCGCTGACGGCCGACTCCCACCTGTTCCAGGAGAACGGCAAGCCGCTCGCCTTCGCCGACGCCGTCAGCAGCGGCCTGGGTGTCGGCACGCCGGGGACGCCCGCCACCTGGCAGACCGCACTGGACGAGTGGGGCAGCAGAAGCCTCTCCACGGTCCTCAGACCCGCCGAACGCATCGCCCGCGACGGTTTCAGCGTGGACGACACCTTCCGCGCGCAGACCGCGGCCAACGAGACCCGCTTCCGGTACTTCCCCGACACCGCCGAGCTGTTCCTGCCGGGCGGACAGCTCCCCGTGGTCGGCTCCACCTTCAAGAACCCCGACCTGGCCCGTACCTATGAGGAACTGGGCCGCGAGGGCACCGACGCCGTGTACGACGGCGACCTCGGCCAGGACATCGTCTCGACGGTCGAGAAGCCTCCCGTGGACCCGGACTCGGGCTGGAAGGCCCGCCCGGGCAAGCTGTCCGAGTACGACCTCGCCGCCTACCGGGCCAAGCTGCAGAACCCCACGCGGACGTCCTACCGCGGCCTGAACGTGTACTCCATCGCCCCCTCCTCCTCCGGCGGCACCACGGTCGGCGAGGCGCTCAACATCCTGGAGAACACGAACCTGTCGAAGGCGAGCGAGACACAGTACCTGCACCACTTCGTCGAGGCCAGCCGGATCGCCTTCGCCGACCGGGGGCGCTGGGTCGGTGACCCCGTCTTCGAGGACGTACCGACGAAACAGCTGCTGTCGCAGAGCTACGCCGACTCGCGCGCCTGCCTGATCAAGGACGACGCGGTCCTCACCAGCCCGCTCGCCCCGGGCGACCCGCGCCACCCGGAGGCCTGCGCCAAGGGCGGAACCGCGGCCCCGACGACCTACGAGGGCGAGAACACCACGCACCTGACCGTCGCCGACAAGTGGGGCAACGTCGTCTCCTACACGCTCACCATCGAGCAGACCGGTGGCAGCGGCATCACCGTCCCCGGCCGGGGCTTCCTGCTCAACAACGAGCTGACCGACTTCTCCTTCGCCCCGGCCAACCCCGACGTGCACGACCCGAACCTGCCCGGTCCCGGCAAGCGCCCGCGGTCGTCCATCTCGCCGACGATCGTCCTCGACCGGCACAACAGGCCGGTGGTGGCGCTCGGTTCGCCCGGCGGCGCGACCATCATCACCACCGTGCTGCAGACCCTCACCGAGTTCCTCGACCGGCACCTGCCGCTCGTCGACGCCATCGCCGCGC
This sequence comes from Streptomyces sp. NK08204, assembly GCF_020400585.1. GTDB lineage: Bacteria > Actinomycetota > Actinomycetes > Streptomycetales > Streptomycetaceae > Streptomyces. The sequence goes on along the minus strand of NZ_JAINVF010000011.1, from coordinate 141,267 downwards.
CGCGCGCCAGCCAGCGCAACTCGGCCCAGACCGATCTCGAACCGGCCCTCTACTACAGCGACATGAAGGACCGGCTGGCGGCCATCGGGCACAGCTTCAGGCTCAACCCCGAGATCGGTGCGGCGACCGGAGTGCAACGGCTGCCGGACGGCAGGTGGCTGGCCGCCGCCGAGAAGGTACGACGCGGCGGCGGTTCGGCGATGGTGGTGGACCCGGCACCGTAACGCCCCGGCACCGCCCGTCTGCCGGGACCCCCGGCGTTCCCGGACCGGCGCTTCGGCGTTCCCGGACCGGTGCTCCGCGCTCCGGCTCGGCGGCGGGCGGCTGCACTTCGGTGGAGCCGGCCCGGCCCGGCGGCGGGCGGCCTGCCCGTGGTGGGGCCCGGCGCCGTGACGTTCCCGACCCGCGTGGTCTCCGATCCGCACGGTCTCCGATCCGCACGGTCTCCGATCCGCACGGTCTCCGCACCCGCACGACGGACTTCCGGGCTCGCCCGGCGTTCCGGGAGGGACCGGGGAGGGGGTGTGGGTGGGGTGACCCGGGGGCGGGCGGGCGCTCACAGCTCCGGGGCAGGGGGCTGCTCCTCTGCGGCGGACGGCTCGCCGTCCTGTGCCCGGAAGTCCAGCCGCCCCTCCGCGACGTCCACCGTGACCTGGCTGCCCTCCCTGATCGTGCCGTCCAGCAGCAGCCGGGACAGCCGGTTGTCCACCTCCCGCTGGATGGTGCGACGCAGTGGGCGGGCGCCGTACTCCGGCTGGTAGCCGCGTTCGGCGATCCAGTCGACAGCTGTGTCCGTGAACCGGACGGTGACATGCTGCCCGTCCAGCAGACGGCGGGTGCGCTCCAGCAGCAGATCGGTGATCTGCCGCAGTTGCTCACCCGTCAGCTGGCGGAACACCACGATCTCGTCGATCCGGTTGAGGAACTCCGGCCGGAAGTGCTCGCGCAGCGGGCGCAGGATCTGCTCGCGCCGCGCGTCCTCGTCGGCCTCCGCGCCGCCCGGCCCGAAGCCGATCCCGGCACCGCGCCGCGTGATCACATCGGAACCGAGGTTGCTGGTCATCACGATGACCGTGTTGGTGAAGTCCACCGTGCGACCCTGTGAGTCGGTGAGGCGCCCGTCGTCCAGCACCTGGAGCAGAATGTTGAAGACGTCCGGGTGGGCCTTCTCCACCTCGTCCAGCAACAGCAGCGAGTACGGGTGCCGGCGCACCACCTCGGTGAGCTGGCCCGCCTCCTCATGGCCGACGTACCCGGGCGGGGCACCGACCAGCCGGGAGACGGTGTGCCGCTCCTGGTACTCGCTCATGTCCAGGCGGACCATGCGGTCCTCGCTGCCGAACAGCGCCTCGGCGAGCGCGCGGGCCAGCTCGGTCTTGCCGACGCCGGTCGGTCCGAGGAAGAGGAAGCTGCCGATCGGCCGGTCCGGGCTCGCCAGCCCCGCCCGGGACCTCTGCACCGCCTCGGCCACCACGGCGACGGCCTCCTCCTGACCGACCACCCGCTCGTGCAGGTGCGCCTCGAGGCCGAGCAGCCGCTCCTTCTCCTCCTGGGTGAGGCGGCTCACCGGGATGCCGGTCTGCCGGGACACCACCTCGGCGACGGCCTCCGCCGTCACCTGCAGGTCCTGGCCCTCGTCGGCCTGGTCCTCGCCGCTCTCCTCGGCGATCCGCCGCTTCAGCTCGCTGATCCGGTCACGCAACTGCAGGGCCTGTTCGTACTGCTCGTCGGAGACCGCCTGGTCCTTGTCCCGGACGAGCTGCTCGAGGTCGCGCTCCATCGCGCGCACGTCCGTGCCCTTGGTACGGGCACCGAGCCGCACCCGGGCGCCCGCCTGGTCGATCAGGTCGATCGCCTTGTCCGGCAGCCGCCGGTCGGAGAGATAACGGTCGGACAGCTCCACGGCCGCCATCAGCGCCTCATCGGTGTAGCGGACCTGATGGTGGGCCTCGTACCGGTCGCGCAGGCCGCGCAGAATCTCGATCGCGTCCTCGGGCGTCGGCTCGGGCACCAGGACCGGCTGGAACCGGCGGGCCAACGCCGCGTCCTTCTCGATCCGCCGGAACTCCTCCAGCGTGGTCGCGCCCACGATGTGCAGCTCGCCCCGGGCGAGCGCGGGCTTGAGGATGTTCCCCGCGTCCATCGTCCCGCCCTCGCCGCCGGCGCCGGCGCCGACGACGGTGTGCAGCTCGTCGATGAAGACGATCAGACTGTCGGAGTGGGCGCGGATCTCCTCCACGATGTTGTTCAGGCGCTCCTCGAAGTCGCCCCGGTAGCGGGTGCCCGCCACGACCCCGGTCAGGTCCAGCGCGACCACGCGCCGCCCAGCCAGTATGTCCGGTACGTCCCCGTCCGCGATCCGCTCCGCGAGCCCCTCCACGATGGCCGTCTTGCCGACGCCCGCGTCACCGATCAGCACCGGGTTGTTCTTCCCGCGCCGGGACAGCACCTCGATGGTCTGCTCGATCTCCGTCTCACGGCCGATCACCGGGTCGATACGGCCCTGCCGGGCCAGTTCGGTCAGGTCGCGGCCGTACTTGTCGAGGGTCGGGGTGGTGGTGGGCCGCTGCCGCTCGGGCCGCGGCTGCGTCGTCTCCGGGGCCTCGGACGGCAGTGCACCCGCCGAGAAGCGCGCCGCGCCCAGAATGTGCCCGGCGGCCGAGTCCGGGTTCGCGGCCAGCGCACTCAGCACGTGCTCCGGGCCGATGTACCCGGCACCGCTCGCCCGCGCCATGTCATGCGCGTCCAGCAGGGCCCGCTTGACGGCCGGGGTGAGGGACAGGGAGGTCGGCGGCGGCGCGGCGCCCGGAGCGTGCTGCGCCGGGCCCGCCCGCTCGTCGATCTCCGTCGCGAGCGAGTCCGGGTCCGCGCCGGCCCGGGTCAGCAGGCTCCGGGTGGGCTCGGCGGCCACGGCGGCGCGCAGCAGGTGCTGGGTGTCCAGGTCCCGGCTGCCGTGCTCCACGGCGTACAGCGCGGCCCCTCTGACCAGCTCCCGGGCAGGCTGGCTGAGCAGGCGGCCGATGTCGATGTGCCGGGGCCGGCCGGCCCCGCCGGGCGCACTGCCGGTTCCGCCGAAGAAGCGGGCGAAGAACTCTCCGAAGGGGTCGCCCTCCGGGCCGAGGTAGCCGCTGGTCATGGTTTCGCATCCTTCGCAGCAGACGACTGGCTCCGCCAGTGGCTCCGCCGGGTAACCGGTGAGAGCCCGCTCATGCCACGATGACATGAAGTGGGGGCGGGGGCATGTCCGCCCAGGGGGCTGCGGTCGGCGGGCTCTCAGGAGGTTCGACCGTGCCGCGGGAATCCGGGGACCGTGCTCTGTGCTCGCACACCTGTGCTGGAGGCGTACGGGCGCGGGAGCCGTGGCTCGTACGGAGCGTCCAGCCGCCGGCCACCGCGTGGTCGTCACCCTTCCCGCTCGCGATCACCAGGACTGGTGGACCATGGCGTGGCGCGGGGGAAGGCCGCGCGGTACACCGTGGCCGGCCGAACGGCACACCCGGCCGAGGGCGGGCGCGACCGGGTTGCCCCGACTCCGGCGCTCTTCGCGGCGGCTGCGCCGGCCGGCGTTCTCGGGCTGTCCATGGGCGAGCCGGTCGCGCGGTGCGCGCTGCCGCCGGTCCGGCCCCGCCCGCCTGCGGGCGCCGGCGGCGGCCGGGGCCATCGATGAGCCGCCCGCACTCTGCCGGAAAACTCTGCGTAGCAGAGCCGTAACACGGCTGGTGTTGCCTACAATCCGAGTGCTGGCAGGGCGGGCGGGGGTCGGACGATGGCTGTGGATCAACTCCTCGGGCAAGTGCGGGAGTTCGCGAGTTACCTGGACGGCCTCCTGGCGCGTCTGGACCAGGGCGGCGGCTGGTCCGGGGTGTTCTGGCGACGCGACCCGGAGGGCATGCAGGCCTGCCTCGACGGGCAGGAGGTGCCCCCGTGGGACGTCGTGGAGGCCCTGCTGCAGGACCTCGCGGCGGCGTACGGTCCCGACGCCGCGACGGCGGAGAAGGAGAGGGCGCGCACCCTGTACGCGGCGGCGCTCACCGCGTACGACGCCCGGCCCGGTGCCCGTGACGCTCTCGGTGACCGCCTCGACGTCATGCTCCGCGAACAGCGGTACGCCGCCGAACGCCAGGCGGAACTCGGCCGGCTCCTCGCCGTCGCGGCCACCCATGAGGAGGCCGAGTCCCTCCGCCTCGACCTTGCCTGGGCCCGCGACGACCACGAACGGGCCACGGCCCGCTGCGCCGAGCTCCGCGCGCGGATGGCCAGGGTGGAACGGGGGGCGGCGAACGCCGTGCCGGTCAGCGGCGACATGCGGCCCGACCGGGCCGGGGGAGACTGGCGGGCCGGGGGAGACTGGCGGGCCGGAGACGGGTCAGACGCGGCAGACGGCGGCAGCGGCGGCGACTCGTCCGCCGCAGCCGGCCCCGGGCGGACACTGCGGGCCACCGAGGACCTACGGTCCGCCGAGCCGGCCCACTCAGCTCAGATATCCCGAGCGGCCCGGTCCGCTCCCGACTCCGCTGAGGTCCCCTACGCCGCTCAGGGTCTCCGGTCTGGGCACGCTCCCGGCTCCGCTGAGGTCTCCTACGCCGCTCAGGGTCTCCGGTCCGCCCACGCCCCCGACTCCGCCCACGCCCCCGACTCCGCCCACGCCCCCCACACCGCTCCCTCCGCCCAGACGTCCCGGGCCGCCGAGACCCCTGCGCCTGCTGCCCCCACCGTCCCCGCGCCGGAGGCACCCGGCAAACCCCGTAAGCGCCGGCGCGGCAGTGCACGGTTCGCCGGGATGGCCGAGGCCGCGGGCGGCCCCGCCGTCGTCCCCGAGGCGCCCGCGTCACCCGCACCGGACGCCTCCGCCCGCCGCCGTGCCCCCCGAGGAGCCCGGTTCGCCGGGGCGGGGCAGGCGGTCGAGCGGGCGGAGCCGGCTGGGGCGGCGGTGGACGAGGCGGAGAGGGCGGCCGTCGCCGAGGCCGTCGAGCGGCTGGTGCGGCTGCGGACCGAGGGGCGCAGCGGGGAAGCGCATGTCCTGCTGGTGGAGGCAGCTCAGTGGCCCGCCGCCCGCTTCCCGCTGCTTGCGGACGCCCTGCGGTGGGCCGGGCTCGGCGCCGACTGGGCCACGCTGCTGTGGGAGGCCGCCTCGCTGCCCGCCGGGCGGCTGGTCGCCGCCGCCGACGCGCTGGAGGCTGCCGGCCGGGCCGGTGACGGGCAGCAGATCCTGCGGCAGGGTGTCGCGCGGCCGGCACCGGAGATCGGCGAGGCCGTGCTCGGGCTGGAATCGGCGGGCCGGCACCGCGAGGTACGGGCCCTGCTGGACGCCTACGTCCGTGTCCGCACCCCGGAGGAGGCCGCGCGCAGCGCCGCCACTGACCCCGGCCGGATGGTGCCGCTGCTGCTGGAGGCCGCCCAGCAGGTCTCGCAGGAGCGGTACTGGGACCTGGTGCACGCCTTACGAGTCGCCGGGTTCGCGGCCTGATCCCGGAGGGAAAACCTCGCTCACCCGGTTCTCCTGGTGTCCTGAAAGCGGTTCACTCGATCGAGTGGGCGGGCGTCCTTCCCAGCGGGGAAATTGCCCTCTACCGTCGGCGTACACGCGCGTAGACGCTCGGACGTCGCGTCGAAGGAGCAGCTCATGGCCAACGTCGTACGTGCCGCACTCGTCCAGGCCACCTGGACCGGCGACACCGAGTCCATGGTGGCGAAACACGAGGAGCACGCCCGCGAGGCGGCCCGCCGGGGTGCGAAGATCATCGGTTTTCAGGAAGTGTTCAACGCGCCCTACTTCTGCCAGGTCCAGGAGCCTGAGCACTACCGCTGGGCCGAGCCCGTGCCCGACGGGCCGACCGTCCGCCGGATGCGGGACCTCGCCCGCGAGACCGGCCTGGTGATCGTCGCGCCGGTCTTCGAGGTCGAGCAGTCCGGCTTCTACTACAACACCGCCGCGGTGATCGACGCCGACGGCAGCTACCTCGGCAAGTACCGCAAGCATCACATCCCGCAGGTCAAGGGCTTCTGGGAGAAGTACTACTTCAAACCGGGGAACCTGGGGTGGCCCGTCTTCGACACGGCGGTGGGCAAGGTCGGCGTCTATATCTGCTACGACCGCCACTTCCCGGAGGGCTGGCGGCAACTCGGCCTGAACGGTGCTCAGCTGGTCTACAACCCGTCCGCCACCCACCGCGGTCTGTCCGCCTACCTGTGGCAGCTGGAGCAGCCCGCGGCGGCCGTCGCCAACGAGTACTTCGTCGCCGCCATCAACCGGGTCGGGCAGGAGGAGTACGGCGACAACGACTTCTACGGCACGAGCTACTTCGTCGATCCCCGCGGCAGGTTCGTCGGTGAGACGGCCAGCGACAAGACCGAGGAACTCCTCGTCCGGGACCTCGACTTCGACGTCATCGAGGAAGTCCGTCAGCAGTGGGCGTTCTACCGCGACCGACGCCCCGACGCCTACGAAGGACTGGTGCAGCCGTGAACGACCTCTACTCCCGCCACCGCCAGGTCATGCCCGACTGGCTCGCCCTCTACTACGACGAGCCACTGGAGATCACCCACGGCGAGGGCCGCCACGTCTGGGACTCCTCCGGCAACAAGTACCTGGACTTCTTCGGCGGCATCCTCACCACGATGACCGCGCACGCGCTGCCCGAGGTGACCAAGGCGGTCAGCGAGCAGGCCGGCCGCATCCTCCACTCCTCGACCCTCTACCTCAACCGGCCGATGGTCGAACTGGCCGAGCGCATCGCCAAGGTGAGCGGCATCCCGGACGCCCGGGTGTTCTTCACCACCTCCGGTACCGAGGCCAACGACACCGCCCTGCTGCTCGCCACCGCCTACCGCGGCAGCAACACCGTCCTGGCGATGCGCAACAGCTACCACGGCCGCTCCTTCAGCGCGGTCGGCATCACCGGCAACCGCGGCTGGTCCCCGACCTCGCTCTCCCCGCTGCAGACGCTGTACGTCCACGGGGGCGTCCGCAGCCGCGGCCCGTTCGCCGAACTGGACGACCGCGCCTTCATCGACGCCTGCGTGGCGGATCTGAAGGACGTCCTCGGGCAGGCCCGGCAGCCCGCCGCGCTGATCGCCGAGCCCGTCCAGGGCGTCGGCGGCTTCACCTCCCCGCCCGACGGACTGTACGCGGCATTCCGTGAGGTGCTGAACGCACACGGGATCCTGTGGATCGCCGACGAGGTGCAGACCGGCTGGGGGCGCACCGGCGAGCACTTCTGGGGCTGGCAGGCACACGCCCGCAGCGGTCCGCCGGACATCGTCACCTTCGCCAAGGGCATCGGCAACGGCATGTCCGTCGGCGGTGTGATCGCCCGCGCCGAGATCATGAACTGCCTGGACGCCAACAGCATCTCCACCTTCGGCGGCACCCAGATCACCATGGCCGCCGGCCTGGCCAACCTCGCCTATCTCCTGGAACACGACCTCCAGGGCAACGCCCGCCGGGTCGGCGGACTGCTCATCGAGCGGCTGCGCGCCGTCGCCGCCCAGCTGCCGGGCGTGCGCGAGGTGCGCGGACGCGGCCTGATGATCGGCATCGAGCTGGTGAGACCCGGCACCGACGAGGCCGATCCGCAGCAAGCCGCCGCAGTGCTGGAGGCGGCCCGCGACGGCGGACTGCTCATCGGCAAGGGCGGCGGCCACGACACCAGCGCGCTGCGCATCGCCCCGCCGCTGTCGCTGACCGTCGCGGAGGCGGAGGAGGGCGCGGCGATCCTCGAACGCGCGCTGAGGAGTACGTACTAGCACCAAGGGGGTATGGCCATGACTGCCACCTCGGACACCTCGGACACCCGATACGCCTGGGAGCCCGCGCTCTCCGTCCGCCAGGTGCTGACCCTGGAGCGGGTGCTCGCCGGGGAGCCCGAGGTGGTGGCCGGTGCCAGGCAGCTCGACCGGCCGGTGCGCTGGGTGCACGTCGCCGAGGCCGCCGACGTCGGGGTGATGCTCAGCGGCGGCGAAATGGTGCTCACCACCGGCGTGCTGCTCGCCGGTGACGAGGCCAAACAGGCCGAGTACATCCAGTCGTTGCACCGGGCCGAGGCCGCCGCGGTCGTTCTCGGCCTCGGCCGTGCCTTCCCCGCACCCCCGGAGGCCATGCGCTGCGCGGCGGACCGCTGCGGCCTGCCCATGGTGGTCCTCCACCGCCCCTTTCCCTTCGCGGAGCTGACGGAGGAGGTCCAGTCCCGTCTGGTGCGACGGAAGTTCGCCGCCGTCAGCCTCTCGGAGTCGGTCCGTACCGCGCTCACCCGCCTCATCACGGCCGGCGCCCCCCTCCAGCGGCTCCTCGACGAAGTCGCCGTGCACAGCGGCTGCCCGGTCGTCGTCACCAACCTCGCCCATCGCGTCCTCGCCACGGCGGGGGAGCGGTCCGCGGTGGACGACGTGCTGCGCGACTGGGAGCGGATCGCCCGGCAGGCCGGCGGCGGCGCGGGCGACGGCTGGATCCGCGCCGAACTGGGCGGGGGCGGGGAGCGCTGGGGCCGGATCCTGCTGTGCGGGTACCGGGGCGACCCGGCCGCCGGGCGGCTGCTCGCCGACCGGGCCGCCGAAGCGCTCGTCCTGCACCGCATGCTCGGCGGCGGCTCCACGCGGACCTGGGAGGAGCAGTCCGCGCGGAGCCTGCTGACCGACCTCGTCAGCGGTGTCGTACCGGCCCGCCACCTGCTGCCGCGGGCGCGGGCGGCCGGGCTGCCGGTCAACCGGCGGACCTTCGTACCGCTCGTCGTCCCGGGCGGCGATCCCGGCCAACTCGACCGAGTGCTGCGGATGCTGGGTCTGTCCGGGCTCGTCGCCGAGCTGGCCGACGGGGCCACCGCCGTGCTGCTCAGCCTCGCCCGCGACCAGGACGCCGAGGCGCTGACCGCGCACTTCGCGACCCGGCTGCGCACCGAGACCGGGCACCCGGCCGCCGTCGTCGCCGCCGCCGATCCACGCACCGCCTGGGACGAGGTGCCCGCCGGGCTGCGCGAGGCACGGCACGTCGCCGACGCCGTCGCCGGCTCCGCCGCCGCCCTCGACCTGCCCGCCGTCGTACGGCTGCGGGACGTCCATCTGCGCGGACTGGTCCGGCTGTTGCGCGACGATCCCCAGGTGCAGTCCTTCGCCGAACGGGAGCTGGACGGGCTGCTGCGCGGCGCCGCCGAACCGGAGCTGCTGAACGTGCTGCGCACCTACCTGGCGACCGGCCGCAACAAGTCCCGCACCGCCCAGCTCCACCACGTGTCCCGGCCCGCGCTCTACCGCCGCCTGGAGGCCATACAGGCCCGCCTCGGCGTCGACCTGGACGACTTCGAACAGGCGGCCTCCGTGCACATCGCGCTCCTCGCGCACGACGCGCAACAGGGGTGAAACATGCCACCAACTGGGAAGACGGCGGTGAAACATGGGACCGTACGCGCGTGACACGGTGGCACGCCGACCGCCCGCATACGTGACACGCTGCAACTCAAAGCGGTCATCCGGCCTTTCTAGGCTCGCCGTACCCCGAGCGAGTGGAGGCCTCGATGAGCCGAGTGATCCGTGCCGCCCTCTTCCAGACCGCCTGGACCGGCGACAAGGAGTCGATGATCCGGGTGCACGAGCAGGCGGCCCGCGACGCCGCAGCGCAGGGCGCCCAAGTCCTCTGCTTCCAGGAGCTGTTCTACGGCCCCTATTTCTGCCAGGTGCAGGACAAGGCGTTCTACGAGTACGCCGAGCAGATCCCCGAGGGCCCGACCGTACGGCGCTTCCAGTCCCTCGCCCGCGAGCTGGGCATCGTCCTCGTCCTGCCCATGTACGAGGAGGAACAGCCGGGCGTCCTGTACAACACCGCCGCCGTGATCGACGCGGACGGCTCCTACCTCGGCAAGTACCGCAAGACCCACATCCCCCAGGTCCAGGGGTTCTGGGAGAAGTTCTACTTCCGTCCCGGCAACGTCGGCTGGCCCGTCTTCGACACGGCCGCCGGCCGGATCGGGGTGTACATCTGCTACGACCGCCACTTCCCGGAAGGCTGGCGCGCCCTGGGCCTGGCCGGAGCCGAGATCGTCTTCAACCCGTCGGCGACCTCGCGCGGCCTGTCGCGCTACCTGTGGCAGCTGGAACAGCCGGCGGCGGCCGTCGCCAACGAGTACTTCGTCGGCGCCATCAACCGGGTCGGGGTGGAAGACCTCGGCGACAACGACTTCTACGGCACCACCTACTTCGTCGACCCCGAAGCCCAGTTCGTCGGCGAGCCGGCGAGCGACAAGGAGACCGAACTCGTCGTCCGCGACCTGGACCTGGCCAAACTCCGCGAGGTACGCGACCGCTGGCAGTTCTACCGCGACCGGGCGCCCGGGGCGTACACGCCGCTGACCGCACCCTGACCGCACCGTTCACCCTGGCCGCCCTGGGAGGAGAGGGACCATGAGCAGCCGTACCGTCATCCGCGGGGGCCTCGTCATCACCGCGTCCGACGAGATCCACGCCGACGTCCTGATCGAGGACGGCCGCATCGCCGCCCTCGCCGCCTCCGGCACCCCCGCCGCCGAGGCGTTCACCGCCGAGCGAAGCGAGATGGGGGCACCCCCGCCCGAAGGGTGGGGGAAGGTCATCGACGCCACCGGGAAGTACGTCATCCCGGGCGGCGTCGACGCCCACACCCACATGGAGCTGCCGTTCGGCGGCACCTTCGCCTCCGACACCTTCGAGACCGGCACCCGCGCCGCCGCCTGGGGCGGCACCACGACCATCGTCGACTTCGCGGTGCAGAACGTCGGCCGCACCCTGCGCGAGGGCCTGGACACCTGGCACGCCAAGGCCGAGGGCAACTGCGCGATCGACTACGCCTTCCACATGATCGTCTCGGATGTGAACGACGAGACGCTGAAGGAGATGGACCTGCTGATCGAGGAGGGAGTGACCTCCTTCAAGCAGTTCATGGCCTACCCGGGGGTGTTCTACTCCGACGACGGCCAGATCCTGCGGGCCATGCAGCGTTCCGCCGAGAACGGCGGCCTGATCATGATGCACGCCGAGAACGGCATCGCGATCGACGTGCTGGTCGAACAGGCCCTCGCCCGCGGCGAGACCGACCCGCGCTACCACGGCGAGGTCCGCAAGGCCCTGCTGGAAGCCGAGGCCACGCACCGCGCCATCCGGCTCGCCCAGGTCGCCGGGGCGCCGCTGTACGTCGTGCACGTCTCGGCGATGGAGGCGGTGGCCGAGCTGGCGCGGGCACGCGACGAGGGGCTGAACGTCTTCGGCGAGACCTGCCCGCAGTACCTGTTCCTGTCCACCGACAACCTCGCCGAACCCGGCTTCGAGGGCGCCAAGTACGTGTGCTCCACGCCCCTGCGGCCGAAGGAGCACCAGGCCAGGCTCTGGCGGGGCCTGCGCACCAACGACCTCCAGGTCGTCTCCACCGACCACTGCCCGTTCTGCTTCACCGGCCAGAAGGAACTGGGCCGCGGCGACTTCTCCAAGATCCCCAACGGACTGCCCGGCGTGGAGAACCGCATGGACCTCCTGCACCAGGCCGTCGTCGACGGGCACATCTCCCGCCGCCGCTGGATCGAGATCGCCTGCGCCACCCCCGCCCGCATGTTCGGCCTCTACCCGGCCAAGGGCACCATCGCGCCCGGTTCGGACGCCGACGTCGTCATCTACGACCCGCACGCCGAGCAGGTCATGTCCGCGGCGACGCATCACATGAACGTCGACTACTCGGCGTACGAGGGCAGGCGGACGACCGGCCGGGTCGAGACCGTGCTCTCGCGCGGCGAAGCCGTCATCACCGAGCGGGAGTACACCGGACGCGCCGGACACGGCGTCTTCACCCCGCGCTCCACCTGCCAGTACCTCACCTAGGAGCAGCGCCCATGGACTTCGGACTCGTCCTGCAGACCGACCCGCCGGCCGCCCGCGTCATCAGCCTGATGAAGCGGGCCGAACGCAACGGCTTCACGTACGGCTGGACCTTCGACTCCGCCGTGCTGTGGCAGGAACCCTTCGTGATCTACAGTCAGATCCTCGCCCAGACGACCAAGCTGACGATCGGCCCGATGGTCACCAACCCGGGCACCCGCACCTGGGAGGTCACCGCCTCCACCTTCGCCACCCTCAACGACATGTTCGGCAACCGCACCGTGTGCGGCATCGGTCGCGGCGACTCCGCGATGCGCGTCGCGGGCCGCAGGCCCAACACCCTCGCCCGCATCAGCGAGGCGATGAAGGTCATCCGGGCCCTCGGCCGGGGCGAGGAGGCCGACCTCGGCGGCACGAGGATCAGGTTTCCGTGGATCAAGCCCGGCGCACAACTTCCCGTGTGGATGGCCGCGTACGGCCCGAAGGCCCTGAAGATGGCCGGCGAGGAGGCCGACGGGTTCATCCTCCAGCTGGCCGACCCGTACCTGACCGAGTACATGGTCAAGGCCGTCAGGGACGCCGCCGTGGCCGCCGGCCGCGACCCCTCCGAGATCACCGTCTGCGTCGCCGCCCCCGCCTACGTCACCGAGGACGACTCGCCCGAGGCACTCGCCCACGCCCGCGATCAGTGCCGGTGGTTCGGCGGCATGGTCGGCAACCACGTGGCCGACCTGGTCGCCAAGTACGGCGAACACTCCGCCCAGGTGCCCGACGAACTCACCGACTACATCAAGGCGCGACAGGGCTACGACTACTCCCACCACGGACGGGCCGGCAACCCCGACACCCAGTTCGTGCCCGACGAGATCGTCGACCGGTTCTGCGTGATCGGCCCGGCCGGGAAACACGTCGAGAAACTGCACGCGCTGCGCGAGCTGGGCGTCGACCAGTTCGCGGTGTACGACATGCACGACGCGCAGGAGGCCACCATCGACGCCTACGGCGCAAGGGTGATCCCGGCCGTCAACGCCTGAGCCCACCCCGCCCCCCTCTCCTCCTCCCCCTCCCTGGTCACCCCTCCCCGCCGTCCCGGGGAGGGGCCGGTGCCCGTACGGCCTTTACCGCCCCGCCCCTCGTTGATCGGCCCGCCCATGACCGACGCCGCTCCCACGGCCATACCGCCGGCCGCTCGAGTCACCCTGGCCGACGGCCGGGTGGGGATCGCCTCCGGTGCCCCGCAGCCCAGCGGCCCCTACGCCCACGCGGCCCTGCTTCCCGTCCCCGTCGCCAGGCGCACGTGGACGACGTACAACTTCGAAGCCGCCTGGGCGGGTCGGCCCCTGCCGGCGGTGCGTCCGCTCGTGCGTCAGGCCGGCTCGTTCATTGCTCGTCGCACTCCCGGGGATGAGTTGAGGAGCTTCCCGGAGTCCCCATCGTCACAAGAGTCTTGCGATACGAGGTGGTCCTGATGTCCTCCAGTGGCAGAACCCTGGCCGATCCGGCCGTCGCGCAGCAGGTGTATCCGGACGGCCGGGTCGCGTTGTCCGATCCGGCGGTGCTGGATGATTCGCGTTTCGCCAACGCGGACCTGGTGCCGGTACCGATCGCGCACCGGACATGGGGGACTTACAACTATCTCGCCCTCTGGGTGGGAATGGCGCATTGCATTCCGTCGTGGACGCTGGCCTCGGGGCTGGTGGCGCTGGGGATGGACTGGAAGCAGGCAGTGCTGACGATCGCGCTGGCGAACGTGGTCGTCCTGGTGCCGATGCTGCTGACCGGTCACGCCGGCACCAAGTACGGGATCCCCTTCCCGGTGTTCGCGCGGGCGTCCTTCGGGGTGCGCGGGGCGAACCTGCCGGCGATGGTGCGGGCGGCGGTGGCGTGCTGCTGGTTCGGCATCCAGACGTGGATCGGCGGGGAGGGCATCTTCCTGCTGGCCGGCAAGCTGTTCGGCCACGGCTGGCTGCACGCCGGCTCGATCGGGGGCACGCCGTGGACCCAGTGGCTGTCGTTCGGCGTGTTCTGGCTCATCGAGGTCGCCATCATCACCCGCGGCATGGAGACGCTGCGCAGGGTGGAGAACTGGGCGGCACCGCTGGTGATCGTCGGCGCGCTGGTGCTGCTGGGGGTCATGGCCGCCAAGGCGGGCGGCTTCGGCCCGCTGCTGGACCAGCCCTCCAGCCTGGGCTGGGGGAGCGGGTTCTGGAAGGTGTTCTTCCCCTCTCTGATGGGCATGATCGGCTTCTGGTCCACGCTCTCGCTGAACATCCCCGACTTCACTCGCTTCGGCGGCAGCCAGCGCGCTCAGCTGTGGGGCCAGGCCCTGGGCCTGCCGACCACGATGACACTGTTCGCGATCCTGTCGGTGCTGGTGACGTCCGGCTCCCAGGCCGTCTACGGGGCGCCGATCTGGGATCCGATCGCACTGAGCGCGAAGATGAGCAACACCGTCGGCGCCTTGTTCGCGCTGCTGATCGTGATGGTGGCGACCTTGTCGGTGAACATCGCCGCCAATGTCGTCTCCCCGGCGTACGACCTGTCGAACTTGCTGCCGCGACTGGTCAGCTTCCGCACCGGCGCGCTGATCACCGGTGTGGTCGGCATCCTGATCATGCCGTGGAAGCTGATCGCCAACCCGCACGTGTACATCTTCACGTGGCTGGGCTTCGTGGGCGGACTGCTCGGTACCGTGGCCGGCATCCTCGTCGCCGATTACTGGATCGTGCGCCGTACCCGCCTGGCGTTGGGGGAGTTGTACCAGCCCGGAGGCCGCTACTGGTACACCGGCGGCTGGAACCTGCGCGCGGTGGCCGCCTTCGTGATCGGTGGCGTCCTGGCCGTCGGTGGCTCGTACTCAACCGTGGTCAAGGGCGTCAAGCAGGGCCCCTTCCCCACCGACGGCGTCATCTCGTTCCTCAAGCCCCTGGCCGACTACGGCTGGGCCGTCGGCCTGGCCTCCGCTCTGCTGGTGTACATCCTGCTCAGCCTCGGCCGCAGACAGACCCAGGACAGCTGAACCGCGGACCGGCCGACGAACAGGCCGGGGACAGGCAGGGCATGGAGTCTCCCCGGGCTTCCGACATCGTTCTGTGCCCAAAGGACGGGGACGTCACCAGCCCAGATGTGTCCTGGTCCTGCACCGGCTTCGGTGGACAGCGCTTCTGGAGCGACGTCTCCACCACGCCGGCACCGCTCCTCCACCACCTCGACGACGAGGGCCCGGACCCCAGGACGTGGGGGGCGGTCAGCCGGACCGGCTGCCCTGCAGCGCCGCCACCGCGCTCCGGGCCGCCTTGATGGCTCCCGTGTTGATCTCCTGTGTGTCCGGGGCCTTCTTCGTCTCGAAGTCGCTGCCGTTGTAGGTGACGATCACCAGGGCGTTGGCGACGCGGACCACGACCACGCCCTCACGGGTCTGCTGCTTGTCCTCCGTGGTCAGGTTCACGACGGAGTAGGCGCTGTCGCCGAGCCCGGGTACGGGTCCACCGCCGCTCTTCTCGGTGATGTGCTGCTGGTACTCGCTCGTCGCCGCACGGTCGGACGAGGCCAGTTCGAAGGAGACGTCGAGCCAGCGGTAGTCGTAGCCGTCGAGGGCGTTCCAGGAGCAGGTGCGGCGCAGTCCGGGATCCGTCGACGGGATCTCCTTGCCCGCTGTCCTCGCCCCGGGCACGAGGGCCTTCACCGTGCCCACGGGCACGCTCGTGCAAGGGGCGGGCGCGGCGGAGTACGTCTTCGACTCCTTGGAGGAGGACGACGGAGCGGTGGCCGCCTCGGTGGACGTCTCCTGGGCCGGCCGGTGACCGTCGGCGGGCGGCGCGGCCGGGCCCGACGACATCGCCCAGCCGGCGCAGGCGAGCACCGCGACCGGTGTCAGGCGCGCGGTCAGGGCGAGCGGCAGAGGAAGGGAACGCACGGCGCACTTCTCGTGGGGGAGGGGCAGGGCTTCGGAAAGGGTCCGCATGCTGGACGGGGACGACAGTCTCACACGAGTCCCAGCGGGGCGGAAGGGCCAACTCGCAGCGTACCTGCGTGGTGACGGAGACCTGGAGACAATGTCCCGACTGTGCTGGTATGTCACTCCCGTCGACGGGTCGTCACGACCAGGGTGGCCACGGCCGGTCGGCGTCGGTGTTCCGGCGGGCGTCATGGTCCGCAGGCGTGCTCCTGGAGCCAGCGGCGGGCCCCGGCCTCACTGGGGTACTCGTGGACGGTGAGCGAGGCGGCGAGCCAGCCCACGCCCCACGCGACCAGCGCCGGCAGGACCGGCGCCGCGATCAGCCAGAGAAAGCGCCCGGCCATGGCCAGCCCCACGGAACGCCCGGTCTCCGCGCGCTTGCGGGCGCGGAACTCGCCCGGGGAGGGCGGGTCCAGGAGAGCCTTCTTGTGGTCCCGGCGCTGCCTGACCCAGCCCCAGACGACGGCCCCGCAGGATCCGATCACCTGCGCCCCGTCCCACACCGTGCGTACGGCAGGCGGAAGGGCGCCGCGGAACGAGGCGTACAGGACGAGCGCGATGTAGACGGCGAACGCCAGCACCGGGAGGAGGAGGACGGCCGTACGGACACGGCGCAGCCAGTAACGCGTGCCGCGCTCGTACCAGGTGGTGCCCAGCCCGGGCAGGCTCGGGATCCCGGTGGCCGGGGCGGCGGAAGGAGAAGAAGGAGAAGATGGGGAGGGTCGGGACACGGGGACCTCAGAAGATGCTCTTGATGCCATGCCAGACGTCGTCCTTCAGCCGGACGAAGTCGTGGCCGGTCTGCGACAGGACGTGGCCGGTGCCGTGCACGACGCCGCCCACCACACCGTGGTCGTGGATGTCCTCGCTCCAGTGCTCGTGGAAGGCGTGGTCGATGACCCCTGTCGCACCGATCACCACCGCCCCGCCGACCCCGGCCACCACCGCGGTCGGCACCTCGAAGGGCAGGGCCGCCACCACGCCAGCCGTGATGGCCGTCCCGGCCACCAGACCGGCGACGTTGGCGCCACCGTCGACCGCGACCGAATGCTGCCACGACCAGCCCTTGTCGTGGTCGTCGGAGGCCTCCAGCAGCCCGCAGGCGCCGGCCGCGGCGACGTCCAGCACGGGTATCTCCTTGAGGAAGTCCGGCAGTTTCTCCAGGCTCTCGCCCGCGCGCAGCGCGTCCGCGGCGTCGGCCAGCTTCACGTTGAGGGCACGGTCGTACGGCACCTTGGTGCTGCCGAAGTCGTCGCGTGCGATCGCCTCCTCCAGGGAGTCGACCTTGGCGACCGCATCGCGGTAGGCGCTCTTGGCGGGCAGGTCGTCCGGCATCTTGCGGCCCTGCTGCTGGAACGTCCGGCGCTCCTTGCGGAGTTCCTTCTTGGCCGCCTGCGCCTCCGCCTTCGCCGAGTCGAGCTGGGCCCGGGCCTTCGCCCCGCCGGCCCGTGCGTCCTCGGCGTCGTACGCGTACAGGCCACGCAGATAGTCGGCGATGGTGACCTTGTCGCCAGGAGACGTCGCGCCGTCCTCCGACGTCACCTGCGCGTACAGCCCCTGGAGCTTCTGCGCCGCAACCAGCCGCGCGTGCTGGGCCGTGCGCAGGATCTCGTCGCGCGCCGTGCTGTACTCGTTCATCGCGGCGATCGCCTTCTGGTCGTCCGCGCTCGGCGGACTCGCCGTGACCATCGCCAGCGGCACGCCCTTGGCGCCCATGGCGACGCCCTTGCGGACCGCGGTGTGCTCCGCGTTCTGCAGGGCGGTCTCGCACGTGGACAGCGCCTCCGCGAGCTTTTCGAGGATGTCGCCCGTCTCGTGCACCAGCTCGGCGAAACCCCCGGCGGTCAGCGCGTCCTCGGCCCACTTGGCGCGGAAGGACTCGGCCGCCTCGCCCTTCCAGCCCGCGTCGTCCACCAGCTTGTCGACGGCGCCGGTGAGCGGCTTGACGACGCCGTCCAGCTTGTCCTTGGCATTCTTGTACGTCTCGGCCATCGTGCGCAGTCCGCCGATGTCACCGCCGACCCAGCTGTCGCCCATCAGCCCTCACCCGTCCATCAGGTCTTCGAAGGCACCGTGGACGTCCACGTCGTGCCGGTGGAAGGAGTCCCGCGCGTAGGCGACCTTGTCCCCGTGGTCGTCCAGCCGGTCCGCGAGGCCGGTGTGCAGGCCCACGAGGAGATCGGCGACCTCCTTGATCGCGTGGTCGAGACCGGCGTCGCCGCCGCTGACCACGGGCGGGGCCACGTCGGCGGCCAGCTTGCGGTAGTCGGTGGCCTGGTCGTGGAACGTCCTCGCCATCGTGGCGAGGTCGTCGTAGACGGCTCTGAAGTCGGCCATCAGCGCACCTCCCGCGCGTAGGCGGTCAGGTCGGCGGGCTGCCAGTTGGGCTGTCCCGGTGCGACCCGCGGGTCGAGCACGACGGTGACGCCCTGCTCGCGCACGCCCTCGGCCAGCGGGCCGAGCGACGTGGCGATCCACGGCTGGGCCTCGCCGAGCGCGTCCGCCAGCCTCCGTGGCGTGGTGAAGGCGAAGGCCGCGGTGCCGTGGGCCGGGTGCTCGAACAGCTCGTAGACGACGAAGGGCACGCGCACCGGGCGCCCCTGCGCGTCCGTCGACGCTACGGACCGGGGATGCGCCGGCACGAACACCGGCGTGCCGTAGGCGGGCACGCCCGGCTTGGGCGCGGGCCGGTCGTCCGTGGCCGCACGCGGCGGCGGCGCCGCGTCGACCAGGTCCCTCAGGTGCGAACGGCGTGGCTCGGGCACCCGCCCCGTCGGCACAGCCGTGTCAGGCCCCCCGGACGGTTCCGGTCCGACCAGATCGAGCAGGCGTGAACGTATCGGCGCGCCCATCGCCGTCACCTCTTCCCCGTTGGTTCGCGTGCCGCATGGGCGCGACCACGGTAGCCACCGGGTCAAGGCGCAAATCCGGCTTTGTCGGGGCGCCGGCCAGGGCGTAGAGGGAACCCATAGGCGTGCTTGGCCGGAGGCAGAACGTTTCTTGACCCGTTGCTGAACCGGCAGCGGCACGCGCGGGCGGCGCCGCTCCGACTTCGCCGGCCGCGGCGGACGTGCCGACTGCCCGTGTCATGTCAGGCTTCCTGCCTGACACGGGCAGGGCGCTCCGCCGAGCCCCGGGCGATCAGACGGGTGGGGACGGTGAGGGTGCGGGCGCGGGAGCGGTCGCCGTCGAGGCGTGCCAGGGCGGTGGCCGCGGCCGTCCTGCCGATCTCCTCGGGGTCCTGGGCGACGACGGTCAGGGCCGGTTCGAGCGCCTCGGCGAGCGGTACGTCGTCGAAGGCGACGACGGCGACGTCCTTGCGTCCGCTGCGGGAGAGTTCGGTGACGATGCCCACGGCGACGATGTTGTTGCCGGCGAACAGGGCGGTGGGGGGGTCCGGCAGGGCGAGCAGTTGGGAGGTGGCGGTGGCGGCTCCGTGCTGGTCGTGCGCGTTGGCGACCAGGGAGCGGTCGTGGGCAAGTCCCGCTTCCTGGAGGGCTGAGCGGTATCCGGCCAGACGTTCACGGCGGGTGTACAGGTTGGTGGGGAGGTCGGCGACGAAGCCGATGCGCCGGTGCCCGTGGGCGATCAGGTGGGCGACGCCGTCGTGGGCCCCCGCACGGTTGGAGCTGACGACGCTGTCCGCGGACAGGCCCACGCCCGGCCGGTCGAGGAAGACCACGGGCATCCCGGCAGCGCGGTGGGACCTGAGGTAGGCGTGGTCGGCCCCCACCGACGGGGTGATCATCAGGATACTGACGCGGCGGGCGAGGAACTTGTCCGTCAGGTTGCGTTCGCGCTCGGGGTCGTCGGCTGAGGAGCCCATGAGCAGGGTCAGTCCGCGGCCGCGGACGGTGTCCTCGATGCTGCGGGCCACGGCACCGAAGAAGGGGTTGCCGAGGTCGGGTACGACCAGTCCGATCGTGGTGTCCGGTCCGCCGACGCGGATGTTGCGTGCCATCAGGTTCGGCTGGAAGCCGAGTCTGGCCACGGCGGCGAGCACCTGTTCCCTGGTCTGCACCGAGACGGGTCCGTCCTCGTTCAGGACGCGGGAGACGGTTTTGGCGCTGACGCCCACTTCACGTGCGACGTCGGCCAGGGTGGGGCGGCGGTTCGCTGCCATGGAGCAAACGTCTCCTGTGCTCGTCGGTTCCGGCCTCGGCCTCGGCCGGAACCTGTGAGTGTTTCGGTCGTCAGGTCAGGTGGCCTGGACCCCGGCGGCCTTCGCGGCCTGGGAATCCGCTACGACAGTACCCCCGGCATCGTCCACGGTCAGCGCACCGGTCATGATCGCGACGACCTCCGCCATGGAGTAGTCGGAGGGCTTGATCAGAGCGGCCCGCCTGCCCAGCCGGTGGACGTGGATCCGGTCGGCGATCTCGAAGACATGGGGCATGTTGTGGCTGATCAGAACGACCGGCATGCCCTTGTCGCGGACGCGGCGGATGAGGTCCAGGACCTGGCCGGACTCCCTCACGCCGAGGGCGGCGGTGGGTTCGTCCATGACGACGACGCTGCGCGCCCAGGCGACGGAACGGGCCACCGCCACCGCCTGTCGCTGGCCGCCGGAGAGGGTCTCGACCGGCTGGGTGAGCGAACGCAGTCCGATCTTCAGATCGGCCATGTGCTCGGCGGCCTCCTGGCGCATGCGCTTCTTGTCCAGCATCCGGAAGACGCTGCCGAGGACGCCCGGCCGGCGAAGCTCGCGGCCGAGGAACATGTTCGAGGCGATGTCCATGGAAGCGGCCACGGCGAGGTCCTGGTAGACCGTCTCGATGCCGTGGGCGCGCGCACTCTGCGGACCGGAGAACCGGACGGGTTCGCCGCCCAGGCGGATCTCGCCCGCGTCGGGGACCACGGCGCCGGTCAGGGCTTTGATGAGGCTGGTCTTGCCGGCTCCGTTGTCGCCGATGACAGCGAGCACCTCGCCGGGCAGCAGGTCGAAGTCGGCGCCGTCGATGGCGGTGACGTGGCCGTAGCGCTTGACCAGACCGCGGGCCTGCAGGACGGGGGTGGGGGTGGTGACGGCGGTCATGCGGCCTTCTTCCGGGAGATCTGGTCGACGGTCACCGCGAGGATCACCAGGACGCCGGTGATCAGGGTCTGGTAGATGGAGGCGACGCCCATCAGCTGCAGGCCGTTGCGGAAGACGCCGACGATGAGGACGCCGATGAAGGTGCCCAGGACCGACCCGCGTCCGCCGAAGAGGCTGGTGCCGCCCAGGACCACGGCGGTGATGCTGTCGAGGTTGTCGGTCTGCCCGGCCTGCGGGTCGCCGACTCCGGTGCGGGAGATGAGCAGCAGGGCGGCGATGCCGTAGAGCAGGCCGGCGACGGTGTACACGCCGATGGTCAGCCGGGACGTGCGGATGCCGTTCAGCCGGGCCGCCTCCTGGCTGTTGCCCAGGGCGTAGACGTGCCGGCCCCAGCCGGTGCTGCTCAGCGCGTAGCTGAGGAGGAGGAAGAGGGCGATGGTGACCAGGGAGCCGTAGGTGATGTCGGTGTGGCCGAGCGGGAAGGTCCTGCCGAGGGCCGTCAGCGGGCCGGGCAGGCTGGTGACCGTCTGCTCCTCCGAGTAGATGTGGGTCAGCGCGAACGCCACGTTGAGCATGCCGAGGGTCACGATGAACGGCGGCAGCGGGACCTTCTGCACCAGCAGCCCGTTGAGCAGGCCGAAGCCGCCGCAGACGACCAGGCCCAGAGCGATGGCGGCCAGTGGCGGCAGGGAGCCCTCGGCCGCCGTCTTGGCGATCACGATGCTGCCGAACGCCATCACGGCCCCGCACGACAGGTCGATGCCGGCCGTGAGGATGATCAGCGTCTGGCCGATGGCCAGCGTGCCGACCACCATGACCTGTTGCACGATCAGCGAGAAGTTCCCGCCCGTGAGGAACTGGTCGGTCGAGGCGGAGAAGAAGACACAGGCCAGAAGGAGGGCGAGCAGCGGGCCGGTGGTCGGTTGCGTGAGCAGTCTGCGGACCGTGGTCGGTGCTTTGAGCTCGGCGTACGGCGTCGATGTGGAGGGTGGCGTGGACGTGGCGGTCATGCGAAGTCCTTGTCGGAAGACAGAGGTCCTTGGGGAAGGACGAGGGAAGCGGCCGTCCCGGGGCGGGAAGCGGGGGCCGGCCGCCCCGCTGAGCGGTTTAGAACGGTGACGGCTCGGCGGCGGGCGGCTCAGCCCCAGCAGTTCTCCAGGCCGTAGGCGGTGTCCTTGGAGGCGACCCCCGGCTGCGTCTTGTCGGAGATCAGGGTGGCGCCGGTGTCGGTGTAACCGGACGCCTTCTTGCCGTTCTTGGCGTAGGTCACGACGGCCTTGACGCCCTCGGCGGCCATCTTCAGCGGGTACTGCTGCGACGTCGCGGCGATCTTGCCGTCCTTGACCGCCTGGGTGCCGGTGCAGCCGCCGTCGACGGACACGATCAGGACGTCCTTCTCCCGGCCCTTGGCCTTGAGGGCGGTGTACGCGCCGAGGGCCGCGGGTTCGTTGATGGTGTAGACGACGTTGATGCCCGGCGCCTTCTGCAGGCAGTTCTCCATCGCGGTCTGGCCCTTGGCCTGGTCGCCGCCCGTGTCCTGGGAGCAGACGACCGCCGGGTCCTTCTCGCCGATACCGAAGCCCTTGAGGAAGCCGTTGTGCCGCTGGACTCCGACGGAGACGCCCGGCGCGAGGTCGAGGGTGGCTATCTTGGCGGTCCGGCCCTTCATGGCGGCCTTGGCGTACTCGCCGATCAGCTCGCCGGCCTTGAGGTTGTCGGTGGCGAAGAGGGCGTCGACCGCGCTCTGCGGCTCGGTCGGGGTGTCCAGGGCGATGACCAGGACGCCCTTGGCGCGGGCCTTCTGGATCGCGGGCACGATCGCCTTCGAGTCGCTGGGGGTGATCAGGATGCCCTTCACGCCCGAGGCGACCATGTTCTCGACTGCGGTGACCTGACCGGCGTTGTCACCGTCGAACCTGCCCGCGGCGGTGACCAGTCGGGCGCCGTTCTCCTTGGCGGCCTTCTCCGCGCCTTCCTTCATCTTCACGAAGAACGGGTTGGTGTCGGTCTTGGTGATCAGACCGATCTTGACGCTGCCCGAGCCGTCGGCGCCGGAGCTCGACCCGGAGCCGGATCCGCAGGCCGTCAGAGTGAGGGCCGCGATGCCCGTGCACGCGGCAGCTCTGATGAGGGAGAGGGGCAGACGAAGGGTGCGAGACATGACTGAACTCCTGCGGAATTGCGGGCGGCGCGGTCGGCATCGAGGTATGCCGTCCGGGTGTCAACGTTGACTTATGTCATCGTTGACACTGCTTGCCGAGGATGATGGACTCCGTATCCGGCAACGTCAATGCCTTGCACCTGTCACAAATCGGCAACGCCCCAGTGGCTTCCCGAGCCCAGCTGCTCGCCGGTCTGTGCCAGGACTGCCCCGGTTTGCCCCCACGTTCGCAGAGAAGAGCCGCCCATGAGCCCGCGTCAGATCACCGTCCTGGGCGAATGCGTCGCCGACGCGTTCGTCGAACCCGCAAGCACAGCGACCCAACTCGCCCTGCGGGTGCTGCCCGGCGGCGGACCCGCCAACACGGCCGTGGCGCTCGCCCGGCTCGGCACCCCGGCCCGTCTCCTCGCGCGGCTGTCCGGTGATGTGTTCGGCCGGCTGTTCGGGGCCCATCTGGAGGCATCCGGGGTGGACCTGTCGTATGCCGTCCCGGCCGCGGAGCCCAGTACCCTCGCGGTCGCCGAGCTGGACGCGAAGGGGCAGGCCACGTTCTCCTTCCACGCACAGGCCACCGCCGACTGGCAGTGGACGGACGAGGAGCTGGCCAGGGTCGATCTGTCCGAGACGGCCTGCGTGCACACCGGCTCGCTGGCCCTGGTCCTGGAGCCCGGGGCGGCGGTGGTGGAGGAGTTCCTGGCAGCGGCCTCCACCTGGGCCACCATCAGCATCGATCCCAACGTCCGGCCCCTGCTGGTGCACCCCGAGGTCTACCGCGCGAGACTCCAGCGCTGGTGCCGCCTCGCCGACGTGCTGCGGCTGAGCGAGGACGACCTGGAACTCCTGCTGCCGGGCACCCCGCCCGAGCAGGCGTGCGACACCTGGCACGCCGCGGGGGCGCGGCTCGTCGTGATCACGCGCGGCGCCGACGGCGCCCTGGTCTCACTCGACGGTGAACGGCTGCAGGTGCCCGCCGTGGCGACCCGGGTCGTCGACACGGTCGGAGCGGGGGACTCCTTCACCGCCGGCCTGCTCCATCACCTCGGCGCTCACGGGCTCCTCGGCGGCCGGCTGACGGACCTCCGTCTCGACGAGGTCGCGGAAGCCGCGGCGTTCGCCATCCAGGTCGCGGCCCTGACCTGCTCGGTGGCCGGCCCCAACCCGCCGTGGCGGAGCCGGCTGGGACAGCTCGTGGCGTCGAACGGCGCATGACGAGCGCGCGGGCCGTCCCGGGGCAATCACGTCCGAACGGTTGACGTGCCGGTCCGGTTGCGCCCATCATCTGGCCACTCGATGTCATCGATGACACAAGTCAACGATGACACCCCTGGTCCGGCGACGTGGACGACGCAGCGGGCCAGGGCCTCACTCTTCGGTCCGTCCGTGTCGGGGCTGCCGGCGTCGCCGTGCGGACGGCCGCATCACAGGAGACCCCGATGAGCTCTGGACGCGTATCCCGGCCTGCCCGCATGCGGCTGATCGCGGCGGTGGCCACCGTCTGCGCCCTCTCCGCCGCCCCGCTCGTCCCTCAGGCCGTCGCCGCCGACACCCCGCCGTACTCCGAGACCTACCGCCCCCAGTTCCACTTCACCCCGCAGAAGAACTGGATGAACGACCCCAACGGCCTCGTGTACTACAAGGGCGAGTACCACCTCTTCTACCAGTACAACCCCGACGGCAACACATGGGGGAACATGTCCTGGGGACACGCGGTGAGCACGGACCTGGTGCACTGGAAGGACCTGCCGCTCGCGTTGCCGTACGACGACAAGGAGATGGTGTTCTCCGGCAGTGCGGTCGTCGACTGGAACAACACCACCGGTTTCGGCACCAAGACGAACCCGCCCATGGTGGCGGTCTACACCAGCGCCTTCAAGGACACGGGCAAGCAGGCGCAGTCACTGGCCTACAGCCTCGACCGTGGCCGCACCTGGACCAAGTACCAGGGCAACCCGGTGCTCGACATCGGGTCCAGGGAATTCCGTGACCCCAAGGTCCAGTGGTACGAGCCGACGAAAAGCTGGTTGATGACGGTGTCGCTGGCCACCGAGCACAAAGTGCGGTTCTACTCGTCGAAGAACCTCAAGGACTGGAACCTGCTCAGCGAGTTCGGTCCGGCCGGCGCCACGGGCGGTGCGTGGGAGTGCCCCGACCTGTTCCCGCTGGCGGTCGACGGGGACGAGAACCACGTCAAGTGGGTCCTGGTCGTCAACATCAACCCCGGTGGCATCACCGGAGGGTCGGGCGCCCAGTACTTCATCGGCGACTTCGACGGCAGGAGGTTCACGGCCGACGACAAGGGCACGTACACCCCGCCCGCCGGCACAGTCGTG
Source organism: Streptomyces sp. NK08204 (assembly GCF_020400585.1). Lineage (GTDB taxonomy): Bacteria > Actinomycetota > Actinomycetes > Streptomycetales > Streptomycetaceae > Streptomyces. The sequence goes on along the minus strand of NZ_JAINVF010000011.1, from coordinate 115,954 downwards.
CAGGACTTCGAAGGCGCCGACTTCGGTGCGTGGACGACCGCCGGGACCGCGTTCGGCCAGGGACCGGCCGCCGGTGCGGTCGACGGGCAGGGGACCGTCGACGGTTTCGACGGCCAGGGCCTCGCCGACAGCTTCCACGGCGGAGACTCCACCACCGGCACCCTCACCTCACCCTCTTTCACGGTCGACAGCCCGTACCTGAACTTCAAGGTCGGCGGAGGACGGCACCCGCACCGGGACGGAACCGTCATGGAGCGGGGAACTCCCCCCGACGGGACGGTCCTCGCCGATTTCGAGGGCGGCACCTACGGTGACTGGACGACGACCGGGGACGCCTTCGGCACCGCACCGGCCACCGGCACCCTCCCCGACCAGCAAGAGGTCTCCGGATGGCTGGGCGACGGCCTGGTCAACACCTACCTGAACGGCGACTCCACCACCGGCACGCTCACCTCGCCCGAGTTCACCATCGACAAGGACTACGTCGACTTCCTCATCGGCGGCGGCCACCACCCCGCCGGCGACGCCGGTCCCACCGCCGTGGAACTCCTCGTCGACGGCAACGTGGTGCGCAGCGCCACCGGAGACGAGGCCGAGGCCCTCAACTGGGCCTCGTGGGACGTGCGCGACCTCGCCGGCAGGAAGGCGCAGATCAGGATCGTCGACGACAACACCGGCGGCTGGGGCCACATCAACGTCGACCACATCGTGCTGTCCGACACCCAGGCCCAGCCGGTCTCCCGGGAGACGTCGGTCAACCTGCTGGTCGACGGCACGGTGGTGCGCAGCGCGACAGGCTCCGACAGTGAGAGCCTGGACTGGGCCTCCTTCGACATGCGCCCCTATGTGGGCAAAAAGGCCCAGATCCAGATCGTCGACATGAACTCCGGCGGCTGGGGCCACATCCTGGCCGATCAGTTCACCGCCGCCGACGCCCCCGCCAAGTCCGTGGTGCAGCGCGCCGACTGGGCCGACTACGGCAAGGACTACTACGCGGCGGTGTCCTGGCAGAACGCCCCGGGCGACAAGCGGTACATGATCGGCTGGATGAACGACTGGGAGTACGGGGGATCCATCCCCACCTCGCCCTGGCGCAGCGCGCAGAGCGTCCCCAGGGAGATGGCCCTGCGCACCATCGACGGCAGGATCCGGCTGATCAGCAAGCCCGTGAACAGCCTGGATTCGTTGCGGCAGGGAGACACGGCGACCGCGTCCGGCGTCACGGTCACGAGCACCTCCCGGCCGCTGATCGGCCCGGAGGCCGAGGGCAAGGCACTCGACATCGAGGCGACCTTCTCCCTCGAGGACGCCGAACGGTTCGGTCTGAAGGTGCGCACCGGCGCCGGGGGAGAGGAGACCGTCATCGGGTACGACACCACGACGCAGGAGCTGTACGTGGACCGCACCCACTCCGGAGCCGTGGACTTCAGCAGCGCCTTCCCCGGCGTCCAGCGCGCACCGCTGCAGGCCAGGAACGGCAAGGTGAGGCTGCGGGTCCTCGTCGACTGGTCGTCCGTCGAGGTCTTCGGCGGCAGCGGCGAGGCAGTGATCACCGACCAGATCTTCCCCGACCCCGCCGGCCAGGGAGTGCAGGTCTTCGCCGAGAACGGCTCGGTGACCCTGGAACAGGCCGACATCCGGCACCTCGGCTCCTACCGGGATTGAGCGATCGCATGAAGAAGACCCTGCTTGCTGAGTTCACCGCCCGCGAGGGAACCGAGGACCAGGTCGCCCGCCTGCTGCGGGACTACGCCCGAAAGGTGCGCGAGGAGGACGGCAACCTCGTCTTCGACGTCTACACCAGGGCGTCCAGCCCGCGCGCCTACTGGATCTTCGAGGTGTACCGCGACGAGGAAGCCTTCCGGACCCACCTGGGCGCCCCGTACGGCGGTCCGTTCAACGCCGCACTCGCCCCGCTGATCGAGGAGGACGCCTCCGTGCTCACGTTCCTCGATCCACGCGATCCAGCGGCCTGACACGGCCGGGCCCACGATGCGGGCCCGCATCGTGGGCCCGGCCATCGCCGTACGGCGCGGGGCGGAGGCCCGCGTGGCGGGTCGCCGATCCTTCGGCCTTCCCGTCACGCGCTCACCGGCTGAACCTTTTGTCGGTAATTGCGCTATGTTCCGAATGTCGGACTGAAGGGCACGTCGGAGGGCGCTGCGGAGGAAATCGGTGACGACATGACCGGCGCAGGAAGCCGGGGCCGGCCCGGGGCAGGCAAGGCCGCGCACCCTCGGTGCCAACGGCCCGCCGACGGTGCGCCGGGAATGCCGGGGCCCGCTCTCGCCGGTGCCGCGGTCGCGGCGGTCTACCTCCTCGACGGGGCCGTGGACGCGCTCGCCCTGCTCCAGACGGCCGCGCGGCCCCCCGATCACCGGGGGCTGGCACGCCGGTACGAACTGACGAACCGTTCCCCCGTCACGGACGCCTTCCGCGAGGGCCGACTGCTGTGGCTGGATGCCGCCGCCCTCGCCGCTTACGGGCACGTCGGCGCCGCCCCCGGGATGTCCATGGGCGTGGTGCCGTTCGTGTCGGACGCCGGGCGGTCGGGCTGCCTGGTCGTGGTGGAGGACAGGGCGGAGGGCTTCGGCCCCGCACGGCGGTCGCTGGTCGAACTCTGTGCGCCGTACGTGGCCGCACGGCTGGGAGGGGACAGGGACCCGCTCACCGGAATCGGCGCCTTCACCCTGGCGGTGGGATCGGGGCGGATCGAGGCGGACCGGGGGCTGCTGGGGCTGGCCGGCATCGAGCCGGAGGAGTTCGACGGGCGGGTGGAGACCCTGCTGGGGTGCGTCATGCCGGACGACCTGCCCACCCTGACAGCCCTCGCCGGGCCTGGCAGATCTGGCACGGGCGAGCTGGAGTTCCGGGTGCGCCGCAGGGGAGCAGGCCCGTGCCGGCTGACCCTGCGGTACCGGTTCGGCGACGAGACGGACCTGATGCTCGGCGTGGTTGCGCAGGCGCCCCGGTCACGCCCCCGCTCGGACGACCTGTCCGTGCTGCGTCCGCTGACCGCCATTCTGCGGGCATCCCTGAAGGCGGACAGGATGGCCCTCGCGGAGGTCGCCGCCGGCCGGCTGGTCGTGGGCGTGCTGGACCCGCCGGACCCGACCGGCTGGCCCCGGAGATGGCGGCCCGCGTGCGCGGAACCGCCCGAGCTTCCGATGGCCGCCCTGCCCACCGTACGGGCGGCGCTGCGCACCGGCCGGCCTGCCCGATGGCCGGACGGGACGGCGGAGCCGGAACCCGTGCTCGCCGAGGTCGGTCCGGGCGCGCTCGTGGTGCTGCCGCTGCACGGCCAGGGCCCGGTGGCCGCTCTGTACGTGGTCGGCTGGGACGCGCCGCACCCCCTCGGCTCCGACGAGCGGTCCCTGCTCGCGGTGATCGCCGGCCAGGCGGGGCAGGCCCTGGCGCGGGCCCGTGCCGTCGACGCCCGGCACCGACTGGCGACCGTGCTCCAGCGCAGCCTGCTTCCGCCGGCGCCGCCCGCCCTGCCCGGCGCGGTGGCCGTCGCCCGATACCTGCCGGCCACGGACGGTCTGGAGGTCGGCGGCGACTGGTACGACGTGGTCCCCCTGCCCGACAGCCACGTGGCGCTCGTCGTGGGAGACGTCCAGGGACACAGCGCGGGTGCCGCCACGGTCATGAGCCAGATCCGCACCGCGATCAGGGCCTACGCCGTCGAGGGCCACCCGCCGGACGTGGTCGCCACGCACGCCAACCGGCTCCTGCTGGGCATGCAGACCGAACTCTTCGCGACCTGCCTGTACGCGGACCTGAATCTGGAGGACGGCAGCTGCTGGCTGGTACGGGCCGGGCACCCGAGGCCGCTGCTGCGTCACCCCGACGGCCGTACCGAGGAGGTCGCGGTCGACGGCGGACCACCGCTGGGGGTGCTCGCCGACGCGGAGTACGTGATCGGTACGACCGACCTGACCCCCGGTTCCGTGCTGACACTGCTCACCGACGGGCTGCTGGGGCCGGCCGGCCCGGCCCTGGAGGACGGTGCGCTCCGGCTGCGCGAGGCCCTGTCCCATATCGACCCGGGGGACCCCGACCGCGCCGCCGACGCGCTGCTGGACTGCGCCCGCCGACACGACGACGACGCGGCGCTGCTGCTCCTGCGCTACGACGGAATGAAGGACAAGCCGATCCGAGCCGGCGCCACGGTATGGCGACTGCCTGACGCCGTGATGCACGCCCGCCGCTACGTCAAGAGGACCCTGAAGGCGTGGAACGTGGCCGAGGAGGCGGACGAGGTCATGCTGATCGTCTCCGAACTCGTCACCAACGCCCTGGTGCACACCCAGGGCCCGGTGCGCTTCGACCTCACCCTCAGCGGCGACCGGCTGCGGGTGGCGGTCAGCGACTCCTCGCCGCGCACCCCGGTCAAACCGGCGTCGCTGGACTGGGAGGCGACCGGTGGTCGCGGACTGCTGCTCGTGGAGGCCATGGCCGCGGCCTGGGGTTCCGTGCCGCTCAGCGGCGGCAAGCAGGTGTGGGGCGAGATCACGCTGGCCTCCCGCAGTCCGGCCGCCGAGCCCGCGACCGACCAGGGGAGACCCGTATGACCCGACCGAGCGCCCGCACGACCGGCCCGCGCCTTCGTACCCGCCGCATCGCCATCGCCCTGACCGCCGTCCTCCTGGCCGCCGGTACGGGCGCCTGCGGCACGGCGAGCGATGGCAGGACGCCGGTGGGCGGGCACAGCGGAGCCGCGACGATCGGCCTGCTCCTGCCGGAGAACCAGGCGACGCGGTACGAGGCCTTCGACCGCCCCTTCATCGAGCGGCGGGTCGAGGAACTGTGCCCGGCCTGCCGGGTGACGTACGCCGACGCCCAGGGGGATCCGGTGCTCCAGCGCCAGCAGGTCAACGCGATGATCAGCCGGGGAGTGAAGGTGCTGATCCTGGACGCCGTCGACGTCAAGGCCGTCCGCCCCGCGGTCGTCGAGGCGCGGCGGGCGGGCATGTCGGTGGTGGCCTACGACCGGCTCGCCGAGGGCCCGGTGTCGGCTTTCACCGGGCAGTCCGAGGCCACGGTCGGCAGACTCCAGGGCGAGGCGCTGCTCGCCGCCCTGGGCCCCAGGGCGGCGAGCGCCCGCATCGTATGGCTGGACGCACTGTCGCCGGCCGGTCGGCCGAGCGAGCGGGAGAAGGCCGCGCGGTCCGTCCTGAGGGGACGGGTGCGGACGATCAGCACGTACCGACCCGCTCGATGGGACGCGGCCGACGCATACGCCCTGATGGCCGGTGCCGTGGCCAAGCTGGGTGCCCACCGCATCGACGGCGTCTACGCCGCCAACGACGTCCTGGCGGGCGGTGCCGTCTCCGCGCTCGAAGCCGCGTACATCAGGCCGCTGCCTCCGGTGATCGCGCAGGACGCCGAGTTGTCCGCCGTGCAGCGCGTCCTCGACGGGCGGCAGTACATGACCGTTCACAAACGAGTCAAGGACGAAGCGTACGCGGCTGCCGAGGCGGCCGTCGCGCTCAGCCGCGGCGAGAAGGTGGACGGCATGGCCGAGGACACGGTGAGCAACGGCACCGCTTCGCGCATCCCGACCTTCTGGGCCGGCGCTGAACCGGTGACCGCCCGCACGGTCAAGGACACCGTCGTCAAGGACGGTACCTACACGGTCGCCCAGATCTGCACCGCGCCCTATCGGGCGGCCTGCGTGAAGGCCGGGCTCCTTCCGGGGCGGACGTGAGCGCCATGGAACGGATCGCCGACGCCCCGCTGCTGACGCTGAGCGGGGTGCGCAAGCGCTTCGGTGCGGTACGGGCGCTGACGGACGTGTCGCTGGAGATCCGGGCCGGCGAGGTCGTGGCCCTGGTCGGTGAGAGCGGCGCGGGCAAGTCCGCCCTGGTCAAGGTGATCGCCGGTGTGGAGCCTGCCGACTCGGGCACGGTCAGGTGGCGTGGCAGCCCGGTGCGGATCGTCCGCCCGCAGGACGCGAGCCGCCTGGGCATCGCGGCGGTCTACCAGGACCTCGCCCTGTGCGGGAACCTCGACGTGGTGGGCAACATGTATCTCGGCCACGAACTCGGCACGGTCCTGGCCCTGGACGAGGTCGAGATGGGCCGGCGGACCCGCGCACTGCTGCTGCGGCTGTCCACCGGCCTGCCGGACCTGCGGGCGCCCGTCGCATCCCTGCCGGGGAGCCAGCGGCAGCTGATCGCCATCGCCCGCGCGCTGCTGGGCGAACCGGCGCTGCTGTTGCTCGACGAACCCACCGCCGGGCTGGGCGTCGGGCAGGCCCACCGGTTCCTGGACCTGGTGGAGGAACTGCGCGAACAGGGCCTCGGGATGCTGCTGATCAGCCGCAACCTGGGCGACGTCAAGGCGGTCGCGGACCATGTGGCGGTGCTGCGGCACGGCTGCAACAACGGGTTCTTCGACGTGCACAACACATCCGAGGAACAGATCATCTCGTCCATGACGGGCGCGACGGAGAACGCCGTCACTCAGCGCCACGCCGACGATCTGGAGGAGGAGCTGCCGTGAGCGGTTCTGGACGGCCCGGGACAGCCGCGTCCGGCTCCGGCGCGCCGACGGCGAAACAGCACCGAGCGCGTGCGCACGGCCCCGCGCAGGCGACCGGCCCGTCGAGTACGGTCCCGGGCCGGGCGCCGGCCCGCGCGAGGGCGGCGGTGAGCCGGACGCTCGGTCCGGTGTGGCGTCAACTGCGCCACGGTGAGCTGGGCCCGGGAGCGGCGATTCTCGCACTCGTGCTTGCCTGGATCGTTTTCCAGAGCCTCGACCAGGCTTTTCTCAGCTCGCGCAACCTGACGAATCTCAGCGTGGACATGACCGGGACCGGCATGCTCGCCGTCGGCGTCGTGTTCGTGCTGCTCATGGGGGAGATCGACGTGTCGGCGGGCGCGGTCAGCGGCCTGTGCGCGGCGGTGTTCGGTGTGCTGAGTGTGTACCACGGGGTGCCGCAGTGGCCCGCGGCCGTCGCCGCGGTGCTGTGCGGCGCCGTGATCGGCACCCTCCAGGGCTTCATCGTCGCCCGGTTCGGGGTGCCCTCGTTCGCCGTCACCCTGGCAGGGCTCCTGGGGTGGAGCAGCGTCACGTACGACCTCCTCGGCTCGCGCGGCACGGTCAACCTCCCGCCCGACGGCCTGGTCGCCAACCTGACCAGCCGATATCTTCCCGACGAGGCCGCCGCGTACGGCCTGGCGGCACTCGCCGCCGCCCTGTTCCTGTTCGCCTCCCTTCAGCACGGCCGCCGACTGCGGGCGGTCGGCACCCGCTCGCGGTCACCGGCGGAGACCGGGGTCCGTACGGCACTGATCGCTGTGGTCGGGTGCGGTGCGGCGTACGTCCTCAACCGCTTCCGGGGCCTGCCACTCGCCCTTCTGATCTTCCTGGCGGTCGTCGCCGCCTCGGACTACCTCCTGCGCCGCACGCCGTACGGCCGCAGGGTCTACGCGCTGGGCGGCAACCCCGAGGCGGCCCGCCGTGCCGGGGTCAACGTGACGGTGATGCGCGTTTCGGTGTTCACCGTGTCCGGGGCGATGGCCGCGGTGGGCGGGCTGTTCCTGGCCTCGCAGATCACCTCCGTCGGCCAGCTGGCGGGCTCGGGGCCGCTGGTGATCAACGCGATCGCCGCCGCCGTCATCGGCGGCACCAGCCTGTTCGGCGGACGGGGCAGGGCATGGTCGGCCCTGCTGGGAATTCTGGTCGTCCAGTCGATCGCCTCGGGTACGGCACTGCTGAACGTGCAGAGTGAGATGCAGTACCTGATCGTCGCCGTGGTGCTGGTGGCCGCCCTCATCACCGACTCCCTCACCCGCCGCAGCCAGCGGGCGCATGGCCTGCTCTGACCTGGCCTCGAACCCAGAGCCTCCCCTCACGACGAGAAACTCCGCAGCGGAAGGGTGGGATGGATACCGAAGCAACCGCATCGGCCTGAGAGGGCCCCGGCCGGTGGGTCCCCGGAACGGGGTCCGCACCGGCCGTCGTCGTACGACGGGCGTACGCAGCGTGGTCAGTCCTTACGGCCCTTGAGGCGCCGTACGTCGAAGGACCAGATGCCCCGTCCGTGCGTGGCGGCGTACAGCTTGCCGTCGGGGCCGAGGCGGAGCTGCATCACCGCCGTGCTGGGCAGGGTGTGCCCCAGGACCTCCCACTTCGTGGCGCCGGCGGGCCGGTAGAAGGTGGCCAGGTCGGTGCCGAGGGCGAGGCCGCCGTTCGGGAGGAGCTTGACCGTGTCGGCGGGCACGTCCGGCAGGTTCGCCGAGATGTCCGTCCAGCTCGCGCCGCCGTCCTCGGACTCGAAGACGTGGCCGACGCCCGCGCCCGGGCCCTCGGTGAACCGGCGGGAGAAGCCGTTGACCGCCACGTACACGTGCTGGGCGTCGGCCGGATCGATCTCGAAGCCGGAGATGTAGCGGTTCGGGATGGTGCCGTCGACCGGGAGGTTCAGCTGGTGCCAGCCGGTGCCGTCGGCGTTGCCGACTGCGATGCCCCGGGTGAAGCCCTGGTTGTTGCAGGGGCCGCACCAGCCGACGTACACCGTGCCACCGGAGGAGGCCACGGCCGTGGCCACGTGGCCCTCGCCGAGGTCGTAGGCGCCTGTCCAATCCTTGCCGGAGCGGATCGCGAAGCCCTTGGTCTGCACCCACACGTGCCGGCCGCCCGCGACCCAGGTGTCGGTGTCCTTGGCGTCGGCGGTGATCGGTGCGATGAAGCGGGCGCCCGCACCGCCCAGGTCCTTGTCCGGCGGGGCGACCTCGTACTCGGTGGCCTTGGACGGGTCTGTGGTCCACGAGCCGTCGTTGACACCGCAGTTCTGGGTGACCCACATGTCGAGGTAGACGTACTCGGCGGCGATGTTGCAGCCGTTGGCGGGGTCGGCGATGGTGTCGCCGCCGTCGCCGCCGAAGTTGGAGCCCATGACCTTGTCGTGGCCGCGCAGGATCGACTGGCCGTTGTCCTGCAGGCCGCCGGTCACCGAGACGCCGCCCCGGTCGAGGTCCTTGCCCACGCCGACGGAGTAGTACTGGAGGGCGTCGATGGTGCCGTCGTTGAGGGACTGCCAGTCCTTGGCGTGGCCGCCGGAGTCCACCGCGCCGTTCAGGGGGCGCCGGTAGATGCCGCCGTCGTTGCCGACGTAGGCCCAGCTCTTGCCCTTGTGGCTGCCGATCGCGACCGCGTGCTGGTCGGAGTGGGTGGTGGGCGAGCAGTCGCCGGTCTGCTTGGCCGGGTCGATGCTCCAGCAGGGGAAGGTGAAGTTCCAGTACGGGCCCGGCGTGGTCCAGCTGTCGCCGCCGTTCTTGGTCTCGAAGACCTCTTCCAGGCCGAGGTAGACGTGGTCGGCGTCGGCCGGGTCGACCTGGAGGAACTGGTTGTACCAGGACTGGATGCCGGGCTGGTAGCCGTCGCTCTGGAGCGCGGATCCGGACGCCTTCAGCTTGGTGTAGTCGGCGATCAGCGTCCACGGGCCGAACGGTGAGCCGTTCTTCGACACGTAGACGCCCTTCAGCCCGCTGTCCGGGTCGGTGGCCATCTGCGCCGGGGACTGGTCGACGGCGTACAGGCGCGAGCCGTCGGCCGCCGCGGCGAACGTCATGTTGCCGACGTCCGCACTGCTGGTCGGCAGGTCACCGAGCCCGCTGACCGGCTTCCAGCTGCCGTCGTCCTGCTGGGCGTACAGCCCGTTGTAGGTGTCGCCGCCCCGCCAGCCGACCGCGAGGAGGACCTTGTCCGGGTCCTTGGGGTCGACGGCGATGTCGTTGGCGATGTTCTTGTACGGCGCGCTCGGGTCGTCCGCCTTCGAACCGCCCGGCAGGTAGTCCGGGTTGGGGGCGAACTCGTGCTTCCACGGACCGGACAGGGTGGTCGTGGAGTGCGACCACACGCCCGTGCTGGTGGCCGCCCACACCTTGGTGCCGGCGAAGCGCAGCGCGTGGATGACGGTGGACTCCAGCTCGGCCCCGCCCACGCGGTCGCCGGGCTGGAACCGGCCGTGGCGCGGGTCCTTCAGGACGTAGACCCCCGTGCCCACGAAGGAGGTCGCCCCGGTGTTGGACTCGCCGGTGGCGTACCAGAGCCGCTTCCGGCCGTCCAGGGCGAGGGTGCCCGTCGACAGGGACGGGAGCTTGTCGGCGATCGGCTTCCAGTGTCCGCCGCCGGTCGTGGACCGGAAGACGCCGCCGTTGGCGCCGCCCGCGTACACATAGCCGTGGTCGTCGGCGGCGATGCCGGTGATCCGGCCGGTCACCTTGCCCGAGCCGCCGCTGGAGTTGGAGTTCTGGTCGCGGTAGCGGGGGTCGTCGGAGTCGTACGGTTTCTTCGTGACGTGGTCCCAGCTGCCGGGCGTGTGCCGCATCGACTGCAGCTGCTGCCAGGCGGCCCCGTAGGCGCCGGGGGCCACCACCCCGGGCGCCGTGCGGGCCTCGGTGAACTGAGCTGTCGCTTCGGCGGAGTTCTCCGCCTCGTCGGCGCCGTCTTCGTCGTCCTCAGCGGCGAAGGCGGACAATCCCCGGCCCGCGTGCACCGCCTTGATGTGCTGGCGGCCCATCGCGGCCTGGTGGCGCGCCTGCCAGGGCCTGGGTCTGGTGTCGGTCGACGCTGCGAACGACTGGGTGCTCACCAGTCCGAACGCGGCGGCCACGACGGTGCAGGTTATGAACCGTCGCTGGTGCTTCGGGGGCAGCATGCCCTCTCCTCCCTGCGCCGGGCGTATGGGGGTGCCCCGGCGCAAGAAGGATCTTGGCGTGACCACAACAGTCACACAAAGGGTGCACAGGAAAAATGGGTGGGTGTTTACCTCATAGCACGCATAAACCCGAACTGCCGGTCGCGGCAGGTCTCTACGAGGTCTGACTGCGATTCACCGGAGCATGCGGTGCGGCCGGGCTGCCCGGGGAGCCGCCGCTCGCGGTGCGGCGGTGGCCGGGGCCACCGTGAGGGGGCCGTGACCCGCACCGCTGGGGAACAGTCCGCTGTAGGCGTCCGTGGAGTTCTGCGGCGCGTCGGCATGGGACTCGACGAACAGCGGGCGTACGGCGAGGGGGCCGTCGGTGACGAGACCCTCGTAGTCGCCGAGGAAGTGACCCCGGGCGTAAGGCGCCTGGAGCCAGTCGAACACGCGGGAGATGCGACGCTCGGTGGCGCCGTTCTCCGCGCCGTGCGGGAGGGTGACCAGCCAGGCGGCGGTGGGCAGGGTCGCGGTGTTCCCGGGAGTGAGGTAGCGCAGGTCGTAATAGGTGATCGCGACTGTCCCGCGGGCGTCCACGCTGATGGAGGGCGTGAAGGCGGGCGCGGAGGCGACGGAGTTGACCCGCTTCGGAGCGGACCAGGTACGACCCCCGTCGGTGGAGCGCGTCAGTTCCACCGAGTTGTAGGCACCGCCGTTGAAGTCCGATCCCTCATAGGCGACATACAGCTCACCGGTGTGCGGATCGATGGCGACGCTCGGCAGGTCGCCGCCCGCGCGCAGGGCCTTGGCCGGGTCGTCGGGGGCGTTGGGGTCGACCTCGCCCACGGCCGTGTCCCTCGCGATGGTCACGGGCTTGCTCCAGGTACGGCCCTGGTCGGTCGACCTGACCATGGCGAAGTGCAGGTCGGTGGGCGTGAAGGTACCGGTCGTGTAGTCGATGTCGTACGTCTGCCAGTCGAAGACGTCGTAGAGGGTGTCGGTGCGCGGGTCGACGACGATGACGTTGCCGATGGTCTGCGAGTGCGGGACGACGGAGGTGTCCACGAACGGTCGCGCCTTGGTCCAGTGCCGGCCGCCGTCGCGGGTGAGGGAGATGTAGGCGGGTCCGTCGTAGACCTGGGCGGAGTCGTCCTCGTCGATGCGGTCCCAGACCTGGTACGCGACGCCGGGGTGGACGGGGTCGGCGGTGACGGAGTTCTTGTCGTCTGCGAACTCGATCTGCGTGTCCTCGATCAGGGGGACCGTGTGGGTCCAGGTGCGCCCGCCGTCGTAGGACGTGGAGGCGGCCACGCCGTTGCGCGCGTCGGTGGCGTCGAGGACCAACCCGCTGGCGTAGACGGTGCCGTCGGGGCCGGTGCTCACCCATCCGTCCGAGGCCCGCTGGTAGTCGAGCCCGCCCGGCGCGCAGTGCGAGAACGGCAGCGGGGTCTCGGTGAAGTGCCGCCCGTCATGGGTGTACGTCGCGGTCAGGCCCCGGGCGCCGCCGTTGGACCAGCGGTCCTGCTGGAAGACGCCGACCGCGTCACGCGGGTCGCGCGGGGAGGCGGTGACGTACGGTTCGTCCTCCGTGGAAGGGTAGTTGGTGCCGGGCCCGTCGCCGCTGATGTCGCAGGCGGCGTAAGGGTCGCCGGGCGAGACCAGGTGGACGGGCTGGCTGTCGCCCGAGGCTGCGGAACTGTCCACCGTGGCGACGAGCAGGAACGCAGCAGCGGCGGCCACGAGAGACGCTCTTGTGCGAATGCGCATGGCGAATTCCCCCAACTCCGAAACGGCGTTGTTTCTTGGGCGGTGCTGGCGCAGGTACGGTCCGACGGCGCAGGGACATGAGTCGCCTGGCGAGCCTAGCCCCCACCTGTTGAGCGGAGTTGGAGGAAGCGGTCAAGGGCACGTCAATAAATCGTGGTCACGATCGGCTCGACAACGTGTTCCCGGACCGCTGATGATCATTGGTACGGTCCCGTCATGTCCGTAGCAGAGGGACCACCGAGCGGCCCGGTCACCGCGGCCGATGTCGAACAAGCCGTCCGCTTGGCGCTCGCCGCTCTGCGTGGGGCTGACGCTCCCGACTGGAGCCTCAAGGCAGGTTCCCTGGAGTGGGACTGCTGGGAGACCGTCGAGCACCTCGCCGACGACCTGTTCTCCTACGCCGTCCAACTGGGTCCGGCGAACCCACCACTGGACACCCACGTCCCCTTCGCGTGGAGCCGGAAGAGGCCGGGCGGCCCGGCCAACGCGGTCTTCGCGGACCGCGAGGCCGGTCCAGCCGGTCTGCTGCAAGTACTGGAGGCCGGCGGCGCCTTGCTGTCCGCGATCGTCCGCGCCACGCCGCCCACGGTCCGGGCACACCACATCTTCGGCGCAGCCGACCCCGAAGGCTTCGCCGCGATGGGCATCGTCGAGGTCCTGGTGCACACCCACGACGTCGCCGAGGGCCTGGGTACGCAGTGGACGCCGCCTGCCGACCTGTGCGATCGCGTGCTGGCCCGGCTCTTTCCCGATGCTCCGACCGACACCGACCGGTGGCCGACCCTGCTCTGGGCCACCGGTCGCGCAGAGCTTCCCGGCCGGCCGCGCCTCACCAAGTGGCGCTGGTACGGCACACCCCGCCCTGAGCGCAGGCCGTAGAAGACCGTCCGCCTGACCGGGCGCCGGATGAGATATTCGATGGGGGACAGGCCGGCGGACGCACGTGAACACCGAGGTGGGAGATGCAGTTCACGACTCGACCCACACTTCGAGGCACCTTCGGCATGGTGTCCTCCACGCACTGGCTGGCCTCCCAGTCGGCGATGGCGGTCCTGGAGGACGGCGGCAACGCCTTCGACGCCGCCGTGGCCGGCGCGTTCGTGCTGCACGTCGTCGAGCCGCACCTCAACGGCCCGGCCGGCGAGGTACCGATCCTGCTCGCCCCGGCGGGCGGCGAGGTGCGCGTGCTGTGTGGGCAGGGCGTGGCCCCGGCGGGCGCCACGGTCGCGCACTACCAGGGGCTCGGCCTGGATCTCGTACCCGGCACGGGCCCCCTGGCCGCCGCCGTGCCCGGCGCCTTCGACGCCTGGCTGCTGCTCCTGCGCGATCACGGCACGAAGTCCCTGGACGAGGTCCTCACGTACGCCATCGGGTACGCCGGGCACGGGCACGCGCCCGTGGAGAACGTCGGCGCGACCGTGGAGCGCGTACGCCCGCTGTTCGAGACCGAGTGGACCTCGTCCGCCGAGGTGTACCTGCCGGGCGGGAAGGCGCCCCGCCCCGGCGCGCTGCTGCGCAACCCCGCCCTCGCCGCCACCTGGCAGCGGCTGCTCGCCGAGACCGCCCGCGCGGGCGGCCGGGAGGCCCGGATCGACGCCGCGCGCGAGGTGTGGCGATCGGGCTTCATCGCCGAGGCCCTGCTGCGGCAGTCCCGGCGCCCCACCCTGGACACCAGCGGTGAACGGCACACCGGCACCCTCACCGAGGCGGACCTCGCCGGATGGTCGGCGGCCTACGAGGCGCCGGTGACGTACGACTGGAACGGCTGGACCGTGTGCAAGGCAGGCCCCTGGAGCCAGGGCCCCGCCTTCCTCCAGCAGCTCGCCCTGCTTCCGCCCGAGCTGCCCGCGTACGGCTCTGCCGACTACGTCCACCTGCTGATCGAGGGCTGCAAGCTCGCCATGGCCGACCGCGAGGCCTGGTACGGCGACGCCGCCGAGGTGCCCCTGGCGGAGCTGCTGTCGGACGGCTACAACGCCGGGCGGCGCGCGCTCCTCGGCGCCGAGGCCTCCTACGACCTGCGCCCCGGCAGCCCCGGCGGACGCGTACCGCGGCTGCCGGCGAAGGCACGCGCGGGCGGGGGCCTGCCCCATGAGCCCGGCTTCAACTCCATGGGGGTGGGGGAGCCCACCGTCATGGGGGCGGCCGGTGAACCGGAGGTGGCCGCGGACGGAACCACCCGCGGCGACACCTGCCACCTCGACGTGGTCGACCGCTGGGGCAACATGATCTCCGCCACGCCGAGCGGCGGCTGGCTCCAGTCCAACCCGGTCGTGCCCGAACTGGGCTTCCCGCTCGGCACCCGGCTGCAGATGACCTGGCTGGAGGAGGACCTGCCGAACTCCCTCACGCCCGGGCGCCGTCCCCGCACCACCCTCACCCCGTCCCTCGCGCTGTGCGACGGCGTACCGGTCATGGCCTTCGGTACGCCCGGCGGTGACCAGCAGGACCAGTGGCAGCTGCACTTCTTCCTCGCCGCCGTCCTGCGCGGCCCGGTCCGCGGCGGCCTCGACCTCCAGGGCGCTATCGACGCCCCGAACTGGCACAACGACGCCTTCCCCAGCTCGTTCCACCCGCGCGGTCACCGGCCCGGCAGCGTGACGGTGGAGTCCCGGATGCCCACGGCGGTGGTCGAGGAGCTGCGGCGGCGCGGCCATGGCGTCACCGTCGGTCCGGCCTGGTCGGAGGGGCGGCTGTGCGCGGTGGCCCGGGACCCGGAGACGGGCGTGCTGTCGGCCGCCGCGAACCCGCGCGGGATGCAGGGGTACGCGGTGGGCCGCTGACGGCCGGGGTGGACAACCGCTGACCGCGACCCCTGTTCTTCATCCGGATTCCACCCCGCGTGCACCGGGCGGGCGGGGATTGTCAGGGATGCGTGGTCTCATGGACGCATGATCGAAGCAATGACGGAAACCATCGACGAGTTTCTCGCGCGCCACTCGGCCGACGTGGAGGAAGCGGTCCGCAAGGCCGCCGCGGCCGAGATCCTGCCCCGCTTCCGCCGTCTGGCCGAGCACGAGGTGGACCAGAAGAGCGGACCGCACGACCTGGTCACGGACGCCGACCGCCTCGCCGAGCGGTGCCTCACCGACGTCCTCGGCGCCCTGCTGCCCGGCTCGCTGGTGGTCGGCGAGGAGGCCGTGCACGCGAACCCGGCGACATACGACGCGCTGCAGGGCGACGCCCCGGTGTGGATCATCGACCCGGTCGACGGCACCCGGCAGTTCGTGCACGGCGACGACGGTTTCTGCACCCTGGTCGCGCTCGCCCAGCGGGGCACCGTCCTCGCCTCGTGGACGTACGCGCCCGCGCGTGACCAGCTGGCCCTGGCCGTACGCGGCCAGGGAGCCTTCCTCGACGGCGAGCCGCTGTCCGCCGGGTCGCCCGCGCCCGGGCGGGACCTCGCCGTCGCCACCTCCCACCCGGACTTCACCACCGACGAGCAGAAGCGTGCGCTGTGCGCCCTGTGGACCGACGGCGTGGCCCCGCGCCCCTGCGGCTCGGCGGGCCTGGAGTATCTCGCCGTCGCCCGGGGCGAGCTGGACGCGGTGGCGTTCTCCTGGGAGGCCGCCTGGGACCACGCCGCCGGGCTGCTGCTGGTCGAGGAGGCGGGCGGCGCCCACCTCACCGGCACGGGCGAGTCGTTCCGCGTGACGGGCGGCAACGCACTGCCGTTCACCGCTGCCCGCGACACAGCCACCGCCCGCCGAGTGGCCACCCTCCTGCACACGGCCCTGCACACGGCCTCCTGAGCCTGTCCCGACCTACGCAGGTCCGCCCTCGGCCGTCCCGGCCGGCCCGGGACGGCCCCCGGTCCCGGGGATTGTCAGTGCCCCGGCATATCCTGATCCCGAGTGGCCGTCGGCTGACGAGGGGGTCCGAAGGTGCCGTCGATGCTCGATGCCGTTGTGGTGGGTGCGGGGCCGAACGGCCTGACCGCTGCCGTGGAGCTGGCCCGCCGGGGATTCTCCGTCGCGCTGTTCGAGGCGCAGTCGGCCGTCGGTGGCGGTGCCCGGACCGAGGAGCTGACCCTTCCCGGCTTCCGGCACGACCCGTGTTCGGCCGCACACCCCCTCGGTGTGAACTCACCCGCGTTCCGCGCGCTGCCCCTGGAGCGGTACGGCCTGCAGTGGCTGCACGCCGAGCTGCCGATGGCGCACCCCTTCCCGGACGGCACCGCGGCCGTGCTGGCCCGGTCGGTCGCCGAGACGGCCGCCTCCTTCGGGCCGCGGGACGCGGGCGCGTACCGCAGGCTGGTCGAGCCGTTCCTCGCCAAGTGGGACACCCTGGCCCGCGACTTCATGTCCCTGCCGCTCACCGCGCTGCCACGCGACCCGCTCACCCTGGCCCGCTTCGGCCTGGCCGGCCTGCCGCCGTCCACCTGGCTGATGCGCCGCTTCCACGACGAGCGCTTCAAGACCCTCTTCGCCGGTCTCGTCGCCCATGTGATCGCCCCGCTGGACGGCCTGGCCACCGGCGCCATCGGGCTGGTCTTCGCCCTGGCCGCGCACGCCCGCGGCTGGCCCGTGGCCCGGGGCGGCTCCCAGTCGATCTCCGATGCCCTTGCCGCCTACCTCAAGGACCTCGGCGGCGCCGTGCACACCGACTACGAGGTCAAGCGGCTGGACGACCTGCCGCCCGCGCGGGCGTACGTCTTCGACACCTCGCCCACCGCGCTCGCCCGCATCGCCGGTTTCGGCAGCCACTACGCGAGCTACCGTTACGGCCCCAGTGTCTTCAAGATCGACTACGCGCTGGACGGACCGGTCCCGTGGACCGCGCCCGAGGCCCGCGTCGCCGGCACCGTGCAGGTCGGCGCCGGCCGCGCCGAGATCGACGCCGCCCTGCGTGCCGCCTCCCGCGAGGGCCGCGCACCCGACCGGCCGTTCCTGATCACCGTCCAGCCGAGCGTCGTCGACCCCAGCCGCGCCCCCGAGGGCAAACACGTCTTCTGGGCGTACGGGCATGTGCCCAACGGCTGGCAGGGCGACCTCACGGACGCCATGGAGCGTCAGCTGGAGCGTTTCGCGCCCGGCTTCCGTGACCGCGTCCTGGCCCGCGCCGTCGCCGGCCCGCCGGAGGTGGCCGCCCGCAACGCCAACTACGTGGGCGGCGACATCGCCTGCGGCGCGGCATCCGGACTCCAGCTCCTGCTGCGCCCCAAACTGTCCCTGTTCCCGTACGGCACCCCGCACCCCGCCGTCTTCATCTGTTCCTCGGCCACCCCGCCGGGCCCCGGCGTGCACGGCATGTCCGGGCACAACGCGGCCAAGGCCGTGTGGAGGAGACTGAGACAGACATGACCACCATCACCCTCGTCCAGGGCGACATCACCCAGGAGAGCGCCGACGCGATCGTCAACGCGGCCAACTCCTCGCTGCTGGGCGGCTCAGGCGTGGACGGGGCCATCCACCGGCGCGGCGGCCCCGCGATCCTGGCGGAGTGCCGCAAGCTCCGCGCCTCCCGGTACGGCAAGGGCCTGCCCACCGGCCAGGCGGTCGCCACCACGGCCGGCGAACTGGACGCACGCTGGGTGATCCACACGGTGGGCCCGGTCTTCTCCGCCACCGACGACCGCTCTGCCCTGCTCGCCTCCTGCTACCGCGAATCCCTGCGCGTCGCCGACGAACTGGGCGCCCGCACGGTCGCGTTCCCGGCGATCTCCACCGGCGTCTACCGGTGGCCGATGCAGGACGCGGCGCGGATCGCGGTGGAGACCGTACGCGGCACGCGGACGGCGGTCGAAGAGGTCCGCTTCGTCCTCTTCGACGACCGCGCCTACGACGCGTTCGCTCGTCAAGTGGGCTGAATCAGCCAGTTGTTCGTCACCGTTGTGTGGCCCCCCTTCTCCGCCCCGCCGGGCGGACACCCCGCAGCGGCAGGAGTGGCCGATGAACAGCCCGTGAACGTCCCGCAGAGGCCCGGGACTTGTTCCGCGGGGGCCTCGTGGCCAGGGGTATCCGCACCGTTCGCACCGCCCGTACGGGATGCCCGTGTTGCCCGGGCAAATGCCCGTAACCAGCCCCAAGGCCAGGGCTGTTGAGTCAATGCGCGTTACAGAGGTTCCCCCGTGCGAGTGATAACATCCCGGCGTCTGTGACCTTGGTCGACCCGGCTCGGGCGCGCCTCCTTGACGTTGCTCCGGCTCTCGGTTCGACGGCGGCCGAGTCGGCCCGATCCGGCTGTGCCGGCTCTCTCGCCGGGGCCCAGCCGCCAATGGCCGCAGGCCACACGCCAGGAAAGGTTTCCATGATTCGAGACGCACTTGTGTGGTGCCTGGTTGCCGTGACGGTGATCGCCGTCGCCGCGGCTTGGGTCTTGAGCCGTCGCAACAAGGCGATAACGGCGAAAAAGGCCCAGAGCGAGGCAACCCTCACGCAGAGACTGAGCGAGGCCGATGCTCAACTGGCCGCGTTAAGAGCGGAGCTGTACCAGCACGACGTCGAGCACGCCAAGACCATCCAGGAAGCCGAAGAGGCGGCGGAAGACAGCACGAAGGCCGTCCTCAAGGGCTCCGCGCGCTTTCTGCAGAGCCTCGCCGCGGAGCAGTTGGCGCTGCTGGAGGAGATCCAGCGCAAGTACGGCGGCCACTCCGTCCTGGGCGACCTCCTCGAAGTCGGCCACGCCAACGCGCAGATGGCACGCAAGGCGCAGGGCATCGCGGTCATGTGCGGTGCGCCGCTGGGCCGTCGCAACAGGCCCGCGAGCGTGTACGACGTGGTGCGCAGCGCGCAGGGACAGATCCGTAACTTCCGGCGCGTCGAGATCATGCAGCAGACCGGTTTCGCGCTGAAGGCGTCCGCCGTCTCGCCCGTCGCGCTCGCCGTCGCCGAGCTGCTGGACAACGCTGCGAGCTTCTCCCAGCAGGGCTCGCCCATCGAGGTGACGTTCCAGCGGGTGCAGAAGAACCTGTGCATCATCATCGACGACGCCGGCGTCGGCATGAACGACGAGGAACGGCAGCGAGCGTCCGAGCTGCTCTCCGGTGAGTACCGCCCCCGACTGTCGCAGCTGGGCAACCAGCCGAAGTTCGGTTTCCCGGTCATCGGTCTGCTCGCGCAGCAGGCCGGATTCCGGGTGGACGTGACCGGCATCTCCCGCTACGGCGGTGTCCGTGCGGTCGTACTGCTGCCGGAAGAGCTGTGGACGGAGGAGGAGACGACCCTGGTCGACGACGACCGGACCGGCGACGCCCGCGAGGCCTTCGCACGACCGGAGCCCGTGGCGCGCACCGCGCACGGCCTGCCCCGGCGGGGAGCGCGCCAGGTGCCCATCGCCAGCGTCCCCGACGCCACCGATCCGCCCGCCGCCGCGGCGACGGAGGAGGCCGGGCGTGCGGCCGGACGGAGCCTGGGAGCCTTCCAGCGCGGCACACTCTCGGGCCGGAACCTCGCCGTGGCTCCCTTCGAAGGGGCCGATGACGCATGACGACAGACCTGTCGTGGATGCTTGAGGACATCGTGGCCAACGTGCCCAGGGCGCGCCACGCCGTCCTGCTGTCCGCGGACGGCCTGCCGCGCGGGGCGACCGAAGGCATGGCCGACAAGGACGTGCGGACGATCTCCGCCGCCATGGCGGGCATGCAGTCACTCAGCCGGGCGACGTCCCACTTCGCCGGACCCGGCGCGGACAGGCAGTGGAACCAGACGATCATCGAGTTCTCGCACGGCTGGATCTTCCTGATCGGAGCCGGGCAGGGAGCCTATCTGGCGGCGGCTGCGGCGCCCGACGTCGACATGCAGCAGATCTCCTTCCGTATGCACCGGCTCGTCGCCAGGCTCGGCAACAACCTCACCTCGCCGCCCCGAGTGAACGCGGAAGGCGCCGCGGACCGCCCGGGGCGCCCCCGAGGCGGCCAGGCGCCCATCGGCGGCACCGGCATCGCGCTCGCCGACCTCGACGAGGCGGTCGCCGACGTGCGCGGTGCCCGGCACGCGGTCCTGCTGGGCGGCGACGGTCTGCCCCGCGGTGCGACCACGGGCATGAGCCAGGACCTGGCGGACACCATCTCCGCGGCGATGACCGGCATCCACGCCTACAGCCGGGCCACCGCACAGTTCGCCGGTGCCCAGCCGGACGCGCGGTGGCGGCAGACGGTCATCGAGTTCCAGCACGGGTGGATCTTCCTCATCTCGGCCGGCCACGGTGCCTTCCTGGCCGCCGCCGCGCAGCACGACGCCGACATCGAGGAGTTCACCACACGACTGCACCAGGTGGTGCCCCGCCTCGGCCGGCACCTGGCACCGGGCGGGGAGGTGAGCCGCACGTGAGCGACGCGCACGACGAGGAACTGGAGCTGACCTCCGCGTTAGTCCCGCTCTTCGTGATCACGAACGGGCGTTCCCTGCCACCGGAGCATGCCTACGAGCGAACGGCCCTGGTGTCCGCGAGTGAGGGCGCCGCCGCCGCGGCACGCACGCTCTCGCCCGAGGCCCGTCAGGTTCTGGAACTGGTCGCGGAGGGTTTCCTCGCCGTGGCCGAGGTGGCCGCCCACACCCGCCTGCCGCTCGGGGTCGTCCGGATTCTGCTGGCACAGCTGGAGGAGAGCGGCCTGATCATCGCGAGGAAACCCGTTCCCCGCGCCGAACGTGTCGACCGAGACGTGCTCAACGCCGTGCTCGACGGCCTCAAAGCCCGATTCGGAGCGTGATTCGTGTACCTGGATTCAGGTGTCCGCACCGCGGTGAAGGTCCTCGTGGTGGGGCACTTCGGGGTCGGGAAGACCACGTGCATCGCCAGCATCTCCGAGATCGAGCCCCTGCAGACCGAGGAGGAGATCACCGAGGCGAGCGTAGGCTTCGACGACCTGTCGGGAACACCCGACAAGACGACCACGACGGTCGCCATGGACTTCGGACGACTGACCATCAACGACGAGGTGGTGCTCTACCTCTTCGGCACGCCCGGTCAGGAACGTTTCAAGGAGATGTGGGAGGAGCTGTCCCGGGGCGCCCTGGGCGCGCTGGTCCTCGTCGACCCCGAGCGGCTGTCCGATTCCTTCCCGGTCCTCGACCTGGTCGAGCGGTTCGGCCTGACCTACGCCATCGGCGTCAACCACTTCGACGGTACGACCACTTACCCCATCGAGGAGATCCGCGAGGCGCTCAACCTGTCCCCGCACACCCCCGTCGTCCCCTGTGACGTACGGGACCAGCAGGCAGCGGCGCACGCCCTGATCACCCTCGTGCACCACCTACTCTCCCTCATCGACTAGGAGCCCCACCCCATGCAGCAGCGACCCGGCACACCGGAGCCGCCCCCCGGCTGCCCCGCGCACGGAAACATCCAGCTCCACGGCGCTTCCTTCGGCTCCGACCCCGACGGCCACTACGCATACCTGCGCACCCTCGGCCCGAGCGCGCCGGTCGACATCGCGCCGGGGGTGGAGGTCGAGCTGGTCACCAGCTACGACGCCGCCCTGTACATCCTGCAGAACCCCGCCTCGTTCGTCCGCGACTCGCGGCGCTGGAACGCGCTGAACGAAGGACGCGTCCCCGAGGACAGCCCGGCGCTGCCCATGCTGGGCTACCGGCCCAACGCCCTGTTCAGCGACGGCGCGGCGCACGCCCGGCTGCGCCAGGCCGTCACCGACAGCCTGGCCACCGTCAACGAGCTCCAGCTGGTGCGGCAGACCCAGCAGTCCGCCGACTACCTGATCAGCCGGTTCAGCTCCGAACGCCTCGGCCAGGCCGAGCTGATGACCGAGTACGCGCAGCCGCTGCCGCTGCTGGTCTTCAGCGACCTGTTCGGATGCCCGCCCGAGATCGGTGACCGTGTCATCGTCGGCATCAGCGGCATCTTCACCGGCACGGCCGGCGCGGACCAGGTGCTGGGCGAGGCGCTGATGGAGCTGATCGCCCTCAAGCGGCGCGAGCCGGGCCACGACCTGACGACCCGTCTGATGCAGCACTCGGCCGAGCTGACCGACGACGAGGTGCTGCACCAGCTGGTGACCCTGCTCTCCGGGGGCACCGCACCCCTGTCCGCGGTCATCGGTACCGCCAGCGCGCTGATGCTCGGTGAGGACTGGCAGGCCGGGCTGCCGGTGGAGGACGCCGTCACCCAGGTCCTGTGGAACTATGCGCCCATCGCCAACTACGCCGCCCACTACCCCACCCACGACGTCGAGTTGGGAGGGCGGCTCGTCAAGGCGAACGACCCCGTGCTCATCTCCTTCGCCGCCGCCAACACCGACCCCCGGCTGGCCGAGCACCGCGAGCAGCTCAGCGCCAAGGCACACCTGGCCTTCGGTGCCGGGCCGCACGCCTGCCCCGCCAAGGACCCGGCCTTCGTGATCGCCACCGCCGCGGTGGAGTCCCTCCTCAACCGGCTTCCGGACATCGAACTCCGGGTCCCGTTCAAGGACTTGAGCTGGGTCCCGGCCCCCTGGAGCCGCTCCCTGGTGGCGCTGCCCGTCCGCTTCACTCCCCGCTCCCTCGCGCCGGCCCAGGCACCCGCGCAGAACCGGAACCAGACCTCGGCCCATGCGTCGGTGCACAGGCACGAGACGCCGGCGGTCGCGCCCGCCGCGGCGCCGCGGTCCGCGGGTGCACCCACGAGCAGGCCAGGACTGTTCAGCCGCTTCCTGGCATGGACCAGAGGCGAGTGACGCAGGCAACTCGAATGTTGAGCGCTCGACAGTATGTACCTGCCAAGCGGAGGGTATGCATGGCGGCTGATGCCTAGATCAAGAAAGGGTCGCCGTGGAGACTGCGACAACTCCGCTTGCGGACAGACGTTATGCGGTTTCGCTCTTCTCCCGTCTGCGGACGGCGAAGGGTCAGTCCAATCCGTTTCCGATCTACGCGGAGCTGCGGTCGAGGGGTGATGTCTCCGCAGCTCCCTGGGGCGGGTATCTCGTCACCGGCTTCTCCCTGTGCGACCAGCTGCTGCGCAGCCGGGACTGGCTGGAGCCGGACGCGCGCTGGCGGGAGCAGCAGGGAGACGGGACACGCTGGACGGCCGCCTCCTCACGGGAGATGAGCCGTACCCTGCCGGCCCTCAACCCCCCGGAGCACACCTGGGTGCGCCGGTCCGCGGGCATGTTCGACCGCGGCAGCCTGGAGCAACTCAGGGGCCCGGTGGAGCGGTTCACGAGCCGGCTGCTGGACTCCCTCGCCGAGCGGCTGCATGACGGCGAGGCGGACTTCAACGCCCTGGTCGGCGAGGAACTGCCGGTGGCCACCGTCGGGTACTGGCTGGGGCTGCCGACCTCCGACTACCCCCGGCTGCGTGAGCTGACACACGATCAGGTGTTCACCCAGGAACTGCTGCCCTCGGCCAGCCAGCTGGCCCTGTCGGACGCGGCCACGGCGGAACTGCGCACCTATTTCAAGGACCTGGTGCGCGAGCGGCGCAAGAACCCGGGCCCGGACCCGGTGTCGCGCTGGATCGAGGTATGGGACTCCATGGAGCCCGACCGCGACCGGGCGGACGACGCTGTCTATTTCCTGACGCTCTTCGTGCTCCTCGCGGCCCAGGAGACCACCGCCACACTGCTGTCCACCATGACCCTGCTGCTCCTGGAGCACCCCCGGCAGTGGGACCGGCTCACCGTCCAGCCCGACCTCGTGCCCGCCGCGGTAGAAGAATCGTTGCGCTACGACCCGCCCACCCATGTCATCAGCCGCGTCGCCTCCCGCGACCTGGTCCTCGGCGACGTCGAGATCCGCAAGGACGAGATGGTCCACCTCATGGTGGCAGCGGCCCACCGGGACCCGGCCAGGCACGAGGACCCCGAACTGTTCAACATGCACCGCAAACCGGCCCACCTCGCCTTCAGCGGAGGCATGCACTACTGCCTCGGCGCGCCCCTGGCCCGCCTCGAGGCCCAGACCCTCCTCCACCAGCTGGTCACGCGCTTTCCGCGGCTCACCCTCGTACGCAGGCCCACCTGGGCCCCGCGCGTGGCCTTCAGACGACTGCTGAATCTGGACGTCGCCCTCATATGACCGAGATGACCCTCCCTTCCGCCTCCCCCCGCCCGGCGCTGAGCGTCGACCAGGACGGCCCCGTCCTACGGGTACGCCTGGGCACCGCCCCCCAGCACAACACGCTGCCCGTCGCCGTCCTCGACGACCTCCTCGCTTTGCTCGACGGCCTCCACGAGCGGCCGGACGTCCGGGTGCTGGTCCTGACCGGGGCGGGCCCGGACTTCTGTCTCGGCGCCGACCGCACCGAGTACCAGGAGGCACTCGCGGCCGACCCCACCGGCGCCGCACTGCGCCGCATCGTCGACAAGGCGTACCGCGTGTGCGAAGCCCTTGAGAACACGCACGCGGTGACCATCGCGCGGCTGCACGGCAGGGTGATCGGCGCCGGTCTCGCGCTCGCCGCCTACTGCGACCTGCGGGCGGGAGCGGAGGACTGCCGGTTCCGCATGCCCGAGATCGGCATCGGCCTGCCTCCCGCGTGGGGCGGCGCCATGGGCCGGCTGATCACCGAGGCCGGGGCCGCCCGGATCCGGGAACTCATGCTCACCTGCGAGCCGTTCGACGCGGCCACCGCGCACCGGCTCGGACTGCTGCACAAGGTGGTGCCGCCCGACGAACTGGACGCGGCCGTCACGGCGTGGGTCCACCCGCTGACGCGGCGCTCCGCCGAGGCGGTCACGCTCACCAAGCGCATGCTGACCGGCTACTCCCGGGCCGCACGCACCTCGGAGGTCGCCCTGCTCGACGCCCACCTGCTGACCGCGCAGCTGAAGTAGCCCCCGGGCAGCCGGGGCGCGCGGCCGTCCCGCCCCGGCGGCCGTCGGAGCGTCAGGCCCTCGCCCGGACGGTGACCTCAGCGCGTCTCGTCAGTGGCCGGTCGCCCCGCCGGAGCTGCCGCCCGTCACCGGAGGCGCTCACGGCCCCCACCCCCTTCGGTGACCCCGCCGCCTTGCGGTGGGCGGACGGGCGGCTCCAGGAGCCAGGGCCTCGTCACGGCCGACAGCCCCCCTCGGGCGCGTCCTCCTTTCCGGCCGTCGGCCCGGCGCCTCGTCGAGCCACGACACGCCCGACGGACCGCGACCACGGTGGGGGTCTCCCGGCGGGGCACCCCGAGCCCGGGCGGCGCGCTCAGCCCGCGGCGCCCGGCACCGACTGCTCACCGCCGGCCGGACCGCCCTCGCCCGCCCCTCCCGGTTCGGGCCTGCGGACCGTGCAGTGCAGGGAGTCGTCCACGACGTCGGCGACGATCGTGTCCCCGGGCTCCGCCTCGTCGCCGAGCAGCAGCGAGGCGATCCGGTTGTCCAGTTCGGCCTGGATCGTGCGGCGCAGCGGGCGGGCGCCGAACTCCGGCTGGTGGCCGTGCGCGATGAGCAGCTTCTTCGCGGCCTCCGTGACCTCCAGCCGCATACCCTGTGCGCGCACCCGGTGCTTGCTGCGGTCCAGCAGGTGGTCCACGATCTGCGCCAGATCGGTCTCGGTGAGGCCGTGGAAGATGATGATGTCGTCGATGCGGTTGAGGAACTCCGGCAGGAACCGCGTCCGCAGCTCGTCCATCAACGCGTCCTTGAGGTCGGACACATCGCCCCTGTGGTCGAGGATGCGACGGGCGCCGATGTTGGACGTCATGATGATGACGCAGTGGCGGAAGTCGACGGTGCGGCCCTGGGCGTCGGTGAGGCGCCCGTCGTCCAGGATCTGCAGCAGCGTGTTGAAGACGTCGGGGTGTGCCTTCTCCACCTCGTCGAACAGGACCACGCTGTAGGGCTGCCGGCGCACCTTCTCGGTGAGCTGGCCCGCCTCCTCGTAACCGATGTATCCCGGAGGAGCACCGACGAGCCGGGCGACCGTGTGCTTCTCCTGGAACTCGCTCATGTCGAAGCGGATCATGCGGTCCTCCTCGCCGAACAGCAACTCCGCGAGTGTCTTGGCGAGTTCGGTCTTGCCGACGCCGGTGGGACCGAGGAACAGGAAGGACCCGACGGGACGGTTCGGGTCGCCCATGCCCGCCCGGTTGCGTCGCACCGCCTGCGAGACGGCGGTGACGGCCTCGTCCTGGCCGACGATCCGCGCGTGCATTGCCTCCTCCAGCTCGAGCAGCTTCTCCTTCTCACTGGCGGTCAGCTGGGAGACCGGGATCCCGGTACGCCGGGAGACGACGTCCGCGATGTCGCGGGCGGTGACGGACACGACACCCGCGCGCCGCTCCTCGATGCCCGCGAGTTCCCCCTCCACCTCCGCGATCTGCTGCTTGAGCTGCGCAGCCTTCTCGAAGTCCTCGGCGGCGACGGCCTGGTCCTGTTCCCGCCGCAGCTTGGCGATACGGTCCTCGCGGTCGACCACCTCGGTGGACCGGGCGGCGCTGCGCAGCCGCACCCGGGCGCCCGCCTGGTCCACCACGTCGATCGCCTTGTCGGGCAGGAACCGTTCGGTGATGTAGCGGTCGGACATCTCCGCCGCAGCGGCCAACGCCTCGTCGGTGTACCGGACCTGATGGTGTGCCTCGTACGCGTCGCGCAGCCCCTCCAGGATCTGCACGGTCTCCTCGACCGTCGGCTCGGGCACCATCACCGGCTGGAAGCGGCGTTCCAGTGCGGCGTCCTTCTCCACGTACTTGCGGTACTCGTCGATGGTCGTCGCGCCCACCACGTGCAACTCGCCGCGGGCCAGGGCGGGTTTCAGGATGTTGCCCGCGTCCATCGCGCCCTCGCCCGTGGCGCCGGCGCCGACGACGGTGTGCAGCTCGTCGATGAACAGGATGATGCTCCCGCCCGCGGCCTGCACGTCCCCGATGACCTTCTTCAGCCGCTCCTCGAACTGGCCCCGGTACTGCGCCCCCGCCACCAGCCCGGACATGTCGAGAGCGACCACCCGCTTGCCCTTCAGGGTCTCGGGCACCTCGTCGGCCACGATGCGCTGCGCCAGCCCCTCCACGATGGCGGTCTTGCCGACACCCGGCTCGCCGATCAGCACCGGGTTGTTCTTGGAGCGCCGCGAGAGGATCTCGACGGTCTGCTCGATCTCCTCGGCCCGCCCCACCACCGGGTCGAGCTTGCCGGCCCTGGCCTCCTCGGTGAGGTCCCGGCCGTACTCGTCCAGCGTCGTCGCGGGCTTCTTCTCCTTGGGCGGCTGCCCTTCCGCGCGGGCCGCCTGTTCGGTCAGGCCCGCCAGTCTGCGCACGTCCCGGCCCTCGGCGCGCAGAAGCCGCGTGGCACCGGAGTCCGGGTCGTCCAGCAGCGCGCCGAGAATGTGCTCGGGACCGATGTACGACGTCCCCATCGCCTGCGAACGGGCGTACGCGGTGGCGAGGGTGCGCTTGGCCGCGGGGGTGAGACCCGGTTCCGAGGACGGCTCGCCGGACTCCCAGGGCAGGATCTTGCCGATCTCGGACGCGAGCGTGTCGGGGTCGACCCCTGCCTGAGCCAGGAGCGCACGCGCGGGGTCCACCTTCGTGGCCGCCCACAGCAGGTGCTCCGTGTCGAGGTCGGACGTCCCGTCCTCCACGGCCCGCTGGGCCGCCAGATTGAGGAGTTCCTGCGAGGACTCGGTGAGCAGCCGTCCGATCGGCACCCGCTGCACCGCCGGCGGCGAGGAGGCGGGCGACATACCGAAGAATCGATTCAGCAATTCGCTGAAGGGATCGGACGAGCCGAAACCGAAGGACGACATCGCCATGGTGCGCTCCAGATGCGGTGATCGAGTCCTTATCAACCCAAGCGTGGTGCCGACGGCTCCGCAAGCGGAGGAACGCCCGGGCAGGAGGGGGTCGAGAAGGCGCTCGTGCGCGGCCCCGAGCACGTCGACGCCGCTGCGTCCGGTGCCACCGAGTGGCTCATCGGGCGTCCAGGTGGCCGCCGTCACCGGGCCGTTCCGGCCGTGCAGGCGCTGCGGACGGCCCGCGGCACCGGCATCGGCGACGAACCCGCCCTCGTCGGCGGCCTGCCGGAAGGCGCGGGCGGTCGCTCCGGCATCCGGGGGACAGGGCGGCGGCCTCGGCACCGGCCGTGCCGGCCGTGGTGCCGGAGCGATCATGGAACGAGCCTGTCATAACAGAACAAACGGTACGAGTGGAGGGGTGGTTCGCCGGTCATGACATCATCGGCCGGGACCGTCGCCCCACCGGGCCGCGGACCTGCCCACCCGCTCTCGCACCAGCGCACCCCCTCGCCCAAGGAGCACGATGAACCCCGCCCTCACCGCCCCGGCCGCCGGAGAACCCCTCCGCTCGAACGGAGTCGAGAGCGCGCGGGAGGACACCTCACGGGACGACCTCTCCCTGCTGGACGACTTCTCCTTGGAGATGACCGGCAAGGACGTGCCCGCACTGGAGGAGGCGGCCGGTGGCATCCCGCAGGGCACCCGGATCAACATAACCTTCCTCGCGGGCGAGGACCCCGGCATGCGCCTGGCCGCCGCCCGCGCGGTCAAACGGCTCGGCTTCGTCCCCGTCCCGCACATCTCCGCCCGCCGGCTGCCCTCCCGAGCCCACCTGGAGGAGTTCCTGGCCGGGCTGGCGGCGGACGGCACCGGGGAGAACGTGTTCGTGGTCGGCGGCGACCCGGCCCGCCCCGAGGGCCCTTACGAGGACGCACTCGCCGTCATCCGCACCGGGCTGCTCCAGCACCACGGCGTCCGCCACATCGGCATCAGCGGCTACCCGGAGGGCCACCCCGCGATTGCCGACCGCGCGCTGTGGTCGGCGCTCACCGACAAGACGGCGGCCCTCGGCGCCGAACGGCTTTCCGGCGACGTCATCACCCAGTTCGGCTTCGACGTCGATCCGGTCCTGACCTGGCTCGAGGCCGCCCGTGCCCGCGGGGTGCGACTGCCCGTCCGTATCGGCGTCCCCGGTCCGGCGGGCGTACGCCGCCTGCTCGGCTACGCCACCCGTTTCGGCGTCGCCAGCAGCGCCTCCGTCGCCCGCAAGTACGGCTTCTCGCTGACCAACCTCATGGGCACGACCGGCCCGGACCGCTTCCTGCACGCACTGGCCCGCGGGTACGACCCGGCCCGCCACGGCGTGGTGAAGGTGCACTTCTACACCTTCGGCGGACTGCGGGCCACATCCGAGTGGATCACCACCTTCCGGCAGGGACACGCTCAGGCCTGAGCGGGGCGGCACGCGGGGCTGGGCGGGGCGGCACGCGGGGCTGGGCAGCCAAGAGGCGACCTTCACCTGCCGGAGGCCATGGAAGGCCTGGCCATGCCCAGGTACGTGTCGGATTCTCGCCAGCACACGCGTGCCGCTCTGCCCGATCCTGGACGCATGCAGACAGGCATGCACCTCGACCGGGAGCACTGCGTGCGCGCCGTGCAGTCCAAGGACGCGCGGTTCGACGGGTGGTTCTTCACGGCCGTCCTGACCACCCGCATCTACTGCCGGCCCAGCTGCCCGGCGGTCCCGCCCAAGCCGGAGAACATGACGTTCCACCCGAGCGCCGCCGCCTGCCAGCAGGCCGGTTTCCGGGCCTGCAAGCGCTGCCGGCCGGACACCAGCCCGGGTTCCCCGGAGTGGAACCGGCGCGCCGACCTGGTGGCCCGCGCCATGCGGCTGATCGCCGACGGGGTCGTGGACCGCGAGGGTGTGCCCGGACTCGCCGCGCGGCTCGGCTACAGCACCCGGCAGGTCGAGCGGCAGCTCCTCGCGGAGCTGGGGGCCGGGCCCCTCGCGCTGGCCCGCGCCCAGCGTGCCCAGACCGCGCGGCTGCTCATCGAGACGACCCCGCTGCCCATGTCGCAGATCGCCTTCGCGGCCGGTTTCTCCTCCATCCGCACCTTCAACGACACCGTGCGCGAGGTGTTCGCCCTGACCCCCGGTGAACTGCGCGCCAGACTGCCGAAGAACCCCGCAACCACCGCCCCGGCCACCCCCGGAGCCCTCTCCCTCCGGCTGCCGCTGCGCGCCCCGCTCAACCCGGACAACCTCTTCGGCCACCTCGCCGCCACCGCCGTACCCGGCGTGGAGGAGTGGCGGGACGGCGCCTACCGGCGCACGCTGCAGTTGCCGTACGGGCACGGCATCGTCGCGCTCGCCCCGCGCCCCGACCACATCGCCTGCCGCCTCACCCTGAGCGACCTGCGCGACCTGACCGTGGCCATCAGCCGCTGCCGCCGCCTGCTCGACCTGGACGCCGACCCGGTCGCCGTGGACGACCAGCTGCGCACGGACCCGTTGCTCGCACCCCTGGTCGACAAGGCCCCGGGCCGCCGGGTGCCGCGGACGGTCGACGCGGCCGAGTTCGCCGTCCGCGCCGTGCTCGGACAGCAGGTCTCCACGGCCGCCGCCCGCACGCACGCGGCCCGCCTGGTCACCGCGCACGGCAAACCGCTGGACGACCCCGAGGGCGGTCTCACCCACCTCTTCCCCTCCCCGCAGGCGCTGGCCGCCGTCGACCCCGAGACCCTTGCCATGCCCCGCACCCGGCGCACCACCTTCACCACCCTCGTGGAACAACTCGCGGACGGAAGACTGCACCTGGGAGCCGAATCCGACTGGTCCGAGGCCCGCGCCCGCCTGCTCGCCCTGCCCGGCTTCGGTCCCTGGACGGTCGAGGTCATCGCGATGCGCGCCCTCGGCGACCCCGACGCCTTCCTCCCCACCGACCTGGGCATCCGGCGCGCGGCGCAGGAGCTGGGCCTGCCGTCCACCCCGGCCGCGCTCACCGCACGCGCGGCGGCCTGGCGGCCCTGGCGTGCCTACGCCGTCCAGTACCTGTGGGCGACCGACAGCCACCCGATCAACTTCCTCCCCGCGTAAGAAGGTTCACCGTGAGGCAGCACACGGTCATCGACAGCCCCTACGGCCCGCTCACCCTCGTCGCCGACGCCGACGGAGCCCTGTGCGGCCTGTACATGGCCGGCCAGCGGCACCGCCCGGACGAGGAGAGCTTCGGCGAGCGCGACGACGGCCGAGCCGTGTTCGCCGAAGCGGGCGAACAGCTCTCGGCGTACTTCGCGGGCGAGTTGAAGACCTTCACCGTCCGACTGGCCCTGGTGGGAACCCCGTTCCAGCGAGCCGTCTGGGACCAGCTCACCCGGATCCCCCACGGCGAGACGCGCAGCTACGGCCAACTCGCCGACGCCCTGGGCAGATCCGGCGCGTCCCGCGCGGTCGGTCTCGCCAACGGCCGCAACCCCGTGGGCATCATCGTCCCCTGCCACCGCGTGATCGGCTCCGACGGCAGCCTCACCGGCTACGGCGGCGGCCTGGACCGCAAACGCCGACTCCTCGACTTCGAACGGGGAACGGCACTGTTCCAGGTGCCCTGAGCGAAGTGACTGCCTGTGAACTCCGTGTATTAGGTTGGGTTGTTCACCCACCTTCTCAGAGAGGCTCTTCATGGAGTTCACCGCACGTACGTCCCCCACCCGTCGAGGGCTGCTGCGCACCGGCGCAGGCGCCGGACTCGCCGCGCTCGGTCTCGGGTACGGCGCCCAGAGTGCGTCCGCGTCGGTGACCACGACGAAGCGCTTCGACCTGTCGAAGCCCTCCTACGACCTGTTCCGCAGCAAGAGGCTGCACAGCACGCGCGTCCAGCAGAGCTTCGCCTTCGACTCCGTCAACAAGCGTCTGTTCGTCGCCGCCAAACGGTCGGGCAGCCCGGAGTCGGCCGGCGACCTGTGCATCAGCCACCTCGACCTGCACGGCAACTACGTGTCGTACATGCACCTCAACGGGTTCGGTCACGGCGTCGCCTTCGGTGTCCGCCCGAGCGGCAGCAGCAGCTACCTGTGGATCGAGTGCGAGGCCAACGGCCACGGCTACGGCACCAAGCTCGCCCTGATCAAGTACCGCGCGGGCACCACCCTCGACGCGTCGTCCACCACCTTCGGCAGGTTCCAGCCGATCTCCGGTGCCTCGGAGTACACCTGCTCCATCGACCCGGTGTACAAGCGCATGATCGTCCGCTACCACAAGGACGGCGCCAAGCACATCGCCGTCTACAACCTCTCCGACGTCGACAGGGGCGACTTCAGCAGGCCGGTCGCCAAGTTCACCCCGCCGCCGATCGCCGGCACGGCCCAGGGCTACACCCTGTACGGCTCCTACATGTACTTCCAGACGGGCGACCACTACTCGGGCACCAACCCGCCTCCCGGAAACACCTACCTCACCAGCATCAATGTGAACACCGGCAAGATCGCCCAGGGCCCGGTGTTCACCAAGGCCGGCTCCACGCTGACCTGGCGGGAACCCGAGGGTCTCGCCATCTACCGCACCGACGCGGGCGAGTCCCGTCTCTTCATCGGCTTCGCCACCGGCGACGAAGGCGACCGCCGCTCCAGCATCTTCTACAAGAACTACCTGGTCTGACAGTAAGACCTGGTCCGACGGGGTGGTCGAGCGGCACGACGCCGATCACCGACCGGCGTCGCGCAGCCCGCGCAGCAGCGCCGGCAGCGCCGTGCCGATCGGCTCCCGGACGACGTCGTCGGCGCGGTCGTCGTACGGGGTCGGCTCGGCGTTGACGATGATCAGCCGCGCGCCGTGGTCGGCGGCGAGACCGGCGAGGCCGGCGGCGGGCTGCACCTGGAGGCTGCTGCCGACCGCGATGAACACCGTGCAGGCCTTGGTGATCGCGACGGCCTCGCCGAGCACCATGGGGTCGAGCCGTTCGCCGAACATCACGGTGGCGGACTTGAGGATGCCGCCGCACGTGAGGCACGGCGGGTCCTCCTCGCCGGCCTCGACGCGGGCCAGGGCGTCCTCCATGGGGCCGCGCGCATGGCACCGCGTGCACACGACGCTGTGCGCGGTGCCGTGCAGTTCCAGCACCTTGCGTGCGGGCATGCCGGCGAGCTGGTGCAGTCCGTCCACGTTCTGCGTGATGACCCGCACGGGCACTCCGGAGCGCTCGAGCTCGGCCACGGCCAGGTGCGCGGCGTTCGGCTGCGCCTGGAGCGTGCGGCTCTTGCGCCGCATCTGCCAGGAGCGGCGCCGGACCTCCGGATCGCTCATGTAGTACTCGTACGTCACGAGCTTCTCGGCCTGCGGATCCCGCCGCCACAGCCCGTTCGGGCCGCGGTAGTCAGGGATCCCGGAGTCCGTGGAGATACCGGCACCACTGAGGACGGCGATGAGGGGCCTGTTCATGGGCCGAGGGTAGGACGCCCGTGCGCGTGAGGCGAGCTGTTATCGGCGTGCTACGGCGCCGGACCCCGGGTGGGCCGAACGCCGGGCTTTTGTGCGCGTCGGCCCGGGAAAGCCCGGCGGCACGCGGGGGCCGGGTTAGCGTCGGCCGGCATGGGCCTGGGAGCACAGGGGGTGTCGCAGTGACTGCAGTCGGGTCACGCGGCGGCGCGGCGCTCCTGCCGATCGTCCTCGGACCCGCGCTCGCCTTCACGGTCTCGGTCCTCGACCCGCTGGTGCTCAGCCTGAACCTGCCGCACGTGACGCGGGCCCTGCATGTGCCGCCGCAGGGCGTGGGGCTGCTCGGCGGAGCGGCGACTTTGGTGATGGCGGCCTCCGTTCTCGCCGCGGGCAGGATCGGAGACGCCATCGGGCTCAAGCGACTGCTCATGGCGGGACTGATCGTGGTCACGGTCGTCGATCTGCTCTCCACCCTGTCTCCCGGCTACGGCTACCTGCTGGCGATGCGCTTCCTGGACGGCCTGGGGATGACCGCCCTGCTGGGGGTCCCCCTGGCCCTGCTGAAGGTGTCCGTGGCGCCCGAGCGGCGGCCGGTGGCCATCGGCCTCATGATGGCCGTCGACGTGATGCTGTGCGGGGTGACCCCCACCTTCGCCGGCTGGGTGGTGGCGGCCGTCGGCTGGCGGTTCCTGTTCCTCATCGCCCCCGTGCTGTGCCTGGTCTCGCTCTGGCTGATCGCCCGGTACGTCACCGAGTCACCCGTCCAGCAGGGCCGTCACCTCGACGTGGTCGGTGTCGCTCTGGTCGGGATGATCCTGCTGGCCCTCGTCGTCGGACTCGCCGCGGCGCAGAACGGTGTCTCCCGGCCCGAGACCTGGGTCCCTTTGTCGATCAGTGCGCTCGCCGCCCTGCTCTTCGTACTCCATGCGCGCCGCGCTCCGGATCCCGTGGTGGACCTGGCACTGTTCCGCAGCGCGCCGTTCAGCGTGGCCCTGTGCGCGACCCTCACCCTGAACCTGCTGATCGCGGGTCTCAGCATCGTCCTGGGGCAGTTCGGCAGCGCGGTGCTGGCGTTGTCCCCGGAGACCATCGGCCTGCTGTACCTGCCCGGCACCCTGCTGATCGCCGGTGCCGTCATCCTGGCGGGGCGCCTGGTCGGGACGTGCACCCCGCGGCCCGTCATGGTCACCGGCCTGCTGATCATGGCGGCCGGCGGACTGCTGCTGGCGGGCACCGCCGGACCCACGATGGCGGTGTGGCTGCTCGTGGTGGCCACCTGGTCGTCCAACCTCGGGTCGGTGGTGGCTTCCACATCGGTGTCCGAGACGGTCCTCTCCCAAGCGCCGGAAGGACGTTCCGGCACGGTGGCCTCCGTTCAGATGGCCTTCGCGGTGACCGGCACCGCTTTGGGGCCCACCGTCTACCTGCTGCTCCTCAACGTGTTCTTCCACCGTGAGTGGCTGGCGGACGCGAAGGCACGCGGGCTGTCGGTGGCCAGGGCAGAGCAGGCCGTGGATGCCGTGCGCAGCGGGATGGCGCACAGCCCGGGCAGCACCGTGTACGACCCGAACCTGCTCCGCCAGGCTTCAGGGCTGAACCTCGGGCTGGACTTCGCCCAAAGTCTGCGCCTCACCATGCTGGTCGTCAGCGTCCTGCCGGTCGCGGCGGCGGTGGCGGCCTACCTGCTGATGCCCCGCCGCAGGCAACCCCGGACGTAGTACTCCTCCGCTCAGGCCACCCGGTGACCGTTCTCCAGCTCCGCCGTGCCCGAGCCCTCCGCCAGCACGTCCAGCGCCGCGAGGGCACGGCGGCCGAGGGCGCCGGGCAGACGGCCGGTGATCTCCTCGCGGGGGACCAGACGCCAGGAGAGCAGCTCCTCCTGCTGCAGACGGATGGCCTTGAGCTCGGAGTCCGTGAGGACGCCGCCGTCGTACACGTACGCCACCAGCGGTGGCCTTCCCGTGCCGTGCACCCAGTCCACGGCCAGCAGCCGCCCCAGCTCCCGGTCCAGGCCGATCTCCTCCAGCGTCTCGCGGCGTGCCCCCTGGCGGGGCGTCTCGCCGTCGTCCGACTCGATCGTGCCCCCCGGAAGGGCCCAGCCCTCGCGGTAGTTGGGCTCGACGAGCAGCACGCGCCCCTCGGCGTCGCGGAAGAGGGCGGCGGCACCGGCGAGGACACGGGGCAGGCCGGCGATGTACGCGGCGAAGTCCTGGGTTGAAGTCATTCAGGAAGGGTAACCAGGCGGCGCTGGGCTACGGCCCGCTCGTCGCCAGGCGCAGGGTGCGTTCGGCCAGCGCACTGATCCGTACGCCGTCGAAGCCGAACACCGCGCTGCGGACCGTGTCCTCCAGCGGATCCCGCCACTGGGCGGGGACGGCCGCCGCGCCGACACGGACCCCGGCCACCGAACCCGCCGTCGCCCCGTTGGAGTCGGTGTCCAGACCGCCGCGCACGGTCAGGGCGAGCGTGCGCGTGAAGTCGTCGTCGCCGTACAGCAGCCCGGCGGTGAGGACGGCCGCGTTCGGGACGGTGTGGATCCAGCCGAGCCCCGCGGTCTCCGCGGACACCGTGGCCAGGGTCTCCTCCCAGGGCAGCCCGGACTCGTGGAGCGTCATCACCCGGCGCAGGGTGCGGGCCAGGCGGCTGCTCGCCGGGATCACGCCGAGCGCGCTCTCCAGCGCGTCGCGCACGGTCTCGGCGGTGAACGCCGCCGAG
This sequence comes from Streptomyces sp. NK08204, assembly GCF_020400585.1. Taxonomy (GTDB): domain Bacteria; phylum Actinomycetota; class Actinomycetes; order Streptomycetales; family Streptomycetaceae; genus Streptomyces. The sequence continues at coordinate 79,800 of NZ_JAINVF010000011.1, read as the reverse complement.
ATCAGCGCGGCGGCCCACATGGCGCCGTAGACGCCGTTGCCGGTGTGGGACAGGACCGCGTCCCGGCGGGCCTGCCCGGCCGCGCCCGCCGGGTCGCCGGGACGGGTCCAGCCGTGCACATCGGCCCGGATCAGGGCGCCGATCCACTCCTGGTACGGGTTGTCGTACGTCGCCGTCAGCGGCGGTTTCAGCCCGTTCGTGAGATTGCGGTAGGCCGCCCGCTCCGCGGTGAAGGTCTGCAGATACGGCAGCCGCAACAGCCACAGGCCGCTGACCTGCTCGGTGCTGAAGCCGAAGCCGTGGATCTCCAGCAGGTCGAGGCCGAGGATCGCGTAGTCGACATCGTCGTCCCGGCAGCTGCCGTGGATCCGGCCGCGCACGCACTGGCGCCACTCCGGGCGCAGCACGGCGCGGTCGCCGGGGGTGGCGGGCTCCGGCAGGTAGTCGGTGAGCGGCAGGGCCTCGGCCCGCCGCAGATAGCGGTCGATGCGCTCGCGCGTCCACACCTCCCCCTGTTCGACCGGCTTGCCGAGCATGTTGCCGGCGATCCGGCCGAGCCATCCGCCGTGGATACGGTCGGCGAGATCCGGCTCGGGGCGCTGCGTGCTCATGGCAGGGGTGTACCCGTTTTCCCGGCGGACGTCTTCCCCCGGGCGCGGCGGCTGCCCAGCGTGTGGTCGGGGCATGACGCAGCGCTGGTCCGGAGGTTAAGGTCGCAGCGGCGCGACTGGCCCCGACGTGCGCGGGGCCCGGAGAGCAAGGGGAAAGCAAGGTGGCGGACGCTGCAGTGAACGACACCCGTCGGGTGCTCATCGCCGCGGACAAGTTCAAGGGCTCGCTGACGGCCGTGCAGGTCGCCGAGCGGGTGACGGCCGGGCTGCGCCGGGTCGTGCCGGGCCTTCGGGTCGAGGCGCTGCCCGTGGCCGACGGCGGCGACGGGACGGTGGACGCGGCGGTCGCGGCAGGCTTCGAACGCCGGGAGGTCCGGGTCGCCGGGCCGCTCGGACAGGAGGTCACGGCCGCGTTCGCGCTGCGCGGCGACACGGCGGTGGTGGAAATGGCGGAGGCCAGCGGCCTGCAGCGGCTGCCGGCCGGTGTCTTCGCGCCGCTCACAGCCTCGACGTACGGCTCCGGGGAGCTGCTGCGGGCCGCGCTGGACGCGGGGGCGCGCACCATCGTGTTCGGCGTGGGCGGCAGCGCCACGACGGACGGCGGCGCCGGGATGCTGGCCGCGCTGGGCGCGCGCTTCCTGGACGAGCGCGGGGAGCCGGTGCCGCCCGGCGGCGGGGGACTGGCCGCCCTGGCCCGCGCCGACCTGTCGGGCCTGGACCCCCGGCTGTCCTCGGTCGAGCTGATCCTCGCCAGCGACGTCGACAACCCGCTGACCGGTCCCAAGGGCGCGCCCGCGGTCTACGGCCCGCAGAAGGGGGCCTCTGCCCAGGACGTGGACACCCTGGACGCGGCCCTCGCGCACTTCGCCAAGGTCCTGGAGACCGAGGCCGGGCCGCGGGCCGCCGAGTACGCGGCGGCACCGGGTGCGGGCGCGGCGGGCGGCATCGGATACGGCGCCCTCCTGCTGGGCGCCCGCTTCCGCCCCGGCATCGAGGTCATGCTGGACGTCCTGGGCTTCGCCCCGGCACTGCAGCGGGCCGACCTGGTGATCACCGGCGAGGGCTCCCTGGACGAGCAGACGCTGCACGGCAAGGCCCCGGCGGGGGTGGCCGCCGCCGCCCGCGCCGCGGGCAGGGACGTCGTCGCCGTGTGCGGGCGGCTGGCGCTGGAGCCCGCGGCGCTGGAACTGGCCGGGATCCGGCGGGCGTACCCGCTGACGGAGGTCGAGCCGGACGTGGCGCGGTGCATGGCCGACGCCGGGCCGATCCTGGAGCGGGTCGCGGAGCGGATAGGGCGGGACGCCCTGAGCCGCCAGGGGCAAAAGCCGTGAGGCGGCGCTAAAGCTGGGCGAATTCCGCGAATCCCCCTGTCTCCACCGTCCTCTTGTGCTGTGCCTGCTGCAAACAGGCGGTGCAGGAGAAACGGGTGTGGCCCGGGCCTCCAAGGCCCGGGCCACACCCGTGGTCGTGTCGTGAGGGGTCAGGGCAGCTGGGCCGCCCGCGCCTCGCGCCGGTTGTCGCGGAAGTTGTTCACCCGGCGGGCCGTGGCGAACAGCGGAATCACCGCGCCCATGACCAGCTGCAGCGCGCAGCCCGTCTGCAGGAGCAGCTGACCGCTCGGAGCGTCGAAGGCCCAGGCGGCCAGGAGGCCCATGGACAGCACGATCCAGCCGAGCATCGCCCCGGCGAGCCGTCCCCTCGGCTTCGGGTACTCGACCCGGCTCACCATCAGCCAGGCCGTGCCCAGGATCGCCAGCAGCGTCGCCACGAACGGCAGCTCCAGCAGCACGATCGAGACGACCGTCAACGCGCCGAACGGCGACGGCATGCCCTGGAACATGCCGTCCTTCATGGTCACGCAGCTGAAGCGCGCCAGTCTGAGCACCACGGCCAGGAGCACCACGATTGCCCCGAGCGCGGCCACTCTCTGGTGTGCGTCGTCGGCGACCATGCCGTAGACGAGAACGAAGTACGCCGGCGCCAGCCCGAAGCTGATCAGGTCGGAGAGGTTGTCCAGCTCCGCACCCATCGGCGACGAGCGCAGCTTGCGGGCCACCAGGCCGTCGAACAGGTCGAACACGGCCGCGCAGAGCATCAGGATGACCGCGGTGGCCGCACTGTGCCGGGCCATGCCTGTCTCCTGGTCGCCCGTGAGGTGGGGGATCAGGATGCCGGTGGTGGTGAAGTACACCGCCATGAAGCCGCACGTGGCGTTGCCGAGGGTGAGGGTGTCCGCTATCGAGAGGCGGAGAGAGAGCGGCATCTCCTCCTCTTCGTCGGCCTCGTCGGCCTCGGGCACCCAGCCCGCCTGTGTCTCCGGATCAATCACGGTCAATGCGAGTCACCCCAGCCACGGTCTTCTGCCCGACCTCGACCGCGACCTCCACGCCTTCGGGCAGGTAGATGTCGACGCGCGATCCGAATCGGATCAGACCGATGCGGTCACCCTGCTCGACCTTCGTGCCCCGGGGCACGTACGGCACGATGCGGCGGGCCACCGCGCCGGCGATCTGGATCATCTCGATGTCGCCGAGTTCGGTGTCGAAATGCCAGACTACGCGCTCGTTGTTCTCGCTCTCCTTGTTGAAAGCGGGAACAAAGCCGCCGGGGATGTGCTCGACCGACGTCACCGTGCCCGCCAGGGGCGCGCGGTTGACGTGCACGTTGAGCGGGCTCATGAAGATCGCGACACGGGTGCGGCCGTCCTTCCACGGCATGATGCTCTGCACCACGCCGTCGGCGGGCGAGATGACCCGGCCCTTGGCGATCTCGCGCTCGGGGTCGCGGAAGAACCACAGCATGCCCGCCGCGAGCGCGGTGGCGGGCACGGCGACGGCCCTGGCGGCGCCCGAGCGACGCGCGCGGGCCAGGCTGAGGGCTGCGGTGGCGACGGTCGGGAGAAGCCACGGCGATGCTCCGCGCGCAAGACGTACGCCGGCTCGGCTGTCGCGAGGTGCAGAGGTTTGGCTGTGGGGCATGGATGACCTTCGTAGCGGATGATGCCGCGCTCTGATCGGGGGGACGGCGGCTTTCCGGGATCGTACCGGTCGCGGGCTACAACTGGGCAAGCCAGGCAGCCGAGTCGGCGGCCGAAGAGTACCTACGGGGTGTGATCTTCTTCTCGAAGAAAACACCCCGCATCCGGACAATCAGCCCTGGAATCGATACTCCTCGAGCAGCCTGCGCCCGATGATCATTTTCTGGATCTCAGCGGTACCTTCACCGATGAGCAGCATCGGGGCCTCGCGGTAGAGGCGCTCGATCTCGTACTCCTTGGAGAAGCCGTAGCCGCCGTGGATCCGGAAGGCATCCTCCACGACCTCCTTGCAGTACTCGGAGGCGAGGTACTTCGCCATGCCGGCCTCAAGGTCGTTTCGTTCTCCGGAGTCCTTTTTGCGTGCTGCGTTGACCATCATTGCATGCGCGGCCTCGACTTTGGTGGCCATCTCCGCCAGCTTGAACTGGATCGCCTGGTGCTGGGCGATCGGCTTGCCGAAGGTGTGCCGCTGCTGCGCGTACTGTACGCCCAGTTCGAAGGCGCGCTGAGCGACGCCGCAGCCACGCGCCGCCACGTTGACCCGGCCGACCTCGACCCCGTCCATCATTTGGTAAAAACCGCGCCCGGTGACGCCGCCGAGCACCCGATCGGCCGGAATCCGCAGGCCGTCCATGATCAGCTCAGTGGTGTCGACGCCCTTGTAGCCCATCTTGTCGATCTTGCCCGGGATGGTGAGGCCGGGGCGGACCTCGCCGAAGCCGGGCTCCTTCTCGACCAGGAAGGTGGTCATCGACTTGTGCGGGGCCGTGCCCTCGGGGTGTCCTTCGTCACTTCGGACGAGAACGGCCACCAGGGACGACGTACCGCCGTTCGTCAGCCACATCTTCTGGCCGGTCAGGACGTACTCGTCGCCGTCCCTGACCGCCTTCGACGTGATTGCCGACACATCGGAGCCCAGTGCCGGCTCCGACATCGAGAAGGCGCCCCGGATGTCACCGGCCGCCATCTTCGGCAGGAAGTGGTCCTTCTGCTCCTGCGTCCCGTGCTGCTTGAGCATGTACGCGACGATGAAGTGGGTGTTGATGATGCCGGACACCGACATCCAGCCGCGGGCGATCTCCTCCACGCACAGCGCGTAGGTGAGCAGCGACTCGCCCAGGCCCCCGTACTCCTCGGGGATCATCAGACCGAACAGGCCGAGTTCTCTCAGGCCGTCCACGATCTGCTGCGGGTACTCGTCACGGTGTTCCAGCTCGGTCGCGACAGGAATGATCTCCTTGTCGACAAAGTCCCGGACGGTCGAGACGATCTCCTGCTGGACGTCGGTCAGACCGGCGGTCTGGGCGAGACGGGCCATCGTCACTTCTCCTGCTGCTTCAGCTCCGGGCGGCCCGGCTGCTCGCCGCCGCGCTCCTTGATGTACGTCTCGGTCGGCACCATGACCTTGCGGCGGAACACGCACACCAGCGTGCCGTCCTGCTTGTAGCCCTTGGTCTCGACGTGGACGATGCCACGGTCGTTCTTCGACTTCGACGGCCACTTGTCGAGCACGGTCGTCTCGCCGTAGATCGTGTCGCCGTGGAAGGTCGGCGCCACGTGCTTGAGCGACTCGATCTCCAGGTTGGCGATCGCCTTGCCGGAGATGTCGGGCACGGACATGCCGAGCAGCAGGGAGTAGACGTAGTTCCCGACGACGACGTTCTTGCCGAAGTCCGTCGTCTTCTCCGCATAGTTCGTGTCCATGTGGAGGGGGTGGTGGTTCATGGTGAGGAGACAGAACAGGTGGTCGTCGTACTCCGTGACCGTCTTGCCCGGCCAGTGCTTGTACGTCGCGCCGACCTCGAACTCCTCGTAGGTGCGTCCGAACTGCATCGCGTCAGGGCTCCTTAGTCGACGGGGATCTCGAACTTGCTGGTGCGCTGCATGCCCGCCGCCCGGCCCTTGCCGGCGATGACCAGCGCCATCTTGCGGCTGGCCTCGTCGATCATCTCGTCGCCGAGCATCGCGGAGCCCTTCTTGCCGCCCGCCTCGGACGTGTAGTACTCGTACGCGTCCAGGATCAGCTCGGCGTGGTCGTAGTCCTCCTGCGAGGGCGAGAAGATCTCGTTGGACGCCTCGACCTGGCCGGGGTGCAGCACCCACTTGCCGTCGAAGCCGAGGGCGGCGGCGCGCCGGGCGACCTCGCGGTAGCCGTCGACGTTGCGGATCTGCAGGTAGGGGCCGTCGATCGCCTGGAGGTCGTTGGCGCGGGCGGCCATCAGGATCTTCATCAGGATGTAGTGGTAGGCGTCCGCCGGATAGCCGGGCGGCTGCTCGCCCACGACCAGCGACTTCATGTTGATCGACGCCATGAAGTCGGCCGGGCCGAAGATGATCGTCTCCAGGCGCGAGGAGGCCTCGGCGATCGCGTTGACGTTGTTCAGGCCCTGCGCGTTCTCGATCTGCGCCTCGATGCCGATCCGGCCGACCTCGAAGCCCATCGTCTTCTCGATCTGGGTCAGCAGGAGGTCGAGCGCGACGACCTGCTGGGCGTTCTGCACCTTCGGCAGCATGATGCAGTCGAGGTTCTGCCCGGCGCCCTCGACGACCGTGACGACGTCCCGGTACGTCCATTCGGTCGTCCAGTCGTTGACGCGCACGACACGGGTCTTGCCCGTCCAGTCACCCTCATTGAGGAACTTGACGATGGTGTGCCGCGCCTCGGGCTTGGCGAGCGGCGCGCACGCGTCCTCCAGGTCCAGGAAGACCTGGTCGGCCGGGAGGCCCTGCGCCTTCTCCAGGAAGCGCGGGTTGCTTCCCGGGACCGCCAGGCAGGAGCGGCGTGGGCGAAGGCGGTTCACAGTCATGCGGGGACCTCCAGGGGGTCGAGCTTGTTCGCTTTCCGGATCTCGTCGACGATGGCACCGATGATCCCGGTGATGTCGAAGTCCTTCGGTGTGAACACCGCGGCCACTCCGGCGGCCCGCAGCTGTTCGGCGTCACCACTCGGGATGATGCCACCGGCGATCACCGGTATATCTGTGGCACCTGCCACACGCAGCCGCTCCAGGACGTCCGGCACCAGCTGGGCGTGCGAGCCGGACAGGATCGACAGGCCCACCGCGTGGACGTCCTCGGCCAGGGCCGCGTCCACGATCTGCTCGGGGGTCAGCCGGATGCCCTGGTAGACCACTTCGAACCCGGCGTCGCGGGCGCGCACGGCGATCTGCTCGGCGCCGTTGGAGTGCCCGTCCAGGCCCGGCTTGCCGACCAGGAAACGGAGCTTGCCGGCGCCCAGGTCACGGGCGGTGGCGTCCACCTTGGCGCGGACCGCGGCGAGCGCCGAGCCGGCCTCGGCGGCCACGGCCACCGGCGCGGAGGAGACCCCGGTGGGTGCCCGGTACTCGCCGAACACCTCGCGCAGGGCACCTGCCCACTCGCCGGTGGTGACCCCGGCGCGGGCGCACTCCAGCGTGGCCTCCATCAGGTTGGCGGTGCCCTTGGCGGCCTCCTTCAGCCGTTCCAGCGCCTTGCAGGGGCGCGGGTGGTTGAAGGGCGGCTGGTAGCGGGTGTCGCGCCAGTTCCGCAGCGCGTCGATGACCCGGGCCTCCACCGCCGGGTCGACGGTCTGGATCGCGGTGTCCAGGTCGGCCGTGAGCGGGTTCGGCTCGGTCGTCTCGAAGATGTTGACGCCGACGATCTTCTCCTCGCCGGACTCGATCCGGGCCCGGCGCTCGGCGTGCGAGGCGACCAGCTGGGCCTTGAGGTAGCCGGACTCGACGGCGGCCATCGCGCCGCCCATCTCCTGGATCCGGTCGATCTCCGCGAGGGACTCCTCGACGAGCGCCGACACCTTCTTCTCGATGACGTGCGAGCCCTCGAAGATGTCCTCGTACTCCAGCAGGTCGCTCTCGTGCGCGAGCACCTGCTGGATGCGCAGCGACCACTGCTGGTCCCAGGGGCGGGGCAGGCCGAGGGCCTCGTTCCAGGCGGGCAGCTGGACGGCACGCGCACGGGCGTCCTTGGACAGGGTGACGGCCAGCATCTCCAGAACGATCCGCTGGACGTTGTTCTCCGGCTGCGCCTCGGTCAGGCCGAGCGAGTTCACCTGGACGCCGTAGCGGAACCGCCGTTGCTTGGGGTCCTCGATGCCGTACCGCTCATGGGTGATCTTGTCCCAGATGCGGCCGAAGGCCCGCATCTTGCACATCTCCTCGACGAAGCGGACACCCGCGTTCACGAAGAAGGAGATGCGGGCCACCACGTCGCCCATACGCTCCTGCGGCACCTGCCCGCTGTCGCGCACCGCGTCGAGGACGGCGATCGCGGTGGACATCGCGTACGCGATCTCCTGCACCGGCGTGGCCCCGGCCTCCTGCAGGTGGTAGCTGCAGATGTTGATCGGGTTCCACTTCGGGATGTGGGAGACCGTGTACGCGATCATGTCCGTCGTCAGCCGGAGCGAGGGCCCCGGCGGGAACACATGGGTGCCCCGGGAGAGGTACTCCTTGACGATGTCGTTCTGGGTCGTTCCCTGGAGCTTGGTGATGTCAGCGCCCTGCTCCTCGGCGACGACCTGGTAGAGCGCCAGCAGCCACATGGCGGTGGCGTTGATCGTCATCGAGGTGTTCATCTGCTCCAGGGGGATGTCCTGGAACAGCCGGCGCATGTCACCGAGGTGCGAGACCGGCACGCCGACCCGGCCGACCTCGCCGCGGGCGAGGATGTGGTCGGGGTCGTAGCCGGTCTGTGTCGGCAGGTCGAAGGCGACCGACAGACCGGTCTGGCCCTTGGCGAGGTTGCGCCGGTACAGCTCGTTGGACGCCTCGGCCGTGGAGTGGCCGGCGTACGTCCGCATGAGCCACGGACGGTCCTTCTGACGCTCTGTCATCTGCGGCTCTCAGACGTTCCGGAAGCGGTTGATGGCGTCGATGTGCTGAGCGCGCATCTCCTCGTCGCGCACGCCCAGGCCCTCCTCCGGAGCCAGGCACAGCACGCCGACCTTGCCCTGGTGCAGGTTGCGGTGGACGTCGTAGGCGGCCTGGCCGGTCTCCTCCAGGGAGTAGACCTTCGACAGGGTCGGGTGGATCTTGCCCTTGGCGATGAGGCGGTTGGCCTCCCAGGCCTCGCGGTAGTTGGCGAAGTGCGAGCCGATAATCCGCTTCAGGGACATCCACAGGTAGCGGTTGTCGTACTCGTGCATGTAGCCCGAGGTGGAGGCGCAGGTGGTGATGGTGCCGCCCTTGCGGGTGACGTAGACGCTCGCGCCGAAGGTCTCGCGGCCCGGGTGCTCGAAGACGATGTCGATGTCCTCGCCGCCGGTCAGCTCGCGGATGCGCTTGCCGAAGCGCTTCCACTCCTTCGGGTCCTGGGTGTGCTCGTCCTTCCAGAACTTGTAGCCCTCGGCGTTGCGGTCGATGATCGCCTCGGCGCCCATGGACCGGCAGATGTCCGCCTTCTGGTCGCTGGAGACGACACAGATCGGGTTGGCGCCGCCCGCGAGCGCGAACTGCGTGGCGTAACTGCCGAGGCCGCCGCTCGCGCCCCAGATCAGGACGTTGTCGCCCTGCTTCATGCCGGCACCGTTGCGGGAGACCAGCTGGCGGTAGGCGGTGGAGTTGACCAGGCCCGGGGCCGCGGCCTCCTCCCAGCTGAGGTGCTTGGGCTTGGGCATCAGCTGGTTGGACTTGACGAGCGCGATCTCGGCGAGGCCGCCGAAGTTGGTCTCGAAGCCCCAGATGCGCTGCTCGGGGTCGAGCATCGTGTCGTTGTGGCCGTCCGAGGACTCCAGCTCGACGGACAGGCAGTGCGCGACGACCTCGTCCCCGGGCCTCCAGGCGTTGACGCCCGGGCCGGTGCGCAGCACGACGCCCGCGAGGTCGGAGCCGATGATGTGGTAGGGCAGGTCGTGCCGCTTGGTCAGCTCGCTGAGCTTGCCGTAGCGCTCCAGGAAGCCGAACGTCGGCAGCGGCTCGAAGATCGAGGTCCACACCGAGTTGTAGTTGACCGAGGAGGCCATGACGGCCACCAGGGCCTCGCCCGGGCCGAGCTCGGGCAGGGGCACCTCGTCGAGGTGGATCGACTTGCGCGGGTCCTTGTCGCGGGTCTCGAGGCCCGCGAACATCTCCGTGTCGTCCTTGTGCACGGTGATCGCACGGTACGACTCGGGGAGCGTCAGGGCGGCGAAGTCGGCGGACGTGGCGTCCTTCGACTGGATCGCGTCCAGGATGTCCTTCACGGTCACGGTGTTGCCTCCGGCGGTGAGCGCCCATGAGGGAGGGGCGCTGGGGATTCGTCGGTGCTGCTGGAAATGCTGCTGAGGGTTTTGGGGGATGCCGTCGGTTCGGCGGGTGGTGCTTCGGCAGCGCTTTGTGGCGCGGGAGGTTGCCTGTGACGCAGGCGTCCGGGCGGGCAGGCCAGGGGCTTGCTGGGACAGCCGGCGCGCGATCGGTCTCTGCGCGCCGGCCGCCCGGACAACATCAACGTATGACACCGCGTGTCAGGTCGCAAGGCACTGAGTGCCAGAAGTTCGACTCAGGTGAAATCTTTACTTGACAAATGAGCGATGATCGATCGAACGGCCCCGGGAATGTGCCTGAAAAGGGCCCCTGACATGGCAAAACGGCCACCCGTCAGGGTGGCCGTCGTCACAGCGCTCATGAGGTCCGCAGGAGCGCTCAGCGGTCCTTCAGAGCCTCCTCGATGGTCCGCATGACCTCGTCCAGCGGGGCGTCCGTGCGGGCGACCGTCACCAGTACCTCGCCCTGGGTGGAGACCGTCGCCGGGGACGCGGCGGCGCGACCCGGTGCCGGGCCGCGGCCGGCCCCGATCCCGGTGCCGAAGGTCTTGCGCACGATCGCGAAGGCGTGGTCGAGCTGGGCCTCGACATCGCCCTGGCCGCCCGCCCGCAGCCAGCGCCTGAGCACGTGGTTGTGCGCGGTGACCACCGCGGAGGCGGCGACCTCGGCCAGCAGCGGGTCGTCGTTGGCGTCGTCGGCGTGCGCATGCTCGTCGAAGTGGCCGAGCAGATAGCGGGTGAAGAGGCGCTCGTAGCGGGCCACGGAGGCGATCTCGGCCTCGCGCAGGGTGGGCACCTCGCGCGTGAGCTTGTAGCGGGCGACCGAGATCTCCGGCCGGCCCGCGTACATCTTCATGACCTCTTTGATACCGCGGCACACGGTGTCGAGCGGATGCTCGTGCGCCGGAGCCGCGTTGAGGACGGCCTCGGCACGGATCAGGGTGTCGTCGTGGTCCGGGAAGATCGCCTCTTCCTTGGAACGGAAGTGGCGGAAGAAAGTGCGGCGGGCGACGCCGGCGGCGGCTGCGATCTCGTCGACCGTGGTCGCCTCGTACCCCTTGGTCGCGAACAGCTCCATGGCTGCCGCCGCCAGCTCCCGGCGCATTTTCAGCCGCTGGGCGGCGGCGCGACTGCCTGCGGCACTTTCCGGCGCGTCGGGCGTGGCTGGTGTACGTGCGGACTTGGCGGGCTGGGACATGACCCGAACGTACTGCATGTACGCAGCTCGATGCGCAGGTCCGGGGATTCCCCCGCCCTCGGGGGGCGGGGGAGGACCCGGCCGTGCGGGCGGGGGAGGGGCGGCGGGATCGAGCAGCCCGCCCCAGTCCGCCTCCGTCCGGAACCAGTCGCCGACGCCGTCAGCGGCGGGCATACTCGCGGAAGCCGCGGCCGGTCTTGCGGCCGAGGCAGCCCGCGGCCACCAGGTGCTCCAGCAGCGGGGCCGGCGCCAGGCCCGGGTCGCGGAACTCGCGGTGCAGCACCTGCTCGATGGCCAGCGAGACGTCCAGGCCGACCACGTCCAGCAGCTCGAAGGGGCCCATCGGGTAGCCGCCGCCGAGCTTCATCGCCGCGTCGATGTCGTCCAGCGTGGCGTAGTGCTCCTCGACCATCTTGATCGCGTTGTTGAGGTAGGGGAACAGCAGCGCGTTCACGATGAAACCGGCCCGGTCGCCGCAGTCCACCGGATGCTTTCTGATCTTCCGGCAGACCTCGAGGACGGTCGCGTGCACGTCGTCGGCCGTCAGGACCGTGCGGACCACCTCGACCAGCTTCATGGCCGGGGCCGGGTTGAAGAAGTGCATGCCGATCACGTCCTGCGGGCGCGAGGTGGCGCGGGCGCAGGCGACCACGGGCAGCGAGGAGGTCGTGGTGGCCAGGACCGCGCCCGGCTTGCACACCTTGTCCAGCGCAGCGAACAGCTGCTGCTTGACCGCCAGGTCCTCGGCGACCGCCTCGACGGCGAGGTCGACGTCCGCGAACGCGTCGTAGGAGCCTGCCGGGGTGATCCGGTCCAGGGTCTGCGCGGCGGCCTCCGCGGTCATCCGGCCCTTGTCGACAGAGCGCGAGAGGGACTTGCCGATACGGGCCTTGGCGGTCTCGGCCTTCTCCTCGCTACGGGCGGCGAGCACGACCTCGTACCCGGCCTTGGCGAACACCTCGGCGATGCCGGAGGCCATGGTGCCCGAGCCCGCGACGCCGACGCTGCGGACGGCGCGGCCGGGGGTCCCGGAACCGCCCGCGGCCGGGGTCAGCGCGTCCGCCACCACCGTGGCACTGCCGGGCGCGTCGTAGGTGTAGAAGCCGCGCCCCGCCTTGCGGCCGGTCAGCCCGGCCGCGCTGAGCTGCCCCAGGATCGGGGCGGGGGCGTGCAGCCGGTCACCGGACTCGGCGTACATGGCCTCCAGGACCGTACGCGCGGTGTCGATGCCGATCAGGTCCAGCAGGGCCAGAGGGCCCATCGGCAGGCCGCAGCCGAGCCGCATCGCCGCGTCGATGTCCTCACGGGAGGCGTAGCGGGACTCGTACATCGCGGCTGCCTGGTTGAGGTAACCGAACAGCAGCCCGTCCGCGACGAACCCGGGGCGGTCGCCGACCGCGACCGGCTCCTTGCCCAGCTCGATCGCGAAGTCCGTGACGGCGGCGACGGCCTGCGGAGCGGTCAGCACCGAGGAGACGACCTCGACCAGCTTCATGGCCGGCGCCGGGTTGAAGAAGTGCAGGCCGAGCACGCGCTCCGGACGGGCCGCGTCGGCGGCCAGACGGGTCACGGACAGGGCGTTGGTGCCGGTCGCGAGGATCGTGTCGGGGCGGACTATGCCGTCCAGCTCGCGGAAGATCTGCTGCTTGATCTCGTACGACTCCGGGGCCACCTCGATGACCAGGTCGGCGTCGGCCGCCGCGCGCAGGTCGGTGCAGGTGCGCACCCGGGCCAGGAGATCCGAGCGCTCCTGCTCGGTCAGCCGGCCGCGCGCCACGGCCCGGGCGGTGGAGGCCTCCAGGGCGCTGAGCGACTTCGCGGCCTGGACCTCGTTGATGTCGATGCCGATCACGTCGCGGCCGGCCTTGGCGAGGACCTCGGTGATGCCGGTGCCCATGGTGCCGAGGCCGACGACGGCGATCGTCTTGAAGGGGGACAGGGGGCTGTCGGAGAAGGGAGTGACCATCGCGGGACTCCAGGGTGAGGGTGACGACGAGGGGCGCGCCGGGTGCGCCGAGAGCGCACCACAGGCGTGAGGAGATGCGGGTGTTGCCGGGCTGCGAGCGCACACGCCCGGTGCCGGCACCACGGGCGTGCACACGCCCGGGAGCGGCGGAACCGACCGGCCCTGTCCCGGAGCCGGGTCGTACTTCGGTACACACGTACCGAACCGACGACGCCCACGACGGCTGCGTCACCAATCCGTCGTCAGCGTGAAGTGCGAGAGGGTTGCTCGCTCGTATGAGCTTAACCGCCTGGTAACGAGCGCGCCAGAGCGGAGTCTCGCTCGAGTGTGTGACGTAGCTCCCTCAAGCGGCCCGCCCCGCCTACGCTGGACTCGTGGACGAAGAGTTCCGATCGCTCACGGAGCGCTTACGGCAGGAGTCGCACGGCGCGGCGGCGTTCGACCGCCTGCTGGCGACCGAGGACCACGGCACCCTCGCGGACGTGCTGACCGCACCGGGACAACCCCTGTGGGCCAGGGAACTGGCCGCCTTCCGGCTCGGCCTCGCCGGCGACCGGCGCGCCTTCGAGTCCCTGGTGCTGTTGCTCAACCACCGCGACCCGCCTCGCTGCGCCGCCGCGGCCCACGCCCTGGCCCGCCTCGGTGACCCGCGCACGGCCCGCGCCGCCGCCGCCCTCGCCACCAACGAACTACGCGTGGCCTACGCCCTGCACCCGGTACGGCTCCTGGTCACGCTGCGTGCCCCGGAGTCGGTGCCCGCGCTGATCACCACCCTGGAGCGGCGGCTGCATCCGCACGACCCCTACCGCCGGGTGGCCCTCGCCTGCGTGGAGGGCCTCGGCGCGCTCGGCGACGAACGCGCCCGGCGCGTCCTGAACGAGGCCCTCGCCCACCCGGCGCTCGCCGAGGCCGCGGTGCACGCGCTGGCCCGCATCCCGGACCAGAAGAAACGGAGCTGACCCCGGCAGCCCCGAAAAAACTGCCCGGGCCGCCCAGGGAGCGGACGGCGGGTGACGCCGGGTCAGCCGCGCAGCGCCTTCGAGTACCGCACCTCGGGCACGGGCACCCCGCCCGTCTCGACGGCCTCCTCGGCACCGTCCGGCCGGAACCCGGCGCGCTCGTAGAAGCGGCGCGCGCGGGTGTTCTCCTTCAGTACCCACAGCAGCATGCGCGGGTACGCCGAGCACCGCTCGGCCGACGCGCTGAGCAACGCCCGCCCGATCCCGCCACCGAGGTGCGCCGGGTCCACGTACACGGCGTACAACTCGGCGTCGGCGGTGCGCACCTCGCCGTCCTGGTACGGCCCGTACGCCGCCCAGCCGAGCACCTTTCCCTCCCGCTCGGCCACCAGGTTCACCACAGCGTCGTCGCTCTCGTGGAAGCGCGCGCGTCGTCGCTCGGCGTCCCGTTCCACGCTCAGCGCGTCCAGGTACGGCTGTGGCATCAGCCCGCGGTAGGCGCTCTGCCAGCCGCGGACGCGTATCTCGGACACCCGGTCGCAGTCGGCCAGGGTCATGGCCCGCACGCGGACGGGCGGGGAGGTCATGTGCCCACCACGGCGATCGCCTCGACCTCCATCAGGAACTCCGGCGCCACCAGCCCGGCCACCTGCACGGCGGAGGACGCCGGGAGACGGTCGTCGGGTATGTGCGCGGCGCGGGCCGCGCGGATCGCCGGCATGAACGCCATGTCCGTGACGAAGTACGTCAGTTTGACGACGTCGGTGAAACCGGCGCCCGCCGCGGCCAGGCAGCGCCGCAGGTTCTCGAAGACCTGGCGGGCCTGGGCCGCCGGATCGCCCTTTCCGACCAGCTCGCCGTGCTCGTCCAGGGCGAGCTGGCCGGAGACGGCGACGAAACGGCCGGTGGCGGTGACCACATGGCTGTACTGGGCGGCGGGGGCGAGGCCGTCGGGGGCGGGGATCCTGGTCGGTTCACTCATGCCTTCATGGTGGACCACGGCACTGACAACGCCCCCGACGGCCCGTCAGGACAGCCTGGCCTGCGGCAGCTCAGCGCCGGAAGCCGAGCAGGCCGTGCAGGGTCGAGCCGCGCGACGACGCCGACGCCGCCTTCGCCGTGAGCGGCTTCGGGTCGGGCGACTTGGGGCAGACCGCGTCGGCCTCTCCGCCGCCGTGCGGGAGCCTGCCGTCGGCCAGGTAGGCCGCCAGGTACCCGTCGAGGCAGGAGTTGCCGCTCAGTGTGATGCCGTGGTTGCCGCCGCCCTCCTCCACCACCAGGCGCGAGCCGGCCAGCAGCCGGTGGGTCGTCACCGCGCCGGGGAACGGGGTGGCCGCGTCGTCCGTCGCCTGGAACAGCAGGGCCGGCGGCAGCTTGCCGTTGGCGACGTTCACCGGCTTCAGTGTCGCGGTCGGCCAGAACGCGCACGGCGCGTTGTACCAGGCGTTGTTCCAGGCCATGAAGGGAGCCTTGTCGTACACCTGCCAGGTGTCCCTGCGCCACCGGTTCCAGTTCCGGTGCCAGGAGGCGTCCCGGCACTGCACCGCCGCGTACACGCTGTAGCCGTTGTCGCCCGAGCCGTCCACGGCGGCGAAGTGCTTGTACGCCTCCACCAGCGGTTCGGGGTCCTTGTCGTTGACGTAGGCGGCGAACGCCTCGGCGAGGTAGGGCCAGTAGCCGCTGAAGTAGCCGCCCGGGATGAAGGTGTCCTCCAGTTCGGAGGCGCCGACCCTGCCGCCGGCCGGCCGCTTCGCCAGCGCCGCCCGCATCGCGTACCACCTGGCCTCGATCTTCTCGGGGTCCCTGCCGAGCCGGTACGTGGCGTGGTACTTGGCGATCCATGCCATCAGCGCACGGTGGCGGTCGTCGAAGGCGTAGTCCTGGCCGAGGTTGTCGTCGTACCAGACGCCGGTCGGGTCGACGATCGAGTCCAGCACCAGGCGGCGTACGCGCGCGGGGTACAGCTTCGCGTACACCGCGCCGAGGTACGTGCCGTACGAGTAGCCGAAGTAGCTGATCCGCGGAGCGCCGAGTGCCCGCCGGACGGCGTCCAGGTCCCGCGCGGTGCTGACGGTGTCGATGAACGGCAGCACGTCCGCGTACCTCCTGCCGCAGTCGGCGGCGAAGGACCGGGCCCGCTTCAGGTTGGCCTGCTCCAGCGCGGGCGTGGCCGGCACGGTGTCGGGGCGGACCGGCTTGAAACGGCCGGGGGCGCAGTCCAGGGCGGGGGTGCTCCTGCCGACCCCGCGCGGGTCGAAGCCGATGACGTCGTAGCGGGCCGCCACCTTCTTGGGCAGGGCCGAGGCCACGAACCCGGCGAGGGTGAGACCGCTGCCGCCGGGGCCGCCAGGGTTGACCAGCAGCGGACCCAGCGAGGCCGGCGCGGTGTGCGGGACGCGGGACAGGGCGAGGGTGATCCGCCGGCCGCCCGGGTGCGCGTGGTCCAGCGGCACCGTCAGGGACGCGCACTGGAGGGTCGGGTAGTCGCTGGTGCCGCATTTCTTCCAGTCGAGTTTCGGCGCCGGGGCGGTGGCCGCCGCCCGCACGGGGACGGCCGTGACCGAGCCCGCCAGCACGGCGGCGGCCGCGCACAGCAGGGCTGCGCGTGTTCTCATGCGTTCTCCCGGGACGGAGGGTGGTGCGAACCGCGAGGGTCACGGTTCTGGGCGCATCGTCCCGGAATCGGGGCCTGGTAGAACCTGATACGTCAATACTTGACCCGATTGCTTGACCCGATGGGGCCCAGCGGATGTTCCCGAACGCTCTCAGACGAGGGTGAGTTGGGTCGGTCCGGACCCGGCCGGGCCGGGCGCGGGCTGCTCGGCGCGGATCCGCCGGGCGGCTCCCGCGCGCGTGGGTCCGATGCCGTACTCCTGGGCCAGCTCGTGCACCTGACGGGTGATCCGGCGCTGGTACCACCGGGGCGCGTAGGCGCCTTCCGCGTACAGCCGCTCATAGCGGGGCACCAGGTGCGGGTGGTGGCGGCCGAGCCAGGCCATGAACCACTCCCTGGCGCCCGGCCGCAGATGCAGCACCAGCGGGGTCACCGAGGTCGCCCCGGCCGCCGCGATCGCCCGTACCGTGGCCCGCAACCGGTCCGGGTGGTCGCTCAGGAACGGGATCACCGGCGCCATCAGCACTCCGCAGCCGATGCCGTGCTCGCCGAGCGTCCGGACGACGTCCAGGCGGCGCTCGGGCGCGGGCGTGCCCGGCTCCACCGTGCGCCACAACTCCGCGTCGAGGAAACCGACCGAGACCGATATGCCCACGTCCGTCACCTCCGCCGCCCGGACCAGCAGGTCGAGGTCGCGCAGGATCAGCGTGCCCTTGGTCAGGACCGAGAACGGGTTCGCGTGGTCGGTGAGCGCGGAGATGATGCCCGGCATGAGGCGGTAGCGGCCCTCGGCGCGCTGGTAGCAGTCGACGTTGGTGCCCATCGCCACGTGGTCGCCCTGCCAGCGCCGGGAGGCGAGCTGGCGGCGCAGCACCTCGGGCGCGTTGACCTTCACCACGATCTGGGTGTCGAAGCCGATCCCCGTGTCGAGGTCCAGATAGCTGTGCGTCCTACGTGCGAAGCAGTACACGCACGCGTGCGTGCAGCCGCGGTACGGGTTGACCGTCCACTCGAACGGCATGCGCGAAGCGCCCGGCACCCGGTTGAGGACCGAGCGCGCGCGGACCTCGTGGAAGGTGATCCCGCGGAACTCGGGCGAGTCGAAGGTGCGGGTCGTGACCGCGTCCGCACCGAACAGCGCGGACTCGGCCCGGCTGTGTTCGGGCTCCACGGTGAGGTTCTCCCAGCGCATGACGCCTCCTCGGTAGCACTGTCGTACACAATAGAACATGTGTTCCCATGATCGTGCGGTCCGTGTCCGGGCCGTGCGCGGTCCCTTCGCGCGGCCCCCTCGCGCGGTCCCTTCGCGCGGTCCCTTCGCGCGGTCCCTTCGCGTGGTCCCTTCGCGCGGCCCCGATTTGGGCGGGCGGGTGCAGGGGTGGTTGGCTTTGTCCAACCCCCGAGCAACCAGTCCTGGAGGAACGCAATGGCGCAGGTCGAGGCCACTACGGAGCGGGTCGTCGCGGCGAACGCGGAGAAGGTGTTCGACGCCCTCGCCGACTACAGCGGCACGCGCGAGAAACTGCTGCCGGAGCAGTTCAGCGAGTACGAGGTGCGCGAGGGCGGCGACGGCGAGGGCACCCTCGTCCACTGGAGGCTCCAGGCCACCAGCAAGCGCGTGCGCGACTGCCTCCTGGAGGTCACCGAGCCCAGCGACGGCGAACTGGTCGAGAAGGACCGCAACTCCTCCATGGTCACCACCTGGCGCGTCACCCCCGCCGGCGAGGGCAGGTCCCGGGTCACCGTCACCACCACCTGGAAGGGCGCGGGCGGCATCGGCGGCTTCTTCGAGAGGACCTTCGCACCCAAGGGCCTCGCCCGGATCTACGACGCCGTCCTCGCCAGGCTCGCCGCCGAGGTCGAGAAGTAACCACAAGGACCGCCCGGTGAAGGGGTGTTGTCCCCTTCACCGGTTCGCCCTCACGGCTCACCGTCACCGGTTCGAGTGCATCTCCCGCCCGCCCCGGGCCATGCCGTAACTCGCCGTACTTGTTCGCAGTTGTCGTCTTACGCGGGAATTGTGTGACGGACGCGACGAGGGGAGCGGCACGTGGGCGGGACGACTCTGGTGGAGGACGCACCGGTCGAGCCACCGGCGACGGCGCTGGAGGCGACGCGGGAGACGGCCACGCCGCCCCAGCCACCCGCCGTCCCGGCCGACGGACTCGGCCCGCGCCGGGTGCGGCTGGTCTTCTTCGGGCTCATGCTCGCGCTGCTCCTGGCGGCGCTGGACCAGATGATCGTCGCCACCGCGCTGCCGAGGATCGTCGGCGACCTGCACGGCCTGGACAGGATGTCCTGGGCGATCACCGCCTACCTGCTCACCTCCACCATCGGCCTGCCCTTGTACGGCAAACTCGGCGACCTCGTCGGCCGCAAGGGCGTCTTCCAGTTCGCGATCCTGGTCTTCGTCGTCGGCTCCGCGCTCGCCGGCCGCGCCCAGAGCATGGACCAGTTGATCGCCTTCCGCGCCCTCCAGGGCGTCGGCGCGGGCGGCCTCATGATCGGTGTGCAGGCGATCATCGCCGACATCGTGCCGCCCCGCCGACGCGGCCGGTACATGGGCCTGATCGGTGCGGCCTTCGGCCTCGCCTCCGTCGCCGGCCCCCTGCTCGGCGGTTACTTCACCGACCACCTCTCCTGGCGCTGGTGCTTCTACGTCAACGTGCCCTTCGGTCTGATCACGCTGGCCGTCGTCACCGCCGTCCTCAAACTGCCCAGGCGGCAAGGCCGCGCCCGCCTCGACGTGCCCGGCGCGCTGCTGCTGGCCGCCGCCTCGACCTGTCTGGTCCTGCTGACGAGCTGGGGCGGCACCGAATACGCCTGGGGCTCCCGGCAGATCCTCGGCCTCGGCGCGGGCGCCCTCGCCGCCACCGTCCTCTTCCTCGCCGCCGAGCGCTTCGCCGCCGAACCCCTCATTCCGCTGAGGCTGTTCAAGGACTCCGTCTTCAACATCAGCGGCCTGATCGGCCTCGTCACCGGAGTCGCCCTGTTCGGTGCCGCCAGCTATCTGCCGACCTTCCTGCAGATGGTCGACGGGGCCAGCGCCACCGGCTCGGGACTGCTGATGCTGCCCATGATGGCCGGCATCGTCGGCGCCTCCATCCTGTGCGGACAACTCATCAGCCGTACCGGCCGCTACCGGATCTTCCCCGTGCTCGGCTGCGCCCTCGCCGCCGCCGGCATGTGGCTGCTGTCCCGCCTCGAAGCCGACACGCCCCGCCTCCAGTACAGCGTCTGGATGGCCCTGCTCGGCGCGGGCATCGGCATGGTGCTGCCCGTCCTGGTCCTCGCCGTGCAGAACTCCGTCCGCGCCGCCGACCTCGGCACCGCCACCAGCGCCAACAACTACTTCCGGCAGATCGGCGGCAGCGTCGGCGCCGCCGTGTTCGGCACCCTCTTCTCGGGCCGGCTCACCGACGCCCTGCACCGGGAACTGCCCGCGCGCGGGGGCGGCCCGCTGCCCGACGCCGAGTCCCTCACCCCGCAGCTCGTGCACGCCCTGCCCCCGGCGCTGCGCGACGCCTACGTCCGCGCCTACGCCGACGCGATGCCCCGGATCTTCCTCTACTTGGTCCCGGTGCTCGTCCTCGGCCTGCTCATCGCCTTCTTCCTCAAGGAGAAACCGCTGGTGTCCCACAACGCCCCCGCCACCGACCCGGAGACCGCGCCGCTTTCGGTGAACACCACCGTTCCGCACGCCCGTTCACCGTACGCCGCGGGAATCCCCGTCTGCGGCACGGTGCAGCACCCCGACGGGACCGTGGTGCCCCGCGCGGCGCTCACCCTCATCGACGTCGCGGGACAGCAGATCGGCCGGGGTGCGAGCGGCGACGACGGACGGTACGCGCTCGCCACCCCCGGCTCCGGGGCGTACGTCCTGATCGCCGCCGCCGGCGGCCACCAGCCGCAGGCCGTCTCCGTCACCGTCGGCGAACGCCCCGTCGAGCTCGACGTCGTCCTCGGCGGCGCCGGACGCCTCGCCGGCAGTGTGCTCACCGCCGACGGCACCCCCGTCCGGGACGCCACCGTCACCCTCACCAACGTCCACGGCGAGGTCGTCGCCGCCACCCGCAGCGGCCGGGAGGGCGGCTACGTCATCTGCGAACTGGTCGCCGGCGAGTACACCCTCGCCGCCAGCGCCCCCGCCTTCCGGCCCGCCGCACTCCCCGTCACCGTCCAGGCATCCCGGGAGACCCGCCAGGACGTCGAACTCGCCGGCGGTGCCGTGCTCAAGGGCACCGTCCGGGCCGGCGGCGGACGCCCCGTGGAGGACGCGCGCGTGACCCTGCTCGACGCCGCCGGGAACGTCGTGGACACCCTCACCACGGGACCCGACGGATCGTTCCGGTTCGTGGACCTGTCCTCCGGCGAGTACACCGTCATCGCCGCCGGCTACCCGCCGGTCGCCACCGTCCTGCAGGTCGCGGGCGGCGGACGCACCGAACGGGACCTCCAACTGGGGCACGAGGACTGACATCCAATTCCACGATTGCCCCACATCGCCGCCGGTCGCCGCCGTACCGTAGTGGCGGGCGGCACAGATCGTTTGCGGACAGCCATGCGGAGAGAGGGCCTGGCCATGGACGGTGGCAGCGAGCGGGACTCACTTCCCGGCCGCGGCGCCGACGACGCCGGCCGGATTCCGCTGGCCGTGGTCGTCGTCGACCGCGACGGCCAGGTCTCCCACTGGAGCAGCGGCGCGCGCAGGCTGTTCGGCATCAGCCGCCAGGACGCCGTCGGGCGCCCCGCCCTGGACCTGCTGCCCGTCTCCGGAGCGTTCTGCGAGGACCTCCCCGGCGACACCGTCCCGGACGCCTGCCCGTCCTACGCCTCCTGCCCGTCCTACGCCTCCTGCCCGTCCTGCGACGGGTCAGGGCCCCACCTGGAGGCCTCGCTCGGCGGCCGCACCGCCTACCCGACCGCGGGCCGCGCCCGCCTCTTCCCGTACCGGGACGAGCAGCCGCACGGCAAGGACCAATCGGTTCCGTCCGGGCAGCCGGACCCGGACCCCGCGGGCCAGGACCGCCTCGACGTGCTCTGGTGGGCCTACCCGCTCGTGGGCCCCGGAACCACCCGGCTCCTGGTGCTCGCCGCCGACGCCACCCGGCTGCGCGACGAGCGCGGCCACGACGAGACCGCCGAGCGCGTCTCACCCGGCTTCGCCCGCCACACCGAACTGCCCGCCGCCGAAGAGCTCGAACGCCGCCTGCCCGAGATCCTCCCCAACATGGGCCCGGGACTGAGCAGCCGCATCGTCTCCCAGATCATGGAACTCGGCTATCCCGTCCTGGAGTTCAGCCAGCTCGAACAGGTGCCGGTCACCCCGTACTGGGGCGTGCCCCGCCGCGCCGCACGCAGGCGCACCGAAGCCGCCGCGCCCCGCGACCGGGCCGCCGCCGTCATTCCCGCCGACGCCGAACAGGACCTCGAGCACGCGGCCGTACGCGAACGCCTGGAATTCCTCAACGAGGTCAGCTCCGGCATCGGCACCTCCCTCGACCTCGGCGAGACCATCCGCGAGGTCACCAGTGCCGCCGTCCCCCGCTTCGCTGACTTCGCCGGTACCCACCTGCGCGCCGCCGTCCTCGCCGGCGAGGGCTTCCCCGAGGGCCCGCCGGACGCCAGCACCGTCATGCACCGCGTCTGGGTCGAACACAACGACGAACCCGGCCGCTGGGACGACACCGTGCCCGTGGGCGAGACCTTCGCCTTCCCCGAACACACCCCGTTCTACCAGTGCATGGTCAGCGGCGAACCCGTGCTCATCCCGAGGATCAGCGACGAACTGGGCGACCGCGTCGCCGGCGAGTTCGAGAAACGCGATCTCAGGCCGCTCATCAGCGGCCGCTCCCTGCTGATCGTCCCGCTCAAGGCACGCAACGTCGTGCTCGGTTTCATGGTGCTGCTGCGCCGCCCGGACCGCGTGCCCTTCGACGACATGGACCGCACCACCGGCGCCGAACTCGCCGCCCGCGCAGGGCTCGTCCTCGACAACGCCCGCATGTACACCTACCAGGAGAACGTCGCCGACACCCTCCAGGACAGCATGCTGCCGAAGGTCAGCCCGCGGATGGCCGGTTGCGACATCGCCACCCGCTACCTGCCCGGCACCCGGCTCGGCAGGATCGGCGGCGACTGGTTCGACACCATCAAACTCCCCGGATCCCGCACCGCCCTCGTCGTCGGTGACGTCATGGGCCATGGCCTCAACTCAGCCGCGATGATGGGCCAGTTGCGTACCGCCGTACAGACCATGGCCGCCATGGAGACCCCGCCCGCGCACCTGCTGCGCAACCTGGACGACCTCGCCCGCCGGCTCGGCGAGAACTACCTCGCCACCTGCCTGTACGCGGTCTACGACCCGATCATCGGCGAACTCCACCTCGCCAACGCCGGACACATCCCGCCCGTCCTGGTACGCGCCGAGGACGGCCGCAGCCAACTCCTCGACCTGCCCACCGGCGCGCCCATCGGTGTCGGCGGCGTCCCCTTCGAGGCCGTCCGCGTCCGCGTCGCGCCCGGCGACCGGCTCGTGCTGTGCACCGACGGTCTCGTCGAGGTGCGCGGCTGCGACATCGGCGAGGGCCTCGCCGCGCTGTGCGAATCCGCCGCACACCCCGCCGCCTCCATGGACGACGCCTGCGACACCATCATCCGTGCCCTGAACACCCGCGGCGGCCGCAAGGACGACGTCGCCCTGCTCATGGCCCGGCTCAACGGCATCCCCGACGAGCACGTCGCCGAGTGGCGGCTGGCCGCCGACCCGCGCGAGGTCGCACGCGCCCGCCGCCTGGTCCGTGACCGGCTGCTCCAGTGGGACCTGCCGCAGGCCGTGGAGACCGCTCAGCTGCTGGTCAGCGAGGTCGTCACCAACGCCGTCCGGCACGCGGGCGACGAACCGGTCGGCCTGCGCCTGATCCGCGCCGACGCCCTGCTGTTCGAGGTCACCGACGCAGAACCCGCCCTGCCCGCCCTGCTCGCCGCCGGCCCCGACGACGAGTCGGGGCGGGGCCTGCGCGTGGTCAGCCGCCTGGCCCGTGAATGGGGCGCCGGCGCGAGCGGTCACCGCAAGACCGTCTGGTTCGAGCAGTCCGTCAGGTGACCGGCGGGCCGGGGCCGCACGAACGACGCGGTTCACTCCCGCCCCTTGCCGAACCGCCGATGACCGCGATATTCCGATCACGGAACCGACGTGGGGAGATCGCATGAACGTCTCGGACGACTACCGCAACGCCTGGGAGAGCTACTGGCGAGATACCTCCGACACCCCCGGCGAGGCGATCTGGGACTCCGACCCCTCGCTGGCCGCCGAGCCGCACAGCGAACTGCTCCTGCCGTACGCGGACACCGCGCTCACCGTCGTCGACCTCGGCTGCGGCAACGGCACCCAGACCCGCTACCTGGCCACCCGGTTCGCCCGCGCCGTCGGCGTCGACCTCACGCACGCGGCCGTCGAGCACGCCCGCCGGGCCACCCCGCAGGGCGCCGTCGTCGAGTTCGAGCAACTCGACCTGACCGACACGGACGCCGTACGGGCCCTGCGCGAGCGCCTCGGCGACAGCAACGTGTACATGCGTGCCGTCATCCACCAGAGCGAGCCCGCCGCGCGCCCCCTGGTCGCCGCCGCCGTCGCCGAGATCATAGGCACCGAGGGCCGGGCGTTCGTGGTGGAACTCACCTCCGGCTCACGTGAGGTGCTCCAGCGTGCCGCGTCCGGCCCCGACGGCCCGCCGCCCAAGCTGCGCCGGGTCATCCACCACGGCCTCAAGCCCGCCGACGCCGCCGACGAGGAGATCCCGCACCTGCTCGGTGCCGCCGGGCTGAAGATCCTCGCCTCCGGCGACACGGCACTCCCGCAGACCGAGTACATGGCGGACGGCACCCGCATCGACCTTCCGGCCCGCTGGTTCGTCCTCGCACGGGAGTGACGCCCGGCGGGGTGCTGTGCCGAGTGGCCGTGGACCGTGGCGCCACTCCGCAGGCCGACGTGGTGCTGACCTGCGGTGTCTGGGGCCCCGGCGGCTTCAGCCGGTGTGGACCCGCGGCCGGCGTACCCGGTCCGGTTCCGCCTCGCGCAGGACCTCGCGGGTGACGGGGGCGACCTCGCCCTGACCGAAGAGGAAGAAGCGCAGGAAGTTGGCGAAGGGGTTGCCCTCGGTCCACTCGAAGTAGATGTGCGGGGTGCAGCCGGTGATGTTCCGGGCGTGCAGGACGAGCGCGGCGAGGGCATTGGGGATGGAGGAGGACTCCACCGTCAGGACGCGGTAGCGGTTGTGGAGGACCTCGCCGCGGACCGTCAGCCCGGCCTCGAACTCGGAGGGGTCGGTGACCGTGACCTCGACGAAGACGAAGTCCTCCTGCTCGGGCATGTCGTTGTCGGCCCGGATCTGCTCGATCTTGTCTCGGTACTCGGCCTTGTCGCGACGGCCTGGTTCGTTGGCGATGAACCGCATCTTGCGGCTGGCCATGTCTCTGATGAAACGTTCCGCCATCGAGTCGAGCGTCACACTCGTCACACGCAGCTCGAAGGCACGGGCCAGCCGGGACGTCAGTGAGATCAGCATGATGCCGACGATGAAACAGGCACCGATCTTCACACCGTCCGGACGCTCGACGACGTTGGCGACCGTCACGTAGAGCAGTACCGCCGACACCGTCGCGAAGGCGACGGTCCAGCCGCGCTGAGCGGCCCGGCGGGAGGCGATCGTGACCGCGATCGCCGCGGAGGACATCAGCACCAGCACGCCCGTGGCGTACGCGCCGCCCTGCGCGTCGACGTTGGCGTCGAAGATCCACGTGACCAGGAAGGCGACGAGGGTGAAGACGATGACCATCGGGCGCACGGCGCGGGCCCAGTGCGGGGCCATGCCGTAGCGGGGCAGGTAGCGCGGCATGAGGTTGAGCAGGCCGGCCATGGCGGAGGCGCCCGCGAACCACAGGATCGCGATGGTCGAGATGTCGTAGACCGTGCCGAAGCCGCTGCCCAGGTACTCGTGCGAGAGGTAGGCGAGCGCGCGGCCGTTGGCCTGGCCGCCGGGCTTGAACTCCTTCGCCGGGATCAGCACCGTGGTGATGAAACTGGTGGCGATCAGGAAGACGCTCATGATGAGCGCGGCGGCCGTCAGCAGCTTCTTGGTGTCCCGGATCCGGCCCTTCGGGTTCTCCTCGGTGTCGTCCTGGTCGCCCTGGACGTGGGGCATCACGGCGACGCCGGTCTCGAAGCCGGACAGACCGAGGGCCAGCTTCGGGAAGACCAGCAGGGACACACCGACCATGGCGAAGACGTTGCCGTGCTCGGCGGTCAGGGCGCCGGTCCAGTCGGTGACCAGGTGCCCGGCGGTGAGCACGTGCCACAGTCCGACCATCACGACCACGGCGTTCAGGCCGAGATAGACCACCACCAGGGCGACCGCGACACCGATCGCCTCCAGGAAGCCCTTGAGGAAGACCGCGCCCAGCAGGGCCACCAGGAGCAGGGTGATCAGCATCTGCTGACCGTGCAGCACGCCCGTCAGGTGAGGGTTCTCGATGAGGTGGGTGGAGGCGTCGGCGGCCGACAGCGTGATGGTGATCAGGAAGTCGGTGGCGGCGAAGCCCAGCAGGGTCAGGACGAAGAGCTTGCCCTTCCAGAAGGAGAGCAGCCGCTCCAGCATCGCGATGGACCCCTCGCCGTGCGGGCTCTCCTCGGCCACCCGGCGGTACACCGGAAGAGCGCCGGCCAGGGTGACGACGACGAGCACGAGGGTGGCGACGGGGGAGAGCAGACCGGCCGCGAGGGCCGCGATGCCGGGCTGGTAACCGAGGGTGGAGAAGTAGTCGACACCGGTCAGGCACATCACCCGGTACCAGCGCTGGCCCTTGTGCGCCGCCTCGGGCTCGGCGTGGGGTCCCGGGGGGCCGCCGTGCTTGCCCATGTCGGACAGGCCCTCCAGCATCCACGTCCGCAATCGGCTCGGCGGCGGCTGTTCGGTGGCGGTCATGGACGTGCTCTCCTGATGTGCAGCGGGGGATTTTCCGGCCATCACACGGACGGCCGCATCAGCCTATGCAGGCGGCGCCACCTGGGCCTACGTGAGAGCCCTCCGAGCGCGTCAAGACCACGTTAAGACTGGTGTGCGTATCCCGGCGACCTGCCGAGCGGACAGCTCACGCCGTGGGAACCCCGGCCCGGCGGCCGGGAGGGTGGTGGAGCGCAAGAGTCCGGGGCGCGACCGAGGCCGGCGGCGTACCGCCGAGCGGTACGCCGCCGCGATCCCTCAGACGTCCGCGAGCCGGGCCTCCTCCAGGTCCAGCGAGCGCTGGAGGCGGCGCCGGGTCGTGTCGCTGATGCGGTGGGCGTCGTAGAGCAGCCCCTGCAGCTCGGTCGTCTCGACGGCGATCAGGTCACGGCGCAGCTGGCGGTAGACCCGGTCGGCGGACTCCGAGGCCGTACCGTCGGCGCGGTCGCTCCCGGCGAGGCGGCCCCGGGCGTCCTTCAGGCGGGCGGTCAGGCCGCGGCGGAGCCGGTCGAGGACGGCGTCGGGTACGACCTCCAGCTCGGCGAGCTCCTCCGGACGGGCCAGACCGGCGTGGGTCAGACGGGAGCGGGCCTCGGCCTCCTCACGCGCCGTGTGCGCGGGCTCCAGGGCGATCCCCCAGGCGCGGACGACCGGGGCGAGGGTGAAGCCCTGCCCGACGAGGGTGACGACCACGACCGACGTGGTCAGCACCAGCGGCCGGTCGGCGAGCGGCGTGCCGTTCCGGGAGACCTCGCTCACCGTCTTTCACCCTATCGGGCCAGGTCATGTGGGGGCAGTGTCCCCTCCGGGCGGTCCGGCCGCGCGCCGGCCGCGTTCCTGGACGCCGGGGACTGCCGGGTGCTCAGGGCACCGACCGCCCGGACCGTCTCGCCGGCAACCTGCTCGGCACGTCCCGTCCAGTACTCCGGCGACTCGCCCCGCCCGGCGGCTTCTGGCCGTACGGGACCCGGATCCAGGCATTCTTCGCCGACGCGTGATGCGAACCGTCACGAAGTCCCCGTCTCCGCCGCATGCTGTCGCAGACTGCTGTCACCAGCCGGACGGCAAGCTCCTGATCAGCGATGGGACGGACTCGCGTGAAAATCCTCATCAGTGCGGACATGGAAGGCGCCACCGGCATCACCTGGCCGGCCGACGTGCTGCCAGGGACGTCCCAGTGGGAGCGGTGCCGGTCGATGTTCACCTCCGACGTGAACGCCGCCGCCGAGGGCTTCTTCGACGGCGGCGCCGACCAGGTGCTCGTCAACGAGGCCCACTGGACCATGCGCAACCTGCTGCTGGAGCGGCTCGACGAGCGCGTGGAGATGCTCACCGGCCGGCACAAGGCGCTCTCCATGGTGGAGGGCGTCCAGCACGGTGACGTGGACGGTATCGCGTTCGTCGGCTACCACGCGGGCGCCGGCATGGAGGGCGTCCTCGCCCACACCTACCTCGCGAACCAGATCACCGGGGTGTGGCTGAACGACGTCCGTGCCAGCGAGGGCCTGCTCAACGCGCACGTCGTCGCCGAGTACGGCGTCCCGGTCGTCCTCGTCACCGGTGACGACGTGGCCTGCGAGGACGCGCTCGGCTACGCGCCCGAGGCGCTGAAGGTCGCCGTCAAGGACCATGTGTCGCGGTACGCGGCCGTCTGCCGCACCCCGGCCCGCACCGCCGCTGACATCCGCGCCGCCGCCAAGGAGGCCGCACAGCTGGCGGTGCGTCACCAACCGCTGGTCGGCGGGCCGTTCACCGTCGCCGTGGAGTTCGACGCCGAGCACCTGGCGATGGCCGCGACCGTCGTGCCCGGTGTCGCCCGCGTCGCAGAACGCAAGGTGGCGTACACCAGTGCCACGATGTACGAGGGAATCCGGACGTTCAAGGCGGTCACGACGGTCGTCTCGTCCGCGGTGGAGGAGCAGTATGGCTGACCGTCAGGCCCTTGACGAGGTCGTGGAGTTCACCTCCGACCTGATCCGGATCGACACCACCAACCGGGGCGGCGGCGACTGCCGCGAGCGGCCCGCCGCCGAGTACGCCGCCGGGCAACTGGCCGGGGCCGGGCTGGAGCCGCTGCTGCTGGAGCGGACGCCGGGCCGCACCAACGTCGTCGCCCGGATCGGCGGCAGCGACCCCTCCGCGGACGCGCTGCTCGTCCACGGCCACCTCGACGTGGTGCCCGCCGAGGCCGCCGACTGGAGCGTGCACCCCTTCTCGGGCGAGGTCCGCGACGGTGTGGTGTGGGGGCGCGGCGCCGTCGACATGAAGAACATGGACGCCATGATCCTCGCCGTCGTCCGGTCCTGGGCCCGCCAGGGGATCAGGCCCCGCCGCGACCTGGTCGTCGCGTTCACCGCCGACGAGGAGGCGAGCGCCGAGGACGGCTCGGGGTTCCTCGCCGACCGGCATCCCGAGCTGTTCGAGGGCTGCACCGTGGGCATCGGCGAGTCCGGCGCCTTCACCTTCCACGACGGCTCCGGCCTGCAGCTCTACCCCATCGCGGCCGGTGAGCGGGGCACCGGCTGGCTCAAGCTCACCGCGCGCGGCCGGGCCGGGCACGGCTCCAAGGTCAACCGGGAGAACGCGGTGACGCGCCTCGCCGCCGCGATCACCCGCATCGGTGAACACGAGTGGCCGGTCCGGCTCACCCCGACCGTGCGGGCCTCGCTCACCGAACTCGCCGCCCTGTACGGCATCGAGGCGGACTTGAGGGACGTGGACCGGCTGCTGGAGAAGCTCGGCCCCGCCGCCCAACTGGTCGAGGCGACCGTCCGCAACAGCGCCAACCCGACGATGCTGGACGCCGGCTACAAGGTCAACGTCATTCCGGGCGAGGCCGTCGCCTTCGTGGACGGCCGCTGTCTGCCCGGCGGCGAGGACGAGTTCAGCGCCACCCTCGACCAGCTCACCGGCCCGGACGTGGACTGGGAGTTCCACCACCGCGAGGTCGCCCTCCAGGCGCCCCTGGACTCACCCGCCTACGCCGCCATGCGGGCCGCCGTCCAGGAGTTCGCGCCCGAGGGGCATGTGGTGCCGTACTGCATGTCGGGCGGCACGGACGCCAAGCAGTTCTCCCGGCTCGGCATCACCTGCTACGGCTTCGCGCCGCTGAAGCTCCCCGAGGGGTTCGACCACCAGGCGCTGTTCCACGGCGTGGACGAGCGCGTACCCGTCGAGGCGCTGCGCTTCGGCGTACGCGTCCTCGACCGTTTCCTGCGGACCGTCTAGGCGAGGGGGCGAGGTGCGGACAGCAGCGTACGGGTCGTGGCTCTCGCCCGTCGACGCGGCGCTGGCCGCCGCGCACGACGGGCAGCCCGAATGGCCGGCCTTCGTCGGCGACGAGGTCTGGTGGACCGAGCCCCGCCCCGCCGAGGGCGGTCGGCGCGCCCTCGTACGGCGGCTCGTGGACGGCACGCAGGAGTCGGTCCTGCCCGCGCCGTGGAACGTACGCAACCGGGTCATCGAGTACGGCGGACGGCCCTGGACCGGGGTGATGTCGGACGGGCCCCTGGTGGTGTTCACGCACTTCGCCGACCAGCGCCTGTACCGCTACCGGCCCGGTGACCGGCCCCGCCCGCTGACCCCCGTGTCACCGCGGGGCGGCGGACTGCGCTGGGCGGAGCCACGGATCGACCTCGCGCGCGGCGAGGTGTGGTGCGTGCTGGAGGAGTTCACCGGCGCCGGCCCCGGCGATGTGCGGCGCGTCCTGGCCGCCGTACCGCTCGACGGGTCGGCCGCCGACGACCGCGGCGCCGTGCGTGAACTCACCGACGACCGGCACCGGTTCCTCACCGGCGCCCGCCTCTCGCCCGACGGGCGGCGTGCCGCCTGGCTCGTCTGGGACCATCCGCGGATGCCCTGGGAGGGCACCGAACTGCTCGTCGCCGAGGTCGCGGACGACGGCACGCTGGGCCCGCCGGACACCGTCGCCGGTGGACCGCAGGAGGCCGTCGCGCAGGTCGACTGGTCGGCAGACGGCAGGATCCTGTACACGAGCGACCGCAGCGGATGGTGGAACCTGTACTGCGACGGCGCACCCCTGTGCCCCCGCGAGGAGGAGTTCGGCGGGCCGCTGTGGAAGCTCGGACTGTCCTGGTTCACGCCGCTGGACAACGGTCTGATCGCGGTCGTACACGGTCGCGGGCCGACCGCACTCGGCATTCTGGACACGGCATCCGGTGAGCTGGTCGACGCGGCCGGCCCCTGGTCGGAGTTCGCCCCCGCCCTGACCGCCCACTCCACCGGAAGCGGGACCCCGGCCGGCGCGGCAGGCGGCTGCGGCCGGGTCGTCGCCGTCGCCGCCGGCCCGCGTACCGCTTACGAAGTCGTGGAACTGGACACCGCGAGCGGTCGGGCCCGCACGATCGGAGCCCGCCACCGGGATCCCGTCGACCCCGCCTACTACCCCCAGCCCCAGGTCCGCACCTTCACCGGCCCGGCCGGCCGCGAGGTGCACGCCCACGTCTACCCGCCGCACAATCCCGGCCACGCCGCCCCCGACGGCGAACTGCCGCCCTACGTCATCTGGGCGCACGGCGGTCCCACCAGCCGGGCACCGCTCGTACTGGACCTCGCCATCGCCTACTTCACCTCGCGCGGCATCGGCGTCGCGGAGGTCGACTACGGCGGCTCCACCGGTTATGGGCGCGCCTACCGCGAACGGCTGCGCGAGCAGTGGGGAGTGGTCGACGTCGAGGACTGCGCCGCCGTCGCCCGTGCCCTCGCCGACGAGGGCACCGCCGACCGCGCACGGCTGGCGATCCGCGGCGGCAGCGCGGGCGGCTGGACCGCCGCCGTCTCCCTCACCACCACCGACGTGTACGCCTGCGGCACCATCGTCTACCCCGTCCTCGACCTCGCCACCTGGGGGCCGGGGGAGACCCACGACTTCGAGTCCCGGTACCTGGAGTCGCTGGTCGGGCCACGCGCCGAGGTGCCCGCACGGTACGCCGGGCGTTCGCCCACCGAGCACGCCGGCCGGCTCACCGTGCCCTTCCTGCTGCTCCAGGGCCTGGACGACGTCATCTGCCCGCCCGCCCAGTGCGAACGCTTCCTCGCCCGGATCGCCGGCCGGGGCGTGCCGCACGCCTATCTCACCTTCGAGGGCGAAGGACACGGGTTCCGGCGAGCCTCCACCATGGTCCGCGCACTGGAGGCCGAGCTGTCCTTGTACGCTCAGGTGTTCGGTCTGGATGTGTCCGACGTCCCGGAGCTGGAGTTGCACAGGTGAGAGAACTGGTACGGCCGGCCCGGCTGGCCCCCGGGGCGCGCGTGACCGTGGTCGCCACCAGCGGGCCGGTGCCCGAGGAGCGGCTCCAGGCGGGCCTCGACGTGCTGCGCGGCTGGGACCTCGACCCGGTTCCCGCCCCGCACGTGCTGGACCGGCACGGCCGGTTCCCCTACCTGGCGGGCACGGACGCCGACAGAGCCGCCGACTTCCAGCAGGCCTGGTGCGACCCGGCGGTGGACGCGGTCCTGTGTGCCCGCGGAGGCTACGGCGTCCAGCGGATCATCGACCTGCTCGACTGGGATGCGATGCGCGCGGCCGGCCCGAAGGTGTTCGTCGGCTTCAGCGACACCACCGTGCTGCACGAGGCCTTCGCCACCCGCCTGGGCCTCGCCACCCTGTACGGGCCGATGGCGGCCGGCGTCGACTTCATCAAGAACGAGCGGGCGCAAGGCCATCTCAGGGCCACGCTCTTCGCCCCGGAGACCGTCCGCACCATCGACTCCGGCGGCAGCGCCCTCGTCCCGGGACGGGCCCGCGGTGTCACCCTCGGCGGCTGTCTGTGCCTCCTCGCCGCCGAGCGCGGCGTCCCCGGCGCCCGGCCCTCGGCGCGCGGCGGGCTGCTGTGCCTCGAGGACGTCGGCGAGGAGACGTACCGGCTGGACCGCTACCTCACTCAGCTCCTGCGTTCCGGCTGGTTCGACGGGGTGCACGGGGTGCTGCTCGGCTCCTGGGCGGCGTGCGATCCCTACGAGCAGGTACGGCCCATGCTCGCCGACCGGCTCGGCGGACTCGGCGTCCCCGTCCTCGAGGAGTCCGGGTTCGGGCACTGCGAGGGCGCGTTGACCGTGCCCTTCGGTGTCATGGCCGAACTCGACGCCGACGCGGGCACGTTGACACTGGACGAGCCCGCGCTGCGCTGAGCGTCCCCTTCGCGGACGGCACCGGTCACCCGGATGGCCCGTGCCGGGCGTACGCCGTGCAGGTGCGGGGCCGGTGGCACGTACGCTGAGCCGATGACGCACTCCATACCCGACTCCGGATCCGGCTACCTCGCCGAGGGCCTCCGCGTGGGCATCCGCCATTTCACCCGCGAGGACGGCGCCGAGTTCACCGCCCGGGCCCGCGAGAGCAAGCGCCTGCACCACCCGTGGCTGTTCCCGCCGGAGACCGAGGAGGCCTACGCCGCCTACGCGGGGGCACTGATCGACGACCCGGCCAGGGCCGGTTTCCTGGTGTGCGAGAAGGACGGTGGGGCCATCGCCGGTTTCATCAACATCAACAACATCGTCCGGGGTGGCTTCCAGTGCGGTGCCCTGGGCTACGGCGCCTTCGCCCACTCCGCCGGGCGGGGCCTGATGCGCGAGGGCCTCGACCTGGTCATCGGGTACGCGTTCGGACCCATGGGCCTGCACCGACTGGAGATCAACGCCCAGCCCGGCAACACCGCCTCCCTCGCCCTCGCCCGCGGTGCCGGCTTCCGCCGGGAGGGCTTCTCACCCGCCATGATCTACATCGCCGGAGCATGGCGGGACCATGAACGCTGGGCGCTCACCACCGAGATGCGCGCCTGACCGCAGCCGCCGCCAGGATCCGGGCAGGCCACGGCTTCGTACCTTTGCGTAATCCTGACCGGCAGCGCCCCTGGCCGACCCGCGCGCCGCCCGGTTCCATGGGCCCCGTGACCAGGATCCGACGCGAGGTACTGACACTGCCCGCCGCCGAGTTGGGACCGGACAACCCGCTGCCCCCGCTCCGCCCGCTCGACGACGGGGGCACTCCCCACGCCCTCGACGCAGTGGGGGACCACCGCGTCGACGACCGCGACCGCGACACGATGCCGCGGGCCATGGCCCGCCGACTCGACCACGCGCCGCCGCGCAGCCTGCTGCCGGTGCCCGTCCGCGACGGATACGAGAGAAACCGCGCCCCCCGCCGCCTGGACGCCCTGGTGATCGAGAACGACCGGCTGCGCGCCACCGTCCTGCCCGGTCTCGGCGGCCGTGTCGTCTCCCTCCTCCACCTGCCCACCGGACGCGAACTCCTCTACCGCAACCCGGTGTTCCAGCCCGCGAACTTCGCCCTCAACGGTGCCTGGTTCTCCGGCGGCATCGAATGGAACATCGGCACCACCGGTCACACGACCCTGGCCTGCGCCCCCCTGCACGCCGCCCGCGTCCCTGCCCCCGACGGGGGCGACATGCTGCGCCTGTGGGAATGGGAACCCCTGCGCGACCTGCCCTTCCAGGTCGACCTGTGGCTCCCGGACGGCTCCGACTTCCTCCACGTCGGCGTCCGCGTCCGCAACCCGCACGAGCGCCCGGTGCCCACCTACTGGTGGTCCAACACCGCTGTACCCGAGGGCCGCCGCGTCCTCGCCCCCGCCGAGCAGGCCTGGCACTTCGGGTACGAACGCCGACTGCGCCGCGTCCCCGTACCGGTCCACGACGGCATCGACCGCAGCCACCCCCTCAACAGCCCCTGTGCGGCCGACTACTTCTACGAGGTGCCTGACGGCCGCCGCCGCTGGATCGCCGCCCTCGACGCCGACGGGCACGGGCTCGTCCAGACCTCCACCGACGTACTGCACGGCCGCAAACTGTTCGTGTGGGGCAGCGGACCCGGCGGACGGCGCTGGCAGGAGTGGCTGACCGAGCCCGGCACCGGCGGCTACTGCGAGATCCAGGCCGGACTCGCCGGCACCCAACTGGAACACGTCCGCCTGGACGCGGAGAGCGAAGTGTCCTGGACAGAGGCCTACGGCCCCCTCGACACAGCCCCCGACGGCCCGTGGCCGCAGGCCGTCCGGGCAGCGGAGGAACGCCTGGAGACCCTCCTGCCCCGCGCCCGCGTCGAGGCCGCCCACCGGGCCTGGCTGCCGCACGCCGACGCCGAACCCGGCGAGATCCTCGCCACCGGCTCCGGCTGGGGCGCGCTCGAAGTGCTGTGCCGAGGCTGGAAGTTGCCAGGCACCCCCTTCCCCGGGACCACCCTCGGTGAGGCGCAGGCGCCCTGGCTGGAGCTGTTGCGCACCGGCTCGCTGCCCGAGCCGCGCGGGGCATGGCCCCCGGGCCGGACCCTGGTCGCCCCGCACTGGCGGGACATGCTGGAGACCGCACCCGCCACCCCGCACACCGAGTACCGCCTCGGCATCGCCCAGTGGCACGCCGGTGACCGCGCCCAGGCCGTCCGCAGCTGGGAGCGCGGCCTGCGACCGGTCCCGTCCATGTGGCCGTTGCTGCGCTGCCTCGCCGTGGCCGACCAGGAGTCCGGCCACCACGAGCGGGCCGCGGAACGCTACGTCGAGGCCTTCGACGACCTGTGCCGGCAGCGGCCCGACGACGGCGAGGCAGGGACGGCCGCCATGGCCGCGCTCGGCCGCGAGACCCTCGAGGCCCTGCTCGCGGTGCGGCGCACGGCCACCGCGCGGGCCGTGTGGGAACGGCTCCTGCCCGCCGTCCGCAGCCGTGGCCGGTTCCGGCTGCTGGAGGCCGAACTGCTGCTCGCGGAGGGCAGGCTCGCCGACGCCAGGGCCGTCTTCGACGCGGGGTTCGAGGTCGCGGATCTGAGGGAGGGCGCGGACACGATCGGCCGGCTCTGGTCCCGCCTCACCGACGAGCCCCTGCCCGCCCGCCACGACTTCCGCATGCACCCCGGCACACCCTGAGCCGGGCGGCCCTGCCGATCGGCCCGTCCCGGCGGTCCCCCGGTCAGGCCTGATGACCCCCGGTGTGGTGGTCCACGTATTCGAACACCGATCCGTCCGGATGTACGGCGAGCAGATTCCGGCCCACCGGCGTCGGCACCGGTCCCGCGACGACCCGGGCGCCGAGGTCCGTCAGTAGCCGGTGGGCCTCCTCCACGTCCTTCACCGCGATCGTCGCGGTCACCTTGCGCAGGATCTCCAGCTCCGACTCCGGGCCGCTCATCAACAGGAACGAGCCGACCGCGGCGACCTGGACACCCCCGCGCTCGGAGCGGAGCGCTCTGCCGCCCGCCAGGCGCTCGTAGAACGGGATCGCGGCTTCGAGGTCTTCGACGCAGATGCGCAGCGAGGCGCCCAGAATATCCATACGGACGAGCCTAGTTGGGGCGCCCGGCCCGGCGCATGCCCCCGGTTGCCGACGGCGGCGACCGCCGGCCTCGGCACGTCATCGGGCGGGGGAGTGGCATCCGGGTGCACGGACCGGCGTACGGGTGACCCGGCGGGCGTTTCGGGTGCCCTGCCCCCGGTTACGCGGAAAGCCTCGGATGAGCCACACCGTGAGTCGGCCTCGCACCCGACCAACCACGGCCCGTATCCGCCGCCGAAGGAGACCCATGAACACTGCCGAACTCGCCGAACTGGGCCAGCAGTTGCGCGTGGACAGCGTGCGCGCCGCCGCCGCGGCCGGCTCCGGGCACCCGACCTCATCGATGTCCGCCGCCGACCTGATGGCCGTCCTGCTCGCCCACCACCTCTGCTACGACTTCGAACGCCCCGACAACCCCGCCAACGACCGCTTCGTCCTCTCCAAGGGCCATGCCTCGCCGCTGCTCTACGCCGCCTACAAGGCGGCCGGCGCCATCGAGGACGGGGAGCTGCTCACCTTCCGCAAGCTGGGCAGCCGGCTCGAAGGCCATCCCACGCCACGCCGGCTGCCCTGGGTGGAGACGGCCACCGGCTCGCTCGGCCAGGGACTGCCGGTCGCCGTCGGTATCGCGCTCGCCGGGAAACGCCTGGACCGCACGCCCGCCCGCGTGTGGGTGCTGTGCGGGGACAGCGAACTGGCCGAGGGCTCGGTGTGGGAGGCCGCCGAACACGCCGCGTACGAGCATCTGGACAACCTGACCGCGATCGTCGACGTCAACCGGCTCGGCCAGCGCGGGCCCACCCGGCACGGGCACGACCTGGACGCCTACGCCCGCCGCTTCCAGGCGTTCGGCTGGCACACCATCGAGGTCGACGGCCACGACGTCGACGCCGTCGACCGGGCCTTCGGCGAGGCGCGGTCCACCAGCGGGCAGCCGGCCGTGATCCTCGCCCGCACCCTCAAGGGCAAGGGTGTTGCCGCCGTCCAGGACCGCGAGGGCCTGCACGGCAAGCCGCTGCCCGAGCCCGAGGAGGCCGTCGCCGAACTCGGCGGCCTGCGCAACCTGCACGTCCGCGTCAGTGAACCGCCCGCCGCCGCCCTGCTGCGCGACACCACGATCGAGGTCCTGCAACTCCCGCGCTACGAAAGGGGTGAGGAGGTCGCCACCCGGGACGCCTTCGGCAAGGCCGTTGCCGCGCTCGGCACCGCACGCGGCGACGTCGTCGTCCTGGACGGTGAGGTCGGCGACTCCACCCGCACCGAGATCTTCGCCAAGGAACACCCCGAGCGGTTCTTCGAGTGCTACATCGCCGAACAACAGCTCGTCGCCGCCGCCGTCGGCATGGCGAGCCGCGGCTGGCTGCCGTACGCGGCCACCTTCGCCGCGTTCCTCACCCGCGCCCACGACTTCGTCCGCATGGCCTCCATCAGCGGCTCCGGACTCAACCTGGTGGGCTCCCACGCGGGCGTCGCCATCGGGCAGGACGGGCCCTCGCAGATGGGCCTGGAGGACCTCGCCATGTTCCGTGCCGTCCACGGCTCGACGGTCCTCTACCCGTGCGACGCCAACCAGACCGCCCAGCTGGTCGCCGCCATGGCCGGCTGCGAGGGCATCCGCTATCTGCGCACCTCGCGGGGCAAGACCCCCGTCCTCTACGGCCCCGAGGAGGCGTTCGAGTTGGGCGGCAGCAAGACGCTGCGCTCCAGCGCGGAGGACCGGCTCACCGTCGTCGCCGCCGGAGTGACCGTGCCCGAGGCGCTGGCCGCCGCCGACCGGCTCGCCGAGGAGGGCGTCCCGGTACGGGTGATCGACCTGTACTCGGTCAAGCCCGTCGACACGGACACCCTGCGCCGGGCCGCCGCCGACACCGGCTGCCTGCTCACCGTCGAGGACCACCACCCGGAGGGCGGCCTGGGGGACGCCGTCGCGGAGGCGTTCGCTGACGGCCGTTCCCTGCCCCGCCTGGTCCGGCTGGCGGTACGCACCATGCCCGGCTCGGCCGCGCCCGACGAACAACTGCACGCGGCCGGCATCGACGCCGCCGCGATCGCCGCCGCGGCCCGGAGGCTGGTGGAGGAGGTCACAGGGCGGCCGGCGGCGGGCCCGGCCTGACGGCCGCCGATTCGACGTGACGACCCGCGCCCGCGGCGTCACCCTGGAAAGCCGGAACGAACCCGACAGCGGAGAAGTGCAGGGGAGGAACCTGGACGGGAGGAACCTGGACGGGAGGAACCTGACGGAAGTGGGAAGAACCCGGAAGGGGGAAGAGCCCCGGTAGGAGCGAAGAGCCCCGGTAGGGCCGGAAGGAGCTGGGCATCGACGGGTGGGAGCACGACCCGAGGGAGGCCCGATGACCCCACGGACCGGACTGCGCTACGTGTA
The DNA here is from genome assembly GCF_020400585.1 of Streptomyces sp. NK08204. GTDB lineage: Bacteria > Actinomycetota > Actinomycetes > Streptomycetales > Streptomycetaceae > Streptomyces. The sequence goes on along the minus strand of NZ_JAINVF010000011.1, from coordinate 41,493 downwards.
CGCCGTGTGCCGCCCGTTCGAAGCGGCACTCCAGTCCCAGTTGTGCGGAGTGGGCGGCGCCCCGCCCGGCCTGCTCAGACACCGCGACCTGGTCGCGGTGGTCAGCACCGTCCCGGAGCAGGACTTCTCCGAGGCGCGGCTGCGTGCCCACCTGGAGGACCTGGAATGGCGGGCCGCGACCGCCCGCGCCCACGAGGGCGTGATCGACGCGCTCACCACCGTGACCACCCCGCTGCCGCTCCGGCTCGCCACCGTCCTTCCCGACGACAGCGCCGTACGGGCCATGCTCGAGACCCGTGAGACCGATTTCCTGCGCACCCTGGAGCGGTTGGAGGGCCGGGTGGAGTGGGGCGTGCAGGTGCACCCGGAGTCGTCCCCGGAGTCCCCGGAGTCCCCGGAGTCCCCGGAGTCCCCGGAATCACGGGAGGAGGAGGCCGAGCGGCTGGCGCGTCATCTGCACGCGACCCTTGCCGGGCACGCCGAGGACTCCCGGCTGTACGCCCCGTACGGCGGGAACGTGCTGAACGCCTCCTACCTCGTGCCGCGCAGGGAATCCGAGGAGTTCGTGGAACTCATCGACCGCACGAAGCAGGAGGTCACCGGAGTGCGGGTGGAACTGACCGGCCCGTGGGCGCCGTACTCGTTCACGGGCGAACCCACCGGCGAGTCCGGCATCCGCCCGAAGGGCACTGATCCAGGGGGCAGGGACCCGGGAGGCAGGGACCCAGGGGGCAGGGACCCGGGGGGCGGAGGCCCGAGGGGCGGGCACGTGACGAGAGCCGCCTGAGCAGGCTCTTCCTCGATCAGGGTTCCTTACGGCACAGAATCTCACCGTGCAGGACGGTGAACCAGCCGTCTTCCCGTCGGCCCCACTCCCGCCAGGCCGCCGCGACGGCCTCCAGCTCCTCGGTAGTCGCGTGACCACCCTGCGTGGCCCGCTCGGCATACGACGAGGCCACGGTGCGGTCCGCCCACAGGCCGCTCCACCACGCCCGTTCCTCCGGCGCGGCGAACGTCCACGTGCCGGAGGTGGCGGTGATGTCGGTGAGCCCCGCCGCCAGCGCCCAGGACGTGAGCCGGCGTCCGGCGTCCGGCTCACCGCCGCCCGCGCGGGCGACACGCTCGTACAGCTCCAGCCAGTCGTCCAGGCCCGGCACTGCCGGATACCAGGTCATCGCCGCGTAGTCCGCGTCCCGTACGGCGATGTACCCGCCCGGCCTCGTCACCCGGCGCATCTCGCGCAGCGCCTGCACCGGATCACCCACGTGCTGGAGCACCTGGTGGGCGTGGACGACGCAGAACGTGTCGTCCGGGTAGTCCAGGGCGTGGACGTCGGCGACCGTGAAGTCGACGTTGGCCAGACCGCGGGCGGCGGCGGTGGACCGGGCCCGGTCCAGGATGTCCGGTGCCCGGTCGACACCGGTGACATGGCCGTCAGGGACCAGTTCCGCCAGGTCCGCCGTGATGGTTCCCGGACCGCAGCCGATGTCCAGGATCTTCATGTGGGGTTTGAGTGAACCGAGCAGGTAGGCCGCGGAGTTGGCCGCGGTCCGCCAGGTGTGCGAACGCAGTACCGACTCGTGGTGACCGTGCGTGTAGACGGCGGTCTCCTGCGCTTTCGGCATGACTGTGCCCTTCTCGTCGCACCGGCCACGGGGGCCGGCGGGCCCGTTCCTCGGTACGGATCACGGTACGCGCTCATGTCGAATGATGAGACCCGCGTTTTGCCATATGGACACATGTGGTGTCGGGGGAGTCGTTCACGAGGGGTCCCAGGGCCTTGTGGCTACGCTGAAAGCCCCGTGTGCCGGCCGTTTCACCGGTGCGTTTCACCGGTACGGTTCACCGGTGCGGAAGGAGATGCCCGGATGCGCCTGCTCCTCGTCCGCCACGGCCAGTCCCCCTCCAACGTGGCCCGCCTGCTGGACACCGACGTACCCGGTCCCGGACTCACCCCGCTCGGCCGGGCGCAGGCCGCCGCACTGCCCGAGGCCCTCGCCGGCGAGGACATCGACGCCCTCTACGCCTCCACACTGCTGCGCGCCCAGCTCACCGCCGCCCCGCTCGCCGCCGTTCGCGGCCTGGACGTGATCGTCCGCGACGGCATCCGCGAGCTGTCCGCAGGTGACCTGGAGAGGGTGCCCGGCGACTCCCCTCTCGGGCACAGCTACGTGCGCACCGTGTTCGCCTGGGCCGCGGGGGACACCGCGCTGCGCGTCCCCGGCGGGGAGAGCGGCGAGGAGGCCCTGGCCCGGTACGACGCCGTGGTCGCCGAGGCCGCGGCGAGCGGTGCCGGGGCCGTCGCCATGGTCAGCCACGGCGCCGCCATCCGCGTGTGGACCGCCGCCCGCGCCGGAAACGTCGACGTGTCCTTCGCCGCCTCCCACGCGCTCGACAACACCGGTGTCGTGATCCTTGAAGGCTCCCCGTCCGACGGGTGGAAGGCCCTGTCCTGGGCCGGCGCCACCGTGGAACCGGCGACGGGCGGCGGCCCGGCGGGCGAACCTGTGGACACCACGGGGCAGCGGCCCGGAACACCGTCGGCCGGCCGTCCGCGCTAGCCGTCCGGATATGCGTTTGCCGCGGCCTCCGTCCGGACCGCAGAATGCCTGCCCATGGGACATCTGGAAGCCGCGCACCTCGAGTACCACCTGCCCGACGGGAGGGCGCTGCTCGGCGATGTGTCCTTCCGCGTCGGCGAAGGCGCAGCCGTTGCCCTCGTCGGCCCCAACGGCGCCGGCAAGACGACCCTGCTCCGGCTGATCTCCGGTGAGCTGAAACCGCACGGCGGCACCGTCACCGTCAGCGGCGGACTCGGCGTGATGCGCCAGTTCGTCGGCTCCGTACGCGACGAGACGACCGTACGCGACCTGCTCGTGTCCGTCGCACCGCCTCGCATCCGGGAGGCGGCGAAGGCCGTCGACGCCGCCGAGCACGCCATCATGACCGTCGACGACGAGGCCGCCCAGCTCCGCTACGCGCAGGCCCTCGCCGACTGGGCCGAAGCACGCGGCTACGAGGCCGAGACCCTCTGGGACATGTGCACGACGGCCGCGCTCGGCGTCCCCTACGAGCGCGCCCAGTGGCGGCAGGTGCGCACCCTCTCCGGCGGCGAGCAGAAACGCCTCGTCCTGGAGGCCCTGCTGCGCGGCACCGACGAGGTCCTGCTGCTGGACGAGCCCGACAACTACCTCGACGTGCCCGGCAAACGATGGCTGGAGGAACAGCTGCGGGAAACCCGCAAGACCGTCCTGTTCGTCTCCCACGACCGAGAACTCCTCGCCCGCGCCGCCCAGAAGATCGTCTCGGTCGAACCCGGACCGGCGGGCGCCGACGCCTGGGTGCACGGCGGCGGCTTCGCCACCTACCACGAGGCCCGCCGCGAACGCTTCGCCCGCTTCGAGGAACTGCGCCGCCGCTGGGACGAGAAACACGCCCAGCTGAAGAAACTCGTCCTGAACCTCCGGCAGGCCGCCGCCGTCAGCCACGAGATGGCCTCGCGCTACCAGGCCGCCCAGACCCGCCTGCGCAAGTTCGAGGAGGCCGGCCCGCCCCCGGAACCGCCGCGCGAACAGGACATCACCATGCGCCTGAAGGGCGGCCGTACCGGCGTAAGGGCCGTCACCTGCCAGGGACTTGAGCTGACCGGTCTGATGAGGCCCTTCGACCTGGAGGTCTTCTACGGCGAACGGGTCGCCGTCCTCGGCTCCAACGGCTCCGGCAAGTCGCACTTCCTGCGGCTGCTGGCCGGGGAGGAAGTGGCGCACGCAGGAGAGTGGAAGCTCGGCGCCCGGGTCGTACCCGGCCACTTCGCGCAGACCCACGCCCACCCCGAACTCCAGGGCCGCACCCTCCTCGACATCCTGTGGAAGGAACACTCCCAGGACCGGGGCGCGGCCATGTCCCGGCTGCGCCGCTACGAACTGACCCAACAGGCGGAACAGGCCTTCGACCGGCTCTCCGGCGGTCAGCAGGCCCGCTTCCAGATCCTGCTGCTGGAACTGGCCGGCGCCACCGCCCTCCTCCTGGACGAGCCCACCGACAACCTCGACCTGGAGTCCGCCGAGGCCCTCCAGGAAGGCCTGGAAGCCTTCGAGGGCACGGTCCTGGCCGTCACCCACGACCGCTGGTTCGCCCGCTCCTTCGACCGCTTCCTGGTCTTCGGCAGCGACGGACGCGTCCGTGAGACCCCCGAACCGGTCTGGGACGAACGCAGGGTGGAGCGGGCCCGCTAGACCTGCCGGAAACCCCGGCCTGCCGGGGACGCACGGGCGCGAGCGGCTGAGCAGGCCCGGGGCCCGGGATCTTCGTACAGTGGAGTCGATGCAGGAACACGAGCTGCACGGCTCCCTCCCGGGAACCGCTCGGTGACAGTGCACGCCGGGCGGGTACCCGGACCGGACGCGACACCACGACGAGCGGGGCACACCATGACCGGAGTCGACCCCAGCAGGCTGGACGACCAGCAGCTCATGAAGGAGCTGGAGACCATCCACCGCACGCGCCACGACACCCTCCTGTACGGCTCGAACGACGCGCTGCGGGCCCACAACGAGCGCATGGCGCAGTTGGAGGGCGAGTACCTGCGCCGCAACCCGCGCCGCCTGGTCACCGCGGGCCGCACCCGCGAGGGCGCCCGCGAACGAGGCTGCGGCGAGTCGGCGACTCCGGACACACCCGCGGGCTGAGACGGCACCTGCTCCGGACCCGGCAGGTCCATCGGCGCGGGCCTGGCCGGGTCGGCCACGTCGCGATGCCGGCGGTCCGCCCGTCGACGACCGTGAACGTCATGACCGACAGCAGGGTGCCGTCCGCACGCCAGGACACCTGGCGGGCAGGCCGTTGACGAGCACCGCGCGCCCGCGCGCCGCCACGGCGGCGGACAGCCGCGCCACGGCGGCGACCTCGTGGCGCCGAGCGTGACGACCGCACCGTCAGGGGTGTCGGCAGTCAGCCGGACATCGGGATCCAGCACGCGCAGCAGGCCCTCGGGCAAGACCTGGTGAGGCGGGGCGGGCCGGGGCGGGTCACCCATTGGGCCGTTCGCGTCCCGCGAATGGGGTCTCGCCGCGGGCGCTCCGGCGTCCGGGGGGCTGTGATGGCAGCGAGGGGCACCACCACGTGCCCACCACCGCGCGACAGCGCCGTACGACCCCATCGCCGCCGTTCCGCCGAGGAGCCCACGCCATGCGCCGCACCGCCCGTGCCCTGTCCGTCGCGTTCGTCGCCGGTGCCGTGCTCGCCCTGGTCGGCCCCGCCGCCGAGGCCGGCCCCGCCCGGCCCGGTGCCGCCGTCACCGTCTTCGCATCCGACTCCTGCGACCCTGGCACCGGGGCCGTGCCGGGCCTTCACGCCGTCCCACAGGGTTTGAGGGGCGACGCGGGCACCGGCACCGCGGACACCCGGCAGTGCGGCGACGGCCGCCCCTGCCAGGCCGGCACGCCGTGCGGGGACGGCAGCAACTGCCGGCAAGGCGAGAACTGCCAGAGCGGCATGCCCTGCCCGCCGGGGCAGCCCTGCCCCAGCGGCTCCGACTGCCGGGAGCCCGGCCAGTGCGGCGACGGCAGAGGCGACGCGAGCGGCGGCGGGGGCGGCAGAGGCGACGTGGGCGGTGGCGGGGGCGGCAGAGGCGACGTGGGCGGTGGCGGGGGCGGCAGAGGCGACGTGGGCGGTGGCGGGGGCGGTAGAGGCGACGTGGGCGGTGGCGGGGGCGGTAGAGGCGACGTGAGCGGCGGCGGAGACAGCCGAGGCGACGTGGGCGGCGGCGGGGGCGGCAGAGACGACGTGGGCGGCGGCGGGGGCCACGAACACCCGTGCGCCGCGGACCGGTCCTGCCCGGACGCCCCGGGCTGCCGCGAGTTCCGAGACCCCGGCGGCTGCCCTCCGCCCGGCGTGCAGCACGGCGTGGAGGCCGGGGCAGGAGGCGCCTTCAATGACTCGGTACCCGCCCTGGTGGCCGGCAGCACGCTCATCGCCGCCGCCTGCGGGGCGGCCGTCCACCGGGTGTACGGCCGCAGGCGCTCCGCGCACCGTTGACACGCCGGCGGCGCGGCGCGTGACCGGGTGATGCGCGCTACCGCCCATGGACGGGCCGTGGGACGGGTACACACCAACGCAGGGCACCCGACGACCGGGCCACCATCGAATCGGGCCGACGATCCACAGGCGACAGGCGACAGGCGACAGGCGACAGGCGACGAACGGCAACGGACAACCGACCAACGGCAACCGGCAAACGGCAACAGACAACGACAGTCGACTGCACCCTGCACACGACGCACCACCGACTGCCCGGAGGCGGACATGCGGCGGACGGACCCCGAGGGCCACGGCCCCGTCCGCTACGGGCCGTCCCTGCCCGGCGACGGCCTGCCCGTCCTGCCCGAGCTGGCCGCCCACCTCGCCGCCGCCGCGGCCCGCGCCGACGCCCAGCCCGTAGGCGGTCCGCCCGCCCTGCTGGAGGCGGCCTGCGGCTACTGGACGCGCCGCGGTCTGCCCTGCGCCCCCGACCGGGTCGCCGCAGGCCCCGGCGCGCCCGCCCTGCTGCTCGCCCTGACCGCCGCGCTCGCCGGGGACGGCGGCGACGTGCTCGTACCGCGCCCCTGCGCCGCCTGGTGGGCGCCCTACGCGCGTCTGCTCGGCCGTCCCGTCTTCCACGTGCCCACGCCCGCCGAGAGCGGCGGCGTACCCGACCCGTACGCCCTCCTGGAGACGGTCCGGCGGGTCCGCGCCGAGGGCGGCGATCCCCGCCTGCTCGTGCTGTCCGTCGCCGACGATCCCACCGCCACCGTCGCCCCGCCCGAACTGCTGCACGAGACCGTCGAGGCCGCCGCGGCCGAGGGCCTGCACCTGGTCAGCGACGAGACCTGGCGCGACACCCTGCACGACCCCCACCAGACCGTGCTGCTCAGCCCCGCCGAGATGCTGCCCGACCGGGTCACCGTCGTCAGCGACCTGGCCGGCGGCCTGCTGCCGCCCGGCTGGCCCGCGGCCGTCGCACGCTTCCCCGCCGGCGAGCAGGGCCGGCAGCTGCATGCGCGCGTGCTCGACGTGCTCACCGCGCTCGACGCACGGATCGCCGGACCGCTGGCCGCGACCGCCGGATACGCGCTCGACGAACCCCCGCCCGTCATCGACCGCCGCGAGGCCGTTGTACGCCTGCACGCGCGCGTGGCCGCCGCCGCGCACGCCGCGGTCGTCGCCGCCGGGGCGCTCGCCCGGCCGCCGCAGGCCGGCCGCCACCTGTACGCCGACCTCGGCCCGCTGCGCGAGCCGCTCGGCGCGCGGGGCGTCAGCGACGCCCAGGAGCTGGAGGACCACCTCACCGCACGGCTCGGCATGCCCGCGCCCGGCGGCCACCGCTTCGGCGACGACCTCGGGGCGCTGCGCGTACGGCTCGCCACCGGGCCCCTGCTCGGCGGCACCGACGAGGAACGCACGGAATGCCTCACGTCGCCCACGCCGTTGGAACTGCCGCACGTGCAGCGCGCCCTCAACTCTCTCGAGTCGGTCTTCGACGATCTCCGCGACGACGCTCAGCGATGGGAGCCTCCGCGATGACGCAGACGCAGCAGCCCGGTTCACCCGCCACGCCCAGGACGACCACACAGGCCGACGTCCCCACGAACCCGACCCCGTCCGCCGCCCTCGCCGCCCCCTTCCCGCCGCTGGCCGAGCCCCGCCCGCTGGGCGAGCACCGGGTGTGGCCGCGCACGTTCCACGACCGGCTCACCGCCCCGCTGCCCGGCCTGAAGGCCCTCGCCCGCTTCGCCCGCGAAGGTGCCGTACGCCCCGGCGCCGAAGGGCTCACCGACCTCCCCCGACTGCCCTACGCGCCCGCCGCGCTGCCCCGCACGGACGCCTGCACCCTCGCCGTATCCTGGGCGGGCCACGCCAGTTGGGTGGTGCAGATCGGCGGACTGACCGTCCTCACCGACCCCGTCTGGTCCCGCCGCATCCTCGGCACCCCCGCCCGTATCACGCCCGTGGGCATCCCCTGGGACGCCCTGCCGCCCGTCGACGCGGTCGTCATCAGCCACAACCACTACGACCACCTGGACGCCCCCACCGTGCGCCGGCTCCCGCGCGACACACCGGTGTTCGCGCCCGCCGGACTCGGCCGCTGGTTCCAGCGCCGCCGGTTCACCCGCGTCACCGAACTGGACTGGTGGGAGGGCGCCGAACTCTCCGGTGTCCGCTTCGACTTCGTGCCCGCCCACCACTGGTCCAAGCGCACGCTCACCGACACCTGCCACAGCCTGTGGGGCGGCTGGGTCCTCACCGCACCGGGCGGCCCGCGCCTCTACTTCGCCGGCGACACCGGATACGGACACTGGTTCCACCGCATCGGCCGCCGCTACCCCGGCATCGACCTCGCCCTGATGCCCATCGGCGCCTATGACCCTCGCTGGTGGCTCGCCGACGTCCACTGCGATCCCGAGGAGGCGGTCCAGGCCACCCTCGACGTCGGCGCACGCCGCATGGCACCGATGCACTGGGGCACCTTCATCCTCTCCGCGGAACCGGTCCTCGAACCCCTCACGCGTGCGCGGGCCGCCTGGGAGAAGGCGGGACGGGAGCCGCAGGACCTGTGGGACCTCCCGGTGGGCGGATCGAGAGTGCTGGAGCAGGACTGAGGCGCGGGGGAGCCGCACCGCCACGGCGCTACCGCGCGAACCCCCGCACGCGTCGCACCACGCCCGGCGTCACACTGACCACCACCGTCAGCATGACCGCCGCGACCACCCCCTCCCACGGCTCGGGGAACAACGAGCCGCCCAGGATCCCGATCAACTGGTACGTCACCGCCCACGCCAGACACGCCGGCAGGTTTCCCCGGCTGAACCGGCTGAGCGGCCAGTCGGCCAGCAGACACGCCAGCATCACCGGGATACGGCCGGCCGGCACCAGCCGCGACAGCACCAGCACCGCCACCCCGTGCTCGGCCAGTTTCCCCTGCGCCCCCGTCAGCCGCTCCTCCGGCGCCCGGGAACGTATCGCCTCCAGCCAGCGCGAGCCACCGCGTGACCGCATCCCGCGCCGCCCCAGCCAGTACAGCGCCGCATCCCCCGCGAACGCCGCCAGCGACGCCGTCACGAACACCAGTGCCAGCGCGAACGGCGCCGCCTGATGGAACGCCACCACCGCCGCCGAACTCACCAGTGCCCCGGTCGGCACCACCGGCACCAGCGCCCCTGTCAGCACCAGCAGGAACAGGGACGGATAACCGATCGCCTGCTGCGTCGACGGCGGCACCGTCGCCGTCGACGCGGCGGCCAGCGTCGCCGCGGAGGACAGCCGGCTCACCGCGCCACCTCCAGCCGCATCCGCTCCCCGTGCCCGAGCAGGCGCACCGCCACCTGCGGCGCGGCCACGGCGGCCAGCCGTACGAACTCGTCCCCCGGCGCATGGAATTCGTGCGGGCGCACCGCGTCCATGCCGATCGGCCAGTACGTGCCGTAGTGCACCGGCACCGCGGCGCGCGGCGCCAGCCGGGCCAGTGCCTGCGCCGCCCGCCCCGCGTCCAGGTGCCCCGGCCCCAGGTACGGTCCCCAGCCGCCCACCGGCAGCAGCGCCACGTCCACCGGCCCGACCTCCTCGGCCATGGCGTCGAACAGGCCCGTGTCCCCGGCGAAGTAGGTCCGGGCCTCACCCTCGACGACGTACCCGAGCGCGGGGGAGCGGTGCGGGCCGACCGGCAGCCGTCGCCCGTCGTGCCGCGCGGACACCGCCCGCACCAGCACCCCGCCGATGCGCACCTCGTCCCCCGGGACCACCTCGGTGATCCGCAGCCCCCGCAGGCGGCGCAGACCCGGCACCGCACGCGGCGCGCCCCGGGGCACCAGCAGCCGCGCCCCCGGTGCGAGCGCCGCCAGCGACGGCACGTGCAGATGGTCGGCGTGCAGATGCGACACGAGCACCGCGTCCGCGCGGCGCGCCTGGGCGGGCGGCACGGCGCCCCGGCGGCGGCGCAGATGCGCGAGCCGGCGGGCGAACAGAGGATCGGTCAGCACCCGAGTGCCCGCGTCCTCGACCGTGCAGGTGGCGTGACCCCACCAGGTGATCTCCACCGGCACTCTCCTCGCCTCCTTCACGCGACTCCCCGAAGCCTACGGGCAGGAGTAGGGTCGGCGACGAAACCCGAGGTGAGGGGGGCGCGATGGGACAGTCGCGAGGTGCCTGCGACGGGCCCGCACCGGTGCGGGTCACCGCCATCGCGAGTCTGACACCTCTCGAGGAGCTGGAGACCGACCCCTTCCTGGTGGACTCCCGCACCCAGCACGCCATGTGCGCCCGCTGGGCCGCCGAACACGGCTACGTCATCGCCCGGGAACTCCTCCTGGGCGGACTGCGTTTCGACCACAGCGCACTGTGGGACGATGTGCGGCCCGGCGTGGACGTGTTCGTCGCCCCCAGCCGGCGCGTGCTGGCGCGCGCCCTGTCATCGGTGGAGGAGTTCACCGCCGAGTGCGCACGCCGCGGCGTGCGTGTGGAGACGGTGGGCCGTGCCGAACCGTCGTACGACGCCCAGATGAAGGCGCGGGTGCACCGCCGCCTGTCGATGCCGACGGCGGGCTACGACGGCCGCTAGGGCGTGTTCCGAAAGTCCCGCCTGCGGACGCCCCGCGCGAGCGCACCCGTGTGACAAGGTGGAGCGAGGCCGTGCGCCGAGCGGGCCGGGACGTGAGGTGTACGGGAGTGCGAGGCATACCGTGGCGGAGGGCTGCCAGCCAGATCGGACGGAGTGTCACGGTGTGGGCGGTCTCCACACTCACCATGCTCGTGCTCGCCGGCCTCCTGCCCGACTTCCGGCTCCAGTCGCCCGACGGCGACAGCGTCACCCGGATCGCGGTCACCGCCGCGTGCGGCGCCGGCGCCTTCGGTGTGCTCTCCGTCCTGGTCTGGCCCCTCCTGGTGCGGCTGCTGCTGCTCGTCCCCGCCCTCGTGCTCGGCCTGCTGGTGTTCTTCCTCAACGGCTCCCTGCTGCTGCTCGCCCTGCGCCTGAACCCCTCCGGCCGGGGTGAGGCCGCACCGGAGACCGCCGTCATGGTGGCCGCCGTGATGTCCGCCGTCGCCTCGGCCACCGGCGCCGCCCTCGCCGTACGCGACGACGAGGCCTACCGCCGCCGTCTCCACCGGCTCGCCACCCGCCGCCGCGGCACCGGTCCGCCCTGCCCGACCGCACCCGCCCTGGTCTTCGTACAGCTCGACGGCGTCGGCCACGACGTCCTCAGCGACGCGGTCGGCAAGGGTCTGATGCCGACCGTCGCCCGCTGGCTGTCGGCCGGCGACGGCACACCCCCCACTCACCGGCTCACCCGCTGGCGCACCGACTGGTCCAGCCAGACCGGGGCCAGCCAGCTGGGCATCCTGCACGGCAGCACCTTCGACGTGCCCGCCTTCCGCTGGTACGAGAAGGACCGGGGCGAGGTGATGGTCTGCAACCGCCCGACCAGCGCCGCCGAACTGCAACGCCGCGCCGTACGGCACACCGGTGACAGCGGACTGCTCGCCGTCGACGGCGCCAGCCGCGGCAACCTGTTCAGCGGCGGCGCCGGTGAACAGGCCCTCGTCCTGTCCATCGCCACCCGCCGCCGCGGCCGGGAGAACCGTTCCCGCGCCGGCTACTTCGCCTACTTCTCCGACCCGGCCAACGCCGTCCGTACCGCCCTGTCCTTCATCGCCGAAGTCGTCCGCGAGATCGCCCAGTCCGCCCGCGCCCGCATCGGCAGGCAGCGCCCGAGGGTCTCACGCGGCGGCCTGTACCCCTTCGTCCGCGCCTTCGCCACCGTCGTGGAACGCGACGTGGTCGTCGCCGCCGTCATGGGCGACATGCTCGCCGGCCGCGCCGCCGTCTACGCCGACCTCGTCGCCTATGACGAGGTCGCCCACCACTCCGGCCCGCGCAGCCGCGACGCCGAGAAGGTCCTGCAACGCCTCGACCGCTGCCTCGCGCTCATCGAGAGGGTCGCCGAACACGCCCCCCGCCCCTACCGCCTCGTCGTCCTCTCCGACCACGGTCAGAGCCCCGGCGAAACCTTCCGCGCCCGCTACGGCCTCACCCTCGCCGACCTGGTCCGGGCCGGCTGCGGACTGCCCGTGCCCCGCCGCGCCGAGCGAACCCGCAGCGGCGCCGAGGCCCGCGCCGCCGTACGCGCCGCACTGCGCCGCCCGGTCGAGGAGCGCGGCGAACACCACCGCCCCTCGCGCCGCCGCGAACCCGTCGTGCTGGCCTCCGGCAACCTCGGCCTCGTCTCCTTCCCCGACGTACCGCACCGCATGACCAAGGAGGAGATCGACGCCCGCCACCCCGCCCTGCTCACCACCCTCGCCCATCATCCCGGCGTCGGCTTCCTCCTGGTGCGCAGCGCGGAACACGACGGTGTGGTCCTCGGCCCCCACGGCACCGAGATCCCCCTGGCCGCACTGCACGAGGAGCCCGGTCCGCTGGCCCGCTTCGGCCTCGGCGCCGCCGACGCCGTACGCCGCACCCACACCTTTCCGCACGCCGCCGACATCATGGTGAACTCGGCCCACGACCCCGCCGACGGCGAAGTCCTCTGCTTCGAGGAACAGATCGGCTCCCACGGCGGCCTCGGCGGCGCCCAGTCCCATCCGTTCCTGCTCTCCCCGCTCACCCTGACCCCGCCGACGGGCCCGGACGAGGAGCTGGTCGGTGCCGAGCACGTGCACAGCGTCCTGCGCCGCTGGCTGCAGGAGCTGAACGCACCGGGGCTGCCGCTCACCGCCCCCGCGCAGGACGCGGAGGATGAGCAGGCCGCCTGAACCGGCCCGGACCGCGACACATCCCGTTCACCGCGTGTGGACCGGTCTTGCGGGTGCGCGGAGCCCGGATGTGATCGGATGGGGCCCCGGAAACCAGTACCACACGTGAAAGGAACAGTCGTGGCAACCACGCGCACCGCACACACCGTCTGGGAAGGCAATCTGCTCGAGGGCAGCGGCACCGTCACCTTCGACTCCTCCGGCATCCCCGCGCAGCCGGTGTCGTGGCCGTCGCGCGCCGAGCAGGCGAACGGCAGGACCAGCCCCGAGGAGCTGATCGCCGCCGCCCACTCGAGCTGCTTCTCCATGGCTCTCTCCCACGGGCTGACCGGCGCCGGCACCCCGCCCACCCGGCTGGAGACCAAGGCCGACGTCACCTTCCAGCCCGGCGAGGGCATCACCGGCATCCACATCACCGTCCGCGGCGAGGTCCCCGGCCTCGACGAGGAGGGCTTCGCGTCGGCCGCCGAGGACGCCAAGAAGAACTGCCCGGTCAGCCAGGCCCTGGCCGGTACGACGATCACCCTGACCGCCGAGCTGGCCTGACCGCCGGGCCGGACCAGGTCCGCACCTCCCCGCGATGCCGCGTTCCCGCCCGGGGCGCGGCATCGCCGCATTGACAACGCCGCACGCACGTTCTGTGCTGGAAGGGCAGCGGGCGCCCTGGCGGAAGGGGACGGCGATGGCACGTGCGGTCGGTATCGATCTCGGGACGACGAACTCGGTGGTGGCCGTGCTGGAAGGCGGCGAGCCCACCGTCGTGACCAACGCCGAGGGTGCACGGACCACGCCCTCGGTGATCGCGTTCGCGAAGAACGGCGAGGTGCTGGTCGGCGAGGTCGCCAAGCGGCAGGCGGTGACGAACGTGGAGCGCACCGCGCGCTCCGTCAAACGTCACATGGGCGACGCGAACTGGCGCTTCCCCGAGCAGGGCAGTATCGACGGGACCCGGCTGCGGGCCCAGGAACTGTCGGCGCGGGTGCTGCAGAAGCTGAAGCGGGACGCGGAGGCCTACCTCGGCGAGGAGGTCACCGACGCGGTGATCACCGTACCCGCGTACTTCGACGACGCCCAGCGGCAGGCGACCAAGGAGGCCGGGGAGATCGCCGGGCTGAAGGTGCTCAGGATCATCAACGAGCCCACCGCCGCCGCCCTCGCCTACGGCCTGGACCGCGGCGAGGAGCAGACGGTCCTCGTCTTCGACCTGGGCGGAGGCACCTTCGACGTGTCCCTGCTGGAGATCGGCGAAGGCGTCATCGAGGTCAAGGCCACCAACGGCGACACCCACCTCGGCGGCGACGACTGGGACCAGCGGATCGTCGACCACCTGGTCAAGCGGTTCAAGGGCCAGTACGGCATCGATCTCGCGGCCGACAAGATGGCGGTGCAGCGACTGCGGGAGGCCGCCGAGAAGGCCAAGATCGAACTGTCCTCGTCGTCGGAGACCAACATCAACCTGCCCTACATCACGGCCTCCGCCGAAGGCCCCCTGCACCTGGAGGAGAAGCTGACGCGCGCGCAGTTCCAGGAGCTGACCGCGGACCTGCTGGAGCGCTGCAAGAAACCCTTCCATCAGGCCGTCGAGGACGCCGGGATCCAGCTGTCCGCCATCGACCACGTCATCCTGGTCGGCGGCTCCACCCGGATGCCCGCCGTCACGGACCTGGTCCGCCAGCTCACCGGCAAGGACCCGCACAAGGGCGTCAACCCCGACGAGGTGGTCGCCGTCGGCGCGGCACTGCAGGCGGGCGTGCTGCGCGGCGACGTCAAGGACGTCCTGCTCCTCGACGTCACCCCGCTGTCCCTGGGCATCGAGACCAAGGGCGGCATCATGACCAAGCTGATCGAACGCAACACCACGATCCCGACCCGCCGCTCCGAGATCTTCACCACCGCAACCGACAACCAGCCCTCGGTCGGCATCCAGGTCTACCAGGGCGAACGCGAGATCGCCGCCTACAACAAGAAGCTCGGCGTCTTCGACCTCACGGGTCTGCCGCCCGCCCCGCGCGGCGTGCCCCAGATCGAGGTCGCCTTCGACATCGACGCCAACGGGATCATGCACGTCTCCGCCAAGGACCTCGCCACCGGCCGGGAACAGAAGATGACCGTCACCGGCGGCTCCGCCCTCCCCAAGGAGGACATCGACCGCATGATGCGGGACGCCGAGCAGTACGCCGAGGAGGACCGCAAACGCCGCGAGGCCGCCGAGACCCGCAACCAGGCCGAACAACTCGTCTACCAGACCGAGAAGTTCCTCCGCGACAACGAGGAACGGGTCCCCGCCGGCACCCGCGGCGAGGTCGAGGAGGCGGTCACGGAACTGAAGAACCTGCTGGAGCACAATGCCGAGACCGCGGCACTGCGTACCGGGGTCGAGAAACTCGCCACCGTCAGCCAGAAGATGGGACAGGCCATGTACGAGTCGGCGTCGGCGTCCGCCGCCGCGTCCGGCGGCCCGTCCGGCCCGTCCGGCGCGCAGGGCACGTCCGACGAGGAAGGCGTGGTCGACGCGGAGATCGTCGACGACGAACGGGAGGACAAGGGCGGGGCGGCCTGACGCCCGACCCTCCAGCCGCCCCGCGAACAGCCCTCATGGGCGCATCCCGGTCCGTCCGCTGCGTACGGTCGGCAGTGCGGCGCACACCGCGTCCAGCACGGCGGCATACGGTGTGCCGTGTCCGGTCAACCGGCGACGCAGCCGTTCCAGGCCGTCGCGGTACTCGGTCAGCAGCTCGGTGTCGCCGGTGCGGGCCGTGAACTCCAGCACCGCCGGCAGGAAGTCCGGCAGTTCCTCGCCGCTCAACTCCAGCCCGTGCGCACGGTAGGCGTCCTTGAAGCGGCCCAGGGACATACCGTGGTGCCGGGTGTCGCCGTCGTGCCACCGGCTCAGGTACAGGCTGTGCCGGCTTTTGGAGTCGAAGACCTCCGCATAGTGGGCGGCCAGCTCCTGCGGCGGGGTGAGGGCCGCGTGGTCGGTGAACCTCCGTAACTGGGGGGCGGCTTCGCGCAGCAGCTGCAGCCGGGCGAAGAAGTCCTCGTCCGGGTAGGTGAGACAGAGCGCAGCCGCCTGGTACAGCACCGCGTCCGAGGGCATCGGGCCTCCCGCACGTCGTCGGCTGCGCCGGCGGTCCGCCGCCCGCGCAGCACGTGGAAGTTCGTCACCCCGTGGTTCTGAACCTAGGGGGGAGCACGGGAACGCACTCGCTCAGACCGTCCGTACGGGTCAGGGCGGCGGACGTCACAGGTTCGCGCGGTGCTCCCACAGGATCTTCTTCGTGCGCTGCGCGGACGCGGCCCGCGCCGTCATGTGGTCCAGCACCTCCAGATGCGCGGAGACCTCCCGGCGGGAGTCCAGATACAGCGCACCGGTCAGGTACTCGGTGAACACCATGTCCGGCAGCTCCGGCTCGGCGAACCGGAACAGCGTGAACGGCGCGTACGTCCCCGGATGCGGGCCCGCCGCGAACTCGGCCAGCTGGAGGGTGACCCGGTCCCGCTCCGCGTACTCCAGCAGCCGGTCCACCTGCTTGCGCATCACCTCGGCGCGCATGCTCACCGGACGCCGCAGCACGGTCTCGTCCATGATCACCCACAGATGCGGAGGATCGTCCCGCTCCAGCAGCCGCTGCCGCTCCATGCGCAGCGACACATGCCGTTCGATCGTCTCCGGCCCGGTCTGCCCGATCGTGCCGGCCTCCAGCACCGCCCGTGCGTACTCCTCCGTCTGCAGCAGGCCGGGCACGAAGTGCGGTTCGTACGAGCGTACGATCCGGGCGGCGCCTTCCAGGCTCACGTACAGGCTGAACCAGTCCGGCAGCACATCGTGGAACCGCTGCCACCACCCCGGCTGGTTCGCCTCCTCCGCCAGCCGGACGAACGCCTCCGCCTCCTCGGGGGGCACGCCGTACGCGGACAGCAGCACCTGCACGTACGGGATCTTCAGCGTGACCTCGGCCATCTCCATCCGCCGTACGGTCGCCGACGCGACCCGCAGGACGTGCGCGGCCTCCTCCCGGCTGAGTCCGGCCGCCTCCCGCAGTTCCTGCAACCGCTTGCCGAGCACCACCTGGCCCACCGTGGGCGCGGCCCGCCGCTCACTCAACGCCACGCCCTCCCCAACGCGCCGAATTACCCCGGGCAGTGTGTCATGCGGACGCCGTTTCGCACACGCTCTCGGCACCGGTCCGAACAGGGAAAGGTCAACCGATCAGCGCATGCAGGTAGGTGGTGGTCGCCCGGTCCGCCGGCAGGAACGTCTCGATGGCCAGCTCGGAGACCGTGACGTCCATCGGTGTGTTGAACGTCGAGATCGACGACACGAACGACAGCACCCGCCCGTCGTGCTCGATCTGCAACGGCAACGCGAAGTACGGCACCGGCTCCGCCGGTTCGCCGCCGCAGGCGTCCTCGGGCACCGGATAGCCGGCGACCTCCTCGTACAGGGCACGCAGCGCATCCGAGCGGTACAGGGCGATCTCCCGCTCCATCTGCGCCAGCAAGTGCCCGCGCCACTCCCGCAGATTACGGATCCGCGGCGCCAGGCCCTCGGGGTGCAGCGTCAGCCGCATCGCGTTCGGCGCCGGTGTCATGAGCTCTGCCGGCACCCCCTCCAACAGCATCGCGATGCCCCGGTTGGCGGCGACCACCGTGTATCCGGCGTCGACCACCAGCGCCGGATACGGCTCGTAGCCGCGGATGAGACGCTCCATGCCGTCGCGCAACGCGTCCAGCGAGGGATCGTCCAGCGGTGTCTCCGGGTAGTGCGGGGCGTAACCGGCCGCCAGCAGCAGGGCGTTGCGCTCCCGCACCGGCACGTCCAGATGCTCGGCCAGCCGCAGCACCATCTCCTCACTCGGCCGGGAGCGGCCCGTCTCGATGAAACTGATGTGCCGGGCCGAGGAGTCCGCGCGCAGCGCCAACTCCAGCTGAGAGATCCGGCGCCGCTCCCGCCAGGCGCGCAGCAGCGGGCCGACGCCCTTGTCCGTGGGGGCGGTTGCCGAGGGAGACGGACCGATCGCGACAATGCTCATGCAGTCGACCGTACTCGCACACGCACCGGAGGTCAGCGACAGGTCGTGGACCACAGAGCGACGGTCGGTGCGCGGTGGACGGTCGGCGGTGTACGGCAGCCCGCTCCACCGGGAGCCGAACGCAGCAGGCCGTAGGCAGGCCGGTCGTGGCAGGCTGGGGCGGGGACCCGACCGCCACGAAGGGAGACAGGCCATGGCCGTCGAACCGCTGTCGCCGAAGGAGATCGAGGACCGGCTGGCCGGGCTGTCCGGCTGGTCGGTGGACGGCGACCGCCTCACCCGCAGCTACCGGCTCGGCTCGCACGTCGCCGCCGCGGCACTGGTCGCGCACATCGCCGCCATCCAGGACGAGCTGGACCACCACAGCGACCTCACCCTCGGCTACAACACCGTCTCCCTCAGCGTGAACACACACAGCGCGGGGGGTGTCGTCACTGCGAAGGACTTCGCGCTCGCCCGCAGGGTGGAGGACATCGCTCCAGGCCACGGGGCACACTGAGGGGCGTGTTGGACTACGACAAAGAAGCCCGGGCCTACGACGCCTCCCGCGGCGGCGAGCCCCGTGCGCAAGCGGCGGCCGAGGCCGTCCTGCGCCTGCTGCCCGACCGGTCCGGGGACGCTCCGGGCCGTCTCCTCGACGTCGCCTGCGGCACCGGGATCGTCACCCGGCGGCTCGTCGAGGCGAGGCCGGATCTGCGGGTGGCGGGCGCGGACCTCGCCCCCGCCATGACCCGGATGGCCGCGGCCCGCCTTCCCGGCGCCGTCCTCACGGCCGACAGCCGTCGGCTGCCGTTCGCCGACGCGACCTTCGACGCGGTCACCAGCGTCTGGCTGCTGCACCTGCTGGAGGACGCCGCCGACGTCCGCGCCATCGTCGCCGAGTGCGCTCGCGTCCTTCGGCCCGGCGGGGTCTACGTCACCACCGTCGACAAGACCGACGCGCACGACGTCGGCAGCGACATCGACGCCGTCCTCGCCCGGCGTCCCGGCGTCCCCGCCCAGGACGCCGGCGACACCGTCGCCGCGTACGCCGCCGAGCATGCGCTGGCCCCCGCCGGGCAGGCCACCTTCCCCGGCGTCGGACAGGGCCGCAGCCCCCGTTCCGCCATCGGCGATCTGCGCCGGGGCTGGTTCACCCTCCTGCCGCCCGGTGATCCGCGCATCGAGGAGTTCGCCGCGGAGCTGTCCCTCCTCCCGGACCAGGACCGCCCGCGCCCCGACCCGCGGTTCACCGTGCGGGCATTCCGTAAGCCGCCCGCCGGGTGACGAACGGCGCCTGTCAGTGCCGGCACCCGGCCGTGATACCGCGGATCCCGCGCACGGTGGGGGGTCGTCCAGCTCGTGATCCACGACCTGCCGGGCCGCGACCGCGCCGCCCTCGCCTCGAACGGCGAACTCGGCCCCACCGAGATCGACAAGTACCACGGCACCTCCGTGCGCCGGTCGAAGTGGGTCGACCGGAACCGCTACGTCGACGAGCTGTCCTTCGACCAGGCCTTCCGCAGCCAACTGGCCTCGCCGGCTTCAACTCGGACATCGGCATGCGCATCGACCCGCCGCTGTCCTGACCGGCTGAGACTCCGCCGGGGTCGGACCCCGCCCAGGGACAGACCCCGGCGGATCGCGCGCTCCACGGCCGAACGGTCCCCGTCTGCCCGCTCCGGCCGGTCGTTCCTGCCCGGCCGGACTTGCCGTTACCTCACCTTTCGCCCACCCGTTTTTGCCGTACCGGCAACAGAACCGGCTTCCGCCCGGTGTGCCGTCGCACGATGACCGCATCCGGAAGAGAGGCTGAACATCATGGAGTACGAGCACGAGCAGCACCCGCACACGCCGGGCCACACGAACGAACACCAGCACCAGCACCAGCACGGGCACGGGGACGCCGACATCGACTGGAACGAACTGGGCCCCCTGCTGGAGGCGCAGGCCGAGCTGTTCACCCCCGTCTACGAGCGGGCCATGGCCTGGCTCGGGCAGGAAGTGACCAAGCCCGCGCTGATCGTGGACGCGGGCAGCGGACCCGGCGTCGTCGCCTGCCTGTTCGCGGAGGCCTTCCCCGGGGCCGAGGTCGTCGCCGTCGACGGCACCGCGCCGCTGCTGGAGCGCGCCCGCGCCCGCGCCGCGCACCAGGGGGTGGCCGACCGGTTCGACACCCTCGCCGGTGAACTGCCCGCCGTCCTGGACGAGCTGGACCACCCGGTCGACCTGCTGTGGGCCAGCCGCAGCCTGCACCACCTCGGCGACCAGCAGGCCGCGCTCACCGCCTTCGCCGCCCACCTCGCCCCCGGCGGCACCCTCGCCCTCCTCGAAGGCGGACTGCCCTCGCGCTTCCTGCCCCGGGACATCGGCATCGGCCGGCCCGGACTCCAGGCCAGGCTCGACGCGCTGGAGGAGGAGTGGTTCGCCCGCATGCGGGACGGTCTGCCCGGGTCCGTCTCCGTCACCGAGGACTGGCCGGCGCTGCTGACCTCCGCGGGCCTCGAGCACCCCCGCACCCGCAGCTTCCTCCTGGACCTGCCCGCCCCCGCGCCCGACCGCGCCCGCGCCTACGTCGCCGCCTCCCTCGCCCGCCTGCGCGACGCCTTCACCGACACGCTGGAGGCCGAGGACATGGCCACCCTGGGCCGTCTGCTCGACCCGGCCGACCCGGCGAGCGTGCACCGCAGGCCCGACGTGTTCCTGCTGGGCGCGTACACGGTGCACACGGCGGTCCGACCGGCGTAGACCCCCTCCGGCCGGCGCGGGCGACGGCGGCACGGCGGCACCTTGACTTCGAGCGCTCTCCAAGTGGTGGACTCTGCGACGCACATCCATGCGGAACGGCTCAGGACAACAGGGGGTATCCATGAACGACGCGCCGGTTGCGCTCATCACGGGAGGCGGCAGCGGTATCGGAGCCGCCGTCGCCCGGCAACTGCTGGATTCCGGATACCGGGTCACCGTCACCGGACGAGGCCAGGCGCGGCTGCGGGACTTCGCCGAGCGGATGGGCCATCCCAAGGAACTTCAGACGGTCGTCGGTGACGCGTCCGCATTCGACGACATACAGAATGCGGTCGACCGCACCCTGGAGGCGTACGGTCGACTCGACACGGTCGTCGCCAACGCCGGCTTCGCCACCCACGACACGGTCGCCGACGGCGACCCGGCCGGCTGGACCGAGATGGTGCTCACCAATGTCCTCGGTCCCGCCCTCCTCGTCCGGGCCTCCGTCGACGCGCTGAAGGAGACCCGCGGGCGGATCGTGCTCATCGGCAGCGTCGCCGGATTCGTGAACACCCCCGGCAACGTCTACGGCGCCACCAAGTGGGCGGTGACCGGTCTCGCGGAGAACACCCGGCGTCAGGTCACCGAGTTCGGTATCGGCGTCACGCTCGTCGCACCCGGCCGGGTGGAGACCCCCTTCTGGGACGGGCTCGGCACCCTGCCGCCAGGCCGGCTGCTCACCGCCGACCAGATCGCCGACTCCGTCGTGTGGGCGATCCGGCAGCCGGACGGGGTCGACGTCAACACCGTGGTCGTGCGCCCGCTGGGCCAGCCCAACTGACACAGGCTCCCTCGGCGACGTGCGCATTGCGGCGCTCAGCCGCCCGGGCAAGACTGGAGAGAGCGAACGGTCCGGACATGTCCGCCGCTGTCGCCGGGCATGTCGGCCGCCGCCCAGGGCGCGGTCCCGGGAGGAGTGGCGTCATGTTCGTACGCGCGGTGTACGCGACCGGCGATCCGGCCAGGCTCGACACGGCCGTCCGGTCCCTGAACAGCCAGGGCCGCGACCTGCTCGAGGGCCGGCCCGGCTACCGGGGCGCGGGCGTCTTCGTCGATCGTGGCCTCGGCAAACTGTTCGCCGTGAGCTGGTGGGAGACCGAGGAGGCCCGGCGCAACAGCGACGAGGTGATGCGCGTGCGCAGGTCCGCGCTGATGGACCCCTTCGCCGGGACCGTGGCGGTCGAGAACTACGAGGCTCCCGTCTTCCACGCGCTGCCGCACCCCACCACCGGCGGCGGACTGCGCATGTCGCGCGTGGAGTTCGACACCGCGGACGCGGACCTGTTCACCGAAACCTTCCGCGGCACGGTGGTGCCCCGGCTGGAGGCGCTGCCCGGACTGTCCCGGGCGGCCCTGCTGCTGGACCGGGAGCGCGGGCGCGGCCTCGTGGGCGTGCTCTTCACCGACCGGCCCTCCCTCGTGGCCTCCCGCGCCGGTCAGGCCGCCGTCCGGCGCGAGGGCGCGGCCAAGGCGCGCGTCACGGTCGTCGGCCTGGAGGAGTTCGAGGTCGTGCACGCGGACGCGCGGGCCGACTGACGCAACAACCGGGGCCGTCCGCCGCGCCGTTCGGGCGCGGGCGGACGGTCGCCGTGGAGGCGAGTGAGCACCCCGAGGCGTCAGTCAGCCGATGTCGAAGGTGGCCGGGTCGGGGCCGATACGGCGGTCCTCGTTCAGCGCGCTGATCGCCGCGAGGTCCTCGGTGTCCAGGCTGAAGTCGAACACATCGATGTTCTCCCTGATCCGTGACGGCGTCACGGACTTCGGGATCACGAGGTTGCCGAGCTGGATGTGCCAGCGCAGCACGATCTGGGCCGGGGTGCGGTTGTGCTTCTGCGCGATGGCCACGATCGCCGGCACCTCCAGCAGGCCCTTGCCCTGCCCGAGCGGCGACCAGGCCTCGGTGCGGATGCCCTGCTCGGCGTGGAACTCACGGGCCGCGTGCTGCTGCAGATGCGGGTGCAGTTCGATCTGGTTGACCGCCGGGATGACGGAGGTTCCGGCGATCAGCCGCTCCAGGTACTCCGGAAGGAAGTTGGACACGCCGATCGCGCGGACGCGGCCGTCGCTGTAGAGCTTCTCGAACGCCTTGTACGTCTCCAGATAGGTGTCCCGGGACGGCAGCGGCCAGTGGATCAGGTACAGGTCGACGTACTCCAGCCCCAGCTTCCGGAGCGAGGCGTCGAAGGCACGCAGTGTGGAGTCGTACCCCTGGTCGCTGTTCCAGAGCTTGGTGGTGACGAAGACGTCCTCGCGGGGAAGGCCGGAGGCGGCGATCGCCTTGCCGGTGCCCGCTTCGTTGCCGTAGATCGCCGCGGTGTCGATGCTGCGGTACCCGGCCTCCAGCGCCGTGGCGACGGCCTGCTCGGCCTCGTCGTCCGGCACCTGCCAGACACCGAAGCCCAGCTGGGGCATCTCGACGCCGTTGTTGAGGATGATCGGGGGGACCTTGCTGCTCACGAGCCTCTTGATCCTTCGGTTGTCGACAGGTGATACCACCATCGTCAACGATCAGGCGTCGATGCGCATTCCTGGGCGCACCCCGCCCGGGGGCGGGTCGGGTGCGTCAGGCCCGGTACAGGGCCTCCACCTCGGCCTCGTAGGCCTTCTCGATCGCCCTGCGCTTCAGCTTCAGCGACGGTGTCAGCAGGCCGTGTTCCTCCGTGAACGGCTGGGCGAGGATCCGGAAGGTACGGATCGACTCGGCCTGGGAGACCAGGGTGTTGGCGGCGACCACCGCACGCCGTACCTCCGCCTCCAGGTCGGGGTCGCGCACCAGCTGACGCGAGGTCAGCCCCGGCTTGCCGCGCATCTGCAGCCAGTGCTCGACGGCCTCCTGGTCGAGGGTGACCAGGGCGGCGATGTAGGGGCGGTCGTTGCCGACGACGATGCACTGGTTGACCAGCGGATGGTCGCGGACCCGCTCCTCCAGGACGCCCGGGGAGACGCTCTTCCCGCCGGAGGTCACGAGGATCTCCTTCTTGCGGCCGGTGATGGTCAGATAGCCGTCCTCGTCGAGGGAGCCGAGGTCGCCGGTGGCGAGCCAGCCCTCGTGCAGCGTCTCGTCGGTGGCCTTCTGGTTGTTGAGGTAGCCCTGGAAGACGCTGCCGCCGTGCAGCCAGATCTCCCCGTCCTGCGCGATGTGCACGGTCATGCCCGGGACGGGCCGGCCGACCGTGCCGTAGCGGGTTTGCTCGGGCGGGTTCGCGGTCGCCGCGCCGGTCGACTCGGTCAGCCCGTACCCCTCGTATATCTGCACGCCCGCGCCCGCGAAGAACAGCCCCAGCCGACGGTCCATCGCCGATCCACCGGACATCGCGTTCCGTATCCGGCCGCCCATCGCCGCGCGGACCTTCGCGTACACGAGCTTGTCGAACAGCTGGTGCTGCATGCGCAGCCCCGCCGACGGGCCGGGCCCGGTGCCCCAGGCCTTGGCCTCCACCGCCTCCGCGTACTTCACCGCGATGTCGACGGCCTTCTCGAACGGGGCCGCCTTGCCGTCCTTCTCCGCCTTGCGCCGGGCCGCGTTGAACACCTTCTCGAAGATGTACGGCACCGCGAGGATGAACGTCGGCCGGAACGCGACGAGGTCGGGCAGCAGGGCGGCGGCGTGCAGCTGCGGCTGGTGCCCGAAACGCACCCGGCCGCGGATCGCGGCGACCTCCACCATCCGCCCGAAGACGTGCGCGAGCGGCAGGAACAGCAGCGTGGAGGCCTCGTCGCCCTTCTTGGCGTGGAACACCGGCTCCCAGCGGCGGATCACCGTGTCCGCCTCGCACATGAAGTTGCCGTGGGAGAGGACACAGCCCTTGGGGCGGCCCGTCGTCCCCGAGGTGTAGATGATCGTGGCGACCGAGTCGGGGGTGACGGCCTGCCGGTGCCGGTGCACCACCTCGTCCTCCAGATGCGCCCCGGCGTCGTACAGCTCCTGCACGCAGCCCGCGTCCAGCTGCCACAGCCGGCGCAGCCGCGGCAGCCGGTCGATGACCGTGGCGATGGTCATGGCGTGGTCCTCGTGCTCCACGATCGCCGCCGACACCTCGGCGTCGTACAGCATCCAGAAGCACTGATCGGCCGAGGACGTCGGATAGACCGGCACCACCTGGGCGCCGATCGTCCACAGCGCGAAGTCGAACAGGGTCCACTCGTAGCGGGTGCGGGACATGATGGCGACCCGGTCGCCGAAGCGGATGCCGCTCGCAAGGAGTCCCTTGGCGAGCGCGAGGACCTCGTCACGGAACTCCGCCGACGTCACGTCCCGCCACTGCCCGGACTCGTCCTTGCGGCCGAGCGCGACGTGCCGGGGGTCCGTCAGGGCATGGTCGAAGACGACGTCGGCCAGACCGCCCGCAGGCGGCGGCGACACCACCGGAGGGTTGGTGAACTCGCGCAAAGCCGCTCCCTGGTCCCTCGCTCCTCGGTCATGTGCGTGTCGCTCCCCACAGCGCGGTGAAAGCTACCCCACGCGCACACCGGGCGGGAGGGGTGCGGAAACACAGCAAACCCCATCTTTCTCCCGTCCGCCGACCGGAAAATGCCCGCACATGGGGAACGGCAGGACACAATACTGACGAGTCAGTAAGTTCCGGCACCCTAATCTCCACCGAATCTGTACCTGCCGGTTACGCCCCCGGTGCCCCGGCGCCGCGGCGTCCGGGAACGGTCGACCGAACGCCGCGAGGGCGGCCCGCCGGTGCCCCGGGCCGCCCTCGCCGTACCGTCACGCCGCACCTCGGCGCGCCCGGCCGTGACCGTTCGCACCGTCGGCCACCCACGCGCTGCCTCACCGCCTACCCGCGCGGCGCCCCCGCCTCCGCGCGCACCGGCTCGGCCGCCGGTGCCACCGCCCCGGCCGCCGGCCGCCCCGCGCGCACCAGCAGCAGCACCGCGGTGCCCGCCGCGAGCCCCGCGAGCCCGGCGACGACGAGCGCCCCGTTCAGACCCGAGGCGAACGCGGCCCGCAGGGCGTGGTCGCCCATGCCGCCGCGGAGGGCCGCCGCGCCGCCGCCGGCCAGGGCGTGGGCGGCATCGCGGGGGAGCGGGCCGGTCATCCGGGAGGTGAGGACGGTGCCGAAGACGGCGACCCCGAGCGCGTACCCGAGCTGCCTGACCGTGTTCACCGCACCGCTCGCCATCCCTGCCTGCTCCGCCGGCACCGCCGCCAGCGCCGCCCCGGCCGCCGTCGGCGCGACAAGCCCGGTGCCGATGCCGACCAGCACGAACCCGGGCAGCAGGGCCGTCCAGCCGGAGCCCGCGTCCAGCACCGCCTGGCCCAGCGTGCCCGCACCGACCAGCAGCAGCCCGCCACCGATCGTCAGCCACGCCGGCACCCCGTGCAGCAGCCGCCCCACCAGCAGCGCGACCACCATGGACACGGCCGTCATCGGCAGCAGCGTCAGCCCGCCGCGCACCGGCGACAGCCCGAGCAGCGTCTGCATCCAGATCGACAGATACGCCACCGAGCCGAACGCCACCCCGTTGAACGCGAACGAACCGAGCAGCACCCCGGCGAACGCGGGCCTGCGCAGCAGCGACAGATCCAGCAGCGGACGCACCGCCCGCCGCTCCACCAGCACGAACACCGCCAGCGCCACCGCGGCAGACCCGAACGCCGCGAGTGTCACCGGATCCGTCCAGCCGTCGTCGCCGGCCCGCACCACCGCATACGTCGTGCCGCCCGCGAACGCCGCGAAGGCCGCCGTACCCGGCCAGTCGACCCTCGCCCACGCACCCGGCTCCGCCGACGCACCCGGCCCGGCCTCGGCGGACGCACCGCGGGACTCCGGAACCGTCCGCAGCGTCAGCCACACCGCGGCGACACTCACCGGCAGGTTCACGAAGAAGATCCACCGCCAGCCCGGCCCCTCGGCGATCAGCCCGCCCAGCACCGGCCCCACCGCCGCGGCTGCGCTGCTGACCGCGCCCCACACACCGAAGGCCGCCGACCGCCGCCGCCCGTGATAGGCCGAGCCCAGCAGAGGCAGCGTGGTGGCGAGCATCGCCGCCGCGCCCACCCCCTGCACCGCCCGCGCCGCCACCAGCAGCCCCGGTCCCGACGCCAGACCGCACACCATGCTCGCGCCCGCGAACAGCGCCACACCCGCCACATGCACCCGGCGGCGCCCCACCATGTCGGCCGCGGCACCCACGCCCAGCACCAGCGCGGCCAGCGCGAGTGCGTACGCGTCCACCACCCACTGCAGCTCGCCGAGCGACGCGTGCAGCGCCCGCGCCATGTCCGGCAGCGCCACCACCACGATCGTCACATCCAGCAGCAACATGAACGTGCCCAGGCACACGGCCGTGAGCGTCCCCCAGGTCCGCATGATCCCTCTCCCCCTCCGCGGCCGTCCGCGTCCGTCACGTCCGTCACGTCCGTTCGTGTCCGTTCGCGTCCGCCCCTGTCGATCCCTGTCGCTCCATACGATGTCCATGTCACGACCGAACAGTGGCCAAGAAGGCCCTGGACCGGAGAAATCCGACAGGAGAAGCCATGCTCGAGATGGAATCCGACACCTTCGACGAGCTGGACCTGAAGCTGCTGTCCGCGCTGGAGATCGACGGCCGCGCCTCCTTCCGCCGCATCGCCGCGGTGCTCGGCGTCTCCGACCAGACGATCGCCCGCCGCTACCGTCGGCTGTGTGCGCAAGGGGGCCTGCGGGTCGTCGCCGTGCGCGACGCCGCACGGCTCGGCCAGGACCAGTGGATGCTCCGCCTGCGCTGCGCCCCCGACGGCGCCGCCGTCATCGCCGACGCGCTCGCCAAACGGCCCGACACCCAGTGGATCGGCCTGGCCTCCGGCGGGACCGAGATCCTCTGCCTGACCCGGCCGCGCAGCCCCTCCGACCACGACGACCTCCTCCTCGGCAAACTGCCCCGCACCCCGAGCGTCGTGGAGATCCGCGCCCTGCAACTCCTGCACCGCTTCCACGGCGGCCCGGACGGCTGGCTGCGCAAGTTCCGGGCCCTGACCGACGAGCAGATCGCCGCCCTGCGCCCCACCCCGGCCGGGACGCCTGCCGCCCCGCTACGGCTGGAACCCGAGGACGCCCCGCTGCTCGCCGCTCTGGAGCGCGACGGCCGCGCCACCTACCCCGAGCTCGAACGCCTCACCGGCCGCTCCGAGTCAGCCGTCAAACGCCGTCTGTCCGCCCTGATCGCCTCCGGCGCCGTGTACATCGACGTCGAGTACCACACGGAGATCCTCGGCTACTCTGCGGCGGCCATCCTGTGGATCACCACCACGCCCGGTGCCCTGCACACGGTCGGCCAGACCCTCGCCGGACACGACCAGGTCGCTTTCGCCTCCGCCACGGCGGGCCCCTCCCACATCGTCGTCACCGCCGTCGTCCGCGACACCGCGGACCTGTACGCCTACCTGAGCGGCCCGCTCGGCGCCCTGGACGGCGTCCAGCACGTGGAGGCCACCCCGTTCCTGCGCCGGGTCAAGCAGCTGACCTACCGCGCGGGACGCTGACCTGCCGCGCGAGATGCCGGCGCGCCGCGAGCGGTCGTCAGCCGACCCGCCGCCGCAGCCGCTCGCCGCCCGCGAGGACCGCCGCGGCCAGCGCGTTCGCGGCGTCCTCCGCCGCGCCCCGGCGCCGGCCATGCACGAGGACGAAGTCGACCTTGCCCAGTTCGGGCAGGCCGGCGCGGTCCGGCAGCCGGAACAGGCCGGGCGGGATCAGCCGCCGGGAGTGGGCCATCACACCGAGTCCGGCCCGCGCCGCCGCGATCAGTCCATTGAGGCTGCCGCTCGTGCAGACGATCCGCCACGGCCGCCCCTGCTCCTCCAGCGTCTCCAGGGCCCGGGCCCGGGTGATGCCCGGCGGGGGGTACACGATCAGCGGGACAGGCCGGCCGGCCTCCAGACGCAGCCGCTCGGCGCCGATCCACACCAGGTCGTCGCGCCACACCAGCTCGCCGCGGGGGTCCTCCGGGCGCCGCTTGGCCAGCACCAGGTCGAGCTTCCCGGCGGCCAGCTGCTCGTGCAGGGTGCCGGACAGTTCCACCGTCAGCTCCAGGTCGACCTCGGGGTGGTCGTAGCGGAAGCCCTCGAGGATCTCCGGCAGCCGGGTGAGGACGAAGTCCTCCGAGGCGCCGAAGCGCAGCCGCCCCCGCACCCGGGTGCCGGAGAAGAACACCGTCGCCTGCTCGTGCACCTCCAGGATCCGGCGGGCGAAGCCGAGCATGGCCTCGCCGTCCTCGGTCAGCTCCACCGAGTGGGTGTCCCGGGAGAACAGCTGGCGTCCCGCCGCGTCCTCCAGCCGGCGCACGTGCTGGCTGACCGTCGACTGACGCAGCCCGAGCCGCCGGGCGGCCTGGGTGAAGCTCAGCGTCTGGGCGACCGCGAGGAAGGTGCGCAACTGCGTCGGGTCGTACACGAAGTGCAGCATACGCAGTCATCGTCGATCGTGATGACAGTCAGAGTGGTGTACGGGATTCCCGATCGGCGTGCGGAGGGCGACGATGGACACACACGCACAGCGACGGACACGCACAGCACATCGGAGCACCGTGAAACGCCCTCACTGGCCGAGTTGGATGCCGATCGACCCCTACATCGTGCTGCTGCTCGGCACGGTGGGCCTCGCCGCGCTGTTCCCCGCCCGGGGCACCGGCGCCGACGTGGCCTCCGGTGCCTCCACGGCCGCGATCGCCTTCCTCTTCTTCCTCTACGGCGCCCGCCTGTCCACCCGTGAGGCCCTGGACGGGCTGCGGCACTGGCGAC
Source organism: Streptomyces sp. NK08204 (assembly GCF_020400585.1). Lineage (GTDB taxonomy): Bacteria > Actinomycetota > Actinomycetes > Streptomycetales > Streptomycetaceae > Streptomyces. The sequence goes on along the minus strand of NZ_JAINVF010000011.1, from coordinate 12,177 downwards.
TCCACACCGCCGTCCTGGCCTGCACGTTCGTCGTCTTCCCGGTGCTGGGGACCGGCGCGCGCGCTCTCGTTCCGGCGCTGCTGACCCATCCGCTGTACCAGGGCCTGCTGTTCCTGACCCTGGTGCCGTCCACGATCCAGTCGTCCATCGCCTTCACCTCGATCGCCCGCGGCAACGTGCCCGCCGCCATCTGCGCGGGCTCCTTCTCCTCCCTCGCCGGCATCGTCCTCACCCCGCTGCTCGCCGCGGCCCTGCTCGGCGGCAGCGGCGGCGGGTTCTCCGCCGACTCGCTGGTGAAGATCGTGCTCCAGCTGCTCGTGCCGTTCCTCGCCGGGCAGCTGGCGCGCCGGTGGATCGGCGCCTTCGTCGCCCGGCACAAGAAGGTCCTCGGACTGGTCGACCGCGGGTCGATCCTGCTGGTCGTCTACACCGCGTTCAGCGAGGGCATGACCCAGGGCATGTGGCACCAGGTCAGCCCCGCGCGCCTCGCCGCGCTGCTCGCCGTCGAGGCCGTCCTGCTCGCCGTGATGCTCGCCCTGACCTGGTACGGCGGCAAGGCCCTGGGCTTCGGCCGGGCGGACCGGATCGCCATCCAGTTCGCCGGCTCGAAGAAGTCCCTCGCCTCCGGGCTGCCCATGGCGAGCGTCCTGTTCGGCGCCCACGCCTCCCTCGCCGTGCTGCCGCTGATGCTCTTCCACCAGATGCAGCTCATGGTGTGCGCGGTCATCGCCAAACGGCGCGCCCGCGACCCGGAGGAGGCCCCCGGCATCTCAGCCGCTCACCTCGTCCAGGGGCAGCCACAGCACAGTGTCCTGCGGTGAGCGCAGCGCCTTCGGGTCGGACAGCTCCTCGTCGGTCAGCGCCCGGTCCCAGACGTGCACCTCGTCGATCGCTCCGGTGAAGTAGGCACGGCTGTCCATGCGCTGACCCACATGCACCCCGAAGGGGGAATTACGGCTGACCGACCCCGGTACGCCGGCCACGGACCACTGCGTACCGTCGACGGACAGCGACAGCCGGCCGCCGCCGCGGCGGAGCGCCAGGTGGTGCCAGCGGCCGTCGTTGTACGCGGTGTCCGAGCGCACGGACACGCTCCGCGCCGGGGTGGCGCCGCTGCGCACGGTGATCAGGCCCTGGATCCGGTTGTTCGCCGGCTCGCCACGCACCCACACCTGCGGCTGACCGGTGCCGATGCCACCCATCCACATCAGCGGCTGCTCCCCGCTCCTGGCCGTGTACCGGAACCACAGGCTCGCCGTGAAGTCCTTGGTGGCCAGGGGAAGCCCGTCCCGGTACGGCAGGCGTACGGCGTCGTCGGCGCCGTCGAACTCCAGCGCGCCGCCGAGGACGCCGTCCGTCTCCTCGGCGTCGCCGAGCACCGCGGCGGGGCGGGCATACGGGGCGAGGTCGGGGGTGACCGGGTCCGGGCCGCGGCGCGGCGCGAGCCAGTCCTCGGTGAAACGCGCGAACCGGATCTCGTCGCGCGCGTCCACCGCGCCGCCCTCGTACATCAGGCCCACGGTGTCCTCGTCGGCGCGCACCAGGTCGGAGTAGCCCGACCAGTCCGTGGTGACGACCGTGCCGCGGTCCACGCTGTCCCAGGTGCGTCCGCCGTCGTAGGAGGACCGGATCATCATCGTGCGGCGTCGGTCCGGGTCGGCGGGGCAGGCGAGCAGGATGCGGTCGCCCAGCCGCAGCATCGAGCCCTGCACTTGCGGGGTGTACAGGTCGGGCAGAGCGCGGAAGGGTGCGGCGAAGCTGGAGCCGCCGTCGCGGCTGACCGCCTCGGTGCGGTGGCCGAGGTCGGTGCCGTCCTGCTCTCGGCCGCTGACCAGGAGCGAACCGTCGCCGCGCTCGACCAGGGTCAGCTCGGAAGGCTTCTGCCGGAAGGTGCCGTCGGCGGCGATCGGCCAGGTGTCGGTGGCGCCGATCCGCCAGTGGCCGCCGTCGTCGTCGCTGACGATGAGCGCCGCGTGGTTGGCGGTGACCCGGCTGCCGTCCCATGTCTCGGTGTTGACACCGAAGACCAGCCGGCCGGCGTACCGGCCGCGGGTGAGCTGGACACCGTGCACGGGGCCGGTCGCGTACCAGGAGTTCCAGTCGGCGGGCAGGATCTCGGGGCTGAGGTCGCGGGGCTCGGACCAGGTCCCACCGTCGTCGTCGCTGTACTGCAGGTGGGGGGTGCGGTCGCAGGGCACGGAGCAGCCGGCGCCGTCCTTGCGGCCCGTGTTGTACGTCTCCGCGAGCCAGATCCGGCCGGTGTCGCGGTCCACGAGGGGTGCCGGATTGCCGTGTGTGTCGCCGGCTCCCTCGTTGACCACCTGCAGCGGGCCCCAGGTGCGGCCGCCGTCGGTGGAGCGCTTGAGGACGATGTCGATGTCGGCCGCGTCCCCGCAGTTCAGGACCCGGCCTTCGGCGAACGCCAGCAGCACCCCGTCGTTCGTCCGTACGATCGCCGGGATGCGGAAGCAGGCGTAGCCCGGATCCTGGGTGGCCCTGAACAGGACCTGCTGCTGGAACGGCGCCGGCTGCGCGGCGGGCTGGGCCTGCGCGGGGTGCGGTGCGACGAGCGGAACAACCAGCAGCGCCGTGGCGGCGGCCGTGGCGGCCAGGAGAGATCTGAGACGGACGCGAAGACCTGACGGCATGGTGCGACCTGCCCTTCGTCGGCCGGGTATGGACATCCGGACATCCCATGTCCAAACGTGCGCCCCATCGACGGTAGTGGGGGGCCTCACCCTCAGCAATAACCGTGCGGGCACTCACGGGCGCAGGACCACCTTGCCGAGGTTGGCCCGCGACTCGATCACCGCGTGGGCCCTCGCCGCGTCCCCGAGGGTGAACTCGCCGTGCACGGCGGGCCGGAGGATCCCCTCGCCGTACAGCCGCCACAGCTCCTGTCGCCACCGCTCGTACAGCTCCGGCCGGCCGCGGGCGATCAGCGCCATCTGGAACCCGATCACCGACTTGGCGCCCACCAGCAGGTCGTACGCCCGGATCGCGCCGCCGCCAGAGCTGTAGGCCACCAGACGGCCGTGCGGGGCGAGTGCGGCGAGGGCGGGGGTGAGCAGGTCACCGCCGACCCCGTCCAGTACACAGTCGACGGGCTCTCCCCAGCTGTCGTCCGCGTACTGCACGCAGTCGTCCGCGCCGAGGGAGCGGACGAAGTCCGCCTTGGCCGGGTCGGAGACGGCGCCGATCACCCGGCCCGCACCCCGAGCCCGCGCCAGCTGCACCGCCAGGTGCCCGACACCGCTCGCCGCAGCCGTGACCAGGACGGTCTCACCGGGGGCGGGCCGCGCCGCCTCCAGCGCGCCGAAGGCCACCAGGCCGCTGCGCACCAGTGCGACCGCGTCGACGGCGCCGACCCCCTCCGGTACGGGGGAGGCCATGGTCTCGTGCAGTACGGCGAAGTCGGCGTACCCGTGCCCGAAGCACAGCCCGGTGACCCGGTCGCCGGTGCCGAAGCGGGTGACGCCCTCGCCCACCGCCACCACGCGGCCGGCGATCTCGCCGCCCAGCGGGATCGGCTCGGCGGCCTCGGTGACCTTGCGCACCACCGGCAGCGTCACACCGACCGCCTTGCAGCGCACCAGCAGTTCGCCGGGTCCGGGTGCGGGGACGGGGGCCTCTTCGAGGAACAGCGGACCGCCGGTGCTGTCGTACCGGACACGGCGCATCGCAACCTCCAGTGGCCGGACGGACCCGGCCGATCATCGCGGGGAGTACCCATAGATTCATTGGTGATCCCAACGGTAATCGGAAGGTCGTAGGGAAGTCCAACGATTTCTTCGGTAGGCTGTCGGCATGGCCGAAGCACCCCTGTCCGAGATCCGCTCCCTGCCCAGCTGGCTCCTCGGCAGGGCCGCCGCGCGCGGTCGCGGCCTGGTCGCCGACGCCCTCGCCGTCGAGGGCATGAAGATGTGGCACCACGTGCTGCTCTCCGCCGTCCGTGATCTCGGCCCCGTCGCCCAGGCCGACCTCGGCCGCAGCGTGGGGCTGGACCCGAAGGACGTGGTCGGCGTCCTCAACGACCTGCAGTCCGCCGGGCTCGTCGTCCGCGCCCCGGACCCGAGGGACCGCCGCAAGAACGCGGTCACCCTCACCGACGACGGAGCCCGCCTGCTCACCCGCTGCGAGCAGGCGGCCCGCGCGGCCAACGACGAACTCCTCGCACCTCTCTCCGCGGCCGAACGCGATCAGTTCACGGCCCTGTTGATCCGGATCTCCGGCACGGACGGCTGACAACGGCTAACGTTCCGTCATGACCGCAGCTCCCCCGCTCGATCCGCAGCGCACCGCCCTTGTCCTCGTCGACCTGATGGAACGCATGGTCGCGCTGCCCCTGGAACCCCGCAAAGGCGCCGAAGTCCTCGCCACCGCAGAGGAGCTGGCGTCGGTCTTCCGGTCGGCCGGGGCGCTCGTCGTACTCGTGCGCGTCGAGCGGCCCTCGGTCGCCGAACAACCGCCCGGCAGTGGGCTGGTGCCCGGCCTGGCACGGGAGGGCGACCTGGAGATCGTCAAGCGGACGATCGGCGGCTTCCAGGGCACGGGCCTGCACGAGCGGCTGAGTGAACGCGGCATCACCACCCTGGTGTTCGGCGGCATCGCCACCAACCTCGGTGTGGAGTCCACCGCCCGCGCCGCCGCCGACCTCGGCTACCGGCTCGTCTTCGCCGAGGATGCCATGACCGCCTTCACCGCCGCCGAGCACGAGGCGTCCACCCGGCTCGACTTCCCGAGGCTCGGCACCGTCGCGACGGCCGATCAGCTCCGGTTCGCGGCCGACTGACCCATGTCGGAGCCCGGTCCGGACGGCGCCTTGCGGCCGGACAGTCTCTGCGTGGTCCGGCGGCGTCTGCGTGGTCCGGCAGCGTCTGCGTGGTCCGGCAGCGTCTGCGCGGTCCGGCAGCATTCTCCGGGCCGGGCAGCATTCTCCGGACCAGGCAGTATTTCCGGACCGGGCAGCAACTCCGTGGCCGGGAGCGCCTTCGTGACAGGGCAGCGCCTTCGTGACAGGGCAGCGCCTTCGTGACAGGGCAGCGCCTTCGTGACAGCGGCACCCCTGATGGCAGGGGGGACCTCCGTGACGGACGCTCCCCGCCGTCCGCGCCGCCGCCGTGCCGCGGGGCAGCGGTCAGCCCTGGGTGGGCACAGCCTCCAGGGCGACGCGGTCCTCGCCCGCGTACACGTTCATCGAGCTGCCCCGCAGGAAGCCCACCAGGGTCAGCCCGGTCTCGGCGGCCAGGTCCACGGCGAGGGACGACGGCGCCGACACCGCCGCGAGCACCGGAATGCCCGCCATCACCGCCTTCTGCGCCAGCTCGAACGAGGCCCGCCCGGACACCAGCAGGATCGTCCGCGACAGCGGCAGATCCCCGTTCTGCAGGGCCCGCCCCACGAGCTTGTCGACCGCGTTGTGCCGGCCCACGTCCTCCCGCACGTCCAGCAGTTCCCCATCCTCGCCGAACAGGGCCGCCGCGTGCAGGCCACCCGTCCGGTCGAACACCCGCTGGACCTCCCGCAGCCGGTCGGGCAGGGCTGCCAACAGCTGCGGGGTGACCCGGAGGGGAGGAGTGTCGGCGATCGGCCAGCGTGCCGTCGTCCGCACCGCGTCCAGGCTGGCCTTGCCGCACAGCCCGCAGGACGAGGACGTGTAGACGTTCCGCTCCAGCGTGAAGTCGGGCAGGGCGACGCCCGGGGCGGTCTTCACATCGACCACGTTGTAGGTGTTCGAACCGTCTGCCGTCGCCCCCGCACAGTAGACGATGTTCTGCAGATCGCAGGCGGCGGCCAGAACTCCTTCGCTCACCAGGAAACCGGCCGCCAGCGCGAAGTCGTCACCGGGCGTGCGCATCGTGACGGCGAGGGGCTTGCCGTTGAGCCGGATCTCCAGGGGTTCCTCGGCGACGAGCGTGTCCGGACGGGTGGAGACCGCTCCGTCCCGGATGCGGAGCACCCTGCGTCGTTCCGTGACTCGTCCCATGTCCTGATCAGCCCCGGTTCCGTGCGTGCTGGTTCACGGTCTCATTGTCCTGCACATGGAGCGTGAGGTCGCACACGCCTTGAGGAAGCCGACAACCGCCGGGTCCCTTTCCTGTGGCTTCACCTGCCCTCGTACCCACGGGTCACCGAACACACTGGTGAATCCCGCTACCCAAGGCAACGAGGGGATACGTCCATGAACGGCTCGCGCATCACCGCCATCGGTCACTACCAGCCCGCCCGGGTGCTCACCAACGACGACCTGGCCGGCATGGTGGACACCAGTGACGAGTGGATCCGCAGCCGCGCGGGCATCCGTACCCGGCACATCGCGGGCCCCGACGAACCCGTCGACGAACTCGCCGCGTACGCCGCCGCCAAGGCCCTCGCCGCCGCCGGACTCACGCCGGACGGCATCGACCTGGTGCTGGTCGCCACCTCCACCGCTATCGACCGCTCCCCGAACACCGCCGCCCGGGTCGCGGCCCGGCTCGGCATCCCGCGGCCGGCCGCCATGGACGTCAACGTCGTCTGCGCCGGGTTCACGCACGCCCTCGCCACCGCCGACCACACCGTCCGGGCCGGCGCGGCCACCCGGGCGCTCGTCATCGGCGCCGACAAGATGTCCCAGATCACCGACTGGAGCGACCGCAGCACCTGCGTCCTGGTCGGCGACGGGGCGGGGGCCGCCGTGGTCGAGGCCTGCGCACCGGGGGAGGAGCCGGGGATCGGACCGGTGCTGTGGGGTTCGGTGCCGGAGATGGGGCACGCCGTGCGGATCGAGGGCACCCCGCCCCGGTTCGCGCAGGAGGGGCAGAGCGTCTACCGCTGGGCCACCACCCAGCTGCCGTCCATCGCCCGCCGTGCCTGCGAGAAGGCCGGCATCGACCCCGCCGACCTCGCCGCGGTCGTCCTGCACCAGGCCAACCTGCGCATCATCGAGCCCCTCGCCCGGAAGCTCGGCGCCGTCAACGCGGTGGTCGCGCGGGACGTCACCGAATCCGGCAACACCTCCGCCGCGAGCATCCCCCTCGCCCTGTCCAAGCTGATCGAACAGGGCGCGGTCCGCACCGGCGACCCGGCGCTGCTGTTCGGCTTCGGCGGAAACCTGTCCTACGCCGGACAGGTCGTCCGCTGCCCATGAGCGGGCCCTTGGCATGTTCGTCCGGACCACCGCAGGCATCGGTGTCCGAGCCAGGCCGGATCGCCCCGGCCCGCTGCGCGACCGTGTCCGCGAGGCGCTGCAGCGGCTGAACGCCGAGGGCTGCTACCGCACCCCGGGGGCCGGTCTGCGCGGCGGCACCACGTGGTCGGAGCTCCGGCAGTCGGTGGACACGATCACCGGACGGCGATCAGCAGCTCGCCGGCCGCCTGATGCACGACGCACCGAACGCACCGAGCGCACCCGACACGCCTGCCACGCCTGCCACGCCTGCCACGAGAGCGCCAAGACCTGATCCCGCCGCCCGGGGCGGGTCGCTTCAGATCCCGGCTGCTCTCATGCCCCGGCCGGGTGCTCGGCGCGGGCCGGTGACGCGCACCGGCGGGCCTCCACTGCCAGCATGCCGACCAACACGGCCACGAGCAGCAGGAGTTCGGCGTAGACCGGGAGCCGGACGGCGGCCGGGGCGGTCGCGAGGGCGAGCAGGGCCGTGGCCGCGCGATGACGAACCGGCCGCAGTCCCATGGCCGTGCGGAAGGCCGCGTCGCCCGCCAAGAACAGAGCCACCCCGCCCGCAAGGGCCAACGCGGGCCCCCAGTGCGGGTGTTCGTCCAGGTGGCCCAGCGTCTTCTTGAGGCCTGCCGCGAGGTAGGCGATACCGAGGAGCATCGGCAGGAAGGCGTAGTAGTAGGCGTTCATCGCGAGCCGCCAGCGCTGCGGGGCGGGGGTGGCACGGAACGCTGCCTCCGCAGCCTCCTCGTCCCGTACGAAGTACGTCCACCACATCGCGACCGCGAGGGCGAGCGCCAGGAACGCCCCGCAGAACAGGCCCGGCGTGAGCGGCAGATCACCGATGCCGACACCGATGGAGATCACGGACTCGCCGAACGCGATGATCAGCAGCAGCCCGTGGCGTTCCACGAAGTGCGCCGGATCCAGGCTGCCCAGCTGCTCCCGCATCGCCGCCGCACTGCGCCCGTCCCGGCGGCCGGGACCGTGCTCGGCGACGAACGGGGTCACGAACTGCAGCCCGAGCGCGAGCACCCACAGGCCGTCCGCCGCGAACCCGTCGACCAGGCCTGCGCCGGTCACCGACAGGGCGGCCAGCGCGTTCGAGGCGCCGTACCAGACGGAGTCCCAGCCGTGGCTGCGCGTGTACAACGCGGTGTGGACGACGACCACCAGGAGGAAGCCGAGGCCGAAGACCACGCCGGTGTCGTCGAAGACACGCGGGATCGCCAGCGCGCACACCAGGAAGCCGGCCATGCCGAGCATCAGCAGCAGCCGTCTCGACGGCCGGTCGGGCGGCACCTGGTTGGTCAGGTAGGCATAGGCGCCGTACATCCAGAACAGCACGACCAGGATGAGCGCCACCCGGGCGGCCGTCGCGAACGACAGATTGTGCGCCAGCAGCACCGTCAGCTGGGTGAGCGTGAAGACGAAGACGAGATCGAAGAAGAGCTCGAGACTGGTGACGCGACGCCCCGGCTCCTCGTCGTCCGGGACTGGCGGCGCGGTGTCCGGCGGCGTGATCCCTGACGGCGTGATCCCGGGTGTCGGCCCGGGCGGTATGGGCCCGGACTGTGCGGCACCCACACGTGTGGCGTCCATACGGTGTTCCCCCTCCGCGATCGTGAGCAGATCGTAGAGCCGGGACACAGCAGCCGGCCGCCTGGGAGCTTCCCGGCCACCGACGTCGACTCGTGACCGGCCGATCACGGTTCGTGCACGGCCGCCATCGCCGTGCCGCCGTCGCCCCGGACGCCGTCCCCGGGGCGGATACGCAGGTGAAACGCACTCCGAAACCTTGGTATTGTTATCCATGTCGCCGCGGGGAACAGCCCCGGTAAGGCGACAGACACCTAGTCCGGGTGGCGGAATGGCAGACGCGCTAGCTTGAGGTGCTAGTGCCCTTTATCGGGCGTGGGGGTTCAAGTCCCCCCTCGGACACAACGATTGACGATACGGAGACGAGGGCCTCGACCTTATGGTCGCGGTCCTCGCTGCGTTCGCAGGTAATTTCGATCCCGAAGGCTTCATGGGGCGGGCCTCTCTTGTCCGCGCCTGCCGCATGGATGCACTGTGCAATCGCTTCGATACTTTCAGCGATCTGCCGGTGCGTCCCGAGGAGGCGGTTGCGCTGCCGGACTGCCGCCTGCCGCGGAGCGGTTGGAGGCAGTTGATCCTGTATCGCACTCGGTCGCAGGCCGGTAAACGGTGGACCGACAGTGGTGAGTACCACGACGAGCGCGGGCTGAAGAACCGCCCGCCAGGGGAAGCGCGGGCGGTGCCGCTGCCGCCGCATCTTGTGGCGATGCGGAGGGGGCATGTCACCGCGTTCGGTGCGGCCGACGATGGGCGGTTGCTCTTCCAAGCAGGGCCGGGTCATCAGTTGCATCACCTATCACCGGGTCTGGCACGAGACCCGGGAGTTCGCCCTGTCTCCCGCTCTCACGAGGCCTTCGCTCGCGAAGCGGCCGTACGATCTGCGGCACTCGGCACTCGGCACTCGGCGCTGTCCGCGTGGCTGTGCGCGGGAGCGGGAGCGGGAGCGGGTGCGGACCCGGCCGAGGTCGCCGAGCGGGCGGGGTGCAGCGTCGAGGTCCTGCTGAGCCGGTACGCGAAGTGCCTGTACGACCCGCAGTCCGTCAACAATCAGCGCATCGAAGAGCTCCTGAGCTCCTGCGACCAGCCACCCGAGCCTGATGGCGAGTAGAGGCAGGGCTGAAGGGGGCCCTGGCCGACGAGCGCCTGGGTCAGATCTTGATCACGGTGGCCTGGCCGCTGCACAGGGGAGTCAGGTCCTCGGGGTCCGAGGTGAGGATCGTGACGGGGCCGGGGGCGGCGAGGGCGGTGGCGCTGAGCATGGCGTCGATGGCGTGCTTGTGGCCGTGCAGGCCGGTGCCGGCGAGGAGGGCGGCGGCGTGCCGGGCGATCGGCTCGGTGACCGGCTCCACGATGAGGCGGGAGAGGGTCCGCTCCAGGGCGGGGCGATTGATCCGGGGATGGACCACCTCGACCAGGGTGGCCGCAGACGTGATCACCCTCAGGTCGTCGGCGCGGGCCAGGGCGAACCAGCCGGTGACCGTACGGTCGCGCAGCACGGCCTTGGACAGCCCCTCGCTGTCGAGGACCAAGGTGCCGCCGGGTACGGCGGGAGAGCGGGTCACGCCGCGTCCGCCCTGCCGCGGGTCTGCTCGAGGCGGTTCTGGTGGAGCTGGTCGCGCAGCGCCTGGATCTCCTCGTCGGTGACGGGGCCGTGCTCGGCCTCGGCGACCTGGATGAGCTCGTTGAGGTTGTCGCGTTCGATCTGCCGGGCGACGGCGGCGGCCACGTAGGCGGACAGGCCGGAGGGACCACTGCGGGCCTTGGCGGCCTCAGCGATGTCGCGCGGCATGGTGATCGAGTACTTGCCGGTGGGCTCGCTCATGCCCTTTATCCTCCCTCCAATCCTCCTTGAGTCATCCGTCCGTCTGCCCGCTATGGGGTGACCCGATGAGCAGGGGTGACCGAGGGCGCGGACTGCTCGGAACGCCGTGATCTCAGGGAGCGTGATCACTTGGACAGTCGACGCGCACGTCAGATACTGGCCATACCCGGCCAAGCACCGACGTGCGGGGGTTGCCCATGATCCGACGTGATGCGCTGGCGGAGTACGTTCGCGGGTCGCTGTGGGTGCTTCCCACCCTGTCCGTGATGGCCGCACTGGTCACCGGGGCGCTGCTGTCCCTCATCAAGACCGGCTCGGGCTCGCCGCTGGCGTTTCAGGGGACCGCCGACGATGCCCGGACGCTGTTGATCGGGATCACCGGGACGATGGTGACGGTCATCGCCGTGCTGCTGGGCCTGGCCGTGGTCGCGCTGCAACTGTCGTCCACCCAGTTCTCGCCGCGGCTGCTGCGCAACTTTCTCCGCGACCGGCCCAATCAGATCGTGCTCAGCGTCTTCGTGGCTACCTTCGCCTACAGCGCGGCAGGTCTCTACACGGTCGGTGTTTCGGGAGGGGGCCGCTCCGAGAACTTTCCCCGGTTTGCGGTGAGCGGCGCGCTCGTGCTGCTGTTCGTCAGCCTCGGCCTGCTGGTGTTCTTCGCCGACCATCTAGTGCACTCCATCCAGGTCGACGCGATCATGAACGTGGTGGAGCGCAACACCGTCCACGTGATCCGCGACGGGGTGTTCGCGGGTGGCGAAGCTGTTGTCGAGGTGCCGGAGTGGGCCGTGGCCATTGCCTCCCACCGCTCCGGGTACGTGCAGGTGGTGCGCCCGCACCTGCTGCTGCGGACCGCGGCCGAGCACGGTGTCTGTCTGCGGCTGCGGCCCCGGGTGGGCGAACACGTCGTCGCGGGAACGACACTGGCATGGGTCTGGCGGGCTTCACCGCATGATCCCGCTCCGGCCCCTCATGAGTTCTCGCAGGTGATGGACGCCGGCGTCCGTATCGGATTCGAGCGCACCCTGGAACAGGACGCTGCGTTCGGAATCCGGCAACTGGTCGACGTCGCCTGCAAGGCGCTGTCTCCGGCGGTCAACGACCCGTACACGGCGGTGCAGGCCATCGACCACCTGTCCGTGATCTTCTGTGTGCTCGCCAGGCGCCCCCTGGGCAACCACGTCGTCCGCGACGCCGCTGGGGCCGTGATCATTCCCGGGCGGCGGTTTCCGGAATACCTCGCCGTGATGTGCGGGCTCATCCGACGCTACGGAGCCCGCGAACCGACCGTCGCGCATGCCCTGCTCCGCCTGCTGCACAACTGCGCCGCCGTGGTCGCCGACGATGCCGAGCGGTCGACGGCGATCGAGGAACAGGCCCGCGTCGTCATCGCCGACGCCGAGCGAGAGGTGGCGCAGCCGACCGACCTCGCCCTCGCCCACGCGGAGGCGGAGGCCGTCCGCCGGCAAGTGGCCAGGAACCGTTCGACCGTTCACACCCCCGACAACCGACCAGACGGGCCACCGACTCCCTGACCGGACCGGCACCTCGGCGCATGAGGTGCTCCAACAGCTACTGAGGTTCTCGGGTCGTCGTCGTT
>NZ_JAINVF010000109.1 GCF_020400585.1 Streptomyces sp. NK08204 | reverse complement strand
ACGCGCTCGGTGACGAGGCCGCCGTCGCCGGACACTTCGTCGCCCTGTCGACGAACGCGGAGAGGGTCGCCGAGTTCGGCATCGACACGGCCAACATGTTCGAGTTCTGGGACTGGGTCGGCGGCCGGTACTCCTACGACTCCGCGATCGGCCTGTCCCTGATGATCGCCATCGGCCCGGACCGCTTCCGCGAGATGCTCGACGGCTTCCGCCTGGTCGACGACCACTTCCGCACCGCACCCGCCGAGGCCAACGCACCGC
>NZ_JAINVF010000108.1 GCF_020400585.1 Streptomyces sp. NK08204 | reverse complement strand
AGGGAGCGTTGGCCTCGGCGGGTGCGGTGCGGAAGTGGTCGTCGACCAGGCGGAAGCCCTCGAGCATCTCGCGGAAGCGGTCCGGGCCGATGGCGATCATCAGGGACAGGCCGATCGCGGAGTCGTACGAGTACCGGCCGCCGACCCAGTCCCAGAACTCGAACATGTTGGCCGTGTCGATGCCGAACTCGGCGACCTTCTCCGCGTTGGTGGACAGTGCCACGAAATGCTCGGCCACCGCCTTCTCGTCGCCGTCGAAGGCCG
>NZ_JAINVF010000107.1 GCF_020400585.1 Streptomyces sp. NK08204 | reverse complement strand
GACCTGATCATCCTGGACGAGGACGGCAACGAGCGCACCCGGTTCACCTTCCCGCGCCAGCGGCGGGGCCGGCGGCTGTGCCTGGCCGACTTCTTCCGCCCGGAGGAGTCCGGGCAGACCGACGTCGTCGGCCTCCAGGTCGTCACCGTCGGCTCCCGCATCGGCGAGGAGACCGCCAAGCTCTTCGAGGCCAACTCCTACCGCGACTACCTCGAACTGCACGGCCTGTCCGTCCAGCTGGCCGAGGCCCTCGCCGAGTACTGGCACGCCCGGGTGCGCGCCGA
>NZ_JAINVF010000106.1 GCF_020400585.1 Streptomyces sp. NK08204 | reverse complement strand
CTGGTGCGGGCCTGGCTCGCGGATGAGCGTTTCGTCCGTTCCCGGCTGGTTGTGGTGACCCGGGGTGCGGTGGCGGCCGGTGCGGCGGAGCAGGTGCGGGATCTGGGTGCTGCCGCGGTGTGGGGTCTGGTGCGTTCGGCGCAGTCCGAGCACCCGGGCCGGTTCGTGCTGCTGGACGTCGACGAGGCGGCCGGTGGGTCCGGGCTGGGGGCGGTGTTGGCCTCGGACGAGCCGCAGCTGGCGGTCCGTCAGGGCGGTGCCGTCTACGTGCCGAGGCTGGCGCGCGTCCCGCGTTCCGGGGAGCGGTT
>NZ_JAINVF010000105.1 GCF_020400585.1 Streptomyces sp. NK08204 | reverse complement strand
CCCGAACGACGACACACCCGCACGCCGCGGCCGGCCCGTCTGCGGCCACGCCACCGACTCCGCCAGCAGCTCCACCGCACCCGCCGACCAGTCCACCTTCGTCGACGGCTCGTCCACGTGCAGCGTCCGCGGGAGCACACCCTCCCGCATCGCCAGCACCATCTTCATCACACCACCGACACCCGCGGCGGCCTGGGTGTGCCCGATGTTCGACTTGAGCGACCCCAGCCACAACGGCTGCTCCGCGGGCCGTTCCTGGCCGTAGGTGGCGAGCAGTGCCTGCGCCTCGATCGGGTCACCCAGCGTCGTA
>NZ_JAINVF010000104.1 GCF_020400585.1 Streptomyces sp. NK08204 | reverse complement strand
CAGGACCATCTCGTCGACGCCGGTCAGCCGCCGCTGGCGCTTCTTGACAATCTGCGGCTCGAAGCTGCCGTCGCGGTCACGCGGCACCGTGATCTCCACCGGACCCACGTCGGTCAGAACAGTCTTGGACCGGGCCCCGTTGCGACTGTTGCCACTGCCAGCACCGGCCGGATCGTGCTTCTCGTAACCGAGGTGGTCGGTGATCTCGCCTTCGAGAGCGGACTCCAGCACGCGCTTGGTCAGCTGCTGCAGCAGCCCGCCCTCACCGGTCAGCTGCAGGCCGCTCGCGCGGGCCCGGTCGACCAACTGCCC
>NZ_JAINVF010000103.1 GCF_020400585.1 Streptomyces sp. NK08204 | reverse complement strand
CTCCTGGGATCCCCAGGGCGCGGTGCTGATCACGGGTGCGAGTGGGACGCTGGGTGGTCTGGTGGCCCGGCACCTGGTGGCTGAGCACGGGGTGCGGGACCTGCTGCTGGTGAGCCGTCGTGGTCGCGACGCGGCCGGTGCGGTGGAGTTGGCGCAGGAGCTGACTGCTCTGGGTGCCTCGGTGACGTGGGCGGCCTGTGATGTCGCGGACCGCGAGGCGCTGGCGGCGCTGCTGGCCGAGCACCCGGTCACGGGTGTGGTGCATGCCGCTGGTGTGCTGGACGACGGTGTGGTGGAGTCGCTCACCCCCGAGCGGCTGGACGCCGTGCTGCGTCCGAAGGTGGACGCGGCGCTCAACCTGCACGAACTGACGGGCGA
>NZ_JAINVF010000102.1 GCF_020400585.1 Streptomyces sp. NK08204 | reverse complement strand
GCAGCAGCACACCCACGCCCTCGGAGAAGCCCGTACCGTCGGCCGCGTCCGCGAACGCCTTGCAGCGGCCGTCGGCCGACAGGCCGCGCTGCCGGCTGAACTCCACGAAGAGTGCGGGCGTGGACATCACCGTCGCACCGCCGGCCAGCGCGAGCGTGCACTCGCCCTGCCGCAGCGCCTGCGCCGCGAGGTGCAACGCCACCAGCGAGGAAGAGCAAGCGGTGTCGACGGTGACCGCCGGGCCTTCCAGCCCGAGGGTGTAGGAGATGCGGCCCGAGGCCACACTGCCGGCGGTCCCGTTGCCGATGTAACCCTCGACGTCCTCCGGGGCCGTCCGGATGCCCGACGCGTAGTCGTGGTGCATGATCCCGGCGAAGACA
>NZ_JAINVF010000101.1 GCF_020400585.1 Streptomyces sp. NK08204 | reverse complement strand
ATCCCCCTTGGACACGCAGGGGAAGTAGCCGTAGACCACGGCCGCCTCGAGCAGGTTCTCCGTGTGCAGCTTGTCCAGCCAGCCGCGCAGCCGCGGGCGGCCCTCGGTCTCGACCAGTTCCTCGTACGAGAGCCCCTCAGCGGTGCGGGCCTGCTTGAGTCCCCACTGGCCCTTGAACAGGGCGCCCACGTCCAGCCAGCTCGCGTACTCCTTGAGCTGGATGCCCTTGACGACCCGGGTGCCCCAGAAGGGCGGGGTGGGCACCGGGTTGTCCATGGCCACGTCCGAGCGGGCCGGGCCCTGTTCGGTACGCTCCTCGACCTCCGGCGATGCGGTGGCCCTGACCCGGCGCTGCTTCAGTTCGGGCAGTGCCGCTCCGGGGATC
>NZ_JAINVF010000100.1 GCF_020400585.1 Streptomyces sp. NK08204 | reverse complement strand
CGTCCCCGGAGCGGCACTGCCCGAACTGAAGCAGCGCCGGGTCCGCGCCACGCCGGCCGTCGAGGTCGAGGAACGCCCGGAGGAGGGCCACGTCCGCTCCGACGTCGCCACCGACAACCCGGTGCCCACCCCGCCCTTCTGGGGCACCCGGGTCGTCAAGGGCATCCAGCTCAAGGAGTACGCGAGCTGGCTGGACGAGGGCGCCCTGTTCAAGGGCCAGTGGGGACTCAAGCAGGCCCGCACCGCTGAGGGGCCGTCATACGAGGAACTGGTCGAGACCGAGGGCCGCCCGCGGCTGCGCGGCCTGCTCGACCGGCTCCAGACCGAGAACCTGCTCGAGGCGGCCGTGGTCTACGGCTACTTCCCCTGCGTGTCCAAGGACGAC
>NZ_JAINVF010000010.1 GCF_020400585.1 Streptomyces sp. NK08204 | reverse complement strand
CGTCACCCATCCGTCCAGCCCGGTAGTGACTAGTCAGTTGGTCCGGGGCCGACCCCGGACCTCTCTGGCCTGGCGTCGAATTCCCGTCGTCCGCCCGAAGGGCGGGCCCCGCGGCGGCGATGGGGGCGCCCAGCTGCCGTACCTCTCCGGCAGATGCACCCACTGCGAACCGGCCCGGAACTACCAGATGATCCGAACGACACCGTTAGCCGTCGTCAGAGGGAGCGGTCACGTCCCAGAGGATGTAGTGGAACTGCGGGCCGTCGGCACTGTCGCCCAGCCACTCGACGGCCGCCAGATGGTTCGCGCTGGTCGGCATGCAGTACCAAGTCCCCTCCAGACCATAGACCATCCACCCTGTTGACCTTGGATCGTCGAGGGCTTTCGCGCAGATCTTTGGGGTGGCTCCCTCATGGGTATCGGCCACGCGTCCGTTCATGGCCGAGAACTCATCGCCGCCATTCCACGCCATGTCAGGGCTTTTCACCGACGCTCCGACCGTGCCGTGTTCGAGGTCGGCACTGTATCCCCTGGAGAGCGTGAAGTCTCCCGTCCTGAGGATCTTTACCGGCGTCTTCGAGGGCGAAGGTGAAGGCGACAGCGTGGTGACGGTGCCGTCGGCGGTCGACTCGCCTGGATCGACCGCCGTCGGCGTCTCTGGAGTCACTGGCTCCTGAGACACTTTCGACGACGGAGCGAGCGCGCCGCGTGATGAGCCGTTCCCTGACTGTGTGATCAGCGTGACGACCAAGCCGAGCACAGGGACCAGGATGCCGACGACCCACCACGCCCACTTGGGCGGCCCGTGGCTGGGCTCCGGAGGTATGGGTGGCGGTTGCGATGGTATCGGTGGGTGTGATCGTGTCCCGTCCGGCTCGCCCGTCATGGCCGCACGCCCCCGTATTCAATCCTGCGTCCGCGTCCGAAGATCTTTACCGTACAGAGGCGATCGAGTGCATGTCATCAATTTCGGCCTGCATGCGTCTATGCAACGGAACGTCGTCGCTTCCTTGTGACAACAGCAGCGACGACTGTGCCGACGAGTACGACCGCCCCGATGCCCAGGGCAGCCCACAGAGTGCCGCTACCGCCCTTGTCGGAGGAAGCTTCGGCTACCGCTTCGCCATCCTTCGCCTGCGAGGCGGGGTCCTTGGAAGCAGCGGTGCCGGGAGAGGGCGACGCGGGGGCCGCGGCTGAGAGGTCCGGCAGCGGGTAGACGTCGGCCGGTCCTGGGTCACCGGGGTCCTGCAGGGCGATGCGCGGCCGGACGATGCCGTACCCGATGGAGTCGTTGCGCTTGGCGCCGTCCGTCGGGCCGCCGGCGGTGTTGAGCAGGACGCGGAGGACCTGGTTGTTGGTCCAGGTCGGATGCTTGGACCAGATGAGGGCGGCGCTGGCCGAGGCGAGGGCGGTGGCGTCGCTGGTGCCGTGGGAGCGGCAGAGGTCCTTGCCGTTCGGGCAGGCGTGGTACATCTCGTCGCCGGGGGCGGCGAGGTCGACCTGTGGGCCGTGCTGGGATTCCGCGGTCTTGTGGAGGTCACGGCCTACGGCGCCCACCGCGACCACTCCGGGGGTTCCCGCGGGGTATTCGACTTCCGAGGTGCCGCTGTTACCGACTGAGGCGAAGACAAGTGCGCCCTTGTTCAGGGCGTACTTCACGGCGGCGGTGAGCTCGTCCGATCCCACGTACGCGCCCATGGAGATGTTGATGACCCGAGCGCCGGAATCGACGGCGTACCTGACTCCCCGGCTCAGCACCTTGTTGAACTCGTCGGTGTACTTGTTGGAGTCCCAGCCTCGGTCCGGTACGCGGACAGGCAGGATCCTGGCGCCCGGTGCGAGACCGAAGGTGCCGTTGCCGCCGTTCGCCTTGCCGGTGCCGGCGATGAGGAGGCCCATCGTGGTCCCGTGGCCGTCATAGCTCGTGTGTTCGTCACCCGGTGACTCCGGCGCCTCGTCCAGGCCGGGAAGTACCTGTCCCTTGAGGTCGGGCAGGTTGCCGTCGACACCCGAGTCGATGACGGCAACCGTGACTCCCTTGCCCGTACTCGTCCGCCACATCTGGTCGGCCTTCATGGCCGAGAGGTACCACTGCTGATCACGGATGGTCTCCGCGTGGGCGGGCGCAGCGGTCATCCCCACCAGCAGCAGGCCCACGGCTCCGGAGACGACACCCCCAAGACGGCCGTTCCTCAACTTGTCGGCAGGCATCTGCTTCCTCTTGACTCTGGTGGTCCTGGGTTGCTGTGACGGAGGGCGTCAGTCGGCACGATCTCGGGTCGGTTCGCTCTGCTCGTCGCCCCGCTCGTCGCCCCGCTCGTCGTTCTGCCGGCCGTTCTGTCCGTCGTTCCGGCGCGAGGTCGACGGTCTGGAGCCGTTGGGCTCGGGGGGTGCCCCTTGGGGCTCCTGGTTTCGTACCAGACCCGAACCACCGGATGTGCGCGGCCGACCGGCCGAACGCGACTGTTGCTGTGGACGACCGCCCACGATGCCCTGTTCAGCAGGCGGAAGACCCGCCCGCTGCTGGGTCGAGCCCGGCCTCTGGCCAGGGCTCACTCCCCTGGCACCGGCACCACCACCGGCGCCCGTACTCCGACCGGGAGCCGCTCGACCGGTCGTGCCGGAGACGGGCGCTTCGCCGCCTACAACCGTGCCGCGCGGCAGCCTGCCGGCAGGCTGGCCCGCAGTCGGTGGCGTAGGGCGGCCACCGACGATGCCTCTGCCGACCGGCGCACGTCCGGGTACCTCACCGGATACGGCTCGCCCCGGCATCGCAGTCGTACGGCCACCCGCCACCGGTTGCGTCGGGCCCACCGGGCCTCTGGGCGTGGCCGTGCCGCCAGTGGCCGGTCCGCGTGTCGGCGTAGGCGTCGGCTCCGAGATTGTCTGTCGTGGCATGGGCAACGGACGGCCGCCCGTCACCGTACGCCCCGGGCCCGGACGGCTGACCGGCAGACCGGGGCCGTCACCGAAGACCGGCGGAGGGGCGGCCGGGGGCAATGCGATCGGTCCGTCTCCCGGCCGTCCTCCCGTCGGGAGGTCAACAGGCCCAGGAGTTGTCGTCGGTGGGGCCGGTGCCGGTGGAGGAGGCGTCGTTCCATCGATTTCCGTGCCTACGTCGTCCGGTACGACCGGCCCTACGTCGACCGGTACCCTTGGCGCGCCCTCGGCCGGTGCCGCCGACGGCGGCTGGTGCACCACCCCGCCACCGCTGTCGCCCCGCGGCCCGGAAACGCTGGCTGCCGCCGCGCCACCCCCGGTGACCAGGCTTACCGTATGCGGCGACCCCGTCGCAGCCGAAGGCGCCGACACCCGTCCTGCGGGGGACGTCCCCACGTGGCTGTCACCACCGCTTCCCACGACTTCGATTTCGTCGTGTTTCCCCGCCTCCGGCTGAATCACCTTCGGTGGCGGCGGAAACGTGGGCCTGACCAGCCCGTCCATCTGCGTGGAGGAATGCGAATACGCCTGGCCCAGCTTCCGCATCTGCGCCGCCGCCTCCAGGCGCACCCTCTCCTTGCTCGCCGCAAGCGCCTCCAGCTCGGCCTTGGACTTGGCGCTGACGGTGGCCGCGTCGGGGTCGTTGTGCGCGGCCGTTGCCGCGTCCAGGTTCGCCTGCGCGCCGTGGGTGTCGCGCGGGATCGACGCCTGTGCCGTCGCGATCGCTCCGGACGCCTCCCCCAGCCACTTCGCCGCCCCCTCACTGAAGTCACCGAGGCTGAGGGTGGAGTTGGCGAGGTCGGCGGCCCACGTCCGGAACGCGTCCGCGCCTTCCCCCTTCCATTCCACCCACTGCGGGCGGACCTTGAGCTCCTCGGCGATCTTGCGGATCTCCTTGGCCGCATCGGTCAGCCGGTCGGCCGCCGACTGCACCGTGCCGGAGTTCGCCTGGTCCAGCCAGGCGAGCATCTGCTCGTGGCTCATGTCCTCGAAAGACGTGCCCTCGCCGCGTCCCATCAGATGGTGCCTCCCGCGCTGCCACCGCTGCCGGTCTCGGTCGGCGGCTGGCTCCGTTTCGCGTCGCCCCCGCCGTGGCCGGTCTTCTGCGGGACCGAGGGGTCGTAGTTTCCGCCGTAGTGCTCCGTCGTCTCCGCGCTGATCGCCGCCATACGATCACGGATGTCCTGGTCGATGTGCTGGTAGCCCTTGTGTGAGGCCAGCACGGCGATGCCCATGCCCTCCATCGAGTCGGACAACAGTTTGGACAGGGTCTCCAGCTCACTGATGACGGTCTCGTACGCGGTGAACAGGCCGGCCGCCTCCGTCCACCCCTCGCCCCCGCCGCCGAGCTGGTGACGTGCGAGCTGCGCCTGCCCGACCTTGCCCGGGCCCGCCGCTGAGCCCTTCAGGTCGCGGATCAAGTCGTCGACCCGCTTCTGGAACTTCGTGAACGACGACAGCTCGGTGGCCAGGTCAGCGGCGGCACCGACGGCGTCCTGCATCCCGTCGAACATGCGGGACACCCACGACGACGGTTGTCCGCCCGCTCCGGACTCGCTCGGCAACACAGCGTCCTCCCCCTGCGGTCAAAGACCAAAGCCGCATCAACGACTCTAGCTACGACCAGTGGCAGTCCGGACTCGTCTCGTGTCGCAGCGATCGGAATCGGTCAGGGTCAGCCCCGGTCGAGCATGGCTCTACTCAACCCGACGGGCGCGGGGCTGCGCATGAGCGCTCGTACTCAGATGGCTGGCTTCCCGGACGCGTACGTCACGAAGTCGGCCCAGGCCGCCGGGGCCACGGCGAGGCGGGGGCCTTCAGTGTTCTTGGAGTCTCGGATGTGGATAGTGGTGGCGGTGGGGGCCACCTCGACGCAGTCGTTGCCGTTGCTACTGCTGCTCTAGCTGCTCTTGAACCAGTGGAGTTCCGCACTCCCGTCCCGTCCAAGAACTTCAGCACCTCGATCAGACCACCCGTCCCGGGGTGGTTCGCGCGTGCTGTCGGCATCACTTGAAGCTCCACAAAGGGCAACTGGGCAATGCCCAGCATGGGTTCGAGCTGTCGGCGCAGCACCATTGGTGCTTCTGTCCCCCACGCCTCGGGGCGCCCGCCTCGCCCGCCTGCTCGGCACCGAACAACTCCGCAGCTGAGGACTCCCGTTGGAACCGGCGGCGCACGTCGTGGCCGAGCTGGCGGCCAACGCCGCGACCCACGGCCGGGTGTCTGGGAGGAACTTCCGCCTCACGCTCCACGTCGCCGGCGACACGCTCCGCATCGAGGTGACCGACACGCGCGGTGACCGACTGCCCCGTGCCCAACTCCGCTCGGACCAGGGTGACTCGGGCCGGGGACTGGTCCTCGTGGAGGCGCTGGCCGACCGCTGGGGCGTCTCGTCGGACCGGGATCCATGCAAGACCGTGTGGGCCGAGATCACCGTCCCGGAGTGTTCATGAACATGCACCCGCAAACAGAGAAACGGCTCCCGGTAGGATCCCTCCCCTGTGTCGACAGCCAGGGGGGAAGGCGCGCATGGAGCAGCTGCGTCAGGACGACCCGCGGTGGATCGGGCCGTACGCAGTTCTGGCCGGGATCGACGAGGAACATGAGCGGCAGCGGACACCCGATCGTCGGTTCGTCGCCCGCAGCGCGGACGGCTGGCGCACGGTTCTGGTCCATGTACCGCGCACGGAGACCGATCCCGCCCGATGGGCCGCCGAGGCCGAGCACGCCCGAGGGCTGTCCGTACCCGGCTTCGCGCCCGTGACGGAGGTGGCCAGTTCCGCCCTCCCACCCTGGTACGCGGCCCCGTACGTCCCCGTACTGCCGCTGCCCGCCGCCCTCGCCATACATGGCGGTCCGCTGCCGGAGACCGTCGTACGAGACCTCGGCGCGGCTCTCGCCTCCGCACTGGCGACGGCCCACGCACAGGGGGTGACCCATGCCGGCCTGGCCCCGGCAGCCGTACTGCTCAGCGCGGACGGACCGCTGCTGACCTGCTTCGGTGCGGTGCGAGCCGTCGCCCCGGACGGCGAGCGGCGGCTGGGGAGGCCCGGACTGGATCCCGGATGCCTGGCGCCGGAGCAGGCCCAGGGCGGGCGCCCCCGACCGCTCGGTGACGTGTACGCCCTCGGCGCCGTGCTGTCATACGCGAGCACCGGGCACACGGTCCCGGAACGGGAGGAGCTTCCGACGTCGCTGCGTGAGCCGATCACCGCCTGCCTGGCGCGGGACGCTGCCCACCGGCCGTCGGCAGCCGAACTCGCGGCCGACCTGGCGGCACCCACGCTCCAGCCACAGGCACCTCAGCTCCAGCCACAGGCGCCCCCGCTCCAGCCGCACACACCCCCGCGGTCCCCGGCGCCGGTCCCCACGGTTCTCGATGGCCGGCCCTTTCCCCTCCCGGCCCGGATCGTGGCAGCACTCGCCCGTCAGTCGGCCGCCGTCCTGGTGGCCCGACCGGCCGCAGACCCCCAGCAGGTGGGGAGGTCCTGATGTTCTCCCCGCTCGCGTACGACGATCCCGCGCGGCTCGGCGCGTACCACCTGATAGCACGCCTCGGCAGCGGCGGTATGGGCACGGTGTACCTCGGCCGCTCGGACACGGGGCGCGTCGTCGCCCTCAAGACGATGCACGCCCGCATCGCCGCGGATCCCGTCTTCCGGACCCGGTTCCGGCTGGAGACGGACGCCGCCCGGGTCATCGGTGGCGAGCACGGCAGCCGGGTCTTCGACGCCGACATCGTCCATGAAACCCCTTGGCTGGCCACGGAATACCTGATCGGCCCACCCCTCGACGACGCCGTCCGGCTGAACGGGCCGTTGTCGGAACGAGCGGTCCGGGCCCTCGGCTCCCGTCTGTGCGCCGCGCTGGCCCAGCTGCACGCGTCGGACGTCGTCCACCGGGACCTGAAGCCGTCCAACATCATGGTGACGGCCGACGGCCCCAAGGTGATCGACTTCGGTATCGCCAGGGCGCTCGGCGACGACCGTCTCACCCGGGCCGGGGCGGCGGCGGGCACGCCCGCCTTCATGTCGCCGGAGCAGGCGGCGGGTGGGGAACACTCCCCGGCGGGTGATGTGTTCGCGCTGGCGGGAGTGCTGGTCCATGCCGCGACGGGCCAGGGTCCGTTCGGCGTGGGGCAGGCCGCGGATCTGCTGTACCGGGTGCGGTACGCGGAACCGGACCTGACCGGGGTCCCGGACGGCCTTGTCGCCGTACTGGGCCCGTGCTTCGCCAAGGACCCGCGGCAACGGCCCACGACCGACCAGCTTCGTTCACGACTGGGCGGCGAAGAGAGGGACTTCGCGGACTGTCTGCCGGAGCCGGTGCTGCTGGACATCGCCCGGCGGGCCACCGACGTCTGGCGGGTCGAGCCCCGCCGACTGCCGCCCCCGGGCGGGCAGGGCCTCCCCGACACCGTGCCCGACGTCCCCTCGGTGGAGATGTCCCGCCGCAGGCTGCTGTCGATCGGCGCGGGATCGGTTCTCGGCGTCGCCGCGGCCGGAGCGGGCGCCTGGGCCTTGCTCGGCCGCCGCGGTGGCGGCACTCCGACGCAGCCGCCTGCGCCGACCGGCTCGGCGAAGCACCGGTGGGATCTGCTGTGGCAGGTGGTGGCCGAGTACACCGACCCGCCCGTTCCGCCGGCTCCGCTGCTGCTCGACCGGCTGGCGGTCGTCGGGGAGACCAACCTCAAGGGTCTGGACCCGAGAACGGGAAAGACGGTGTGGCCCGATCCCGGCGTGTACTTCGGGCATCTCGCGGTCACCGATGGCGAACGGATCCACACGCTGGAGTACACCGCCGACGAAGCCGGTCCTGTGTCCGTCTGTCCGGTCGGCCTTGCCGACGGCAGGATCGGGGAGCCGTACCTCCAGTTGAAGGACTTCAACGGCGGCCTCTACGGCACCCAGCTGCTGTGTGCCTCGGGCACCACGGTCTACGCGGTCGGCGGCCGGGGCCCCCAGCCGTCCGACCCGTCGCAGAACGACTACTTCCGCAAGGGGCAGACCTGGCATCTGCTCGCGCTCGACATACACGCCCGCCGGAAGCTGTGGGACGTCCCCCTCCCCGCCCGGCCCGACGGATCCAAGCGCCTGCACGTCCTGTCGGCCCAGGTTTCGGGCGAGCGTCTCGTCCTCGTGCAGCAGTCGGCCGACGGCACGACGGAGCTCGTCGTGCGCAGCACCCGCACCGGACATCTGGCGTGGCGCCGCCCGCTCGACAGCCGGCAGACCCCCTTCAGCCGGGCCCACCTGGCCGTCGACGACCGGCACGTGTATCCGTCGGCCGGCCGGCTGGTCGCCCTCGACCTCGACGACGGCAAGGTCGCCTGGCACTACGACAAGGGCCACGCCGGCGCAGAGTACGGCCCCCCGGCGGTCAAGGACGGGGTGGTGTACGCGGTGCGGGCCGGCCGCGGGGTCGTCGCGGTCGACGCCCACAGCGGTACGGCGCGCTGGGCCGAGAAGACGGCGCAGGGGCACGAGCCCACCTCCGCCGACCTCGGTGTCCCTCCGATCGTCGGCATCGCGTATGTGTACCGCAGGGCATCGCCCGGACTGATGGCCGTCGCCCTGACCGACGGCTCCTCGTCCGTCCCCGTCAAGGCCGCCGCCGGAGCTCTCTACTTCGCCCACGAACCGTCCCGCCGGCTCATCGCCCTGGGTGAGCAGTACGCGGCCGGCTACCCCCTCCTCTGACAACGGACAGGAGCACGGAGATGAAGCCGCTGGACACCGGGGACCCGATCCGTCTCGGGCCCTACCGACTCCTCGGCGTACTCGGCGAGGGCGGCATGGGCAAGGTCTACGTCGGCCAGGACCGAGGCGGGCAAGCAGCCGCCGTGAAGATGCTGCACCGTCATCTGGCACACGACCCGCAGCTCGTTCAGCGCTTCGTGCGCGAGGCCCGGATGGCGCAGGCGGTCACCGGCCCGGGCGTGGCCCGTGTGCTGGACGCACAGACCGAGGGCGGACGGCCGTGGATCGCGACCGAGTTCCTCAGCGGCCCCACCCTCGAGGAGGCGGTCGGCGCGTACGGTCCGCTCGACGAAACCGGGGTGCGGGCTCTCGCGGCGGCACTTGCGGGGGCGCTGCAGGTCATCCATGCCGTCGGCCTGGTGCACCGCGACCTGAAGCCCGCCAATGTGGTGCTCACGTCGGCGGGCCCCCGCGTCATCGACTTCGGCATCGCCCGTCCCGAGCACGGTCTCACCCTCACCACGACCGGTCAGGTGCCGGTCACCCCCGGGTTCGGGGCACCGGAACAGGCCCTCGGGCACCGCGTCGGCCCGGCCGCTGACGTCTTCTCCCTCGGCGCCCTGCTGGTGTACGCGGCGAGCGGGCAGCGTGCGTTCGACGGCTCGCACGTCGCCGCCGTCCAGTACGAGGTCGTCCACGGCACGCCGCGCATGGACCGCGTGCCGTCCTCCCTGCAGCCCCTCATCGGCCCCTGCCTGGCCAAGGATCCCGCGCACCGGCCCTCCCCTGCCGCCATCGCGCAGGCGTTCGCTCCGCCCCACGGTGCCGGCCGCGTGTGGCGTTCCGGCCCGCTGGCCCAGGACGTCCAGCGGCGTGAACGCGCACTGCACGAGCTGACCACGCTGCCGGGCACCGGTGCGCCGGGTGGGGTCCCGCGCCGCCGCGTGCTGACGGCCCTCGCGGTCGGCGGCCCGGTCGCCCTCGCCGGTGCGGGCGCCACCTGGTGGTTCTGGCGGAAGAACCACAGCGACGCCTTCGACGTCCCGCCCGCCGCCCGGACCCCCAAAGCACCGCTGCTGTCGGCGGACAAGGGCGACTACGTCATCGGGCAGACACCCGACCCGCTCTGGAGCCGGCCCTCCGCCCTCGGCGCCCAGACGCCCGCCCCGTTGCCGGTACGGGACGTCCTGATCGTCGGGGACCCCAAGGGCGGCATCACGGCGCACGCCGTCGTCGATGGGAAACCGCGCTGGTCCGCGCCCGAAGCCGTGGCGGTACGCCGTTTCGTCTCGCTCTCCGACCGGCTGATAGCCGCCGTCGACGGCCATGGCAGGCTGCTGACCTTTGTCGCGTCCACCGGCGAAGCCAAATGGACGGCGCCCGCAGACGCCTCCTCCGTCCTCGCGGCCGACGCCGAGGCGGTCTACGTCGTCACCGGCGACGGCCGACTGCGCAGCGTGGGCCGCTCCGACGCGGAGATCCGCTGGACCACGAAGCCCGGCGCCGAACTCGGCACGACGGGTACGGCGCGGGGTGTCGTGGCCCAGGGCATCCTCGCCGTCGCCACGGATGCGGGGGACGTCCTTGCCGTGGACACGCGCAACGGCCACACGGTATGGATGCTGCGCGGCCAGGACGAGAACAGGCCGGGAATCGCCGCATCGGGCGGGACCTTGTTCGTGAGCGGCAGCCCGTACTTCACGGCCCGTGGCATCACCAACGGGAAGAAGCTGTGGCGTCCGGACCTGAGACGGCGGGACGGCACGAGGGTCGCCTGGGGCCCCTCCGTGATCCACGGCCCCTACGTCTTCGTGGCCGCACTGGGAGCACCGCTTCGTTTCGACATCAAGGACGGGAAACAGAGCGGATGGCTCTACGACCTCCAACAGATGTGTGATCAGTTCAGCCCGCTGGTGGTTCAAGGTCACGGCTTCTGGTCGGTGGCCGTCAACGCAACGGAAGGCGCGGTCAACGTCCTCAATGTGGCCGACGGACTGAACAGCGGCAGTTGGGATCCCAATTCAAGCCTCAGCAAGACTACTTGGAGCTTCCGCATCATCAAGAACCCCAGGAACTACTGGATGACGGCCGACGCGAACCGCGTCTTCCTGGCAGACGGACAGTCCCTCACCGCGCTGCCCGTCTTCTGATGCAACCACGGTGATGCGTACTGCGGCAGGCCCGATCACCCTCCCGGCACCGGAACCCGGCCGCCCGTGCTGCGGTGCGACGGGCGGTCTTTTTCAAGGAAGTACCGGGTGAAAGAACCCGCCCAAGCCCCACCCCTCCCGCCCGCGGCACACGCTCACCCGAGCGGGTGAACATCGCCAACACAGCTGGATTCCGGGCCGGTTGCCTGCCCTACGCTCGGCGCAACACAACCGCAGACATGCGACGGCCCCCGCCGGGACTGGCATCCCATTGCGAGGGCCTGACCACCGAGGAAGTAGAGGCCTTCCCGATGGATACGCAGAACCCTAGCGTGCCCTCGCACGCCCAGTCCCGCGTTGCCGCCGACAAACACCCGAACCGGCGCCCGGGGGCCGCACACCACGGCGGGCTCGTCCACGACAACGCCCGCCACACCACCCGCTTCACGGTGATCGGCAACCACCTCACCCAGCACCCGGACCTCTCCCTCCTCGCGATCGGCCTGGCCTGCCACATCCAGTCGCTGCCCAAGGGCGCCCGCGTCGACATCAAGACCCTCGCCGCCCGCTTCCCCGAGGGCGCGACCCGCATCGCCGCCGCCCTGCGCGAGCTGGAGATCCATGGCTATCTGCGGCGCGAACGCGAGCGCGTCGCCGGCGGCCGTATCGTCACGCGCACGGTCTCCTGTAACCAGCCGGCGGCCCGGCGCCGCGAGAGCGAGCCCGTGCGCTCCGCCCCCGCTCGACCGGCGACGGCCCCGAAACAGCGGGCGCCCCGCAAGCCGCTTCCCGCCGTCCCGCACCCCTCGTGCTCCTCCCCCGCCCTCCTCCGGACCGCCACCGACCTCCTCTCGGATCTGCGTACCCGCGACTCCCGGCTGCTCCTGTCGGCCCACGACACGGCCCACCTCGCCGTCGGTGTCGCCGCCTGGCTGGAGCGCGACGTCAGCCCCGCCGCCGTACGTCACGCCCTGACCGCCGACCTCCCCCCCGAAGGGGTCCGCCGCCCGGCCGCACTGCTGGCCCATCGCCTGGCCGCCCAGCTGCCACCCCCACCGCCGTTCCGGGCACCGGTCCCGGCGCCGACCGTCCGGCATCCCCTCCAGAACTGCGACAGCTGCGACCGCGCCCACCGCGCCCCGGAGCCCGGCCTGTGCGGCGGCTGCCGGGAGCTGCGGCAACCCGCTACCACGGCTGCCTGAGCAAAGCCGGGGCCGCGACCACCGCACGGCCGCGCTCACTCCTCCGAGTGAACATCCTCAACTCGCTCAGCAGTGCGCGGAGTCACGCCCCTACGCTCGCCGACAAGACACCCGGATCGCATATGCCGTAGGCAATGCCTCCGTACCCTCTCACCACCACAGGAACCCCCATGGTCAGCTCGCCGCACGAGGCGATGCACCGCATCTTCCAGGAGTACCCGGACCTCTTCTCGGGGGTCTCCGAGGTGCTGGGCCTCGGCTTCCCCCCGCCCACCTCGGTGACCGCCCTGCCCACGGACCTCACCGAGTCCCGGCCCCTCGAACGCCGCCTCGACACTCTGCTGCGGCTCGACACCGAGGACGGCGGGTCCTTCCTCCTCGCCATCGAGGCCCAGGGCAAGAAGGACCCGGACAAGCCCGCCAGTTGGGCGTACTACGCCTCGTACCTGCTCACGAAGTACCGGCTGCAGCCGATGCTGCTGGTCGTCTGCCAGGACCGCGCGACCGCCGAATGGGCGGCGCGGCCGGTGCGCTTCGGCCCTCCGCAGTGGACCCTGCTGACCCTGCGCCCGCTCGTCGCCGGACCGCACAACATGCCCGTGATCACCACTCCCACCGAGGCCCGGAAGGATCTGGCGCTCACCACGCTGTCCGCGATCACCCATGTCACACATCCGGACATTGGGGCCATACTCAAGTCAGTGACGACCGTGTTGCAGGACACAGACCCGGTTCTCGCCAACCCGATCATCGAACTCATCGCACAGGGCATGGGCAAACACCCAGCCGCAGAACTCTGGAGGAAACTGGTGGCCGTGGACCTCTCTTTCTACAAGTCGCCGCTCTCCGAAGAACTCCGGGAAGAAGGCCAGACGCAGCGCGCCGCCGAGGACGTCCTGGTGGTCCTGGAGATGCGTGGCATCGACGTCCCGGACGTGGTCCGCGAGCGCATCACCGGCTGCGGCGACCTTGAGACCCTGAGCCGCTGGCTCCGGCGCGCCGTCACCGCCTCCACCGCCGAAGAGGTCTTCACTGATGAGTAGCCCGAGTACGCCGGGACACAGCGCCGAGGAGGATGTGGCCGACGCCTCCGGACGCGTCCTGAAGATCAGCGTCGTGGACTTCGTGACCGAGACCATCGCGAAAGGCATGGCCTGTAATCCGGTCGCCCTGGAGACGTGGAGGTGCGCGAAGAACTTTCGTTCTTCTCCTCGCCGATCTCGGAGGAGATCCGGGAGGAAGGCCGGGCCCAAGGCCGAGTGCAGCGCGGCATCCAGGACATCCTGGTGGTCCTGGAGGAACGCGGTATCGACGTCCCGGACGTGGTCCGCGAGCGCATCACCGGCTGCGGCGACCCCGAGACCCTGAGCCGCTGGCACCGCCGCGCCGTCACCGCCCCGACAAGCGAAGCAATCTTCGACGACGCCTAGCCACCGGGACCGTCAGTCGCGCCCAGTACCCTCCCCGCATGACCCGCACCACACCACCCCGCCCCCTCGACATCACCGACCGCTTCCCCGAGTTGGCGCCCCTCGCCCGGTCCGCCGTGCGGTTGCATCCGCGGGCCGGGGCGCCGGGCGTGACGGACAGTTCCGTCGGTGGGCCGCTGCTGTGGCCGGCCGCGGAGCCGTGGCCGAGTTGCCCGGAACATGCCGGGCCGTGGCACCTGGGTGTCGCTCCTGACGATGTCCACGCCGGGCGGCGCGTTCTCCGCGAGGCCTGGGCGCGACCCCGTGCCCAGGGCGCCGAGCTGCTCACCGCCCAGGAGCACGCGCTGGTCGATCTCGGCACCAAGGAGCGGCGGATCACGCAGGACGGGCCCGTGCCGATGGTGCCGGTCGCACAGATATACGCCGCCGACGTGCCGGACCTGCCCCGGCCCGAGGGGACAGACCTGCTCCAGGTGCTGTGGTGCCCCTTCGACCATCCCGAGGACGATTACGTGCCCAGGGTCGAACTTCGCTGGCGCACGGCCGCCGATGTCGTGGAGCCGCTCGCCGCTCCCCCGCGGCCCGCGGTGATCGGCAGTGACGACTACCTGCCCGCCCCGTGCGTGCTGCACCCGGAGACCGTCGTCGAGTACCCGGCCCCGCACGAGCTGCCGGAGGAGCTGGCGGACCGGATCCGGGACTGGGATGAGCAGTTCGAGGAGGAGGAGAAGGAGGAGAAGGAGGAGGGTGAGGGCGACGGGGAGCCGGGGATCTGTTACCAGTTCGACCTGGCCGTCGCCCCTGGGTGGAAGCTTGGCGGCCACGCGCCCTGGAGCTTCTCCGACCCCTTCCCCATGGCCTGCGCCGAGTGCGGTTCCGCCGTACGGCCGCTGATCACCATCACCGGCGCCGAGTGGGACGGCGGCAGCCTCAGCTGGCGGCCGGTGGAGGACGCCGGCTACAGCGGGTACCACTTCCTGGGGCCGGCGCTCGACACCCAGATCACCATCGGCCGCAGCTACGACCTCCAGGTGTACGTCTGCGAGGCGTCCTACGAGCATCCGCCCGTGCAGAACATGCAGTGAACAACCTGCCGTGAACAAACACGCCGGGGACAGCGAAGAGGCCCGTACGACCGGAGTCGTACGGGCCTCTCCCAGGTCCAGGGACCTTCAGGTCAGGTGACCCGCAAGCAAGCGGAACTTACTTGACGATCTTGGTGACCTGGCCGGCGCCCACGGTGCGGCCACCCTCACGGATGGCGAACTTCAGGCCCTCTTCCATGGCGACGGGCTGGATGAGCTCCACCTTCATCTCGGTGTTGTCACCCGGCATGACCATCTCGGTGCCCTCGGGGAGGGTCACCACGCCGGTCACGTCCGTCGTACGGAAGTAGAACTGCGGACGGTAGTTGTTGAAGAACGGCGTGTGGCGGCCACCCTCGTCCTTGGAGAGGATGTAGGCCTGCGCCTCGAACTCGGTGTGCGGGGTGACCGAGCCCGGCTTGATGATGACCTGGCCGCGCTCGACGTCCTCGCGCTTGATGCCGCGGAGCAGCAGACCGACGTTCTCACCGGCCTGGCCCTCGTCGAGCAGCTTGCGGAACATCTCGATGCCGGTGACCGTGGTGGTGGTCTTCTCGGTCTTGATGCCGATGATGTCGACGGTCTCGTTGACCTTGAGCAGACCGCGCTCGATACGACCGGTGACGACGGTGCCACGACCGGTGATCGTGAAGACGTCCTCGATCGGCATCAGGAACGGCTTGTCGACCTCGCGCTCCGGCTGCGGGATGGCCTCGTCGACAGCCTTCATCAGGTTGAGGACGGACTCGGTCCACTGCGCCTCGCCCTCGAGGGCCTTCAGAGCGGAGACCTTGACGACCGGAACGTCGTCGCCCGGGAACTCGTACTCGGAGAGGAGCTCACGGACCTCGAGCTCGACGAGCTCCAGGATCTCCTCGTCGTCCACCATGTCGGCCTTGTTCAGGGCGACGACGATGTACGGGACGCCGACCTGGCGGGCCAGGAGCACGTGCTCCTTGGTCTGCGGCATCGGGCCGTCGGTGGCGGCGACCACCAGGATCGCGCCGTCCATCTGGGCGGCACCGGTGATCATGTTCTTGATGTAGTCCGCGTGACCCGGGCAGTCAACGTGGGCGTAGTGACGCGCCTCGGTCTGGTACTCGACGTGCGCGATGGAGATGGTGATACCGCGCTGACGCTCTTCGGGCGCCTTGTCGATGTTGTCGAACGGGGTGGCCTCGTTCAGGTCCGGGTACGCGTCGTGCAGCACCTTGGTAATGGCGGCCGTGAGGGTCGTCTTACCGTGGTCGATGTGACCGATGGTGCCGATGTTGACGTGCGGCTTAGTCCGCTCGAACTTCGCCTTCGCCACTGGGGTCCTCCTGTGGAGTGGTTCTGTACGCCTTACTTCATCGGCGCCAGGTGATCTTTGCTGTAAAGGCCCGGAACCCGGGGGCATTCCGTCCGCGTTTGCGGGGGAATGCCCCTGGAGGCTCCGGAGTCAAGCCTACGGCGTGTGAACGCGGTGCGTTACTCGCCCTTGGCCTTCGCGATGATCTCCTCGGCGACGTTCCGCGGAACCTCGGCGTAGGAGTCGAACTGCATCGAGTAGCTTGCGCGACCCGACGTCTTGCTGCGGAGGTCGCCGACGTAGCCGAACATCTCCGACAGGGGCACGAGGCCCTTCACGACGCGGGCACCAGCCCGCTCCTCCATGGCCTGGATCTGACCACGGCGGGAGTTGATGTCGCCGATGACCTCACCCATGTAGTCCTCGGGCGTGGTGACCTCAACGGCCATCATCGGCTCGAGGAGCACGGGCGAAGCCTTGCGCGCGGCCTCCTTGAAGGCCTGCGAGCCGGCGATCTTGAAGGCGAGCTCGGAGGAGTCGACCTCGTGGTAGGCACCGTCGTGCAGGATCACGCGGACACCGGTCATCTCGTAACCGGCGAGGATGCCGAACTGCATGGCCTCCTGCGCACCGGCGTCGACCGAAGGGATGTACTCCTTCGGGATACGACCACCGGTCACCTTGTTCACGAACTCGTACGAGGTGTCGCCACCCTCGAGCGGCTCGATGCCGATCTGCACCTTCGCGAACTGACCGGTACCACCGGTCTGCTTCTTGTGGGTGTAGTCGACGCGCTCGACGGCCTTGCGGATCGTCTCGCGGTACGCCACCTGCGGCTTGCCGACGTTGGCCTCGACCTTGAACTCACGGCGCATGCGGTCGACCAGCACCTCGAGGTGCAGCTCGCCCATACCGCCGATGATGGTCTGGCCGGTCTCCTCGTCCGAGTGGACCTGGAAGGACGGGTCCTCCTCGGCCAGGCGCTGGATCGCGACGCCGAGCTTCTCCTGGTCGCCCTTCGACTTGGGCTCGATGGCGACCTGGATGACCGGCGCCGGGAAGTCCATGGACTCCAGGATGACCGGGTTCTTGTCGTCGGCCAGCGTCTCACCGGTGGTGGTCTGCTTCAGGCCCATGACGGCGACGATGTCGCCGGCGCCCACCGACTCGATCTCCTCACGCTTGTTGGCGTGCATGCGGTAGATCTTGCCGATGCGCTCCTTCTTGCCCTTGACGGAGTTCAGCACCGAAGAGCCGGACTCCAGGCGGCCCGAGTAGACCCGGACGAAGGTGAGCTTGCCGAGGTGCGGGTCGCTCATGATCTTGAACGCCAGCGCGGACAGCGGCTCGTCGTCGGACGGCTTGCGCTTGACGACCTCCTCCGGGTTGTTGACCGCGTGGCCCTCGATGGCCTCGATGTCAACCGGGGAAGGCAGGTAGCGCACGACCGCGTCGAGCAGGGGCTGGACGCCCTTGTTCTTGAACGCGGTGCCGCAGAACACCGGGGTCACGGTGGTGCCGGTGCCCTTGCCGGACGCGATGGTGATACGACGGATCGCGGCGTACAGCTGCTCCTCGGAGGGCTCCTCGCCCTCCAGGTACAGCTCCATGATCTCTTCGTCGTTCTCGGCCACGGCCTCGATCAGCTTGCCGCGGTACTCCTCGGCAGCCTCGGTGTGCGTGTCCGGGATGTCGACGACGTCGTACATCTCGCCCTTGGTGGCCTCGGCGGACCACACGAGCGCCTTCATGCGGACCAGGTCCACGACGCCCTTGAAGTCGGCCTCGGCACCGATCGGCAGCTGCATGACGATCGGCTGCGCACCCAGGCGGTCGCTGATCATGTCGACGCAGCGGTGGAACTCGGCACCGGTCCGGTCGAGCTTGTTGACGAAGCAGATACGCGGAACGCCGTAGCGGTCCGCCTGACGCCACACCGTCTCGGACTGCGGCTCAACACCGGCGACGCCGTCGAACACCGTCACGGCACCGTCGAGCACGCGCAGGGAGCGCTCCACCTCGACGGTGAAGTCGACGTGACCCGGCGTGTCGATGATGTTGATGGTGTGGTCGACGTCTTCCAGCGACCAGTGACAGGTGGTGGCAGCAGAGGTGATCGTGATGCCACGCTCCTGCTCCTGCTCCATCCAGTCCATGGTGGCAGCGCCGTCGTGGACCTCACCGATCTTGTACGACACACCGGTGTAGAACAGGATCCGCTCGGTGGTGGTCGTCTTGCCCGCGTCGATGTGGGCCATGATCCCGATGTTGCGGACCTTGGCCAGGTCAAGTGAAGTGGTAGCCATAAGGCTTCAGTCTTCTCTCGGTCTCGATGTGGGTAGCGACTACCAGCGGTAGTGCGCGAAGGCCTTGTTGGACTCGGCCATCTTGTGCGTGTCCTCGCGCTTCTTGACGGCCGCACCGAGGCCGTTCGAAGCGTCGAGAAGCTCGTTGAGCAGACGCTCGGTCATGGTCTTCTCGCGACGGGCGCGGGAGTAACCGACCAGCCAGCGCAGCGCCAGGGTGTTGGCACGGCCGGGCTTGACCTCGACCGGGACCTGGTAGGTGGCGCCACCGACACGGCGGGACTTGACCTCGAGGGTCGGCTTGATGTTCTCGAGAGCGCGCTTGAGCGTGATGACCGGGTCGTTACCGGTCTTGTCGCGCAGGCCCTCCATGGCGCCGTAGACGATGCGCTCGGCGGTGGAGCGCTTGCCGTTCAGCAGCACCTTGTTGATCAGGGAGGTCACCAGAGGAGAACCGTAGACCGGGTCGATGATGACCGGGCGCTTCGGGGCGGGGCCCTTACGAGGCATTCTTACTTCTCCTTCTTGGCGCCGTAACGGCTGCGAGCCTGCTTGCGGTTCTTGACACCCTGGGTGTCGAGCGAACCGCGGATGATCTTGTAGCGAACACCCGGCAGGTCCTTCACACGGCCGCCGCGCACGAGCACGATGGAGTGCTCCTGCAGGTTGTGTCCTTCACCCGGAATGTAAGCAGTGACCTCGATACCGCTGGTCAGACGCACACGCGCGACCTTACGCAGGGCCGAGTTCGGCTTCTTCGGGGTGGTCGTGAACACACGCGTGCAGACGCCACGACGCTGGGGCGAACCCTCGAGTGCGGGCGTCTTGTTCTTCTCGACCTTGTCCTGCCGGCCCTTGCGGACCAGCTGCTGGATCGTAGGCACTACTTCTCCGGTTTCTGTGTGCCGATAGGTACAGCTAACCTGGAACTTCTCCGACCCACGCGGTCGGGTGTGTCGAATCCGCCGGGCTTCCGCCGCAAGGCGGAAAGGGCGCAGATTACGGTGGCCGGTCGCGACTCGCTGTGCGGTCTGAAGGCACGCACAAGAGCCAGGGCACACCCCAGGCACAAGGTCTGAGCGTACCTACCGCACAGACTCCGGTCAAAACAAAAGGGGGGCGCCCGTCGCACGGGCTCCCCGGGCGGGTCTGACCTGGGATGTCAATGGGGAACCCGTCCATTATCACAAGAGGCGGCGGAACGCGACTCGAGGGGCTGTTCGCGAGCC
This sequence comes from Streptomyces sp. NK08204, assembly GCF_020400585.1. Classification (GTDB taxonomy): domain Bacteria; phylum Actinomycetota; class Actinomycetes; order Streptomycetales; family Streptomycetaceae; genus Streptomyces. Next base: position 230,516 of record NZ_JAINVF010000010.1, on the reverse strand, counting down.
ACGGAAGCCGTGTCGTGTCCGACGAAGTACGTCGGCCGGTTCTGCAGGGCCGTGTAGATGCGGGCCACGTACTCCCCGAGCAGCCCCACGCAGATCAGCTGGACCGCGCCGATGAACAGCACCCCGGTGAAGAGGGAGGTCCAGCCGGGGACCGTGTGGTCCATGACATGAGCGGCGAGCGTGTACACCATCAGCCCGAGACACACCAGGAAGGCGAAGCCGCCGAGCCAGGTGGCCAGCCGCAGCGGGGCCGCCGAGAAGCCCGTGACGCTGTCCACCGCGAGCCGGATCATCCGGCCGAGCGGGTACTTGCTGCGCCCGGCCGTGCGCGGGGCGCGCTCGTAGGTGACCTGCCCGCTGGGGAAGCCGAGCCAGGGAACGAGCAGGCGGTAGACGCGCTCCTGTTCCGGCAGGGACTTCAGCGCGTCGACGGCATCCCGGCTGAGCAGCCGGAAGTCACCGGCCTGGGCGGGCACCGAGGGCCCGGCGAGGCGGCGCACGAGCCGGTAGTACAGCCCGGCGGTCCACCGCTTGAACGGCGTGTCGCCGGTGCGGTCGGCGCGGATGCCGTACACGATGTCGAGCCCCTCGGCGCGGGCCAGGGCCAGCATGTCGGGGATCTTCTCGGGCGGGTCCTGGAGGTCGGCGTCGAGGGTGACGACGTACGCGCCGAGCGCCCGGTCCAAGCCGGCGGTGAGGGCGGCCTGGTGGCCGCAGTTGCGGCGCAGGCGGACCACCCGCAGCTCGGGCCAGCCGAGCCGGAGGGCGGCGAGCAGTTCGGCGGTGCGGTCGGTGGAGCCGTCGTCGACCGCGAACAGTTCGTACGACACCCCGAGGCCCTCCAGGACCGGACGCAGCCGGCTGACCAGCGCGGGCAGGGCCTCCGCCTCGTTGTACATGGGTATGACGACGGACAGTTCGGTCGTCGAGTCCGCTCCTCCGGCCACCCGTTTCTCCCCCCTTCGCCGCACGCATGCGACGCTTCGGCCGCACACATGCGACTCTTTGTGTGATCTTGTCGGTGACACTTCACGACCATCCGGACAGCCGGACGGCTTCCCGCCCCGGCGGTCGGCCGAGGGGGGATCACGGTCATGGGCACGGCTTCCAGGGACATCGAGGCGGACACCGGCCTGCCAGGCGAGCAGGACGGCCGTCCGCGCCCGGGACGCCGACTCGCGCTGCCGCCGGCTGCACGGCCGTACGCGGCTCCGCTCGCCCTGTACGGCGTCACGAAGATCGTGGGGCTCACCATATTCGCCTGGCTGCTGGAGTACGCCGGTGACTACCACAGGAAGGACCCGCGGTTCGGCGGCGGCGCCCACTGGTGGGACGTCCTGTCCAGCTGGGACGGCTGGTGGTACCTCCAGGTCGCCCGGCACGGGTACGACCCGAAGCCGCTGGAACCGCTGCCTCCGGGCGGGCTGTTCACGGTCAAGCAGAACTCGGTCGCCTTCTTCCCGCTCTACCCGGGAGCGATCCGCGCCGTCTCGGAGGTGACCGGGCTCGGCCTGTACGGCTCCGCGATCCTGGTGTCGGTCCTGGCGTCCCTGGTGGCGGCGGCCGGCATCTACGCGGTGATGTCGTCGCTGGCCGGAGTGCGGGCGGGGGTGATCGCGGCCGGGCTGTGGGCCGTCGTACCCGGGGCGGGCGTCGAGTGGGCCGTGTACTCCGAGTCGCTGTTCGTCGCCATCGCGGCCTGGACCTGTTGGTACGTGATGCGGGGCCGCTGGGTGCCGGCGGGTCTGCTGGCCTTCCTGGCGGGCCTGAACCGGCCCACCTCGGCGGCGCTCATCGGCGCGGTGGGCCTGGCCGCCCTGGTCACGCTCCTGCGGCGGGACGGCCGGCGCGAGCACGGCGTCGCGGGGCCGGTCTACGCGATGATCGCGGCGCCGCTCGGCCTGCTCACGTACGTCCTGTGGGTCGGGGTGAGCATGGGTGACCTGACCGCCTACTTCAGGCTCCAGCGCGAGGGCTGGGCGCACTACTTCGACGGGGGCGCCTACACGCTGGACGTGCTGCGCAACGTCGCGGTCGGCCACAGCAACTACCTCTTCGCCTTCTCCACGCCCGATCTGCTCGGCGTGCAGCTGGTGATCGCGCTGCCCTTCCTGATCGCTCTGATGCTGCGCAGGAAGCCGCCGCTGGTGCTGGTCGCCTACACCCTGGCCGGCATCGTCACCGTCCTCGGCACGCAGCAGATGTTCGGCAACACCTCCCGCTATCTGCTGCCGTCCTTCCCCCTGCTGCTCGCCCCGGCCGCCGCCATGAGCCGGCTGAAGTGGCCGAGCCTGACGGTGTTCTTCACGACGGCGGCGGTGGCGTCGGGCTGGTACGCCCACTATGTGATCTTCGAGTTGGGGATTCCGTAGGGTCCGGGAGCGTCGGGGCCGGTGACCGCTCGCCGGGCCCGGCGTTCCGTGCCGCGGGCCCCTCGCCCGGCCGCGAGGACGTCCTCCAGGCGCAAGAGCTGGGCCCGGCCGGCCTTTGCGACCGGGGCGAGGTGGCCCAGCTGGAACCATGTGCGGATGGTCGCGGGCGCGACGCCGGCCTCCTGGGCCGCGAGGGGTCCGGGGCTCAGGGTCGGCAGGTCACTGCGGGGGCGCGGTGCGTCGGGTCGGCGGGCAGCCGCTCATCGGGCGTCCTCCCGGTCCGTGGCCGTATGCCGCCGCTCCCGCTTGTCCCAGGTGTCACAGCACCGCGGCGCGGTCGGGAAAGGCGCGTAGGGAGGCGAGTCGCATCAGGGGCACCGGCCGGACACGCGGACGACAGTACGGTCTCGGTGTCGGTGTCGCCGACCGCACGGGCGCAGGGCGAGCCATGGCAAGGCATGGGGTGCCGCCGTACGGCCAGGGCTGGCGGGACCGTTCCGTAACACCCGGGGACACCGTGAAATCGTCTTTGACCCAGACTCGCCGGCGACTGGTGGAACTGGCAAGTCTCCTGGAGTCGTCCCTCAGATTCCACCGAATGATGCTTTTTCCCTGGCTCCACTGACGGTGATTTTCGCGCACTGGTTCATCTCGACCATCGTCGCCGTCGCCCTCACGCAACCCGCGATCAAACCTACAGACCCTCAAAGGAAAAGCGACAGCGCCACAAGGACGACCAGTAGGCTCACGACACCGATCAGCACCGGAGCCCATTTCCCGGACTGCACATCCACGGCGAACCGAGGGCTCGTGCGATTCTCCGGATCGTAGACGATATCCGCCACGGCACCGAGAGCTATCGGCGGCTTGCTGTAGTAGATGCCCAACTCGCGCCGGACCAGCGAGCCGTGGACGTCAAGGAACTCCATCTGGATGGCGTACTTGCCGCCCGAACCCAGCGTTCGATCCACACAGGTGGCCGTCACGCACACCCCCCTGCGCCTGAGGGTGCTGCGCGAAACATGGTTGGTGATCAGGGCCGCGAGCACGACCAGCAGAAAGAAAAGAGCGCCCACTATTCGCTACCCCCGCGCCGTCACCGCTCACAGCCGTCACACGCTCCGCCAACCTAGCGGTTGACCACTCCGGAGGGAAGCAGAAGCCCTGCCTCCGGAAAAGTTCTGATCAAGATCGATGAAATCAAGACACGGCTGACCGGCCGATGCCTCCGGCCCGGCCGGCCACCCGCACCTATCTCGATGAAAAGACGAAGCCGTTCGCCGGTGAATCCGGAAACGAAGAGAAGGAGAAGGGAGAGAATAAATAAGCCGAGTAGAGGCGGAGAAAACGCGGAAGCTCAACGAGGCGGCGGAAAAACACTGCGGGGAACGCCGAAGGGCGGCCACCCGCACTGGGGTGACCGCCCTTCGGCTCATGCTCGCTTACTGGTTGTACGGACCGTAGTCGTAGTCCTCCAGCGGAACGGCCTGGCCGGAGCCGGCGCCGAACGGCGAGTAGTCGATGTCGTCGTAGCCGACGGCCGAGTACATCGCGGCCTTGGCCTCCTCGGTCGGCTCGACCCGGATGTTGCGGTAGCGGGACAGGCCCGTACCGGCCGGGATGAGCTTACCGATGATGACGTTCTCCTTGAGGCCGATGAGGCTGTCGGACTTGGCGTTGATCGCCGCGTCCGTCAGGACTCGGGTCGTCTCCTGGAAGGAGGCGGCCGACAGCCAGGATTCCGTCGCCAGCGAGGCCTTGGTGATACCCATCAGCTGCGGACGACCGGAGGCCGGGTGACCGCCCTCCTGGACCACACGACGGTTCTCGGTCTCGAACTTCGAGCGCTCGACCAGCTCGCCGGGCAGCAGCTCGGCGTCGCCGGACTCGATGATCGTCACGCGGCGGAGCATCTGCCGGATGATGATCTCGATGTGCTTGTCGTGGATCGACACACCCTGCGAGTTGTACACCTTCTGGACCTCGCCGACCAGGTGGACCTGGACGGCACGCTGACCCAGGATGCGCAGCACGTCGTGCGGGTTGGTGGCACCCACGGTGAGCTGCTGGCCCACCTCGACGTGGTCGCCCTCGCGGACCAGGACCTTGGCACGCTTCGAGATCGGGTACGCCGTCTCGTCGCTGCCGTCGTCCGGGGTGACGACGATCTTCTTGGTCTTCTCGGTCTCCTCGATCCGGACGCGGCCGGAGGCCTCGGAGATCGGGGCGACACCCTTCGGGGTACGGGCCTCGAAGAGCTCGACGACACGGGGCAGACCCTGGGTGATGTCGTCACCGGCCACACCACCGGTGTGGAAGGTACGCATCGTCAGCTGGGTACCGGGCTCACCGATGGACTGGGCGGCGATGATGCCGACCGCCTCACCGATGTCGACCAGCTTGCCGGTGGCCAGCGAACGGCCGTAGCACATCGCGCAGGTGCCGACGGCGGACTCGCAGGTCAGGACCGAGCGGGTCTTGACCTCCTCGACGCCACGGGAGACGAGCTCCTCGATGAGCACGTCGCCCAGGTCGGTGCCGGCCGGGGCCAGCACCTGGCCGTCGACCACGATGTCCTCGGCGAGGCAGCGCGCGTACACGGACGTCTCGACGTTGTCCGCCTTGCGCAGCACGCCGTCGGCGCCGCGCTCCGCGATGTGGAGCTTGAGACCACGCTCGGTGCCGCAGTCCTCCTCGCGGATGATGACGTCCTGCGAGACGTCCACCAGACGACGGGTGAGGTAACCCGAGTCGGCGGTACGCAGGGCGGTGTCCGCCAGACCCTTACGGGCACCGTGCGTGGAGATGAAGTACTCCAGCACGGACAGGCCCTCACGGAACGACGCCTTGATCGGACGCGGAATCGTCTCGTTCTTCGCGTTCGACACCAGACCACGCATACCGGCAATCTGACGCATCTGCATCATGTTGCCTCGTGCACCCGAGTTCACCATCATGAAGATCGGGTTGGTCTTCGGGAAGTTGTCGTTCATCGCCTCGGCGACCTCGTTGGTCGCCTGGGTCCAGATCTGGATGAGCTCCTGAGTGCGCTCTTCCTTGGTGATCAGACCGCGCTCGTACTGCTTCTGGACCTTCTCGTCCTTGGCCTCGTACCCGGCGACGATCTCCTTCTTCGCCTCGGGGACGACGACGTCGGAGATGGCGACGGTGACGCCGGAACGGGTGGCCCAGTAGAAGCCGGACGCCTTCAGGTTGTCGAGCGTCGCCGCCACGATGACCTTCGGGTAGCGCTCGGCGAGGTCGTTGACGATCTCGGAGAGCTGCTTCTTGCCGACCTCGTAGTCGACGAACGGGTAGTCCTCGGGCAGCAGCTCGTTGAAGAGCGCGCGGCCCAGGGTGGTGTTCAGCCGGAAGCTGTCACCCTGCTGCCACTCCGGCTCGCCCTCCTCGCGGGCCGGCGGGGTCCAGCCGCGCGGCGGGATGGTGCCCACCGGGAAGCGGATGTCCACGCGCGACTGCAGCGACAGCTCGCCGGCGTCGAACGCCATGATCGCCTCGGCCACGGACGCGAACGAGCGGCCCTCGCCCTTGACGTCACGCATCTCGCCGTCGGTGGTGAGGAAGAACAGACCGAGGACCATGTCCTGGGTCGGCATCGTCACCGGACGGCCGTCGGCCGGCTTGAGGATGTTGTTCGAGGACAGCATCAGAATGCGGGCCTCGGCCTGTGCCTCCGCGGACAGCGGCAGGTGCACGGCCATCTGGTCACCGTCGAAGTCCGCGTTGAACGCGGTGCACACGAGCGGGTGGATCTGGATGGCCTTGCCCTCGACCAGCTGCGGCTCGAAGGCCTGGATGCCGAGGCGGTGCAGGGTGGGCGCACGGTTCAGCAGCACCGGGTGCTCGGCGATGACCTCTTCGAGGACGTCGTACACCACGGTGCGGCCGCGCTCGACCATGCGCTTGGCCGACTTGATGTTCTGCGCGTGGTTCAGGTCCACCAGGCGCTTCATCACGAACGGCTTGAACAGCTCCAGCGCCATCGCCTTCGGCAGACCGCACTGGTGCAGCTTCAGCTGCGGGCCGACGACGATCACGGAACGCGCCGAGTAGTCGACTCGCTTGCCGAGCAGGTTCTGACGGAAACGACCCTGCTTACCCTTCAGCATGTCGCTGAGGGACTTCAGCGGGCGGTTGCCGGGGCCCGTGACCGGGCGACCGCGACGGCCGTTGTCGAAGAGGGCGTCAACAGCCTCCTGAAGCATGCGCTTCTCGTTGTTGACGATGATCTCCGGGGCACCGAGGTCCAGGAGCCTCTTGAGACGGTTGTTGCGGTTGATCACACGGCGGTACAGGTCGTTCAGGTCGGAGGTCGCGAAGCGGCCACCGTCCAGCTGCACCATCGGACGCAGGTCCGGCGGGATGACCGGGACGCAGTCCAGGACCATGCCCTTGGGGCTGTTGGAGGTCTGCAGGAACGCGGAGACGACCTTCAGGCGCTTCAGCGCACGGGTCTTCTTCTGGCCCTTGCCGGTGCGGATGATCTCGCGGAGCCTCTCGGCCTCCTCCTCGAGGTCGAAGGACTCCAGGCGCTTCTGCAGCGCCGCGGCACCCATCGAACCGTCGAAGTACGTGCCGAAGCGGTCACGCAGCTCGCGGTAGAGCAGCTCGTCGCCCTCGAGGTCCTGGACCTTGAGGTTCTTGAACCGGCTCCACACCTCGTCGAGGCGGTCGATCTCGCGCTGCGCACGGTCGCGCAGCTGCTTCATCTCGCGCTCGGCACCCTCGCGCACCTTGCGGCGCACGTCGGCCTTGGCGCCCTCGGCCTCCAGCTCGGCCAGGTCGGTCTCGAGCTTCTTGGCGCGGGCCTCGAGGTCGGCGTCGCGACGGTTCTCGATCTGCTGGCGCTCGACCGAGACGTGCGCCTCCAGGGAGGGCAGGTCGCGGGTACGGCGCTCCTCGTCGACGTACGTGATCATGTACGCCGCGAAGTAGATGACCTTCTCCAGGTCCTTCGGGGCGAGGTCGAGCAGGTAGCCCAGCCGCGACGGAACGCCCTTGAAGTACCAGATGTGCGTCACGGGCGCGGCCAGCTCGATGTGGCCCATCCGCTCACGGCGCACCTTGGCGCGCGTGACCTCGACGCCACAGCGCTCGCAGATGATGCCCTTGAAGCGGACGCGCTTGTACTTGCCGCAGTAGCACTCCCAGTCCCGGGTCGGACCGAAGATCTTCTCGCAGAAGAGTCCGTCCTTCTCGGGCTTGAGGGTGCGGTAGTTGATGGTCTCGGGCTTCTTGACCTCACCGTGGCTCCACTGACGGATGTCGTCAGCGGTGGCCAGGCCGATCCGGAGCTCGTCGAAGAAGTTGACGTCGAGCACTATGCGTCAATCCCTCTCAGGGTCGAAAGTCTGTGGTCTGAAACGGGGGCCTGGGGGTCGGCGGGGCCCTGTGGGTGAGGGCCCCGCCGGACTCCCGTCAGACCTCTTCGACGCTGCTCGGCTCGCGCCGGGACAGGTCGATACCGAGCTCCTCCGCAGCGCGGAAGACGTCCTCGTCGGTGTCACGCATCTCGATGGACATACCGTCGCTGGACAGCACCTCCACGTTCAGGCAGAGCGACTGCATCTCCTTGATGAGCACCTTGAAGGACTCGGGGATGCCGGGCTCGGGGATGTTCTCGCCCTTGACGATGGCCTCGTAGACCTTCACGCGGCCGGTGACGTCGTCGGACTTGATGGTCAGCAGCTCCTGGAGGGCGTAGGCGGCGCCGTACGCCTCGAGTGCCCACACCTCCATCTCGCCGAACCGCTGGCCACCGAACTGGGCCTTACCACCCAGCGGCTGCTGGGTGATCATCGAGTACGGACCGGTCGAGCGGGCGTGCAGCTTGTCGTCGACCAGGTGGTGCAGCTTCAGGATGTACATGTAGCCGACCGAGATCGGGTCCGGGAACGGCTCACCGCTACGGCCGTCGAACAGCCGCGCCTTGCCGGACGGGAGCACCATGCGCTCGCCGTCGCGGTTCGGGATGGTGTGCTGCAGCAGACCCGCCAGCTCGTCCTCGCGGGCACCGTCGAAGACCGGGGTGGCGACGTTGGTGCGCGGGGCGACCTGGTCGGCGCCGATGGCCTGCAGACGCTGGGCCCACTCGTCCGCGAGGCCGGAGACGTCCCAGCCGCGGCTGGCGAGCCAGCCGAGGTGGATCTCCAGGACCTGTCCCGGGTTCATTCGGGACGGCACACCCAGCGGGTTGAGGATGATGTCGACCGGAGTTCCGTCCTCGAGGAACGGCATGTCCTCGATGGGAAGGATCTTCGAGATGACACCCTTGTTGCCGTGACGGCCGGCGAGCTTGTCACCGTCGGTGATCTTGCGCTTCTGCGCGACGTAGACGCGGACCAGCTGGTTCACGCCCGGCGGCAGCTCGTCGCCCTCCTCGCGGTCGAAGACGCGCACGCCGATGACCTTGCCGGTCTCGCCGTGCGGCACCTTCAGCGAGGTGTCACGGACCTCACGGGCCTTCTCACCGAAGATCGCGCGCAGCAGGCGCTCCTCGGGGGTCAGCTCGGTCTCACCCTTCGGGGTGACCTTGCCGACGAGGATGTCGCCGGCGATGACCTCGGCGCCGATGCGGATGATGCCGCGCTCGTCGAGGTCGGCGAGGACCTCCTCGGAGACGTTCGGGATGTCCCGGGTGATCTCCTCGGGGCCGAGCTTGGTGTCACGGGCGTCGACCTCGTGCTCCTCGATGTGGATCGAGGAGAGGACGTCGTCCTGCACGAGGCGCTGCGACAGGATGATCGCGTCCTCGTAGTTGTGACCCTCCCACGGCATGAACGCCACGAGCAGGTTCTTGCCGAGGGCCATCTCGCCGTTCTCGGTGGCCGGACCGTCGGCGAGGACCTGGCCCTCGATGATCCGGTCACCCTCGTTGACGATGACCTTCTGGTTGACCGAGGTGCCCTGGTTGGACCGGGCGAACTTGTGCAGGCGGTACGTGATGTACGTGCCGTCGTCGTTGGCGGTGGTGATGTAGTCCGCGGAGACCTCCTGGACGACACCCGCCTTCTCGGCCTTGACCACGTCACCGGCGTCGACGGCGGAGCGGTACTCCATGCCGGTGCCGACGAGCGGGGCCTCGGACTTAATCAGCGGCACGGCCTGGCGCATCATGTTCGCGCCCATGAGGGCACGGTTGGCGTCGTCGTGCTCGAGGAAGGGGATCATGGCGGTCGCGACCGACACCATCTGGCGCGGCGAGACGTCCATGTAGTCCACGTCCTCGGGGCCGACGTAGTCGACCTCGCCGCCACGGCGGCGGACGAGCACGCGGCTCTCCTCGAAGCGGAGGTCGCTGGTCAGCGGCGCGTTGGCCTGCGCGATGACGAAGCGGTCCTCCTCATCGGCGGTCAGGTAGTCCACCTCGTCGGTGACCTGGCCGTCGATGACCTTGCGGTACGGGGTCTCGACGAAACCGAACGCGTTGACCCGACCGTAGGAGGCGAGCGAGCCGATCAGACCGATGTTCGGGCCTTCAGGGGTCTCGATCGGGCACATACGGCCGTAGTGCGAGGGGTGGACGTCACGGACCTCGAAGCCGGCCCGCTCACGGGAGAGACCACCCGGGCCGAGCGCGGACAGACGCCGCTTGTGCGTCAGACCCGACAGCGGGTTGTTCTGGTCCATGAACTGGGACAGCTGGCTGGTGCCGAAGAACTCCTTGATGGAGGCGACGACCGGCCGGATGTTGATCAGGGTCTGCGGCGTGATCGCCTCGACGTCCTGCGTGGTCATGCGCTCGCGCACGACACGCTCCATACGAGCCAGACCCGTGCGGACCTGGTTCTGGATCAGCTCGCCGACGCTGCGCAGACGGCGGTTGCCGAAGTGGTCGATGTCGTCGGTCTCGACGACGACCGTCTCGCCGTTGTCACCGGTCGTCTCGGTCTCGCCGGCGTGCAGCTGCACCAGGTACTTGATCGTCGCGATGATGTCCTCGACGGTCAGGATGCCCGCGTCCAGCGGGGTGTCCGTACCCAGCTTCTTGTTGACCTTGTAGCGGCCGACCTTGGCGAGGTCGTAGCGCTTGGGGTTGAAGTACAGGTTCTCCAGCAGCGTCTGCGCGGCCTCACGCGTGGGGGGCTCACCCGGACGCAGCTTGCGGTAGATGTCGAGCAGCGCGTCGTCCTGGCCCTGGGTGTGGTCCTTCTCCAGGGTGGCGCGCATCGACTCGTAGTCGCCGAACTCCTCGAGGATCTGCTCGGTCGTCCAGCCGAGCGCCTTCAGCAGCACGGTGACCGACTGCTTGCGCTTGCGGTCGATGCGGACACCGACCATGTCACGCTTGTCGATCTCCATCTCCAGCCAGGCACCCCGGGACGGGATGATCTTGGCGGAGAAGATGTCCTTGTCGGACGTCTTGTCGATGGAAGAGTCGAAGTAGACACCGGGGGAACGGACCAGCTGCGACACCACGACACGCTCGGTGCCGTTGATGACGAAAGTGCCCTTGTTCGTCATGAGCGGGAAGTCGCCCATGAAGACGGTCTGGGACTTGATCTCGCCGGTCTCGTTGTTGGTGAACTCGGCGGTGACGAAGAGCGGGGCGGCGTACGTGAAGTCGCGCTCCTTGCACTCGTCGATGGAGTTCTTCGGCGGCTCGAAGCGGTGGTCCCGGAACGTCAGCGACATCGACCCGGAGAAGTCCTCGATCGGGGAGATCTCCTCGAAGATCTCCTCCAGACCGGACTTGGTGGGGACGTCCTGACCGTTCTCAAGAGCCTCCTCGACCCGAGTCTGCCAGGCGGTGTTGCCGAGCAGCCAGTCAAAGCTCTCGGTCTGCAGCGCGAGCAGGTTCGGAACCTCGAGGGGCTCCTTGATCTTTGCAAAGGAGATGCGCAGCGGGGCGGTGCTTGCGCCGTTGTTCATATTCGCGGTCGAGGCAGTGCGCGAGGCGGCCAAGAGGGGGTCCTTCCGAGGGCTCGGACTCACTACGCGCGTACCGGTCCCCCTCCCGTACACAGAGACAGAAACCCAGAAACCCCAGGTCAGGGGAGTTTCGGTCGTTGTGCTCGAGTGAGGGCAGACCCCTGGTGACGGGCAGGGGACAGCTAACAGGCAGCGCAAAGGGTCAGTGTAGCCACTTGGCACACTGATGTCCAGTGCGGGTTTCGCGAGACCCTCGTTGTCCTCAACGCCTTCCGGCCTGCCTGCCCTCAACGCACGTTGATACTGCCCTCTTCGTCGTCGATCCATGCCTCGGATTCGGATCCTTGTGACGACGCGTCCTGAGAATTGCGCGCTGCGTGCGGTTCGTCAAGGCCCCCAAGCCCGAACGGAGCCGTCCGGAGACACAACGAAGATCACCATACCCCCCGCCGTGGCGAGTTCAAGGCAACCGCGGTCAGGCCCCGGACATGCCGAAGAGCGACCACCCGGATGGATGATCGCTCTTCGGTGTGCGCGCGTTACAGCCCTACGGAGCTGTAGTCAGCGTGCGGTGAGGTTCGAGGAACCCGGAAGGTCTTACTTGACCTCGACCGAGGCGCCGGCAGCCTTGAGGGACTCGGCGGCCTTCTCGGCGGCTTCCTTGTTGACCTTCTCCAGAACCGGCTTCGGGGTACCGTCGACCAGGTCCTTGGCCTCCTTCAGGCCCAGGGAGGTCAGCTCACGCACGACCTTGATGACCTGGATCTTCTTCTCGCCGGCACCGGTGAGGATGACGTCGAACTCGTCCTTCTCCTCCTCGGCCTCGGCGGCCGGGGCACCCGGGACGCCGGCCATCATGACCGGGGCGGCGGCGGCAGCGGTGACGTCGAACTTCTCCTCGAACGCCTTCACGAACTCGGAGAGCTGGATCAGGGTCATCGACTCGAACTCGGCGAGCAGTTCTTCCTGGGTGAGAGCCATGATGGCTTTCCTTCCACTAAATCGGCTGGTGCCGGATGTACATGACTGGCGGGCGTACGTTGGCCCGCTACGACCGCTGCCTCAGGCGGCGGTCATGATGCGAGCCGAATTACTCGGCACCGCCCTGCTCGTCCTGCTTGGCGCGCAGCGCGTCCACGGTGCGGACGAGCTTCGACGGCAGCGCCTGGAAGACGGAGGCAGCCTGGGACTGCTTCGCCTTGAAGGCACCGGCCAGCTTGCTGAGCAGAACCTCGCGGGACTCGAGGTCCGCAAGCTTCTTGATCTCGTCGGCGGACAGCGCCTTGCCTTCAAGGACACCGCCCTTGATGACGAGATTCGGGTTCTCCTTGGCGAAGTCACGCAGACCCTTCGCCGACTCCACCGGGTCACCGGTGACGAAGGCGACGGCCGTCGGACCAGCGAAGAGCTGGTCGTCCAGCGTGATCCCGGCCTCGTTGGCCGCAATCTTGGTCAGCGTGTTCTTCACCACGGCGTACTGGGCGTTCTCACCGAGCGACCGGCGCAGCGTCTTGAGCTGCGCCACGGTGAGACCGCGGTACTCGGTCAGCACGGCGGCGTTGGAGCTGCGGAACTTGTCCGTCAGCTCCGCAACCGCGGCAGCCTTGTCGGGCCTCGCCATAGAGCCTCGGCCTCCTTCCGGGTGATTCGGACCGCGCGGACCCGAAGGAGGACTGGGGAAAACGAAACGCCCCGGCGCAGGCGCACGGGGCGGACTCGACCGGCTGCACACGCGTGACGCGTCTGCCCCGGGAGTTCTTCCACTGTCACCTGCGCGGGTCGCCCACTTTTCAGCGGATCCTTCGGCCACCGCACCCTCGCTCGAGCGCACGGCAACGACCAGCGGTCTTTGGCTTCTGCAAGAGAGTACGGGACCCGGGCGCCGTCGAGCAAATCGGGCCGTAAAGGCGCTCAGCCCCGGGCCTTGGGCGCCGCAGGCGCGGGAACGACCACGGTGTCCCCGGCCGGAGGTCTCGCCACGCTCACCGGCTTCCCGTAGCCGCGGAAGGTGGCGGTCAGGTCGAGTTCGCCGTGCCGGCCGAAGCCGCGTATGCGCTGACGCCTGACGCGGTCCTGCCCGTCGATCCACACGTCCAGGGTCAGCTCATCGACGCCCATCTGCGCATACATGTCCAGGCTCCGCTTGCGTCCGGCGCGGCCGGGACCTCCCAGGCCCTTCAACCGGCTTCGCAGGTCGTGGACGGTGACCGTGCCCGTGTAGTGGGTGGTGCGGGTCTTGCCGACGGTCTCGGTGCCGGTGCGGCGGATGTTCTCGGCGGCGGTGAGGAACGCGGCCTCGCGGGCGGGATTCTGCGTGGCCTGGTCCCGCATTCCGCTCATGTCCATCTTCAGCCCGCCGTAGGAGCGGACGTCTGTGGTGCTGCCGAAGTCCGCCCAGTGCTTGCCATGGGTCTTCTGGGGCACACCGTGCTCGCTCATGCTCTCGTAGAGGTGGCCGTCGACCAGGCGCAGCTCGACGGCCGTGTCCGCGTCGGGGCTGCCGAGGTAGGTGATCCTGATCCGGCCGGTGGCCGGCTTGGCGCCGGTGGCCCCCTCGATGCCCAGCCGCTGTCCGGGCACCCGGCCGGTGATGCGGTAGCGCAGTGAGCCGACGGCCTCCGTCCTGCGTACGGCCTTGTCGACGGCTGCCGCCTGCGGCCTGCCGGGGGCCTTGTCGCCGTCGGCCGCCGCCGTACAGCCGGCCACGGTTGCGACGAGAGCTGCGGTCAGGGCGGCGAGCGGCATGCGTATGGACGACTTCATGGGAAAACCCCCCGAGGAACGCTCAGCTGGTGCGTGGTCGGCGCACAGCAAGATCGCGAGCGTACCTCAGCGGGTTCCCGGGGTTCCCGGTGTTCAGCTCTTCGGAGTCAGGACATGGTGCCGGTGCCGCCCGACGCGGCGCCGGCGGACTTCATCATGTCCGCGAAGTCCACGGTGTCGGCGGTCGGCGGCGCGGCGGCGGTGACCTTCACGCCGTAGTCGCTGTAGTAAGCGGTGCTGACCATGGGGCCGTTGGCCATGTCGGCCTTCTCGACCTTCTTGACCAGGAGGTTCTGGTCGCTGATCCAGAGGTCCACGTGCTCCGTGGTGATGCCCGCCTTGGTGAGCTGCTTCTTCAGGTCCGCCAGCTGGGAGGCGGTGAGGTTGTGGTTGGTGCGGTCGGCGAGGTCGGCCACGTTCACCGTGCCCGCGTAGTGCGTGGTGTGCTGGCCGGAGACCGTCTCCTCGCCGGCCTTCTTCACATCGCCGGAGGCCAGCAGCATCTTCACCGACTGGTTGGGCGTGGTGTTCTGCATCTGGTCCTTCAGATACGCACCAGAGCCGCCGCCGAGCTTGGCCATGTCGTCGTAGCCGTACCGCAGCCAGTGCTTGCCGCCCGTCTGCTGGGCGAACTTGTCGCTCATCTTGGCGTAGTAGGCGTCCGACAGGTAGCGCGCCTCGACGGACGTGGAGCCGGCCTTGCGCATCGCGTCGGCCATCTTGCCGCCGGTGTACGTGATGGTGAGGTCGCCCTGGAGGCCGTGGCCCCAGGCGAAGGCGCCGGTCGCGTCCATCGACATCGCGGTGCCGACCGACATGGTGGCGCGGACCTTCGCCGAGTCGGCGTTCTGGGTGGACTGCTCGGCGGAGCGCAGGGCGGCGATGGGGTTGACGTGGATCGGGTTCCCGCCGGCCGCCTTGTCGCCGCCCTTGCCGGAGTCCGAGGAGCCGCAGGCGGCCACTCCGGCCAGCGCGGCCACCACTGCGATGGAAAGGGTCGTCCGGCGCACGGTCGTGCTCTTCATGTTGGTGTCCCACCCCTGATGCGAGTCCTGTGCCTGCACCGTAACCCAGGCCACTGACAGTCGTACGGAAGGTCGTCGCACAAAGAAAGGACGGGCCCCGCAACCGAATGGTTGCAGGGGCCCGCCCTTTGCTTACGCGTCCGTGACGCGGCTACCGGGTGAGCGCGGGGCTCAGACGGCGGCCGGGTCCTCCTCGACGAGGAGGTTGCGGGTGCGGTTCGGGTCGACCGGGATGCCGGGGCCCATCGTGGTGGTGATGGCGGCCTTCTTGATGTAGCGACCCTTGGCGGCGGACGGCTTCAGACGGAGGATCTCCTCCAGCGCGGCGCCGTAGTTCTCCACCAGCTTGGCGTCGTCGAAGGACGCCTTGCCGATGATGAAGTGCAGGTTCGAGTGCTTGTCGACGCGGAACTCGATCTTGCCGCCCTTGATGTCGGTGACGGCCTTGGCGACGTCGGGGGTGACGGTGCCGGTCTTCGGGTTCGGCATCAGACCACGCGGGCCGAGGACGCGGCCGAGGCGGCCGACCTTGCCCATGAGGTCCGGGGTGGCGACGACGGCGTCGAAGTCCAGACGGCCCTTCGCCACCTCGTCGATCAGCTCGTCGGCACCGACGATGTCGGCGCCCGCGGCACGCGCGGCCTCGGCACGGTCACCGGTCGCGAAGACCAGGACCCGGGCGGTCTTACCGGTGCCGTGCGGAAGGTTCACGGTGCCACGGACCATCTGGTCGGCCTTGCGCGGGTCGACACCCAGACGGAAGGCGACCTCGACGGTGCCGTCGAACTTGGTCGTGGAGGTCTCCTTGGCGAGACGGACGGCCTCGAGCGGGGCGTAGAGCTTCTCCCGGTCGACCTTGGCGTCCGCAGCGCGGAGAGCCTTGCTGCGCTTGCTCACAACTTGCTCCTGTGTGTTCTGAAAGGAGTCGTGGTCCTCGGGCCGAGCAGGCCCTGCCACGTGCGGCCGGTCACGGCCGCATGACTACTAGGGGGTGGGGTCTCAGCCCTCGACCGTGACGCCCATGGAACGCGCGGTGCCGGCGATGATCTTCGCGGCGGCGTCCAGGTCGTTCGCGTTCAGGTCGGGCATCTTGGTCTGGGCGATCTCGCGGACCTGCGCCTCGGTGATCTTGGCGACCTTGGTCTTGTGCGGCTCGCCGGAGCCCTTCTCGATGCCCGCGGCCTTGAGGATCATCTTCGCGGCCGGCGGCGTCTTGGTGACGAAGGTGAAGGAGCGGTCCTCGTAGACCGTGATCTCCACCGGGATGACCCAACCGCGCTGCGACTCGGTCGCGGCGTTGTAGGCCTTGCAGAACTCCATGATGTTGACGCCGTGCTGACCCAGCGCGGGGCCGACCGGCGGGGCCGGGTTGGCGGCACCGGCCTGGATCTGGAGCTTGATGAGCCCCGTGACCTTCTTCTTCTTGGGAGGCATTACTCTCCGGGTCCTTTCATTCGGGTCCTGCCCGCCGTCCGGGGACCACCCGGATGCAGGCATACCGCACAACGATAACGGGTATGGATGTGCGGCCAAAAACCGAGCAGGTCAGACGGTCTCCCGCAGGCGGGGTCACCCCCCAGCGTGAGTCCGCCCGACCTGGCCGGTGGCTTAGATCGCCGAAGACGTCAGTTCTTCTGGATCTGGTCGAAGGACAGCTCGACCGGCGTCTCGCGGCCGAAGATCTCGACCAGGCCCTTGACCTTCTTCGAGTCGGGGTTGATCTCGTTGATGGTCGCCTGGAGCGTGGCGAACGGGCCGTCCGTGACGGTGACCGAGTCGCCGACCTCGAAGTCCAGCACCTGGACCTCGACCTTGCGCTGCGGGGCGGGCTTGCCCTCGGCCTCGGCGGCCTCGCGGGCGGCCTTCTCCTCGGCCTCCGGGGCGAGCATCTTGACGATCTCGTCCAGGGTCAGCGGGTACGGGTCGTAGGCGTTGCCGACGAAGCCGGTGACGCCCGGGGTGTTGCGGACGACGCCCCAGGACTCGTTGGTCAGGTCCATGCGGACCAGGACGTAACCCGGCAGCTTGTTCTGCTTGATCGTCTTGCGGTCGCCGTTCTTGATCTGGACGACCTCTTCCTGCGGCACCTCGGCCTGGAAGATGTAGTCCTCGACGTTCAGCGAGACGGCGCGCTGCTCCAGGTTGGTCTTCACGCGGTTCTCGTAACCGGCGTAGGTGTGGATGACGTACCACTCGCCGGGCAGGGTGCGCAGTTCCTCGCGCAGGGCCGCGATCGGGTCGACCGGAGCGGCCGGAGCCGTCTCCTCCTCGGCCTCGGCGGCCTCTTCGACCTCGGCGGCTTCCTCGCCCTCGGCGTCGTCCTCGACGTGCAGCGCGGCCTCCTCGGCCGGCTCGCCCGCCTCGGCCTCGGCAGCCTCGAACTCGTCCTGCTCGTCCGCGCCCTCGACGATGTCAAGCTCGTCGTCCACCGTCTCGTCCGGCTCGATGGCGTCGTTCAGGTTCGGGTCAGACACGATGGCTGCTTCTTCCTGGATACATAGGGGTGGAACATGCGAAAACGGGCGCCGGTACCACGGCGCCCTTCGCTCTTGGCTCAGCCGAAGACGTACTTGGCCGCGTGGTTGAGCCCATAGTCAATCACGGTCACCAGGGCGATCATGATGACGACGAAGAAGATCACCACGGTGGTGTACGACGTCATCTGGTTGCGTGTCGGCCAGACAACCTTACGGAGCTCCGCGATGACCTGGCGGTAGAAGATGGCGAGGCGCTTCAGCGGGCCCTTCTTGGCACGCTTGCCACCCTTGCGGGCCTTCTTCTTGGACTCCTGCACCTCGTCCTGGGCATCAGGCGTGTCGATGGAGCCCACGGCGTCCGTCATTCGTCCTCACCTGATCCCGGGTCGTGGCCGTGCCGCGCCCGGTTCCTGAGCCGCACGGCGGTGCATTGCTGTACGTACATACGCACACATCCTGGCGGTGTGTGTAGCAGGGCCGGAGGGACTTGAACCCCCAACCGCCGGTTTTGGAGACCGGTGCTCTACCAATTGAGCTACGACCCTTTGTGTGCCCCCCAACGTACCGCATCCGGCCGGGTGCTCGGTGTGCACCGGTTGTGGCGGCGGCTGCTGAAGGCCAACGAGGTGAGAGTGTACGTGGTCTGCGGCCCGGCGTCGAACAGAAAGAACCACTCCGGGGCGGTCGAACCGAAGATCGTCCTGGCCGGGCACGGAATTCGGACCCTTGTTCACACCGCGCACCCCGGTCGTTCCGTCCGCCGCCTTCTCGACCGCAATCGACAGCGCCACGCTCCCGGCCGGCCACGCCCCGTCACGCTCCGCGCCACCGCCGGCCGGGCCGGCCGGTGCCTTCAAGGGCCCACGGACCGGATGCTCCGGCCTGCAGCGTCAGCCATATCGTCCTACAGGTGAAACCGGCGTGCCGCGTGGGTTTCCGGTCTGAAACGATGTCCCCATGAGCGCTGCAACCCCTCCCACCGAGCGCCGGGTCTCCGCCCGAATCGGCGCGATCTCCGAGTCCGCCACCCTCGCCGTGGACGCCAAGGCCAAGGCCCTCAAGGCCGCCGGGCGTCCGGTGATCGGCTTCGGCGCCGGCGAGCCCGACTTCCCGACACCGGACTACATCGTCGAGGCGGCCGTCGAGGCCTGCAAGAACCCCAAGTACCACCGCTACACCCCGGCCGGCGGTCTGCCCGAGCTGAAGGCCGCGATCGCCGCGAAGACGCTGCGCGACTCCGGCTGGGAGCCCGACGTCTCCCAGATCCTGGTCACCAACGGCGGCAAGCAGGCCATCTACGAGGCGTTCGCCGCGATCCTCGACCCGGGTGACGAGGTCATCGTCCCGGCGCCGTACTGGACGACGTACCCGGAGTCGATCCGCCTGGCCGGCGGTGTCCCGGTCGAGGTCGTCGCGGACGAGACGACCGGCTACCGCGTCACCGTGGAGCAGCTGGAGGCGGCCCGCACGGAGAAGACCAAGGTCGTCCTGTTCGTCTCCCCCTCCAACCCGACCGGCGCCGTGTACTCGGAGGCCGAGACCGAGGCGATCGGCCGCTGGGCCCTCGAGCACGGCCTGTGGATCCTCACGGACGAGATCTACGAGCACCTGGTCTACGGCGACGCCGCGGCCGTCTCCCTGCCCGCGCTGCTGCCCGAGCTGCGCGACAAGTGCATCGTGGTCAACGGCGTGGCCAAGACGTACGCCATGACCGGCTGGCGCGTGGGCTGGATCATCGGCCCGAAGGACGTCGTCAAGGCCGCGACGAACCTGCAGTCGCACGCCACCTCGAACGTCTCCAACGTGGCCCAGGTGGCCGCCCTCGCGGCCGTCTCCGGCGGCCTGGAGGCCGTGGCGAAGATGCGCGAGGCCTTCGACCGCCGCCGCCGGACGATCGTGCGGATGCTCAACGAGATCGACGGCGTGTTCTGCCCGGAGCCCGAGGGCGCCTTCTACGCGTACCCGTCGGTCAAGCCCCTGCTGGGCAAGGAGATCCGCGGCAAGCGCCCGCAGAACACGGTCGAGCTGGCCGCGCTGATCCTGGAGGAGGCCGAGGTCGCGGTCGTCCCGGGTGAGGCCTTCGGCACGCCGGGCTACCTGCGGCTGTCGTACGCGCTCGGCGACGAGGACCTCGTCGAGGGCGTGAGCCGCGTGCAGAAGCTGCTGGCGGAGGCGCGGGACTGACGTCCGCTGCTCACGCAGGGCTCGCGCGGGACCGTGCGGGTCCAGGCGGGGGCCGGCTTCCGGATCCGGGAGCCGGCCCCCGTCCCTTTGTGCGAGCAAGACCACGTTCAGGGAAACCGCTACCGCGACTTCGGGGACGTACGGCAGGATCCTGGGATGGAGCGTGTACGTGATCTCTCTGAGCTGCCGAAAGCCCATCTGCATCTGCACTTCACCGGCTCGATGCGGCCGGAGACCGTCCTGGAGCTGGCCGACAAGTACGGCGTGCGCCTGCCCGAGGCGCTGACGGAGGCACTGACCAGCGGGGAGCCGCCGAAGCTGCGGGCCACGGACGAGCGGGGCTGGTTCCGCTTCCAGCGGCTGTACGACGCGGCGCGCTCCTGCCTTCGGCAGCCGGAGGACATCCAGCGGCTGGTCCGGGAGGCGGCGCAGGAGGACCTGCGGGACGGCTCGGGCTGGCTGGAGATCCAGGTGGACCCGACGTCGTACGCGCCCAGGCTGGGCGGTCTGATCCCGGCCCTGGAGATCATCCTGGACGCGGTGGACACGACGTCCCGGGAGACCGGCCTCGGCATGCGCGTCCTGGTCGCCGCGAATCGCATGAAGCACCCGCTGGACGCGCGCACGCTGGCCCGGCTGGCCGTGCGGTACGCGGACCGCGGCGTGGTCGGCTTCGGCCTGTCGAACGACGAACGCCGGGGCATGGCGCGGGACTTCGACCGCGCCTTCCACATCGCACGGGAGGGCGGTCTGCTCTCCGCCCCGCACGGTGGCGAACTGACCGGCCCGGCGTCGGTCCGGGACTGCCTGGACGACCTGCACGCCTCGCGGATCGGGCACGGGGTGCGCGCGGCGGAGGACCCGCGGCTGCTCAGGCGGCTGGCCGACCGCGGGGTGACCTGCGAGGTGTGCCCGGCGT
The DNA here is from genome assembly GCF_020400585.1 of Streptomyces sp. NK08204. GTDB lineage: Bacteria > Actinomycetota > Actinomycetes > Streptomycetales > Streptomycetaceae > Streptomyces. The sequence continues at coordinate 209,884 of NZ_JAINVF010000010.1, read as the reverse complement.
CGAACGTGGCGCTCGGCGTGTACGAGAAGCCGGAGGACGTGCCCCTGCGCACGCTCTTCGAGGCCGGCGTCCCGATGGCCCTCGGCGCCGACGACCCCCTGCTCTTCGGCTCCCGCCTGGCCGACCAGTACGAGATCGCCCGCCGGGCCCACGGCTTCACGGACCTGGAACTGGCGGAACTGGCCCGCCAGTCGGTCCGCGGCTCGGCGGCCCCCACGGACGTCAAGGAACGGCTGCTGGCCGGCATCGACACCTGGCTGACCCACCCGACCACCTGAAGGCCTTCCCTGCCCGTTCCCGGAGAGCGGCCCGCGTGACCGGCTTCCCGCCGCCCGAGGTCAACCCGGCCGCCTGAGCGCGTACCCGCGCCGCCCGGGGTCGGCCCGGAGGGCCTTCTGGCCCCCACTGGGGAACCCGGCCGTCCCAGTGGCACACCCGACCGGCCCAGGCGCGCCGGCCGCCCAGGCGCGCCAGGCCGGCTCTCCGAGGCTCGCCAGCCGCCCGAGAAAGCCCACCCAGCCGCTTGACGACGTGCCGGGCGCCCCATGACCCGCCGGGCCGCCAGACCGCCGGGAACGACGGATCGTCCGCCGATGCCGCTCGTCCCGTGACGCGACAGCCGCTTCACGGCTCTGGCCCTCGCGGAGCCGGCCGTCGGCGGGTGCGCGGCGCTGACCACCCGAGGACGTCAGGAAGCGGAGCGTCAGGGGCGGGGAAGGGCGGGGTCGTCAGGTCCTGGGGCCAAGCCGTTCAGCAGGGTGCGGGCGAGGCGGGTGGCGAACTCGTCCACCGGGGGGCGTTCGCCGCTCTCGGTCGCCTCGTAGGCGAAGGCGCGCTGGGAGCAGGCGCCGAGCAGGAGGGCGGCGGCGGCGAAGGTGTCGGCGTCGGCGCGGATGCGGCCGGCGGCCCGTTCCGCGCGCAGATAGGCGTCCAGGTCCTCGATCGGCGCATGCGGGCCGGAGCCGAGCTTGCGCAGCGCCTCGTCGTGCCGCCGCTTGAGCTGCTTCTCGGCGAACAGGGACGCGGCTATCGGGAAGCTCTGCTCGTAGAAGAGGGCCGCCTGGCGGGCGATCTCGATGAGGTTCCCCTCCACGGTGCCCTGCCCCGGCTCGGCGACGAGGCTGCCCAGCAGCGGCTTGAGGCGCGGCAGCCGCTCCATGAGCACCCGCACGAACAGCTCCTCCTTGTTCGCGAAGTACTTGTAGAGCGCGGCTTCGGAGCAGCCGGCCGCCCTGGCGATCTCCTTGGTGGTGGCGCGGGCCAGCCCGACGGTGAGCATCAGTTCGTGCGCGGCGTCGAGGATGCGGACGCGGGCCGGCTTCGTCTCCATGGGGACGTCCAATCGGCTTGACGAGTGAGTGAGTGCTTACCCACTCTAGGGGGCACAAGGGTGAGTGAACGCTCACCCACCTCACAGGAGCAGGGGATGCCGCCATGAAGCTCACCGTTTTCGGCGCCACCGGAGGAATCGGCCAGGAGATCGTCCGCCAGGCCCTGGACGCCGGTCACGAGGTCACGGCCGTCGTGCGGGACCCCGCCCGGCTCACCGTCTGCGGCGAGCGCCTGTCCGTCGTCCGCGCCGACCTGGGGGACCCGGAGCCGCTGCGGGCCGCCGTCCGCGACCGGCACGCGGTCCTCTCGGGCCTGGGAGCGCGCAGCCGCAAGGACGCCGGTGTCGCCACCCGGCTGACCCGCGCGGTCCTGCGGGCCATGGAGGCCGAGGGCGTACGACGGCTGCTGGTGGTCAGCGCCGGCCCGGTCGGTCCGTCGGCGGCGGACGACAGCCTGCTGGACCGCGCGGTGCGGGGCCTGGTCTCGGCGATCCTCAAGAACGTCTACGACGACCTGCGCGAGATGGAGGCGGAACTGGCCCGCAGCGGCACGGACTGGACGTCCGTACGCCCGCCCCGCCTCCAGGACAAGCCGCTCACCGGCCGGTACCGCACGGTCGTCGGCGGCTTCCCGCGGAACGGCCGCTTCATCGCCCGCGCGGACGTGGCCCACGCGATGCTGTCGATGATCGACGACGAGGGAACGGTGAAACAGGGAGTGGGCGTGGCGTACTGAGACGGCAGCGCAGCGCCGCGCCGGACCGTACGGCTACAGGCTCACGCCCACCGTCACCGGCTCGTTGACCAGGGTCACCCCGAAGGCCTCGCGGACTCCGGCGACGACCTCGCGGGCCAGGGCCAGCAGGTCCTCGGTCGTGGCGGCGCCGCGGTTGGTGAGGGCGAGCGTGTGCTTGGTGGAGATCCTGGCCGGTCCGGTGCCGTACCCCTTGGTGAAGCCGGCCTTGTCGATCAGCCAGGCCGCGGAGGTCTTGGTACGGCCCTCCCCCGCCGGGTACGCGGGCGGCTCGGCCCCGTCGCCCAGACGTTCCCGCACGCGCGTACGGAACACCGCGAACTGCTCGTCGGTGAGGATCGGGTTGGTGAAGAACGACCCGGCCGACCATGTGTCGTGGTCCTCGGGGTCGAGGACCATGCCCTTGCCGGCGCGCAGCTTCAGCACCGTCTCGCGGGCGGTTGCCAGCGGCACCCGGTCGCCCGCCTCGACACCGAGCATGCGCGCCGTCTCGGCGTACCGGAGCGGCGCAGACAGCCCGCCCGCGTCCTCCAGCTCGAAGCGGACCCGCAGCACGACATAGCGCTCGGGGTCGGCCTTGAAGCGGCTGTGGCGGTACGAGAAGTCGCACTCCTCGTTCGTCAGCGTGACGGTCTCGCCCGCGCGCCGGTCGTAGGCGATCACCTCGGTGATGGTGGAGGAGACCTCCTGGCCGTAGGCGCCCACGTTCTGGATCGGCGTGGCTCCCGCGGAGCCTGGGATCCCGGCCAGGCACTCGATCCCGGCGAGTCCGGCCTCGACCGTGCGGGCGACGGCGTCCGTCCACACCTCGCCGGCTGCCAGCTCCAGCGTCGTCCCGCGCAGTTCGACACCGCGCGTGGCGATGCGCAGGGCGGTGCCGTCGAAGCCCTTGTCGCCGATGACCAGGTTCGACCCGCCGCCGATGACCAGCAGCGGGGTCCCGCTGTCGTCGGCTTCGCGGACGGCGGCGATCACCTCGGCGTCGGTCGGGGCGGTGACCAGCCGCGCCGCGGGACCGCCCAGCCGGAAGGTGGTCAGCGGGGCAAGGGGGGCATCGTGGAGTACCTGCACGGGCCAAGACTACGAGACCCCGCTGACAGCCCCGGCCGTGGCGTCGGCGGGCCCGGGGAGGTGCGCCCACGCGCGCCTGCGGCCCCGTCCTCGTGATCGGGGCCGCAGGCGCGCGTGGCGTTCACCGTGCGCCGTCACCGCGCTCTGTCACCGTGTGCGTCGGCGCCTTGCTCGCTTGTCTCAGTGACCGACGGTCTCCAGGGGTGACGCCGTCTCCCCCTTCACCACGGTGTGCGCCTGCGTGCGGCGCGCCGGGACGACCAGGGCCGCGACCGCCGCGAGGGCGACCACCGCCGAGCCGGTGACGAGGGCGGGCCGCAGGCCGTCCACGAAGGCCTGCGCGCTGCCGTAGCCGCCCTGTGCGGAGAAGATGGACGACATCACCGCGATGCCCAGCGCCCCGCCGACCTCGCGCAGCGCGTTGTTGGCGCCGGAGGCGATGCCCTGCTCGTGCGGGCGGACGCTGGACATCACCAGGTTGGCGGCCGGGGCGAAGAACAGGGCCATGCCGACACCGTTGATGATGAGGGCGGGCAGCTGGACGCCGTAGGAGGCGTCCGCGGTGACCACGGCGGCCAGGTAGCCGAGGCCGAGCGCCTGAAGGAAGAGCCCGGCGGCGACGACCGGTCGGCCGCCGATCCGGTCGGAGAGGATTCCGGCGACGGGCGCGACCAGCATCGGCATGCCGGTCCACGGCAGCATCCGGAGGCCCGCCTCGGTGGGCGTGTAGCCGAGCACGCCCTGCATGTACTGGCTCAGCAGGAAGATCGAGCCGAACATCCCGACGAACATCAGCAGGCTGGCCGCGTTGATCCCGGAGAACGCACGCGAGCGGAACAGTCGCATGGGCAGCATCGGATGCGCCGCGCGGGAGCTGTAGAGGACGAAGCCCACCAGCAGCGCGGCGCCGGCGAACAGCGAGGTCAGGACCACGGAGTCGGTCCAGCCGTCGGCGGGCCCGCGGACCAGGCCGTACACGATCCCGAAGAGCCCGCCGCTGGCGAGCAGCGTGCCCGGGACGTCGAGGCGGGCACCGGCGCCGAAGGACTCGGCGAGGCGAAGACGGGCGAGCGGCAGCACGGCCACCCCGAGCGGAACGTTCAGCCAGAAGATCCAGTGCCAGGAGACGTGCTCGGTGAGGCTGCCGCCGATGAGCGGCCCGGAGGCGATCGCGAGCCCGTTGACCGCACCCCAGATGCCGTACGCCATGCCGCGCTTCGCCGCGGGCACGGCGGCCGTCAGCAGCGTGAGCGTGAGCGGCATCATCACGGCCGCGCCGACGCCCTGGACCGCCCGGGCGGCGATGAGGGATCCGATGCCGGGGGCCATGGCCGCGGCGGCGGAAGCACCGGTGAAGACGGTGAGTCCGGCGAGGAAGAGCCGCCGGCGCCCGAAGCGGTCTCCGAGGGCGGCGCCGAACATCAGCAGGACGGCGAAGGTGAGCGTGTAGGCGCTCACGGTCCACTCCAGGTCGTCCAGCGCACCGCCGAGGTCCTTGCGGATGGAGGGCAGGGCGGTGGTGACGACGAGGTTGTCGAGGGCCGCCATGAATCCGGCGACGCTGGTGATGACGAGGGCCCAGACGGCTTCCCCGCGACGTGCGGTGTGCTGTGACATCGCTCCCCCAGAGCTGATCACTACGTTGATTAGTTATTGATGACTAACTTTCGCGCCCATGAGAGAGCCAGGGCGCCATCTGTGGTCGTCCTACTTCTCCAGCCGCCCGGTGACCCGGGCCGACGGGTACATCGCCTGCCAGACCCGGTGTTCGGGCGGAAACCCCATGGCCGTGAGCGTGTTGACGAGCATGCCGTACGCCAGGAAGGTCGTGGTCTCGCTGTCGTCCGCCCCCAGCGGCAGATGCACGGTCTCCCACAGCCTCATCCAGGCGGCCCTCACGGTCTCGCCGAACTCGTGGTCACCCTCGGCCTCGGCCGCCGCCACGGCGATGTACGTCTGCATCTGCATCCGCAGCCGCTCGGGGTGCTCCGTGATCAGCCGGACGTACGCGCTCGCCATGGCATGCAGGGCTTCCTCGCCCTCGAGCCCCTCGGCGGCCTCCCCGAAGACCCGGCAGGTGTCCGCCACGCACCGCAGCGAGGCGGCGACGAAGATCGCCTTCTTGCCCGGGAAGAGCCGGAAGAGGTACGGCTGCGACACACCGACCCGCTTGGCGATCGCCTCGGTGGAGGTGCCGTAGTACCCCTTCTGCGCGAACTCCGCGATCGCCGCGAGGATGACGCTCTCGCGCCGCTCCTCCGCACTCATCCTGACCATGAAAGTAAGTTAGTACTCAATCACTAACGGGGTCAAGCACAAGGGGCGCCCGCGGGAGAGCGCCCCTTGACGTCGGCATGCCCGGCAGGCGTCAGGCCAGCCGTACGACCGCCCGGGACATGCCCAGGACCTTCTGGCCGCCGCTGGTCGCGGTCAGGTCCACGCGCACGGTGCTGTCGTCGAGCTTGGCCGCGACCTTGGCGCTGACCTCGATCACCGCGCCCTTGTCGTCATTGGGCACCACGACCGGCTTGGTGAAGCGGACGCCGTACTCGACGACCGCGCCCGGGTCGCCGGTCCAGTCGGTGACCACGCGGATCGCCTCGGCCATGGTGAACATGCCGTGCGCGATGACGTCCGGCAGGCCAACCTGCTTGGCGAACGCCTCGTTCCAGTGGATCGGGTTGAAGTCCCCGGAGGCGCCCGCGTACCGCACCAGCGTCTCGCGGGTCACGGGGAAGGTCTGCGCCGGCAGTTCGGTGCCGACCTCGACGTCGTCGTACGCGATCTTCGCCGTCATCGGTTCCTCACGCCTCCTCGGCCGCGCGCGCGACCAGCTTGGTCCAGGCGGTCACCACGTGCTCGCCCGCCTCGTCGTGCACCTCACCCCGGATGTCCAGGATGTCGTTGCCCGCCAGGGACTTGATCGCCTCGATCGTGGAGGTGACGGTGAGCCGGTCACCGGCGCGCACCGGGCGGTTGTAGACGAACTTCTGGTCGCCGTGCACCACCCGGCTGTAGTCGAGGCCGAGCTGCGGGTCCTGGACGACCTGCCCGGCGGCTCGGAAGGTGATGGAGAACACGAAGGTCGGCGGCGCGATCACATCCGAGTAGCCGAGTTCCTTGGCGGCTTCCGGGTCGGTGTACACCGGGTTGGTCTCGCCCACCGCCTCGGCGAACTCACGGATCTTCTCCCGGCCCACCTCGTAGGGCGCGGTGGGCGGATAGGTCCGCCCCACGAAGGACTGGTCGAGCGCCATGGCCCGCAACCTCCTGGTCTCGCAGCGTGTGAAACGACGTGAGGCCGCCCCCCTGTCTGCTGGGGGCGGCCTCATGTACGAGCCTGATTTATCGCGTTTCGCGGTGCGCAGTGTGCGCATTGCAACGCGGGCAGTGCTTCTTCATCTCAAGACGGTCCGGGTTGTTACGCCGGTTCTTCTTGGTGATGTAGTTCCGCTCCTTGCACTCCACGCAGGCCAGCGTGATCTTCGGGCGGACGTCGGTGGCAGCCACGTGAGTGCTCCTATGACGAACGGGTGGACTGATTCAACGCAAGAAAGAGTAGCCGATCGAAGGACCGACCCCGCAATCGGCTACTGTCAGTAGCGGTGACCGGACTTGAACCGGTGACACAGCGATTATGAGCCGCTTGCTCTACCGACTGAGCTACACCGCTTTGATGAGATCAGTCCCCGTCTTGCGACGGGAACCTCTCACACCAGAGCCCCAAAACGGAATCGAACCGTTGACCTTCTCCTTACCATGGAGACGCTCTGCCGACTGAGCTATTGGGGCGAGCGATGAAGACATTACACGGTCCGCCGCCGTTCACCCAAATCCGTATCCCGGCACCCGTAAGGCGGTGCCACCTGGCGGTGTCAGGAGGAGCCGAGCGAGCCACGCGCGCGGGCGACTGGCGTACCCCCCAGGGCGGACCACACCGGTACGACTATTGCGCTCCTGCGCGCCGCGCACGGCTCGCCACCCTAGGCTCGAGTCGCTCTGCGTGATCTTGGGCACCTCACCGCCTCGACCTCTCACGCCCGGCCCGCCCCGAGCCCCGGCCCCGAGCCCGCGGCCCCGACCCCTGGAGCGCGATGCCCGACAGCCAGCCGCACCCGCACCCGCCCTCCGACCCCCCGGGGTCATCGGGGTCCTCGGGACAGCCCGACCCGGCCACCCTCCTGCTGTGCGGCGCGCGGCTCACGGACGGCCGGACGGTGGACGTACGGCTGGGCGGCGGGCGTATCGAGGCCGTCGGCACGGCCGGCAGCCTGGCGCCGGGCCCTGGGCACAGTCACGGGCCCGGTCCCGCGCCCGGTAACGGGCCTGGTCCCGCGCCGGGTCATGCCCGGGCGGGCGCCGCGCGCGTCGACCTGAGCGGCTATCTGCTCCTGCCGGCCCCGGCGGAACCGCACGCCCACGGCGACACCGCGCTGACCGCGGACCGCCCGGGGCCGGTGTCGTACGCCCCGGAGGATGTCGAGCGCCGGACCACGGAGGCGGCCCTGGTCCAGCTCGGGCACGGGGCTACGGCGGTACGCGCGCACGTGCGCGTGGGCGGCGTCCAGGGCCTCGGTGCGCTCGGCGCGGTCCTGCGGGCCCGGCGCTCGCTGCGCGGGCTCACGGAACTGACCACGGTGGCGATGCCGCGCCTGCTGACCGGGGCGGCGGGGGCCGACGGGCTCGCCATGCTGCGGGACGCGGTGAAGATGGGCGCCTCGGTGGTGGGTGGCTGCCCGGACCTCGACCCGGACCCCACGGGCTATGTGGAGGCGGTCCTGGAGGTGGCCTCCGAGCACGGGTGTCCGGTGGACCTGCACACGGACGCCACCGACCCGGCCCGGTTGTCCCGGCTCGCGGCAATGGCGGGGGGCCTGCGCCCCGGCGTGACGATCGGCCCGTGCGCCGGTCTCGCGCGCCTGCCCGCCGAGGCAGCGGCCCGGCTGGCGGACCAGCTGGCAGCCGCCGGTGTGACGGTGGTCTGCCTGCCCCAGGGCGGCTGCGGCGCCGCAGACCGCCGCGGTACGCCCCCGGTACGGCTGCTGCGCGCGGCCGGGGTGCGGGTGGCGGCCGGCAGCGGCGCCCTGCGGGACGTCTCGAACCCCGTCGGCCGCGGCGACCCCCTGGAGTCGGCCTACCTCCTCGCCTCCGGCCACGTCCTGCGCCCGGAGGACGCCTACAGCGCGGTGAGCGCCTCGGCCCGCGCGGCGCTGGGCCTGCCCGAGGTGCGCGTGGAGGCGGGCTTCCCCGCCGAACTCCTGGCCGTACGCGGCGAGCACCTGGCGGGCGCCCTGTCCCTCGCCTACAGCCGCGTCGTGGTGCACCAGGGCCGCGTGGTGGCCCGCACCAGCGCGGTCCGCCAGTACTGCAACTCGGCGGCGACAGCAGAGCCGCCCCTGCCGCGGCAGGGGCGCGGGGAGCTGTCGTAACGGGCGTGGGCCCACGGATGGCACGCAGGGTGGTGCGCGGTCGCGACCCTCGCCGGGCGCACGCCCCGGAAACGACACACGCACTCTCGGCGTGCGGCCGGAACTCATGCGGCGGATGCGGCTATTCGGGCGTACGGTCAAAGACATGCGCATCGTCATCGCTGGTGGTCATGGTCAGATCGCACTGCGCCTGGAACGGCTGCTCTCCGCGCGCGGGGACGAGGTCGCAGGGATCATCCGAAAGCCCGAACAGGGTGACGATCTGCGAGCGGCCGGCGCCGAACCGGTGCTGCTCGACCTGGAGTCCGCCACGGTGGAGGGGGTCGCCGCCCACCTGCAGGGCGCCGACGCGGCGGTCTTCGCGGCCGGCGCGGGCCCGGGCAGCGGTGCGGCCCGCAAGGAGACCGTGGACAGGGCCGCCGCGGTGCTCTTCGCGGACGCGGCCGTCCGCGCGCGCGTACGCCGCTTCCTGGTGGTCTCCTCGATGGGCGCGGATCCCGCGCACAAGGGCGACGAGGTCTTCGACGTGTACCTGCGCGCCAAGGGCGAGGCCGACGCCCACGTCGCCCGCCAGGAGGGCCTGGACTGGACGATCCTGCGGCCCGGGTCGCTGACGGACGACGCGGGCACCGGCCAGGTGCGCCTCGAGGCCCACACCGGGCACGGCACGGTCCCGCGGGACGACGTGGCGGCCGTACTGGCGGAGCTGGTGGACACGCCGGCGACGGCGGGTCTGACGCTGGAGCTGATCAGCGGCTCGACGCCGGTGTCGGTCGCCGTGAAGTCGATCGCGGGGAACTGAGAGCCCGAAGTCGGCGTCAGAAGAGCGGCAGCTGCCCGGGGAAGTCCGGCACGGTGTAGCCGTCCAACGACGGCTGGACGGGCCCTGGTTGCGCCTGCCGCCGCGACCCCGGGCAGGAGACGAGTTCCCCGCTCTCCCGTGCCCGTGGAGGATCGTGCCGGGCGAAGCGCCCCGCGACGACGGCGATCTCACGGCGGCACACCGGACAGGCTCTGCGACGGGAGGACATGCCGTCAGTCTGCCCGGCCTCGGACTCGGCCGACACGAAGATGCCCCTGCGATCCGCGGTGTGCACAGTTCGCAGGCGGCACCCGAGAAGGCCCTCGGCTCGCTGGAGGGCGCCCGGGGCAGCAGGTGCGGGGCGCGTGTCCGGAGGATGCCGAAGACCTCGTCCTTCGCCGCCCCGCAGTTCCATGAACGCGCAGTTCCATGAACGCGCAGTTCCATGAACGCGCAGTTCCATGAACGCACTGACCGAGGTGGAGGCGGTCTCCATGCCTTCTCGCCGTCCGTATGATCTTCGCCACGCCGGGGGGTCCTTCTGGCTCGGCTCAGGAGTCGGCTCGATGGAGTGTGCCCGCCGTGCCGGCCACAGCGTCGCGCTCCCGCACAGGATGTACGCCAAGGTCTTGGATCAGACCCGCGAACGGGCCGACAGCCGGATCGATGCCGCGCTGCGCGAGTGGCACGAGCCCGAGTGAGGGTTCGTTCCCACGAGGGGCGTGTGGGGGGACACGCGCTGATCAGAGGGGGTCCGGGCGGGACCGGTTGATCAGAGGGGAGTCCGGGCGGGACGGGCTGAGACACCTTCAGTGAGTCCGGCGCCGGATCGAACGGCCGCCAAGAACGAAGAAACCCCCTCCGACCTGCCGTAATGGCTGATCGGAGGGGGTCTTCTCCCGTGTGGCGGCGCCAGGATTCGAACCTGGGAAGGCTGAGCCGGCAGATTTACAGTCTGCTCCCTTTGGCCGCTCGGGCACACCGCCGGGTTTTGCTGCCGTTCGAACCGCTTTTCGGCGGTGCTCCCTGGCAACGACGTAAACAATACCCGATGCGGAGGGGTGCTTCGCCACCCGATTGATCTGCGCCCCCGGGGTCGTGGGATGGCTAGGCTGGTGCGGATGCGGTCCGGCCTGATGCCTGGCTCGGCGGCAGCCGCCTTGCACGCCCGCCCGCACCCGATACGCACCCTGATACAAGGAGCCACAGGACATGGCCGACTCCAGTTTCGACATCGTCTCGAAGGTCGAGCGGCAGGAGGTCGACAACGCCCTCAACCAGGCCGCCAAGGAGATCTCGCAGCGCTACGACTTCAAGGGCGTGGGTGCCTCGATCGCGTGGTCCGGGGACAAGATCCTCATGGAGGCGAACTCCGAGGACCGGGTGAAGGCCGTCCTCGACGTCTTCCAGTCCAAGCTGATCAAGCGCGGTATCTCGCTGAAGGCGCTGGACGCGGGCGAGCCCCAGCTCTCCGGCAAGGAGTACAAGATCTTCGCGTCGATCCAGGAGGGCATCTCCCAGGAGAACGCGAAGAAGGTGGCGAAGATCATCCGCGACGAGGGCCCGAAGGGTGTGAAGGCCCAGGTCCAGGGTGACGAGCTGCGGGTCTCCTCCAAGAGCCGCGACGACCTGCAGACCGTCATCGCCCTGCTGAAGGGCAAGGACTTCGACTTCGCGCTGCAGTTCGTGAACTACCGGTAGGACGCACGTACGCCGCGGACACCGCGTACGGAACGTGCCGCACAGATACGAAGGGCGGGCACCCGGTGGTGTCCGTTCCTTCGGTCGTCGTGCAGTCGTCGCGCAGGTGTCGTCGAGGCATCGATCAGTCGCGGGTGGTGCCGAACAGGATGCGGTGGACGACCAGCAGGACGAGTGAGCCGCCGATGGCTGCGGCCCAGGTGGCGCCGTCGAAGAAGTGCTTGCTGATGGGATGGTCCAGCCAGCGCGCCGAGATCCAGCCGCCGGTGAACGCGCCCGCGATACCGATGAGGGTCGTGCCGATGAAGCCTCCCGGGTCGCGGCCCGGCAGGAGCAGCTTGGCGACGACTCCGGCCGCGAGTCCGAGGACGATCCAGCCGATGATGCTCATGCCATGCCCCTGCCCTGCCGCGCCGTGAGCACGCCGTCCGCCGCTGAGGATTCGGTGAGGACCTGATGTCCCTCCCGCACGTGTTCGTGCCTCGTCGGTGAAGAGGACGTCACGGGTCCACCATCTGATTGCGGCGGCCCCGGTCACCGCCGCCCCCGGCGCCTCCCTTCCAGGCCGCGGTTCAGCCGGCTCCCTGCCGGTCCCGGGGGGTGCTCAGTAGGGTTCGGTGCATGACACGTCCCGGCACCGCTCTGCGACGCACTCTCGGCGTGCGTGACGCTGTGATCATCGGCCTCGGCTCGATGATCGGGGCCGGCGTCTTCTCCGCCCTGGGGCCCGCCGCGCGCGCCGCCGGGTCCGGGCTGCTGCCCGGTCTCACCGTCGCGGCCTTGGTGGCCTACTGCAATGCCACGTCCTCGGCGCGGCTCGCCGCACGCTATCCGGCTTCGGGCGGGACGTACGTGTACGGGCGGGAGCGGCTGGGCGCCTTCTGGGGCTATCTCGCCGGCTGGGCGTTCGTGGTCGGCAAGACCGCCTCCTGCGCGGCGATGGCGCTCACCGTGGGCGCGTACGTATGGCCGGAGCAGGCGCACGCGGTGGCGGTCGCGGCCGTGGTGGCCCTGACCGCCGTGAACTACGGCGGTATCCAGAAGTCGGCGTGGCTGACCCGGGGGATCGTGGCCGTGGTGCTGGCTGTCCTCGCTTCCGTGGTGGCCGTGTGCCTCGGCTCCGGGCAGGCCGCCGCCGGTCGGCTGGACGTCGGGCTGTCGTCGGGTGCGGGCGGGGTGCTCCAGGCGGCCGGTCTGCTGTTCTTCGCGTTCGCCGGGTACGCGCGGATCGCGACGCTCGGCGAGGAGGTGCGGGATCCGGAACGCACCATTCCGCGTGCGATCCCCCTCGCCCTCGGAATCACCCTGGTGGTCTACGCGTCCGTGGCCGTCGCCGCCCTCGCCGTTCTCGGCGCGGACCGGCTCGGACACACGACGGCGCCGCTGGCCGACGCGGTGCGCGCGGCGGGGGTGCCGGGACTGGTGCCGGTGGTGCGGGTGGGAGCGGCGGTGGCGGCGCTCGGCTCGCTGCTCGCGCTGATCCTCGGCGTGTCCCGGACGACCCTCGCCATGGCCCGGGACGGCCATCTGCCCGGCGCACTGGCCGCCGTGCATCCGCGGTTCCAGGTCCCGCACCGGGCGGAGCTGACGGTGGGCGCGGTGGTCGCCGTGCTGGCCGCGGTGGTGGACGTGCGGGGTGCCATCGGCTTCTCCTCCTTCGGTGTGCTGGCCTACTACGCCGTGGCCAATGCCTCGGCGTGGACGCTCAGCCCGGCTCCGCTGTCGCGGGCGGTGCCGCTGGTGGGGCTGGTGGGCTGCGCCACGCTGGCGTTCGCGCTGCCGGCGGCCTCGGTGGTCGTCGGGGCGGGGGTGCTGGCGGCCGGGGTGGCCGCGTACGGTGCACGACGCTGGTGGGCGGCCCGTCCGGCCCGCCGGTGATCTCACGGCCACGAGTTCACCTGGGCGCGTGGCCGGTCGATACTTGTCTCAGCAGGCAGTGCCGGCGGACCGACCTGGAGAGGTGCCGATCATGAAGGTGTTCAACCTGCTGCTCAACATCCTGTGGCTCGTCTTCTGCGGCCTGTGGATGGCTCTCGGCTATCTGATCGCTGCACTGGTCTGCTTCATCCTGATCGTCACCATCCCGTTCGGCATCGCGTCGCTGCGCATCGCCGGCTTCGTCCTGTGGCCGTTCGGCCGGACCACCGTGGACCGGCCGGACGCTGGGGCGGGATCGTTCGTCGGCAACGTGATCTGGGTGATCTTCGCGGGGTGGTGGCTGGCTCTGGCGCACCTGATCACGAGCATCCCGCTCTTCCTGTCGATCGTCGGTATCCCCTTCGGCTGGGCGAATCTCAAGCTCATTCCGATCTCGCTCATGCCGCTCGGCCGTGAGGTCGTGCCGACGGACCAGGGATTCGCCGGGCGCTGATGCCATGTTTGGGGACGCCGCCGAGGATCACACCGTGTGGTGACACTCGCGCGCAGGTGACAAGGGGTGAGCACAGTGGCGAAGGAGCAGAAGGCCAGGGCGAAGACGGAGCAGGCCACGGGCAAGGCCAAGGAGAGGGCCGGCCAGGCGGTCGACGACCAGGGGGCCGCGCTCAAGGGCAAGGCCCGCAAGGCCAAGGGCGATGTCCGTCAGGCGAAGGAGAAGGCGAAGGACGCCTTCAAGGACTGACAGTGAGGCACCCGGCGGGGTTCCCGTTCCCGTTCACCGAAGGGGGTCCCCGCCGCTCCTTGCGCGAAGGTGCCGTCGGTTCGCGCCACCGGCGCCGGCGGCATCACCGCAGTCCGACGCCGTCGACGTTCAGCAGTTCCATGAGCTGGGGCCGGTGCAGGCCGGCGACGCCTTCCAGCAGGTCCGGATGCCGCAGCAGCGCGGCGGCTTCGGTGTCCCGGCCGCTGGGCTCGGTCAGCCGCTGCACCCCGCCGACCTCCGTGTGGTGCTCGGTTGCCGTCAGGGCCTGGCGAGCGCGCGCGGCCAGGTCGGGGTCGGCCAGGAGACAGGCGGCCCAGCTGACGACGGTTTCGTCGACCCATGTCCGCCAGGCCAGGTCCTCCGGCTGCGGATCGCATCCGGTGAGCCAGTCCAAGCGGTCGGATCCGCTCGGCGCCAGCAGATGAAGCAGCTGCACGTCCAGGCTGGTGGGATAGCGCAGGGTGGCGGCGAGAGTGGCGGCCTGTCGGGCCTGGGCCTCGGCCAGCGCCCGGCTGAGCGCGCCTGTCGGGGCCGGATAGGCGGCCAGGAGCCAGCGGGTGGAAGCGGCTATGACAGGTGTCAGGTCGTCGGACACGGCGGTTCGTCCCTCGGCAGCTGCTCGCCTGTGTCCGTGTGATCGGTCCCGCGAGCTGTTTCACGGAGCCGCGCTGCCCCGCTCGTGACGCACCAGCGTAGGCAGCGGAGTCTGGAAGAGGGAATGGTCCGCGTCACAGCGCGGGTCACGGGGTCTACGTCGTCTGCGTCACAGTGGCCAGGCCAGAGGGTCCAGGTCGCTGGGGCCGGGTCAGACGGTCCACGTCACAGCGGCCGGGTCCAGCCTCCGCCTCCACGTCACTGCCTCCGGGACGCGGCGTCCGTCCCTGCACCCGGGTCACGGCATCCATTTTCTGCGTCCCGATCAGGTCCACAGCCCCCGTCGGAACGCGGGAGCCGGCCCCGACGGGGGCAGCAGCGCAGCGCGGGTCCAGAGCGTCCACGTCACAGCGGCCGGGTGCAGCCTCCGCCTCCACGCACCACTGCGCGCGGAACGCGGCGTGCGTGCCTGCGGGCCACGGCATCCGTTTTCTGCGTCCCGGTCAGGCCACAGCAGCCGGGGAACGCGGGAGCCGGCCCCGACGGGGGCAGCAGCGCAGCGCGGGTTCAGAGCGTCCACGTCACAGCGGCCGGGTGCAGCCTCCGCCTCCACGCACCACTGCGCGTGGGACGCGGCGTGCGTGCTTGCGGGCCACGGCATCCGTTTTCTGCGTCCTGGTCCGGCCCGCAGCAGCCGTCGGAACGCGGGAGCCGGCCCGACGGGGGCAGCAGCGCAGCGCGGGTCCAGAGCGTCCACGTCACAGCGGCCGGGTGCAGCCTCCGCCTCCACGCACCACTGCGCGCGGAACGCGGCGTGCGTGCCTGCGGGCCACGGCATCCGTTTTCTGCGTCTGGTCAGCCCGCAGCAGCCGTCGGAACGCGGGAGCCGGCCCGACGGGGACAGCAGCGCAGCGCGGGTCCAGAGCGTCCACGTCACAGCGGCCGGGTGCAGCCTCCGCCTCCACGCACCACTGCGCGCGCAACGCGGCGTGCGTGCCTGCGGGCCACGGCATCCGTTTTCTCGTCCCGGTCAGGCCACAGCAGCCGGGGAACGCGGGTGCCGCCCCGACGGGGGCAGCAGCGCAGCGCGGGGCGCCGCGGGGGCAGACAGAGCACGCGGGGGCCGGCCCCGAGGGGCGGACAGCTCGGACAGCCCATGTGCTGCCCGGTCCCGGTCCCGGAGCCGGCTCCGGGTCAGGACCTGCCGCGGCCGGTGACGAAATCGCGGGCCCGGTCCACCAGCCCCGCTCCCGGCGCGAGCAGCTTGTTCATGGGCGGGGTCGAGGGAGCCGCGGGGTGCGGGCGGGTCGGGGCCATGGCCTTGGCCCGGCGGACCTTGTCCCCCAGGTCGTCCAGCGCCTCGGCGGAGCAGGCCTGGCGCAGCATGGGGAAGAGGTTGTCCTCCTCGTCCTGCACGTGGGCGGTCACCTCGTCCATGAGCTGCTGCAGCAGCGGCATCATCTGGCGGTCGTCGGGTTTCATCCCCTCCAGCTGCTTGAGCAGCTTCTCGACCCGGCTGTGGTCCGCGATCTCCTTGTCCGCGAGGGCGTCACCGCCCTCGACGTGCTCGCGCACCGCCGGGTACAGGTACTCCTCCTCGGCGACCGAGTGACGGACCAGCTCGATGGTGACCTCGTCCACGAGATCACGCAGCTCCTGCCCGCCACCCGTCATGGTCTGGATCCGGCCGAAGAACTCCTCGACCTCCCGATGGTCCGTCATCAGCTCCTGCAACACGTTTCCGCCATGTCCCATCACGCATCCGCCTCTCGTCTGGCATTTCCGGGCCGGCTCGTCTCCCGCCCAGCGGTCAGTGATTCCACCCCGGACAGCCCCTGCACGACCGCAAGCCCGCAGCTCACCCGCTCGGACGCACCGCCGGGATGCACCTCTGGTCTGGATGCACCTCCTGTCTGGAACGCACCTCCTGTCCGTGCGCGGCTCGGAGGACTCCGAGGCGAGCGGGAGCGGCGGCCCGCAGAGCGCCGTGCAGGGCACCCCGATGCGGCGCCGGGTCGAGCCGGAAGGCTCAGCTCTTCTTCGCGTTCAGCGCGCGCTGCAGCTGCGCCTTGTTCATGTCCGAACGGCCCTTGATGCCGCGCTCCCGGGCCTCGTTGTACAGCTGGTCATACGTAGGGCCCTGGGAACCCTTGCCGGACCGCTGGCCACCGCGCTGTCCGGACGACTTGTCCTGGGTCGAGCTGCGGCTGGCGGTCCTGGACTCGCCGGAGCGGGCGCGTTCCTTGTTCACGGTCCGCGCGGCGATCTCCTTGGCCCGCTTGGGCGACTCGCCCCGGTCCTGTGCGCTCTCCTTGATGTGCTCGTACTGACGTTCTCGCTTGGGGCTCGATCCGGCCGGCATCGTGTCTCCCCTTTCCTGAGCACGGAGGTCCCACGTCATGGTGGTCCGACGCGATCAATCCGGCCTCACGGATGGTCTGGCTGCTGCTCCGGCGGCACGCCGCCGCCTTTTCCTCCGCCCTTCCGACTCCGCCGTGACTTGGGCTCGGCGCTGCGCTCCTGCGCCTGCCGTGCCTTCAGCTCGGCGCTGTCCTGCGGTGTGGCGCCGCCCTTCTGGCTGCGCCGCCGCTCAGGTTGCTGTGGATTGGACATTGCGGACACCCCGTCCGTACCGTTCCTGTCGGTTGTGTGTGGAGCACCGAGTTCCCCGTCGAAACCACCCGACGCATGCGGCCGGCACCCGTCGACCGGACGGCCGACCGTTACCGAGGTCCCTCTGTCCGTCGCCCTGCCTCGACGAACGTAGGTGTCGTCACGGAAGCTGATCCGCCGTCATGGCGGCAGCAGCGTGCCCAGCGGTCCGAGGTCGAGGTTGAGATCGGCCAGGGTGAGGCCGTAGCGGTCGCACAGTTCGGCCATCCGGTCGTGCAGGAGCATCAGGGTCAGCCCCAGACGTTCCTCCTGCTCCTCGGTGAGGTCGCCCTCGTCGACACGGTGGAGGGCCTGCCGCTCCATCAGCTGGCGCAGCAGCTCGACGATGGTCAGCACGAGCTTGACGAGGTCCCGCTCCACCGTGTCCGGCTCGAACCGCAGCCGGCGTGCGGCGCTCGAGTCCCGGCCGGTCAGCGAGGGGGAGATCTCCCCTGGGCGGGCGGGCAGCAGCGAGAACGCCCGGTTCGCGGCCTCGGCCACTTCTCGCAACCGGTCGGCGCTCGGGCGGTCAGCGGGGCTCGTCACCGTGACCGCCGTGTCCGGTGAGCGCTGCCCGCGCCGGAAGGAGCGTCGTCCATTGGTCGTCCAGCTGCTCGCGGATGGCGACCACCACGGCTCGCAGCGAGATCCGCACGAGATCGATGTCGGCGATGGACAGAACGACATCTCCGGTGAGCACCACCCCGCCGTTGAGCAGCCGGTCCAGGAGGTCGATCAGGGCCACCTGCGGCTGACGGACCGGGCCGTCGTCGTACGCGCCGTGTTCGCTCACCGCTGCCCGGCCTCCTCGTGCGCGTCGGGGGCGAGCGGGGCGGTGAAGGAGTACGGGGCCCAGGGGCCGGTGACCTCCACACGGATCCCCTCGAGGCCGTCCGCGGCATGCAGCATCCGGCTGCGGAACTCCTCGGCCAGGCGTCGCGGGACCAGATAGGCGTCGTTGGAGACGTTCGCGCCGGGCACCTGGGCCAGAGCACCCTCTTGCGGCCGGTGCCGGGCCCGTTCGACCGCCAGCCCACGGGCCTCCTCCTCCGTGCGCCGGACTGCCTCCTCGGCGAGCCGCCACGCGTCCTCGCGCTCCTGCCGCTGGCGCCTGCGGCCCCGCAGGTAGGCGCGTCCGGGGTTCACCTCGCCGGTCGGCCCACCGGCTTCCGCCGTGGCGGGCTCGGACGCGGGCGGCTCTTCGGCGTACACCTTCACACCCCATTCGATGTGATCGGCGAGCCGGTCCAGCTGTGCGGTGAAGGCTGTCTCCCCCTCGCGCAGCATGTCGCGGACCCGGTGCTCGTCCAGATACACGGTGGCCAGCCGTAGCGGCAGGACGGTGGTGTGCGCGGCCAGCGTCTCGATGACCAGGTGGTGTGCGCGTGCCGTGGCCTCCAGCCACCGCACGTCCTCCAGGCCGGACCTCAGTGCCTCCTCCGAGAACTCGTCCAGGGGCACCGGACTGACCGCTGCGGCCACCGGACCCGAGCGGACCAGGGTGACAGGGGCGCCCGCAACCCCTCGGACGCCGGCGAGGGCCGTCCGTTCCGGTTCGGCGGACGACCTCACCACGGCGTAGGCGTAGCACAGCTGCTCGTCCACCGTTCTCAGCTCCGGTCCTCGTCGTCCTCGACTTTGCGGCGTTTGCGGGGTGGCTCGGCGCTGGTCGTGCGCCGGTGCTCGTGGTCACCGGCGTCATGGGACCGGCGACGGCCGCCGGATCTGCTTTCGGTCAGCTCCGGCTCGCCGAGCTGTCTGCGCAGCGTCTCGATCTCGGCGCGCAGCCGCTCGTTCTGCTCCCGGAGGTCGTGTCGGCGGTCGGCGCGGGAGGACAGGGCGGGGTCGTTCTCCCACCAGTCGATACCGATCTCCTTGGCCTTGTCGACGGACGCCACGAGGAGCCGCAGTTTGATGGTGAGCAGCTCAATGTCGAGGAGGTTGATCTTGATGTCCCCGACAATGACGATTCCCTTGTCGAGCACGCGCTCGAGGATGTCGGCCAGGTTCGTGCTGGACCCCTGACTGTACGGGGAGAGAGGGCGTGACGACCTGGGGGCGGGCTGGTACTCGGACACGGCGTCTTACCTCGTTTCCCTGGTCCGCGGCGCCGACGACACGGGCACCGGGCGGCTCGCGCACTCCGGTGGTCGGACCCTGTCCGCGAGGGCGGCGACCCTCGGCGGCTTCTCGGTCCGCCTCGTCCTAGCGGCCTTCGGGTTCTCCGCCTTCCTCCTCGTCCTCGTCCTGTTCCTCGTCCTGTTCCTCGTCCTGTTCCTCGTCCTGTTCCTCTGCCTTGTCCTCTGCCTTGTCCTCTGCCTTGTCCTCTTCCCCGCCTCCCTCCTGCTCGTCCTCGGCCTCGTCGTCCTCGTCCTCGTCCTCGGCCCGGTCCTCGTCCCGGCCCTCTTCGTCTGGCTCCTCGCCCTCCTCTTTCACACCTCTCGCCTGCTCCTGCCGCTCCTCCGCCTCGACCTCCTCGGAGCCACGCACCCCCTGGTCGTCGGGGGTCTCCCCGCGTGTCATCACAAACGTGCGGAAGAGCTTCAGGTCCAGCCGCGCGCGACGGCCCTGGGCCCGTACGAGGCCGCCGACCCTCTCGGCGACGCCCTTGGGGAAGTACTCCAGGACCAGCAGCACCTTGGTGAGGTTCTCCCCGAGGGGATGGAAGGTGACGACGCCCTTGGTGGTCGCCTTGTCCCCCTCGGTCGTCCAGGCGATCCGTTCGTCGGGCACCTGCTCCGTGATCACGCCCCGCCAATGACGTCCCGCCTTGGCGATCTTGACTTCCCAGTGGGTGGTGATGTCGTCCTCCTGCTCGGCGCTGACGCCGTTGGCGAACGGTTCGAACTCCGTGAACTCCGTCCACTGCCTGTAGGCCTCGCGGACCGGCACGCCCACGTCGATGTCCTCGATGATGGTCAGGCCCCTGCCCACGCCCGCGCTCTCAGGAGCCCTCTCGTGCCGCTTCTCCGTGATGTCCTTGGCCTTGTCCAGCAGCGCGTCCTTGGCGTGTGACGCGGTCGACGTCAGCACGCCCGAGGGCGCGTGCTTGAGGAACTGCTTGCCGCCCTTGGCCGCGGCGGTGGTCAGCGCCCGGGGACCGATGTGCGTCTCGCCCAGCTTGCGTGCCCCCTCACCGAGCCGGTGACCCACGCCCCGCAGCATCAGCTCGAGCCGGGCCTCCAGGTACTTCTCGACCTCTTCCTTCAGCCGGTTCGCACTAGGGCTGTGCAGGGCCTCCTCACGGACCTTGGCAAGGGTCCCCGGACCGCCCGAGCCGCGTTCCGACGTCTTGCCCTCAGCCATCGTTCGGCCGCCTCCTCGCATGTGCTTCGCCGCTCCGGCTCCGGTGCTCGTCGGCCTCGCGGTCCTCTTCCTGGCGGCCCTCGTCCTCGGCCTCTTCGTCCTCTTCCTCCTGGCGGGCCTCCGGGTCGTCGTCCCGGTCCCGCTCACCGTCGGCATGCCCCTTCTCGTACAGCCCCGCGGTGCGTTCATGGATGGCGGCGGCCAGGCTGTCGGCCTTCGCCGTCAGCACAGAAGTCGCCGCGGCCTTGCCCGCGTCCGACAGCTCGGTGCGCACCTGCTCAGTGATGGTGTTGAGGAAGGGCGAGTCCTGTACGGACTTCACGAGTTGTCCGGGCCTCATCCGCGACCCCGCCAGCAGCGCGCCCAGACCCAGGGCGAGCCTGGCCTTCTTCGTGCGGCCCAGCATGTATCCCCCGACGACGGCCGCACCGATCTTGGCGTTGTTCATGGTTCCGGCTTCTTCCTTCCCCCCTCACGGTCCTCCCTGCCCGGCCTTGCGCAGCTGATAGGCCCTGATCTCCTCCAGGCGCTGCAACAACTGGTCCTCGCGCTGTTCGAACTCCTCCTCGTCGAGGCTGCCCTCCGCCCGGGCACGCTCCAGGGTCACGAGTTCTTCCTGAATGGGCGCGGGATCGTAGTACTCGTCCTCGGCGACCTGGACGACCTTGTCGAGCACCCACCAGATGCCCCGCACCGGGGCGGCCGGCAGAGCCAGGATCTGGGTGACCAGTCCCATACCGCCTCCTCGTGCTGTGTGGACCGGCAACGGCAGGACTTCAGGTGAAGCTGTACGGCGGCAACGGCCCCCGCAGCCGCAGTTCGACACCGTCTCCGCATCGCTGCTCGACTTCCTGGACGGTGCGGGCGAACTCTTCGGACCGTTCGCCGTCCACCAGGAAGGACACGTTCACGAAGTACTGCTTGGACGGTTGCGCCAGCTTCTCGGACAACGCGAGCGGACGCAGGGCGTCCAGCACCTCGGCGGCAAGGGCCTCCTGCCGGGCCGGCAGTTCCTGGGCGATGAGCTGGCCCAGCGCCAGCTTGTCCTCGTACGTCCCTCCGCCGCCGCGAATCGCATCGTTCAGCGCGCGGGCCTGCTCGGACGTCTCGAGGATGGCGCGCAGCGCCATGTCCTCCTCCTGCACGCCCTTGACGTTGAACTCCGCCCGCCCGGTGAGTTCCTCCAGGCGCTGGGAGAACTCCTGCGCGCGCGACTCCAGGACCGTGCGTACGGCGTCGTCGTCCTGGGCGACGAACCCGAAGCTCAGCGGGAGGACCGTGCCGTCGCCCCACAGGTGGTCCAGCACGTCGAAGTGCGCCTGCAGGTCCCGGCGCTTGACCGCGAGGTCGTCCGGGGCCTCGCTGACCACGGCGCACAAGGAGTCCCCGCGCACGACACGCAGCTCGGAGGGGGATTCGCCCACCCCTTTGAGGCCGTCCACGTCCAGCGGATGCGATTCCCTGGTGATCGCGTACACGTACACGGACATCGGCTAGCTCACTCCTCACGTTCCTTCGAGGTACGCCGGCTCGAGCCGCGTTCGATGTGCTCGTGCTCCCGCTCACGGCGGGAACTGCGCTCGCCCGCGTCGCTTCGGCCCTTCTGGAAGGACTCGGTGAGCGCCTCGACCGCGCCGGTCAGCGCCCCTTTGCTCTTGCCCTGGGCGCCGCTCTCGGTGATGCCCTGAACGACGTCCGTGAGCTGAGCGGGGGCCTTGCGGCCCGACTCCAGATCCAGCCGGTTGGCGGCCTCGGCGAAGCGCAGATAGGTGTCGACGCTGGCCACGACCACGCGTGCGTCGACCTTGATGATCTCGATGCCCACGAGGGACACCCGTGCGAACACGTCTATGACCAGACCTCGGTCGAGGACCAGTTCCACTACGTCGTACAGGGTTCCCGATCCTCGGGCCGGCCCGGCAACGCCACCGCCGCCCTGCGGTACAACAGTCACTGCTCTTTCCTTCGAACGAAGGGGATAGCCGCCCAGTGAGTGCCCTGTGCAGGACCTCTCTAACGTCGGCCCTCTGTTTCGACCTGCGCACGGGTGTAACGACGCACACGCTCGTACGCCATCAGAGTGCCCGCCGGATCCATGACGACCCGGTAGCCGGCCATCACGCTGCTCGTCTGCGGCACGCGCTCCAGCTCCAGGACCTCGACCTGGGCCTCCCAGCCCTGCTCGGTCGGCTTCAGTGCCGAGACCGAGTCCGGAGCCCGGCCCAGCAACTCTCCGAGCTGCTGGATGGCCCTTCGCATGGCATCAGCTGCCGACACCCGCTCCGGGGCGGATTCTTCGCGCGACGGAGTGCGTTCCTGGTTCGGCTCACGGTCGTTCGTGATCAGTCACCTTCTAGCTCTCTGTCAACCATCGACCCTGCTGCCTCTGGGGCACCGGTCGCCTGCCTGACACCGGGTTCCCAGCGGAGCGAGGTCGAACCACGACGAGTCAGCAGGACTTCAGCGGTTACGGCCCGCCATCTGCTCCAGCCGGGTGATGCGGTCCGCCATCGGCGGATGCGTGGAAAACATCCTGGTCAGTCCCTGACCCGGGCGGAAAGGATTCGCGATCATCATGTGGCTCGCGGTCTCGATCCGGGGCTCGGGGGGCAGCGGCAGCTGCTGGGTGCCGATCTCCAGCTTGCGCAGGGCGCTCGCGAGGGCGAGCGGGTCGCCGGTGAGCTGGGCGCCAGAGGCGTCCGCCTGGAACTCCCGGGAGCGGCTGATCGCCAGCTGGATGAGGGTGGCGGCGATCGGCCCCAGAATCATGATCAGCAGCAGGCCGAGCAGACCGGGGCCCTCGTCGTCGTCGGAGCGGCCGACGGGGATCAGCCAGGCGAAGTTGACCAGGAACATGATCACCGAGGCGAGGGCGCCCGCCACCGAGGAGATCAGGATGTCTCTGTTGTAGACATGGCTCAGCTCGTGGCCGATGACACCGCGCAGCTCGCGCTCGTCCAGCAGGCGCAGGATGCCCTCGGTGCAGCACACGGCGGCGTTGCGCGGGTTGCGGCCGGTGGCGAAGGCGTTGGGCGCCTCTGTGGGGGAGATGTACAGGCGGGGCATGGGCTGTCGGGCCTGTGTGGACAGCTCACGCACCATCCGGTAGAGCGCCGGGGCCTCGAACTCACTCACCGGGCGGGCACGCATCGCACGCAGGGCCAGTTTGTCGCTGTTCCAGTACGCGTACGCGTTCGTGCCGAGGGCGATGAACACGGCGACGACCAGCCCGGTGCGCCCGAAGAAGCTGCCGATGACGATGATGAGCGCGGACAGCACCCCGAGGAGTACTGCCGTCCTGAGCCCGTTGTGCCGGCGGTGCACGGTACGCCCTCCAAGTGGTGCGGCAGAGGAACCCTTTGGTCCAGTGGACCCTCCCGATCTGGTCAACGCCATGCGACGGCCGCGAGTTCCCCGGCACCTGCGGCACCGGGCCTCGGCCGTACGGGTGACGTGCTCCGCAGGGGCGAGGCCCGGGTGCTCAGACGCCCGGGTGCTCAGACGCCCCGGGTGCTCAGAACAGGCCGGTCGCCGTGAAGCGCAGCACCAGCTGGGGCGCTCCGGACAGGGCCACGCCGAGGACGCCGGTGACGGCGAGCGCAGCGGTGAGCGGGGCCGGGAGGCGGTGCCGGGCGGGCTCGCCCTCGGGAGCGCGGAAGAGCAGGGCCGTCCACTGGAGGTAGTAGAAGAGAGCGATGACCACGTTCACAGCCATGACGACGGCGAGCCACCCGAGCCCGGCGTCCACGGCGGACGCGAACACGGTGACCTTGGCGAACAGGCCGATGACACCCGGCGGCAGCCCGGCCAGGCACAGCAGGAAGAAGGCCAGGAGCAGGGCGGCCAGCGGGTTCGTGGCGTACAGGCCGCGGTAGTCGCTCACCCGGTTCAGCGACTTCGTACGGCCCACCAGGGCGGCCACCGCGAAGGCTCCGAGGTTCACGGCGGCGTACATGAGGGCGTACGCGACGGTGGAGCCGATCGCCTTCTGGGCGTCCTTGGCGTACCCGGCGGCGGCGATCGGCACCAGGAGGTAGCCGGCCTGGCCGACGGACGACCACGCGAGCAGCCGTACGGCGCTGTACGCGCGCGTGGCCTGCTGGCGCAGGGCGCCGACGTTGCCGACGGTCATGGTGAGGGCGGCCAGGGCGGCGAGCGCGGGCCCCCAGACGTCCGCGTACGACGGGAACGCGACGACGGTGACGAGGATCAGGCCGGAGAAGCCGACCGCCTTGCCGACGACCGACAGGTAGGCGGCGATCGGCAGCGGTGCGCCCACATAGGTGTCGGGCACCCAGAAGTGGAACGGGACGGCGGCCGTCTTGAAGGCGAAGCCGATGAGGGTGAGGACGACACCGGTCTGGGCGAGGGTGTGAAGCTGCCCGTCGACGTGCGGGAGGCGCTGGGCGACCTGGGTGAGGTACAGGGTGCCCGTGGAGGCGTAGACGAAGCTCACCCCCATCAGGCTCACCGCGGTGGCGGTGACCGAGGACAGGAAGAACTTCAGAGCCGCTTCGGAGGAGCGCTTGTCGCCGTGCCGGATGCCGACGAGGGCGAAGGCGGGCAGGGAGGCGACCTCCAGGGCGACGATCAGGGTGGCCAGGTCGCGGGAGGCGGGCAGCAGGGCGGCGCCGGCCGCGGAGGAGAGCAGCAGGAACCAGTACTCGCCCGCCGGGATCCGCCGCTGCTCGTCCGTCAGGGTCGTCATCGACAGCAGGGCGGCCAGCAGGGCACCGGCGAGCACCAGGAACTGGATCACGAGGGCGAACCGGTCCGCCGTGTAACTGCACGCGTGCGTGCCGTTCACGCAGAAGGTGCTGCGGTCGCCGTCCCGGATCGGCAGCAGCAGGAGAGCCGCGACGGCCAGTGCGGCGACGGAGATCCAGCCGAGGACGGCCTTCTTGGCCTCGGGCACGAACAGGTCGGCGACGAGGACGACCAGGGCCACGACGGCCGCCGTGGCGGGCGGGGCGACGGCGAGCCAGTCGACGGACTGGACCAGCGACGCGGCCAGGGGCTGGGCCAGGGCGCTCATCGGGTGCCTCCTGCGAGGAGCTGGTGCACGGCCGGGTCGGTCAGGCCGAGCAGCGCCCTCGGCCACAGTCCGGCGACGACGGTGAGGGCGACGAGCGGGGTCCAGGCGGCGAACTCGTACCCGTACACATCTGCGAGCCGCGGGGTCTGCTCCGGCAGGGCGCCCATGCAGACCCGGCGGACCACGACCAGCATGTACGCGGCCGTCAGCAGGGTGCCGAACGCGCCGATCGCCATGAAGGTGAGGAACGCGGGCCGGCTGAGGCCGGCAGCGGGTTCGAACGCGCCGAACAGGGCCAGCATCTCGCCCCAGAACCCGGCGAGGCCGGGCAGTCCGAGCGAGGCGACGGCGCCGAAGGCGAGCAGCCCGCCCAGGCGCGGGGCCTTGGCGTAGAGGGCGGCGCCGGTTTGGACCTGATCCGGTGCGGCGGAGCCGCTCGTCGAGGGGTGGTGGTCGGGCGACGCGAGGGAGAGGGTGTCGAGCTCCGTGCTGCCGGTGCGGTCCTTGAGGGCACCGACGAGGAAGAACAGCAGGCCGGTGATGAGGCCGTGGGCGATGTTGGCGAACAGGGCGCCGTTGACGCCGGTCGGGGTCATGGTGGCGATACCGAGCAGCACGAAACCCATGTGGCCCACGGAGGAGTAGGCGATCAGGCGCTTGAGGTCACCCTTCGCACCCTGCCTGGCCAGGGCCAGGCAGGCCAGGGATCCGTAGATGATGCCGACGACGGCGAACGCGGCGAGATACGGGGCGAAGATGTGGAAGCCGTGGGGCGCCACCGGCAGCAGGATGCGCACGAACCCGTACGTGCCCATCTTCAGCAGGACGCCGGCCAGCAGGACCGAACCAACGGTCGGCGCGGCGGTGTGGGCCTCCGGCAGCCAGCTGTGCAGCGGCCACATCGGTGTCTTGACCGCGAGCCCGAGCCCGATCGCCAATACGGCGATGACCTGCACGGATGTGGTCAGCGACCGGCCGTTGTCAGTGGCGAGTGCCACCATGTCGAACGTGCCCGCCTTGATCCCGATCAGGAGCAGGCCGAGCAGCATGACGACGGAGCCGAGCAGCGTGAAGAGGATGAACTTCCACGCGGCCCGGGTGCGGCCCTCGCCGCCCCAGCGGGCGATGAGGAAGTACATCGGGACGAGCACCATCTCGAACGCGAGGAAGAACAGCAGCAGGTCGAGGACGGCGAAGGTGGCGAGGGTGCCGGACTCCAGCACGAGCAGCAGCGCGACGAACGCCTTCGGGGACGGACCCGACGGCATCTTGAAGTAGGAGTACAGCGCGCACAGGAAGGTCAGCAGCGCGGTCAGGACCAGAAGGGGCAGGGAGATGCCGTCGATGCCGAGGTGGATCCGCACGTCGAGTGCGGGGATCCAGCTGATGTCGGTCGTGGCCTGCATCCTCGACGGGTGGCCGTGGTCGAAGCCGAGCGCGAGGACGACCGCGGCGACGAGGACCGCGCCGGTCACGGTCACGCCGTGGCGCAGCACGGCCTGCTCGGGTGACTTCCCCTTCAGTCCGGGCGGGGCGGGCAGGAGGGCGGCGACGGCTCCGAGGAGCGGGCCGACTACGACGAACGCCAGAAGAAACTGCATCACGGACTCGCTGATATCGATCACGCCTGCTCACGCTCCCGTGGCGACGAGGACGACGACGACCGCCAGGACGACGGTGCCGGCGAGCAGCGCGCTCACGTAGGTCTGCACATTGCCGGTCTGGGCGCGCCGTACGGCGGCCCCGAGCAGCCGGGGTAGCGCGGCTGCGCCGTGGACGTAGGTGTCGACGACCTCGCGGTCGAGGAACCGGACGAGGCTCGCCCCCGCCTGGACCGGACGGACGAAGAGTGCCGAGTACACGGCGTCCAGGTGGAAGCCGACGACCGCGTGCCGGTACAGCGGGCCGAGCAGCAGCCGTCCGGGGTCCGCCGGGTCGGGGGCGGAGGCCAGGTCGCCGTAGGCGGGTCCGTGGCTGGCGATGGCCTCGGCCTCGACCAGCCCGGCGTCGCCCTCGGGGTGGGCGGCGACGGCACCCAGAGGGACGCGGGCGGCGAACGCGGTGGCGCGCTGCCAGATGCCGTAGGTGAGCAGCCCGCCCACCGCGGCCAGGCCCGTGCCCAGGACGGAGGTGAGCAGGGTCGGGGTCAGGTCGCGGCCGTCGAACCAGTCGGGCAGCACACGGTAGGCGAGCCCGCCGAAGGCGAGGGACGGGACGGCCAGGACCCACAGCACCACGGTCATCGTCAGCGGCTGCTTTCCGTGGTCGGGGGCCTCGGCGCCCCGGCCGCGGAAGGCGAGCAGCCACAGCCGGGTGGCGTACGCGGCGGTGAGAAACGCGGTGAGGAGACCGGCGACGAGGACGATCCAGCCCGCGCCGCCGGGGGCGTGCCCGGTGGGGCCGGTGGCCGTGCGCTCGGCGGCGCCGAGGACGGACTCCTTGGAGAAGAAGCCGCTGAAGGGCGGGATCGCGGCGAGCGCGAGGAGCGCCACGGTCATCGTCCAGTAGGCGTCCGGGATCCGGTCGCGCAGGCCGTGCATGCGGGACATGGCGGCCAGCGAGTTGGTGCCGGCGGCGTGGATGATCACGCCGGCCGCGAGGAACAGCAGCGCCTTGAAGGCGCCGTGCGAGAGGAGGTGGAAGACGGCGGCACCGCGGTCGCCGACGGCGAGGGCGCCTGTCATGTAGCCGAGCTGGCCGATCGTCGAGTAGGCGAGGACGCGCTTGATGTCGTCCTGGGCCAGCGCGGCGAGCGCCGAGCCGGTCATCGTGACGGCGGCCATGACGGCCATGACCACCATCGCGGCCGAGGAGGCCTCGAAGACCGGGAGGAGACGGGCGACGAAGTAGACACCGGCGGCGACCATCGTCGCGGCGTGGATCAGCGCCGAGACGGGCGTCGGGCCCGCCATCGCGTCCGGGAGCCAGGTGTGCAGCGGGAACTGCGCCGACTTGCCCGCCACGCCCGCGAGCAGCAGCAGGGCGATCAGGGTCGGGTGGTGCAGGCCGCCGCTCGCGACGGCGCCGAGGACGCGCGTGATGCGGAACGATCCGGCATCGGTGCCGAGGGCGAACAGGCCGATCAGGAACGGCACGTCGCCGAGCTTGGTGACCAGGAAGGCCTTCAGCGAGGCGGCACGGGCCTCGGGGGTCTCCCAGTAGTGGCCGACCAGGAAGTAGGAGCAGATGCCCATGACCTCCCAGCCGACCAGCAGCACGATCAGGTCGCCGGAGTAGACGACCAGGAGCATCGCGGAGGTGAACAGGGAGACGAGCGCGGCGTAGGAGGGGTAGCGCGGGTCCTCACGCAGGTAGCCCGTCGAGTAGATCTGCACGCAGGTCGCGACGAAGGCGACCAGGACGGCGACGAGCGCGGCGAAGCCGTCGATGTGCAGGGCCAGCTCGACCGGGATCGATCCGGTGGGCGTCAGCTCCGTGTGGGCGTCGACGGCCTGCCCGCCGCCCTGGCGTGCGGCGACCAGCGCGGCAAGGACCAGCGCGGTGCAGGCCGGCAGCACGGCGAGCGGGCGGACGAACGCGGGAGCGGTGCGGCCG
Organism: Streptomyces sp. NK08204; assembly: GCF_020400585.1. Taxonomy (GTDB): domain Bacteria; phylum Actinomycetota; class Actinomycetes; order Streptomycetales; family Streptomycetaceae; genus Streptomyces. The sequence goes on along the minus strand of NZ_JAINVF010000010.1, from coordinate 181,013 downwards.
AGCAGCAGGCCGGCCGTGGCGCCCAGGAACGGCAGAAGGGGGACGAGGAGGGCCAGGGTGGTCGTGGTCACGCGTTGGCCTCAGCCTTCTCGGCCGCGGAGGTGTCGCCGTCGTCGGGGCCTTCGTCCTCGTGGCCCTCGGCGCTGTCGCGGAGCTTGTCGATGTCGGAGGTGCCGCGGTTGCGGTGGACGGCGAGGACGATCGCCAGGCCGATGCCGATCTCGGCGGCGGCGATGGCGATGGTGAACAGGGTCAGCGCCTGGCCGGAGTGCAGGGTCTCCACGGCGGCCCGGCTGAGCCAGACGTCGAAGGCGACCAGGTTGAGGTTGACGGCGTTGAGCATCAGCTCGACCGACATCAGGACCAGGATCGCGTTGCGCCGGGCGAGGACGCCGTACAGGCCGGTGCCGAACAGGAGCGCGGAGAGGACTGCGGGATAGGCGAGGTGCATCTCAGCGGGCGCCTTCCTGCGCGGACGAACTCTTTCGGGTGACCGAGGCGGACGGGGAACTCCCGGTGGGAGTCAGGGCGTTGTCAGCGCGAGGGGGTTGCTCCGCCTTCGCCTTGCGGGACAGGACGATCGCGCCGACCAGTGCCGCGAGGAGCAGGACGGACAGGGCCTCGAAGGGCAGGACCCAGGTCCGGAACAGGCTCTCGCCGGTGACGCGGGTGCTGCCGGCGGCCGGGCCGTCGAGGTCGATCCAGGTCGTGCGGAAGGCGTCCACGACGACCCACACCAGGGCCCCTGTGGCGGCCACGGCGACGGTCAGGGCGGCCCAGCGGTTGCCGGAGTCGGCGTCCGGGGAGCGCCCGATCGGGGCCTTGGTGAGCATCAGACCGAACAGGAGGAGGACGACGACGGAACCTACGTAGATCAGGACCTGCACCCAGGCGATGAACTCCGCCGTGAGCAGCAGGTACTCGACGGCGAGGCCGCCGAGGGCGACGACGAGCCACAGGGCGGCGTGCACGAGCTGCTTCGTGGTCACGGTCACCAGCGCGGCACCGAAGGTGGCCAGCCCGACGAGCAGGAAGGCGATCTCGACGCCGGTCGGGGACAGGAAGCCGTGGCTGTGCGCGGCGGCGGTCGTCGTGGGGTGTGCCGCGACAGCGGCTGCGGCGAGGCTCACGACTCCCCCTCCTGAGTTTCGGCTCGCGTGGCCGCCAGTTTCTCGGCGGTCTTGCGAGCAGCGGCGACCTCCTTCGGCTCCTCCGCGCCGGGGTCCAGGGCGGGCGGCGCAGGGACGGTCCACATCCACTCGCGGAGCTTGTCGCGCTCATGGGTGAGGTCGCGGATGTCGGTCTCGGCGTACTCGAACTCCGGCGACCAGAACAGCGCGTCGAAAGGACAGACCTCGATGCAGATACCGCAGTACATGCACAAGGAGAAGTCGATCGCGAACCGGTCGAGGACATTACGGCTGCGCTCACGGCCACCGGGGGCGGCGGGCGGCACCGTCTCCTTGTGCGAGTCGATGTAGATGCACCAGTCCGGGCACTCGCGGGCGCAGAGCATGCAGACCGTGCAGTTCTCCTCGAACAGTCCGATCACGCCCCGGGTGCGGGGCGGCAGGTCGGGCAGGGCGTCCGGGTACTGCTCGGTGACGTGCTTCCTCGTCATCGTGCGGAGGGTGACGGCCAGACCCTTGGCCAGGCCGGAGCCGGGGATGGGGGCCATGGTTACGAGATCACCACCTTGACGACGCCGGTGAGGGCGATCTGAGCGAGGGAGAGGGGGACGAGGAGCGTCCAGGAGAGCTTCTGCAGCTGGTCCTCGCGCAGGCGGGGATAGGTCACGCGGAGCCAGATGACGAGGAAGGCGAGGATCGCGGCCTTCAGCAGGGTCCACAGCCAGCCCAGGCCGTCGGTGCCCCACGGGCCGTGCCAGCCGCCCAGGAAGAGGACGGTGGTCAGGCCGCACAGCACGACGATGCCGGCGTACTCGGCCAGCAGGAACAGCGCGAACCGCAGGCCGGTGTACTCGGTGTACGCGCCGAAGATGATCTCGGAGTCGGCTACCGGCATGTCGAAGGGCGGGCGCTGCAGCTCGGCGAGGCCGGCGACGAAGAAGACCACCGCGCCCACGATCTGCCAGGGCACCCACCACCAGTGGAAGGCCTGGAGGATGCCGGGCAGGGAGACCGTGCCGGCCGCCATCGCGACGGAGGCCGCGGCGAGCAGCATCGGAAGCTCGTAGGCGAGCAGCTGGGCGGCCGTGCGCAGGCCGCCGAGCAGGGAGAACTTGTTCGCGCTGGCCCAACCGGCCATGAGCGAGCCGAGGACGCCCACGCCCATCACGGCGAGGACGAAGAAGACACCCGCGTCCAGGGCCTGCCCGACAGCGCCCTTGCTCGGCCCGATCGGGATGGCGAGCAGGACCAGCAGGTACGGCAGCAGGGCCACGGCGGGCGCCAGCTGGAAGACGCGGCGGTCGGCGCCCGCCGGGACCACGTCCTCCTTCTGGGCGAACTTCACCCCGTCGGCGAGCAACTGGGCCCAGCCGTGGAACCCACCGGCGTACATCGGGCCGAGACGGCCCTGCATATGGGCCATCACCTTGTGTTCGGTCTGGCCCACGATGAGGGGGAAGGTGAGAAAGACGACGAACACGACCACAAGTCGCAGGGCGACGTCCAGCGCGTCGTTCACTGCGGTCCTCCTGCGGGCTCGTCGGGGGTCGGGGTCTCGGTTTCGGGTGTCCGGTCCTCAGATGCCGGCGCGGCCTCGGAAGCGGGGACTTCCGGCGGAGCGGCGTCCGCATCGGCGGCGTCGGGGCGCTGCTGCGCTTTCCGCTCCGGCTCGTCCTTCCGTCCGGGCTCGTCCTTCCGTCCGGGCTCGTCCTTCCGTTCCGGCTCGTCGAAAGCCGGGCGGGCGTGGTGCCAGGGGGCGTCCGCGCTGCGGGCTGCGGTACCCCGCGGGGCCGGCCGGGCGGACCTTGGCGGCGCAGGGGTCTCAGGGGTGACCCCGGTTTCAGGGGTGACCGGGGCCTCGGCGCGTTGCGAGGCCGAGCCCTCCGAGGCGCTGCGGGCACGCCGGGGCCCCGAGGGAGCCGCAGCCGCCGGCTCCGAGGCCGCGGCCGGCTCCGCTCGCTGTGAGGCCGAACCCTCGCTCGCGCTGCGCGACCGGCGCGCGCCGGGCGTCCGGGCGCCGGAGACCTCGCCCGTTTCGGCCTCGCGCCGGCTCGCCGTGCCCTCCGAAGCGCTGCGGGAACGGCGTGGAGCGCCTGCGGCCGGCACCGGAGTGTCGCCGGGAGGGGTGGTGTCCGGCGTGGTCCCGGCCGTCTGGCTCACCGAGCCCTGCGCTGCCGTGCGGGCGCGTCGTACCGGACGCTCCCCCGCAGCCGCGCGCTCGCCGGCCGCCCGTGCCGGGCGTTCCCCCGCCGCACGTCCCGCGGCGCGGGCCGGGCGGGCCGGGGCGGGTGGGAGTTGGCCCTTGAGCGGGCCCCATTCGTTCGGGTCGGGGACGCCCGGGGGCAGCATCTGGCGGCGCTTCGGGCCGCCGTGCTCCGATTCGCCGGGTTCCTTGGCGCCGGGCCAGGCCTTGGCCACGCGGGCGGCGAGGACGAAGTCCTTGCGCAGGGGGTGGCCCTCGAAGGTCTCCGGGAGGAGGAGGTGCTCCAGTCCCGGGTGGCCCTCGAACACCACGCCGAACATTTCATGGGTCTCGCGCTCGTGCCAGGCCGCGCCGGCGTAGACGCCGACGGCGGAGGGCAGCGTCGGGGCGTCGTGCGGGACGGTCGTGCGCACGAGCAGACGGCGGACCGGGTACAGGGCGACGACATGGGCGGAGACACAAAAGCCCGTGCCCGGTTCGTCGACCGCGCTCAGCCAGTCGAAGTAGCTGCACGACAGGGTCGTACGGGCCGTCTCCAGGGCGGTGATCCAGGAGGACGGAGGGACGTCCACCGTCAGGACGCCGTAGGACTCCTCGGCGGTGGCCTGAGCGCCGAAGAGTTCCTCGGTGGGGGCGGGCAGCCAGCCGACCGTGCTCATCGGGCGCCCCCCTCGGCGGGCGGCGGCGGGGGCTGGACCAGGCCGCTCTGCAGGGCGGCGGCGGAGGGCCGGGCGGCTGAACCGTTGCCGTAGCGCTCGCCCAGGGACTCCTGGGCGATCTTCTCCTGGAGCTTGAGGATGCCCTGGAGCAGCGCCTCGGGGCGCGGCGGGCAGCCGGGGACGTAGACGTCGACCGGGATGATCTGGTCGACGCCCTTGGTGACGGAGTACGAGTCCCAGTAGGGGCCGCCGCAGTTGGAGCAGGCGCCGAAGGAGATGACGTACTTCGGCTCGGGCATCTGCTCGTACAGGCGCTTCACGGCCGGGGCCATCTTGTCCGTCACCGTGCCAGAGACGACCATCAGGTCGGCCTGGCGCGGGCCCGGCGCGAAGGGGATGACGCCGAGGCGGATGAAGTCGTGGCGGGCCATCGACGCGGCGATGAACTCGATCGCGCAGCAGGCGAGGCCGAAGTTGAAGACCCACAGCGAGTACCGGCGGCCCCAGTTCAGGACCACCTTCATCGGCTCGGGAGCCAGGCGCGCGAGGGCGCCCAGCCGCTGTGGCCGGGGAAGCAGCACGGGCTCCGGGGCAGACGGGTTCACGTCCATGTCAGGACGCCCTTCTTGTATGCGTACAGCAGGCCTACGGCGAGGAAGCCCAGGAAAACGAACATCTCCACGAGGGTCGTCGCGCCGTATCCGGGAGCGGCGAAGATCGTCGCCCAAGGGAAGAGGAAGATCGAGTCGACCGCGAAGATCACGTACAGGAAGGCGTAGACGTAGTAGCGGACCTGGGTGTGCGCCCAGCCCTCGCCCACCGGGTCGACGCCGCACTCGTAGGTCAGGAGTTTCTCAGGGGTGGGCACCACCGGGCGCAGCAGGCGTCCTGCCCCGAAGGCGACCGCGACGAAGAGCACGCCGACGACGGCGAGCAGCCCCACGGCCGAGTAGGACCGGAAGTATCCGGCCGCGACGTCCGCCGCGGCGAGCGTCGTGCCCCCCAACGTCTCCCGCACCGTCCGTCCCTCGCTCTCCGACCTTGTGCCCTTGTGACCTTGGTGAACTCCGTGATCCCACGCAATTTCAAGGATCCGTACGCACGGGAGTCTAGGCCCTGATAAAGAGACGGTAAGCAGCCCGTCGCGCCGTGAGACTCGGCCCGTGGCCCCTGGTGGCGTCGACGGTGACGGTGACGGCCGCCCGCTGGTGGGGTTTTCCCCCGGATCCGGAGGGCGGCGCACCACATGGCGCAGGCGGTGGCGGGCAGGGCAGGCTGGCCGCCATGACCGCTCCCACGCCCGCCACCGACCGGGCCGACGGCACCGACCGTCCGCCTGCGGCCCGGTTCGCCTACGACGCGCACACCTGGAAGGAGATCGTGCATCTCCTGCTGAACCTGCCGTCAGCGCTGTTCGGCTTCGTCTACGTGTGCACGACCCTGTTCACCAGCGCGCTGCTCACGCTCACGGTGGTCGGGCTGCCGCTGCTCGCGCTGTGCCTGCTGGGCGCCCGGCAGCTGGGGAAGCTGGAGCGGCTGCGGGCCCGGGCACTGCTCGGTGTGCGGGTGGAGGAGCCCAGTCCGCTGCGGGGCGCCGGGCGCGGGAGCCCGCTGCAGCGGCTGTGGATGGCGCTGAAGGATCCGGTGGGCTGGCGGACCCTGCTGTACGACTTCATCCGGCTGCCCTGGGGCGTCCTCACCTTCTGCACGGTGCTGACCTCGCTGTTCGTGCTGTGGCCGGTGTTGCCGTTCATCGCGCGGGGCCTGGCGAACGTGGACCGGGCGATGGTGCGCGGCTTGCTGTCGCCGTCGGACGAGCTGGAACGCCGGATCGCCGAACTGGAGTCGGACCGGGGGGTCGTGGTCGACACGGCCGCCGCCGACCTGCGGCGCATCGAGCGCGACCTGCACGACGGCGCCCAGGCCAGGCTGGTCAGCCTGGCGATGGGGCTCGGCCTGGCCAAGGAGAAGCTGCTGGAGGACCCCGACGCGGCCGCGGTGATGGTGGATGAGGCGCACGGCGAGGTGAAGCTGGCGCTCCAGGAGCTGCGTGACCTCGCCCGCGGCATCCATCCTGCCGTCCTGACCGACCGCGGCCTGGACGCGGCACTGTCCGCCGTCGCCTCCCGCTGCGCCGTCCCGGTGCGGGTCGAGGTGGACCTGCCGGCCCGGCCGGCCCCGGCCATCGAGGGCATCGCCTACTTCACGGTCTCCGAGCTGCTGCAGAACATCAGCAAGCACAGCGGGGCGCGGTCCGCCTCCGTCGACGTGTGGCGCACGGACGACCGGCTGTTCATCGAGGTCCGCGACGACGGCCGCGGCGGCGCACGGCTGGACGGCGGCACCGGGATGCGGGGACTGGCGGAACGGCTGGGCGCGGTCGACGGCCTGTTCGTCGTCGACTCGCCGTCCGGCGGCCCGACCGTGGTCACGGCGGAACTGCCGTGGCGGGACCGGACGGAACCCTAGGCTGCCGGCCGGCGGGCACCGGGGGTGGGGAAAACCCCCGGTCCAGGAGGCCGACGGCCTCCATGGTCCGCGGACCCGCCGCGCAGCAGGCTGGAGACGGAGGTACAGCGGCACCGGCAGGTCTTCCCGCCGGTCGGACGAGGAGAGCGGGACGACACCGATGACCACGGAGCACGGGCAGGGGTACGGCCACGGCCACGACGGGTACGGCCGCGAGGCGTACGGCCACGACGACGAACCGCGCCCCCTCCTGTCCCCCGCCCTGCGCGCCCCGTTCCAGGCGCGCGCCTGGCGTGAGTTCGGCTACGTGCTGCTGAGTCTGCCGGTCGCGATCGTGCTGTTCACCTGGACGGTGACGATGGTGTCGCTCGGAGCGGGCCTGCTCGTGACCTTCCTCGGCATCCCGGTGCTCGCGGCGGCGCTCGCCGGCTGCCGGGGCTTCGGCGCGCTGGAACGGGCGCGGGCGCGCGGGCTGCTGCGCCTGGACGTGGCGGAGCCGGAGCCGCTGCGGATGCGGGCGCCGGGCGTGCCGGCGTGGATCGGCGCGGTCCTCAAGAGCGGCACGTCCTGGCGGAACATGTTGTACGCGCTGGTTCAGTTCCCGTGGGCGGTGTTCTCGTTCCCCGTCGCGGTGACCTTCTGGACCTGCGGCTGGTCGCTGCTGACCTACCCGCTGTGGTTCTGGGTGCTTCCGATGTACGCGGGCCAGGGCGGTCTGCAGGTCTACGACGACGCACACCACCAGATCTATCTCGACAACCCGTTCGAGATCAGCGTGACCGCGCTGGTCGGACTGCTGTTCACGCTGGCCACGCCGTGGATCGTGCGGGCGCTGACGACGGTGGACAGGCTCCTGGTGCGCGGGCTGCTCGGGCCGTCACGGCTGTCGGAGCGGGTGGTCGAGCTGGAGTCGGACCGGGGGGTCGTGGTCGACACGGCCGCCGCCGACCTGCGGCGCATCGAGCGCGACCTGCACGACGGCGCCCAGGCCAGGCTGGTCAGCCTCGCGATGGACCTGGGGCTGGCCAAGGAGAAGCTCAGGGAGGACCCGGGCGAGGCGGCGCGGATGGTGGAGGAGGCGCACGGCGAGGTGAAGACGGCGCTCCAGGAGCTGCGTGACCTCGCCCGCGGCATCCATCCTGCCGTCCTGACCGACCGCGGCCTGGACGCGGCACTGTCCGCCGTCGCCTCCCGCTGCGCCGTCCCGGTGCGGGTCGAGGTGGACCTGCCGGCCCGGCCGGCCCCGGCCATCGAGGGCATCGCCTACTTCACGGTCTCCGAGCTGCTCCAGAACGTCACCAAGCACAGCCGCGCCCGGTCCGCCACGGTGGACGTGTGGCGCGTGGAGGACCGGCTGATGCTCCAGGTGGCCGACGACGGCGTGGGCGGTGCGGACGCGTCCACGGGCTCGGGTCTGGCCGGACTCGCCGGGCGTCTGAACGCGGTGGACGGCGTTCTGGTCGTCGACTCGCCGGCGGGCGGCCCCACCCGGGTGATCGCCGAACTGCCCTGGCGCGGCTGCGGCGCCTGACGACGGCCGACGCGCGTCAGGCCACAACCGTACAGATCGTCCACTTTCGCCCCTCCCCTGATCTCCCGCTCGAGCGTGTCACGATGCCGGTCCTGGAATGCTGGTGCCCCGTAGGACGGTTGCCGTGGAAGGAACTGGGAGAAGGATCGGCTTGTGGGGGACCGGGAGATCGTGGAGAACAGGGTGCGGGTGGTCATCGCCGAGGACTCGGTGCTGCTCCGGGAGGGCCTGACCCGGCTGCTGACCGACCTGGGACACGAGGTCGTGGCGGGCGTCGGTGACGCGGAGGCCCTGCTGAGGACGATCGCCGACCTCGACGCCCAGGGCGCGCTGCCCGACGTGGTGGTCGCCGACGTGCGGATGCCGCCGACCCACACCGACGAGGGCGTGCGGGCGGCCGTACGGCTGCGCAAGGCCTATCCGCAGCTCGGCGTGCTGGTGCTGTCCCAGTACGTGGAGGAGCGCTACGCCACCGAACTGCTGGCCGGTTCCACCCGGGGCGTGGGCTATCTGCTCAAGGACCGGGTCGCCGAGGTGCGGGAGTTCGTCGACGCGGTGGTGCGGGTGGCCGGGGGCGGTACGGCACTGGACCCGGAGGTCGTCGCACAGCTGCTCGGCCGGAGCCGCAAGCAGGACGCGCTGGCCGGGCTCACGCCACGCGAGCGCGAGGTCCTCGGCCTGATGGCGGAGGGCCGCACGAACTCGGCCGTCGCCAGACAGCTGGTGGTCAGCGACGGGGCCGTGGAGAAGCACGTCAGCAACATCTTCCTGAAGCTCGGCCTTTCCCAGAGTGAGGGGGATCACCGGCGTGTTCTCGCCGTTCTGACCTATCTCAAGTCCTGATGCTGACACTCTGTCAACAGCAGGCCGACGCGCGACGCCGTCTCAGAAAGCCGTCCACCATGCGGATGGCCTCGGGAAGGCGACCCTAACCGACGTAGGGTTGATCCTGGGATGGTCCGTGGGACGACCACGCCCGGACAGCCGCCTCGAAGGAGGTCCAGTTCAGTGACCAGCCAGGTCAGCAGCCCAGCCGAACAGGCCGACGCAGCCGTCGTCGGTGAGCAGCGCAAACCGGGCGGAGCCAAGGACGTACGTCGCCTCGACCGGGTGATCATCCGGTTCGCAGGAGACTCGGGTGACGGCATGCAACTCACCGGCGACCGGTTCACCTCGGAGACCGCGACCTTCGGGAACGACCTCTCCACCCTCCCGAACTTCCCGGCCGAGATCCGTGCTCCCGCCGGCACCCTGCCCGGCGTCTCCTCGTTCCAGCTCCACTTCGCCGACCACGACATCCTCACCCCGGGCGACGCTCCGAACGTGCTGGTCGCGATGAACCCCGCCGCGCTGAAAGCCAACATCGGCGACCTTCCGCGCGGCGCCGAGATCATCGTCAACACGGACGAGTTCACCAAGCGGGCCCTGCAGAAGGTCGGCTACGCGGCCTCCCCGCTGGAGGACGGCTCCCTGGACGGCTACAACCTCCACCCGGTGCCCCTGACCACGCTGACGGTGGAGGCGCTGAAGGAGTTCGACCTGTCCCGCAAGGAGGCCGAGCGCAGCAAGAACATGTTCGCGCTCGGGCTGCTGAGCTGGATGTACCACCGGCCCACCGAGGGCACCGAGAAGTTCCTGAGGTCGAAGTTCGCCAAGAAGCCCCACATCGCGGAGGCGAACATCGCCGCGTTCCGGGCGGGCTGGAACTTCGGCGAGACGACGGAGGACTTCGCCGTCTCCTACGAGGTCGCCCCGGCCGCGCAGGCGTTCCCGGTGGGCACCTACCGGAACATCTCCGGCAACCTCGCCCTGGCCTACGGCCTGGTCACCGCGTCCCGGCAGGCGGACCTGCCGCTGTTCCTGGGCTCGTACCCGATCACCCCGGCCTCGGACATCCTGCACGAGCTGAGCAAGCACAAGAACTTCGGCGTGCGCACCTTCCAGGCCGAGGACGAGATCGCCGGCATCGGCGCCGCTCTGGGTGCCGCCTTCGGCGGATCCCTCGCGGTGACCACGACGAGCGGCCCCGGCCTCGCGCTCAAGAGCGAGACGATCGGCCTCGCGGTCTCGCTGGAGCTGCCCCTGCTGGTCGTCGACATCCAGCGCGGCGGGCCGTCGACGGGTCTGCCCACCAAGACCGAGCAGGCCGACCTGCTCCAGGCGATGTTCGGCCGCAACGGCGAGGCACCGGTCCCGGTGGTCGCTCCCAAGACCCCCGCCGACTGCTTCGACGCGGCCCTGGACGCGGCCCGGATCGCACTGACGTACCGGACGCCGGTGCTCCTGCTCTCCGACGGCTACCTGGCCAACGGCTCCGAACCGTGGCGCATCCCGGATCTGGACGAGTTGCCGGACCTGCGCGTCCAGTTCGCCTCCGGCCCGAACCACACCCTGGACGACGGCACCGAGGTCTTCTGGCCCTACAAGCGGGACCCGCAGACCCTGGCCCGCCCCTGGGCCATCCCGGGCACCCCCGGCCTGGAGCACCGCATCGGCGGCATCGAGAAGCAGGACGGCACCGGCAACATCTCCTACGACCCGGCCAACCACGACTTCATGGTCCGCACCCGGCAGGCCAAGATCGACGGCATCACCGTGCCCGACCTCGAGGTCGACGACGTGCAGGGCGCCCGGACCCTGGTGCTCGGCTGGGGTTCCACCTACGGGCCCATCACGGCGGCGGTACGGCGGCTGCGCGCGGCCGGAGAACTGATCGCACAGGCCCACCTGCGCCACCTCAACCCCTTCCCGGCCAACCTCGGCAGTGTGCTCGGGCAGTACGACAAGGTCGTCATCCCCGAGATGAACCTCGGCCAGCTCGCCACCCTGATCCGGGCGAAGTACCTGGTCGACGCGGACTCGTACAACCAGGTCAACGGCATGCCGTTCAAGGCGGAACAGCTCGCCACCGCGCTCAAGGAGGCCATCCATGACTGACGCCGCCAACGGGCTGCTCCAGCTGGTCCCCAAGGCCGAGGCCAAACAGTCCATGAAGGACTTCAAGACCGACCAGGAGGTGCGATGGTGCCCCGGGTGCGGTGACTACGCGATCCTGGCGGCCGTCCAGGGCTTCATGCCCGAACTGGGACTGGCCCGGGAGAACATCGTCTTCGTCTCCGGGATCGGCTGCTCCTCCCGCTTCCCGTACTACATGAACACGTACGGGATGCACTCCATCCACGGCCGCGCCCCCGCCATCGCCACCGGCCTGGCCTCCTCCCGCCGCGACCTGAGCGTGTGGGTGGTCACCGGCGACGGCGACGCGCTGTCCATCGGCGGCAACCACCTGATCCACGCGTTGCGCCGCAACGTCAACCTGAAGATCCTGCTGTTCAACAACCGCATCTACGGGCTGACCAAGGGCCAGTACTCCCCGACCTCCGAGGTCGGCAAGGTCACCAAGTCCACGCCGATGGGCTCCCTGGACGCCCCCTTCAACCCGGTGTCGCTGGCGATCGGCGCGGAGGCCTCCTTCGTGGCCCGCACCATCGACTCCGACCGCAAGCACCTCACCGAGGTGCTGCGCGCCGCCGCCGACCACCCGGGCACCGCGCTGATCGAGATCTACCAGAACTGCAACATCTTCAACGACGGCGCCTTCGACGCCCTCAAGGACCGGCAGCAGGCCGAGGAGGCGCTGATCCGGCTGGAGCACGGGCAGCCGATCCGGTTCGGTGCAGACGGCGCGCGCGGTGTCGTACGCGACCGGCAGACCGGTGATCTGCAGGTGGTGACGGTGACGCCGGAGAACGAGGCGGACATCCTGGTGCACGACGCGCACGCCGCGTCGCCCACCACGGCCTTCGCCCTGTCCCGGCTGGCCGACCCGGACACCCTGCACCACACCCCGATCGGTGTGTTCCGCTCCGTCGAGCGGCCGGTCTACGACACCCAGATGGCCGAGCAGCTCGACACGGCGATCGAGCAGCGCGGCAAGGGCGACCTGGCCGCGCTGCTGGCCGGCGGCGACACCTGGACGGTCGTCGGCTGACACCCGGCTCGGCCGCAAGGCCGTGACCGCAGCACCTGCTGATCACGAGGCCCGGGACGGAAGGTCCCGGGCCTCGTCGTATGCGCGGCGGGCCTGCTCCACCTCGTCCATGCGGTGCTGCGTCCACCGGGCCAGCGCGCGCACCTGCTCCGCTCCCTCACGGCCGAGGCGGGTCAGGGAGTAGTCGACGCGGGGCGGGATGACCGGCTTGGCGTCCCGGTGCACCAGCCCGTCGCGCTCCAGGGTCTGCAGGGTCTGCGCGAGCATCTTCTCGCTGACGCCCCGCCCGCCCCGGCCACTGACGGCCCGGCGCAGCTCGCTGAACCGGTACGGGCGGTCCAGCAGCTCGATGAGGACCAGGACGCCCCAGCGGCTCGTGAGGTGCTCCAGGACGAGCCGGTGCGGACACATGGCCTCGGCTGGAAGGGGGGCCGGCGCTGCGGCGGCCGTCACCTGGCTGCTTACTGTCATGCCAGTACCTTACTTCAAAGTAGGTACTTTCCACAGGAAAGCGCCGCTCTTAGGTTAGTGGCAGATCCCACCCAAGGAGATGGCACACCATGAGCATCGTCGTCACCGGAGCCACCGGACATCTCGGCCGCCACGTCGTCGAGCAACTGCTGGAGAAGGTCCCGGCACAGCAGATCACCGCCGTCGTGCGCGACGAGGCCAGGGCCGCCGGCCTCGCCGCCCGCGGAGTGCGGCTCGCCGTGGCCGACTACAACGCGCCCGAGACCTTCGAGGGCCTGTTCACGGCCGGCGACAAGGTCCTGCTGATCTCCGGCAACGAGCTCGGCAAGGGCCGGGCCGGGCAGCACTCGGTCGTCATCGACGCCGCCAGGGCCGCGGGCGTGGCGCTGCTCGCGTACACCAGCGCCCCGGGCAGCCTGACGGCCGCGCTCGCCGACGACCACCGGGCCACCGAGGCGGCCCTGCTCGCCTCCGGCGTGCCGTACGTACTGCTGCGCAACGGCTGGTACCACGAGAACTACACCGAGCACCTCGCCCCGGCGCTCGAGCACGACACGGTCGTCGCCGCGGCCGGCCAGGGCCGGGTCTCCTCGGCCTCCCGCGCGGACTACGCGGCGGCGGCTGTCGCGGTGCTGACCGGCGAGGGGCACGAGAACGCGACCTACGAGCTGGGCGGCGACGAGGCGTGGAGCTTCGCCGAGTACGCGGCCGAGCTGAGCCGGCAGACCGGAAAGGAGATCGGCTACAACGAGGTCACGGTCGAGGCCCTCGAGGGCATCCTGGCCGGCGCCGGCCTGCCCGGCCCGGTGGCCGCGATCCTGGCGGGCGTGGACGCGTCCATCGCGAAGGGCGAACTGGTCGTCTCCTCCGGCGATCTCGCCCGCCTGACCGGCCGCCCGACCACGCCGCTCGCGGAGGCGATCAGCGCCGCGCTCAAGGGCTGACCGACCGCCTGTACGACACCCGGGGACTGTCATGACCGTATAGCGATACGGACATGACAGCGGGGGCCGCTCGGCGCTACCTTCGTCCTCGCGTGCGTACGCCGAGCACGCGTGCGCCAGCCCAGAGGGAGGGTCCGGTGGCCGGGACGTCCAAGAGTGAACAGCGGATAGGCCTGCTGAACGGCTTCGCCGCGTACGGCATGTGGGGGCTGGTCCCCATGTTCTGGCCCCTGCTCAAGCCCGCCGGAGCCGTGGAGATCCTGGCCCACCGCATGGTGTGGACCCTCGGCTTCGTCACCGTCGCCCTGCTCTTCGCACGGCGCTGGGCCTGGGCCGGACAGCTGCTGCGCCAGCCGCGGCGACTGGGGCTCGTGGTGCTGTCCGCAGCCCTCATCACCGTGAACTGGGGCGTCTACATCTGGGCCGTGAACTCCGGCCACGTGGTCGAGTCCTCCCTCGGCTACTTCATCAACCCCCTGGTGACCATCGCGATGGGCGTGCTGATCCTCAAGGAGCGGCTGCGGCCCGTGCAGTGGGCCGCGGTGGCGGTCGGCGCCGCAGCCGTCGTCGTCCTGACCGTCGGCTACGGCCGTCCGCCGTGGATCTCCCTCACCCTCGCCTTCTCCTTCGCCGCCTACGGCCTGGCGAAGAAGAAGATCGGTCTCGGCGGTGTGGAGTCGCTGGCCGCCGAGACCGCGGTGCAGTTCCTGCCCGCGCTCGTGTTCCTGATCTGGCTCACCGCGCACGGCGACTCCACCTTCACCACCGGCAGCGCCGGACACTCCGCCCTGCTCGCCTCCACCGGCGTGGTCACCGCCCTGCCACTGGTCTGCTTCGGCGCGGCGGCGATCCGCGTCCCGCTGTCGACGCTGGGCCTGCTCCAGTACCTGGCCCCGGTCTTCCAGTTCCTCCTCGGCGTCGTGTACTTCCACGAGGCCATGCCGGCGGAGCGGTGGGCCGGTTTCGCACTGGTCTGGCTGGCGCTGGTCCTGCTCACCGCGGAGGCGCTGCGCTCCGCCAGGCGGCCACGGGAGGCGGTCGTGCTGCCGCCCCGCGTCGAGGTCCCCGACTCCGCCACGGTGGAAGCCTGACGGGCCGTTGTTGTCAGTGCCGGGCGGTATACGTCGACCATGTCGACACACACGCCCGCACCACTGCACTGGAAGCTCGTCGTCGATGCCGGCGACCCGCATGCACAGGCCGACTTCTGGGCCGCCGCGCTGCGCTACGAGGCCGAGGACAACAGCGAACTCGTGGAACGGCTGCTGTCCTGCGGGGCACTGCCCGAGGAGGCCGCCGTCGAGTACCGCGGCGGCCTCGCATTCCGTGACCTGATCGCCGTACGGCACCCCGAAGACCCCTACGACCCGGACACCGGCACCGGCCTCGGGCGGCGCCTGCTGTTCCAGCGCGTGCCGGAGGCGAGGGCGGAAGGGGTCAAGAACCGGCTCCACATCGACGTGCACTCCGGCGCGGGCCACCGCGCGGACGAGGTGGCCCGCCTGGAGGCGCTGGGCGCCCGGGTGCTGCGGGACGTCAGGGAAGCGGGGGGCGAATGGGTGGTGATGGCGGACCCGGAGGGCAACGAGTTCTGCGTGCAGTAGCCGCCGCCGGTACCGGTACGGGTCGCCTACGCCTGGGCGGCGGCGCCGGCCGCGCGGTCGGTCAGGCGGACCATGCGGGCGCGGGCGCACTCCAGGGGGCGGGGGTCGTCTGCCGCGGGGCCCGGCTCCGCCATGAGGTCCGTCCACAGGTCGATCAGATCACGGCCCAGGCGCAGCCCCTCCTCGGGATCGCGCACCGCGCGCCAGGCAGTCGCCGCGCTCTGCACGTTGCCGTACGCCGCATCGGAGTCCTGCGCGCGGCGCCGCAGGCGGGCCAGGTCAAGGGAGAGGCGGCAGGCACGGACCGGCTCGCCCGCCAGGTAGGCGATGTAGGCGGTGAGTTCCCGCAGGTGCAGCACCTCGGGATGGCGGGGGCCCAGCACACCGGTGGCCTCGGCGACCGTCCGGTCGGCCAGCTCCGCCGCCGTCCCTATACGGCCCGTCCGCACGGCCTCGTTGATCCGGGTCATCGGTTCGGTCAGCAGCTCGGCCCCCTCCGCGGTCTCGGTCACGGGTCCGTCCCCCAGCACTTCCTCGGCCACGGCGTCGAACCCCCGGGCGCGGGTGTGAGCGGAGGCGAAACCGGCCTCGGGGTCGGGCAACGGGGCGACCGCTTCCGGCACGGCGACGGGGGACTTCGTCGGTACGGGTGCGGGTGCGGAGGCGATCGCGGGTGCCGGTGCGGTCGAGGGGGCGGGGCTGGGTGTCTCCACGGCGGACCCCATGGCGGGCGCCGGGCCGAACCGGCCCGTCGGCACCTGCACCGTCCTCGGCGGCACGGCCGCACGCACGGCCGCACGCGTCCCCGGTCCCAACCGCGCCGGCTCCCCCGCCACCCGGCTGGAGCCGTCCGTCGAGACCTCCAGGGGGACCACGCAGCCGACGGACTCGTCGTGGACCGTGGCCACTACGGGGGCGCCGATGCTGATGGCCAGGCGCTGGAGATGGTTCAGGACGGCCTGCCGGACGTCCTCACCCGGTGCCGCCTGCACGGCCGTCCCGCCCACCGACGCGGTGCCCGTTCCGGACACCCGGACGTGCACCGTCGCCGCGTGCGCCACGGGCTGCTGCGCCCGCTTCTTCTCGAAGCTGAGTCGAGACATCGGTTTTCCCTCACTCCCCCGGCGCCGCGATCCGTCGTGCGCGTCCTGCCGACCAGTCTGTCCGTTCCCTTCGGCCTCCGCGTCACCGCGACGTCACAGCCTCGCACCAGGCGCACCAGCCGCCCCGCCCTCCCGGGGGGCCGGAGGGAGGGGCGGGTACCGGAGATTGCATGCATGTGCATATACTCTCCATGTCTTTTCAGGGGCACGAACACCACTCGTCTGGGGGACCCATGAGCCGCTTTCTCTTCGTCCTGGGCAGCGCCCGCGCCGACGGCAACAGCGAACTGCTGGCCCGCAAGGCCGCTGAACAGCTGCCCGGCGATGTCGAACAGCACTGGATCCGGCTCTCCGAGCACCCGCTGCCCGACTTCCAGGACCTGCGGCACGACAGCGGCCACGTACGACCGTCCGCGGACGCCGAGAGCGCTCTGCTGCTCGACGCCACGCTCGCGGCGACGGACATCGTGATCGTCTCGCCCCTGTACTGGTACTCGGTGTCCGGCCTCGCCAAGCGGTATCTGGACTACTGGTCGGGCTGGCTGCGCACCCCCGGCGTCGACTTCAAGGCCACCATGGCCGGGCGCACCCTCTGGGGCGTGGCCGCGCTGGCGGACTCCGAGCCGTCGGTCGCCGATCCCTACGTCGGCACCCTGAACAACTCCGCCGCCTACATGGGCATGCACTTCGGCGGCGTCCTGCTGGGCAACGGCACCGCGCCCGGCGACGTCCTGAAGGACACCGGCGCGCTGGTGCATGCGAAGACGTTCTTCGCCCAGGAGGCGCCCCTCGCGCGTTTCCCGTACGAGACGGCCGCCGCCCTCGCGGGCTAGGCGCTGATGTCCTTCGTGGTGAACCGCGCCCAGGCCGCCGAGCCGAACACGGCCGCGTACAGTGCCTGCAGGCCCAGGTTCTTCACCAGGTCGTCCCAGTAGACGGGGTCGCGCATCAGGTCCGCGAAGGACAGCCAGTAGTGCGAGAAGAAGTACGGCTGGAGCGCGTGCAACTGAGGTATCTGGTCGAGGATCTGCACCGTGATGAGCAGGCCGACGGTGGTCGCCATCGCCGCGATGCCGCTGTTGGTCAGGGTCGACACGAACAGTCCGAGGGCCGCGATGCCGACGAGTGAGGCGGCGACCACCAGGGCTATCAGCAGGGCGCGGCCCAGCCCCTCGGTGAAGCTGATACGCGTGCCCGAGATGGTCGTCAGCTCGCCGAGCGGGAACAGCAGCGCGCCGACGAGCAGCGCCGAGCCCGCCACGACCAGGGTCGCCAGCAGGCAGAACGCCATGACCGTCGCGTACTTGCTGAGCAGCAGACGGGTGCGCCCGGCCGGGGCGACCAGCAGATAGCGCAGGGTGCCAGCGCCCGCCTCCCCCGCGATCGCGTCACCGGCGATCACGCCGACTGCCATCGGCAGGAAGAACGGCAACGTCGCCGCGAGCGCAGTGAACACCAGGAACAGGCCGTTGTTGGTGATCTGCGCGATGAACGGCGGCCCCTCGCCGTTCCCGCCGTGCACCGTGCCGCCGCCCCGTGTCTCCACCTTGACCGAGATCCCCACCAGCACCGGCACCGCGGCCAGCACACCGAGCAGCGCGAGGGTGCGCCAGCGCCGGACAGTGGTGACCAGCTCACTGCGCAGCAGCCCGAACGTCCACAGCGGACCCGGCCGGGCGGGCCCGGATCCGGGTACGGATGCGGCCGACGCCTGCACTGCCTCAGCCCGCGACATCGAAACCCTCCCCTGTCAGCGCCACGAACGCGTCCTCCAGCGAGGCCCGTTCGAGGGTGAAACCCCGGACACGGACGCCCGCGGTGACCAGCGCGGCGTTCACCTCGGCAGGATCCTGTCCGGGTGGCTCGGCGGTCACGCGGTCGTCCTCGGCGACGACGTCCGCGATGCCCTGCTCCTTCAGCACGCGTGCCGCCTCGGCGGTGTCCGGTGTCGTCACCACCAGCCGGCCGCGTGCCCCGGCGGCCAGGTCGGCCACCGCGCCCTGGGTGATCAGGCGCCCCTGCGCCATGACCGCCGCGTGCGTGCACACCTGCTCGATCTCGTCCAGGAGATGGGAGGACAGGAAGACGGTCGTACCGTCGGCGGCCAACTCCCGTACCAGAGCGCGGATTTCACGCATGCCCTGCGGGTCGAGGCCGTTGGTCGGCTCGTCCAGCACGAGCAGTCTGCGCGGCTGGAGCAGCGCGGCGGCCAGGCCCAGGCGCTGTTTCATGCCGAGCGAGTACGCTTTCGCCTTCTTGGCGGCGGCGGCGCCGAGGCCGACCCGGTCCAGCGCGGCGGCGACACGGGCGCGCCGGGTGCGCGGGTCGGCGGTCGGGTCGGCGGCGTCGTAGCGCAGCAGGTTGTCCCGGCCGGAGAGGAAGCCGTAGAGGGCGGGACCCTCGATGAGCGCGCCGACCTGCGGGAGGACCGTGCGTGCCGCGCGCGGCATGGGCCGGCCCAGCACGTGTGCGGTGCCCGAAGTCGGCTCGATCAGACCCATCAGCATGCGGATGGTGGTGGTCTTGCCGGAGCCGTTCGGGCCGAGGAAGCCGAAGACGCTGCCCGCCGGGACGGTCAGGTCGAGGCCGTCGACGGCGAGCTGCCCACCGCCGTAGCGCTTGGTGAGGCCGCGCGTGGCGATGACGCTCTCCCCCGCCTCCCCCGGGCCCCGTTGCGTGGCGGACGGTTCGTCCATCGGCTCCCTCGTCTCGTCGTACTCCAGGGGACCCGCGCGGCGGGCCCCCTCGGGGTCAATTCCCCGTCATTGCCCCGTCATTGCCCCGTCATTTCGCGTCGTTCGCCGCCTTCACCAGCGCGCCCTTGGTGACCGTACCGGCGTACACCTTGCCGTCGTCCGTGATCAGGGCGTTGACCAGGCGCGTGGAGAAGACCGTGCCCTTGCCGAACTTCCCGGAGACCTTGTCGCCGAACGAGCCGAGGAAGCCGCCGAACACACCGCCCCGGGAACCGCCCGGCAGGCCGCCCTTGGCGCCGGTGTCGAAGGCGGCGATGGACGTCCAGCCCTTGCCGAGGACCTCGTACCCCTCCATGCCCTTGGCGAAGTCCTCTCCGGAGCCCGGCGCGTGGTGCCGCGCCTCCGGCTGCTTCTTCTGCTCGGTGACCTTCGTGCCCTTGGGCGGGGTGAAGTCGAAGGTGCGGGCGGCCGGCTCGGCGAAGGACACCTGGGTGAAGCCGACGTCGACGACGGCGGCGCCGCCGCTCGCCGGGGTCAGCGTGAACTTCAGCGGCTGGCCCGTCCTCGCGTCCACGGCGATGCTGACCGCGCCGACCGTGCTGCCGGACTGCCTGGGCCTGATCAGCAGCTTGTAGGCGTCGCGGCCGGCGACCCGGGCGGTGCCGTCGACGGTGACGGACGTGGTGTCGTCCACCGACTTCAGCGCCTGGTCGGCGAAGTCCTTGGGCGTGGCCGGGGGCTCGGCCCGGTGCTCCTTGCCGGAGCCGGCCGAGGTGCCGTGGTAGACCTCGTTGCTCTGGCTGTCGTAGCCCCACACGTCCTTGCCGTTGTGGATGAGGCTGTACTCGGCGCCCTTCTCCATCAGAGACAGCTTCTGCCGGTCGGGGCCGTCGACGGCCACGCGCAGGGTGTGCGCGCCGGTGACCAGCTCGGTGAGCCTGGACTTCGGGTCCGCGGGCGAGCTGTCGCCGTGGCCGCCCCGGGCCGCCCCGGACATCAGGCTGTTCTCCAGGCCGCCGAGGTTCGGCAGGCCGAGGTCGGTGCTGATCTTCACCGTGCCGGACAGCTGCTGCGCGTCCGACTTGGCGACCTTCTCGATGAGCTGCTGTGCGGTGATCTTCGGCAGGTCGGGGTCACCGGAGTCGGCGAGCGCCGGGACAAGCCCGATCGTGGCCGCCGCCACCCCCACCACCGCGACCGGGACGACGTACCGGGCGGCCTTGCGGGGCCCGGAGCGCAGATCCCTGTCCTGCGCGGCGTCCGTTGCGTCGTCGGATTCGTACGGTGCCATGTGTGCCTTACCTCCGTCGTCGGCGGCGGCTGTCCTCACGCTGGTCCACCTGAGCCGCCATTCTCACCCGAATCGGTGAGGAGTGGTGATTTCCGTGGTTTCCATCTGACCAAATCGGCCGTGAGGAAGCGTCAGACCTCGGAGCCAACTCCGGGTACGCCTGCGGTATGACACATCAGGGCGGCAACTCCCCCGACCCGTAGGGGTAGTAGGGGGCCGCATGGCGGTCACCGCCTCGGCACCCCGTGCGGACGCGTACGGGCAGGCCCGTGCCGGGCGGACGCGTACGGGCAGGCCCGTGCCGGGCGGACGCGTACGGGCGGCCTCAGCCGGCCCGGAACACCACCGCGTCGCACAGTTCCATGAGCGCCGCCTTGGCGTCGCACTCCGGCAGCGGGACCAGTGCGGCCCGCGCCTCCTCCGCGTAGCGGACGGCGTCGCGGCGGGCCTGCTCCAGCGCGGGGTGCGCGCGCAGCGCGGCGAGCGCCTGGGCGTGCCGGGCGTCGTCGCCGAGGCCGGAGTCCAGCAGCTCGCACAGCGCGATGTCCTCGGGCAGCCCCAGCTTCGCCGCCCGCTCGCGCAGCCGGAGCACGGGCATGGTCGGGATGCCCTCGCGCAGGTCGGTGCCGGGGGTCTTGCCGGACTCGTGCGAGTCGGAGGCGATGTCCAGGACGTCGTCCGCGAGCTGGAAGGCGACACCGAGCCGCTCGCCGTACTGGGTGAGGACGTCGACGACCGTCTCGTCGGCGCCGGACATCATCGCGCCGAACCGGCACGAGACCGCCACCAGCGCGCCCGTCTTGCCGCTGAGCACGTCCAGATAGTGCTCGACCGGGTTACGGCCGTCCGAGGGACCCGCGGTCTCCAGGATCTGACCGGTGACCAGCCGTTCGAAGGCGAGGGCCTGCACCCGGACCGCCTCGGGGCCGAGGTCGGCGAGGATCTGGGAGGCGCGGGCGAAGAGGAAGTCGCCGGTGAGGACCGCGACGGAGTTGCCCCAGCGCGTGTTGACGCTGTCCACGCCGCGCCGCACGGAGGCCTCGTCCATGACGTCGTCGTGGTAGAGCGTGGCGAGGTGCGTCAGCTCCACGACGACGGCGGACGGCACCACACTCGGCGCGTACGGGTCACCGAACCGCGCGGCGAGCATCACGAGCAGCGGCCGGAACCGCTTGCCGCCGGCCCGCACGAGGTGCTGCGCGGCCTCCGTGATGAACGGGACCTCGCTCTTGGTGGCTTCGAGCAGGCCTTCCTCGACAGCCGCCAATCCGGCCTGGACATCGGCTTCGAGAGCCTGGTCCCGCACGCTCAGCCCGAACGGCCCGACGACGGTCACGAGGGGTCTCCTGTCTGCTGGTGTCTCTGTTGGCGATTACACGGTTTGTCGATAGGTCGCCGGTATCACTCAAGTCAGCGTATCCGGTCTGGGTTCGATCACCGATAGCGCCCACCGCTCGAGACCAGGCGGCCTCGAATGGCGGCCGGTATGTTTTTGATAAGCCGACAAGACCGAACATTTATTGACTTAACAGGAACGCGCACGCCGTGTCGCGAACCGAGGGGTGAGCGGAGTACTCATGCGCATCCGTACGTCCTACCCCTACGACCACGCACACGAGGACGTCCGCATCCCGCTGGCGGACGGTACGCGACTGTACGCGCGCGTATGGCGGCCCCTGACGGACGCGCCGGTGCCCGCGCTGTTGGAGTACGCCTGCGACCGGCTGACCGACGCGACGGCCGCCCGCGACGCCCAGCGCCACCCCTGGTACGCGGGCCACGGATACGCCTCCGTGCGGGTCGACGCGCGCGGGCACGGCAACAGCGAGGGGGTGCCCGCCGCGGCCGGCACCGAGACCGGTGCGGCGGCCGTGGCGGCGGACGGGGCGGAGGTCGTGGGTTGGCTGGCCGCGCGTTCCTGGTGCGACGGGAACGTGGGCATGTTCGGCATCGGCCGGGGTGGCTCCGTCTGCCTCCGGGTGGCGGCTCTGGCGCCGCAACCGCTCAAGGCGGTCGTCGCGGTGTGCGCGGTGGAGGACGCCCACGGCGACCGCTACGGCGACGACCGGCACCGCATCGGGGGTTCCGTCTCCGCGCCGGCCCTGCACGCCCGGTCGGCCGCCCCGCTCGCCCTCGCCTGCCGCCCACCCGATCCGCGGTACGCCGGCGATTCCTGGCGGGACCTGTGGACGGCCCGTCTGGCGAGCCTGCGGCCACCGGCCCTGGCCTGGCAGGCCGCCACCCACCGGCCCGCCGACGACGCCCCGGGCGAAGCGCCCGCGGAGACCGACGAACGCAGCGGCCGGCCTGTGCGCCCCGGGGCCGGCCAGGCCGCGGTGTTCGCCGTCGGCGGCTGGTACGAGCCCGGGCGGGACACCGTTCTGCGGCTGGTCGAGGCGCTCCCGGCCGACCGGGTGCGCGGCCTGATCGGGCCCTGGTCACGGCAGTACCCGGACCAGGACCTGCCGCCCGGCCCGGCGATCGGCTTCCTCCAGGAGACCCTGCGCTGGTGGGACCACTGGCTCAGGGGCCGGGACACAGCGATCATGGGCGAGCCCCTGCTGCGGGCGCACATCGCCGATGCCCACCCGCCCGCCGCGGTCCCCACCGCGCTGTCCGGCCGCTGGACCGGCGAGCCCGCCTGGCCCTCCCCCCATGTGACACCCCTCACCTACGTCCTCCAGGGCACCCCCCTCCTCGTCCGGTCCCCGATGCACACCGGCATCGACGCCGGCAGCCTCACCCCTTCCCTCGACGACGCCGGTATGCCGCCCGACCAGCGGGAGGAGGACGGCAGGTCGGCCTGTTTCGAGTTCCGGGTGGCCGAGGAGACCTGGCTGCTGGGCCGGCCCCGGGCGCGACTGCGGCTGACCTCGCCGGTGCCGCGCGGACAAGTGGTCGCGCGGCTGTGCGACGTGGCCCCCGACGGGACCTCGACCCTGGTCACCCGGGGCGCCCTGAGCCTGACGGCCCGTCACGGCCGGGACAAGGCGGTGCCCTGGGCCCCCGGCACGACCGAGGAGGTGACCGTCGAACTGGACGCCGTCGGGCACGCCTTTCCGGCCGGTCACCACATCCGGCTCGCGGTGTCCTCCGCGTACTGGCCATGGCTGTGGCCGGAGCCGGAGTCGATGTCCGGCTTCGTGCTCGACCCGGCCGACAGCACGCTCGAGCTCCCGGTGCGCTCCCCGACGCCGGACGGGTGGATCGCCTTCGCCGAGCCGGAGCAGGCGGAGCCGCTGGGCGTCAACCACCCGGCGATGCTGGACGAGCCGCACTCCGGGCGGACGGTGGTGCGGGACGTGGCCGCGGGCGAGTGGCGCCTGGAGACGGGCCCGCGCTACGGCGGCACGCGCGTCTTCCCGGACGGGCTGGAGGTCACCGAGGAGGTCCTGGAGTCGTACGCCGTCACCGAACAGGACCCGCTGTCGGCCCGCGCCCTGGCCCGGTGGTCGATCCGGCTGCACCGCCCGGAGCAGGCCTGGGACGCCTGGGTCCGCACCCGCTCCGAAGTCACCTGTGACGCGGACCACTTCTCGAGCTGCGACGAGGTGGTGTGCGAGGTCGTCCACGCGGAGGAGCGCGAGGTGGTCTTCCACCAAACCTGGGAGGAGCGAATCCCCCGAAAAGGCTGGAACTCCTAAATCCCCCGAATCCCCCATGTCTGATTTGGCATAATTTGCTCTTTCGTGAGTTGGCTCACGCACACCCATCGGCGCCGATCGCCGGGACGGGCCGCCCCCGCTCCTTCCCTGCCTTGCCGCATGGGCGAGTTGAGCGTTGGCGACCGCAAAGGATCAAGTACCCCATTCGGAACAGATCAAGGTCAAACGGATCGTTCCGTGCATCCAGTACTTGTTCCGGACATGTGCTCTCGCATACGTTCCGGGCCGTCGGGCGGACGCCGAATCCTGCCGCCGCCCGCGTGACCCATCGACGAACTCATTCGTACGGCAGGAGCGGGGGACCCAGGTAAGTCGCCGGACCGGTCGACGCATGTCGCACCGGAACGGCTAGGGGTGAAGTCGGTGCCGCCTCGGCGGCCCGGCCGGGCGCCTCCCC
The DNA here is from genome assembly GCF_020400585.1 of Streptomyces sp. NK08204. Classification (GTDB taxonomy): domain Bacteria; phylum Actinomycetota; class Actinomycetes; order Streptomycetales; family Streptomycetaceae; genus Streptomyces. The sequence continues at coordinate 156,859 of NZ_JAINVF010000010.1, read as the reverse complement.
AGCCCGAACCCGACAGCTCACCTCGTAGGCGCCGGAGAGGACTTCCCCATGTCTGCTGCCGCCCAGCACCGCCCTGCCCGGAACAACCGTCTCCTCCGTGCCCTCGTCGCCGCGGGCACCAGCGCCGCCGTACTCGCGCTCCCGCTCATCGGCGCGACGAGCGCCTCCGCCGCCCCCGCCGCCTCCGGCACGACCAAGACGCCCGCCACCACGCTCGCCGGCTACCCGAACAACCTCGACGGCTGGATCCGCGAGTCGCTCGCGATCATGGCCCAGAAGCACATCCCGGGTACCTACCACGGCATCTACCGCAACATCATGCGCGAGTCCTCGGGCAACCCCCGCGCGATCAACCTCTGGGACTCCAACGCCCGCAAGGGCACCCCGTCCAAGGGCCTCCTCCAGGTCATCGACCCGACCTTCGCCGCCTACCACGTGGCCGGCACCTCGTTCGACCCCTACGACCCGGTCGCGAACATCACCGCCGCCTGCAACTACGCCGCCGCGCGCTACGGCTCGATCGACAACGTCTTCAGCGCGTACTGACGTACACCCCCGTCACGTTCACTCGAACGGGAACAGTCTTTCGAGGACGACGGCGATGCCGTCGTCCTCGTTCGACTTGGTGATCTCGTCGGCGACCGCCTTGAGTTCGGAGTGCGCGTTGGCCATGGCGACGCCGTGTCCGACCCAGGCGAACATCGGGATGTCGTTGGGCATGTCCCCGAAGGCGAGGGCCTGTCCGGCGCCGATCCCGAGCAGGTCGGCGGCGAGCGCGAGCCCGGTCGCCTTGGTCACCCCCTCCGGCTGGAGCTCCACCGTGCCCGGCCCCGACATGGTGACCGTCGCCAGGGAGCCCACGGCCGAGCGCGCGATCGCCGCCAGCTCGTCGTCGGACAGGTCGGGATGGCGCAGCAGCACCTTGCTGATGGGCTCCGCCCACAGGTCCTCGCGGTGGGCGACCCGCTGAGCGGGCAGGGTCGGATGGGGCATCCGGTACCCGGGCTCGATGAGCGTGAGGCCGTCCACGCCGTCCTGGTCGACGGCCGCGTACACCTGCCCGACCTCCGCCTCGATCTTGCCGAGCGCGGTCTCGGCCAGCTCCCGGTCGAGCCGTACCGACCACACCATGCGGTCGGCTCCGGCGTCGTAGACCTGCGCGCCCTGCCCGCACACCGCGAGCCCCGTGCAGCCGAGGTCGTCCAGCAGAGGCCGCACCCGGGGGGCCGGGCGGCCCGTCACCACCAGGTGCCGGGCGCCGGCCCGCGCCACCCGCGCGAGCGCGGCGCGCGACCGGTCGGAGACGGTGTCGTCGCCACGCAGCAGCGTTCCGTCCAGGTCGGTGGCGATCAGTGAATATGCGGGGGAGGCGGCCATGATCAGAGAATACGGACATCGCTGCCCGCCGACTCCCCCTCTCACCCTGTGCACTTGTGTGCTGACGTCCCCAAGTCGGGTTCGAGGTCCTTCACTTGCCCGACGGCGTCCGCCGACGGCGATCGGCGATCGGTGCGGGCGCTCCACGGTCGGTCTCGAAGGGCACACTGACGACGCTCACGGCCGCGCTTCCTCCCGTGTGCCCGCCACGGGGGTCCTCCCATGTGTCCCCTTATGGACCGTATCCAGCTTCGGGCTCTGCCCAAGACACCCACCTCGGCCGTAACGTGTGGCGCGACCACATGGAACGCAGCGTCGCGCATGGCGCCGGATGAGAGTGAGGCAGTACCCCATGCCCCCCTTCGACGTCCCCGAGGGTGACCCCTTCGGTCCGCACAACCTTCCCTATGGCGTGTTCTCACCCGCCGGCAGCACGGAGCGGAGGGTCGGCGTCCGGCTCGGGGACCACGTTCTCGACGCGGGCGCCGCAGCCACCGCCCTCGGCTCGCCGCACCAGGCGCTGCTCGCACAGCCCACCCTCAACGCCCTGCTGGCCGCCGGGCGCACGGCCTGGTCCGAGGTGCGGCGCGCGCTGACCGCCTGGGTGACGGAGCCCCAGCACCACGCGGTGATCGAACCGCTGTTCCACCCGCTGGCCGAGGTCACCCTCCACCTGCCGTTCGAGGTGGCCGACTACGTCGACTTCTACGCCTCGGAGAACCACGCGCGGAACGTCGGCCGGATCTTCCGCCCGGACGCCGAGGACTCCCTCACCCCCAACTGGAAGCACCTCCCGATCGGATACCACGGCCGCTCCGGCACGGTCGTCGTCTCGGGCACGGACGTCGTACGGCCGTCCGGGCAGCGCAAGGGGCCCGCCGACCCCGCCCCCGTGTTCGGCCCGTCGATCCGGCTGGACATCGAGGCCGAGGTCGGCTTCGTCGTGGGCACGCCGTCCGAACTGGGCAGCCCGGTCGCGCTGGGCGACTTCACGGAGCACGTCTTCGGGCTGTGCCTGCTGAACGACTGGTCCGCACGCGACATCCAGGCCTGGGAGTACGTGCCCCTCGGCCCCTTCCTCGGCAAGTCCTTCGCCACCTCGGTGTCCGCGTGGGTCACCCCGCTGGAGGCGCTGGAGCACGCGCGCGTGGCGCCGCCGGAGCGCACGCACCCGCTGCTGCCCTACCTGGACGACACGGCCGAGGGCGTCCCGCCGGGCGGCTACGACCTGCGGATCTCGGTGGCGATCAACGGCCATGTGGTCTCCGAGCCGCCCTTCTCCACCATGTACTGGACCGCCGCCCAGCAGCTCGCCCACATGACGGTGAACGGGGCCTCGCTGCGCACCGGCGACCTGTACGGCTCGGGCACGGTGAGCGGCCCGGAGGAGCGCCAGCGCGGCTCCCTGCTGGAGCTGACCTGGAACGGCCGTGACGCGCTCGAACTCCCCGACGGCAAGCGGACGTTCCTGGAGGACGGTGACGTGGTGACGCTGTCGGCGTGGGCGCCGGGGGCGGACGGGACCCGGGTGGGTCTGGGCGAGGTCACCGGGCGGATCGTGTCGGGGTGAGCTCCCTGTGACCAGTGGTCCGGACCGGACGGCCCCGACGTGACCAGCGGTCCGGACCAGACACACGCGAAGAAAGGCGGCCGAATCGTCCTCGGCACCTGACTCCTGCCGCCCTCACCGTCATACTGGCGGGGACACGCACCACCACCCGCCACCCGCACACTCTCCGACCAGGACGTGCCCGGCATGACCGTCTGTCTCCTCCTGCTGAGCGTCGTCGCCCTGACGGCCGCCGTACCGGCGCCGCGTGCCCTGACCCGGGCCCGCTGGCCCGAGCGCGAGCCCGTCGTCGCGTTGTGGGTGTGGCAGTGCCTGGTCGCCACGGTCCTGCTGTGCTGCCTGGCCGCGCTGGTCCTCGGCGCGGCGGCCGTCTTCCACACCGTCCGCGACCAGGTGTTCGCCCCGGCACCACCCGCCGTCACCGCCGCGTACGACCTCTCGACCGCGCCGGTGTGGGCCGTCGCGCTCACCGTGCTGCTGGCCTGCGGGGCCGCCTGGACGACGGCGATGCTGGCCCGGGAACTCGCCGAGGCCCGCCGCCGTCTCGGCCACACCCGCGCACACCTGCGCGAACGCGCCCCCGACCTCCCGGCCGGGCTGCCCGCCGCGCGGGGCCCGATGCTGGTGCTGGAGGACGAATACCCGGACGCCTGGTGGATGCCCGGACATCCGCCTCAGTTGGTCGTGACCACCGGGGCGCTGCAGCGCCTGACCGACCACCAGCTGGACGCGGTGCTCACCCATGAGCGGGGTCACGCCCGCGCGCACCACGACTGGCTGCTGCACCTGTCCACCGCACTCGCCACGGGCTTCCCGCGCGTGCCGCTGTTCGCCCACTTCTGCGACCAGACCCACCGTCTGGTCGAACTCGCCGCCGACGACACGGCGTCGCGCCGCTGCGGCCATCTCACCACCGCCCTCGCGCTGATCGAGTTGAACCAGCACCGGGGCGTCCTGTCCTGCGCGTCCAGCCGTCGCCTGCTGGGCGAGCGTGTGGACCGCCTCCTGGAGCCCCCGCCGCGGCTGCTGCGCCGGCAGCGGGCGCTGACGACGACAGTGGCCGCGCTGGTGCCGTTGCTGCCCCTGCTCATCACCTTCGCCCCGGGGCTCACGGCACTGTCCTGACGCGCCGGGCCACGTCGAGCCGGCTGTGCGGCGGGCTATGTCCAGTCGTCCGGCTCCGGCTGCTCCGGCGGCTCCGGCCACGCGTCCTCCGGGGACGTGTCGGCCGCCGGGGCCGGTGCGTCGAGCGAGGTCAGCACCTCGAGCACCCCTTCCCCGTACGTCGCCAGCTTCTTCTCGCCGACGCCGCTGACCGTGCCCAGCTCCCGTACCGTGGCGGGCCGGCGGGTGACGATCTCCCGCAGCGTGGCGTCGTGGAAGATGACGTACGCCGGGACACCCTGCTCCCGGGCCTGCTCGGCACGCCAGGCCCGCAGGGCCTCGAAGGCAGGGAGCAGCTCGTCGGGCAGCTCGGCCGCGGCGGCCTTGCCCGTGCGCTCGCCCCCACTCGAGGAGGAGCCCGACCGCGACCGGGAGACGGCCGGCTTCTTCGGCTCCTTGCGCAGCAGCACCTCACGCTCCCGCCGCAGCACCGAACCGCTCATCTCGGTGAGCACCAGCGTGCCGTACTCACCCTCGACCGCGAGCAGCCCCTGGGCCAGCAGCTGACGGATGACACCCCGCCACTCGCCCTCGGCGAGGTCCTGGCCGATGCCGAAGACGGACAGCTGGTCGTGGTCGAACTGGATCACCTTGGCGGTGCGCTTGCCGAGCAGGATGTCCACGATCTGCACGGCGCCGAACTTCTGCCCACGCTCGCGCTGCAGCCGTACCACCGTGGACAGCACCTTCTGCGCGGCGACCGTGCCGTCCCAGGTCTCCGGCGGGGTGAGGCAGGTGTCGCAGTTGCCGCAGCCCGCCGGGTCGGGTTCCTGTCCGAAGTAGGCGAGCAGCTGTCCCCGGCGGCACCGGACCGTCTCGCACAGCGCGAGCATCGAGTCGAGGTGGGCCGTGGCGCGGCGGCGATGGGGGTCTGCCCTGCCCTCGTCGCCGTCCCCGGACTGGATCAGCTTGCGCTGCTGTATGACGTCGTTCAGGCCGTACGCCAGCCACGCGGTGGACGGCAGACCGTCACGGCCCGCGCGGCCGGTCTCCTGGTAGTAGCCCTCGATCGACTTGGGCAGGTCCAGGTGGGCGACGAAGCGTACGTCCGGCTTGTCGATGCCCATGCCGAAGGCGATGGTCGCCACCACGACCAGGCCGTCCTCGCGCAGGAACCGCGCCTGGTGCGCCGCGCGCGTGCCCGCGTCCAGGCCCGCGTGGTACGGCACCGCCTCGATGCCGCCCGCGGTCAGGAACTCCGCCGTCCGCTCCACCGAGTTGCGCGAGAGGCAGTACACGATGCCGGCGTCGCCCGCGTGCTCCTCCCGGAGGAAGGCGAGCAGCTGCTTCCTGGGGTCGGCCTTGGGCACGATCCGGTACTGGATGTTGGGCCGGTCGAAGCTGGCCACGAAGTGCCGGGCCGCCGACAGGTTCAGCCGGTCGGTGATCTCCCGGTGGGTCTCACGGGTGGCCGTGGCGGTGAGCGCGATCCGTGGGACGTCCGGCCAGCGCTCGCCGAGGAGGGACAGGGCCAGATAGTCGGGGCGGAAGTCGTGGCCCCACTGGGACACGCAGTGCGCCTCGTCGATCGCGAAGACGGAGATCTTGCCGCGGGAGAGCAGGGCGAGCGTGGCATCCAGCCGCAGCCGCTCCGGAGCCAGGTAGAGCAGGTCCAGCTCACCCGCGAGGAACTCGGCCTCGACCGTGCGCCGCTCGTCGAAGTCCTGTGTGGAGTTGATGAAACCGGCCCGCACGCCGAGGGCGCGCAGGGCGTCCACCTGATCCTGCATGAGCGCGATCAGCGGCGAGACCACCACGCCCGTACCCGGTCTGACCAGGGACGGGATCTGGTAGCAGAGCGACTTGCCACCACCGGTCGGCATGAGGACGAGGGCGTCGCCGCCCGCCACCACATGCTCGATGACCGCTTCCTGCTCGCCACGGAAGGCCTCGTACCCGAAGACCCGGCGCAGCGTGGCCAGCGCCTCGCTCTCGGCCGCGCCCGGCCCCTCGGTCAACCCTGCCATCTCGCTGATCCCGCCTGTCCCGCGCATCGCCTTGATCCCCGTCGGTCCCCCGTGTGTCGTCCCTCGACCACTGCCTCCACGATAGGGGTCAGGACCGACAGCCCCATGAGTTGTCCACAGGCTCGGGTGCCGTGCCGACGGTTGTCGGAGAACGACGCAGCGGCCCGGCCCCAGGGGGAGGCCGGGCCGCCGTGCGCGGCGAGTGCCGGGTCAGCGCACGAACACTCCCGCCTGGCTCGCCAGGTTCAGGAAGTACTGGGGTGCCACACCCAGCACCAGGGTGACCGCCACGCCGATCCCGATCGCCGCCATGGTCAGGGGCGAGGGCACGGCCACGGTCGGGCCCTCCGGCCTCGGCTCGCTGAAGAACATCAGCACGATCACGCGGATGTAGAAGAACGCGGCGATCGCCGAGGAGATCACACCGACCACCACCAGCGGGGCCGCGCCGCCGTCCGCCGCCGCCTTGAACACCGCGAACTTACCGGCGAAGCCGGAGGTCAGCGGGATACCGGCGAAGGCCAGCAGGAACACCGCGAAGACGGCCGCAACCAGCGGGGAGCGGCGGCCGAGCCCGGCCCACTTCGACAGGTGGGTCGCCTCGCCGCCCGCGTCGCGCACCAGGGTGACCACGGCGAACGCGCCGATCGTCACGAACGAGTACCCGGCCAGGTAGAACAGGACGGACGAGACGCCGTCCTTCGAGGTCGCGATGACACCCGCGAGGATGAACCCGGCGTGCGCGATGGACGAGTACGCCAGAAGCCGCTTGATGTCGGTCTGCGTGATCGCGACGATCGCACCGCCCAGCATGGTGATGATCGCCACCGCCCACATCACCGGCCGCCAGTCCCAGCGCATCCCGGGCAGGACGACGTACAGCAGACGCAGCAGCGCGCCGAACGCCGCCACCTTCGTCGCCGAGGCCATGAAGCCGGTCACCGGGGTCGGCGCGCCCTGGTAGACATCGGGCGTCCACATGTGGAACGGCACCGCGCCCACCTTGAACAGCAGACCCATCACGATCATCGCGCTGCCGATCAGCAGCAGCGCGTCGTTGCCCATGGTGTCGGCCAGGGCCGGGTCGACGCCCGTGACCGTGCCGTCGACGACCTGCGCGATGCGGCCGTACGACACCGAGCCGGCGTAGCCGTACAGCAGCGCGATGCCGAACAGCGTGAACGCCGAGGCGAACGCGCCGAGCAGGAAGTACTTGACCGCGGCCTCCTGCGACATCAGCCGCTTGCGGCGGGCCAGCGCGCACAGCAGGTACAGCGGCAGGGAGAAGACCTCCAGGGCCACGAACAGCGTCAGCAGGTCGTTGGCCGAAGGGAACACCAGCATGCCGGCGACCGCGAAGAGCAGCAGCGGGAACACCTCGGTCGTGGTGAAGCCGGCCTTGACCGCCGCCTTCTCGCTGTCGCTGCCCGGCACGGACGCGGCCTGTGCGGTGAAGGAGTCGACCTGGTTGCCGTGGGCCGCCGGGTCCAGGCGCCGCTCGGCGAAGGTGAACAGGCCGACCAGACCGGCCAGCAGGATCGTGCCCTGCAGGAACAGGGACGGTCCGTCGACGGCGATCGCCCCCATGGCGGCGATGTGCGCCTTGGTGGTGCCGTACCCGTCGGCCGCGAGCGCGAGGACCGCGGCGAACGCGGCGCACAGCGCGACGACGGACACGAACACCTGCGCGTAGTAGCGGGACCTGCGCGGGACGAACGCCTCGATGAGCACCCCGACCAGCGCCGCGCCGACGACGATCAGGGTCGGCGACAATTGTCCGTATTCGATTTTCGGCGCGTCGATCTTCGAGATCGGTTCGGCCGCGGTTGTCCACAGGCTGTGGACGGCTACTGCGCTCACTTGGCCGCCTCCACCTCGGGCTTGGGGTCCTTCTTGTGAACGTCGGACATGGTCTGCTTGACCGCCGGATTGACGATGTCCGTGACGGGCTTCGGATAGACGCCCAGGAAGATCAGCAGCACGATCAGCGGGGCGACGACCACGAGTTCACGCGCGCGCAGGTCGGGCATCGCCGAGACCTCGGGTTTCACCGGGCCCGTCATCGTCCGCTGGTACAGGACGAGGGTGTAGAGCGCGGCCAGCACGATGCCGAAGGTGGCGATGATGCCGATCGCCGGGTACCGCGTGAACGTGCCGACCAGGACCAGGAACTCGCTCACGAAGGGGGCGAGTCCGGGCAGCGACAGGGTGGCGAGGCCGCCGATCAGGAAGGTGCCGGCGAGCACCGGGGCGACCTTCTGCACGCCTCCGTAGTCGGCGATGAGCCGCGAGCCGCGCCGGGAGATCAGGAAGCCGGCGACCAGCATCAGCGCGGCCGTGGAGATGCCGTGGTTGACCATGTAGAGCGTGGCACCGGACTGGCCCTGGCTGGTCATCGCGAAGATGCCCATGACGATGAAGCCGAAGTGCGAGATCGACGCGTAGGCCACCAGCCGCTTGATGTCCCGCTGGCCGACTGCGAGCAGGGCACCGTAGACGATGCTGATCAGCGCCAGGACGAGGATGACGGGCGTCGCCCACTTCGACGCCTCTGGGAACAGCTGGAGGCAGAAGCGGAGCATCGCGAAGGTGCCCACCTTGTCGACCACCGCGGTGATGAGGACGGCGACCGGCGCGGTCGACTCCTGCATGGCATTGGGCAGCCAGGTGTGCAGCGGCCACAGCGGTGCCTTCACCGCGAAGGCGAAGAAGAAGCCGAGGAACAGCCAGCGTTCGGTGCTGGTCGCCATGTGCAGCGAGCCGTTCGCGCGGGCCTGCGCGATCTCCTGGAGGCTGAAGTTCCCGGCGACCACGTAGAGCCCGATCACCGCGGCCAGCATGATCAGACCGCCGACCAGGTTGTAGAGCAGGAACTTCACCGCCGCGTACGTCCGCTGCCTGGACGCCGCTTCCTCGCCGTGTTCATGGGCGCGGTCCCCGAAGCCGCCGATGAGGAAGTACATCGGGATGAGCATGGCTTCGAAGAAGATGTAGAAGACGAAGACGTCGGTGGCCTCGAAGGAGATGATCACCATCGCCTCGACGGCCAGGATCAGGGCGAAGAAGCCCTGCGTCGGCCGCCACCTCCGGCTCCCGGTCTCCAGCGGGTCGGCGTCGTGCCAGCCCGCGAGGATGATGAACGGGATCAGCAGGGTGGTCAGCGCGATCAGTGCCACCGCGATGCCGTCCACGCCCAGCTCGTAGCGGACCCCGAAGTCCTTGATCCAGGCATGGGACTCGGTGAGCTGGTAACGGGCGCCGTCCGGGTCGAAACGGACCAGGACGGCCTCCGCCAGGCCGAGCGTGGCGAGCGAGACCAGCAGCGCCAGCCACTTCGCGGCGGTGCGCCGCGCGGCCGGTACGGCCGCCGTGGCGACGGCCCCGAGGGCCGGGAGCGCCGCCGTCGCTGTCAGCAGAGGAAAGGACATCGGTATCAGACCGCCCTCATCAGCAGGGTCGCGGCGACCAGGAGGGCCGCGCCGCCGAACATCGAGACCGCGTAGGAGCGGGCGAAGCCGTTCTGGAGCCGGCGCAGCCGCCCGGACAGGCCGCCGAAGCCGGCCGCCGTGCCGTTGACGACTCCGTCGACCAGGGTGTGGTCGACGTAGACCAGGGAGCGCGTCAGATGCTCGCCGCCACGCACCAGGACGACGTGGTTGAAGTCGTCCTGGAGCAGGTCGCGCCGGGCGGCACGGGTGAGCAGGGAGCCGCGCGGGGCGACCACCGGGACGGGCTTGCGGCCGTACTGCGCCCAGGCGAGGCCGACGCCGACGACCAGGCAGACCATGGTCGCGGCGGTGACGGTCCCGGCGCTGATCGGCGAGTCGCCCTCGCTGTGCCCGGTGACCGGCTCCAGCCAGTGCACGAAGCGGTCGCCGATGCTGAAGAAGCCGCCGCCGAAGACCGAACCGACGGCCAGCACGATCATCGGGATCGTCATGACCTTGGGGGACTCGTGCGGGTGCGGCTCGGCGTGCTCACCGCGGTGCTCGGCGGCGGGCTCGGCGCTGGGCTCCTGCGGGGAGCGGGTGGGCTGGTTCTTCCAGCGTTCCTCTCCGAAGAACGTCATCAGCATCACGCGCGTCATGTAGAAGGCGGTGATGGCCGCGCCCAGCAGGGCCGTGCCGCCGAGGATCCAGCCCTCGGTGCCGCCCTTGGCGAAGGCCGCCTCGATGATCTTGTCCTTGGAGAAGAAGCCGGACAGACCCGGGAAGCCGATGATGGCGAGGTAGCCGAGGCCGAAGGTGACGAAGGTGACCGGCATGTACGTGCGCAGGCCGCCGTACTTGCGCATGTCGACCTCGTCGTTCATGCCGTGCATGACCGAACCGGCGCCGAGGAACAGCCCGGCCTTGAAGAAGCCGTGCGTCACCAGGTGCATGATCGCGAAGACGTAGCCGATGGGGCCGAGGCCCGCCGCGAGGACCATGTAGCCGATCTGCGACATGGTCGAGCCGGCCAGTGCCTTCTTGATGTCGTCCTTGGCGCAACCGACGATCGCACCGAACAGGAGCGTGACGGCGCCGACCACGGTGACGGCGAGCCGGGCGTCGGGGGCCGCGTCGAAGATGGCCCCGGAGCGGACGATCAGGTAGACGCCCGCGGTCACCATCGTCGCCGCGTGGATGAGCGCCGACACCGGGGTCGGGCCCTCCATGGCGTCCCCGAGCCAGGACTGCAGCGGCACCTGGGCCGACTTGCCGCACGCGGCGAGCAGCAGCATCAGGCCGATCGCGGTGAGCTTGCCCTCGGAGGTGTCACCGGTGTGGCTGAGGACCGGGCCGAACGCGAAGCTGCCGAAGGTGGTGAACATCAGCATGATCGCGATCGACAGGCCCATGTCGCCGACACGGTTGACCAGGAAGGCCTTCTTCGCGGCCGTGGCGGCGCTCGGCTTGTGCTGCCAGAAGCCGATCAGCAGGTACGAGGCGAGGCCGACGCCCTCCCAGCCGACGTACAGCAGCAGGTAGTTGTCGGCGAGGACCAGCAGCAGCATCGCCGCGAGGAACAGGTTCAGGTAGCCGAAGAAGCGACGGCGGCGCTCGTCGTGCTCCATATAGCCGACCGAGTAGAGGTGGATCAGCGAGCCGACGCCGGTGATCAGCAGGACGAACGTCATCGACAGCTGGTCCAGGCGGAAGGTGACGTCCGCCTGGAAGCCGGCCACCGGGACCCAGCTGAACAGGTGCTTGATGAGCGTGCGCTGGTCGGCGTCCTTGCCGAGCAGGTCGGCGAAGAGGATCACACCGAACACGAAGGAGGCGGCCGACAGCAGCGTGCCGATCCAGTGGCCGACGGCGTCGAGGCGCCGGCCGCCGACCAGGAGGACGGCCGCTCCGAGCAGGGGCGCCGCGATGAGCAGCGCGATCAGGTTCTCCACGATTCTTCCGACCCCTTACAGCTTCATCAGGCTGGCGTCGTCGACCGAGGCCGAGTGGCGGGTACGGAACAGCGACACGATGATCGCGAGGCCCACCACGACCTCCGCGGCGGCGACGACCATCGTGAAGAAGGCGATGATCTGGCCGTCGAGGTTGCCGTGCATCCGCGAGAAGGTGACGAACGCGAGGTTGCAGGCGTTGAGCATCAGCTCGACGCACATGAATACGACGATCGCGTTGCGCCTGATCAGCACCCCGGTCGCGCCGACGGTGAACAGGAGGGCGGCGAGGTAGAGGTAGTTGACGGGGTTCACTTCGACGCCTCCTCGGTCCGCTTGAACGTTGCCGGCTCGATCGCGGTCCGTTCCAGGCGCTCCTCGGCGCGCTGCTCCAGGGCCCGCAGGTCGTTCAGGGCCTCCGTCGACACGTCACGGATCTGGCCGCGCTCGCGCAGCGTCTTGTTGACGGTCAGCTCGGACGGGGTGCCGTCGGGGAGCAGGCCCGCGATGTCCACCGCGTTGTGCCGGGCGTAGACGCCGGGGGCGGGCAGCGGCGGCAGGTGCTTGCCCTCGCGGACGCGCTGTTCGGACAGCTCGCGCTGGGTCTTGGCGCGCTCGGTGCGCTCGCGGTGGGTGAGCACCATGGCGCCGACGGCGGCCGTGATCAGCAGGGCGCCGGTGATTTCGAAGGCGAAGACGTACTTGGTGAAGATGAGGGACGCGAGTCCCTCCACGTTTCCGTTCGCGTTCGCCCGGCCGGTGCCGCTGAACTCCTTCAGGGAGGCGTTCCCGATCCCGGCGAACAGCAGGACGCCGAAGCCGAGCCCGCACACGAGGGCCAGCCAGCGCTGCCCCTTGATGGTCTCCCTCAGCGAGTCCGCGGCCGTCACGCCGACGAGCATCACCACGAAGAGGAACAGCATCATGATCGCGCCCGTGTAGACGACGATCTGCACGATCCCCAGGAAGTAGGCGCCGTTGGCGAGGTAGAACACCGCCAGGACGATCATGGTCCCGGCGAGGCAGAGCGCGCTGTGCACGGCCTTCTTCATGAAGACGGTGCCCAGGGCGCCGAGCACCGCGACCGTGCCGAGCACCCAGAACTGGAAGGCCTCACCGGTGGAGGTGGTGTAGGCGGCGAGCTGCGCGCTCATGCCTCCACCTCCTGGTCCTCGGGCCGCTCCCCCTTGGACACGGCGACCTGGCGGACCGTGCCGGGCGCGGCCTGCGTCACCAGGCCCCGGTAGTAGTCCTGCTCGTCGGTCCCCGGGAAGATCGCGTGAGGGGTGTCGACCATGCCCTCTTCGAGGCCGGCGAGCAGCTGCTCCTTGGTGTAGATGAGGTTGGCGCGGCTGGAGTCGGCCAGTTCGAACTCGTTGGTCATCGTCAGCGCGCGCGTGGGGCACGCCTCGATGCACAGCCCGCACAGGATGCAGCGGGCGTAGTTGATCTGGTAGACGCGGCCGTACCGCTCGCCGGGCGAGTAGCGCTCCTCGTCGGTGTTGTCGGCGCCCTCCACGTAGATGGCGTCGGCGGGGCAGGCCCATGCGCACAGCTCACAGCCGACGCACTTCTCCAGGCCGTCCGGATGGCGGTTGAGCTGGTGCCGTCCGTGGAACCGCGGAGCCGTGGTCTTCTGCTGCTCCGGGTACTGCTCGGTCAGCCGCTTCTTGAACATGGCCTTGAAGGTCACGCCGAAGCCGGCCGCGGGGTTCAGGTAACCCGGCTTGGTGTCCTTGGGCTCTTCAGCCATCGGACGCCTCCTTCCCATCCGAAGATCCGTCACTGACAGTGTCCGACCCGCCACTGACAACCAGCTCCCGCTCCTGGCGTGGGCGGCGCCTCGGCACCGGCGGCAGCTCCTGTCCGGGCAGCGGGGGCACGGGGAACCCGCCCGCCATCGGGTCGAACGCGGTGGGCTGGGCCGTGGACTGCTCGGCGGCGCCCGCCTTCGCGCGGAACATGTCGGCGACGAAGGCGACCAGCAGCAGGGCGAGGACACCGCCGCCGACGTACAGGGCGATGTCGGCGAAGTCGTAGTTCTCGTTGCGCAGGGCCCGGACGGTCGCGACGAGCATCAGCCAGACCACGGAGACCGGGATGAGGACCTTCCAGCCGAGCTTCATCAGCTGGTCGTAGCGGACCCGCGGGAGCGAGGCGCGCACCCAGATGAAGACGAACAGCAGCAGCTGGATCTTGAGGACCATCCAGAGCATCGGCCACCAGCCGTGGTTGGCCCCCTGCCAGAAGGTGCTGACCGGCCACGGGGCCCGCCAGCCGCCGAGGAACAGGGTGCTCGCCACGGCCGAGACGGTCACCATGTTCGCGTACTCGGCGAGCATGAACAGCGCGAACTTGATGGACGAGTACTCGGTGTTGAAGCCGCCGACCAGGTCGCCCTCGGACTCCGGCATGTCGAACGGGGCGCGGTTGGTCTCGCCGATCATCGTGACGACGTAGAGGACGAACGAGACCGGCAGCAGCAGGATGTACCAGCGGTCCTGCTGCTGTTCGACGATCCTGGAGGTCGACATCGAGCCCGAGTAGAGGAACACGGAGGCGAACGCCGCACCCATGGCGATCTCGTACGAGATCATCTGGGCGCAGGAGCGCAGACCGCCGAGCAGCGGGTACGTCGATCCGGAACTCCAGCCCGCCAGGACGATGCCGTAGATGCCCACGGAGGCGGTCGCGAGGATGTAGAGCATCGCGATCGGCAGGTCGGTCAGCTGCATCGTGGTGCGGTGACCGAAGATCGAGATCTCGTTGCCGGCCGGGCCGAAGGGGATCACCGCGATCGCCATGAGGGCCGGGACGGTCATGATGACCGGCGCGAGGACGTAGACCACCTTGTCCGCGCGCTTGACGACGAGGTCTTCCTTGAGCATCAGCTTCACGCCGTCGGCGAGCGACTGGAGCATGCCCCAGGGGCCGTTCCGGTTGGGGCCGATCCGCAGCTGCATCCAGGCGACGACCTTGCGTTCCCAGACGATGGCGAACAGCACGGACGCCACGACGAAGGCGAAGCAGAACACCGCCTTGATGACGATCAGCCACCAGGGGTCGTGGCCGAACATCGAGAGGTTCTCAGCGGCGAGGTACGGGCTCGTGCCGCTCATGCCTCCACCTCCTTGAGGGCCTGTTCGGCGACTGCCGCCGGACCGATACGGACGAGGGAACCGGGCTGCGCCCCGGTGTCGGAGGCGACGCCGTGGCCGAGGGAGTTCAGCGGGAGCCAGACGACCCGGTCGGGCATCTCGGTGACCTGGAGCGGGAGTTCGACCGTGCCGGCGGGTCCGGTGACGGCGATGGGGCCGCCGTCCGTGACGCCGGCCTCGGCGGCCGTCGCGGGCGACACGCGCGCGCATGCGGCGTGCCGGGTTCCGGCGAGCGCCTCGTCGCCCTCCTGGAGGGAGCCCTGGTCGAGCAGCAGACGGTGCCCGGCGAGTACGGCCTCGCCGGCGGACGGCCGCGGCAGCACGCCCGCGGACTCCATCGGCTCGGCGGCGCGCGGCCCGTCCCAGGAGCCGAGCCGGTCGATCTCCGCGCGCGTGGTACGCAGATCCGGCAGGCCCAGGTGGACGTCCATGGCGTCGGCCAGCATCTGCAGCACGCGCCCGTCGGTCGGGGCGAGGCGGCGGGTCATCTGCTCGGGCTTGAGAGCGGCCTCGAAGAAGCGCACCCTGCCTTCCCAGTTGAGGAAGGTGCCCGCCTTCTCGGCGACCGCGGCCACCGGCAGGACGACGTCGGCGCGCTCGGTGACCTCGCTGGGCCGCAGCTCCAGCGACACGAGGAAGCCGACGTTCTCCAGGGCCTCACGCGCGCGTGCCGGGTCGGGCAGATCGGCGACCTCCACACCGGCGACGAGGAGTGCGGACAGCTCTCCGGTGGCGGCGGCCTCGATGATGTCGTGGGTGTCGCGGCCGTAGCGCAGCGGCAGTTCGGCCAGACCCCAGGCGGCGGCGACCTCCTCCCGCGCGCGCGGGTCGGTGGCCGGACGGCCGCCCGGCAGCAGCGACGGCAGCGCGCCGGTCTCGATCGCGCCGCGCTCCCCGGCGCGCCGCGGGATCCACACCAGCCGGGCACCGGTCGCGGTCGCGGCGCGTGCGACGGCGGTGAGGCCGCCGGCGACCCCGGCCAGCCGCTCGCCCACCACGATCACCGCGCCCTCGGCGCGCAGCGCCTCGGCGGCCCGTGTGCCCGGTTCCTCCAGGCCGACACCGCTCGCAAGGGCGTCCAGCCACTCGGTCTCGGTGCCGGGGGCGGCCGGCAGCAGCGTGCCGCCCGCCTTCTCAAGACCCCGGGTGGCGTGCGTGGCCAGCGCGAACACCTGCTGCTTGCGCTTGCGCCAAGCCTTGCGCAGGCGCAGGAAGACGCCGGGCGCCTCCTCCTCCGACTCGAGGCCGACGAGCAGGACGGCGGGCGCCTTCTCCAGGGAGGTGTACGTGACGCCCGTACCGTCGAGGTCACGGCCGCGGCCCGCCACACGGGACGCCAGGAAGTCGGCCTCCTCGCCGCTGTGCACGCGCGCGCGGAAGTCGATGTCGTTGGTGCCGAGGGCCACACGCGTGAACTTGCTGTAGGAGTAGGCGTCCTCGACGGTCAGCCGGCCGCCGATGAGGACGCCGGCCCGGGAGCGGGCGGCGGCAAGTCCGCGTGCCGCCGCCTGAAGCGCCTCCGGCCAGGACGCGGGCTCGAGGACCCCCTCGTCGTTACGGACGAGCGGGGTCTCGAGGCGGTCCTTGAGCTGCGCGTACCGGAACGCGAAGCGTCCCTTGTCGCAGATCCACTCCTCGTTGACCTCGGGGTCGTTGGCGGCGAGCCGCCGCATGACCTTGCCGCGCCGGTGGTCGGTGCGGGTGGCGCAGCCGCCGGAGCAGTGCTCGCACACGGAGGGCGAGGAGACGAGGTCGAAGGGGCGGGAGCGGAAACGATAGGCCGCCGAGGTCAGGGCACCGACCGGGCAGATCTGGATGGTGTTGCCGGAGAAGTACGACTCGAACGGGTCGCCCTCACCGGTGCCGACCTGCTGGAGCGCACCCCGCTCCAGCAGCTCGATCATCGGGTCGCCCGCGATCTCGTTGGAGAAACGGGTGCAGCGGGCGCACAGCACGCACCGCTCCCGGTCGAGCAGCACCTGCGTGGAGATCGGCACGGGCTTCTCATAGGTCCGCTTCCTGCCCTCGAAGCGGGACTCGGCGTTGCCGTGCGACATGGCCTGGTTCTGCAGCGGGCACTCGCCGCCCTTGTCGCAGACGGGGCAGTCCAGCGGGTGGTTGATGAGCAGCAGCTCCATCACGCCGTGCTGCGCCTTCTCGGCGACCGGCGAGGTGAGCTGGGTCTTGACGACCATGCCGTCGGTGCAGGTGATGGTGCACGACGCCACGGGCTTGCGCTGGCCCTCGACCTCGACGATGCACTGGCGGCAGGCGCCGGCCGGGGCCAGCAGGGGGTGGTCGCAGAAGCGCGGGATCTCGATGCCGAGCTGTTCGGCGGCCCGGATGACCAGGGTGCCCTTGGGCACGCTGATCTCGACGCCGTCGATCGTCAGCGTGACGAGGTCCTCCGGCGGGACCGCCGTCTCTCCCCCTCCGGCGGGAGAGCTTGTGGTCACGGTCATGCGTTCACCTCCGGGCGGTCCGCCCAGGCCGTCGACTTGGCCGGGTCGAAGGGGCAGCCCCGGCCCGTGATGTGCTGCTCGTACTCCTCGCGGAAGTACTTGAGCGAGGAGAAGATCGGGGACGCGGCGCCGTCGCCGAGGGCGCAGAACGACTTGCCGTTGACGTTGTCGGCGATGTCGGCGAGTTTGTCGAGGTCGGACATGACGCCCTTGCCCGCCTCGATGTCCCGCAGCAGCTGCACCATCCAGTACGTCCCTTCACGGCAGGGGGTGCACTTGCCGCAGGACTCGTGGGCGTAGAACTCGGTCCAGCGGGTCACCGCCCGCACCACACAGGTCGTCTCGTCGAAGCACTGCAGGGCCTTGGTGCCGAGCATGGAACCGGCGGCGGCCACTCCCTCGTAGTCGAGCGGGACGTCCAGGTGCTCGTCGGTGAACAACGGGGTCGAGGAGCCGCCCGGCGTCCAGAACTTGAGGCGGTGCCCGGGCCGCATGCCGCCGCTCATGTCGAGGAGCTGACGCAGCGTGATGCCGAGGGGGCCCTCGTACTGTCCGGGGCTCGCGACGTGGCCGCTGAGCGAGTAGAGCGTGAAGCCGGGCGACTTCTCGCTGCCCATCGACCTGAACCAGTCTTTGCCGTTTTGCAGGATGGCGGGAACCGACGCGATCGACTCGACGTTGTTCACAACAGTCGGACAGGCGTAGAGCCCTTCGACGGCTGGGAAAGGAGGACGGAGCCGCGGTTGACCACGGCGGCCTTCGAGCGAGTCGAGCAGCGCGGTCTCCTCACCGCAGATGTACGCGCCGGCGCCGGCGTGCACGGTGAGGTCGAGATCGAGTCCGCTGCCCAGGATGTTCTCGCCGAGGTAGCCCGCCGCGTAGGCCTCACGCACGGCCTCGTGCAACCGCCGCAGAACGGGGACGACTTCACCACGCAGATAGATGAAGGCATGAGACGACCTGATGGCATAGCACGCGATCACCATGCCCTCGATGAGGCTGTGCGGGTTCGCGAAGAGGAGCGGGATGTCCTTGCAGGTCCCGGGCTCCGATTCGTCGGCGTTGACAACTAGATAGTGCGGTTTCCCATCACCCTGCGGAATGAACTGCCACTTCATTCCGGTCGGGAACCCCGCGCCGCCGCGCCCGCGCAGTCCGGAGTCCTTGACGTACGCGATCACGTCGTCCGGTGACATCGCCAGCGCCTTGCGGAGCCCCTCGTACCCCTCGTGCCTCCGGTAGACGTCCAGAGTCCAGGACCGGTCCTCGTCCCAGAAGGCCGACAGCACGGGTGCGAGCAGCTTCTCCGGGCTGGTGTCCTTGAGTTCGGGTACCACGGTCATCACTCCCCCTCCTCCTCGGCGGTAGGCCCTGCCGGGTGGGCTGGGTCGGAGGCCGATGTCTCCAGCGGCGCGTCATGGGAACTGAGGTGCTCGGCCGGCGACGGTTCGTGCACCGCCTCCCGCGGCTCCTCAGCGGGACCGCCTCGCGGATGCACCACGCGCGCGGGTGCGGCCTCTCCCTTGGCCAGGCGGAGGCCCACCAGTGAGGCGGGGCCCGCGCCGCCGCTCTCCTCGACGGCCCCCGGCCGCTCGTCGGGGAAGCCCGCGAGGATCCGGGCGGTCTCCTTGAAGGTGCACAGCCGGGCCCCGCGCGTGGGCTGCACCGGCCGTCCCGCGCGGAGGTCGTCGACGAGGCGCTGAGCGCTCGCGGGCGTCTGGTTGTCGAAGAACTCCCAGTTGACCATCACGACCGGCGCGTAGTCGCAGGCCGCGTTGCACTCGATGTGCTCCAGGGTGACCTTGCCGTCGTCGGTGGTCTCGCCGTTGCCGACGCCCAGGTGCTCCTGGAGGGTCTCGAAGATCGCGTCGCCGCCCATCACCGCGCACAGCGTGTTGGTGCACACCCCGACCTGGTAGTCGCCGGAGGGCCCCCGCCGGTACATGGTGTAGAAGGTGGCCACGGCGGTGACCTCGGCCGTGGTCAGGCCCAGCATGTCCGCGCAGAACCGCATCCCGGTGCGCGTGACATGGCCCTCCTCCGACTGCACGAGGTGGAGCAGCGGCAGCAGGGCGGACCGGGAGTCGGGGTAGCGCGCGATCACCTCACGCGCGTCCGCCTCAAGCCGGGCCCGGACGTCGTCCGGGTAGGCGGGCGCGGGCAGTTCGGGCATGCCCAGGCTGACGCCCCGCTCCGAGGAACTGGTGGTCACCGGTCGACGCCTCCCATCACGGGGTCGATGGACGCGACGGCGACGATCACGTCGGCGACCTGGCCGCCCTCGCACATCGCCGCCATGGCCTGCAGGTTGGTGAAGGACGGGTCGCGGAAGTGGACCCGGTAGGGACGGGTGCCTCCGTCGGAGACGGCGTGCACCCCGAGTTCGCCCTTGGGGGACTCGACGGCCGCGTACGCCTGTCCCGGCGGTACGCGGAAGCCCTCGGTCACCAGCTTGAAGTGGTGGATCAGGGCCTCCATGGAAGTGCCCATGATCTTCTTGATGTGGTCGAGGGAGTTGCCGAGCCCGTCCGGTCCCAGGGCGAGCTGGGCGGGCCAGGCGATCTTCTTGTCGGCGACCATCACCGGGCCGGGCTGGAGCCGGTCCAGGCACTGCTCGACGATCCTGAGCGACTGGCGCATCTCCTCCAGGCGGATCAGGAAGCGGCCGTAGGCGTCGCAGGTGTCGGCGGTCGGGATCTCGAAGTCGTACGTCTCGTAGTCGCAGTACGGCTGGGTCTTGCGCAGGTCGTGCGGCAGGCCGGTGGCGCGCAGGATCGGGCCGGTGGCGCCGAGGGCCATGCAGCCGGCCAGGTCGAGGTAGCCGATGTCCTGCATGCGGGCCTTGAAGATGGGGTTCCCGGTGGCGAGCTTGTCGTACTCCGGGAGGTTCTTGTTCATCTTCTTCACGAACTCGCGGATCTGGTCCACCGCGCCGGGCGGCAGGTCCTGGGCGAGTCCGCCGGGCCGGATGTACGCGTGGTTCATCCGCAGGCCCGTGACCAGCTCGTAGAGGTCGAGAATCATTTCACGATCACGGAATCCGTAGATCATGATCGTGGTGGCGCCCAGTTCCATACCGCCGGTGGCGATGCACACCAGGTGGGAGGAGAGCCGGTTCAGCTCCATCAGGAGCACCCTGATGATCTTGGCGCGCTCGGTGATCTGGTCCTCGATGCCGAGGAGCTTCTCGACGGCGAGACAGTAGGCGGTCTCGTTGAAGAAGGACGTCAGGTAATCCATGCGCGTGACGAAGGTGGTGCCCTGCGTCCACGTGCGGAACTCGAGGTTCTTCTCGATGCCGGTGTGCAGGTAGCCGATGCCGCAGCGGGCCTCGGTGACCGTCTCGCCCTCGATCTCCAGGATCAGGCGGAGCACCCCGTGGGTGGAGGGGTGCTGGGGACCCATGTTGACGACGATGCGCTCGTCGTCGGCGCGGGCCGCGGACTGGACGATCTCGTCCCAGTCGCCACCGGTGACCGTATATACGGTGCCCTCGGTGGTCTCGCGCGCCGACGCGGCTGATGCTGACTGCGTGCTCACGAGTACGACCTCCGCTGGTCCGGAGCCGGGATCTGGGCGCCCTTGTACTCGACGGGGATGCCGCCGAGGGGGTAGTCCTTGCGCTGCGGATGGCCCTGCCAGTCGTCCGGCATCATGATCCGCGTCAGGGCGGGGTGACCGTCGAAGACGATGCCGAAGAAGTCGTAGGTCTCCCGCTCGTGCCAGTCGTTGGTCGGATAGACGGAGACCAGCGACGGGATGTGCGGGTCGGGTTCCGGGGCGCTGACTTCGACGCGGATCAGCCGGTTGTGGGTGATCGAGCGCAGGTGGTAGACGGCGTGCAGCTCGCGGCCCTTGTCGGCCGGGTAGTGGACGCCGCTGACGCCGGTGCACAGTTCGAAGCGCAGGGCCGGGTCGTCGCGCAGGGTGCGGGCGACGCGGACCAGGTGCTCGCGTTCGACGTGGAAGGTGATCTCGCCGCGGTCGACGACCGTCTTCTCGATGGCGTTGCCGGGGAGGAGTCCCTGCTCCTCCAGCGCGCCCTCGAGTTCGTCGGCGACCTCGTCGAACCAGCCGCCGTAGGGTCGGGTCGCCGGTCCCGGGAGCCGGACCGAGCGGACCAGGCCGCCGTAGCCGGACGTGTCGCCTCCGTTGTCGGCGCCGAACATGCCGCGCTGGACGCGGATCTCCTCGCCGCCCTGGCCGCGCCGGCCGGGGAGGTTGGAAGCCGAGAGGGCCTTCTCGGGGTTGACCCCGTTCGTACCCGTGGCGCCGTTGGTGCCGTTCGCGTCGCTCACCGCAGCAGCCCCTTCATCTCGATCGTGGGCAGGGCCTTGAGCGCCGCCTCCTCCGCCTCGCGGGCGGCTTCCTCGGCGTTCACGCCGAGCTTGGAGTTCTGGATCTTGTGGTGGAGCTTGAGGATCGCGTCCATCAGCATCTCGGGCCGGGGCGGACAGCCCGGGAGGTAGATGTCGACGGGGACGATGTGGTCGACGCCCTGGACGATCGCGTAGTTGTTGAACATGCCGCCCGAGGACGCGCAGACGCCCATGGAGATCACCCACTTCGGGTTGGGCATCTGGTCGTAGACCTGCCTGAGCACCGGCGCCATCTTCTGGCTGACCCGGCCGGCGACGATCATCAGGTCGGCCTGGCGCGGCGAGCCGCGGAAGACCTCCATGCCGAAGCGCGCCAGGTCGTACCGGCCCGCGCCGGTGGTCATCATCTCGATGGCGCAGCAGGCGAGGCCGAAGGTGGCGGGGAAGACGGACGCCTTGCGCACCCAGCCCGCGGCCTGCTCGACGGTGGTCAGCAGGAAGCCGCTCGGCAGCTTTTCTTCGAGTCCCATGTCAGTAGGCCCCTCAGTCCCATTCCAGGCCGCCGCGCCGCCATACGTACGCGTACGCGACGAAGACGGTGAGCACGAAGAGCAGCATCTCCACGAGCCCAAAGATCCCCAGGGCGTCGAAGGTGACGGCCCAGGGGTAGAGGAAGACGATCTCGATGTCGAAGACGATGAAGAGCATCGCCGTCAGGTAGTACTTGATGGGGAAGCGCCCGCCGCCGGCCGGCGTGGGGGTCGGCTCGATGCCGCACTCGTAGGCGTCGAGCTTGGCGCGGTTGTACCGCTTCGGACCGATCAGCGTGGCCATGACCACGGAGAAGATCGCAAAGCCTGCCCCGAGGGCTCCCAGTACGAGGATGGGCGCATACGCGTTCACCGCTCCTCGCTCCTCTCAGTCGGCGCTGACTGCTGGCGGTTGCACTGGGCTCGCGTCTGCCTCACCGGTCCCTCGAACCCCACGTGTCCCGGACGAAGATCGAGAACATGTGAAGCAGGTCACAAGCCCAACTGCCTCGCATCTTATGCCCGCCGCTCTGTGATCTGCGACACGGGGTATTCCACAAGCTTTGTGATCTCCACCACCTGACGAAGGATCATGAAGTCGGATGATGAGTGATCTTCGCACGCGAAGCGTTCAGCTGATCACCAGAAGTGACATTTTCGCTTGTCATCACAGGCCAGAGGGGGCGTCTCAATATCAAGAGAGTTCCGCTGCATGCAAATTGGCGCTGGACGCCACCCCTTGATAGAGGCACCCGTTCACACGTCGGAGGGAGGTGCGGGACGGGGTGTGGACGGCATCCGGGCGCGTGCACGCGTTCACGAACTCGCGCCCGCACAGGACGCGGCCTCCCCGGTGACCGTTCCGTGACCTCCGCCACACCGGCAAGTGATCTCCCAGAACCGGGCTTGGCCATCCACCCCAACCGATGGTAGGTGGGGGGCAATTCGGACGTAATGATCAAAGACCGTGATCAAGGGCTTGATCACCGGAGTCCGCTATGTCCGTTACGGCGTCAATAAAGAGCGACACGCCCGGGATTCAGTGTCTCGATTGAGCAACTGTGGCGCACGCCACGTTTCTTGAAGATATGAAGGAGCCCCTGGTACCGGTTGTTCTCATGCCCCACACCGCTCACATACGCAGCCACCGGAAGCCCCGCCGCAGCGCGTCCACCATCGCGATGCGGGCCGGAGTTGCCGGTGGCGTCCTCAGCACCCTGGCAGTCGCCGGGGCGTCCGGTTCGGCGAACGCGTCCGAGCCGGTGACGCAGACCCTCGAACTGCCCACCCTGACGGCCGATCTGGCCGCTCAGGTCGCCCAGTCCGCGGACGCCACCCAGCAGGTCGCCGCGAACTACGAGCTGCAGGCCGAGCGTGACACGGCCGCCGCAAACGCCGCGAAGCAGGCCAAGGCGGACCTTGCGAAGGCCAAGAAGAAGGCAGCGGAGGCCAAGAAGAAGGCCGAGGAGGCAGCCCGCCGGGAGGCCGCCGCCCGTGCCTCCCGCAGCGCGGAGCGGACGACGCTCTCCACCACGGCGAGCACCGGCACCGGCACCGGCACCGCCACCGCCACGAGCACCGGCACGAGCACCGGCACGTCCACGGCCACCGGTTCGGCCGCGACCGTCCTCGCCTTCGCCAAGGCGCAGATCGGCAAGAGCTACGTCCTGGGCGCCTCCGGGCCCAACGCATGGGACTGCTCCAGCCTCGTCCAGGCCGCCTTCAGGCAGGTCGGCGTCAGCCTGCCGCGCGTCTCCCAGGACCAGTCGACCGCCGGCACCCAGGTCTCGCTGAGCAACCTCCAGCCCGGCGACATCCTCTACTGGGGCAGCGCGGGCAGCGCCTACCACGTGGCGATCTACGCCGGTGACGGCATGTTCGTCGGCGCGCAGAACCCGTCCACCGGCATCGTCGAGAAGCCGCTGTCGTACGACCCGCCGACCGGCGCCGTGCGGGTGCTCTGAGCACACCCCGCACCTCTCTCGCACGCGTAGGGCCGCTGCCTCCCGGAGGCAGCGGCCTTTCGCTTCTCCTGGCAGGATGCGCGGACGGGCCGCCGCCCGGCGGTCCGGTCACGAGTGAAGGAGACCACGCGATGCCACGCGTGTTCGTACAGGGAGTCCCAGCCGGCTACCACCCCCGCCACACCCCCGAGGCCGGCCTCGGTGCGGTGCGCCGGATCACCGAGGTCGGTGAGGAGGTGCTGCACAAGCCGTGCCGGGACGTCACCGAGTTCGGGCCCGACCTCGCCGCGCTCATCCACGACATGTTCCGCACGCTGTACGTCGCCGAAGGGGCGGGACTGGCGGCGAATCAGGTCGGCGTGGACATGCGCCTGTTCGTTTACGACTGCCTTGACGACGAAGGAATCCGGCATGTCGGACACGTCGTCAATCCGGTGCTCGAGACGCCGCCGGCCGGACGACGGCTGCTGGTCGAGGGCGAGGGATGCCTGTCGGTGCCCGGTGCCGTGATGGACGTACCGCGGCCGGAGCGGGCCGTCGTGCGCGGACAGGACAAGGACGGCAACCCGCTGCTCGTGGAGGGCACGGGGTACTTCGCGCGCTGCCTCGCGCACGAGACCGACCACACCCAGGGGCACGTCTACCTGGACCGGCTCTCCAAGCGGGAGAAAAGGGACGCGCTGCGGCAGATGGCGGCCCGGCGGGACGAGGTGTACGCCCGCCGGGCCGTCATGGCCGGGGAACTGAGGGCGCTCAGGCCTTGGGGACAGCCTTCGTCAGGGCGTTGATGATGCGGTCCATGGCGTCGCCGCCCGTGGGGTCGGTGAGGTTCGCGAGGAGCTTCTGGACGAACTTCATCAGCATCGGGTGTGTGAGCCCGCGCTGCGCCGCGATCTGCATGATCTTCGGGTTGCCGATGAGCTTCACGAAGGCACGGCCGAGGGTGTAATAGCCGCCGTAGGTGTCCTTGAGGACGCGCGGGTAGCGCTGCAGGGCGATCTCGCGCTGGGCGGGTGTGGCCCGCGCGTGGGCCTGGACGATGACGTCGGCGGCGATCTGGCCGGACTCCATGGCGTAGGCGATGCCCTCGCCGTTGAAGGGGTTCACCAGGCCGCCGGCGTCGCCGACGAGCAGCAGGCCCTTGGTGTAGTGCGGCTGGCGGTTGAAGGCCATGGGCAGGGCGGCGCCACGGATCGGGCTGGTCATGTTCTCGGGGGTGTAGCCCCACTCCTCGGGCATGGAGGCGCACCATGCCTTGAGGACCTCGCGCCAGTCCAGCTCCCGGAAGGCGGAGGAGGAGTTGAGGATGCCCAAGCCCACGTTGGAGGTGCCGTCGCCCATGCCGAAGATCCAGCCGTAGCCGGGCAGCAGACGGTCCTGGTGACCGCGGCGGTCCCACAGCTCCAGCCAGCCCTCCAGGTAGTCGTCGTCGTGGCGGGGCGAGGTGAAGTACGTGCGCACCGCGACGCCCATGGGGCGGTCCTCGCGGCGGTGCAGGCCCATGGCGAGGGACAGGCGGGTGGAGTTGCCGTCGGCGGCGACGACGAGCGGCGCGTGGAAGGTGACCTCGCGCTTGTCCTCACCGAGCTTGGCGGTCACACCGGTGATGCGTCCGGTGCGGTCGTCGACGATCGGCCCGGTCACGTTGCAGTGCTCGTGCAGGCGTGCCCCGGCCTTCTGGGCCTGGCGGGCGAGCTGCTCGTCGAAGTCGTCACGCTTGCGGACCAGCCCGTAGTCCGGGAAGGAGGCGAGTTCCGGCCAGTCGAGCTGGAGACGGACGCCGCCACCGATGATGCGCAGGCCCTTGTTGCGCAGCCAGCCGGCCTCTTCCGAGACGTCGATGCCCATCGCGACGAGCTGCTTGACGGCGCGCGGGGTGAGGCCGTCGCCGCAGACCTTCTCCCGGGGGAACTCGGTCTTCTCCAGCAGGAGGACGTCAAGTCCGGACCTGGCAAGGTGGTACGCGGTCGTGGAGCCGCCTGGCCCCGCGCCCACGACGATCACATCGGCGGTGTAGTCGGAGAGGGGCTCGGTCACGGCGGGATCTCCCCAAGGCTCGAAATCTGCGTGCCGACCGGCACTGGACATGGGCAGTCTATTCAGCAGAATTGATCACCCGGCTGAAGGGCTGCCTCCGTGAACCGACCTCTCCCCGCGGTACGACTGCGCGTTCCCACCCACGAGGACGCGGTCGCCTGGCACCGGTTGTTCGCCGACCCCGAGGTCATGGAGTTCTACGGCGGCAAGGCGGCGGCGCTGGCCGACTACGAGGAACTCACCGCGCGCCAGCGGCGGCACGACGCTGAGCGCGGTTTCTGCCTGTGGACGATGCTGGACGAGTCCGGCGAGGTCATCGGTTTCACCGGCGCCCAGCCCTGGCGGCCGGACTGGGGCCCTGTAGGAGAGGTGGAGATCGGCTGGAGGCTCGGTCGAGCGCACTGGGGCAAGGGGTACGTCACGGCAGCCGCGAAGGAGACCCTGGAGCGGGTCCGGGCGGCCGGTGTACCGGGTGTGGTGGCGATGGTCAGGGCGGGCAACGAGCGGTCGGTCGCGGTGACCCGGCGGCTCGGCATGCAGCCCGCGGAGACCTACACCCACCCTGTGCTCAACGAGCCGGCGCACTGCTTCCGGCTCACCTTCGACTGACAGAGAGTAGTCGTTCGTCACAGAAAGACACCGACTCCTTCCGGGTGATACGCCCCGGAGTTACCCTGCCAGTACCGCTGGGGGTGACATCTGTGCGCATAACACCCAAGACACCCGACGTGTGCGTCCCGCGGCTGGTCGGGCTGATGGCCGTGGACGCACGCGAAACGGCCCGGGCGCGGGGCCTGTCCCTGAGCGCGCCGGACCGCCCGGACTTCCTCCGCACGGTCGTCGACTACGTCGAACGCCAGTACCCGCAGCCCGGGGCCGAGGTGCCGCGGGACTCCATGGTGTACGTGTGGTTCGACTTCAAGGAGGGCGAGGGCGGCGGAGGGGTGCGCGAGCCGCGCATCCCCAGGCCGCCCACGGGTGGGCTGCAACGGGAACTGGACGAGCACGGCGACCCGTACGCCGTGGCCGGGTTCAGCTCTCCTTGAAACCCCGGTGCAGCGCGACCACACCGCCGGTGAGGTTGCGCCAGGCCACCTTCGACCAGCCCGCCGTGCGCAGCTGCCCGGCGAGGGCGGGCTGGTCGGGCCAGGCACGGATGGACTCGGCGAGGTAGACGTACGCGTCCGGGTTCGAGGACACCGCACGCGCGACCGGCGGCAGCGCCCGCATCAGGTACTCGGTGTAGACCGTCCGGAAGGGCGCCCAGGTCGGGTGCGAGAACTCACAGATCACCACGCGTCCGCCGGGCCGGGTCACCCGGTACATCTCGCGCAGGGCCGCGCCCGTGTCCTGCACGTTGCGCAGCCCGAAGGAGATCGTGACGGCGTCGAAGGTGTCGTCCTTGAACGGCAGCCGGGTCGCGTCGCCCGCGGTGAACGGCAGCCAGGCGTGGTTCTTCTTGCCGACCCGGAGCATCCCGAGGGAGAAGTCGCAGGGGACGACGTAGGCCCCGGTCTGCGCGAACGGCAGCGAGGAAGTGGCCGTACCGGCCGCCAGATCCAGCACCTTCTGCGCGGGGCGCGCGTCGACCGCCTTCGCCACCTCCCTGCGCCAGATCCGGTCCTGGCCGAGCGACAGCACGTCGTTCGTCAGGTCGTACCGTTCCGCCACGTCATCGAACATCGAGGCGACTTCGTGCGGCTGCTTGTTCAAGGAAGCGCGGGTCACCCGCCCATTGTTGCAGCCCCGGTTCGCCGGACCGCGCGCGGCTCAGCGTCCCCGGTACACCAGCCGCCCGGCGACGACGGTCGCGACGCACGTACCGGCGCCACGCTCCGCCAGTTCCGCCTCGTCGCGGACGTCGAAGACGGCGAAGCGGGCGGCGGAGCCCCGGTCGCGCGGGGGCGCGAACACCACCGGTACCCCGGCGGCGAACGGGTCGAGGGACGGGACGCCGGCCGGCCGGCCATGACGGCCCGCGAGCACGAGTCCGGTGCGCTGGACGGCGTCCCGGACCGCGCGGTTGCGCAGGGGGTCGCAGGCCGCCGCGACCGTGCCGTGCGCCAGCATCCGCTGCACACCGCGCCGGGCGCTCGCACCCCACCGGACGTCGTCCGGCGCGAGCGCCGCCAGCGCGTCCCCGGTCAGCGGTTCGGTGCCCAGCTCGTCGGCCTCCCGGGGATCCGGGTGGTACGCCTCCTCCAGCAGCTCGGTGCCGTGCGGGTTGACGAGTCCGGACGTGAGGATGCCGGGCCACTCGCGCACGCGGGCGTGCGGATGCGCGGCGGTCAGCTCGTCCAGGAGCCCGGTGTCCGCGATCCGCTCGCCACTGACAGCGAGGGCACGGCCCCGGGAGTCGGCGTGAATGGTCAGCACGGCGGGGTCAGTTGGTGGCCAGCAGCTTCAGCTCGGGGTGGGCGGTGCCGCCCTCGATGGCCGTGGAGGAGATGTGGGAGACCACGCGGTCGTCGATGGGGTCGTTCGCCGGGTCGTCGTGCACGACGAGGTGCTCGTACGTCGTCGAGCGCTGCGCCGGCACGCGGCCCGCCTTCCTGATCAGGTCGATGATCTCCAGGCGGTTGGAGCGGTGCTTGGCGCCCGCCGAGGAGACCACGTTCTCCTCCAGCATGATGGAGCCGAGGTCGTCCGCGCCGTAGTGCAGGGACAGCTGGCCGACCTCCTTGCCGGTGGTCAGCCAGGAGCCCTGGATGTGCCGGACGTTGTCGAGGAAGAGGCGGGCGATCGCGATCATCCGCAGGTACTCGAAGATCGTGGCCTGGGTGCGGCCCTTGAGGTGGTTGTTCTCGGGCTGGTAGGTGTACGGGATGAACGCCCGGAAGCCGCCGGTGCGGTCCTGCACGTCACGGATCATCCGCAGGTGCTCGATACGCTCGGCGTTGGTCTCGCCGGTGCCCATCAGCATGGTGGAGGTGGACTCCACACCCAGCCCGTGCGCGATCTCCATGATCTCCAGCCAGCGCTCGCCGCTCTCCTTGAGCGGCGCGATGGCCTTGCGCGGGCGCGCGGGCAGCAGTTCGGCGCCGGCGCCCGCGAAGGAGTCGAGACCGGCCTCGTGGATACGGGTGATGGCCTCCTCGACCGACACCCCGCTGATCCGGGCCATGTGCTCGACCTCGGAGGCGCCCAGCGAGTGGATCACCAGCTGCGGGAAGGCCTCCTTGATGGCCCGGAAGTGCTCCTCGTAGTACTCGACGCCGTAGTCCGGGTGGTGGCCGCCCTGGAACATGATCTGGGTGCCGCCCAGTTCGACGGTCTCCGCGCAGCGGCGCAGGATGTCGTCGAGGCCGCGGGTCCAGCCCTCCTCGGTGTCCTTCGGGGCCGCGTAGAACGCGCAGAACCGGCACGCGGTGACGCACACGTTCGTGTAGTTGATGTTGCGCTCGATGATGTACGTGGCGATGTGCTCGACACCCGCGTACATACGGCGGCGTACGGCGTCGGCGGCGGCGCCCAGCGCGTGCAGCGGCGCGTCCCGGTAGAGGACGAGCGCCTCCTCGGGCGTGATGCGTCCGCCCGCGGCGGCTCGGTCGAGTACGGCTGTGACATCTACGGAAGCGAAGTCGGCCTTCTCGGACACCGGGCGTCCCTTTCGTCAAGGGTGTTGGACGGACCGAACCAGCCTACGCCAGCCGTGTCCGCCGCCCCCCGTCAGGCCGCGCGGGCGCCGACGAGCAGCCCGGCGAGCGCACCGGCCAGCAGGAACGGCCCGAACGGGATGGCCGTCCCGCGCCCCGCCCGCCGGGCGAGCACGAGCGCACCGCCGTAGAGCGCGCCCAGCAGGAACCCGAGGAAGGCGCCGAGCAGCACGGTCGGCCAGCCGTACCAGCCGAGGGCGGTGCCCATGCCGAACGCCAGTTTCACATCGCCGAACCCCATGCCGGACGGGTTGACGCGGTGCAGCGCGCAGTAGCCGCCGCCGAGCGCGAGGGTGCCGTACAGCGCGGTGAGCCAGTGGCCGGCGTGGTCGGGCAGCAGCGCGGCCAGGCCGAGCAGGGCGAGGGCGGTTGCCGCGAGCGGCAGGGTCAGCGGGTCCGGCAGCCGCTGCACCCGCAGGTCCACGACGGCCAGCAGGACGCCGACGGGCGCGAGCAGCAGCCACACCGCCAACTCGGGCCGGGCGCCGGTGGCGGCGGCGAGGCCGGCACAGGTGACGGCGGTGACGAGGGCAGGGGCGGCGGAGCCGGAGGCGGCGGGCGCGGGGCAGTCGGCGCAGCGGGCGCCGCCGAGCCAGCCCCGGATCGGGTGGCCGCTCGGGCACCGCTCCCGCCACGGCTCGTCCGCCGGCACGGCGAAGCGGTACGCGGCGCGGGGCAGCAGCGCGCCCGCCGCCGCGCCCCAGAGGGCGGCACCGAGGACGAGCAGCCAGGACCCCACCTAGTCGACCCTTGACATCCGGGCAACCGGGTTGCCTTCGGCCGAACTGTCCGAGGTGTAGCGCAGGTCGTCGCCGACGGGGGTCAACTCGACCTGGTGGGCGGTGGGGTTGCAGCCCGGGTGGTTGTTCTTGGCGCCCACCGCCGTGGCCACGACTCGGCTCTTCGTGACCTTCTTGAGGGTGAGGACGTCGGTGCAGACGGCGCCGAGCCGGTCGGTCTGCCGCATCTTCCCCAGCTCCTCGCCGGGATCGGCCTGGTGGACGGTGACCCGGAAGGTGCCCATGGCAAGGGTGCCGCCGAGTCCGGTCGCCCGGCCCTCCCAGGTGCCGAGGTAGCGGTCCGGGACGGAGCCGGGCCGCCCGCCGCCCTGGGGCGGGTCGCCGGCGGTGGAGGGGGGTGCGCCGGCGGTGGAGGGGGGTGCGCCGGCGCCGTCCGTCGCGCTCGGTGCCGGGGAGTACGGGGCGGGAGCGCTGCCGGCCTCGGTCGTACCGCCGCCGGACCACGACTGCAGCAGCGCCCCGAGCCCCACGGAAACGGAGGCCAGCGCCCCGGCGACCGCCAGCGCCACCGTGCAGCTGATCCGCCGTCCGCGACCGCCGTCGGGCTCCGAGTTCGCCGACACGCTGACGGTCAGCTTCCCCGGTGGCGCCGAGGCGTCCCGCGGCCCGGGTACGACCGTGGGGGCTCCGAGGGCCACGGCCCCGGGACCGGTGTCGGCCGCCCCACCGGGCCCCATCACGGGAGGGGGCCCGAACACACCCACGGCGGAAGGGGCGACGGGCCCGAAGGTGCCGAACTGACCGCTGCTCCCGAATGCTCCCGACCCTGGTCCCGAACCCGACCCTGGTCCCGAACCCGAGTCCGGTCCCGAACCGGATCCCGCTCCTCCGTTTGCCGAAACCCCGTTGACCCCGTCCGCCGAAGCCCCGTTGAGCCCGTCCACAGAAGGGCTGGTGAACTCCACCGGCCCGGACGGTGTCGGATCCGCTGCCGCCGTCTCCAGGTTCAGCAGGTGCACGGCCCTGCGGCTGACCTGTTCCACCAAGGGGCCCGGGAGCCAGCCGGACGCGACCAGGCGGGCGGCCCCCTCGGGGGCGAGCCGGTGGCTCACCTCGGCGGGGGCGGGCCGGGAGGCGGGGTCCTTGGCCAGGCAGGCCTGGGCCACCTCCCGCAACACTCCGGTCAGCCGGCCCAGTTCCGGCTCCTCGTGGACGACCTTGTACAGGAGCGCGGCCGAGGTGTCACCGGAGAAGGGCGGTTCGCCGGTGGCCGCGTAGGCGAGCACCGCGCCGAGGGAGAAGACGTCCGCCGCGCCTGTCGTGCTCCGGCCGAGGATCTGCTCGGGAGACATATAGCCCGGCGAGCCGACCGACGCGCCCGTGGAGGTCAGGGATGCCGTGCCGTCCGTGGCCCGGGCGATGCCGAAGTCGATGAGGAGGGGGCCGTCGAGGGTCAGCAGCACGTTGGACGGCTTGACGTCCCGGTGGACGAGGGCCAGTTCATGCACCGCGGTGAGCGCCTCGGCGAGGCCCGCACCCAGGGCCCGTACCGAAAGAGCCGGCAGTGGGCCGCTGTCGGCGACGGCCGCCGCCAGGGACGGTCCCGCCGCGTACGCCGTGGCGACCCAGGGCACCGCGGCCTGCGGGTCCGCGTCCAGCACGGGCGCGGTCCAGGCGCCGCCCACCCGCCGCGCGGCCTCCACCTCGCGCCGGAACCGGGCCCGGAACTCCTCGTCGAGCGCGAAGTGCGGGTGCACTATCTTCACGGCGACGGTACGGCCGCCCGCGCTGCGGCCCAGATAGACCCGGCCCATGCCGCCGGAGCCGAGCCGGCCGAGCAGCCGGTAGGGTCCCACGGCCGCCGGTTCGTCGGCTCCGAGCGGCTGCATGGCGAGCACCTCTCCCCCCGTACGCCTGACTGCCCGCCTCGCAGCGTACCGGCAGCACGACGGCCGCGGCTGGACGGCCGCGGCTGGACGGCCGCGGCTGGACGGCCGCGGCTGGACGGCCACGGCCGGAGACCATGGCTGGACCGGCTACGGCTGGAGCAGATCCACCTTCACGTCCGCCGGGAACCCGGTCGACGGTCCCACCCGGCGCGCGAACTCGG
Source organism: Streptomyces sp. NK08204 (assembly GCF_020400585.1). Taxonomy (GTDB): domain Bacteria; phylum Actinomycetota; class Actinomycetes; order Streptomycetales; family Streptomycetaceae; genus Streptomyces. The sequence goes on along the minus strand of NZ_JAINVF010000010.1, from coordinate 124,425 downwards.
CGACCGCCTCCAGTTGCGGGGCGCCGAAGCTGAAGTCGAGGGTGGTGAAGTACTCCTCCAGGGTGGCCTCGTCGAAGGTCTCCCAGCGGGCCGCCTGTTCGGCGACCTTGCCGACCTCCTCCAGGGAGAGGTTGCGGGAGGCGAGGAACGCCTCGTGGACCCGGCGGGTGATGAACGGCTCGCGCTCCAGGTAGTCACGGCGGGCCGCCCACACAGCGAAGACGAACGGCAGCCCGGTCCACTCCTTCCACAGCGCGCCCAGGTCGTGCACGGTCAGCCCGAAACGCGGGCCGTCGATGAGGTTGGCGCGCAGGGCCGCGTCGCCGATGAGGACGGCGGCCTCCGCCTCCTGCATCATCAGGCTGAGGTCGGGCGGGCAGGCGTAGTAGTCGGGCTGGACGCCGTAGCGCTCGGCGAGCAGGAGCTGGGCGAGCCGCACCGAGGTCCGCGAGGTCGAGCCCAGCGCGACCCGGGCGCCGTCGAGCCGGTCGAGCGGGACCTGGGAGACGATCACGCAGGACATCACCGGGCCGTCGCAGCCGACGGCGATGTCCGGGAAGGCGACGAGATCGTCGGCGTTCTTCAGGAACTCGACCAGGGTGATGGGCCCGATGTCGAGGTCGCCGCGCACCAGCCCCTCGCTGAGCCTCTCCGGCGTGTCCTTCGTCAGCTCGAAGTCGAGGAGCGTGCCGGTTCTCGCGAGCCCCCAGTACAGGGGCAGGCAGTTCAGGAACTGGATGTGGCCCACGCGCGGCCGGGTGCGAGAATTGTCCACATCGCGAGACTAGACCCCGTGCCGTACCGTGCTGAGACCGACCCCGCCGTCAAACGGACTACCCGGGCGTCAAACATCCGGGTGAAGTGATCTTGCCCTCTATTGCTTTCCGGTGCCCGCGTGCTACGCTCGCAGCAAGTTGCAGTTTGGTTTCCCTTGCAGTACAGAGCCTGCGGAGCATGTGACCGCGGGCTCTCGTCGTTTTCAGACATATGCAGTTGTGCGGCAACGTTTCACACTTGCAGGTTCTGGAGCAGGGCAAACCCTTTGTGAGCCCAAGGAGGGCTTATATGGCTACCGGAACCGTTAAGTGGTTCAACGCCGAAAAGGGCTTTGGCTTCATCGCCCAGGAGGGCGGCGGCCCCGACGTCTTCGTTCACTACTCCGCGATCAACGCCACGGGTTTCCGCTCCCTCGAAGAGAACCAGCAGGTGAGCTTTGACGTGACCCAGGGTCCGAAGGGCCCGCAGGCGGAGAACGTCACCCCGGTCTGAACCACTGCCTGACCGCAGAACCCAAGACCTGAGAGCAGTACCCAAGGAGCCCCGCGCCGCTCGGCGACGGGGCTCCTGCCTTTTCCCCGGTCTCTGTCTTTTCCGGTTCATTTCCGGTTCATCTGTGCCCCCCGAAGTTCAGATGTGCTGCATGATGAGAACGAACTTCGTTCCGGCGGCGAGCGCCTCGTACGCGTGCGGGACGTCCCCGCGGTACGACATGTAGTCACCGGGGCCCAGCTCCACGCCTTCCCCGCGAGGCCCGGCCTTCACTTTCCCCTCGCTGACCACGATGTGCTCGGTGGTCCCCGGAATGTGCGGTTCGGAATCCCGCACGGTCCCCGGCTCCAGCCACACGTAGTAAATGTCCCGGCGCGCACCCGGCGGGCACGCGGAGAGCAGCGACGCCAGATAACTGGACCGGTCGGAGTGGACCGTGGGGCCCTCGCCGGCCCGGATCACCTGAACGGCGGGCGCGGGCGGCTCCACGAGTGCGCTGAAGGGCACCCCGAGGGCGACCGCGAGCGCCCAGATCGTCTCCATGCTCGGATTCCCGCTCGCGGCCTCCAGCTGGGACAGCGTCGACTTCGCGATTCCGGCACGCTTGGCCAGCTCGGACAGAGACAGGCCCACGCGGGTGCGCTCGCGCCTGAGAGACGCGGCGATCCACTCCATCGGGAGCCGTGCGGATGCCTCGGACATGTCGGTGTTCGCTCCATCGGTATGATCGTTCGGCTTGACGAACGAAGGCCTGCTGTCCATTGTAGGAAACATGCGTTCGCTTCTCCGAACACCCGAGGACGCCTCCCTCGTCCGGGACAGCTCACTCGTCTGGCTGGCCAGCGGCATCGTCGGCCTCTCCTTCGGAGCCGTCTCCGTCGCCGGCGGACTGCCGGTGTGGGTGCCGGTGCTGATGTCCCTCGTCGTGTACGCCGGGTCCGCACAGTTCAGCGCGGTCGGCATCCTGATCGCCGGGGGCGGACCGCTGGCCGCGGCAGCCACCGGGCTGCTGCTGAACACCCGAACGGCCGCCTTCAGCCTCGCCGTCGCCGACATCCTCGGCACCGGCCGCGTGGGCCGCTTCCTCGGCGCCCACCTCGTCACCGACGAAACGGTCGCCTTCGCCCTCGCCCAGCCCGACCCGGCGCGGCAGCGCAGGGCCTTCTGGATCTCCGGGCTCGGCCTGTTCGCCGTGTGGAACACCGGCGTACTGGCGGGCGCCCTCGCGGGCAGCGCCCTCGGCGACACCGCGCGGTACGGCCTGGACGCGGCCTTCCCCGCCGTTCTGGTGGCTCTGGTCCTGCCCACGGTGCGTGCGGACGCGACGGTACGGAGGTGTGCCCTGCTCGGCGCGGCGATCGCCCTCGCGGTGACACCTGCGGTGCCTGCCGGAGCACCCGTGCTGCTCGCCCTGGCGGGGCTGCTCCTGCACCGCCGGCAGTCGCCTGCGCAGGCCGCCGCATGAACGCCACCGTCGTGGTGATCCTCGCGCTGGCGGTGGGCACGTACGCCTTCCGACTGGTGGGACCCGTGCTGCACGGGCGGGTGGAGATACCGGCGCGGGTGCAGGAGCTGGCCATGGCCGGGGCCGTGGTTCTGCTCGTCGCCCTGCTGGCGACGGGAGCGCTTGCCGAGGACGGCGGATTTGCGGGATGGGCCCGGCCCGCCGGGGTGTCGGCAGGGGCTGTGCTGGCGTGGCGGAAGGCACCGTTCGCCGTGGTGGTCGTGGGGGCGGCGGGGGTCACGGCGCTGTTGCGGGCGGCCGGGATCGCCTGATTTTCTGCCAACCCGCGCAGCGGCCAAGCGACTTGGCTGGTCGAGAGGTTGCGCGCGGGCTACGGTCGGCCCTTGTGACGACCAGCCGTGACTTCCTCACCACCACCCGCGCCTTCTACGACACCATCGCCGAGGACTACGCCGACCGCTTCCGCAACCAGCTCGGCGAACGACCGCTGGAGCGGGCACTGCTCGCTGCATACGCCGAGCTGGTCGGACCGGGCCGGGCCGTGGCCGATCTCGGGTGCGGGCCGGGCGTGGTCACCGCGCACCTCGCCTCCCTCGGCCTGTCCGTGTTCGGACTCGACCTCTCCCCGTCCATGGTCGCGATCGCCCGCCGCGAGTATCCGCACCTGCGCTTCGAGCAGGGGTCCATGCTGGAGCTGCCCCTCGCCGACGGCGCGTTGGCGGGTGCCGTCTCCTGGTACTCCAGCATCCACACGCCTGTGGAAAAACTTCCCGCGCTGTTCGCCGAGTTCCGTCGCGTGCTCTCCCCCGGCGGACATCTGCTGCTCGCCTTCCAGGTGGGTGACGTGCCGCGTCGCCTCGACCGGCCGTGGGGCCACCCGGTCACCCTGGACTTCCACCGGCGCCGACCCGAGCAGATCACGAAACTGCTGGCCGACGCCGGTTTCGTGCTGCGGTCCAGCACCGTGCGCGAACCGGAGGAGCCGCTGGAGGAGTCGGTCCCGCAGGCGTGCCTGTTCGCCCGGAAGGAAGGCTGACCGGGATCAGGACGACGGGGAAGAGGGTGAGGCGGGAACGGGCTCCCGCTCAGTTCGCGTGCACGCGGGACCGGAATTCGACGACCGTGTCCGCGAAGGCCCGTGCCGGAGGGCTGAGGGCGTCCCAGCGGCGCACCGCCCAGCCGACGGGAAGCGGACGCAGGCCCGGCAGCGGGACGAGCCGCAACTCGCCCTCCCCCGGCACCGGCAGCCCCGGCACCGCCGGTACGACCGCTCGCCCCACCCCCAGCTCGGCGAGGAGCAGCGCCGTGTCCCAGTCGGCGACGCTCGTGTCGTAACCGAACCGCACGCCCAGCTCGGCGCACGCGGCGTCGAGATGGGCGGCGGAGGTGGAGTTCGGGGGGAGCCGGATGAGGCGGACGTCGGCCAGTTCGGCGGCGTCGAGGGCGGGCCGCCCGGCGAGGGGGTCGTCGGCGTGTACGGCGAGCAGCCAGGGCAGTTCCGTCACCGTCCGCTGCTCGATGCCGCGCACAGGCGGGCCGACGGTGATCCAGGCGAGGTCGAGGGTGCCGTCGGTGAGGGCGTCGAAGCTGCCGCGTCCCGAACTGACCGTGCGGAACTCCAGGCTGACGCGAGGGTGGCGGCGCCGGAACGTGACCACGGCGTCGGACATGAAGTGCCGGACGGTCGTGGCGCCCGTGGCGACGCGGACATGGCCGCTGTGCCCGTCGACGAGGTCCCGCAACTGCCGCACGGCGAGGTCGAGTCCGAAGATCCCCTCGGCCGCGGCGGCCTCCAGTATGCGTCCGGCCTCGGTGGGGACCACTCCTCGCGGCTGGCGCTCCACCAGCGCCACCCCGGTTTCCCGCTCCAGCCGTCTGACGTGCTGGCTGACAGCGGACTGGGTGCAGCCCAGATCCCGCGCCACGGAGCTGAGGCTCCCGGCCCGGCACACGGCCACGAACACACGAAGGTCGTCCAGCGTCACAACCCCCAAGCTAACACTAGGACTTAGGGAGAAAACCCAAGGATTGACTCGAGTACGCGCCGGAGCGAGGATCGGCAGCGGGCCGCGACCGACCCAGGCGGCAACCCGCTCCGCGCCCCCGTCGAGTCCGGACGACACGGGAGCAGGCCGGAGCGGGTGCCGACCCCCCACGGCGTACAGGGCGGGCGGCGCGGGCCGCTTCGAGCTGCGCGGGACCGAGGGGAAGCGGCTGCGCCTGTCGGGAGAGGTGGGCTAGGAGTCCGCGACCGGCGCCGCGGACGAGGGGGGTGTCCAGGAGCGGCCCTCCAGCAGGTTGCCCAGGCCCGCCCAGGCGAAGTTCATCAGGGTGGCCGCGGCCTGCCGGGCCGTCGTGCCGGGGGTGGCGTTCGCCCAGGCGGCGAGGGACTCTGCGGCGCCCATGAGGGCCTCGGCGAGCCCGGCGACCTCATGCTCGGGCAGATCCGGGTCCTGGTGCGCCTCGCGGGCCGCCACCGCGATCAGCCGGGTCGCGAACGCGACGATCTCCTCGCGCATCGCGGCGACCTCGGCGGCGAAGGGCTCGCCGTGGGTGCGGGCCTGCAGATGCAGGACGGACCAGGCGTCGGGATGCTCGATGGTGTGCGCGAAGAACGCCAGCAGCCCGTCCCAGAGCTGGCGGTCGGCGGGCAGCTCCGGGCGCACGCCGGCGCGGACGGCCTGCGTGAGGGCGGCGGCCTCGCGCCGGATGCAGGCGGTGAAGAGGTCTTCCTTCGAGTTGAGGTAGAGGTAGACCAAGGGCTTCGAGACACCGGCGAGTTCGGCGATCTCGTCCATCGAGGCCGCCATATAGCCACGCCGGCCGAAAATCCGTACGGCGGCATCGAGCATCTGCTGTTCCCGCACCGCGCGTGGCATCCGTTTGGTCCTCGCCCCACCCATGGGGAAAGACTATGGGGTCGGCACAAGGGTTCCGGACGGACTCGACACGGGGTCCGGACGACCTGGACAGAGGGTCCGGGCGGACTCGACAGGGGGTCCGGACGACCTGGACAGGGGACGGCCTGGACAGGGGGTCCGGACGGTCAGGGCGTCAGGACGTCTGGCCCTGCGCCCGCGCGGTGTCGTCGGCCCCGTCCTCCTGGCTGCGGCTGGCCTCCAGGTTGGCCTTCATGCGGTCGACCCTGCCCACGATCCGCTCGGAGGCCCGGTCCCGCTCCTTGCGCAGGACCACCCAGCTGATCGGCGCCGACAGCACCAGGGAGAGCAGCAGGACCCACAGGGGGTTGGAGCCGCCGAAGCCGCGCGGGAAGATGCCTGAGTAGACGGCTCCCCAGACGACCACGAGGCAGCCGGCGAAGATGCCGAGGCGCATCAGCGTGTAGCGGAGCATCGCAATCCACTCGTCCGATTCCAAAAGGGTCGTCCTCCAGTGAAGCACGACCGGCGGGCGATCTTACGGGCGGGGCTCAGCCGAGCGGCAGCAGCATGATCACGTCGTCGCGGTCGTCGCCGGGCGCGACCCGGATCGCCGCGGGGACGCGGCCGACCTCCTTGTACCCGCAGGAGCCGTAGAACCGCTCCAGGCCGAGGCCGCTCCGGCAGGTGAGGCGGATCGCCTCGATGCCCTCGATACCGCGCGCCGCGTCCTCCGCGGCGGCCAGCAGCGCGCGCCCCCAGCCCTTGCCCTGGTGCCGGGGACGGACCATCACGGTGTACAGCCACAGCCAGTGCAGCATCAGGCGGTGGGTGTTGCGGGTGAGGAACGCGGCGGCGGCCACCTCACCCTCCTCGTCGCGTCCGACGAGGAGCCGGCACCGCCCCTCGGCCATCGCCGTGAAGTGCCGCACCAGCTCCGGGCGTATCGCCTCGCGGGTCACCGGGGGAACGAAGCCGACGGCTCCGCCCGCGTTGGAGACATCGGTCCACAGGTCGAGGAGGCCGTCGCGCAGTTCGGGGGTGACGGCGGGGTCCAGCGTGAAGGTAAGGGGCACTGATGGATTGTACCTATTACGACAATGCGCGCGCAGCCACTTTCAGGTCGGCCACCAGCCCCGCGTACGCCGCCCGCCGGTCCTCGTCGTCCCGCGCCCGCAGCACCGACGACGGATGCACCGTCGGCACCAGCCGCTCGGGCCGGCCGTGGAGCTCCCGTTCCAGCACGGTCCCGCGCGTCTCGCCCACCCGGAACGACGACCCGAGCAGCGCCTTCCCGGCCGACGCCCCCAGCACCACGATCAGCTCGGGCTCGACCAGCGCCAGCTCGGCCGCGAGCCAGGGCCCGCACGCCGTCATCTCCCGCAGGGTCGGCGACTTGTGGATCCGGCGCTTGCGGGGCTCGGTCTGCGTGAGGAACTTGAAGTGTTTGACGGCGTTGGTGACGTACGCCTCCGACGGGTCGATGCCGGCGTCCGCCAGGGCCCGGTCGAGCAGCTTTCCGGCCGGGCCGACAAAAGGTCTGCCCTGGCGGTCCTCCTGGTCGCCGGGCTGTTCGCCCACGAGCATGACCCGGGCGTCCGTGTCGCCCTCGCCGAACACGGTCTGGGTGGCGTCCCGGTGCAGCGGACAGCCCCGGCAGCCGGCCGCCGCCCTGCGCAGGTCGGCCAGGCCGCCGTGTTCGGGCACGAAGGGCTCGGCGGTGTAGGCGTCCTCGGGGGCGGTCGTACGCGGGCTCATCTCACCCGGGTACCCCCGCCCCCGCAGGGCCTCACACGCGCATCGGCTGCGGCGCCTCGCGGCGCAGCGGGTCCGGGCCGTCGTACTCGCGGATGACCTCGTAGCGGGTGTTGCGCTCCACCGGGCGGAAACCGGCGTCGCGGATCAGCTCCAGCAGGTCCTCGCGGGTCAGCTTGTTCGGCGTGCCGAAGTTGTCCGCGTCATGAGTGATCTTGTACTCGACCACCGAGCCGTCCATGTCGTCCGCGCCGTGCTGGAGGGCGAGCTGGGCGGTCTGCACGCCGTGCATGACCCAGAAGACCTTGACGTGCGGGACGTTGTCGAAGAGCAGCCGGGAGACGGCGAAGGTCTTCAGCGCCTCGGCGCCGGTGGCCATCTGGGTGCGGGCCTGGAGCGTGTTGCGTACCTTGCCGTCCTTCATGTCCACGAAGTCGTGCTGGTAGCGCAGCGGGATGAAGACCTGGAAGCCGCCGGTCTCGTCCTGGAGTTCACGCAGCCGCAGGACGTGGTCGACGCGGTGGCGGGGCTCCTCGATGTGGCCGTAGAGCATGGTGCACGGAGTCTTCAGACCCTTCTCGTGCGCCAGGCGGTGGATCCGGGACCAGTCCTCCCAGTGCGTCCGGTGGTCCACGATGTGCTGCCGGACCTCCCAGTCGAAGATCTCGGCGCCGCCGCCGGTGAGGGACTCCAGGCCCGCGTCGATCAGCTCGTCGAGGATCTCGGACGCCGACAGACCGCTGATGGTCTCGAAGTGGTGGATCTCGGTGGCCGTGAACGCCTTGAGGGAGACGTTCGGCAGGGCGGCCTTCAGCTCGCGCAGGGAGCGCGGGTAGTACCGCCACGGCAGGTTCGGATGCAGGCCGTTGACGATGTGCAGCTCGGTGAGGTTCTCGCTCTCCATCGCCTTGGCGAGCTTGACGGCCTCCTCGATGCGCATCGTGTACGCGTCCTTCTCGCCCGGCTTGCGCTGGAACGAGCAGTAGGCGCAGGACGCCGTGCACACGTTCGTCATGTTGAGGTGCCGGTTGACGTTGAAGTGCACGACGTCACCGTTCAGCTTCGTCCGTACCCCGTGCGCCAGGCCGCCCAGCCAGGCCAGGTCGTCCGACTCGTACAGCGCGATGCCGTCCTCGCGGGTCAGCCGCTCACCGGAGCGGACCTTGTCCTCCAGCTCGCGCTTGAGCCCGACGTCCATGCTCATCCCTTTCCTCGACGACTGTCGTAACCGTAGCCCTACACCCCTTCGGGCAGTTCCCCGACCCGGTTCTCCCACTTGGTGGAGAGCACGATGGTGGTACGGGTCCGTGAGACGCCCTTGGTCCCCGACAGCCGCCGGATGATCTTCTCCAGGCCGTCCACGTCCGTCGCCCGCACCTTGAGCATGAACGAGTCGTCGCCGGCGATGAACCAGCAGTCCTCGATCTCGGGCAGTTCCTTCAGCCGCTGGGCCACGTCCTCGTGGTCGGCGGCGTCGGACAGCGAGATGCCGATCAGCGCGGTGACACCGAGGCCGAGGGAGGCCGCGTTCACGGTGGCGCGGTAGCCGGTGATGACACCGGCCGCCTCCAGCCGGTTGATGCGGTCGGTGACGCTGGGCCCCGACAGGCCGACGAGGCGCCCCAGCTCCGCGTAGGAGGCCCGGCCGTTCTCCCTCAGGGCCTGGATGAGCTGCCTGTCCACGGCGTCCATGCGATCGAAGCCTTCCCCTGGAAAGTTCTGAGTTCCTGAAGTGATGAGAGGTACTGCGACGTGCTAGGGCGTACGGGCCCCGCCGCCGAGGTCGCCCTGCCAGCGGCGGTAGAGCCGGTGCCCGACGCCCGCGGCGTCCAGGACCCGCCCGGCGACGAAGTCCACCAGGTCCTGGATGTGGGTGGCGCCCGCGTAGAAGGCCGGGGAGGCCGGCACCACGCTCGCGCCGGCGTCGTCCAGGGTGACCAGGTGCCGCAGGGTCTGCCCGTTCAGCGGGCTCTCGCGCACGGCGACGACCAGCCTGCGGCGCTCCTTGAGCGTGACGCTCGCCACGCGCTGGAGCAGGTCCTTCGACAGCCCGAGCGCGACACCGGCGACGCAGGCGGTCGAGGCGGGCACGACGAGCATGCCCTTGGAGGGGTACGACCCCGAGGACGGCCCGGCGGCGAGGTCCCCGGCGCTCCAGTACCGCACCCCCGTGACGTCGGCGGCGAAGGTCCCGGGCTTGCCGTCGGCGCCCAGTGACAGCCACTGCCGGAGGTCCTCGCGCCAGTGGGCGTCCCGGAAGGAGATCCCCGTCTCGTCCAGCAGGGTCAGCCGCGAGGCCCGGCTGACCACCAGGTCGACGGCCTCCCCCGCGTCCAGCAGTGCCCGCAGCACAGCGGCGGCATAGGGCGTACCGGACGCCCCGGACACCCCCACGATCCAAGGCACGCGCTGCGTTTCTCCTGCGTTCACACCTTGAGCGTACCGGCGGGTCGGGGCGTCTTCAGGACCGGTGGGGGGCCTTGGGGTCGACGGGGAGGGTGCCGGTGGGGATCACCAACCTGCCGAGCGGGGAGTCGACGGTCAGCTCGGGGCCGTAGGGGACGGTGTCGCGGCCCAGGTAGCCGTCGGGACCGGGGTTCCACATAGTGACGCAGTGACCCTTGAGCGGGTCGAAGATCAGGTAGTTGGCGATGCCCCGGGAGGCGTACCAGCGCGGCTTCACCTGGTAGTCGCGGCGGACGCTCCCGTGGGACACCACCTCGACGACCAGCTCGATGAGGTCGGGCGGGTACGCGCCCTCGTTCTTGGCGACTTCCGACGCCAGGATCACAGCCAGGTCGGGGCAGAACTCGTTGTCGTCATCGAACGGGAAAGCGACGTCACTCGCGAAGCCCCACTCCGCGGCCACCTGGACCTCGAGTGCGTTCCAGACCAGTCGGATGGTCTGCGCGTGGTGAGGCTTGACCGGACTGATCATGATGTTGCCCTCGACAATCTCCATCCGATAGCCGGGGAACATGTCCTCGAACCGGCTGAGCTGCGAGTGCAGGCGGTCGTCCGAGACGGTCACGATGGCCTCCCTGAGTTCCTGCCCTCGATGGTAGGCCGCACGGTACTCAGACCGTCAGACCACGCATCAGAAGGTCGAGCAGCGCACACACGAACAGGGCAATGCCGATGAACCCGTTGACGCTGAAGAACGCCCTGTTCACGCGGGTCAGGTCGTGGGGGCGCACGATCGTGTGCTCGTAGCCGAACGCGCCCGCGACGATCAGCAGGCCCAGCCAGAAGAACGCGCCGGCGTCGGTGCGCACGGCGTACCAGGCGAACAGGGCCGTGGTGATCGCGTGGCACACCCGGGCGGCCCGGATCGCCGCCGGGACGCCGAAGCGGGCCGGGACCGACATGACGCCGATCCTGCGGTCGGTCTCGACGTCCTGGCAGGCGTAGATCAGGTCGAAGCCGCCGATCCAGATGCCGACGGCGAGGCCGAGGATCACCGCGTCCCAGTCCCAGCTGCCGGAGACGGCCAGCCAGCCGCCGACCGGGCCCATCGCCTGGGCCAGGCCGAGGATGGCCTGCGGGAAGTTCGTGAAGCGTTTGCCGTAGGGGTAGACCACCATCGGGATCACCGCGACGGGGGCCAGGGCCAGGCAGAGGGGGTTCAGCAGGGCCGCCGCGCCCAGGAAGACCACGAGCGCGACCAGGGCGCCGGTCCAGGCGTGCCGCACCGACATCGCGCCGGTGACGAGTTCGCGGTGCGCCGTACGCGGGTTACGGGCGTCGATCTCGCGGTCGATGATCCGGTTGACCGCCATGGCGAACGTGCGCAGGCCCACCATGCAGACGGTGACCAGCAGCAGCCGGGCCCAGTGGATGCTCTTGTCCCACTGGTACATCGCGGTCAGCGACGCGATGTAGGCGAAGGGCAGCGCGAAGATCGAGTGCTCGATCATCACCAGGCGGAGGAAGGCCTTGGTGCGTCCTGGCCGCGGGAGCGCGGCGGATGCGCTGGTCACAGGCCGTACTCCTTCCAGCGACGGTCCACCAGCGCGGCCGTGTCCGGGTCCGACAGGACCATCTCCGGCCACCCGCCGTCCCTGGTGTAGCCCTCCTCGGGCCACTTCGTCGTCGCGTCGATTCCCGCCTTGCCGCCCCAGAACTGCTGGTAGGAAGCATGGTCGAGGTGGTCGACGGGGCCTTCCACGACCGTGAGGTCACGGGCGTAGTCGGTGTTGCCGAGGGCACGCCAGGCGACCTCGTGCAGATCGTGGACGTCGCAGTCGGCGTCCACGACCACGATGAGCTTGGTGAGGGACATCATGTGCGCCCCCCAGATCGCGTGCATCACCTTCTGCGCGTGCTTGGGGTATTTCTTGTCGATCGAGACGATCGCGCAGTTGTGGAACCCGCCGGCCTCGGGCAGGTGGTAGTCCACGATGTCCGGGACGATGATCTTGAGGAGGGGGAGGAAGAAGCGTTCCGTGGCCCGGCCCAGGGGGCCGTCCTCGGTGGGCGGCCTGCCGACGACGATCGACTGGAGCAGGGGGCGCCTGCGCATCGTCATGCAGTCGATCCGCAGCGCGGGGAACGGCTCCTGCGGGGTGTAGAAGCCCGTGTGGTCGCCGAAGGGGCCCTCCGGCAGCATCTCGCCCGGCTCCAGCCAGCCCTCCAGGACGACCTCGGCGTTCGCCGGCACCTGGAGCGGGACCGTCTTGCAGTCGACCATCTCGATCCGCTTGCCCGCGAGGAACCCGGCGAAGAGGTACTCGTCGATGTCCCCGGGGAGCGGCGCCGTCGAGGCGTACGTCACCGCCGGCGGGCAGCCGAAGGCGATCGCCACCGGCAGGCGCTCGCCGCGCCTGGCCGCCACCTGGTAGTGGTTGCGGCTGTCCTTGTGGATCTGCCAGTGCATGCCGATCGTGCGCTTGTCGTGCCGCTGGAGGCGGTACAGGCCCAGGTTCCGGATGCCGGACTCGGGGTCCTTGGTGTGGGTGAGTCCCAGGTTGAAGAAGGAGCCGCCGTCCTGCGGCCAGGTGAACAGCGCCGGCAGCCGGTCCAGATCGACCTGGTCGCCGTGCAGGACGACCTCCTGCACGGGGGCGTTGTCGGACTTGACCTTCTTCGGCGGCACGTGCGCCATCGCGCCGAGCTTGCCGAAGGCCTCGCGCACGCCCACGAACCCGTGCGGCAGTTCGGGGCGCAGCAGGCCGCCGATCTTCTCGGAGATCTCGCCGTACGACTTCAGTCCGAGCGCCTTCAGCAGGCGGCGGTCGGTGCCGAAGACGTTCATGGCGAGGGGCATGTCGGATCCGCGCACGTTCTCGAAGAGCAGCGCCGGGCCCCCCGACTTCTGCACGCGGTCGACGATCTCCCCGACTTCCAGATGGGGGTCCACCTCGGCCTTGATGCGCTTGAGGTCTCCCTCGCGCTCCAGCGCCCGCAGCAGGGAGCGAAGATCGTCGTAAGCCATGCGACCCAGTATCTGTCACCCGTTACCCTGGGCCCGTCACCGGGGCCGTCTCACAGCACGGGGAGTGCGCACAACGATGCTGAGATATCTGCCGTTCCTGCTGGTCCTGGCGCTGTGGATCTACGCGTTCGTGGACTGCCTGAACACCCCCGAGGAAGAGGTCCGCCATCTGCCCAAGGTGGTGTGGGTGATCGTCATCCTGCTCTTCGGCGAGGTGCTGGTCGGCCCGGTCGCCTGGCTGATCACCGGCAGGGCCCGCCGGACCCCGGCGTACGGCGCCACGGGCGCCGCCTGGGTCGCCCCGGACGACAATCCGGAGTTCCTGCGGTCCCTCGGCAAGGACGACCCGCGGCAGGACTGACGGACGCACACCCCATGGAACACCGGCTGCTCGTCACCTTCGAGAAGGTCGCCACGGTACTGAGCTTCACCCGGGCCGCGGCCGAGCTGTCGTACGCGCAGTCCAGCGTGACCGGCCAGATCCGCGCGCTGGAGTCCGCGCTGGGCACCGAGCTGTTCGACCGGCTCGGCGGCCGGATCCGGCTCACCGAGGCGGGCGAGCGGCTGCTGCCGTACGCGCGTCGGATCATCGAGCTGACCGAGGAGGCGCGGGCGGCGGTCACCGGCACTCAGGAGCCGGCCGGCACCCTCACGATCGGCACGATGGAGTCCCTGACCTCCTACCGGCTGCCGCCACTGCTGGAGTACTTCCACCACCGCCACCCCAAGGTGCGGCTGGCCCTGCGTACCACCATCGGTGACGAGACCCGGCAGTCGCTGCGGCAGGGCTCGTACGACCTGGGGTTCCTGATGGAGGCGGAGACCGAGCACCCGGGGCTGGAGTGCGCGGTCCTGGCGACGGAGCCGCTGGCGCTGGTCGCGGCGCCCGGGCATCCTCTGGCCGGCGGGCGGGAGACCGGCACCGCCGACCTGCTCCGGCAGTCGCTGCTCGCCACCGAACCCGGCTGCGCCTACCGGGACCTGTTCGAGCGGGAGTTGACGGCCGTGGCGGCCGGGGAGCCCGTCGTCTTCACGGAGTTCGGCACGATCGAGGCCACCAAACGCGCGGCGGCGGCCGGCCTGGGCATCTCGCTGCTGCCCGAGGTGACGGTCGCCGCCGAACTCGCGGAGGGTTCTCTGGTACGGCTGTGCTGGGAGCCTCCGTTCACGCTTCGCACGCTTCTGGCGTGGCGGGCCGGGAAGCGGCTTGCGGCGCACGCGCAGCTGTTCGTGGAGCAGGCACTGCGGCTGGTGTCCGAGCAGGCCGGGCACGGGTGACCTTCAGGCTCGCGGTCACGATCAGCGGGACGCCGAGCGCCTGGACGAGGCCGATGTGGTGGCCGTACACCGCCCAGTCCATGACCATCGCGACCGCCGGGTAGACGAAGGCGAGCACGGCGATCTTCGAGGTGGGAAGCTTGGCGTAGGCCGCGTACATCAGGACGTACATCAGCCCGGTGTGGATCAGGCCGAGCCCGGCCAGCCAGCCCCAGCGCCACCCCGTGCCGCTCATCGCGCCGAAGTCCGCGAAGGGCAGCAGGAGGGGGATGCCGACCAGCACCTGGACGAGCGCGACGAGATGCGGGCGGACACCGCTGATCCGCTTGGTGACCAGTGTGGACAGCCCGTACAGCAGGGCGGCGAGCAGGGCCTGGCCGATGCCCGTCAGGTACGCGCCGCCGCCGCTCGTGAAGTCGCCCGGTGTGACGCCCGAGACCAGGACCAGACCGGCGAAGGCCAGCGCGATCCAGCCCACTCCGGCGGCCGTGAGCCGCTCACGGAAGAGCAGCGCGCCGAGCAGGACCACGTAGAAGGGCTGGGTGTGGTAGACCGCCGTGGCCACCGAGATGGACGTGTTCTCGTACGCCTGGAACAGCAGGACCCAGTTGAAGACGATGAACACCCCGCCGAGGACGGCCAGTGCGAGCGTGCGCGGGGTGAAGCCGTGGTCGCGCAGCCAGCCGCGGGCGACGACGTAGGCGCCCAGCGCCAGCGCGCCGAACAGGACGCGGAAGAAGACGACGTCGAAGGGCGGGGCGCCCGACTCCATGACGAAGACACCGAGGGTGCCGGAGAGCACCATCGCGGTCGTCAGCTGGGCCGTGCCCGTGTTCTGTGAGGTCATGCCGACGACGCTACGAACGGACCCCGGTACCGGTCCACGCGCCAGTGGGGCGTCCTGCCGATGGGGGCATCGGCGGTGCCGATGGGCGCAGGTCGTAGGTCCGTCGGCCCACTGAGGGAGGCCCGGGTGCGGGGCTCGCCGGCCTGACGGGGGCTGCCGGGCACGGCTCCCGCCGGGACCGGATCGCCGTGGGTCAGTCGCCCGTGGGGGTCTCGCGCAGCACGAGGTCGAGCAGCCCCGGGAAGCGGGCGTCGAACTCGGGCTTCCTGAGCCGGTTGACCCTCTTCGGCCCCGCGTCGCGCTGTTCCACCAGACCGGCGCCCCGCAGGACCGAGAAGTGATGGCTGAGGGCCGCCTTGCCGACGGGCACGTCGAAGCTGCCGCAGCTGCGGGACCAGTCGGCCGAGGCGGCCAGCTCCCTGACGAGGGTGAGGCGTACGGGGTCGGCGAGGGCGGCGAGCGCGGTGAGGACGGGCACGTCGTCGGGGTGGGTGTGCTCGGGGGCGGCCCGATGACCGGTGGTGGCCACGTGACCCTCCTCACTGCCGTGTGTCGCTTGCCGAGTGTTCGATGAAAACCATACACTCGTGAGTGTTCGCTTTTCATTGAACATTCGAGTCGAGCGGGGGATACGACATGCGCGCGGTCCGGTTCCAGGAGTACGGCGGTCCCGAGGTGCTGCGGCTGGTGGAGGCACAGATGCCCGAACCCGGCCCCGGGCAGGTGAGCATCGACGTGGCCTACACGGGCGTCAACTTCGCCGATCTCAAGGCCCGTTCGGAGGGTTACCGGGTGCCGGCGCTGCCGTACGTGCCCGGTCTGGAGGTCTCCGGGCGGATCCGCGCGGTCGGCGCGGGCGTCGAGGGCCTCGCCGTCGGCCAGGAGGTGGCGGCGCTGACGGAGGGCGGCGCGTACGCGGACGTGGTCGTGGCCGACACGACGACCGTCTTCCCGCTGCCCTCCGGGGTGGACCTGCGCACGGCGGCCACCCTCCCGACGGTCCTGCCCACCGCCTACGCCCTGGTCCACACCGTCGGCAGGCTCCAGCCCGGCGAGTCGGTCCTGGTGCAGGGCGCGGCGGGCGGAGTCGGCACGGTCGCGGGCCAGTTGGCGCGGGCGGCCGGGGCCGGCGCGGTGTACGGCGTGGTGTCCTCCGCCGCGAAGGCCGCCTACGCCAAGGAGCACGGCTACGACGAGGTGTTCGTCGGCACCTTCCAGGAGCCGGTACGGCAGGCGACCGGCGGCCGGGGCGTCGACCTGGTCCTGGACCCGGTCGGCGGCGACACCCTGCGCTCCGGCCTCGCCTCCCTCGCCCCCTTCGGCCGTCTGGTCTCCTTCGGCAACGCCAGCTCGGCCGAACCGTGGACGGTGGGCCAGCCGGAGCTGTACCCGCTCGGCATCTCCGTGTCCGGCTTCTCCATCCTGAACCTGGCGACGACCGCCCCGAACGAGCTGCGCCGGCTGTCGGAGCAGGCCTTCACGAAGGCCGTCGACGGGACGGTGGCCCTGCCGGTGACCGCCGAGTTCACCCTGGCGGAGGCGGCCGACGCGCACCGTCTGATGGGCGCCCGGACCAGCACCGGCAAGCTGCTGCTGCGGGTGGGCGCGTGACCGTCGCACCCCTCGGCGCCCGACCCGGGCCGGTGCCCGGGCCAGGCGCCGGGCACCGCCGTGATCTCGGCCCACCGCGGCACCCTGTGTGACATCGTTGTCATCATGGGGCCGGGAGTGGGGCAGGGCGTGCCGTGCCGGCCGCCCCGCCCGCGGCCCGGGTCAGGTGGGGATCCAGTCCCGCCTGATGTGCGGGGTCTCGATGCTGAGCGACCGCATGTGCTCGATCGGGTTGGTGTACTCCCGGCTGGCGGCGATCCGGCCGTCGCTGAGCGTGAAGCCGTGGATGAAGTGGTTGCGGTAGTGACCTTCGGGATAGCCGGGGAACCGGATCGTCCCCTCGCCGTCGCACTCGACCCAGATGACGGCCGGGTCCTGCGTCTCGTAGACGTGCACGTCGAACCACTGCCAGTCGGGCAGCACCTCGAGGGACAGCTCGCCGTGCCGCTTCAGCTTCTCGCGGCCCTTGACGACGATGGGCCGGCCGATGTCGGTGTAGAAGAGGGACGCGGTGCCGTCCTCGGTGTAGAGGGTGTACCGGCTCAGCCGCGCCTCGGCGCCGGTCTCCAGGTACCGCTCCACGGCCTTCCGGTTGCGGGCCCGCAGGTCGTGGTGGTCGGTGAACACCGCGGCGGAGGTGTCGGTCCGCGGTGACAGGGATGACGTCATGGTGCTTCCCGGGAGGTCGAACGGGGGTGGGGGGTGCGCGCGGGGGTCACGGCTGGAGTCGGCTGATCCGCCAGCCGTCGCCGGCCCGGTCGTAGCGCAGCCGTTCGTGCAGCCGGTCGGTTCCGTTGGCCCAGAACTCCACGGACTCGGGCTCCAGCCGGTAGGCCACGAACGTCTCGGGACGCGGCAACGGCCGTAGCGGCTCGCCCAGTTCCAGGGCCTTGGCGCGCAGCTCTGCGAAGTGGTCGAGGCCGTCCAGCGGCCGGCTCTGCCGGGAGACGGTGCTCATGGCGTGGGTGAAGACGGCCCGGGCGGACCACAGGGCCTCGGCGTCGGCCTCGGGCAGCAGGCGCGTGGGGCCCGCCAGCGTGATCTGCTGACTGGTCTCCCGCCAGTACAGGACGCCGGAGGCCCACGGGTTCTCGGCCAGTTCCCGGCCCTTCTGACTGTCGACGTGGGTGATGAAGACGATCCCGCCGTCCGTCACCGAGTTGACCGCCACGATGCGGGAGGAAGTGCGGCCCCGGGCGTCGGCGGTCGCCAGTGCCAGGGCGCGCGGTTCGCGCACCCCGCGTTCGACGCTGCTCTCCAGCCACGAGGCCAGCAGGCCCATCGGCTCGGAGGGCGGCGCGAAGAACTCGGGGAAGTCCACCTGGACGGTGCCGGTGAGCGTCTCGGACCGGGTACTGCCGCGCCCCCCGTCGACGGCGTTCGGGGACGTGGCGTTCGACGTTGACAGATCAGACATGCAGCACTCCTTCTAGCGTGACGACGCCATGGCCGGCGACCTCGACGGAGTCGACCCGGTCGCCCTCCCCGTGGACGAGTGCGCCCATGGGAGAGGGGCGGCCCATCTCGACGCCCTGGGTGATCTCGATGCGCCGCCCGTACGCGCTCAGGCCGTGGCGGGCGAGGTGGATGGCGATGGGCCCGGCGGCGGAGCCGGTGGCGGCGTCCTCCACGACTCCGTACGCGGGCGAGAACATGCGGTTGCGCCAGGCGCTCCCGGATCCGGCGAAGCAGTTGACCGCCATGTCGAGGAAGCGGGACAGGGCGCGGTGGTCGGGATCCAGCTTCGACAGCGCCTCGACGCTCTCCAGGCCGACGAGGACATGGCGGGGGCCGTTGCGGTAGATCTCCACCGGGAGCGTCGACTCGCTCAGGCCGAGCGCCTCGAGGAGTTCGTCGACGCGGTCGAAGCGTTCCCAGACGGGCACCGGCTGGCGCATGCGGGCCGAGACGGCCTTGCCGTTCACGCGCTCCAGCTCGAAGGGGATGACGCCCATGGCGGTCTCGATGCGCAGCCGGTCACCGTCGACGCGCCGGCCCAGTGCGATGGCGGTGCCGAGCAACGGATGTCCCGCGAAGGGAAGTTCGTTGACCGGGGTGAAGATCCGCACGTGCGCGTCCCCGCCCTGCTGGGGTTCGAGCACGAACGTGGTCTCCGAGAGGTTCATCTCCCGGGCGATGCTCTGCATCTGCTCGGAAGTCAGATCGTCGCTCGCGAAGAACACCGCGACCGGGTTGCCGGTGAGCGGCACCCGTGCGAACGCATCGACGACGACGTACTGGTGCATCTGTTCTCCCACTTGTCATAGGGCTGCCGCCGGGCCGGGGCAGGCAGCGAGAAGCCGGGCCGGTGCCCCGGGGGAGGCACCGGCCCGGCGGGTTCAGGGATCAGGTCGGATCGGGGGCCGGGTCCGGCACGACCAGGCCGGCCAGGGCGGTGCCCAGGATGCGCGGCCCTTCCCGGGTGAGCACGGACTCCGGGTGGAACTGCATCGAGGCGAAGCCGGGCCCGCGCAGGCCGTGGACCTCCCCGGTGGCCGGATCGCTGCTGACCCGGACCGGGCCGAGGCCGTCGACGTGGAACTCGTCGGCCTCGCTGACGAGGGCGAAGGTGTTGTAGAAGCCGACGCGTTCGGTGCCACCGAACAGGTCGATCTCCTTCTGCACGCCCTGGTTGGGCACCGTCCTGCGGCGCAGCGGCAGGCCGAGGCGGAGGCCGAGGACCTGGTGGCTGAGGCACACGGCGAGGAACGGGCGGCGCTCGCGCAGCAGCGTGTCCACCGCCGCGTGCAGGTGGCGCATCTTGGGGTGCGCGATCTCCTGGGGATCACCCGGCCCCGGCCCCATCACGACCAGGTCGTGCCCCTCGAAGACGTACGGCTCGTCGAAACGGCGGACCGTCACGTCCAGTCCCAGCGAGCGCAGTTGCTGGTCGAGCATGGACGTGAAGGTGTCCTCGGCGTCCACGACGAGGACACTGCGACCGACCAGTTCCGGCCATGCCGACGCACGCCCGTCGGCGTCGGAGAGCCAGAAGTCGGCGATGGAGTCGTTGCGCAGCCCCAGTGCCTGGCGCACGCTGGGATGGTCGGCGAAGCGCGCCTGCTCGTCCCCGCCGAGCGCGGCCACGAGCCCGGCCGCCTTGGCGCGGGTCTCCGCGGCCTCGGAGGCGGGGTCGGAGTGCCGCACAATGGTGGCGCCCACGCCGATGCCGATGCGTCCGTCCTGGCCGATGTCGGCGGTACGGATGAGGATCGCGGAGTCCATGACGCGCTCGCCCGTGTCGTCCCGTCCGATGAGCGCCGCGGCACCGCTGTAGTACCCGCGGCCACCCGGCTCGTACTGGGCGATGATGCGGCAGGCGCTCTCCAGCGGGCTGCCGGTGACCGTGGGCGCGAACATGGTCTCGCGCAGGATGTCGCGCACGTCGCGGTCGGTGTGCCCCTCGATGAAGTACTCGGTGTGCGCGACCCTGGCCATCTCCTTGAGGTAGGGGCCCACGACCCGGCCGCCCGCGGTGCAGATCCGGGCCATCATCTTGAGTTCCTCGTCGAGGACCATGTACAGCTCGTCGGTCTCCTTGCGGTCGCTCAGGAACTCCAGGACGCCCGACAGGGTGGGGCCCGACAGCGGGTAGCGGTACGTGCCGCTGATGGGGTTCATGACGGCCGTACCGCCCTGGAGGCTGACGTGCCGCTCGGGCGAGGCACCGACGAGGGTCCGGGTGCCGGTGTGGATCAGGAAGGTCCAGTGGGCACCGGACTCTCCTTCCAGGAGCCGGCGGAACAGCGCGGGGGCGCTGCGCGGCCCGTAGTCGGTGATGTCGGCGACGAAGGTGCGCTTGATGACGAAGTTCGCGCCCTCCCCCGTACCGATCATCTCCTTGACGATGCGGCGCACCACCTCCTCGTACGCCTCGTCGTCGACGTCGAAGCCGCCGCCCACCAGCGGGGTGGGTACGTCGGGGATGCGTGCCAGCGCCTCGTCGAGCGGCAGCTGCTGCTGGCCGGTGACGGTCATCGCCAGCAGCGGCGTCCCGTCGTCGGCGCAGGCGAAGTCGCGCTCGGCCAGCTGCCGGTAGGGGACGACGACGAGGACCTCGTGGCGGGCCCCGGCGCCGGGACCCGGTGCCGGGGGCAGCGGGATGTCGGCCAGGGTGTCGGGCCGCGACACCGCGCCCGTGAGGACCTCGACGACGCCGGGTCCGGTGGTGCCGGGCCGGTGCAGCAGGGCGAAGGCTTGCGACGGTTCGTTCAGCGCCTGGTCGAGCAGATCGGCGTATGTCATGTGAACAGTCCCTTGACCGTGGTGACGCGGGCGCACCGCTCGGCGGCGTAGGTGAGAGCCGAGCGGTGGTAGTCCTGCGAGAAGTCGGCCGTGGCATCGGCCACGAAGAAGACCTGGATGTCGTGCGTGAAGGCGTCCACAGCGGTGGCCAGCACCCCGACGTGCGCATAGACACCGCACAGGACCAGCTGGTCACGCCCCGCCGCACGCATCCGCTCCAGCAGGTCGGTCCTGAAGAACGCGCTGTAACGCCACTTCGTCAGCACCCAGTCGCCCTCGGCCGGCGCCAGCTCCTCGACCACCTGACGGTCCTCGGGCTCGGGCCGCATCCCCGGCCCCCAGAAATCCTTGAGCAGACCACGCTCTTCATCGGTCATACCGCCCGGCTGAGCGGTGTACGCGACCGGCACACCCAGCCGGGCACAACGGTCACGCAACCGCGCCGCACGACGCACCAGATCATGGCGCAGACCCTCGGGAAACGGCTTCAGGAAATACCGCTGCATGTCATGGACGAGAAGGACCGACCGGTCGGGTACGGCCTCCCACGACACCACGGCCGACGGCAGGTCACCCTCGGAAGGCAGCGGGTAAGCGGGAATGGAAGGTATGCCGGACATGGCTCCAGTTCCTGGCTCGGCAGGTGGCTCAGGTGGCCTGCCATTTCACGGTCTCGTTCAATCCGGATACAGGCCGGACGGCAACCTGTGCGGTCGCCGCTGTACGTCAGCTCGCGGCTCGGACCCGGTCGTGCGCTGCGGCGGCCATCCGGTGATAGGCCGCGAGCTTGTAGTACTCCTCGCCGTGCGACAGCGCACCGGCGTAGACGAACACGCACTCGCCCTCGTACGTGTACGGCGCGTTCCTGGCGAACTTCCCGAGTTTCGGCTCGATGCGCGTGGGAAGCGCCGCGGGGTCGGTGGTCCTGGTGGAAAAACTGATCCGCTCGATCTTCGAAGAATCCCAGCCGAAGGTGGGGTACAGCGCCGACGAGGTCCCGATGAATTCGAGCATCTGCTCACTCGGCTCGGGCAGTCCGAACTCGCGGAGCATCGACAGCACGGTGTCGCGTTCGACGTGTTCGGCGGAGAGTCCGTTGAAGTAGACGTTCCACGTTCTGCGCGCGTAGTCGATCGCGATGGCCGACACCTTGCCGTCCAGGCCGTAGCCGGCGAACGACTTCACGTGCTCGGACAGCGCGCGCGGAATGGACGGGAGGTCGGCAAGCTCTGCCAGCCCCCGGAAGTCGCCCATCGGGAAGAAGGCGTAGGTCTTGTTGAAGCCGCCGGTGAGTCCGTAGTCGACGCCGTAGGACTGGACGGGAAGCCGCGCCTGGATGTCCGGGAAAAGGGCGCGGATGGGATGGTCCGTTTCGTCGACCAGACCGTGTGACAGGGCAAGCGCATACGGATCACCTGCGCTCGAGGACACCGCGAAGTCGAAGGACAGGTCCCCGATGCGACCCCCTCTGGTCACCATGTTGAAGACGACGGGGGAGATGAGTACGTCCTGGAACGCGGTCAGGACCGGCCACATCTTGTCGCGCGCGCAGGTTATGTCCAGCAGACCGGCCGCTTCCTCCACGGCTGAGTACAAGAGCTCGACATCGGCTTTTCCGGACATGGAACCCCCATTTTTCGATATGGAACGTCTGTTTGCTGCTCCGCGGCCGGCCGCCGCGAAGGAGGCGCGCGGCAGCCCAGCGGCGCCGGCGAAGTGGTCGGTCTGAATCATGCTTTCCGCGGCTCGGGACCGGGTCGAGAAGCACCACACAAGGGGACGCGCTCACCTGGCACTCAAGCGGATCGCAATGGGCCGGACGGAGGCTGGAACACGCACCTTCGGACGAATGAGAGAGGGCCTTGCATGGCAGCCGCTCAGCCCGGGAACGCACAAGTCCCGACGACATCCGGTACCCCCGAGGCGACGGAAGAGCTGCTCGAACTCGCTCTGGGCTACGTGTACTCGGCGGCCCTGCACAGCGCCGCGCGCTTCGGCGTCGCCGACCACCTGGTGGACGGTCCCCGCACGGCCGGCGAACTCGCCGAGGCGGTGGGGGCCCACGCACCGCACCTGTACCGGCTCCTGCGGTTCCTCGCCACCAGGGGCGTCTTCCGCGAGGACGAGACGGGCCGTTTCCACCTCACCCCGCTCGCCCAGCCACTGCGCACGGACACGGAGCGGTCCCTGCGCGACTACATCAGGGTGCGCGGCGAGGCCCCCTTCTGGGAGTCGGCGGGCCGCCTCCACGACGCGGTGCGCACCGGCACCACCGCCTTCGAGGGGCTGTACGGCGTCCCCTTCTACGACTACGTGGCCACCCACCGGGACTTCGGAACGGCCTTCGACTCCAGCATGGCGGCGTTCTCCGAGGCGCTGAGCAACGACATAGCCGAGGCCTGCGACTTCTCGCGGGCCAGGAGCGTCGTCGACGTGGGGGGCGGGCGCGGCGGCCTGCTGCGCTCGGTCCTGCGGCGCAACCCGCACCTGACGGGCATCCTGTTCGACCTGGAGAGCGCGGTGGCCGGACACGTCCTCGACACCCCGGACCTGGCCGGCCGCTGGAGGGCCGAGTCCGGGGACTTCTTCGTCTCTGTGCCGTCCGGCGCCGACGTCTATCTCCTCAAGCACGTGCTGGCCGGCTGGCCGGACGAGCAGTGCCTGCGCATCCTGCGCACATGCCGCAGCGCCATGCCCGCGCACGGCCGGCTCCTGGTGGTCAACGCCATGATCCCGGCGGGCAACGACCCGCATCCCGGCAAGACGATCGACATGCTGATGATGACGGTCCTGAACGGAAAGGGCCGTACCCGCGCGGAGTACGAGGGACTGCTCACGGCCGCGGGATTCGAGGTGTCGAACCTCCTGGAGCCCTCGCCGCACGCGTCCGTGGTCGAGGCGGTCCCGGCAGGCCCCACCGGCATCGGCTGACCCGGCCGACGCCGCCGCGGCCTGCGTCTGTTGTGCTCCAGTTGAACTCCAGAGGCACCGGAGTCGAGCAGTGCACCCTGTGAGGGGGAGGCACGTCTGTGTTCTTCCGTCACATCGCAGCGTTCCACGGGGAGAGACATGATCCAGCGCAGAACCGTCCTCAAGACCGGGGCGGCTCTCACCGGTGCCCTCGGCAGTGCGGGCTTACTTGTGCCCGTCATGGCCGGCACTGCACACGCCACCGACCTGGACCCGACCAGTGTCCCGCAGTTCCAGCAGGCCATGCCGGTGCCCAAGGCAATGTGCCCGACGTATGTGTCCGGCACGGCCAGCTACTACCAGATGACCATGAAGGAGGTGGACAAGGAGATCCTGCCGGGGCGCATGACCCGGGTGCGTACCTTCAACGGGAGCTTCCCCGGTCCCCTCATCAAGGCGGTCTCCGGCCGGCGCGTCGTGGTCAAGCAGACCAACCAGCTGAGCGTTCCCACCACGATCCACCTGCACGGCGCCCATGTGCCCTCCAGCAGCGACGGTTCCCCCATGGACCTCATCGCGCCGGGCGGCGGGTCGAAGACGTACACGTACCCCAACACTCAGCCGCACGCCAACCTGTGGTTCCACGACCACGCCCACCACTACGAGTCGGAGACCGTCTACCGCGGTCTGACCGGGTTCTACCTGCTCACCGACGACGTGGAGCGGAACCTGGGGCTTCCCTCGGGCGCGTACGACGTGCCGATCGCGGTGCGTGACGCGCGATTCGATGACAACGGCCAACTCGTTTACGAGATGGGCGACTTCATGAATCGCAATGTGATCCTGGCCAACGGCAAGGCCTGGCCGTACTTCGAGGTGGCCGCCCGCAAGTACCGCTTCCGGCTGTACAACACGGCCAACCTGCGTTTCTTCACCTTCCAGTTGTCCGACGGCTCGGCCTTCCAGCAGATCGGTTCCGACGGCGGCCTGCTGGAGCAGCCGATCGACGTGACCTCGGTGAGTCTCTCGCCCGGTGAGCGCGCCGACATCGTCGTCGACTTCTCCCGGTACGACGCCGGAACCACGCTGATCCTCAACAACACAGCGCCGCTGCTGCCCGGTGCCCCCGCCGACCAGGTCGGGCGGGTCCTTCAGTTCCGGGTGACCGGTCCGGCCGCGGACTTCAGCACCGTGCCCGATTTCCTGCGCGAGCTGCCGGATCCCGGCAGCGCCACGGTCAAGCGCAACTTCGTACTGGCCATGGACGAGACCGGCGTGACGTCCGACGCGTTCATCAACGGCAAGACGTACGACATGGACCGGATCGACACCGAGATCGAGTACGGAACCACCGAGATCTGGACCGTGCAGAACGCGAATCTCTACACCCCGCACAACTTCCACATGCATCTGGTGCAGTTCCGCGTACTGGAGCGCGACGGGAAGCCCGTCACCTCCGGCCCTGAGAGCGGGCTGAAGGACACCGTCGCCCTGCAGCCCGGGGAGACGGTCAAACTGCAGGCGACCTTCACGGGCTACGAGGGCACCTACGTGTACCACTGCCACATGATCGACCATGCGGCGATGGGCATGATGGGCAACTTCCGGGTCAGCAAGACCCAGAGCACCGCCCGCTGACGCTGGTACCCGCAGGGCACGACAAGGAACTCGTGCCGGGCCCCCGGCACGAGAATGCCGGCGCCGGGGGCCCGGTGCCTGGTGGAGCGAGATACCGGCCAGGGTGTCATCTCATGTGAACAGTCCCTTGACCGTGGTGACGCGGGCGCACCGCTCGGCGGCGTAGGTGAGAGCCGAGCGGTGGTAGTCCTGCGAGAAGTCGGCCGTGGCATCGGCCACGAAGAAGACCTGGATGTCGTGCGTGAAGGCGTCCACAGCGGTGGCCAGCACCCCGACGTGCGCATAGACACCGCACAGGACCAGCTGGTCACGCCCCGCCGCACGCATCCGCTCCAGCAGGTCGGTCCTGAAGAACGCGCTGTAACGCCACTTCGTCAGCACCCAGTCGCCCTCGGCCGGCGCCAGCTCCTCGACCACCTGACGGTCCTCGGGCTCGGGCCGCATCCCCGGCCCCCAGAAATCCTTGAGCAGACCACGCTCTTCATCGGTCATACCGCCCGGCTGAGCGGTGTACGCGACCGGCACACCCAGCCGGGCACAACGGTCACGCAACCGCGCCGCACGACGCACCAGATCATGGCGCAGACCCTCGGGAAACGGCTTCAGGAAATACCGCTGCATGTCATGGACGAGAAGGACCGACCGGTCGGGTACGGCCTCCCACGACACCACGGCCGACGGCAGGTCGCCCTCGGAAGGCAGCGGGTAAGCGGGAATGGAAGGTATGCCGGACATGGCTCCAGTTCCTGGCTCGGCAGGTGGCTCAGCCGGCCCAGGACGAGATCACGGACATGGCCTGCCACGGGGTGAGGCGAGGGTCGCAGAACGAGGTGTAGCGCTCGCCGACCGTGGCGAGGTCGGCCTCGGTGGTGGCGCACTCCGTGACGTCGTCCGGCGTCGTCTCCAGGTGCAGGCCGCCGGGAACGCCACCTGCGTCCCGCACGGCGGTCACGAAGCGGGAGACCTCGAGCGCGATGGTCTCCACGAGCCGGGTCTTGTGGCCGCTCGGCGCGGTTATGGTGTTGCCGTGCACGGGGTCGGTGAGCCAGATGGCCGGGTGGCCCGCCTTGCGTACGGCCTCGACCAGGCGCGGCAGCCGGTCCGCCACGGTGTCGGCGCCCATCCGTGCGATCAGGGTGAGTTTGCCCGGGTCGCGCCACGCGTCGAGCCGCTCGCACAGGGCCAGCAGTTCGTCGGGCTCCATCGAGGGGCCGACCTTGCACGCCACGGGGTTGGCGACCTGGGAGAGCAGGGCGACGTGGGCACCGTCGACCTGGCGGGTGCGCTCGCCGATCCACGGCCAGTGGGTGGAGCCCAGGAACAACCGTCCCTGCTCGTCGATGCGGAGCATGGGGATCTCGTAGTCGAGGAGCAGTGCCTCGTGGCTGGTCCACACGCGGGGGCTCACGACGTCGCGTCCCGCGGCGCGTTCACGCCAGCCCAGGTGGTCGACGATGTCGCTCGCGGCCATGTAGCCGGTGAGGATGCGCAGCGGGTCGGCCCGGCGGCTCTCGGCGTCCGGTTCCGGGCCGTTGACCATGTGCCCCCGGAACGAGGGTAATTCGACACCCTCGACGACCTCGGTGGCCTGGGACCGGGGTTTGGCGAACTGCCCCGCGATGCGACCCACGCGCAGGACGGGCTTGCCGGCGATCAGGCCGAGCGCCCCGGCGAGCAGGTCGAGCACCGCCACCTTGCGTGCGACGTGGTGGGACCGGCACTCCCGCGGGTCCTCGGCGCAGTCCCCGGACTGCACCACCAGGGCCTCACCGAGGGCCACCTTGCCGAGCAGGGTCCGCATGGTGGCCACGTCGTCGGGCTGGACTAAGGTGGGGCGCGCGGCAAGTGCCTCGCCCACCCGGCTCAGCTGGAGCGGATCGCTCCATTCGGGCTGCTGCAACGCCCCGCGGACACGAATATCACGGATGACGTCCTTCGCGACGTCCTTCATGCCGTACTCCGATCCAGCGGTGATGTCGTTCGTGTCAGGGACATCGTCAGGTCGGGATTCCCGTGCGCTTGATCTCGGGAACCGGAATACCCAGGGCCCGCAGCTGCTCGAACGGATTCATGAACTCGCGCTGCCGCTTGATCTTCCCGTTCTCGAACTCGAACGAATGCAGGAAGTGGTTCTCGTAATAGCCTTCCGGGTAGTCCCCGAAACGGATCTTTCCGTGGCCGTCGCACTCCACCCAGAAGTGGTTGGGGTCGTCCGTCTCGAAGATCCGGACGTTGTACCACTCCCAGTCCGGGAAGCACTTCAGGGACCACACGGCGTGCTCGGCGAGCCGGTCCCTGCCGTGGGTGGCGACGGGAGAGCCGGTGTCGGTCGTCCACAGGCCGCCGACGCCGTCCTCGGTGAACAGCTCGTGCCGGCGCAGCCGGTCCTGCCCCTTGGTGTTCATGTACTGCTCGACGATGGCCCGGTTGCTGCGCCGCAGCTCCGCCTCGTCGGTGAAGCCCTGGGAGTTGACACTTTCGGACACGATGCCCCCTGTGTGTTTTCCGGGAAACTGAAGGAACGAAGAAGGCGGTCCCGTCGCCGGGACCGCCGTGGTCGTCACCGCTCGGCGCCGCCGGGCCGAGCGGGTCTGCGACCGGCCGTGCCTCTCCCGGTCGGTCCGCCGGGAACGGCTCTCGGCCGGCTATCGGATGTGGAGGTCGTCGAGGTACGACCGGACGTCGCGGCGGGTCTCCGCGACGGAGTCGCCGCCGGACTTCTCCACGACCGCGTCGGCCAGGACAAGCACCACCATCGCCTCCGCGACATTGCCGGCGGCCGGCACGGCAAAGGCGTCGGAACGCTGGTGGTGGGCCTGGGCCTCCTCGCCGGTGGTGACATCCACGGTCTTCAGGGCGCGCGGCACGGTCGCGATCGGTCTCATCGCGGCCCCGCACCCGCAACAGCTCTCTCGTACGCCGCCAGAATGCGGACGAGAAGCGGCCGACTCACCGCGGCATAAATGTTTTCGGGCAGGGAGGGCGTGCAGAAAGCGTGACACAGGCCAGCCTTGTGATCCAAGGACCCCCAAGGTGACTTGGATCACGGACAGACCGTTTACAACTGGCATATTGAGGGACGTCATGAATCGAACTGCCCCTGTGAGTCTGAGTTTTCTTGCCTTGCTTCCCCTCACTTTCTGACTGTTGCCTCAGATTTCCCGCCGCGAGGGCGGTCGAGGAATTCGCTGAATCTCATGAACGGTCGAACTCGGATAGAGAACGGATACGGCCTCGGTCGAGGACGACGACCCGGTCGGCGAGGCGAGGCCCGCGCGTTCGTGCGTCACCAGCAGCGTGGTCCGGCCCCGGGTGGCGTCGAGGGTGTCCGCGAGTACGTCGCAGTGCGGGGATCTCCCGCAGCAGGCGGCGTTCGACCGGCTTCATCCAGGTGACTCCTCTGCCTCGCTGCCGCGGCTCAGAAGTAGCTGGGGTGCCGGCGGCCCGTCCGCCCGCGGAACACCCACCAGCTCATCGTCTGGTAGGCGAGGATCAGCGGGATCAGCACGACCCCGAACCCGGTGAGGATCTTCATCGTGGCGTCGTCCGTGACCGCCTCGTCGATGGTCAGGCCCGCGCCCGCCGAGCTGGTCAGGAGGTACGGGTACTGCCCCGCGCCCACGAGCAGCACGAGCAGCACGACCGCACCGCAGGTGGCCACGAAGGCCCGGACCCGGTGGCCCTGCCGGGCGGCCCACCAGGCGACGGCGAGCGCGGCCGTGAGCAGGACGGCGAGGATCACCGAGGTTGTGCGGTTCGTCATCGACGCGCCCGCACCGAGCAGCGTCAGCAGCAGTGCCAGGCCCCCCGCGGCGCCCGCCGCCTGCAACAGGCCGGTGCCCAGCCGCCGTGCCGTGGCGGCGGTGCCAGGGCCCGAGCGCAACGCGACGAAGGCCGCCCCGTGCGCCGCGAGGAGCAGGGCGAAGGCCACGCCGCAGGCGAGCACGAAGGGCGAGAACACGTCACCGAGGCCGATGTGGAAGGATCCGTCGGCCCGCCGGGGCACGCCGTGCAGCAGCAGGCCCACGACGAGCCCCCAGCACAGGGCGGGCAGCGCGCCGCCGAACACGATCAGTGCCTCCCACCACCGCCGGCCGCGATCGCTGCGGGCGCGGCGGCGCAGCTGGACGGCCGCGTTGCCGAGGACCAGACCGACGAGGATCGCCACGATCAGCGGGTACAGGCCGGACAGCAGGGTGCCTTCCAGGTGCGGGAAGGCACCGAACAGGACGCCGGCGAAGGCCACCAGCCAGACCTCGTTGCCCAGGAAGAACGGCGCGATGGCGTCGAGGGCGGCGTTCCCGCCGGTGCCCTCGGTCTCCTGGTCTGCACGGAGGAAGGGGTGCAGCATCTGTGCGCCGTAGTCGTAGCCGCCGAGCACGAAGTACCCGGCGAGCAGCAGCCCGAGCAGGGCCAGCCAGAGGATCTCCAGACTCATCTCGCTCAACTTTCCATCGCGGCAGGTCAGTTCGTGGGTGCCGGGCGGCGGCTGCTCAGAAGGAGAGAACCGTCTGCCTCTCCTCGACGAGCGGTTCGGTGGCACCGAGCTGGGTGGCGTCCGGTCCGCGGCGGGCGAAGCGGGCGATGAGGGTCCAGTTCACCACCGCGAGCGCGACGAAGATGGCGACGAACACGGTGCAGGAGGCGGCCAGCGAGGCCCTGCTGACGTGGGAGACCGCGTCCTCCACCTTCACATGGCCGTAGACCAGCCAGGGTTGGCGGCCGACCTCGCGGACGATCCAGCCTCCCACGGAGGCGATGAAGGGGAACGGGATCATCGCTGTCATCAGATACGCGAGGGGACGCCACCGCACCAGCCAGTCCTTCCAGAGCAGGAAGACGGCGATGAAGGTGATGGTGGACACGGTGTTGCCGATGACCGACATCAGGTCCATGGAGTCCCGCACCCAGTCCTGCCAGGGCACGTAGTTGCCCGGCCCGAACTCCTTGACCATCCGCGCCTGCTGCTCGGCGACGCCGCTGTTGTGCAGGACGGCCGCCTTCATGGGCTGGGTCCGCTCGATGACGGGCATCTGCATCTGGCCGACGATGATGACGAAGAAGGAGGCGAGCATGCTCACCCACACGCCCAGGCGCAGCGAACCGCGGAACAGTTCGGTCTCCTCGGTGCCGCGCGCGAAGTGCCAGGCGCTGATCCCGGCGACGAAGACTCCGCCCGTGGTCAGCGCGCCGAGCGTGAGGTGGGCGAGCGCCATCTGGGCGTTGGCGTTGGTGAGCAGCGCCCCGAAGTCCGTCAGGTAGGCGACGCCGCCGCGCACTTCGTAGCCGACGGGATGCTGCAGGAAGCCGTTGGCGACCAGGATCCAGAAGCCGGAGGCGTACGCGGTCAGGGCGGTCAGCCAGATGAGCGTGACGTGCACGCCCCTGGGCAGCCGGCCCCAGCCGAATATCCACATGCCGAGGAAGGTGGACTCGGCGAAGAACGCGATGAGGGTCTCCAGGGCCAGCGGGGCACCGAAGACGTTGCCGGCGAACTTGCTCAGGCCGCTCCAGCTGAGCCCGAACTGGAACTCCATGACCAGGCCGGTGACGATGCCGACCGCGTAGTTGATGACGTAGAGCTGGCCCCAGAAGCGCGTCATGCGCTCCCGGACGGCTCGCTTGGCCGGATCGCGGGTGTACGCGGCCCGGGTGTGCATGATCGCCACGATCGGGACGAGCCCCATGGTGAGGATCACGAACAGCCAGTGGATGCTGGTCGTGGCCGCGAACTGGAGTCGGGCCAGATCCGCAGCGCTCATGAGGCGACCTCTCCTGACGGACGGGTACGGACGGGACGGCGGACGGGTGCGGGGCCCTCGCCTCGCGTGTGCAGATGCCGGGTGTCGCTGCCCGTCACCTGTGCGGTGACCCCGCGGATGATCATAGGAAGATCTGCTTATGCGTTTCCAAGACCTTCTTTGCCATGTGAAGATGCCTTCGAAGGCATAAGGAGAGGTGGAACCGGCCGTGGATCTCCTGCAGTTGCGCTACTTCCAGGCCGTCGCCCGGTACGAGCACATCAGCCGCGCCGCTGAGGAACTGCACGTCGCCCAGCCGGCGCTCAGCCGCACCATCGCCCGCCTGGAGGCCGACCTCGGCACCCTGCTCTTCGACCGGCAGGGTCGCCGCATCCGGCTCAACGAGTACGGCACGGTGTTCCTGCGCCACGTCGAACGCGCCCTGAACGAACTCGACGACGGCCGCAGAGCCCTGCGCGAGGCCCGTGACACCGGGCTCGGCCGGGTCAACGTCGCCTCCGAGACCCTGCTGACCATCACCAGTGTCCTGGGCAGCTTCCGGACCGCATGGCCCCGCGCCGACGTGCGGCTCTTCCAGTCGACCGCACAGGAGATGAGCCGCCAACTGCGCGCGGGCGAGGTCGACTTCTGCGTCGCTTCACAGCCGCTGAACGGCACGGACCTGGAGTCGGTGGAACTCGCCCGGGAAGAGGTGCTGCTCGCGGTCCCGCGCGGGCACTGGCTCGACGGAAGGGAGAGCGTGACGATACCCGAGATCGCCGACGAGCCCTTCGTCACCACGCGGCCCGGACACTGGCAGCGCACCCTCCTCGACCGGCTGTTCGCCGCCGAGGGGCTCACCCCCCAACTGTCCTGCGAGGGCGACGAACCGGGCGCCAGCCAGGTCATGATCAGCGTGGGCCTCGGCATCGGCCTCATCCCCGCGGTGTCCCGCGAGGCCGGTACGGAGACGCGCGTCCCGGTCGCCTGGGTGCACCTGGACGCACCCGGCTGCCACCGGGTGCTCACGCTGGTGCACAAACGCGACGCCTACCTCTCCGAAGCCGCCCTGAAGTTCAGGGAGTTCATCACCAGCAGGCCCTTCACGACGCACCAGCCACCGGTCCTGACCCGCGACTGCGGCAACACCCCGTCCTAGGGCCCCCGCCGCCGGAGGTGCCCTGGCGAACCGGGATCTCCCCTGGTACGTTCCCTTCAGGCTGCCGTACCCCCGGCCATAGCTGTCGCGTGTCCCAACGGCCGGTGTGCGAAGGCGAGTCGGCAGGGGTGTCGCATTCCCTGCCGGCCTGGGGCAGCACATCACCCCTTTCTGTGATCACTCGACCGGTTCGCGTGCCGCGGTGCGCGCATCCGCGCGCCCGAAGGCCGCCGAGGAGTCCCCCCATGCCCAAGATCCCGCGCTGGCCCGACACCGCGTCCGTCGTCGTCGTAGGGGCCGGCCAGGGCGGCTACCAGACGGCCGCCTCCCTGCGCGAGCAGGGCTTTCCCGGACGCATCACGCTCATCGGCGCCGAGGACGCCCTTCCCTACGAACGGCCGCCGCTGTCCCAGGCGTACCTCAAGGGCGAGGCCGACGACAGCCAGCTGTGGCTGCGGCCCGTGACGTACTACGGACAGCGGTCGATCGACCTGGTCACCGGCACCGTGACCGACATCGACCGGGCCGCCCGCACGGTCCGCCTCGCCGACGGCACCGTCTACGACTACGACCACCTCGTGCTGGCCACCGGCGCCCGCCCCCGCACCCTCGAGGTACCAGGAGCCGGGCTGCGCGGCGTGCACACCCTGCGCACCGCGCGGGACGCCGCCGCGCTGCGCGACGCGTTCACCGCCGCCCGGCGCGTCGTGGTGATCGGGGCCGGTCTCCTCGGCCTGGAATGCGCCGCCGCGGCACGCGGAGCGGGTCGCGAGGTGACGGTCGTCGAGGCACAGGACCGCCCGCTCACCCGGGTCGCCTCCGCGCCCACCGCCGGGCACGTCACCCGGCTGCACCGCCGGGAGGGCACCCGGTTGCTGTTCGGCCGGGGCGTCGCGGCCCTGCGCGGCACCTACCGGTGGGGACGCGTGGCGGAGGTCGAGCTGACGGACGGCAGCAGCCTGCCGGCCGACCTGGTGCTGGTCGCCGTCGGCGTCAGCCCGCGCACGGACCTGGCCGCCGCGGCCGGTCTCCCGGTGAGCGACGGCATCGCCGTCGACTCCCGGCTGCTCACCGCGGACCCGCACATCTCGGCCATCGGTGACTGCGCGGCGTTCCCGCATCCCCGTTCCGGCAGCCCGCTGCGTCTGGAATCGGTGCAGAACGCCGTCGCACACGCCCGGCTGGTCGCCGCCCGGCTGACCGGGGCGCCCGCTGTCCACGGCGAACCGCCCTGGCTGCGCAGCGATCAGTTCTCGACGACCCTGCAGATCGCCGGACTCGGCGACGGACACGACGGCGAAGTGGTGGTCGGTGACGACCCCGGGGCCTTCTCGGTCCTCCTCTTCCAGGGGCAGGAACTGCGGGCGGTGGAGTCCGTCAACCGGTCCGACGACCACGTGGCGGCACGCCGGCTCCTCAGGAGAGCCGCCCCGGTCACCGTGGACGACGTCGCCGCCGCGGGGTTCACGCTGCCCCCGTCGTTTTCGTGACCCGACGGACACCACAGTCCCTGGCCCAAGGCAACTCCCGTCGGCGGCGACACCCCGCGCTCCGGCCTCACCCCGCTCACCCCCGTCTCCGGCTTCACCGGTCTCACCCTGGCGACGACCCCCCGAAACAGCGCCGGCAAGCTGCTGCGGCGGGGTGCGTAACCGTCGCGTCCCTCAGACCCTGGCCCAGCTCTGGGAGGACGCCCCCGACCGGCAGGTCGCCTCGGCCACGCCACCGCCGAAGGCGAGGTCGAGGCAGCCGCCGTCGAGGACCGCGTGCAGGGAGCTGCCCGAACCCGTCCGCCACAGGCGGGCGCTGCCGCTCTGCGAGCAGTCCCCGACGAAGACGGCCTGGCCGTTGCCCCGGACTCCCCTCGCCGGGCTTCTCCGTGCCGGAGTTCTCCACCGCGGGAGAGGCCGAGCGTCTCTTACCGGGTTCCGGCTTGCCGGACGGGGTTGTGGTACGCACGCCGGACGGGGCGGAGGCCGTGACCGAGGCGGCCGGGGTTCCGCCCGCGTCGGTCCCTCCCGCGTCGGTGGCGTAGGGCAGCAGCTGGAAGCCCAGCGTGGCGGCGCCGACGACCACCACCGGTACGACGGCAACGAGAAGCCGGTTACGACGCCGCTCCGGCTTCGTCTGGCCATGGCGGGCGAGGACTGCCGGATCGTCGGCGAAACGGCCTCGTCCCACCACCTGGCGCAGGCAGATCTCGTCGGGTACAGCGCGCCGCCGTACGGCCTGGTCCCGCACCGCCGGCGAAGACGCCCGCCATGACACCGTTTTCGTAACCCAACGGACACCACTGACCCTGTTCCCGAACAACTCCCCCTTCTTACACTGAGGTTGAGGGGGAGGTGCGGTGCACAGACGGTTGCACGGGCGAGGAGCGCTGTTCGACGTCGATCCGCCCGGTCTTGCGCCGCGGCTCGTGGGGCTGCGCCCCCACCAGCACCGCGGCCATCCGTACGAGCACCCGGGCGAACTGCCCCTGGTGCTGCTCACCGGCGCCCGCGGCCTGGGCAAGAGCGCGGTGCTCGGCGAGCTGCGGGACGCCTACCAGGGACATACGCCGGTCGCGCTGATCGACTGCGCGCAGGAGCAGTTCGCGCGGCCCCCGGCGGAACGCCCCGCCGACTCCTGGTCGCCGCTCGCGCAGGCCCTGCTGGTGATCGCCGAGCAGCTCGCGGCGCCGGTGACCGGCGCCGGGCGGATCACCTTCCCGCGGCTGATGTCGGGCCTGGTCGCGGTCGCCGCGGGCGGCTGGGGCGACGCCGACTCGGAACGGATCCGCCGGGAGGTCGAACGGATCCTGCTGCTGAACGAGCGCGGCACCTGGATCAGCGGCCTGGCCGGGCGCTGGGCCGGGAAGGTGGCGGCCAAGGTGGTCGCCGCGGCCACCGGCACCGGTCCGCTGGTGTCCGGCGCCATCGAGGCGACACTGGAGTCGGTCGCCGAGGGCTTCAGCAACCGCAGGCAGCACAAGGCGTCGGTGTGGTACCGGACGTATCCGAACGCGGGCGACAACGCCCAGCGCGGGCTGATCCTGCTGTCCGGGCACTTCCGGGCGGGCGGCAGCTCCCGGGAGCACGCCGAGCGGTATCTGGTGCGGGCACTGCTCGCCGACCTGACCGACGCGTACGCGGGCGTGCTGCCGCGCATGCAGCGCCTGGGGCGGCCCCTGGTGCTGCTGGACAACGCGCAGTGCGCGCCCGGCCCCGGGCTCGTGGAGGCGGTGCTGCGCGACCGCGCCGAGGGCGTCGAGGACCATGTGGCGATCATCGCGGCCCGGCGCGGCGAGGGCCGCGAGGAGCTGCCCGGCGCGGTGCGGCGGGAGCTCGCGGAGGTGGCCCGGCGCAGCGACTGGGCCCCCGACGCGGCGCCCTCCTCGCGGGCGCTGTGCGTCGCGCTGCCGCCGCTGAGCCCGGACGACACCCTGCACATGGTCGGCGCGGTCTGCGGGGACACCGCCGTGCCGCCTCAACTGCCCCACGCCACTCATCGGTTGACCGGCGGGAATCCGCTGGGCATCGTGCTGCTGGCCGAGTCGGCCGCGCAGCGTCTGCCGCAGGCGTCCTCACTGGGTGAGCTGCTCACGACGGACGTGCGGCCGGGCGAGGACGAGCCGGGGCTGCCCGCCTACCAGGTGCTGCTGGACCGGCTGGTGCCCGCCGAGCACCTGGACGAGCTGACCGTGCTGGCCGCCGCCCACGACCACGACTCGGCCTGCGCGCTGGCCGCCGCGCTGCTCCCGGACACCTTCGGCCCGGCGGACGTCCGCGCCTTACAGACCCTGCTGGCCGAGGAGGGGCTGCCGAGCGTGCCCGGCCAGTTCGTCGGCGACCCCTTCGTGCGCACCCTGCTGCTCCTCCGGCTGCATCTGCGCGACCGGGACCACGCGTCGTGGCGCAGGGTGCACCAGACGCTGATCGCGCACTACCCCGGCGCGGAGCGCGCCCGCTACCGGCTGCACCACGAACTCGCCCTGGGGAGGACGGAGTCGGCGGTCAACCACCTGCGCGACACCTTCACCGTTCTCGACACCCGGACCTGGCTGCGCGCCCTGCGCTTCATCGCGTCCGCGCCCTATTTCCACCCGCACGACGCGATGGGCCGCGACGCCGCCGACGGGGGCGACGGACGGACTGCCGTCGCGCTGGGCCGCAGCGACGCCCGGCGGCGACAGCCGCAAGGCGCGGACGCCGTCCTGCACCTGCGGATACGGCGGCTGCTGCACGCGGTGTGGCAGCTGGCCGATCCGCTGGTGCTGCCCGACCCGAAGGTGTGCGACCGGCTCCGTTTCGAGCTGGAGCAGCTGTCCAACCTGCGGCCCGCGGGCAACGCGCTGCTGTGGCGGGCGTCGAGGGACTGGCCGGCGGCGGCGCTCGCCGGGCGTCCCCTGGACGACCCCGACGGCACCGACGACTCAGACGACGAGGGCGACGGCCCGGACGACCGGAGCGGGGAGGCGTGATGGCGCGCAGAGGCGTGGGCACGTGGATACGCGAGGGCGTGTGGGAGATCCCGCTGCGCCGCTACCTCGCCCTGCTGGTGACGGCGGCCTTGGTGACGGGCGTGGTCTTCGGGGTGCGGACCCTCACCCACACCGACCGGTCCTGCGCGCCGGGGGTGTCCCGGCCACCGGGCAGCGACGAGTGCGTGGGCGTGGCCACCGGCGACTACGACTTCGGCCGGCCGCAGCTGCGGGACGTCGTACGGGCGATCGCACGGGAGAACGACCGTCTCAAGCCCGGCAGTTACGTCACGGTGGCGCTGATGCTGCCGTACACCTCCGCGTCGCCGACGAACATGAACGACATCCAGCACCAGCTCCAGGGCGCCTACCTGGCGCAGTACCGGGCCAACCACGACTCCAACGGCGAGGCCCCGCTGATCCGGCTGACGCTCGCCAACCCGGGGGCCGGCGGCGGGCAGTGGCCGCGGACCGTCGACCAGCTGGCCCGGATGACGACGGGCGCGGACCGGCTGCGGGCGGTCGCCGGGATCGGGCAGAGCACCGACGACAACAAGCAGGCCGTGCGGGCGCTGACCCGGCGCGGGATCCCGGTGATCGGCTCCTCCATCACCGCTGACGACCTGGCCAACGGACAGCACGGCCAGGACCCGTACCCGGGCCTGGCCCGGGTGGCACCGACCAACACCGACGAGGCCCGCGCGCTGGCCTCCTTCGCCAAGGTGAGCGCGGGCAAGGCGCTGCTGGTGTACGACAAGCCGGGCGACCCGTACACGCGCACGCTGCAGGAGTCGTTCGCGGCGCTGATCAAGGGCTCGCCGTACGAGCCGCAGCCGTTCACACCGCCCGCCGACCGCAGTGAGGAGGGCACGACCGCGAACACCTTCCGGCAGATCACGCACCTGGTGTGCGACACCTCCCGGGAGACCGACACGATCCTGTTCGCGGGGCGGCACACGCAGCTCAGGCAGTTCATCAACGCGCTGGGGGGACGTGGCTGCCAGGACCGGAGATTCACGGTGCTGACCGGGGACGAGGCGTCGTACCTCACCCATGAGAGCACGCTGGACCGCAGCGCCCTGCGGCACAACCTCTCGGTGCGCTACACCTCCCTCGCCCATCCGGACGCCTGGACCCGGGACCCGGCGAAGAGGGGCGGCTCGGCGGCGGACTTCCGGCAGCTGCAGCAGATGCTGACGGACGCGGCGCGGGAGCCGGTCGGCCCGATCGGCCCGGCCCCGCTGGACGACGGGCAGCTGATCACCGGCTACGACACCATGCGCCTGGCGGTGCACGGCATCCGCGAGGCGGTGCCCGACGGGGGGTCCGTCCCGGCGCTCGCGGACGTCGGTCTGCAGTGGCCGCAGGTCAAGGGCTCGCTGCGGGTGGACGGGGCGAGCGGCTGGATCTGCCTGGACGTGCACGGCAACCCGTACGACAAGGCCGTACCGATCGTGGAGCTGACCCCGCGGGGCGGCGCGCGCTTCGTACGGATCGCCTGGCCGGAAGGCAAGCCGCCGGGCAGGGAGTGCCTGCCGCCCTCCTAGGCCGCCCGACCCAGATATTCGTCCAGCCGTTCGAATCTGTTCCGCCAGTCCTGCTCCGACGCCCTCTCGCCCTGGAATTCATGGGTGAAGCGCAGCACGCTCGCCGCGTCCCCGGCCCGCTCCAGGTGGAAGCGGATCCGGCCGCCGCCCTCCACGGTGTACTCGGCGACCCGGTCCACGTCCCACGCCGTGACCTTCCCGGTGCCCAGTCCGGGCAGGGCGACCAGGCCGCCGAGCCGGGGTTCGAGAACGTCGACGGCGGTGCACCAGCCCGCGAGTCCCTCGCGGGTGGCCACCGCCGGCCAGACGTCTCCCATCGCCCTCGGGAGCCGCACCGTGAAGTGGAGTATGTGCGTGTTCCCGTGGGTCTGGCTGGTGCCCTGTGCAATGGAACCGCTCATGACACCAGTGTCACCGACCGGCCGGGCGGACAGCTACCCCGGACGGCTACCCCGGAAAGCTACCCCGGACGGCTGCCTCAGACGGCGGCGAGGATGTCGAGGACCGAGACCACGGTGGCGCCGGGCGCCAGGCCCTTCGGGGGATGCGCCCCGTACGCCGGCTTCGCGGGGATGACGGCGAGCACCCGGCTGCCGACCCGCCGGCCGGCCAGAGCCCGGTCCCAGCCCGCGATGACGTTGCCCCGGCCGATCACGCGACAACGACGCGGACTGGATGTGCTTGCCCGTGAACGGCGACACCTCGCTACCGCTGGAACAAGCCACGTTGGAGCGCTCGAACGCAGAAGGCCGGCCCCGTGACGTCACGTCACGGGGCCGGCCTTCTGCTCGAGGGGACCTACACGCCCGCGTACGAGTGCTTGCCGCTGACGAAGATGTTGACGCCGTAGTAGTTGAACAGCCAGCAGCCGAAGGCGAGCATCGCCAGGTAGGCGGCCTTGCGGCCCTTCCACCCGGCCGTGGCGCGCGCGTGCAGGTAGCCGGCGTAGGCGACCCAGGTGATGAAGGACCAGGTCTCCTTGGGGTCCCAGTTCCAGTACCGGCCCCACGCGTCGCCCGCCCAGATCGCGCCCGCGATGATCGTGAACGTCCACAGCGGGAAGACGGCCGCGTTGACGCGGTAGGCGAACTTGTCCAGGGAGGCGGAGGCCGGCAGGCGCTCCAGCACCGAGGTCGCGAAACCGCCCGGCTTGCCGCCGGTCTGGAGCTTGTGCTCGTAGGAGTCCTTGAACAGGTACAGGACCGTGGCGACCGCGCCGACGTAGAACACCGCGCCGCAGAAGATCGCGGTGGAGACGTGGATGTACAGCCAGTACGAGTGCAGGGCGGGCACCAGCTGGTCACTGGCGGTGTAGAGGACGGTCACCGCGAGGCCCAGGTCGAGCAGGACCGAGGTGATCAGGAAGAGACCGAGCCAGCGCACGTTCTTCTTCAGCGCCAGCAGCCCCAGGTACACGCCGACGGCGACCGTGGAGAAGGTGATGTTGAACTCGTACATGTTGCCCCACGGCGCCCGCTCCACGGAGGCCGCGCGGGCGACGACACCGCACAGCTCCACCACGAAGGCGAGCGCGGTGAGGGAGACGGCGATCCGGCCGTACAGGTCGCCCTGCGCGTCCCCGCCGTGCGCGCCTGGCCCGTCCGGCACGTCCCGGGCGCCGGAGGTGGAGCGCACGACCACCTTGGGGCGCTCCAGCACGGCCGTGCCACCGGCGCGCTTGACGGTGACGGCGGGGCCGCTCGCCTTCTGCGCCGCGCTGTCGGCGCTGCCCGCGCTGTCGACGGTCAGCGCGGCGGCCGTGCGGCCCACCTTGCTGCGGCTGCCGAACAGCCACTCGGCGATGTAGGCGAAGAAGGCCAGGGTGTAGACGGCCATCGACGAGTAGATCAGCGTGTTGCTGATGCTCGCCAGGTGTTCGTTGGTCGCGGCGGCGAGAGTCACTTCTCAGCCCCTTCGGGTACGACGTGGGTTTCGGGGGTGTCGTCCTCGGCGTCGGGGGCCCCCGGCGCCTGCTCGTACAGGATTGCGGCGAGGTCGCCCAGCTCTTCGGGCACCTTGGCGGACTCGCTGCGGCCGAGTCCGGCCATCTCGACGACCGTGACGCCGTCGGGACCCGGCAGTGCCCGCACCCAGACGCGGCGGCGCTGGATGAACAGGGAGCAGGCGAGACCGAAGATCGCGGCGAGGGCACCGCCGAGAGCCCAGGCGCTGCCCGGCTCCTGGACCATCTCGAAGCCGGCCCACTCCTTGATGTCCTTCTCGAAGGTGATGGACCCGGCACCGTTCGGCAGCTTCAGGGTGTCGCCCGGCCTCAGCAGCTTCTTCAGCAGCTGGCCCTTGGCGTCCTTGTACGCCTTCATATGGGTCTTGTCGAGCTGGTACACGTTCTGGCTGCCCGTGTCGACGCCGAGGTCGCCGTGGTAGGCGTTGACCGCCAGCAGCGGGTTCACCAGCGCGGGGAACTGCGACAGCATCGTGCCGGCCTTCGGGTTGAACGTCGGCACGAAGAACGCCTGGAAGCCGAGCTGTTCCTTGTGGCCCTCGGGGTTGCGGTAGCCGTCCATCACCTTCACCACGCCGTTGGAGGTGATGTTCCCGTCGAGCGGCAGCAGCGGCACGGCGTCGTGGAAGACGACCGTGCCCTTGCCGTCGCGGACGGTGATGACGGGGGCGTAGCCGTGGCTGACCAGGTAGACCTTGGCGTCGCCGATCTTCAGCGGCTCGTTGACCTTGATGGTGGTCGACTTCTGCTTGCCGTACGCGCCCTCGCTGTACCTGATCCTCGCCGTGAAGGTGCGCGCGGTGCCCCGGTTGGGGCCGTTGATCTCGTAGGTGGCCCGGAAGTCCTTCAGGTCGAAGCTGTACGGCACCAGGTCGTCGTTCTGGAACATGCTGCCGGACTTGAAGTCGTCGTACATCGGCAGCGCGTTGGAGAAGCCGTCGCCCTCGACCATCAGCTTGGTGCCGTCGGACTTGTACATCTGCCCCCAGGCGAAGGCGACGAGCAGCACGATCAGCGAGACGTGGAAGACCAGGTTGCCGACCTCGCGCAGGTACCCCTTCTCGGCGGCGACGGCGTCACCGGCGACGTGGGCGCGGAAGCGGCGCTTCTTCAGCAGGGCGAGCGCCGCCTCGCGGACCTCCTCCGGGGCGGCGTCGGTGCGCCAGGTGGTGTGCGCGGGCAGCCGGTTCAGCCGCCCCGGCGCGCCCGGCGGACGGCCGCGCAGCTGGCCGACGAACTGCCAGGTGCGCGGGATGATGCAGCCGATGAGGGAGACGAACAGCAGGATGTAGATCGCGGAGAACCACACCGAGCTGTAGACGTGGAACAGGCCGAGCTTGTCGTAGACCGGCGCGAGCGTCGTGTGCACCTTGCGGAAGGCGTCGACCTTCATCGCGTCGTTGCCGGACTGCGGGATGAGCGAACCGGGGATCGCGGCGAGCGAGAGCAGCAGGAGCAGCAGCAGCGCGACCCGCATGGAGGTCAGCTGCCGCCAGAACCAGCGGGCCCAGCCGATGACGCCCAGGCCGGGCACGGAGGCGATCTCGTCCCGCGGGGCGGTGGACAGCTGAGAGCCGGCCGCCCCCAGGTCCTGGTCCTCCGCCTCGGTCGAGGCCGAAGCCGAGGCC
The DNA here is from genome assembly GCF_020400585.1 of Streptomyces sp. NK08204. Taxonomy (GTDB): domain Bacteria; phylum Actinomycetota; class Actinomycetes; order Streptomycetales; family Streptomycetaceae; genus Streptomyces. The sequence goes on along the minus strand of NZ_JAINVF010000010.1, from coordinate 82,594 downwards.
GAAGCCGTGTCGGGGCCCGGGGCCTTGTCGGTCGTCGTCTTGCTCATCGATCAGATCCCCACAGTGAAGCCGTTGGACCAGGTCTGCATCTCCTGCACCAACCGGTCCCAGGCACCGGTCAGCAGCAGCACACCGGTCACGATCATCATCGTGCCGCCGATGCGCATCACCCAGACATAGTGGCGCTTGACCCAGCCGAAGGCGCCGAGTGCCTTGCGGAAGGCTACGGCGGCGAGCACGAAGGGCACTCCGAGGCCGACGCAGTAGGCGATCATCAAAATGGCGCCGCGCCCGGCGCTCGACTCGTGCCAGGACAGGAGGTTCACCGACGCGAGGGTGGGGCCGATGCACGGCGTCCAGCCGACACCGAAGAGGGCACCGAGTATGGGGGCGCCCACCAGGCCGGTGGCAGGCCTCTTGTGGAAACGGAACTCGCGCTGGGTGAACCAGGGCATGAGCCCCATGAAGAAGACGCCCATGGCGATCATGAGGACGCCGAGCACCTTGGACAGGGTGTCCTTGTAGTCCTGCAGCGTCGAGCCGAAGTAGCCGAACAGCGCCCCGCCGGAGATGAACACGGCGCTGAAGCCGACCACGAACAGGGAGGCGCCGGCGACCATCCGCCCCCGCTTGGCCTCGGCCAGGTCGGTACCGGCGACGCCGGTGACGTAGGAGAGGTAGCCGGGGACGAGCGGCAGGACGCAGGGCGAGAAGAAGGAGACGAGCCCGCCGAGCAGGGCGACCGGCAGGGCGACGAGCAGGGCGCCGTTGAGCACGGTCTCGTTCGGGCCCACGGCGGCGAGCGTGAGGGAGCCGCTCACGTCACTTCTCCGCGAGGACGGGCTTGAGCATCTTCAGCAGGCCCGTGTCGTCGAGCGGCTCCAGCGCCCGCGCGGCGAGCTTGCCGTCGCGGTCGATGACGAGCGTGGAGGGGATCAGCTGCGGGTTGAGCGTGCCCTTCTTGAAGCGGAGCATCAGCCTGCCCGTCGGGTCGTACAGGCTCGGGTAGGTGATCTTGTGTTCCTTCTCGAAGGCGACCGCGGGGGTGGTGCTGGTGTCCCGGGTGTTGATGCCGACGAACTGCACGCCCTTGTCCGCGTAGGCCCGGGAGACCTTGGAGAAGTACGGGGCCTCCTCCCGGCACGGCCCGCACCACGAGCCCCAGACGTTGACCACGACGACCTTGCCCTTGTAGTCGGCGACGTCCACGTTCTTGCCGTCGATGGTCTTGCCGGACAGCTCCGGAGCCGCGGCGCGCTTGCCCAGCGGCGCGGTGTCGATGCCGCCGTGACCGGTGACGAAGTTCGTGTCGCCGCCGCCCCCGGAGGTGCCGCCCTTACCGCACGCGGACAGAGTCAGGGCCGCCGCGGCGGCCATGGCGCCGAGCAGCACGGCGCGGCTACGGGTACTCATGTGAAAAGTTTCGCATGCCGCCTCCGGGGCCTTCGCGCGCCCCCCTGCCGAGCAAAAAAACGCATTTCAGGGCGTATTTACACAGGACAATTCGGTCACATGCCCAGACTCAGGCACCGGAGGCCCCCGGCCTGACATCGGAGAGGAACCTCTTCCATCCCCCGGCCGGCCGCCGGCCGACATCCAGGGTGCGCAGCTTCGCGAGCACCTCGGGCCGCTGGACGTCCATCCAGTCCACGAACTGCCGGAAGGAGACGAGGCGCACGTCCGCGCCCTTCTCCTTCTCCCGCGCGATGTGCTTGACGGCCTCCTCGACGGAATCCATGTAGATGCCGCCGTTCCACTGCTCGAAGTGGTTGCCGACGAAGAAGGGTGCCCGGTTCGTCTCGTACGCCCGCTGGAAGCCGGAGATGTACGCCTGCGACGACTGCTCGCGCCACCCCGGGTAGTTGTAGGCGGGCGCCTTGGTCGAGTTGACGGACTGGTTGGCGAGCATGTTGTAGTCCATCGACAGGACCTCGAAGGACCGCCCCGGGAACGGGATCTGCTGCAGGGGCAGATCCCAGATCCCCATCCGCTTCACCGGCCACACCTGGCGCCCGCCCGGCGAGGAGGCGTCGTAGCGCCAGCCCAGCTCGCGGGCGGCGGGCAGCAGGCTGCCCTGCCCGAGCAGACAGGGCGTACGGCCGCCGACCAGTTCCTTGTCGTAGTCGAACGGCAGCGGGGGCAGGTCGTGCCGGCCGGTGTTGGTCCGCCACTGCTGCACGAACGCCTTGGCCTGCCGGATCTCGCTGTGCCACTGCTGCGGGGTCCAGTTGCCGACCGTGCCGGGGCCGGTGCAGAAGTGCCCGTTGAAGTGGGTGCCGATCTCGTGCCCCTCCAGCCAGGCCCGGCGGATGTTGGCGAGCGTCGACCTGATGTGGTCGTCGGAGAGGTAGCCGATGGCCGAGGCGCCGGGCGGGTTGTTCGGCGGCCGGTACATCCGCTTCTTCGCCTCGGGCAGCAGATACAGCCCCGACAGGAAGAAGGTCATGCTCGCGCCGTGCTCCTTGGCGAGGTCCAGGAAGCGCGGGAAGAGGCCGTTGCCGACCTCGCCGGCGCCGTCCCAGGAGAAGACGACGAACTGCGGCGGGGTCTGCCCCGGCTCCAGCGGCTCGGGCGCGGCGGGCTGGTGCGGCTGCCTGCCCGTGAAGGACGTGGAGCCGTCCCCGATGAGACGCGCCGGGTGCGCACCGTACTTCCCGCCACCGGCCTGGGCGCCCCCGCTCCCGTTCCCGCTCCCGCTCCCGTTCCCGGAACCGGACGCGTGCCCGCCGCCGTCAGAGGACGTGAGACTTCCACAGCCTGCCGGCCCGACGGCTGCTGCCACCCCCGCGCCGAGGCCGAGTATTGCTCTGCGGGAGAGGGTCCGGGAGCTGGTACGCATGGAAATCCCCGATTCGTCACGCCTGCTGATGGTCACCCAGTCAGAGGCCGGGACGACCGGGGAGGTTCCACGGATAAATATAGATTTAACGACTTATACCTTTTGGGCGACTTACGCCCCGAAGGCCTTGCTCTTCCCCTTCACCGGCTTGACGCCGGCGCGGAGATGGACCGGTACGAGATCGATGGCGGGCTCGCTGTAACCGACGGACACGATCTTGTCGCCCTGGTACGTGAACGTCGTCAGCGAGGCGAGCGTGCACTGCCGCTTGCGCGGGTCGTGCCACAGCCGCCGCCGCTCGACGTACGACCGCACGATCCAGATCGGCAGCTGATGACTGACCAGCACCGCCTCGTGGCCGCGCGCCTGGTCCTTGGCCGCGTTCAGCGCGCCGATCATCCGTACGACCTGGTCGATGTACGGCTCGCCCCAGGACGGCTTGAACGGGTTGACCAGGTGCTTCCAGTTCGCGGGCTTGCGCAGCGCGCCGTCCCCGACACCGAACGTCTTGCCCTGGAAGACGTTGTCGGCCTCGATGAGCCGCTCGTCGGTGTCCAGGTCCAGCCCGTGCGCCCTGGCGATCGGAGTGGCGGTCTCCTGCGCCCGCTCCAGCGGCGAGGCGACGACGTACGTGATGTCGCGCGGCGCGAGGTGCTCGGCGACCCGCTCGGCCATCTTCTGCCCCAGCTCGGACAGGTGGTAGCCGGGCAGCCGCCCGTACAGGATCCCGTCCGGGTTGGCGACCTCGCCGTGGCGCATGAGGTGGACGACGGTGATGTCCTTGCCGCTGTCGATGCTCACGCGGTCGCCTCCGCAGCGGCGCGGGCCGCCGCCGGGAGGGCGTCGGCGATCTTCTGGATGGCCCGCTCGTCGTGGGCCGTGGACACGAACCAGGACTCGAAGGAGGACGGCGGCAGGTAGACGCCGTTCGCCAGGAGGGAGTGGAAGAACGCAGTGAAGCGGAAGGACTCCTGCCGCTTGGCGTCCTCGTAGTCGCGCACCTGCCGGTCGGTGAAGAAGACCGAGAACATGTTGGAGGCGGTCTGCAGCCGGTGGGCGACGCCCTCCTTGTTCAGCGCCTCGGTGACGAGGCCCTGGATCTGCTGCGACACCGCGTTGACCTTGTCGTAGGCCGCGTCGTCGAGGAGCCGCAGCTGGGCGAGCCCGGCGGCGGTGGCGACGGGGTTCCCGGAGAGGGTGCCGGCCTGGTAGACGGGCCCGGCGGGCGCGAGATGAGCCATGACGTCAGCCCGTCCCCCGAAGGCGGCGGCGGGGAACCCACCGCCCATCACCTTCCCGAAGGTCATCAGATCGGGCGTGACCCCATCAACCCCGTACCAGCCGCTCCGGCTCGTCCGGAAGCCGGTCATGACCTCGTCGGAGATGAACAGGGCCCCGTTCTCCCGGCAGGCGTCCTTCAGCCCCTGGTTGAAGCCGGGCTCCGGCGGCACGACGCCCATGTTGCCGGGCGAGGCCTCGGTGATCACGCAGGCGATCTCGCCCGGGTGCCGGTGGAAGGCCTCGTGCACGGCCTCGAGGTCGTTGTACGGCAGCACGATCGTGTCGCTCGCCTGGGCGCCGGTGACACCGGGGGTGTCGGGCAGCGCGAAGGTCGCGACCCCGGAGCCGGCGGCGGCGAGCAGGCTGTCGACGTGCCCGTGGTAGCACCCGGCGAACTTGATCACCTTGGACCGCTGGGTGAACCCGCGGGCGAGCCGGATGGCCGACATGGTCGCCTCGGTCCCGCTGCTGACGAGCCGCACCTGCTGGACGGGCTCCACGCGGGCGACGATCTCCTCGGCGAGCGCGACCTCGCCCTCACCGGGCGTACCGAAGGAGGTACCGCGGGCGACGGCCTCCTGGACGGCGGCGATGACCTCGGGGTGCGAGTGCCCCAGGATCATCGGCCCCCAGGAGCACACCAGGTCGACGTACTCCCGCCCGTCGGCGTCGGTCAGGTACGGCCCCTTGCCGGAGACCATGAACCGGGGCGTGCCGCCCACGGCGCGGAAGGCGCGCACCGGCGAGTTCACACCGCCCGGTGTGACGACGGCCGCACGGTCGAAGAGCGCCTGCGAGACGGGCGCGTCGTAGGGATAGGGCGTTTCACTCATGGCACTCATGACGTGCGACTTCTCCGACTTCTCGGACTCCGGTTGCGTAGTGACCCCCTCAGAGTAGGCCGCGGCGGGCCACCCCCGCGGCCGACCTCGTGATCGAAGCCGCGCCATCTGCGAGACTGGGACGGTCCCGCGGACAGGTGTTTCGCCGCACGTTTCGGCGGGCGGCCGTGGGGGAGGTCACTGACACGATGATCAGGTTGCGCGGCAGGGGCCACGCGCCCTAGAAAAGCAGTCGGGTGGAGATATGCATCGCGGTGGCGGACTGGGCGAGGGGACTGATGATCTGGGTCCTCGACGAGCCCGGCGGGGAAGGCACCGGCGCGACGCGGAGGAAACGACCGAAGCACGGCAGACTGACGCACGTCAGGCGCCGGGCGTGCCGAGCGAGTCCGAGCGGTACGACCGTCTCCGGGCGGGGAGCAGGAATGGTGGTCGGGTGGGGGTGACCTACAAGTACTTCGGCGCACCCGACGGCGCGACCGCGGCCCGCGTCCCCATCTCGATGCGCCCCGAGGAACTCGGCGGCGACGAGCTGGGCATGAACGGCATGTTCACCAAGATCAAGCCCGAGACGATGGCGGCCATGGTCCTCACCGGCATCCAGGGCGTCCCCCTGCACAAGGTGCCGCCCCTCGAACTGGTCGTCCTGCACCCCGACTACGCGGTCGTCAAACTCCCCACGACGGTCGTCGACCCCCTCCGCGGCATCGGCGAGGAGGCGGTGGGCGCGGCGGCCTTCATCTGGTCGACGGTGCCGGACCGCGGGGGGCCGCAGGACGCGTTCAACGTGTACCGGTTGCTGCACGAGTGGCAGGACTTCAGCCATCGGCTGCATGAGGCGGGGCATCAGCCGTATTGCCTGGTGTGGCCCTGAGCTGGGTTCTCGGTGGTTCTGGGGCGGGGTTTCCGACCCCGCCCTCGTCATGTGCCGAGAGGGGCCGTCAGGCGGGAACACGGCGGCGCAGCTCCAGCAGGGCGGGGCCGTCACCGCGTCCGGGCTTCGAGATGCGGTCACCGGCACCGGCTGGATACGCTCACTGAGTGGCTGGGTGATGATGACCGAAGACTTGGCGTAGCAGCCGCCCCACCCGGCCCAGCGGAAACGAAGACGTCCGCATTCCAGCCTCTGCAGTTTCACGCCTCCATGGGAGGAAGGTTGCGATGAGGTTCACCCGCATGCGTACGGCAAAGGCCACCGCGGCCGCTCTGGTCGCCATCCCGCTCGCGCTGGGGGGTCTGGCGTCGCAGAGCCACGCACGGGATGCGTCTCCCAGTCCGTCGGGGACGTTCGGTCCCGGCTGTGCGGCGCTGGCCCAGAAGGCCAACACGGCCAAGGACAAGGTCGTGGTGGCTGCGGCCGCATATCCACAGCTCAGCCAGCTGGTCTCAGCCACGGTCAGAGCAAGGCTGAACGACGCCCTCGACGGGAAACCCGACGTCACCATCTTCGCGCCCAACAACCAGGCTTTCAAAAAGGTGAATGCGTCACAGCTCGCCTCGCTGCTCGGCAATCAGGAGCAGCTGAAGAAGGTGCTGACCTACCACGTCGTGAACCAGCAGATCGCCCCGGACGAACTCTCCAAGGGCTCCTTCACGACGGTGGAGGGCAGCAAACTGACCACATCGGGTTCGGGCAGCAAGTTCAAGGTCAACGGCAAGGCGAACATCGTCTGCGGCAATATCAAGGCCGCGAACGCCACCATCTACGTCATTGACGCAGTTCTCCATCCCCCGTCCTGACTCACGGCACCCGGCGCGCAGGGCAACTGCACGCCGGGACCGCACTCGTCGCACGCGGCGAGACCGTCGTCGTCTGCCTGGTCGCCACTGTTGCGGCGACGAGACGGGGAAGCCGACTGTATGACGGTGTGTGACATGCCGCTGTCGGCGTAATGGGCTGGTCGGGCTGGTCGGCCGGGTCACCCTGTGCGGGTTGATCACGGTCGTGTCAGGAGACTGTGGGTGCACGAATCGCGTGAGCGGCCGCATGAGCGGTTCCGCCGCAATCCGGAGTCGTCGGGGTGTTCGGCCCAGAGGTACCGGGTGTCACGGAACACGGTGGCCAAGGCGCTCAGGCTGGAGGACCTCGAGTTCGAGGAGAACCCCGACGTTGCGCCCGAGCCCATCGGCGAGCTGAGGAACCCGGCCTGGGCGTCCGGAGGTCGCGTCCTGGTTTTGCTGATCGGTGTCGGTACAGCCATCGCCCGCGCGGGACTGACGGCCCGTTACTCCAGGAAGGGTGCCACGCTGCCGTTCCAGGTCTTCACGGAGCGGAAGGAACGCAAAGCCACCGCAGTGGCCTCGAACACCCCGCTCAGGGAACGGGACAAGACCTTCCCCGACCCCCGTCCGTGCGCGGCGATCGCCGGCCGGCTCACCTTCACGGGGACCCTGAATCTGATCGGGACCGGCACGGCCTCCTGCCCGCTGAAGGCGACCGATGACGAGTACCGGTCTGCCAGGCGGTCGTGATGGCCGGCGGCAAGGAGGGCGAGGGGGCGGAGCAGCCGCGCCGTCCTGACCTGATGGCGCGTCTGGACGCCGCGCTGGACCGGATCGACGAGGAGCTGCGGGCCCTGGCCACCGCCAAGGAGCGGGTTCAGAGCCTGCTGGACGCGGTGGTGGCCATCACCCGGGAGGTGGAGTTGCCCGCGGTGCTGCATCGCATCGTGACCACTGCCATGGGCCTTGTCGGCGCCCGCTACGGGGCACTGGGAGTTCTGGACGAGTCCGGCGAGTATCTGAAGCAGTTCATCGCGGCCGGTCTGTCCGAGCAGGAACGCGCGTTGCTGGCCGAGGCGGGGTTTCCTCGCGGCCTGGGCGTGCTCGGACACCTGATCTATCACCCCGAACCTCTGCGAGTGGACGACATCCCCTCCCACCCGGCCTCTGTCGGCTTCCCACCCGGTCACCCGCGCATGCGCACCCTGCTCGGCGTCGCCGTCAGCGTCCGCGGTGAGATCTACGGGGACCTCTACCTCTCCGAGCGACGCGACGGACGGCCCTTCGACGTGCACGACGAGAACATCGTCGTTGCCCTCGCCAGTGCCGCCGGTATCGCGATCGAAAACGTCCGCCTGCTCGAACAGGTGCGTGTCGGGTCCGAACAGTTCCAGCGGCTTTTGCTGCCGACGCTGCCCGACATGCGGCCCTTCGACGCCGCCGCCATCTACAAGCCCGCCGCCGAACCCCACCATGTCGGCGGCGACTGGTACGACGCCATCCTGCTGCCCGACGGCGCGGTGGCGGTTGTCATCGGCGACGTGGTCGGCCACGACCTGCACGCCGCCGCCGCCATGGCCTCCACCCGCCACATGCTGCGCGCGTTGCTCTTCGCCATGCGTACTCCGCCCAGCGCGGTCCTCGCCCAGCTCGATCTGACCCTGGAGGCCATCACCGACAACCCCGTCACCACCACCAGCCTGGCGCGCATCGAACCCGCTGGGCCCGCCTGGAGGTTGCACTGGAGCACCGCGGGCCACGTCCCGCCTCTGCTGATCACCCCCGGCGGCCAGGCGGAATACCTGTTCGCCGAGCCCGGACTACCGCTGAACGTCAACACCGAGCAACACCGCCCCGATCACACTCACCCCCTGCCCCGGGACGCCATCGTGGTCTTCTTCACCGACGGCCTCATCGAACACCCCGACCGCCCCATCGACGAGAGCCTGAACGAACTGGCCGAACTGGCCACCACGCACGCCGCGCTGCCCCTGCGGGACTTCGTGCAGGTCCTCGCCGACCACCATCCGAGCGACGGGCACGACGACATGGCCGTCCTCGCCCTGCGCACCCCGCGCTGAAGCGTCGGACAGCCCACGGCCACGCGGCTGAAGAGGAATCGTCAGGCACGACGCCGCCCCCGAGCGGTCGCCCGAAGCAATCCGGCAGAGCGCATTTCGAAAGGTCACACAGATGAGCAGCGGTGTGGTGGATCCGGCGGGGTCAGCGGACGGGGAACGACCGGCCAAGGCCCACCGGAAGACTTCCCGATGACTTCCGCCTGCCGTGACGGTCTCCGGCGCGTCGGCATGACGGTCCTGCAGATCGGTGCCGTCGCCGCGCTGTATTACGCCTTGGGCAAGCTGGGGCTGCTCCAGCAGCTCGTGCGCGGCCAGGTCACCCCGCTGTGGCCACCGACCGGCGTCGCCTTGGCCGGCTTGCTCCTGCTCGGCCTGCGGATCTGGCCCGGGATCGCACTCGGCGCCTTTCTGATCAACATCTCACTCGGGCCGTCGATCCCCGCCGTGCTCGCGATCACCACCGGCAACACACTCGCGCCTCTGTGCTCCTACGCGCTCCTTCACCGCGCCGGGTTCCGCACCCAGATCGACCGCTTCCGGGACGCGCTCGCACTGGTCCTGCTCGGCGGGCTCACCGGCATGCTCATCGGCGCGACCGCGGGCAGCAGCACCCTGCGCCTGGCTCACGCACTGCCCGCCGGCGGTTTCTGGACCACGTGGTGGGTCTGGTGGACCGGCGACGCGATGGGCGTCCTGGTGGTCACCCCGGTGTTGCTCGTCCTGCGCTCGGCACACTGGCCGAAGCACGTGCCGCCCTCCCGATGGGAAGAGGGAACGCTGCTTGTCGTGGCCACCATCGGCGTCGGCTTCCTCGAAAACGCCCCCGCCCCACTGGCCTTCCTCGCCTTCCCACTGCTGACCTGGGCCGCCTTCCGCTTTCAACTCGCCGCAGCCGCACCCTGCGCGCTGGCCGCATCCACCAGTGCGATCCTCGCCGCCACCCGCAGGACAGGCCCGTTCGCCGGTCACAGCCTGATCACCGACATGATCGCGCTGCAGGCGTTCAACGGCGCCGCCGCGATGACCGCGCTGCTCCTCGCCTCGGTCATCACCGAACGAAACGAGACCCAGCAGAAGATCGAAGAAACCTGCAGGCGGCTTGCCGAGATGGCGGCACGGACCGCACCGGATACCGGCGGCCAATCAGCGCTTCCCGGCGACCGGGGCGAGGAGGAGGAGAACGGCGGACCGACTCGGCGGTCATGATCGATCGACGGCACCGTCGCATACGCGGTCTGGGACACCGAACCGGGAATGCCAGTGATCCGGGCGGCGGACCCGCAGTGTGCGGGCCGGCACGGCGGCCACCGGCGTCGCGCCACGAGACGACCCCGGACGGCTGCCGCTCAGTCTTCAGCCGGCGTGGACAGGGGTCATCGGCGGATCAGCAGCAGCCACCCGCGGTGGCGGACTCCTTGGCATCGGTGACGGCCGGGTCGGTGCAGCAGGTGCTGCCCTGCTGTCTGGCGAGAGTGCCGGCATCGGCCTTGACTACGTAGACCTCCCAGGGTTCCTCGCCTGGGCCGTGGACCCAGACCTTGTCCTGGAGGGCGTAGCAGCAGGTGGTGTCGCTCTCCACGTCGGTGGTCAGGCCGGCCGCGCTCAGGCGGGTGGTGGCGGCGTGGACGGCCTCGGTCGATTCGACTTCGACGCCGAGGTGGTCCAGGCGGGTGGCCTCTTCTGCGGCGCCTTCGATCAGGACGAGTTTGAGCGGAGGCTCGGTGATGGCGAAGTTGGCGTAGCCGTCGCGGAGTTTGGCGGGTTCGGTGCCGAACAGCTTGCTGTAGAAGGCGACGGAAGCGTCGAGGTCGGGGACGCGGAGGGCGAGCTGTACGCGGGACATGGCGTTCCTCCTTCAGGAAGGGTTGGGTTGACGGGTCAGCAGCCGCCGGAGGTGGTGGCCGGCGTCCCGGTGCCGATCTGGAGGGTGGCCGGGGCCGCGCAGCATCCGCCGCCCTGGGTCCCCTGGGCCGGCGTCGGGGGCATTACCCCTTTGTTTCGACGTTTGTCGATGACTTGCACGGCAAGCGTGGCATCTGATTCGACAAACGTCAACATAGACATTTACCGAACCAGAACCAGAAGCGGAAGACGCGACCGTGCGGCACGAACGCGGCGGCTCGCCTCGCCCGCGGCTGAACCGTCACCCTCGTCCCACTGTTTCGACGTGTGTCAACATAGATGCATGTCGAATACGAGGGTGCTCCCGCTGATAGAGCCGGAAGCCGCCGACGCCGTGGCGCCGTGCTGCCCGCCGCTCACCGAGCGCGCGTTCACCGCGGAGGAGGCCGAGACGGCCGCGCGGATGTTCAAGGCGCTGAGCGATCCGGTGCGGCTGCGGTTGTTCTCGGCGGTGGCCTCGCACCCGGGCGGCGAGGCGTGCGTGTGCGACATCTCCGACGTCGGCGTCTCCCAGCCGACCGTCTCCCACCACCTGAAGAAGCTGAAGGACGCCGGGCTGCTGACCTCCGAGCGGCGTGGCACCTGGGTGTATTACCGGGTCGAGCCGTCCGTGCTGGCCGCCATGGGCAAGCTGCTGACGATCGCACCGGCCGCGGCCTGAATCGGCGATGGGGAACGAGGGGGAGAGCACCATGGTGAGCCCGGCCAGTGTGACCATCACGCCGATGGCCGTCGCGCATGCCGACGAGGTCCTGGCGATCTACCAGGCAGGGATCGACGAGGGCAACGCCACCTTCGAGACGGCGGCACCGACATGGCAGGCGTTCGACACCGCGAAGCTGCTGGAGCACCGTTTCGTCGCGCTCGGCGAGCACGAGACAGTGCTCGGCTGGGTCGCCGCCACCAGCGTCTCCGACCGCTGCGCCTACGCCGGCATCGTCGAGCACTCCGTCTACGTCGATCCCGGCGCCCGAGGCCGGGGAGTGGCCTCCGCCCTGCTCAAGGCACTGATCGACTCCACCGAGGCGGCCGGGATCTGGACCGTCCAGTCCGGCATCTTCCCCGAGAACGCTGCCAGCATCGCCCTGCACCGTCGGGCCGGGTTCCGCATCGTCGGCACCCGAGAGCGCATCGGCCGCCACCACGGCCGCTGGCGCGATGTCGTCCTCGTCGAACGCCGCAGCCCCCTTGTCGTCTGACTTCCGGCCGACGCCCGGAGGCGGCCGGAGGCGATAGGAACGGCCTACGCGAGCAGGGTGGCGATCTCACGAGCGGCCTCCCGCGCGGGCCGGCCGACGCCGATGAGGGTGGCGGAGGCGGGACCGGTCCAGTCGCCGTAGCCGAGCAGGTGCAGGCGCGGCTCGTCCACCGCTCGCGTGCCGGCGGTGGCGATGTGACCGCGTCGGCCTCGGAGCCGAAGCGGTGCGAGGTGGGAAAGGGCGGGCCGGAAGCCGGTGCACCAGATGATGGTGTCGGCCTCGGCGCGGGTCCCGTCCGCCCATTCGACGCCGCCGGGGATCAGGCGGGTGAACATCGGGCTCGCCTTGAGCAGACCGCGGTCGCGAGCTTCGCGGACGGGCGGGACGGCGACGATGTCGCCGAGCGAGGCGACGCCGCCGGTGTCGGCACGTCCCTCGTCGAGTGCGCGGCGGCGGGCGGTGGCCGCATCGAACAGGGCGCGGCCGTCGATGTCGTCGGCCAGGAAGCGGGGCGGGCGCCGAGTGGCCCAGGTCAGCTCGGCGTCGTGGGCGAGGTCAGCGGCGATCTGGGCGCCGGAGTTGCCACCGCCCACCACGATCAGGCGGCGGCCGGCGAAGTCCTGCGGTCGCCGGTATCCGGCGGTGTGCAGCTGGCGGCCACCGAAGTCCCTGCGGCCTGGGACGGCGGGGAGGAAGGGGCGCCACCAGGTGCCGGTCGCGCTGATCACCGCGCGCGCGTTCCAGATGCCGGAGTCGGTCTCTACACGCAGGAGTTGGCCGTCCCGGTGGACACCGTGGGCACGCACGCCTCGCTCGACGGGAAGCTCGTACCGATTCTCGTAGTCGGCGAGGTACTCCACCACATGCTGCGCGTCGGGGTACGTCGTGCCGGTCTGCGGTGGCATGAGGCGGCCGGGCAGCGAGGAGTACGCGGCCGGGGAGAACAGGGACAGGGAGTCCCAGGTGTGCTGCCAGGCACCGCCCGGGGCGGTCTGGGCGTCGAGGATGACGAAGTCGAGGCCCAGGCGGCGCAGGTGGTAGCCGGCGGCGAGCCCGGACTGGCCGCCGCCGATCACCACCACCTGGGAAGTGCGCGTCACTCGGTGGCGTCCCGGCCGGGCATGAAGATGAGGGCGACCAGCGCCAACCCGAGGACGGCGCCGAGGAGTTGCATGCCGATGAACCCGGCGAGCGAGCCGGGCGCGATGCCCGCGAAGGTGTCGGTGAAGGCGCGGCCGATGGTCACTGCCGGGTTGGCGAAGGACGTGGACGAGGTGAACCAGTAGGCGGCGCCGATGTAGGACGCGACCGCGACGGGAGCGAAGCGCAGGCGGTCGGTGCGGGCCAGCCCGAAGATCAGCAGGATCAGGCCGGCGGTGGCGACGACCTCGCCGAGCAGCAGGTGTCCGGCGGAGCGGTCGTGGGTGGACCACTTCACCAGCGGTTCGCCGAACATGGCATCCGCCAGGACCGCGCCCGCGATCGCGCCGACGACCTGCGCGGGCACGTACACGGCCGCTTCCCGGAGCGTGACGCCGGAGCCGTCGTGACGGGCGGTCCACCACTCGGCCAGGGTGACCACGGGGTTGAAGTGCGCGCCGGAGACCGGGCCGAGCAGGGTGATCAGCACGCCCAGGCCGAAGACCGTGGCCATGGAGTTGGCCAGCAGTTGGAGGCCGACGTCCTTGGTCAGTTCGGTGGCCTGGATACCGGAGCCGACCACGACCGCGACGAGCGCCGCCGTGCCGACCAGTTCGGCGGCGGCCTTGGCCGGCAGCGGAGGAGTCCGGGGCGGGGTGGCACCCGGGGCGGGCTGCGGCTCAGCGGCGGGAGCGGTGCCGTCCCCGGCTCTGTCGTGCTCGGTGGCCTCGGTGGCGGTCAACAGGGCTCCTAGGTGCGTGCGGGATGGCCACGGGAACGCGGCGATGGACAGCGCCGGGGACATGACGATGGACGGCGCCGGGGACTCAGGGGCAGGACCGCTTGACGTTGTTCTCGGCGGTGACGTGCGCGGTCTGCGCGAGGTCGGCGAACTGACCGGCGAGCGAGGCGATGACGTCGGGCTTGAGCCGGTAGTAGGTGAACCGGCCGCATGGCTCCGTCTCCACGACCCCCGCCTCGCGCAGCACCTTCAGATGGTTGGAGAGGTTGGTCTGCCTGGCCCCCGTCTCTTCGATCAGGTGCGTGGAGCAGAGCGTCTCCCTGGCCAGCAAGGTGACGATCTGGAGGCGGAGCGGGTCGGCCAGAACCCGCAACAGATCAGCGTCGACTGACGTCAGCATGGACTGATACTCTCACATCACTCCTGGCTGATACCAGCCTGGGCTGATCCTTGGACCGGCATCCGGGCACGAGTGGGGACCCATGCCCCGAAGGGGGTTCCGATGACCGCAGTCCCGTGCATCCAGCCGTTCCGTGGCCAGGTGCTCGGCCGGCATCGTCAGGGGAAGCGCCTGATCATCGACTCCTCCGGCGCGCCGCGCCGAGCACGCCCGCGTCCGCACCCGATCGCCGCCACTGTCCTCGCCCACCGGGCCGGCGGCCATGTGGTCGTGTCCTCCACCGGTACGCATCCGACCAGCCAGGTCGAGCCGGTCGTCGCGCAGGTGCCGGCCGCAGCAGGCGCCGACTTCACGGACGCGTTCCCCGAGCCGCTGACCGACGAGATGGTTCAGGCCGCCGACATCGTCATCGCGAGGGGCTGTGGCGACGCCTGCCCGATCGTGTCCGGCCGCCGCCACCCGGACTGGCCGGTCACGGACCACGAAGGCGCCCCGATCGCCGTCGCGGGGGACATCCGCGACGAGATCGGCGCCCGCATCACCGAGCCGCTCACCTCCCTGCCGAGCACCTGAACCCACGCCCCCGCAATCTCTTGATCCACTGACGAAGGAAGAACCGATGTCCTCCAGCCCGCTCGCCTCCGTGCTGTTCGTCTGCGTCCACAACGCCGGCCGCTCGCAGATGGCTGCCGGATTCCTCTCCCACCTCGCGGGCGACCGGATCGAGGTCCGCTCCGCCGGTTCCCTCCCGGGCGACCGGGTCAACCCGGCCGCGGTCGAGGCCATGCAGGAGGTCGGCGTCGACATCTCGGAGGCCAAGCCGAAGGTCCTCACCACCGAGGCCGTCCAGGCATCCGACTACGTCATCACCATGGGCTGCGGCGACGCCTGCCCGGTCTTCCCCGGCAAGACGTACCTGGACTGGGCCCTGGAGGACCCGGCGGGCAAGGGCGTCGAGGCCGTCCGCCCCATCCGCGACGAGATCAAGACCCGCATCGAGTCCCTGATCGCCGAGATCGACGCCCAGCAGGAGCCGGGACCGCGGTGACCGACCCCGGCACAGGCGAGGACCTCGTTCATCGGCTCCGGCACAGGCGAGGACCTCGTCACCGGCTCCGGCCCCGCCGGCGACCACACCCAGGCCACACCCAGGCCACACCCAGGCCAGGCCATCACCGGCCGCGCTCAGCGGCTGCCGGGCTGGGCTCGACGCCCGGGGCCGCCGGCGCCGGTGTGGTCGGGGGGCCGGGACAGAACACCTAGTCAGTGGGGTGGGAGCACTTCCTGTACCGCTGGAAGGCACGTTCCAGTTCCAGCATCTCGGGTTCCGGCAGCGCGCCGCCCTGTGCGAAATCGAGCACATGTTCAGCCACGGTCCGGAGCCTGGTGTTCGTACGCTGCGAGACGTCCCTCAGCGCCCGCCATGCCTCCTCCGGGGCGATCCGGCCGATGGCGACGAGGACGCCGATGGCCTGGTCGATGACCGCGTGCGAGGCAACAGCGCGCTTGAGCTGCTCGATCTCTTCGTGGAGCAGCTCGTTCTCCCGCGCCAGGTCAAACGCGGACAGCAGGTGCAGAGGACGCTGCTTGGAGATGGTGAAAAAGGCCATAGCAAGCACCAACAACCTGACAAGTCGGACGGTGCGCTCCATGATGCCCTGGTCGCACGAATCCAGTGTCCTCCCGGAGACCCGACACGCAACACACACCGGCAGACGACCCGGCCGTTCTTCCCGGGCCGGGTCGCAGAACCGCTGTGGGCTGTTTCAGGCATGGTGGAACCGCAGAATGCCCGAGTCCGGGTACCCGGTCAGGAGCCACTGAATGTGAAAGGCGAGGCCGCCATGGGCACACATCGCGACCATCGTGATGCTGACTGGCCGCACCTGCCTTCGCTCGCAGGCGCCGAGGACGACCTGGACCGTCTCCAGGCGGGCCTGCACCAGCTCGCCCATGCTCACGGTCGTCTGCGGTCCCTGCTGGACGCGGTACTGACCATCAGCAGCGCCCTGGAGCTCGAGGTGGTGCTGCACACCATCGTGGACTCCGCCCGGCAACTGGTCGACGCCCGGTACGCCGCCATCGGCGTACTGGACGAGGCCGGCGAATTCACCGAGCTGATCACCTCCGGGTTCGGAGCCGACCAGTTCCGCCAGGACGGCGGCGCCGAGCTGCCCCACGGCGCCGGGCTGCTCGGCGAGCTCGTCCGCCACCCCGAGCCCCTGCGCGTGGAGAACCTGACCGCCGACCCGCGCGCCGTGGGCTTCCCCGAGGGCCACCCCGTGATGGACACCCTGCTCGGCGTACCGATCCGGGTCCGCAGCACCGTGTACGGCAACCTCTATCTCACCGACAAGCGCAACGGCCCCTTCACCGACGAGGACGAAGAGATCGTCACCGCACTTGCCAGCGCGGCCGGCGTGGCCATCGAAAACGCCCGTCTGTACGAGCGCCTGCGCCAGGCCACCGAGGAGTTCCAGCGCCGCCTGCTGCCCGCGCTCCCCGCACTGCCCGGCCTGGAACTTCAGGCCCGCTACCAGCCGTCCACCGACACCCCCCGCATCGGCGGCGACTGGTACGACCTGATCCACCTCCCCGACAACGTGCCCTGCATGATGGTCGGTGACGTCATGGGACACGGCCTCGAAGCCGCAACGCTCATGAGTCAGATCAGCAACGTCCTCCGAGTGATCGCCTACGACGAGCAGGAGCCACCCAGCCGGATCCTGCATCGCCTCGACGAGATCCTCCACGACCTGCACGGCGGCCCCATGGCAACCGTGATCGTCACCCGCCTGGAGCACCCCGCGGCCGACGGCAGCCGCCTCCTGCGCTGGGCCAGCGCAGGCCACATGCCGCCCCTCATGGTCAACCCCGATCACCAGGCCCGTTACCTGCACACGGAGTGCTCACCAGGGCACCCCCTGGGCGTCGATCCCACACTCTCCCGCCCCGACCACGAGCAAATCCTCCGCCCCGGGGCGACGCTGCTCCTGCACACCGACGGGCTTGTCGAACACCGCAACCGCCCCCTCGACGAAGGCATGGACCGGGCCGTCGGCATCGCGGCGAGCCACGCCACTCGGCCTCTCCCCGAGCTGTGCGACGCCCTCCTGGCCCAGAACGGCGGCACCTTCCCGGACGACGTCGCCATTCTCGCGGCCCGCGTCGCGCCCTGAGCCGAGCCGTGGTGGGCCCTGAGCTGCTCGGTCCTGCGGGAGGGCCGAGCGGCCCTTGTCCCCCGTGGCCAGGAGTGGTCGTATGGAGGTGAGGGCGAGGGCCCGTGAGACGCGGAGAAGCGGCCAGTGGCCGTGCACCGCGCAATCAGGATCCGCGAGAAGCGGTTGGGCCCTCCCCGTCGAACGCCCGCCCCCGGTCAGAGCCGGACGACGATCAGAGCGACGTCGTCGCACCCACCGCTGGCGACGCCGAGGCGTGCCAGGACGATGTCGGCGAGCTCTTCGGTGTCCAGGCGGGCGCAGTCGCTGAGCGCGTCCATCAGGCGGCCCAGGCCGACGTCGATGTCCTCGCCCCTGCGCTCGATCAGCCCGTCGGTGTACAGCACGAGCGTGTCTCCCTGCCTGTAGGACACACTCGCCTGGGGGCGGGGGACGTGCTGGAGGCGCGTGCCGAGCGGCGGGTCGGTGGCCTGGTCCAGCAGTTCGCAGCGGCCCTCGTGCCTGACGAGCACCGGCGGTGGGTGACCGGCACTGCTGTAGGTGATCAGATGGCTGCGGGCGTCGATGATCGCTTTCACGGCAGTGGTGCCCAGGGCCCCCTCGATGGACCGGGCGTACAGACCGAGCACCTCCAGCGCCTGGGCGGGACGTTCGAGAGCACGGATGGCGGCGGACAGGGCGCTGCGGAGCATGCCCATGACGGCTGCGGCCTCGAGGCCGTGGCCGATGACGTCGCCGACCGCGAGGGCAAGCCGGTCGGGGGCGATGTCCACGACGTCGTACCAGTCGCCGCACACGTTGAGAGAACCCGTCGCGGGAAGGTAGCGCACCGCGATGTCGCGGTGACGGGCAAGGTCGGGGGCATGCAGCATGGCCTGTTGCAGGGTGACGGCGACCTCGCGTTCGCGGGTGTGGGCCTGGCGCAGCTCCTCGTTCAGCCGCTGCAGCTCTCGTGCACGTGCGTACAGCTCGGCCTCCAGAGCCTGCGTCTCCTCCAGCCGCTGCCCCGCCTGGACACTGGAGGGGCGGATGGCCCGGCGTGCCTTGACGAACTCGGTGACGTCCTCCACCCGGTGGATGATGTAGGCCACGTGCCCGTCGTCGTCGAGGACCGGGGTGTTCACCGGGGACCACCAGCGTTCCTCGAACGCGCCCGGCCGGCCCATGACGGGGATGTCGTACTTCTGCAGCGCCATGGTGTCGGGCTCGCGAGTGGCAAGGACGCGATGCAGGGAAGCGTCAAGGTTGCGGACCCCGTCGGCCTCGGGGTCCGCGGGATTGTCGGGGAACGCGGTGAAGACGTGCCGGCCCAGCAGGTCCTCCCGGGTGCGGCTGGTGGCGGCCAGGTAAGCCCGGTTCACGTCCACGATGATGAGGTCCGGCCCCAGCACCAGGTAAGGGCTCGGCGCGGCGGCGAACAGCGCCGCGTGGTCGACCTGCGATGCCACCGGCCGGCAGCCCCTTCCGGCTCTCATGCCTTCACCCCAATCCAGGCGGCCATGCCTTCAATCTAGGCGCCCTCCTCCGGTCGTGCCCGCCGTCTCACCGCGTCGGCGGCTGGTCGGCCCGTTGCTCGCGGAAGGTGCCGCGAGACCGTCCGGGGTGGTCCGTCCGGTGGACGGGGGAGGCGTCCGGCCCGGTGCGCGCCGGTGCCGGAGTGCGAGACATGGGGGTCATGGCCGGTGATGCGCCGTTGGCCGGGCTCCTCGATCGGCAGCACAGGGTCCTGATCTGCTCGAGCGGGGCGGCTACGGGCAGGGGCGGGCTCTGCCGGCAAGGTACCGGTGCATCACATGAGGGACGAGGGTGTGGTGATCGGCGGCGGTGCGGATGAGCGGCCGCCCCGCGCACTCGACGGCGATGTGTGGCTTGCGAGACCGACGGCAGCGACGCGACGACCGGCGTCGCATGGCGCCTTCGCGTGCTCGGCTACGCACAGGTCCTGGCCGGCTCGGCCATGTGTGGACGGGCTGACCCGGGCCCGGCGGCAGGGGCGCGCGCCCGGGGAGGCTCTGACGCGCGTCCGGTGCCCGCTCCGTCGAAGCGTCAGACGCGCCGGTGACTCCACCCCGGCTCGACAGCGGCCCACTCCTTCTCCCAGGCCCGCCCCCGGCTCCGGTCGAGCCACGCCACGGCACAGCAGCGGCCCGCCAGCACGACCAGGCAGACGCCGGCCGCGGCCGACGCACCGTAGACACCGGCATCGGCGGCGGCAGCCGCACGCCCGAGCGGCGCGCTGGTCATCCGGCCGCGGCCGTCGGTCCACACCCTGGTGGTGCTCCCGGCCCGCTTCCCCTCGTCCACCGACGCGCGGCCCGTGTGCACCGCGCCGTCGGCAGCCGTCCACCGCACCGGGGCCGAGACCCGCGAGAAGGGCACGCCGCTGGGATCGCCGTTCGCCGCGACCGTGGCGTCTCGCGTCAGCACCGCCACCGTCGGGCGCCGATCATGCGCCTGTCGTGCCAGCACCGCCTCGCAGTGCCCGGCCGCCAGCATCCCGACCAGCGGGCCCATGGTGGCGATGACCAGCGCCGCCACCAGGCCGATCCATCCTTCTACGACGTCCGAGCGGCGGCGCATCGGGTTGCGCCACCCCATACCCGTCCTGCCCAGTGCGACCATGACCCACCTTTTCGCCCTGGATTGCCATCGGCTCCAATGTCACTCGCCACAGGGCGCCGGCACTGGGGCCGAACGGCCTGGCGACTGGGCCGGCCGGCATCGCAGCCCAAGGACGACAGGCACCCTCCGGGCCCGCTCGCGCGCCGGCCACGGTGGCCGCGGCGGACGCGCGGTGGTGTGAGCACGCGGCTGTGCGCGCGGTGGTGTGACGCGGCTGTGCCGGTGGGTCAGTAGGTCGATCCCGGGTCTCCTGGCCGGATGCGTCCGCGCCAGCCGCCCGTGCTGCCGCTGCCCTCGACGTAGTCCTTGAAGCGGCGCAGATCCCCCTTGACCCGCCGGTCGATCACGCCGAGTGCGTCCGCGCCCTTCTCGGCGAGGCCGGAGGGTTCCACCTCCATGGTGAGTTCCACCTTGGTGTGGGAGTCGTCCAGTCGCTCGAACCGGACCGAACCCCGCTGCTGGGTTTCGCCGCCGACGGTGCGCCAGGTGATCCGGTCGTCAGGCAGCTGGTCGACGATCTCCGTGTCGAACTCGCGCCGCACCCCGCCGATGCTGGTGGTCCAGTGGTTGTGCCGGTCGTCCAGCTGCCGGACTTCCTCGACGCCCTCCATGAACCTCGGGAACTCCTCGAACTGCGTCCACTGGTTGTAGGCCGCGCGGAGCGGAACCTCCACCTCGACCGCTTCCTTGACCGTACTCATGGATCCCTCCTCACGGTTCCTCGCCGGGCCGGCCGCACCGCGCGGACCGGCCTGACGATTTCTGCGCGGCACCGAGTACCCCGGGACCTCGCGTTGTCACGGATGTGCGGCCCGGACTCCGCGGGGAGCGGCCTGCACAGGCGCACCGTGCCGTCGGGCCCGCCGTGGGCCGGCGCACTTCCGTCCGAGCTGAGGTCCGTGGCTGTGACGGCGCCGGTCCCCTTCACGGCGTCACGACGAAGCCACCGTGATGTGCCGCTCGGGGCCCGGGCTTTCGAGTTCGTCGAGTACGGCGACTGCCAGGTCCTCGGCGCTGATCCAGGACCGGCCGCCGGCGTCGGTGAGGAGGGTGTCGGTGCCACGGCGGTAGCGGCCGGTGCGGTTGCCGGGTTCGAGCAGGGCCGGGGGGCTGAGGTAGACCCAGTCGGCGGTGGGGTGGGCCCGGCAGGTGTGCAGTTGGGCGACTCCGGCGGCGGCGACGGCCCGGTACTCGGCGGGCACGTACGCCGGGTTGTCGGCGACGGGCAGGCCCTCGGCGCCGGGGCTGCGCAGCGCGCCGGCGCCGCCGACCACGAGGACGCGGATGCCGAGCGGTGCGGCGAGGTCCAGCACGGTGCGGGTGGTGCCGACCAGGAACTCCTGGTCGGCCGGTGTGGTGCGCACGGTCAGGACGACGGCGTCCGCAGCGGTGCCGGTGAGTGCCTCGCGCAGGGACTCCGGGTCGTTCGCGTCGACCGCGACCGGTGTCACGCCCGGGTCCTGGCTCGCGGGTCTGCGGGACAGGGCGAGCACCCGGTGTCCGCGTGCACGGGACTCCGTGATCACCCTGCTGCCGACCATCCCGGTGGCGCCGAGCACGGCGATCGTCATGTCTGCCTTCATGAGTGGCTCCTCCTTGGAGAGCGTGGAGAGTGGGGAGAGTGGGGAGAGTGGGGAGAGTGTGGAGAGTGTGGAGAGTGTGGAGACTGTGGAGAGCTCGGTGAGTTCGAAGAACCCGGTGCGTTGAGCTGCGCCGCCAGCATCGCGGTCAGGGCGAGGACGAAGCCGAGGGTCTGCAGCGGGCTCAGCCACTCGCCGAACGCGATGCCTATGACGGTCGCGACCAGCGGAGACAGCAGCACCAGCGGTGCGGACGCGCCGACCGGCAGCCTGCCGATGCCGCGGAACCAGAGCGTGTACGCGATCAGTCCGCCCATGCTGCCGAGCCACAGGTAGCCGCCGGCCGCTTCGGCGTCGATCCGCGGCGGGACCCCCTCGATCGCGAGGGTGAGCGGGAGCATCAGCAGGCCGCCGACCGTCAGCTGCCAGCCGGCCAGGGTCAGGGGACCGACCCCCGCGGGACGGCCCCAGCGCTTGGCGAGGACGACCCCGCCGCCCATGACGGCCGTATGGCCGAGGCCGGCGAGCACTCCGACGGTGTCCAGCCGGGCCGTCGGCCCGAGCACGACGAGTGCGACGCCGGCCAGGCCGACCACACCCCAGGCCAGCCGCCATACCGTCGGCCGTTCGCGGAGCAGCAGCGCGGCCAGCCCGGCGATCAGCAGCGGCTGGGCGGCACCGAGGGTGCCGGCGACACCGCCGGGGAGGCGTTCGGCCGCCACGAACAGCAGGGGCATCCCGCCGATGTTGAGCACGCCGAGGATCACGGCCTTCCACCACCACTCCCCGCGCGGGAGCACGCGGGTGATCGCCAGCGCGAGCAGCCCGGCGGGCAGGGCGCGCATCAGCCCGGCGAACAGCGGGTGTCCCGGCGGCAGCAGCCGCGTGGTCACGGCGTACGTGGTGCCCCAGGAGGCGGGTCCCAGCGCGGTCAGGGCGACGGTCACCGCCTGCCGCCCTTGCGAGGACGGCCCGTGCGTCGACCGTCCGTACCGAGCAGGATCGCGGGAGGAGGGCGTGCGCTGCATGTCGTGCGTGCGAGGCATGCGTGAAGTCTCAGCGGCGGCCCCAGCATCGGTCCAACACATGGTTGCCATGGCAGCCATGAAGGAGAACGATCGATGCGTGGATCTCCAGCAGATGCGGTACGTCGTCGCCGTCGCCGAAACCCGCAATTTCACCCGCGCCGCCGAACGCTGTTTCGTCGTGCAGTCGTCCCTCAGCCACCGGATCGCCGCCCTGGAACGGGAACTCGGCGTCCAGCTGTTCGCCCGGTCCAGCCGCCGCGTGGAACTGACCAGCGCCGGAGCCGCGTTCCTCGCCGGTGCGCGCGATTGCCTGGCCGCCGCCGACCGCGCGGTCGCCGACGCCGCCGCCGCGACCGGCGTGGTGCGCGGCCGGCTGCGCGTCGGCGTGATCGTCACCACGGCGGCGGTGGACGTACCCGAGCTGCTGCAGCGCTACCGCGCCCGGCATCCGGACGTCCGCATCAGCCTGCGCTCCGGACGCAGCGACGAGCTGGCGGCGGCGATCCGGGACGGCGAGCTGGACATCGCCTTCCTCGGTCTGCCGGAGGGCGAACGGCCCTCCGGTGTGGAGACGGTCGTCCTCGACCACGACGAGCACGTACTGGCGGTCGCGGCCGGGCACCGGCTCGCGGGCGCCACCCGGGTCACGCTGACGGACATCGCCGACGAGACCTTCGTGGACTTCGTGGCCGGGACACCCGCCCGGGCGCAGTCCGATCAGGCGTTCGCCGCCGCGGGGCTGGTGCGTGACGTCGCGTACGAGGCCGGTGTCGTCGAACTGATCACCCGGCTGATCGCGCGGGGGCTCGGCATCGCACTGCTGCCCTCGGCGTTCATCCGGCCGCTGGCCGCAGCCGACCCCTCGCTGGCGCTGGTCCCGGTGGTCGACGGGCCGCACCGCATCGAGTATCTGACGTGGAGCCGGTTCAACCCGAGCCCGGCCACGCGAGCCATGCTCCACGTCCTCGGGGTCGTGCCGCAGTCGCCGCGGCCACCGGCGCCCGCGCCGGGGCAGGCGTCAACCGTGTCGTGACCCACACCACGCATGCTTTGCATGGTCATGCATCAAGGCGCATACTCTTCCTTATGTCCAAGGTCCTCACCTCCCTCCCCGCCGGCGAGCGCGTCGGCATCGCCTTCTCAGGCGGTCTCGACACCTCCGTCGCCGTCGCGTGGATGCGTGACAAGGGTGCCGTCCCGTGCACGTACACCGCCGACATCGGCCAGTACGACGAGCCCGACATCGCCTCGGTGCCCGGCCGCGCGAAGACCTACGGCGCCGAGATCGCGCGCCTGGTCGACTGCCGGGCGGCGCTGGTCGAGGAGGGCCTGGCCGCGCTCGCCTGCGGTGCCTTCCACATCCGCTCCGGCGGGCGGACGTACTTCAACACCACGCCGCTGGGCCGCGCCGTCACCGGCACGCTCCTGGTCCGGGCGATGCTCGAGGACGGCGTGCAGATCTGGGGCGACGGCTCGACCTTCAAGGGCAACGACATCGAGCGGTTCTACCGCTACGGCCTGCTCGCCAACCCGCACCTGCGGATCTACAAGCCGTGGCTGGACGCGGACTTCGTGACCGAACTCGGCGGGCGCAAGGAGATGTCCGAGTGGCTGCTCGCGCACGACCTGCCCTACCGCGACAGCACGGAGAAGGCGTACTCCACCGACGCCAACATCTGGGGCGCCACGCACGAGGCCAAGACCCTGGAGCACCTGGACAACGGCATCGAGACCGTCGAGCCGATCATGGGCGTACGGTTCTGGGACCCCGAGGTCGAGATCCTCGCCGAGGACGTGACGATCGGCTTCGAGCAGGGCCGTCCGGTGACGATCAACGGCAAGGAGTTCGCCACCCCCGTCGACCTGGTGATGGAGGCGAACGCCATCGGCGGCCGGCACGGCCTGGGCATGTCCGACCAGATCGAGAACCGGATCATCGAGGCCAAGAGCCGCGGCATCTACGAGGCGCCGGGCATGGCCCTGCTGTACGCGGCGTACGAGCGCCTGGTCAACGCGATCCACAACGAGGACACCGTCGCCCAGTACCACAACGAGGGCCGGCGCCTCGGCCGGCTGATGTACGAGGGCCGCTGGCTGGACCCGCAGGCGCTGATGGTGCGCGAGTCCCTGCAGCGCTGGGTCGGCGCGGCCGTCACCGGTGAGGTGACGCTGCGGCTGCGGCGCGGCGAGGACTACTCGATCCTCGACACCACGGGTCCGGCGTTCAGCTACCACCCGGACAAGCTGTCCATGGAGCGCACCGAGGACTCGGCGTTCGGCCCGGCGGACCGGATCGGCCAGCTCACCATGCGCAACCTCGACATCGCCGACTCCCGCGCCAAGCTGGAGCAGTACGCCGGGCTCGGCCTGATCGGCACCGGCAGCCCCGCCATCGGCGCCGACCAGGCGGCGGCGACCGGCCTGATCGGCACCATGTCGCAGATGCCGGAGGGTGGCGCCGAGGCGATCGCCTCCCGCGGTGAGGTCTCCGAGGAGGAGGAGATCCTGGACCGCGCCGCGATGGAGTCCGGCACGGACTGACCCTGCGTGACGCAGGAGCCGCCTGCGTGGTGTGCGGGACAATGGTGGCCGATGCCCCGGGTTGCCGGTGCATCGGCTCGCCAGGTTCCGGGGTGCCGTAGCGTGCGAGTCTTCCAGCCGATCCCGGGGCCCAGGAAGAGGAACCGATGCCGCCGCGCAAGCGAGCCGCCGCCCGTCAGGCCGAGCCGCCGGGAGTCTCCAGCACCAAGGAGATCCAGGACATCCTGTGGAAGGCCGCGGACAAGCTCCGCGGTTCCATGGACGCGGCCCAGTACAAGGAGTTCGTGCTCGGCCTGGTCTTCCTGAAGTACGTGTCCGACGCGTTCGCGGAGCGCCGCGCCGAGCTGGCGGCCGACCCCGAACGGGCGGAGCAGCGGGACGAGTACACCCGCCAGGACGTGTTCTGGGTGCCGCCGACGGCCCGCTGGGAGCACATGGCCGAACGCGTGGCCGGCAGCGCGCAGGGCGGTGTGGGACTGCTGCTGGACGACGCCATGGACGAGGTGATGCGGGCCAACGAGGCGCTCGCCGGTGTCCTGCCGAAGATCTTCAGCCGGGGCAACGTCGACCAGAACCGCCTGCGGGAGCTGGTCGGCCTGATCGGCGACGCCCGCTTCACGGGGCACGGCGACCGCCCGGCGCAGGATGTCCTCGGGGAGGTCTACGAGTACTTCCTGGAGCGGTTCGCACGGGCCGAGGGCAGACGGGCCGGCGAGTTCTACACCCCGGCGAGCGTGGTCCGGCTGATCGTGGAGGTCCTGGAGCCGTACGAGGGCCTGGTGTACGACCCGGCCTGCGGTTCCGGGGGCATGTTCGTGCAGTCGGCCCGGTTCGTCGCCGAGCGGCGCGGCCGGGACCGCAGCCACGACATCGCCGTCTACGGCCAGGAGGCCAACGAGCGCACCTGGCGGCTGGCGAAGATGAACCTCGCCATCCACGGCATGGATCCCCAGGGTGTGGGCGAGCGCTGGGCCGACACCTTCACCGAGGATCAGCTTCCCGCTCTCAAGGCCGACTTCGTGATGGCGAACCCGCCGTTCAACATGTCCGACTGGGCGCGCGACCCGGACGACCCGCGCTGGAAGTACGGTCTGCCGCCGCGGTCGAACGCCAACTTCGCCTGGCTCCAGCACATCGTGTCCAAGCTGGGCGACCACGGCTCGGCGGGCGTGGTGCTGTCCAACGGCACGCTGACGTCGGAGCAGAACGGCGAGGGCGCGATCCGAGCCGCGCTGGTCGACGCCGACCTGGTCGCCTGCATGGTCGCGCTGCCGGGCAATCTCTTCCGGACGACGGCGATCCCGGCGTGCCTGTGGTTCCTCACCAAGGACAAGACCCCGCACGGCGCGAAGGGGCTGACGGACCGGCGCGGGCAGGTGCTCTTCATCGACGCGCGCTCGTTCGGCACGATGGCCGACCGCACGGAGCGCGTCCTCACGGACGAGGATGTTGCGCGGATCTCCGACGCGTACCACGCCTGGCGCGGCACCGGATCGGCGAAGGAGAAGGGCCTTGCCTACGAGGACGTGCCAGGCTTCTGCCGCAGCGCCACGCTGGAGGAGATCGCCCGGCACGACCATGTGCTCACCCCGGGCCGGTACGTCGGCACCGCCCAGGCCGTCGAGGACCCGGACGCCGAGCCTCTCGACCGGCGCCTCACGCGCCTGACCAGGCAGCTGTTCGCCCAGCTGGACGAGTCCGCGCGGCTGGATGCCGTACTGCGGGAGCGACTGGGCGAGGTGACCGGTGATGCGTGAGGTGCCGTTCGGGGACCTGCTGAGCGAGCCGCTGCGCAACGGGGTCAGCTATCCGACCAGGCTGCGTGGCACCGGCGTTCCCATGGTCAACATGGGCGAGGCGTTCGCGTACGACGTGATCACGGACCAGGAGTGCGAACGGGCGCCGCTGACCGGGAAGAAGAGGGAACGGTTCCTGCTCCAAGAGGGCGACCTGCTGTTCGTCCGCCAGTCCCTGAAGTACGAGGGCGCCGGGCACTGTGTGTACGTAGGGCCGGGCAGCGGTCCGCGCACCTGGGAGAGCCATCTGATCCGCGCCCGGATCAAGGAGTCGCTGGCCGATCCGCGGTTCTACTACTACTACTTCCGCTCCCCCGCCGGGCGGCGCAACCTGGGCACGATCATCCACCAGGTGGCGGCGGCGGGCATCCGGGGCAGCGAACTGGGCGGGCTGCGCGTGCCGTTCCCCCCGCTGCCGCAGCAGCGGGCGATCGCCGCGGTGCTCACGGCGCTGGACGACAAGGCCGAGGCCAACGCGCGGATCACGGACTCCGCCGACGAGATCCTCCGGCTCCTCTACCGCCGTGCCCTGTCGGAGCCGGGCGCGCACGAACTGCCGCTGTTCGACGCGCTGGACATCACGTTCGGGGTGCCGTTCGCGTCGTCCTGCTTCAACTCCGAGGAGGTCGGCCGCCCGTTGCTGCGCATCCGGGACCTGAAGACGTTCCGCCCGCGGATCTGGACCACCCAGCGGCTGGACAAGGAGCTGCTGGTGGCGCCCGGGGAGACCGTGGCCGGCATGGACGCTCAGTTCCGCCCCGTCTTCTGGCTGGGCGAACCGGCCCTGCTCAACCAACGGGTGCTGCACGCGAGGTCCCTGGTCGGCGGGGGGCCGGCGCTGTGCCGGGAGGCCCTGCGCGGCCCGCTGGCCGAGGTCGAGCACTACAAGACGGGTACGACCGTGGCCCATCTGAACAAGCGGGACCTGACCGCACTGACGGTACGGGTGCCCGGCCCGGACGCGGTCGCCTCCTTCGCGGCGGTAGCGCAGCCGCTGCACAAGCGGATCGTGGACGCCGCGGCCGAGTCCCGCTCCCTCGCCGCGTTCCGCGACACGCTGCTGCCCGAACTGATCTCCGGCAGGCTGCGCGTGCGGGACGCGCAGCGGTCGGTGGACGCGGAGCGGGGCGCGAAAAGGCCGGCGGGACGGACCGTGGTCGGCGCCTAGCGGTCTTTCCGGGTCAGTCCAGCTGCAGGCGGTCCGCGAGGCCGGCCGTCTCGAACGCCTTCACCACGTCCTCCCGGCTCTCGGTGAAGTGCGCCCAGCTGTCGCAGTGGACCGGCACGACCCGGCGGGCGCCCAGGATCCGCGCGGCGGTGGCGGCACCGGCGGCGTCCAGGACGAGCAGGGCGTTGTCGAAGAGTGCCTGGATGCGGGGTGCCCCGGCGAACAGGACGGCGGTGTCGACCGGGCCGAACCGGTCGGCGACCTCACGCACCAGGTCCAGGGAGGCGTTGTCACCGCTGACGTACACGGTGGGCAGGTCGGGCGAGGTGAGGACGAAGCCGATGACCTGGCCGCTGACCGCCTCGGCGCCCTCGGGGCCGTGCAGGGCGGGCGCCGCGGTGACGGTGAGGGTGCCGCCGTCGGGGCGGGCCAGCTCCACGGACTGCCAGGGGGCGAGGCCCTCGGCGGTGCCGCCGAGCCGGACCGCGCCACCGGTGGTGGTGAAGGTGCGCGGCACGTCGGCGAGCAGCGCGCGGCCGGAGGTGTCGAGGTTGTCCTGGTGCTCGTCGTGGGAGAGCAGGACGACGTCGACGGGGCCGAGGCCGGCGAGCGGGACGCGGGGCGGCGCGGTCTTGGTGAGGAACCGGCCGCCGCCCCTCGGGTAGTCGCCCGGGGCGTCGAAGGTGGGGTCGGTGAGGAGGCGCAGGCCGCCGTACTCGATGAGGGCGGTCGGGCCGCCGAAGACGCGGACCGGGATGCGCTCGCGGGACGCGTCGAAGGTGGGAGCAGCAGAAGTCATGACGAACACCTCACGGATGTAGTGGCGTCTATCCGTGAGAAACGTTAGACCGTTCTCACGGATGAGTGCAAGGCGTACCATGAGATTCATGAATGGGAGCGCGACCTCCGAACCCGCTCCGCCCCCGGCACCGGGCGCGGAGCAGCACCCCGCACTCGACCTCGCCAACAGCGCGCCCGCCCTGCCCGGCGGTCAGCACCTCGACCTGCTCGGCACGCCGGAGGCCGCGAACCGCTGGCTCACCGGGCACGGCCTCGCCCCCGAGGACGCCGGACTGCGGGAGACCTGCACGGCCCGGCTGCGCACCCTGCGCGAGCACGTCCGCGCACTGCTGGCCGCCCGCGTCGACGGCCTTGCGGCCCCCGCGACCGCCCTGGACGCCGTCAACGACGCGCTCACCCGCGCCCCCGCGGCCTCCCTGCTGCACTGGGACGCCGACCGGGGCCTGTACCGGGAGGCCGGACACCCCACCGAGCAGATCGTCGAGCACGCCCTGGCGGCTCTCGCCGCCGACGCGGCCGATCTGCTCACCGGGACCGAGGCCGACCGCCTCACCGCCTGCGGCTCCAGCCCGTGCAACCGCTACCTGCTGCGCCACGGCCGCCGCCACTGGTGCTCCACCCGCTGCGGCGACCGCGCCCGCGCAGCCCGCGCCTACGCCCGCCGCACCGGCCGGACGGAGAGCTGACCGCCCAGGTGCGGTGACGTGCGGTGCCGGACTGGGGGATGGGCCGCTTCCGGCCGGCAGTACGGGGCTGGCCGGTGACCGAGGCCGACTGCCACCGCGCGGCAAGAGGGACAGCCCCGCTCCTGGTCCCGGCCGACCGCACCGGCGACGCCACGGCTGACGCCCGTGAGGGCCGGCAGGGCGGCACCGAGAGCGGCGGCGGCATGGGCGAGGAGCTGCGACCGAGCGTCCCGGGCGCGCCCGTCCGGGACGGGCAGCCGGCACGCAGCACGGCGTGGGCGTCGTCGGCGAGGACATCGCTCGTGCCGGCCGTCAGTGCGCCGCGCACGGCAGCGTTCACGTCCTCCGTCATCATGGAACGGCCGCGCTCGCAGTCCCGGCCGCCCGGCCGTACGGCCGTACGTCGTCGGCGTCGACGAGTCCGGTGACGCCTTCCGTGTCCGCGCCGAGGTGGATCCGCACGGCGTCGAGCCCAGCGACCCTACGTATTGTAGGTTCCCAACCGCCCACGGTCACAGGTCTGTTCAACGGGGGACACATGCAGGACACGCAAGCGGAACCGAGTCCACCGACGGAGGTCGACGTGCGCAGTCTCGCGCCGACGCTGGCCCTGCTGGTCGTCAGCCTGGTGATCGCCGCCATCGGCGTCTACGAGCTGTGCGGCTTCGGGCTGCACAGCCTCGACCGGCGCCCGCACCTGTTCAGCGACGGCCTCGCGACCGGCGGCGTGATCGTCGCGGTGGTGGCGGCAGGCGCCGCGGCCGGCAACCTGGCCTGGCACCTGGCGGCGGCCCGGCGCGGCACACAGGAACCGGGATGAGACCCTGGGCACCGGATACGCGCAACCCCGTATCCGCATGACCCTACGGACTGTAGGGTCAGTGTCCGGCCCCGTCCCCCTCCCCCAAGGTGACCAGTCACCATGCCCGCACCAGAGTCGACCCTGATCGCCCCACAGGTCCCCGCTCAGCGCAAACCCCTCCGCACGATCCTCTCCTCCGCCCCCTCGCCCGGCCGCGACCGGCTGAGGAAGCGGGCCGCCTCGGCCACCGTCTGGTACCTGCGGCTGATGGTCGTGCTGAACATGGCCTGCGTGATCTCCCTGCCCTTCCGGGA
Source organism: Streptomyces sp. NK08204 (assembly GCF_020400585.1). Lineage (GTDB taxonomy): Bacteria > Actinomycetota > Actinomycetes > Streptomycetales > Streptomycetaceae > Streptomyces. Next base: position 51,929 of record NZ_JAINVF010000010.1, on the reverse strand, counting down.
GGAGATCCACGAGCACAACGCGGGCCAGTACTTCACCCCCTACCTGGCCACCGCGGGCCTCACCTCGGCAGCCCTGTCGCTGTTCCTGGCCATGGTGATGCGCCGCCGCAAACGGGCCGCCTGGGTCTTCAACCTCCTCCTCGCCGGCCCCCTGCTCGCCCTGTACGCCCTCGCCCTCACCCGCGCCCCGTACCGCGAGCACCCCTTCAACTGGGCCTCCGTCGGCCTCACCGCCCTGTTCGTGGCCGCCCTGCTGATCGGGCGCCGCGAGTTCGACGCGATCGGCGACCGCTCCAACCCCCGGCTGGCCCTCGTCGTCGGCGTCGGCGGCTCCGTGGTCAGCGCCGCGCTCGGCACCCTGCTGGTGCACGCCACCAACAAGCTTTCCGGCGCCGGCCTGCGCGACGAGATCGCCTACACCCTGCTGCGCGGCATCAGCGTCGGCCCGCTCGCCGACCGCGTGGCCGCCGTCCACGCGCCCCGCTGGGCCGACATGACCGTCAACAGCATGATCGCGGCGACCTTCCTGCTCGTCCTGTACGCCTGCTTCCGCGCGCCGCGCGGCGAGTGCCTGCTCGGCGCGGAGGATGAGCAGCGGCTGCGGACCCTGCTGGACCGGCACGGCGAGCGTGACTCCCTCGGCTACTTCGCGTTGCGCCGCGACAAGGCCGCCATCTTCTCCCCCAGCGGCAAGGCGGCCATCACCTACCGCGTCGTCGGCGGCGTCAGCCTCGCCTCCGGCGACCCGATCGGCGACCCCGAGGCCTGGCCCGGCGCCATCGACGCCTGGCTCGCCGAGGCCCGCCGCCACGCCTGGACACCGGCGGTGATGGGTGCCGGCGAGGAGGCCGGCACGATCTACGCCCGGCACGGTCTGGACGCGCTCGAACTCGGCGACGAGGCGATCGTGGACCTCGCCGACTTCACCCTGGAGGGCCGCGCCATGCGTGTGATCCGCCAGGCCCACAACCGGGTCAAGCGGGCCGGCTACACCGTCCGCATCCGCCGCCACGAGGACATCCCCGACGACGAGATGGCCCTGCTGATCGACCGCGCCGACCAATGGCGCGACGGCACCACCGAGCGCGGCTTCTCCATGGCCCTGGGCCGCCTCGGCGACGAGTCCGACGGCCGCTGCGTGATGCTGGAGTGCCGGGACGCGGAGGGCCGCCCGCGCGCCCTGCTCAGCTTCGTCCCCTGGGGCGGACACGGCCTGTCCCTGGACCTGATGCGCCGCGACCGCGCCTGCGAGAACGGCCTGATGGAGTACATGGTCGTGGAACTCCTCCTGCGCGCCGAGGAGCTGGGCGTACGACGGGTCTCGCTGAACTTCGCGATGTTCCGCTCGGTGTTCGAGCGCGGATCCCGCCTGGGCGCGGGCCCGGTGCTGCGCCTGTGGCGTTCGATCCTCACCTTCTTCTCCCGCTGGTGGCAGATCGAGTCCCTCTACCGTGCGAACGCCAAGTACCGCCCGCTGTGGGAACCGCGCTTCCTGCTCTTCGCCAAGAGCGCCGACATCCCGCGCATCGGCCTGGCGAGCGCCCGCGCGGAGGGCTTCCTCACCCCGCCCACGCTGCCGGCCTTCACCCGGCGCCGTCAGCAGGACTGCGACGGCCGGATCACCTCACCCCGGCCGTCCGCATGACGGTGAGCACGAGGGTCCGCGCCACCTCCACCACCTCACGGAGGGACACGCACTCCCGGGGGCTGTGCGCGACCCGTACGTCCCCCGGCCCGTACTGCAGCGTCGGTATCCCGGCCGCCGCGTAGAGCCGCAGATCGCTGCCGTACGGCGCCCCGCGCTCGCGCGGCCGGGCGGCCCAGCCGTTGGCGTCGGTGCAGGCGTCGCGCACCTCGTCCCGCAGCGGATGCCCCTCGGGGAGGCGTCCGCCGGCGAACTGGCCGCCCGGCCAGGTCACGGTCGCCGGATGCTCGCGCAGCCAGGGGTGGGCGGCGCAGGCCTCGGCCACACAGCGTTCGAACTCCGCGCGGGCGGCGGCCGGCTCCTCGTCGAGCCGGACTCCGAGCCGCCCCTCGGCGACGAGCAGATCGGGGACGCTGCTGGCCCAGTCCCCCGCCCGCACGGTGCCGACGGACAGCGCGTACGGGATCGGATACTCCGCCATCAGCGGGGAGGTTCCGGCATTGCGGGAGGCCTCCAGGCGGGCCAGCGCCTCATGGAGCGGCAGGTAGGCGTCGACGGCGCTGACCCCGGCGTCCCGGGAACTGGCGTGGGCGGCCTTGCCGGGCACGGACAGCCGGAAGGTCAGCGCACCGGCATTGGCGGTGACGAGGGTCCCGCCGGTCGGCTCGGTGATGACGCAGGCGTCACCGCCGTGCCCCCGCTTCAGGGTGCCGAAGGCGCCGATCCCGCCGTCCTCCTCCCCGACGACGAAGTGCACGGCGACACGCCCGCGCAGCCGGACCCCGGCCGCCCGCAGCGCCCCGAGCGCCGCCAGGTGGGCGACCAGGCCCGCCTTCATGTCGCAGGCGCCGCGCCCGTGCACGATGTCCCCGGTGACCCTGGGCACGAAGGGATCGCCGTCCCAGGCGGCCGGGTCCCCGCCCGGCACGACATCGACATGCCCCTGAAGCACCAACGCCGGCCCGTCCCCGCCCCCCGCGGTGGTCCCGACCAGCCCCCACGCCTCCGTGCGCGGCACCTCCATCCCGGGAAACCCCGGTTCGGCGCGGAGCGCGGCCAGATCCATGCGCCAGAGATCGACGTCGAGCCCGAGCCGCTCCAGCCGTCCGGCGAGCAGATGCTGGATCTCCGACTCGGCGGCACTCCCGCTCACACTCGGAACGGCGATCAGCTCGAGCAGCGTCCGCCCGACGGCCCCCTCGTCGATGCAGGACAGGGCGGCAGCCTCCTGATCACTGAGCACAGAGAACCCCCTCGAGGCATGCTTTCCCCTCAGATCATGACCCCTGCCCGCGCCCCGGGCCAGCCCCTGTGACCCCACGGCCACATGCCCGCCGGCGGCGAGGAGGCGAGCTGGACGTTCAGGCCGAGGGTGATGCCCAGGCGGCGGCCCCGCCCACCGTGAACCCGATGACCGCCCCGCCCCCTTCCCGCCGGAAGGCGAACGGCGCCCCACCATGGGCCATGGCGACCTCACGCACGATGGACAACCCCAGCCCCGACCCCGGCAGCGACCGCGCGTCCGCGGCCCGGTAGAACCGGTCGAAGATCCGGATCAGATCCCCCTCGGCGATCCCGGGCCCCCGGTCCAGCACCTCGATCCGCACCGCCCCCGTCCGCACCGCGCCCGGTCGCACCGCCCCCGGCCACACACCGCCGGTGATGTTGATCTCGATCGGCGCCGTACCGTCCCGGTCGAACTTGGCCGCGTTCTCCACCAGGTTGGAGATGGCCCGCTGCAACATCCCCGGCCGCCCGTCCGTACTCGTGTCGCCGCTCACCCGCAGCACGATCTCCCGCCCGGTACGCCGCTTCGCCAGCCCCACCACGTCCTCCGCGATGTCGGCGAGGTCCACCCGCTGCGGCGGCTCGGTGTCGGACTGCCCGGCGGCCAGATCGACCAGCTCGTTGACCAGGTCGGTCAGCTCACGGGCCTCCTGGCCGAGGTCGGCGACGAGTTCCTCGCGCGTCGCGGGCGGCAGCTCGTCGATCCGGCGCAGCAGCGAGATGTTCGTACGCAGCGACGTGAGCGGTGTACGGAGTTCGTGACCCGCGTCCTGCACCAGCCGCCGCTGGTCCTCCTCCGACTGCGCGAGCCGCCCCAGCATCCGGTCGAACGCCCGCCCGAGGCGGCCCACCTCGTCCAGCCCGACGACCGGCACCTGGATGCCCAGCTGCCGGGTCCGCGCCACGTCCTCGGCGGCGGACGTCAGTATCACCAGCCGCCGGGTGATCCGCCGGGCCAGCCACCAGCCGAACAGACCGGCCAGCACCACGACCGCCGCCAACAGGATCAGCGTCCGCTGCTGGAGCGTGCGCAGCAGGTCCTCGGTGTCGCTGAACTCCTGCGCGACCTGCACCGCGCCCCGCCCGTCGCCCAGCGACACCGTGGCCACGCGGAAGAGGTCCTCGGCGACCCGGACGTCCTTGTGTTCGAGCACCCTCCCGGCCGCCGCCTCCTTCGCGACGGCCCTGTCGCGAGCGGTGACGGGCAGCACGGGGCTGCCGTGGTCGACGATCTGCCCCTGCGCGCCGAGCACCTGTACGTCGGTACGGGCCGGCCGGACCAGATCGTGGCCCGGCCGGGAGGAGGAGAAGTCCTCCGGGACCATCTCGTGCTGCCGCACCTCGTCCCGCACGTCCTGCACGACCTGCGTGAACACCGACTGCTGGTCGAACCGCACCAGGCGCGCGGCGGAACCGTACGACACGATGCCGACGAGGATCGCGACGGCGGCGGTGACGGCCGCGAAGGACACGGCGAAGGTGGTGCGCAGGGAGACCAGCTTCGGCCGCGGCCGGTCCGGCAGCCGCCAGCGGCGGCCCACTCAGTCCTCCCGCAACACGTAACCCACGCCCCGGACGGTGTGGATCAGCGCCGGCGCGCCGGGCTCGTCCAGCTTGCGGCGCAGGTAGCCGACGTAGACGGCGAGGTTCTTGGAGCCGGGCCCGAAGTCGTAACCCCAGATCCGGTCGTAGATCGTCGAGTGGTCGAGCACGATGCCGGCATTGCGTACGAGCAGCTCCAGCAGCTCGAACTCGGTACGGGTCAGTTCCAGCTCGCGCGTGCCCCGCCAGGCCCGGCGGGCCTGGAGGTCCATGCGGATCCCGGCGGCCTCCACCTGCCGGTCGGACAACTGCGGCTCCCGGCCGCCCTCCCCGCCACCACCGGTGCCGGGCGCCGGGGCGGGCACCGCGCTGGTACGGCGCAGCAGCGCGCGCAGCCGCGCGAAGACCTCCTCGACGTCGAACGGCTTGACCACGTAGTCGTCGGCGCCGGCGTCCAGCCCGGCGATCCGGTCGGCGGTCTCCACGAGCGCGGTGAGCATCAGGATCGGGGTGCGGTCGCCCTCGGCGCGCAGCACCCGGCAGACCTGGAGGCCGTCGATGCCGGGCATCATCACGTCGAGCACGAGGACGTCCGGCGGCGTCCTGTGGGCCTGAGCCAGCGCCTCGACGCCGTCGGCGACCGCCGTCACCTCATACCCTTCCAGCGTCAGGGCACGCTCCAGGGCATGGCGGATGGCACGGTCGTCTTCGGCGAGCAGCACAGTCTGGGGCACGCACCCAGTCTGCCAAGGCCTCCGGCGGTTGAGCCGGGGCGAGCAGGCGTACGATCACGCTTTTTACCGCCCTCTCACCGTCACAGCGGAACCCGCCCGCCCACCCCTACCGTCTTCTCACCGCCGCCCGACAAGGCCGACGGCCCGGCCGAGCCGGCGGCCCACCCGAGACGGCAGCCTTCCGGCGGGCCGAGACGGGTGGGCGGATGGGCGGATGGGCTGGTGGCCTGCTCAAGGGCGTAGCGCCGCGAGCTGTTCCGCGAAGGGCACGACTGCTCCCTCCGCCCGCCGAGCCGCCGTGGGCATCAGCGAGGCCAGTTCCCCCGCAGCCCGCTCGATCCTCTGCGCCAGCCCCTCGGCCCCCCAGTCCTCCGAGGCCGCGTACACCGCCGTGGGCACGACGACCGCCCGCAGGTACGCGAACAACGGCCGCAGCGCATGTTCCAGCACCAGCGAATGCCGGGCCGTACCCCCGGTAGCCGCGATCAGCACCGGCTTGCCCGCCAGCGCGTCCTTGTCGAGCATGTCGAAGAACGACTTGAACAGCCCGCTGTAGGACGCGCTGAACACGGGCGTGACGACGATCAGCCCGTCGGCCCCCGCCACCGCGTCCTGCGCGGCGGCGAGTTCCTTGCCGGCAAAGCCGTTGGTGAAGTTGTGCGCGATCTCCACGGCGAGCTCACGCACCTCGATCACCTGCAGCTCCACCGGCGTCTGCCGGTCCACCGCCGCGGCCAGCCGGTCGGCCAGCAGCCGCGTGGAGGACGGGACACTCAGCCCCGCCGAGACGACGACGAGCTTCATGCGGCGCTCACCTCCTTCTTGGACTTGTCACTCGCGGCGAGCAGGGAGGCGTGCGTCGGCGCCTCCGGCACATCCGCCGGACGGCCGCTCGCGAACTCCTTGCGCAGCACCGGTACGACCTCCTCGCCGAGCATGTCGAGCTGCTCCAGCACGGTCTTCAGCGGCAGCCCCGCGTGGTCCATCAGGAACAGCTGGCGCTGGTAGTCACCGGCGTACTCGCGGAAGGACAGCGTCTTGTCGATCACCTGCTGGGGCGAGCCCACGGTCAGCGGGGTCTGCTCGGTGAAGTCCTCCAGCGAGGGCCCGTGGCCGTACACCGGGGCGTTGTCGAAGTACGGCCGGAACTCACGCACCGCCTCCTGGGAGTTCTTCCGCATGAACACCTGGCCGCCCAGTCCGACGATGGCCTGCTCGGGCGTGCCGTGCCCGTAGTGGGCGTAGCGGGCCCGGTACAGCTCGACCATCCGCTTGGTGTGCTCGGCGGGCCAGAAGATGTTGTTGTGGAAGAACCCGTCGCCGTAGTACGCGGCCTGCTCGGCGATCTCCGGCGAGCGGATCGACCCGTGCCAGACGAACGGCGCCACCCCGTCCAGCGGACGCGGCGTCGACGTGAATCCCTGCAGCGGCGTGCGGAACTTCCCCTCCCAGTCGACGACGTCCTCGCGCCACAGCCGGCGCAGCAGCGCGTAGTTCTCGATGGCGAGATTGACGCCCTGCCGGATGTCCTGGCCGAACCACGGGTACACCGGCCCGGTGTTGCCGCGGCCCATCATCAGGTCGACCCGCCCGTCGGCCAGGTGCTGGAGCATCGCGAAGTCCTCCGCGATCTTCACCGGGTCGTTGGTGGTGATCAGGGTGGTGGAGGTGGAGAGGATCAGCTTCTCCGTGCGCGCCGCGAGGTAGCCGAGCATCGTGGTCGGCGAGGACGGCACGAACGGCGGATTGTGGTGCTCACCGGTCGCGAAGACGTCCAGGCCCACCTCCTCGGCCTTCAGCGCGATGGCGACCATGGCCTTGATCCGCTCGCGCTCGGTCGGCGTACGCCCCGTCGTCGGGTCCGGCGTGACGTCGCCGACCGTGAAGATCCCGAACTGCATGGTCACTCACTCCCAGGTTGTTGACCGTTCAACTAGTGGCCTCCAACGGTCACCACCCGGCGAATATTCCGCCCCGCCGCCCCGGCTCGACGCCACCCCCGGGACCCGCCCGGCCCCTGCCCGGCCGCTGCCCGCCACGGCACCCGCCACGGCACCTTCGACGGCACCCTGACGACACACCCCCGGCACCCCGGCGGCCCGGCTCAGGGCACGAGCACAACCCGCCCCCGCACACCCCCCTCGGCCAGCCGGGCGTGCGCCTTGGCGGCCTCGTCCAGGGCGAAGGTCTCCGCCACCCGGAGCGTGAGGACCCCCTCGTCGACCAGCCGGACCAGCTCCCCCAGCCGCGCCCCGTCGGCCTGCACCCAGACGTGCTCGATCCGCACCCCACGCCCCGGGTCGGGCAGCTCCCCGTCCCGCACGGCGACATACGCGCCCCCGTCCCGCACCCACGCCAGCGCCGGCGCGCCGAGCACCGCCGCGTCCAGCACCGCGTCCACGCTCCGCGGCTCGACCTCCCCGGCGGTGAAGTGCGCGGCGCCCAGCGACCGCACCAGCTCCTCGTCGGCCGCACGGGCGTGCCCGGTCACCTCGATCCCCCGGTGCGCGGCGAGCTGCACGGCGAACCCGCCGACCGCACCCGCCGCCCCCGTGACCAGCAGCCTGGCGCCCGGCGCGAGGTCCAGCAGGTCCAGGGCCTGGATGGCGGTCAGCCCGTTCAGCGGCAGGGTGCCCGCGTGCACCGCGTCCACCGTGACCGGCGCCTTGGCCACCGCGTCCGCGCCCACGACGACGTACTCGGCGTGCGCGCCCAGCGGCTCGGCCACACCCGGCACGATGGCCACCACCGGGTCCCCGGCCTCCCAGGCGGCGGCCACCCCGACCGCGTCCACCGTCCCGGCCACGTCCCAGCCCAGGCCGATGACCTTGCCCGCCCCGCCGAAGAAGCCGGCGCGCACGGCAGCGTCCACGGGGTTCACAGCCCCGGCCGCCACCTTGATCCGCACCTGCCGCGCCCCCGGCTCCGGCACCGCGACCTCCGCGATCTCCACGGCCTCCGGACCGCCGAACGTCGTCACTACAGCAGCACGCATGTCAACTCTCCCCGTCTGCAGGGCATTTGAAGGGTTACGCGGCGTTTTCCCGGCCGCGACACCAACCCTAGGAGAGGTACTATCTATTGGTAAGTAGTTACCTGAGAGTGCGTAGGTGACCCGAAGGAGAGCGAGCCCATGGCGACCACGACCGCGACCCAGCGCCGCGAGCGGGCCCGAGCCGACTACGACGCCTTCCTGCGCGCCTGCCCCACCCACCAACTCCTCGGCCGGCTCAGCGACAAGTGGGTCAGCCTGGTCGTGGCCGCACTCTCCACCGCCCCCATGCGCTACAGCGACCTCGCCCGCAAGATCGCGGGCGTCAGCCCCAAGATGCTCACCCAGACGCTGCGCACCCTGGAGCGCGACGGCATCATCACCCGCACCGTCACCCCTTCCGTCCCGGTCCGCGTCGACTATGCCCTCACCCCGCTCGGCAGCAGCCTCACCACCCTGCTCAGCGCGGTGAAGGACTGGGCGGAGACCCACTTCGAGGAGGTCCGGGCGGCCCGCGAGCGCTACGACGCCGAGAACACCGAAAACACCGAAAACACCGAAAACGCCGGGAACGCCGCGAACACCGAGAACGCCGGGAACGCCGGGACCGGCCAGAGCGCCGCCTAGCAGCCGCCGGGGCACGACGGGGTGGCAGGGCTCCACCGGACCCTGCCGAACGGCCTGGTGGAGCCGGGGAAGGCGTCGGCCTGCCCGACGGCCGCGCCGCCGCTTGCGGTGCCGGCCATGGGGTTCACCGGCGCCACGGGACCGGCGACGGGGGCCGGGACAGTGACGTGACCGCCCGGCCGGCGGCGGGGGCGAGCGCCACGATCAGCGCACCGGCCGCCTGTCCCTGGCGGCGCCCCGGCAAACCGCCCGATCCCGGGTGCGCGGCCGCCTGTCCCTGGCGGCGAGATGACGAGGACATCGTTGTCACATCGGTAGTGGCTCATACGGCGCCGGAATGCGTCAAGGCCCGCGGCCCTTGATGACGGAGCGTCATGAGGCGTCCGGAGAAGGCGGATCGGTGAGTCGTGCAGCCCTCTTGTGTACTGCCGTGCAGGGGTGCCAGGGTTCCCTCCCGTCGTTCTCAGTCAAGATCGACGGGAGAGGAACACATGCGCATACGCATCGCAGGTGTGCTCGGAGCAGCCGCACTGCTCTGCGCCGCACTGCTCGGGACGGGCGCGGCCCAGGCCGATTCGGGGCAGATCGAGGCCGGCTACCAGAACCCTGTCACCGCGCTGCCGCCGGTGAGTCACCCGGACACGCACCACTGCACCGTCACGGCGATGCAGTACGACTTCGGCAACACCATCTCCTCGCCCGCGTGGAACGGGACGGTGACACCGCCGGCGGACTGTCCGGGGCCGTGGAGCAAGGTCGTGCTCAACTGGTCCGGCAGCGTGCAGGGCCGGCAGTACGACCGGCTCGCGGGCGTGTGGATCGGCGGGGCAGAGGTGCTGCGGACCAGCACGCCGGAGCCGACGCAGGAGGGCATCAGCTGGTCGCTGGAGAAGGACGTCAGCGAGTTCATCCCGCTGCTGCGGCAGACGCAGCCCATCGCCGTCTCGCTCGGCAACGTTGTCAACTCCACCTACACCGGCGTCTACCACATGAAGTTGACGCTCACGTACTACCAGGCCGACCACCGCCACCCGGCGGCGCACACCGCCGACCAGGTCGTGCCGCTCTCCGCCTCGACCACCGACACCGGCTGGACCAACCTCGACCCCGGCCAGTCGTCATCGAAGACGGTCACGCTCCCCCGCAACCTCACCCACGTGCGGATGGAGCTCTACGCCCGCGGCGGCGGCTGTGACGAGCAGTGGTTCACCGCCGTGCCCGACGACTTGGCGAACACGCACCCCGACTACCTGTGCGGCGGCGGTCCTTACCGCGAGGTCCAGGTCTCCGTGGACGGGCGGCCCGCCGGGCTCGCGCAGCCGTACCCCGTCGTCTACTCGGGCGGCATCGTGCCGACACTGTGGCGGCCGATCCCGGCGGTGGACCAGTTCGTGACCCAGGCCTACGACCTGGATCTGACGCCCTTCGCCGGGCTGCTGGTGGACGGCAAGCCGCACACCTTCACCATCACGCCCTACGGCGCGGCGGACGGCTGGACGGTGGACAGCACGCTGTTCCTCGACACCGACCACCACGCCACGCGGACCAGCGGCGCGCTCACCGACGACACCCTGTCGCTGAGCCCCTCCGTCGCCACGACGGAGACCCCGGGCGCCGGTCACCTGGTGAACGTCCGCGTCAGCGCGCAGCGCGACTGGGCGACCTCCGGCTACCTCGACACCTCCGCCGGCCGCATCCGCACCACGGTGACGCAGCACACGAGTTACCTCAACACCGACGCCGTCTCCGACGGCGGGCAGAAGCAGGTGGTGGCACAGGACGAGCACGGCACCACCGTCGTCACGACCACCCCCGAGCACGGGCACCCGACGGCGGCCAAGCACACCTGGGACTACCCGATCACCGTGGACTCGGACGTGCCGCTGCTCACCGACGGGAACAACTACTCGCTCTCCGCCACCGTCCACCAGGGCCGCATCCTCGACGACAGCGTCAGCCAGGGCAACCACTGGCGCACCGTCGCCACCACCCGCGACATCGTCGACGCGACCGGCGTCCTCGCCCGCACCAATGGCGTGGTGACCGCCGCCGACGGCTCCGACTCAGAGCACTGGACGGGGACGACGGACACCGGCGCCTGCTACGACCACCTGATCCGTGCCGCGCACGGGTATGTGACACAGGATCACGTCTCCGGCTGCGACTGACCGGCCGGTCGACGCGTGAAGCCTCTGGCACCCGGAACCGTTCGTCGTGGACCTGTTCCCGCCAGGGGCTTCCCGCGTCGGCTCATCAGCCGCTGCGAACCGAGGCGCAGATGAACACCCGGCGTCCGCACCCTCGCACAGGGCGCGTCCTCGTGTGCGGCGGAGCGGCAGAACCGGTCGATCCGCTTCTCCTGACCCCCCGCCCCTGATGCTTCGTCAAACCTCGCCGCAGACCTCTTGACGCCATCCGGCGCCACATGAGTCACTTCCGCAATGACAACGATGTCTATGCCATTTCTTCGTCATCGTTCCCCACTCTCCCGTTCCGGTCCGGGCAGGTCATGGCCGCGAGGCCGTCTGCCCCTGGCCGCGATGCTGGCCGGGACGCTGGTCGTGGCGCTTGCGCCTGTCGCTGCGCAGGCGGCCACTCCACCCGACCGCGTCGCCGACCCCGCGGCGCTGGTGAACCCGATGGTCGGCACCGGAAGCGGTGGCGCGGTCGTCGGTCAGGTCGACACGTTCCCCGGTGCCGTCATGCCGTTCGGCATGATGCAGTGGAGCCCTGACACACCGTCGCGCCCCGACGGGGGCGGCTACAACGTCGACGACTCCAGCATCACCGGGTTCAGCCTCACCCATGTGTCCGGCCCCGGATGCCCGATCGCGGGGGACTTCCCCATCCTGCCGCTGACCGGCGCTCTGCCCGCCGACCTCGACTCGGCCTCCGCAGCGTTCGACCAGAAGTCGCAGACCGCGCACCCCGGTTCCTACGCGGTGACCGCCGGCGGCGTGCACACCCGGTTGGCCGTGACCCAGCGCACCGGCGTCGCACAGTTCACCTACCCCTCGTCCAGACAGGCCCACCTGCTGGTGAAGGTCGCGCAGAGCGCCAACGGCAGCTCCTCCGCCGGCTTCCAGACCGTCGGCGACCGGGAGATCACCGGCACCGTCACCAGCGGCCACTTCTGCGGTCAGCCGAACAGCTACACGGTCCACTTCGCCGCCCGCTTCGACCGGCCGTTCACCGCCTCGGGCACCTGGGGCGGGGCGACTTCCGCGCAGGTCACCAAGTCGGCGGGCAGCACGAGCGTGACCGAGAAGGGCAAACAGAACCCGCAGCCCAAGAGCTTCTCGACCGCCAAGGGCACCGCTCCGGCCGCCTCCCAGGGCTCCGGCGTCGTCGCCGGTGGCTGGCTCACCTTCGACACCACCAAGGACACGCAGGTCGGGATGCAGGTCGCCCTCTCGTACGTCGACGTCCAAGGCGCGCTGGACAATCTCGACGCCGAGGCGCACACCTGGAACGTCGGCACCGTCGCGGCAGCGGCCAAAGCCGCGTGGAACAAGCAGCTCGGCACGATCTCCGTCGCCGGTGGCAGCCCCACCGCGCAGGCGACCTTCTACACGGCCCTGTACCACGCGTCACTGGAGCCGAGCCTGTTCAGCGACGCCGACGGCCAGTACACAGGCTTCGACGACAAGGTCCACCGGGTGCGACCGGGGCACGCCCAGTATGCGAACTACTCCGGCTGGGACATCTACCGTTCCCAGACACCGCTGCTGGCCACCATCGACCCGCCGGTGGCCGCGGACATGGCGACCTCGCTGCTCAACGACGCGGCCCAGGGCGGCTCCCTGCCCAAGTGGCCCTCGGCCAACGGCTACACCGGCGTGATGAACGGCGACCCCGCCGACCCCATCCTCGCCGACACCTACGCCTTCGGCGCACGAGGCTTCGACGCCTCCGCCGCCCTCACCGCCATGGTGAACGGCGCCAACGGCACCACCGGTGCCCCCGGGCAGGGCTGGTACGTCGAGCGTCCCAACGGGGCCGCGTACATCAAGAACGGGTACGTGCCGAACATCGGCTCCGACTCGATCAGTCCGGTGCCCAACGGCGCCTCGGAGACGCTCGAGTACGCCCTCGACGACTTCGCCATCTCGCGGCTCGCGAAGAGCCTCGGCAAGACCTCGGACGCCGAGGTGTTCACGAAGCGCTCGCAGAACTGGGCGAACATCTTCGACACCGCGAACGGGTACGTCGAGCCGCGCGACGCTGCCGGCGCCTTCCCCTCCGGGCCGCCGGTGAGTGTCTCGGGCTTCGGCCAGAACGGTTTCCAGGAGGGCAACGCCGCGCAGTACACGTGGATGGTGCCGCAGAACCTCGCGGGCCTGGTCCAGGGCATGGGCGGCAAGCAGGCCGCGTCGAACCGGCTGGACACCTACTTCACCCAGCTCAACGCCGGCCCGGACCTGCCGTACCAGTGGCAGGGCAACGAGATAGCGTTCGGCACGCCGTGGGCCTACAACAGCATCGGCGAGCCGTGGAAGACGCAGTCCGTCGTCCGGCGCACGATGAACGAGCTGTACTCCCTCACCCCGGGCGGAGAGCCCGGCAACGACGACCTCGGCGCGATGAGCTCGTGGTACGTGTGGGCCAGCCTCGGGGTGTACCCGCAGACCCCGGGCGTGCCCATGATGGTGCTGGGCGCCCCCCGGTTCCCGCAGGCGACGATCCACGGCGCGTACGGGGACCTGACGATCAACGCGCAGGGCGCGGGTGAGACGTACGTGAAGGCCCTGCGCGTCGACGGGCAGGCCACGGAGCACACCTGGATCGACCTGACCAAGACCCACCGCCTGGACTACACGCTCTCCAGCACGCCGAACACCGGCTGGGGCACGGCACCCGGCGACGCCCCGCCGTCGTTCGGGGCGGGCCCGGTGACGTTCCCGCCGAGCACGAGCGCCTCACTCGACCTGAGCCCCGGCCAGGTGCGTATCGCTCCCGGGGCCGGCACGACCGTCGCGGTCGAGGTCGACAACACCTTGGGCTCCAGCCCGGCGACGGTCACCTGGAGCGCCACCACGCCGGCCGGACTGTCGGTGAACCCGGCCGACGACACGGTCACCGCGCCGGCCGGAGGCACGGCCCGGACCACGGTGACGATCGCCGCCGCCGCGGGCACCACCACCGGCTACTACCAGGTGGCCTTCGCCGCGCATGCGTCGAACGGCGCGGTCATTCCGAACGCCTCGCTGCTGACGACGGTCGCACAGCCCGGCGAGACGATCCCGACCGCGTACGTGTCCAACTACAGCGACAACACGGTGACCCCGGTGGACACCCGGACGCACAACGCCGGCCCGGCCATCCCCGTGGGCGGCGGACCGGACGGCATGGCGGTGGCCGGCGGCGACCTGTTCGTCGCCGACAACAACAGCAACGACGTCACCGTGATCGACACCGCGACCAACACCGTGATCAAGACCGTACCCGTCGGGAGCATCGCGGCCGACGTGGCCGCCACCCCGGACGGCAAGACGGTGTGGGTGACCAACTTCGGTGACGGAACGGTCCAGCCGATCGACGTCGCGACGCTCACCGCGGGCACGCCGATCACCGTGGGAAGCCAGCCGGAACGGCTCGACACAAGCCCCGACGGCACCCACCTGTGGGTCGCGAACCAGGGCAGCGGCACCGTCAGCGACGTCGACCTGGCGACGCGCTCGGTCGCGCACACGGTCGCGGTCGGCGCCGCCCCGTACGGCGTGGGGATCACCCCGGACGGCAGCCGTGTGTTCGTCTCCAACGGCGGTTCCTCCTCGGTGTCGGTCGTCAGCACCGCCTCGGACAGCGTGGTGGCGACGATCGCGACCGGCGCCGGCCCGCAGGGTGTCGCGGTCTCACCGGACGGCACGAAGGCCTACGTCACGGACAGCGGGGCCGGGGGCGTGACGCCGATCGCGGTCGCGACCGACACGGCAGGAACCTTCATCCCGACCGGCTCCGGCGCCTACGCGGTCGGATTCAGCCCGGACGGCACCACTGCCTGGGTGGTGAACACCAATGTGAACCAGGTCATGCCGGTCACGGTGGCCACCGATGCTCCAGGTCCCGCGGTCACCGTGGGCAACGTCCCCGACGGGGTGACAGTCGTCGGCTGATCATCCACGGCCCCGCGCCGGTCTGCGCTGCAGCACGCGTACCCGCGCGGGGCCGTCCGGTGTCCCGGTGCCCAGCCGGCCACCGGGCGCCCTCCGCCAGGGGACAGCGCCCCGGCGTGCGAGGCTGCCCGCATGACGATCCTGCGCTCCGCCGCCCTGTTCGCCCTCGCCGCGCTGCTGGAGATCGGCGGTGCCTGGCTGGTCTGGCAGGGCGTACGGGAACACCGCGGCCGGCTGTGGATCACCGGCGGAGTCCTCGCCCTCGGCGCGTACGGCTTCGTCGCCACCTTCCAGCCCGACGCCCACTTCGGCCGCGTCCTGGCCGCCTACGGCGGGATCTTCGTCGCCGGCTCCCTCCTGTGGGGCGTCGTCGCCGACGGCTTCCGCCCCGACCGCTGGGACATCGCCGGAGCCCTGATCTGCCTCGCCGGAATGGCCGTGATCATGTGGGCGCCGCGAAGCACGCGCTGAGGCTCGCTTACGCTGGACGGAGCCCGACCGCCGAACGAGACCCGCCCGAGCCCCGGAGCAGCCCATGGCCACCGCCGCCCCGTCCGCCGCCTCCCGCATCGCCGTCGTCACCGGTGCGAGCAGCGGTATCGGCGCCGCCACCGCCCGGCAGCTCGCCGCGGCCGGCTACCGCGTGGTCCTCACCGCCCGCCGCAAGGACCGTATCGAGGCGCTGGCCGAGGAGATCAACGCGGCCGGCCACTCGGCGACGGCGTACCAGCTGGACGTGACCGACCGCGCGGCGGTCGACGAGTTCGCGACCGCCTTCCGGACGGTCGGCGTCCTGGTCAACAACGCGGGCGGCGCGCTCGGCGCGGACCCGGTGGCCACCGGCGACCCGGCGGACTGGCGCACGATGTACGAGACGAACGTCATCGGCACCCTGAACCTCACCCAGGCCCTGCTGCCCAAGCTGATCGCGAGCGGCGACGGAGTGGTCGTCGTCGTCTCCTCCACGGCGGGCCACGCCACCTACGAGGGCGGCGCGGGCTATGTGGCCGCCAAGCACGGCAGCCACGTCCTCGCCGAGACCCTGCGCCTGGAGATCGTCGGCCAGCCGGTACGGGTCATCGAGATCGCACCCGGCATGGTCAAGACCGAGGAGTTCGCGCTGACCCGCTTCAGCGGAGACTCCGACAAGGCGGCGAAGGTCTACGCGGGCGTGGCCGAGCCGCTCACGGCCGACGACGTGGCCGAGACCATCACCTGGGCGGTCACCCGCCCCAGCCACGTCAACGTCGACCTCCTCGTCCTGCGCCCCCGTGCCCAGGCGTCCAACACGAAGGTGCACCGGGAGCTGTGATGACAGAGGACTCCTCCGGCATCCCGGAGTCGGTCGAGAAGCGCCGCCTGGCCCAGGAGAAGAAGAACGAGCGCCAGGTCTGGTACTTCCTGGCGTACTTCCTCTTCGGCATCCACTTCCTGGCGTTCGTGATGATCTACGCGGTACGCCACGGGCACTGATCAAGGAAATGGAGGCCGGGGGCGGCGACACCCGGTCAGCCCTCACCGCCCCGGCCGCACAAGGCAGACGCTCGCCTCATGCCCTTGTGCGACCCGCTTCAGCCCTGGGCCGGGAACACGAAGAAGCCCTTCTGCGTGCTGATGTAGCCGTACCCCGACGGCTGTGAGAAGAACGGGACGTCCTCCTCCGGCAGGCTCTTTGCGAGCACCTTCTTGGTGCGGCCGTCGACGGCGAGGAACACGCTCGGGCTGAATTCGTCCTTGGTGGCGCCGTAGAGGATGCCGTTCGGGGAGAAACGCAGCGGCTGCATCGCCTTCTCGCCCTCCTTCTGTGCCCAGACCTCCTTGCCGTCCGCGGGCTGCCACACGGCGGTGCCCTGCTTGGTGTGAGCGGCGGCCAGGGTGTGGTCGGGCGTGAAGACGGACGAGCCCTCGGTGTTGATGGTGTCGTCAGGACTGTCCTGGTACGAGTACTTCGAGGAGCCGCCGACCTGTTTGCCGCTCGCGATGTCGTACGTCGCCGTCACCCAGGTGTCGGGGGAGAAGGCGCCCGCACCCCAGGCGGTGAGGACACGGCCGTCGCGCACGTCCAGGACCCGGAGGGCGCCGCTGGTGCGCTTGCCGTCCTCGTCAAGCTCCACGCCCGCCGGCGGGGTGACGTCCGCGGTGCTCCAGGCCTTCTCGCCGGTGGCGAGGTCCGTCATGACGAGCTGTTCGGGCTCGTCCTCGTAGGTGGACGCGTTCTCCACATGGAAGGCGTACTTGCCGGTGATCAAGGGCGCGTGGGCCTGCCCGCCGTCGATCTCGTTGGTGCGCGCGTCGAAGCTGCACCTCGCCAGTTGTCCGGTGCAGGTGACCTTGCGGGCGGCGCCGCCGTCCATGGGCGTGAGCTTCAGGCTCGCGTCACCGTCCTGCTCGATGACGTACCCCTCGCGGACGTCGAACTCGTCGCCCTCGACACTGGACTTGCCCAGTTCGGTGCCGTCACTGCCGTAGACGGTGATCTTGGTGGTGGTCTTCTCCTGGCTCAGACCGTCCGACTCCGTCGTGGCAGCGGCGAACACGGCGACCGCCGGGACGCCGTCGTGCCAGGTCGTGGCGGCCACACGATCGGTCTTCACCTTCAGGCTCTTGCGCACCTGCCCGGTCTTCACGTCCCGGAACTCCAAGGTGGCCGGTTCCGGGTCGTCGGTGGAGTGGAGGGTGCCGACCGAGCCGTCGGCCGGCACCCATGTGTATCCGCCGCCGGTGGCGTACTCGCCCTGGGCATCCTTGACGAACAGGAAGGCGTCACCGAGGTCGATGGCTCCGGCGGGCGGCAGGCTCCATGCGGGCCGGGCGGCGAGGCCGGGTATCGCGGGTCCGCTGTACGCGGGCCCCGTGGGCTTCGCGCCGTGCGGGCCGGCCCAGCTGCCGCCCTTCGGCCCGGAGGCGGAGTCGTCGGCGTCGGAGGAATCGCAGCCCGCGACCAGCCCGAGCGTAAGGACGAGGCCGACGGCAGTCGCTGTGTACTTGTTCATGTCCTCGTGATTTTTTGGCAGACGATCTTGAAATGCTCAGTGCAGCATAGGCGTCCGGCCCAACTCCGCACGCAGGCCCAGGAGATCTGCACGGGCTCGGCACACGCCTGCCGTCACGAGCTCGCGCGTCACCCCTTCACACAGACGACCTGCTTCAGCTTCGCCACGACCTCCACAAGATCCCGCTGCTGCTCGATGACCTGCTCGATGGGCTTGTACGCGCCCGGGATCTCGTCCACGACACCGGAGTCCTTACGGCACTCCACTCCCCGCGTCTGCTCCTCCAGGTCCTTCGTCGAGAAGCGGCGCTTCGCCGCGTTGCGGCTCATACGCCGACCCGCACCGTGGGACGCCGAGTTGAAGGCCTTCTCGTTCCCGAGGCCCTTCACGATGTAGGAACCCGTGCCCATGGAGCCCGGGATGATCCCGTACTCGCCGGAGCCCGCCCGGATGGCGCCCTTGCGGGTCACGAGCAGGTCCATACCGTCGTACCGCTCCTCCGCCACATAGTTGTGGTGCGCGCTGATCTCGGGCTCGAAGGCAGGCTTGGCCTTCTTGAACTCCTTTCGGACCACGTCCTTCAGGAGCGCCATCATCATCGTGCGGTTGTGGCGCGCGTAGTCCTGCGCCCAGAAGAGGTCGTTCCGGTACGCCGCCATCTGCGGAGTGTCCGCGACGAAGACGGCGAGGTCGCGGTCGACCAGGCCCTGGTTGTGCGGGAGCTTCTGTGCCACACCTATGTGGAACTCGGCGAGTTCCTTGCCGATGTTCCGCGACCCGGAGTGCAGCATGAGCCACACCGAATCATCTGTGTCCAGGCAGACCTCCACGAAATGGTTCCCTCCTCCGAGGGTTCCCATTTGCGCAACCGCCCGCTCCTTGCGGAAATGCACCGCGTCCGCGACGCCGTCGAACCGCTCCCAGAAGTCACCCCACCCCGCGGTGGCGAGCCCGTGGAACCGCCCCGGCTCCACGGGAGTCGCATGCACACCCCGCCCGACGGGAATCGCCTGCTCGATCTTCGTCCGCAGCCGGGACAGATCCCCGGGCAGGTCGTTCGCCGTCAGTGACGTCTTCACCGCCGACATCCCGCAGCCGATGTCCACGCCCACCGCCGCCGGGCACACCGCGTCCTTCATGGCGATGACCGAGCCGACCGTCGCACCCTTGCCGTAGTGCACGTCCGGCATCACGGCCAGGCCCTTGATCCAGGGCAGGGTGGCGACGTTCTGGAGCTGGCGCAGGGCCACGTCCTCGACACCGGCCGGGTCGGTCCACATGCGGATCGGGACCCGCGCGCCCGGCATTTCCACGTACGACATCTCTTCCTCGTTCCCCCGTGGGACAGCAACAAATGGCCTTAAAGCAACAGAACGCAAAAGCAGCGCCAAGGTCGATGAAAAGGGACAAGGGACCGGCGTTCACAGCAGTGCGTGCGATACACATTGTCTGCAGGGGACGCCCCGCCGCAGCAACCGAATAACCGGCGGCAGGGGCACTGGACAGCGTCGAGAGGAGCCCGACCGTGCAGCGGAAGGCGTACGTAACCGGCACCGCCGCCCTCCTCGCGGCGTTGCTGGCCGGCTGCACGAGCGGGTCCGCCGGGGACAGCCCGACGGACGACGCCAATCCGGGTGCCGTCGGCACGGCCACGGTCGAGGCCCAGCCCGGCCGCTACCGCAGCCTCCCCGAGCCGTGCGGCGCGGTCGGCCACGACACCCTCGACACGCTGCTGCCCGGCATCCGGCAGATCGCCGACCAGGAGCAGCGCGACAAGGCCTACCAGGGCGAGGCCGCGCTCACCTACGACACCGACCGCAAGGTGGGCTGCCGCTGGAAGAACGACTCCGGCGAGGCCACCGACCGGCTCTCGGTCGACTTCGAGCGCGTGGTGTCGTACGACAACACGGTCAGCGACGACGACCAGGCGCAGAAGCTGTACCAGGACAAGCGGACGGCGGCCGGCATTCCCGGCCCCGCCGCCGGCGCGCCCGCGACGGAGTCCTCCGCAAGCCCCGCCGCCGACCACTCCTCCGCATCCGCCGCTCCTCCCTCCCCTTCGTCCTCCGCGTCCTCCTCGTCCGCGACGTCGACCCCCACGAACTCCGCGAGTGACGGCGATTCGTCCTCCGGCGCCGCCCCGGCCGACCTCCAGCCGCGCGCGCTGTCCGGACTCGGCGACGAGGCCTACCTCGACGACCAGCTCGGCGACTCCGGTTCGACGGTCGAACAGCGCACGGTGACTGTGGTGTTCCGCACGTCCAACGTCATCGTCACCATCGCGTACGAGGAGCAGCCGATGACCGTCGGTGCGGTCCCGGACAGCAAGGAAATGCAGGACAGGGCCCGTGATCTGGCCTCCCGGCTGGCCGACGCGCTCAACGGCTGACACCTCTCGCGGTCGCTTCCGCACCCGGCCGCACAGCCCGTGAACGGAAACCGCACAGCTTTTCCACCGCGTACGGTGGCTCCGCAGGAACCCGAACGAACACCCGGCGTCATGAGTGAAGGAACCATGCAGCAAGCAGCCCAGCGAGTCGTCCGTGCCATGGCGGTATCTCCCACGCCCTTCAGGCAGTGGGGGAATGACCAGCGAGCCAAGCGCCTGCGCCGTGCCCTCGTCTGCGCGGCAACAGTCCCCGTGGTGCTGATAGCCGCCGGCTGCTCCTCGGACTCCGGCGACGGCAAGGACAAGTCCGGCGACAGCGCCTCGCCGAGCACCGGCGCCTCCCAGCAGCCCTCGGCCAGCGCCTCACCGACCGTGCAGCCCGCGGCGTTCCAGAAGCTGCCCGAGCCCTGCTCGGTGCTGTCGGGCAAGACCCTGGCCACGCTGGTGCCCAAGGGCACCAAGTCCGGCAAGGAGGGCCCCAGCGACGACACGGCGTCCCGTTCCTCCTGTTCCTGGAGCAGCCTGGACAACAACGGCGTCAAGGGCTCGCAGTTCCGCTGGCTCAACGTCTCCCTGCTCCGCTTCGACTCGGACGCCCACCGCGGCTCCGGCAACACGCAGGCGCACACCTACTACACCCAGCAGGTCAAGGGCGCCCAGACGGTGACCGGTGCGAAGAACGGCAGTTCGGTGCCGATGACCGGGGCGGGTGACGAGGCGATGGTCGTGCGCTACGACCTGAAGAAGAAGGAAGGCGCCTTCAAGCAGCAGACGGTCGTCGCCCGCGCCGAGAACGTCGTCATCACCGTCGACTACAACGGTGCCGGTCTCGCGGGCGAGAAGACCCCGAACGCCGACGACCTGACGAAGGCCGCGGTGAGGGCCGCCAAGGAGGTCGTGGCAGCCGTGTCGAAGGCCAACGGCCGTGCCACGGGCGCCGGTTCGCCGGACACGTCTTCCGCGTCCCCCTCCGGGCCGGCCGCGAAGTCCCCCTCGAAGTCCCCGTCCGGGTCCGCCTCCCCCCGTGTGTCGCCGTCCAGGTCCGCCGCGAAGAAGAGCTGACCGCACCTGCGGCACGGGGCGTCCGGAAGGCGTCCGGAAGGACCGGTACCGCGTTCGACGCACACATGTGCCACTCTGTTGCGCGCAACAGCACGCTAGGGGAGGGGAGTACGAGTGGCCGCGCCACCGCAGCTGACTCGGATGCACCGCGTTCTCATCGGCGTGGTCGTTTCCGGCGCCTTGATCATCGCCGGCATCGGCTTCGCCGGCTCGTACGCGGCCGTCCGTGAGCTGGCCATCAAGAAGGGCTTCGGGAACTTCTCGTACGTGTTCCCGATCGGCATCGACGCGGGCATCTGTGTCCTGCTGTCCCTGGACCTGCTGCTGACCTGGATCCGCATCCCCTTCCCCCTGCTGCGCCAGACGGCCTGGCTCCTGACGGCGGCGACGATCGCCTTCAACGGAGCCGCCGCCTGGCCGGACCCGCTGGGCGTGGGCATGCACGCGGTGATCCCGGTGCTCTTCGTCGTCTCGGTGGAGGCGGCCCGGCACGCGGTCGGCCGTATCGCGGACATCACGGCCGACAAGCACATGGAGGGTGTCCGCCTCACCCGCTGGCTGCTCTCGCCGGTCCCCACGTTCCTGCTCTGGCGCCGCATGAAGCTGTGGGAGCTGCGCTCCTACGACCAGGTCATCAAGCTGGAGCAGGAACGTCTCGTCTACCAGGCCCGCCTGCGTTCCCGCTTCGGCCGGGCCTGGCGCCGCAAGGCCCCGGTGGAGTCCCTGATGCCGCTGCGCCTGGCCCGCTACGGCGTGCCCCTGGCGGAGACGGCCCCGGCGGGCCTGGCAGCGGCCGGCATCGAGCCGACCCTCATACCTGCCGTGGCCGCGGGCGGTCGTGCCGCCGGTTCCGCTCCCGTCCCCCAGCAGGCGGCACCTCCCGGCGGCCCGCGCCCCGAGCTGCCCAGCCAGCACACCCGGCACACCGGCCGACCTGAGAACCCCCCGGTCGACGAAGAGAGCCCCTGGTTCCAGGCCCAGCGCCAGATCGAGTACCACGGCGACTACGACCCCACCTACGAACCGCCCCCCGAGCCCCAGTACGTCCCCGAGGAGCAGTACGAGGAGTGGTACGAGGAGCAGCCGCCGGAGCAGTTCCAGCAGCCCTCCCCGGAGGAGACCGGCAGTTTCCCCATCCCGGTCGGCCCCAACCGCACCCGGGAGCTGGGCGAAGGCGGCGGCACCGCGCCGGCCGAGCCGGACGAGGAGGCCTACTACCAGGTCTTCCGCCAGTCGATCAACGGCAGCTACCCCACGCCCGGCCAGTTCGCCGACAACGTGCAGGCGGAGTTCGGCATCGCCCTGCCGGACACGGAAGCCAAGCACATGGTCAGCCACTTCACGAACCGCTTCAACGCGGAACTCGAAGAGGACCACATCGCGTAGGGAACGCCGTAGGACCACGACGAAGTCGTCAGGACACATCGAAAAGGGGCCCTCTCACGAGGGCCCCTTTCCTTCACGGCTTGCTCGCCGCGCTCGTCGCTTACTCGCCGAGCAGGCGCCGCACCCGTTCCTGCCCGACCGCCAGCAGCAGCGTGGGCAGACGCGGGCCGGTGTCACGGCCGACCAGCAGGTGGTAGAGCAGCGCGAAGAACGACCGCTGGGCGGTCTTGATCTCCGGCGGCAGCTCCTTGGGCGTGGCGTCGGCCGAGAACCCGGCCTGTACCTTCGGCACGCCGTAGACAAGGTGGGTCAGCCCGTCGAGCGACCAGTGCTCGGCAAGCCCGTCCAGCAGCAGCCGTACGGACTGCTGGGACGCCTCGTCGAGGGACTTCAGCAGTTCGGCGTCGGGCTCGTCGCGCACGATGGTGCGCTGGTCGGCGGGGACGTGCGTGTTGATCCACGCTTCGGCCTTGTCGTACCGGGGGCGGGCCAGATCCAGGGAGGCCAGCGGCTGCTCGGGGTCCAGCTCGCTCAGGATCCGCAGGGCCTGGTCCTCGTGGCCGGCGGTGATGTCGGCGACGGACGCGAGCGTGCGGTACGGCAGCGGGCGCCGGGTCCTGGGCAGCTCACCGGCAGCGGTGCCGACGGCGCGCGTGTAGGCGGCGACGTCCGCCGGCAGGGCGGACCCGTCGGCGACCTTGCCCGCGAGCTTGTCCCACTCGTCGTACAGCCGCTGGATCTCCTGGTCGAAGGCGATCTTGAAGGACTGGTTCGGCCTGCGGCGGGCGTAGAGCCAGCGCAGGATCTGCGGCTCCATGATCTTCAGCGCGTCGGCCGGGGTGGGCACGCCACCGCGCGAGGACGACATCTTCGCCATGCCGCTGATGCCGACGAACGCGTACATCGGGCCGATCGGCTGCTTGCCGCCGAAGATGCCGACGATCTGCCCGCCCACCTGGAAGCTGGAGCCGGGCGAGGAGTGGTCGACGCCGCTCGGCTCGAAGACGACGCCCTCGTAGGCCCAGCGCATCGGCCAGTCGACCTTCCAGACCAGCTTGCCGCGGTTGAACTCGCTGAGCCGGACGGTCTCCGAGAAGCCGCACGAGGTGCAGGTGTACGCCATCTCGGTGGTGTCGTCGTCGTAGGAGGTGACGGTCGTCAGGTCCTTCTCGCAGGTGCCGCAGTACGGCTTGTACGGGAAGTACCCGGCGGCGCCGGAGCTGCCGTCGTCCTCGGAGGCGGCGCCCGAGCCCTCCTCGGCCTCCAGCTCGGCCTCGTCGACGGGCTTCTGCTGCTTCTTGGCGGGCTTCGGCTTCGTCCGGTACTGGGCGAGGACCGCGTCGATGTCACCGCGGTGCTTCATCGCGTGCAGGACCTGCTCGCGATAGACACCGGAGGTGTACTGCTCGGTCTGGCTGATCCCGTCGAACTCGACGCCCAGCTCGGCCAGCGACTCGACCATGGCGGCCTTGAAGTGCTCGGCCCAGTTCGGGTACGCCGAGCCCTTCGGGGCGGGCACGGAGGTCAGCGGCTTGCCGATGTGCTCGGCCCAGGACTCGTCGACGCCTGCGACGCCCGCCGGCACCTTGCGGTACCGGTCGTAGTCGTCCCAGGAGATCAGGTGCCGGACCTGGCGGCCACGCCGCCGGATCTCGTCGGCGACGAGGTGCGGGGTCATGACCTCGCGGAGGTTGCCGAGGTGGATCGGTCCGGAGGGGGAGAGTCCGGACGCGACGACGACCGGTTTGCCCGGGGCCCGGCGCTCCGACTCCTCGATGACCTCATCCGCGAAACGGGAGACCCAGTCGGTGGTCTCGGTGCTCTGAGCCACGATCGGCACGTCCTTCTTTCTGAACGGGGTGACACTCCATTCTCACAGACCGCGATGCGACGGCGAAAACCGCTTTACCCACCGTGGGATACTGGCCGGGACTATCCATCCCCACGAGGAGAACGGCACCCATTCCTATGGCCTCGGTCACGTCCCTCAGCGATTCCGTCCAGCAGCGCCTCGCGTCCGCCCTCTCGGCCACCCTGCCGGAGGCCGCCGACGCCGACCCGCTGCTGCGACGTAGCGACCGGGCGGACTTCCAGGCCAACGGGATCCTCGCGCTGGCCAAGAAGGCCAAGTCCAACCCGCGGGAGCTGGCGACCGAGGTCGTCGCCCGGGTCGAGTCGGGTGACGTGATCCAGGACGTCGAGGTCTCCGGCCCCGGCTTCCTCAACATCACGGTCACGGACCGGGCGATCACCGGGAACCTGGCCGCGCGGTACGCGGACGACACGGGCCGCCTCGGCGTGCCCACCGCCGCGAACCCGGGCACCACGGTGATCGACTACGCCCAGCCGAACGTGGCGAAGGAGATGCACGTCGGTCACCTGCGGTCCGCCGTGATCGGCGACTCGGTGGTCCAGCTCCTGGAGTTCACCGGCGAGAACGTGGTCCGGCGCCACCACATCGGCGACTGGGGCACCCAGTTCGGCATGCTCATCCAGTACCTGGACGAGCACCCGCACGAGCTGGACCACAAGGCGTCCACCGAGGACACCGCGGCCTCGGGCCAGGAGGCGATGTCGAACCTCGACCGCCTCTACAAGGCCGCGCGGAAGAAGTTCGACGCGGACGAGGAGTTCAAGACGCGCTCGCGGCGCCGGGTGGTGGACCTCCAGGCCGGCGAGCCGCACACGCTCGCCATGTGGCAGAGGTTCGTGGACGAGTCGAAGATCTACTTCTTCTCCGTCTTCGAGAAGCTGGACATGGACATCCAGGACCCGGACATCGTCGGTGAGTCCGGCTACAACGACATGCTGGCCGAGACGTGCCGCCTGCTGGAGGAGTCGGGTGTCGCGGTCCGCTCCGAGGGCGCCCTGTGCGTGTTCTTCGACGACATCAAGGGCCCGGACGGCAACCCGGTCCCGCTGATCGTCCAGAAGTCCGACGGGGGCTACGGCTACGCGGCCACCGACCTCTCGGCGATCCGTGACCGTGTCTTCAACCTGAAGGCGAACACCCTCCTGTACGTGGTGGACGCCCGTCAGGCCCTGCATTTCCGGATGGTCTTCGAGACCGCGCGGCGGGCCGGCTGGCTGAACGACGACGTCACGGCCGTCCAGCTGGCGTTCGGCACGGTCCTCGGCAAGGACGGCAAGCCGTTCAAGACGCGTGAGGGCGAGACGGTCCGGCTGGTGGACCTCCTCGACGAGGCGATCGACCGCGCGTCGGCCGTCGTCCGCGAGAAGGCCCAGGACCTCTCCGAGGAGGAGATCGCCGAGCGTGGCGCCCAGGTGGGCATCGGCGCCGTGAAGTACGCGGACCTGTCCACGTCGGCGAACCGGGACTACAAGTTCGACCTGGACCAGATGGTCTCGCTCAACGGCGACACGAGCGTGTACCTCCAGTACGCCTACGCCCGTATCCGGTCCATCCTCCGCAAGGCGGGCGAGGTCCGCCCGGCGGCCCACCCGGAGCTGGCGCTGACGGACGCCGAGCGTGCCCTCGGTCTGCACGCCGACGCCTTCGCGGAGACGGTGGCGGAGGCGGCGTCGGAGTACGCCCCGCACAAGCTCGCCGCGTACCTGTACCAGTTGGCCTCGCTGTACACGTCGTTCTACGACAAGTGCCCGGTGCTGAAGGCCGAGACGCCTCAGCAGGTGGAGAACCGCCTCTTCCTGTGCGACGTCACGGCCCGCACCCTGCACCGGGGCATGGCCCTGCTGGGCATCAGGACGCCCGAGAAGCTCTGACGCCGCAGACACTCACACGACGGCCCGCTCTCACATCGAGGGCGGGCCGTCGTGCGTACGGACCGCATCACCCGGCGCCCGGCCCGTCACCCGGCTGCCCGATGCGGTGGCCCGCCTGCCGGCTCGCGGTGATGATCGGACCACCGAGGGTTGACCAGGAGGGATGACCATGAGCCACGTCCCGCCGGGGGTCCGGTGTTCTTTGACGTGCGTCCTGCTTGTCGCCGTAGCAGGATGCGGCGAGCAGCAGGCCGGCGCCGGGTCCGGCAGGGCCGGTGAGCCGATCACCACGGGACTGGTCGCCGACCTGCAGAAGAGCGGATTCCAGGTCAACCCGGGATACGCGACCCTGTACACCGAGCAGGACTGCAAGGACGCCACCTACCCCAAGCTGAAGAACTGCCTCCTGAACAACCCCGCGGCCCCGTACGTGTCGCCCGTCGTGAAGACCTGGCCGGACGAGTACGTCGACCCGGCGACGGTGAATGCGTTCGGCCGGACACGGAGCGGCTACAGCGCGACCTACCGGCTCGATCCGCGGGACGCGATCGTGCTCTACGGGAAGATGCCACCCCCGGGCCGCTACATGAGCCTGCAGTCATGGGAGTTCAGCCGGCGCGGGCAGTGGAAGACCAGTGACGCGCCCGACGGCCGGCGCTCGGCCGGTCAAATAGGGCACCGCCGGCAGCCGGGAACACCGCAGAAAAAGGGTGACGTGAACTGTCACCTTTGACGTGCACCGTGGTGACATGGACAAGGACATCGACACCCAGCACGCCGGCCAGGAAGGCCCCCTCGCCGACCGGATCGCGCTCGTCGCCGGGGCCACCCGCGGCGCCGGACGTGCTCTCGCCGTCGAACTCGGCCGCGCCGGCGCCACCGTCTACGTCACCGGCCGCACCACCCGCGGGCACGCCAGCGAGGTCGGCCGGACCACGGAGACCATCGAGGAGACCGCGGAGCTGGTCACGGCGGCCGGTGGCACCGGCATCGCCGTCCCCACCGATCATCTGGACGAGGACCAGGTACGCGCCCTCACCGAGCGGATCGACCGCGACCAGGGGCGGCTCGACATCCTCGTCAACGACCTCTGGGGCGGCGAGCACCTGCTCGTCGACTCCGTCTTCGGCAAGAAGAGCTGGGAGACGCCGCTCGCCGACGGACTGCGCATCCTGGAGCTGGGGGTGCGCTCACACGTGATCACCGCGGCACTCGCCCTCCCGCTCCTGATCCGCTCGGACGCCCCGCTGCACGTGGAGGTCACCGACGGCACGGCGGTCTCCAACCGCCGGTACCGCGAGAACCTCTACTACGACCTCGCGAAGAACGCCCCGATCCGGATCGCCTTCGGGCTGGGCGAGGAACTGGCGGAGTACGGGGGCACGGCGGTCGCCGTCACGCCGGGCTTCCTGCGCTCGGAGCAGATGCTCACCCACTTCGGTGTGACGGAGGAGAACTGGCGCGACGCCATCGCCCAGGAACCGGACTTCGCCATCGCCGAGTCGCCGCGCTACCTCGCTCGCGCGGTCGCCGCCCTCGCCGCCGACCCGGACCGCGCGGCCCGCTGGAACGGGAAGTCCACCTCCAGCGCGGAGCTCGCCAGGACCTACGGCGTACGGGACGTGGACGGCAGTCAGCCGGACGCCTGGGCGTACTTCGAGGACGTCAGGTACGGCGGGAAGGACGGCTCGGCCGACGACTACCGCTGATTCTCCGGCTCCGCGCCGTACAGGGCAGCAAGGGCCCGCGCATGCTCGCGGAAGCGAGCGCGCAGGCCCTCCGGGGCCAGCACCTCCACGTCCGCGCCCAGCCCGGTCAGCTGGGCGAAGGCGACGTCATCCGACTCCGCCGGCAGGTCGAGCGTGACGCGCCCGGCGGCGTCCGGCGCGGTCGCGGACGCCAGCGCCTCGCCCACGCCGGCCGGATCCACCACGGCGGCCAGGCGCCGCAGACCTCGCTCCGTGAGGCGCACGGTGACGGTCGTACGCAGCAGCGCCCGGGCGAACCCGGCGGCGTGGGCCTGCCAGTGCGCGGCCAGGTCGAAGGACGGGTCGCGGACGAAGGGTTCCTCGGCGCCGGGAGCGGGGGACAGCGCCGTGACGCGGTCGACGCGGTAGGTACGCCAGGCGCCGTCCCGGCCCGGCTGCTCACCCGGGACACGGCCCACGACGTACCACACCCCCGCTTTGAGGACGAGCCCGTACGGCTCCAGCAGGCGGGTCACCCTGCGCGGCGCCGTACCGTCCCGGCCAGGCCGCGCGTAAGCCAGCTCGACAGCGCGGTCGGACCACACGGCGCGGGCCAGCTCCGGCAGCAACTCCGGTGCCGACGGCTCACGGAACCAGGCCGGGGCGTCGAGGTGGAAGCGGCGCACCGACGACTCGGCCGCCGCACGCAGCGACGGGAGCAGAGTGGCCGACAGCTTCAGCCGGGCCGTGCCCGCCGCGCCCGACAGCCCGAGATCGCGCAGGGCCGTGGGCAGACCGGAGAGGTAGAGCGTCTCCGCCTCGGTGGGGTGGAGCGTGGTGAGCCGGGTCCGGTGGCCCGGCGCCAGGTGGTAGCCGCCCGCGCGACCGCGCTCGGACCGGATGGGAACGCCCGCCTCCTGCAGAGCCTGGGCATCGCGGATCACCGTGCGCTCGGAGACGTCCAGCTCCCGGGCAAGGGCGGCGGCGGTCAGACCAGGGCTCGACTGGACGAGTAGCGCCATGCGGATCAGGCGGGCGGCACGCATGGTTCAAGGATCGTGGATCCGACACCGCGGCGTTGCCCCCTCACGTCACCACAGCAGCCCGAAGGACAGATAACCGCCGACGTACAGCCAGAACAAGGAACCGATGAAGAAGGTCAGGAGCTTGAGCACGGCGAAGGGCGGCCACATCGCGTGGGCGGCCCGCTCGGGCTTGTGCGGGTCGTAGGCGAGCTGCGTGCGCTGCGCCTTGCGCCGGCAGCTGTACTTGTGCACGCGTCCCTCGGCGTCGACGTACTCGTACACCACGTTCTTCTTGCCGTCCTTGCCGACCGCCTGGGCGAGGACGGTGATGCCGCGCCGGGCCAGGACGATCCGGCGGAAGGCCTCCTGGACGGTCAAGAAGAGAACCCCCAGGCCGAAGACGAGGGGCAGGGTGCCGACGATCACCGCGACGACCCGCGTGCCGTGGGTGACGCCGACCCACACGACGTACCCGACGTAGGCGAGCGGGAGGGCGGCGATCATCGCCAGGGCCGCCCAGGCGTCCGCGTTCCCGCCGTACTCGGTGGTGGTGACCAGGGCGCTGCCCGCCGGGTCCCGCCGCCGCGGCAGTTCGGCGGTGAGGGCGGCGACGAAGGCGGCCGTGGCGGTCGGGTTGCCGCCCTCGACGCGGTGGGTGGCGCCGTCGGTGAGGACGATCTCGACGACGCGGTCCTCGGCGGTGCGCACCTCGCGGACCGCGGCGAGCGGTATGTCGACACGCCGGCGGCGAAGGTCGAGGCGGACGCCGTCGGAGTCGAAGCTCGCCGACACTCCTCGCCCGTTGAGTATCTGGGACATGATCAGATGACCACCGGGACGAGCGGAGGGTTGCACGGGCCGACACGCCGCCCGTGGCCTCAGAGCCCCAGCCCCTTCCCCAGCCTCCGCAGGCCCTCCGCGATCTCCTCGGGGGTCTGTGTGACGAAACAGAGCCGGAGGGTGGAGGGATCCGGCTCGTCGGCGTAGAAGGGTGCGCCGGGCACGTAGGCCACGTTCTGCTTCACCACCTGGGGCAGCAGGGCCGTCGTGTCGTACGGCTCCGGCAGGCGCGCCCAGAGGAACATGCCGCCCTCGGGACGGGTCCACACGGAGCCCTCCGGGAGGGCGTCGGGGAGTCCCGCGAGCATGGCGTCCCGGCGCTCGCCGTAGACCGCGCGCACCCGCTCCACGTGGGTGTCGAGGACGTCCAGGTAGCGTGCTGCCGCCAGTTGGTTGAGTGTCGGCGTGTGCAGGTCCGCCGCCTGCTTGACCAGCGCGCACGCCCGCCGGAGCTCCGCGGGTGCCCGCAGCCAGCCGAGCCGGAGGCCGGGGGCCATCACCTTGGAGAAGGAGCCGAGAAGGACGGCCCGGTCCTCGGCGCCGGGATGTGCGGCGATCCAGGGCACCCGCTCGCCGTCGTAGCGGAGTTCGCCGTAGGGGTCGTCCTCGATGATCCACAGACCGTGGCGGGCCGCCACGGCCGCCACGGCCTCGCGGCGCTGCGCGGGCATCGTGCGGCCGGTGGGGTTCTGGAAGGTGGGGACGAGGTAGAGCAGCTTCGGGGATTCCCGGCGCACCAGCTCGGCGAGGGCCTGCGGGTCGGCCCCGTCCTCGTCGCCCGGCACCGCCACCACACGCGCGCCCGCCAGACCGAAGACCTGAAGTGCCGCCAGGTAGCAGGGGTTTTCCACCAGGACCGTGTCGCCGGGTTCGAGCAGGGCCGTGGCCAGGAGGGACAAGGCCTGCTGGGAGCCCGTGGTGATGAGGATGTCGTCGGAGGCCGTCGGCAGGCCCTGTGCGGTGATGCGGGACGCCAGGGTGGTTCTGAGGACCGGTTCGCCTTCCGTGGTGGAGTACTGGAGTGCCTGGCTGGGCGTTTCGGCCAGGGCGTCGTGGAACGCCGCCGCTATGCCGTCCCGGTCGAACAGCTCGGGCGCCGGGAGCCCGCCCGCGAAGTTGATCACCTCGGGGCGTGCGGTGACCGCGAGGATGTCCCGTACCGGCGAACCGCCCACCGTGCGGGCACGCGCGGCGAGCGGCGGGACGGGGGCACGGGTCGGTGCGGGCTCGGCCAGGGGCATGGGACGGCTCTCCTTCGGCTGCGGGGCGGCGTGTACCACCGTCCCGTCAGCCTAGGGATGTACGTGCCGCCTACACCCGGTATTCCGCGATCCGGACCAAGAAGGCGCGGCGTGCGCGGCGCCGGGCGTCAGCGCAGCTTCTGCGCGGCCTCGGTGGCCCAGTAGGTGAGGATGTTCCGCGCACCGGCGCGCTTGATGCCGGTCAGGGTCTCGAAGATGGCCCGGTCCCGGTCCACCCAGCCCTTCTCGGCGGCGGCCTCGATCATCGAGTACTCGCCGGAGATCTGATACGCGGCGACCGGCACGTCCACGGCGTCCGCGACGCGCGCGAGGATGTCGAGGTACGGCCCGGCCGGCTTCACCATCACCATGTCCGCGCCCTCCTCCAGGTCCAGGGCCAGCTCCCGCAGGGACTCGCGCCAGTTGGCGGGGTCCTGCTGGTAGGTCTTCCGGTCGCCCTGGAGCGAGGAGGCGACGGCCTCACGGAAGGGGCCGTAGAAGGCGGAGGAGTACTTGGCGGTGTAGGCGAGGATCGCCACGTCCTCGCGGCCGATCTGGTCCAGTGCGTCACGGATGACGCCGATCTGGCCGTCCATCATCCCGCTCGGGCCGACCACGTGCGCGCCTGCGTCGGCCTGCACCTGGGCCATCTCGGCGTACCGCTCCAGGGTGGCGTCGTTGTCCACGCGTCCCTGCGCGTCGAGCACGCCGCAGTGGCCGTGGTCGACGGTCTCGTCCAGGCACAGGTCCGACATGACGAGCAGGTCGTCGCCGACCTCGGCCCGTACGTCCCGGATGGCGACCTGGAGGATCCCGTCCGGGTCGGTCCCCGGCGTCCCGAGGGCGTCCTTCTTGCTCTCCTCCGGCACGCCGAACAGCATGATCCCGGAGACGCCGGCCTCCACGGCCTCCAGCGCGGCCTTCTTCAGGCTGTCGCGCGTGTGCTGGACGACGCCGGGCATGGCGGCGATCGGCACCGGCTCGCTCACGCCCTCGCGCACGAACGCCGGGAGGATGAAGTCGGCGGGATGCAGACGCGTCTCGGCGACCATCCGCCGCATGACGGGCGAGGTCCGCAGCCGACGGGGACGGGCACCGGGAAAGGATCCGTACTTCGTCATGACCCCTACGCTACGCCCGCCCCGGGGGCGCCTTTGCCGACGGGGCGTCGGCCCCCGGCCGCGGAGGCCGGCGGAGGCCGGAGGCCACGATGGCTCTGTCAGCCACCGGTTCGGCGCAGCTGGAGGTGCTGTGCCGGGAACGATCGCAGGTGCTGCCCCGGGTCCTCCGGTCCGGTGATGATGTGACGCGGCCCACAGGGAACGTCCTTCCGGGGTGCCTCCTCCTCGGGGTGTCGGTTGTTCACCAACACTCCGGGGGGACTCGTGGTCGACATCAACGCACGACAGCGGGCGGGCCGGGCAGTCGCCGGCCTGCTCGCCGTGGACGGCCTCGCCCACGTCTACTGGGCCACCGGGCTGACCTGGCCCGCGCCCGACCAGCGAGCGCTGTCGCTCGCGGTCATCGGTGCGGTCGTGCCCTTCGCGCCGCGTGTCGTGCTGCCGCTGGCGCTGGTGCTGTTCAGCGCCACGGCCGCCGTCCTCGCACGCGCGTACGGCCGGGGCGGGCGGTTCGCCGGGCTGGTGTCCTTCGCCGTCGCTGCGGGACTCCTGGTCCGTGGGCTGGCCGGCCTGGTGTGGGCGCTCGGCATCGGCAACGGGGCCGGTCCGGTGTTCTACTGGCTCAATCTGCTCCTCTACACCCCGCTCTGCCTCGGCTTCGGCTGGTCGGCCGCCACCCGCCTGGTGACCCCCCGGAAAGAATTCCTCCGTGACCACTGACCGCAGGGACCGGGGAGTGGCCCTGGCGCGGGCGGCGAGGGCCGGGAACACGCTCGCGCTGCACGAACTCCTGGACCACCTCACCCCGTACATCGCCCGGATCTGCACCCCCATCGCGCTCGCCGACGGCCCGGACGCCACCCAGGAGACCCTGCTCGCCGTGTTCCGGTCGCTGCGGTCCCTGAAGGATCCGCAGGCGCTGTACGGGTGGGTGCGGGCCATCGCCGTGCGGGAGGCGGTACGGATCGCCCAGCGGGCGGCGCGGGCCCACCCCGCCGAGCTGGCCGACGTACCCGAGCGCGGTGATCCGCAGCTCGCCGCGGACATCGACGACGTACTGGCCCGGCTCTCCCCTGCCCACCGGGCCGTCCTGATGCTGCGGGACATGGAGGGCCTGGACGAGGAGGCCGTAGCCGCGCTGCTCGGCGTCCCGGCAGGCACCGCCAAGTCCCGGCTGCACCGGGCCCGGATGAGCTTCCGAAAGGCATGGTCCTCATGACGACGCACGAGATCGACCCGGTGGAGCGGCTGCGCATCATGGCGGCCGGCATCCGCGGCGCGCGGATCGCCGAGGAGGTGCTGCCCGCCCCGTTCGAGGAGGTGTGGGCGGTGATGGCGGACCTGGAGGGCGAGTTCGGCCGCTTCCAGCCGGACATGCGGAGGGTACGGGTGCTGCGGGTCGCGGGAGACCGGGTCGAGGCGCTGGCCCGCAGCAAGTACGGCTTCCGCGCGCACCTGCGCGGCTTCGTCCGGCCGGGCTGGTGCTGGCTGCAGAGCCGGTTCCTGATCATCGGGATGGCGGCGGCCCCGGTGCCGGGGCCGGGCGGCGGCACCAGGGTGGCGCTGACCGGCGGTGTCCGGCTCCGCGTCCCGGGACGGGCCCCGGCGGTCGTCACGTCGGGTACGGCGTCCGAGTTGTCCCGCGCGATGACCTGCCTCGCGGAACGGGTGGGCGACCGGCGGACGGGCCCGGTGGTGTGACCGGGCGCCGGTCTCGCCGATCATCACCCCTTTCTTTCGCACGTACGCTCAGGCCATCTGGCGTGGGCCGACCGTCACGGACGGCAGAAGAGAGCAGTCACGGCAGCGGCCGGGGTGCGGTGCGCGGAATGCGCCGGGCCCTGTGGTCCTTTACGGCCAGCCGCCCCAGCCGCCGTGCCACCGGGGCACGGACATCGAGCATGGATCATCAGCGCAGGTCGTGGACACCCGCTACGGGGTCATCCGAGCCCAGGCTCTCAGCCCCGGGAGTCGTTGGCCTTCGTAAAAAGGTGTTGGGAGACGCAGAGACATGACGCTTAAGGCGTCAGGAGGAGCGGACGCCAGCGTGGAGTGGATGAAGAGCAGCTACAGCACAGCCGACGGACCCGACTGCGTCCAGGTGACGGCTGTCCCCGGCCGGATCGTCGTCCGCGACTCCAAGAACCCCACCGGCCCCCGCATCGCCCTCACCCCCACAGCCTGGGCGACCTTCCTGCCGTACGCCTCCGGGCACTGAGGTTCCTGAAGAAACAGTGCGGCGGAGTGCCCCCAAGAGGAAGCACTCCGCCGTACCTCACGTGGTCGACCGGCGCCTGCGCGCCCCCGGCCGCCGCTCGCTCGGCCGGGTGACGGGGTCCCCCGACTCCAGCGCGGCAGCGCGTCGCTTCATGCCGAAGTCCGCCAGCGCCTCCGCCAGCTTGTGCACGGACGGCTCGGGTGCCATGACGTCGACCCGCAGCCCGTGCTCCTCGGCCGTCTTCGCCGTGGCGGGGCCGATACAGGCGATCACCGTCACGTTGTGCGGCTTGCCCGCGATGCCCACCAGGTTCCGGACCGTGGACGAGGACGTGAACAGCACCGCGTCGAAGCCACCGCCCTTGATCGCCTCTCGCGTCTCCGCCGGCGGCGGCGAGGCCCGTACGGTCCGGTAGGCGGTGACGTCGTCGACCTCCCAGCCCAGCTCGATCAGACCGGCGACCAGCGTCTCGGTGGCGATGTCGGCACGCGGCAGGAACACCCGGTCGATCGGGTCGAAGACCGGGTCGTACGGCGGCCAGTCCTCCAGCAGGCCCGCCGCCGACTGCTCACCGCTGGGCACCAGGTCCGGCTTCACGCCGAAGGCGATCAGCGCCTTGGCCGTCTGCTCGCCCACCGCAGCCACCTTGATACCCGCAAAAGCCCGAGCATCAAGGCCGTACTCCTCGAACTTCTCCCGGACCGCCTTCACCGCGTTCACGGAGGTGAAAGCGATCCACTCGTAGCGGCCCGTCACCAGGCCCTTGACCGCCCGCTCCATCTGCTGGGGCGTACGCGGGGGCTCCACCGCGATCGTCGGGACCTCGTGCGGCACGGCGCCGTAGGACCGCAGCTGGTCGGAGAGCGAGGCCGCCTGCTCCTTCGTGCGCGGCACGAGCACCTTCCAGCCGAACAGCGGCTTGGACTCGAACCACGACAGCCGGTCGCGCTGGGCGGCGGCGGAACGCTCACCGACCACGGCTATGACGGGCCGCCCGCCCTCCGGGGAGGGCAGGACCTTGGCCTGCTTCAGCGTCTGCGCGATCGTGCCGAGGGTGGCCGTCCAGGTGCGCTGGCGGGTCGTCGTACCGGCGACGGTGACCGTCAGCGGGGTGTCGGGCTTGCGGCCCGCGGACACCAGCTCACCGGCCGCCGCCGCCACCGAGTCCAGCGTGGTCGACACGACCACCGTGCCGTCGGAGGCGCCCACCTCCGTCCAGCAGCGGTCGGAGGCGGTCCGGGCGTCCACGAACCGGACGTCCGTGCCCTGCGCGCCCCGCAGCGGCACACCCGCGTACGCGGGGACACCGACGGCGGCGGCGACACCGGGCACCACCTCGAAGGGGACACCCGAGGCGGCGCAGGCGATCATCTCCTCGGCCGCGTACGTGTCGAGTCCCGGGTCCCCGGACACCGCACGGACGACCCGCCTGCCGCCCCGCACAGCCTCCATGACAAGATGAGCGGCATCCCGCACGGGCGGGACAGCAACGGTTTTTGACGTGCCGTCAACGACCGTCAGCTGCGGCGTGCCCGTGCCCGGAAGCGCCTCCGAGGACACATCTGCGTCTGTCGGCACAACGGAGACGCCCGGCCGCGCATGCGTCCGGATCACGTCGAGCACCTCGTGCTCGGCGATCAGGACGTCCGCGTGGGACAGCGCCTCCACGGCGCGCAGAGTCAGCAGTCCCGGATCTCCGGGTCCGGCACCCAGGAAGGTGACGTGCCCGTGTTCAAGGCCGGCGGGAAGGGTGGTGGGGCTCAATGTGCTCGCTCCCCCATCAGACCGGCCGCGCCCTGGGCAAGCATCTCGGAGGCGAGTTCGCGACCGAGTGCCATCGCATGGTCGTGCGTGTGGGGCACGGGACCGGTGGTGGACAGCTGCACCATGCGGGTGCCGTCGGTCGTGCCGACGACGCCCCGCAGGCGCATTTCCTTGACAGTCTGCATGTCGGCCTGGGGGTCCCCCCGCTCGAGCGGAGCCGAGAGTGGGGGAAGGTCGGCCAACGCGCCCACGGGGGCGCTGCAACCGGCCTCCAGGGCGGCGAGCAGTGATCGCTCGGCGGTGACGGCGACCCGCGTGAACGGGTCGTCCAGCTCACCGAGCGCCGCGATCAGGTCCGCGTCGTGCGCGGCGCACTCGATCGCCAGGGCCCCCTGGCCGGGGGCGGGCAGAACCGTGTCGACCGACAGGAAGTCGGTGACCTCGTCGCTCCGGCCTATTCGGTTCAGTCCGGCGGCGGCCAGCACGACCGCGTCCAGTTCGCCGTCGCGGACGTACCGGATGCGGGTGTCGACGTTGCCGCGGATCGGGACCGTCTCGATGTCCAGGCCGTGGGCGCGCGCGTACGCGTTCAGCTGCGCCATGCGGCGCGGCGAGCCGGTGCCTATGCGGGCGGTCCGCGTCGGGGAGGACGCGACCAGGTCCGTGAACTTGAGTCCGTCGCGCGCGACGATCACGTCCCGGGGGTCCTCGCGCGGCGGTACGGCGGCCAGGACCAGCTCGTCGGGCTGCGTGGTGGGCAGGTCCTTGAGCGAATGAACCGCGAAGTCGACCTCGCCCTTCAGCAGTGCGTCACGCAGTGCCGTGACGAACACGCCCGTGCCGCCGATCTGGGAGAGGTTCTCGCGGGAGACATCACCGTACGTGGTGATCTCGACCAGCTCCACGGGCCTCCCGGTCACCCGGCGGACGGTGTCCGCCACCTGCCCGGACTGGGCCATGGCGAGCTTGCTGCGCCTGGTCCCCAGCCTCAGTGCCTTGTCACTCATGCCGGTCGGTCCTTCTCGTCTGTGCTGTTCTCGGCCCGGGAAACGGCGGCGACCGTCTCGGGATCGAGGTCGAACAGGGTGCGCAGCGCGTCCGCGTACCCGGCGCCGCCGGGCTCGGCCGCGAGCTGCTTGACCCGTACGGTCGGCGCGTGCAGCAGCTTGTCGACGACCCGGTGCACGGCCTGCCGGATCTCGCCGCGCTGGCGCTCGTCCAGGTCGGGCAGGCGGCCGTCGAGCCGCGCGATCTCGCTCGCGACGACGTCGGCGGCCATGGTGCGCAGCGCGACGACGGTCGGTGTGATGTGCGCCGCCCGCTGCGCCGCGCCGAAGGCCGCGACCTCGTCGGAGACGATACGCCGGACCTGGTCGACGTCGGCCGCCATCGGAGCGTCGGCGGAGGCCTCCGCCAGGGACTCGATGTCCACCAGGCGTACCCCGGCCAGCCGGTGCACGGCCGCGTCGATGTCGCGGGGCATGGCCAGGTCGAGGAGGAACAGGGCCGGGGCCGGGCGCGGGACCGCGGCGACCGGTTCGGGCTTGCGGCGCTCGGGGATGCGGCCGACGGTGGCGACGGTCGCGGCGAGCGCGGTGATCAGCTCGGCGTCGGCCTCGGGCGTACGCCGGGAGGCGTCGCGGCGGTCCACGGCCCCGCCCCCGAGTTCCCGGCTTCGCTCGAACAGGGAGGTACCCCCGCCCACCCAGGCCGCGTGCTGCTCCAGCGTGGCCGCGTCCATGCCGGCCACGGCGGCCTCGCCCATCACGGAGAAGCCCGACTGTCCGGAGCGTACGGCGGCCAGGTCCAGCGGGCAGTTGTCGTCGGCGGCGAGCGGCGGCGGGGACTGGCCGGCGTCCGTCGATATGGCCGTGCGGGCACGGTCGGCAGGCTGCCCGGTGCGGTCCTCGAGGGCCTGCGCGACCGCCTCCGCGGTGAGCACCAGGCCCGTCGCCCCGGTGCAGGAGACGACGACGTCGGCACGTGTCAGCTCGCCCGCTACGGCGTCCATCCGTACCGCACGGGCGGTCACCGCGTTGTCGTCGGCCTCGGTGAGGATGGCGGCGAGCCGCTCGGCGCGCTCGAAGGTGCGGTTGGCGACGACCACCTCGGCCACGCCGGCGCGCGCGAGCGTCGCGGCGGCCAGGGAGGACATCGAACCGGCGCCGATGACCAGCGCCTTCTTGCCCGCGGCCCACTCGGGCACGGCCCCGCCCTCGGCGAGCTGCTCCAGCCCGAAGGTGACCAGGGACTGTCCGGCCCGGTCGATGCCGGTCTCGGAATGGGCGCGCTTGCCGACCCGCAGGCCCTGCTGGAACAGGTCGTTCAGCAGCTTGCCGGCGGAGTGCAGCTCCTGGGCGCGGGCCAGCGAGTCCTTGATCTGGGCGAGGATCTGGCCCTCGCCGACGACCATCGAGTCCAGCCCGCAGGCCACCGAGAACAGGTGGTGGACGGCCCGGTCCTCGTAGTGCACGTACAGGTAGGGCGTCAGCTCTTCCAGGCCGACCCCGCTGTGCTGGGCGAGCAGCGTGGACAGCTCGGCGACACCGGCGTGGAACTTGTCCACGTCGGCGTACAGCTCGATGCGGTTGCAGGTGGCCAGCACCGCGGCCTCGGTGGCCGGTTCGGCGGCGACCGTGTCCTGGACCAGCTTGACCTGGGCGTCCGCGCTCAGCGCGGCCCGCTCCAGCACGCTGACCGGGGCGCTGCGGTGGCTCAGCCCGACGACGAGGAGACTCATGCCGGCATCACGGCGGGTACGTCCCCGTCGGGCCCCTGGTCGGCGGATTCGTCGCGTGCCACACGCTCCTCGCGGGGGGTGGCCGCGGCCAGCGCCCTCTCGCCCACGGTCGTCTCCTCGCCGGCCTTGCGCTGCTCGTGGAACGCGAGGATCTGCAGCTCGATGGAGAGGTCGACCTTGCGCACGTCGACGCCGTCCGGGACGGACAGCACGGTCGGCGCGAAGTTCAGGATGGAGGTGACCCCGGCGGCCACCAGGCGGTCGCAGACCTGCTGGGCGGCGCCGGCGGGGGTGGCGATGACGCCGATGGACACCCCGTTGTCCTTGATGATCTTTTCCAGGTCGTCCGTGTGCTGCACCGGGATGCCGGCGACCGGCTTCCCGGCCATGGCCGGGTCGGCGTCGATCAGCGCGGCCACACGGAAGCCACGGGAGGCGAAGCCGCCGTAATTGGCCAGGGCGGCGCCGAGGTTTCCGATACCGACGATGACGACCGGCCAGTCCTGGGTGAGGCCGAGTTCGCGGGAGATCTGGTAGACGAGATACTCCACGTCGTAGCCGACACCGCGCGTTCCGTAGGAGCCCAGGTAGGAGAAGTCCTTGCGCAGCTTGGCGGAGTTGACCCCCGCCGCCGCGGCCAGCTCCTCGGAGGAGACCGTGGGGACCGAGCGCTCCGACAGTGCGGTCAGGGCTCGGAGGTACAGCGGAAGCCTGGCGACGGTGGCCTCGGGAATCCCTCGGCTACGGGTCGCCGGTCGGTGTGTTCGGCCAGTTGCCACGGTGCTCCTGCGGGTAGAGCGGGGCTGCGGGCGGCCATACGTCCCCAGACCGCCCCGTCGACAGCAGGCTATGTCTTTGTGAACGCGTGCACAAAGATGGTGTCCGATTTGCCCGGCAAACGTGACCGGGGTCACGCAGGTCAAAGCCGGACTCTGTCCGGTCCGTTCATGATCATTTCTCGGCGCTTCGAGGTTGGTTTCCCAGCTAGTTCGCAGCAAGTTCCTTCCGGAGGCGGCCCTCGTCCACCCGCCAGAAAGTGTGCTGCCTGCCGTCGACGAGGACGACCGGAATTTGCTCCCAGTACTGGTCGTGCAGCTCCTTGTCCTCGGTGATGTCCCGCTGCTCCCACGGCACGCCGAGTTCGCCGCAGACCTTCTCGATCACGGTCTGGGCGTCGTCGCACAGATGACAGCCGGGTTTGCGGATGAGGGTGACCAGCCGCTCCTGCGGGGCGGCCTTGCGTCGGAAGAGGGGGCTCATGCCGGCCATTGTCGCGCTCGCCCCCGCGCCCGCTCGACGGCCCCGTCGCACAGAGTTCACACCCCCGCCGTACCGGCGAGGCCGGAAGCCCCGAACGAACTGGCTATGCTCACGGCATGGCCGCTCTAGGATGGCTCACTCCCCGTAGGCGCTCCGCCACGGCGCGGAGCGTGTTGGCAGGCGAGGCCTCGGCGGAAGCCGCCCGCAAGTCCTCGCAGGAGGCACAGGCAACCACCGAGGCGGCCGAGGAGAAGGAACCGGAGTTCCCGGTCCTCGGCGACGACAAGGCGGCGGCCTTCTTCGACCTCGACAACACCGTGATGCAGGGCGCGGCCCTGTTCCACTTCGGCCGCGGCCTGTACAAGCGGAAGTTCTTCGAGACCCGCGACCTCGCCCGGTTCGCCTGGCAGCAGGCCTGGTTCCGGCTGGCCGGCGTCGAGGACCCCGAGCACATGCAGGACGCCCGCGACTCGGCGCTGTCGATCGTCAAGGGCCACCGGGTCGCCGAGCTGCAGTCGATCGGCGAGGAGATCTACGACGAGTACATGGCCGAGCGCATCTGGCCGGGCACCCGTGCCCTCGCCCAGGCCCACCTGGACGCGGGCCAGAAGGTGTGGCTCGTCACGGCGGCGCCGGTGGAGATCGCCACGGTGATCGCCCGCCGCCTCGGCCTCACCGGCGCGCTCGGCACGGTCGCGGAGTCCGTCGACGGCGTCTACACCGGCAAGCTGGTGGGCGAGCCGCTGCACGGTCCGGCCAAGGCGGAGGCGGTGCGCGCGCTGGCCGCGGCGGAGAACCTCCACCTGGCCCGCTGCGCCGCGTACAGCGACTCCCACAACGACATCCCGATGCTGTCGCTGGTCGGGCACCCCTACGCGATCAATCCGGACGCCAAGCTGCGCAAGCACGCCCGTGAACAGGACTGGCGCCTGCGGGACTACCGCACGGGCCGCAAGGCCGCGAAGGTCGGCATTCCGGCGGCGGCGGGCGTCGGCGCCGTCGCCGGTGGCACGGCGGCGGCGATCGCACTGAGCCGGCGCCGCCGGTGACCACCCGGGACGGGCACACCCCACAGCAACGGTCGCTGTCATGTGCCCGCCGCCGCTGAAACGTGCCGCCTGCCGCGGGATTATGCCCGCCGCCCCCAACACGCGCCCTGTTTCGCCGAAATCGGCCATTTTTCGATCAGAAATCTGTCACTCTCTGAAACTTGATGGGGCATCAACCGGCAACACAAGCGACGTAATCGATGATTTGAGCAACTGGGTGTAGCAGTGCCTGCACGAAGCGTTATTCTCCTCAGACGCAAACCGGTACCCCTCCGTCGCTACGACGGGTGAACGGTCCCGCACTGCACGTGATGGAAGCTCTGCCTCTGGGAGTCCCGTGTACCCACACGTCGGGGTTGACGCCTCGGGCCTGGCTACGCTGCGCGCAACGGTCGCAATGGTCAAGGAGACGCTGCGCGGCGTCGTCCCCACCGCGTACGCCGTCCCCGCCTTCGCCGCCGCCGCGCCCGCCGGCCCGTGCTACGCACTGGCCGAGGGCAGCGCCGCCGTCGGCAGACGGGCGCGCGCCACCGGCGCGGCGACCAGCCGCCGGCCGGCCGCCGACAGCGACAGCGCCCGGATGATGGACCTCGTCGAGCGCGCCCAGGCCGGCGAGGCCGAGGCCTTCGGGCGGCTCTACGACCAGTACAGCGACACCGTGTACCGGTACATCTACTACCGGGTGGGCGGCAAGGCGACCGCCGAGGACCTGACCAGCGAGACCTTCCTGCGGGCGCTGCGCAGGATCGGCACCTTCACCTGGCAGGGCCGCGACTTCGGCGCCTGGCTGGTCACGATCGCCCGCAACCTCGTCGCCGACCACTTCAAGTCCAGCCGCTTCCGGCTGGAGGTCACCACCGGCGAGATGCTCGACGCCAACGAGGTCGAGCGCTCCCCGGAGGACTCGGTCCTGGAGTCCCTCTCCAACGCCGCCCTGCTCGACGCCGTACGCCGGCTGAACCCGCAGCAGCAGGAGTGCGTGACGCTCCGCTTCCTCCAGGGCCTCTCGGTCGCCGAGACCGCCCGCGTGATGGGCAAGAACGAGGGCGCCATCAAAACCCTCCAGTACCGGGCCGTGCGTACCCTCGCCCGGCTCCTGCCGGACGACGCCCGCTGAGCGGACCGTCGACACCCCCCACCCTGAACCACCCTGCGTAACGCTCAAGTCACTATCCGTGAGAGCCTGTTGCTTTTCTGAGCCGATCAGCCGCCGTCCGTAACCCAAGTGCCGAGCCGCTCGTTGTGCGGGATACAGGCTCCCTGTGGTCAC
Source organism: Streptomyces sp. NK08204 (assembly GCF_020400585.1). GTDB lineage: Bacteria > Actinomycetota > Actinomycetes > Streptomycetales > Streptomycetaceae > Streptomyces. Next base: position 9,196 of record NZ_JAINVF010000010.1, on the reverse strand, counting down.
GTCCTGGCCGATCCCTGATCGCTCGATCGTGTGGAAGTGGTCGTGGGCGTGCAACCCTCAGGACCCCCTGGGGAGTCGACCGTCATGACGAGAGGAGGTGCCGCCAGTGATCGCGAACGTATCGGCGCACCGGCGGGCGAACGCCTTCGCCCAGGCCCTGGAGGAGCAGTCCGACCGGGACCCGGCGGCCGAGCAGTCCGCAGCACCGGCGGGATCACCGCCGACCGCCGGGGAACAGAGCGAGCAGGGCGCGCTGTTGGCCCTCGCGGCGGAACTCGGCGCACTGCCCAGGCCGCAGCTCGACCCGGAGGTCAAGGTCGTCCAGCGGGCCCAGCTGGTGGCCGCGATGGAGGCCATGCTCCAGGAGGGCACCGCGGGCGGAGAGGCGGACGCATCGGTGCCCGGACAGCGCGGGCGGGGCAGGGGAGCGCACCGGGCGAGGCCGCTCGGCAGACTCCGGCCGCGTTCCCGGCTGACCAAGGGCCTCGCAGCCGGCGGACTCAGCGTCGGCGTGGCCGCCGGGGCCTTCGGCGGGGTCGCCGCCGCGAGCTCCGACGCCCTGCCCGGCGACTCTCTGTACGGCCTCAAACGCGGCATCGAGGACTTCAAGCTCAACTACCTGAGCGACGGCGACGACGAGCGCGGCCAGACCTACCTCGACCAGGCCTCCACACGGCTGAGCGAGGCACGCCGGCTGATGGAGCGCGGCCGGACGGGCCACCTCGACCACGAGTCCATCGGCGAGATCCGCCGCACCCTGTCCGGGATGCGGCACGACGTCACCGAGGGACACCGCCTGCTGCACGAGGCCTACGAACGCGACCCCGACTCCCTGGGCCCCATCCAGGCTCTCTCCGCGTTCTCCCGCTCCCACCGCGACGCCTGGAGCCAGCTCAGCGACAAGCTGCCCGTGCAGCTCGGTGACGTCAAAGAACAGGTCTCGTCGGTCTTCGACGCCATAGACGAAGAGGTCGCCCCGCTGCAGTCCCTGCTCCCCCAGCCACCCGACCGCACCGGCGGCAGCGGGCGGCAGGACTCCGGCCCGGCGTCCACCGGCTCTCCCGGCACCGGCCGGTCGACCGCGCCGGCCTCCGGCGGCGACGCCCCCTCCTCCGGCAAGCACACGAGCACCGGCCAGCCGAGCGAGTCGGCCACCGGCAGCAGCGGCGAGGGCCTGATCGGGGGCAGCACGGGCGGCCTGCTCGAACCGCCGAAGACCGGCACCGGCGGCACCACCTCGTCGACCAGCAGCCCCCCGACGACCGAGCCGGACATCACCGTCCCGCCGCTCCTGCCCGGCCTGCTCCCGGGCCTGGGCATCGACGGCCAGGACGCGAACTAGGCCACGGCCTTGGGCGCCCCCACCCGAGCGGGGGCGCCCAAGGCCGTGGTCGCGGAAGAACCCTCAGAAGAACACCGAACGCCGCTGCACCAGCAACTTGTACAGCGTGTGCTGGATCTGCTCCCGTACCTGGTCGGTCAGGTTGAACATCAGCATCGGGTCCTCGGCCGCCTCCGGCGGATAGCCGTCCGTCGGGATCGGCTCGCCGAACTGGATGGTCCACTTCGTGGGCAGCGGGATCGCCCCCAGCGGGCCCAGCCACGGGAAGGTGGGGGTCAGCGGGAAGTACGGGAAGCCCAGCACCCGCGCCAGCGTCTTGCTGTTGCCGATCATCGGGTAGATCTCCTCGGCCCCGACGATCGAGCACGGAATGATCGGCGCCCTCTTGCGCAGGGCCGTGGAGACGAAACCGCCCCGCCCGAACCGCTGGAGCTTGTACCGCTCGCTGAAGGGCTTCCCGATCCCTTTGAAGCCTTCCGGCATCACCCCGACCAGCTCTCCCTGCCCCAGCAGCCGTTCGGCGTCCTCCGTGCAGGCGAGGGTGTGGCCGAGTTTGCGGGCGAGTTCGTTGACCACCGGCAGGACGAAGACCAGGTCGGCCGCAAGGAGCCGTAGATGCCGGTCCGCCGGATGGTGGTCGTGCACGGCGACCTGCATCATCAGGCCGTCCAGCGGCAGGGTCCCGGAGTGGTTGGCGACGATCAGCGCCCCGCCTTCGGCCGGGATGTTCTCGATGCCCTTCACCTCGACCCGGAAGTACTTCTCGTACAACGGCCGCAGCAGCGACATCAGGACCTGGTCGGTCAGCTCCTCGTCGTAGCCGAAGTCGTCGACCTCGTAGTCCCCGGTCAGCCGGCGGCGCAGAAAGGCCAGCCCGGCCGCCATGCGCCGCTCCAGGCTCCCGTCGCCCTCGTCACCGGCCGGCCGCCCCGCCTGCCCGTCCTCGCGGCTCACAGGCCCGTCCTGCCGCGTCCGGGGCCGCCCCGGCAGGGGCTGCACCTCGGCGACCTCGCCGTCCCCCGCGTGCTCGCCGCCCTTGCGCCGGCTGCCCGTGTTCCGGCGCCGCGCCGGGCGCTGCGCGGCGCTCCCGCGGGACCGGTCGTCGTCGAACGGAATGACCTTGGCGTCCGCCATCGTTGCTGCGCTCCTCGGTTGGCGCTAGAGGGTGTGCGTCGAGGGGGTGTGCGTCGAAAGGGGGCCGCCGCTCCTCGCGGACAGCGCGGCGATCCGGTCGACGACCCCCGCGAGGGCCTCCGGCGGCAGCAGCCCGGGGCCTTGTCCACGGACGAAGTCCGCGAACGTCTGTGCCGTCGTGTACGTGGGCGTGAAGCCCAGCGTCTCGCGCATCTGGCCGGTGTCCACCACCCGCCCGTGGGTGAGCAGCCGGATCTGCTCCGGCGAGAAGTCCGTCATCCCCAGCGTACGCACCAGCGAGCCGGCCCAGGTGACCGCGGGCAGCAGCAGCGGCACGATGGGGCGGCCCAGACGCCGGGAGCACTGGGAGAGCAGCAGGACCCCGTCCCCGGCGATGTTGAAGGTGCCGCTGTTCAGCGTGGACCGGCGCGGCTCGTGCGAGGCGATCCGCAGCACCTCGATGACGTCGTCCTCGTGCACGAACTGCAGCCGCGGATCGTAGCCGAACACCGTCGGCAGCACCGGCAGCGCGAAGTAGGAGGCGAGCGGGGTGTCGGCGGTCGGCCCGAGGATGTTCGCGAACCGCAACACGCACACGGCGACGTCGGGCCGCCGCCGGGCGAAGCCGCGCACATACCCCTCGACCTCGACGACGTCTTTCGCGAACCCGCCGCTGGGCAGCGACTTGGCAGGGGTGGTCTCGGTGAACACGGCGGGGTCCCGGGACGCGGACCCGTACACGTTCGTACTGGACTTCACCACCAGCCGCCGCACGGTCGGCGACTTCTGGCAGGCGCCGAGCAGCTGCATGGTGCCGATGACGTTGGTCTCCTTGACCGTGGCCCGGCTGCCGCCGCGCAGCGCGGTGCCCGTCACGTCCATGTGGACGACCGTGTCGGCGCCCGTCTCGGCCAGGACCCGGGCGATCGTGGGCTGCCGGATGTCGGTCTGGACGAAGTCGGCGCCGCCGAGGTGATGCGCGGGGGGCACCGCGTCCACGGCGATCACCCGGTCGACCTCCGGGTCCCGCTGGATCCGCCGGACGAAACGGCCGCCCAGTTGACGGGCCACTCCGGTGACGAGCACGACCTTCCCCAAGATCAGCGCCTTCCTTCCCGCGTTACCCCGTGTACGGCCAACCTAGCGGTTCGGTGTTGCACTGTGATGACCGCCTCATGCGCGAGGCGACGGAAATTCCCCCATCGGAATATGCCTGTGGCCCCCCACCGCATCGGATGGGGGGCCACAGGGACACGCTTCACGCTCTACGGCGCCGCTTACTTCTTGTTACGACGCTGAACGCGCGTGCGCTTGAGCAGCTTGCGGTGCTTCTTCTTGGCCATCCGCTTGCGCCGCTTCTTGATAACAGAGCCCACGACTACCCTCGCTCACTTCTCATCACTCGGTTGTTTGGGCGCCATGGGCCCACACGACCTACGAGGGGCTAGCCTACCCGCCCGAGCGTCCAGGTCGTAATCGAGGGGTGTACCGGTGTTCACCGGATGTGCCGTCAGGCCGTTTCCACCCCCACATAGCTCTCGCGCAGGTACTCGTGAACCGCCTGCTCCGGGACACGGAAAGACCGTCCCACCCGGATCGCGGGCAGATGACCGCTGTGCACCAGCCGGTACACGGTCATCTTCGACACTCGCATCACCGAGGCGACCTCCGCCACGGTAAGGAACTGAACCTCGTTCAGAGGCCTCTCGCCAGCTGCAGCCATGACACACCTGAACCTTCCGCACGCGACGGCCACCGGCTTCCCCTTCCGGTGACTCTTCGTCGCTGCGTGCTCACTGCCCAGACTAGGGGCGGGTGATGCGAGTGGGGAAGAGGTGCACCCATCGGCGGCCTACTGTGACAGACACGCTCGTTCGAGAACGTAGCGCGTGAGCGGATGGTAGTGGTCCGAGCGCACGCCGTCATCAAGCGGAACGACGACGGACACGACCCCCTCCGCCTCCCCGACGAAGAGCGCGGGATCGTCCGTGTCCGCCAGCCCGATGGCCTCGAACCCCAGCTGACCTGCGCCACAGACCCAGCCGTGGTCCCCCACGACCAGCTCGGGCAGCGGCCCGCCGCTCTCGGCCGCGACCCCCAGCGCCACCCGAACCGGCAGCGGCGAATGACTGTGCAGACCCGGCTCACAACCGGGGCGCTCGCTGTCGAGTTCTCGCACCACAGCGACACCTCTTACGTAGTCGAGGCGGCACGTACGTAGACCGAACCGGGTCAATATGTCGACACAGCGACCCTGCGCGGGGGTGAGGACCTCACACCCCGCCGCCGACAACGCGTCCGCCAAACCTGCGTAGAACCCGAGCAGCCGGTGCGGATGCCCGGTCCCGAACAACACCGGCGCCCCCCGCCGGGCCACCGACCCGATCCGCTCCGCGAAGGCGTCCAGCGCGGCCAGGGTCAGCTCGGGATCGATCACATCCGGCCCGGAAGTATGCCGAGGATCACCGGAAACCCCGCATCTCTCGGCCATCAGGGCGAGCAGTTCCCGCTGCCCCCACGCGCACTCCGGATCAATTCCGATCAACGCCCGCGGGTCACCGGCCGCGAACAGCCGATAACTCCGAAGACTCACCTCCCGCGAGGTCCCGACCACCCCGGCCAGCCGGGCAGCCAACAGATGCGCCCGAAGTACGCCCACGCCCACCACGCTAGCGATGGTGGCGGATGGTCTCCCGGGCAGCCGCGGAAACGGGGGAACACCGCACGGTTGGCGTAATGAACCCCCTCACGGCATCAGCCCCCGCAACGGAAACGCGGCCCGCCGTGTCGCCAGCACCGCCTGGTCGAGCCGGTCAGCGGGGTCGTACCCCGACTCCCATGAGGCGCACGACACCGGCCACCGCCCATCGGTCATCCGCTGCGGCCCCAACTGGCGTGTGCGGGCGAAGACTTCATGCCGCCATCCCTCGGGAATCACCGTCTCGGGCGCGACCTCCCGCCCCGCCGCGATCCCCACCAGATGCGTCCAGGACCGCGGCACCACATCCACCACCGCGTACCCGCCGCCGCCCAGGGCGACCCACTTGCCGTCGGCGTACTCGTGCGCCAGCTCGTGACACGCCACCTGCACCGCCCGCTGCGCGTCCAGCGAGACGGCGAGATGCGCCAGCGGATCCTCGAAGTGCGTGTCGCAGCCGTGCTGCGAGACCAGCACCTGCGGCCGGAACTCGGCGAGCAGCTCCGGCACCACCGCGTGGAACGCCCGCAGCCACCCCGCGTCCGCGGTCCCCGCCGGCAGCGCGACGTTCACCGCGGCCCCCTCCCCGGCCCCGGCACCGGTCTCCTGCGGCCACCCGGTCTGCGGGAACAACGTACGGGGGTGCTCGTGCAGCGAGATCGTCAGCACCCTCGGATCCTCCCAGAACGCGGCCTGCACCCCGTCCCCGTGGTGCACGTCGACGTCCACGTAGGCGACCCGCTCGGCCCCCAGCTCCAGCATCCGCGCGATGGCCAGCGCGGCGTCGTTGTAGATGCAGAACCCCGAGGCACCACCCGGCATCGCATGGTGCAGCCCGCCCGCGAAGTTCACGGCGTGCGCGACGTCCCCCTGCCACACCGCCTCGGCGGCCCCCACCGACTGCCCCGCGATCAGCGCGGACACCTCGTGCATTCCGGCGAACGCGGGATCGTCCGTCGTACCGAGCCCGTACGACCCGTCGGCCCCCGCCGGATCCGCCGACGCGGCCTTCACGGCCTCGATGTAGTCCTCCCGGTGGACCAGCCGCAGCGTCGACTCCCCGGCGGGTTTCGCCGCGACGACCTCCATGTGCCGGTCGAGCCCGAAAGCCCCCACCAGTTTCCGGGTCAGCTCCAGGCGGACCGGATCCATCGGATGGCCCGGACCGAAGTCATAGCCCGTTACTGCCTCGTCCCACATCAGCCGTGCGCCGCCGCTCATGCCCGCCACCGTATCGGTCCGGTTCGGTCGCGAACGACCTGGCGTACACCAGCGTCACCAGTACCAACACCATCGGCACCAGCATGGCCCCGCGGTAGCTCCAGGAGTCCCCGAGCGCCCCCACCAGCGGCGAACCGACCAGGAATCCGACGTAGTTGAAGATGTTGAGCCGCGCCACCGCGGCATCGGAGGCACCCGGCAACAGCCGCCCGGCCGCCGCGAACGTCTGCGGCACGAGTACGCACAGCCCAAGACCCAGCAGGGTGAACCCCAGCATGCCCACCCAGGCGCCCGGCGCCGCGGCCACCACCGCGAACCCTCCGGCTGCCACGAGCGCTCCGAGCCGTACGACGGCGACGGCCCCGAACCGCCGCACCCCGAAGTCCCCGACGGTCCGCCCCACCAGCGTGGTCACCATGTACACGTTGTACGGCACGGTCGCCAGCTGCTCGGAACTCCCCAGCACGTCCTGCAGGTACTTCGCGCTCCAGTTGGAGACGGTCGAGTCCCCGATGTAGGCGAAGGTCATCACCAGGCACAGCGGCAGCAACAGCCTGAAGACGACCTCCCCGCCCCCGTCCTGGCCGGCCGCCGCGGGCCCGGGCTCCCCGTCCACGTACCACCGGCTGCCGGCGAGCGTCGCCGGCAGCAGCACAGCCACCACCGGCAGGTACGACACCCACAGCGCGAGATGCCAGTGCGCCCCCACCCACGCGAGCGAGGCACCCATGATCCCGCCCAGGCTGTACGCGGCGTGGAAGCTGAGCATGATGCTGCGCCCGTACGCCCGCTGCAGACTGACCCCGAGCATGTTCATGGAGGCGTCCAGCGCCCCCACAGCCAGCCCGAACGCGCCCAGCGCCACCGCCACCTCGGCCATCTGCCCGTGCCCGCCCGCCCCGACGCCGAGCAGTGCCAGCAGGACCAGCGGCTGGGACCAGCGCAGCAGCCGGCTGGGCCGGACCCGCTTCACCAGCTGCTCGGTGGTCACGCTGCCGATCCCCGCGAGGACCGGTACCGCCGCCAGGAAGACGGGCAGCAGCGCGTCGGAGATGCCGTACCGGTCCTGGATGGCCGGGATCCGTGTCACCAGCAGGGCGAAGGTGGCGCCCTGGGCGAAGAAACCGAACGCCAGGGAGGCCCTGCCGCGCCGCAGCACATCAGTCATGGCGGCGAGCGTAGGGCCCCTGGCTACCCCTGGGTAGATCCGGCCAAAGATGAATTTCCCTCAGCTTCACTCGCCCACCAGGTCGATCGGCTCAGGCGGCGACGGCCATGGGGCCGGGTGCGCCGGCCGTGCCGGCCTCCGCCTCGGCGGCGAGCATCCGCTCCATCGGCTCGACGGCCAGCCCGCCGCTGACCACGAAGGCGACCACCATCGTGCCGATCAGAATGACCGTGCCGAGCCACACCATCGTGTCGACGGGGACGGTGTACGCGGCGACGACCCGCGCCACGCACTCGGCGAACAGGGCCAGCCCCCAGACCACCGAGAACTGCTTCTCCTTGCGCCGGAAGGCCGCGGATCCGGCCGCCGACCCGGACATCAGCCGCTCCCAGGCGGCGCCCTTGGCCGCATCGCCCTTGACGAGGAAGGGCTTCATGCCGGCGGTCATCATGGGCTTGCCGAGCGCGACCGAGACCAGGATCCCGATGGCGACCGTGCTGCTGACCGCGCCGTCCTTGGCCAGCATCAGCCGGGGGTCCCCGGAGACGAAGCTCAGCAGCAGCGAGACGACGTTCACGACCAGGGTGAGACTGGCCAGGGCGTTGGTCCTGCGCTCCTTGACCAGGCCCCACGCCGTGCGAGCGGCCGGCACCACGCTGCTCCAGGCGAGCGCCGCGAAGGTGCTCGCCCCGAAGGCGTCCTTGAACAGGTAGTACGAGCCGAGCGGCACCGCCACGTCCACGATCAGCGGCTTGAAGTTGTCGAGCACGCTCGGGTTCTGCTGCTGGTCGGTGCTGCGGCCCTGGTTCCCCGTCTTCTTCGTCATGTCCCCAGCTTCCCGGCCGGGAGGGGTCCGCCAGTAGAAACGATCGTCCGGAGGTCGGCATGACAATCGTCAGCCCCGACCGCAGCCCCGGGTCATATCAGCAGGTCAGCCAACTCCCCCATGGTGGTGAACAGTTGGTCGGCCCCGGCGAGGCGCTCGGCCGGCGTCATCGCGGTGAACCCGTACACGTCCATTCCGGCGGCCGCGGCGGCCTGGACGCCCAGCGGGGAGTCCTCGATGACCAGGCACCGCCGCGGCGGGACCCCCATCCGCTCGGCCGCGTACAGGAAGAGATCCGGCGCGGGCTTCCCCCGCCCCACGTCCTGTGAACTGAAGATCCGCCCTTCCTCGAACCACCGGTCGAGTCCGGTCGTCCGATGCCCCACCCGGATCCGTTCGTGGCTGCCGGAAGAGGCCACGCAGTACGGCACCCCGCTGGCGGCCAGCTTTTCCAGCACGCCGTCGACGCCGGCCACGGCCTGCAGTTCCCGCTCGAACGCGGCGAACACCCGCGCATGGAAGACGTCATCGAATTCGTCGGGCAGCCGCTGCCCCGTCCGTTCTTCCACCAGTTCGTGGATGCGGTGCATTGCCGAGCCCATGTAGTCCCGGATGGAGTCCTCGTACGACGTCGGGTGCCCCAGTTCGGTCAGATAGGCAGCGAGAATCCGGTTCGATATGGGCTCGCTGTCGACCAGGACGCCGTCGTTGTCGAAGAGGATGAGGTCATAGCGCATGGTACGAGCGTAAGGTGCCTAAACGCAGAAAGCCCCCGCATCCGAAGATGCGGGGGCTTTCCCAAAATTT
>NZ_JAINVF010000001.1 GCF_020400585.1 Streptomyces sp. NK08204 | reverse complement strand
GGACCGTCCCCGAGTCCAGGATCGTGGAGACCCTCATCGAGGAGGCGATGAGGCTCGCCGAGCAGACCAAGTGAGTTGAGGCAAGGCACGGACCGAGAGGGGGCCCGAGCGTGACCATTCTGGAGACCATCCGGGGACCACGCGACCTGAAGGCGCTGTCCGAGGCGCAACTCGGCGAACTGGCCGAGGAGATACGTGAGTTCCTGGTGCGGGCGGTGGCCAGGACCGGCGGTCACCTCGGGCCCAACCTGGGGGTGGTGGAACTCTCCGTCGCGCTCCACCGGGTCTTCGAGTCACCGGCCGACCGCATCCTGTGGGACACCGGTCACCAGAGCTACGTCCACAAGCTGCTGACCGGGCGTCAGGACTTCTCCAAGCTGCGTGGCAAGGGCGGGCTGTCCGGCTACCCCTCGCGCGAGGAGTCCGAGCACGACGTCATCGAGAACAGCCACGCCTCCACGGCGCTGGGCTGGGCCGACGGCCTGGCCAAGGCCCGTCAGGTGCAGGGGGAGAAGGGCCACGTCGTCGCGGTCGTCGGTGACGGCGCGCTGACCGGCGGCATGGCCTGGGAGGCCCTGAACAACATCGCGGCGGCCAAGGACCGGCCGCTGATCATCGTCGTCAACGACAACGAGCGGTCGTACGCCCCGACCATCGGCGGCCTCGCCAACCACCTCGCCACCCTGCGCACGACCGACAGCTACGAGAAGGTCCTCGCCTGGGGCAAGGACGTCCTGCTGCGCACACCGGTCGTCGGCACCACGGTCTACGAGTCCCTGCACGGTGCGAAGAAGGGCTTCAAGGACGCCTTCGCTCCGCAGGGCATGTTCGAGGACCTGGGCCTGAAGTACGTCGGCCCGATCGACGGGCACGACATCAAGGCCGTCGAGTCGGCGCTGCGCCGCGCCAAACGCTTCCACGGCCCGGTCCTGGTCCACTGCCTCACGGTCAAGGGCCGCGGCTACGAGCCCGCCCTCGCGCACGAGGAGGACCACTTCCACGCCGTCGGTGCGATGGACCCGCTGACCTGCGAACCGCTCGCACCCGCGGGCGGCCCTTCCTGGACCTCCGTGTTCGCCGAGGAGATCGTGAAGATCGGCGAGGAGCGCGAGGACGTCGTAGCCGTCACCGCGGCCATGCTGCACCCGGTGGGTCTCGGCGCGTTCGCCGAACGCTTCCCGGACCGGGTGTGGGACGTCGGCATCGCCGAGCAGCACGCGGCCGTGTCCGCGGCCGGCCTCGCCACCGGCGGACTGCACCCGGTCGTCGCCGTCTACGCCACCTTCCTCAACCGCGCCTTCGACCAGCTGCTCATGGACGTGGCCCTGCACCGCTGCGGGGTCACCTTCGTCCTGGACCGGGCCGGTGTGACGGGTGTCGACGGGGCCTCCCACAACGGCGTGTGGGACATGTCGGTCCTGCAGGTCGTACCGGGACTGCGCATCGCCGCCCCGCGCGACGCCGCCCAGCTGCGCGCCCAGCTGCGTGAGGCCGTCACCGTGGACGACGCACCCACCCTGGTCCGCTTCCCGAAGGAGTCCGTCGGCCCGCGCATCCCGGCGGTCGGCCGGGTCGGCGGCATGGACGTACTGCACCGCGCCGAGCACCCCGACGTGCTGCTGGTGGCCGTCGGCGTGATGGCACCGGTGTGCCTCGAGGCCGCTGAGCTGCTCGCGGCCCGGGGCATCGGCTGCACGGTGGTGGACCCCCGTTGGGTCAAACCCGTCGACCCCGAGCTGCCTGGCCTGGCCGCCGGACACCGGCTGGTGGCCGTGGTGGAGGACAACAGCCGTGCGGGGGGCGTCGGTTCGGCCGTGGCCCTGGCACTCGGCGACGCCGACGTGGACGTGCCCGTCCGGCGGTTCGGTATCCCGGAACAGTTCCTCGCCCACGCCAAACGCGGCGAGGTGCTCGCCGACATCGGCCTCACACCCGTCGAGATCGCCGGACGGATCGGCGCGAGCCCGGCCGTCAGGGCCACGGGTGGCAACGGCACAGCCAAGGAGACTGAATGAGCACGGAGTTCGACCTCGGCGCCCTCCTCGCCGAGCGCGGAGCCGAACGCTATGAGCTGCACACGCGGTACCTCAACCCGCAGCTGCCGCGCATGCTGCACACCATCGGCTTCGACAAGGTCTACGAGCGGGCCGAGGGCGCCCACTTCTTCGACGCGGACGGCAACGACTACCTGGACATGCTCGCCGGGTTCGGGGTGATGGGTCTGGGCCGGCACCATCCGGTCGTCCGCAAGGCGCTGCACGACGTTCTCGACGCCTCCCTCGCCGACCTGACCCGGTTCGACTGCCAGCCGCTGCCCGGCCTGCTCGCCGAGCGGCTGCTCGCCCACAGCCCGCACCTGGACCGGGTGTTCTTCGGCAACAGCGGCACCGAGGCCGTCGAGACCGCCCTGAAGTTCGCCCGGTTCGCCACCGGAAAGCCGCGCGTCCTGTACTGCGACCACGCCTTCCACGGGCTGACCACGGGGTCCCTGTCGGTCAACGGCGAGGACGGCTTCCGCGACGGCTTCACCCCGTTGCTGCCGGACACCGCCGTACCGCTCGGCGATCTCGACGCCCTGGACAGGGAGCTGAAGAAGGGCGACGTCGCCGCCCTGATCGTGGAGCCGATCCAGGGCAAGGGCGTGCATGAGGCGCCGCCCGGCTATCTGCGGGCCGCGCAGGAGTTGCTGCACCGCCGCAAGGCGCTGCTCATCGCCGACGAGGTGCAGACGGGTCTCGGCCGCACCGGCGACTTCTACGCCTATCAGCACGAGGACGGCGTCGAACCGGACCTGGTCTGCGTGGCCAAGGCACTTTCCGGCGGCTACGTCCCCGTGGGTGCCACGCTCGGCAAGGACTGGATCTTCAAGAAGGTCTACTCGTCCATGGACCGCGTCCTCGTCCACTCGTCGAGCTTCGGGTCCAACGCCCAGGCGATGGCCGCCGGTCTCGCCGTCCTGTCGGTCATGGAGAACGAGCAGATCGTCGCGGGGGTGCGCCGGACCGGCGACTTGCTGAAGTCCCGGCTCACGGCGCTGATCGACACGTACGAGCTGCTCGCGGACGTGCGCGGCCGGGGCCTGATGATCGGCATCGAGTTCGGTAAGCCCTCCTCGCTCAAGCTGCGCAGCCGCTGGAGGATGCTCCAGGCGGCCCGCAAGGGTCTGTTCGCGCAGATGGTCGTCGTACCGCTGCTGCAACGCCACCGGATTCTCACCCAGGTCTCCGGCGACCACCTGGAGGTGATCAAGCTGATTCCGCCGCTCGTCGTGGACGAGGCAGACGTGGAGCGGTTCGTGGACGCATTCACCCAGGTGATGGACGACGCGCACAGCGGCAGCGGATTGCTGTGGGACTTCGGCAAGACCCTGGTCAAGCAGGCGGTGGGCAGTCGCTGAGCCCGGCCCACGAGCGGATTTTTGCCTTGGAGGCAACAAAATTGCCGACAAGGCAAGAATCCGGCTCAATGGAGGCATGAACGCCTCAGACGCCGTGCCACCGGCGGGGCAGGGCAACAACCTGCCCGTCGTGGCGCCGCAACTGCGCGCGCTGCGCCGGCGCGCCGGCCTCACCCTGGAGGCCGCGGCCCGCGCGGCCGGGCTCTCGCCCGCACATCTGTCCCGGCTGGAGACCGGGCAGCGTCAGCCGTCGCTGCCGATGCTGCTCGCGCTCGCCCGTATCTACGGTACGACCGTCTCCGAACTGCTCGGGGAGACCGTCGCCGACCGGGACGCGATCGTGCGCGCCGCCGACATGGAGCCGACCCTGGCGGCCGGCTGGACGTACTTCCAGGCCGGGGCACCCGGCCGGGGCATGCAGGCCCTGCGGGTGCGCGCGCCGTACGGCACGCAGGGCGACATCGTGCGCGTCCACCCCGGCGAGGAATGGCTGTACGTCCTCAAGGGGAGGCTGCGCCTGCAACTCGGCGACACCGCGCACCTGCTCGCGCCCGGCGACAGTGCGCACTTCGACTCCCTCACCCCGCACCGGCTCGCCGCCGCCGACCACGATGGCGTCGAACTGCTGTTCGTCCACACCTTGCTGCAGAGCCCCATGGCCTCGCTGTGCCTGGGCCCGCTGACCGGAGAGCTGCCATGAGCAACCTGGAGGAGAAATTCCCCCGCGCCCTGTGGGTCCGGCTGATCATCTACATCGCCGTCGGCCACATCTTCGCCGCCTTCCTCTACCTGTTGTTCGCGGTCGGCGGCAAGGGCTAGCGGTCCGGCCGGACCGCCGGCCCGTCAGTCCAGCAGGCGCTCGCGCAGCCGCTCGCGCGTCACCGGTGTGAGGCGCAGGCCCTGTTCCAGGTAGGCGTCGACACCGCCCCAGGCCTCCTCGATGGTGTCGAAGGCCGCTGCCAGGTACTCGGCGCGCGCGTCGAAGAGCGGGCTGAGCAGCTCCATCACCTCGGGTGTGTACGCCGTCGCGGCATCCCCGTTGCGCCGCACCTTGTAGCGGCGGTGCTTGGCGTTGGACTCCAGATAGTCGGCGACGATCGCATCGCGCTCCACGCCCACGGCGAGGAGGGTGACCGCTATGGAGATGCCCGCGCGGTCCTTGCCCGCCGCACAGTGCATCAGCGTCGGCACGCTGTCCTCGGCGATCGCGTGCAGCACCCGGGAGTGTTCGGCGGTGCGCTCCCTGACGATCATCCGGTAGGAGGCGACCATCCGGCCTGCCGCCCTGCCGTCGCCCAGGATGTCTCGCAGCTGCTCGATGTCGCCGTCGCGGACCATCTTCCAGAACTCGGCGCCGTCCGCCGGGTCGCTCAGCGGCAGATTCACGTTCCGCACGCCCGGCAGGTCGACGTCCGGGCCCTCCAGCTTCTGGTCGGCCGCGTTGCGGAAGTCGAAGATGGTGTGCAGGCCCAGGGAACCGAGGAAGGCGGCGTCCTGTTCGGTCGCGTGCGCAAGGTGCCCGCTGCGGAACAGCACGCCCTGCCGGACCCGGCGACCGTCCACGGTCGGCAGTCCGCCCACGTCACGGAAGTTGCGAACTCCGGCCAGTTCGGGCTCGGTCGACGGGACCTGCTGCGTCACGGGGGCTCCTCCCGGTCGGCCCCGCCGGCGCGGCTCGTCGACGGGTGCTCTGTCGACCATACGGTATCGATTACCTCGGGCAATGAGTTGTCCACAGGCACCGGCAGCCGACTTCGCCGGAGCCTGCGCACCGGGCCGCAGGGTGAGCTGAGTGCGGCAGTTATCCGGCCATGTCGGATCTAATGCTTATGTCCGAATTGGCGCTTTCATTCAAACTTGCCCTGGGTGTAGGGGGCATGGAAAGCGGGCGCGTGAGGAGCGTCATATCCGTGACACTCCGTTGTGCGTCATGTTCACGTAATTCCTGTCTGTCCCCAAGGGAATTGAAAAGAAGCGAAAGGAGGGAATTCACGCAGGGTCACCATGAATTCCCGAATTCGATCATTTGGAAAGTGGGTGACGGGAACCGGCTGCTTGTCCCGTGCGTCCTGCTCGCCTACGTTCGGCCACCAATCCGGACGGAATGCCGAATCCTGCCGCCGGCCGGAGCCCCCACACCCACCCGTGTTCGGCAGGAGCGGGCTGCCCCGCAGGCGTCGGAGAGGAATGCGCCATGCCCGCGAAGCACCGCCGCCCCAGGACCCAGCGTTTCACCCGCTCGATCGCCGTCGTCGGAACTGGTGGCGCCGCGCTGGCTCTTCCGCTCATCGGGGCCACCGGAGCACACGCCGCCCCCATGGCGCAGACCGTTTCCGCACAGGCCGTGCAGTCCCTCCCGGCCACCCCCAAGAAGGACGCAGGGCAGGCCGACCCGGGTGCGCGCACCTACATAGTGAAGGCCGGTGACTCCCTTTACCGGATCGCCGAGGAGCAGCACGTCGGCGGAGGCTGGCACCGGCTCTACGCCGACAACCGGCAGGCCGTCGGCGACGACCCCTCCCTGATCCACCCGGGCCTGGAGCTCACCCTCGGCAAGAGGGCGGCGCAGTCCGGGACCCCGTCCCCGAGCACGCAGACGAGCCGCCCCACCGCCACGGCCACCAAGAAGGCCGCGACCGCCAGGGCCACCACGAAGGCCGCGACCGCCAAGACCACCACGACCGCCAAGACCACCACGACCGGTTACACGCTCCCGGTGGCCGGCGCCACCATCGGCACCGCCTACCACGTGCCCGGCAGCATGTGGTCCAGCGGCTACCACACCGGCGTCGACTTCGTGGTGCCGACCGGCACCTCCGTGAAGGCCGTCGCCGCGGGCACGGTCGTCTCCGCGGGCTGGGGCGGCGCCTACGGCAACCAGGTCGTCATCCGGCTCGCCGACGGCTACTACGCCCAGTACGCACACCTCTCCCAGCTCTCCGTCTCGGCCGGCCAGACCGTCACGGCGGGCCAGCAGCTCGGCCTCTCCGGAGCCACCGGAAACGTGACGGGCCCGCACCTGCATTTCGAGATCCGCACGACCCCGAACTACGGCTCGGACGTGGACCCGGTCGCCTACCTCCGCCAGCACGGCGTCGCCGTCGTCTGAGCGTCCCCGTCCGTCCGCATCGCTGCGGCCCCTCCGGTGCGTCTCGTCGTCGTGCCGGGCCAGTGATCGCGGTCTCAACACTGCCGGCGGGAACCGTATTCCTGATCCGCTGTCCATGTGAGCGTGGCTCATCTCACCGTTCGTCAACCCCTGCCTACGGTCGCGTAGGTCACATCCAAGGGGAATCATGGTCCGACGTGGCAGACGATTCGAAGAATGACAACAGATCAGTGATCGGGTCGTACGTGGCGGTGGGGGACAGCTTCACCGAGGGCGTCGGCGACCCCGGCCCGGACGGGGCGTTCGTCGGCTGGGCCGACCGGTTCGCGGTGCTTCTCGCGGACCGGCGGCCCGAGGGCGACTTCGTGTACACGAATCTGGCCGTGCGTGGAAAACTGCTGGACCAGATCGTGGCCGACCAGCTTCCCAAGGCCGTCGAACTGGCCCCGGACCTGGTCTCCTTCTGCGCGGGCGGCAACGACATCATCCGGCCCGGCACTGACCCGGACGAGGTGGCCGAGCGGTTCGAGCGCGCCGTGGTCCGGCTCGCGGAGGCCGCGGGCACGGTGCTGGTGACGACCGGATTCGACACGCGTGGCGTGCCGGTGCTCAAGCACCTGCGGGGCAAGATCGCCACGTACAACGGGCACGTCCGCGCCATCGCCGACCGGTACGGCTGCCCTGTGCTCGACCTGTGGTCCCTCAAGTCCGTGCAGGACCGCCGGGCCTGGGACGACGACCGGCTCCACCTCTCGCCCGAGGGGCACACGCGCGTTGCGCTGCGCGCCGGCCAGGCTCTCGGCCTCGAGATCCCCGCCGACCCGGAGCAGCCCTGGCCGCCGCTCCCGCCGCGCGGCACGCTCGACATCCGGCGCGACGACGTCCACTGGGCCCGCGAGTACCTCGTCCCCTGGATCGGGCGTCGCCTGCGCGGCGAATCCTCCGGCGACCACGTCACGGCGAAGGGCACGCTGTCACCGGACGACATCAAATCCCGTATCGCCTCGGTGGCCTGACGCTCCGTCCCCTCCCGTGCCCGCACCGGGGCCTTCGGTGCGGGCACGGGCCTTTTGGCGCGGGAGGTCAGGGCGCGGGGGACGGATGCGTCCGTGCGGTACGGCGACGGCAGTGCGGGCTGCCCCCCGGCGTTCCGGCGGGGAACGGACCGCTCGGGCCGGTCCCCCTCAGCGTCGCTGACCGGTCGACTCCACCGGGGTCAGGCCCAGTTCCCGGGCCAGTGCATCGTCCACCCACTCCTGGGCCCGTGAGCGCGGTACCGCGCCCGAGTACGACGTCAGCTGGACCGCCAGCCCGTCCAGCAGCGCGGTCAGGCGCAGGGCCGCGCCCGCCGGGTCGGCGCAGCTGAACTCGCCGGCCGCGACGCCCTCCGCGATGACGTCGGTGATCGCCGCCTTCCACTGCTCGTCCAGGTCCCGGGTGACCTCCCGGAGCGCGGGCTCGCGCAATGCCGCCGCCCAGCCCTCGATCCACAGCCGCCAGCCCTTGGCCTGCCCCGTGGGCGCGTACCAGCGCACCGCGGCCCGCAGCCGGCGCAGCGCAGACGTCCGCCTGCCCAGCAGCCCCCGCAGATGGGCGAGATCGCTCTCGGCCGCGTACGTGAACGCGGCTGCGACGAGTTTCTCCTTCGTCGAGAAGTGATACAGCACCAGCGCGTTGCTCACACCGAGCGCTGCGGCCACGTCGGCGATCCTGACCGCTGCCACGCCCCGGGCCCCGATCTGCTCGACGGCGGCCCGTAGCAACTCCTCCCGCCGCTTCGTCACGCTCAACCGCACCCTCGCCACGTCGTCACCCTACACAGCGGGCCGGACACGCGCTGAGACGTCCGACGGGGCCCGGCCGAGGCCCGGTTCGCCGCCGGAGCGGAACCAGGCCCCTGCGGTGGGGGCCGAACCGGACACCCAGGGCGGCGGATTTCGTCACCGGCGCCACCCGAAGCGTTCCGCGATCACCGGCAGGCGGTCGGCCACCAGGGCGTGGGCGGCCTCGCGCGGAGCCGTCCCGACGGCCACCGCGCGGTCGGGCATCAGGCCGGTCAGGGTGCGCATCGAGCGGCGGATGCTGTCGGCGTGCTCAGCGGGCGGGGCCCCCACAGGCCCGGCCGGGCCTGGAGGAGGGGCCGACCATAATGGAGGATCTGAGCGACTCCCCTTGGAGGTACCGTGACCGGTTTGCGTTCCCAGAGCCCCGGGCTCAGCGTGCTGCGGCCCGCGGCCTTCGGCGCGGACCCCGGCGGCGAACGCATGGCACGCATCCGCCGCTCCCCCCACTTCAAGGACGGCGTCTTCCAGAACCCGGGCGGCCTCGCCCGCACCCGGCCCTCCGGCTCGGCGCTGGAGTTCGCGAAGGTCTTCTTCGACAAGGACACGCGGCCCCTGCGCGCCCCCAGCGGGACCGTCCCCGTGCACCCCACGACCTTCTCCGACCTCGCCCGGCCGCCGGCCACGGGGCTGCGGCTGACCTGGATGGGGCACTCCAGCGTGCTCGCCGAGATGGACGGCCACCGCGTCCTGTTCGACCCCGTCTGGGGCGAGCGCTGCTCACCGTTCCCGTTCGCCGGGCCCAAGCGGCTGCACCCGGTGCCGCTGCCGCTGGCCGCGCTCGGCCCGGTCGACGTCGTCGTCATCTCGCACGACCACTACGACCACCTGGACATGCCCACGATCAAAGCGCTGGCCGGCACGGACACCCTGTTCGCCGTGCCGCTCGGCGTCGGCGCGCACCTGGAGCACTGGGGAGTGTCGGCGGACCGGCTGCGCGAACTCGACTGGCACGAGTCGACCCGCGTCGACGGCCTGACCCTCACCGCCACCCCCGCCCGCCACTTCTGCGGACGCGGCCTGCGCAACACCCAGCACACCCTGTGGGCGTCCTGGGCCGTGGCCGGTGACGAGCACCGGATCTACCACAGCGGCGACACCGGGTACTTCGAGGGCTTCCGGGAGATCGGTGCCGCGCACGGCCCGTTCGACGCCACGATGATCCAGATCGGGGCGTACAGCGAGTTCTGGCCCGACATCCACATGACACCCGCTCAGGGGGTGCGGTCCCACCTCGACCTGCAAGGCGGGGCGCCGGGCGGCGTCCTGCTCCCGATCCACTGGGGCACCTTCAACCTGGCGCCCCACCCGTGGGCGGAGCCGGGGGAGTGGACGAAGGACGCCGCCGAGGAGGCCGGACAGGCCGTCGCGCTCCCCCGTCCCGGTCAGCCTTTCGAACCCGCCGGAAAGCTGCCCGCGGACCCCTGGTGGCGGGCGGTGACTCAGCCGGGCGCTCACCCGTGGCGTCGGCCTCGCCCCGAAGAGGCTGCGGCGGTGGTCCGGAGGGACGATCTCGACTACGCGGCTGACCGGTGACTCGCAGCCGGGCGACCTGGACACGACGTCGGGGCCGCCGGCCTCGCTCCGCTACCGTCCGGCCGGGCGCCAGCGCTGGTCGGTGCGCAGTGGAGAGAGGGCGAGCGGGACGAAGGCCAGCAGGGCGGTCAGCGCTGCCGTCCACAGGGCGGCGCGGACGGTGAAGGCGTCGGCGACCAGGCCGCCCAGCACGCCGCCGACGGGCAGGACCCCCCACATCACGAAGCGGATGGTGGCGCTCATCCGGCCCAGCATGCCGGGAGGGCACAACTGCTGACGGCAGCTCATGCTGTTGACGTTGACGATCATCAGCCCGGCGTTGAGGGCCGCGAACGCGACCCCGGCCAGCCAGAAGCGCCACCCGTGATCGGCCAGTGGAACGGCCAGTCCCAGCAGCCCCACCACGACGGCGCCCAGCCACATGGCGGGGCCGACGCCGAGGCGGGCCGTCACCGGCCGCACCAGGACGCTGCCCCCGACAGCCGCGAGGCCCGCCGCGGCGAAGAAGAAGCCGATGGCGCCGGCGGACAGGCCGAGGTCGCGCTGGAGGAACAGCACGAGCATCGCGGAGGTCACCGCCCAGGACAGGTTGAACACGGCACCGCTCAGTGTGATCGCGCGCAGCACACGGTCGCCGAACACCAGGGTCAGCCCCTGCCGGATCTCGCCGAGCATCCCGCGCCTGGTCGTGGCGGACACCGGCCGGTCCTCGCTGTCGTCGATGCGCCACATCAGCAGCGCCGCGGCCAGGAACCCGGCAGCGTTGACGACGACGGCGGTGGGCGCGGTGAGCCACTGCGCCAGCCAGCCGCCGGCACTGGGGCCGGCCACCTGGCTGACCGAACGGCTGGACTCCAGCTTGGCGTTGCCTTCCAGCAGTTGCTCCGGCCCCACCAGGGACGGCAGGTAGCTCTGGTAGGCCGTCTCGAAGAAGACGGTGCACACCCCGAGCCCGAACGCGACCCCGAACATCTGCCCCACGGTGAGCACGTCGAGCCAGCCGGCGACCGGCACCGAGGCCAGCAGCGCCGCACGGCCGACGCTCGCGGCGACCAGCACCGGCCGTTTGCGCACACGGTCCATCCAGGCGCCGGCCGGCAGGCCGATCAGCAGGAAAGCCACCATCTGGAACGAGGCCAGCGCGCCGACCTCGAACGCGGAGGCGTGCAACGCGAGGACGGCGACGAGCGGGAGGGTGATCTCGGTGGTCTGGACACCCAACTGGCACAGGGTCTGCGCGCCCCAGAGCCGGAGGAACTTCCGGTCGCGGGTCAGGCTCCCGGCGGCCTGTACGGCCGTTTCCTCGGTGGTCCGATCGGTGGTGGGCGGGGTCATCGGGCGGTCACCTCGAGGCTCGGGCCGGTCGTCGTGTCGGTGAAGCGGACCTCGCGTTCGAGCTCCCGGAAGGCGAGCCGGTCGCGGTGCACCTGTTCCCGGTCGTGGTGGGCGAGCACCGCCCAGCCGAGCCGCAGTGTGGACAGCAGGTCCGTGGTGGCGGGTACGAAGTCGCCGTCGGCGACACCCAGCTGGAGGTGCCGGCAGCTCGGCAGGTCGAGCGCCCGCCGGTAGGCCGCGAGGTTGCCGATGACACCGCTCCTCGGTGCGATGGCGTAGACCGCGGCGACCGGCCACAGCAGCCGGTAGTCCGGACGCGGGTCGGCGCCGTCGGCCAGCCAGCGGGTGAGCCGGTCCAGTCCGCTCTCGCCGGTGGCGAGTTCGGCGAGCGCAGGCAGTCCGGCGCCGGGAGGCCGCGCGCCGGTCTCGATGAGCCGGGGCCCGTCGGCAGTGAGCATGACCTCGTTGTGGGCCAGCCCGAACCGCACCCCGAGGGCGTCCAGAGCGCGCTCGACGTACGCCACCAGCTCGGCGTGACCAGGCAGGTCGTGGGGAAGGAACTCGACGCTCTCGTAGACCGCGAAGCCCCCCGCGTTGGCGGTCTTCCCGTAGCGGCAGATGTTGGTGACGGTGTGCCGGCCGCCGTGGCTGAAGGTGTCCACGACGTACTCGGTGCCGGTGACCCGCTCCTGGACCACCACGTCGTCGTTGGGCAGGCCGAGCACATTGACCCGGCGCAGCAGGCGCTCGACCACCGCCCGCAGGCGGGCCTCGTCGGCGGCCGGCACCAGGGTCACGTCCTCCGTGCCGCCGGACAGCGCGGGCTTGACGACCAGGTCCCGGCCGGTGAGCCCGCTCTCGCACACCCACGCCCACGCCTCGTCGGCCCCCCGTACGAAGGTGGAGCGGATGGCGGGCACCCCGGCCCGGGCCAGGGCTTCGGCCATTGCGCCCTTGTGGCGGCGGGCACGGGCGAGCGCGGGGTCGTTGGCGAGAGCGGGGGTGAGGGCGGCGGCGAGCCGGTCGGCCAGCAGGACGCCGCTCTCCGCGCCCGCGACGACGGCGACCGGCTCGAGGGCGGCGAGTTCGGCGATCAGCGGGGCCGGGTCGGCGTCCGCCGCCAGCAGGACCTCGAAGTCCTGCGGCCGGAAGGCGGTGGTGTACACGGGCGGTGGAACGGGATGGGAGGTGACCCCGACCGGAGTGAGGCCGGCCCGGCGCAGCAGGCCGGGCAGTTTCGCACCCGAGGAGTACGGGTCGACGATCACCACATGGCGCGCGGTCATGCGCCCGCGCCCCGGCCCGCGGGGGCCTCGAGCGGGCGGTCCCCGGCCAGCGGGGCCAGGGCGGCGGCCAGCTCGGCCGGGGTGGGGTGGTCGAAGAGCAGGGTGAGCTCCGGCTCCACGCCCAGGCGTTCACCCATCAGCGGGGCCAGCCGGATCGCGGCGATGGAGCTGCCGCCGAGTTCGAAGAAGTCGTCGTCCGGTCCGATGCCGTCCGTACCGAGGACCTGCTCCCACAGGTCGATCAGCTCGGAGACGAGGGCGGCCGTACGGGGGTCGTTCATGGGGTTCAACTCCACTTTCCTGGTGTTGCCTTGTGGGTGGGCCCGAGCGTGAGCCCGGGGGCGGTACGGATACGGGCCGGGACGGCGTGGCGGGGCAGCAGCGCGGCGAGATGGGTGCGGAGCACGCCCGGGGCGATGTGCGCACCCGCGACGGGAACCACGGTCAGCCCCAGCACGTCCCCGGCCGGGCCCGGCACGGACTGCGCGTGCGCCTCCAGGACCAGGGGGTGCCGGCGGGCGGCGGACTCGATCTCCTCCGGAGCGAGCCGGAAGCCGTTGACCGACAGCTCCCGGTCCAGCCGGCCGGTGATCCGGATGCCGCCGCCGGGCAGCCGCTCGCCCCGGTCGCCGGTGCGGTAGGCGCGGTAGCCCGCCGCCCCGCGCGGGTCGGCGGCGAAGCGCCCCGCGCGGCCGGTCGCGTCCAGGTAGCCGAGCGCCAGGCTGGGGCTGCGGACCACCACCTCGCCGCTCTCCGGGTCCAGCAGCAGCTCGGCGCCGGCGACCCCGCCACCGACGTCCAGCCCCGCGTCGTCCGGGACACCGGCCGCGTCGAGCGCGGCCACGTCCACGGGCGCGCAGGACGCGATCTGCGGGGTCTCCGTGGCCCCGTAGGCGTTGACCAGCGTCGCCTCACAGGCCCGGCGCAGCCGTCGGGCGAGGCCGGCGTCGAGCCGGGCCCCGCCGGAGACGACCAGCCGCAGCGAGCGCAGACCACCGCCGTGCGCCGCGGTGTCGGCGGCGAGCAGCAGCTCCAGCAGGGCCGGGGTGGCGTGCAGGACGGTCGGTGCCGCGCTCCGCACGAAGCCGAGCAGCGCCGCCGGGTGGGCGAAGACGTCGGCGGGCGGGACGAGCAGCGTCCCGCCGCTGCTCAGCGGCACCAGGATGTCCCGCAGCAGCGGGTCGTGCCCGAGCCCGGCCAGCAGCGCCACCCGGTCCTCCGGTCCCGGGCGGAAGGTGTCGGCGTACCAGTCGAGGGTGCGGCGCAGAGCGTCCGGGCCGATCAGGACAGCGGCCGGGCCACCGGTCGTCCCCGAGGTCAGCAGGATGTGGCTGCCCCCGCGCGCGGGCCGGGCACCCGTGACGTCGTGCGGCTCGATGTGGGGCTCGATCAGGCCGGTCGGGCCGCCGGACAGCCGCCAGCGCGGACGGATCACCGTCTCGCAGGCGGTGATCCGTGCGGCCGGCAGACCGGCGTCCAGCAGGGCGACGCACATCCCGGCCGACCAGGCGGCGAGCAGGGTCACCGGCAGCCGGGCGTCGCGGGTCGTGTGCAGGACGGCGGTGTCACCGGGTGCGACGCCCGCCGCGCGCATCCGCGTGGCGGCGTCGTCGATCCGCCCGAGCAGCTCCCGGTAGGTCAAGGCGGCGTCCGGCCCCTCCAGGGCCACGGCGTCCGGCCGGCGCCGGGCGACGGCCCGGAGGGGCTCCAACAGCCGTGTGGGACCGGGGACTTCAGTGGTGGTCATCGTCGAAGACCACCGTTCTCAGCTCGGACGTGTACGCCGCACCGGAGCGGTCGGTCAGCCAGAGCGCGTCCGCGTCCGGCAGCATCTCCGACACGGTGATGTCGCCGCCGCCCTCGCGGGCCGTACGGCGTACCAGCCCGGCCAGCGCGTTGGTCAGCGGGATGCTGCTGAAGTCCACGAAGACGGGCTTCATCTCCAGCGGCACGGAGCAGAACACCCGCTCCGGCAGGCCGTGCCGCGCCACGAAGTCCCGCATCTGCAGGTACCGGGTGCGTTCGTCGAGCTGGAACGCCCAGTCGAAGCGGCGCGCCGGCAGCCGCCAGGTCTCGCGGGCCACGGTGAGGCGGCCGATGCTCACCCGGGGCGTGTGGCGCCCGCGGGGCAGCATCCGGAAGGCGTTGACCGTGACCGCCGACAGGTACTCGCCGAGCACCTCGGCCAGCGGGAAGGTCCGCCCGTCCGGCAGGTGCCGCACCACGAGGCCCTCCGCGCACCGGCCCACCTCCAGGGCGGCGGTGGGCAGGACCTCGCCCGGCAGATGGCAGACGTCGTCCTCGCCGAGCGCCCAGTACCGCCACCGGGGCGACAGCAGCGCCGAGGGCGGGCTGGTCCGGCTGGTGACCGCCCCCCAGCTGCGCGGAGCGGCCAGCATGATGCGTTCCGCCCCGGCCGCGCGCTCGGCGAGAGCGAGCAGCCGCGCCGGGTCCGGACTCTGCTCGACCAGCGCCCGGGCCTCCACCGTGTTGTACGCCAGGTGCAGTTCGCCGAGGACGAGCTGGAACTCGCCCCGGTTCAGTGCCGCCACCGACTCGGCGGCCACCATCACGTCAGGGGAGTGGTGCCGGGCCCCCGCCCAGGGCGGCGCGGCGGAGGCGAAGGTCTCGCGGACGGCGTCGGCGATGGTCTCGGTGGCCACCTCGTGGCGGCGCACGCCCTTGGGTACGGCGAGGATCGTGGCCCAGCGCTGCTGCAGGTCGGCGGTGGCCTCGGCGGCGAGCGCGGGCGTCCCGGCGCCGGTGTACAGATCGCGGGTGGCGAGGGCGAGCAGCGAGGCCAGCGGCACCCAGTCCTGGCCGGTCCGGGTCTGTTTGCGGGTCAGGTACGCGTCGAACCGGTCGAGGTAGAGCTCACCGATCCGGGCGGCCAGCCAGCGGCCGCTGTCCAGCACCAGGGCGAGCGGGCCGGCGAGTTCGCGCAGCACACCGGCGCCGAACTCGGCGTGCACCTCGCGGGTGGTGTCCTCGTACACCAGGGTCCGGCCCGCGTACGTCTGCCCGTGCAGGCGGGTGGCGGACTCACCGGTCAGCGACTCGAAGACGCCGTCGAGTCCGGCGAGCGCGTCGGCCAGCCGCTCGGGATCCCCGGCCCCCGCGGCCACCGTGTCGCGCGCGGCGGTGAGCGCGTCGAGATCGCGCAGCGCGGCCCGGCGGGCCGGGGCGTCGGGTATCCGGGTGAGGCGCTCGCGCAGCCGCACCTCGGGGTGGGTCTCCAGCGGCCCGCCGAGGTCCAGGCAGAGCACGTGCTTGCGCTCCAGTTCCCGGACCACCTCGGCCACCCGCTGCTCGGGCAGGTCCAGCGCGGCGGCGATCTCCCGCACCGTCCGCACCCCGTCGCACCGTCCGAGCACCGCCGCTTCGAGCGGCGCCAGCGGCACCGGCGCACCGGTGGGCCGCAGCACCTCGTCGCCGCGCACCAGGTTGGCGGGGACGGGCCGCGGCGGCAGCCCGGGGAGCAGCTCGGGCCGGGCGGCGAACTCCCGGGCGACACGGTCGATCGCCCAGGTCTCGAAGTACACCGTGCGCCGGCCCAGCAGGTCCTCGCCCGGCGTGACGCTCGTGTGTTCCACCGAGGGTGCCCAGTCGGCCCAGCCCACCGGGCCGAAGAAGCCGATCGACTCGTTCTTGGTGGCGTAGCGCTGCGCGTAGGCGACGATCGACGATTCACGCTTGCGTGCTTTGGCGTCGCGGTGCGCCCCGGCGCTCTCCCGGTCCAGGCAGGTGTGGACGAACGCCCGGTTCTGCCAGGTGACCGCCTCGCGGAAGCGGGGGTCGCGGGTCAGTCCGGCCACCACGCCGGCCACCCGGTCGGCGGCCGCCGCGAAGCGGTCCGCGTACTCCGTGGCGCGTCCCTCCTCCGGCCGGCGGCGGCCCTTGGCGGAGGTGTCCTTGTTGAGCAGGTCGGCCGCCTGCGCCAGAGCGGGGTCGGCGACGGCCTCGACGACCTGCCAGGGAAAACCGGCCCCGCGCAGCACCGCACCCTTCCACAGCCGCCAGCGGCTCTCGCCCAGCGGGATGTGATCCTCTGTCACGACTTCCTTCCCCAGTCCTCCAGAGCCCCTCCGCAACGCTCCAGACGTCGCAGATAGGCGGCGGCCAGCTCCTCGGCGTCCCGGTCCGGCAGCAGGGCGCGGCGGTGGACCACCGCGCCCGCGGGTCGCGCCGTGGAGGCGTCCAGCTCCAGCGCCACCAGCCGACGGCTGGTCAGTTCTCCCGGAATGCGCAGCGTGCGGGCCTCGAGCCCGGGTACGGCGAGCTCGGCACGCGGCTGCGCGTGGTAGCCGATCCGCACGTGATAGGCCGTCGGCAGCTCCAGGGCGCGCAGGACCCGCTGATAGTGGACGTCGAGCCGGCCCAGCGCCGCATAGTGTTCCGGGTGCAGCGTCCCGAGCAGCTCCCGCTCCGTCATGCCCGGTGTCACCCGCAGCGGGCAGAGCAGCATGTTGGTCAGGTCCCCGACCATGTCCTCGCAGCCCGGGGCGTGACGCAGCGCCACCGGACTGGCCAGCAGGAACGACTGTTCGCCGAGGACGTCCGCGATCCCCAGCGCCCAGGCCGCCGCGTGCGCCACGTACGGGCTGACCCGCACCTTCGCGGCGGCCGAGACCACCGAGTGCTGCAGCCCCTCGGGAACCTCGAGCCATGCCTTTCCGGCCCGGTGGTCCCCGGTCGTGGCGGCCGCGTCGACGAGCGCGCCCTGGGGCCGGAAGTCCTTCAACCTGCCCGCCCAGTAGTCGAGATGACGCTCCCATGACGCGCCCCGGGACCGCTCCCGCTGCCAGGCCGCGAAGTCCCGGAACCGGCCCGGCTCCGGGAGTGCCCGGCCCGCGTACAGGGCGCCGAAGTCGCGCAGTGCGAGCGCCATCGACCAGCCGTCGCAGGTCAGGTGGTGGAACAGGAACAGGGCGACATACCGCTCGGCACCCGTCTCGTACAGCCGTACGCGCACCTGTGCCTCTCGGCGTACGTCGAAGCCCCGCGCCCGCTCCTCGGCGATCAGCGTGAGCGCCGCCGTCCGGTCCCCGTCGGCGACCCGGATGTGCTGGACATCGACCGCGCCGGGCGCGAGTACCCGCTGCACCCAGCCGTCCGCACCCGGTTCGAACACGGTCCGCAGCGCCTCGTGCCGTGCGGCCAGCGCCCGGGCCGCCGCGGCGAACCGCGCCGGGTCCACGGGGCCGCGCAACTCCAGGACCCGGGCCAGTACGTACGGGTCGCCCTCGCCGTCACCCCGGGCCGCCGTGAGGAAGCCCAGGATCGACGCCTGGGTGTCCGATATCTCCGCTGTCTCCGGCATGTCCCGTGGCGCCGGTGTCCCGATCACGACCGTCCCCCGGCCGCCGCACGGGCGGGCAGCGCCTCGGTCAGCGAACCGAGCAGCTTCGCGCCCGCCGGATAGGCGGCTGCCGGCACACCCGGCGCCGGGACGACCAGCAGCCGCAGTCCCGCGCTCACCGCCGCCTGCGCACCGGTCACCGAATCCTCGAAGGCGACGCACGCCGACGCCTCGACCCCGAGCAGGGCACAAGCCGTCAGGTACGGCTCCGGGTCGGGCTTGGGCCGGCAGGAGCCGTGCGCGCCGACCACGGCCGAGACCCGGTCCGCCAGGCCCGTGGCCCGCAGCACGGCGCGGACCGCCGTTTCCGGACTGTTCGACACCACGCCGACCGGGAGCTCCTCGGCGAGCGCCTGCACCAGCTCCACCGCGCCCGGCATGGGGCGCACCCCTTCCCGGGCCACCGCCTCGGCGTACCGGTCGAGCAGCCGCCCCTCGACCTCGCGCTGCGTCAGCCCGGGGACGTCCACCAGCTCGTGCAGGCGTTCCACGGTCCGGGCGATGGACGCCCCGGTCAGCTCGTGCGTGAGCGCCGCCGTGTCGGTCTCCCGGCCGAACGAGCGCAGCACCAGCTCCATGGCGGTGCCCCACAGCGGCTCGCTGTCCACCAGCAGGCCGTCGCAGTCGAAGAGCGCCGCCGCCGGCCGCCTGCCCGGTTCGAACAGATCCCTCACGCCGCGGGCCCTTCCATCTCCTCCCGCAGCCGCGCCATCGCCGCGAGCGGCACACGCGGCCCGGGGTGCCCGCACTTGACGGCGCCGGCGCGGTTGCCCCAGGCCGCGGCCTCGCGGACGTCGGCGCCGCGCAGCCGGGCGGCGAGGAAGCCGGCGTGGAACGCGTCCCCCGCGCCGGTGCTGTCGGCGACCTCGGCAGGGAAGGCCGCCACGGTGAAGTGCCGCCCCTGCTCGTCCAGGCCGGCGCAGCCCTCGGCGCCCTTGGTGGCCACCACGACGGCCGGCCCGAGCGCGCGGACGTACGCCAGCGCCTTGGCCTCGTCGTCCGTGCCGGCCAGGGTGCGGATCACCTCCAGAGGGGCGGCCAGCTCGTCCACGTGGGCGAGCAGACGGGCCGCGTCCTCGCGGGCGACCTCCAGGTCCGCGAAGACCCGTACACCCAGGGAGCGGGCCAGTTCGGCGGCGGCCACGGAGGCCTCGAACTCGTGCCCGTCGGTGTAGAAGGCACGTGTGCGGCGCAGTGCATCGGCCGGGACCAGGTCGGCGCCGGCGGTCAGCCGCGGATCCTTGCACATCACGATCGACCGGGTGCCGGAGGTGGTGGCGACCGCCACCACCGCAACGTGGTTGGGACAGTCCGGCACGGTCACCGAGCCCTCCACGCTGATGCCGGCGTCGGTCATCGAGGCCCGGACCTGCTCCCCCCAGGCGTCGTCGCCGAACATCCCCAGGTAGTGGACGGCCAGCCCCAGTCCGGCCAGGTCCACAGCGACGTTCGATCCCTGCCCGCCCGCGTGCTGGGTCAGGCTGTCGGCGTAGACCTTATGGTCGGGGCGCAGTGCCTCCCGGCCGGTGAACACCAGGTCCATGGTGTTGAAACCGATCACGATCACATCGCTGCCGGTCATGGTCACAGCTCCTCTCCGGCGGACGCCGGGGTCAGGCACACCTTGAGGTGGCCGGTGGGCTCGGTACGGCATCCGGCTGCCAGGTCCACGCCCAGCAGGGCGAAGGCGCGGGCGAACTCCTCGAGGGGGACCTCGGCCGTCACGGCCCCGTCCAGCGGGAGCGCGCCGGCCGCCAGCAACTCCACCGCGTCGCCGAAGGTGCCGAGCGAGTCGATGGAGCCGAGCACCTGGATGCTGTTGTCGGCGATCCACGCGGGATCGATGGTGGCGCTGCCGCCGCTCAGCCCCACGAGCAGCAGCTGGCCACCCGGATTCAGCAGGGGGAGCGCCTGCTCCAGCAGGACGCCGGTGGTGTCCACCACCACGTCCAGGCCGCTGCCCGGCCGGGCCAGCCGGTCCACCGCCTCGGGCAGGTTCTCCACCACGGGCCACAGGCCCGGCAGCGTGGTGCGCAGTACCTCGGCCCGTGCGGCCGAGGCCTCCACCAGCACACCGGTGAGGCCCTGCTGGGCCAGCAGGGACGCGTACATCACGCCCATCGGGCCGCCGCCCAGGACGGCCGCGCGCAGTTGCGGGGTCAGCCGGAGCCGGCGTACGCCCGTCAGCGCGCAGGACAGCGGTTCGCTCAGCACCATCCCGGCGCGGTCGGTGCCTGCCGGGAGCGGATGGACGAACGTGCGCGAGGTCAGGTAGTACTCGGCGAACAGGCCGTCGGCCGACACCCCCGCCTCGGTCTCGTGCTTGCGTGCGCAGTGGTTCTCCCGGCCCGAGCGGCACGGCGCGCAGGAGCCGCAGAAGAAGGTCGGGTTGACCACCACCTGGGTGCCGACCGGCAGGTCGGTCACCCCCGGGCCGGTCTCGGCGACCTCGCCGACGCTCTCGTGACCGAGGACGACGCCCGGCTTGGCGGAGTACTTCCCGGTGGCGATCCCGATGTCGGTGCCGCAGATGCCGGTGCGCCGCACCCGCACCACGACATCGTCGGGTCCGAGGGCCCGGGGCCGGGGGCGCTCCTCCACCCGCAGATCGAAGGGGCCGTGGTAGACGAGGGCCTTCATCGTCGGTCACTCTCCAGGGTCTTGGTCGCGTCCAGCAGGGCCAGACGCAGCCGGGCGCAGATGTCGTCCAGATCCCGCTCCTCGGCGACGAGGGCGGGCCGGACCTTGACGACGTTGCCCAGTCCGTAGCGCGAGCCGCGCACCACCAGGTCGTGCCCGGACTCGGCGGCGGCGATGGTCTCCCGGGCGAGCTCCGGGTCGGGGGAGCCATCGGGCCGGGACAGTTCGATGCCCCACATGTAGCCCAGGCCGCGCACGTCGCTGACGGCCGGCACCTCGTCGGCCAGGTCCCGCAGCCTGGCGCCGAGCGTCTCGCCGAGCGCGTCCACCCGCTCCAGGAAACCGGGCTGTTCCAGCACATCGAGGGTGGCGTGGGCGGCGGCGAGGCCGAGCAGGCTTGCGCCGCTGGTGAAGGAGTGCTCGTGGGCGTCCAGGACGTCCAGTTCCTCGCGCATCAGCACCGCGCCGATCGGCAGCCCGATGCCGCCGAGTCCCTTCGCCAGGGTGATGACGTCCGGCTCCAGGCCGAGCCGCTGCGAGGCGAACATGTGGCCGGTGCGGCCGAGAGCGGTCTGCACCTCGTCGGCGATCAGCACGATCCCGTGCCGGTCGCAGATCCGCCGCAGCTCGCGGAAGAACTCCGGCGGCGGCACGATGTTGCCCCCGTTGCCCAGGACGGGCTCCACCAGCACCGCGGCCACGTCGCCGCTGCTCGCGTACTCCAGGAAATCCTCGATCCGGGTGGCGCAGAGTGCCTGGCAGCTCGGGTACGAGGAGTTGTAGAAGCAGCGGTGGCAGTACGCGCCCGGGACGACCAGCGTCTCGGTGGTGGCGGTCGCGGGGAAGTGGCGGCGGCGGAAGGCGTTGCCGGACATGGCCGTGGTCGCCATGGTCTGCCCGTGGTGGGACAGGAAGAAGCTGACGACCTGCCGGCGTCCGGTGTACTTCTGGGCGATCTTCACCGCGCACTCGTTGGCGGTGGATCCGGACACGTCGCGGATCCAGCCGCGGGACAGCTGCTCGGGGGCGTGCGCGAGCAGCCGGGTGGCCAGCGCAGCGCCGGCCGGACGGGTGAAGTGCGAGCTGGCGTGGGAGACACGGCCGGCCTGCTCCTGCACCGCGGTGACGACGTGCGGATGGGCGTAGCCGAGCGGCAGGTTGAACGTGCCGGACGCGGCGTCCAGGAGGCTGCGCCCGTCGGGGGTGTGCAGCCACAGGCCGTCCCCGCTCAGCGCGGAGTCCGCAGTGAGGGCACCGAGGCCCGAGGAGTCCCTGGTCACGGTGGTGTGGGTGGGATCGGTGGTCACTGGGCCCGCCACCACGCGGCCGTGTCCGCCGGAAGCGTGATGCGTTCGCCGTCCGAGACGTCGAACGGCGAGCTGGCGAGGAGGAGTTCACCCGGCCGCGGCAGTTCGGCCGCCCGGTCGCCGGTGTTGACCGTGCAGACGAAGCCGTCGCCGCGGCCGAAGACCAGGGTGCCCTGCGGGCCGGTCCGCCAGTCGAGGGGACCGTCGCCGAGGCCCTCTTCCTCCCGGCGGATCTGCAGCGCCGCCCGGTACAGGGTCAGCATGGACGCCGGGTCTTCCGTCTGGGCGGCCACGCTCAGCTTGGCCCATGCCTCGGGCTGCGGCAGCCACGTGGGCGCGGCGTCGTCCGGGCCGAAGCCGTACGGCGCGGCGTCGCCGTTCCAGGGGAGGGGCACCCGGCAGCCGTCGCGGCCCCGCTCGGTGTGCCCGGAGCGCTCCCACTGCGGGTCCCGGAGGGCCTCCTCGGGCAGGTCGAGCACCTCGGGCAGGCCCAGCTCGTCACCTTGGTAGATGTAGGCGGCGCCGGGCAGCGCGAGGGTGAGCAGGGCTGCGGCACGGGCCCGGCGCAGGCCCGGTGCGTCGTCGCCGTAGCGGGTGACCACGCGGTGGACGTCGGCGTTGCCGAGCCCCCAGGTGGCGACGGCGCCGACCGCCCCGTGGGCGGTCAGGGTCCGCTCGATGGTGGCGCGGAGCGCCTCGGCCTCCCAGGGGGCGGACAGGTAGTCGAAGTTCTGGGTGTGGTGGAGCTCGTCGGCGCGGACGTACCGCGCCAGGCGGTCCGCGTCGGGGGTGACGGCCTCGGCGATGGCGATGCGTTCGCCCGGGTAGCCGTCGAGGATCCGGCGCCATGCGCGGTGGATCTCGTGGACGCCGTCCTGGTCGAAGTACGGCACGGCCTCGCTGCCCAGCAGTCCGGCCTGGGCGGTGCGGCCGAGGTCGGGCAGCCCTGCCGCCTTCACCAGGCCGTGGGCGTCGGCGATCCGCAGACCGTCGGCGCCCCGGTCCAGCCAGAAACGGATGATCGAGCGGAACTCGTCCTGGACCGCCGGGGAGTCGAAGTCGAGGTCGGGCATCTCGGGGGCGAACAGGTGCAGATACCAGTCGCCGGGGGTGCCGTCGGGGTCGGTGGTGCGGGTCCAGGCCGGCCCGCCGAACACCGACTCCCAGTCGTTGGGCGGCAGTTCGCCGTCCGTACCCCGGCCGGGACGGAAGTGGTACCGCTCGCGCAGCGCGGAGCCGGGCCCTTCGCGCAGCGCCCGCTGGAACCAGGGGTGCTGGTCGGAGGTGTGGTTGGGCACCAGGTCCACGATCACCCGCAGGCCCAGGGCGTGGGCGTCGTCGATCAGCGCCTCGGCGTCGGTGAGGTCACCGAACAGCGGGTCGATCGTGCGGTGGTCGGCGACGTCGAACCCACCGTCGACCATGGGGGAGGAGTAGAACGGTGTGATCCACAGGGCGTCGACGCCCAGGTCGCGCAGGTAGGGCAGGCGGGTACGCAAGCCGGCGAGGTCGCCCGTGCCGTCGCCGTTCCCGTCGGCGAAGCTGCGCGGGTAGACCTGGTAGATGACGGTGTCCCGCCACCAGGCAGCTCCCGCACTGCTGTGGACATGCTGCATCTCTGGAACCAATCGTCGGTGGTCAGGAGTTGGCGCGCCGCAGCGAGGCTAGGAAATGGATCTTGAAGCCGTCAACACTCAACCTGCAATTTTCTGCAAGGACTTGCAGGTCGATGCCGAAGAATCGGGCGAACGCGGGGCCATTTGGCGCGTGAGTTGCAGAAATTTGCAGCAAGATCTTCCAGGCGCTGGGGAAGTGGCACTACTGTCCTGCCGAACAGCAGTCCCCAGCAGAGGAGCTCCCTCAGTGACCCAGACCGTCGCTGACGCACTGTCACCCGCCCCCAGCCCGACCGCCGACGCACGCCCCCCGGCCGTCCCCGAGTGGTGGCGCGGTGCGGTGATCTACCAGGTCTTCCCGCGCAGCTTCGCCGACGGCGACGGCGACGGCGTCGGTGACCTCCCCGGCGTCCGCACCCGCCTGCCCCACCTGCGCGACCTGGGCGTCGACGCCGTCTGGCTCTCGCCGATCTTCGCCTCCCCGCAGGTCGACGCCGGCTACGACGTCTCCGACTACCGCCGGATCGAACCGGTCTTCGGCGACCTCGCCGACGCCGAGGCGCTGGTCCGCGACGCCCACGCCCTGGGCCTGCGGGTGATCGTGGACCTGGTGCCCAACCACTCCTCCGACCAGCACGAGTGGTTCCAGCAGGCGCTGCGCGAGGGTCCCGGTTCCCCGCTGCGCGAGCGCTACCACTTCCGCAAGGGCAAGGGGGAGAACGGCGAACTGCCGCCCAACGACTGGGAGTCCATCTTCGGCGGTCCCGCCTGGACCCGTGTCGAGGACGGCGAGTGGTACCTGCACCTGTTCGCCCCCGAGCAGCCCGACTTCAACTGGGAACACCCGGCCGTACGCGACGAGTTCCGCTCGATCCTGCGCTTCTGGTTCGACCGTGGCATCGACGGCATCCGCATCGACGTCGCGCACGGCATGATCAAGGCCGACGGCCTGCCCGACATCGGCAGCAGGGATCAGCTCAAGCTGCTCGGCAACGACGCCATGCCGTTCTTCGACCAGGACGGTGTCCACGAGATCTACCGCGAGTGGCGCCGTGTGCTCAACGAGTACGGCAGCGACCGTATCTTCGTCGCCGAGGCATGGACCCCGACCGTCACCAGCACGGCCAAGTACGTCCGCCCCGACGAGCTGCACCAGGCCTTCAACTTCCAGTACCTCGGGACCGACTGGGACGCGGCCGCGCTGCGCGAGGTGATCGACGTCTCGCTGGACGCGATGCGCTCGGTCGGTGCCCCGGCCACCTGGGTGCTGTCCAACCATGACGTCACCCGGCACGCCACCCGGTTCGGCAACCCGCCCGGTCAGGGAACCCAGATGCGCTCCCCGGGCGACCGCGAACTCGGCCTGCGCCGCGCCCGCGCCGCCACCATGCTGATGCTCGCGCTGCCCGGTTCCGCCTACGTCTACCAGGGCGAGGAGCTCGGCCTGCCCGAGGTCACCGACCTGCCCGACGAGGTCCGTCAGGACCCCTCCTTCTTCCGGGCCTCCGGCCAGGACGGCTTCCGCGACGGCTGCCGGGTGCCCATCCCGTGGACCGTCGAGGGCAGTTCCTACGGCTTCGGCAGCGGTGGCAGCTGGCTGCCCCAGCCTTCCGAGTGGGGCTCGCTCAGCGTCGAGGCGCAGACCGGCGACCCCACCTCCACCCTCGAGCTCTACCGCAGCGCCCTGGCGATCCGCCGGCAGCACCCGGCGCTCGGCGCCGGCGACGAGGTCACCTGGCTGGACGCCCCTGCGGGCGTGGTCGCCTTCCGCCGCGACAGCGCCGAGGGCTCGTTCGTCTGCATCACCAACATCACCGGAGCGCCGGTCGAGATAGCGGCCCCCGGCACGGTGCTGCTCGCCTCCACCGGCGCCGGTCCGGAGGGGCCGACCGCGGTGATCGAATCGGACACCACCGTCTGGTGGACGGTCTGACCGCACCTCGACCCGAGCACGGCGCGACCGGGCGGCCCCCGGTCGCGCCACCGCTCCTTCTTCCCGCCGCAGTGAGGAACTTCCCCCGCATGGACACAGATGCGCGACCCCACGTGGTGTGGGACTGGAACGGCACGCTCCTCGACGATGCCGCGTTGATCGCGGACGCCATGAACGCCGCCTATCGCACGGCCGGTCTGGCCGCCGTCTCGCACGACCGCTACCGCGCGGCCTTCTCCCTGTCCGCCACGGAACTGATCCAGCGCACCCACGGCGTGGTGCCGGGCCAGGACACCATGAAACGGATGGGGGCCGCCTACCACGAGCACTACCGGAGCAGGCGCTGCGCCCTCGCAGCCGACGCACGGGAAGCCCTCGCCCTGGCCGAGGAGCGTGGAGCGACCCAGTCCCTGCTGTCCCTCCACCCCGAGGACGCCCTGGTCAAGGCCTTGGCCGAGCATGGGCTGGCGGGACGGTTCGCGCTGGTCACCGGGCGCACGGGGGACGCGGCCGGCGGCAAGCACCGGCGTCTGCTGGACCACATGGGCCTGCTGGCCCAGGCGGGCGTGACGGCCGGCCGGATCGTCCTGGTCGGCGACACCGGGGACGACGGCGACGCCGCACGGCGCGCGGGCGTCCGTGCCGTCCTGCACACCGGCGGCGTACAGGACCGGACCGCCCTGGCCCGCACGGGCTGGCCCGTGGTCGACTCGCTGCTGGAGGCCGTCCGGATGGCGACCACCGACGTGTCCTCCAGGACCCGTACGCCTCCGCCCATCTCCACGTCAGGGGCGCAGACCCGCACGGTGTGAGCCGGGCTTCCCGCGGACCCTGGTGGCGCGCCGCATCACGGTCCGCTCCCCGCCCCGCCCCGTGGCGCAGGCGCAGCCGATGCGGGTACGCAAAGTCGCCAAGTGGACGTACCGGACAACCATGCTCAGTTCGTCTGTCCCATGGCCGTCCGGGGCGGCACCCGGCGTGCCGCCGTCCGGACGTCGCCGCACACCTGGTGGGTCCGTGTCATACGTGACCGTGACGCCGAGGGCCGGCCGAATGACTGAAACTCCTGTCCCGGGTCATCGCGGCACGCGCTCCTGCAGGGAAGCCGGCATCGAGCGGGGCGGCGGGCGGCGTGGCCGCCCGCCCGCTGCTCAGCGCCAGGAGGGCGTCTAGGAGGCGTGCCCCCGGCCGACCGGACGCCGGCCGGAGGCCGACCAGTGCGCGGGCCGGCCCAGCGTGGGAGGCAGTTCGGTGGCCGCGTCGCCCTTGGCGGCGTTCAGCTGCGCCTGGGTGAGGAACAGGGCGCCGGTCAGGACCGCGCCGCTCAGGTCGGCGTCGCGCAGATCGGCGCCGATCAGGTCGGCGTCGCGCAGATCCGCCCCGCTGAGGTCGGCGGCGACGAGGAGGGCGCCGCGCAGGCTGGCCCCTCTCAGATCGGCGCCGGACAGCTTCGCGCCGATCAGATCGGCTCCGCGGTGGTTCTTCTTGCGGCCCGGTACCTGGGCCCGGACGAGCTCGCTCGCCTTCAGCAGCAGCGTGTTGACCTCGCCGCGCAGCGCGTTCACGTCCAGCCCGGCGACCGACTCGGCGCTGCCGCGGGTCAGGCCGTCGATGCGGGTCAGCGCCCGCCGCAGCTCCTTGTGGACAGGGGCGGCCGGTGCGAGGCCGAGGGCCTCGGTGACGTACCAGAGCAGCTCGTGCAGCTGCCGCATGACGGGGAAGACCTCGAACATGGGGCGCGCCGTCCGCGGCGCCCGACGCCAGTCGGTGCCGCCGAAGGTCACCTGCGACACCTTCTGCCCGGCGCCGAAGCAGTCGAAGACGGTGCAGCCGGGGTAGCCGCGGTCGCGCAGCTGCGCGTGGATGCCGCAGCGGAAGTCCGCCTGGAGGTTCGAACACGGCTGCCCGGCGCGCTTGTCGACGGCGAAGTCGGCGGAACGGGCGAACGGCAGGGCCACGCAGCACAGGCCGAAGCAGTTGGCGCAGTCGGCCTGCAGGTCCCTGCGGTCCTGCGGTGCCCGGTCCTGCGGTGCCCGGTCCTGCGGTGCCCGGTCCTGCGGTGCTCTGCGGTCCTGCGGCGGCTGGTCCTGCGGTGCCCTGCGGTCCTGGGCCCCGCGGTCCGGCCGGCTCCGGCCGGCCTGCCGGGCCTTCCCGGCAGAGGACCGCGTACGTCCTTCGGCGGCGGAGGACCGCTTGCGGCCCCCGGGGGAGGGAAGGGCTCCGTGCTGTGGCGACACCGTGCGTGCTCCTGTTGGGCGAGGCGCACCGCGTACCGCGGCGCTCCGAGGACGGCTTCCATTCTCACAGACAGCGTGTGATCCCGAGCGGGCGCGGGAGCGCGGCTGCCGGAATTCCCGACGGCACGAGAGTCCGGCGCGGTGTTCGACAACGGCGGGCCGCTCGTTCGGCGTTCACCCTCCTGACCATTTCTGAGCGAGTCAGACCGGAACGGCTTTCCCTCGGTACGGACAATCCGGCTCTCTTCTCGCTCTGCCGTACGAGGCTTCATACCAGAGCGGGATGCTCCCCGGGGGACTTTGGCAACTGCCCACCGCGCATGGTGTTCGGGCAACTACCGTGAGTGTCCGTCGCGCGTGACCGCTTCGCACGCCGCGCGAACAATTCCGGCCCGACGGACCCGTACGAGGACGCAGATGTCTCAGCTCCGTGCACCGGCCACCCGTGCCGACCGCCGCGAGGGCGGCCGGCACGGCCGACCGGTCGCCCGACCCGCTCCCGCGCTGCCCGAGACGCACATACGGCCACAACTCATGCGGCTCGCCGTGCTGCCGCCGCTCGCCGTCGCGCTCAGCGCCGGCGCGGCCGTCCTGTTCAGCATCCGCTCCGCCGGTGTGCCCAGCGACCCGTCGCTGTGGGCCGTGCTCGCCGGAGCGGTCACGGTGACCGTCGCGGGCATCCT
This sequence comes from Streptomyces sp. NK08204, assembly GCF_020400585.1. Classification (GTDB taxonomy): domain Bacteria; phylum Actinomycetota; class Actinomycetes; order Streptomycetales; family Streptomycetaceae; genus Streptomyces. The sequence goes on along the minus strand of NZ_JAINVF010000001.1, from coordinate 735,626 downwards.
CATCGCCGCCGTGGCCGCCGAACGCGCCGCCCGCTCGGTGAGCGACCGGATCGACGCGCTGCGCCGCGGTGCCGCCCGCGGCGAGGCCGACCTGCACGAGCTCGTCGACACGCTGCGCAAGGGGCAGACCCCGCCGCAGCGCAGAACGCGCCGCCGCCCGCCCGAGGGCGCCGACGACTTCGAACTCCTCGCCGCCGACCTGGCCCGTGCGCACGACGGCGCCGTCACCGCCGTCGTGCAGGCCGCCCAGCTCTCCAGCCACGCGGGCAGCGAGCAGAAACTCGAGGTCTTCGTCAACCTCGCGCGGCGGCTTCAGTCCCTCGTGCACCGGGAGATCTCGATCCTCGACGAGCTGGAGAACGAGATCGAGGACCCCGAGCTGCTCAAGGGCCTGTTCCACGTGGACCACCTCGCCACCCGCATCCGGCGGCACGCCGAGAACCTCGCCGTGCTCGGTGGTGCCGTCTCCCGGCGGCAGTGGACCAACCCGGTCGGCATGACGGAGGTGCTGCGTTCCGCGATCGCCGAGGTCGAGCAGTACTCCCGGGTGAAACTGGTGCCGCCCGTCGACGGCGAGCTGCGCGGACACGCCGTCGCCGACGTCATCCACCTGCTTGCCGAACTCATCGAGAACGCCACGGTGTTCTCCGCTCCGCACACCCAGGTGCTGCTGCGGGCCACCCTCGTCACTTCCGGGCTCGCCGTGGAGGTCGAGGACCGAGGGCTCGGCATGCCCGTCGACGAGCAGAGCCGGATGAACGCCCTGCTCGCCCACCCCGACCAGGTGAACGTCGCACGCCTGCTGGCCGACGGCCGCATCGGCCTGTACGTCGTCTCCCAACTCGCCCAGAGGCACGGCATCGACGTGCGGCTCCAGACCAATATCTACGGCGGCGTGCAGGCCGTACTCGTCGTCCCGCAGGCGCTGTTGGGCACGGCTGGGGACGCTGTGGACACACAGGGCTCCGCTTCCGCGGCGGGGACGGCCGGGGCCTCGTCGCCGGCGTCACCGCCCTCCGAGCACCAGAGGCAACGCGCCCCCCGGCAACCGCGGCAGCGACCGCAGCCGCAGCCGCACTCCTCCGTACCCGCCCCGGTGCCGCGACCGCCCGGAGGCGCTCCGGCGCCGCTGCCCGTGCGCGGGGTCCACGACGACCGGCGCAACCCCGCCGAGGCCGTGCCCGGTACCGGACCCGAGGACCGGGCCCTGGCCGACGCACACGCGGGCACGGGCATCCTGCCCAGCCCGCGCGGCGAGACGGTGCAGGACACCACGGACAAGCCCCGACTGCCGCGCCGCCGTGCCCAGCAGCACCTCGCGCCCCAGCTCCGCGGCGGACCCGTCCCGCGCCAGGACTGCGACACCGTCGCGGGCCACGACCCCGGACTGATGGCCGCCTTCCAACGCGGAATCGGACTCGCCGAGGCCCAGCAGCAGTTGGAGTAGTCCCCCGTACTGAAGCCACACGTCCCTGTGCCCCGTCCGACGGCGGCCACGCACCGGCCGCCCCAGGAGCGCACCGGCCGGTCGACCCCTGCATCCCACCCCCGTCCCCCTCACCCGCGCTCCGGCAGACCTTCGTGACCAAGGAGTCGATCCACCATGGCGAGCGATGCGCCGACCGTTCAGGCATCCGACCTCGACTGGCTGCTGAGCGGCCTCGTGCAGCGCGTACCGCACACCAGCAGCGCGGTGCTCCTGTCCTGCGACGGACTGGTGAAGTCCGTGCACGGCCTCGATCCCGACAGCGCCGACCACATGGCGGCGCTGGCCTCCGGCCTGTACTCCCTCGGCCGCAGCGCGGGCGCCCGGTTCGGTGACGGCGGGGACGTACGGCAGGTCGTCGTCGAACTCGACTCGACACTGCTGTTCGTCACCACCGCAGGCTCCGGCACCTGTCTCGCCGTCCTCGCCGGCCGCGAGGCCGACGCGGCCGTCCTCGGCTACGAGATGGCGATGCTCGTCAAGAGCGTCCGCCCCTGTCTGACGACCGCACCCCGGCAGCACGCCGTCGAACAGACCGCGATGAGGCCTTGAAGGTGGCCGCAGCCGGCGACGGACCCTGGCTGGACGACGCGGCCGGCCGGCTGGTGCGCCCGTTCACGGTCAGCAACGGCCGAACCGAGCCCAGCGTCGCCCTCGACCTGATGTCACAGGTGATGGCCACCGGCGTCACCCCGCTCGGCTACCTCGGCCCCGAGCACGCCCACGCGCTCGACCTGTGCCGGGGCCCCGTCTCGGTCGCCGAGGTCGCCGCGCAGCTGAGACTGCCCGCGGTGGTCACCAAGGTGCTGCTGTCGGACCTCGTCGACTGCGGGGCGCTCACCACCAAGGCGCCCGCGTACCACCACAACCCCACCGACCGGTCCCTGCTGGAGGCAGTGCTCGATGGACTACGACGACAGCTCTGACCCGTTCCCCACCGCGCTCAAGATCCTGGTGGCGGGCGGGTTCGGGGTCGGCAAGACCACCTTCGTGGGCGCGGTCAGCGAGATCGCCCCGCTCAGCACGGAGGAACTGCTCACCACGGTCAGCGCCGCGACGGACAGCCTCGACGGCATCGAGAACAAGCTCGAGACGACGGTCGCCATGGACTTCGGCCGGATCACCCTCGACGCGCAACACGTGCTCTACCTGTTCGGCACGCCGGGACAGGAGCGGTTCTGGTTCATGTGGGACGAGCTGTCCGAGGGCGCGCTCGGCGCTGTGATCCTCGCCGACACCCGGCGCCTGCAGGACTGCTTCGCCGCCGTGGACTTCTTCGAGGAACGCGGCCTCGCCTTCATCATCGCCGTCAACGAGTTCGAGGGCGCCCACCGCTACGACCCCGAAGAGGTACGCGCCGCCATCGGCCTCGCCCCGGAGGTCCCGGTCGTCCGCTGCGACGCACGGATCTCCAGCTCCGGCGTCCAGACCCTGCTCACCCTCGTACGCCACCTCCTCGCCCACACCCCCGAGCCCGCACCCAGCCACGGAGCACGGCCATGAGCTACGAGCCGCCCCGGCCGGTCCGGGGCCTGCTGCTCACCCCGGAGGACAAGGAAGCCCCCGCCCGGATCCACCGACTGCGCCGACTCGGCCTGGTGGACCGGCCCCAACCCGCGCTCGACGCCTTCGCGGACCACCTCGCCCGGCTCGTCGCGGCGCCGTACGCCATGGTCAACTTCATCGGCGAGGACCAGCAGTTCTTCGCGGGCCTCGTCACCCCCGCCGTCCCGCCCGTGCGGGAGGACGGCAGCAGCGCCGTGGTGGGCCGGGTGCTCCCGCGCGAGCACGGGTTCTGCCCCCATGTGGTGGTCCGCCGCAAGGCACTGGTGCTGGAGGACGTCCGCGACTACCCGAGGTTCGCCGGGAACCCGGTCGTCGACGAGTTCGGGATCCACGCCTATCTGGGCGCCCCGCTCATCGACAGCTCCGGCATGGCGCTCGGCACCCTGTGCGTGGCCGACACGGCGCCCAGGGCGTGGGGGAGAAACGTCCTGGACACCGTCAAGACGCTCGCCGCCGACCTCGTCGTGCGCCTCGAACGCGGCGCCGCGGACGGGCTACCCCTGTGATCCGAAGGCCGAGCCGCCTGGGGGCAGGCAGGCATGAAGCAAAGCTGAGGCGGCGGTTAAGAAAAGCTCGATGGACCCTGGCCCGCGCATACGGCAGATTGCGGGGTGATTCCACCCCCTCTTCCCGGTGCGGGCCGCCTCGACTCGCCCGCGCCCCGGGACCTCACCCACAGGAGCCGTAGCGTTGAAGGCGCTGGTCAAGGAGAAGGCGGAGCCGGGACTCTGGCTCACGGACGTCCCGGAGCCCGCCATCGGTCCCGGCGACGTGCTGATCAAGGTCATGCGGACCGGTATCTGCGGCACGGACCTGCACATCCGGGCCTGGGACGGCTGGGCGCAGCAGGCGATCAACACCCCGCTCGTGCTCGGCCACGAGTTCGTCGGGCAGGTCGTCGAGGTCGGACGTGACGTCACCGAGATCGGGATCGGCGACCGGGTCAGCGGCGAGGGGCACCTGGTGTGCGGCAAGTGCCGCAACTGCCTGGCCGGGCGCCGCCATCTGTGCCGGGCCACCGTCGGCCTCGGCGTCGGCCGCGACGGCGCCTTCGCCGAGTACGTCGCGCTGCCCGCGTCCAACGTCTGGGTGCACCGCGTCCCCGTCGACCTGGACATCGCCGCGATCTTCGACCCGTTCGGCAACGCCGTGCACACCGCGCTGTCCTTCCCGCTGGTCGGCGAGGACGTCCTGATCACCGGCGCCGGCCCCATCGGCCTGATGGCCGCCGCAGTGGCCCGGCACGCCGGCGCCCGCAACGTCGTCATCACCGACGTCAGCGAGGAGCGACTGGAGCTGGCCCGCAAGATCGGTGTGAGCCTCGCCCTGAACGTCTCCCGGACCTCGATCGCCGACGGGCAGCGGGAGCTGGGCCTGCGCGAGGGCTTCGACATCGGCCTGGAGATGTCCGGCCGGCCCGAGGCCATGCGCGACATGATCGCCAACCTGACCCACGGCGGCCGGATCGCCATGCTCGGCCTGCCCGCCGAGGAGTTCCCGGTCGACTGGGCCCGCATCGTCACCTCGATGATCACCATCAAGGGCATCTACGGCCGCGAGATGTTCGAGACCTGGTACGCGATGTCGGTGCTGCTGGAGGGCGGCCTCGACCTCGCCCCCGTGATCACCGGCCGCTACGACTACCGCGACTACGAGGCGGCCTTCGCCGACGCCGCCAGCGGCAAGGGCGGCAAGGTCATCCTCGACTGGACCGCCTGAGACGCGGACCGCGCAACCCCCTCAGCCGCACGCATATCCCAGGACATCCCAGGAGCTCTTCCCATGTTCGAGACCGTCCGCGACGACCTGCGCGCCACCCTCGACGAGATCCGCGCCGCCGGACTGCACAAGCCCGAGCGCGTCATCGGCACCCCGCAGTCCGCGACCGTCAACGTCACCGCCGGCGGCCTGCCCGGCGAGGTCCTCAACTTCTGCGCCAACAACTACCTCGGTCTCGCCGACCACCCCGAGGTGATCGCCGCCGCCCACCAGGCCCTGGACCGCTGGGGCTACGGCATGGCCTCCGTGCGCTTCATCTGCGGCACCCAGGAGGTGCACAAGGAACTGGAGGCGCGCCTCTCGGCCTTCCTCGGCCAGGAGGACACGATCCTGTACTCCTCCTGCTTCGACGCCAACGGCGGCGTCTTCGAGACGCTGCTCGGCGAGGAGGACGCGGTGATCTCCGACGCCCTCAACCACGCCTCCATCATCGACGGCATCCGCCTGTCCAAGGCCCAGCGCTTCCGCTACGCCAACCGCGACCTCGCCGACCTGGAGGCGAAGCTCAAGGAGGCCACCGAGGGCGGCGCGCGCCGCAAGCTGATCGTCACCGACGGCGTCTTCTCCATGGACGGCTACGTCGCCCCGCTGAGCGAGATCTGCGACCTCGCCGACCGCCACGACGCCATGGTCATGGTCGACGACTCGCACGCCGTCGGCTTCGTCGGCCCCACCGGCCGCGGCACCCCCGAGCTGCACGGCGTCATGGACCGCGTCGACATCATCACCGGCACCCTCGGCAAGGCGCTCGGCGGCGCCTCCGGCGGCTACGTCGCCGCCCGCGCCGAGATCGTCGCGCTGCTGCGTCAGCGTTCCCGGCCGTACCTCTTCTCGAACACGCTCGCACCGGTGATCGCGGCGGCCTCGCTCAAGGTCCTCGACCTGCTGGAGTCGGCCGACGACCTGCGCGTGCGCCTCACCGAGAACACCGCGCTGTTCCGCCGCCGGATGACCGAGGAGGGTTTCGACATCCTCCCCGGCGACCACGCCATCGCGCCGGTCATGATCGGCGACGCGGCGAAGGCGGCCCGCATGGCCGAACTGCTGCTGGAGCGCGGCGTCTACGTGATCGGCTTCTCCTACCCGGTCGTTCCGCAGGGTCAGGCCCGTATCCGCGTCCAGCTGTCCGCCGCGCACTCGACGGACGACGTCAACCGGGCCGTGGACGCGTTCGTCGCGGCGCGCGCGGAGCTGGAGAGCTGATCCACCCGTCCGGTTTGCGATAATCCAGGCATGATCGAAGCACGGCGGCTCCACATCCTCCGGGCGGTGGCCGACCACCGCACGGTCACCGCGGCAGCCGCCGCGCTCTACCTCACCCCCTCGGCCGTCTCGCAGCAGCTGACGGCCCTGGAGCAGGAGACCGGCCACCGTCTGGTCGAGCGCGGCGCCAAGGGCGTCCGGCTCACCCCGGCCGGTGAGATCCTGCTCAGCCACACCAACGCGGTCCTCGCCCAGCTCGAGCGCGCGGAGGCGGAGCTGGCCGCCTACGGCTCGGGAGAGGCGGGCACGGTCACCGTGGCGGCCTTCGCGACCGGCATCGCCGAGGTCGTGGCCCCGGCCGTGGCCCGCCTGGCCGCCGCCTCGCCCGGCATACGCATCCGGGTGCGGGACGCCGAGGGCGACGCCAGCCTGCCGATGGTCCTGGACCGGCAGGTGGACGTGGCCGTGGCCGTCGAGTACCGGGGCGCGCCGCCCGCCGACGACCCCCGCCTCACCCACGTCCCGCTGTACGCGGAGCCCTTCGACGCGGTCGTCCCGGTCGGCCACCGCCTCGCGGACGCCCCCGAGGTGCCCCTGTCCGAGCTGGCCAAGGACCCGTGGATCGGACCGTACCCCGGCAACCCCTGCCACGACGTGGTCGTCCTCGCCTGCGAGAGCGCCGGCTTCCAGCCCAGCCTCGAGCACTCCTCCGACGACTTCCGTGCCGTCGTCGCCCTGGCGTCCGCCGATGCGGGTGTGGCCCTCGTGCCCCGCTCCGCGCTGCGCGGCATGGACCTCACGGGCGTGGTCGTCCGTCCCGTCGACGGCGTGGCCCCCACCCGGCGGGTCTTCGCGGCCGTGCGGCGCGGCGCCGAGGGACACCCGCTGATCCGCCCGGTACTGGAGGCGCTGGGCGAGGCCGCCCAGGGCTGACTGTCAGTGCCGCGCGTTACGGTGCGTGCCATGCCGGACGCTGAAGACGCACGCCGTATCGCCCTGTCCCTGCCGGACACCACGGAGAAGACCGCGTGGAACATGCCCACGTTCCGGGTGGCGGGGAAGATGTTCGCCACCCTGCCCGAGGACGAGACGTCCATCGCCGTGCGCTGCCCCAAGGAGGAGCGCGACGAACTGGTCATGGCCGAGCCGGAGAAGTTCTGGATCGCCGGTCACGAGGCCCAGTTCGCCTGGGTGAGAGCGCGACTCGCCGCGCTCGAGGACGAGGACGAGCTGCGGGACATCCTCGCCGACTCCTGGCGGCAGGCGGCCCCGCCCCGGCTCCTGGAAGCCCACCCGGAGTTGGGCCTCCCGGACAGGCACTGAAAACCCCTCGGCAGGTCCGAAGGAGGCGTGGACCGCGCACCCAGAGGGACGACGGGGGAGGGGAGCGGCCGCGGTGACCGGCGCGGACGCACGGCGCCGGTCACCGGTCCCGGCAATGTCGATGCCAGGCGAAGAGGAACCCGGCGCAGAGGGAGCGGACGACCAGCCGGTGTCGCCCAGGGTGGCCGGGCTGCCGATAAGGGTGCGCGACCACCGACCCGGGTGCGGTATTGTTTCCCTGCACGTTTCGACCAGGGAAACTCCAGGTCAGACGGCATCGGGACGTGGCGCAGCTTGGTAGCGCACTTGACTGGGGGTCAAGGGGTCGCAGGTTCAAATCCTGTCGTCCCGACTTGCAAAAGTCGCAGTCAGGGGCCGTTTCAGAGAGATCTGAAACGGCCCTTTGATCGTTTTGCGGACCATGGGGGGCAACGCGCCTTTACCGCGTCCGAGGGCGACCATGATCGGGCCCTCCTGGGCTGTCCGGTCCGTTGACGCCGTACCCCGTGGAGGGGGACCAGTGGGGGACCAGCGGCCCTGACCGGCCCTGGTGTCACGAAGTGCGCCTGCGGCCGACCGGGCTACGACCGCTTCTCTCACGGGAAGTCGGCACGGCCTCTTCGCGTTCCCGGGCGTGCGGCTCCAGCGTCGGGGCTCTGCCTGGCGCCGGAGTCGAGACGACACCTTCGGGCGACGCCAGAACCGCTCGAACGCTCACGAGCCACCCTCTCGGACCACGGAAGCCTCACGGCCGGCCAGGGCCTCGGCGGCGGCGATGCCGCTCAGGCGGGAGCCACCGTGAGTGGCCAGCGAGGTCACTCCCCGTGAGCCGAAGATCTCGCGCACGCCGTGTCCGACGCCGACGTCGACCACCACCGCGTCCGGGCGGGCCTGCGTCAGGGCCATCGCGGCCCTGCGCATCCAGGGATGGCGGTGCGGGTCGCGTACCACGACCACCAGGGGGCGCCCGACGGCCGCGCCCAGCAGCGGCGCGATGTCCACCTCGGCGCCTTCGTCGGCGACCGGCGCGTGGAACAGCCCCGCCCCCTCCATCCGGGTGGCCGGTTCACCGGAACGGGAGACGGTGGTCCCGGGGATCAGCTCGGCGAGCGGCCTGGCGACGCCCCAAGGGGGGTCACCCGCGGCGATGTTGGGGGTCGGGAAGAGTTCGACGACGTGCGGAACGCCACTGATCGCGTGCAGTTCACCGTCGATCCGCAAGGCACGACGGGCCACGTCGAGGCCGAGGCCGCGGTCCGGGTCCCCGGCCACCGGGAACCGCCGGGCGGCGGCGGCCCAGCGGCCCAGTGCCCGATTGCGTTCGGCTGCCTCGTCAAGCCGTTCGGCGGACAGCCGGCCCTCACGCACGGCCCAGACCAGCGCATCACGCAGATAGAGGTACGCCTCCTCGTCCCGCAGCCCGCCGCCGACGCAGATGGTGTCCGCACCTGCCGCGATGGCCTCGACCGCGCCGGCGGCCACGCCGTAGGTGCCCGAGATCGCTCCCATCTCGATGCCGTCGGTCACGATCAGGCCGGCGAAGCCCAGCTCCTCACGGAGCAGCCCGGTCAGGATCGTGCGGGACATCGTGGCGGGGCGCTGCTCGTCGTACGCGGGGAAGAGGATGTGGGCGGTCATGACACTCTTCACGCCGGCTTCGACGGCGGCCCTGAAGGGCAGCAGATGCTGCCCGAGCTGTTCGTCGTCCAGCTCCAGCCGGGGCAGGCCGAGATGGGAGTCCTCGAAGGTGGCGCCGTGCCCCGGAAAGTGCTTGGCACAGGCCGCCACCCCGGCCGACTGCAGGCCCCGCACATAGGCGGCGGTGTGCCGGGCGACCCGCTCGCCGTCGGCGCCGAAGGACCGCACACCGATCACCGGGTTGTCCGGGTTGGAGTTGACGTCGGCGTCGGGGGCGTAGTCCAGGTTGACGCCCGAGGCCGCCAGGTCGAGGCCGATGGAGCGGGCCACCCGTTCGGTCAGGCCCACGTCGTCGACCTCGCCGAGGGCACGGTTGCCCGGGGACACAGAGCCGCCGGCCGCGCCCACGCGGGTGACCTCGCCGCCCTCCTCGTCGGTGGCGATCAGCACCTCGGAGCGGACTGTGTACAGATCGGCGGTGAGCTGGGCGACTTGCTCGGGTCCGGAGATGTTGCGGCCGTACAGGACGACACCGCCGAGGTTGCCCTCGCCCAGGTGGCGGCGGACCCAGTCGGGTGCGGTCAGCCCGGTGAAGCCAGGCTGGAGGACGGTTCCGGCGTCGGCGAGGAGCGCGGCGCTTTCCGTGTGGGAGGAAGACATGGTTCCTTCTGTGCGGGGAAGTCGTGCCGGTCGGCGCCGGGCCGGACGGAGGGGACGGACCCGTCCGGCCCGGCGCCGCTGTCACGCGGGGCGGACGAAGCGGAGGGTGGCCAGTTCGAAGGGGCGCAGCCGGAGCCGGACGGTGTCCCCGGTGACCTCGGCGGGACCTGCCGTCTCGTCGCCGCAGGGGCGTTCCAGCAGGTCACAGGTCCGCAGCCCGGTGAAGGCGAAGGACGTCGTCAGGCGGGCCTCGGCGCGCCCGCCCCCGGCCTCGTACAGCCGCACGATCACATCGCCGCTCTTGTCGTCGGCGAGCTTGACGGCGCTGACCACGACGCCGTCGTCGTCCAGGGCCACCAGCGGGGCGACGTCCGTGTCACCGGGGACACGCCGTTCGGGCAGGTTGATCCGGTAGCCCTCGCGTACGGCGTCGCCGATCCCCGCTCCGGGGACGAGCGCGTGGCGGAAGGTGTGCACCCCCTGGTCGGTGTGCGGGTCGGGGAACCGCGGAGCCCGCAGCAGGGAGACCCGGACCGTCGTGGTGGTGCCGCGGTCCGCGCGCACGGTACGGGTCACGTCGTGCCCGTACGTCGAGGCGGTGACCAGCGCCACGCCCCAGCCGGGCTCCTCGAGATGCACGAAGCGATGGTTGCAGGCCTCGAACTTGGCTGCCTCCCAACTGGTGTTGGTGTGCGTGGGCCGGTGCAGGTGACCGAACTGCGTCTCGGCGGCGTAGCGGTCGGTGTGCAGGTCGAGCGGGAAGGCCGCCTTGAGAAACTTCTCGGTCTCGTGCCAGTCGACCTCGGTGTCGATGTCGAGCCGTCCGGCCCCCGCCGTCAGGGTGAGGGTCTGCGTGACCCGGGACTGCCCGAAGGAGCGCACCACCCGCACGGACACGGCCTGCGGGGAGTCGGAGACGACCGTGATCTCGTCGGCGTCGGTCAGGTCCGTGACGGTGTTGCGGTAGAAGCGGTCGACGTCCCAGGCGTCCCAGGTGTTGGGGAAGTCCGGGTGGATCTGCAGCAGATTGGCCGCCTTGTCCGGGGCGATGGTCTCGCGGCCGCTGACGAGGTCGCGGACCGACGGCACCAGCCCCCGCTCGTCCACGACGACGCGCAGCAGGCCGTTGTCGAGCTGCAGGCCACCGCCGGGCAGGGCCGAGACCGTGCAGCCTCCAGGGGCCTCGCCGGCGGCGAGCGCACGGCCTGCTCCCGCCGGTACGCCCCCGCGCTCGTGCGGTGCGGCGTTGAACACCACCGTGCCACCGCCCGACGCGTCACCGGCCAAGGCCTGTTGGGCCCGGCCGATCATGTCCTCCAGTTCCTCCGCGACGGCGGCGTACGTCCGCACGGCCTCCCGGTGCACCCAGGCGATCGACGAGCCCGGCAGGATGTCATGGAACTGGTGCAGCAGCACCGTCTTCCAGATCCGGTCCAACTCCTCGTACGGGTAGGGGAGTCCGGACCGTACGGCGGCTGTGGCCGACCACAGCTCGGCCTCCCGCAGCAGGTGCTCGCTGCACCGGTTGCCCTGCTTGGTCTTCGCCTGGCTGGTCAGCGTGCCCCGGTGCAGTTCCAGGTACAGCTCGCCCACCCACACCGGCGGATCCGGGTACTCGGCCTGCGCCTTGGTGAAGAAGTCCGCGGGCCGCTCCCACACCACCCGCGCCGAGCCCTCGAGGTCCCGCATCCGCGCGGCCTTCGCGACCATCTCCCGGGTCGTGCCGCCTCCGCCGTCGCCCCAGCCGGTCGGCGCCAGCGAGTGCCGGGCCACCCCCTTGTCCTTGAAGTTGCGTGCCGCATGGGCGATTTCACGGCCCTGCATCGAGCAGTTGTAGGTGTCGACGGGCGGGAAGTGGGTGAAGATCCGGGTTCCGTCGATGCCCTCCCACCAGAAGGTGTGATGGGGGAAGGAGTTGACCTGGCTCCAGGAGATCTTCTGGGTCAGCAGCCACTTGGTGCCGGCCGCCTTGATGATCTGCGGCAGCCCGGCCGCGAAGCCGAAGGTGTCCGGCAGCCACGCCTCCTCGTTCTCGATGCCGAACTCCTCCAGGAAGAACCGCTTGCCGTGCACGAACTGACGGGCCATCGCCTCCGAGCCCGGCATGTTGGTGTCCGACTCCACCCACATACCGCCGGCCGGCACGAACCGGCCCTCGGCCACGGCCCTCTTGACCCGCGCGTACACCTCCGGCCGGTGTTCCTTGATCCAGGCGTACTGCTGGGCCTGAGACATGGTGTAGACGAAGTCGGGCTCCGTCTCCAGCAGCGCCGTCATGTTGGCCGTGGTCCGCGCGACCTTGCGCACCGTCTCCCGCAGCGGCCACAGCCAGGCGGAGTCGATGTGCGCGTGGCCGACCGCGCTGATGCGGTGCGCCGACGGCGCGGCGGGCGTCGCCAGCACCCCGGCGAGCTGCTCGCGGGCGCCGGCCGCGGTACCGCTCACGTCCTGCAGGTCGATCGCGTCCAGCGCCCGCTCCACGGCGCGCAGGATCTCCCAGCGCCGGGCACCCTCGACGGGCAGCTCGGGCATCAGCTCGCCCAGCACCTCCAGGTCCTGCACCAGCTGCCACACCGTCTCGTCGAAGACGGCGAGGTCCATCCGGGCCAGCCGGTACTGCGGCCGGGTGCCGGCCGTCTCCTTGTCGCCGAGTCCGGTGGGGGCGAAGGCCGGCCAATCGAAGACCACCGGGTTGGAGGCGGCCTCCACGTGCAGCAGCACCTCTTCGCCACCGACCGCCTCGGAGGCGATGCGCACCCACTGGTTGCGCGGGTTGATTCCCTTCACCGGCGTGCCGTCGGGACGGTAGACCAGCCCTTCGCACTGGAAGCCGGGCATGTTCTCGTCGAAGCCGAGGTCGAGCAGCGCCTCCACGGTCCTGCCGGCCCACTCGGCGGGTACCGTGCCGGACACGGTCAGCCAGCTCGTCCCCCATGGCGGGCCCCACTCCTCGCCCGCCTCGATGGGGGTTCGCGGTGCCGCCAGGCCCTCGGCGACCGGGACGGGCTCGTCGGGTGCGGTCCAGATGCCGGCCCGCAGCGGCACGGAGTGCGGGTAGACCGCCGGGCGGATGCGTTCGTCGAGCACGCGCTTGAGGCGGGCCTCGACCAGAGTACGGTCGTCATGCATGACAAGGCTCCAGTCAGTGGGTCTTCCGGACGGTGGCGGTCAGGCGCCGGAGTCCTGGCCGTGGGACCAGCAATGCACCCAGTGACCGTCGCCGGCCTCTGTGCGGGGCGGGAAGGCGGTGGTGCACTCCGGCCGGGCGAGGGGACACCGCGGGTGGAAGCGGCAGCCGGCGGGCGGGGCGACGAGGTCCGGGGGCTCGCCCAGCGGCTCCTCCTCGGCCAGGTCCGCGGCGCCGTCGAGGAAGCCGCCGCGGTCGGGGTCGGGGGCGGAGTCCAGCAGCAGTCGGGTGTACGGATGCCTGGGCTGTTCCACGACGGCGTCGGGCGGCCCGGACTCCACGAGCTGGCCGGCGTACAGCACCTTGATCTCGTCGGCGAAGTAGCGGGCACTGGCGATGTCGTGGGTGATGTAGAGGATCGCGAGGTCCTCGTCGTCGCGGAGTCTGCGCAGGAGGTTGAGGATGTCCAGCCTGATCGAGGCGTCGAGCATGGAGATGGGCTCGTCGCCCAGCAGGATCCTGGGCCGGGCGGCCAGGGCGCGGGCGATGGCGACGCGCTGGCGCTGTCCGCCGGACAGCTCGTGCGGGAACTTGTCGATGAACTGCTCGGCAGGGGTGAGCTCCACCCGTTCCAGGAGCTCCAGGACGTGCCGCTCCAGTTCCGCCCGGCCGCGTGCGTGGCCGTGGAGCTTGAGCGGGCGGCTGAGGATGTAGCGCAGCCGGTGTACCTGGTTGAGCGAGGAGAACGGGTCCTGGAAGATCATCTGGACCTGGCGGTAGTAGGCGCGTCGGGCCTTGGTCGTCCGGGCCCGCCGGACCACCGTGCCGCCCAGCAGGATCTCGCCCTCGGTGGGCGTGTGGACCATGGCCAGCAGCCGGGCGAGGGTCGACTTGCCGCTGCCGCTCTCGCCGACCAGTGCGGTGATCCTGCCGGGGTGCAGGGCGAGCGTGGTGGGTTCCAGGGCGTGAACCTGCTTGCCGTGCTGTCCGAGGCCGTGCCGCGGGAAGCGTTTGACGACCTGGCGGGCCACCAGCGCGGCGTCGGCGACCGCCTCGGGCGGCTCCTCAGGTGCCGGCATGGGTGTTCTCCTCACGTTGGCTTCCGGCAGGACCGCGGCCGGTGTGCAGATGGCAGGCGACCTCGCCGTCGTCGAGGGCCAGCAGCGGTGGGGCCGTGTGCGCGCAGGGCTCGAAGCGGCTGTGGCACCGTGGGTGGAAGCCGCAGCCCGTCGGCGGTGTGCGCAGTCCCGGTGGGGACCCGGGGATGCCGGTGATCTCCCGGCGCGGGCCCCGTACCGGCGGGAACGCGTTGCGCAGCGCAGCGGTGTAGGGATGCTTGGGATCGCTGTGGATCCGCCGGGCCGGCGCGGTCTCGACGACCTGCCCCGCGTACATGACCATGATCCGGTCCGCGATCTCGATCAGCAGGGACAGGTCGTGGGTGACGAAGACGACGGAGAAACCCAGTTCGCGTTTGAGCCGGGACACCTGACGCAGGATCTGGCGCTGCATCACGACGTCCACGGCTGTGGTGGGTTCGTCCATCACCATGAGGTCAGGTTGGCACGCCAGGGCGAGGGCGATGGTGGCGCGCTGCCGCATGCCGCCGGACAGCTCGTGCGGGAAGGAGCGCAGTCGGTCGGTCGGGATACCGACCATGGCCAGCAGCTCACCCGCGCGTTCCCAGGCCGCGCGGCGCGCGAGCCCCCGGTGCCGTCCGAGGACGTCGGCGAACTGGGCGCCGATCCGGAGCACCGGGTTGAGGGCGTTCATGGCGCTCTGGAACACGATGGCCAGGTGTTCCCAGCGCAGTTCGGCCAGTTCGCGGTCGGTGAGGCGGAGCAGGTCGACCGGGCGGCCGTCCGGTGTGCCGTGGAAGAGCACGGACCCGGCCGTGGTGACGGCGGGCGGGCGCTCCAGCCGGGTCAGCGCGGTGATCAGGGTGGACTTGCCGCAGCCGCTCTCACCGACGACGCCCAGGGTCTCACCGCGGTGCAGCGTGAGGTCGACCCCTCGCACGGCGTGCACGGGGTCGGTCCGGTCGAAGTAGTCGACGTGCAGGCCGCGGACGGTCAGGAGCGGTTCGCTCATGAGGCTGCCCCCCGGGCGGTGGATGACGGCTGGGCGGTGGTACGGCCAAGGCGCGCCGCCCGGGCCTGCTCACGCACCTTCCTGGCGGGCTGGCGCAGCCGGGGATCGGAGATCTCGTCGATGCCGAAGTTGACGAGGCCGGCCGCGACGCCGATGAGGGCGATGCACGCGCCGGGCGGGACGAACCACCACCACGCTCCCAGGGTGAGGGCGGAGCCGTTCTGGGCCCAGTACATCATCGAGCCCCAGCTGACGGAGTTGATGTCGCCCAGGCCGATGAAGGACAGTCCCGCGTCGGCGAACATCGACAGGACGACGGCGGAGAGGAAGCTGACGGAGATGATCGGCGCGAGTTGCGGGATGAGCTCGCGGGTGATGATGCCCCAGCGGCTCTCGCCGGTCATCTCGGCCGCGGTGACGAAGTCCCGGCCGCGCAGCGACAGGGTCTGGGCGCGCTTCTGGCGTGCCCCCCAGGGCCAGGAGGTCAGCGAGATGATCAGAGCGGTGGTCAGCGGGCCGCCGCGGCCCTGCACGTAGCTGGCGATGATGATGAGCAGGGGCAGACCCGGGATGACGAGGCTGACGTTGGTCAGGGCGGTGAGGACCGCGTCGGTCCTGCCGCCGAGGTATCCGCCGGCGACCCCGACCACCACCGACACACTGGTGGTGACGGCTCCGGCGATGAGACCGACCAGCAGCGAGACACGGCTGCCGACGACCATCTGGGCGAGCACGTCCTCACCGGTGGCGGTGGTGCCGAAGGGGTGCGCGGCGCTGGGCGGGCGCATCGCCTGCGCCGTGTCGATGGCGCTCGGCGACAGTCAGCTTCTCCAGCTTCGCGGAGTACTTCTTGACGGTCGCCTCGTCAGCCGCGTTGGCCATCTGGGCGAGCAGGTCGTCCGTCTGCTTGCTCTTGTAGTGCCCGTAGTTGGTCCACAGCCCGGCATTGCCGCTGAGAGCATGTCCCTGAAGAAGTTGTACGGGGTGTCGTAGTAGACGGCGCCGCCCACCACCACGTCGAAGTCGCCGCTCTTGCGCTTGGCGTCGATCTGGGCGGAGGCGATCGGCTTCACCTGCACGTCGATGCCGGCTGCCTTGAGCTCCTGGGCGATCACCTTGTCGCGCTGGATCGCGTCCGCCCACTCGGACACCTCCAGAATGGTGAAGGACAGCTGCTTGCCGTCGCGGCCGACGAGCTTGCCGTTCTTCTTCGTGTAGCCGGCCTTGGCGAACGCAGCGGCGGCCTTGGCGAGTCGGGGCCGGGCTGCTGTGCACCGGCGTACTCGGGTGCGATCCACTTGCCCTGGGTGGTGGAGTCCAGACCGGTGAGGTTGAGCGGGCTGAACAGGCCGGGGTTGCCCAGTGCGGCAGTACGAGGCTGCCCACCACGAGGTCCCGAAGGAGCTCACCGACGCCCTGCGTGCCGCCGGAGTCAGGCACTGGACCATCTGGCGTCTGCACCGGCGACTCCGATGCCCAGGTCCCGGGGGCCGGGGCGCGAGAACGGGCCGAGCACACCAGCGCGGAGTTCCGGATCCGGACCTTCAGCGGCGGGCATTTCTGTCTCGCCGACCAGAGCGAGTGGGTGACCGCGGCACTGCTCGAGGAGGTGGCCGGGTTCCAGGCACGCTCCCGGATCAGCGCACCGACCGCTGATCCGGGCGCTGGCCCCGTCGCGTGCTGCCGCACGACGGAGGAATGACGATGATTTCTGAGAACGTGTCGGTTTCCATGGCGGCCACGCGCCATATCCCGGCCGTGATTGCGGGAAGGGACACAGGCGGACGCGATCGTGGCCGAGCAGCTCTTACACCGTCCTTATTTCATGCTTGAACGCCCAAGGGGTCCGTTTCGACGAAGGCCGGGGTTGAACTGGGCGCGAGATGCGGCAAGTTGC
Source organism: Streptomyces sp. NK08204 (assembly GCF_020400585.1). Taxonomy (GTDB): domain Bacteria; phylum Actinomycetota; class Actinomycetes; order Streptomycetales; family Streptomycetaceae; genus Streptomyces. The sequence goes on along the minus strand of NZ_JAINVF010000001.1, from coordinate 718,856 downwards.
TTTCGGGACGACCAGGCCCGGTGATCCTGCTGCTGTAACCGCCAGTAGCGTGCGCATGGTTGATGCACCGTCAGCTGCCTACCTGCAAGTCCTTGCTTGACACGAGATCACCGACGGGGGTTGGATGAAATTCGGCCAAGGGACTCGCAGGTAGATGTAACTGCACCTGGGGACGGCACCCCATGCGGGAGCCGGAGCAAACGATCACCGCCATGCGGTGGTTGCCCTCTCCTGGCCGGGAGAGGGAAGAACGGGGGTTCTGAGTGGTACTTGACTATGTCCTCGGCGGCGGCGAGCTGTACGAGCTGTTTCCGAGTGTGCAGCGCACCTGTGCGCACATGGCTGACTGGACCGGTATCGGCGTTCAGTGAATCTTCGATGAACAAAGAGAACCGGGACAGGAGTACGGCCAGGGAGTCGGTGCCATTCGCCAAGCGGCGGCCGTTCTCGGAAATCGCCGACGTAATCGCCGAAGACTGCGGAGATGCAGACCGAGGTCACGCTCCGGTGCCCGGGGGACGACCCGGTCGTGCTCGTCGGCCGGTCGTCGGATGGCTGGATCGCCGCGCGGTGCCGGGTGGCTGGAGGAGCGCGGCACGGTCGTGTCCACAGTCGTGATGTCCGGACAGATGTTCCAGCGTGAGAAGACGTTCGACGGGGTGGACGAGGTCCGGTCCACCGCGAGGGGCGGCTCCATGCCTCTCTTCACGGATGAGGAGTCGGCGTGGGGCGACCGGCTCACCCGGCTCGCCGTGACCGGCGACCACTCCACGATGACGGAGGACCACGCCGTCGTCACCGCCGGAGCCGTCCTCGACCGGCTTGCGGAGAACGTGTGAGGTGAGCCCGTGGCCGTGTGCCGTGTGCCGCATCGCTCGTCGCGAGAGAAAAGACGGAAGCCGGAAGGACGTCTGTAGTCCTTGGGCCGCAGTGTCCCTTCAGGGTCCGTCGATGACCGATTGCAGATTTGCAGTTTCAGAAAGAGGAGAAGAAGTGACGTCTTCGAACATCACCCCCGTCGGCGAGCAGGTCGGCCAGTTCTACGACCAGTTGGTGGGGGCGTTCGACGCCGCGCTGTACGGCCCGAACATCCACGTCGGCTTCTGGAACAGCCAGGACGACGCCACTGGGCTGGAGGACGCTGCCAACCGGCTCACGGACATGATGATCGAGCGGCTGCAGGTCGGCCCCGGTGACCGTGTGCTGGACATCGGCTGTGGTGTCGGCGGACCGGCGCTCCGGCTCGCCCAGGCGACGGGTGCCGAGGTGGTCGGCGTCAGCGTCAGCCGCAAGCAGGTCGAGAAGGCCAACGAGCTGGCCGAGGCGGCCGGTCTGAGCGGCAAGGTCAGCTTCCAGCACGGCGACGCGATGAACCTGCCGTTCGACGACGCCTCGTTCAGCGCCGTGTGGATGCTGGAGTCCGTCATGCAGATGCCCGACCGGACGGCGGCGCTCAGCGAGGCGGCCCGCGTGCTGCGGCCGGGCGGCCGGCTCGCGCTCACCGACAACTACGAGCGGGAGACCATCTCGCCGGAGCGGCGCCCGGTGATCGAGGGCATCCTCAAGCAGTACCTCACGCAGTCGCCGGCGTCCTTCGAGGCGTACCCCTCCATGCTGCGCGAGGCGGGCCTGCGCTGTGCCGAGATCATCGACGTCAGCGAGAACACCACCCGGCAGTCCGTCAAGCGGCTCGGCGAGGCGCTCGCCAAGAACATGGAGCAGTTCGCCGCCAAGGTCGACCCGGAGGTCCTCGCCAAGCTGAAGCCGGCCGAGGGGCAGAACCTGGAAATGCCCGAGGTGGGCTACCTGATCGTGACGGCCCGCCGGCCCGCGGCCGTGTGACCGCTTGCGACAGCGACCTGCCGCCCGGCCGGTTCCTCAAGGCCGGGCGGCACGTCCGCCCGAGTGTTGCCCGTCGTGCGGTCGGACGGCCGGCTCGACGTCCCGCCGTGACACCGCCAGATAGGCGACGAAGCCCAGGATCGCCACCGTCCAGGACACGGTGACCGGGCCGAGGCCCCAGGCCAGTCCGCCGCGGGAGGCGGGTACGGCCATCCAGTCGGCGATCGAGGCGCCGAGCGGGCGGGTGAGGACGTACGCCGTCCAGAACGCGGTCACGGCGCCGAGGACACCCGCCCGGTGCGCGAGGGCCGGCACGCAGATCGCCACCGCGAACAGGACGACCGAGCCCAGGTAGCCGAGGCCGGTGGTCGCGGTGAGGTCGCCCGCCGCGGTGCCGAGGGCGAACGTGGCCAGTACGGCCGCCCAGTAGAAGAACTCGCGCCGCCGGGTGCGGATGCCGTGGATCGACAGGGTCCGCTCGCTCGCGTACCAGAGGGCGAAGGTGGCCGCCAGAGCGGTCAGGAACAGCGGCGTGGACAGGGCGTAGGGGACACCGATGCCCACGTGGAGGACGTCGGCGGCCATCGTGCCGAACACGCTGACCATCACGATCGTCGTCCAGTACACCCAGGCCACGTACCGGCGGACGGCGAACTGGAGCACGAGCGAGGCCACGAACGCGAGACCGCCGAGACCGACCGCCGGAATCGCGCCGAACAGATGGGCCAGGAAGTCGGACGCCGTCTCACCCATGCCCGTGGTCAGCACCTTGATGATCCAGAAGTAGACGGTCACCTCCGGCACCTTGTTCGCGCCCGCGCGGACGCGATCGCGGGCGTGGCCGGGGACATGGCCACCGGGCCGGTGGTCGAGGACGTGCTCTGCGCTCATGCGTCGAACCCTCGCACGGCCACATGCCTTTCCCCCAGTCCCCTTTGCCATTGTTTTGGCGCTTGTGGTGCAGGTGTTGCCAAAGCCCGGTGCGAGCCCGTACGCAACCCGAACGCTTACCAAAATCGCCTGGTCACAGCCGCGGCAAAGCTGGTACGAAGATCAGTTGCGCGGTGTCAGGCGACCACGCCGACATGCGCGAGGGCCTGCTTCAGCAGCGCCCCGTGCCCGCCCGGCATCTCGCTCTGCACCGCCGGTGAGGCGGCCTCCTGCGGGGTGAACCACACCAGGTCCAGCGCGTCCTGCCGGGGCCGGCAGTCGCCGGTCACCGGGACGACGTAGGCGAGGGACACCGCGTGCTGGCGCGGGTCGTGATACGGCGTGATGCCCGCGGTCGGGAAGTACTCCGCGACGGTGAAGGGCTGCAGGGAGGCCGGGACGCGTGGCAGGGCGACCGGGCCGAGGTCCTTCTCCAGGTGGCGCAGCAGCGCGTCGCGGACCCGCTCGTGGTGCAGGACGCGGCCGGAGACCAGGGTCCGGCTGACCGTTCCGTCCGGGCCGATGCGCAAGAGCAGCCCGACGCTGGTGACTTCACCGCTGTCGTCCACGCGCACGGGCACGGCCTCGACGTACAGGATCGGCATCCGGGCCCTGGCCATTTCCAGCTCGTCGGAGGTCAGCCAGCCGGGAGTGGTTTCGGTCATGTCAGACATTGCTTGATCATACTTTCCAGGTGGGGCGCCCGCTCAGTGACGGGCCGGTTCGGATACGGGCGGTCCGTACAGTCGGCGGGCGTTGTCGCGGCCCGCCCAGGCCGCGATCCGCAGGGCGTCGGACAGGCTCAACTCGTCGGCTTCCACGCGGGCTTGGAGCAGCCCGGCCAGTCCCTGCCGGAAGGACAGCGCGCCAAGGTGGTGGAACTCGGCCACACCGCAGGCGTCAGAGCTGTACAGCAGCTTGCGGTACGGGGTGATCTCCATCGCCTCCTCCAGCACCGCCCGCGCGCGGGCCGGTCCGGTGTAGTGCAGGGCCAGCCCGACGTCCAGGTACACCTGCTCGAAGACGGTCGCCAGGTAGGCGGCTTGACGCTGGTACGGCCAGCAGTGCAGCAGCAGCACCGGGATCGTGCCCGCGGTCCGGTGCAGCCAGTCGGTCAGCAGCGCGGGATCGGCGCGGTGCAGCCGTACGTCGGCGTCGCCGAACCCGGTGTGCAGTTGCAGCGGCAGGCCGAGGTCGACGGCGGTCCACAGCAGGTGCCGTACCAGCACGGGGTCGGCCATCCGGCTCTTGCGCGCGAGCCACCGCCCGGCCGCCCCGGTCACCTCGGCGTCGGTGGGGCGGGCCGGGTCCAGGGCGAAGCCGGTGCGGTAGGCGGCGACCGACTTCACGGCCACCACGCCCGGCCGGCGGACGGCCTCCTCGGCCGCGGCCCGGAACACCGCCGCGTACTCGCCCGCCTCCACGCCTCGCGCCGCCACCGCCTCCGCGACCTGCTCCAGCCGTACGACCTCGTAGGCGGCGGCTCCGGCGGCCCGCGCCAGTTCGGCGGGGGAGGTGAACGGGTGCGGGGCGTAGCCGGTGTCCACGCAGAACACCTGCGTGCCGGATGCCCGCAGGAAGCGCCGGTTGACCTCCCGCCAGCCGAGCGCGGCGCGCCGGGCCAGGTAGTCGGCGGGCGGCGCGTGGCGCGGGAGGTCCAGCAGAGGTGCGCAGTGGCGGCGTACGGCCGTGCCGACCGGGCTGTCGAAGGGCGAGACGCCGGGCCAGGCCGCGCCTTCGGTGATCAGCGACTCGAACCGCTCGGGGGTGAGGTCGGCGGTGACGGCGCCGTGGCAGTGATGGTCCACCAGCGGCAGCGCGGCGAGCGCCTCGTGGACCGGTCCCGGTGCCGGCATGTCAGTACCGCCAGCGGTAGGCCGCCGCCACCCGCGCGTCGTCGAGACCCTCCACGGCGGCGGCCTCCCCCAGCCGTACGGCGGTCACCGCGTCCGCCAGGACCGGGCCGAGCGCTGCCCGCAGCACCTGATCGGCACGGAACTCCTCGACGGCCTGCGACAAGGTCACCGGCAGCCGCCGTACCCCCAGGGCCGCCGCCTCCTCGGGGCCGTACCGGGCCGGGTCCCCGGTGATCTCCCGCGGCAGCGGCAGCGCCGCCGTCAGCCCGTCGAGCCCGGCGGCGATGACGCAGCCGAGCGCCAGGTACGGGTTGGCGGCCAGGTCGACCGGCTTGATCTCCATGTTGGCCTCCTGGTCCTGGCGGCCCGCCGAGCCGGTCACCACCCGCAGCGCGGCCTCGCGGGTCTCCCGGCCCCAGGCGGTGAACACCCCCGCCCACTGGGAGGGCCTGAGCCGCAGATAGCTGGCCGGGCTCGGCGCGGTGACCGCGGTCAGGGCGGGCAGACGGGCGAGCACCCCGGCCGCGAACGACTCGGCCTCGGCCGTCATGCCGTACCGGCCCGGACCGCCGGCGTGCAGGTTGACCCCGGCGCGCCGGCAGGACAGGTGCAGATGGCCGCCGTTGCCGACACCGTCGGCGGACACGGCGGGCGCGAAGGACACCCTCAGACCGTGCCGCCGGGCGACCGCCCGGATCGTCTGGCGGATCAGCACGCTCAGGTCGGCCGCCGCCACCGGGTCGAGGGCGGCCACGGAGATCTCGAACTGCCCGGCCGCGTACTCGGGATGGATCTGGTGGACGTCCACGTCCTGTTCCGTGCACGCGGTCAGCAGGTCGGCGGTGAAGTCGCTCAGCTCGATCTGCCGGATCGCGCCGTACGCGGGTCCCGAGACGGCCGGGGCGAACTCCCCGGCGGGCGCCGAGCCGAGCCCGAGCGCCCATTCGACCTCGATGGCCGCCCGGAAGTCGAGGCCGTACCGTTCGGCGGCCTCCGTGACCGTCCGGCGCAGGAAGGTCCGGGCACAGCCGGGGTGCCGGGCACCCTCCTGGGTGATCCGGTCGACGGGCGCCCAGGCCCAGCCGGGCTGGGCGGCCAGCACCGTCAGCCGGTCGAGGTCGGGATAGAGCCGCAGATCGCCGTCCGGGGAGCCGAGGACGTCGGTGGTGACGACCGAGTCGTCCGCGAGGAACGTGTCGAACACCGGCGACATCCCGACACCCCAGGACACGGCCGCCTCCAGACGCGCCGTCGGGACCGTCTTGACCCGGGTGACGCCTGCCGTGTCCACGTACGCGAGCACGATCCCGCGTACGCCGCGCGCGGCGAGTTCGGCGGTGAGCGAGGCGACCCGGTCGAGGTCGCCGGGGCGCCCTCCGGGCACGGGGTCGGCAAGGGTGGTCATACGTCCTCCACGGCAAACCCACGGGATGGTCGAGGGTCCTCCTCGACGGGCACAGGGTGGTCGGGGCCAGGTTTTCACGGCCACCGCACCGAACTGCGGCACCGCCGCCGGGCGAGCCGTTCAGGACGCGAGCCCCACCGCGCCGTACAGCGAGACCGGCCCGTCCCCGTCGGCGTCGTCCTCGCGGCGCCAGTCCACCACCGACACGATGCCCGGGTCGAGCAGCTCGAGCCCCCGGAAGAACCCGGCCACTTCGGAGCGGGAGCGGGCCACCAGGGTCACACCGTCCGCTTGGTACGCCGCTATGCCCTTCGCCACCTTCTCCGGTTCCAGGTCTGCCGTCATCATCGACAGCACCAGACAGCTGCCCGGGGCCAGCGCCTCGACCAGCGTGGTGACCATGTCGTGGGCGCCGTCCTCGTCGGCGACCAGGTGCAGCAGGGCGATGAGGGAGAGGGCGACGGGGCGGTCGAAGTCCAGGACGTCCGCGGCCTTTTCGAGGACGGCGTGCGGGTCGCGGGCGTCGGCCTGCACGTACCGCGTCACACCCTCGGGGGTGCCGCGCAGCAGCGCGTCCGCGTGGGCCGGCACGATGGGGTCGTTGTCGACGTAGACCACGCGGGCGTCCGGGGCGACGGACTGGGCGACCTGATGGAGGTTGGGCTCGGTCGGAATGCCGGTGCCGACGTCCAGGAACTGGCGGATGCCCCGCTCCGCGGCCATCACGCGCGTGGCCCGGCGCATGAAGGCGCGGTTGGCGCGCGCCTGCCGTGCGACGTCCTGGTCGATCGCCGTGATCCGGCGGCCGAGCTGCTCGTCGACGGGGTAGTTGTTCCTGCCGCCGAGGAACCAGTCGTAGACCCTGGCCGGATGCGGCCGGGTGGTGTCGATGTGCTGCGCGGTCGGCTCGTTTCCGGTCACGTCCTGCTCCTCCGCTGGGCCGGCCCCGGCCCTCGACTCGGGGCGCGCACGGGCAGCAGTGTGACATGATCGGCCGCTGGTGCGCCCGGTCAGCGCGGCAGGGCCGTGTCCAGGAAGCGGATCAGCTCCGCGAAGACGGCCGCCCGGTCCGTCTCGTGGAACACCTCGTGCCGGGCTCCGGTGAAGATCCGCTCGGTGAGCCGGCCGCCGCTGAGCCGCTCCACGCCGATCCGGCTTCCGGACAGCGGTACCAGCCGGTCGTCGTCCCCGTGCAGCCACAGCACGGGCAGCGTGCCCACGTCACCGCCCTCGGCGACGGCCTCCAGGGTGCGGACGAACGCCTCCAGCGTCGGCCGCTTCATCGGCCCGTGCCATGTCAGGGGATCGGCGGCGTACGCGGCGCACACCGCCGGGTCGCGGGAGAGCGCGGCCGGGCTGACGGGGACGTCCGGGATCTCCGGCAGGGCCAGCAGCCGGCCCGGCAGCTCCCAGGCGCCGATCACGGGGCCGGAGAGCACCAGCGCGCTCAGCTCGTCGCCGTGACGCTGGGCGTAACGCGCCGCGATCAGGCCGCCCATCGAGTGGCCGACCATGACCAGCGGCAGACCGGGGTGCGCCGCGCGGGCCAGCTCGGCGACGCGGTGCACATCCGAGACGACGTCCTCGAAGTCCTCGATCACCACGCGTTCGCCGGCCGACTTCCCGTGCCCGACGTGGTCCGGTCCGTACACGGCGGCCCCGTGCCCGTTGAGGACGCCGGCCGGCCCGTCGTACCGGCCGGCGTGTTCGCCGTAGCCGTGCACCAGCAGGGCGAGGTAGTGGGGGTCGGCGTGCGGCCACTCGCGGACGGCGAGGGCGCCCCGGGTGCCGGCGAGGGTGTGCTCGCGGATCTCGGCCATGTTTCCTCCAGCGTGCCTCGGCCTGCCTGGGTGAAGGTCCGTGAGGATCTTCCCAGGGAGCCGGTGAGAGGTCTATAGTCGAAAACTAGCAGTGCTAATTAATTGCTGATCCACAGCGTCGTAGGTCAGGAGTCCAATCCGTGCGTCCCGTCCACTTCGCAGCCGCCCGCCGCACACCCATCGGCAAGCTGCGCGGAGCCCTGTCCACCGTGCGTCCCGACGACCTGGCGGCCACCGTGATCCGCCACCTGGTCGCCGACGTGCCCGCGCTCGACCCCGCCCGGATCGACGACGTCTACTGGGGCGCCGCCAACCAGGCCGGCGAGGACAACCGCAACGTCGCCCGCATGGCCGCCCTGCTCGCCGGACTGCCCGAGTCCGTGCCGGGCGCCACCGTCAACCGGCTGTGCGCCTCCGGCCTCGAAGCGGTCACGGCCGCCGCCCGTACCATCGCCGCGGGCGAGGCCGACATCGTCGTCGCGGGCGGCTCGGAGTCGATGAGCCGCGCCCCCTTCGTCCTGCCCCGCCCCGACGAGGCCCTGCCCCACCGCATGGAGACGTACGACACCCGCCTCGGCTGGCGTCTGGTCAATCCCGCCATGAAGGACCTGCACGGCCTGCTGTCCATGGGCGAGACCGCCGAGGAGGTCGCCGAGCGCTACGGCGTCTCGCGCGCCCGGCAGGACGAGTTCGCCCTGCGCAGCCACCAACGCGCCGCCGCCGCCCGCAAGAACGGCCACTTCGACGACGAACTCCTGCCGGTGCAACGCCCGGACGGCATCGTGGTCGAGCAGGACGAGTGCGTCCGCGAGGACACCTCGCTGGAGAAACTGGCCCGCCTGAAGCCGGTGTTCCGCGCCGACGGCACGGTCACCGCGGGCAACGCCTCACCGATGAACGACGGCGCCGCCGGGCTGCTGCTGGTCAGCGAGGACGCCCTGGACGAGCTGGGCCTGGAGTCCCTCGGCCGGTACGTCGCCGGTGCCTCGGCGGGCGTCCACCCGGACGTGATGGGCATCGGCCCGGTGCCCGCCACCCGCAAGGTGCTGGCCCGCGCCGGCTGGGCGACCGGCGACATCCAGGAGGCCGAGTTCAACGAGGCGTTCGCCGCGCAGGCACTCGCCTGCGTCGACCAGCTGGGCATCGACCCCGACCTGGTGAACCCGTACGGCGGCGCGATCGCGCTCGGCCATCCGCTGGGCTGCTCCGGCGCCCGCATCCTCACCACGCTGCTGCACCGCATGCGCCGCATGGGCGCGGAGCGGGGGCTGGCGACGATGTGCGTGGGTGTGGGACAGGGCAGCGCGGTGCTGGTCGAGAGGCACTAGACCTGTCGTCGAACTCCCACCTGCCCCACAGGTGCCCCCGGCGCGTGGGTTCACGGACACGCCGGCGCCGGGGCACCGTCGGCGGGCCGTCTCCCGGATCCGGGGCCACCGGGCGGGAGGCGATCACGCGCCCCGGACGCGTGCGCATAGCATCGGTGTCCGCATGAACACGATGACGCTCTGGCACATCACCGGCTGGGAGTTCGCCGCCCTCGCCTTCGCGGCCCTGCTCGTGGGCTTCTCCAAGTCCGCGGTGAGCGGCGCCAACACGGTCAGCCTCGCCATCTTCGCGGCCGTGCTGCCCGCCCGCGCCTCCACCGGTGTGCTGCTGCCGGTCCTGATCGCCGGCGACGTGCTCGCCGTGCTCACCTACCGGCGGCACGCCCACTGGCCCACACTGTGGCGGCTGTTCCCGGCGGTGGCGGCCGGGGTGGTGGCCGGCACGCTGTTCCTGCTGTGGGCCGACGACGGGGTCGTACGGACCTCGATCGGCGCGATCCTGCTGCTGATGGCCGGGGTCACGCTGTGGCGGCGACGCCGGACGGAAGCGGGGGACGGGCCGGAGGCGGTGACGACACGGGCCGGCCGGGTCAGGGCCCGTTCGTACGGCGTGCTCGGCGGGTTCACGACGATGGTCGCCAACGCGGGCGGCCCGGTGATGTCGATGTACCTCCTCTCCGCAGGCTTCCGCAAGCTCGGCTTCCTCGGCACATCGGCCTTCTTCTTCCTCATCGTGAACGTGTCGAAGGTGCCCTTCAGTGCCGGCCTCGGCCTGATCGACGGCCGCTCCCTGTTCCTTGACGCCGCGCTCGTCGTGTTCGTCGTACCCGGCGCGCTCTTCGGCAAATGGGCTGTGAACAGGATCAACCAGCGGTTGTTCGAGCAACTCGTGATCGCGGCGACGATCGTGGGCGGCGTTCAGCTGCTGCTGCGCTAGCCCCAGCTCCAGCGGGTCACGTCGGGCGGCATGTGGCAGCAGCTGCCGTCGGCGTCGTCCGGCCGTCCGGGACAACGGCCCACCGCAGGTCCACCGCGTGGACGAAGGCCCCGGTGTGAGCCAGGCCGCACCGCCTGGTCCGCGACGAACCGGGCTCGCGTGGTGACATGGGTTCCCTGGATCTCAGGCCAGGGAGCACGTCAACGCGTCAGTCCCAGCAGCTCGGGCAGACCGGCGAACGAGTCCACGACATGATCCGGAGCACCGTCGGCGCTCTCCTCGGTCTGCCGCTGATACTTCCCGGTCCTGACCAGCACCCCCGTGATCCCTGCGCGCTGTGCCGCGAGAACGTCGGACTCGATGTCGTCGCCCACCATCAGCGCCCGGTCCGCGTCCACGCCCAGCCGGGCCAATGCCGCCGCGAAGAACGCCGGGGACGGCTTGCCCGTGACCTCCGCCTCGACCCGCGCGGCCCGCTCCAGCCCGAGCAGGAAAGCACCCGAGTCCAACTGCAGTCCGGTGTCGGTCCGCCAGTACAGGTTGCGGTGCATGGCGATCAGCCGCGCCCCCCGCTGAAGGTGACCGAAGGCCCGGTTGAGCGCCGCGTAGTCGAACTCGGGCCCGGCGCCCCCGACGACGACCACGTCCGGACGGACCTCGTCCTCGTCGACCAGCGTGATGTCCCCGAGGTCCTCCGCGATGTCCCCGCTGTTCAGGAGGGCACAGCGGGCGCCCGGAAAGTGTTCGGCGAGATGGGCGGCGGTGACCGCGGGCGCCGTGAGCACGTCCTGCGCGCTCACCTCGAACCCGGCCCCCGACAGCGTCTCGGCGATCGACGCCCGCGTACGGGACGTCGTGTTGGTCACCAGAGCCACACCCAGCCCGGCCGCCCTGATCTCCCGCAGCGCCTGAACCGCTCCCGGCAGCGGCTTCCAGGAGACGGTGAGCACCCCGTCGATGTCGATGAGCACGGCACGCGTGGATTCCATGCCCCCGACGGTAGCGACCCGGTCTCCGAAACGGCCCGTACGACCTCGTACGCTCACCCCCATGTCCCCGCACGTCCTGATCCTCGGCGGCACCACCGAGGCCCGCCGCCTCGCCGCGGACCTCGCCGCCCGTCCCGGCATCCGCGTCACCACCTCGCTCGCGGGCCGCGTGGCCCGTCCAGGGGCGCTCGCCGGCGAGGTCCGGACCGGCGGCTTCGGCGGGGCGGAGGGCCTGACCGACTGGCTGCGCGAGCACCGGGTGGACGCCCTGGTCGACGCGACCCACCCCTTCGCCGCGTCGATCACGGCGAACGCGGCCCGCGCGGCGAAGGCCGCCGCAGTGCCCGCGGTCGTCCTGCGCCGCCCCGGCTGGCGGCCGGGCCCCGGTGACCGCTGGCACGAGGCGGCGTCCCTGGACGCGGCTGCCGGGATGCTGCCCGCCCTGGGTACCCGGGTCTTCCTCACCACCGGCCGCCTCGGCCTGTCCTGCTTCGCCCACCTGACGGACCAGCACTTCGTCGTCCGCTCGGTGGAGGCGCCCGAGCCGCCCCTGCCCCCGCACACCGACGTGGTCCTGGCCCGCGGCCCGTTCACGGTCGCCGACGAGACGGCGCTGCTGCGCGCCCACCGCATCGAGGTGCTGGTGACGAAGGACAGCGGCGGCGAGGCGACGGCCGCCAAGCTGACGGCCGCCCGCGAACTCGCCCTGCCCGTGGTCGTCGTGCGACGCCCCGCCCTGCCGGCAGGCGTCACACCGGTGCCGGACGTGGCAGCCGTACTGGACCGGCTGGGCCTCGGCCGGTCGTAGGCCCGCAGCAGGCCCTCACCGGCGCCGTCACTGCTCGCCGGGGTGCCTGCGCAGCAGATACGTGTCCATGATCCAGCCCTTGCGCTCCCGCGCCTCGGCCCGCACCCGCTCGATACGCGGCCCCGCCTCCCCGATCGGGCCGGAGACCAGGATCTCGTCCGGAGTGCCAATGTAGGCCCCCCAGTAGATGTCGATGTCCTGGTCGGCGTACTGCCGGAAGGTCTGGTGCGCGTCGAGCATCACCACCACGTCGTCCACCCCCTCCGGGAAGCCCTCGGCCAGCCGCCGCCCGGTGGTGATCTGCACCGGCCGCGCCACCCGGTTCAGCCCCGTGCGATGCCGGGCGACCAGTGAGGAGACGCTGCTGATGCCGGGCACCACGTCGTACTCGAACGCCACCGCCGCGCGCTCCAGCACCTCCTGAAGAATCCCGAGCGTGCTGTCGTACAGCGAAGGATCCCCCCACACCAGGAAGGCACCCGTGCCGTCCTCGCCCAACTCCTCGGCGATCAGCCGCTCGTAGATCCCGGCGCGGGCGCTGCGCCAGTCCCCGACGGCCGGCGAGTACGCGGCGCCGCCCGCCCGGCGGTCCCGGTCCGGGTCGCGGGCCTCGACCACCCGGTACGACCCCGGGGGCAGGTGTGCGTCCAGGATGTCCCGGCGGAGCTGGGTCAGGTCGCTCTTCACCTCGCCCTTGTCGAGCAGGAAGAACACGTCCGTGCTCCGCAGCGCCTTGACCGCCTGCAGGGTCAGCTGGTCGGGGTCGCCCGCGCCGATACCGATGACATGAATCTTTCGCACGGCCCCGAGTCTGCCGCATGCCACTGACGGCGCACCCACCGCCTCCATGTGTCCCGGGGGAGGGTGCTACGCGGTGAGCCGCGGCGCCTCGGCCTCCGCGTCGACGGGCCCGGCCCCGCGCTCCACCCGCCCGGCCAGCTCCCGCGCCCACCCGGCGACCGAGCCGAGATCGATCCCGTACGGCCGGCGCTCGCCGCTGTCCGCCGCCCACTCCTCGACGGCGTCCGCGCCGCGCCGTAGCAGCCGGGCGCCGCCGGTGGCGTTGCCGCGGGCCGCGTGCGTGAGCCCCACCGCCAGCTGGGCCAGCCCCCGCCACAGCGTGCGTTCCCTTCCGGGACCCGACTTCCAGGCGTCCTCGAACACCTCGTGCGCGTGGAACGGTTTCCCGGCGTCCAGCAGCGTCTGGGCCTCGGCGACCGTCTCCTGCGGGGTGCGTACGACACCCTCGGGCTGCCGGGGCACCCCCTGCGCGCCGTAGGGCAGGGGCCTGCCCAGCCCGTCCCGGGGCCGTGCGCTGCGCGCCCGCCCCTCCACGTCCCGGTCCCTGGCGTCCACGTCTCCCATGCGACCGATTGTCCCCCGCCCCCGCGGGGCCCACTTCGGAACAGCCGCGCAGGTGGGGTAAAGTGCTGTTCACGCGATCACGCGGGTCACCGTGAGTGAGCGTATCGGGACGTGGCGCAGCTTGGTAGCGCACTTGACTGGGGGTCAAGGGGTCGCAGGTTCAAATCCTGTCGTCCCGACTTGTGAGAGTCGCAGGTCAGGGCCGGTTTCGGAGGATTCCGAAACCGGCCCTTGATCGTTCTTGGGGGCCAGTGGGGGGACCAGCGGCCTTGACCGGCCCTGGCGGGTCACGACGATCGGGCTCGGCAGGGCGTGCGGGGCACGCAGCACACTCAGGTGCGCCGAGAGGGCCGCGCCGGCTGCAGTGATCTTGTGCATGGGGGCGGGGCCGGCGGACAAGATGCGTGGCGCGACGAGGGGCGGATTTCCTTCGTCGTTCCCCGGGCACCCTGACCGCCTCCATGACCGGCTCGAATCGCGGACCGACACGCAGATGGGTCTCCGTGGGGAACCCGCCCCGCGCCTGCCCGGTACGGGAAGCGCGGTGGCAGGGCTGGTGAGGACGGTCAGCGAAGCGTCTCGTCGCTGGAGTCGTGCGGGTGAAGGAACTTCACGGCTTTGCGGGCCAGGACGGAAGTGAAGTGTTCACGTGCGTCGGGGCGCAGTCGTGCCAGCGCGACCATGCCGGTGATGACGGCGTCGGCCACCTCGTCCTGGACGTCTGTCCACGTGTGGCTGTGCCCTTTCCGGGGATTGGTGCCGCGGGCGCCGATGACGGCCTGTGCGGCCTCGCCCACCTCCTCGGCGAGTTTGAGCACCTGCAGGGTCCATTGCTCCTCGTGTTGGAGACCGTTCCCGGTGTCGAGGCGGCTGAACGTGTCGGCCAGGCGCTGGATCGTGTCCCAGTCGTCGGTGGCAGCGGCGCGCGCGTGATGCTCGCGGGATTGCTGGGGCACTGCGGTTCTGCGCATGAGTGCCGGGTCGCCGGCGAATCCCAGGGCCTCGTACAGGGGCCTTGATTCATTGCTGGCGTGCAGTTCGAAGAGGGTGATGCCTTCCTGCTCCAGGTCGTCGAGGAGTGTGCTGAGGGCGGCCTTGGCGTAGCCACGGCTTCTGTAGCCGGGTCGGGTGGCGACGGCCTGGATGCGTGCGGCCAGTCCCTGTGGGTATCGGGGCGCGGGCAGTACGGGGCTGACCAGGGCCAGGGCGCAGGTGGCGAGTCCACCCCCGGGTGCGTCGACGACGTAGGCCCGGGCGTCACCACCGGACTGGAGGCGTTCGGCCAGCTGGTCTCGGCACAGGGTCAGCCAGGTCGCGTCGAGCGGTCGGGAGAGAATCAGCTCCGATCGCAGGAGGGTGATGCCTTCGGCGTCGGCGGGCGTTGCACGGCGTGGAGTGGTCACGGGGGTCCGTCCTTGTCGTCTCGGCGTCGGGGTGCCCGTGCGGTCCCGCCCGTTCAGGGCTGGGATCACGCGCGGGGGGTCGTGTGCGGGTCGGTGACGGGGGTGAAGCGGGCGGGTGCGTGGTCGAGGGGCAGATCGGGACGCCAGGCGGTGAGGATCTGGGCGCTGCACTCGAACAGGTCCGGCGGCAGGGCGTCCAGCGGCCACCAGCGCCAGTCGCCGACGCTCTCGTCGGGCTGGTCGGCCGGCTCTCCGCGCCAACGGGTGACGAGGGCGCCGAAGGTGACGCGGACGACGTCGCCGACCCGGTCGAGGAGCATGCCGAGAAGACGGACGTCGGCTGGGTCGGCGTACAGACCGGTCTCCTCGGCGAGTTCGCGCACGACTGCCTCCTGCAGTGACTCGTCCGGCTCCACAGTGCCGCCGGGCAGTTCTCGTGTGCCCAGCCGGTGCCGGCCCAGGAGCAGCCCCCGGGGCCCGAGCAGCACGGCGCCGACGCCGACGGCCGCGTGGGCGGCGGGCGGTCTCGTGGTACGGGGACGGGCGGTGATCCGGGCCGGCCGGTGGACCTGGAACAGCCGGTAGGAGGCGTGGTTGTGCTCCTCCGGAGCGTCGAGGACGGTGACGCTTCGCACGCGGAGCCCGTACTGCACGAGCAGGTCCTCCCACAACTCGGGTGTGAGCACCCACATGTGCACGGTGAGGTCCTCGCCGCCGGCCAGGCGCAGGGTCTCCGGGCGCGGCGTGACGGTTGACGTCGGGCCGTCGCCGGCGGAGTTGGTGTGCAGCACGGTGAAGAACAGCCGTCCGCCCGGCTTGAGGGCGGTCGCCAGGGCGGGCAGGAGTCGGTGCGGGTCGAGGAAGTGGAAGGTGCTGAGGCCGTAGATCATGTCGTACGGCGCTGCGGTGCCCAGGTGGTCGACGGCGTCGGCGTGGAGCAGCCGCAGGCCCGGCACATCGGGGTAGCGGGCGCGGGCCCGCTCGATCTGGCTGCGGGAGGCATCGACGGCGTCCACGTGTGCGCCGTAGATGCGGGCCAGGTGGGCGGCGTGGCGGGCGGGTCCGCAGCCGATGTCCAGGACACGCAGGCCGCTGAGGTCCCCGAGGATGTCGTCCCCCGGCCCGTTCGCCGTGGGGCCCCAGGTGAACCGGTCCACTTCCGTGAGGGGCGTACCCCGCCGCAGGTGGTGTTCGCCGTATGCCTCCCAGGTGAGGCGGGTCTGCCGTTCCATGTCCAATGTCGGCTCCGATGTTCAGGGGCGGAGGGCGTAGCAGCGCAGTACGTCGATGCCGCGGCGCGTACGACGGACCAGCCTGCGGTAAGGGTCTGGGCCTCGGCGGGGCTGATCCCGAGGTGCTGGCAGGGATCATGTCTTCGGCGTACGGTCTGCACGGGCACTTCCGGTGCGTGCGAAAGCATGGCGGGGCACTCTGCGCAGGCCGGCCTCGTCAGCGGCGGTGCGGAGGTGTCCGGCCGCGAGGAGCTGATCGACGAGCCGGTGCCGCAGGGTGCTGGGACCGTGGTCCTGGGCGGTGGTGGGAGGGAGTCGTCGCGCTGGGCCTTTCGAGCGGGTCATGCGGGATCTGCGACCGTGCGGGAGCCGGGGCGGGGGATGGTGCCGGAGGGGGCGTACTGAGCGGCCTGCGCGTCGAACATCGAGGCGTAGCGCCCCTTGGCGGCCATGAGTTCGTCGTGGCTGCCGTGCTCGACGAGCCGACCGTGGTGCAGGACGTAGATGCGGTCGGCGTGGCGGACGCCGGACATGCGGTGGGTGACCAGGACGACGGCGCGGTTCGGGGCGGCGAGCCGGCGGATGCGGTCGAAAGCGGCGATCTCCGCTTCCGGGTCGAGGGCGGAGGTGGGCTCGTCCACGATGAGCACACCGTCGGCATCCGAGGTGGAGCTGCGCCAGTGGGTTCGAGCGAGCCCGATCTTCTGCCACTCGCCGCCGGACAGTTCACTGGCACCGCGGAACATCCGGGCCAGCAGGCTGTGCAGGCCGTCGGGAAGCTTCGCGACGACCGGACCGGCACCGGCGTAGTCGACGGACGGCTGAAGGTCCTCGAGACCGGCTTCCCGGGCCGGCCGGCCGATCCGGATGTTCAACGCTGCGGTCACGGGCCAGCGTTGGAAGTCCTGGGTGAGCAGTGCGACGCGGTCGAAGACTTCGGCGCGGTCCAGGGAAGCGACGTCGGCATCACCCCACCGCACGGTTCCGCTCTGCGGCAGCAACAGGCCCGACAACACCTTCATCAGAGTGCTCTTGCCGGAGCCGTTCTCGCCGACCACGGCGGTCACCGAGCCCATGGGCAGCGTGAGTGACACCCCGTCCAGGGCGGCGGCCTCGCGGTCCGGGTAGCGGTAGCCGACCCGGTCGAGGACGATCTGCCTCACCCGTGCCGGAACGGGATCGCCCCCGCTGGGAGTGGTGCGTCGTGCCGCCTCGTCCAGGAACCGGGCATGGTCGCGGACGTAGAGGGACTCCTCGTGCAGCTGGTTCACGTTCATCACCAGCGCGCCCAGGCTCGCCGAGCCGGACCGGACGGCGATGACGGCGGTACCGGCCACGGCCAGACTCATGTGGCCGCTCGTGATCAGCAAGAACATGGCCGCGTAGGTCGCCGCCATGGCGAGGCCGGACAGCGAGGCGGCCACCCACTCGGTGACGGCTTTGCTGGAGGCGAGGCGCTCCTGCTCGGCCTCGGCGCTCTCGGCCATCCGCTCGTAACGGCTGAGCAGGAACGGTCCGACGGCGTGGATGCGCACTTCCTGTGCGGCGGTGCGCTCCGTGAGCAGGTTGCCGATGAGGCGGCTGGCCCGCACATGCTCGATCCAGCTCATCACCGACACGTACCGTTCCTGCGCCACCCGCATCGCACCCCAGCCGCGCGGCACCGCGATCAGGATCAGCATCGGCAGGAGGAGCGGGTGGAGGATGGTGAGGACGCCGGCCGTGGAGATCAGGGAGATGGTCCCGTTCAGCGCGGCCACGCAGGCGCCGATCATACGGCGGGCGGATCCCGCGCCGTACTGGGCGACGTCGATCAGCCGCCGGAACTCCGGGTCCTCGATGGCCTCGAGCTCCACCGACGCGGCGGCGGCCAGGTACTGGGTCGTGGCGATCCGCTCGACCAGCGGCTCCAGCCGGCCCGCACGCGAGGTGGACCATCCGGCCAGGCCCGAGTTGACCACGGCCGCTCCGGCGGCGGCGGACAAGCCAGGGAGCACCGCGTGCAACCGCTGCCCGGGGGGACCCGAACCGAGCAGCGCGTGCATGACGGCGTTGACCGCGAGCAACCCGACGGCCGCAGCAACACCCTGCCCGATCTCGCTGAGCGCGACCGTGAGCAGAGCGCGGCGGTCCGCCTGCCACGCCATCCGCAAGGCCGCCCCGACCAGCCTCGGCATGGAGCGCAGAGCCGACATCATCGTCAAGTCGAGCCGGGCACGCTCGTGTTCCGACCAGCCGAAGTCGTAGCGCAAAGGACCGCCGAAAAGCTCCTTCTCGGCGTCGGAGACCTCCGGCTCGGCCATCTGCACACGTCCGAGGAACCTCTTCACAGGGCGCCTCCCGGCCCGGACCAGCTCAGCGCGCGGACAGCGGGCGGGGGCAGCCGCCGCGCCGTGGTGGTCGTGCTCATCGACACGGGGGTCCTGCGGCTGGACTCGTCGCGGTACGGGCGCTCGCCGCCCTGTGCGAGGTTGTCGGGAGCCGGTTGGGCTTGTCGGGTGGCCGAAGTCAACGTGGTGCCCCTTCACGGTTGTGCGGCTGGTTCGTGTGGCTCAACGAGGCAGCCGGAATTTCGAACACATGTGTTTCGGTCGCGTCGGTGGCCCCGGGATTGAGCGCGCGCCGGAACATGCGGGTTGCATCGACCCTTGCGGTGCATGGGCCAGGGGCTGGAGCGGTGATGGCCAAAACGCCGAGCGTGCCGTTGGTTCCGGCGCCCTGGGCCGGGGCGCGGTCTCGTGGGAGCGTGCGCGCAGAGCACCGGACTTGGGCCGCGGTCGTCGTCCGCGGCCCTCAAGAGGAGGTGGAGGTCGCACGCTCGGTGTGAGTGCGCACCAAGGTGCCGGCCCTCGCGAGGTCCTCGGGAGTGCCGACCGCCAAACCTTCGTCCGCGACGCCGAGCATGCGTACGCCGTGGCCGTGTTCGATGAAGCGCAGCGTCTCCACGTCTTCGGTGGGTCGCAGCGGGTCCCGGGGGAGATGCCGAGACGTGCGGTTCACGCAGGGCGGCGCCGGCAGGGGGGCTTGGTTGCCCGGCTCGTTGTGGCCGCCCGGTGCGAGGGCGTTGCCTGTGGCGTTGTGCCGGAGGCGGAGCACCCGGTCGTGGCTGTCGATGACGATGGCGCTGCAGAACACGTGGTGGAAGACGTCGTGGGGCTGGTCGGGTCGTCCTTGCCGGTGGGTCAGGGCCGCGATGACGTCGAGTGTCTCGGCCTGAACGAGAGGGATGCGGGTCCCTTGAGGCGGCGCCGGGCACGAAGCTGCCGGCGCCGCCGTCGGCGAACCGGCGTCCCTTCGGTGCCGGTTGGAAACCGCGTGCTGATCAGCTTGGCCGCGGGTGTCCGAACAGCAGGTCGTAGCCCGGCGGGAGCTGGAGCAGGACGCGGTTCGTCAGGTCCTCGCCCGCGACATCGGTGACGACGCTGAGTACCGCGCCGACGTCCCACGTGGCGGTCTTCTCCGTGGCGCCTTCGATCCAGGCGGCGGTTGCCCGGACGAACCGCTCGGGTGTCAGCGGTTCATGCGCCTGCAGCGGATTGAGCAGGACGAACGCCAGCGTTTCAGGAAGCCGTGCGGCCAGCTCGGCGCGCACCTCGCCCACCAGATGCGCGCCCAGCAGCGCCAGGACGACCCGCGAGGCTCGTTCTGCTTCCTGCTGCGAAGGATATTCACCGCGTTCCTGGACCGCGGTGATGAAGGCGTCCCAGTGCATGCGCATGACGTCCTCCCGCTGTGGTCGGCCACCGACGGATGCCCGCTGGTGTCAAGGGGGCGGCAGTGGCGTGGAATGGGTGTCCTTGTCCGGTCCGGATGGTCTCGTCCGCCGAGCAGCAGGGCGCGTTCGTGCCGCCGGTGGCAGAACGTGGAGAGCTGCCCCTGCGCTGACGCTCTCTTCGCGCCGTAAGGAAGGGCCGCGCACATCCGGCCGGACGGAACCGTCTACATCCCGGACGCAAGGGTGTTGCTCGCCTTCGAGCGGGTTCCGCGCCGGCGGAGCCGGCCCGGTGACTTCCACGGTGGCCGGACGCAGCAGATGGTCGCCGAGGCGGTAGCCGGGCCGCAGGACAGTCGAGCAGACCAGGCTCTCGGCGTCTTGGCGGACGTTGTGGGCCAATGCGTCGTGACAGGTGGGGTCGAACGGATCGCCCACCTCGCCGAACGACGTGACTCCCAGCGAGCCGAGCTGGTCCTTCAGGCTCCCGGCGATGTCCTTCAGGCCCGGCGTGAGCGGCTCGTGCGCGCACGCCCGGTCGACAGCGTCCAGCACGGGCAGCAGCGCCCGGAACACGTTGGCCACCGCGATCTCGCGTACGGCCAGGCGGTCCCGCCGCACCCGCCTGCGGTAGTTGTCGTACTCAGCCTTCACCCGCTGCAGGTCGGCGGTCCGCTCCTCCACCAGGCGCCGCAGCTGTTCCAGTTCGGTGCTCCGCGACCCGCTCCCGGTCATCGTCAGCCAGCCTCCGGCTTGTCGTCGTCGACGATCTCGGCGTCCACCACCTCGTCGTCGGGCGAGCCACCAGCCGTGCCGCCCGCGGCCGCCCCCGTCGGCTGCTCGGCCCGCGACTTCTCATACAGGGCCGTGCCGATCCTCTGCGCTGCCTGCGCAGTCCGGTCGATGGCCTGCCGGATCACCGCCGCGTCAGCGCCCTCGTCCTTCAGCTGCTCCTTCAGGTCGGCCAGCGCGGTCTCCGTCTCGCTCTTCGCATCGGCCGGGATGGTGTCCGCGTTCTCCTTGAGGAGCTTCTCGGTGGAGTAGACGAGTTGCTCGCCCTGGTTGCGGGTCTCGGCCGCCTCGCGCCGCCGGCGGTCCTCCTCGGCGTGCTGCTCGGCCTCCTGGACCATCCGGTCGATGTCCTGCCTGGGCAGCGCGGACCCGCCGGTCACCGTCATCTTCTGCTCCTTGCCGGTGCCGAGGTCCTTCGCCGAGACGTGCATGATGCCGTTGGCGTCGATGTCGAAGGCGACCTCGATCTGCGGCACCCCGCGCGGAGCCGGGGCGATGCCGGTCAGTTCGAACATGCCGAGCTTCTTGTTGTACGCCGCGATGTCGCGTTCGCCCTGGTAGACCTGGACCGTCACCGACGGCTGGTTGTCCTCGGCCGTGGTGAAGATCTCCGAACGGCGGGTGGGGATCGTGGTGTTGCGCTCGATCAGCTTGGTCATGATGCCGCCCTTGGTCTCGATGCCCAGGGACAGTGGCGTGACGTCCAGCAGCAGGACGTCCTTGACCTCGCCCCTGAGCACCCCCGCCTGCAGCGAGGCACCCACGGCCACCACCTCATCGGGGTTCACGCCCTTGTGCGGCTCCCTCCCGGTCAGCTCCTTCACCAGCTCGGTGACCGCGGGCATACGGGTGGAACCGCCGACCAGGACCACGTGGTCGATGTCCGACACCTTGATCCCGGCGTCCTTGATCGCGTTGTGGAACGGCGCCTTGCACCGCTCCAGCAGATCAGCGGTCAGCTGCTGGAACTGGGCACGCGTCAGCTTCTCGTCCAGGTGCAGCGGACCCTCGGCGGATGCGGTGACGTACGGAAGGTTGACCGTGGTCTCCGACGAGGACGACAGCTCGATCTTCGCCTTCTCCGCCGCCTCCCGCAGCCGCTGCACGGCCATCTTGTCCTTGGACAGGTCGACGCCGTAGTGGTTCTTGAACTGCTGCGCCAAGTGGTCGACGATCCGCTGGTCCCAGTCGTCACCGCCCAGATGCGTGTCGCCGTTGGTGGCCTTCACCTCGATGACGCCCTCGCCCATCTCCAGCAGGGACACGTCGAAGGTGCCGCCGCCCAGATCGAAGACGAGGACCGTCTGGTCGTTCTCCTTGTCCAGGCCGTACGCCAGCGCGGCCGCCGTCGGCTCGTTGACGATCCGCAGCACGTTCAGGCCGGCGATCTCCCCGGCCTCCTTCGTCGCCTGCCGCTGGGCGTCGTCGAAGTACGCGGGCACGGTGATCACGGCGTCGGTGACGTCCTCACCCAGGTATGCCTCAGCGTCCCGCTTCAGTTTCTGCAACACCCGCGCGGAGATCTCCTGCGCGGTGTACCGCTTGCCGTCGACGCTGCCGTGCTCCGGGAACCGCCAGGTGTGGTCCCCCATGTGCCGCTTCACCGAGCGCGCGGTGCGCTCCACGTTCGTCACGGCCTGCCGCTTGGCGACCTCGCCGACCAGGACCTCGCCGTTCTTGGCGAAGGCCACCACCGACGGGGTGGTCCGGGCGCCCTCCGCGTTCGTGATGACGGCAGGCTCGCCGCCCTCGAGGACCGAGACCACCGAGTTCGTCGTGCCGAGGTCGATTCCGACCGAGCGCGCCATTTGGTTCTCCCTCCTCACCCATGCTCCGACTCAGCTTCACACCTTTTTGTCCGGTCCTCAGCGGGACCTCCGCTCCCACCGGACGGGACCGGCGCGCAGCGGCGGCTCGGGGCGGGCGGTCCCGAGCACCACGAGGTACGGCCGCGCGGGGCTGACCGGCCGTGTCAGGCCGGGCCCGCGGCCGTATGCCCGCTCGGCCATCCGTTCGTACGTCTGGTCGTAGGCCGCACGCAGTACCGGATCACGGAGCGTCTCGTACGCCGCCCGCACCTCGCCGAACCGCCCGGCGGTCGCCGCGTCCACGCGGGTGTCGGGGCGCAGTTCCCGTACCCGGGCGCGGAAGGCCGAGGTGATCACCTCGGCGGTCGCCGAGGGCTCCACCCCCAGCACCGCATACAGGTCCGCTCCTTGATCCCGCGCCTGCATCCCAGCCACCTCCCCGCCTGTATGAACTGCGGTTTCACCCTGTTCTTGCCTCTAGTCCTGAAATAAAACTTGAGCCCCATCTTGTCAAGGATTGCTCCGGGGAGGTATAGGGGTTGTCAGAGGCATTCCGGGCTCCCGGAGCCCGGGTGGGCAGACCGCCGGCAGGCGGTCCCGACCAGGCGAAAGGAGGCGCATGATGGCTGCGCTCATCCGTACGGACCCCTTCCGGGACCTCGACCGGCTCACCCAGCAGATGTTCGGCACCCTCGCCCGGCCGGCCGTCATGCCGATCGACGCCTACCAGATGGGCGACGCCTTCGTCGTCCACTTCGACCTGCCCGGCGTCGATCCCGACACCGTTGACCTCAACGTGGAGCGCAACGTGCTGACCGTGCGAGCCGAGCGGCCCGGCCCGGACGCTGACGAGGTCGACCTGCTGGTCGCCGAGCGACCCCACGGTGTCTTCAGCCGCCAGCTCCTGCTGGGCGACTCGCTCGACCCTGAGAAGATCACCGCCCACTACGACGCGGGCGTGCTCACCCTGAACATCCCGGTGATGAAGGAGGCCAAGCCTCGCCGCATCGAGATCAGCCGAGGAGACGCAGAGGCGAAGCAGATCGAGAGCTGACCCACCGCGCGCGGAAGCGGAGGGAAGAAGCGGACGGCGGAAGCGGACGGAGGAGGAAGCGGACGGCGGAAGCGGACGGCGGAGGAAGCGGACGGAAGAAGAGGAGACGGAGGGAGGAGATACACCACTGCGGACCACAGCATCGACGACATGGCCGTGAGCCGCCGCACCCACCGGAGCGCGCCGCGTGTGCGGCGGCCCGGGGTCAGCGTCGTCGGCTGGACCGTGTGAGCTGCGGCATTGCCGACGGGAGCGGGAAGCCGCCACGATGAGGCGGACGACCGGCTTCAAGGAAAGCAGCTCCTCATGGGTGATCATGTGCATGTGCGACTCAGCCAGGGGCTGAGCGTGTCGGAAGAAGGAGAACTGGTCGAGTACTCGCGCTGCCGGTGCGGTGCCACCTTCACCAAGGTGTTCGACGCCGACGGCGGGGAGCCGGAGTACCCGGGCCGATCCTGACCGGCGCGCCCGGCGCACGCACGGTGCGCTGTCGCCGTTACACCCTCCCCGCATCGCCGTCGGTCGCGCCGCGGGCCGTCACCCGGACGGCTGAACCCCCGTGGAGTGCCTCCGTGCCCGTGACAGCGCAGGGCGGGCCGGGTTCCGGCACCGTCACTGCTCGTGGGCGCGCAAGGCTCCCGGCGGGTGATCTTGGCACGGCCCCTGCAGGATGATCCCGGCTGCTCAGCCGGAGGAGGACGGTCGGCAGGGCAGCCGCTGAACGCCAGCCGACCCCGCATGCAGGGAGCAGCCCCCCATGGTGACGACGCAGACCCTGATACCGGCGCTCGAGGATGCCCACCACGCCCACGAGGTCGCACGCGACCGACTGCGGGCGGATGCGGCTCTTGTGCCGCCCGGCCCACACCGGCAGATGCTCGAGCGTCAGGCCGACGACATGCAGGACCGAGTGGACCGCATCGAACGCCATGTCCGCGGACTGCGGCCCCGCGGCCTGCTCGACGACGCGGCCGACATGGCGGTCTTCGCCGCCCGCACCACGTGGAGGACGGTCACGCTCCCGCTGACCATGGGGCAGAAGGTGGTGACCGGGGTGATGCGCGCCCGTGGCCCGGCCGACGAGCGGCATCTGCTGAGGAACGCCGAGGACGAGTACGCCGTCGCGGCCCGGGCCCTGGCCACCACTCGGGCCGGCGAGGTCCTCGCCGACCAGGCCCATGACCGCGCGTCCCTCGAACTGCTCCGGGAGATCCGCGGTGAGGATCAGGAGTTGCTGGCCCTGCTGGAGGACAGCCTTGCCTGGCAGGCCCGATCGGTGGCCGCCGCGAGCGACGGCTTCCGTGTGGAACAGACGGCGTACGGCAGCCTTGCCGATGCGGCCACCCGCCCGTTGCGTGCCGTCGCCGACCGGCTGCGCCAGATGGTACGCCCCGGACAGCACCCCGGCGCCGAGGAGCCGGTGGCGCAGGAGCTGGAAGCGACCGCCGCGGCCGAGCAGATCCAAGGAGCGGTCAGCAGCGAGGAGAGCCTGCCCATCATCGGCTTCAGCCAGCTCAGCGTCGAGGAGATCGAGCGGCGCCTCCCCACCCTGTCCGGGGCCGACCTGCACGTCCTGGAGGGATACGAGCGCACGCACGCGCATCGCAAGGGGGTCCTGGAGGCCATTGAACGGCTGACCTCCACCCGGTCCTGACCGACAGCCGAAGCCGCCGAGCCCCGCCCGGACCGCCACGCCACACCGCCGCCGGCCCGCCCGCATCAGCGCGACGCAGTGTCGCGGCCCTCAGCGTGCACCCGTCATGCGCGGGCCCCGCGCCTCCGGCCCGCCATCACCGCGTAGACGACGATCCCGGCGAACAGGAACAGCACGCCCTGGTACACCGCCGCGTACCCGGCGCCCGCGACCAGCCAGACCGAGAAGGCGACCGCGATCGCGGTGACCACGCAGTCGCGTACCAGGCGGGTCCGGTCGACGCGGTCGTGGTGGCCGGAGACGAGGTGGAAGACCTGGGCGGAGGTGGCCAGGAGGTAGGGCACGGTCGCGGTGAAGGTGGTGACGAGGACCAGCATGTCGAACACCTTCGCCGAGCCCGCCAGGTAGTTGTAGACGGTGAGCAGCGACGCGAGGGCGACCGTGACCCCGACGCCGACCGTCGGCACGCCTCGGCGGCGGCGCGTGAAGGCGGCCGGGAACAGGCCGTCCTGCGCGGCGGCGTACGGGGTCTGGGCGCTCAGCAGCGTCCAGCCGTTGAGGCAGCCGGCGATCGACACGAGCGCGGCGAGTGCGACGGCCCAGCCGCCCCAGGAGCCGCCGAACATGGCGTTCACAGCGTCCGAGAACGGCGCGGTGGACGTCACCAGCCGGTCGTGCGCCACCGTGCCGAACACGGACAGCGTGCCCAGCAGGTAGACCAGCGCGGCCCCCGCGGTGCCGATGACGGTGGCCCGGCCGACATTGCGGCGGGCGTTCTTCACCTCGCCCGCACTGACGGCGGCCGACTCCACCCCGAGGTAGGAGAAGAGCAGGAGTGCGGCGCAGGCGGACACCGCGCCGGCCGTGCTGCCACCGCCCGCGTGGAACGGGCCGAGCTTGTGCGGGTCGAAGAAGAACAGCCCGCCGACGGCGACGAGCAGCAGGGGTGCGAACTTCAGCACCGTGGAGACGAGCTGGACGGCTCCCACGTAGCGGCTGCCCGCGAAGTTGGCGAGCACGGGCAGCCACTGGATGGCGAGCGCGGCCAGGCACGCGCTCCAGCGGTGACCGCTCACCGGTATCAGTACGTCGAGGTACCCGACGGCGGCGACCGCGAGCGCGGCGTTCGACACCCAGGTGGTGATCCAGTAGGCCCATGCGGCGAGGAAGCCGGCGAAGTCACCGAAGGCCTCGCGGGCGTACACGTACGGTCCGCCGGTGCGCGGGTCACGTTCGGCGAGCCGGCCGAACACGAGGGCCAGGGCGATGGCGCCGACGGTCAGCACGCCGAAGGCGACCAGGCTGACCGTGCCGTAGGGGGCCACGGAGGCGGGGAGCAGGAAGATGCCACCGCCGATGATGTTGCCCATGACCAGGGCGGTGGCGACGGGCAGTCCGAAGCGGCGGGCATGCCTGCCGGTGTCGCCTTGGGGGTCCCCGGCGGGTACCGCGTGGGTTTCCGACGGGGCCGGAGCCGTTTGCGTGGCGGTTCCGGTGACGTGCATGGGTGGTGCGCCTCTCATCGAACGGTTGTCCAGGGATCGCCGGGACGGGCCCATGGTCGGGTACGCCCCGGCTTGCGGACAAATCGCCGTTTCTTGTCCTGTCAGGCCTTTCCCCTCGCGTAAGACATGCGTTTTCGCATGCTTTGCGCAGCGATATGTTCAGCCCTTGCCGGAGCCCAGGG
Source organism: Streptomyces sp. NK08204 (assembly GCF_020400585.1). Taxonomy (GTDB): domain Bacteria; phylum Actinomycetota; class Actinomycetes; order Streptomycetales; family Streptomycetaceae; genus Streptomyces. Next base: position 692,234 of record NZ_JAINVF010000001.1, on the reverse strand, counting down.
TCAGGCCGCTGACGAACTGGCGCTGGAGCACGAAGTACACGACCAGGGTCGGGACGGCGGTCAGCAGGGAGCCGGCCGCGACCAGGTTGGGATCGGTGAAGTACTGGCCGGAGAGGTTGTTCAGCGCCGAGGTGATCGGCATGTTCTCGCCGGTGGAGATCAGCACGAGCGCCCAGAAGAAATCGTTGTAGATCCAGATGGACAGCAGCGTGGCCAGGGCCGCCATGGCCGGTTTGCACAGTGGCAGCGTGATCTGCCAGTACAGCCGCCACACCGAGGCGCCGTCGACGAGCGCGGCCTCCGTCAGCTCGTGGGGCAGCGAGCGCATGTAGTTGCTCAGCACGAACGCGCAGAAGCCGGACTGGAACGCCACATGGATCAGGACCAGGCCGAGCGCGGAGTCGTACAGCTTCCCGCTCGTCGTGATGCCCGGGAGGTCGGTGAGCAGGTACATCCGGTACAGCGGGGTGATGATGACCTGCTGCGGCAGCAGGTTGCCCGCCGTGAAGACCAGCAGCAGCGCGAGGTTGAGGCGGAAGTCGAAACGGCTGACGTGGAAGGCGACCATCGACGACAGGAACAGCGTCAGCAGCACGGCCGGCACCGCGATCAGCAGCGTGTTGCCGAAGTAGTGCGTCATGTCCGACTGCGTGAACGCGTTCCGGAAGTTGTCCAGGCTCAGCTTGTCCGGCCAGGAGACGTACCCCTTGGTGCTGGTCTCGCTGTACGGCCGCAGCGCGGAGAAGACCGCCCACAGCAGCGGGGCCAGCCAGGCCAGGGCGGTGCCGGTGAGGAAGACGTGCAGCACGATCCGGGCGGGGCGGACCGGGGCGCGCCGTTTCAGCGGGACAGCGGAGCCGCTCATGCGCGCCGCTCCTTCCGGAAGGTGGCCACCAGGTACGGGATGATCACCGCGAGGGAGATCACCAGCAGGACGACGGCGATGGCGGAGCCGTAACCGATGCGGCTGGACTCGCCGATGATGTTGTTCGTCACCAGGATCGACAGCAACTCGGTGCCCTGGGCGCCCTTGTTGAAGACGAAGACCAGGTCGAAGGCGCGCAGCGCCTCGATGACGGTGACGACCAGGACGACCGTGTTGGTCGGACGCAGGGTCGGGAAGATGACGTTCCTGAACGTCTGCCACTCGTTCGCGCCGTCCAGCGCGGACGCCTCCCGCAGGGACGGGTCGACGCTCTTGAGGCCGGCCAGGTAGAGGATCATCATGTAACCGGTGTGCCGCCAGGACGCGGCGACGAGGACGGCCCACAGGTTGAGCTTCGGGTCGCCGATCCAGTCGATGTAGTGCCCCGGCTTGTTGGCGCCGGTGATGCTGTTGAGCAGGCCCGTGTCCGGGTTGTAGACGAGCTGCCAGACGAAACCGATGCACGCCATCGAGATGACGACCGGCAGGAAGAACGCCGTCTGGTAGACCCGGCTGAACCGGATCCGCTTGTCCAGATGGACGGCGAGGAACAGGCCGAACGGGGTCGGGACGAGGATCAGGACGACGAACCATATGACGTTGTGCTGGACGGCGGGCCAGAATTGCGGGTTGTCGCTGAACAGTTGCCGGAAGTTGTCCAGGCCCACCCATCTGATCGAGTCGAACCCGATGCCGTCCCAGGTGGTGAAGGCGAGGAGGACCGAGGCCAGGGCGGTGACCCAGACGAGGGTCACGTGCAGGACCGTCGGCACGCCCACCATCAGGGCGAGCGTGACGCGGTCGCGGCGGGTCAGCAGGCGCCGATGGCCCTGCGTGGCCCGCTTCTTCGAGGGTGTGGGGCCCGCAGGCGGCACCTCGGCCTCCTCCCGGGTCGTGTGCGTCGGCAGGTCGGTGGTCATGGCACCCGCTCACGAGGATGCGAAGATCGTCTTTTTCTGCCGCTCGATCGACGACAGCAGCCCGTCCACGCCCTTGGGGTTCTGGACGAACTTCTGCAGTGCCGGCTGCATCACCGTGGAGGTGAAGTCGGGGCGGCTGTCGCGGTCCATGAACTGGGTGAGGCTCTTGGCGCCGCCGATCATCGTGAACGCCTTCTTCTGCAGCGCGGAGTACGGGGAGGTGTCGGCCTTGTCGGAGGCGGCCACCACGCTCGGATCGGTCTTGAGGTAGAGCTGTTCGGCCTGCGGCGAGCCCAGGTACTCCAGCAGCTTCAGGACGCCGGCGTGGTTCTTCGGGGCCTTGCTGACCATGAAACCGTCGGTCGGTGCCTCCACGGTGTCCTGCCCGTAGGCGGAGTTGATCTCCGGGAAGGCGAAGAAGTCGAGGTCGTCGAGGTCGGCCTTGTTCGTGAACTGCTGGGCCACGAAGCTTCCCAGCAGATACATGCCGGCCTTCTTCGCCACCAGCGCCTGGGCGGCGTCCTCCCAGGTGCGGCCCATGGCGCCGTCCTGGTGGTAGGGCAGGATCTCGGACCAGTGGTCGAAGACGGCCTTCACCCTGGCGTCCGTCCAGGCGGCCCTGCCCGCCATCAGCTGCACGTGGAAGTCGTAGCCGTTGAGGCGGAAGTTGATCTGGTCGAAGGTGCCCATCGCGGGCCAGGCGTCCTTGTCGCCGAAGGCGAGCGGGACCAGGCCGTCCTTCTTCATCTGCCGGCACAGGGCGGTGAACTGGTCCCAGGTGGTGGGGATCTGATAGCCGTGCTGCCGGAAGACGCTCCTGCGGTAGAAGATCGCCCAGGGGTAGGTGGTGAGCGGCACGAAGTAGTACTTGCCGTCCTCGCCCTTGCTGAGTTTCTTCATCGCCTCGGGGAAGTTGTCCCCGATCTTCTGCCATACGTCGTCGATCGGCGTGGCCAGCCTCTTCGCCGCGAAGAACTGCATGCGGTACCCGGCGAACCAGTTGAACACGTCGTCGGGTGTGCCCTGGAGGTAGGAGTTGATCTGTTCCTGGAAGGTGTTGTGGTCCTTCGTGTTCACGTCGACGGTGATGCCGGACTTCTGCTTGAAAGCCGCGTAGACGCTTGCGAAGGCTTTCTTCGGCACCGCGTCCGAGGCGTTGGAGCCGAGCGTGACGGTCTTCGGGTCTGAGGAGGATCCGCTGCCGCCGCAGGCGGCCAGCAGGGGGATTCCGGCACCGGCGAGCAGGGCGGCGCCGCCGGCTCCGCGCAGCAGGGAGCGGCGGCTGGGACGCGGGACGGAGAGACCGGACGGGGACAGGCGCATGACGGCTCCCAACGAAGGTTTTCGAAACCGATCAGAAACCAACTCGACCGAACAGCGTGGGCGTAATAACAGCCCCGCGTGGGCTCCCCGTCAATAGGTGCGGTCGTTTCGGTGTGCACGGCGGATGGGAAGCGTACGAGCGGCAGCCGCGTCTATGGGTAATTTGTCCTTACATTCGGATCTCATGGTGAAATAATGTCTTGACAAAGCATTGACAGCAGGCCCCGCAGGGACTTGGATCCGGTCCCAACGCAACAGGTCCCGCTCCGCCCCGTCGCACAGTGAGGTGCAGGAAAAGATGGACTGCTCTTCCCACTCCCGCTCCCGCAGACTGGCCCCTGTCGTGGCCGTGGCCGCTGCGGCGGCCCTCGCCCTCGCCGGCTGCTCCAGCAGCTCCGGCGGCAAGAAGGCCGAGGAGGGAGCGGCGAACGCCTCCGCGGGCAAGGCCGACACCCCCCGGATGACAATCGCGCTGGTCACCCATCAGTCGCCCGGCGACACCTTCTGGGACACCGTCCGCAAGGGTGCGCAGGCGGCGGCGGCCAAGGACAACATCAAGCTCCTCTATTCCGCCGACCCGAGCGCCGGCATCCAGGCCAACCTGGTGCAGAACGCCATCGACCAGAAGGTCGACGGCATCGCGGTCACCCTCGCCAAGCCCGACGCCATGCGGAGCGTGATCGGCAAGGCGGAGCAGGCGGGCATACCGGTGGTCGGCCTGAACTCGGGACTGAGCGACTGGAAGAAGATGGGGCTGCTGGAGTTCTTCGGGCAGGACGAGAGCGTGGCGGGCGAGGCGTTCGGCGACAAGCTGAACTCCACCGGCGCCAAGAACGTCGTCTGTGTGATCCACGAGCAGGGCAACGTCGGCCTCACCCAGCGCTGCGACGGCGTCAAGAAGACGTTCAAGGGCACGACCGAGACGCTGTACGTGAACGGCGCCGACATGCCGTCGGTGAAGTCGACCATCACCGCGAAGCTGAAGCAGAACCGCTCCGTCGACACCGTCGTCACCCTCGGCGCCCCGTTCGCGCTGACCGCGGTGCAGTCGGTGGGCGACGCGGGCAGCAAGGCCGAGGTGGCCACGTTCGACCTCAACAAGGACCTGGTCAAGGCCGTGCAGAACGGCTCCATCGAGTTCGCCGTCGACCAGCAGCCCTATCTGCAGGGCTATCTGGCGGTCGACTCCCTGTGGCTCTACAAGAACAACGGCAACTACAGCGGCGGCGGCGTCCAGCCGGTGCTCACCGGCCCGGCCTTCGTCGACAAGTCCAACGTCGACAGGGTCGCCCGGTTCGCCGCGAAGGGCACCCGGTGATGAGCATGGCCCAGCACGCCGGTCCGGCGGTGGGCACACCGCCGGGCTCCGGCCCCGGCCAGCGGGACGGCCGCACCGCCCGGCGCCCGCTGGTGCTGCGGCTGCTGGCCCGGCCCGAGGTGGGCGTCTTCCTCGGCGCCGTCGCCGTACTGGTCTTCTTCCTGATCGCCGCGCCCACGGTCCGTCAGGGCAGCTCGATGGCGACGGTCCTGTACCAGTCCTCGACCATCGGCATCATGGCCCTCCCGGTGGCCCTGCTCATGATCGGCGGCGAGTTCGACCTGTCCTCCGGCGTCGCCGTGATCACCTCCGCTCTCACCGCGAGCATGCTCAGCTACCAGCTGACCGTGAACGTGTGGACCGGTGTGATCGCCGCCCTCGTCGTCTCGCTCGCCATCGGCGCCTTCAACGGCTGGATGGTGGTCAGAACCGGGCTGCCGAGCTTCCTGGTCACCCTCGGCACCTTCCTGATCCTCCAGGGCGTCAACCTCGCCGTGACCAAGCTGGTCACCGGCAACGTCGCCACCGACGACATCAGTGACATGGACGGCTTCGACCAGGCGAGGAAAGTATTCGCCTCCTCCTTCGACGTCGGGGGCGTCCAGGTGAAGATCACCGTGGTCTGGTGGCTGGTCTTCGCCGCCCTCGCCACCTGGGTGCTGCTGCGCACCAAGTACGGCAACTGGGTCTTCGCGGTCGGTGGCGACAAGGAGAGCGCCCGCGCCGTCGGTGTGCCCGTGACCTTCACCAAGATCACGCTGTTCATGCTGGTCGGCTTCGGCGCCTGGTTCCTCGGCATGCACAACCTGTTCTCCTTCAACACCGTGCAGTCCGGCGAGGGCGTCGGCCAGGAGCTGATCTACATCGCCGCGGCCGTCATCGGCGGCTGTCTGCTCACCGGCGGCTACGGCTCCGCGATCGGTCCCGTCTTCGGCGCGTTCATGTTCGGCATGGTCAACCAGGGGATCGTGTACGCCGGCTGGAACCCCGACTGGTTCAAGGCGTTCCTCGGCGTGATGCTGCTCGGCGCCGTTCTGATCAATCTGTGGGTCCAGCGCACGGCGACCCGGAGGTGACCCCATGACCAGTAAGGGAACCGGCATCCACGGCGCCGTCCTCGAGGACACCGTGCCCCCGGGCGAGGACCCGCTCGTGGAACTGCGCGGCGCAGGCAAGTCCTACGGCAACCTCCGCGCCCTGCACGGCGTCGACCTCACCGTCCACGCAGGCCGGGTGACGTGCGTCCTGGGCGACAACGGTGCCGGCAAGTCCACCCTCATCAAGATCATCTCAGGGCTGCACCGGCACACCGAGGGAGACTTCCTCGTCGACGGGCGGCCGGTGCGCTTCAGCACCCCGCGCGAGGCCCTCGACCAGGGCATCGCCACGGTCTACCAGGACCTCGCCACCATCCCCCTGATGCCGGTGTGGCGCAACTTCTTCCTCGGCTCGGAGATGACCAAGGGCACCTGGCCGCTGCGCCGCCTGGACATCGCCCGGATGAAGGAGACGGCCGACCGGGAACTGCGCCGCATGGGCATCGTCCTGGACGACCTGGAACAGCCCATCGGCACCCTCTCCGGCGGCCAGCGCCAGTGCGTGGCGATCGCCCGCGCGGTCCACTTCGGCGCCCGCGTCCTCATCCTGGACGAACCCACCGCCGCCCTCGGTGTCAAGCAGTCCGGAGTCGTCCTGAAGTACATCGCCGCCGCCCGCGACCGCGGCCTCGGCGTCATCTTCATCACCCACAACCCGCACCACGCCTACATGGTCGGCGACCACTTCACCGTGCTGCGTCTGGGCACCCTCGAACTCAGCGCCGGCCGCGGCGACATCACCCTGGAGGAGCTGACCGACCACATGGCGGGCGGCGCCGAACTCGCCGCGCTCAAGCACGAACTGGCCCAGGTCCGCGGGGCCGACGTGGAAGAACTCCCCGAGGAGAACGACCTCACCGCACCTGTGGCCCATCCTCCCGAAGGGACGTCCTGACCATGCCCCACGCCCTCGACCGCATCCGGGTCGGCTCGGCCCCCGACTCCTGGGGCGTCTGGTTCCCCGACGACCCGCGGCAGGTGCCCTGGCCACGCTTCCTGGACGAGGTCGCCGAGGCCGGCTACGACTGGATCGAACTCGGCCCCTACGGCTACCTGCCCACCGACCCGGCCCGGCTGACGGACGAGCTGGGCCGGCGGAACCTGAAGGTCTCGGCGGGCACGGTCTTCACCGGGCTGCACCGCGGTCCCTCCGTGTGGGAGGCCACCTGGGAACACGTCGGCCAGGTCGCCGCGCTCACCCAGGCCATGGGCGCCCGGCACCTCGTCGTCATCCCCTCCTTCTGGCGGGACGACAGGACCGCCGAGATCCTGGAACCGCCGGAGCTGACCGCAGAACAGTGGACCCACCTCACCGAGGGCATGGAGCGGCTCGGCCACGAGGTCAGGGAGACCTACGGCCTCGACATCGTCGTCCACCCGCACGCCGACACCCACATCGACACCGAGGAGCACGTCGAACGGTTCCTCGACTCCACCGACTCCGAGCTGGTCAACCTCTGCCTGGACACCGGGCACTACGCCTACTGCGGCGGGGACAGCGTCAAACTGATCGAGACCTACGGCGAGCGGATCGGCTACCTGCACCTCAAGCAGGTCGACCCCCAGATCCTGGCGGAGGTGCGGGCCAAGGGCACCCCGTTCGGCCCGGCCGTCGCGCAGGGCGTGATGTGCGAACCGCCGTCCGGGGTCCCGGAACTGGGGCCGGTGCTGGAGGCCGCGCAGCGGCTCGGGGCGCAGCTGTTCGCGATCGTCGAGCAGGACATGTACCCGTGCGAGCAGGACAGGCCGCTGCCGATCGCGGTGCGCACCCGCCGGTTCCTGCGCTCGTGCGGGGCCTGAGCAGGGGATCCGCCGGCCCGGGAACCATCGGTGGCTCCCGGGCGTTCTGCACGGTGCAGGAGGGTGTCCACGAAGAGGGGGAGGACGGCATGACGCACAGCGAGCAGGACGGGCAGACCACGGAAGCTGCCCACCGTCGGGCCCGCTTCGGGACGCTGCCCGAGCGCATACACCCGCAGGACACCGTGGAGACGAGGCCGGCGACGCTGCCGGACCCCGCGCGTGACACCTACGACGCGGACGAGTGGCTGGTGCGTTACTGCGGCTGAGGCGCACGGCGCCGGCGCCGGACAGCGGTCCGGCGCCGCAGCGGACTCACCCCTGCCGTACCTCCGCGATGGTCACCGGGCGGTGCTCGTGCAGGGACAGGGTGCAGGCCTGCGCGATCCAGCCGGCCTCCAGCGCGTCCTCGATCGTGCAGGGCGAGGGCCGGGTGCCGGCCACCACCTCCGTGAAGGCGGTGAGTTCGGCCCGGTAGGCATCGGCGAAGCGGTCCATGAAGAAGTCGTGCGGGGCGCCCGCGGGGAAGGCCGTCCCGGGCTCGACCGAGCGCAGCGGCAGCTTGTCGTCCAGGCCGACGGCAACGGCGTCGGCGAAGCCGTGCAGCTCCATGCGGACGTCGTACCCCCGCGCGTTGTGACGGGAGTTGGAGACCATCGCGATCGTGCCGTCGTCCAGCGTGAGGATCGCGCCGGTGGTGTCGGCGTCGCCCGCCTCCGCGATGTAGTCGGCGCCCCGGTTGCCGCCGACCGCGTACACCTCGGTGACCTCGCGGCCGGTGACCCAGCGGATGATGTCGAAGTCGTGCACGGAACAGTCCCGGAAGATGCCACCGGAGGCGGCGATGTACGCGGCCGGCGGCGGCGCCGGGTCCAAAGTGGTGCAGCGGACCGTGTGCAGCCTGCCCAGCTCGCCGCCGCGCACGGCGGCCCGCGCGGCCATGAAACCCGCGTCGAAACGGCGGTTGTAGCCGATCTGGACCGGCACGTCACTGCCCTGGACGGCCCCGAGCACCTCGATGCCCTCCACCATGGTGCGGGCGACGGGCTTCTCGCAGAACACCGGCACGCCCGCCTCGACACCGGCCCGGATCAGCGCCGGATGGGCGTCGGTGGCCGCCGCGATCACCAGCCCGTCGATCCCGGCGGCCAGCACCGCCTCCGGGGAGTCGGCGACCTCGGCCCCGAACCGCTCGGCGGCGGCCTTGGCCGCGTCCGCGAACGGGTCCGCGACGACGAGGGACTCGACGACGCCGAGTCCGAAGAGGGTCCCGGCGTGGAAGGCGCCGATACGGCCGAGGCCGAGGATTCCGATGCGCATGTGCTCCACTGCTCCTGGTGCGTGGTTCCGTCTTCACTGCGGGGCCGCGGCCCGTGGGGCGAGGTCGTGGTGCCATTCTTGTCCGTACAAACCCCTCGAACAATCAGCAACAAGCCATCAAAAACCCCTCATGAACCCGAGGAGGCCGTCCCCGTGGGCCATCCCTTCCCGATCCGGGAGATCGCACGTCAGGCGGGCCTGAGCGAGGCCACCGTGGACCGTGTGCTCAACCGCAGGGGAGGGGTGCGGGAGAGCACCGCCCAGGAGGTGCGCCGGGCCATCGCCGACCTGGACCGGCAGCGCACCCAGGTCCGGCTGGCCGGCCGTACCTTCATGGTCGACATCGTGGTGCAGGCACCCGAACGGTTCACCACCGCCGTCCGCGCCGCCCTGGAAGCCGAACTGCCCGCACTGCGCCCGGCCGTGGTCCGCTCCCGCTTCCACTTCCGCGAGACCGGTCCGACAGCCGAGCAGGTCGCCACCCTGGACCGGATCGCCCGGCGCGGCTCACAGGGGGTGATCCTCAAGGCGCCCGACGTCCCCGAGGTGACCGCCGCGGTGGGCCGCCTCACCGCTGCCGGCATCCCGGTCGTCACCCTCGTCACCGACCTGCCCGCCAGCGGCCGGCTCGGCTACGTCGGCATCGACAACCGGGCCGCGGGCGCCACCGCCGCCTACCTGCTCGGCCAGTGGCTCGGCGACCGGCCCGGCAACGTCCTGACCAGCCTCAGCAGTGGCTTCTTCCGCAATGAGGAGGAGCGCGAGATGGGCTTCCGCGCGGTGCTGCGGGCCGGACACCCCCGGCGCGCGCTGGTGGAGGTCACCGAGGGGCACGGCCTGGACGCCACGCAGTACGACCTCGTCCGCGCCGCCCTGGAACGGGACCCGCAGATCCGGGCCGTCTACTCCATCGGCGGCGGCAACAACGCCACCCTGCGGGCCTTCGCCGACCTCGGCCGCGACTGCGCGGTGTTCATCGCCCACGACCTCGACCACGACAACATCCGGCTGCTGCGCGAGCACCGCCTCTCCGCCGTCCTCCACCACGATCTGCGCCACGACCTGCGCGAGGCCTGCCACGAGATGATGCGGTTCCACGGCGCCCTGCCACCGGCCGGGCCACTGCTGCCGTCGCCGATCCAGGTCGTCACGCCGTACAACACGCCTACGCCACCGGCAGGTTGACCCATGCTCCGCTCTCGGCCGAGACCGCCATCGCCTCCAGTACGGCGGCACTGCGCACCGCATCCGCGAGCGTGGCGCCGTACGGTGTGCCCTCCGCGACGGAGCGCAGGAACCGGTACGCCTCGATGACCTTCAGGTCGTCGTAGCCCATGGCGTTGGCCGCGCCCGGCTGGAACGCGGCGAACTCGCCCGCGCCCGGACCGACGTACACCGTGCACACCGGCTGGTCCTGGTACCGCGTGCCGCGGCTGACGCCGAGTTCGTTCATCCGCCGGAAGTCCCAGAACACCGCACCCTTGGTGCCGTGCACCTCGAAGCCGTAGTTGTTCTGCTCGCCGACCGAGACCCGGCAGGCCTCCAGCACCCCACGGGCGCCGGAGGCAAAACGCAGCAGACAGTTGACGTAGTCCTCGTTCTCGACCGGTCCCGGCTCGCCGCCGGAGGCGAGCGTGTGGCCCGCGGTGGCGCCGGCCGGCCGGGCCCGCTCGGGGACGAAGACGGCGGTGTCCGCGGTCAGGGCGGCGATGTCGCCGAGCAGGAAGCGGGCCAGGTCGGCGCCGTGCGAGGCCAGGTCGCCGAGGACTCCGCTGCCGCCGCGCTTGCGCTCGTACCGCCAGGTCAGCGCGCCGTCCGGGTGGGCGGCGTAGTCGCTGAACAGGCGGATGCGGACATGGGTGACGGTGCCGATCTCACCGGTGGCGATCAACTCGCGGGCGGCCTCCACGGCGGGCGCGTTGCGGTAGTTGAAGCCGACCGTGCCCTGTACGCCCGCCTTCGTGACCGCGGCGGCCACCGCGCGGGCGTCCTCGGCGGTCAGCCCCACCGGCTTCTCGACCCAGATGTGCTTGCCGGCCTCGGCCATCGCGACCCCGATCTCCCGGTGGAGGAAGTTCGGGGCGGTGATGCTGACGGCCTGCACGCGCGGATCGGCGGCCACCTCGCGCCAGTCACGGGTCGCCGAGGCGAAACCGAACTGCTCGGCGGCCTCCTCCGCCCGGCCGGGCACCTCCTCGGCCACCGTGACCAGCCGGGGCCGCAGCAGAAGTCGCGGATAGTGGTGCGGGAGGCGGGCGTACGCCTGGGTGTGCACCCGGCCCATCCAGCCGAATCCGACGACGGCGACACCCAGCGCATCCACCATGACAGCCCTTCTTCGGACCGGTCGACCTCCTGTCCGGATCACCATGTCCGGACATGAACTCGACTGTCAAGAAGCGGCGGGCCGTGGTGTCAGAGGTTGATCGCGTAGGCCTTTCGCAGCGTCTCGTGCACGGTCCACGTCGTACGGTCACCCGCGCGCAGCACGGCCAGGTCGCCCGGCCCGACCCGCAGTGTCGGACCCCCCTCGACCTCGATCGTCGCCGAGCCGCTGATCACGACGAACAGCTCGTCCGCCTCGGTGTCGGTGACCACTCCGGGCGTGATCTGCCAGATCCCTCGGATCTGCCTGCCGTCCGCCGACTCCCAGACCACCTTGCCGGTCACCTCGGGGGTCCCGGAGACGATCTGATCCGGGTCGAGGGGCTCGGGCTCGAGGTCGGCGTCGGGGATGTGGAGAGCGAAACTCTGCGTCATGGGATCGACGCTAGCGAGCGGCCGCCCCGTGCCGCCGCCGACAGTGTGTGGGGCATCCGGCCTGGTGAGAGGACACTTCGTCGGGCGTCGGAGCCGACAGCGAACGAACGGCGGACGGACAGCGGCGGGACGGCGGACGGCCCGGCGGCGGGATGGCTCACGGCCCGGTCGGCGGCGGGACGGCTGGGGGCGGCGGACTGGCGGCCGTGCCGGGCCCGGGTGATCGTGGAGACATGGCTGATCGCACGGCGGCCCCCGGTGAACCGCACCGGGGGCACGACACGCGCGAGGCCGTCCTGTTCGGCGGGGTCTACGGTGCCGTCCTCGCCAGCTCGATGGTCGCCGCGCTCTCCCGGTACGGCCGTACCGACGCCGCCGGGCGCCGGTACGACGCCATCTGGCTGCTGGTGACCGCGTGCGCCTCCGCCCTCGCCCACGGCTACGCCCACTACATCGCCGAGCGCACCCCGCACAGCCGCTGGGACGCCCTGCGGGCCCTGCGGGACGAGTGGCCGTTGGTCACGGTCGTCCTCCCCACGGTGTTCCTGCTGGCCGGCGCGGGCTGGGGCTGGTGGCCGGCGAACGGCATCCAGTACCCGGCGTTCGGCCTCAACATCGCGCTCCTGTTCGGCCTGGGCGTGATCACCGCCCGCTGGTCGGAGCGGAGTTGGCCGGTCGCCGTCGTCATGGGCATGGGGGACGCGCTGCTCGGCGTGGGCGTGGTGGTGGCCAACGCGCTCATCAAATAGGTTCCGGCGTGCCGCTGGAGCATGGAGCCGGTGAGACCACCGAAGACATGCCCCGGTCCGGCGTCTGCACCTCTTCCCCCGCCAGACCACAACTCGTGCTGCAGCCCCGCGCAGCGGAGGTGACACGGGCACCCGCGTGGGTGCGGTAGGGTTGACCTGTGTGATCACGCGGACCGCTTCCGTGTGGAGCACATCGGGACGTGGCGCAGCTTGGTAGCGCACTTGACTGGGGGTCAAGGGGTCGCAGGTTCAAATCCTGTCGTCCCGACTTGTGAGAGTCGCAGGTCAGGGCCAGTTTCGGAGGATTCCGAAACCGGCCCTGACCGTTTTCGGGGACCAGTGGGGGACCAGCTACCTTGACCGGCCCTGGCGAGTGACGGCGATCGGGCTCGACAGGGCGTACGGGGCACGCAGCACACTCGGGTGCGCCGAGAGGGCCGCGTCGGCGGCTGTGATCTTGTGCACGTCCGCGTGCAGACAACGCCGGCTGGTGGTCGGCGATCCGTGGCCGGTGGTCCTTCGCAAGATGTGGACCGGGACTCCGGCGTCGGCGAACCAAGTCGGGCCGGTGTGCCGTCGGTCGTGACGCCGCAGGTGCTCGTACAGCCGCGCGCAACAGGGCCTCCCCGTGTGCCGCTCCGGCCGGCGGCCGACGAGACCGTGCCACCACACGTCGCGGCCCTCGGTCCATGCCGCCTCCTGGCCGGTGCGGCGGACCACCAGGACGCTGCGGTCCTGCTCGCTGCCGGGACGGCCGAGGGCCTCGCCCGACCATGGCTTCATCGCCGAGGGCTGCCACGGCTATGGCTGCCGTCCGCTGTGATGTCCGCCATTGCTTCACGGCGGCGTCACGGGTCGATGCCGATCCTGCAATCGTAGGTTCCCGGCTCCAAGCCGAGGACCTCCAGTTTGGCTGGATCGTGAGCGGGACCGCTGCGGTCCACTTTGCGGTGGTCCCCTTTGAAACAGACGATGGTGGACCGGGTCTCGTTGGGCTCCTGACTTCTTGCCTCCAGGGAAATGTCGGTGAGCGGCGGGAACCTGAACGTGACCACGCTGCTGCCTCTGGGCTGCGGCCCCTTCGTGCATTTCGTCCCGGAGACGACCACCACATCCTGTGTCCGCGGCAACGGGTCACCGTAGTTGTCAGGAGGTGTGACTTCGCGGATGCGGTACCTGCCGGGCTTGATGTCCTCCACGCACACCACGCCCGTGATCCCGTTCGTGTCGTTCGACCCGTTGTCGGACGCGACCTTCACGAAGCGTTTGTTCCTGATCACGAACGCCGCGCTGTCGTCCTTGACGAGGTGATCGCGGTGGCCCTTGGTGCTGTACAGCAGCATCTTGATCGCACCGGGCGCCGTTTCGCCGAGGCAGAACGAGATGCGGCTGAGGTCGTGGTACTTGTCGGTCTGATCGTCGACCGGCGCGTGGAGGTCCGGATCGGCGACCTCGCCGGTGGGCGAGTAGTCGTAGAAGTTGGCGGTCGGTCCGCCTTTGGCCACGACGCCGACGACGACGAAGTCACCGGTCACCGAGAAGTCGAACGCCTGCCCCTGGGTGGTGTCGTGGACATCGAGGTCGAGTTTCCCGGTCCGCCCGTCGAAAGCCAGCCCGAAGTTGTCCAGGTCCTTCGGTGAGGTGAGCTTGCTCTCGAACAGGAAGGAGTCCGAAGGCAGGAGGTCGCTGCAGGTCGGGTCGCCTCCGACGACCGTCGGCTGCACGTGTGTGGCTCTGGGGCGCGGGAGGGCCGGGAGCGACGCGGTGCCCGTGAAGGGGTCGGCCAACGCCGTCGCCAGGACGAGGCTGATGAGCGATTCCGTGAACCTCGCCGGTCTCGCCTTTACTGCTGCTCCAATTGCTCGAGCGGTTGCGCTCATGAAACTTGCTCCACCTTGTCTTCGATGGACTGGGCCTCAACCCTCGCAGACTCTCGTTCCCGCCTTTCCGCCGGAAAGGAGAGCTGTGATCCTCTGTCTCGGCCTGCACGAATCGGGTTTCCATCCGACATCCACTATCCCCGGACCGCATGACCGAGCCTGTGTCACCCTGCTTCCCGGGTGTCTTTGAATACCGGAAAAGCGCAGTGCCGACGGCTTGTTGATAATGTCGAACAAAATGATCTACTGGATGGTCGGGCGTCCTGGGGCTCATCCGGGAAATGAGTGCAGCGCCGCGGAGCGCGACCTGGGGTCCGACCATGGCGACGAAGGGGAGCACCCGTACCGGTACGGCGTTCAGGGCGCGTGAACAGAACTCCGGCAGGCCTGGGCGGCGTCGTTCTCGACCGCCTGGCCGTCAGCAGGGCGAGCGGCCACGGCGGGGAGGGTGCGAAGGAACACACGCAGAGCTTCCTGTGTGCGAACACCGCTCCCCCCGGTCCCGACTATCCTCCGGATCACGGGACATGGCACGGTGCCGGGCGTGGACGCCCGACGCCGCCGACAGGGAGGGGACGACATGCCGGGGGACGACATGCAGCGTGACGCAAGGCCGCGAACGCACTGCGAGGTGCACGTCCAAGCACCCCTGCAACGCATCTGGGAGCTCGTGACCGACATCCGCCTCCCGGCCCGGTTCAGCCCGGAGTTGCAGCGGGTGGCGTGGCTGGACGGTGTGCAGGGACCTGCCGTGGGTGCGCGCTTCGAGGGCCACAACCAGCATCCTCGGATCGGGGAGTGGCGGACCGTCAGCCACGTGGTGGAGCTGGACGAGCGAAGGGTGTTCGCCTGGGCCGTCACGGACGCCGACGGCCGGTACGGCAAGGTTGCCTCCGATGCCGACCGGCCCCTGGCAACCTGGCGGTATGAACTCCACAGCGAGGAGGAAGGCGTCCGGCTCCGTCAGGCGGTCGTCGTCGGGCCGGGGCGCAGCGGCCTGACCAAGGCGGTGGAACTCCAGCCGGACCGGGCGGAACAGATCGTCGCCTTCCGGCTGGAGGAGTTGCGGTCAGGCATGGAGACCACCCTCCGCGAGATCAAGAAGCTCGCGGAACAGCCGGCCTGACGAACGCCCCTCACGCCGCTCCGAACGCCGAGAACGCCCACCCCGTCGCCTGGTGGAGCGCGTCCCCGGGCAGCGCGGCGCGGGCGTCGCGCAGGGCCTCGGCCAGGGACAGGCCCGCACCGAGGCCCTTGTGCAGGGCGAGCATCAGCGGCACCACCGCCGCATCGTTGACCGGCGCGCTGCACGCCACCACGCCCGCCGTGCCCAGCGGCAGCAGCGCCGTGACCAGGCCGAGGAGTTCGTCGGCGCCGACCGAGGCGAGCCGGGCGGTGTCACAGCTGCCCAGGATGATCCGGTACGGACTGCGCGCGAGCCGTTCGAAGTCGTGCACGATCAGCGGGCCGTCGGCCATCCGCAACGCGGAGAACAGCGGACTGTCCGCGCGGAAGGTGCCATGGGCCGCGAGGTGGGCGAGCCCCGCGCCGTCGAGTTCCGCCAGCACCCGCGGCACCTGCGCGTCGTCGCCCTCCAGAACGGTCGCCGTGCCGTAGCGGGCCGCCAGCTCCGGCACTTCCGCGCCGCCCGTCGCCAGACCAGGGCCGCGCACCAGCACCGGCCGGCCGCCGGGCGGCGGCTCCGTCTCCCGGGCGCGCAGCCAGCTGCTCGCCGACGGCGACACGCTCAGCACCCGCTCGCGCAGCGCGGGCAGCAGCGCCCACGGCACCCGGTGCAGCGCGCCCGGCGGCACGACCACCGCCGCCCCGGATCCGAGATGCGCCGCGGCGGCGCCCAGCAGCAGCTCCTGCAACCGCCGGCCCGCCGCCTCCACCAGCGCCAGCCGCGCCTCGGCGCCCGGGTGCGCGAGCCGTCGTAGCCCGGCCTGTATGTACTCGGCCTCCGCGACCGCCTCCGTCAGCGCCCCGCCCGTGAACCGGCGCACCCTCCCCTGCCCGCACAGCAGGACGTGCACCTGACCGTCCACCACGGCCAGTTCGACCAGCCGCCCGTCACCGAGCCGTTCCAGCAGCCGGGACGTGTCGAAGCGGTCCCCGTCACCGGCGGCGGCACCCCGCATGTGACGGGTCCGGGAGCGGATCTCCCTCTCCAGGCGCCGCTGTTCGCGCTCCAGCGCCGGTACCGGGCGGCCCTCCATCCGGGCCTCCTCAGCGCGGGCGGCGATCTCCCGGTAGGCGGTCAGCCCCTGCAGCAGCGCCGGATCGGCGGGCGGTCGGGCGGGCGGCGCGGACAGTACCGTCGCCCGCCAGCGCTCGCTCCACTCCAGCAGCCGCCGCGGACTGCGCTGGTCGAGGCTCATCTCCTGGGCGAGAGCGGCCAGTTCGGCGCCCTGCGCGGTCACGTGGGCGCGCAGTTCCGAGGCGCCGAGCGTCATCCGGTGGTCGTCGAGCACAGCCAGGCCTCGCCGGCAGGCCTCCAGCACCCCCCGCCGCGAACCGGCCGCCCGCGCCCGCAGCGCCTGCGCCGCCCAGCCCGTCAGCCGGGCCGTCGGCGGCCCGCAGTGCCGGCTGCGCGCGGCCACCGCCAGGTGCCGTTCCGCGTCGGCGGTCGAGCCCAGCGCGAGCGCGATGCGGCCCGCGAGCAGCGACGCCTCGGGTGCCGCCGGTGAGCCGAAGCAGGCCAGCCGCTCGGCCACCGCCGCCGCGTCCGCGACCAGCCGCCCCGAGCGGCGCCCGGCCGCCACCCGCGCCTCGATCAGCACCAGCCGGGCGTGCGTCTCCCACCAGGGCCGCCGCTGCGCCGCGAACAGCCGTACGGCGACGGCGGCGCGCGCGATCGCGGTGTGCGGGTCCCCGGCCGACCGGGCGGCCCGCGCCGCGGCGAGCAGCAGCTCGGCCTTGCGGGTCGACTGCCCGCCGATCCGGTCCAGCAGCGCGATCGCCACATCCGCCTCGGCCAGCGCCTCCGGCGCGAGCCCCGCCGCCATCAGCACCTCGCAGCGGCGGATGGACAGCATGAAGGTCGGGGTGCCGAGCTTGGCGTACCGCTCCTCGGCCTCGTCCAGCAGCCGCAGCGCCGCCGGGATGTCCCCGGAGCGGAACGCGGCCAGCCCCCGGCTCTCGACGGCGTCCGCCTTGTCGTGCTCCTGGCCGGTGGTCTCCCACAGCCGTTCGGCCGCCGTGAAGTCGGCGACCGCCCGGTCCACCGCGCCCAGCGCCAGATGCACCGTGGCCCGCAGGGTCAGCGCCCGCGCGGTCCAGATGCCGTCACCGGCCTGCCGCAGCACCGGCAGCGCCCGCCGAACGTCCTCCAGCGCCTCCCGGTGCCGGCCCAGCACCCACCACACGTAGGCGCGCCGGAACAGCACGCGGGCCCGGGTGTGTCCGCCGCCCCGCGCGACACCCCGCTCGAACGACGCCAGCCCGTGCCGCGTACGCCCCGCGTGCACCAGTGCGACTCCCAGCGTCGCGAGCACGTCCGCCTCACGGTCGGCCGAACCGGCGCGCGCAGCCAGGTCCCTGGCCCGCCGCAGATGCCGCAGCGCGACCGCCAGGTCGCCGAAGTCCCGCTGCCAGATGCCGAGCACCTGGTGGGCGACGCTGCCGTGCAACGGCGACGCATCGGTCCGCAGCACCCGTTCGGCGCGGGCCCGCGCCTCGCCGGGATCGGCGAACACCATCGGCAGCAGTTCGAGAATCGACTCGCTTCCCGCTGTCACTCCACGCATGGTAGTGGCCTGCTGTATCAATCGGAGTCCCGCCGGCTCTCACTGTGGAACACCGTCTCCAGGGGGAGGACACACCATGGCACCACGGCGATTCCACGAACAGTTCGACCACATCCAGCGCGCCCTGCCGGACGTGCCGCTGGCCATGGGGCCGGACGACGACGCCCACTTCCTCTACGAGAAGGGTGTCGTCCTCGCCCGTGACGGTGCCGAGGCCCACCTGGTCGAGAACACCGTGCGTGACCACTTCACCGCCACCGAGGGACTGGTCCCCGACCATGTGCGCCGCGCCGGCCCGGCCCTCAGCCGCACCGGTGTCACCCGCATCCAGGTCGGCGACCCCACCCGGGGCGACGACGGCGTGCACCACGCGCTGCGCGCGCTGCGCGAGGCCGAGGACCGCGGGGGCCGCAGACTGGCCGGCCGCAACCACGTCGTGCACATCGCGGTGAACGCCTGCCCAGGCGACGAACCCGTGCCCGTCGCGCGCACCGGCGCGCCCAACCCGGCGCCCGCCCAGGGGACCCATGACCCGGGCAGCGCCGTCGGCGTCCTCGTCGTCGACACCGGCCTGGTGCACGACCACGGCTCCTACCCGCTGCTCGCCCACACCACCGGAGACCTCGAGGCGGCCGAGACCGACGGCTTCGGCGTGCTGCGGCAGTACGTCGGCCACGGCACGTTCATCGCCGGGGTGCTCGCGGCGGTCGCCCCCGACACCGACATCACCGTGCGGGGCACGCTGACCGACGCGGGTGCCGTCCTGGAGTCCGAGTTCGGCGCCAGGCTCTTCGAGGCCGTCGACCGGGGCGGCTGGCCCGACATCATCAGCCTGTCCGCCGGCACCACGAGCGACAGCACCGACGGACTGATCGGCCTCGACGCGTTCATGGACGAACTCCGCGAGCAGCGCACCCTGTTGGTGGCCGCCGCCGGCAACAACGCTAGCGACACGCCTTTCTGGCCCGCCGCCTACGCCGCCCTGCCCGAGTACGCGGACAGCGTGCTCTCGGTCGGCGCCCTGCGCGCGGACGGCGACGGCGGCGCGTGCTTCAGCAACCACGGCCCCTGGGTGCGGGTCTACGCCCCCGGCGAGCGCCTCACCAGCGCCCTCACCGGCTTCGCCACCCCCGTGCCGTACGTGTACCAGCACTCCACCTATGACACCTGCCGGTACGGCGCCGACTACGCCTGCACGTGCCAGTTCCCGCGCCACACCGGCGTGTTGAGCGAGGCGCGGGAGAGCACCGCGGCCAAGCCCGACCAGGTGGTGTTCGACGGGCTCGCGCAGTGGAGCGGCACCTCGTTCGCCACGCCGGTCGCCGCCGGGCTCGTCGCGGCGCACATGACGGTGCACAGGGAGCGCGACCCGCGTGCGGCCCGCGCGCACCTGCTGGCCGCCGTCGCCGAGCGGGTGGACGTGCGCGGGGCGCACGTACCGGTGCTGCTGCCTCCGACGTGGCGCCCGGTGCCCGTCGCGATCCCCGCCGCGTCGGCATGAGGTGCGGAACGGCCCCCTCGACGGCGTACGATGACGTGCCGTACACGAGGGGTGGAGCCGTGGACCGAACAGAGGTCGGCGCGCTGGTCCGGTCCGCCGTCGACGGCGACGCCGCGGCCTGGAAAGCGCTGGTGGAAGGGATGAGCCCGCTGGTGTGGTCGGTGGTGCGCGCACACCGGCTCTCCGACGCCGACGGACACGAGGTCTACCAGACCGTGTGGTTCCGCTTCGCCCAGCACCTCGGCCGCATCCGCGAACCCGACAAGGCGGGCTCCTGGCTGGCCAGTACGGCACGCCACGAGTGCCTGAAGGTGCTCAAGGAGCTGGCGCGGCTGACACTGACCGACGACCCCCAGGTCCTGGACCGGGCCAGCGAGGACCGGACGCCGGAACAGACGCTGATCGACTCGGAGGAGGCGGCGGCCCAGGCCGAGCGGGTCCGCCGGCTGTGGCAGGAACTGGACGCGCTCGGGGACCGCTGCCGGCAGTTACTGCGCGTGCTGATGGCCTCGCCACCGCCCAGCTATGTGGAGATCTCCGCCGCGCTCGGCATCGCGGTCGGCAGCATCGGCCCCCTGCGCCAGCGCTGCCTGCGCCGCCTGCGGGCCCGGATGACCACACGGGGGGCGGTGTGAACGCCGACGAGGGGAACGCCGAGATGGGCGAGAACGCCGGGATGGGCGAGGACGCCGAGATGCAGGACGAGGTGCACGACGCGCTGCTGGAGGAGGAACTGCGCCAGGCCGCCGCCGTCCTGGACCCCGTACCGGCCGAGCTGCGCCAACTGGCCGTCGAGGCCTATGCGTTGCACGATCTCGAGGCCCGGGTCGCCGAGCTGACCTTCGACTCGCTGGTGGACGCGCTGCCGGTCAGGGGAGTCACCGCACCGCCGCGGATGCTGACCTTCTGCGCGGGCGAGCTGTCCGTCGACGTCGAGGTCACCGAGGAGGGCCTGATCGGGCAGGTGCTGCCGCCGGGTTCGGCGAGCATCGAGGTGCTCGGCGGCCCGCGGACCGCCAGGCCGGTCCCGGTCGACACCCTGGGCCGCTTCTCCAGCGACACCCCGCCCGCCGGCCCGTTCGCGCTCAGGCTGCGCACGGGCGGGCAGGTGATCGTCACCCAGTGGCTGCGGGCGTGACCCCGCTCACCAGGTGACCGGCAGGGTCCGCGGCCCCCGGATCATCGTCCTGTGCCGCCAGCGCACCTGCTCGGCCGGCACCGCGAGCCGCAGGGCGGGCAGCCGGTCCAGCAGGGTGTCGACCAGCAGCTCGGCCTGCAGCCGGGCGAGGACGGCACCGGTGCAGTAGTGGGCGCCGTTGCCGAAGGCCAGGTGGGGGTTGGGGTCGCGGTCGGGGTGGATGGCGTCAGGGTCGGGGAAGACGTCCGGATCACGGTTGGCGGCCAGGTACGACACGTACACCGGGTCGCCCGCGGCGATCCGGTGGCCGGCCACCTCCACGTCCTCCAGCGCGATCCGGGCCAGCCCGACCGTGCTGCGGTGCGGGATGTAGCGCAGCAGTTCGTCCAGGACCGGACCGCGCGCCTCGGGGCGGGCGCGCATCCGCTCCATCAGCTCCGGCCGGGTCAGCAGCAGGAACAGCATCTGCCCGCAGTTGTGGGTGACGGCCTCGCCGCCGATCTGCAGCGGACCGGCGAGGCCCACGGCCTCCTCCTCGCTGATCTCCCCGCGCGTGACGGCCGTCGCGAGGAGTGAGTACACATCCTCGCCGGTACGGTCCGCCCGGGTCCGGACGGCCTCGGTGATCCAGCCGTACAGGCCGTTCTTGGCCTGGCCGGCGGCCTCGGCGCCGGAGGTGGAGATGATCTCCCGGGTCCAGGCGTGCACCCGCTGCCGGTCGGCGGGCGGCACCCCCATCACCTCGCTGACGACCAGGATCGGGAACGGTTCCAGCACCCGCTCGACCAGGTCCGCGGGCGGCCCGTCCCGTACGACAGCGTCCACCAGCTCGTCCAGGATCTCCTGCGCGCGGGGCCGCAGCCGCTTCATCGCGCTCACCGTGAAGGCGCCGGCGACCGCCTTGCGCAGCCGGTTGTGCTCGGGCTGGTCGGCCCAGGCCAGCGAACCGGGGCGGGGAGCGAAGTTGGGGGCGAGCCGGGTCACCTGACGCCGGATGACCTCGGCGCGGCTGAACCGGGGATCGTTGGTGACCAGCTTGACGTCCTCGTACCGGGTGGCCAGCCAGGCCCACCCGGTACCGAACGGCAGCCGGATCCGGGACAGCGGGCCCTCGCGCATCAGCTCGGTGAGGGTCGGGTCCAGGTCCGTCCCGTCCATGTCCAGCGGCGGCCAGTCCCGCAAGGGCGGCAGCGCCTGGCCGGTCGGTGAACCGCCGGCCTCCTCGGTGATCCCTGTCATGCTCCTACGCTCGTACGCATCCGGTCAGATGTCCTGCGGGAATGCTCCGGCCGGAGGGCGGTACGGAGTTCAGCCGCGCGGCATCGGCCCGTGCGGCCGGACGCCGTCCACGAGTGCGGCCAGCGCGGCGGCGAGCCGCTCGAGGCCGGGCCCGGCCGGCCCGCCCGGCTCGGTCATGTACGTGTCCCGGCGGATCTCCACCATCAGCGCGCTCACCCTCCTGTCCCGCCCGTAGTACTCCAGCGGCACGTAGGTCCCGCTGAACGGGCTGTCCAGCCCGGTCTCCCCGCACCCGGCGAACGCCGACCGGGCCGCCTCGCTCAGCTCCGGCGGCGTGTGGAAGGGGTCCGTGCCCACACACACCGGCGGGCGCGGGCCCGTCCCGTGCAGCTCGTAGGGCAGCGCCTGGCTGGGGTAGGAGTGGACGTCGATGACGACCGCCCGCCCGGTGGCGGCGAGCCGCCCGGCCACCGCCTCGGTCATCGCCCGCGCGTACGGCCGGAAATACCGCTCGACCAGCGGCCCGGGGTCCGCGTCCGCGGGCCGCAGCTCCTCCCGGTGCGTGGTCCGCGTGTACACGGCTCCCATCCCCACGGCGAGCATCTCCTCCCGCTCGTCCGGAAACCGCTCCGGATCCACCACCAGCCGCGACAGCCGGTTGACGAACCGCCAGGGAGTGATCGAGGCCAGACCGGCGGCCCGCTCCGCGATCCGTGCGGTGTGCGCGTCGGTGATGTGGTCCAGCTCCAGCCGGAGTGCCGCGTCGTCCAGCAGGATCCCCGCGCGTACGTCGTCCGGAATCGCCCGCGCGGAGTGCGGCACGTGCAGCAGTACGGGGGACTCGGCGGCGCCGGGCAGGAGGTCGAACGAGGGGGCGGGCTGGGGCACGGGCTGCTCCGGAGTGCGAGGGGGGCAGGGGCGCAGGGATACAGGGGGAGGGGCGCAGGGATACAGGGGTGCGCCCCGGCCGGGCAGTGCCGACCGGGGCGCAGTCAGGTACGCAGACGGCTCGGGAGCCGCTTGGCTCACCTCAGCGAGGCGAGCACCTCGTTCCAGGTGGCCGACGGGCGCATGACCGCGTCCGCCTTCGCCTTCTCGGGCTTGTAGTACCCGCCGATGTCGGCCGGGGAGCCCTGGACGGCGATCAGCTCGTCGACGATCTTCTGCTCGTTGGCGGTGAGCGTCTCGGCGAGCGGCGCGAAGACCTTCGACAGGTCGGCGTCCTCGGTCTGCGCCGCCAGCTCCTGCGCCCAGTACAGGGACAGGTAGAAGTGGCTGCCGCGGTTGTCGATGCCGCCGACGCGACGGGTCGGGGACTTGTCCTCGTTGAGGAAGGTCGCCGTGGCGCGGTCGAGGGTGTCGGCGAGGACCTTGGCGCGCGCGTTGCCGGTGGCCGCGGCGTACTGCTCGAAGGCCGGCACCAGGGCGAAGAACTCACCCAGCGAGTCCCAGCGCAGGTAGTTCTCCTTGACCAGCTGCTGGACGTGCTTCGGCGCGGAGCCGCCGGCGCCCGTCTCGAACAGGCCGCCGCCCGCCATCAGCGGGACGACCGACAGCATCTTGGCGCTGGTGCCCAGCTCCAGGATCGGGAAGAGGTCGGTCAGGTAGTCACGCAGCACGTTGCCGGTCACCGAGATGGTGTTCTCGCCGCGGCGGATGCGCTCCACCGACAGCTTGGTGGCCTCGACCGGGGACAGGATCCTGATGTCCAGGCCCTCGGTGTCGTGCTCCGGCAGGTACTGCTCGACCTTGGCGATCAGGTTGGCGTCGTGGGCGCGGCCCTCGTCCAGCCAGAAGACGGCCGGGTCGCCGGTGGCGCGGGCGCGGGTGACGGCCAGCTTGACCCAGTCGCGGATCGGGGCGTCCTTGGTCTGGCAGGCGCGGAAGATGTCGCCCTTGGCGACCGGCTGCTCGACGAGCACGTTGCCGGCCTGGTCGACCAGACGGACCGTGCCGGCGGCCTGGATCTCGAAGGTCTTGTCGTGGGAGCCGTACTCCTCGGCCTTCTGCGCCATCAGGCCGACGTTCGGCACCGAACCCATGGTGGACGGGTCGTAGGCGCCGTTGGCGCGGCAGTCCTCGATGACGGTCTGGTAGACACCGGCGTAGGAGGAGTCCGGGATGACGGCGAGGGTGTCGTGCTCCTGGCCGTCCGGGCCCCACATGTGGCCCGAGGTGCGGATCATCGCCGGCATGGAGGCGTCGACGATGACGTCCGAGGGGACGTGCAGGTTGGTGATGCCCTTGTCGGAGTCGACCATCGCGAGAGTGGGGCCCTCGGCCAGCTCGGCGTCGAAGGAGGCCTTGATCTCGGCGCCCTCGGGCAGGTTCTCCAGGCCCTTGAGGATGCCGCCGAGGCCGTCGTTCGGGGACAGGCCGGCCGCCTTGAGCGTCTCGCCGTACTTCGCGAACGTCTTCGGGAAGAAGGTGCGCACCACGTGACCGAAGATGATCGGGTCGGAGACCTTCATCATCGTGGCCTTCAGGTGCACGGAGAACAGGACGCCCTCCTGCTTGGCGCGGGCGACCTGGGCGCCGAGGAACGTCTCCAGCTCGGCGACGCGCATGACGGAGGCGTCGACGACCTCGTCCTTGAGGACCGGTACGGACTCGCGCAGCACGGTGGTGGTGCCGTCCTCGGCGACCAGCTCGATGCGCAGCGCGCCGTCCTCGGCGATGACGACGGACTTCTCGGTGGAGCGGAAGTCGTTCTCGCCCATGGTCGCCACGTTGGTCTTGGACTCGGCGGTCCAGGCGCCCATGCGGTGCGGGTGGGTCTTGGCGTAGTTCTTCACCGAGGCGGGGGCGCGGCGGTCGGAGTTGCCCTCACGCAGCACCGGGTTGACGGCGGAGCCCTTGACCTTGTCGTAGCGGGCGCGGATCTCGCGCTCCTCGTCGGTCTTCGGGTCGTCCGGGTAGTCCGGCAGCGCGTAGCCCTTGCCCTGCAGCTCGGCGACGGCGGCCTTCAGCTGCGGGATGGACGCCGAGATGTTCGGCAGCTTGACGATGTTGGCCTCGGGCGTCTTCGCCAGCTCGCCCAGCTCGTGCAGGGCGTCCGGGATGCGCTGGTCCTCGTCCAGGTACTCCGGGAAGACGGCGATGATGCGCCCGGCCAGCGAGATGTCACGGGTCTGCACCGACACACCGGCCTGCGTGGCGTACGCCTGGACCACCGGCAGGAACGAATGCGTCGCGAGGGCCGGGGCCTCGTCTGTGTAGGTGTAGAAGATGGTCGAGTCAGTCACCGGGTGCTCCGCTCCACGTCTGCAACATTGCTCGACATCAAGATATCTCGTGATCGCCCCCGGCTCGACAGGGGTCCGCGACTCGCCCACACGGCGAGGGGCAACGCACCGGCCGGAACCGCCGGGGCGTCGCACCCCGGCGCGGCTCCCGTCCGCTCAGCATCTCGGTGAGCATTCCGTGCCGGCGGCCGGTTCGGTGCGCCGTGTGCGCCGTAAGCGCCGGTGGGCGACGGGAACGTCGACCCGGAGGACCAGCACGGCTGTGTCGTGTCTGCGTCACGCTGTGGCAACCTCCGACGAGACGGCGTCACCCTCGCGCCGGCCGGGGCGGCGCCTGGTGTGTCGTGGCAGGCCGGGGCGGCATGGGAATGTTCGCCGCCCTGCTGCATGTGGCCGTGGTCGTGGCCGTGGCGTCCGGGCCCAGGTTCCTGTCGCTTTCCGACGACCGGCACGCGCCGGCCCGCTCCGACGCACCCGGGCTCTTCGCCCTGGCGCGACACCCTGCGGCCGCTGCCCGAGCCGTTCGCTGCCGAGATGGTCGTCCCTCCGCGCGACGCGGTGCCCGGCTGCTGGTCCAGGGCCTGCTCGTCCGGCTGACGTCACGGGCCGGCCTGCGGGCCGGGTATCTCGCCGACCGCCTGGCCGCCCGCGCCGCGTCCACACCGGCTGCGGGGGCTCATGGACCGGTTGCTGATCGCCGACCCGCTCCGGGTGCCCCTGCTCAGCGAGGCCGACAAGGGCACCCCTGGGCGCAGGCCTCGACGATTACGAGCGGCAGCGGCGCGCCGGAGCCCGGCGTGGGCACCGGGTCGACGCGACCCACCCGCCGACCCGTCCGAGGCGTGCCTGCCTGCTCGTCGGCGCGCCGCCAAAGGCGGCTGTGGTGCCGATGCGACCGGGAGCGTGCGGACCGTCGCGGAACCCGCAGCCGCACCGCACCGAGGCGGCTCGGCGGATCCTGCGCGTCCTGCGCGACGGTTTCGGTGCCTGGGTGGAGGTGGTTGACGCCTCCGCGTGGCCGCCCGGCGTGTCTACTCGGCCGGGTGGGAGCCCGGTACCGAGTCGCGGGCGGCGCGCTGCTGCGGGATCGTCACCGCTCCCGCTCCCTGTTCCAGCGCCACCGTCCGCGCGGGCACGGGAACGCGGATGCCCTCCGCGCGGTAGCGCCGGTGCAGGCGCTTGATGAACTCGTGCTTGATGCGGTACTGGTCGCTGAACTCGCCGACGCCGAGGACCACCGTGAACCCGATCCGGGTGTCGCCGAAGGTGTGGAAGCGGATGGCGGGCTCGTGGTCGGGGACGGCGCCGGCGATCTCGGTCATGGTCTCGCGGACCACCTCGGCGGTCACGCGCTCGACGTGGTCGAGGTCGGCGTCGTAGCCCACCCCGACCTGGACCAGCACGGTCAACTGCTGCTCGGGACGCGTGTAGTTGGTCATGTTGCTCTTGGCGAGCTGGCCGTTGGGGACGACCACCAGGTTGTTGGACAGCTGGCGGACGGTCGTCTGACGCCAGTTGATGTCCACGACGTAGCCCTCCTCGCCGCTGCTCAGCCGGATGTAGTCGCCCGGCTGCACGGTCTTGGAGGCGAGGATGTGGAGGCCGGCGAAGAGGTTGGCGAGCGTGTCCTGAAGAGCGAGCGCGACGGCCAGACCGCCCACGCCCAGGGCGGTCAGCAGGGGCGCTATGGAGATGCCCAGAGTCTGCAGGACCACCAGGAAGCCGATCGCCAGGACGAGGATCCGGGTGATGTTGACGAAGATCGTGGCGGAACCGGCGACACCGGAGCGGGACTGGGTGAGGGTCTGCACCAGACCGGCGATCACCCGGGCCGCCGACACGGTCACGGCGAGGATCACCAGCACCTGGAGACATTGGTTGACATGGTGCTGGACCGCCCGGGTCAGCGGCAGCACCACGCCCGCCGCCGCCGCGCCGGCCGCGATCGCCGACCAGGGGACGACGGTGCGCAGCGCGTCCACGATGACGTCGTCGCCACTCCAGCGGGTGCGCTTGGCGTGCTTGGCGAGCCAGCGCAGCACGCCCCGGGACAGGAAGGCCAGCAGCAGGCCGGCCGCGACGGCGATACCGGCGATGACGAGGTCGTCCAGGGTCGGCGTGCGGTTCACCGGTCACCTCCGGGGCACAAAGCTGCGGCGGAGAGCCTGGAGTGAAGTCTCGTCACGTTGTCACCTGCTCGAAGTGCTGGATGTGCGACCGCTCATCCTGCCGTATCCGGAACACCGGCTCGCACCCGGACCGGGCGCTCGCAGCCGTGCGCCGGGACGATGCCCTGCGCGAGTCCGGCCGGGGCCGTCGACGCGTGATTCATCGTGTCCACGGTAGCGGTGAGGACGCGGGGCAGGGCGGCCCGTCACCACGGCACTGGCCGGAAGCGGTCGCCGGCGCGCGGTCGCGGGCAGGGGGCACCGGGGAGGCGTACTCCCGGCGGTCGCGTGGTCTCCAGCGGTGCGGTACGAGGTGATGCGCCGAGGAGGCCCGGGAGTTGCCAGGCCCGACTCGCCCCGTGCCCCGCCGCGCCCAGGGCGGCCAGGATCCGGCGCCGTCCGACCCCAGGGCGTCGGCACCACCGGCTGACCCCCGAGGGCGTCACCACCGGCGACGCCGGCTCGTCCACCGGCTCACCGCGACTTCGTCCCGGAGCGCGAACTCGCCCGCCGCGGCGGCCCGACCCTGGAGCCGGGCACACACCGGCCCCGCCGTCGACGGCTGCCTGCACGCCTGACGTGCGGGCGTCCCCGCCGCCGGCCGCGTCCTGCACACGGCGGAACGGGGGTGTGCGCACGGCGGCCGACGAGGGCAGGCCGGGCGACGGCCTGCTGTTGCCGGGTGGCCCTGACGGGTGGCTGTGCTCTCGTGCGGACCCCGGCCACCCCGGCACGCCAGGGAGACCTCACCCGACCCCTCACAGATCCGCGAAGGACCCGTGCCGCCCGGCCCCCGCCGCGAAACGCGCCGCGCCCTCGGTACTCTGTGCCAACACGCCTGTTCCATAGCGGAGTTCACTGCGGATCGCGGTGTCCTCGGGCAGGCCCTCCTGGTCCAGCACCGACGCCCGGTCGGAGCGGAGGCAGGCCTGCGGGAAGCGGGCGATCTGCGCGGCCAGGGCCTCGGCCTCGGCGCGTGAGCGTCCGGTGGGGACGACGCGGTTGGCGAGTCCCATCTCGTACGCCTCGCGGGCCGGTACCGGGCGGCCGGTCAGGATCATGTCCATCGCCCGGCTCGTGCCGATCAGCCGGGGCAGCCGTACCGTGCCGCCGTCGACGAGCGGCACCCCCCAGCGGCGGCAGAACACGCCGAACACGGCGTCCTCCTCGGCGACCCGGAGGTCGCACCACAGCGCCAGTTCGAGGCCGCCCGCGACCGCGTGGCCCGCGACGGCCGCGATGACCGGCTTGGACAGCCGCATCCGGGTCGGGCCCATCGGCCCGTCCCCGTCCTCGGCGACCCGGTTGCCCCGCTCGGTGCCGATCGCCTTCAGGTCCGCCCCCGCGCAGAACGTGCCGCCCTCGCCCCACAGCACGGCCACCCGGGCGTCGTCGTCGGCCTCGAACCCGCGGAAGGCCGCCGCGAGTCCGGCGGCGGTGGGGCCGTCCACGGCGTTGCGGGCCCCGGGGCGGGAGAGGACGACCGTGGTGACGTGTTCCCTGCGTTCCACGCGGACCGGCACGGCGGGTCCCTCCCTCTCGGAGTGATCAGGTCTCTCAGGCTTCTCAGGTCCTCTTGGGCCTCCGGGCCTCTCCGGCTTCCCGAGCCGCGGCCCGCAGGGCCACTCTGCCTCAGACGACCTTCATCGGCACCAGTGCGCCCAGCGTCGGCCCCCGCACCAGCGGCACCCACACGGCGGGCACGGGGCGACGGACGGCTGTCGTATCGGCCTTCGGCTGCCCTGTCGGCCTGCGGGTGGCACATCGGCCGTCGGGTGCACATCGGCCGTCGGGTGCACATCGACCTCCGGTGTCACATCGGCCTTCGGCCGGCGGCGGGGGAGGGGTGCCGGTGGGGCCGGAGCGGCACGGACATTGACCTCAACGTTGCTTGAGGTCTTACGTTCTCTTCCATGAGCATGGAGACCACCGCATGGATGCAGCTGCACAGCGTGATGAACGCACAGCAGGAACGCCGCCCCTTCGCCCGCGCCACGCTGCGCCGTATCGCAGCCTTCGCCCGTCCGCACCGCGCGGGCATCGCCCGCTTCGTCCTGCTAGGGGTGGTGACCGCCCTGCTGGCCGTGGCGACCCCCGTGCTGGCCGGCCGCGTCGTGGACGCGATCGTGGCGGGGCACGACTCCGCCGAGGTCGTCCGGCTCTCCCTGCTCATCGCCCTCGTCGCGCTCGCGGAGGCCGGGCTCGGCATCCTCGGCCGGCGCCTGTCGTCGACGCTCGGGGAGGGGCTCATCCTCGACCTCAGAACGGCTGTGTTCGATCATGTGCAGCGCATGCCCGTCGCGTTCTTCACACGGACCCGTACGGGAGCGCTCGTCAGCCGTCTCAACAACGACGTGATCGGCGCCCAGCGGGCCTTCGCCAACACCCTCTCCGGTGTCGTGAGCAACCTGGTCACGCTGCTGCTCACCCTCGCCGTGATGCTCACCCTGTCCTGGCAGATAACGCTGCTCGCGCTGGTGCTGCTGCCGGTGTTCGTGCTGCCCGCCCGGCGCATGGGCAGTCGGATGGCCCGGATGCAGCGGGAGGCGGCGGCGCTGAACGCGGCCATGGGCACCCGGATGACGGAGCGTTTCTCCGCGCCCGGCGCCACCCTGGTCAAGCTGTTCGGACGCCCCGAGGAGGAGTCCGCGGAGTTCGCGGCCCGCGCCCGCCGGGTCCGTGACATCGGCGTGCGCACCGCGACCGCCCAGTCGGTGTTCATCACCTCCCTCACCCTGGTCTCCTCGCTCGCACTGGCCCTCGTCTACGGCCTCGGCGGCTGGTTCGCGCTGCACGGCACGCTGGAGCCGGGCGCCGTCGTGGCCCTCGCCCTGCTGCTGACCCGGCTGTACGCCCCGCTCACCTCGCTCGCCGGCGCCCGGGTCGAGGTCATGTCCGCGCTGGTCAGCTTCGAGCGGGTCTTCGAGGTGCTGGACCTCAAGCCGCTCATCGAGGACAAGCCGGACGCCCGTGAGGTCCCCGAGGGTCCGGTGTCCGTCGAGTTCGAGGACGTCCGCTTCTCCTACCCCGCCGCCGACCAGGTCTCCCTCGCCTCCCTGGAGGAGGTCGCCGCCCTCGACACGCGCGGCGGCAGCGAGGTCCTGCACGGCATCTCGTTCCGCGCCGAACCCGGCCGGACCGTCGCCCTCGTCGGCTCCTCGGGCGCCGGAAAATCCACGATCGCCCAGCTGCTGCCGCGCCTGTACGACGTGGACGCCGGCGCCGTCCGGATCGGCGGGGCCGACGTACGCGACCTCACCTCCGCCTCCCTGCGGGCCACGCTGGGCATGGTCACCCAGGACGGCCACCTCTTCCACGACACGGTCCGCGCCAACCTGCTGCTGGCCCGCCCGGA
Source organism: Streptomyces sp. NK08204 (assembly GCF_020400585.1). Classification (GTDB taxonomy): domain Bacteria; phylum Actinomycetota; class Actinomycetes; order Streptomycetales; family Streptomycetaceae; genus Streptomyces. The sequence goes on along the minus strand of NZ_JAINVF010000001.1, from coordinate 661,747 downwards.
CGCCACGGACGACGAACTGTGGGACGCCCTCGGCCGCGCCCGACTCGCCGAGGTCGTACGCACCCTTCCCGACGGCCTGGACACGGTGGTCGGGGAGCGCGGCTACCGGCTCTCCGGCGGCGAGCGCCAGCGGATGACGATCGCCCGGCTGCTGCTGGCCCGCCAGCGCGTGGTCATCCTGGACGAGGCCACCGCCCACCTGGACAACACCGCGGAGGCGGCCGTTCAGGAGGCCCTCGCCGAGGCCCTGGAGGGCCGCACGGCCGTGGTGATCGCCCACCGCCTGTCCACCGTCCGCGCCGCCGACCAGATCCTGGTGGTGGAGGCCGGCCGGATCGTGGAACGGGGCACGCACGAGGAACTGCTGGCGGTGGGCGGACGGTACGCGGAGCTGTACCGCACCCAGTTCGCCGAGCGGGACGGCGAGGTGACGGCCGTCTGAGACAGGCCGGGAAAGGGCGGGTGGTGCGGAGGGACACGAAGATGCGCGACGGGCACGCCTTGCTGCGGGTGCTGGCGGTGGACGACGAGGAGCCCGCGCTCGCGGAGCTGGTGTACCTCCTGGAGGAGGACGAGAGGGTCGGCAGCGTGGTCCCCGCCCCGACGTCCACCGAGGCGTTGCGCCTGCTGGGCCGGGCCAGTCAAGAGGGCCCGCACGGCGCGGCGGCCGTCGACGTCGTCTTCCTCGACATCAGCATGCCCGGCCTGAACGGCCTCGAACTGGCCGCCCTGCTGGGCAGGTTCGCGGCCCCGCCGCTCATCGTCTTCGTCACCGCCCACGAGGACCACGCGGTGCGCGCCTTCGACCTCAAGGCCGTGGACTACCTGCTCAAACCCCTGCGCAAGGAGCGGTTCGCGGAGGCCGTACGACGCGTCGCCGAAACGGTCCGGGCGCGGGTGCCGCAGCCCCCGGGCCGGCAGCCGGCGCCCGCGTTCGGTGACCAAGTGCCGGTCGAACTGGGCGGGGTGACCCGCTTCCTGCCCATCGCCGACATCGCCTACGTCGAGGCGCACGGCGACTACGCCCGCCTGCACACCGGGCACGGCAGCCACCTGGTGCGCATAGCGCTGTCCACGCTGGAGGAACACTGGCGCTCACGCGGGTTCGTCCGGATCCACCGCAGCCACCTCGTGGCCCTCGGCCGCATCGAGGAACTGCGCCTGGACGGAGGCAACCTGAGCGTGCGGATCGGTGACCGCGTCCTCGCCGTGAGCCGCCGCAACGCCCGGGAGCTGCGGGATCTGCTGGCCCGGCAGGCCAAGGGCGCGGCCGGCCGGACACCTTGACCGCCCCGGGGGCATCCGGGCGTGACATACCGGTGCCGATCCGCGTCCGGCGTCTATCTCAGGGATGCCCCGCTGCGTACACTCGCCGCAACAAGGCGATCACCGCGGCCTCGGGGGAGTGCGTCATGGGTGCGGAATCCGTCCCTCGCAGAGAAGTGGTCACCGGGCAGCCGCGCACCGCACCGGCCGGCCCTGCGGCGGTGATCAGCGCCACCGCCACGGGCGACGACACCGCCGTACGGAGGCTGATGCGCCGTCAAATGCGGGCCGCCCTGACCACGACCGCCCTGCTCACGGCCCTGCTGGGCCTGCTGCCCCTCGCCTTCCGCGCCCTGCCCCGGCCCGGTGTGCCGCTCGCCGTCTGGCTCGTGCTGGGAGTGGTGCCGTACCCGGCGCTGTGGTGCATGGGGGTCTGGTACGTCCGCCGTGCCGAGCGCAACGAGGGTGACGTGACCGTCCGTTGAACCAGACGTACGGAATCGCCGGCGCGTCGGCCGTGGTCCTCGCCACGGTGCTCGTCGGAGCGCTCGGCCTGCGCATCTCCCGTACCACCTCCGACTTCTACGTCGCCTCGCGCAGCGTCCCGCCCCGGCTCAACGCCTGCGCGGTCAGCGGCGAGTACCTGTCCGCCGCCTCCTTCCTCGGCGTCGCCGGACTCGTCCTCGCCCAGGGCGTGGACATGCTGTGGTTCCCCATCGGCTACACCGCCGGATTCCTCGTCCTGCTGGCCTTCGTCGCCGCCCCGCTGCGCCGCTCCGGCGCCTACACCCTGCCCGACTTCGCCGAGGCCCGGCTGGAGTCCCGGGCCGTGCGGCGGATCGCGAGCGTGCTGGTCGTCGGGATCGGCTGGCTGTACCTGCTGCCCCAACTGCGCGGTGCCGGGCTGACATTGCGGCTGCTCACCGGAGCGCCCGGCTGGCTCGGCGGCCTCCTCGTCGCCGCCGTCGTGACCGGCGCGGTCGCCGCGGGCGGCATGCGCAGCATCACCTTCGTCCAGGCCTTCCAGTACTGGCTGAAACTCACCGCACTGCTGGTGCCGGCGGTCTTCCTGCTGCTCGCCTGGCGCGCCGACCACGCCCCGGCGCCCTCCTGGGACGAACGGCCCGTCTTCCAGCGCTCCACCGTGATGCGCGCCGACCGGCCGCTGACCCTCAGCGTCCGCGAACCGCTCCCGGTCACCGCGACCGGCACCGTCGACGGCCGCCCCCTCGCGGGCGATGCCCTCACCCTCGCCGAGGGCACCCACCGCATCGGCGCCGGCACCACCGTGCGCTTCCCGCCCGGCGCCCGCGTGCCACTGCCCGCCGACGCCGAAGAGCACGCGTCGAGCTGGGCCAGACCGCTGTCGGCGAGCCGCGAACAGCACAGTCTGTACGCCACCTACGGGCTGATCCTCGCCACCTTCCTCGGCACCATGGGCCTGCCGCACGTCGTCGTCCGCTTCTACACCAACCCCGACGGCCGCGCCGCCCGCCGCACCACCGTCAGCGTGCTGGGCCTGCTCGGCGTGTTCTACCTGCTGGTCCCCGTCTACGGCGTCCTCGGCCGGCTCTACGCCCCCGACCTGCTGCTCACCGGCGACACCGACGCCGCCGTCCTCGTCCTGCCGCAGCGGCTGCTCGGCGGGACGGCCGGCAACCTGCTGGGCGCGCTGGTCGCGGGCGGGGCGTTCGCGGCGTTCCTGTCCACCGTCTCCGGACTCACCATGTCCGTCGCGGGCGTCCTCGCCCAGGACGTGCTGCCGACCCTCGGCATCCGGCACTTCCGGCTCGCCACCCTGCCGGCGATCGCGGTGCCCACCGCCGCCAACACCGTCGTCAGCGACCTGCCGGTGGCCGACGCCGTCGGCCTCGCCTTCGCGGTGTCCGCCTCCTCGTTCTGCCCGCTGCTCGTCCTCGGCATCTGGTGGCGCCGCCTGACCCCACCGGGCGCGATCGCCGGGCTGCTCCTCGGCGGCGGCTCGGCGCTCACCGCGGTGACCGTCACCATCGCCGGCGGCGTCCGCTCCGGCTGGCTGCACACCCTGCTGGCCTGGCCCGCGGTCTGGTCGGTGCCCGTCGGCTTCACGGCCATGGTGCTGACCTCCCTGGCCACCCGCCGCCGCGTCCCACCCGGCACGGGCGTGACGATGGCCCGCCTGCACCTGCCCGAACCGACCCTGACGGCCCGCCCCGGCCCGGGGCGACCCGCCGGACGGCTCCACCCGTGAGCGCCCTCGGTGCCGTCGTCCTCGCCCTGGCCGGGCTCGCCCTGTTCGCGCTGGGCGCCGCCCTCGGGCACACCGCCGCCCGCCGACAGCACGAGAACGCGGCCGGACCCGGCACCTGCGTCGAACGCGCCACCTTCCACACCCTGCACACGGCCTCGCTCGCCGCCCCCGCGCTGCGCGCCGGCCTCACCCCGGACACGGCCCGCAAGGCCGCACGCCGGCTGCGCCCCCTGCTCGGCACCCTCGCCCTCGCCCTCGCCGACCAGGACGGTGTCCTGGCCTGGGACGGCACCGGCGACCACCACCGGGAGCAGCTGGCGGCGCCTCTCGCCGTCGCCGTGCGCACGGGCCGTACCCAGATCTTCGCGCTGCCGTGCGCGCAGGACACCTGTCCCGTCCGCTGGGCCGTCCTGGTCCCGCTGCCGGTCGACGGCCGGGTCACCGGCGCGCTGGCCGCCTTCGGCGAGCGCGAGTCCGCCGTCCTCGTGCGGGCCGCCGAGGAGGTGGCCCGCTGGGTCCTGGTGCAGCTCGAACTGGCCGGCCTCGACCGGGCCCGCGCCGACGCGATCGAGGCTGAGGTCCGGGCCCTGCGCGCCCAGATCTCCCCGCACTTCATCTACAACTCGCTCGCGAGCATCGCCTCGTACGTCCGCACCGATCCCGAGCGTGCCCGCGAACTCCTCCTGGAGTTCGCCGACTTCACCCGCTACTCGTTCCGCCGCGACGGCGACTTCACCACCCTCGCGGAGGAACTGCGCTCCATCGAGCAGTACCTGGAACTCGCCCGTGCCCGGTTCGGCAGTCGCCTGGAGGTGACGCTTCGGATCGCCCCGGAAGTCCTGGCCGTCACACTGCCGTTCCTGTGCCTGCAGCCCCTCGTGGAGAACGCGCTCAAGCACGGCCTGGAGGAGTCCGTCGACCGTGGCCGCATCACGATCGTCGCCGAGGACGAGGGCACGCAGGCGCGGGTCGTCGTCGAGGACAACGGCGTCGGCATGGATCCGGAACGCCTGCGCGCGATCCTGCGCGGCACGGCCGACCCCACCACCGGCATCGGCCTGAGCAACGTCGACCGCAGGCTGCGCCAGGTCTACGGCGACGAGCACGGCCTCGTCATCGAGACGGGCGTCGGAGCCGGTACGAAGATCACGGTCAGCATCCCGAAGTTCCGCCCCGGCGTTCACAGAGCCGGGGACGGCTGAGGGGGATGTGGATACGCGAGGGGGCCGGCCGTGTCGTGGCGTGACGGCGCCCTGGTCGCCTCTCCGCCGCTCTCCTCCCCGGGGTCACCCTCCGTCAGCGCCGCCGCGGCGGGCCACGCCCGCACGGCGGCTTCCAGCACGGTGCCGGCCGCCTCGGCGCTCACCCCCGACAGGCCGCCGAAGAGGCCGCTCGTCCGCAGGGCGATGACGCCGACCAGGCAGGCCACCAGCAGTTCGGCACCGGCCTGCGGGTCGCCGGCACCCTCGGCCGTCAGCCGGGCCGCGAGCGGTGACACCAGGTGGGTGCGGATCTCGTCCGCCGCCCAGGCGCGTACCTGCGCGTCGCCCTGGGAGAGAAGGGCCTGCACGAGGGGGCCCGGGGCTCCTCGCAGGTCAGCCCGGCGCAGCGCGTCCACGGTGCAGGCCCGAAGGCCGAGTCCTTCTCTGGGCACAGCGGTCTCACGGCCGTCCTCGGCGACCGCCGACCGGTACAACGCGGCCTTGTTGCCGAAGTAGCGGGCGACGAGGGAGCCGTCCACGCCGGCTCGTTCGCCGATGTCCCGGAGCGTCACCGCCTCATAGCCGTGGCGGCCGAACAGCACCCGGGCGGCGTCGAGCAGCGCGGCCCGCGTGGCGTTCGAGTCGCGCTTCCTGCCACAAGCGCGTTCCTTGCGCTGTTCGCTGGGCGACCCCATGTATGGCCCCTTCCGGCCGGTCGGTGTTCAGCCCCCGGCCGCTGCCGCGGGGGCCGGGCTCCGCGGCACGACGGCGGACTCGGCGGCCGGGGAGGTGGCCCGGCGCGGGGGGAGCGCGACGGCGACGACGCCGAGGAAGCCGGCCACCGAAGTGACGGTGGCGGGCGGCACGGCGGTGAGGCCGTGTCGCGCCGACCGTACGCGGCACCCGGTGGGAGCTGCCGCTGCCGGTCCCGGACGCCGGGGCGTGACGGAAGACGAGCAGTGGCACGACCGCGTACGCCGCGCCCACGCCGGCTCCGAGCAGGAAGGCGCCGAGCACGAGGAGCGCCGCGTGCCGCGCCGACCCGCCGTTCGGCGCTGGGCGGCACGTGCTGGTCGCGCGTTGGCCGGCACCAGGACTGCGCCGAGGAGACGGTCAAGGAGGAGGTGTGCTCGAGGCCGGGCGACACGACGTGGTGCCCTCGCCGGCCTCACCGCTTCTGCCTGCCTCGCCTGCCTCGGCCGCCTGGCCACTCGGCCCGCCGGCGTTCGTCACGCCGCAGTCTCCGCCTCGGCCCGGGATGCCGGCAGGGCGCGGGTGATCTCCGAGATGATCGTGCGTGTCGCGGTGTGGAGGAAGAAGTGGCCGCCGGGCAGCATCCGCAGCTGGGACCCCCCGGAGGACTGCCGGCGCCATCCATGGAGCCGGGCCGGGGAGACCAGGGCGTCGGCATCGCCGCCGAACACCGTCAGGGGCACCGGCAGCGGGGGGCCGTCCAGGTACTCGTAGTTCTCCAGCACCGAGAAGTCGGCGCGCAGTGTGGGCAGCATCAGCTCCATCAGCTCGTCGTCCTCCAGCACCTCCTGGGGGGTGCCGCCGAGGGTGCGCAGCTCCTCCATCACCTGTGCGTCCGGCGCGTCGTGGATCCGCGGCCGGTCGCTGGGCGCATCGGGCGCGCCCCGGCCGGACACGAACAGGTGGGCGGGCAGCGGCAGGCCCCGCCGGCGCAGGGTCCGGGTCAGTTCGAAGGCGAGCAGCCCGCCCATGCTGTGGCCGAAGATCGCGAACGGCCGGTCGAGGTACGGCCCGACCGCACCGGCCAGCCCGTCCACCAGGGGCCGCAGTCTGCTGATCGGGAGTTCGCCGAAGCGGCCACCGCGCCCGGGCAGCTCCAGCGGGCATATCTGGATGTGCTCGGGCGCGAGCGCGTGCCACTCGCGGTACGCCGCGGCACTGCCGCCGGCGTACGGGAGGCAGAACAGCCGGTAGGCCGCATGCTCTTGGGGCACCCAGCGGCCGAACCACGGGTTGTCCACGTCTGCTTCTCCTTCACGGCTCGGCACCGGTGGCCGGCATGTCGGTCGGGTCGGTTCGCCGGCGGTGCGGTGAGTGCGGTCGGCCGGCGGTGCGGTGAGTGCGGTCAGCGGGCGGTGGTGGCGGTGTCCACGAGCTTCAGGGCGCGGGAGGGGCAGCGCCCCACGGCACCCCGGACGGCCGCGAGACGTTCGGCCGGCGGGGCGGGCCGCAGCACCACCACGGTGCCGTCGTCGTCGGACTGGTCGAACAGGTCGGGCGCGGTCAGCGCGCACATGCCCGAACCGATGCATACCTCGGGGTCGGCCTCGATACGCATGCTCGTCGTCGCTCCAGGATGTCGGAAGGGGCCGGCGGGCGACCGGCAGCCGGCGTCGCAGGCATTGGAAAAGGCCGCGCAGTAATGACCGGCAAGCTTTTTATTGCTTGCTTTGTTGCGCGTGCGCATGACCCCACCCTCCAAGAATGGAGCGGGAACAGTCAAGAGATCCAGGAGGTCGATTATCAATGGAAAACCGCTATCAAACGGCTCGACTCGCTCTCGGGTCGTCCGCGTCACAGGCGGAGCCGGAAGTGGAATATGTGAATCCCTTTCATGTTCGTGTTCCGTGAGGTCAAAGCCCGGGTCAAGTGGAATGACGTGTTGTTGGACCGGCCGCCGCTATCGATCCACTCGAGGATGGCTGACTCGCAACCTGTTCCGGAGACGGTGATCTGCACGTCGCTGTCCGAGTAGAACGCGCGTAGATCAAGGTTCTGCCGGCGGCCTTCCGGTTCTTGACACTGTGTCGGAAGCGGCCGATATTACGCCCCAAGGACGTTCCATGGTTGCCGGTCTTCAAGGGGGACTCCATGCGTGAGAGCGGACGGCCCGAACAGCCCGGTGACCGCCGGGGCAGCCGTTTGAGCCTGGTGTCGGTGTCCCCCGCCGGGGCTGTCGGGTGCCGACCAGCCCTCCCCCTGTGCCGTGTGCCGGGCACAGGGCACCCGCCGGTGAACTGATCATGGGCGAGTGCCGGTTGCACCACACCGTCACGGAAAACCGGAGCGTTCCCCCACCTTCGTCTCTCCGCCGCTGCGCGTTTGCGTCTGCCATTGCCTTTGGTATGCGCACAAGCCCGGTCTGAACCAGCGCCAAAGGAGTCTTGCCGGAAACCAGCGAGATGCTCGCCATGACGCCGTTCACTGAAACGCTACGGAGGAAGTGCCACGTGTCCGATTCAGCAGCCGGTGAAGAGCCGCAGCCGCTCGTCGACGAACCTGTCATTAGCCGGCAGACGCAGTTAATCCCCGTCAACTCCCTCCTGGCGGCCGACTCGCCGCGACTGGCGGGAGAGGTCGAAGAGCACGCGCGGACACTGGCCGAGTCGGAAGCAGCGCTGCCGCCCATCGTCGTCCACCGGCCCACCATGCGGGTCGTCGACGGCATGCACCGGCTGCGGGCGGCTGTGCTGCGCGGCGACGACCTCATCGAGGTCCGGTTCGTGGACGGCACCGCGGAGGACGCCTTCGTCCTCGCCGTCAGACTCAACGCCGACCACGGGATGCCGCTGTCCCGGCAGGACCGCGTGGCTGCGGCGATACGTATCGTGGAGAGTCACCCCGCCTGGTCCGACCGGAGGATCGCCGCGGTCACCGGCCTGTCCCCCGGGATGGTGGGATCGCTGCGCGCCAGGGCCGGCGGCACCGCGCAACTGGCCCTGCGCACCGGCAGGGACGGCCGCAGGCGCCCGGTCAACGGAGCCGCCGGGCGCCTCGCCGCCAGCAGGGTCATCGCCGAGACCCCGGACGCCTCGCTGCGGGAGATCGCGAGCAGGGCGGGAATCGCCGTGGCCACCGCGCGGGACGTGCGTCAGCGGATGCGGCTGGGACAGGACCCGGTGACGCCGAGACTCCGGCTGGCCGTCGGCGCGGACGACCCCGGCGAGGGAGCCGAGGAGCGGTTCGACGCGTCCGCGGCATCGGTCTCTCCGCTGGTCTGGGAGAGCATGCTGTCCAGCATCTCCAGGGATCCCTCGCTGCGGATGTCGCAGATCGGCCGTAGGCTGCTGCAACTGCTGCGCACGCACATGCTCACCGCCGAGCAGCGCAAGGACCTCATCGACGGCATTCCGGCCCACCGCACCGCCGACGTGGCGCAGATGGCCCGGATGTGCGCCTCCCGGTGGCTGCAGTTCGCCCGCGACGTCGAGGGCAGAAGCCCCGATGACGTGGGTGAGGCCGGGGAGCGGCAGGCAGAGCAACTCTCCTCCTCCGGGGCCCGAGTGGGCGGCGCCGCCTCGCGGCCCTCCGCGGGTCGGCCCACCCGCACCACCCGAGAGACCACCCACGACCATGACGCACGGCCGGTGACTTCAGCGGCACCGGCCCGGAAAGGACCCGAGATGACCAACCCGTTCGACGACCAGCAGGCTCGTTGTCTCGTGCTCGTCAACGCCGAGAACCAGCACTCGCTCTGGCCCGCCTCCGCCGCGGTGCCCGCCGGCTGGAGCGTGGCGCACGGCGAGGCGGGGCGCCAGGAGTGTTTGGAGTACATCGAGCGCACCTGGACCGACACGCGGCCCAGACCCCTGGCCGCCGCACCCGGCCAGGGCTGACCGCCACGAGCGGCGGGGGCGCCCGTCAGGCACCGAACGCCCGTTACCCGGCCGCGGTCACGGGACCGGTACGGAACCGGTTGATCGCGGCCTCGTGCCTCGCCCGCAGCTCCGGGTCACGCACCCCGAGGCCCTCGTGAGGCGCGAGGCACAGCACACCGACCTTGCCCTGGTGCCGGTTGTGGTGCACGTCGTACACGGCCTGGGCGGTCTGCTCCAGCGGAACCACCTGCGAGAGCGTGGGATGGATGCGCCCCTTGGCGATGAGCCGGTTCGCCTCCCACGCCTCCCGGTAGTTCGCGAAGTGGGTGCCGATGATCCGCTTGAGGTTCATCCAGAGATAGCGGTTGTCGTAGGTGTGCTCGTAGCCGCTGGTGGAGGCGCAGCTGACGATGGTGCCGCCGCGGCGGGCCACGAACACGCTGGCCCCGAACGTCTCCCGGCCGGGGTGCTCGAAGACGATGTCCGGGTCCTCGCCACCGGTCAGTTCCCTGATCCGGGACCCGAACCGCCGCCATTCGCGCACATCCTGGGTGTGTTCGTCGGACCAGAAGCGGTACCCCTCCTCGGACCGGTCGATCACCAGCTCCGCACCCATCCGACGGCAGGCCTCCGCCTTCTGCGGGCTGGACACCACGCACACCGGAGTGGCCCCGCCGTTGAGGGCGAGCTGGGTGGCGTACGAGCCGAGGCCGCCGGAGGCTCCCCAGATCAGGACCGTGTCGCCCTGCTTGAGGCGCGCCCCGTTCGGCGAGACCAGCTGCCGGTAGGCGGTGGAGTTCACCAGGCCGGAGGCGGCGGCCTCCTCCCAGGTGAGGTGGCCCGGCTTCGGCATCAACTGGTTCGCCTTGACCAGCGCCAGCTCGGCCAGTCCGCCGAAGTTGGTCTCGAACCCCCAGATCCGCTGCTCCGGGTCGAGCATCGTGTCGTCGTGGCCGTCCGGATGGTGCAGTTCCACCGACAGGCAGTGCGCCACCACCTCGTCGCCGGGACGCCAGGCGGTGACGCCCTCGCCGCAGCGCAGCACGACCCCGGCCAGATCGGAACCGAGCACGTGGTACGGCAGGTCGTGCCGGGCCGCCTGCGGTGACGTCCTGCCGTACCGGGACAGGAAGTGGAAGGTCGGCAGCGGCTCGAAGATCGAGGACCACACGGTGTTGTGGTTGATGCCGCTGGCCATCACGGCGATCAGCACCTCGCCGGCGGCGACCTGGGGCGCGGACACCTCGTCGAGGTGCAGGGACTTGCGGGGGTCCTTGTCCTTCCCGGCGAGTCCGTCGAACATCGTCGCCTCGTCGGCGTGCAGTGTGATGCCCCGGTAGAACTCGGGCACGGGAAGAGTCGCGACGGCCTCCGGCTCGTCGGCCAGGATCGCGTCGAGGATCTTCTGCATGGTTCGGGCCCTTTCGGTGGAGAAATAGGCATGTGAAAACACGAGAGGGCGGGCGGGAACGCAGGAGTAATGCGATCGGTCGCCGTGGCGTCTGTCCCGGGATCGCGCAGCCGGATTGTGGGGCGCGCGGGCCATTCATGCTGCACTCCGTGCGTTCACGAGTCCAGTGTGCCTACCTGCGCCCACGCGCGCCGGTGTTCAAGTGTCCAAAACAGTCAGTTGAACACCCGTGCTTCGGCTTCGGCGCCGGCGTGGGGCTCGGGCGTTCCGAACTTCCCTGAAGTTATTGGACATTTCGCGCGCCGGTGGACGGCTGTGCGCTGCTCACAGTGCTACCCCGCCATCGCGCCGCGCTACCGCGCGTCTCGGCGGAGCGCCGCTCGGCAATGCACCGCTCCCGGAGTGCGAGTTCTCCGCAGCGGTTGAACATAGGTCAATCGTTCGTTTCTTGACGAGGTGCGCGCGCTCGTGGATGCTGACTTGCCGAACGGGGTGGATCTTGAGGCGATGACACCGCCCCGGCGATTTTGAATTCGTTCAACCACTCGTTACGGACTGCTGTCCACTTTCTGTCCAGGTGATGAAAAAAAGGTGTCCCGGCAGTCGGCCGGGCCCGAGCAGACGCCGCCCGAAGGAACGCGCGGGGACTTTCCGGAGCCGGATGTCCCCGCTGCTTCCCGCGACTTCCGCGAGGGCTTTCTCGTAGGTGCCCAGTGTGAGAGGACGGTCTGATGCCGGGGCGCGATTCCGAATCGCTTGTTGATCATTTCCGGGTGGCATTCGGTGAGCAGCCACAGGACCGGACCTTCCGATTCCTCGTGAACGGTGAGGGCGAGCCGCAGTGCCTGACCAACGCCGAGGTCGACCTGCGGGCGCGCACCGTCGCCGCCGTGCTCAGGGAGCGGTTCCCCGCGGGGGAGCGGGCGCTGATCATCTGCCCGCCCGGGCTGGACTACATGGTGGCCTTTTTCGCCTGCCTGTACGCCGGCATCATCGCCGTACCCGCCTATCCGCCGGACCCGGCATTCCTCAAGCGGACCCTGCCGCGGCTGGTCGGCGTCATCGAGGACGCCGAGGCGGCGGTGATCCTGGCCCCGGCGGCCACGGTCGCCCTGGCCGACTCCTTCTACGAACACGCACCGGCGCTGCGTGACATCGCCTGGCTCGCCGTGGACGACCTGGACACCGCAGCCGCCGACGGGTGGCGCCACCCCGGGGTCGGCCGGGACGACATCGCCTTCCTGCAGTACACGTCCGGTTCCACCAGCCGCCCCAAGGGCGTGATGGTCAGTCACGGCAACCTGCTGCACAACATCGACTCCATGCTGGGCAAGTTCTTCTTCCACGACCCCGCCCAGCACGTGGTGAGCTGGCTGCCGCCCTTCCACGACATGGGGCTGATCTTCAGCCTGCTCACCCCGGCCTACGCGGGGTTCCCCGTCACGTTCATGGCGCCGTACTCCTTCCTCAAGCGGCCCTACCGCTGGCTGAAGGCGATATCCGACACCGGGGCGACCGCCTGCGCCGCCCCCAACTTCGCCTACGACCTCGCGGTGGCCAAGGTGACCCCGCAGGAGCGCGAGACCCTGGACCTGAGCCGGTGGCGGATAGCGGCGAACGGCGCGGAACCGGTGCGGCTGGAGACCCTGGAGCGTTTCAGCGCCACCTTCGCCGAGTGCGGGTTCCGGGCCACCGCGCACGCGCCCTCCTACGGGCTGGCCGAGGGCACCCTGATGGTCTCCACCGGCCACCCCGACCGTGACCCGGTCTGGCGCCACCTGACGCCGGACGCCCTGGAGGCGGGCACGACCGAGGACGCGGCACCCGGCGAACCGTCCCGGACGCTGCTGAGCTGCGGCACCACCCTGCCCGAACAGCGGGTGGTGATCGTCGACCCGCAGACCCGGACCGCCCTGCCCGACGGCCGGGTCGGCGAGATCTGGGTGGCCGGGCCGAGCGTCGCCCACGGGTACTGGCGCCGCATCCCGGAGACCGAGGAGATCTTCCAGGCCCGCCTGGCCGACACCGGTGAGGGCCCCTTCCTGCGCACCGGCGACCTCGGCTTCGCCGACGGCCCGGAGCTGTATGTCACCGGCCGCCGCAAGGACGTCGTCATCATCGCGGGCCGCAACCACTACCCGCAGGACATCGAACGCACCGTGGAGACGGTGGACCGCGGCCTGCGGCAGGGCTGCGGAGTGGCGGGCTCCCGCGAGATCGACGGCGAGGAACGCCTGATCGTCATCCAGGAGTACCGCGGCAGCAAGGAACCCGCGGAACACCGGCGGATCATCGGCGCGATCCGGGCGGAAATCGCCCAGGAACACGGCCTGCAGGCCTTCGCGGTCGCCCTCGTACGGACCGGCACCGTGCCCAAGACCTCCAGCGGCAAACTCCAGCGCGCCGCCTGCCTGGACAGCTTCATGAACGACAGCCTGAACGCGGTGGCCCTCTGGCGGCACGACCGGGACGGCGCCGTGCCCGCCGCTCCCGCCGCGGGCGAACACACCACGGGCGAAGCCGCCCCGGAGCCGTCCGTCGCGGCGACCGCCGCCGACATCGAGGGGTGGCTGAGGGAGGCCCTGGCCGAGGCGACCGGCAGCCGGCCCGAAGCCGTCGACCCCGCCCTGCCGTTCGCCGCGTACGGCCTGCAGTCGGTGCACATGGTCACGCTCGCCGGTGACCTCGAACGCCGCCTCGGCCGCCCGGTGGACGCCACCGTGGCGTGGGCGCACCCCACCGTGGAGAAGCTCGCCCGGCACCTGGCGGGCGAGCCGGCCACCGACGCCGTGCCCATCGGCGCCGCCGTCACCACCGTGGCCCCCGGCGCCGCGGCGACCACCGGCACCGCCGACACCACCGTGTCCGTCCAGCCGGCACCCGCCGGACCCGGCCGGGGCGCGGCCGAGCCCGTGGCCGTCGTCGGCATCGGCTGCCGCTTCCCCGGCGGCGCCGACAGCCCGGAGAGCTTCTGGCGGCTGCTGTGCGAGGGATTCGACGCGGTCACCGAAGTGCCCGCCGAACGCTGGAAGATCGAGGACTTCACCGCCGAGGACCCCAAGGTCCCCGGCCGGACCAACAGCCGCTGGGGCGGCTTCCTGAAGGGCGTCGCCCAGTTCGACCGGGGCTTCTTCGGCATCGCGCGGCAGGAGGCCGCGCGCATGGACCCGCAACAGCGGCTGCTCGCCGAAGTCGCCTTCGAGGCACTGGAGGACGCGGGACTGCCCGCCGACCGGCTGGCCGGCTCGTCGACCGGCGTCTTCATCGGCATCTCCGCCTTCGACTACGCCGCACGCCAACTGCGTGACCTGGACGCCATCGACGCCTACACCGGCACCGGCAGCGCGCTCAGCATCGCCGCGAACCGCCTGTCGTACCTGCTGGACCTGCACGGCCCCAGCATGGCCGTCGACACCGCGTGCTCCTCCTCCCTGGTCACGGTCCTCCAGGCCGCCGCGAGCCTGGACCGCGGCGACTGCGACCTGGCGCTGGCCGGCGGCGTGAACCTGGTGCTGTCCCCGGCGCTGGCCATCAACTTCAGCAAGGCGGGCGTGATGTCCGGCGACGGCCGGTGCAAGCCCTTCGACGCCAGTGCCGACGGATACGTCCGCTCCGAGGGCGCCGGGGTCGTCGTGCTCAAGCCGCTCAGCCGGGCGCTGGCGGACGGCGACCGGGTGTACGCCGTGATCCGCGGCGGCGCGGTCAACTCCGACGGCGCCAGCAACGGCCTCATGGCCCCCAACCCGCAGGCCCAGGAAGCGGTCCTGCGTGCCGCCTACGCCCGCGCCGGGGTCCGTCCGGCGGACGTGCGCTACGTCGAGGCGCACGGCACCGGCACCATCCTCGGCGACCCGATCGAGGCCAAGGCGCTCGGCGCCGTGCTCGGCGAGGGACGCGACCCGCACCGGCCGTGCCTCATCGGCTCGGTGAAGTCCAACGTCGGCCACATGGAGTCGGCGGCCGGCATCGGCGGGCTGATCAAGACGGCCCTGGTCCTGCACCACCGCGCCGTGCCGGCGACCGTGCACTACCGGGAGCCCAACCCGCACATCCCCTTCGACGAACTGCCGCTGCAGGTTGCGGACACCCTCCAGCCGTGGCCCGACGACGACGGCCCCGCCCTGGCGGGCGTCAGCTCGTTCGGCTTCGGCGGCACCAACGCCCACCTGGTACTCCAGGCGCCGCCGCCCGTCCCCGCCGCCCGGCCCGCGCCCGACGGTGCGGTGCTGCTACCCGTATCGGCACGCGACGAGCAGGCGCTGCGCGAGCTGGCCGCCCGCTACGAGTCCCTCCTGGGCGCAGCCGGACCCGACCTCACCCCGGGTGCCCTCGCCTCGGCAGCCGCGCTGCGCCGCACCCACCACGAGCACCGGCTGGCCTGCGCCGGCACCACCCTGGAGGAACTGCGCACCGCGCTGGCCGCGTTCGGCCGCGGCGAGCAGGCCCCCGGTCTCACCTCCGGTGTCAGGCGCGTCGGCCGACGCCACCGCCCGGTGTTCGTCTTCTCCGGTCAGGGCCCCCGCTGGTGGCCGGTGGCCGCGGACCTGATCGCCGGCGAACCCGTGTTCCGGGCCGTCATCGACCGTGCCGACGCACTGCTGCGCCGGCACACCGACTGGTCACTGCTGGACCAGCTCACCGCCGACCCCGACCGGTCCCGGCTGCTGGACACAGCGGTCGGCCAGCCCGCGCTCGTCGCCGTCCAGGTCGCGCTGGCCGCGCTGTGGCGGTCCTGGGGCGTGGAACCGGCCGCCGTGGTCGGGCACAGCGTCGGCGAGATCGCCGCGGCCCACGTCTCGGGCGCGCTGTCCCTGGAGGACGCCCTCCTCGTCGCGCTGCACCGCGGCACCGTCCTGCACCAGGCCGCCGGCAAGGGCCGCATGGCGGTGGTCGGCCTGTCGCTGGAGGAGACGGAACGGCTGCTCGCCGAGCGCCGGCCGGGCCCGGTGTGGGTGGCCGCGGGCAACAGCCCCGGCTCCACCGTCCTGTCCGGCGAGGCCGCCGCCCTGACGGAACTGGCCCGCACCCTGGAGGCCGAGGGTGTCTACTGCCGGCTCCTGGAGTCCGTCGAGTTCGCCTCCCACTGCCCCCTGATGGAACCCGTCGCCGGTGAGCTGTGGCGGCTGCTGTCGGGCGTGACGCCGCGCGCCGCGGCGGTCCCGATGCTCTCCACGGTCACCGGGGAGCCGGTCACCGGCGATTCTCTCGACGCCGAGTACTGGGCCGCCAACCTCACCCGGCCGGTGCTGTTCGACCGCGCCGTCACCGCGCTCGCCGAGTCCGGGCACGACGTGTTCGTCGAACTCTCGCCGCACCCGATGCTCACCGACGCCATGAACGACCGGCTGTCCGCCTACGACGACACGGTCGTGGTGTCCTCGCTGCGCCGTGACGAGCCGGGGCGGGCCGCCGCACTGACCGGGCTCGGCCGGCTCTACAGCGCCGGGTTCCAGGTCGACTGGACCCGCGTGTACGCCCCGTCCGGTGCGCTGCCCGCCCTGCCCACCTACCCGTGGCAGCGCACCCGGTGCTGGTTCGAGGAGGACACCGCCGTCCGCCGTACCGTGTGGGACGGCCACCCCGTGCTGCGCTCCTTCGTGCGCTCCGCGGTCGCACCGCACGCCGACCACTGGTCCGCACCGGTGGACCTGGACGGCTTCGGCTACCTCAAGGACCACCAGGTGTCCGGCACCGCGGTCCTCCCGGCGAGCATGGTGCTGGACGCCGCGCTCGCCGCGGCCCGCACCCGGCTCGGCCCGGCCGCCGCCGTGACCGACCTCCACCTGACCCGGCTGACCGCGGTACCGGACCGGTGCGCCGACGACACCGTGCAACTGGTCCTCCTTCCGGAGACCGCCGAGACCGGATCGCTGCGCCTGTTCACCCGCGGCGGCGAGGACGAGGACTGGGCCCAGGCCGCCCACGGCTCCTACCGGCGCACCGCCGCACAGCCCGCCGCCGAACCGCTGGACGTGCTGCGCGCCCGCTGCACCGACGCAGTCGAGGCCGGCGACCACTACGCCGCGATGCACCGCTCCGGACTGATGTACGGACCGGCGTTCCAGGGAGTCGGGGAACTGTGGCGCGGATCCGGCGAGGCCCTCGCCCGGCTGCGCGACCAGGCGGAACTCACCGACGCCCGCGGCGCCCACCTCGTCCACCCGGCCGTCCTGGACAGCGCCCTGCAGGCACTGGGCGCGGCGCTCGGCGGTGCAGACCAGCCGTCCCCGGACCGTACGTACCTGCCGGTACGGGTGGGTGGCTTCACCCTCTTCACCGACCGTGCCGCCCCCCGGTGGGCCCACGCCTCGGTGGCCGCGTCGCAGCCGGACGCCGACGAGATCGCCGACGCCACGGTCGTGCTGTACGACGAGTCCGGCGCTGTCGTCGGTGAACTCACCGGGGTCGCCCTGCGCCGGGTGAACCGCACGGACGCCGGTGACCCGGCGGCCAGGGACCTGTACCGGATCAGCTGGCACGAGGCCCCGGCCGAGCCCGCCACCGGGGGCCGGCCCGGCCGGTGGCTGCTGTTCGCGGACCGCGGCGGCGTCGGCGCCGGCCTGGAGGCCGCGCTGACCTCCCGCGGCGGCACCTGTGTGACCGTCACCGCCGGGCCCGGCTACCGCGCGACCGGACCCGGCCGCTACGAGATCGACCCCGGCAGCCCGGACGACCTCGCCGCCCTGCTGTCCGACCTGTACGCGCCCGGCACCCCCGAGGGCGGCATCGACGGCATCGCCGACGCCCGAGCCCTGGACCTCGACCTCAGCGAGGACGCCACCCCCGAACAGCTCCTCGCCGCACAGGACGCCGCCTGCCTCCCCGTCCTGCGGCTGGTCCAGGCACTGGCCTCGGCCCAGCCGGAGCCGGCACCCCGCCTGGTGCTGCTCACCCGGGGCGCCCAGCAGGCCGGCGACCACGACCGGCCCGCCGTCGCCCAGTCACCGCTGTGGGGCCTGGCCCGGGTCATCGGGCTGGAGCACGGTGAACTGCGCCCGGTGATCGTCGACCTCGACCCGGCCCGCCCTCAGGACGAGGCCGGCCGGATCGTGGACGAGATGCTGCTTCCCGGCGACGACGACCAAGTCGCCCTGCGCGACGGAGTGCGCCGCACCCCGGCACTGCGGCCCTGGACGGACGGCGGCACCGACGGCCGGCCGGCACGGCAGTGGCCCTTCGACCCCGCCCGCGACGGCAACCACCGCCTCCTGGCGGCGCGTCCGGGCGTGCTGTCGAGCCTTCGTTCCACCGCGTGGCACCGGACTCCGCCCGGCCCCGGCCAGGTGGAGATCGAGGTGACCGCGGCCGGCGTCAACTTCAGCGACGTCCTCAAGGCGATGAACGCCTACCCGGGCGCCGAGGGGATCGTGCCGCTGGGCGCCGAGTGCGCGGGCCGGATCAGCGCCGTGGGCGAGGGCGTCACCCATCACCGGGTCGGTGACCCGGTGATGGCGGTCGGCGGGAACAGCCTGGCGGCCTTCACCACCGTCGACGGCGGCCTCGTCGCTCCGCTGCCGGAGGGCCTGGCCTTCGAACAGGCCGCCGCGGTGCCCATCGCGTTCCTCACCGCCGTCCACGCGCTGGAACACCTCGCCCGCCTCCGCAAGGGCGAAAAGGTGCTCATCCACTCCGCCACCGGCGGTGTCGGCCAGGCCGCCCTGCAGGTCGCCCGGCGCAACGGAGCCCAGGTCTTCGCCACCGCCGGCACCGAGGAGAAGCGGGACCTGCTGCGCAAGCTCGGTGTCGAGCATGTGATGGACTCCCGCTCCCTGGACTTCGCCGACGAGGTGATGCGGGCCACCGACGGACGCGGCGTCGACGTGGTGCTCAACTCGACCACCGGGGAGGCCCTCGTCCGCAGCATGCGGCTGCTGGCACCCGGCGGCCGGTTCGTGGAGATCGGCAAGCGGGACATCCACGACAACAGCCACATCGGCCTGGGCTTCTTCAAGGACAACCGGGCCTTCTTCGCCGTCGACCTCGAACGCAGCATCCGCGAGCAGGAAGACCTGATCAGCGACATCTTCCGCGACGTCAACGAGGGCTTCGAACGCGGGGAGTTCACCGCGCTGCCGGTGACCGTCCGCCCGTACGCCGAAGCCGCCACCGTCTTCACCACGATGGCCAGGGCCCAGCACACCGGCAAGCTCGTACTGCGCCCCGACGCACACGAACTGATCACCACGGGCCCGCAGCAGGCCCCCGTCCGGCCGGACGCCACCTACCTGATCACCGGTGGCCTCGGCGCCCTCGGCCTGGAGACGGCCCGCTACCTGACCGCGCAGGGTGCCCGGCACCTGGTGCTGGCCGGCCGCAGCGCCCCCTCGCCCGAGGCCGAAGGGGCCCTGGCCGAGCTGCGTGCCACGGCGGAGGTCAGCACCGTCCGCGCCGACCTGGCCCAGCGCGACGCCGTCGACGGGATACTGGCCCGGATCGACGCCACGATGCCGCCGCTCGCCGGTGTCGTGCACGCCGCCGGCATCCTGGACGACGGATTGCTGACCGGACTCGACCCGGACCGGTTCCGCGCCGTCGCCGGCCCGAAGGCGGTCGCCGCCTGGCATCTGCACTGCGCCACCGCCGGACGCGACCTGGACTTCTTCGTCCTGTACTCCTCGGCCGCCGCGGTGCTCGGCTCCCCCGGTCAGGGCAACTACGCCGCCGCGAGCGCCTTCGTCGACACCCTCGCCCACCACCGCAGGTCCCGTGGCCTGCCCGCGCTCAGCATCGACTGGGGCCCGTGGTCCCGGATCGGCCTGGCGGCCCGGCCCGACCGTGGCGGCGCCCTGTCCGCCCGCGGTGTCGAGAGCATCAGCCCCGAACAGGGCATCGCCACCCTGGACCTGCTGCTGCGCGGCTCCGCGACCCAGGTCTGTGTTCTGCCGTTGGACCGCGACAAGCTGAACGGCCACGTCGGCGGGGGCCTGCTGCGCACCCTGGCCGGCCGGCCGGCCGAGGCCGAGGCGGGCCCCCAGGGAGCGGACGAGGTGCGAAGCAGGATGCTCGCGGTCCAACCCGGCCGCCGCCGCAGGGCGGTACTGCTCGACCACTGCCGGGCCGTGGCGGCCCGTGTCGTGGGCAGCGAACCGGCCGCGATCGACACCAGCGCGCCGTTCCCCGCGATGGGCTTCGACTCACTGCTCTCGCTGGAACTGCGGACGGGCCTCGAGTCCTCGCTCGGTGTGACGCTGCCGTCCACCGTCACCTGGCGCTTCCCGACCATCGACAGGCTCGTGCCCTTCCTGGCCGAACGCATGGAGATCGAGCTGGAGGCCACCCAGGCCGCGGCGCCCGAGCCGCCGCGGGAGCGGGTGCCCGTACCCGCCGCCCGGTCCGTCATGCCGACATCCGCCGAGAACGACGGGCCGCCGGACCTGGACGCGATGTCGGCGGCAGAACTCGAAGCCCTGCTGCTGGCCAAGACGAAGCAGCTCGACGAAGGGGGTCAGTGATGACGGGACCGGGACAGCAGGGCGTGTCGGCCGACACGCTCAGGCGCGCCTATCTGACCATGGAGCGGCTGCAGCGCCAGGTCGAGGAGTACGAGCGGGCCAGGAGCGAACCGATCGCCATCGTGGGCGTCGGCTGCCGCTTCCCCGGCGGCGTGACCGACACCGACACCTACTGGCGGCTGCTCACCAGCGGCGTCGACGCCATCCGGGACATCCCGGCGGACCGGTGGGACAACGACGCCTTCTTCGACGAGGAGCGCGGCAAGCCGGGCACGATCAACACCCGTTCCGGCGGATTCCTGGACCGCATCGACCAGTTCGACCACGACTTCTTCGGCATCTCCCGGCGTGAGGCGCTGGCCATGGACCCCCACCAGCGCCTCACCCTGGAAGTGGCCTGGGAGGCGCTGGAGAACGCCGGGCAGGCCCCCTCCGGTCTGGCCGGCAGCCGCACCGGCGTGTTCATGGGCGTGGCCACCTCGGACTACGTCACCGCGCAGATCCGCCGGGCCGAGGACGTCAGCGCCTACACCAGTTCGGGCGCCGCCCTCAGTTTCGTGCCCGGACGCATCGCCTACCTGCTCGACCTGCGCGGACCCAACATCACGATCGACACCGCCTGTTCGTCCTCCCTCGTCGCGGTGCACCAGGCGTGCCAGAGCCTGCGCACCGGGGAGTCGGACATGGCGCTGGCCGGCGGCGTCAACGTGGTCATGTCCCCGGTGCTGCTGCTGTCCCAGTCGGCGTTCGGCTCGGTGTCCCGGCAGGGGCGCGCGATGACCTTCTCCGACAGCGCGGACGGCTATGTGCGCGGCGAGGGGTGCGGTGTCGTCGTCCTCAAGCGGCTCTCCGACGCGCTGCGCGACGGCGACCGCGTCCTGGCCCTGGTCCGCGGCGGCGCGGTCAACCAGGACGGCCGCAGCTCCGGCATCACCGCCCCCAACGGAGCCGCCCAGCGCGAGGTGTACCGGACCGCGCTCGCCGCCAGCGGCGTCGAGGCGCACCAGGTCGGCCTCATCGAGACGCACGGCACCGGCACCCGGCTCGGCGACCCGATCGAGGCCGAGTCGCTCGCCGACGTCTACGGGCGCCCCGAGGGCCACCCCGTCTACCTCGGTGCCGTCAAGACCAATCTCGGCCATCTGGAGGCCGCGGCCGGCGCCGCCGGACTGATCAAGGCCGCGCTGTGCCTGGCGCACGGCGAGATCCCGCCCAACCTGCACTTCACCCGGCTGAACTCGAACATCTCCTTCGAGGGCACCACCTTCGAGGTGCCGACCCGGGTCACCCCCTGGCCCGAGTCGGACGGACCGCGCTTCGCGGCCGTGAGCAGCTTCGGACTCAGCGGCACCAACGCCCACCTGATCCTCGAGCAGGCCCCGCCGGCCCCTGGGGCCACCCCCGACGAGCGCCGCCCCGCCTCGATCCTGCCGCTGTCGGCCAGGAGCGAGACCGCCCTGGAGAACCTCGCACGCCGCTACCGGGACCGGCTCACCGCCGAGGACGACGCCTCCCTGGCCGACCTGTGCCACAGCGCCGGCACCGGCCGCTCGCACTTCCGGCACCGGCTCGCGGTCGTCGGCACCACCCGCAAGGAGATCGCCGACCGGCTGGACACGTTCCTGCGCGGCGAGAGCGACCCCGGCCTCGCCCACGACGAGGCCGAGAACACCGAGATCGTCTTCCTCTTCACCGGCCAGGGCGCCCAGCGTCCGGGCATGACGGCCCGCCTCTACCAGACACAGCCGACGTTCCGCCGGGCCGTCGACACCTGCGCGGAGATCCTCCAGCCGCTGCTGGAACAGCCGCTGCTGTCCGTGCTGTTCCCGGCCGACCCCGCCGACCGCCGGATCAACGACACCGCCTACGCCCAGCCGGCCACCTTCGCCGTGGAGTACGCCATGGCGCAGCTGTGGCGGTCCTGGGGCCTGGAGCCGGCCGCCGTCCTCGGCCACAGCTTCGGCGAGTGCGTGGCCGCCTGCGTCGCGGGCGCCATGTCGCTGGAGGACGGCCTGGCGTTCACCGTGGAACGGGCCCGCATCATCCAGGAGTTCTCCAAGCCCGGCACCATGGCCGCGGTGTTCGCCCCCGAGGCCGAGGTGGCCGCCCGGATCGCCGACGACCTCGACCGGATCTCCATCGCCGCCGTCAACGGCCCCGCCAACACCACCATCTCCGGGGAGCGGGAGCTGGTCGAGGAGGTCTGCGCCGAGTTCGCCGCCCGCGGTGTCACCGCCAAGCCGCTGCACATCGCCTCCGCGGGCCACTCACCGCTCATGGACCCGGTCCGCGACCCGCTGCGCGCCGCCGCGCGGAAGATCGCCTTCACCGCCCCGGCCATCCCGCTGGTCTCCAACGTGACCGGCGACCTGTGGCCGTGGGACCGGGCGCCGGAGGCCGACTACTGGTGCCGGCACGTCCGGGAGACCGTGCGGTTCGCCGACGGCGTGCGGACCCTGCACGACATGGGATACCGCACCTTCCTGGAGGTCGGTCCCGCCCCCACGCTGCTCGGCCTGGTCAGCGACGCCCTGCCGCCCGACCACGACGACCTGCTGCTGCCCAGCCTGCGTCCGAAGAACGACGACTGGGAGGTCCTGCTGCCGACCGTCGCGGCCCTGTACGCGCGTGGCGCCACCATCGACTGGGCCGGCTTCGACCAGGACTACACGCGTACCAGGGCGGCGCTGCCCACCTACCCGTTCGACCCCACCGAGTGCTGGCAGCCGCCCCGGCCGTGGCACGGCACCGAGCCCGCCTCCGCCGACGCGCCCCCCGCCGCCGACGGCGAGGACGAGGCCGCACCCGCAGCGCCGCGCCAGGAGACCGCGGCCCCGGCCCGGCGCCGCGGCAGGCGCCGGCAGAGCCCGATCCCCACGGCCGAGGAGCTGCTCAGCCTGCCCGAGGAGCAGCGGCTCGCCACGCTCACCGACCAGTTCGTGATCGGGGTCAGGGGCGTGCTCGGCTCGGTGTCCTCCTCGGTCGGTCTGGACGAGCCGCTGACCGGCCTCGGCCTGGACTCGCTGATGGCCGTGGAACTGCGCAACGACATCCAGAGCCGGCTGCAGGTCACCCTGCAGGTCACCGACTTCCTCGGCGGCGCCACCATCCGCTCCGTCGGGGAACGCGTCATCGCCCAGCTCGCCACCGGCGACGACGCGGCACCAGCCCAGGACAGCACGCCTGCCCGGGGAACCACCGACGCGCGATCCGCGCCGATCCGCCGCCGGAGGCGCACCGACGACAGCGTCGCCGCCGATGTGCTGGCGCAGCTGAGCGATCCCGCGGCCGGCGAGGAACCGCCTGCCGCGAGCAGAGAGGACCAGCCGTGACCGACGACCTCGAGGCGCGGCTGGCCGCCCTGTCCCCGGAGCAACGGGCCCGGTTCGACGAGCTGATGGCCGAGCGGAGCGCGGCCGAGGACATCTTCCCCCTGTCCGTCCTGCAACGCGGAACCTGGTTCCTGGAGCAGCTCCGGCCGAACAACCCCGGCTACATCGTGCCCGGCGCCGCCCGTGTCCTCGGCCCGCTGGACGCCGCCGTGCTGCGCGCCGCCGTCGCCGAGATCGTGCGGCGCCACGAGGCGCTGCGCACCACCTTCCGCGTCGAGGACGGCGTGCCGGTCCAGGTCGTGCACCACGAGATGACCGTGGACGTCCCCGAGATCGATCTGCGCGACGAGAGCCTCTCCGACGCCGACCGCCAGCGGTGGATCGACGAGGCACTGGCCGAGCCGCTCGACATCGCCACCGGCCCGCTGCTGCGGGTGCGGCTGCTGCGCACCGGCGCCGACGAGTCGGTGCTCGTGACCGCCATGCACCACCTGGTCTCCGACCGCTGGTCCACCGCGGTGTTCCTGTCCGAACTGTCCGAGCTGTACGAGGCGTTCGCCGCCGGCCGGCCCTCGCCGCTGCCCGAACTGGAGATCCAGTACGGCGACTTCTCCGACTGGCAGCACCAGCAACTGGCAGCAGGCGCCTGGGACGAGGACCTGGCGTACTGGCGACAGCGCCTCCAGGGCGCCCCCTCGGCACTCGACCTGCCCACCGACCGGCCCCGCCCGGCCGTACAGGGCTTCAACGGCCGCTCCGTTCCCGTCGAGCTGCCCGAGCCGCTGATGCGCGCCCTGAGCACGCTAGCCGGCCGGCACGGTGCGACCCCGTACATGGCGCTGCTCGCCGTGCTGCAGATCCTGCTGCACCGCCACAGCGGACAGGACGACGTCGTCGTCGGCGTGCCCATCGCACAGCGGGACCGCGCCGAGATCGAGCCGCTGATCGGCTACTTCGTCAACACCATGGCGATCAGGACGGACCTGAGCGGCAACCCGTCGTTCACCACCGTCCTGGAACGGGTCCGGGACGCCTGCATGGGCGCGTACGCCCACCAGGAGGTGCCCTTCGAACTCGTGGTGGCCGACCTGAAGCCGGCCCGCGACCTCAGCCGCCCCCCGCTCGCCCAGATCAGCTTCAGCTACGGCCGCGAGCCCGTGCCGCCCCGGGCGCTGGGCGGAGCCCACCTGAGCCGGCTGCCGGTCCGCAGCGAAGGCGCCCGCTTCGACCTGGAACTGCAGGCGTTCGACAGCGGTGGCGCGCTCACCGGCTGGTTCGAGTACGACCGGGACCTGTTCGACGATGCCACCGTCGTCCGCCTGGCCGCCCGCTTCGGCCGGCTGGCCGAACAGGCCGCCGCCCGCCCGGACACCCTGGTGGACGACTTCGAGCTGCTGGACGACGCCGAACGGCAGCTGGTCCTCACCGACTGGAACGCCACGGAGCAGGACTGGGGCGCGGCCGGCCTGGTGCACCAGCGCATCGAGGAACGGGTGCGCCGTCACCCGGACGCCGAAGCGGTCCGCCACGCCGGCCGGTCCCTGACCTACGACGCGCTCAACCGCCGCGCCAACCGGCTCGCGCACCGGCTGCGCCGCCACGGCGTCGGCCCGAACGTCGTCGTCGGCGTGGCCATGGAACGCTCCCTCGACCTGGTCGTGAGCCTGCTGGCGGTCCTCAAGGCCGGCGGCGCGTACACGCCGCTCGACCTCGACCTGCCGGCCGCGCGCCTGGCGGCCATCGCCGAGGACGCCCGGCCGCCGGTGGTCCTCACCCACGGCCCGGCGGCCGACCGGCTGCCCCCGCTCGACTGCCCGGTGCTCGACGTCGACGACCTCGCCGCCGAACTCGCCGCGGAAGCCGACGACGACCCCGGCGTCACCGTGGACGGCGAGGACCTGGCCTACGTCATCTTCACCTCCGGTTCGACCGGCCGCCCCAAGGGTGTGATGAACGTCCACGCGGCCCTGCGCAACCGGCTGCTGTGGATGCAGGACGCCTACCGACTGGACGCCTCCGACCGGGTGCTGCAGAAGACCCCGTTCTCCTTCGACGTCTCGGTGTGGGAGTTCTTCTGGCCGCTGATGGCCGGCGCCACCCTCGTCGTCGCCCGCCCCGGCGGCCACCGCGACAGCGGCTACCTGGCCCGTACCATCCAGGACGAGGCCGTCACCACCCTGCACTTCGTCCCCTCCATGCTGCAGGTCTTCCTGACCGAACAGGTGGAGAAGTGCACCAGCCTCAGACGGGTCATCTGCAGCGGTGAGGAACTCACCCGCGACCTGCACGACCGGTTCCTGGCCCGCTCCCGGGCCGAGCTGCACAACCTCTACGGCCCCACCGAGGCCGCCATCGACGTCACCTCCTGGCACTGCCGCCACGACGACGCCGACCGGCGGCCCGTCCCCATCGGCCGCCCCATCGCCAACACCCGGCTGTACGTGCTCGACCAGCGGCTGCGCCCCGTGCCCGTCGGCGTGCCCGGCGAACTCCACATCGGCGGGCGGGGACTGGCCCGCGGCTACCTGAACCGCCCCGACCTGACCGCCGAGCGGTTCATCGACGACCCCTTCGTGCCAGGCGGGCGCCTCTACCGCACCGGCGACCTGGTACGCCACCGTCCCGACGGCGCCCTGGAGTTCCTCGGCCGCCTCGACCACCAGATCAAGCTGCGCGGACTGCGCATCGAACTCGGTGAGATCGAAGCCGTGCTCATCACGCACGAGGCGGTCCGGGAGGCCGTGGTGGTCGCCCACGAGCACGCGCCCGGCGACGTCCGGCTCGCGGCGTACGTCACCTGTGCCGCCGGCACCGCGCCGTCGGCCGGTGACCTCGCCGCCCATCTGCGGCGGCGGCTGCCCGACTACATGGTGCCGGCCACCTTCACCGTCCTGGAGCGCCTTCCGCTGACCCCCAGCGGCAAGACCGACCGCAAGGCCCTGCCGGCGCCCCAGACCGCCCGCGCCGACCTCGAGACCCGGTTCGTCGCGCCGCGCGACAGGACGGAGCACGCCCTCGCCGAGATCTGGCGCGACCTGCTCGGCGTGGAACGGGTGGGCACCCGCGACAACTTCTTCGACCTCGGCGGGCACTCGCTGCTCATGGCCGAGTTCCGGACCGTCCTCGCCGCCTCCCTCGGCCACGAGCTGACCATGGTCGAGCTCTTCCAGCACCCCACGATCGGATCGCTGGCCGAGTACCTCGGCAGGACCCAGGCCACGGAGGCCGGATCCCCCAGCGGCGCCCGCGAGCGCGCCGAGAACCGTCGTCAGTCCCGAAACCGGCGGCAGCAGGCGGCCGAACGTCGGGCTCTTTCCCGCGAGGACAGGTGAGCACGTGTCAGAGCCAGGCATCGACCAGGAACCAGAGCAGGAGCGGGGCGGGGACCGGGACCTCGACCGCATAGCCGTCATCGGCATGGCCGGCCGCTTCCCCGGCTCCCCCGACATCGAGACGTTCTGGTCCCACCTCGAACAGGGCCGGGAGGGCATCACCACCTTCACCGACGGCGAACTCGTCGCCGACGGCGTGGACCCGACGCTGCTGGAGCGCGACGACTACGTCAAGGCCAAGGGGGTCCTGCAGGACGCCGACCTGTTCGACGAGGGCTTCTTCGGCTACAGCCCCCGCGAGGCGGAGATCATGGACCCGCAGCACCGGGTCTTCCTCGAATGCGCCTGGCAGGCCCTGGAGTCGGCCGGCGTCGACCCCCACCGCTTCGACGGCCGCATCGGTGTCTTCGCCGGGGCCGGATTCAACTCGTACCTGCTGTTCAACCTGATGAACAACCAGCCGGTCCTGGACAAGGCCGGCATGTACCAGGTCCTGCTCAGCGGCGACAAGGACTTCCTGGCCACCCGGACCTCGTACAAGCTCGACCTCAAGGGTCCCAGCGTCACCGTCCAGACCGCCTGCTCCACCTCGCTGACCGCCGTGCACCTGGCCTGCCAGAGCCTGCTCAACGGCGAGTGCGACATCGCCCTGGCCGGCGGCGTGTCGGTCTCCGCGCCGCTGCGCAGCGGCTACGTGCACGAGCCCGGCGGCATCCTGTCGCCCGACGGGCACTGCCGCGCCTTCGACGCCGACGCGTCCGGAACCGTCGCCGGCAACGGCGTCGGCGTGGTGGTGCTGCGCCGCCTCGCCGACGCCCGAGACGGCAGCGACAGCATCGACGCCGTCATCCTGGCCACCGCCGTCAACAACGACGGCTCGCTGAAGGCCGGTTACACCGCGCCCAGCGTCGACGGCCAGACCGAGGTCATCGCCGAGGCGCTGGCCCTGGCCGACATCGACCCGGCCACCGTCGGCTACGTCGAGACCCACGGCACGGGCACCCCGCTCGGCGACCCCATCGAGATCGCCGCCCTCACCCGGGCCTTCCGGGACGGCACCGACGACCAGGGCTACTGCGCGATCGGCTCGGTGAAGAGCAACGTCGGCCACCTGGACGCCGCGGCCGGCGTCACCGGCCTGATCAAGGCCGCCCTCGCCCTCAAGCACCAGGCCATCCCGCCGACCCTGCACTGCGACCGGCCGAACCCCGACCTCGCCCTGGACACCAGCCCGTTCTACGTCAACACCGAACTGCGCCCGTGGCCCCGCACGGACGAACCGCGCCGGGCCGGAGTCAGCTCCTTCGGCATCGGCGGCACCAACGTGCACGTCCTGCTGGAAGAGGCACCGGCCCCCACCACGGACGTCCCGGAACCTGGCCGTGCGCTGCGGCTGCTGACGCTGTCGGGGAAGACCCCCCAGGCGCTGGCCGACAACGCGCGGAGCCTGGCCGAGCACCTCCAGCGCCACCCGGACACCGACCTCGACGCCGCCGCCTACACCCTGGCCTGCCGCCGGCATGCCTTCGACCACCGCGCCACCGTGGTCTGCCGGGGCGTCGAGGACGCCGTGACGGCGCTGCGCGACCTCGCCCAGGCCGCCCCCGCGCAGGCCTGCGCCGAGCGGGCCCCGGTCGCCTTCCTGTTCCCCGGCCAGGGCGCCCAGTACGTCGGCATGGGCCGCGAACTGTACGCCCACGAGACGGTGTTCGCCGTGGAGTTCGACCGGTGCGCCGAGCTGTTCGCCGAGCACCTGGGCCACGACCTGCGCGACCTGGTCTTCGCCCCCGACGGCGACGCCGAGGCCACTGCCCGGCTCACCCGCACCGAGTTCGCCCAGGCGGCGCTCTTCAGCGTCGAGTACGCCCTCGCCCGGCTGTGGTCCTCCTGGGGCGTGGCCCCGCAGGCCATGGCGGGGCACAGCATCGGCGAGTTCGTCGCCGCCACCGTGGCCGGGGTGTTCTCCCTGCCGGACGCGGCACGCCTGGTCGCCGCCCGCGGCCGTCTGGTGCAGGAGATGCCGGAGGGCGCCATGCTCACCGTCTTCCTGCCCGAGGCGGAGACCGCCGGGTGGCTGGAGGAGGGACTGTCGGTCGCGGCCGTCAACTCCACCGCCCTGACCGTGGTCTCCGGCAGCGAGCAGGCGATCGACGGTCTGGAGGCACGGCTGCAGGCCGCCTCCGTCGCCTGTCGCCGGCTGCACACCTCGCACGCCTTCCACTCTCCCGACATGGCCGGCGCCGTCGAGCCCTTCGTCGACGAGGTACGCAAGGCCACCCTGCGAGCCCCCGAGATCCCGTTCCTGTCCAACGTCACCGGCACCTGGATCACCGACGAGCAGGCCACCAGCCCCGAGTACTGGGGCGCCCAGCTGCGCGAGCCGGTCCGGTTCCGCGACGCCCTCGACGTCCTGTTCGCCGACCCGGCCCTGGTGCCCCTGGAGGTCGGCCCCGGACAGACCCTCGCCAACTTCGTCCGCGCCCACCGCTCCTGGACATCCGGCCGGACCGTCGCCGGGTCGCTGCCGCACCCCGGCGACCGCACCGGCGAGAGCAGGCTGCTGCTGGCCGGCCTGGGCGCCATGTGGAGTGCGGGGGCCGCGGTGGACTGGGCGGCCTTCCACGCCGGCGAGCACCACCACCCGGTGCGACTGCCCGGCTACGCCTTCCAGCGGCGCCGCTTCTGGGTGGAGCCCGACCGCCGGACCACGGACCGCGCGAAGGCACCCGCGGCGGCCTCCCCGGCCGACTGGTTCTCCAGCCCCGGCTGGAAACGCCTGCCGTTCACACCGCAGCCGGACGCCGCCGCCCCCTCGGCCGTCTGGGTGCTGCTCGGTGCCGAACTGCCCCTCGGGCGCGCACTGGCCGCCCGGCTGACAGCCGCGGGCGAGCACGTCGTCCGGGTCACCGCCGGCGACACGCCCGGCGAGGACACCGACGGCGGGTGGACCGCCGACCCGGCCGACCGCGAGCACCTCGCCGCGGTCCTGCGCTCCCCGGCCGTACAGGAGGCCGGGCAGGAGCGGCGGATCCACCTGGTGCACCTGTGGAGCGCCGCGATCGCACCGCACGACGGCCCGCCGACCGAAGAGCGGCTGGAGGACGCACGGCGGCTCGGCTTCGACAGCCTGCTCGCTCTCGCCCAGGCCCTCGCCGACACCCGCCCCGAGGGCCGGGTGACCCTCGACGTCCTGTGCCGCGGCGTGTTCGCCGTCACCGGGGACGAACCGCTGCAGCCGGAGAACGCCACCGTGCTGGGTGCCTGCACGGTGATCCCGCAGGAGACCCCCGGCACCGCCTGCCGCGCCCTGGACATCACCGGCGCCGACCCCCACGCCCCGCACGACGGCCTGGTCGAGGCCCTGCACACCGC
This sequence comes from Streptomyces sp. NK08204, assembly GCF_020400585.1. Classification (GTDB taxonomy): domain Bacteria; phylum Actinomycetota; class Actinomycetes; order Streptomycetales; family Streptomycetaceae; genus Streptomyces. Next base: position 631,579 of record NZ_JAINVF010000001.1, on the reverse strand, counting down.
GCTGACCTCGTCCTCGGACGAACCCGAACTCGCGCTGCGCGGCCGGCACTGGTGGCGCCGCGACTTCGACGCCGTGACGCTGGACGGTGCCGACCGCACCGGCCTGCGCGACGGCGGCGGCTACCTGATCACCGGCGGCCTGGGCGGCATCGGACTGGCGATGGCCGAACACATCGCGCGTACCGTGGACCGGCCGGTGCTCGGCCTGCTCGGCCGCTCGCCGTTCCCCGCCGAGGACACCTGGGACGACTGGCTCGCCGGCCACGACCGGCAGGACCCGGTCAGCGTCCGCATCCGCCGGCTGCGGCACCTGGCCGAACGCGGCGCCCGCGTCCTCGTCCTGCAGGCCGACGTCACCGACGAGGAGCAGACCGCCCGGGCCGCCCAGCGGGTACGCGACCTGGCAGGCGCCCTGCACGGCGTCGTCCACGCCGCCGGCCGGCCCTCTCAGGGCATGATCCTCACCAAGTCCCGCGCCGAGGCCGACGACGTGCTCGCCGCCAAGACCCGCGGCACCCTCGTACTGGACCGGGTCTGCCGCGAGGACCGGCTGGACTTCCTGCTGCTGTGCTCCTCCGTCACCGCTCTGCTGGGCGGCCCCGGCCAGAGCGACTACGCCGCGGCCAACGCCTTCCTGGACGCGTTCGCCCAGTGGAAGCGGCAGGTGAGCGGCACCGCCGTCACGGCCGTGGGCTGGGACACCTGGCGCGAGGTCGGCATGGCGGCCGGGCTGACCGACCGGTTCGGCGCCGGCTCCACCGGCACCCCGACCGGGCACCCGCTGCTGCAGCGCCTGGTGCACACCGGCCCCGGCTCGCGCACCTACGCCACCACGCTCAGCACCGAAGACCACTGGATCGTGGGCGACCACCGCATCATGGGCCACGGACTCGTGCCCGGCACCGCCTACCTGGAACTGGTGCGGGCCGCCGTCGCCGAACAGGCCGCCGGCCGCACCATCGAGATCGGCGACGTGCAGTACCTCACCCCGGTCGTGGTCCCCGACGGGCAGACCCGTGAGGTCTTCACCACCGTCGAGGAACGCGACGGCCAGTGGCGGTTCGCGGTGCGCAGCCGCACCGGCGCCCCGGGGGCGGCGGCCTGGACCGACCACGCCCTCGGCTCCCTGGCCTTCCACGACAGCGGTCCCGACACCGTCCGGGACCTGACCGCGCTCGCCGCCGACTGCGGCGTCACCCACGTCCTGGACACCCCGGAGACGATCCAGGAGGGCCTGCGGCTGGACCGGTTCCAGCGCGGCGGACCGATCGAGTTCTCCTTCGGCCCCCGCTGGGACTGCATGCACCGGATCGAGGTCGGACCGAACCGGCTGTTCGCCACCCTCGGACTCGGTCCCGAGCACGCAGCCGACCTCGACGACTACCTGCTGCACCCCGCGCTGCTGGACGCCGTCGGCGGAACCGCCCGGGTCTACGCCACCGACACGTACTACCTGCCGTTCAGCTACCGAAGCCTGCGCGTCCACCACGGCCTGACCCCCACCATCCACTGCCTCGCACGGCTGAAGGAGTCCACCGACGCCACGGGCGAGACCATGACCTGCGACCTGGAGGTCCTCGACCCCGAGGGCCGGGTGCTCGTCGAGATCACGGACTTCACGATCAAGCGGATCAACGACCTCGAAGGCCTGCGCGACCAGATCGCCCGCTCTGCCGCGCCGCCCGCCGAGACCGGTTCCGGCACCCCCGACGCCGCCGGCGGAGTGCTGAGCGCCCTCGGCGAGGGCATCAGCGAGGAGCAGGGCCAGGACGCCTTCGCCCGCATCCTGGCCGCCTCGGACCTGCCCGGTCACCTGCTGGTCTGCCACCGCGACATGGCCGAACTGCGCGACCTGGCCCGCTCGCTGACGCCCGAGCTGCTGGCCCGGGAGATGGAGCAGTTCGCCGCACCCGGCGGCGTCCACCCGCGCCCCGACCTGGCCACCCCCTTCGTCGCGCCGCGCACCGAGCGGGAACAGGCCGTCGCCGGCATCTGGTGCGACATCCTCGGCCTGGAACGGGTCGGCGTCGACGACGACTTCTTCGCCCTGGGTGGCCACTCGCTGGCCGCGGTCCAGATCGGCACCCGGATCAAGAGCCTGCTCGGCGTCGAACTGGAGCTGCGGGCCTTCTTCGACAACCCCACCGTCGCGCACACCGTCACCCTGCTGACCGCCGGACCGCGCGCACAGGATCCCGAGGACGTCATCGAGGTCCTCGCCCGCGACGAGCAGGGCCCGGACCCGGACTCCGCCGACGACCTGTCCGGCCCGTCCGACCTGTCCGAGCTGTCCGACCTGTCGGACGAGGAAGTGGAAGCCCAGCTGCGCGCCCTGCTGGCCGCCGAGGGAGAGCAGTCATGAACCGAACGCAGGCCCCGGTGGCGCTGGTCTCCGGCGGCACCCGGGGCATCGGCCGGGCGATCGCCCTGCGGCTGGCGCAGGACGGCTTCGACATCGCGATGTGCTACGCGTCCTCCGAGGACGCCGCCCGGGAGCTGGACAAGGAGATCGCCGGGCTCGGCCGCCGCACCTGCGTCCGCCGCGCCGACGTCAGCGACCCGGCCGCCGTGGACTCGTTCGTCGAGGAGGCCGAGGACACGCTCGGCCCGCTCGACGTGGTGGTCGCCTCGGCCGCGGTGCTGCGGGACAACCCGCTGATCGCGATGGAGGACGAGGACTGGCACGACGTGCTGCGCACCAACCTCGACGGTGTCTACCACGTCTGCCGCTCCGTCATCGAAGGCATGGTCCGACGCCGCCGTGGCGCGATCGTCACCCTGTCCTCGGTCGCCGGTATCCACGGCAACGCCGGACAGACCAACTACGCCGCATCCAAGGCCGGGATCATCGGCTTCACCACCTCGCTGGCGCGCGAGGTGGGCAGGTACGGGATCCGAGCGAACGTGGTGGCGCCCGGCTTCATCACCACCGATCCGGTGCTCAGCCTTCCGAAGGACCTGCAGGACGACTTCGCCCGGCGTATCGCGCTCGGCCGGTTCGGCCGCCCGGAGGAGGTCGCCGACCTCGTCTCCTTCCTGGTGTCCGACCGCGCCGGCTACATCACCGGCAGCACCTTCCGGATCGACGGCGGCATGGCCGGCTGACCGCCCCGTCCGGGGTTCTTCGACCACCCGCCGCCCCACCGCGGCCCCGTCCGACGCGCACAAGCACAACTGCGGGAACTCCTCGCCGCGGAGTCCGCCGCCGAGACCAACGATCAGGAGACTGGCGCATGACCGATATCGACCTGACCAGCCTCACACCGGAGCAGAAGCGCGCTCTTCTGGCCGAGCGGTTGCGGCGCAAGGGCGGAGACCGGCCCCCGGCGCGCAAGCGGCGGTTCATCGCATCGTTCCCCCAGCAGCGCATGTGGTTCCTGGACCAGCTCAACCCGGGCAGCGCCGCCTACAACATCCCGGCGGCGGTGCGCGTGCACGGCCCGCTCGACGTGGAGGTCTGGCGCCGCAGCCTCGCCGAGATCGTCCGCAGGCACGAGTCGCTGCGCACCACGTTCGACGAGGCCGACGGCGAGCCGGTGCAGGTCGTGCACGACTCCGGTGAGCTGGAGCTGACCGTCGTGGAGTGCGGGCACCTGCGCGGCCCCGACGGCGAGGCGGGCATCCGGGAGCTGGCGCGCGAGGAGTTCGCCCGACCCTTCGACCTGGGCACCGGGCCGCTGATGCGGATGCGGTTCCTGCGCCTGGCCGCCGACGAGCACGTCCTGCTGCTCACCATGCACCACATCGTCGCCGACCTGTGGTCCACGTCGGTGCTCTTCGGCGAGCTGGCCGCCCTGTACCAGGCCTACCTCACCGGAACCGAGCCCGCACTGCCCGAACTGCCCGTCCAGTACGCCGACTACGCGGCCTGGCAGCGCAAGAAGCTGGCGGGCCCGGGCTTCGCCGACGAGGTCGAGCACTGGAAGAAGACGCTCGAGGGCGCCGCGCCGATCCTCGAACTGCCGACCGACCGGCCGCGGCCCGCCGTGCTGGGCACGGCAGGCGGTTCGCGCCCCTTCCACCTGCCCGCCTCCGTGATGAACGGCGTGCGCGAACTGGGCCGGCGCACCGGCGCCACCCCGTTCATGACCCTGCTCGCCGCCTACGTCGTCCTGTTGCACCGCTACAGCAGACAGGAGGACATCGTCGTCGGCGTGCCGGTGGCCAACCGCGGTCAGTCCCAGGTCGAGCGGCTCATCGGCTACTTCGTCAACACGCTCGCGATCCGCAACGACGTCACCGGCAACCCGACGTTCACCGAGCTGCTCGGCCGGGTGCGCCAGGCCGCCCTCGACGCCTTCGCCCACCAGGAGGTGCCCTTCGAGCGGCTGGTGGAGGAGCTGGCCCCGGAGCGGGACCTGTCGCGGTCGCCGGTCTTCCAGGTGTCGTTCGTCTTCCAGAACATCCCGGTGCCCGAGTTCGACGTCGGCGGGCTGCGCTTCGAGCTGATGGAGGTGGCCAGCTCCACTGCGCGGTTCGACCTCGAACTGCAGGTGTTCGAGCAGGGCGACGCGCTCAGCGGCTGGTTCGAGTACAACACCGAGCTGTTCGACGCGGCCACGGTCGACCGCATGGGCGGCCACCTGAAGGTGCTCCTGGACAACCTGCTCGCCGACCCGGAGCAGCCGGTCCTGGACGTCGCACTGCTGACCGAGGCCGAGGAAGGCGAACAGCGCAGGGAGCGGGAGGACACCCGCAACGAGTGGCCCGACCAGCTGCTCACCCACCAGCGCATCGAGCAGCAGGCGGCGCTGCGGCCGGACGCCGAGGCGGTGTACTGCCAGGGGGAGACGCTCACCTACGCCCGGCTCGACGCGTCCGCGAACCAACTGGCCCGCAGGCTCAAGAGCCTCGGCGTCGGGCGCGACGTGATGGTCGGGGTCTGCCTCGAGCGCTCGCTCGACATGGTCGTCGCCGTGCTGGCCGTGCTGAAGGCGGGCGGCGCCTACGTACCCATCGACCCGAAGCTGCCCCGGGACCGGGTGGCGTTCATGATCGAGGACGCCGGGCTGCCCGTCCTGATCACCCAGAGTTCGGTGGCGCCCGGCCTGCCGGAGTCCGAGGCCACGACCCTGTGCGTGGACGCACTGCGCGAGGAGATCGCCGCCGAGTCCGCGGAGGTCCTCGGCGAGCCGGTCGGCGGCGAGGACCTCGCCTACGTGATCTACACATCGGGCTCGACCGGGCGCCCGAAGGGCGTCCAGCTGCCGCACCGCGCGTTGCGCAACCTCTTCTGGGCCATGAAGCAGTGGCCGGGCATCGACGCCGACGACAGCCTGCTCGCGGTCACCACCCTGTCGTTCGACATCGCGACGCTGGAACTGCTGCTGCCGCTCGTCGAGGGCGCCCGCGTGGTGCTCGCCACCCGCGAGGTCGCCACCGACGGCAAGCTGCTGGCCGAGGAGATGGCCGCCACCGGCGCGACCATGATGCAGGCGACCCCCTCCACGTGGCGGATGCTGCTCGACGCCGGCTGGCCCGGCGTCCCGGGTCTGCGCGGGCTGATCTGCGGCGAGGCGCTGCCCCCCGACCTGGCACGACGCCTGCTGGCCAAGGGCGTCGACCTGTGGAACATGTACGGCCCGAGCGAGACCACGATCTACTCGCTGGGCACCCGGATCGTGGACGACACGATCACCATCGGCCGGCCCATCGCCAACACCGAGGTGCACATCCTCGACCCCGAGGGCCGTCCGGTGCCGCCGGGCGTTCCCGGCGAGCTGTGCATCGGCGGCGCCGGTCTGGCGCGCGGCTACATCAACCGGCCGGAGCTGACGGCCAGACAGTTCATCGCCAGCCCCTTCGAGTCCGACCTGGCCGACCGCCTGTACCGCACCGGCGACCTCGTGCGGCGCCGGGTGGACGGCACCGTCGACTACCTCGGCAGGATCGACCACCAGGTCAAGCTGCGCGGCTACCGGATCGAGCTGGGCGAGATCGAGTCGGTGCTGATGTGGCAGGAGTACGTGCTGGACTCGGTCGTCGTGGTCCGCGAGGACCAGCCGGGCGACAAACGTCTGGTCGCCTACCTGGTGACGGACCCGGCGGCCGGGCCGGCCGACGAACTGCGCCGCCGGCTGCGGGCCGCGCTGGCCGAGAAGCTCCCCGACTACATGGTCCCGTCCGCGTTCGTCTTCCTCGACGCGCTGCCGCGCACCCCGAGCGGCAAGACCGACCGGGGCGCGCTGCCCGCGCCCGAGCCGGGCCAGGAGACCCGCGCGGCGGCGGCGTACGTCGCACCCCGCGACGCCGAGGAGAAGGCCCTGTGCGACCTGTTCGCCCAGGTGCTGAACGTGCCCAGGGTGGGCATCGACGACAGCTTCTTCGCCCTCGGCGGGCACTCGCTGCTCGCCACCCGGCTGGTGGCGAGGATCCGCGCCACGCTCGGCGCCGAGGTACCGGTGCGCGCCCTGTTCGAGAAGCAGACCGTGGCCGGGCTGGCCGAGCTGCTGCGGCAGGGCGGCGGCGACGCGCGGCCCGCGCTGACCCCGATGACCCGCCCCGACGCGCTGCCACTGTCCTTCGCCCAGCGGCGGCTGTGGTTCCTGCACCAGATGGAGGGCCCTTCGCCCACCTACAACCTCCCGGTGGTGCTGCGCCTCACCGGCGCGCTGGACGTGGACTGCCTGCGAGCCGCCCTCGCCGACGTCGTCGCCCGCCACGAGGCGCTGCGGACCGTCTTCCCGGACACCGGCACCGTGGCGTGCCAGCACGTCCTCGACCCCGCACAGGCGCGCCCCGCGCTGCCGGTGACCGAGATCGACGACGCCGGCCTCAACGACGCGGTGGCCGCCGCGGTCCGGCACTCGTTCGACCTGACCCGCGAGATCCCGCTGCACGCGGAGCTGTTCACGGTCGGTGCCGACACGCACGTGCTGGCCGTCGTCGTCCACCACATCGCGGCGGACGGCTGGTCGCTCGCCCCGCTGCGGCACGATCTGGCGACCGCCTACCGGGCGCGGCTGGCCGGCCACGCACCCGACTGGGCTCCGCTGCCCGTGCAGTACGCCGACTACACCTTGTGGCAGCGCCGGTACCTCGGCGCACAGGACGATCCCGAGAGCACCTGGTCGCGCCAACTGGACTACTGGCGCGACGCGTTGGACGGCCTGCCCGAGCGGATCGCCCTCCCGGTCGACCGGCCGTACCCGGCCGAGGCGTCCCACGACGGGGACACCCTCACCTTCCGGTGGGACGCCGACCTGCACGAGGGGCTGGCCCGCCTGGCGCGCGGCTGCGACGTCAGCATGTTCATGGTGCTCGACGCGGCGCTGGCGGTGCTGCTCGGCCGTCTCGGCGCCGGTGCGGACATCCCCATCGGCGTGGCCACCGCGGGCCGCGACGACCAGGCCACCGAGAACCTGATCGGCTTCTTCGCCAACACCCTCGTGCTGCGCACCCGGACCTCCGACCGGCAGACGTTCCGCGAACTGCTCGGCGCGGTGCGCGAACGCACCCTCGACGCCCTGGCGCACCGGGACATCCCGTTCGAGGCCCTCGTGGACAGCCTGCGGCCGGCCCGCTCGATGTCGCACCACCCGCTGGTCCAGGTCCTGCTGTCCTGGCAGAGCGTGAGCGACGAGACCCTGGACCTGCCCGGCGTCGAGGCTGCGCCCATGGTGATGGGCACCGGCACGGCCAGGATGGACCTGACCTTCCTGCTCCACGAGCGCCTGACGGGCGACGGCACACCCGCCGGCATCGAGGGCGGCATCGAGTACAACGCCGACGTCTTCGACCCGGACACCGTACGCGCGATGGTGCGCAGACTGCGCCAGGTGCTGCTGGCGATGATCACCGACCCCGACCAGCCGATCGGTGACGTCGACGTGCTCACCCCGGCCGAGCGGCACCGCGTACTCAAGGAGTGGAACGGCGCGGACGGCGAGGTGCCCACGGCCGGGCTCGCCGAACTGTTCGACGCGCAGGCGGCCCGCACCCCGCACGCCCTCGCGGTCAGCTGTGGTGACGAGCGGCTGACCTACGGCGAACTCGCCGTGGCCGCGGACCGGCTCGCCGTGCGGCTGCGCGAGCTGGGGATCGGCGCCGAAGGCGGCGAGGACGCGGTGTGCCTGATGATGGAGCGCTCCGCGCGGCTGCCCGTGGCGATCCTGGCCGTGATCAAGGCCGGCGGCGTGTACGTGCCGCTGGACCCCCGCTACCCCGAGTCCCGGATGAGGCTGATCATGGCCGACACCGGCGCGAGCGTGCTCCTCGTGGACGGGGAGGGACCGCAACACCCCACCGTCGACGGGATGCGCGTGCTCGACGTGGCCGCCGAACCGGCCGCCGCGGGCGGTGCGGTGGACGGCGCCCGCACGCTCGCGCCGGCGGGCGGACCGGACCGGGCGGCCTACATCATGTACACCTCCGGCTCCACCGGTCGGCCCAAGGGCGTGGTGGTCACCCACCGGAACGTGGCGAGCCTCGCCGCCGACCGCCAGTGGCGCGGCGGCAACCACACCCGCGTACTGATGCACTCCCCGTCCGCGTTCGACGCCTCCACCTACGAGCTGTGGGTGCCGCTGCTGTCCGGCGGCGAGGTGGTCGTCGCACCGGCCGGCGAACTCGACCCGGACACGCTGGTGCGCACCGTCCGCGAGCGCGGCGTCACCGCCGCGTTCTTCACGACCGCGCTGTTCAACCTGCTCGTCGAGCGCGACGCCACGGCGCTGGCAGGGCTGCGCGAGGTGATGGCCGGCGGCGAGGCCCATGCGCCCCTGGTGTTCGACAAGGCGCGGGCCGCGTGTCCCGACACCGAGTTCTTCAACATCTACGGGCCGACCGAGACGACGACGTTCGCCGTGCTGCAGAACATCCGCGAGGCGGCCGGCGGCACCGTGCCCATCGGCTCGCCGATGGACGACACCCGCGCCTATGTGCTCGACGAGTCGCTGCGGCCGGTGCCGGCCGGCGTCCCCGGCGAGCTGTACCTCGCCGGCTCGGGCCTGGCCCGCGGCTACCTCGGGCAGCCGGGACTGACCGCGCAGCGGTTCGTCGCCTGCCCGTACGGCGCGCCGGGCGAACGGATGTACCGCACCGGTGACCTGGTCCGCTGGAACGCCGACGGACAGATCGTCTACCTCGGCCGGACCGACGACCAGGTCAAGATCCGCGGCTTCCGGATCGAACCGGACGAGATCAAGAGCACGCTGGGGGCGCACCCGGCCGTGGCGGACGCCGCCGTGGTGGTGCGTCAGAAGCCCGCCGGCGGCAAGGACCTCGTCGGCTACGTCGTGCTCGCCGACGGCGCGTACGCCGATCCCGCCGAGCTGCGCGCGTTCGTGGCAGAGCGGCTGCCGCAGTACATGGTGCCGGTCGTGGTGATGGTGCTCGACGCGTTCCCGATGACCGGCAACGGCAAGATCGACCGCCGCGCGCTGCCCGCGCCGGACCTCGGCGGCGGTATCCGGTCCAGGGCGGCGCAGACGCCGGCCGAGCAGATCCTGTGCGCCGTGTTCGCCGAGGTGCTCGGGGTGCCCGAGGTGGGTGCCGAGGCCGGCTTCTTCGACCTCGGCGGGGACAGCATCCAGGCCACCCAGCTGGTCGCCCGGGCCCGCACGGCAGGGCTGGTGTTCACCGTCCGGGACGTGTTCACCCAGCAGACGGTGGAGGGCATCGCCCAGGTGGCGAGGCCGGTCGGCGAAGACACCGGGGAGAGCGTCACGGACGTCGGCACCGGCGAGATCCCGCTGCTGCCGGTCGTGGAACGCCAGCGGCAGCAGGGCGGCTCGGTGGTCGGCTTCGACCTGTCCGCGACCGTCGGCCTGCCGCCGGACGTGGACGAGGAGCGGCTGACCGCGGCGCTGCAGGCGGTGGTCGACCGGCACGACGCGCTGCGCATGCGGCTGGTGGTCGCACCCGACGGGCAGTGGTCGCTGCACGCGGACGAACCCGGCACGGTACGGGTCGCGGACATCCTGCGCCGCGTGGACACCGGCGGGTCGGCCGAAGCGGACGCGCGGGCGATCGTCGCCGAGGAGACGGCCGCCGCCAAGCGGCGGCTCGACCCGGAGCGTGGAGCGATGCTCCAGCCGGTGTGGTTCGACGCCGGGGCCGGGCGCGCAGGCAGGCTGCTGCTCGCCGTGCACCACTTCGCCGTCGACGGCGTGTCCTGGCGGATCCTGCTGGCCGACCTCGCCGCCGCGTGGGACGCGGTGGCCGCGGGCCGCGACCCGGTCCTCGCGCCGGTGGCGACGTCGCTGCGCGGCTGGGCGGCCAGAGTGGCCTCCGCCGAGGGCATCGAGCGGCACCGCGCCGAACTGCCGGTGTGGCAGGGCGTCCTGCGCGACGCCGTCCCGCTGGTGGCCGGCGAGCTGGACGCGGAACGTGACGTCACCGGCTCCGAGGGACGGCTGTCGGTCACCCTGCCGGCCGCGGACACCACGCCGCTGGTCGGACAGGTGCCCGCGGTGTTCCGCAGCGGCATCCAGGACGTGCTGCTGACCGCCTTCGGGCTCGCCGTCGGACGGTGGCGCGCCCGCCGGTCCGGCGCGGACGGCGCCGACGGCACGCCGGTGGTGCTGGACGTGGAGAGCCACGGCAGGCACGAGCACCTGGTCGACGGCGTCGACCTGTCCCGCACGGTGGGCTGGTTCACCAGCGTCCACCCGGTCCGCCTCGACCCGGGCGCGCTGTCCTGGGACGAGGTGACCGGCGCGGGCAGCGAGCTGGCGGACGCGGTCGCGCGCACCGGCAGGCAGCTGCGGGCGATTCCGGAGCGCGGCCTCGGCTACGGGCTGCTGCGCCACCTCGACCCGGAGACCGCGCCGCTGCTCGCCGCGCTGCCCGCACCGCAGGTGCTGTTCAACTACCTCGGCCGGGTGCCCGTCACCGACGAGGAGACGCCGTGGCTGCCGCTGCGGGACGACACCGCGCCCGGCACCACCGGCGCCCGGCCGCTGCCGTATCCGCTCGAGGTCAACGCCGTCACCCAGGACGGCCCGGACGGCCCGCAGCTGGTGGCCAACTGGAGCTGGGCCGCCTCCCTGCTCACCGAGGAGGAGGTCGGCGAACTCGCGGAGGCCTGGTTCGAGGCGCTGCGCGCCCTCGCCCGGTGCGCCCGCGCGGTCGAGGACGGCCAGGTCGTGCTGGCCCGCGACGACGACGGGCACGCCGCGGCCGTCAGCGCCGCCGACCTGCTGCACGCGCCGATCCCCAAGGCCGACCGCAGCGACGGCGCCGGACTGTCCTTCGGGCAGCTGGAGTTCCTGCTCCAGCCGGTGGGCCCCAACCACGCCCACCACGGCGTCATCACCGCCTGGCGGGTGCGCGGCGGACTCGACGTCGCCGCACTGCGCCGCGGCCTGGACGACCTGATGCAGCGGCACGACATCCTGCGCACCCGCTACGTCCAGCGGGGCTCGGCGACCCTGCAGTTCGCCGACGGCAGGCCCGTGTGGCCGGTCGACACCGCCGACCTGAGCGCGTACCAGGGGCAGGACCAGCACGAGCGGCTGCGCGAGCTGCTCATCGCGGAGACCGAGCGGCCCTGGCGCATCGAGGACGGGAACCTGGTCCGCTGCCTGCTCGTGCGGCTCTCCGACGAGGAGCACGCCCTGCTCCTGACGGCCCATCACATCCTCGTGGACCACTGGGGCTTCCTCGCGCTCGTCAACGAACTGTCGGAGCTGTACGCCGCCCACCGGGCGGGACGGCAGCCGAAGCTGGCCGATGTGATGGTCCAGCACCTGGACTACGCGGCCTGGGAACAGGGTCTGCTGGCCGCCGGCGCACTCGACGAGCACATCGAGCACTGGCGCGGGGAACTGGACGGCGCGGCGCGCTCGCTCGACTTCGACGCGCCGGCGCACCAGCTGGACGACTTCGTCCAGGGCTACAGCCACAGCATCGTGGTCGACGCACAGACCATGTCGGCGGTCCGGGACACCGCCCGCCGCGAGGGCGTCACCCTGTTCATGATGCTGATGGCGGCGTTCCACGTGCTGCTGCACAGCTACTCGGGCGCGACGGACATCGCGGTGAGCCACCCGCTGGCAGGCCGCGAACGACCGGAGACCAAGTGGATGGTCGGCCCGTTCATCAACGTCATCCTGAACCGCTCGCGGATGGCGGACGACCCGACCTTCCACGAACTGCTCCAGCAAGTGCTGCAGAACGAGCTGGACGCGTACTCGCACCAGAACGTCCCGATGCGCGCGCTGGTGAACGACGGCGTCATCGGGGACGGCAACCAGCTGCCCCTGCGCGTGATGCTCAACCTGCTCGGCGTGCCCAGCAACAGCCTGGCCCTGGACGGGCTCGAGGTGGCGCCGCTGGACGTGCAGGTCGGCGACGAGAGCCCGCTCCCGGGGCTGATCACCGCCATCGAGCCGCACAACCTCGACCTCTACCTGGTGGCCCGCGAGGTCGAGGGCGAGCTGCGCGGCCTGTGGGTGTACTCGCCGGACTGCATCGAGCCGCCGGTCATGGGCGCCCTGGTGCGCCAGTGGCCGCGGGTGCTGGAACTCGCCGCCCGCCACCCGGAGCTGACGGTCTCGCAGCTGCGCGACCGCGTACGGGCCGAACACGCCGAAGGAGCCGCCGAGGAGACCGACCGATAGACAGCCCCGACCCGAACCGTCCGCATCCATCACCGGAGCCGTCGTCCACGACGACGGCGGAATGTAAGGAAGACATGACTGAGAACACCTGCCCCATCACCAATGGCCTGCCGACGCTCCGGGAGCGGCCGTTCGACCCGCCGGAGGTGCTGCGCGCCCAGGGGCCGATCTCCCGGATGACCTTCCCCGACGGGTACGAGGGCTGGCTCGTCACCGACTACCAGCTGGGCCGCGACATCCTCGCCGACAAGCGGTTCAGCTCGGCCGCGACCAACAAGCACCTGGCGTTCCCGTCCGACCGCGACGCGGACCTCGGGGCGGACATCCCGGGCCTGTTCGAGCACATGGACCCGCCGGAGCACACCCGGTTCCGCAAGCGGCTGGCCGGCCAGTTCACGCTGCGCCGGATGCGGCAGCTCACGCCGCGGATCGAGGAGATCACCGCGCAGTACGCCGAGGCGATGCTCCACAAGGGACCGCCGGCCGACCTGGTCGCGGACTACTCGGTGCCGGTGTCCTCGCAGGTGATCTGCGAGCTGCTCGGGGTGCCGTTCAGCGACCGGGACCGCTTCGAGGCGGGCTCGGAGAAGCTGCTGCGCCTGGACATCGACCCGCAGGAGGCGCAGGCGGCGCTGATGGACCTGGTCGACCTCACCGGCCAGCTGCTCATGCGCAAGCAGGCCGAACCGGCCGACGACGTACTGAGCGTGCTGGTGGAGGGCGAGGACATCAGCCTCCCGGAGGCGATCGGCGCCACCCTGCTGCTGCTCGTCGCCGGGCACGAGACCACGGCGAACATGCTCTCGCTCGGCACGTACGCGCTGCTGAGCAACCCGGACCAGATGGCTCTGCTGCGCGCGGACGAGTCGCTCGTCGAGGGCGCGGTCGAGGAGCTGCTGCGCTACCTCACCGTCGTGCACGTGGGCGTGCAGCGCACCGCCACCGAGGACATCGAGATCGGCGGGGTGACCCTGAGCAAGGGGGACACGGTGCTGATCCACCTGCCCAGCGCCAACCGGGACCCCAAGCAGTTCGCCGCCGCAGACCGGCTCGACGTCACCCAGGGCCAGCTCGGCCACCTCACCTTCAGCCACGGCATCCACCAGTGCCTCGGCCAGCAGCTGGCCCGCCTGGAGCTGCGCATCGGCTACAGCACGTTGCTGCGGCGCTTCCCGGACCTGCGCCTGGCCGCGGCGGCGGAGGAGATCCCGATGCGCTCCAACATGACCGTCTACGGCGTGCACCGGCTCCCGGTGGCGTGGTGACCTGTCGGTGACAACGGCGACGGTTCAAGGTTCACCCCTGCGGAGCTGGCGGTTCCGCAGGGTCATCGCCGCGGAGTTCGTCTCCTCGGTCGGCACCCAGATGACCACGCTGGCGCTGCCGTGGTTCGTCCTGATGACCAGCGGCTCACCGGCGCGGATGGGTCTGGTGTTCGTCATCCAGATCCTGCCGGTGCCGCTGCTGGCCATGCCTGCCGGGCTGCTGGTGGCCCGGTGGGGCGCGCGCCGCGTCACGATCGTCGGAGACGTCGTCGACGCGGTGCTGGTCGCGGCCGTGCCCCTGCTGTACCGGGCGGGCATGCTGCCGTTCTGGGCGCTGCTGGTGATCGTGGCCCTCCTCGGCTGCGTCGCGTCGGCCTACCTGTCCGCGCAGCGCATGCTGCTGACCGAGGCCATCGGCCCGGACGAGGGCGCTGCCACCGCGGGCAACGCCCTGTTCGAGACCGCCACCACGACGGCGCGGCTGGTCGGCCCCGCGGTCGCCGGCTTCCTGATCAGCCAGTTCGGCGCGCTCAACGTGCTGTGGGCCGACGCGGTGTCGTTCGCGGTGTCGGCCGCGCTGCTGACCGGGCTGCCACGCCGCGAGGCGGCGCCGGAGCCGCTGTCGGCGAACCGGATGGCGGAGGGCGTGCGCTACCTGCTGCGGGACCCGGTGCTGCGAACGATGGCGCTCGCCGCGCTCGGGTACGGCACGCTCATGCCCGTCGTGCTGCTCGCGCTGCCGGTCATGGCCAGGAGCCGCTACGACGCCGACCCCCATGTGGCCGGCCTGCTGCTGGCCGCGTGGGGCGGTGGTTCCGCGCTGGGCACCGTGGTGGTCGCGCGGCTCGCGCGCCGGATCTCACCGACCCGTTTCGCGGCGTGCGGGGGAGCGGGCGCGGCGGTCGTCCTGTGGCTGCTGCCATGGGACCAGCCGGCCGGCACGGTGGCGGTGACGGTTGCGGCGGCCTGCATGTTCCTGCCCGGGGTGACCGCGCCCGCCGTCGCGTTGCTGACGCTGCGCCCACCGGAGCACCTGCGCCCGCATGTGCTTCCGGTGTTCGGCGCCGCCGTGTTCGTGGCGAGCCCGGTCGCCTACGCGGTGGCGGGCTTGCTGTTCGAGCAACTGAGCGTGCGCACGGTGCTCGTGGCGGTCGCCGTGGGGGCGAGTCTGTGCGCGCTGTTGCTGCTGAACCTGGCCGGCCGCCGGACGGAGTGATCCGCTAGTGGCTGGTCAGGGCCCCGACCAGGCTGGCCACCGTCACGGTGTTGAAGACGAACGCGATGACCGCGTTGGTCGCCACGGTCCGTCGCATCTTCCGCGAGGTGACGTTCACGTCGGTCGTGCCGAACGTCGCCATGACCGACACCGCGAAGTAGACGTAGTCGGCCCAGAGTGCCGAGCCCCCGCCGGGGAACTCCAGGGCCTTCTCGTTCTCCAGGAGGTTGTCGGCGTGGAAGGCGACGGCGAAGGACACCAGCACGCAGGCCCAGGCGCTGGCGACGAGAGCGAGCGCCACCACCACCCGGGGAGCCCAGGGCAGGGCCGAGCCCATGTGCCCTGGGCGCCACACCACCGCCACCACGAGCGCGGCTGCCGCGATGAAGATGGACACCCCTGGTCCGGGTGCGGTCCCGAGGAAGTACCGCTGCATCACGGTGCCACGGTCCTCGCGCTCGGCCCAGGTGCGGATCTGCTGCGCGGAGGCCGTCGAGAAGGCGACCACGGTGAAGGCGAGATAGGACAGGAGATAGGCGAACAGGTCGAACACGCCCATGTCCGCCACCGAGATCAGCGCCGGGCCCCCGGGGCGCGCGCGGACGAGGAGGAGAACCACCGCCGTGCAGGCCGCGACGAGAGTGCTCACTGCCTCTCGTTTGCGCCCGGAGAGCCAGGAATGCATCAGTGAGCACCTCTGTCCCGAATGTTGCTCCTTCGGCCGGTTCCGGCGAGGGATCAGTGTAATCGTGGTCAGCCGCGCAGCGCGGACGCGAAGATCCTCGGCAGTGCGGACCAGCGGGGTGCGGAGGCGAAGCCGGTGAGGAGACGGCCCGTGGTGGCGGCCGTACGGTTGCTGACGAACCACGGGGGCTTGGGGGACATGACCATCTCCCCGTGCAGGACCGCCCGCGGCGCAGGCCTGAACGGGCCCCGTACGACCGTGCGTTCCGGCCCGTCCAGGAGCAGCGCGTTGTGCACGACACCGATCCCGCTCTGCACGTCGTCGAGGGTGTGCCCGGGGAAGGCGCCCCAGGTGGCGGTCGCGGTCAGGTAGCCGACTCCGGTCCACGCGTTCAACGCGACCGTGCCGTAGCGGAGTTCCGCGATCGCCTCGTCGAGCGCGGGACCGAGGGAGGCGATGGTGCGCGGGTGCGCGACGAGGTTCACGCCTAGGGTGCCGGTGAACTTCTCGTTCGCGGTACGGACCGCCTCGCCCAGGAACTGGCGTGCATCGCCCGGAAGTTCGAGAACGGCGAGGACCGGGGCGAAGTACTCGGTGCTCAGCGCCGGACCCGGCTCCGCGGGGTCGAGCTTCTGGATCAGTACCCGGCCCCCGCCGACGCGTTCGGCGCCGCTGTACGACGCGAGGGCCTGCGCCACCCGGTCGTCGCTGCCCGGGTAGTAGGCGGGACGCGCCGGGGCGGCGGACAGCGCCGCCCGCAGACGGGCCAGGAAGCGGTCCTTCTGCGCCCATCCGGAGGAGACGACGACCACCTGGCCCGCCACGCAGTTGTAGCCGCCGTTGTGCAGCCGCTGGGTGGCGATGTGCTCGGCCTGGAAGCGCAGGTCCGCCTCGGACCAGTCGCCCGGTATCACGATCGTCGGGGACACGCCGCCCAGTTCACTGGTGACGGGCTTGTCCAGCAGCGGCGTACCGGCCTTCTTGCGGGCAGCGCCCTCCTCGCCCGTACCGAAGACGATCGCGTCATGCGTGGCCGCGCTGCCCGTCATGTGGACGTGTCGGACCTTCGGGTGGTGCACGAGGTGGGTGCCGACGTCGGCACCGCCGGTGAGGATGCGGACCGCGCCGACCTCGACCAGCGGCGCCAGCACACGACGGAAGACGTCGAAGAGGCCGTCGGTGACCGGGTTGAGCTTCAGGGCCACCACCCGGTTGTGCGCGTACAGCTCGTACAGCACGTCCAGGATCGGGATCGAGGTGATGTTCCCGGCGCCCAGTACGACGCCCACGCCCGCGGTGTCGGCCGGGCGGCGCAGGGCGAGGCCCGCGTCGCTCCGCACCCTGTCCTGCGTGATGCCCGGCCGCATCCACACCTCGGCGCTGTAACCGTTCAGCAGCAGCCGGTCCCAGACGCTGTGCGGCAGGACGCGGACCGCGACGCGCCCGCCGGGCGCCCGGCGCACGGAGAACCCGTCGACGGGACTGCGGCCTTCCTCCAGGGACTTGACGGTCTCGGCGAGCGCGCCCGCCGAGGTCAGCACCGGATACGGGCCGGTGAGCCACTCCTCGCCGACCAGCGGGCTGTCCTCCGGCAGCCGCTTGTAGGCGACGGCCGCGCGCACCCACGCCTGAGCCTGCTCGGCCGTGGCCGCGTGCACCTGCTCGAGGAGTTCACGTCGCTTCGCCAGGCCGCAGGCGGCCCAGCGGGCCTCTGCACGGACCAGGTCGTCGACGGCCCGGTCGATCAGCCGCACCTGGTCGGCGGCGGGCGGGTGTGTCGTCATCGCGTGGCTCCCTCGGCACCGTTGGCCGCAGTGATGAGGTCTGCGGCCTTCTCCGCGGCCATGATCGTGGGTGCGTTGGTGTTGCCGCGAGGCACCGCCGGGAACACCGAGGCGTCGACGACCCGCAGGCCCGCGACGTCGAACACGCGCAGCTCGGGGTCGACCACCGAGCCGATGGCACAGGTCGACGTCGGGTGGTACAGGGTCTGCCCGGCGCGCTTCGCCCAGTCGAGGACGTCCGCGTCGGAGTCCGAGGCCGGCACGTCGAACGATCCGGTGACGAGGTCGGCGACCGCCTGCTGCTTCGCGATCTCCAGGGCGATCCGGACACCGGCGACGATGGAGTCGCGGTCCTCGGCCGTCGTCAGGTAGTTGTGCACGATCCGGGGCGCTGTGTCCGGGCGCGGGGCGCGCAGCGTGACCGCGCCGCGGCTCGTGGGGGAGACCACGCACGGGCCGAAGGCGAGGCCGTGCTCGGTGGCCGGGCCGAGCCCCTCCTGGTGGAAGAGCACCGGGGCGGCATGGAACTGCACGTCCGGGCCGGCCAGGCCGTCACGGGTCTGGAAGAAGCCCCCGGACTCGCCGATGTTGGACGTCAGCCAGCCGCGTCCCTCGCTCTGCAGCAACGCGGCGTTCTCCGGGCTCGCCGCGCCGAGCAGCGACTCGCCCTTGGCGCGGAAGTTCAGCAGCGCCATGTAGTGGTCCTGCAGGCCCTGTCCGACCGGCAGATCGCGCACCACGTCGATGCCGAAGGCGGACAGCGCGCCGGCGGGCCCGATGCCGGACAGCATCAGCAGCTTCGGGGACTCGTAGGCACCCGCGGACAGGATCACCTCCCGCTCGGCGCGGACCACCTCGACGGTGCCGTCCCGCTCCACCTCCACGCCGGTCGCACGGCCGCCGTCGATCACCACGCGGTGCGCGCGGGCCGGGGCGAGCACGGTGAGGTTCGGCCGCTCCAGGGCGGGGTGCAGATAGGCGACGGCCGTGCTGCACCGCATGCCGCCGCGCTGGGTGAGCTGGTAGCGCCCGACGCCGAGCTGCGTGGCGCCGTTGAAGTCGTCGTTGCGCGGGTGCCCGGCCTGCGCGGCGGCCTCGACGAAGGCGGTGGTGTACGGGTGCTCCGACCTGCCCTCGCTCACCGTCAGCGGGCCGCCCACGCCGTGGAACTCGTCCTCGCCGCGCTCGTTGTCCTCCGAACGCCGGAAATACGGCAGCACCTCGTCGTACGACCAGCCGGTGGCCCCGGCCGCGGCCCAGCCGTCGTAGTCGGCACGGCTGCCGCGGATGTAGATCATCGCGTTGATCGAGCTGCAGCCGCCGAACACCTTGCCGCGGGGAAGGTAGCTCCGCCGGCCGTTGATCCCCGGCTCCGGATCGCTGTCGAGGTCCCAGTCGAGGCCGGACTTGAACAACTGGGGGAAGGCGGCCGGGACGTGGATCTCCTGCGCGGTGTCGGGGCCGCCCGCCTCGATCAGGGCCACCCGGGCCTCCGGGTCCTCCGACAGCCGTGCGGCCAGGACACAGCCCGCGGATCCGGCCCCGACGATGACGTAGTCGTACGTGCTCATTTCCATCTCCTCGGACAGGCAAGGGTTCTGGGTGCTTTCACGGATGAACGGACGCGCCGCGGGGCCGTTACGGCCGGGGAGCCCGGTGCCGACCCTGCTGACGGGGGGTGGATGTGCGAGGGATCGATTGCGGGGTGAGGAAGGGGAGCCGGCCGGCATCTGCCGCTGCCACGGTCCCGCGTGGACGTCCAGACGGTCAACGGGGTACTCGCCCAACTGCGCTCGCTGACGGGCCTTCTCGGCCGCCCGGCGCGCCGTACCGGCCGGTGTGATGAGGTCGTTCGTGCCGGCCTGTACCAGGATCGCGCACGACAGGCGTCGCGCGACGGCGGTGGACCGGTTGAGCCCGGCCTTCATCGCGGCGCGTGCGCACACCTCGTCGCCGAAGGCCGGGCGGGCGAACAAGCACAGATCTTCCGGGTGTCGGGCACGCTCCCATCGCCGTCGGTCCGGGCTCCGCGACGACCGGCACATGGTGTGGCGCCCGGCCGGCGAGGGCGCGGCGGCGTCACGCAGCCCGCGCCCGGCGAAGCTCACCGGGCGACCGCACCCCGCCTGGCGCACGACCTGCGCGCATGACTTTCTCCCACCGGGCTCCAGGGGCGTCGCGTACGCACGCGGCGAATCGTTGTCGCGATCGGCTGGGCAGGTCCGGGGGCCGCGAGACTGCACCGGCCGCATCCTGCCAAGGTTCAGTCACCGATGGAGTCAACTCGAGTCAACTCGAGTCAACTCGAGTCCCACTGTGTGACTGCCGCTCTCACAGGCTGCGCAGCAGCCCTCACGCGCAGGGGAGGGCCTGCTCGGCCCAGATGACCTTCCCCTCGCGGACGTGCCGCGTACCCCAGCGCTCGGCGAGCTGGGCGACCAGCAGCAGGCCGCGTCCACCCTCGTCGAAGACGCGGGCGCGGCGCAGGTGCGGAGCGGTGCTGCTGGCGTCGCAGACCTCGCAGATGAGCGTGGACTGGAGGATCAGCCGCAGCTGGACGGGGCTCTTGCCGTAGCGGATCGCGTTCGTCACCAGTTCGCTGACCATGAGTTCCGTGGTGAAGGACAGCTCCTGCAGCCCCCAGGAGGCCAGCGTGTCGGAGGCGAATCGGCGAGCCCCGGTGACGGCTGCCGGGTCGGACGGCAGGTCCAGCGTGGCGACCTGGCCGGGGTCGAGTGCCAGGGTGCGCGCCACCAGGAGGGCGACGTCGTCGGAAGGCCGGCTCGGCAACAAGGCGGCCAGCAGCCGGTCGCAGATCTCGTCCGGCGCGCTGGGCGCCTGGGCGAGGACGTCGCGCAGGATGGTGCGCGCGGTGTCCACGTCACGGGTGCGGCTCTGGATGAGGCCGTCGGTGTACAGGGTCAGCAGGCTGCCTTCCGGCAGTTCGAACTGGGCCGTCTCGAAGGGGAGTCCGCCCAGACCCAGGGGCGGGCCGATCGGCACCTCGGGGAATTCGACCGGCCTGGGGACAGAGGCGTCGGCGTGGGCGGACGGCGGAGTCGCCACGGCCGGCAGCACGTGGCCGGCGCTGGCCAGCGCGCACACCCGGGACACGGAGTCGTAGACGGCGTACAGGCAGGTGGCGCTCAGCTCGCCGTCGTCCTGCGTCTCCTCGCGCTGGAGGCGGATCACCACGTCGTCCAGATGGGTGAGGAGTTCATCGGGCATCAGATCGATGTCCGCGAAGGCGCGGACGGCCGTGCGCAGCCGGCCCATGGTGGCGGAGGCGTGGAGGCCGCGGCCGACGACGTCGCCCACGACGAGGGCGACACGGGCTCCGGACAGCGGGATGACGTCGTACCAGTCACCGCCCACTCCCGCGCGGGAGCCGCTGGGCAGGTAGCGGGAGGCCGTCTCGACGGCGGACTGTTCCACCCCGCCCTGCGGCAGCAGACTGCGCTGGAGGGTGAGTGCGATGGTGCGCTCCTGGGTGTACCGGCGGGCGTTGTCGATGTACACCGCCGCTCTGGCGGCGATCTCCTGGGCCAGGAGGAGATCGTCGTTGTCGAAGGCGACCGTGGTGCGGTGGCGGAAGAACTGGACGAGCCCGAGGGTGTTTCCGCGAGCCCGCAAGGGCAGCCGCAGGACCGAGTGGTGGCCGGGGGTGGGCACGCAGTGCAGGATCGGCTGTCCCGTGGCCAGTGCACGAGCCGGTTCCGACTGCGCCGGGTAGGTGTGCGTCCGCCCCGTGGCGATCGGGGTCTCCGGGATGTCCGGGCTGTCGCCCAGGATGGATCGCTGAGCGATACGACGTAGCGCCGGCGTGCTCGTCGGCGGACAGGTGCCGTCGTCGTGCAGCAGGCAGTCGAGGAGGTCGACGGTGACGAGTTCGGCGAAATCGTCGGTCCCGACGTCCGCCAGCTCCTGGGCGGTGCGCGCGGTGTCGAGCGTCGTCCCGATCCGCCTGCTCGCCTCGTTGGTCAGCAGGAGCCGCCGCTGCAGCCGGCGGTCGCGCTCCTCCTGGTAGGCGGCGACGACCTGTTCCGAGGCACGGTCCACGTACTCGAAGCCCGCGTCGACCAGCACCATCACCGCGGCGTTGATCAGCTGCCAGTCGTCGGTGAGGCGGGCGGCCTCCTGCTGCACCAGTTGCAGGAGGCTGACGTGGCCGAGACGGTAGGCGCGCAGGAGCTGGCTGATCGGTAGCCCGTTCCGGGCGAACCTGCGGCTGAGCTCCAGGGCGTCGGCAGGTGTCTCGACCTCCGTCACGTCGAGGCCGTGTTCCATCACGTCCAGAATCGTGAGGACGTGGCCGGCCGTCTCCTCCGGCGCCAGGGCGGCGATGTCCTCGTACCGCCACAGGTCGGGAAGCCCGCTGCGTATGCGCTGCAACATCACGTCGGCCGACTGGTTCGCCCGTGGTCTGAGATCCTGAGCCAGACGACGGAGGAATGCGTCGACATCGGTCCCCATACCGGAAACGTACCGAAGGTCCCGGACGTGCGCCCTCCGGGGCGGCGGGAGGCGGCGTCGGGCGGTGATCTCCGCGCCGCACGCATACCTGAGCCCGGGACGCTGGGCGCGCACCGCGAGCACCGGACCACTGAACATGCTCAGCGACCACATCGGCTGATCCTCGGTACGGGCACGCTGCCTCACCTGGTCCGCATTGCCGGTGCCGCTGACCGGTGCCTTCTTCCTCGTCCTGAGCCCGGGTCCTGCCGGTCGCCGACGTCCTGCAGCGCGGCGCTCACCACGCGTGCCGCGTTGATCACCGTCATGGCGTACGTCGCCTTCCTCGTCGTGCTCACGACCATGACGAGCGAGGTTGTGGACGGTGACCTCCCTGTCCAGAGGCCCCCTGGCACGGCGGCACACGCATGCGGGGCGCAGTCGAAGCCCCGGACGCCACCGGCCCCCGGCCCGGCCGACGTGCACTCCCGCGCCGAGCACGAGGACGCCGAGCACGGGGACGCCGAGCACGGGGACGCCGAGCACGGGGACGTCGGGCACGGGAACGCCGGGCACGAGGACGCCGACCCCTGGGCCCGGCACGCCACCGGCCTGCTGGACGCGTGTCCGGCACTCTCGCCGCACTGCCTGCCGACGGCTGCCGCAGGACACGGTCCCCGTCCCGCTGGGCGGCTGCTGCACCGCGCTCACCCGCCCCGGACACTCCTCGGACCCGGACCGGGCGTAGGCGGTCATACCGGCGAAAACGTGAGGAGGGCGGCGCCGTGCTCGGACGGTTCGTAGACGCCCGGTGCCGTCCGTCTGACCTTCGCCGGGGCCGATCCGACGACGACGAGGCTGTCCTGGCGGGGATCGCGAACTTCCGCGCCCGGCCGCAGCTACTGGTAGGAGTAGCCCAGCACCGTGATGTCCTTCACGGCGTCGGCCGTCAGCCCGCCGGCCGCCTGCGTCCACCAGGGGTCCAGTCCGGCGTCGGCGCCGGTGACGTTGGGACCGCCGCTGTGTGTCAGCTGCCACTGGTCCCAGATCCGGTCCACATTGGTGTGCAGCAGGAAGAAGATCGGGTCCTCCGCCGACGTCATCGGGTTGCCCAGGGTCCCCTGGCACCAGTCGTGCACGTTGTTGTGGGCGGTCATTTCCAGGCCGTCGATCCTGATGCTGCCGCCCATCACCCTTCCGTAGGTGAAAGCCGTGAAGGTGGGGCGCTGCAGGAGGCCGTCGATGGTCGACTGGGTCGGAAGGGCCGCTGTCGGAACTCCGTTCGGCCTGGTACCAGGCGTGGGGCGGTTCACGCCGGAGGGGTGCCACACCCAGTCCGGACGGGCGTGGTCATTGGCGTAGTCCCAGTAGGGAATCGTGACGTTCGGTTTGACGGCGCGCAGCACATTCTCGAACTCCAGGCAGTAGGCGCGGTGCCAGGGCAGGAAGCGCTGTGTGGCGACCGGTGGCATCCCGGCCATCGTTCCGTGGTGCCGATGACGCATGTCCTTGTGGGCGTCCACGAGGTCCTTGTAAGCCTGAGTGCCGTGGGCCTGTCGCAGTGCCTCGTTGAACAGGTCGCGCTCGGCATTGGTCAACTGCCGGTGGTCCTTGCGGACCCGCTGCGATGCCCGCACGAGCCGGGTGACCAGGGCGCGGAGCTGCTCCAACGGCATCGTCGCCGGCATGGACGGCGTGCCTGCGGCCATGGCCAGTGCGGCCTCTCCGACACCCGCCGGCCCGGAAGGCACGACAGAGTGGGGTGGGGACGCCATGGGGAAGAACCCGGCCGGTCCGACGGGCAGTTCGGCCGCCATCATCCGGCTCAGGCGCAGACCGACCTCCTCGCTGTCGATGATCTGGGCAGGCGCCCAGCTCGAGGCGGCGGTCTGGGCCTCTTCGGTGGTGGGGAAGTGGTCCGCCATTACGTCCTGGGTTGTCATCCGCTGCCCACTCCTCGCTCTCGGCAGCCCGCACTCCTCCGGTCGGGCCGCACCCTTCCTCACTGTGCGCGGTACGTCGGCGGACAGCGACCGCGGCGGGCTGAAAGGAGGACCATCGACCGTTCGGCGGTTGGGCCGGGGGGCCGGGGCCGGGGGCGGCGCAGGAAGGGGGCGCGCAGTACCCGGAAGGTAATCACCCCCGGGAGGTACACGGGCAGCCGACGCCGACGGGCGACGACGGCACTGCCAGAGCCCCGGTATACCGAAAACCGTCCGGCTGGACGCGTCAGGGCTTCAGAACCGGCTCATCACCCCTTCGGCCCGTACTTCGGCCGTACCACTCCCAGGTTCGTCGAACCGGATCGCGAAGCCGCACCGGAGTGCTAAGACTCGGTAGCCAGACGTACCCCCAGCCCGACCAGGAGCACCCCGGAGACCTGTTCCATCCGGCGCCGGACGGACTGCCGCTGAAGCACTCCTCCGGCACGTCCTGCCAGCCAGACCAACGGGAGGTACCAGATCAGGTCGACCACGGCCCAGATCACCGAGAAGGCGAGCAGCGTCGGAAGAACAGGGGCTCCATGGGGCACGAACTGCGGCAGGAAGGACACGGCGAACACGCCGGCCTTTGGATTGGCGAAGTTGGTGACGAGGCCCTGCCAGTACGCCCGCCGCAGTGACACCGCGGCTGTTTCCGCTGGTCCCTGATCCGGCTGTCCAGCTCGCCTCGCCTGCCACAGGGCACGCGCTCCCATCCACACCAGCATCGCGGCGCCGGCGATCCGGGTGACGTCGTAGGCGACCTGCGACGCCAGCAGCACGGCGGAGAGACCGAAGGCCGCGGCGAGGCCCCACAGCAGCACTCCGCACTCGTTGCCCAGGACTGTGGCCATGCCGGTTCTCCGGCCGTTCACCACCGCTCGGCGCAGGATCACCACCGTGCTCGGCCCTGGGGCCATGGCGATCAGGAAGGCGGCACCGACGAACGCAACGACGGAAGTCATCATCGAGGCAGCATCGCCAAGCGTGCTGATGCGCCACAAGGCTCTTGCCGGACCAGCTGCGGACCGGTCTTGCAGATCGTCCGTCGAGGAGAAGACCACGGTCGGGTCCGCACCGCGGAAAAGACCGGCACGGGATGGACACGGCTCGGTACGGTGGCCGATGATCTCCGGCATGATCCGGGCCGCCACTGTGGACGACATCGCGGAGATCCGCGCGATGATCCGTGAACTCGCCGAGTACGAACGAGCCGCTGAGCAGGCCCGAGCGACCGAGGAGCAGCTCCGTGAGGCGCTGTTCGCGGAAGTTCCCGCTGCTTTCGTGCTGATGGCTGAGGACGACGAGACGGGGCAGGCCGTGGGCTATGCCCTGTGGTTCCCCCGCTTCTCGACCTGGACCGGCAGGCGCGGCATGCACCTGGAGGACCTCTATGTACGGTCGTACGCCCGAGGTGGAGGACACGGCAAGGCTCTGCTCGCCTCCCTGGCAGCGGTCTGTCAGCAGAACGGCTACGAGCGCTTCGAGTGGTGGGTCCTGGCCTGGAACGAACCGGCGATCGGCTTCTACAAGTCGCTCGGCGTGGAGCTGCTGGACGAGTGGACCGTGTGCCGGTTGAGCGGTGAACCACTTGAGCAACTCGCTGCCCAGGCTCCGGCAGTCATCAACCGGACCTCGGGGAAAGACTCGTGCCCGCACTGAGCGACCAGCATGCCGCCGAGGCATCTTCCGCCTTTCCGGGCCGGTCACGCGGCCACGTCCTGGCGTATCTCACCGACAACGCGAGCATGTCCGCCGGTCTCGCGGACATGCCCTGCGCGGTGAACGCGTAGCGGGCTACGACGGCGGCGTCGACGAGCACATGGTGGACTTGCCGCAGCCGGAGGTTCACAGGAGGGTGACGCAATTCGCCCGGTCCGGCATCGAGCATGATGTCGTGGACGTGGGCCCACGGCCGTCACCTCCTGTGAACTCGGCGGCCCCGCCTGGCTACTTGGTGCCGAGACCGGCGTCGTCGACCTCGTCCTCGCCCTCGGCCTTGAGGACCTTGTTCAGCAGTGTGAGGTCGTAGATGCCCTTCAGGTCGGGCTTGTCCAGCAGACCGGCCGTCACCGCGTGCTCCGCCTCGGTGTCGAGGGTCGAGGCCAGAGGGTCGTCGAGGAAGGTGATGGACTTCCAGGCCGGTTCGACGACGTCCGCAGGCAGCGCCTTGCCCGACAGCCTCTCCAGCGCCGCGTTGGCGGACGCCTTCGCCCTCTCGGGGTTGGCGTTGATCCACTTATTGGTCTTCACCGAGCCACGCAGCACGGCCTCGACGACGTCCGGGTGCCCCTTCAGGAACTTCTGCGACACGACGATGTTCGTGATCACGAACTTCTTGTCGGGCCACAGTGACGACTCGTCGAGCAGTACCTTCGCGCCCTCGGCGACCAGCTTGGAGGCGGTCGGCTCGGGCACCCAGGCGCCGTCGACGGAGCCGGACCTGTAGGCATCCGGAGTGATCTTGTTGTCGGTGCGGACCACGGAGACGTCGCCCCTGCCGCTCTGGGCGTCGACCTTCCAGCCCTGGTCGGCGATCCAGTTGAGGAACGCGACGTCCTGGGTGTTGCCGAGCTGCGGCGTGGCGATCTTCTTGCCCTTGACGTCCTTCAGGGACTTGATCTTCTTCGGGTTCACGACCAGCTTCACGCCGCCGGAGGCGGAACCGCCGATGATCCGCAGGTTCTTGCCGCCGGACTTGGTGTAGCCGTTGATGGCAGGGGAGGGGCCGATCCAGCCGATGTCGATGGATCCGGCGTTCAGCGCCTCGATCTCGGAGGGGCCGGCGTTGAAGGTGGCGGTCTTGATCGCGGTGCCGCCGAGTTCCTTCTGGAACAGGCCCTCCTGGACACCCACGAGAGCGGTGGCGTGCGTGAGGTTGGGGAAGTAGCCGATCCTCACCTCGTCGGCGGACAGCTTCTTGGCACCCGCCGCGACCGGGGTCTTCTTCGCGTCGTCAGTGGAATCGGAACCGTACCCGCAGGCGGTCAGCAGGACGGGGAGCGCCGCTACGACGGCGATGGTACGCAGGGTGGTGAGCGGTCTTGCGGCAGACACGGCAGTGTCCTCCCAGAGGCATGGATGATCAGGGACGTACGGGAAAGGGCGGCGGGGGCCATGGGCGCGCGCCGGTGCTCCGCTCGCCGACCCCGGCAGCAGACATGCCGTCTCGGGCCGAGGTGCGGATCGTGGGGGAAGTGGCTGTGGCGCCGCCGTCACAGCCGTACCGCGCCTCGAGCAGGCGTGCGGGGAATGCGGGCGACGTCAGCGAAAGTGTTCCGCCCGCCGAGGCCTGAGCGACGGTGGGAGGAGCACAGCGGTTTTCTGTGGGGTGCCGGAGTCGGCGGACGGCTCAGACAGGCCGACAGATGGCACTGGACGTGCGGCTGAGGTCGATGTGGCGGCGCGAGGTCAGCGTGGGCAGCAACAGGCCTGTGCGGTCGTGTGATCTCATGACGCCACCCCGCATTCCTAGTTTTCCTACCTGAGTGCTAGGGATCTTGCCAGAAGGTGGCGCCCATCCCAAGAGAGGGTTCACATGCTGGACGACCCTGTCTCATTCACTGGGAGGAGGGCTGACATGGACCGTGTCAGGGGTTGAGCCACGCTCCTGGGGCATCGCTCAACGCCGACACCTCGGCAGGCAGTCGGGCGGATGCGACGTCAGCGAGCGACACCCCGTCGAGGATCTCGCGCACATTGGACCGCAGTGCGATCCACAAGGGCAGTAGTGACTCGGCGGGGCCGGTGTAGGACAGCTCCGGAGGGCGGACCCCGCGTACCGAGACGAGCGGTCCGTCCACGACGCGGATGACGTCGGCGATGCTGATGGACTCGGCCGGCCTGGCCAGCCGGTAGCCGCCGTTGCCGCCGCGCTGGCTGAGGACGAGACCGCCGCGGCGCATGTCGTTCAGGATGCTTTCCAGGAACTTGTGCGGGATGTCCTGGGCGTCGGCGATGGCCTCGGCCTTCATCGGCCCGTCATCCCGTGACGCGGCGAGCTGCAGCGCGGCACGTACCGCGTAGTCCGCCCTGGCTGAGATCCGCATACGCCCATTATCCCGTACGGCTTCGGTCGTCATCCGCTGCGGGCAGGCCGCCGGGGGCGTATGTCCCCGCTCGGCGCCGGAGAGGTTCAGGCCGTGGCCGGGCGGCACGATGGTGAGGCCGTCGGCGGCGCCCTGGGGACGAACCACTCCTTGAGCTCTGCCGCCGATGCGGCGGCCCCGCCCGGCCGGTGCGGTCAGACGGGCAGAACGAACGGCGGATGCGCGCCGGTGAGGAAGTAGTCCCCCACATCGCGGAGGCGGGGGGCGACGGGCTCGTACAAGGTGTGGGTCCGGGCGTTGCGCCAGAAGCGGTCCAGGCCAAGACGCGAGGCCGCGGAGCGGGCGCCGACGATGTCGAGGGCACGGGCGGTGCACTCCTGCGCGGCCCTGGAGGAGGCGGCTTCGGCCATGGCGACGAGGACGGAGATGTCCGCGTACTCGTCGTAGGTGAGGTCTTCGCCGCGTGCCAGCCCGCCGTGCACGGCTTCCAGGGCCTGATCGGTGAGTGCGGACGCGGAGCGGGTGAGGACGGTGAGTTCCCCGTAGACGGCCAGCATCTGCGGGTCCTGGCAAGGGCCGGCCTGCCGGGCGGGGTACCAGGGCGAGTGACCCGCCCGGCTGTACTCCCGGGCTTCGGCGAGCACTCCTTCGGCCATGCCGAGACGGAGCTGGACGCTGAGCAGACGCCCGACCGGAGACAGCAGGGCAGTTGGGGGCGACAGGACGTCCTCGTCCGCGGACAGGGAACCCAGTACGTCGTCGGCAGCAACCGGTACGGCGTCGAACTCCACGTTCCCGCCGCCCGCGAGGCGCTGGCCGAACGTGTCGCCGTCGCCGTCGACGCCGACGCCGTGGTGGGCGGGATCGACGACGACGGCGAGTGGTTCGCCGGTGTCGGTACGCACGGCACGCACGACGAGGCGGTCGGCGACCAGGACCCCGGTGGAGTAGTTCTGCCGGCCGTCGAGCACATGGCCGCCGCGAGCCTTGGTCAACGTCAGGGGTGACTCCTGACGGGCCAGACCGCCGCCCCAGCACCACTGCTCCGCCGCGTGCCGTCGCCCGAGCCGGGCGGCCCGGGAGGGCTCGGTGAGGAACCGGGCGCTCCACGACAGGAAGCAGTGACAGCCGAGCAGTTGGCCGATCGCGCCGTCGGCCGCGGCGATCTCCCGTACCACGGCGTAGGCGGTGGGCCAGTCCGCGCCGCCTCCCCCCGACTCCGCCGGTACGAGGAGCGTCAGCAATCCCGCCTCGCGCAACCGGGACACCTCGTCGAGCGGGGCCTTGCCTGCCTGCTCCCGGGCCACCGCGTCCGTGGCCAGGTCGTCCGCCGTCTCACGGGCCACACGCAGCCAGTGCCGACGGCCGGGCCCGGTCCGGCCGGACTCTGAAGGGGAGTCGGCCGACGCAGTGACAACGCCCATGGTGGAGATCTCCTCAAGGTCGACGGCAACGGGGGGTGTCGGGGCTCTGCTGCTCGTCGGGTACGTACTTGTACCCCACGCGCCGCACCGTGACGATCCGGTGCCGGTGAGCCGTACCCAGCTTGCGGCGCAGTCGCGCGATGTGGACATCCACGGTGCGGCCGTCGCCGATGTGGTCGTAACCCCATATGCGGACCATCAGTTGCTCGCGCGTGTGCACCCGGTGCGGATGCGTCACGAGATGCGCCAGCAGGCCGAACTCCAGGTAGGTAAGGTCGATTTCGCGGCCGTCCACTTCCGCGACGTGTCGCATGCTGTCGATGCGGACGGCGTCGCCTCCCGTCTGCCGCACGGGAGGTGAGTCCCTGTAGGCGACCGGCCGGGTCTCCGGCCGTGTCACGTCCTTGGCGAACAGCTCGTCGGGATCGGTCCCTTCGGGGACGAGTACGAGGTAGCCGACGAGGGGAGCGGGACCGTGTCCCTCGTCGCCGTCCTGTGTGTTGTCTCCGACGAGGCGGAGACGGCGCACGTCGGGCAGTGGCGAACCCGACGGGGTGGTGGTCTGGTCCGGAAGTGCCGTGGTCATGGCGGTCGTCCTTCGGAAGTATGTCGGGACATCGGGCGCGGCGGAAAGGGGCTCGCCCGATCGCCCGGGATGAGAGGGAAGGAGCGGAGCGGCACGCGCTGTGTGTCAGCCGGGTGCCTTACGCGCGACAGCAGGCGGCGCTGACGACGTGACCAAAGTCGACGTGCCGACGACGAACGAGTCGTTGCTGCGCGGGGGACATACGTTCATCCTGCGCACCCCGCCGGGGAGTCGTCAACATTTTCCTAGTAAGTCGGTAGGGAATGTAGGGAAGGCCACACCGATGCTGCTCGACGCCAGTCCGGTGCCGGGGCCGTAGTTGACGGGGCGCCAGACGTACCTGCACAACTGAGCACATGAATGCCGCGCAGTGTCTGGTCACCCGTGGCCACATCGACTTCGGTCGGGTGTGGTCCGCCGCGTGTTCGGCCTGAAGCGGCAGCGGGCCGTCTGACCGGCCCTTCCTTCCCCCGAATCACCCCGTCGCGGGCGAGATCCTCCCCTCGTGGCACCGCCACACGCTGCGCTGACACGCGCTGAACCCGAGTGGGGACGGTCCCGCGGGACCGGACACGCACTGGGCACGGCCCCGCCGCGCCTCGCCGAGATCCATGCTCCGGCGTCGTCACACGTTCGTCGGCTCTCCCGGGCGCGTCGCCGACCAACTCGAGCAACTCCACGAAGCCACCGGAGCGGACGAGCTGATCATCACCGCGACAAAGGGCATGGCATGCCGGCCGGTACCGGAGTCGGCCCGGTGCTCGGCGACGTCCGCGTGCGTGCGCCCTGCGCCGCTGGGCCGGCCAGTCAGGCGCATGCCCGGCGGTCGTACCCCGGCGCTGTCCGAGCCACGTCTTCGTCAGGCCGGGCTTTCGGGGTGGTCGAGGTCCAGGCGGTCGGCGGCCGCCAGCAGAAGTTCGGTGGTGTGCCGCACGTGCGCGCACAGGGCAGCCGCCGAGGCATCCGGGTCCCGGGCCAGCGCGGCTTCGAGCAGGGCGCGGTGCTCCCCGGCCAGATTGCGGCCCGGCTCGTCGCCGAGCGGCTGCGACCACCGGCGGTAGAGCTCCGCCTCGTCCCGCAGGCCGAGGGCGATGCGGAGCAGTCGCTGATTGCTGCAGCCGGCCAGAAGCGCTTCGTGGAAGGCCGCGTGGGCGTTGGCCCAGCTGTCGTCGACGAGCTGATCGTCGTCCTCGGTGGTGTAGGGGATGCGCTCCAGGGTGTGGTGCGCCGCGACGAGGCGGGACTCCCAGGCCAGGTCACCCTCGACCACCGAGCGGCGCAGGACGAGGGTCTCCAGCTCGACGCGCGCCTCGGTCAGCTCCCAGAGCTGCTCCCGGGACAGCGGCGTCACCACGAACCCCTGGTGGGGCTCCGATCGCACGAGTCCCTGTTCGGTCAGGCGCACCAGTGCCTCGCGCAGGACGCTCACGCTCGCCTCGTAGCGCGTGCTGAGCACCGGGAACTTCAGCCGGCAGCCGGGCAGCAACCGGCCGCTGAGGATATCGGCGCGCAGACGCGTCCGTACGTCGTCACTCAGTGTCTGCTTCCCACCCTTGGCCACCATGAGCGTCACTCTAGAGCCGGATCGAATGCGCCACAAACTTTCGAAAGTTCATTGACTCCTCGAATTTCCGGGCTTACAACAGTGCCCATCCCTTCGGTGATGACGCCGAGGACGACAGGCGCCTGGAGCGTGCACGATGCGTATTGCGAATACGGCCGGCCGGCTGATGTTGCTGACCGACGACGGCTGGACCGATGTGGAACGGGCGAGCGGGGGGCTGTTCTCGGCCGATCCGCAGGAGATCTACGAACGCTGGGAGGAGTTCCGCCACTGGGCGGCCCAGGCCCGGCCGACCGGTGACGACACCCTCGACGAGTCCGGGCTGGGCTCTCCTGCCCCGCGACCGCGCCAGATCCTCGCGATCGGCCTCAACTACCGCGATCACGCGGACGAGTCCGGGTTCAGCGTCCCGGAGCACCCTCCGGTCTTCACCAAGTTCGTCTCGTCGATCACCGGCCCCTACGGGGACATCCCCCTGCCCGAGGGCAGCGTGGACTGGGAGGTGGAACTGGTCGCGGTCGTCGGACGCCGTGCCTGGCAGGTGAGCGAGGAGCGAGCCTGGGAGCACGTGGCGGGCCTGACCGTGGGGCAGGACATCTCCGAGCGTGACAAGCAGCTTTCCGGGCCCGTGCCGCAGTTCAGCCTGGGCAAGTCGCACCCCGGCTTCGGCCCGATGGGCCCCTGTCTGGTCACCCCCGACGAGTTCGACGACCCGGACGACCTGGAGCTGGGCTGTTCGATCAATGGCGAGAGCGTGCAGAAGGGACGTACCTCCGACCTGATCTTCTCCGTTCCGCGGCTGATCGCCGGGCTGTCCGCCGTGCTGCCGCTGCTGCCCGGGGACGTGATCTTCACGGGTACGCCGGCCGGTGTGGGTCTGGGGCGCAACCCGAAGCGCTACCTCGCCGACGGAGACGAGCTCGTCTCCTACGTCAAGGGCATCGGCGAGCTGCGCCACCGCCTGGTCCGGGCCTGACAGGACAGGAGGAGCGCCATGGGACTGCACCGCCTCACCTCGATCACCATCGGGGTGCCCAACGTGGAAGAGACCTCCCGGTACTACGCGGACTTCGGCCTCCAGCCGACCGGCGACCACTCATTCGCCACTGTCGACGGCGGACAGCAGCTGAGACTCGTCCGTACGCCCACGAGGCGGCTGGTCGAGATCGGTATCGGCGTGGACGACCCCGACGACCTGGATCGTGTGGCCGCCTCGCTCGCGCGTCTGGAACTGGCCGGCGAGCGGACCGGGAACAGGCTGGTGACCGAGGAGCCCATCGGCGGCGTACGAGCGGTGCTCGACGTCTCCGAGCGGCTGGAGCAGCCGACGATCGAGGCCACCCCCTACAACGGGCCCGGACGGATCGACCGGCCGGGGACGCGGGCTCCCGGAGTCCTGCGCGAGGAGTCCGTGCGGCCCCGCAAGCTGGGGCACGTCGTCATCGGGTCCACCGATCAGGGGGCCACGCAGCGGTTCTTCGCCGACGGACTCGGCTTCAAGATCAGCGACTCCGTCCCCGGTATGGCCGCCTTCATGCGCTGTTCCACGGACCACCACAACGTGCTCGTGACGTCCGCGCCGCTGAACTTCCTGCACCACACGGCCTGGCAGGTCGAGGACATCGACGAGATCGGACGCGGGGCGACCGCGATGCTCCAGGAGCACCCCGAGCGGCACGTGTGGGGACTGGGCCGCCACCACATCGGCTCCAACTTCTTCTGGTACCTGAAGGACCCGGCCGGCAACTTCACCGAGTACTACTCGGACCTCGACTGCATCGTCGACGACGTGCTGTGGAAGCCGGAGGTATTCGAAGGCGCCAGGGGGCTCTTCAACTGGGGACCGCCTCCGCCGCCCTCCTTCCTGGAGCCGGAAGACCTGGCCGCTCTGATGACCGGTGCGCACGCGCCTCGGTGACCCACCCCGATCGCCTGGAGAAGAAAGAGCCGCATTCCATGCGCACCATCGAAACGTCTGTACTCGTCGTCGGGGCCGGCCCCGCCGGTCTCACCGCGTCCGCTCTCCTGGCCCGTGACGGCATCGACACCATCACGGTGACGAAATACCGGGGCACCGCCAACTCGCCCCGGGCCCACATCATCAACCAGCGCTCCGTGGAGGTCTTCCGCGACCTGGGCATCGAGGACCGCGTCCGGGCGCTCGCCACCCCTCACCACCTGATGGGCAACAACGTCTGGGCCACCAGCTTCGCCGGCCAGGAGTTCGCGCGGCTGATGACCTGGGGCACGGGCACCGCCCGCAAGGCCGACTACGAGGCGGCCAGCCCCTCCGAGATGTGCAACGCCCCCCAGCACATCCTCGAGCCGGTCATCCTGGAGGCGGCGCAGGAGGCGGGCGCCGACATCCGCTTCTCCACCGAGCTGGTGGAGATCAGCCAGGGCGAGGACGGAGTCCTCGCCAAGGTACGGGAACGCACCACCGGAGCCGAATACGCCATCCGGACCCGGTACGTGATCGGCGCCGACGGCGGACGCTCCACCGTCGGCCGGCAGCTCGGGTTCACCTTCGACGGCGAGGCGGGGCTCGGCGCCGCCGTGAACGTCTGGCTGGAGGCGGACCTCACGAAGTACACCGCCCACCGCCCGGGCGCGCTGTACTGGATGTGCCGGCCCGGCAACGACTACTGGGTCGGCAGCGGCACCTTCATCTGTGTCAAGCCATGGACCGAGTGGGTCATGCTGTTCATGTACGACCCCGCCGACGGCGATCCCGACCTCAGCGAGGAAGCACTGCTGGCCCGCGCCCACACCACCATCGGCGACCCCGACGTCGACGTGAGGATCAAGGCCGTCAGCCGCTGGGAGATCAACCACATAGTCGCCGCGGAGTACCGCAAGGGCCGGGCGTTCCTCGTCGGTGACGCCGCTCACCGTCACCCGCCCGCCAACGGTCTGGGCTCCAACACCTCGGTCCAGGACTCCTACAACCTGGCATGGAAGCTCTCCGCGGTCATCCGCGGCCAGGCCGGGCCTGAGCTCCTCGACAGCTACCACCAGGAGCGCCAACCCGTGGGCCGCCAAGTCGTCGACCGCGCCCTGAAGAGCGTGCAGGACATGCTGCCGATCTCCCAGGCCCTCGGGTTCCGTCCGGGCCAGGGTTCACAGGAAGGCTGGGCCGGCCTCGAAGAACTCCTCAGCGACAGCGACGCCGGCCGGAGGCGCCGCAGTGAGCTGCGGGAAGCGGTCGAACTCCAGAACTACCAGTTCAACTGCCACGGTGTGGAACTCGGCCAGCGCTACACGTCCGGCGCCGTGATCGACGACGGTACCCCGTATCCGCCGTTCGAACGTGATCCCGAGCTGTACTACCACCCCACCACCCACCCCGGTGCCTGTCTGCCGCACGCCTGGCTCCAGCACGGAACCAAGCGCGTCTCCACGCTCGACCTCGCAGGCGGCGGGAGGTTCTCCCTGCTCACGGGGATCGGCGGCGAGCAGTGGCTCGAGGCGGCGAAGAAGGTCGCCGAGGAACTGGGCATCGACCTGGCCGCCCACGGCATCGGCCAGGGCCGCACCTACGAGGACGCGCTCGGGGACTGGGCCCGGGTGCGGGAGATAACGGACCGGGGATGCCTCCTGGTCCGGCCGGACCGGCACATCGCATGGCGCAGCCACGACCTTCCGGCAGACCCGGAACAAGAGTTGAGCCGGGCCCTGAACGTGATCCTCGCGCGCGGCTGACGGCTCCGCCGGCCCGTTGTGCTCTTCCCTCGTTCCCGACCGCCGTTCCCGACCGCCGTTTCCAACGCTGTTTTCGACCGTGTACGTGGCCTCGTGGTCGGGGAAGGCGCACGCGATCCCACCCCAAGGAGGAAACATGACACCCTCGTCGTCCTTCGCACCTTCGGCCGAGGACCACAAGGCCGTCGCCGTCGACTAC
Source organism: Streptomyces sp. NK08204 (assembly GCF_020400585.1). Lineage (GTDB taxonomy): Bacteria > Actinomycetota > Actinomycetes > Streptomycetales > Streptomycetaceae > Streptomyces. The sequence continues at coordinate 596,108 of NZ_JAINVF010000001.1, read as the reverse complement.
TTCAAACGCCTGGACACCGGCCGGGACCTGCTGGACCTGTTCGACGAAGAAGCCTACGTCTGCTTTCCCAAGCACGTGCCCGCGCGCGGCATCGAGGAGGTGCGCCGGCTGTTCACCGACATCGGCGCGTTGTTCACCTCGATCGTCCACGAGATCCCGTACCTCAACTACATCACCGAGGGCGAGTTCCTGGTGGTCGAAGGGTTCACCCATGGCGTGCTCGCCGATGGCACGGCCTGGCACGCGGGGCAGAGCCTCGGCGGACGCTTCTGCAACGTCTTCCAGATCCGTGACGGGAAGATCCACCGACTGTTCATCTACCTCGACCCCGACTACGGCGACGCCGACACCGAGCGCTTCCCCTGGCTGAGGTCCTGACGGCCGGCCGGGTCGCGGCGCGCTGACGCGCCGTCAAGCACGGAACTCCAGCAGGATCGGTCTGCTGGAGTTCCGTGCTTTCGGGGCGCCGAAGGAAACGGCGCGCCGACCGGTGCTGCCGCATGGTGGCGGCATCACCCGCACAAGGGGCGCGCCGCCCCTCCTGTGCGGAGGAGGGGCGGCGCTGAAGGCACATCCACGTGGCAGGGCAGGAGGGGTCGTGAACGTGCCGCCCTGTCGGCTCACCGTCGCAGACTCAGGCGGCGAGGCCGTTCTTGAGGGCTTCGGCGATCTGCACGACGCGCTCGGCCTGGTGGCGGGCGGCGTTGCGGGTCTGGTCGCCGATGGGGTTGTTGCCCTGGGCGTCGACGTGGGAGGTGCCGTAGGGGTTGCCGTCGACGAACTTGACGGGGTCGGTGTAGCCGGGGCTGACGATCAGGCCGCCGAAGTGGTGGATGGAGTTGTAGAGCGCGAGAAGGGTGGATTCCTGACCGCCGTGGGTGGTGGCGGTGGTGACGAAGCCGCTGTACACCTTGTTGGCCAGCTTGCCCTGGGCCCAGAGGCCGCCGAGGGTGTCGATGAACTGCTTGAGCTGGGAAGAGATGTTGCCGAAGCGGGTGGGGGTACCGAAGATCACCGCGTCGGCCCACTCGACGTCGTCGGGGGTGGCGACCGGTATGCCGGCGCTGGCGGCGGCGTGGGCGGCCCAGGCCTCGTTGGAGGCGACGGCGGCCTCGGGGGCGAGCTCGGCGGCCTTGCGCAGGCGCACCTCCGCCCCGGCCTTCTCCGCGGCCTGGGAGATCTCCTTGGCGATCTCGGCGCTGAAACCGGTCGAGGAGTAGTAGACGATCGCCAGCTTGACAGGGGAGGGCACAGTTGATCTCCGTTCGCTGCTGAGTGCATGTGCGATGGCGCTCCGTGGCAGACGTGGCCACGACCGCCAATCTGGTTGAATCGTAAACCATGTCGGTGTCGGAATGTCATCGTTGTGACGCACGCCTCGAACTTTCGAATAAACTCAGGACTTTCGAAAATTCCTTGACCTGTCGAGTCCAGGCCATGAGACTGGGCCTGTGTTTCGGATGTCGGATGTCGGCCGAACAAGGTCGTAGCCGCGGACTCCGGAGAGCTCGGCGCCGTCTCAGAGCCGGGCGCGGCACAGCCGACGTGTTCGCGAGGCCCCTGGGGCCGCGGCCCGAGGACGGCCCTGCCGCCGTAGCCCGACCATCCCGACCGCCATGCCATGAAGGGAAAGTGCCCGTGGACAAAGTCCGGGAGACCGCCGCAGACGCGGTCCGTGAGATCAGTGACGGGGCATCGCTCGCTGTCGGCGGTTTCGGGCTGAGCGGCGTACCGGACGTCCTGATCAGGGCCGTCCACGAACAGGGCGCCACAGCTTTGAGCGTCGTCTCCAACAACTGCGGTGTCGACGGCAGGGGCCTGGGCATCCTGCTCGCGGCCGGCCGGGTCGCCCGCGTCACCGGCTCGTACGTCGGGGAGAACAAGGAGTTCGCCCGTCAGTACCTCTCCGGCGAACTCGAGGTCGAGCTCGTGCCCCAGGGGACCCTCGCCGAGCGGCTGAGGGCCGGAGGCTGCGGCATACCGGCGTTCTTCACGCCCGCCGGTGTGGGTACCCAGGTCTCCGACGGCGGCCTGCCCTGGCGCTATGCCGCCGACGGGACCGTCGCCGTCGCCTCCCCGCCGAAGGAGGTCCGGGAGTTCGACGGCCGCGCCTATGTCATGGAGCGTGGGATCAGCACCGACTTCGCGCTCGTACGGGCCGCGAAGGGGGACCGGCACGGCAACCTCGTCTTCCACCGGTCCGCGCGGAACTTCAACCCGCTGGCCGCGATGGCCGGTCGCGTCACGATCGCCGAGGTCGAGGAACTGGTGGGACCGGGCGTCCTGGACCCGGACGAGGTGCACCTGCCCGGAGTCTTCGTCCAGCGGGTCGTACCGCTGACACCTCAACAGGCGGCCGACAAGCGGATCGAGAAGAGGACGGTGCGGCACTGATGGCCTGGAACAGGGACGAGATGGCCGCCCGTGCGGCGGCCGAGGTGACCAGCGGGTCCTACGTCAACCTCGGCATCGGACTGCCCACGCTGGTGCCGAACTTCCTGCCGGCCAGAGCCGACGTGGTGCTCCAGTCGGAGAACGGCATCCTCGGTGTCGGCCCCTACCCGGACGAGGTCCGGGTCGACCCGGACCTGATCAACGCCGGCAAGGAAACGGTGACAGTCCGGCCGGGTGCCTCCTTCTTCGACTCCGCGCTGTCCTTCGGCATGATCCGCGGCGGCCACATCGACGCGGCCGTCCTGGGCGCCATGCAGGTCTCCGCGGGCGGCGACCTGGCCAACTGGATGATCCCCGGCAAGATGGTCAAGGGCATGGGGGGAGCGATGGATCTGGTCCACGGCGCCCGCCGGGTCATCGTGCTGATGGAGCACACCGCCAAGGACGGCTCCCCGAAGATCGTTCCCGAGTGCACCCTGCCGCTGACCGGCAAGGCATGCGTGCACCGCATCATCACCGACCTCGGCGTCCTGGACGTCACCGACCGCGGACTCGTCCTGGTCGAGACCGCTCCCGGTGTCACGGCGGACGAGGTGGTGAGCCGGACCGCCGCTGCGGTGCACACCGACGCGGCGGTGGCGGCCCTCTGACGGCTCACCGGCCCGTCATCCCGGACAGCGCCGGGCCGGTGAGCCCATACTCGAACTCCCTGAGGCTCGCCCACTTCCCTCCCCCTCCGGGCGGAGTGGGCGGTCCCCGGAGCCGGTGACGCCGATGCGGAGCATGGGCTCGTCGAGAGCCGGCAATCACGTCATCTCGAGAGGCCGAACCGGACGGCATCGGCAGTCGGCCCGTCGGCGACCGTACGGCGGAGTCCCGCTGCTCGTCGTCGGTCTCCCGGTGGCGAAGCAGGTCCGCGGTGAAACGGCGGAACGCCGTTACCAGGACCCCCGTGGGACGGCGTCGGCGAAAACTGCTCCCTCGGCGCAGGCGATGGGAACGCTCCTGCACGGCGTGGGTGCCGGTCTGCACCACCGGCGACTTGCCGCCGCACATGTCAGCGGCTGCCCCGGCGCGAGGGAGGGTGCGCCGGCCCGTGCCCTCATGGCCGATGTGCAGCGGATTGTGGCGCGCAGGGCCGAACGGCGAGCGCAGGTGGCGGTGTTGGGCGCAAAGCTGGGCGGTGCGCTCGTCCAACGCCTCACTTTCCCGTCGACGGGCACCTGCGACGGGTACGACAGAGTCACTGCCTCAACGGTGCCGGCACGATGGTCAGGTACGTGGATCCGCCCGTAGAGGACAGAACGAGGCGGAGCGGTGCCGGTTCGCCGGCGCCGGTCGACCGGACGCGCACGTTCCCGTCCCCGCGCGTGTCACCAGGCCGTCGGTGGGCTGTTCATGCACGAACACCACCGCACCGGTCCGGACGGGGATTGCCGAAACGGAACGGCACGGCCAGTGGTTCCTCGGCCCGGTAGCGCGGTCGGGCCGGCACAGCCGCGCGGATGCCCTCGGGGACCATCGGCTCCATGCCGAGGACGTCGTCCAGGCAGTTGTTCATCGTCGGCTCGATGTGTCTCGGGGACCGGGCGCCGGACCCGGACGGTGGTGACCGTCCGGGTCCGGCGCCGTCGCGGTCCGGCGTATCAGTGCAGAAGGCCCTTGTCGAACCCGTACGCGTCACCGATCACGACGATCCAGACGCCGTCGTGCCACCGGTAGAAGCGGTGACCGTCGTAGCGGTAGGAGCGACCGTAGTCGTAGCTGTACCAGTCGCGTCCCTCCCGCTGCCAGATGCGGTGACCGTCCCAGCGGTGCTCACCGCGGAACTCCCGGCGGCCGCCCAGGTTGTGGTGGTGGTGCCAACCTCGGCTGTCCCAGTCGTGCTCGACCCGGTAGGTGTGCCGGTCGCCGCGGTACCAGCGGCCGTTGTCCCGGTCGTCACGGTCGCCGCGGTACCAGCGGTCGTTGTCCCGGTCGCCACGGACGTTGCCATGGAAGGCGGAGTGCTGCTCGTGAGAGACGGCCACGGCTGTGTGGCCGGCTGCCTGAGCGGGAGCGGCGGACGCCATGCCGCCCGCGGTGAGCAGGGTGCCGACGGCGGCGACGAGGGTGACGGCCGCAGCGGTGGCTCGCCGTCCAAAGGTGAGACTCATGATCTTCCTCCTGTACGGACACCGGTGCCGTTGGGGTTATTGGCACCGAAATCGTCCCGTTTGGGCGGGACAGGAGTGAACAGTACTCCTGATTAAGTTGAATATTGAACCGTATTGGGGGTGATCTAGACGACATGGTCGAAACGGGTGCGGATCGGGCAATCCCTGGCCGCCCTACTGGCTGGGGGTGTTGGCCGAAGCTGTCGCGGGACGGACTTCCTCCGCGCTCACCGACGCGCGTTCGCGTCCGATCCGGTCTCCGGCAGGAACCTGACCGCGCGCAGGGCGGCCACGAGTTCGGCAGTGTCGCCGGGGGTCTGGAGTGAACGACCGGTCAGGTCTTCCAGTTTCCGGAGCCTGTAGCGGACGGTGTTGGGATGGCAGTGCAGGGCCTGCGCCGTCGCGGAGGCGTTTCCGGCCGCCTCGATCCAGGACTGGAAGGTGTCGAGCAACACGGCCCGCGAGTCCGTGCCGAGGGCCAGCACCGGACCCATGACAGTGCGGGCGAGGTCGACGGCGGCCTCCGGAGCGGCGGCCATGACGAGCGTGAGCGGGTCGTCCTGGAAGCGCACGACAGCTCCCGCCCCTCCGGGGGGCCGGCTGTTCATGGCCAGGCGGGCGTGGCGCAGTGCCTGGCCGGTGCCGTCGAGGGAGGCGAAGGCCGGACTCACCCCTACTCGGGCGGTGGCGAGACGTCGTAGCACCGCCATGGTGAGGTCGACGGCGTCCGGGCGGAGCAGGGACGCGATACCGATGCGCAGGTCGGGGCGCAGAGCCCAGGCCGAGGGGATGCCGTGTGCGGCCAGCTGGGCCTCGACGTCACCGAGTGGCTCCTGGCCGAGTGCTGAGGCCTCGGCGGCGACCGCGACGAAGGGGCCCTTCCTGGGCAGGCCCAGCGTTTGGGCCACCTCCCACAGCGTCCGCCCGTCGGTGATCCGGCCGGTGAGCAGGGCCTCCGTCAGTGCGGAGCGTTCGCGCTCCTGGGTGCGGACGAGTTCGGCGGCCGCCCGGCGGTAGGCGGAGGTCAGGGAGTCGCTGTACGCGTCCGCCAGCTGCCACGCGGTGGCCGCCGCCGGCACCAGAACGGACGGATCGATGTCGAGGCGGGTGGCTTCCTCGGCCAGGACCGCCCACACCTCGGCGAAACCGAGCCGGTAGGCGCGCAGGACGTCCGGCAACGGACCGCCCTGGACCGCCCGCAGCCGCCCGGTCTCGCTGGGCTCGCTCACATCCGGTTCGCTGCCCCGGGCGAACTGGGCGAGGATGCTCTCGATGTTCCGCCGCAGCGACGCCCGCAGCTCCTCTTCCGACACGGTGCCGGAAGGGCCGTAGATGTCGATCTCCTCGCGGATACGACGGGCAGCCCGCTCGACCAGTTCCGGCAGCCGCGGGCGCAGGGACTGCGTCACGGCGGCGATCTCTGGTACGGGCAGACGACTCTGCACGAGGGCCAGCCTACGGGAAACGGGATTGTCACCGCTCACAAGGGATCGCCCGGAGACGCAGATCACACCGGGGTGCGTTTGTCACGGGCGACAACACCTTGCCGTCACTTCTTGTCCGCCGGTCCATTGGTGCGGGGTGCTGCGGGCGTCAGTCTGTACCCGGCATCGGGCAGTTACGGGGCTGTAATCAGGAGGACACATGCCGAACATCGCGGAAAATCTGTCGGAGACGGCACGGCGTCACCCCGATCGCCCCGCCCTGCGCTTCCTGGACACCGTGGTGACGTACGCGCAGCTGGACACGGTCGCCTCACGCGTCGCCGGGATGCTCCGCGCCGAGGGGCTGACGGCCGGCGAACGGGTGGGTGTGATGCTGCCCAACGTCCCGGCGTTCGTCGCGCTCTACTACGGCATCCTGCGCGCCGGGGGAGTCGTGGTCCCGATGAACCCGCTGCTCAAGGCCCGCGAGATCGAACACTGCCTGGCCGACTCGGGGGCGTCTCGCCTGTTCGTGCATGAGGGCGCCGAACAGGAGGCGGCGAGGGGAGCCAGTGCGACGGGCGCCTCGGTGACCCCCGTCGACCCGGCCCTGACCCAGGTGGACGAACACACGCCGGCCGGTGTGCAGACGCCGCGTGGTGACGACGACCTCGCCGTGATCCTCTACACCTCCGGCACGACCGGCAGGCCGAAGGGCGCCGCCCTGACCCACGGCAATCTCCGCCGGAACACGGAGTGCGTGGCAGACCGGGTGGTCCAGGTCGGACCCGAGGACGTGGTGATGGGCTGCCTGCCGCTCTTCCACGCCTTCGGCCAGACCTGCGGCATGAACGCTTCGGTCCGCCAGGGCGCCTGCCTGGCGCTCGTGCCCCGCTTCGACCCGGCCCAGGTGCTGGCCCAGCTCGACGAGCTGGGGGTGACGGTCTTCCAGGGCGTGCCCACGATGTACAACGCGCTGCTGCACCAGCCCCCGTCCGCCACCGCCCCCGAGGCCGGTGCCCTGCGGGTGTGCGTCTCCGGCGGGGCCGCCCTGCCGACGGAGGTCCTGCACGCCTTCGAGAGCCGCTTCGGCTGCGCGGTGGCCGAGGGCTACGGACTGTCGGAGACCTCCCCGGTGGTCACCTTCAACCACCTCGACCGCCCCCGCAAGCCCGGCTCGATCGGCACCCCGATCGACGGTGTCGAAGTACGCCTGGTGGACGGCGACGGCCGGGACGTCCCGGCCGGTGAAATCGGTGAGATCGCCATTCGGGGTCACAACGTCATGGCGGGCTACTGGAACCGGCCCGACGCGACGGCCGAGGCGATACCGGACGGGTGGTTCCGCACCGGAGACCTGGCCCGCCAGGACGCCGACGGCTACCTGTTCGTCGTCGACCGCAAGAAGGACCTGATCCTGCGAGGCGGGTACAACGTCTACCCGCGGGAGATCGAGGAGGTGCTCTACGAGCACCCGGACGTCGTCGAGGCAGCCGTGGTCGGCGTGCCGCACGACTCGCTCGGCGAGGAGGTCTCCGCAGCCGTCGTCCTCACCCCGGGGGCTTCGGCCACCGCCGAAGACCTGCGGGCCTTTGTGAAGGAACGTGTGGCTCCGTACAAGTACCCGAGGAACCTCTGGCTCGTGCCCGCACTGCCCAAGGGCCCCACGGGAAAGATCCTCAAGCGGGAGATCCGGCTCCCTCGGTGATCTGCGCACCGTGCGGCGGTGACGTCTCAGGAAGGCGCGCCGGCATGCCCGTCGAGCAGACCGCCGGACGGCTGGGCCACGTGGAGGTCTCCAGCGACGGGCACGATCAGTAGGCGGGCTTCGCCACACTGCCATAGGACCACGTGCACCCCTTGGACATCTCGAAGTGCAGGTGCGGTCCGGTGGAGTTGCCCGTGGTGCCGACCCGGCCGAGCTGTTGCCCGGCGCTGACCTTCTGGCCGGCCTTCACCTGCCGCTGCGAGAGGTGGCAGTAGGTGTAGACGTGACCGTTGTCCGCCGCCAGACCGATCCACTGGCCGTACGCCCCGCCGTCGCCGTTGGACCACTCGACGGTGCCGTTGCGTACGGCGACCACGGGGGTGCCGCTCTGGGCGGCGAAGTCCTGCCCGGTGTGCCGGCCGACACCGTCGGGCTTCCAGGCGTAGGGGCCGCGCTCGTAGAACTCGAAGGTGACCTTGTGCCCCGGCACCGGCGACGGCACACGTGCTGCGCCGCCGGTGGTCACGCCCGCACAGTCGACGGGGAAGCCGGCGCTGTGGCCGAGGGCGGTCAGGGAGGTGCAGCCGGGTATGCCGTCGGCGTCGGCTCCTTTGAATCCCTGGGCGATCTGTTCGGCCTGGTAGGCGGCCTTGGTCTGTTCGCCGAAGTATCCGGTGGGGCCGTCCGCGATCGTGTGGCCGCGGGCGATGAGGGCCTTCTGTACGATGCGTACGTCCTCGTTCTCCTTGCCGAACTGGACATTGGCCAGGGCGACCATGGGGGCTCCTAGTATCCGTGGGGTTCGCGGTTCGGATCCGCCTGCTGGACGCGAGCGGCGAAGTTGGAGCCGGACTGGTTCACGTGGTAGCGGTCACGGACGTAGTTGATCGTCGCGGCCATGCACGCGACCACGTCGTAGGGCGTGGTGGCCGTGCCCGCCTGGTGGTAGGCGGCGAACGTGGTCGGGATGCACTGGGTGGCGCCGCGGGAGCAGTTCAGTGGGTGGCCGTCGGGAGCGGTCTTGCCGTGTGCGTTGACGTCCCACGTGTTGATCCGCTGCCCGGGGGCGTTCCAGGCGGACTCGCGCCGGGCGATGGTGGTGAGCGCCAGGACGCCGAACCCGGGATCCATGCCGGTCAGTTCGCAGGCCTTGCGCGCATAGCGCTGCATGGCCGCCTCCCCGGAGTCGTCGCCGGGATCCCGGTAGGTGACCTGGGCGAGGCTGAGCCGCCCCACGCCGCCGGTGGTCACGCCCGCACAGTCGACGGGGAAGCCGGCGCTGTGGCCGAGGGCGGTCAGGGAGGTGCAGCCGGGTATGCCGTCGGCGTCGGCTCCTTTGAATCCCTGGGCGATCTGTTCGGCCTGGTAGGCGGCCTTGGTCTGTTCGCCGAAGTATCCGGTGGGGCCGTCCGCGATCGTGTGGCCGCGGGCGATGAGGGCCTTCTGTACGATGCGTACGTCCTCGTTCTCCTTGCCGAACTGGACGTTGGCCAGGGCGACCATGACGTTTCGCTTCCCTTCTTCAGTTCCAGTCGGTCACGCTGAGCCGGATCCGCGCCTCCTCACCGAGGATCGTCCTGGTGGAGTCGGGCAGGGGGATGTCGCTGACCCACCTGCCGCTTGCGGGGTCCTCGTCAGCCAGGGACGGACCGGCCGGCTCGTAGTCGCTGATGGGACCGACGATGGCGGAGTTCCAGACGGCCCGGACCGCGGGTACGCCGGCTTCGCTGCTGACGTCGACGACGAGGATGTCGTCGAAGTCGGCGGTCTGCTCGATGTGGTCCCTGAAATCCAGGAAACCGTTGTCGCGTTCGCGCAGGGACAGGATCCGCAGGTGCAGCGCGTACCGCAGGGTGCCGGTGCCGCTCGGACTGGCCAGGTTCTCGCACAGGAAGGTGCTCACCAGCGGCACGGCTCCGTCGCCGTCCGCGCCGGACCGGCTGTCGCTGCGGAGTTGGACCGGACACCAGTGGGCGGCCGTCCGCTCGTGCATCACGATCTGCAGGCCGCGGATCGACAGGCCGATCTCCCCCTGCCAGACGGTGTTCTTCTCCTCCGGCAACCGGTGGTGGACGAGGGCGGAATCCACCTTGAGATCGCCGAACAGGAACCGCCGCAGGTTCTGGTAGCCCTCCTCGGAGTTGACGAGCCCGTAGCGCCCGCTGTGACTGCGGTGCACATAGGCGCGGAAGGCTCCCGGCACGTACGCGTTGTCGATCTGCACCAGGCCGTCGCTGCGGGGCCCGACCACCGCGGACGACAGGCCGTGCGCCACGTCGTAGTCGCCCGGGTCGGTGCCCACCAGGCAGAAGACCTGTCGGTGAGGGAAGGCGAACCGCTCCCCGTCGGCGGGCATCGCCCGGGGATCCCAGTCATCGGGCGGCTCGTCGCCGGCGGTGGCGCCCGGGGTCAGGTACTGGTACATCCGTTCACGCCCGAAGATCTCGGCACCGTTGATGCCGGTTGCGTCCCGCAGACGCTCCAGCATGCCGAATCCCAGGTCGAAGGTGATGCCCCCGTGCGGGGTGCCGTAGGTGAACAGCTTGGCGACGCAGTCGGCCGGTTCGATGTTCCGCTCCGGAAGAACCTTTTGGATCAGGCTTCGGCAGATGAGTCCGCCCATGGAGTGGGCGACCAGGTGCACACGGTCGACGTGGGCCTTTGCCCGAATCTCATCGATCAGTTCGAGCAGGTCCTGTGCGGCGTCCTCGATACGGAACTCCTTGGGCGTGCCACCCCATGTGCTCGCCGACGGATCGTAGAACCGGTGGATCCAGGTGCTGTCGGCCGGGATCTCCGTGTGGGTGTCCAGGTAGGTCTCCTGGCTGCCCTGGACGAGGATCTGATAGCCCTCGTCCATCATCAGCCGCAGCAGCGGGCTTTCGAACTGGTAGAAGCTCGGTTTGTTGTCCGGTCCGATCCGCATGTGCGTGGAACCCGCGTTGAATCCGCAGAACGGGTCCATCACCGCGTTGTCGATGCCGGACTGGCCGCCGGCGAAGCCCCGGACGTAGATGACGGGGAGTTTCTGGGCTGGGGACATACGAGCCGCCTAGCAGGTCAGAATTCATCGACACCCGGGAGCCAGGCGGCCGGATCGTCGATGAAGGCGTCGAAAGGGACATCCGCCGAGTGCCGGGAGGAACTCCCAGGTGTCGTCGGCACGGCCCGTGGTGCTGACCCTGTCGCCTCTCGTCCGGCACGCCACCGAACGTGGGTGCAGTCGTGCGCGGTGGCGATGTCGGGCCCGTAGCACGGGTTGAGGTCGTCGTTGTCGCTGCCGCGCGCCGGGTGGGCCGCGTCGCCGACGCCGCCGTCGGCGGTGACGCTGCGTCCCGGGCAAGGCGCGTCGAGCTGATGCCGCAGGGTTTCCAGGCTGTTCGCGACGCGCCAGGACACCGCGGCCTGCTAGTCGATCGGGACCGCAGCCTGGGCATCCGCGACATGGGGAAGGACGAAGTTGTAGCCGACGGCGGCATGCCCGCCGCCGTTGGGGCACACGCCCTTGTCGGCGTAGCCGTCGTAGAACATGGCCTGGCAGTTGGCGCAGTAGCGCCAGTCCGTCTGCGCGGTCGGGGTGCCCGCGACGTCGTGCGGCGGCACGTAGTGCTTACCGTCGGCGATGTGGCCCCCGCCGCCGGGGCAACGGCCCTTCTGGGGGTAGCCGTCGTAGAACATGAGTTGGCAACGCCCGCAGCGGCGCCAGTCGGTCTGGGCGGTGGGCGTCCCGGGAACGTCGTCGGGGATGACGAAGGTGTAGCCGACGGCCTCGTGCCCGCCGCCGGTGGGGCAGCTGCCCTTCTGCGGGTTGCCGTCGTAGAACATCGCGTGGCATTTGCCGCAGTAGCGCCAGTTGGTGACCGACATGGGACTGCCTCCTTCGCGTGTTCTTCCTCGGCGTGGGTCTGAGCAGCCGTTACCGAACCTAGGCAACCGCCGTCAGCCCGGCGTCACTGCGCCGTCATCGCGGCCGCTTCGGCGGCGCGCGGCGCAGGGTGGAGACCACCCCGGTGACCAGCGGTACGTCATCCCCGCAGTGCCGTCGAGCGGTGGGTTGCAGAGCAGGAAGGAGGGGCTGAAACTGGAGGGGACGGACCTCCTCGCAGGCCGCGGACCCCCGAAGCCGGTATCCACGGGATCGAGCTGTGAGGCAAGCGCCGGCGAGGCAGTACGGCTTCCGGCAGGCGCTCATGCGACACCACGGTGAGCGAGGCGATCGTGAACGTGTCTCCCTCCGCCCAGTTGTGGTTGCTCGGGCAGTTCCGACTGCAGTTCGGAACCGAGACGGTGGCGCTGTGCCGCAACGGCCAGAGACTCCTCGCCTTCCTGAGCCTGCGCGAGCGGGTGGCCCGCACTGTCCTCGCCGGCACGCTGTGGCCCGAGGTCACCGAGGAGCACGCCAGGGGCAGCCTGCGCACCACCTTGTGGAAGCTTCCGCGCGGTGAGCCCCCGCTCGTTCGCTGCTGCGGAGACGTACTCATGGTCACCCCGGACCTGCGCGTGGACGTCCACGCCCTCACCCGCACGGCACTCAGCGTCGTGGCGGGCTGCGGTCCACCGTCCTGCTGCCACCCCCCGCTCGGACTCCTCACCGGAGACGACCTCCTGCCGGGCTGGGACGAGGAATGGGTGCTCCTGGAGCGCGAGCGCCTGCGGCAACTGCGGCTGCACGCCCTCGACACGCTGGCGGACACCCTGATCCAGCAGGGCAGACCCGCCCTGGCGATGGAGGCGGCGTGGGCCGGCGTACGCGCCGAGCCGCTGCGCGAGAGCGCGCACCGGGCCGTGGTCTCGGCTCATCTCGCGGAGGGCAATGTGTGCGAAGCGCTGCGTCATTACGCCGCGTTCCGCAGGTTGTTGAACGACGAACTGGGCGTCGAGCCCTCTCCCCGGTTCACCCGCCTGCTCGCCGAGTGGCTGCCGCCGCGGGCGGCGGCAGGGCACCCGGAGTGCGTTCCCGGACCGACCGCGTGAGACGGAGGTCGAACGGTGAAGCCGCATCAGGAGCTGTGGACGACGACCATGTGCTGGGCCAGTGTGGCGTCGACGGCCCACGCACCCCGGGGCACGGTCAAGGAAACGGTCACGATGCCGGGCGTCCCGCGGTCACGCGCGAACCCGGCCGCCGGTTTTCCCGTGGGATCCGGCGCCCGGGTCCCGATCGCGTTCTTCCGCCGGAGGCATCAGCCCCGGCCGTACCTCCTCGGTTCGGGAGCGGGCGCTTCCTCCGGTGCGACGCTCTCGGCAGAGGCCTTCCCGGGTGATTGACTTTCCTGCTGCTTGCTCGACGCGTCCCGCTTGCGCTGCTTCTGCGTGTCCTTCGCGGACTGTGCGGCGCGCAGGGCTGCCTCGTCCTTGGAATCGGCCACGACGACCACTACTTTCGCAACGATGGTGTCCGTCTGCGGGATCCCGCCCTCCGCCATTCTAGTTGCCGGGGCGCCCGATGCCCTGTCGAGCCACTGCACCGGACAGGTGACAAACCATGTCCCGGGCAAGCCACTCTTCGTGTCGGCCGCAGGAGTCCGGTGAACTGCTGTCTGTGAATCTGGACGACGTCGTGCGGTGTGAAATCCATCCGTCCCTCGGGATCGCCCGGGTGGGGAACAGTCCGACGGAATTCTTCATCGGCCCTGAGGTGCCCGGCCTTCCCCCGCAGCCGGCCGGCGGCTTCAAGGAGGGCGAGGGCCGCGTCAAGCGGCAGGCGGCACGCTTCCGTGTCTATGGTTACGGAGCGGACGGCACTGTGCTGGGCGAACTGACCGCGCAGCACGCGGAGATCTGCTGGACGGTCGAGCTCGCCAACACCAAGGCCGCCTGGTTCAGATTCGTCGGACGGCACCATGACGGGACGGAAGGCGGGGGAGCCCGGGACCCGCGGGCTCGCCGCAACCAGGCCATCGACGTCGACGACCCAGAGGCTCGGTCCCGGCTCGCCATCAGACCCGGTCCCCGTTCCGTCACCGGGCCGAACCAGTCGGGTTCCGGGGCACGATTCGACACCGGCACGTTCCTGGGCAGACCGGTGCCCCTCGGTGAACTGCGCACCGACGGCGACGGCCGGCTGCTCGTCCTCGGGGGTCTCGGCCACTCCGGCACCACCCTCCAGGACAACCCCGTCGTCCATTTCGCCAATAACGACTTCTGGTACGACGACGTGTCCGACGGCCCCGTACACGCCACCGTCACCTTGCGGAACGGAACCGGGCCGCTGCGGGCACAGCTGGCCTGGGTACTGGTCGCACCGCCCGACTTCTCCCCCCACACGGAGAACCTCGTCACGCTCTACGACGTGATCGCCGAGGCCCAGCAGTACGAGCAGCCCGACTCCGTCTCCTTCACACGGGACATCCATCCGATCCTGCGTCGCGTCAGCGACTACCCATGGGTCAACGCCGCCGCGCTGCGCGGCCACGGCGAGGGGGAGCCCGGCCACTTTCTGGCCCCCGCTCTCCTCGGGCAGCTTGCGTCGAACGGCCCCGGGACCGCCGACCTGCGGCAGTCGGTCTTCCGACGGCTGCGCGGGCCCGGCGCGGGGACCGCCGAGGCCACGTCCGTGTACATGCCTCAGCTCGCCGGTGACGACGGAGAGCCCCTGGACGGCAAGCCGGGCAGATGGATGTCCCTGCTGCCCGGCCAGTACGAGAGAATGCGCCGCTGGGCGGAGGGCGACTTCATCGCGGACTGGACGGGACAGCCGCCCGCCCCGGCCGAGCCCGCCCTGCAGGACGAGCCGCATGCCCTGGTGCGCGCTGCCCTGGAAGCTTGCAGCGGGGGCCCCTTCTACCCGGGCATCGAGATGACGTACAACGTCCAGGACCCGGACATGTGGGTCGGCCCCTTCCGGCTCCGGGAGGACCTCGAGCCCGGCGACCTGACCAAACACCTGGCCCTGCCGTGGCAGGCCGACTTCTACGAGTGCCACACCCACTGGTGGCCCGCCCAGCGGCCCGACGACGTCTATCCCGAGACACACTTTCTCTCCCTGGTCCGCTCGGCAGGCGAGCAGGCCACCCGGAGCATCGGCCCTACGCCGTTCCGCCGGCCGTGGGCGCGGGGCGTCGGGCAGCAGATCGTCCGCAAGCCGAAACCGGCCCGCAGGTCCGGGGAGAGCGACACCGCCTACGACAAGAGAGTGGACGACCAGTGGAGCCGGATGCGCGCGCACGCGGGCGCCCAGGACATGGTCGGGCAGTGGAGCCGGCTCGGCTTCGTCGTGGCCCGGCAGGCCCCTGACGGCAGCCGGGTCCTCGTCGAGACGGAACGCGCCGACCAGGTCGGCCTCAGCCACCGCGACTGGTTCTACGCGCTGCAGCATCCCGACCGCTTCCCCGACCAGGTCAAGGCCTCCCGGGCGTTCGCCCAGTCGCTGCTCGCCGAGGCGGTGGCCGTCCAGCACGATCCGGCCGCACCCCAGACGCTGCGGCCGTTCCGCTACACCCGGGAGGGCCTTCAGGAGCGGCTCGACCTGATCTACACCCAGCTGGCACAGGACGCCGAGGCGTACGACCCGGCCGACCCGGACATCGAGCAGGTGTTCCGTACTCGGGACTCGGTGGTTGAACGCCTCACACAGATGGCGCCCTTCAACCTCCTGGACGGGGTGTGGCTACGGCACCTCACCGAGGCCAAACCCATGGACGACGTCCACGGCCTGCTGTTCTCGATCTGGAAGGAGGAGGTCGGCGACGGCAACCCGGCACTGAACCACTCGAACCTATACCAGACGCTGTTGCAGCAACTCGGCGTCCACCTGCCGCCCGTCGACTCCTACGCCTTCGCCACACGCACCGACCTGCTCGACTCCGCGTTCACCGTCCCGGCGTTCGAGCTGGCGATCTCCTGCCATCCCGAAGCGTTCTTCCCGGAGCTGCTCGGCATGACGCTGTTCCTGGAGTGGGAGGTGCTGGGGGTCGTTCCCCTGGCGAAACTGATGGACCACCACGGCATCGACTCCCGCTTCTTCCGGATGCACGTCGGCATCGACAACGCCGCGGACGGACACGGCGCCCGCGCCCGCGACGCCGTCATGCGCTACCTCGACCAGCTGCACACACTCGGCGGGGAGGAGGCAGTGCAGCGTCAGTGGGAACGCATCTGGAACGGCTACGTGGCCTTCGCGGTCACGGGCAACCTCGGCGAGGAACTGGTCGCCCACCTGAAGTCACCGCCCACGCCCGAGGAGAGGCTGTTGGGCATGATCAGGAACAAGGCTCCACGGGCTACCCTCAACCACGGGAGGAAGATGCTCGCGGGCAGCTACCTCAACGACTGGTTCGCCGACCCCGAAGGCCTCCTCGCCGCGCTGACCGCTTCGGACTGGGTCGTCCCCGGCGATCCCGCCGGTAGCCCCCTCCTGCGTCTCTTCCGCTGGAACGGCCCCATGTACAAGGTGTTCGACGAGGAGGAGACCGAGGTGTGGCGGGAGTGGATCCGATCGCTCACCGAGGAGCCGGGTGAGCGGCGCGCGTACTCGCCGCTCGAAACCATCCTCCTCCTGGCCGACGCCGTACGGGCACGACCGGACGGCTTCCTCTCCGACAGCAGAACACTGGTCGGCCCCCAGCCGGGCAACCCGGACCGGATCGTGCAGCGACCGGTCGCCTGGTGGTGTCTCCAGCCGGCTCCCGCGCTGCTCGCCGCGCTGACGCATCCCGCGAACACGGCGGACGGCACGGGCGGCGACGACCGTCCGACGGACCGGGAGGCCGCCACGGACTTCCTCTGTGAGTTCTTCACTCCGGCGGACGCCACCCGACTCGCGCGTGACCTGCCGGTCTCCAGGACCGTGCGGCAGATCGTGCACGACTGGGTCCAGGCCGGCTGTCCGCTCCCCGACATGGGGGCACCGGCCACGCGCGTGAGCCTGTCGACGACCCAGCCCGTGCCCGAGCCCGACAGCCCGCTGCGGCTGCGCATCCAAGGCATGGGCAGCATCCATTGACCTGCACAGGGCGCCCTGCGAGGACCGGGGGAACGCCATGACCCGGCCGCGGAACCGCCCGGACGTGCTGGTCGCCGGAGGCGGCCCCGCAGGGGTGGCCGCGGCACTCACTCTCGCGTCGCAGGGTGCCGACGTGGTCCTCCTCCATCCCGGCCCTCCGGCAAGATGGCGTGTCGTGGAGAGCCTGGCACCCGTGACCCGGCTCCTGCTGCAGGGACTTGGCGTGCTGGACCGGCTTCCTCCGGAATGCTGCGCGCCTTGCTACGGCAACCAGTCGTCCTGGGGCGGGCCGGACCTGACGGCCACCGACTTCCTGCGCGGGCCCTACGGAGCCGGCTGGCACGTGGACCGCGGGCCGTTCGACGCGGCGCTGCGCCGGGCGGCCCGTGCGGCGGGCGTGCGGCTGCACACCGGCAGTGTCCGATCGGTGGCCCGGAAGGACGGCCGCTGGCAGGTGACCGTGTCCGACACGGCGATGACTGCTCCCTACCTCGTGGACGCCACGGGGGCACGGGCCCGGCTCGCGCGCCGGCTCGGCGCGCAGGTGGTGCATCACGACCACCTCGTGGCCGTGGCGGCCGAGGTGGTCGGCCCCGGCCCGCGACATGACGGCCCGTACGGCGCGGAGGCAGGCCCCGAACGCACGTCACTCGTCGAGTCCGCTGCCTTCGGCTGGTGGTACACGGCGCCCCTGCCGTTCGGACGGCACGTCGTCATGGCCGTCACGGACGCGGACCTGGTCGCCGGCGCGGGCCTGCGGACCCCGCAAGGCTGGTGGGCCGCACTGGCAGTCACCCGGCATGTGCGCGCTCGGGTGCCCGCTCATCGCCCCACCGCACCGCGCCGTCTGTGTGTCCTGTCCGCCGGCACCTCCCGCACGGTGCCCGCTGCCGGTCCGGGCTGGGTGGCGGCCGGAGACGCGGCAGCCGTGACCGACCCCATCGCTGCACGCGGCATCACTCACGCACTGGCCACAGGGATCGCGGCCGCCACCGCACTGACCGAGGAGGCCGGCGGCGATCAGCGGGCCCTGGGCCGTTACGCGGCGCGCGTGGGCGCCGTGCATGACGAGTTCCTCTGTGCCAGAGCCGCCTGCTATGGAGCGGAAGCGCGGTGGGACACCCCTTTCTGGAGACGGCGCCGCACCGCAGCGGACGTCACGTCACCGGGACCAGACGCCACGCCTGGTTCTTCCCGTTGAGACACTTCCACTGCTCCAGGTACGCGCCGGGAGCGGGCGCCGTGAACAGCGTGTTGTGCGCTGTCAGGCACTTGTCGCTGTGCCGCGCATGCAGCTCCCAGTAGCCGTCCTTCCGAGTCCACAAGGACCACACCCGGCCGTCCGACCAGTCGCAGTCACCCATGACGACCCGGTCGCCGTTGCTCTTCCCGGCGTCCGCCACGGCCAGGCACTTGCCCGACGCCCGGTCCCGGATCTGGAAGGCGTTCTCGTGTGCCTTCAAGTCTCCCCGCCGCAGGAACTGGAACCGCTGGCTGTCCGTGCCGTTGTCGCGGGCGACCTCGGTGCCCGTCCCCGCCCCGACCGGCGCGCCCTGGGCGTCGACCACCAGCCCGCCCCCGCTCTCGCCCGCACTCGGTGACGGACTCCCGGCAGCCGGCCGGCCGGCGATGGTGTACGTCGTGTCGGGGTAGAGGAACGGGTGGGCGTTGCTGCCGTCCGACCGCGCCGTGGCGGCCCAGCGGTTGGGTGCCTCGGCGTTGTCCTGCCAGGCCTGCGAGCGGACATCGGGGTCGACGCACGTGAGGTCGTCCGGGGTGCCCTCGCGCCAGACCCAGCCCTGCAGACAGGTCGCGGGGCCGTAGGGACCGCCGTTGGGACTGCGCCGCTCGTCGGCGTGGCTGTTGTCCTTGACCACCTGGTCATGGATCTCCGGCGCGACACAGACGTGATCCGTGGGCGTCGCCAGACGCCACACATACCCCTTCACGCAGGTGTCCGGTCCCTGGGACTGCGACGCCGACGCTCCCTGCGCGGTGCCGAGGCCGGCCGCCGCCAGGACGAGTGCGGCGACGACTGTGACACGGTGCCTGGTCACGGGGTACCTCCTTGGTCCGGGCGTGCCGTCACCGTCACGCTTCCGTCATTCCGGTATCGGGCCACATCAGGGCGAGGTGGTCCGCGTAGAACTCGTCGTCGTTCTTGCGGCAGGCGGTCACCCATATCTCGTTGAGGGTGCGGTGCGGGTCGCTGCCCAGGTAGGCGGTGCGCAGGAGGACCCGGTTGCGCAGGGCCGAGCCGGAGGTCCCGTCGGCGAGCTGCGCGGCCGCGGTACGGACGCCTTCGGCGTAGCGTGTCTGCTTCTCCTGGACCGTCTCCGGGGAGTCGAGCGAGTACGGTCCCTGGGGATAGGCGGGCTCTCCCATGTCGAGGGCGCCGTACATGAGCCCGTAGCAGTAGCCCATGGTGCCGTAGGCGCGGGGCGCGGAGTCCAGCGCGTGCCAGACCTCCAGGGCCATGCTGATCGGGGCGAACATGGCGTTGATCGGCTCGATGAGAGCCAGCGCGCCCTCCGCGTCGGCCAGGACGAGCAACGCCTCCGCGACGCCGCTGATGACGTGGACCCCGCTCTCGACATCCCCGGCGGTCACCACGGGCTGCGCGGTCACGGGCGGGGCGGGCAGCGGGTTGCCGGTGCCGGGATCCAGTGGTGTGCCGTACTGGTCGTTGAAGGTACGGGTTCCGTCCGGGTAGGTGTTCAGCACCCTGCCGTCTGGGAACGTGCGCATGGTGGAGCCGTCGGCGTAGCCGACCTCGGTCGTGCCGTCGGGCCACGTCGTGGTCGACGTACCGTCACCGTTGTCCACGGTGGTGGAACCGTCGGCGTTGGTCACTGTCATCGCGTCTCTCCTGTTCCTGTGTGTCCTGCTCAGGCACCGCTGCGACGGCTTCAGGTCACCGGAGTGACGAGCAGGTTCCGCCCCACCACCGACTCCCACGGGGAGAACGGCCCGGTGCCCTTGGTCGCCACGTTGCGCCGCCGGTACTCGAACTTCGGCTGGTCCGCGCGCAGGCCGGCGACCAGGTCCGAGAAACCGAACGGGATGTCGGCGCTCGCCTCGGGCGTGTCGCGGGTGAGGCTCACGGTGACCGCGTCGGCGCTGCCCCGGCGCATCTCGACGTCGATGCCGAACATGTCGGCCAGCTCAGGAGGCAGGCTCTCCGGGTGCTTCAACTGGTAGCTGCTCACGATCACTCGGGCGACCAGCCCGGTGGACGTGCCCAGCTCGTGAACGCGCTCGAGCATGACAGCGGGCTCGATCTTCACCGTGACCCCGGTGTAGTCGAGGGCCAGCGAGCTCACCAGGCGCGGATCGACGGGTTCGGCGTCGGTCTGGGTGAGGCGCAGCAGCGCCTCACCGTTGCCCACCGGAGGGTCGGCGGGCGGCTGGAACGCGGGCCGGCCAGGGGGAGTGGGCGGCGGAGCCTCCGGAGGGGGCTGGACCGGGGGTGAGCCGGCCCCGCCCACGGAGAAGGCCGCCGGGGTGGCCGTCGCGCGGGCGCAGTCGACCGGCACGCCGGTGAGCGGGTCGTTGACGAGCAGGGCCGCGACCACCCCCGAGACATCGGCCTGCACGGCGCTCGGGCTGCAGACCTTGGCGTAGAACGGCGGAGTCCAGCCGGGCGGCCAGGTGGCGGGATCCGGGAACGCAGGGGTGATCTGCTCGGTGGTGAGGAAACCGTCGTCCGGCTGGTCGAGCCGTATCCGCACCGGCACGTCGCGCTGTTCCTTCACCGTTTCGTCGTCGGGCGACCTCCGCAGGTTCAGCACGACCCGGCCCCCGATCCCGGTCGCCGCGCCGGACGCCGGGGCGAGCAACCGTGCCAGCAGCGTGTAGTACTCCATGGAGCAGTCCTGCACCAGCTCGAAGCCGCGTGCGTCGACCGTGGTGTTGCCGGCCTCCGTGCTGAGCGTCTTGCCTCCCAGGTCCTGCAGCCAGGAGGACTCGTCGAAGGAGGCACTGGCGTAGCCGCCCAGCACCAGTTGCGGGTAGGCGATCCCCTCCACTTCGGCGATGGCCGCGCGCAGGCGTTCCATCGACTGCGGGTCCAGCCAGGGGACCAGCTTGAAGCGCACCCTGACCTTCCACGCCTGGTCCGGGCCGGCGGCGGCGTCCGGCGCCGCGTCCGGCCGTACCAACAGCACACTCATGGCGGGGGCACCGTGCTCCAGGTCGAATGCCAGCCGGTACTCGCTGGGCAGGACGAAGTACTGGTTGGGCAGGGGCGACATCTGCCACAGACCCGCCGGGCTGTCCACCCACACGTTGTCCGGGTCGAGTCCCTGGTCCGCGTCGGCGCCGCTCTTGAAGTTCCAGTGGTAGTAGATCGGGCGGTTGGGCTTGTCCGATGCGGGCAGGCAGGCGGCGATTCCGCCGCCGCCCGGACCGAGCAGCATCGTCGTGGAGGCCATCTCGAGCTGGGCCTCCTCCCCGGGTTCCAGGTCCGCGAGGATCTCACCGGTCGGCGTTTCGGGGTTCCACACCCGGTAGGAGAGGGTGCCGTTGACGACGATGGCCGCGTTCGTGTCGTTCTGCAGGGTGTCGGCGGTGACGGCGGGATCCACCTCGGCGGCGAGGGCCAGGCGGCGCACGACGCCGGGCCCCGGCGTCGGCAGGTCGGTCACCGAGGCGAAGGTCACGGTGGACTGCTCATCGGTCGTGGTGAGGGTGGCCGTGAGGTCGCTCAGCGGCATCGGCCGGGCCTCGGCCGCAACGGTGTCCGGCCGCACCAGGTCGATCCACACCAGCAGGTTCCATCTGCCCACGTCGTCGGCCTCCAGGAACACCGCGGGCGTCCGCGAGCGCTTCGACCGGGCGGGCAGGGTTGCCACCGGGACGAAGTACGTCGCGTGGGCCCCGTCCAGGACGTCGCCCGGTTGCTCCGGCGGCGCGGGCACCAGAGGGACCTGATCGGCTTCCGGCTCGGCCCGTCGGGCCATCAGGTCGCTGAGGAGTCCGGGTTGGAAGGTTTCGCCGGTCGCGGTCAGGGTCTGTCCGGTGGCACCCGTCAGCCCGGGATCCAGGTCCCGTGTCTCGAGGCGCGCAGCGCCCGCTTCGTCGCTCATGACGCAGCTCCCTTCGGGCCGCCGTCCGTCACAGCTCGACCACGAGCAGTTTGTCGCTGCTCGTGGTGGCGGGCGTCGTCTTGTGGGTTCCGTCGACGCCGTAACCGGCCAGCTCGTAGGTGTACGTCGTGGCGGTGGGATCCTTCAGGGCGACCTTCCACGACTGGTCCTGGCCGGCGTTGGCCGGAGTGAGCTTGATCGTCTGCTCCTGGACCTCATGGGTGGCCGGGTCCTCATGGCGGAGTTTGACGACGACGAGCTTCCATTTGGTCATGTCCAGTGCACCGGCGGTCACTGTCACGTCCAACAGCGAGCTCTTCACTTCGCCGACCTGGACGGTCCCCTCCTGGCCCTCCTGCCATTGCCCGGGGGCCGTTGTCCCGTCGACGTAGGTGATGTCGGCCTTGTACTGGAACTTTCGGTTCTTCGCGGAGGGCAGGTCCACGTCCCAGCGCCAGGGCTCGGTGTTGTTGGTGAAGACGTGGGTGTTCTCCGTGTGGTACGAGGCGGCCTCGTCCGCGTACTTCGTGGACACGACGATCGACTGGAGAGGCGGGAAGAGGCCCTCGGGTGTGAAGAAGGCGCTCATGCGGTCCTCGAAGGGCGCGTCGATGAGCAGCCGTGAGGCGGAGGAGCGCTGCGGAGGGGTCGTCATACGGCTGCCGTTCACCAGCAGGAACTCGCAGCTGTATTCATACTCGGGTGATGTCTGGCCGCCGGTGTAGCTGAACCAGCTGTCCTCGGCGGTCGACGCGTTGAGGATGACCGTCTTCGCCGCCGACGGCAGGGACACGCCGGGCAGTCGCAGGTCGACCTGGACCGCCTGAACCGTCGTCCACGGAATCGTGCCGGCCACCACCTTGACGTCGACACAGCTCAGCCGGTCGTAGCCGATGATGAGGCTTTTCTCGCGGGTGGGCTGCGGGGGGATGTCGGTGGACGCCTGTGCGGCCTTGTAGTGGAGCCGGCTGGAATAGGTGAACGTGTCCTTCGGCGCTCCCTGGGCGTCCTTGGCCAAGGTGGTGCGGAAGTAGTAGGTCTCGGATCCGTTGAGGAAGTCGTAGGTCTGCGAGAAGGCCTTGACCTCGCCGGTGCGGTCGTCGGTCTGCCGGTAGTCGAGTGTCACCTGGATGCCGGCGATCGGGTCGTGCTCGAAGTCGGCGGTCACCCGGACCGGGACCTGGAGGGTGTGGAAGATGGGCGTGTTGAGGTCGGCCTCGATGAACGCCTTCTCCAGCTCGGGCTGGGTGACCATGGAGACCAGGGCCGCACTGGGGTAGGTCGAGAAGGGGTGAGCGATGTTGCCGTGGAAGGTCATGGCGAAGTCCGACTCACCCGTCTGCTCGAACTCCTTGAGCCACAGCTGGTTTCCGCCGCTCACCAGCGTCCCGGGCGGCTTGAAGTTCTGCATGGGGTCGTCGCCCAGTTTCGCCTTGTCCAGCTGACCCGTGATCAGGGGTTGGCAGAACATGCTCTTCAAGTACGCGGTGGCGATGTCCAGGACGAACTTCTCCAGTTGATCGCGCATCGCGTCGTCCTGCTGGGCGAAGTCGAACTTCGTGTACTCGACGTTGAGGCTGCCGGACAGGTCGTGGAGCTCCTTCAGGCTGCTCACCTGGGGAAACGTCCGGACGGGGACGCCATTTTGGGTCTCCACGATGGTGGCGTGGTCCTTCAGCTCCTGGTGCACCGCCTCGGAATGACCCGAAACGGTGACCGTGATCGAGGGGACCCGAGCCACGAACTGGAGACTGTAGGCGACGTGCGCAGGCAGCTTGCCCGTCTTGATCGTCTCACGGAAGAGCCGTATGCCTTCCTGTCCGAGCCCGATGGAGAAGCTGGCGACGTTCGACTCGGTCAGGGACGGCTTGACCTTGTTGTCGCCGGGCTGAACGAAGGTGGGGCCCATGGGGGAGGGGAGGCAGAACTGGACGTCGCCCTCGATCCAGGTGGGATAGGCGAGTTTGGGATCACCGGCCACCGGTCCGCGCCACTGCGTGCCGATCTCCCCGCCGGAGGCCACCGGACGGGCGAGCCGCAGCGCCCCCGACAGCACCTGGCTGCGCAGGTATGTGAGGATCTTCTCCCGGTCCTCCTGCTGCACCGTGCACTCGACGGTGAGGGTCATCAGTCCGCCCTCGGTCTCACCGGCCGGCAGCGGTTTGTCGATTCCCGCCATCACACTCATGTCCCTGGCGAAGGCGTAGATGGACAGTTCCGGGGTGTTCTGCGGACCGATGGCGGCCCGGACGCGTTGCGGAATCATCCAGAACTGAAGCGGGTCCTCGTCGTCCTGGTAGATGTCGACGTGACTCACCTCGGGAACCACGAACTTGTTGAGCAGGTTCAGCATGACGTCTCTCCTCGCACAGCTGATTCAGGCCGGCAGCCGGAGCACCACGGTCGGGTCGGTTCCGGGCGTCTCGGGGGTCGTGCGGTGGTCTCCGTCCCGCAGGTAGAAGGTGGAGGCGACGGTGTAGTCGGGTCCGCCCGCGCCGCTGTCGTCGGACAACGGCAACTGCCACGACGCGCTGGTGGCCCGGCCGGGAGCGAACACCATCTCGTGGGTGACCGGCTCACCCGTGGGCACCGGGTGGCGGAGGGTGGTCTTGACGAGTTTGACCACGGTGAAGTCCACGAGGTCGGCCACCACCGTCACGTCCAGGACCCGCGACGGTGCCGGCCCGACATCGAGAGTCCGGGACCCCTCGCCCTCCTTCCAGGGGTCCACGGTGGAGTGCCCGTCCGTGTACAGGGTCGTCACGCGGTAGCGGAACTGCCCGGTCGCGGCCGGCGCGAGGCTGGTGCGCCAGTCCGCCGTGCCGGTCTCGGGGGTGAGCCGGACGGTGGACCTGTTGGTGCGTCCCGTTCCGTCGTCGGCCTCCAGGTCGACCTGGAACGCGCTGATGCCGCCGGACCAGCCGGCCGCGCGCAGCCGGAGGGTCAGCCACCGGTCGAACGGCGCGGGTACGAGGACCGTTCTACCGGTCCGTGGCGACCAGTCCCGCACCAGGGTCTGTCCGTTGGTGAGGGCGTAGACCAGCCGCAGGTCGTAGGGCCGGCTCACGGGCGCGTACACAGTCCGCTCGTAGCGCTGACTGGGCTGGGACGCATCGAGTTTGACGGTGTCCTCCACGAGCCCGACGCCGTGGTCGCTGTCCTGGTAGCGGACGCCGGCCTCGACGTGGTGGACGGTCGACCAGTCGAGGGCTGCGGCGCTCAGGTCGACCGTCAGCCGTCCGACGTCGTCGATGCTGAGGAGCACGAACTGGTTGTCGGTGCGCAGCTCAGGCAGTTCCAGCGTGGCGCTGGAGGCGGCGAAGGACACCACCGGGCGCACGGTGATCGTCCTGCCGAGCGCCGGGTCGACCGTCCAAGTGACCTGATCGACCGTGGTGTTGTCGGTGAACACGGCGTCGTGGCGCTGGTCTCCGTACGTGATCCGGGCGGTGACGGCCGCGATCGTGCCCGCCGCGAAGTCGGCATTGCAGCTGACCACGGTGCGGCGTTGCTGGAAGATCGGATCGGAGAGGTCGACAGCGAGGAAGCAGCCCTCGTCGCGGGCCAGGTCGGGCGGGTCCAGCGTGCCGGCGGCGTCGAACGGCCACGGCAGGCCGGCCGCACCCGTGAACACGGCGTCGATGTCGCTGGTGGGTGGCGTGCCGTGCGGCGGCAGCCAGGGGGCGAGCCACTCCCAGCCCCAGGAGACGAAGGCTTCGCGGAGTGCGGGGTCGCCGTCCGCGGGCCAGTCCAGGACGTCGACGCCGGCCGCGGACGCCTGAACCAGTGCCTCCCGTGCGTCGGGGAGCGCCGCGACCTGCGTCCACAGGGCGGTCACGTCGGCGCTGCGGGCGTAGGCGTGCACCCGTCCGTCGGGGATCCTCGCCATCGCGCGCAGCCGGTAGGCGGCCTGCAGTGAGGGCCGTGCCGAGCGCAGTGCGTCCCACTGCATCGTGGCGCCCTCTTGCGTCAACGAGGCCTGGAACACGGCCGGGTTGCTCCCGGACAGCGAGGGCTGGGCGTGCACCGTCCGTTCGTCGGACCTCACTTCGGGGTCGAGCAGTTGCAGGGAGGCCGTGCCGTCCAGCCAGAGGGGAGTGGCGAGTTGAGGTCCGCCGGACGCCCGGACCGCGGCCGTGTCACCGCAGTGGGTGCGTGCGGCTGTCAGGGCCTCGTCGCGTTCCTCCGGGCGCAGCGCGAGCTCCGTTTGCAGTTCAATGATTCCGCCGTTCAACTTGTCGGTGCCGGAACGGTGCTTGATCAGCGACAGCACGGCGGCTCCGTCGGGTCCCCGGGCCAGCCGGGGCACTGATGCGATCGCGTAGAACACCTGGTCAAGCTGGTCGTCGGCGTACAGCGACCAGGTCGGTCGGGCCAGGAGTGCGGGGAGCCGGAGCACGATTCTCCACCTTCTTCCGTGCGACCAGGCGGAACGCGCTCTACACTTGATTGTGAGCACATCCACCCAATAGAGGCAAAATGTCCTCACACTCCTCCCCTCGGCTCCTCGTCGACCGGCATGCCCCTCTGACGGTCCGTCTGCTGCCAGGAGAGCCCGCTTTGGACCTCTCGCCGCAGGGCGTTCCCATGGCCAGCCTGGTGGTGGCGGGTGCTTCCGCGTCCGTGCAGATCAGTGCGCACTGGTGGCCGGACCACGAGGAGACGGCCGCCCTGCTGGCACAGGCCGCCGAGGAGTTGGAGGTCGCGCAGGGCGACCTGGTCGTCGCGATCGGCGGCGTGAAGGTCCACGGCGTCACGTTGACCGCGCGGGCCGACGGCGGAGAGGAGACCGAACTGGCCCAGTCCGCGTCGTCGGGCGCGCCACCGTACACGGCGCTGCTGACCGCACGCGTGGAGCCGGCACAGGTTCCCCTGGTGCAGGAGGCCCTCTCCGGCTCTCCCGGCAAGCTCTTCGTCCGCTTCGACGCCACGCTGGAGACCGAGCGGGTCCGCCGTGAACTGGACGTCGGCCAGGCCCTGAGCGCCGCGCCCTCGGCGGAACGCCACACCTTCGCGCTCTCCGCTCAGGCAGAGCCCCCCGAGTCCGTACCGACCCCGCCCGAGGCGGTGCTGCCGCTCCGGCTCACGGCCCCCGTGGGCGAGTTGCCCGTCCGCCGGCTGGATCTGTCCGGCACCGACGAGGCGGGGACGGCCTGGACGGTGACGGTCACCGCTGCGGACACCGCCCCGGCCCGGCTGCCGGCCGGGCAGAGCTTGCGGCTCACCGTCCACGGGGACGACGGCAGCTCCTACGAGCGCACAGGCACCCCCGACACCTCCGGCTGGACCGTGGACGATCACACCCTGGGCGTCGTCACCGTCACCTGCGAGGCGCCCGGCAGGGACGAGGGCACCACCGTCGCGGTCGAGGCCTGGTACCAGCCGGCGGGCGACGGCCTGCCCGACCACCGCAGCTTCACCCTGACCGCGCCCGCGTGGTCCGTGTCCTGGCGCGTGGCCAGCGGGCGGGACGACCTCGACGGCGAACTCGTCGTCGACGTGTCCGAGACCGGCGGCAGCGGCGGGACCGTCCCGAAGCACACCGTCCGTTTCACCACCCCCCACGTCCGGATCTAGCCGGAGCGCCGGCCGGTCCGGGCCCAGGAAGGCCACCATGCTCCAGATCGACAAGGCCCAGATGATCGCCGGCGTACAGGTCTACGGCGACCACGCCGACCCCGCGCTCTTCTACGCGGTGCCGCAACAGCCGACCTTCCGCTGCGACGCCCAGGGAAACCCCGTCTTCATGTACCTCAAGTACCGGCAGCCGAAGGTCCAGCCGTCGGGCCAGACCGGGGGCGGGTTCGCGACCTTCGACACCCAGTTCGCGCTGGACGACCCCACCCGCGCCGTCATTCTCGACCAGCTGCGCGCCCAGGTCGGTCAGGGCCTCGCCGACCGGGTCGGCCTCGGGACCATCACCTGGGCGAACGGCACGGCCCACCTCAACCTGTCCGACGTCGGCGGAACCCTCGTCAGCAAGGTGTGGAACCCGGTCGGGCCCTCCCTGTACGGGGACAATGTCACCCCGTTCACCGTCGAACTGCCGGACTTCGGCGCCACCCTGTTCGCCGAGGCACTCCAGGGCAAGGGCGGCATCGTCCAGGTGGCCTACGGCATGAACGGCTGGGTGAAGCTTCCCTCCGTCACGGGATACGGCCACTTCTCGTCGACCAAGTTCCGCTCCTTCGTGCAGAACGCCTCCGACGACGCCGGCTGGGGCGCCGACACCTTCTCCAACACGATCGCCGAGGTGGCGACGAACACCGATGTCATCGACACCCATGTGGACGCCGGCACGGGCGCAGACGCTCAGATGGTGGCCCGGATCGAGGAGAGCGTGCGGCGGACCGTGCTCGACCTCGCCACCAAGCGGATGACGGAACAGATCGAGGGCTACACCGGGGACCGTTCCGTCCTGGAGGACTACGAGACGATCCACCGGGAGTACAGCAATCTGCGCATCGACGACTTCACGATCACCGTCAACGAGCAGACCGCGGTGCTGTGGCCGTTCAATCCGCAGGGCACACTGCCGAACATCACCAACATGGCCGACAAGCAGGGCCGGCCGGTGCTGTGGGCCGATCACTACCGCGAGATCGACCTCGACGACCCGTTCTTCCGCTCGTTCTCCGTCCCGGTGCGGGTGAACGCCGACTTCGGCGCCGATGGGCCGGTGCACAGCGTGGACGTCCACGTGCAGTACCAGGGCGACAAGCTGGAGACAAACGACTACCACTTCGACAAGCCCGAACAGACCGAGACGTTCGCCGCCTACGTCAAAGGCGACTCCCGGGAGTACCAGCACTCCTTCACGGTCAACTACAGGGGAACGTCGACCGTCTACCAGGCACCCCTCGCGCCGCACACCGGGCCCCTGACCATCAACGCGGACGACCTGGGAGTACTCGAACTGCATGTGCTGCCCGGCAACCTCGACTTCAAGTGCGTGGACTCCGCCACCGTCAGCATCGAGTACACACCGGCCGACGGGCCGGCGATCTCGGACCAGGTCGTGTTCACCGAGCAGAACAACACCGAGCAGACCCTCACCCATGTCATCGCGGAGAAGCGCGACCGGCCCGTACGGTACCGGGTCGACTACCGGACCAAGGGCGAGGCCTTCCAGGACGACTGGAAGGAGACGACCGGCAAGCGCATCTACCTGAGCTCGCCGTTCAACGACATGCGCCGGGTCAGGGTCGTCGCCGTCGGCGACCTGGCCTCCACGATCGACTCCATCCTGGTCGACGTCCGCTACGAGGATCCCCAGAGCGGCTACAGCTGGGCCGACAGCAAACTGCTGAACGTGTCCGAGCCGTACAAGGAGTGGACGATCCAGGTCCGCGAGGCCCACTCCGGCACGCTGACGTACAGCGGCCTGGTGCGCTACAAGAACGGCAGCGTCCGGGAGATCCCCGAGACCGTGACCGACGAGGCGACGGTCGAGGTAGGGGACATGGTCGGCTCGGTGATCAGCGTCATCGTCTCGCCGGACCTCGTCGACTGGGCCACCGTCGACCTGGTCAAGGTCGTGCTGACCTGTGACGGCCAGGCCCCGGCGCAGGAGCAGGTCAAGAGCGCCCTGGTGCGCAAAGGCGGCGCCCCGCCCCCCGTGGTCTTCTCCCTGGCCGACGCCGCCGCGAAGAACTTCTCCTGGACCGCCACCTACTACTTCGCCGACGGCACCAGCGCCACCACGGCTCCGGTCACGACCGCGGACGTCAACGTGCTGCTGCCGCGCCGTCCCGGCGTCGCCTAGGGGCCGCCGCCATGCTCTCGCTCGCACCGCCGTTCCTGTCGGTGAACGGATTCAGCCTCTTCCCGGACCACGCCGACCCGCTCCAGTGGTACTACCTCCCCATGGGGCCGTCGATCGCCGTCCGCGACGAGGGCGGGGCGGCGCTGCCCGCCTTCTCGCTGCTGGAGTTCCGCGGGGACAAGGACGAGACCACCGGGGGACTGCTGAACTTCGACGTGGTCCTGGGGCCGCCCGCGGACCGGCTCGACAGCGCCCTCGACGAGGTCGCGGGGCAGATCCAGTCGCAGCTGAACCTGCCCGACCGACCACGCCGGCCCGTCCCCGTGCCGCTGGAGAGCGGCTCCGTCAAACTGGTTCTCCTCGACAGCGAGAGCGGCGCAGCGCCGGGAGACTCACGCTTCGTGGAGCGCATCATCCACCAGGCGCAGCCCAGCCTGTACGGGTCGAACCAGGCTGCCTTCTCGGCCGTGCTCGACGCCCGCGGCGCGACCCTGCTGGCGGGCTGTCTGGACGGGGCCGTGGCACCCATCGGCGTCGTGTACGCGCTGGACTTTCTGGCACTGCGGCCCGCCTACACGGTGACCCTGAACATCCGCTGGGACGAACTGAAGGAACGCCTCGACAAGACCTTCGGCGTGTCGGGTGTGTTCCTCTCGTCGCAGATCACCGAGCAGTTGGACAGACTCAAGGACGAACGGGTCATCGACGTCCAGGACGACCTGTTCGTGCCCGAGGGCGAGGCCGGCAAGTCGGTGATCGCGAGCCATGACCGGGCCGTGTCCGCGGTCTACGACATGATCACCGACTCCTTCTTCGAGGCCGCACTCGCACCCCGGCCGGCCCCCGACGGCTGGGACCGTGCCGCCGCGCTCGCCACCGAGTTCGGCCGAGTGGCCATGACCGGCGGCCTGTCCCTCGCCGGCACCTACACCTACCGCAGGAGCTCGTCCGTCGAGGAGGTGCAAAAACGCCTGAACGTCCGCATGGGCGAGCGCACCGCCGTCCGCCGGACCGTCTACCCGCAGGGACACCTGAGCGGCATCGCCGCGCTGATCGCCGCCTCCGGACGCCCGCAGAGCGACTTCACCCGGCGGGTGTCGGTCGACGACCCCTGGTTCAGCCGCCGTAGCGTGAAGGTGGTCTCGCGCGTCGACTTCGGTTCCGGATTCCTGACCTCGGTGGCCGTCGACCTGCGCTACGGGGACGACACCAAGACCGTCCTCCTCGATCCGCAGAACAACGGCGGCGAGGCCGACTGGCCCAGCCAGGTCGCGGGCGGCAGGATGGTCGAACCGGTGACCGTGGACATCACCTACCACCTGGCCAAGCCTGTCGGCTGGGTCCTCCCGGACCAGCTGACGGTCCACGACACCACCGAGACGGAGATCGCCGAGATCCGCCCCGGCGAGACCTTCGCCTTCCGCCCCGTACTCGTCCGCGATGAAGGCGTCCCCTGGGAGAACTGGCGCGCCGTCACGGTCGAACTGCGCTATCAGGACGCGGCCTCGGGGGTGTCGGGGCAGTACGTCCTCGACCTGGTCCACGATCAGCCGCTGTGGCAGTGGCCGCGCTTCATCGTCGGCTCGGCGCCGGGCACCTACGCCTACCGGCTCACCTACCACGGCATCGGCCGGCCGGACGTGGTGCGCGAGTGGACGCAGACGGACGACGGCGAGGTGAGGGTAGGCGATCCCTTCCCCGACACGTACCCCCTGACCGTCCGCCCGCTGGTCTCCTGGACGAGCGTGAGCGCGCTCCTCGTCGACCTGCTGTACGAGGACCCCGCCCACCAACTGCGGCAGGAGGCCTCCATGGAGTTCACCAGCGAGAAGGCCGGGGCCCAGCTGTTCAGCGTCGGCCTGCGGGACCCGGCCCTGCGCCGGGTCACCTATCGCGTCACCGTGCTGTACACCGACGGCCACATGGGCACCGTCCCGGAGTCGTCCACCGGACGTCCCACCCTGACCGTCGCCCCCGGCATGCCCGCTCACCAGGCCGTGGTCGTGCGCGTCGACACACAGGCCGCGGAGCAGGCCGGTGTCCAGGAGGTGCGCGTCGAGTTCGCCGAACCCGGCACGGAGACGGCTACCGCCTCCTACTCCTTCACCCGCGACTCGGCGCCGGTCGTCCACGAGTTCGATGTGACGGGCCCACCCGGCTACCGGTACCGGGTGGCCCGCGTCGACACCAGCGGACTGAGCCGGTTGGGGGCGTGGACCGACGCCGACCTGCCCGTCCTCGACGTTCCCGGCGCCTGACGGTACGACTGGAGGGCTCTCCCATGCTGCAACTGGGCACCACATCGTGGCTCGTCGACGGCGTGGAGGTGTTTCCCGACCACGCCGATCCCAACCAGTTCTGGTACCTCCCCGCCCCCGTCACCCTGGCCCAGGGTGACCAGGGGCCCGTCTTCACCCTCATCACATGGCGCGGCACGCCGGGCGACGCCGATTCCGTCGGGGGCGGCTTCCTGATGTTCCAGACCGCCCTGACGCTGGACTCGGAGGCGGAGTCCCGGTTGAGGAGCCGGCTGTCCGAGCACGCCCCGGGAACGGTACGGCTGTCCCCGGTCCCGTACGACGAGGGCGACGTCCAGTGCGTCGCCCTGGACGTGCAGGGCCCGGGTGGGACCGTGAACACGCTCCCACCGGGCGCGTTCCGCGCCGTCGAGACGATCCTCGGCGCGGCCGTGCCCTCGCTGTACGGCGAGAACACGGCGATGTTCAGCCTGCGGCTCAGCGCGCAGGGCGCGAGCCTGCTGAAGCAGGTCTTCCACGCCGGCGGCACCCCCGTCGGCGTCATCTACCGTCTACGGTTCACCGCGCTGCGGCCCGCCCTGTCCGTGACGATCACCGCCAACCTGCACCGCGTGTACAGCGAACTGGCCGCCGGGATCGACGCGCAGATCTACTGGGCCCGCGTGGGACTGGAAGCCGCGTTCCAAAGGCTCCGCCAGAGCGGTGTCATCCACATCGACATCAAGGAGTTCACCACCGACGCCGACAACGAACAGAAGATCCAATGGGCCCTGGACACCTTCATGAACCACCTGCTCGCCCAGTGGTTCGAACCCTCCCTCAGCCCACGGGACCTGCCCTCTCCCGCCCCCCGCCCGGCAACCGCGGTGCCGGCCGGCGCTCCGGCGGGTCCGGCGGCCGGGGCACCGGCGCCGGCCCTCGGTCCGTCCCCGGCCGCGGGCGGGACGATGCCCCTGACCCCCGCGGGAGCCGGACCGTTCGCCCCGCCGGGAGCGGGGCCGGTCACGCCGGTGACACCGGGCGCCCCGGGCGCCGTACACCCCCCAGGGGCGCCGGCGCAGCCCGCCGGGCCCGTCCCCGCGGCCCCGCAGCCGGCCGGCCCACCGCTCGTCCCCTCCCCGCCGGCGCCCCCCGTGACCTTCACCCCGCATCTCCCGCCGGCACCGGCGGCGCCGCCGCATGCAGCCCCAGCGGCCCCGCCCCCGGCACCGTCGCATCCGGCCGGAGCAGCACCCGCCGCGACCGGCGGCGTGAGCCCCACGCTCGTGACCTTCCGGCTGCGCTACGGCCTGCAGATCGAGGACAAGGAGGTCTCGTTCGGCTACGACCGGGCCGAGGCCGTGCAGCGCACCTATGCGCCCCAGGGATTCCTCGGCACGCTCGCCGCAGACCTGAACGGGCCACCGCACGTCATCGACGTCGACCTGGACGACCCCTTCTTCCGCACTCTCACGGTGCAGTTGGTCGGCGACGTGGACTTCTCCGCGCTCGGGCTGACGAGCATCGCCGTGTCCATCCGCTACGGCAGGGCCGAGGACCCCGGCGGAGTACGCTCCTTCGACCGCCTCGCCGACGCGGCCGCCCCGCATCCCGAGCCCGTCACCTTCTTCCTGGACAGCGCGGCGGACACCACGTACGCCTACCGGCTGGAGTACCACTTCGCCGCGGAGTCCGGCTGGCGGGGGCGAGAGCTCACCGTGGTACGGGAGGGCACCGACGACCAGTACGCCCTGTCCATCGATCCGCACCGGTTCCTGGGCTTCCTCCGGGTGGAGATCGCGCCGCACGACATCGACGCCCAGCTCGTGCGGGAGACCCGGGTCGAGCTGACCAGGAAGGAACCCGACGGCACCGAACTGCGCGACAACCGCACCGTGCGGCCCACCGATCCACCCTCGGAGTGGAAGGTCCGCACGGCCGACCCGGCCGATCTGACCTACACCTATCAGCTCGTCCACACCATGACCGACGGCTCCCTGATCACCTGCGACCCCGTCACCACCGGGGCCACGCGTCTGGCGGTCAACGACCCCTACCCCGGGCAGCTCGACATCGACCTGGTCCCGGACTGGAACCCGGCCGCCATCCGGACGGTGTTCGTGGACCTGCGCTACGCCGACCCGGCCGCCGGATACCAGCGCGAGCAGCGCATCGAACTGGACGCCGCGCAGACCGCCACCCGCCGCGCCTGGTTCGCGCTGCCCGACCCGCGAAAGCGTGAATTCTCCCACCGGTTCACTTTCGTACGTGCCGACGGCACCGTATCGGCCACGGACTACACGGCGACGACGGACTCACTCGTCCTGGTACGACAACCATGACGCAACCGCTGCCGCCCGCGATCCTCCGGGCGCTGCCGCTGCTCGGCCCCGGGGCACGCCAGTGGCTGCCGAGACTTCTGGAACCACTCACGTCGGCCCCCGGCGACGACCGGTGGCGACGCAGCCTGCTCACCCCCGAGCGGTTTCCGGTGGAGCTGAGCGTGTCCACAGCCTCACCCCACGCCGACCGCTACGCCACGGAGTTCGTCTCCCCGGCCGGCCCTCCCGAGTCCAGGCTGGCGGCGGGTGTCGAACGACTCGAGCAGATCGGGCTGCCACCCCCGGCCGCGCCGCTGTCCGCCCTCCTGCTGGACGCGCACCGCCGGCACGCCGTGGTCTGGGGAACGTGGCTGGCGGGTCGTCACGACACGCGCGGCGACCGTTTCAAGCTCTACGCGGAGGTTCCCAAAGCGGTCGCCGTTCCGGTCGAGCGTGAGGTTGCCCGGCTCGCCGGCGCGCGGCCGTTCCCGCTGCCCGAGGCCCGGCTCCGTCTGGTGGGCATCGACCTGACGACCGGCGCGGTCGAGCGCTATTACCGGGTGGGCCGCCTCACGGTCGCGGACCTGTGCCGACTGGTGCCCCGCGATCTGGACCCCGGACAGGAGACGCTGGCCGGCGCGGTCCGCGGCCTGCTCGGAAGACCGGCCGTCGACGAACTGCCCGGATGCAACGTGAACGTGAGCCTCGCCCGCGAGGCCCTGAGTGTGTCGGCTCCGGCGCGTACCTGGCTGGGCACGGATCCCGAGGTCCGTACCCGACTCCTGGACCACGCCGATCGGCACGGGCTCGACCTGACCCACTACGCCGTCCTGACCGCGGGGACCCCCATGACGCACCGGAACCGCCACGGCATGCTCACGATGACGGTGCAGCACGGACCCACCGTGCACCTCACCATAGGGTTCAGCCCCTGACTCGCCGTCCGCTACGAGGCGATCGCGCTGGTGCAGTCCTCAACGAGCATCAACCTGACCGGTGGACGTTCGAGCAGCCGCACGCGGCCGTAGCCGCATCGGGGACAGGCCGCGTCGATCACGCTGTCCGATTGTCGCCGGTCTTCTGATGTCCGAGTCGCCACGATGGCCGCATGACCACGACGAGTGAACGTGAGAGCGTACTGGCCACCCTGGAGCGGTTCTTCGCGGCCGAGGCCGCCTACCTGGCGGCCGGGGGCCCGGGCCACGCACGATTCGACGAGATGGCGGCCTGCCTGACCCCGGACGTGGTCCTGTACCAGGCAGAGAGCCTGCCTTACGGGGGTGTCTACCGGGGTCCTGCCGGTGTCGAGCGTTTCATGGCCGAGATGAGCCGTTACTGGAGCTCCCTCGAGTTCCTGGAACAACGCTTTGTCGTCGACGCGGACAGCGCGGTTGTGTTCAACCACGGCATGCTCACCGCGCGCGACAGCGGGCGACAGCTGGAGACCTCCGTCATGCAGCTGATCACCGTTCGCGGTGACCGGATCTCAGAGTTCCGTCCGTTCTACTGGGATTCCCTCGCCGTTGCCCGCACCCTCGGGTCGGTCCGCGTCGGCTGAGGCAGTCCCACGTGCTGTCCCGCTGCCCCCACCGCTCGCCCCGCGGTGGCGCTGGTGTTCCACGGGCAGGCCCGTCCTTGCGGGCGCGCCGGTCACAGGTGCTGGGCCAGGAACTGGACGGCCAGGCTGGTGGCGGACACCACCAGCCACAGACAGCCCCCGAGCAACAGGGGTGCGGGGCCGGTCCGGCGCAGCCTGGAGGGTTCGGTGGACAGCCCGATCGCGGACAGCGCGACGGTGATGAGGAAGACGGCGAGGGTGCCGAGCGGGCCATGGGCGCCGGGCGGGACGAGGCCGGCCGTGTTCACGGCCGCCAGGACGAGGAAGCCGGCGAGGAACCACGGCACCAGTCGGCCGATGCGCACCGGGCCGGGGAGGGCCTGCCCAGAACCTGCCGGGCCGGCGTCGGCCGGTGCGTCCGCCGTCCGCGCGCCGCGGCGGGCGAGGGCGGCCAGACCCAGGCAGACCGGGATGATGAGCAGCGTGCGGGCCAGCTTGACCACCACCGCGTAGTCGGCGGCCGGGCCGCCGTAGGTGGTGGCGGCGGCGACCACCGACGACATGTCGTTGACCGCGGTGCCCGCGAACAGGCC
The DNA here is from genome assembly GCF_020400585.1 of Streptomyces sp. NK08204. Lineage (GTDB taxonomy): Bacteria > Actinomycetota > Actinomycetes > Streptomycetales > Streptomycetaceae > Streptomyces. Next base: position 559,921 of record NZ_JAINVF010000001.1, on the reverse strand, counting down.
GAAGGCGTGCTGGCCCATGCCCAGCAGGTGCCCGAGGGCGGGAAAGGTGAGCACCGCGGCGACGTTGAAGACGAAGATCGTGGAGACGGCGTAGGCCACCTCCGCCTCGGCCGCGCCGATGACCGGCGTGACGGCGGCGATCGCGGAGGCGCCACAGATGCCGGTGCCCACACCGATCAAGGTGCGCAGGTCGCGGACGACACCCAGGCGGCGTCCGATCCCGTACGCCGCTGCCAGGCAGACCGCGAGGGTCACGATCATCACCGGCAGCGAGCCGATACCGACCCGCAGCACCTGGCCCAGCGACAGTTGCGCGCCCAGTACCACCACCGCGGCCTGGAGCACTCCGCGCCCGGCGAAGGTGATGCCCGGCCGCATCCGGTCACCGGGCCGCACCGCGACCGCCATCAGCACCCCGAGCACTATTGCGCTCACCGGGCCGCCCACGACGGGGACCAGTCGGCCCAGACCGGTCGCCAGGAGGGCGACACCGACGGCGAGGGCCAGCCCGGGGAGGCGGACGGCGAGGGCGGCGCCGGGCCTTCGGGCGGTGGAGAGGCGGCGCGGGCGGATGGTCCCTGACCGGGAGAGGCTGGCGTCCTTCATGATCACCACTCTGGGCGGCCCCGGGTTCCGTCGGTAGCCCCGGATCAAGCACGAGCTCATAGCGTGGGCGTATGAGTGGGTCATACGCTGGCGCTGTGACTGAGTCCTCCGTACCGGATCCCCGTACCGTCGGCCTCCCCCTGCGGATGCCCGATCTCGAATCGCTGAGGCTCCTCGTCCTGGTGGCCGACCTGGGGAGTCTGGGGCGGGCGGCCGAGCGGCTGCGGATCTCCCAGCCGTCCGCCAGCCGCCGGCTGTCCACGCTGGAACGCGGGCTGGGACTGGTGCTGGTCGACCGGACCCGGCGCGGCTCCCGGCTGACGCTGGCCGGGCAACTCGTCGCCGGGCACGCCCGGCGGGTCCTGGACGAGCTGGACGAGCTGCTCGCCGGGGCCGGCCGGCTGCGCGACCGGCGGGAGGCCGAACTGCGGGTCGCGGCGAGCCTGACCATCGCGGAGTACCTGCTGCCGGCCTGGATCAGCGAGCTGCGCGCTCGCCGGCCGGAGCTGTACATCGGGCTGCAGGTGACCAACAGCGAGCACGTGCCCGAACTGGTCGAGTCGGGCGAGGCCGACATCGGGTTCATCGAGGGGCCGCGCCTGTCCCGCGTGATGTCCACCCGGCAGGTCGCCCAGGACCGGCTCGTCGTCGTGGTCGACCCCGCTCACCCGTGGGCGCAGCGACGCGAGCCTCTGTCGGCGCGGGAGCTGTCCCGTGCGCCGCTGGTACTGCGGGAGAGCGGATCCGGCACGCGGCAGACGCTGGACCGGGCCCTGTACCTGGCCGGCTGCGAACGTGTCCGGCCCCTGGTGGAACTCGGCTCGACGGCCGCCGTGCGCGGCGCGGTGATCGCCGGCACCGGGCCGTCCGTCCTGAGCGAGCTGGCCGTCCGCGGAGACATCGCAGAGGGGCGGCTGATCGGCGTCGACGTCGCGGGCGTCGACCTCACGCGCGATCTGCGCGCGGTCTGGCCGACGGGGCGGCGCCTGGTGGGTCCGGCGGCGGAACTGGTCACGGTGGCCCGTCGGGTGGTCAGCGCAGAGCAGCCGACCCGCGCGTAGCGCCCGACCGGACGGCGATGCCCGCCTCGCCGTGCCTGCCACGGCAACGTGCCCGCGTGCCCCGGCCGGTGTCCGCCTGCGCTCGCCAGGCACCCGGCCGTACTCCACGCCGTGCAGACGCCGAGGGCCGGCGCCGGGCCACCTGCAGTCGCGCAGACGGCGTGAGGCACATGCGAGCCGCCCTCGATCGAGCTTCTCGGACCGGGTCGAACGTGTCGGGATCCAGCGGCTCAGCCACCGCCCCACAGTGGCCGGTACCTCCTTGGTAACCGGGGCCCTGCCCATCGTCCGGGGGAAGCGGTCGGCGTTCGGGCCCGGCCTGCGGATCCGACGGGAAGTCATGAGCCGGACAGTCGTCTTCGATGCCGGCGGCAGGGCAGGGCGGGCCGCCGTCGCAGAGGCCCGCGGCCGTGGTCACCAGGTCACCGCGCGTGCGGGAGCTGCGTCCTGCTGCCGCGCTGCTATGGGGTGCAGCGACGGGAGCGGTCTGCAGCGTCGACGTCCGCTGAGGTGGTCAGGCGTTCCCGGGGGGTGCGGCTCTCGGCGCGTTGGAGGCGCACGACGGCGTCGAGCCCACCGCCGGCGGCTGCCTCCAGGGTGACCTCGCCGCCGCCGGCGCGGGTGAGCTGCCGGACCATCGGCAGACCGAGGCCGGTGCCGTCGTGGTCGGCGTCAGGGGCCCGCCAGAACCGGTCGAAGGCTCTGTGCCGTTCGGCCTCGGTCATACCGGGTCCCTGGTCGATCACATGCAGCTCGACCACGGGGGGTGTGCGGCTGCCTTCCGCGGGGGCGGTCCTGATCGCCAACGTGATGGCGGTTCCCCGCGGGGACACGCGCAGCGCGTTGGAGAGCAGGTTGTCGATGATCTGCTCCAGTGCTCCCGGGACCGCCCACACCCTGACGGCGGTGGCTCGGGAAACGATGATGCCTACCTGTTGTTCGTCGGCGAAGGCCGCCCAGACGGCCGCGCGATCGGCGACGACGGCGCTCACATCGACCGCCTCCGGCCTGATCGCGGAGTTCTCCAGCCTGGCGAGCGCGAGCAGTCCCTGCACCATACGGCCGAGCCGCTCCAGCTCCCCGAGCGCTTTGTCGAGGCTGTCCTGTGCGCAGGGAGCGAGGTGCGGCTCGAAATTCTCCAGGCGCAGGCGTAGCGAGGTCAGGGGAGTCTTCAGCTGGTGGGACGCCTCGGAGGCGAACGCCTGATGAGCCTGGAGCAGGTGCTGGAGCCGGGTCGCGGTTCTCGTGAACGACGCGGCGAGCCGACGCAGTTCCGGCGGCCCGTGATCGGTGGCCGGCGGGTCGGTGATCCGGCCCTCGGCGAGTTGTGCGGTGGCGCGTTCCAGGGCCTGCACGGGACGGGTGACCGAGCGGGCGAGTGCGAAGCCGATGAGGGAGACGGCGGCCAGCACCCCGAGCCCGACGACGGCGAGGACCAGCCAGGTGGCGTGGATCTTTGCCCTGAGCGGGCCCAGCGCGTACACCGTTCGCACCACGCACGGGACGGTGGTGCCGGAGCCACCCGGCACGGTGACGAAGAGGACGTCGCGGCCTGTGGACGGGTCGCTGCGGGCGCCGACGGCGGCCTCGTCGCGGAGTGCGGTGGAGATGTCCGGCTCGGCGGACAGGTCTGTGCCGACCAGGGACCGGGCAGCGGTGTCGGTGAGGACGGTGCCCCTGTGCCCGGCGACGAGTACGCGGCTGCCGGTTCGCCGCCCGTACGCGCGGGCCAGTCCGGGCAGGTCGGCCGCCAGCCCGTGCTCCATCTTGTCCTCGCAGACTTCGGCGAGTGTCATCGCCCCCTGCTGCGCCGCGTGGGAGAAGCGGGACAGCTCGCTGCGGCCGTAGAAGATGGCGAACGGCACTTCGAGCGTCAGCAGGACGAGCAGCATGAGGCTCAGATGGCTGAGCAGCAGGCGACGTGTCACCGGGGCCCTCCGCCGCGCGCCGGCACTGCGGTGGACGTGGCGTCGAAGGGTGCCGGGGGCACCAGGCGGAAGCCGATTCCGCGGATGTTCTCGATCCAGGAAGAGTCGCCGAGTTTGCGGCGGAGCGCGGCGATGTGCACGTCGAGGGTCTTGGTGGGGCCGAAGAAGTTCGGTTCCCAGGCGATGTCGAGGATCTGCCGGCGGGAGCACACGGCTCCGGGGTCTTCGGCGAGGCAGGCGAGCAGGTCGAACTCCTTGGGCGCGAGAGCGATGGGCGCCTGGTGCAGATGTACCTGCCGGGTGCGACGGTCGATGGTCAGCGGGCCGATCCGCTGGACGTCGGCCGTCGCCGGTCGGCCCGGGGCGTCCGAGGCGTCCGGCTCCCTGCTTTGCGCGTCCGGCACTGCGGGGCGGGCGCGGCGGGTGACGGCACGGATCCGGGCGACCAGCTCCCGCACGCCGAACGGCTTGGAGACGTAGTCGTCCGCGCCCAGTTCGAGGCCGAGCACCCGGTCGACCTCGTCATCTCTGGCAGTGATCATGATGATCGGTACGGACGAGCGGGATCGGAGCGCACGGCAGACGTCGATGCCGTCCATGTCGGGCAGCCCGAGGTCGAGCAGCACCATGGCCGCCTCCGGCGCGGCCAGGCCGTCGGCCCCCGTTCTGGCGTGCTCCACGGTGAATCCGAAACGGCGCAGCCCCTCCGCCAACGGTCCGGCCACCCGGTCGTCGTCCTCGATCAGCAGTACACGCATGCCGAAAGGCTCACAGACCTCCGCCGAGGGGCGTGGGGCAAACGCCGGAACCTCCCCCGAGCCGGTGATCTTCCACGGCCGGAGTAACCGCGGCAGCGCGGTGCGATGACGAGATCCAGGGCATGGACAGCGTGGAGCAAGCCCAGAGTCAAGGCGGCGGATACCGGTGTCCAGTTCCCCCAGGTGGCAGCCCAAAACCGAGCCAGCGTCAGCCGCATGCAAGGAGATCCTCGGCGGCGGAATCATCTGGAGATGAGCGAAGGAAAGACGCTTCGCCGGAGAAATCCGGCATTCCTGCTGTATGTGCTCTGGCAATCCCTTTGATCGTCTTCCCGTAGCTTCGGTCGCAGGCCGGTGTCACCGGAGCACCGTGCGCCAAGTACCCCACAAGCACCTGGGATGCCCCATGCCCCTAGCTGAACTACGCCTCACGCGCCCGGACCTGGTGGAGCCCTTCACGACCGCGCTCTCGGGAGCACGTGCCACGGTACTGGGCCGGCTGTGGGGGGCCTTCGTGCGAGAACCCCTGCCCGGCGTGACCGGGCACCGCCGGAAGTCCGACACCATCGGGGTCGAGCTGCAGAGCGGCGTCACGCTCTCGGCGCCCCGGTCCTGCGCGCAGCCGTTCGCCGAGGTGCCCGACGACTTCGCCGTATCCGGCCCGCAGCGGTCGATCAGCGATCCGTCGGAGCTCCTGGCGCAGCTCGGACTGGACACCCCCGCGGTGCGGCGGCTGGCGGCCGAGCTCGACAACAGCGTGGTCAACCTGGCCCTGGCCAGGGCCGCGAACGCGGGCCGGGCGGTCCCGCCGAACGACTCGGTGGACGCCGAGCAGGCGGTCATCGACGGCCACCCGCAGCACCCCTGCTGTCGGACGCGTACCGGCATGTCGATCGCAGACGTCCTCGCCTACGCCCCCGAGCACCACCCGGTCGTCCAGCTGGCACTGCTCCGTGTTCCGGCCGACCGCTGGCAGGGTGCCGGCGTCTGGCCGCGGCGACTGCGCGACGGAGACACGATCCTGGTACCCGTGCACCCGTGGCAGCGCGACCACGTGCTCGGGCACCACCCCGACCTGACCGTCGTGGAGGAGACGATCCCGGCCCGGCCGCTGCTGTCGCTGCGTACCCTCGCACCGCTGGGCGTCCTGCCGGGCTGCCACATCAAGACCGCGCTCGACGTACAGGTCACCAATTACCGGCGCACCATCTCCCCGGCCGAGGTCGCCGACGGGCCCCCGCTGTCCGACCTGGTCTCGGCCGCCGTCCACAAGTCCGGGTACGGCGGCAGCCTGCACGTTCTGCGTGAACTGGGCGGCGGCGCGGTGTGCGTGGACGGACAGCCCTCCGCGAGCCTGGCGGCAATGATCCGGGAGTCGACCGAGTGCTGTCTCGACGCCGAGGAGATGGCCGTTCCGCTCACTGCCGTCCACGCGACCGGGGCCACCGCGATCTCGGGGGATCCGCTGCGCTGGCTGGCGGACTTCGCCGGGCTCGTCCTGCCGCCCGCACTGACGCTGCTGTCCATGGGGGTGGCACTGGAGGCGCACGGCCAGAACACCCTGGTCGTGCTGAGAAACGGGCGGCCGGTGCGGGTGCTGTACCGGGATCTGGACGGCGTACGCGTCAGCCCGCGCCGCCTGGCCCGCTGCGGCTTCACGCTGCCACCGCTGCTCGGCACCCGCGCGACCGATGACGTGGACGCCCTGCACACCAAACTCTTCGGCGGCCTGATCAGCGGAGTCTTCAGCGAACTGGTCGCCGTCCTCAGCCGGACGCATGAGGTGGATCCCCGAGCGTTGTGGGGTGCGGTGGCCGAGGCCGGCCGCAGGGTGTACGCCGGCCTGCCGGACCAGGAGGACGCTGCGGCGTTCTTCGGCGACACGATGCCGCTGAAGGCGACCGTCGCCATGCGCCTGGCGGACAACCCGGGCAAAGCGCAATGGACGTCCATCCCCAACCCGTTGGCGCTGTGCCGTTGACATCCGACACCGATCGTTGCCCCACTGGAGTGACCGAATGACCACCGGCGCCGTCCCCCGCACCAGCCTCGCCCCCACACCCGTCACCGCGTCGCCCGCCGAACCGATGCGGACAGCCGATGCCGTCACCGCCCACACCCTGCTCAACTGCCTGATCCGCGAGGTCTCCGCCCCCGAGCACCAGGTGACGGTCGATGATGACCACCTCCTGCTCCGCCTGCCCCGCCGGGGCGTCCTGCTGCGTTCCCGGCTGCGCCGGGCCTCGCTGATCGGAGCGCACCGCTTTCACGGCCCGGTGCAGCGGCTCGACGACGACGCCTGGGTGACCGTCGGCTGGCGCGAGCTGGCCGGTTACATCCGCGACGAGCTGGAACTGCGTACGGGTGTCACCAACGAGGAGTTCCTCACCCAGGTCGCCGACAGCCGAGACACCATCTGCACGGCGCTGGAAGAGCGAGCGTGCGCTACGCCGCATGCGGACCCGTACGTGGCCTCGGAGCAGTCCCTGGTGTTCGGCCATCGTTTCCACCCCGCTCCCAAGGCCCGTACCGGCGACCCGGTGGACTGGCTGGCCTACGGCCCGGAGACCGGCGCCCGCTTCCGCCTGCGCCACCTGGCCGTGCGACGCCACCTCGTGCGTGAGGAGGGCGACCTGCACGAGATGGACGCGCTGTGCCCGACGGCTGATCCCGGATTCGCCATACTCCCGGTGCATCCCTGGCAGTACCGGCTGCTGAGGGATCACGACCGGTTGCGCGAGGCGATGGCTTCCGGCGATGTCGTCGACACGGGGGTGAGCGGACCGGACCTGGTGCCGACCGCATCGGTGCGCACGCTGTACCACCCCGACAGCAACACCTTCCTGAAGTTCAGCCTGAACGTCCGCCTCACCAACTGCGTTCGCAAGCACGCCAGTTACGAACTCTCCGGTGCCGTCGCCCTCAACCGGCTGCTCCAGCCCCTCTTCGCCGAGCTCGCCGGCCGTTTCCCGGGATGCGTGCTCCTGGCCGAACCCGGCTACCGCACCCTCGACGCGGAGGGAGACACCGCCCTTCTGGAGGGCCTCGGCGTCATCGTTCGCTCCGGCCTGCGCCACCACCTGCGTCCAGGAGTGACACCGCTGCTCGCCGCCGCGGTGGCGGACGAGTACCCGACCAGTACAGCCCACGTCTCCCATCTGCTCGCCCGCGGCGACGGGGACGTCCTGGCCTGGTGGAACGCCTACCTGCGGCTGCTGTTGCCACCAGCGCTGGCCGCCTACTTCGAACAAGGCGTCGTCCTGGAACCGCATTTGCAGAACGTCGTGGTCGGTGTGGACGCCGACGGCACCCCGGCGCAGATGTTCTTCCGCGACCTGGAGGGCACCAAGCTCCTGCCCGGGCATCACCGACGCACCCTCGACGACCTCCCGGACGACGTCGGTGGGCCCCTCACCTACGATCCCGAACGTGGCTGGAACAGGGTCGCGTACTGCCTCCTGGTCAACCACACGGCCGAGGTGCTCAGCGCCTTGGCCGACCTCGACCCGACGCTGGAACCCGCCCTGTGGGGCCTGGTCCGCGACCACCTCGCCGCCTACGCGCGCACCGCCGCCGAACCGCCACGCCTGCGCGCCCTGCTGTCCGGCGTGCCCCTGCCCGCCAAGGCCAACCTCCTCCTGCGCTGGGCCCGCAGATCCGACCGGCACGCCACCTACGTCCCCCTGCCCAGCCCCCTCGGCGCGGACTTCCCCCGCGAGGTGATCCGGTGAAGCCCGCCCTGCTCGACCACGTCGGCAGGATGACCGACGACGACCTGCCCGCGTACGTCTACGACCTTCCGGCCCTGCGCGAGCACGTCCACGCGATCCGGGCCGCACTTCCGGAACGAGTCGAGCTGTTGTACGCGGCCAAGGCCAACTCCGCTTCCCGGATCGTGCGGACGCTGGCCGGGCACGTCGACGGATTCGAGGTGGCCTCCGGCGGCGAACTGCGCCACGTCCGCGCGCTCCTTCCCGATGCGCCGATCGCCTTCGGAGGCCCCGGGAAGACGCCGGCAGAGCTGACCTGTGCGCTGGACGCCGGAGTGGAACGCCTTCACATCGAGAGCGAACACGAACTGCGCCTTCTCATCACCCTGCTGGACGACCGGACCGTCGACGTGCTCCTGCGCGTCAACCTGCCCATCGACCTCGGCCAGGTCACCCTCGCCATGGGCGGCCGGCCCGGTCCCTTCGGCATGGACCCGGCGCAACTGGACCACTGCCTGGAGCTGGTCGCCGCCGACCCGCGCGTCCGACTGCGCGGCCTCCACCTCCACCTGGCCAGCGGACTCCAGGCTCCGGCTCAACTGGCCCTGGTGGACGAGGTCCTGGCCTGGGCCGAGCACTGGGCTCGCACACACGGAGTCGACCTGGCCGAAGTGAACGTCGGAGGGGGAATGGGCGTCGACTACACCCACCCCCACAAGGTGTTCGACTGGTCCGCATTCGGCGCCGGACTCCGCCCGCTCCTGGCCCGCCACCCCGACCTCACGCTGCGGATCGAACCCGGCCGCTCGGTCACCGCCTACTGCGGCTGGTACGTCACCCAGGTCCTGGACGTCAAGTTCAGCCGCGGGGAGGCGTTCGCCGTGCTGCGCGGAGGCACCCACCATCTGCGCACCCCGGCTGCGAAGCAGCACGACCAGCCCTTCGAGGTGATCCCTGACGACGTCTGGCCGCGGCCCTGGGCCCGCCCGGAGGTCCGTGACGAGCCGGTGACACTGGTCGGACAGCTCTGCACGCCCAAGGACGTCCTGGCCCGCCGGGTCACCGTGAAGAGGCTGCGTGCAGGCGACCGGGTCGCCTTCGCCATGGCCGGGGCCTACGCCTGGAACATCTCCCACCACGCGTTCCTCATGCACCCCCACCCGACCTTCCATCACGTCGACGATGCCGAGGCGTCCGCCACCGGCGACGCGTACGCCCGTCAGCCGGCATGAGCGAGGGCTCGCGCATGCCGGTGACGGCCGTACTCGCCGTCCGGAACTTCCGGCGCTACCTGCTCGGGCAGCTGGCGTCCAACATCGGCACGTGGATGCAGCGTGCCGCGCAGGACCTGCTCGTCCTCCACATCACCGGCAACAGCGGAAGCGCGGTGGGCATCGTCACCGCACTGCAGTTCCTGCCGCAGACCCTGTTCGGCCTGACCGGAGGCGTCCTGGCCGACCGGTATCCCAAGCGGCGGCTTCTGCTGCTCACCCAGACCGCCATGGGAGTGCAGTCACTCCTGCTCGGGCTGCTGACCGTGACCGCGGCAGTGAACCTGCTGTCCGTCTACGCGCTGGCCTTCGCCCTCGGCACCGCCACCGCCGTGGACAGTCCTGCCCGCAACGCCTACATCTGCGAACTGGTCGCCCGTGACGGCGTGGCCACCGCGGTCAGCCTGAACTCCGCCCAGTTCAACGTGGCCCGCGCCCTCGGCCCCGCCCTCGCCGGCCTGACCGTCGCCGCCTTCGGCACGGGCCCCGTGTTCCTCGTGAACGCGGCCTCGTACCTGGCCGTCCTCTACGGCCTGATCACCATCCGCACAGACGACCCAGACGACCCAGGCGACCCAGGCGACCACGGCCGGCCTCGACCCGGCCGGACCAGACTGCGCGACGCCTTCCGCCACATCGCCTCCACCGCGGAAATGCTGCTGCCGATCAGTCTCATCGCCTTCGTCGGCACCTTCGGCCTCAACTTCCAGGTCACCCTCTCCCTCGTGGCCGTCACGGCCTTCCACACGGGGGCCACCGCCTTCGGTGGCCTCTCCGCCGCATACGCCCTGGGCAGCCTCATCGGCGCGATCTACGGGGCGAGCCGCGGTAAGCCCCCCACCCCACGCCGTTTGATCACCATCACGGTCGTCTTCGGTGCACTGGAAGCAGCGCAGGGCCTGGTACCGGACTACGGCGCGTTCATGGCGCTGCTGATCCTCACCGGTTTCGCCGCGGTGACGGTGACCACCACTGCCAACGCGCTGACGCAGCTCCATGCCGACCCAGAACTGCGGGGCCGCGTCATGTCCGTCTACTTCCTCGTTCTGCTCGGAGGCACCCCCGTCGGCGCACCGCTGGTCGGCCTGGTGTCGGACGCCCTCGGCGCCCGCTCCGCCCTGGTCCTGGGCGGAGTCGTCTCGGCGTCCTCCGCCCTCGTGCTCTCCGCCTTGATCACAGGCCGAGTCCAACGGCGCTTCCGCGTCACAGGAGTGGCTTCCGCGACCGTCCCACCCTTCGCCTCAGCCCAGCCGGCACGGGAACGGCAGTCCGACCTGTGACGCATCCGCGGGGCCGGCGTCAGCCATCCGTGGAGACCCGCCCGCCCGGCACAGCCTGCTGGGGATTCGGACGGGTCCCACAGGCGGATGGTGCGGTCCTCACCACCGGTCATCAAGGCTCTGGTACTCCGCCACGTCCCGGGCGGCCGTCGAGGGCCGCCCGGGACGTCCGGCTCAAACGAGGTCGAACCGGTCGAGATTCATCACCTTGTTCCACGCTGCCACGAAGTCACGTACGAACTTCTCCGCCGCATCCCGGGACGCGTAGACCTCCGAGACGGCTCGGAGCTGGGAGTGCGCACCGAAGATCAGGTCGACGGCGGTGGCGGTCCACTTGACCTCGCCGGTGGCGCGATCCCGGCCTTCGAACACGTTCTCGTCCGTAGCCGACGCCTTCCACTCCGTGCCCATGTCGAGGAGGTTGACGAAGAAGTCGTTGGTCAGGATTCCCGGCCGGTGGGTGAAGACACCGTGGGGCGATCCCTTGAAGCCGGTGTCCAGGGCCCGCATGCCGCCGATCAGCACCGTCATCTCGGGAGCGGTCAGCGTCAGCAGGTTGGCGCGGTCCAGCATGAGGGTCTCCGGCGACAGTTTCTCGCCCGCCGGCAGGTAGTTGCGGAAGGCATCCGCCTTGGGCTCCAGCACGGCGAACGACTCCGCGTCGGTCTGCTCCTGCGAGGCGTCCGTACGCCCCGGTGCGAACGGAACCGTGATGTCGTACCCGGCGTCCCTCGCGGCCTGCTCGACGGCCGCGCACCCGCCGAGGACGATCAGGTCGGCGAGGGAGACACGCGTTCCGCCGGTCTGGGAGAGGTTGAAGTCCTGCTGGATCCGCTCGAGCGTGCGCAGTACCTCGGTCACCTCGGGGAGGTCGTTGAGCTCCCAGTCCTTCTGCGGCGCGAGCCGGATGCGTGCTCCGTTCGCCCCGCCGCGCTTGTCGGTGCCGCGGAAGCTCGCCGCCGACGCCCAGGCGGTGGTGACCAGCTGGGGGACGGAAAGGCCCGAGGCGAGGATCCTGCCCTTGAGGGCAGCGACGTCCTCGGCCCCGACCAGTTCGTGATCGACGTCGGGAACGGGGTCCTGCCACAGCTGCGGCTCGGGAACCCACGGGCCGAGGTAGCGCGAGACGGGACCCATGTCGCGGTGCAGCAGTTTGTACCACGCCTTGGCGAACGCCACCGCGAGCTCGTCGGGGTTCTCGTGGAACCTCTTCGTGATCGGGCCGTAGACCGGGTCCACCTTCAGCGCGAGGTCCGTCGTCAGCATCATGGGGGCGTGCCGCTTCGACGGATCATGGGCGTCGCGCACGGTGTTCCTGGCCGCGGGATCCGTGGGAGTCCACTGGTGGGCGCCGGCGGGGCTGCTCGTCAGCTCCCACTCGTACCCGTACAGGTTGTCCAGGTAGCCGTTGTCCCACTTGATCGGCTCGGTGGTCCATGCGCCCTCCAGACCGCTGGTGAGCGTGTGGGGCCCCGTGCCACTGCCGTAGGTGTTCCGCCAGCCGAGGCCCTGCTGCTCGATGGGAGCGGCCTCGGGTTCCGGGCCGATATAACTGGGTTCGACCGCACCATGACACTTGCCGAAGGTGTGGCCGCCGACGATGAGTGCGACCGTCTCCTCGTCATTCATCGCCATGCGCCCGAACGTCTCCCGAATGTCCCCGGCGGCAGCAATCGGGTCCGGGTTTCCGTCGGGCCCCTCCGGATTGACGTAGATCAGTCCCATCTGTACGGCGGCGAAAGGACCGGTGAGTTCCCTGTCGCCGCTGTAGCGTTCATCTCCGAGCCATGTGTCCTCGGGCCCCCAGAAGATCTCCTCGGGTTCCCAGATGTCCTCTCGCCCGAAACCGAACCCGAACGTCTTGAACCCCATGGATTCCATCGCGCAGTTTCCGGCGAACACCAGAAGATCGGCCCAGGAGATTTTCCGGCCGTACTTCTGCTTGACCGGCCAGAGCAGACGGCGCGCCTTGTCCAGGCTCGCGTTGTCCGGCCAGCTGTTGAGGGGGGCGAAGCGCTGTGCGCCGCTGCCGCCACCGCCGCGGCCGTCCGCGATGCGGTACGTTCCCGCGGCATGCCAGCTCATGCGGATGAAGAGCGGACCGTAGTGGCCGTAGTCGGCAGGCCACCAGTCCTGGGATGTCGTCATCACCTCGAAGACGTCACGCTTCAGCGCGTCGACGTCGAGGGTCGCGAACTCCTTCGCGTAGTCGAAGTCCCCGTCCATCGGGTTGGACCGGGGCGAGTGCTGGTGGAGAACCTGAAGGTCCAGCTGATTCGGCCACCAGTCCCGGTTCGTCCTGGGCCGCCGAGTCGGCGTGGGCGTCGGCGAAGGGATTACTGGATTCTCGCTTTCACTGCCGGACATGCCCGTCCTTCTTCCTGTCTCGGTGTTCCTTCTGCCGGCTGCCGCTTCGACGTCGTCGGCTTTGCGGGTGTCGAGCACGTCGACCCACACAATCAGCGCGCCATGGCGGCCACCGGCTGGAAAATGTGTGCCGCGTTCGTATGGTCGCGCACCGCAGACCACACCTCTATGAAACACGCAGAGCACCCCCGAATGACAGACGTGGGAGAAGGGGCGGCCTTTCTGCTCCCCTGCCGATTTCCGGCGCGAGCCGAATCGCATACGACAGCCCGGACCCGGACTCGCCGGAGGGTCCGCGCCGGCGGCGGTGAGGTCCCCGAGGTCGTCTCGCCGCGCAGTGCCGTCGGCACGTCGCTCAACCGGTTGCGCACGCTCGCGGAGCGCACGTCATCGGGGGCGGAGCTCTTCGTCGACCCCGCGCAGACCGGACGGGCGCTGTTCCACCGGATGCGGGCCGTCAGTGAGGTGAGCGGTGCGCCGACGAGTGACCGATCGCGTCCGGGGCCGCTCAGGACCGGGCGAACCGCGGGAGGCGGCCCTCGCAGGAGGCGGCGGCCTCCCGCGCGTCCTCACTCGCGCCACCCCGACACCGGCCCCGGTCTCGCGGCGCCTCGCGTCCTGCAGAGCGCCGTCCCAGCCCTGGTCGAGCAGCCGCTTGGCCGGCCGCAGGGCGTTGGGCGGAACAGGTGCGCAGGAGCGCGACCGCCCGCCGTACCTGCGCCTCGAGGTCCGCGTCGGGCACGGCACGGTTCACCAGGCCCCAGGTCCGCGCCCGGGCGGCGTCGAACGGCTCGCCCGGCAGGATGGTCTCCGTGGACACCATGGGCCCGGCGGTGCGCGGCAGCACGGCCGTGAAGCCGCCGGTGACGGCCAGGCCGACCGCGGTCCCGGTGAATCGGCGGGCCGCCGATCCGCGGGCCACGACGAGACCCGCGCTGGACGCGATCTTCGCGCCGCCGCCGGTGGCGTGGCCGGGCACCCTCGCCACCCCCGGCACCGGGCACGCCCGGGTCTGCCGCCTGATCCGCGGGCCCGGCATCTGTCGTAGCAGGTGCGGGGTCAGGCGGTCGCGATGAAGCCGTGCCGGGCGGCCAGGCGCTTCAGGGAGGCGATGCCGGGGAGGCCGTCGGCGGCGTCGCCGGTGTAGGAGCCGCCGGCCTTGCTGCGCTGCCAGGCCGCGTATGCGGAGACCGTCTTGGAGCCGAAGGAACCATCGGCGTACCTGTGCTGGAGGAGACCCTCGGCGACGAGGGCGTTCTCGACGATGCGGACCTCGGTCGGGTAGGTGGTGTGTCCGTCCGGGGCCGGTCCGTCCTTCTTCGCGGCAGCGACCAGGTGGGCGACGCTGACCTTCGGCTTGGTCGGCTTCGGTGTGGTGGGGCCGGCGTGGTACAGCACCTTGGCGGTGTCGATCGCACCCGGATCGCCGTGGTCGTTGCCCGGGACATCGACATGTCCGAAGTGGCCGCCCTGGTACTGCCAGACGGACCGCGAGCGGGACTTGCCCGGCCCCGGGTACACCGCCGGTGGTCCGGCCGGGAACACGTCCGGCACGCCCCAGGAGCGGACCGCGGCCAGCACCTTCTGCCAGCCCGGCTTCCTCGCCGGATCCCAGCCGGTGGTCCAGGGGGTGCTGGAATGGCCGAGGACCTCGATCTGGATGCAGACCCTGCCCTCGCGATTGGTCCGCCGGGCGCCGTCGTTGCGCAGGGCCCGGGCGCTCAGGTCCAGCGCTCCGAACTGGCCGACCCGGTCGGTCACCGGGCAGTAGATGAGTTGCGGCTCGGAGGCCACGCGGATCAGGTACGACCCGACGGCCTCCAGATACCTGCCCCCGGCCGGGGACTCGGTGGTGTGGTGCACGACCCGGGGCGGATTGCCGGGGGTGTCCATCGCCCCGCCGATGACGCCGTCGCCGAGCGGGATCGCGCCGGGGATCCATCTGGTGCCGGTGAGGCCGTGCACCGGCTCACCGGCGACGGGCAGGTCAGCGGCGGTGGGGTGGCCGTCGGCGATACGGGGCTCCGGGTCCGGGTCGCGGATGATGAACGGCTCGGCGCCCACCGGCTCGTACCAGTCGAGGTCGCCGTCCTCGCGCAGCACGAAGACCGAGCCGGGGCGACGCGGGTGCTGGACGGCGGAGCACGGTGTGCTCGCGACGGCGGCGATGGCGAGTACCTCATCGACGTGTGCCTGGCTCACCTCGCCGCAGTAGGTGACGGAGCGGTCGGGGTGGACGACGGCAGCGTGGAAGGCGGTCATGGTGTTCCTCGTGAGGCGTGGAGTGGTGGATGGCGTCGAGCTGCTCGCGGTACGAGGCGGCAGGACAGGCTGGAGGACAGGCGGGAGGCAGGTCCTGGGGGTCAGGTCTGGAAGGCAGGTCCTGGAGGAGGCCGCTGCCCCGGTCCGCCCTCGGTCAGGAGTCGTGCAGCCGCAGCACGATGCGCCCTGGAACGGCGTGGCCCCTCTGGTGCCGAAGGTGCACCTGATGAGGCTGATGGCGCACACCTCGTGGCCGCCGACGCAGCGGAGGTGCCCGCCAGGACGGGCTGGTCCCGGCGAAGCCGTGGGGCCTAGGTGCTGAAGGGCTGGAGCCGTGACGGCGCGCCGTGTTCGGCGCGCAGCGGCACGAGGTCTCGCAGCGAAGTGGAGGGTTCCAGTCCCAATTCTTCCCGCAGGATGCGGCGGCATTGTTCGAATTGGTGCAGTGCCGCACCCCTATTGCCGGCAGCCAAATGTGCCTTCACGAGTACACGGTGGGCACTTTCCCGCAAGGGTTCGGTACGTACAGCGGCGAGTCCGGCGGCGACGGCTTCGCCGTAGCGCCGAGCTGAGGTCAGTCGCTCGGTCATCGCTTCCAAGGCGTAAAGCCGGAGCTGACGGTATTGCTCCTGCTCGATCAACATCCAGTCATTTTCCGGCCATTCCGGCAAGAGGTCCACCGATAAGTCCGCCAGCGTCTGCATGGTGAGGATGTCGTCGCACGGGCGTGAGCTGTCGAGCAGTCGGTGGGCGCGTGCCACCGCTTCGTGCAGGTCAATGGTGATGTGCTTGGAAAGGGCCAGCTCGCGCGCGGTCGCGTCGATGATGGGGTGACCCGTGCGCGCCGCTCGCCAGACGGACGATCTCAGGTTGGCGTTGGCGCGTGACGCCGTGACGTCCGGCCAGAGGATCCCGGCCACGTAGGCGCGGGATCGCGGCATCCCCTGCAAAGCCAGGAATGCAAGGAGCCGTTGAGTGCTGGAGCAGACCGGAATGCGCGCATGGTCGACCGTGAGTGTGAAGCCCTTGAGCAGCTTCAAATTAATAAAATGTGATTGTCCGTTCATCGACGCCCCCGGTACCGATGTCGACGGGTGATCTTCGTTCGGTCGTCGGCTTCTCGAAGCCATGTTACGGCCACGTTATGACCGCAGGGTCGAGGATTATCCGGATGGCGTCAACGAAGAAACAACGGATCGTCGCAAAAACGTCACCGGTCCCGTTCCAGCAGCTCATCGAGCCAGGTCCGCAGTGCCAGGAAGACGTCGACGGTCTGGTCCGCCGCCGCGGGGGGCTTCTGCTCCCCGTCGACGATCTGGATGATGCGCGCGCGGAAGCCGTCCGACCTGCCGTCTTCCACCCACACCCGGAGTATGAGGATGCCGGACCGCGTTGAAGGGGTCTCCATGGGAGACCAAGTGTTCCGCACGGGTGTCACCCCGACGTCGTCGATCCGTGTCCGGCGGCGTCACGGCACGCGGCGGGGGACGCAGGGGTGACGCCGGTGCGACGGGCGAGTCGCGGACGGATCACAGGAAGTCTGCATCGTTGCGGCATACGTGGTCAGCACGCGTCGGGCCGAGGGGGGCTTGCTATGGGTGACTTCGGTGTGATCGCCGATGTCTCGTCGGTCGTCGTGAGCACGCTGACCCAGGCCCTGCGCGGGTTGAGCCAGGTGGAACCGCCGATCGCGGAACTGAACGACCTGTCCGAGACGGTGCAGACACCGCCCCCCAAACTCACGGTGTTCCTCTACGAGATCGCCGAGGATCCCACCTCGCGCAACCGGCCACCGGTGCGTTCCCAGCCGCCCGAACCGCTGACCACCCGCAAACCGCCGATGGCTCTGCTGCTGCGGTATCTGATCACTCCCTGGGGCGGCGACCAGGCGACCCAGCACCGGATGCTCGGACGCGCTCTGCAGACGTTCTACGACGACGCCATCCTGGACGGCGCACAGCTCTCCGGTGGCCTGGCCGGCAGTGTCGACTCGCTGCACCTCACCCTGACACCGCTGACCCTCGACCAGAAGTCCTGGGTCTGGTACGCGATCCAGAAGCCGTACCGGCTCTCACTGAACTACGAGGTCCGCGTCGTCAACCTGGACTCTGCCGTGGAGACAGCGCTGCGGCCGGTGCAGAGCCGGACCATCGAGGGGACGGCGACGCCATGAGCGCCTTCCTGCCCCTTGCCCGTTCGACGCTCTACAGCCCCGTGTGGCTGGTGCCGTTCGACGACTACGCACGGCGGGTGCGCGCCGCGGGCGTGGACGTCCGCCTCGAACGGTTCGACGAGGCGAACGGCGGCTGGCTGCCGCTGGACGACCACGCGGTGCGCACACCCAGCGGATCCTTCGCCTTTCCGGGGCTCGGCAGGCGGGCAGAGCCGCGGGCAGCACGGCCGGAGCGCCACCGGGCCCGCTTCGCGGCCGCCGGCTACCAGCCGCTGTACCCCGCCGACGGTCAGCCGTTCTCGGCCGAACTCGTCGGCGTCGAGTTCCTGGTCCACCCGTACGACGACACCCACCCGCCCTCCGCGGGCGCCTCGCCGCGGCTGGTCCGGCTGCTGCCGGCGGTCTCCTTCGCGTACCCGCCGGGTACGCGCACGGTCCACGGTGTCGTGCTCGACGCCGCCGGCAGGGCGCCGGTCGCCAACGCGCTCGTCGAGGCCAGGGGGCGCACCAGCCAGGACCTGACACCGTGGCACGAACGCACGCTCTCCGACGCGCGGGGAGCCTTCCGGCTCGCCCTGCGCTGGGAGGGCGAGAAACCCGCCGAGCACGCGGTCGAGGAGACATTCCGGCTGGAGGCCACCGAGCGGCCGGGCCGGACCGGGTCGCTCCTCGTACACCTGCCCCAGGACGCGGAGCGTCAGCACGTCATCGAGATCCGTGAGCAGTGAGGAGCCCATTCCATGGCTGAGTATCTGAGCCCCGGGGTCTACATCGAGGAGATCGACGCGGGGCCGCGGCCGATCGCGGGGGTGAGCACCAGCACCGCCGGGATGGTCGGGGTCACCGCTCGCGGGCCGTACACCGGCAAACCCAAACTGGTGACGAACTTCCTGGAGTTCCAGAACACCTTCGGCGGCTTCCTGCCCGAGCCGGAGGCGTCCGTGCGGGACGCGTGGGCCGACAACCCCTCCGAAGGCGGCCGCTGGTGGCTGTTTCCGCTGGCCGTCAAGGGATTCTTCGACAACGGCGGCCGGCGTCTATACGTCAAGCGGGTCGCCGGCGCACAGGCGAAGGCCGCATCAGGCGTTCTCGGCCAGGGGCTGGTGAGCCCCATCGCCACCGATGCCGCGCGCGGCGCGACCAGTCTGCAACTGGGCCACCTGGTCGGCTTCACCGGCGTCGGACAGCAGATCCAGATCTTCCGGGGCGACGACCAGCAGGCCATCCACACCGCCACGGTCTCCGGCTACGACATGACCAAGCGCCGGATCACGCTGAGCGCCGCCCTGCCCGCCGAGGTCAGGACGGCCCGAGGTGACTATGTCCAGGTCGGGGCGCGCGGCACCGAGCAGACGCTGCGGCTGTCCGCCAACAGCCCCGGCGCCTGGGGCGGCGGCGTCCAGGTCCGGGTCCAGCCGATGGTCGGTGCGGCGCTGCCGGTGCTGCCCGACCCGCAGGAGGGCCCGCTGTTCGTCACCCGGCTCGTCGCGGACGTGGCCGCCGACGGCGAGACGGTTCAGGTGGCCGCGGCGCCCGGGCTCGACCCGGACGACCTGCCCGCCGACGTCTGGGTCCAGATCGGCTCCGACCGGTACAAGGCCGAGGTGGGCCGGCCCGCGGACGGCAAGGTCACCCTGACCCTCCCGGCAGGCACCACCCACCCGGCGTGGGAGACCGGACTCACCGTGCGCCGGGTGCGACGGGGCAACCTCGCGACGGGGCGGACCCTCAGGGTCGGCGGCGCGAGCAGGCTGTACGAGGGAGCGGTCGTCCAGCTCGACGACGGCACCACCCTGACCGCCGTGAACGTCCAGACGGTCGCCGGCGATGCCGTCACCTTCGACCGCGACGTACCGGGGACGTTCTTCGAGACCGACCGGATCCATCTGGTCGAGGCCGAGGTCAGCACGCGGTTCACCGACCCGGGCGGCACCACCGTCACCGAGAACTTCGCGGGACTTCGGCTCACCGGCGACACACCGTCGAACCTGGTGACCGCCCTGGCCGACCGGTCGCAGCTGGTACGGGCCACCGCGCTGCCGGGACTGTCCACCGACCCCACGAAGTTCCCGCTGCCCGCGATCGGCTCCTGGCTGACGCTGGCGGACGGTGACGACGCGTACGAGTCCCTGAGCGTGGCCGACTTCGTCGGCACGGACGGCGGCAGCGGACGGCGCACGGGAATCGTCGCGCTGGAGGACATCGACGAGGTCGCCGTCTGCGCGGTGCCCGGCATGTGGTCCGGCACGGTCGAATCGAGCCTGGTCACCCACTGCGAACAGCTGGGGGACCGGTTCGCGATCCTCGACCCGCGCGACGGCCTCGACATCGAGGGGATCCAGGCGTTCCGCGAGCCGTTCGACACCAAGTACGCGGCGCTGTACTACCCATGGCTGGTCACCCGGGACCCGTCCACCAACCGTGATGTCGAGGTGCCGCCGTCGGGCCACATGGCCGGCATCTACGCCCGGGTCGACGTGGAGCGGGGCGTGCACAAGGCACCCGCCAACGTGGTCGTCCGCGGCATCCGGCAGACCGACGGCTTCGCCCAGGACATCACCAAGCGCCATCAGGACCTGCTGAACCCCAAGGGGATCAACGCGCTCAGGTTCTTCCCGGGCCTGGGCCACCGGGTATGGGGCGCGCGCACGCTCTCCTCGGACAGCTCGTGGAAGTACATCAACGTCCGGCGGCTCTTCCTCTTCCTGGAGGAATCGATCGACGAGGGCACGCAGTGGGTGGTCTTCGAGCCCAACGACGAGTCGCTGTGGGCCCTGGTCCGCCAGACGATCACCAACTTCCTCACCACGGTCTGGCGCAGCGGCGCGCTCGCCGGCACCACCGCCGACGAGGCGTTCTTCGTGGCCTGCGACCGCACCACGATGACCGAGGACGACCTGGCCAACGGGCGACTCATCTGCGTCATCGGCGTCGCCCCGGTCTTCCCCGCCGAGTTCGTGATCTTCCGGATCCAGCAGAAGACCCGCGAGACCCAGCTCGCCTGAGCATTCGACCGAGGACCACCGAGGACCACCGAGGAGCGAGGAGGGGCCGCCATGCCGCCCGTGACCAGGGACGATCCGTACGCGTCCTACAACTTCCAGATCATCGTGACCAACGTCAGCGACGACGGCGTCGCGGTGAGCGGGTCCTTCACCGAGGCCAGCGGCCTTGAGCTGGAGATCCCGCCGATCGAGTACCGCAACGGGAGCGAGGACATCACCGTCCGCAAGATCCCGGGGCTCAAGAAGTACACCAACCTCACCTTCAAGCGCGGCATCACCGGCCATGTCGGCTTCTGGAACTGGGTGGTCGAGGCGCTCAACGGCAAAGTGCGGCGCACCTCCGGTTCGATCGTGCTCCTCGACGAGAACCGTCAGGAGGCCATGCGCTGGAACTTCGACCGCGGCTGGCCGACCAAGTACACCGGCCCGACCCTGAGCGCCACCAAGAACGAGATCGCCATGGAGACGCTCGTCCTCGCGGTCGAGAAGCTGGAGATCGACGTCTGACATGACCAGTGAAGCGCTTCCCGGCGTGTCCCTGACGCTCGCGCCGCGCGGGTCCGAGGCGGAGCCGCTGCGTACCGACGTGGCGGCGTTCCTCGGCCGGCTCCGCCGCGGTCCGGTCGGTGCCCCGGTGCGGGTGGAGAGCTGGAACGACGTCGTGGGCGCCTTCGGTCCCCCCGCGAGCTCGTCGGGCCGGGGAGACCCGCTGGACGGCGCCTGCGCCACCCCGTACGCGCTGCGCGGATTCTTCGAGAACGGCGGCCGCACGGCCTGGGTGCTCCGTGTTTCCGGGCCGGCCACCACGGCCTGGACACGGTGGACGGTCGGCCCACTGAGCGGATTCCCCGCCACGTCCTACCGGGTGGTCGCCACCAGCCCGGGCACCTGGGCCAACGGCGCGCGGGTCGCCATCCGCTACCAGGCCAGCACGGTCGCCGGACCGCCGACGGTGAGCGTACGGGTCACCGTGCCCGGCGAGGTGCCCGAGGCGTTCCCCGGTCTGCCGCTCCCCGAGGCGGCGGACCGGCTGGCCACGTCCCGTTTCCTCCGGCTGGTCCCGGACGGGCCCCCGCCGCCGCCCGGCCGGCGCGGCCCGATCTCGAAGTCCTGGGACCTGACACTCACCGGCGGCACCGAATCCGCGCCCACCCGCGGCGAGTACGAGGACGCCGTGGCCGTACAGGCCGACCTCCCGGAACCGGCGCTGGTGGCGCTGCCGGACCTCGGCACGGACCTGTCCGGGAGCGCCCACACCGACGTGGTGCTGGAACTGCTCAACAGTGTCGCCCCGTTGCACGACCGGCTGGCCGTCCTGGACGTACCGCCCCGGCTGTCCGGCGTGGACGAGGTCGTCGACTGGGTGGGGTCGCTCACGGCGACGGGAGACAGCCGGCTGCTTGACTGCGCGGCCGTCTACCACCCGGCGCTGCGCATCCCCGACCGGCACGGGCTGCGCACCATCCCCGCCTCCGGGCACGTCCTGGGCGTCATCGCCCGCCTGGACGGCGAGCGCGGAGCACACCACACGCCTGCCAACGCCGTGGTCCTGGATGCGGTCGACCTGGCGGACGAGTTCCCCGAGCCGCAGCAGGTACGGCTGTTCGAGGCCGGCGTCGACCTGGTGCGGTGCACCCGAGGGCAGGGACTGACGGTGTGGGGCGGGCGCACCCTGTCCGCCGACCCCCGCACCCGTTACATCGCCCACCGCCGCCTCGTACACCTCCTGGTGCGTGCCATCCGGAGGGTGGCGAGCCCGCTGGTGTTCGACGTCAACTCCCCGGAGCTGCGGCTGACGTTGGTGAGGGCAGTCACCTCGGTGCTGCTCTCCGCCTTTCGGGCCGGGGCACTCGCCGGGGGGCGGCCAGAGCAGGCGTTCCGGGTGGTGTGCGACGACACCGACAACCCGCCCGAGCAGGACCCGGGAGAACTCGTCTGCGAGATCGAGGTCGCCCCGGCCGTCCCCATGGAGTTCATCCGGCTGCGCCTGGTACTCGGCCAGGACCGAGGTCTGGAGGTGATCGAGGCATGAGCGAGGACCCGCTGCCGAAGTACCGGTTCCTGGTCACCCTCGACCCCGGCGACGCCTATCTGCCGGCCGCGCAGGCGCTGCTGCTGCCGCTGGTCGCGTCCGGTGCCTTCCAGGAAGTCACCGGTCTGGGCGCGCAGTTGGAGGTGACGAGCTATCCGGAGGGCGGCCGCAACGACTCGGTGCACCAGCTGCCGCTGCGCCACTCCTGGAACCGGATCACCCTCAAGCGCGGTGTGGTCCGCGATCCGCTCCTGTGGGCCTGGTACCAGGCCGGGCTCGCCGACTCGCTGGGCGCCCGCCGCGACGGCGCGGTGATCGTCCTCGGCCCGGACGGGGTGCCCGGTGCGGCATGGGCGTTCCACGGCGGTCTTGCCGCCAAGTGGACCGGTCCGGACCTGCACGCGGAGCAGAACGCGATCGCCATCGAGTCGCTGGAGATCGCCCACGAGGGACTGACCAAGGTCCTTCAAGGCGCCGCGGCGAGCGGCTCGTCGCGACCGAACCGAGGGAGGTGACCGTCGTGCCGAAGGTGACCATTCACCAGCTCGAAGTGCGGTTCCAGGTGGACGGCGACGACGGCGCGGTGTTCACCCGCCTGTTCAACAAGCACATCCAGGCCTGGTCGAAGCTGTACGAGGAGGCGTGCGCCCGCGCCGCGCACACCGAGGCCGAACGCCGCTTCGGTCACGAGGAGGGGCAGTCATGAGCGTGACGCCCGTGTCCTTCGCCCGCCAGGGCGCGGCCCAGGCCCGCCTGGAGATCGTCCGGCCGGTGATCGCCGATGAGCGGCAGCGGCGGATCCCGCTGCGGTTCAACCCGACCGACTACAAGCTGAGCAAGAGCAACACCTTCGCCGAGATCACCATCCCGGGCCTGGAGACCCCGCCGCTGCAGTATGTGCGCGGCGGCACCGAGACCCTCACCGTCCAGGCGCTCGTCGACACCTCCGACACCTTGGAGAACGTACGGAAGGCCTATGTCGACGCGCTGCGCAACCTGCTGAGGCCGGACAGCCGCGAACACGCGCCGCCGGTCGTGCGGTTCGTGTGGGACGAGGAGGTCTTCACCGGCGTCGTGGAGAAGCTGGACGTCAACTACCAGCTGTTCCGGCCGGACGGTGTTCCGCTGCGGGCCGTGCTGGACCTCTCGCTCAAGGAGTTCCGCACCGCCGCCGTGCAGGTCGCCGCCACACCACGCTCCTCGCCCACGGTGGAGAAGAGCTATGTGGTGCGCCGCGGCGACACGCTCAGCTCCATCTCCAGCGCGCTGTACCGGCGGCCCGACGCCTGGCGGGAGCTGGCGCGTGCCAACGGCATCACCGATCCACGGGACCTGCGGCCGGGCCGGGTGCTGACCGTGCCCCGGCTGCCGTGAGGAGCGCGCCATGAGCACCCCCACTCCCGAGGTCGCCTCACCCGACCGGTACGCACCCGAGTTCGAGGTGCGCATCGAGGGCCTGGAGATGGACCCGTCCACCAAGAACGACATCATCGACATCAAGGTGAACCGGGACATCGACGAGATGTCCGGCTTCGACCTGACCCTCAACAACTGGGACGACGCCGGCCTGCGTTTCAAGCACAGCGACTCGCCGGCCTTCAGGCTCGGCGGCCGGGTCTCGGTGCGGCTCGGCTACGCCGACAAGCTGCTCACCGTCGCGACCGGGACCATCTCCACGCTCAGCCCGAAGTTCACCGACAGCGCCTCGCCCACCGTCCAGGTCAGCGGAGTGGACGGGCTGCTGCGGCTCAAGGACCGCAAACCCACCGAGAACGAGACGAAGATCTACCGCAATCAGCCCGACTGGCAGATCGCCGAGCAGATCGCCCAGCGTAACCACCTGCGGGTCGAGGTCACCCGGGAGGGGCCCACGCACGACCTGGTGGTGCAGAAGAACCAGGACGACGCGACGTTCCTGCTGGAGCGGGCCAAGCGGCTGGACTTCGACTGCTACATCCTGCCGGACCCCAGGACCGGCGAGGACACGCTCTACTTCATCAGACCGACCGACGGCCGCGACGGCCGGCCCATCCGGGTGTACCGGCTCGCCTACGCGCCGGGACTGTCCACCGGGCCCACCGCCCAGCCCGAGGGGCTGATCCCCAACCTGCTGGAGTTCACCCCGACCCTGACCGTGTCCCAGCAGGTCAGCAAAGTCACCGTGCGCGGCTGGGACCCCCGTACCAAACAGTCCATCGCGTTCACCGCGACCGCGGAGAACCTGCCGGCCGGGCAGAACACCGCCGACGGGCAGAGCGGGCCGCAGGTCGCCGAGTCCACCTTGCAGGGACGCCAGGAAGTACTGGTCGACGCGCCGGTCGGCAGCGACCAGGAGGCCCGCGAACTGGCGATCAGCCTGCTGCGGGAACGGGCGTACGAGTTCATCACGGCGACCGGCAAGGTGGCGGGCCTGCCCGAGCTGCGGCCCGGCGACAACCTGGAGATCTACGGCCTCGGGCGCCGGTTCTCCGGCATGTACTTCGTCAAGCGCGTCGAGCACACGCTCAACACCAGTGGGTTCTTCACCCAGTTCACCGGACGGCGGATCCACCAGGGGGACCAGTGACCATCAGGACCACACCGCGGGCCCGCAGCACCGACAAGCGGTACTACGGCGTCGTCTCGGCGATCGTCGTGGAGAACGACGGCGACGACGAGGGCCAGGTCAAGGTGAAGTTCCCGTGGTTCGACGACGTCACGGTCACCGACTGGATCCGCGTCAGCCAGCTGTACGCGGGGAGCGGCTACGGCTCCCTGTTCGTGCCCGAGAAGGGCGACGAGGTCCTGGTGGCCTTCGTCCACGGGGACATGCGGTACCCGATCGTGCTCGGCGGCCTCTACAACGGCGAGGACAAGCCGCCGACCGCCCGCACCCAGGGCCGCGACCAGAAGATGATCCGGACCAGCCACGGGCATGAGGTGCTCTTCGACGACGCGGCGGACAAGGCCGCCGTACGGATCACATCGGCCGCCGGGCACGTGGTGGAACTGGACGACCAGGGCAAGGCCATCCGGATCACCGCCGCCGAGGGCGGCAGCGTGACCGTGACCGCGCAGGGCGAGATCACGCTCAAGGCGCCCAAGGTGACCGTCGATTCCCCCTCCATCGACCTCGGCGGCGGCGCCACCGAACCCCTGGTGCTGGGCAACGCGCTGCTCCAGGCGTTCAACACCCACACCCATCCGTCCGCCGCCGGGCCCACCGGCCCGCCGGCCCCGCCGCTCACCCCCGCCGTACTGGCCAAGAAGGCGAGGACGGCATGAGCGAGGAGTTCCTCGGGACCGGCTGGCGGTTCCCGATCCTGCCCGACGCCTCCGGGCGCCTGGGGTACGCCGTCGGCGAGGAGAGCATCGAGCACTGCCTGCGGGCGCTGCTGCTCACCGGCACCGGCGAGCGGGTCATGCGGCCCGAACTCGGCACCCGCGCCCACGAGCTGGTGTTCGCGCCCGGCAGCGTGCAGAACCTGCGCGACCTGGAGACTTCGATCGCCGCTGCCGTCCGCGACCACGAGCCGAGGGTGGAGCTCGACGAGGTCCGCGCCGAGGCCGACCCGGCCGACGAGGCGCGGATCACCGTCTCGGTCGTCTACCGCATCCGGCGCAGCAACACCAAGGCGAACCTGGTGTTCCCGTTCTACGCAGGGCTCACCGGCTCCACCGGCTCCCCCGGGAGGACGCCATGACCCTGCCCGCGCCCCAACTGGACGACCTCACCTGGGCCGACATGATGGCGGCCATCCGCCGCCGGATCCCCGCCGAGTCGGACGGCACCTGGACACTGCACGCGCCCGTCGACCCCGGTGTCACCCTCCTCGAACTCTTCGCCTACCTCCTCGAACAGCGGCTGTACTGGCTCGACCAGGTGCCCGACGCACTCGTGGTCGCCATACTGCGGCTGCTCGGCCTGGAACCCCCGCACCCCGCCCGGCCCGCCGCCACCGTGCTGAGCGTCGCGGCCCGGCAGGCGGGCACCGCCGTCCCGGTCATCCCCGCCGGGACGGCGCTCACCCGTGACCCGGCGGGGCAGATCGTCTTCACCCTCGACGAGGACGTGGCCGTCTTCCCGCTCGCGGAGGACGGCGAGGTCACCGTCTGGACCGACCGCGACCGCACGGCGGACCTGCGCGCCCGTCGGGGCGTCCCGCTGCTCGCGGCCGACGGGGCCCCCGCCGCAGCCCGGTTCACCCTGCCGCTCGCCGGAGCGCACCCCGCGCCCGGCCCGCTCAGCCTGCTGTTCGAGCTGGACGCACCCGCCGCGTCCGTGCCGGCATGGCTGCCCGGGGCGGTCGCCGACGTACCGCCGCCCGCCGAGCTGACCTGGTCCTGGTTCCGGCCCGGGACCGATGTCTCGGGCCCGTTCGCCAAGTGCGAGGACGGCACGGCCGGGCTCAGACGCTCCGGGGTGGTCCGGCTCCACCCGCCCGCCGGCTGGACCACCCAGGACAGCGGGATCCTGGTGTCCACCCCCGCCGCGACCCACGCCGCCCCGCCGCGCCTGCTCCAGCTCGCCGTCAACGCGTCCGCCGCACACCACCGCCGGCGGCGCACCGCGAGCGGCAGCGAACTCCAGGAGCAGATCGACGCCTGGCTCAAGCTGCCCGGCGAGCACCTGGTGCTGCCCGAAGCCGCCGAGCGCCTGCTGGAGGCGACCCTGCGACTCGGGGGCCAGGAGTGGCGGGCCGTACCCGACCTCACCTTCGGCGGGCCCGCCGACCAGGTCTTCGTACTCGACCGGACCGAGGGCGCGCTGGTGTTCGGCGACGGACTCACCGGGCGCATTCCCCACCCGCGCCAGGAAGCGAGCGTCGAGTACGCCATCGGCGGCGGCCGGGACGGCAACGGCGGCATGACCGCGAACTGGGTACCGGCCGGGGACTCCACGGCGGCGATCAGCGCCGCCAGCCTGGTGCGTGCCGAGGGCGGTGCCGACCCGGAGACCGTCGCCGAGGCGCGCCGGCGCGCGGCCGCCTCCCTCAGCGAGGTGACCCGCGCGGTCACCGTGGACGACTTCACCACCCTCGCCCGTACCACACCGGGCGTCGCCGTCGCCCGCGCCTACGCCTCCCTGGGGGAGCACCCCGGCTTCCCGTGCACCCCGGTGCCCGGCGCGGTCACCGTGCATCTCGTGCCGGCGGTGCCACGCGAGGACCTGGCCCGCGAGGACTTCGTGGCCGCGCCGCGCCCCGATGCGGGCATGCTGCGCGCGGTCGCCGCCCACCTGGAGCGGGCGCGGCTGCTCACCTCCGAGGTCTTCGTCCGCGCGCCCCGCTACCGCGACGTGGTGCTGCGCGCCGACCTGTCGGGCGACCCCGCCGACCGCGCCAGGGTGTCCGCCCAGCTCACCGAGGCGCTGCGCCGCTACCTCGACCCGCTGGTCGGAGGCGACGACCAGGACGGCTGGCCGTTCGGACAGCCGCTGCGCCCCTCGGCCCTGCTGCGGGCCGCGCACCGCGCGCTGGGGGACCTCGCGGACGTCTCCGCCGTGGCGATAGGCCTGGACGGGGCCGCCCCGGACGAGGACTGCCGGGAAGTGCCGCTCGGGCCCGGTGAACTACCCGTCCTGCGGGCGGTCCGCACGCGGATCGTGCGCGCCGTCGAACCGGGGGAGGGGCTGGCATGACCGGCGACGTGTGGTGGGAGAAGGCCGCGCGCGATCAGGACGGACGGCTCGTACCGGGCCCCGGACCGACCGGCGTCCAGCCCGAGCTGACCGACGCGAGCCGAGAGGCGGTCCGGGCCGCGGTACGCGGCCGGATCGCGGGCTACACCCCGGACTGGACCGATCCCGACCGCCAGGACGCAGGCGTCGCGCTCGTCCGGCTCTTCGGCACCCAGACCGAACCCGTACTCACGCGCGTCAACCGGCTGCCGGAGAAGGTGCTCGCCGAGCACCTGGCGACGGCCGGAGTGCGACGGCGTCCGGCCGGGGCGGCGGCCGCCCTCCTGGAGTTCACCGTGAACCCCCCGGACGGCACCTCCGTCCTGGTGCCCGCCGGATTCCAGAGCGCGGCGTCCGGCCCGGCCGGGCAGGTGGTGTACGAGACCGACCAGGACCTCTACGCCACCCCGGCCGCCCTCGCCGCCCTCGCCGTACAGGAGGGCGGAACGCTTCAGACGCTGCCGCTGGGACCGGCCGGGCCCAGCCGTCCGTTCGCACCGTTCGGCCAGGACCCCGAGCCCGGCAACGGCCTGTGGATCGGGCTCGCCGGGACGGCCGCCCCCTACCCGCAGCTCTCGCTGGGCTTCGTCGTGGTCGCCGCCCCGCCCGCCCCCGCCGACTCCGGCGGCCTGGTGCCCCTGCCGCTGACCCCCGCGCCGCTGCTGCACTGGGACGTGCTGGACGGCACCCGGCTGGTCCCCGCCGAGCTGGTGCGCGACTCCACGGCCGGGTTCCGGGCGAACGGGACCGTCGAGTTGCGGGTGCCGCGCTCATGGGCGCCGGGCAGCCCGCCCGGCAGCCGGCCGAGGCCCCCGTTGCGCTGGCTGCGGCTGCGGATCGCGCACGGCGCCTTCGCCGGACCCGCGCCGGTGCTCTCAGGGCTGCGGCTGAACATGGTCGCCGCCACCGCCGCCCGCACCATCAGGGACGAGCCGCTGCAGCCAATCGAGAACAGCGGGGACAGCGGGGCGAGCGGACGGCGCCGTATGCGGCTCAGCCAGCTGCCCATCCTCACCGGGTCCGTGGTCATCGAGGTCGACGACGATCCCGGTGGCGATGTGTTCGGCACCGTGGCCGGCTCCGCCTCCCGCTGGCGGGAGGTGGAGAGCCTGGCCGGATACGGCGCCGACGACCGGGTCTTCACCGTCGACCACGAGAGCGGCGAGGTGACCTTCGGCGACGGCGTCCACGGCGCGGCCGTACCGCCCGGATTCCGCAACGTCCGCGCCGTGCGCTATCGCGTGGGCGGCGGCAGCGCCGGAGCCGTGCGCGCGGGCGCCGTCAGCGCCGTCGTGACCGCCCTGCCGTACGTCATCGGCGTCAACAACCCCTTCCCGGCCTCGGGAGGCACGGATGCCGAGCCCGACGCCGACGCGATGCGCCGGGGGGTCGGCGAACTGCGGGCCCGTGGCCGGGCCGTGGCCCCGGCCGACTACGGCCTGCTGGCCACCCGCGCGCCCGGCGCGTCGGTGGCCCGCGCCCACGGCGTGCCCGGCCTGCACCCCGACTACGCCGGGGTACCGATCCCCGGCGTCGTGGGGGTCCTCGTCGTGCCGCCGGGCGACGACAGCGGAGAGCCGCCGGTTGCCACCGCCGCGACACTGCGGGCCGTCGCCGACCACCTCACCCGCGAGGCCGCCCCCGCCGGGGTCACGGTGGTCGCCGCCCCCGTGCCGTACCGCCGGGTCGCCGTCGAGTCATGGGTCGCCCTCGACCCGGACCTCGACCGCGCCGCAGTCCTGACCAGGGCGGGCGACGCGGTGCGCGGCTATCTGGACCCGCTGCGCGGCGGGGAGGACGGCGCGGGCTGGCCGTTCGGCGGCGCGCTGCGGCACACCGCACTGGTCCGGCGCCTGCTCGCGGTCGACGGGGTGCTGGGCGTCGACCGGCTCTCGCTCACCGTCGACGGACTGCGGCTGCCGCCCTGCACCGACCATGCGATCGGGCCCCACGACCTGGTCTGGCCGGAGCGCCCGCTCCTCATCCCGGTAGGAGACCGGCCATGACGTGCACACCACACCCCGCGACGTTCCGCCTCCTCGACGGGTACGTCGGCTGGGACCAGAGCCCCGCCGGAAGCGAGCCGGGCACGGGCGGCATCGTCGGGTTCGACGAGCCGGACGGCATCCGGCTCGCCCATCCCGGCGGCGCGCCGGAAGGACCCACCAGGGAGCAGGTCCTGCCATGGTTCCCCGACCCGCGTCTGGCGCCGGCCTGCGGGTCGTGCGGCTGGTATCTGCTGGTCCCCGAGGAGCGACGGCTGCTGCGCCGCGACGTGTGCAGCGGCGCCTTCGCCCCCGTACGGCCGCCCGAGTGCGACCCGGGCCTGCTGCGGCGGCCGGTCTCCGTCGCCGCGCGTGGACACCGCCTCGCCGTGGTGGAGTCCGACCGGGTGCTCGTGTGGCGCCGCGAGGGCGCCCAGCTCGCCGGGGTGATCCGGGTACGGCGGCCAGGACGGGTCGCGCTGGGGCCCGGTGACGAGGTACTGATCGCCACCCGGGGCAGTACCGACCTCCGCCGGTTCGACTCGGCAGGCGGACGCAGAGGGGTGCTGCGCACCGGGGCGCGGGGCGAGGTCATCGGCCTGCGCGTCGCGGACGAGCGGACCGTCTGGCTGCTCACCGACGACGGCACCCGGCTGCGGATCTACCGCGGCGGGCACGGCCGGCCCTTCCGCACCGCCACCGCGGACGAACTCGCCGTGGCCCTGGCGCCTTCCACGCTCACCGCCGTGGACGAGAACGGGTTCTGCCTGGACGAGAAGGGCCCCGACGGGCCCGTGACCCACTGCCACACCTGGCGGGGCCTGCCCCGGGACGCCCTGCCGCCGCGCACCGACACCTACCTGACCAGCGGCTCGTATCTCACGACCCTGATCGACAGCGGTGAATCACGCTGCCGCTGGCACCGGGTGCGCGTCGACGCCGAGGTGCCCGCGGGTACCTCGGTCTCCGTCGGGATCGTGGTGACCGAGGACGGCCGCTACGAGCAGAGCGACTGGCAGACATCGGCCCCGGGGGCCACGGACTTCCTCGTCGACCAGCCGCCCGGCCGCTTCCTGCGGCTGCGGCTGCGCCTGTCGGGTGACGGCGGCGCGACTCCGGTCGTGCACCGGATCCGCCTGGACTTCCCCCGCGTCACCAGTGCCGACCTGCTGCCGCCGGCCTTCCGCCAGGACCCCGCGGCCGACGACTTCACCGAGCGCTTCCTGTCGCTGTTCGACGCCACGTTCGCCGACCTCGACCGGGTCATCGAGCGGTATCCGGCGCTGCTCGACCCGGCCGGCGTACCGGAGGGGGTGCTGCCGTGGCTCGCCGGACTGCTCGGCCTGTCGTTCGAGGCGGGCTGGGACGCGCGGACCCGGCGCGCGCTGCTCGCCGCGGCCCCGGAGCTGTACCGGCGCCGGGGCACGCCCTGGGCACTGCGGGAAGCGGTGCGCATCGTGTTCGGGGTGACCCCGGTCATCGACGAGCTGGCCAAGGACCGCCGCTGGGCACAGCTGCGCGCAGCCGTCGGGTGCGCCCCACCGGGGCGCGTCCCGCCGCCGGGACCGCGCCAAGGGCTCGGCGCCGTACGACTGTTCGGCCGCTCGGCGAGCCGCTTCCGGGTCGGCGGCTCGGCGCTGGGCGCGGCGCCACTGCGTGCGTTCGGGGCGCCCGACAGCGATCCGCTGTCCGCGCACGCGCACCGGTTCCGGGTGCTGCTGCCCGCCGGGTCGGCGGACATCCGGGCGCTGCGACGGCTGGTGGAGCGCCAGGCGCCCGCGCACACGGTGGGGGAGGTACGGACCGGCGGCGCTGGCTTCGTGGTCGGCTCCCGGTCCACGGTCGGCGTGGACACCGCGTTCGTCCCGCTGCCGCCGCCCGTGCTCGGCGGCGCAGACCCGTTGCGGCTGAACCGCGACGGAGTGCTCAGGCCGGGATCCAGAGGATTGCGCCGAGGGGTGGGCGTGGGAGTCGTCTCCGCCGTCGGTGTGCATACGCAAGTGTCGTGAGAGGACGGGCGATGACGGAGACAGGGACACCAGGGACAGCGGAGTTCGACGCGCCGCCACTGCGCAGGCTGCGGTACTTCCACGGCCAGATGCTCGGCGCCAGGGACTTCCAGCGTGAACAGGATTACTACCGTGAGCGATTGAAGCTGCGCATGCGCTGTCTGCTCGGCTACGGCGTGGTGTGCGGCCTGTTCGTGGAGCCGGTGCCGGGGCAGGGCGACTGTACGTCCGGCGGCGACGGGCACACGGGGGCCGACGAGCCGGCCGCGACCGATGAACACACCGATGAACACACCGATGAACACACCGATGGGCACACCGAGGCGGAGCACACCCGGTACAGGGCCAAGGTGCGGATCAGCCCCGGCCTCGCCGTGGACTGCGACGGCAACGAGGTCGTCGTACGGGGCGGTTGCGATATCGACCTGTGGCAGGCGCTGCCCCCCGGCGAGCGGGACACCGACACGGTCTGGATCGGCATCCGCTACGCCGAGCGGCCCGTCGAGCCCACCCGCGCCGTCTACAACGACGCCTGCGCGGACACAGCCGACTGCGAGTTCGGCTGGACGGAGGAGTGCCACAAGGTGGTCGTCACCGGATGCGAGCCGCCGGTGGACGAGCGCTGCGACACCTGCTGCTCCCGCTGCGCGCACACCACGCTCTGGCTGGCCAGGATCGACGGCGTGGACCGGCACCAGCCGGTGCGCCGGGACCGGATCCACATGAACGTGCGCCGCCCGTTCGGCCGCCACCTGCCCACGGTCATCACCGGTGTCAACTGGATCCACGGACACACGTACACCATCGACGAGGCCAAGGCCCTCCTCGGCACCCAGGACGAGGGCGGCGGGCTGGTGGTGCGGTTCTCCGCCGGTGTACGCACCGACTCGCTGCAGCCGGGCGTGGTGGAGATCCAGGTGATCGAGGGCGGCAGCGGCCGCAACGCCTCCACCTGGTACATGGGCGGCACCTTCACCGAACCAGCCGCCGAATGCGGCGAGTTCACCGATGAGTTCCGCTACCGCCAGACCACGCGCGAGACGCTGCAGGACGGCGACCGCGTGCTGATCACCGTCCGTGCGGCGTTCCTCCTCGACCGCTGCTGCCGTCCGGTCGACGGCACCCACGTCGGCGGACGCGTACCGACCATCGACGCCGGCACGGACGTATCGGTGGCGGCCCGCGGGGGCTGCGAACTGCCTCCGTCCGGCATCGGTCCCTGGACGTCCGGAACCGGGGCGGGCGGGGACGTCTTCGAGAGCTGGTTCTTCGTTAAGGAGCGCTGATCATGCGAACAGACTGCGGATGCGGCTGCGGTGGTGACGCCACCCGGACCTCCGCCTTCGTACGCCCGCGCTTCTTCGCGGGCCAGCTGCTGACCGAGGACGATCTCGGTCTGCTGGTCGACTACATGACCGCGAAGGGCAGGCTGCACAACCGCTCGCTGTACGGGCCGGGGGTCATCTGCGGCCTCGGCGTCACCTGCGCCCCGTGCGGCGACGGCACCGTGACGGTCCACCCCGGACACGCGCTCGACTGCGCGGGCAACGACATCGTGGTGCCTTGCGCCGAACAGGTCGATGTACGGGCCCTGGTGCGGGAACAGCGGGTCAGCGCCCTCGGTGTGGACTGTGGTGAGAACTGCGACGACGAAGGCGGCCGCCGCTACGGCCTCTATGTGCGCTACCAGGAGACGCCCGTCGAACCGGTGGCGCCGTACGCCACCGAGGAGCCCTGCCCCTCGCCGGGCTGTGTGCCCTCCCGGATCCAGGAGGGGTTCCGCTTCGTCGTCAGATGCGACGACTTCGAGGACCACCGCCACAACCCCGGCACCCGGTTGCTGGCGAGCATCGGCGACCTGGCCCGGGCCGACGGCGCCCGCACCCGGGGCCGACGGCTGGAGTACTACCTCGACGCCCTGTCCACCGCCTCGGCCGGCACCGGCAGGACGTTCCGCTTCGACGCCGCCGACGCCAAGCGGTACGCCGCCTCCCTGGCCTGGCTGCGCCAGAACACGGGCGGCGAGGGGCCGCCGCCACCACCGGCGGCCCGCGAGATGACCGAGCACGTCCGCGCGCTCGCCGGCGGCGTAGCCCGCTACGACACCTACGACGCCGCCGGACAGGAGCGGCTCAAGGGCGCGTACCCGGACCTCGCCACCGTCCAGGAGGCCCGCGGCGTCCTGGCCACGGCCTGCGACCGGCTCCGCGCAGCCGACATGGAAGCGGCGTGGCCCGACCCGCTGCACCGCACCCTCGCCCGCGCGGTCGTCACCGAGACCGCGGCCCGGGTGGTGCCCGAGCGGGGCGACGCGGACGCGCCGCTGGAAGTGCGCATGGTGGCCCAGGGGACACCGCTGAGCCATGCGCTGCGGGTGGAGTTCCGTGCGGACCTCGGCCTGATCCGGGAGTGGCTGCTGTGCCGCCTGGACCAGGCCGGCGAGACCGGTGACTGTCGGCTGCGCACGGAGGTCGCCGCCGTCGACGTACCGCCGCTGCTGCCGGCCCCGCCGCCGGACAGCGTGGAGAAGGCGAGCATCGCCGAGGTGCAGCAGATCGCCGAAGCGGCGGCGGCACTCACGCTCGCGCTGCGGCGCTTCCTGACCGACGCCGCGTGCGCCACACTCAACCCGCCGTGCGGCGACTCCACCGACACCGACGTGCTCCTCGCCCATCTGGAACTGGACGGCTGCGATGTCGTACGGGTGTGCTCCGGGATCCGCGAGCAGGTGCTGCCGGGCGGAGGCGCGTACGGTGAATGGCTGCCCAAGCTCTACCGGCTGCGCGAACTGGCCGAGCGGGTGTGCTGCGCGCCCCTGCCACGCCTCGACAGGCCGACGCTCCCCCCGCAGGGCGACATCGTGCGTCCCTACGTGGAAGGCCTGCTCGGCGACTGGCCGCGCACCGGGGACCTGGAGGAGATGCTGTCCCTGCTGCTCACCCCGGCACCCGGCGAGACGCCGCCCAAGGCGCTGCACGAACAGGTCTACACCACTCCCAGTGAAGTGACCGACAGCATCCAGGAGCTGTCGATCCTGCGCACCCAAGTGGCCGAGCTGACCGCCGCCTTGGAAGGGCTGCGCACTCAACTGGACAGCGCCCGGACACAGGTCGGCCGATTGAGCGGGCAGGTTCCGGAAAACCTCGAGTCCCGCCTCGCGCACCTCGAGGGCGGATCCGGCGAGCCGTCCGGTGAGCCGCCCACCCAGGACGGGCCCGCCAGACCGCCGGCCAAGCGCACTCGCCCCACCCGTAGCCCGAAGCCCGGGGAGACGCCATGACGGGCCCGCTGCGCCCCGCCTTCCACGAGGGCCAGGTGCTGGCCGCCGCGGACCTGTCGGCCACCGTGGAGTACGCGCGCGCCATGGCCGACCGGCACGCGCGTCATCTGCACGACTGGGGCATCGCCGAGGGGCTCGGCCTCGTCACCGGGGGCCGCACCGACCCGCTCACCAACGCCCGCTACGTCGAGGTGAGCGTGACGCCGGGCATCGCTGTCGACGGCACCGGCCGAGAGGTGGTCCTCACCGAGCCGGCCGTGCTGCGCGAGAGCGACTTCGAGGAGGTCAACGGGGCGGACCAGCCGACGGACGAGCCCTACCCGGTCTTCCTCACCGCGGCCGACCGGGAGCCCGCCCAGGCACCCGGGCCCGTCTCGTGCACCAGCAGCGCGACCAGGACGCGCGTGGAGGAGTCGTACCAGATCCTCTTCGGGCGCCTCGGCGACGAGCGGCTGGTCGACGAGCAGCGCCCGCCCGCGACCGGCGCCCCGCCGGCCGATCCGCCCGCCCGCTGGCTCGTCCTGCTCGGCTACGTCCGCTGGACGGACGGCCACTTCAGCGGGGTGGAGACCAAGGCCCGCGGGGTCGGGGTGCGCTTCGCGGGCGTCCGGGCGGACACCGTCTCGGCCCGCTCGGACGCCCTGACCCTGCGCACCGGACCGACAGCCCAGGAGGGCAAGCCCGCGCTCGTCCTGTCCGGGGGCGACAAGCCCAGCCTCGTCTTCGGGCTCTACCAGGGCAGCGGCACGGTCGCCCCGCTGATGACCCTCGCGGCCAACGGCAACCTCACCATCGAGGGCAGCTTCAGCGGCCGGATGCCGGTCGGCAGCACCCTGGTGGTGTCCGGGACGGCCACCGACGGCATGCTGCTCCCGCTGCCGCCCGGCATCACCGCGGAGCAGATCGCCGACGGCCGGGTCGTGATCCATGTGCAGTTGACTCCGCGCGTACCGCCGACTGCCACCACATCCACGCTGGTCAGCACGGTGGAGGCAGCCGTGGACGGCGACCGCCGGGTCAGGTGCCGGACACGTCTGTACGACCCCGGGGCCGGCTCACCCGCGGTCGTCGAACGGCCCGGGGCCGTCGACTTCCTCGTCCTGGCGACAGTCGCGGCAACGAACGGAGGTGGCTGACCATGGCTCTCACCGTGGTGTACGCGGCCGACACCGGCCATGTGGTGGGTGCGCTGGCCCTGTCCGGTGCCGGTGCCCCGGCCGACGTGGCCGCGCTCGTCGGACGCGCGCTGCCGATGCGCGTCGGCCTCGACGAGGGCCGCGTCGCGACCCTGCCACTGAAGGCCGGGGACCTCGCCGTGGCGGCCGTGGACGACGAACCGGCCGCCCTTGTCGATCCATTGGCGTTCGGAGTCGAGCTGAGCCCCGAGGGCAGGCCCAAACCCACGCTGGTGCGCCTGGCCACCTGGACCGGCGGTGCCGGTGTCGCGCTGGCGACGGACGGGCTCACCATCACCGTGCAGGTCGCGGCGGCCCGGCCCGCCAAGGTGGTCGCCCTGGTCTCCGACGACCAGGACACCCATGTGCTCGCCGGGGAGCTACCCGCCCAGCAGACCCGGCTGAAACTGCCGGTGAGCCTCGGCCTCGGCGGCAGGCACGGCGTACTGGTGCTGGTGGCCGGCTGGGCGGGCCGCCTGGAGGAGGCGGACGTCACGTGACCACGCCCCCTGCACGGACCGTCGACGAGGCCGGTGAGATCACCGTTCACCGGTGCACGGTGAGCGTGGTCCGGCGCGGTGGGTGGAGCTGGGGGCCGGACCCGCGCGGCATGGTGCGGCAAGTGATCGACTTCCTTCCGGAGCTGCTGGCGGACCACTTCGCCCAGCAGCTGACCGGCGACGGCCCGGACGTGGAGATCACCGAACCGGTGACCGTCACCGTCCGGCTGGGCGGGCCCGGCCGGCCCGGCGGGTCCCACGCGCCCGCCGAGGTCCACTTCGCGCCGGTCGCGATGGCCGAGGTCCCCGGGGAGGCGCCCGTCCAGGAGTTCTCGTTCGAGGAGTCCTTCGCCGCCGAGGCGGCCGTCCGGGACGCGCCCACGGCCGCCGCGCTCTTCGCCGAACTCGCCGAACGGGGCGAACTGGGCGCACTCCTCGCGCTGCTGCCCGAGGAGACGCTCCGGGTGTATGCGCTCGCCCTGCTCGGCCACGACGACGGGGCAGCCGCCCGGCTGCTCACGGAACTCGTCGAGCGCCTCCGCCCCGGCAGGCCGTCCGAGCCGCTGCCCGACCCTCTCCGCACCGAGGTCGCCGACGCCGGCGCTGCGGCCCTGTCCAGGCTCCTCGCCGAGTACGTGACCTCGGCGGAGTACGACGAGGCGGCCCGGCTGGTGCGGTCCTTGGCCGGGGAGCAGGACCAGGTGGTCGAGAAACCGAATCCGCAGGCGGCGTCAGGTGCCGTCATGGTCCGCGCCACCGAAGAGGTGCGCGTGTGGTCCGTGTTGCCGTTCCTGCTCGCCGGACCCCTGGCCCGCATCGGGTACCTCGACGCGATCGCCCCCGCGCTGGCCGGTGTCGAACTGGTCGAGGAGGCACCGCTGTTCGCCGCCGCCCTGGCTTACAAGGTGCTGGGCGTGACCACACACGGCCGGCGCCGGGGCGAAGAGGACCGCGAGGCGGCCGCCGCCTTCGCCGGGCTCCGACCGCCCGTCCCCGAGGACCGGCTGACCGCGTTCGCACGCGCGGTACGGCCCGCGCTCCCGCTGCTCGACGGCGTCCTGGCGCTCTCGGTGTGCCGCGGCCACGACCCTGCCGACCCGCTCCTGCTCACCGGGGCCGACGACGGGCTCCTCCTGATCGACGCGCAGGGCATGTTCCCGATCGCCTGGGCAGCGGACCTCGCGGCGCTGCTGCCGTACTGGCAGGCCGGCGGGCGGCCACCGGTGCTGGTCTGCGGAGGCCCTCTTCCCCCCGGCTCGCTGCGCGAACTCGACTCGGCGGGCGTGCCGTTCCTGACCGGCGTACGGCCCCTTCGCGGCGATCCGGTCGTGCGGCTGCCCTGGCGTACGCCCCTGTGGACAGGCGCGGCACAGCAGCTGCCGGATCCGCACCTCGCCGCCGAACTGCCCGGCCACGCAGACCGGTTCGCGAACCTGGTCACCGCGCTGGTGGCCGAGCGCAGGGCGGTACCGCTCGCCCAGGACAGCGCACTGGAGCGCTCCGTCACCCTGGCCGCGACCCTGGGCCTGGCCACGATCGCCTGGACGCTCTGGCGTGACCGCGAGCTCCCTGATCCGCTGCTGGCCCTGAGCCGCTTCGCCGACCTGGAGGCCACCGTCCGGTTCGAACCGGACGCCGTCCGGGTGCGCGTCCCGATGGGGCGGCGCCACGCGGACCTGCTGCGCGGCGGGTTGTTCGCCGACGTGCCCGACGTGGTCTGGCTGGGCGGGCGGACCCTGACCTTCTCGGGAGGCTGAGCCACATGGGCGAACCGGCGCTGGAACACCTGCGGATCCGCCTGGCGGACGTCCACCGGGCGCTGCGCGCCGCCGTCGAGCGGCAGTCGCGGATCGCGGCCCGGCTCACCCGGCCGGACCTCACGCCGTACTGCATCACCGACGAACAGGTCGATGTGCTGCTCGGCGAGGTGTGCGCCTTCACCGACGCGATGGCAGGCCCGTGCGCCCCCCAGCGGCCCGAGTCGGAAGCGGAACGGGAGCTGAGGCGGAGCGCGTCCGCCGAGGGCCGGACCCTGCCACTGGACGCGCTCGCCACCCGGTTCGGCCTGACCCGCGCCGAACAGGACGCGCTGCTGCTGGTGGCCGCGCCCGAACTGGACCGCGGCTACGAGCGGATCTACGCCTACATCGTGGACAACCTGAACCGTCGGCTGCCGAGCGTGGAACTGCTGCTCACAGTAGGGGCGTTGAGTGCGGCGGACGGGGAGGCGGACGGGGAGGCGGACGGGCCGGGGGAACCAGTCGCGGCGGACGGGGCGGTCAAGGCCGCCGAACCGAGCGTGGCCGCCCGCCTCGCGCTGCGCCGCGCGCTCGGACCGCCCGGGGCGCTGCGCCGCTACGGCCTGCTGCGCACCTACGGAGAGGCCGCGCTGGAGCTCGCCCAGGAACTGGTCCTGGGCCCCGGAGTGCTGGACTTCCTGCTGGGCTGGGGCACGGACGTCGGGCTGCTCGGCCACGACCCCGGCGAGGTCCTCCAGCCGGATCCACGGGTCCTGCCCCCCCACCTGTCCTCTGCCGGGCTCACCCGGCTGGGCCGCGCGCTGGGGTCGGGCGACATCGACCTGGCCGGGCTGTGGGGCTGTCCGCCCGGCGGCCAGCTCGACGCCGTCCAAGCCCTCGCCCGCGCGGCGCGAGCACCGCTGAGGTGCCTGGCCGGCGACCCCGAAGCCGACGTGCGGACAGCCGCCGCACTGGGTGCGGTGCTGTGGATCCCCACTGACGACCTGCACGGTGAGGGGCACCGGGCGCATGCCGACGCGGTGTTCGGCGCCCTGCTCCGCTCGCGGACCCCGGTGTGCCTGACCGGCCTGAAACCCTGGCGGCCGGCGGGACTGCTCGCCGCCCGCGGCTACGCCGAAGTCGTGCTGCCCGCACCGGGGTTGGGTGATCGCCGGGCGATGTGGTCGGCCGCGCTGCCGGACTTGAACGGCACGCTCCTCGAAGACCTGGCCGTGCGCTACCGGATGAGCGGCGGCGAACTGCGCGCCGTGGCGTCGGTGGCCGGGGCCGGGGCGCGCCTGGCGGGCAATGGGCACCCGGAGCCGGTCGCCGACCACGTGGAGCCCGCCATCGCCACCGTCATCCGGGGACGCGGCGGCAGTGCGGTGCGCTCGATCGTGCCCCGGCGCACCGTGGACGACCTGGTCCTGCCCGAGGCTCAGCTGAACCAGATCCTGGAGATCGCCTCTGCCTCCCGTGCCTGGCCCCGGATCGCCGAGACCTGGGGCTTCGCGCGCCGGTCGGCACCCGGCGGAGTCAAGGCGCTGTTCACCGGCGAGCCCGGCACCGGCAAGACCATGTCCGCCGAGATCGTCACCGGCATGCTCGGCCTGGAGCTGCTCAAGGTGGACCTCGCCCAGATCGTCTCCAAGTGGGTGGGGGAGACGGAGAAGAACCTGGAGGCCGCGTTCCGGCAGGCCGAGGAGAGCCACGCGGTGCTGCTCTTCGACGAGGCCGACTCGTTGTTCGGCAAGCGCGGTGAGGTCAAACACGGCACCGACCGGTACGCCAACCTCGAAGTCGGCTACCTGCTCCAGCGCCTGGAGGCCAGCGACGGCCTGGTGATCCTCACCAGCAACCTCAAGGACAACATCGACGTCGCGTTCACCCGGCGCTTCCACTTCGTGGTCCACTTCCCGCGCCCCGCCGCCGCGGAGCGACGCAGGCTGTGGCGCCTGGCCTTCCCCGAGGAGGCCCCGCTCGGTGCGGACGTGGACCTGGACGTCCTGGCCCGCCTGGACATGACGGGCGCCGGCATCACGGCGGCGGCCCGCACCGCAGCGCTGGCCGCGGCGGACGGCGGCGGTGACGCGATCGCCATGCGGCATGTCGTACGCGGGGTGGTGCGCCAGTTCCAGCGCGAGGCCCGCCTGCTCCGGCCGTCCGAACTGGGCCCCCACGCCGATCTGCTCGTCGACACGTCCCGGAGGTGACCTTCGATGCTGCCGACCGAACCCCCGCTCTCGCTGCACCGGCTGGTGGCGCCGGTGCCGCCGGCGCGCGCCCGGGAGGTCGTGGCCGCCGCCCACCAGGGGCGGACCGGCCCGGTTCCGGTGAGCAACGCGGCACTGGCCCACAGTGTGTACGCGCTGGTCAAGACGCCGTCGGCCGCTACCCAGGACCAGCTCGGCAACGCTGCCGTGACCAAAGCAGCCGCAATGGCGTCCCCTGCCGTACCGCTGATCATCATGCCGTCGAAGACGCGCTCCGCGAACGCGCCGAGTTGGTGAGACCGCAAACGACCTGAGTGAAGTCCACAACCGCTCCGGTAAGCGCCACAGTCGACGAGTGCAACGGCTTCTCGCAGGGTGAGGGCGGCGTCCTCATGCGGGCTGCGCTCACCGCGCCTCGCGCGCTGCGACCTTGCGCCGCAGCTCCTCGACCCGCTCGACCAGTTCCCGTGCCGCCTCCAGATGCTCGTCCTCGGCGCCGACGCCCCAGTCGTCCGGGGCGTCCATCAGGCGCTCCGTCTCGCGTAGTTCTTCGAGATGGAGTTCCTCCAGCACCGTCAGCAGGGAGTCGCCCCGCCGCTTCACCCTGTCGCGACGAGTGGTCTTCTCCCGCAGTCTGAAGACGGTCGGCCGGCCCGCAGCGAGCTCGGACAGCCGGTAGCAGAGCACCTCCTTGTTCTCCCAGGATGGGCTGTTCGTGCCGAGCGTGAAGACGAGGGGCAGGAGATCGGGGTCCAGGGCGAGAAGCTTTGGCTCCGTCCCGTCGGGCGGATCCGAGGCGGCCAGCGGGCCGCCCCGCGCCGGCGGGACGGCCAGTCGCCACGGCTGATCGGTGCATACGACCAAGAGGCCGAGTCGCCACAGCTCGGCCTCGGCGAGCACGAGGAACTCCAACGGCAGATCGACCCCGTAGCACTCGCGCATGACCTCCGGCACGGACAGGCCGTTCTCGTACAGCGCATGCGCCAGACGGGCCATCGAGGAGTAGTTCTCGCGGGACGCCTCCGCCCGCAGCTGCCGGAGTACGGACTCGTCCACTTACTTCCTCCCTGCTTTCGCGCTCTCCTCGGCCTCGGCCTTGGCCTCCTTCAGCAGGAGGGACAGCTTCCGCCAGACGCTCTTGAGCTCCTCTGCCGTCAACGCGGTGATGATCTCGCTCGTCACGGCTTCCGCCCTGACGAGGACGTCGTGCAGTCTTTGTTCCCCGGCGTTGCGTTTCGCCACCGGCGGGAGCTTCCCGAGGTACTCCCGGACCGACTGTTTCATGGTCTCGATGCGTTTCTGGATCTTCGGGTCGTCCACCGTCAGCTCCGGGTTGTCGACCATCATCTTGACGACGGCCTCCACATGGGAGAAGACGTCCGCGCGCACGAAGTTCTTGGCCGGGAGGCCCAATCCCAGATTCGCCAGGAACAGTTCGTTGGCCAGCACTTGCGCGTTCGCCATCGACTGCGACTGCAACATGATCGCGTACGCCATGTGGCGTTTGCTGCGCGCGCTCGGCCCCCGCACCGCGAGTCTGCGACCGGGGTCGTTGAGCTTCGCGTCCGTGCTGATGGAAGCGCTCGGATCGTACACGGGGGAGAAGCCGCGGCCGTAGAGACGCAACAGCCACTTTCGGAAGCTGCGTCCTTCCCCTTCACCGAAACCGTAGGGACGTTCTTCCTTGGCCGCCTCGTCGGCCCGCTTCTGCATCATCTGGAAGACGCCGTTCAGGCGAGGCTCGTCCCAGACCTTGACCAGTGTGTTGGGCTCGGTGGGGTACGTCATCTCCGGGATGCGCCGGGCGAGGGCCGCCCGGACCGCCCGGTCGACCGCGTTGGCGAGCTGTGTCAGCTGCACCACCCGCTCCGGGGCGCCCTCCTGCCACTTGAGCTCGTCGAAGTCGTAGCCGCCGACGATCATGATCGGGTCACGTTCGACGGCACGGAGGATCTGCTCGTACGCAGCCAGCACACCACGGCCCCCGGGAGCGTGGACGCCGCCGTCGGGATCCTGGCTCAGGGCGTGGACCTGCTGGTTGACCTTGCTGAGGACGGCGACCGCGCGCTCGGTGTGCGAGGACGTGAAGACGTGTCCGCGCAGGAGCCCGTACGGCACCGCCTTCGCCCGCTTGCTGCCGATGCCCTTCTCCTCCTCATGGCGTGCGGCCCTCTTGTGCTCGTCGGACAGGCCGTCGTACGTGCTTTTCACCGTACTGAAGGGAACGGTCTTCTTGCTCTCGATGTCGAACCACTCGGGCGTCCAGACGAAGCCGAACGCGATCATGCGCAGCTTGTCCGGGCGCAGGATGGCCCCCAGCGCGGCGGAGATCACAGGAACGCCGCTTTCCGAGTGCCCCGGGTCCAGGCGTTCGGCGGAGTTGACGCCGATGACGACGGCGGTCCTGGCCCACGCAACCTTCTTTTCGGAGGAGCCCGCCCAGGCCTCGTCGAGATAGCGGGCGGCGATCCTCGGCCTTCTCTTCACCTCGTTGGGCGTCGCCACCATGGTGATGACGAAGGCGGCCGAGTACTTCTCCGGCAGCATGGGGTGGTCGATGTCGTGCAGGGCGCCGACCGGCACGCCGACGTCGGTCAACACGGTCGACGCCGCAGCCTTGCCGATCTTGTAAGGGAAGAGTTTCTTGAGCGGGGTCTTGGCGCTGGGATTGATGGAGACCGTGATGAAGTAGGTGTTGCGGGCCGACTGCTTGAGTTCGATCCGGGAGAGGCCATGGCGCGCCTTGATGGTGGGAAGCCCTTGCCGTACGGTCTCCTCCGTCGCCGACTTGGCGTCCAGCAGACGCGTCGCCTCGCGGACGGCGGCGTCCAGGGCGCGCTGCATGTCCTTCTTGGACCTCTTTTTCCTGCGGTCCTTCCTCTGGCGGTCCGGATGGCTCCTGTGCCTCGGCCGCCGTTCGTCGCGGCGCTTGGGCCGTCGGCCACGGCGCCTGCCGGGGCGGTCGTGGTCGTCGCGGCGCTTCTTTGGCTTCTTCCGGCCGAACTTCGACCTGAGTCTCGCCCACACCTTCTTCACCAGGCCCACGATCTTGTCGATCACCCAGTCCACCGCCCGGTCGACCGGCTTGGACAGGGCCTGGACGATCTGCTTGACCTTGGCGGCGATGCCGCCGACGCCGAGGAGGGAGGCCAAGACGCCGAGCAGGACCGGGATCGAGCGGGCCAGGGCGCGTTCGATGAGGCCCGGGACGCCGCCGCTGCCGCCTCTTGCGATCAAGATGACCGCGTCGAGCACCGCGTTCACGAACTCGAAGATCTGGCGC
Organism: Streptomyces sp. NK08204; assembly: GCF_020400585.1. Classification (GTDB taxonomy): domain Bacteria; phylum Actinomycetota; class Actinomycetes; order Streptomycetales; family Streptomycetaceae; genus Streptomyces. The sequence continues at coordinate 515,625 of NZ_JAINVF010000001.1, read as the reverse complement.
GCCTGGGTGACGATGAAGCGCACGATGTCGATGATCAGCTTCACCGCGCGCACGAAGGCGGACGCCGGGTTGAGCAGTGAGAGCACCCACATGATCCCGGCCTGGATGATCGTGGGGGTCACATACGCGATGACCTTGTCCAGCAGATCTTTCTTCAGGTCGCCCACGCGTGCCTTGAGGTCCTCCCACATCCCCGCGACGCCCCGCTTGCGGACCTCGGCGACCAGCGGGACGGCGGTCTCGGCCGCCGCGACCGCCGGTTCCATGTTCGGGACTTTGCGGACGATCCGGCCGCGGATGTTCTGCCAGGTCAGCCCGAGCAGAGAGGCGAGCATCTTCAGGACGCCCCGGGTGTCGAACGTCGCCGGCAGCTCGATGCCCGCCTCGGCCGTCTTGCCCAGCAGCCAGGACAGGATGCCCTGTTGCAGATGGCGGCCGATGTTCGCCAGGAACTGCCGCAGACCGGCGCCGACGGCGGACACCAGGTTGCGCAGGAAGCCGATCGGGTCCTTCAGGATCAGCATGACCGCCTGGGCGGCCTTGGCGAGGACCGCCAGCAGCAGCCGCTTCAGTTCCAGGATCGTGTTGATCACGGCCTTGACCGCGTCCACGGCCTTGGCCACCAGGCCCTTGTTCTTCTCCTTCTCCGCGGCGATCTCGTCGTCGACGGACTTGAGCGCCTCGGTGTACTTGGTCGCCAGGGTGTCGACCAGCTGGGTGCCCTTGTCGTCCACGGCCTGCGTGAGCTCGTCGAACTTATCGGTGAACTCGGAGGCCGCCTGCTGCCCGATGGTGCGCAGGTCGGCCGGGAGCTTGCGCACCGCCTCCTGCATCTCGGTCCGGCCCTGAGCGATACGCCGCTTGGCCCGGTTCAACTCCGCGCCGATGGTGTCCGCGACGTCGGAGATCACCTGCCGCATCCGGCGTACGTAGTGGTCGCGGGCCTCCTCGAAGATCTTGTCGGCCTCCGCGGGCAGCCCGGCGAACTTGTCGCGCACCCAGCGCAGTTTGCCCCGCACGCCCGAGTACCGGCGGTCCTTGTACTCGTCCATCTTCCGCTTGTGCTCGGCGGTGAACGCGTCCCGAGCAGCCTTCTCGCCCCGGCTGAACTGGTCGTCGACGAGCTTGTCGAGGCCGCTCAGGATCGCTTCGACGTCCTTCTTCATCGTGTCGAAGACGCCCTGCAGAACCGCCGTGACCTGGGCCCGCTTCTCCTCGTCCCGGCTCTTGGCGCCGGTCTTGCCCGTGTGGACCTGCTGCCCGGTGCGCACCCGCTGGGCGCCCATCGCGCCCATCGCCGCCACCCCGAGCCGCCGGGCCTGGGCAGTGGAGGCGCTCAGTTGGGCGGCCTCGTGCTTGCGCATGGCACCCGGGGCCGTCTCGGAGTGCCGCTCGGCCGCCTTCTTCTCGCCCAGCGCCTTGCCGAACGCCGGTTCGTTGGACCGCTGCAGCTGCGGTTCGGTGACCTGGGCATCGGCCATGCGCTGATTGACTTCGGCCGGACCGGCGGACAGATCGGTCGCGGAGGGCGGCAGCTTGTCCGGTACCGCCTGCGCGGGGTTCGGCGCGCCCGGCGTGCCGGGAGGCCGGTCCGCACTCATCGGCACGACCTTCTTGGGTACGGCCGCCGAGGTGTCCGGCGGAGCGGCGGTCGTCGTGGCGATCTGCTCGGCCGAGTCCGACTTGCCCTCGCCGACCTTGCCGTGCACCTCCGCTCGGACCTCGTCGGCCTTCCCGGAGCCGGCGAACTTGTCCGCCTCGTCGAGGTTCTTCGGTGCCTTGTCCGCGATCGCCTTCTCGACCGCCCTGATGAACCCGTCCTTGTCGAACTCCTTGGGCCGGGCCTCGTTCATCCTCTCGGCGTTGGCGGTCTTGCCCTGCGCCACCTCGTCGTCCTTGGGAGGCAGTGCGGCGTCCTGCGCCGCCACCGCCTCGGCACGCGGCGGAGGGTGCGAGGCGGCCAGGGCCCGCTTCTTGTGCCGTACGTCCTTCTTCAGGGACGCGAACTTCGGATCCGCGTCGGGGCCCGGCCGGGCCTTCACCTCCGATCCGGTGCCGGGGGCCGCCGGCGCCTCCGCCTCCGCACTCCGCGACGGCGGTGCGACGGCGGCCACCGCCGGGACGGCACCCGCCTCGGCGCGGCCGGCCGCCGCGACGGCGCCGTTGCCGACCATGTCCTGGGCGGCGGGCGCCGGCCGCCCGGGGAAGGGCGGGGCCGGCACCGTTCTGCCTGCGCCCATCAGCGCGGCCGTCACCGCCGCATTGGACGGGGCGTGCACCGGCGACGGTGCGGAACCGGTCGTCTCCGGCCGCTGCTTCGTCGGCGCGGACACCGCTGTCGACGCCGTCGGCCGCACCGCGAGAGCCCTCGGCACTGACATCGGACGGAATCCCTCCCCAGCAGGTCGGCCGCGACAGGAGTCCGGTGCATCAGGGACACCCCGACGCAGTGTGCCGCCACGGGCGTGACGAGTTCGTCACCTCCGTATCCCCCGAAGCGTCTCCGTGCGCCACGCCTCCGACCCGGCGGTCCGGCGCCTCGACGCGCGCATGTCCGCCGGTACCCGGTCCCCTGGCCGCGCTTGTGAGACGGCAGGCCGCGCCGCTGCGGTGGACGCCGGACGCGCGGTCGGTCCGGTCCTTCCCCGGGGGCCTTCCGGCCCGACCGCACGTCCCGTCGGCCACAGCACGGACACGTACGCCAACCCGGCCGGGTCCCGCCCCGACAACGCGACGGCCTGGCGCTCCCACCGGCCAGGCCGGCCGCTTCGGGCAGGGCCTTGGAACCAGCGGACTCCGGCCGGTGCATCAGCACGGGCACGAATGCGCGCGTGCGGTGGCCGGAACCGAGGGTGGGGTCGTTCCGGTGGTCACCGGTGACGACGAGGCGGTTATTGGGCGCGTCGAGGAGGGTGATGAGTTCGCCCGGTCCCGTATCGACCTGTTCCAGGACGGCGCCGTAGCCCGCGGCGTCCCGCCGGCGTCCGGCCGGGTCCGTCTCCTGGAGGTCGGCGACGGCCAAGTGTCCCCGGTGGCGTCGAGGGTGCGCGCGACCACTTCGGCGGTCGCCACCCCTGGGCCGCGCAGTGCCGCCGCAGTTGCCGGGTGAACCGAGGACACAAGGCAGCGGACCGGCGCCGGATCCGGGACGACTTCATGGCCGGGACGCCCCCGCAGAGCCGTAGCCAGATCGCTCGACGCCGCGGCCTGTCACGCCAGGGGCAAGCATGACGCGCCGCGGGAAGGCGTGCGTCCGCTGTCTGCGCCCGCCCCAGCCTGCTCCACCCCATTTCATGACGAGGTCAGCGGCAGGCCCACCAGTGCGGCGAGCACGACGATGCCCACGGCCAGCCAGGCGACGTAGTCGCCCACATGGCCGGAGTGCAGGCGGCGCAGCCCCGCCAGCGCTGCCGCGCCCGGACGCAGCAGGGCGTGGACGGCGGCGAGCGAGCGCGGCGGCCAGACCGTCAGGCAGGCGAGGGCCACAGCGACGGCGACCGACAGGACGTCGAGGGCGACACCGGAGGCGGTCCAGTCCGTGTGCAGGACATACGGTGCGGGGGGCGGTGCGGAGCCGGAGAGCGACCGGGCGATGTAGGCGGTGCGGTCGGTGAAGGCGAGCGCCGCATGCCCGAAGGCGGTACCGCTGTAGGGCAGGAGGCCGATCGCGAGTGGGGCGACGATGAGAATCACGACGGCGGTGAGCATCGTGCGGGGGATGGTACGCAGTGGTTCCGTTTCCCGTTCCTCTTCCGAGCCCGTGGTGCGTTCACCGGGGTGCTCCTGCCCACCAGCGTGTTCTTCGGCCCGCCCCCAGCCGAGGTACACGTGCATGCCCGCGCGCAGCACCGCCGCCCCCGTCACGCCGGAGACGAGGACGAACAGTGCCGGCATCCAGGGGTAGCCGGCGACCGTGAGGGCGTCTTCTGTCACCGCCTTGCCCAGCCCGGTCGCGAAGGGGGGCAGTCCCGCCAGGCCAAGGGCCGCGGCGAAGTAGAGCCACGCGGCCGGGCCGGCGTTCCTGCCGCGGCCGTGCAGGGCGTGTTCGTCGACGTTGCCGTGCCTGGCCAGCAGGACGCCCACGAGCAGGAACAGCGCCGCCTTCACTCCCGCGTGGCCCACCGCGTACAGTGCGGCGCCGGCCGTGCCGTCCGGGTCCAGGCAGGCGAAGCCGAGGGTGAACAGTCCGACGTGCGCGATCGTCGAGTAGGCCAGCAGCCGCTTGAGGTGGCGCTGGAGGAAGCACATCACGGCGCCCACCACCGCCGTCAGCGCGCCGAGGACCAGGAAGGCCCGGCGGATGTCGTCGTGGGGGAGGGTGGAGCCGAAGACCACCCAGTACACCCGGGCGGTGCCGTACAGGCCCAGCTCCACCATGACGCCGGAGAACAGCACGCACACCGGGGCGGGGGCGACCGCGTGCGCGTCGGCGAGCCAGAAGTGGAAGGGCACGAGGGCGGCCTTGACCAGGAAGCCCGTGACGATCAGGACGAAGCCCGCCACGACGAGGGCGTCCGGCCGTTCGGCCGGCCGGTGACCGAGCTGGGGAAGGCCCAACTGCCCGTAGCGGGAGTACAGCATGCCAATCCCTGCCAGGGAGAGGTACGCGCCGAGGGAGTTGACCATCGCGAAGTTGAGTCCGCCCTGGACCGCCGTGGCGTCCTCGATCTTGATTCCGGTGAGCGCGTAGGCGACCGCGCCCATCAACTCGAAGAAGACGAACATGTCGAAGACGTCGCCGGAGAGGCAGAACCCCTCCATACCGGCGAGGAAGAGCAGCATCAGCGCGTGGAAGTGGCCGTGCTCCGGGGCGTAGTAGTGCCAGCTGAACAGCAGCGCGGAGCTGACCAGACCGCCGATGAGCACGGCGAGGCCGCCGCTCATGGTGTCCGCGACGAGGGGGATGCCCACCCCGACGCCGTGCGTGGGCCGCCACGCGCCGGTCCAGCTCACCGTGCGTTCGCGGGCGGCCTGGACCAGCACCGCAGTCGCGCAGCCGGTCACGGCGACGGCGCAGCCGCCGGCCAGCACGTCGAGCACCCTGTGTGGCAGCCGGCCGCCGAGGGCGATCAGCAGGCAGGCGACGACGATGGGCAGGGCGATGACGAACGGCAGCAGTTGTGCGGCGGACGGTGCCACGTTCAGCCCCTCAGTGCCCGGAGTTCGTTGGGGTCGACGGTGCGGTGCCGCTTGTTGATCTGGATGGCCAGCGCGAGGAGCAGGGCGGTGACGGTGGCCGCGACGACGATGTCGGTGAGGGTCATCGCCTGCACCACGGGATCGACGACGTTCCGGTTGGGCTTGGTCGTGGAACCGAAGACCGGCGCGGTCGCGCCCCGCTGATAGCCGACGGCGAGCAGCAGGACGTACGTGCCCGACTGGCATACGGACAGGCACACGATCGCGTGCACCATGTTGTGGCTGCGACAGATGCCGTACGCCCCGGTCAGCAGCAGCCACGCCGCCACGCAGTAGGGGTAGATACTCATCGGCCGCCCTCCTCCTCGACGCCGTGCCGGCCGTTCTGCCCGCCGGCCGAGATGGTGAGGTCCGCGGTGAAGAAGTGGGTGAGCACGACGACACCACCGCAGGCCACCTCCACCCCGACGAGAGCGTTCAGCACCGGGACCGTCCCGGCGGAGAACAGGCTGCCGAAGGAGCCCAGGGGCAGCACGTTCTCCAGGAACGCAGTGCCGGCCAGGATGCCGATCAGACCCATGACGGTGAACATCCCGGCGCCGAGCGCCTCACCGACGTCGAACACCCCGACCGGCCGCAGTCGCTCCAGTGCCCCGTAACTGCCGGCGAGGTACAGCAGGTGGACGCCGGTCGCCAGGACGACACCGCCCTGGAAGCCGCCGCCCGGAGTCAGATGGCCGTGCGCCACGACGTCGATCCCGACGATCAGGGTGACGGGCAGCAGCAGGTATCCCACCAGCCCGGTCGCCTCGAGCGTCCGCCCGCCGTGCGGCGGACGCCGCTTCCTCTCATGCTCCGTGGGTCGCAACAGTGCGGCGACGCCGACCACCGAACCGAGCAGGATCGTCTCCTCGCCCAGCGTGTCCAGGGCCCGCTGGTCGAAGTTGACCGCTGAGACCACGTTCGCGGTGGTGTGCCGCACCGCCGCCGGCACTGCCAGGTCCCGGTACAGGTGGACGGCCGAGCCGAACGCCGGCATCCGCAGGAAGGCCAGGACCAGCAGCGCCGCCAGCGCCGAGGCGGCCAGCAGGTAGACGGTGACGCGGCCGCGTTCGTTCACTCCTCGTCCTTTCCGGCTCCCCGCCCGGAGGCGTGCTGGTCACGGCGGATCCGGCGAACGGCGAGCATGACCATCAGCGGGACCAGCGCCGCACCGACGCCCAGTTGGGACAGCGCGACGTCCGGCGCCTGGACTGTCACGAAAAGGACCGTGAGGGCCAGCCCGAACATCGACAGGCTGACGGCCTGCCGCTCCGGTGAGTGCGAGGCGACCACCGCCGCCCCCAGCGCGCCGACCAGGGTCAGCGCTACCGCGATGATCGGCGTCACCACGACGAGTCCTCGCCGATGAGACCGGCGCGCTGGGCCATGACCCGGGCGGTCGCGGCCTCCAGCACCGGGGCGCTCAGGGCGAGCAGGGCGACGATCAGGATGTCGAGGCCGGCGGTGAGCCCCCAGCCGTTCTCCAGCACCAGCCCCGCTCCGATCAGGGGAGCACCGAGCGAGGTGGCGGGGGTGAGGAAGTGCAGACGGGTGAAGGAGTGCCGCATGCCGAGTGCGGCGAGTGCCGAGGCCACGACGACCACCGTGCCGCCGGCCTCGCAGACCAGCGCGGCGACATGGCCGGGCCCGCTCATGACTCCTCCGCAGGGTCTGCGAGCAGCCGGGTGAAGACCAGCGTCCCGGCGAACGACAACAGCACCATCACCAGCGGGACGATGAGATAGGACGGCTGTTGCAGCCCCTGGATCAGCAGCAGGAGGAAGAGGACGGCCACCGTGCTGCCGATCTCCACCCCGATCAGTCGCTCCACCGCCTCGCCACGGACCGACAGCAGCGCGGCGGGCGGCAGGCCCCCGGCCAGCAGGGCCAGCGCACCGATCAGCCACGCGTTCACCGGGTGACCGCCTTCTCCACCAGAGAGGTGGTGTCGGACAGGGAGTGCACCACCAGGCAGTGCCGCTCGGGGTCTCCTGCGAGGACGTATGTGCCCGGCGTCGCGGACAGGCCCACGGTGGCCAGCGCTCGACGGGCGGCTGCCACCGCTTCCGGCGTGTCATGCGGCAACGCGATCTCGCGCAACTTCCCCGGCGGACGCTCACTGCGGGCATGGCGGACGGCGGTCCACAGGACCCGCCCGGTGTCGGCGACCACTGACGGTGGCAGCACGACGGCCCACCGGATCCAGCCGGCCCGGGGCCGCCAGCAGCCTCCGACGGCCAGGCGCCCGGCGCGCGCGGCGACGGCGGACGGCAGCCCGCACGCCGCCGCAACCATCAGATCGGGCAAGGTGACGGACGACAGCGTCAGCAGCCAGACGCCGACGGCCGCCGCCCACCACCACCACACAAGCTCAGCAGCCCGGACCACCGCCACACCTCCGACCGCCTACACGCTCGCCCTGTCCGCGCCCGGCAGCTCCGGCAGATTTCCGCGCGGATCGATCGACTTCGTGCCTGGGCAGCCACCTCGCGGCAACGGCGGCTCACTCTCCCTGACCCATGCTCACCGCAGCCGGCAGCGCACCTTGAGGTGCGCGTACCACCATCCTGGCCGCTGAACGAACGCAGCCCGCGCAGCCGTGATGGGCAGTCACCCGAATGCCCGTCGCCGACACCCGACTGACGGGATCCGTTCGGTGAGTGAGGCGAGGGAGCAGCCGCGGCATCAAGACCGCCGAGAGGACCTGTGCTTCTGACCGCAGTCACAGTCGAAGATCCCTGTTCCCGGACGGCTTCGCCCGTACACCTGCTCGCGTACGGCGTCCACACGTCCTGTTCACGGCGCGAGGGGCGGATGCGCCAGCCGGGGCAGGCCGATGGTGCCCAGAGCGACCAGGACGTCCTGGTGGTGGTCGGTGCGAGGCAGCGGGGGTGGCTGCGCCGGGTGCTGCGGTCCTCGGTGAGCCGGGTACTGGCTGGCCCACGCCACCTGTCCGGTCCTTGCGGTGCCGCCCTCACCGCTGGAGGCCGGGCTCAGGGCCGTGCACCGCCGTCACGTCCTGGGGCTGAGGCTGGACACGCGGCGGATGCTGAGGGAGTTCGAGACGGTTCCGCCCAGGGCCTGAAGGCTCGTGCGGGCCCGGCTGCTCATGTCGTGACGGCGGATGTGCGCTCGGACTCCGCTGGGCGGCGTTGGGGTGCCGTCGGCAGGGTGAGGACCATGGTGAGGCCGCCGCCGGGGGTGTCCTCGGCGTTGAGGGTGCCGCCGATGGCCTCGGCGAAGCCGCGGGCGACCGCGAGGCCGAGGCCGACGCCGGCGCCGCGGGGTGAGTCGCCGTAGCGCTGGAACGGTTCGAAGATGCGGGACTTGGCCTCGTCCGGGACGCCGGGGCCGCGGTCGACGACGCGGACCTCCACGCGGTCAGCTATGGCACTGGCGGAGACGAGGACCGGTTCGCCCGGCGGGCTGTACTTGACCGCGTTCTCCACGACGTTGGCGACCGAGCGCTCCAGCAGGCCCCGGTCCACGTCGACCATGGGCAGCGTTTCCGGGATGTCGAGGTCGACGTTGTCCTCGGGTACGCCGCCGAGCGCCATGGGGATCACCTCGTCCAGGTCGGTCTCGCGGATGATCGGTGTGACGGTGCCGGTCTGGAGGCGGGACATGTCGAGGAGGTTGCCGACGAGGTGGTCGAGACGGTCGGCGCCCTCCTCAATGGCTGCCAGGAGCTCCGCCTGGTCGGCCTCGGACCATTCGACGTCGTCCGAGCGCAGGGAGGTGACGGCGGCCTTGATGCCGGCGAGCGGGGTGCGCAGGTCGTGGCTGACGGCCGCGAGCAGGGCGGTGCGGATGCGGTTGCCCTCGGCCAGGGCCTTCGCCTCGTCGGCCTTCTGCTGCAGGCGCTGGCGGTCCAGCACGACGGCGGCCTGGGCCGCGAAAGCGGCCAGCACCCGGCGGTCCTCGGCGGGCAGGACACGGCCGGAGAGGGCCAGGGCCAGGTGGTCACCGACCGGGACGTCCACGTCGGCTGCGTCGGGGGTGGTGCAGGGGCGGGGGCCGATGCTGCCGGCGCAGGTCCAGGGAGCGACGTCGTTCTCGCGTTCCAGCAGGGCCGCCGACTCCATCCCGAAGGTCTCGCGGACCCGGTCCAGCAGTGCTTCCAGGGTGGTCTCGCCGCGCAGGACGTTCCCGGCGAGGAAGGAGAGGATCTCCGACTCGGCCCGGAGCCGGGCCGCCTGGTGGGTGCGGCGGGCGGCCAGGTCCACCACGGACGCGACGGAGACGGCGACGCCGAAGAAGACCGCGATGGCGACGATGTTCTTCGGATCGGCAATCGTCCAGGTATGGACCGGCGGGGTGAAGTACCAGTTCAGCAGGGCGGATCCGACCACCGCCGAGGCCAGCGCGGGGAAGAGCCCGCCGAGCAGCCCCGCCGCCACCGTCATCGTCAGGAACAACAGCATGTCGTTGGCGAGCCCGACGTCCGGCACAACGCTGCTCAGCAACCAGGTCAGCAGCAGCGGTCCGGCGATTCCGGCCAGCCAGCCCCAGATGAGCCGGGCCCGGCCGAGCCGCGCGCCCCTGGCGGCGACGGGTAGTGCTCGGCCCTTGCCGACCTCGTCGTGGGTGATGAGGTGCACGTCGAGGTCGGGGCCGGAGTCCCGGGCGACGGTGGCGCCGACGCCGGGACCGAAGACGTACTGCCAGCCCTTGCGGCGCGAGACACCGAGCACGATCTGGGTGGCGTTCACGCCCCGCGCGAAGTCGAGCAGGGCGGCCGGTATGTCGTCACCGACCACGTGGTGGAAGGTGCCGCCCAGGTCCTCCACCAGGGTGCGCTGGACCGCGAGTTCCTTCGGGGAGGCGGAGGTCAGGCCGTCGCTGCGGGATATGTAGACGGCCAGGACCTCGCCGCCCGCGCCCTTCTCGGCCAGGCGTGCGGCGCGCCGGATGAGCGTACGGCCCTCGGGGCCGCCGGTGAGCCCGACCACGATCCGCTCGCGCGAGCCCCAGATCTTGGAGACCCGGTGCTCGCTGCGGTACTCGGTCAGGTATTCGTCGACCCGGTCGGCCACCCAGAGCAGCGCCAGCTCACGCAAGGCGGTCAGGTTTCCGGGGCGGAAGTAGTTGGAGAGCGCCGCGTCGACCTTGTCCGGCTTGTAGATGTTGCCGTGCGCCATACGGCGCCGCAGGGCCTGCGGGGACATGTCGACCAGCTCGATCTGGTCGGCTCGCCGGACGATCTCGTCCGGGACGGTCTCCTGCTGTCGAACCCCGGTGATCGACTCCACGACGTCACCGAGCGATTCCAGGTGCTGGATGTTGACCGTGGAAATGACGTCGATCCCGGCGGCGAGCAGTTCCTCCACGTCCTGCCAGCGCTTGGCGTTGCGCGAGCCTGGGACGTTGGTGTGCGGCAGCTCGTCCACAAGCGCGACCTGGGGGCGGCGCGCGAGGACGGCGGCCACGTCCATCTCGGTGAAGACGCTGCCCCGGTACTCGATCTCCTTGCGCGGCACCTGCTCCAGACCGTGCAGCATCACCTCGGTGCGCGGCCGGGCGTAGTGCTCAACGAAGGCGACGACACAGTCGGTGCCCCGCTCCACTCGGCGGTGCGCCTCGGAGAGCATGGCGTAGGTCTTGCCGACGCCGGGTGCCGCGCCGAGGTAGATCCGGAGCTTGCCGCGTGCCATGTTCACCCTTCGAAGCGGTAGCCCATGCCGGGCTCGGTGATGAGATAGCGGGGATGGGACGGGTCTGTTTCCAGTTTGCGCCGCAGCTGGGCCATGTAGACGCGCAGGTAGTTGGTCTTGTTGCTCTGGGAGACGCCCCACACCTCCTGGAGCAGCTGCTTCTGGGTGATGAGCCGGCCGGGGTTCGTCACCAGCATCTCCAGCAGGTGCCACTCGGTCGGGGTCAGCCGTACGTCCCGCCCGTCCCGTACGGCCTTCTTGGCCAGCAGGTCGAGAGTGAAGTCCTCCGTCTCGACCAGCGTGGTCTCGGGCACGAGGGGCGTGTCCCCGGTGCGGCGGACGGCCGCTCGCAGCCGGGCCAGCAGCTCGTTCATGTTGAACGGCTTGGTGACGTAGTCGTCGGCGCCCGCGTCGAGGGCCGCCACCTTCTCGTCGGACGACTGACGTGCGGACAGGACCATGATCGGAACGCGGGTCCAGCCGCGTAGGGCCCTGATGACGTCGACGCCGTCCATGTCGGGCAGGCCGAGGTCGAGCAGGACCACATCCGGCTGGCGGGCCGCCGCCAGACGGAGCGCGGTGGCCCCGTCGGGGGCGGCGTCGACGCCGTAGTCACGTGCCTGCAGGTTGATCACGAGGGCCCGTACGAGCTGCGGGTCGTCCTCCACCACGAGCACCCTGGTCATGGGTGTGTGCCTCTCCTGTCGTCATGACAGCGGAAGTCGACGGACCCGGGATCTCCCTCCGGCCGCCGACTCCCACGCATGTCGCGTAATCCCGTCAGTGCTTCGCCAGAAGGTCCTTGAGCGCGATGTTGAGCGCCAGGACGTTGACGTGCGGCTCACCCATGAATCCGAGGGTGCGGCCGTCGGTGTGCTCCCTGACCAGCTCCTGCACCTGGACAACGGGCAGGCCGTTCGCCTTGGCCACGCGGCCCACCTGAATGCCGGCGTAGGCCGGGGAGATGTCCGGGTCGATCGCGGAGGCAGAGCCGGTCACCGCGTCCTTGGGCACCTCGGACTGGGGTACGCGGTTGAACTCGGCGACCCGCTTCTTCGCGTCCTTGACCATCTGCACCAGCTTGGGGTTGCCGGCGCTGAGCTGGCTGGAACCGGTGGTCAGCGGGTCGTAGTTGCTGTTGGACGGGCGGGGCTGGAACCACTTCGGGTCCGGCTTGTCGGTGCCCTTGATGTTCCAGCTCTGGCCGATCAGTGAGGAGCCGACCTCCTTGCCGCCGGCCTTGACGATCGAGCCGTTGGCCTTGCTGCGGAAGGCCGCCTGGCCGATGCCGGTGACGACGAGGGGGTAGACGATGCCGGTCACGACGGTGAGGACGAGCAGCATGCGCAGGGCGGCCCACGTCATACGGCCGACGTTCACAAAGGAGTTGTTCATGTCCTTCACCCGATCCCGGGGATGAGCGAGATGAGCAGGTCGATGATCTTGATGCCGATGAACGGCGCGATCAGGCCGCCCAGACCGTAGATGCCGAGGTTGCGGCGCAGCATCTTGTCCGCGCTCATCGGCTTGTACTGAACGCCCTTCAGGGACAGCGGCACCAGCGCGATGATGATCAGCGCGTTGAAGACGACGGCCGACAGGATCGCGGAGTCGGGCGAGGACAGGTGCATGATGTTCAGCTTGTCCAGGCCCGGGTAGACCGCCGCGAACAGCGCCGGGATGATCGCGAAGTACTTCGCGACGTCGTTGGCGATGGAGAACGTGGTCAGCGCACCGCGCGTGATCAGCAGCTGCTTGCCGATCTCGACGATCTCGATGAGCTTGGTCGGGTTGGAGTCGAGGTCGACCATGTTGCCGGCCTCCTTGGCGGCCGACGTACCGGTGTTCATCGCCACGCCGACGTCCGCCTGGGCGAGCGCGGGCGCGTCGTTCGTGCCGTCACCGGTCATCGCGACCAGCTTGCCGCCGGCCTGCTCCCGCTTGATGAGCGCCATCTTGTCCTCGGGAGTGGCCTCGGCGAGGAAGTCGTCGACGCCCGCCTCCTCGGCGATCGCCTTGGCGGTCAGCGGGTTGTCACCCGTGATCATGACCGTCTTGATGCCCATGCGGCGCAGTTCCTCGAACCGCTCCCGCATGCCGTCCTTGACGACGTCCTTCAGGTGGATGACCCCCAGCACCCGGGCGCCCTTGTCGTCGTGGACGGCGACCAGCAGGGGCGTGCCGCCCGCCTCGGAGATCCGGTCGGTCAGCTCCTGGGCGTCCTCGGCAACCATGCCGCCCTGCTCCTTGACCCAGGCGACGACCGAGGCCGTGGCGCCCTTGCGGATCTTGCGGCCGTCGACGTCCACACCCGACATGCGGGTCTGGGCGGTGAACTCGATCCACTCGGCGCCGACCAGTTCGCCCTGGTGGCGCTCGCGCAGCCCGTACTTCTCCTTGGCCAGGACGACGACGGAACGGCCCTCGGGGGTCTCGTCCGAAAGGGAGGACAGCTGGGCGGCGTCGGCCACCTCGGCCGCCGTCGTCCCGCGTACCGGCACGAACTCGGCGGCCTGGCGGTTGCCGAGGGTGATGGTGCCGGTCTTGTCCAGCAGCAGGGTGGAGACGTCACCGGCGGCCTCGACCGCGCGCCCGGACATGGCGAGCACGTTGCGCTGGACCAGCCGGTCCATGCCTGCGATGCCGATCGCGGAGAGCAGGGCGCCGATCGTGGTCGGGATCAGGCAGACCAGCAGGGCCACCAGGACGACCATGCTCAGCTTGGAGTGTGCGTAGTCGGCGAACGGCGGCAGGGTGGCCACCGCCAGCAGGAACACGATGGTCAGCGACGCCAGCAGGATGTTCAGCGCGATCTCGTTGGGCGTCTTCTGCCGGGCCGCGCCCTCGACCAGGTTGATCATCCGGTCGATGAAGGTCTCGCCGGGCTTCGTCGTGATCTTGATGACGATCCGGTCGGACAGCACCTTCGTACCGCCCGTCACCGCGGAGCGGTCACCGCCGGACTCACGGATGACCGGGGCCGACTCGCCGGTGATGGCCGACTCGTCCACGGACGCGACGCCCTCGATGACGTCACCGTCGCCGGGGATGATGTCGCCGGCCTCGCAGACGACCAGGTCACCGATGGTCAGCTCGGTGCCCGCAACCTGCTCCTCGGACGTGCCGTCCGCGAGCAGCCGACGGGCGACGGTGTCGGTCTTGGCCTTGCGCAGGGTGTCGGCCTGGGCCTTGCCGCGGCCCTCGGCGACCGCCTCCGCCAGGTTGGCGAAGATCACGGTCAGCCACAGCCAGGCGCTGATCGTCCAGCCGAACCAGTCGGTCGGGTGCTGGAAGGAGAACACCGTGGTCAGGACGGAGCCGACGAGGACCACGAACATCACGGGGGACTTGACCATCACCCGTGGGTCGAGCTTGCGGAAGGCGTCGGGCAGTGACTTGACCAGCTGCTTGGGGTCGAACAGTCCGCCGCCGACACGGCCTTCGGGAGCCTTGTGCCCGGTCGGCGCGTCCTGGTGGGGCGCGAGGGTGGGAGTGGACATCGAGTCCTGCTTCTTGATTTCTGTCTTCTGCGTGTCGGTGGTCATCACGCCAACCCTTCGGCCAGCGGGCCCAGCGCGAGGGCCGGGAAGAACGTCAGACCGGTGATGATCAGGATCGCGCCCACCAGCAGACCGGTGAACAGCGGCTTCTCGGTCCGCAGGGTGCCCGCGGTGGCCGGGATCGGCTGCTGCTCGGCGAGCGAGCCGGCCAGCGCCAGCACGAACACCATGGGCACGAAGCGGCCGAGCAGCATGCACAGGCCCAGCATCGTGTTGTGGTACTCGGTGTTCGCGGCGAATCCGGCGAACGCGGAGCCGTTGTTGTTTGAGGCGGACGTGTAGGCGTACAGCACCTCGGAGAACCCGTGCGCGTCCACGTTCGTCATCGACGACTGGCCCTTGCCCAGCGCCATCGCCAGCGCCGCACCGACCAGCACCAGGGCCGGGGTGACCAGGATGTAGGCGGCGGCCAGCTTCATCTCGCGGGCGCCGATCTTCTTGCCCAGGTACTCGGGCGTACGGCCGACCATCAGACCGGCGATGAACACCGCGATCACGGCCATGATCAGCATGCCGTACAGGCCGGAGCCGGTGCCGCCGGGCGCGATCTCGCCCAGCATCATGCCGAGCAGCAGCACACCGCCGGAAAGGCCGCCGAAGGAGTCGTGGAAGGAGTCCACCGAACCGGTGGAGGTCATCGTGGTCGACACGGCGAAGGCCGACGAGTTGCCCTCGCCGAACCGCTGCTCCTTGCCCTCCATCGCGCCGCCCGCCAGGTGCGAGGCGGTGCCCGGGTGGGCGTACTCCAGCCAGGTCACGGCGACCACGGCGAGGAACCAGATGATGCCCATCGCGGCGAGGATCGCGTAGCCCTGCTTGACCGAGCCGACCATCGTGCCGAAAGTGCGCGGCAGCGAGAAGGGGATCACCAGCAGCAGGAAGATCTCCAGCCAGTTGGTGAAGCCGTTGGGGTTCTCGAAGGGGTGCGCGCTGTTGGCGTTGAAGAAGCCGCCGCCGTTGGTGCCCAGGTCCTTGATGGCCTCCTGCGAGGCGACCGCGCCGGGGCTGATGGCCTGCTTCTGGCCGGTGAGGGTGGTGATGTGGTGGATGTCGCCGAAGTTCTGGATGGCACCGCAGGCGATCAGGACCACGGCCGCGATCACGGAGAGCGGGATCAGGATCCGGATGATGCAGCGCACCAGGTCGGCCCAGAAGTTGCCCAGGTCGCCGGTGCGGGAGCGGGCGAAGCCGCGCACCAGCGCGACCGCGACCGCGATACCGACGGCCGCCGACACGAAGTTCTGCACGGCCAGACCCATGGTCTGGGTGACGTGGCTCATCGCCACCTCGCCCGAGTACGACTGCCAGTTCGTGTTGGACACGAAGGAGGCGGCCGTGTTGAACGCCTGGTCCGGGCTGATCGGCTTGAAACCGAGCGACAGCGGCAGCTTGTCCTGGACCCGCTGGAGCAGGTACAGGAACAGCACGCTGACGGCGGAGAAGAACAGCACCCCGCGCAGATAGGCCGGCCAGCGCATCTCGGCGTCGGGGTTGGCTCCCACGGAGCGGTAAATCCACCGCTCGACGCGCAGGTGCTTCCTGGACTGGAAGACGGCGGCCATGTAGTCGCCGAGGGGACGGTGCACCAACGCGAGCGCGCCGATCAGCGCGGTCACGAAGAGCACGTCAGCAAGTACGGGACCCATGGCGCCCGCTGCGACAGCAGCTGATGTCACAGTCAGAACCTCTCCGGGAAGATCAGGGCGAGGACGAGGTAACCCAGCAGGGCGACGGCCACGACCAGGCCGACGACGTTCTCGGCGGTCACAGCTTCGTCACCCCCCGGGCGACGAGGGCCACCAGCGCGAAGACCGCGATGGTTATGACGACGAAGGCCAGATCGGCCATCGTGAACTCCTGAAGAGGTTCGGGGCGGAACAAGGACGGTTAGAAGGAAACCGCTTCTCTGGCCGGATCCGGTCACCCGTTGACGGCCCTCTTACGGCTGCACCCGCGGCTTTGACGGAACTCTTACGACCGATGATCCCTACCGGCCGGTAACCCACACGCATGCGACGACGACCCGTTCCCGGGTTTCCCACACCCCGCCGATGCCGTGCTGCGAGCGGTACTCCTGGAGCGCCTCGTCCACCCGGTCGGCCACCCACAGCAGGGCCGGCTGCCGCAGGGCGGTGAGGTTGCCGGGCCGGAAGTAGTTGGCGAGGGTCGCGTCGATCTTCTCGGCGTAGATGTTGCCGTGCGCCATCCGGCGGCGCAGGCTCTCGGGGGCATGTCGACCAGTTCGATCTGCCAGGCGCGGCGTACGACCTCGTCGGGCACGGTCTCGTGCTGCGGGACGTGGGTGATCTTCTCGACCACGTCGTTGAGGGATTCGAGGTGCTGGATGTTCACCGCGGTGATGACGTCGACGCCCGCGGCGAGGAGTTCCTCGATGTCCTGCCACCGCTTGGGGTTCCTGCCGTCGCCCGGCACGTTGCTGTCGGCGCACTCGTCCACGACCGCGACCTGCGGCCGCCGGGCCAGCACCGCGGCCAGGTCCATCTCCTCGAAGCCGCCACCGCGATAGGTGCAGCGGGCACGGGGGACGACCTCAAGGCCATCGATCATGGTCTCCGTGTGCTGGCGACCGTGCACTCGACGAAGCCCACCACCACGTCGGCTCCGCGCGAGGCACGGCGCCGCCCCTCGTCGAGCATCCGGTAGGTCTTGCCGACCCCGGTGCCGCACCGAGGTAGACCTTCAGTCGTCCGGGACTTACGTCACTCATCGCCGCCGACGCGCTCCGCTCACTCGGTCCTCTGCTCCGCCGCAGAAACGGGATTCCTCCAATGAAGCCCCTCGGCAAGGGATCAGGGGCGAGCGTTGGCGATCCCTTGGCGCCGTTCCCGCAGACCTTGACACCGTCTTGATACGAACGGGGCAGATAGGGTGAAGGCGGTGTGCCGGGAAGTCTGGTCGGCGGGGGAGCCAGGGTGGCCCCTTTTTTCAGCCCCAGGGGGACGGCATGCGCAGCGTCGGTACAGTTCTCGCGTTGGTCATTCTGGCCACCGTGGTGGCAACCTTCGCGCGCCGCTGGCGCATACCCGCCCCCTCCCTGCTGGTCGTCGCCGGTCTCGCCGTGGCACTGCTGCCGGGCACCCCCGAGATCCAGATCAGCCCCGAGATCATCGGGCTGGTCGTGCTGCCGCCGCTGCTGTACGCGAGTGCCGAGGACATGCCCTGGCGGGAGCTGCGCGCGGTGTGGAAACCGGTCGGGATCCTCGCCATCGGCCTGGTCCTCGCCTCCGCGGCGGCCGTCGGCGCGGTCGCTGTCCTGGTCACCCCGTTGTCCTGGCAGATGGCGTTCGTGCTGGGCGCGGTCCTGGCGAGCACCGACCCGGTGGCGGTGACCGCGCTCGGCCGCAGGCTCGCCCTTCCCCCGAAGGTGCAGGTCCTTGTCCAGGCGGAGAGCCTGTTCAACGACGCCACCTCCCTGGTGCTGGTCCGGGTCGCGGTGAGCATCGCCATCGCGTCCGCGGCGGCGAACTGGGGCGCGGCGAGCGGCGAGTTCCTGCTGCTGGCCGGCGGCGGCACGGTGATCGGAGCAGCGGTGGCCGGAGTGATCACGCTGATCCGGCGGCGCACCGAGGACCCGGTGCTGGAATCGGTGATCGCGCTGGTCACCCCATACGCGTCCTATCTCCTGGCGGAGGCGGCGCACACCTCCGGGGTGACGTCCTGCGTGGTCGCCGGGGTGATCCTGGGCGGCCGGGGCGACCGGCTCACCAACGCCCGTATACGCCTCCAACTGCACGCCGTGTACGGCACGGTGGTCTTCCTGCTGGAGAGCGTGGTCTTCTCGCTGATCGGGCTGGCGCTGCCCGCGGAGGTGCGAGCCTTGGCCGACGGCGACCGGGCATGGCCCCTGTACGCGTTCGCCGTCGCCACCACGCTTATCGCCGTGCGCCTGCTGTGGCTCGCCCCGCTGTCGGCGGTCGTGCAGCGCAGGGGCGGCATCAGCCGGCTGAACTGGCGGTTGCCGGTCGTGCTGACGTGGGCCGGCACACGGGGGGTGATGCCGCTGGCCGCCGCGCTGTCCATCCCCGAGGTGGCGAAGAACGGCAGCCCGCTCACCGACCGCCCTCTGGTCCTGGTCCTGACCACCTCGGTGGTGGTCGTCACGCTCGTGGGGCAGGGCTTCACCCTCGCCCCCGTCGTCCGCGCCTCCGGCATCGCCCTGGAGCCCGCCCACACCGAACGCGAGGAGGTCGAAGCCCGCTCCCGTCTCGCCCACGCCGGACTCGCCCGCCTGGAGGAGCTGGCGGAGCTGGAGGCCGTCCCCGACATCGTCGTCGACCGGCTCCGCCGTGGCCTGACCGCGCGCCTGGACGATGCCAGCGACCGCCTCGCCGAACGCGACGGCAGCGCCGTGGCCACCGAGTCCGCCGACCTGGTCTACCGCCAGCTGCGCCGCGACCTGATCGCCGTGGAGACCGAGGAACTGCAGCGCCTGTACGACGCCCACCGCATCAGCGACACCACCCGCCGCCGGCTCCAGCGGTCCCTGGACCTGGAAGAGGCACGGCTGGCGGATGCCTAACGGAACTCGGCCAGCCGGGGGCGCAGTGCGAGCAGGGTGAGCACCATTGCCGCGAGCAGCAATCCGCCCGCCCAGGGAAGCAGGCCGCTCACCGCCGAGCGGCCGTCCTGTACCGACGACGCGAAATGGGCACGGTTGATGCGGGTGAGCTGGTCCAGGGCGGCCATCCACGCGCCGAAGTGGGCGTTGGACATGCCCGGCTCCCAGCTGATGCAGAAGGCCACGGCCTGCTGTGCCTTGCCCTGCGCCACGAGCGTGCGGATCTTGCGGTCGTCGCGCTGGTAGACCGCGTACGTCTCCACGGTTTTCTCGCCCGCGGCCCGCTCGCCGGGGAAGGTGATGTTGTCCAGCTCGCGCCGGAACTCCCCGGTGAAGCGCAGGTCGTGGTGGTCGCGCTTGTACGCCTGCCAGGTGGCGGCCAGCTCCGCATCGTACGTCGACATCGTGGTGCCCTTCAGGCCATACAGCTGCTGCGACTTGACGAGGAACGCATCCTCGTACTGCTCGCGGCGCTGTTGGTCGAGGAGGTAGCGGCTCTCGTCGGCGTTGGCGTCGTAGGCGATGGCCCGCGCGCGGGAGAGCGCGACCACGGAGTCGAAGGCGTCACGGCGGGCGCCGCGCAGGTCCTCGGACGAGGATGTCAGCATCTGTGCGCCGAGGATCACCGCGAGCAGCGTGGACAGGGTGGCGGCGAGGAGTGTGGGGTTCAGGATCCGGTGGAAGCGGCGGGCCAGATACCACTGCATGACTCCGAGCACGCCGAGCAGGAGTACCCCCAGCGCGGCGGTGGCGGCGAGCTGCGCGGCGAGAGTGGAACGCGCCGCGCTGTACTCCGCGTCGAAGGCACGATCGTTGGAGGCGACCAGACTGCGTGACGCGGGCAGGAGTCTCTCCTGGAGCAGGTCGGTCGCCTTGCGGTAGTCGGCCAGAGCGGCCGGCTTGCCGCCGGTGTGCCCGTCGTTCTCCAGGGCCCGTCCGATCAGCTCCTGGTACTCGGCGAAGTCGTCGGTCAGGTTCTCGACGGTCTTCTCGTCGGACCGGTTGCCCTGCGCCGCGACGGCGAGGGTCCGCAGATCGTGCCCGATCTCCCGCCGGGCGTCGCCGTAGAAGCCGACCGCCTTCTCGTATGGCGTCACCAGGCGCCCTTTGCCCGCGTCCCCGTTGGACAGCAGGACGTTGGCGGCCTGGGCGTCCATGTCGTTCAGGGCGAGGTTGAGGTCGGCGGCGCTGGTGGTGCGTGGCGCGTCCCGTCCGGCCACGCTGTTCCAGGTGCCGCGTGCGGCGAGCCCGGCGACGAGCAGCAGGATGGTTACGGCGGCGGCGAGCAGGAGCGTGGCCGCGCGCAGAAGGCGCAGCTGCGCGGGCACGGTGGCCCAGAAGCGACGGCGCAGGGCGGCCCGCGCGGCCACGGCCTGCCGCCGCAGGCGCAGCCTCGGACCCGGTCCGGCCGGCCGCGGAATCCCTCGTCTCCGCGGTCCGGGGCTGCCCCCGGGCTGGACGACATCCCCTCCTCGTGGCGTCGCGGCGGTCCCCTCGGTCCCAGGACCCTGCGTCGTTCCGGCCGTGAGAGTCACGGTCCCTCCAACGTTCAGGCCACGGACGGTCGCCCGTCCCCCCGTCGCCGATCAGTCTGCGTCCGGTTTCGGACACCCCTGGCCGTTCTTGACGGGTTTCTGACGGCTGCTCGGCTTTGTTTGACGGGACTTTGACGGCGCCTCGGGCCTGGCCGTATGGGCGCCGCAAATTCCCTGCCGGACTGGGTGGTTGTGGCGGCGAGCCGGGTTGGAGGGGGCACGCACCCGCGCAGGACGCTTGTCGTCGCCTCATCGCCGGCACCGCACGGACCGCGGCAACAGTCCCTGTCCACCGTCACGGCACAAAGGTGTCCATGCTTCCCGCCGCCCCCCAACAAGCCCCACGCTCAAGTCCCCAACGGCCGCCCCGGACCAGAACGGAACGGGCGAGACGCCACGCTCCGAGCGGGCTGTTCGAACCCGCCCAACTCCTCCGCTGCCTTCCCGAGGCACTACGCAAGCTGCATCCGCGCACCCTGGTCCGAAACCCGGTCCTGTTCGTGGTGTCCGTGGGCGCGGTGCTGACCACCCTGTCGGCGTTGCTCCATCCACCGTTTTCACCCGGGTCATCAGCCTGTGGCTGTGGCTGACGGTCGTCTTCGCCAACCTGGCCGAGGCGGTCGCAGAGGGCCGCGGCGAGGCGCAGGCGGAGTCCCTGCGCAGGGCCCGTACGGACACCGTGGCGCTAAGGCTCCTGCACTGGAGCTACGGCACCGACCCGGCCACCGCCCGCACCGCTCTTCGGCATGACACTGGATCTCCGCCACTGACACGACCTGGCCGGCGCGCTCCCCTGAACAACCGAACCTGCGCCCGCGCAGTGGTTGCCTCTTGATCCTGATGTGCCGGCGGTTGTGGCCCGGACGGTCTTAACGGAAGCTTGACGCGCTCGGTGAGATCGCTCACGGGCCGATGGGCGACTCTCTGCTTAGCTGATGCCGCCGTCCGAGGGACGGCCGGACCCCGACTGAGCCGCTGAGCCGCACACCTGGAGAACTCGTCCATGACCGCCACCGAACACCCGCAGCCGAGCCGATTGCGGACGTGGATGCTGGAGGGTCTGTCCGAGAGGGCGGGACACCAGCAGGGGCCGTACGCCGAGGCGGGTGCGCCGCACGCGGGGCAGCGTTGGTGGCGGGTGATGTGCCTGACCGGTGTGGACTACTTCTCCACCCTCGGCTACCAGCCGGGCATCGCAGCGCTGGCAGCCGGATTGCTGTCTCCGGTGGCCACCGTCGTGCTCGTCGTGGTCACCCTCTTCGGCGTTCTGCCGGTCTACCGCCGGGTGGCCGTGGAGAGCCCCCGGGGTGAGGGCTCGATCGCGATGCTGGAGCGGCTGCTGTCCTTCTGGAAGGGCAAGCTGTTCGTCCTCGCGCTGCTCGGTTTCGCCGCCACCGACTTCATCATCACCATCACTCTGTCCGCGGCCGACGCCTCCACCCACCTGGTGGAGAACCCGCACATGAACAGCCTGCTGCACAACCAGCAGATGCTGGTCACGCTGTTCCTCGTCGCCCTGCTGGGCGCGGTGTTCCTCAAGGGCTTCATGGAGGCGATCGGTGTCGCGGTCGTCCTGGTGGTGGCCTACCTGGGCCTGAACGCGGTCGTGGTGGCCGTCGGTCTGTGGCACGTGGTCACGGCGGGCCATGTGGTCACCGACTGGACGAACGGCCTGACCGCCGAGCACGGGAACATCTTCGCCATGATCGGCGTCTCTCTGCTGGTCTTCCCGAAGCTGGCCCTCGGCGTGTCCGGCTTCGAGACCGGCGTCGCGGTCATGCCGCACATCCAGGGAGACCCCGACGACACCGAGGAGAACCCCAAGGGCCGGGTCCGGGACACCAGGAAGCTGCTGACCACCGCCGCTGTGATCATGAGCATCTACCTGATCACCACCAGCTTCATCACCACGGTGCTCATCCCGGCGAAGGAGTTCAAGACGGGCGGCCAGGCCAACGGCCGCGCGCTCGCCTACATGGCGCACGAGTACCTCGGTGGCACCTTCGGTACGGTCTACGACATCTCCACCATCGCCATCCTGTGGTTCGCCGGCGCCTCCGCCATGGCCGGCCTGCTCAACCTCATGCCCCGCTACCTGCCGCGCTACGGCATGGCCCCGCAGTGGGCGCGCGCCGTGCGCCCCATGGTGATCGTCTTCACCCTGATCTCCTTCCTGATCACCTGGCTCTTCGACGCGAGTGTCGACGCCCAGGGCGGCGCCTACGCCACGGGTGTGCTGGTCCTGATGTCCTCGGCCTCGATCGCGGTGGCCATCGCCGCCCACCGGGCCGGCCAGCGCGGGTGGCTCATCGGCTTCTCGATGGTGACCGCGGTGCTGCTCTACGTCACCGGCGCCAACATCGTCGAGCGCCCGGACGGTGTGAAGATCGGTGCCTGCTTCATCGTCGCCATCATCCTGGTCTCGCTGCTGTCCCGGCTGGCCCGCGCCTTCGAGCTGCGCGTCACGCAGGTCGAGCTGGACCCGATGGCGGAACGATTCATCCGGGACATGGCCAGCCGCAAGCTCCGCTTCATCGCCAACGAGCCGGACCAGCGCGACAAGGCCGAGTACCGCGACAAGGTCGAGCAGATCCGGGCCGACAACGACATGCCCGAGCAGGAGGACTTCGTCTTCGTCGAGGTCACGGTCACCGACCCCTCCGAGTTCGAGGAGGAGAGCCTGACCGTCCGCGGTGAGGTCCTGCACGACCGCTACCGCGTCCTGACCATGGAGTCCTCCTCCATCCCCAACGCCTTGGCCGCCCTCGTCCTGCACGCCCGGGACATGACCGGTTGCACCCCCCACATCTACTTCGAGTGGACCGAGGGCAACCCCTTCGCCAACTTCCTCCGCTTCTTCCTCTTCGGCCAGGGCGAGGTCGCCCCGGTCACCCGAGAGGTACTGCGCGAGGCCGAGCCGAACCGGGAAATCCGCCCGCGCGTGCACACCGGCTGAGGACCGGCTCCGGCGGCCGCGTCAGGATCCCGTCAAGATTCGCCCGTACGCGTCAGGAGCCCGTAAGCAGCGGTCGCCGCACCGGGTGCGGGCGCCTAGCGTCGGCGTCATGCGACGGAGCGGACCGCCAGGCTCGGCCGGCGACCGCCACTGGCGTGGCAGCGCCCGGCTCGCGGTGAGCTGTGCCTTGCTGTTCTGCGCCCTGAGCCTTTTGGTCGACTGGGACGCCGACACCCTGACGCCCCTGCGCGCCCTGCTCTGGTTCACCCTGTCGGCCGCGGTGTGCGCCGTCCTGCTTCCCCAGCGGGTGAGTGCGGGCCCCGGCTGGCTGGCGGTCCGCACGCCCTGGCGCCGGCGCATGGTACGCACCGACGGGCTGATGACAGTCCGGCAATACGACGGCGTCTCTTCGCACCTGGTCCTGCGCGACGTCCACGGCAACCGGCTGGAACTCGACCCCCGCGTCCTCGCCGCCAATCCGCTGCTCTGGCACGAACTCGACACGGGCGTCCGCCGCTCCGTGGAACGCGGCACCTTGCGTCAGGGAGCCGAGGTCCTGGAACGGCTGGGCCACCGTATCGACGGCGAGGCGCTGCAGGCGGTCCTCCGGGCGTCGGGACTCTCCTGACCTCACCCGAGCGCCACGCACGCGGTACCGCTGTACCGCTGCACGCCTCCCGGGGGTGGTCACCTCTGCCGACAGCGGTGGCGCCCACGCGCCCGTCCTCGCCCGCTGTCTCGTCGCCGGAAACCGGTGACGACCGGCAGGGCAGCCCCCGGTTGAAGCTGCCGCCCAGCGCGATCGCGATGTCGAACGCGCCGTCCAGCAGCCGTCGAAGCCCCAGCGACAGGGCGAGGTGCATGACCCCCGTGATGACCAGTCCGAGAACCAGGCCATGCGTGTTGCCCCCTCTCGCCCGTCACTGGCCTCCGGATTGACGGAATCCTGACATGGCGAGGCGGGCCGCTTCACTGCCGTGTCCCGGCAAGCTGTACGTGCTCTTGATGCCGCCTTCCGGCGATGTGGCCGCCAAGTCAGCCGTGCAGGCGGCGCCACGTCCGCGTCACGAGGCGGGTGGCCAGGGCGGCCAGCACGAGCGAGGTCACCAGGAGGAGAACGGTCACCACCGTCCCGAAGGGTTGGGAAGCTCGGTGCGGCGCAGCGGCAGGGCGCCGCCGGGACTCAGGACTCAGGCAAGGACGATGACAAGTGATGCCGCAGGGATCACCGGGGTTCCGGTCGCATCCAGCGGGTCGGCCCCGGTGCGCTGGGCAATCCGGTGGTGTTTCGACGACTCCAGGAGCGTCAGCGCCCAGAGGCCGGCAAGCAGGACGAGGGCGGCTGTGCATGTGACCGTGGGGAAGCGGAAGGCGGCTTCGGTGATCTTACGCACGCTTCCACCGTATTCCTCCCGGGGCATGCCGGGAGGCTCCGGTGGCACTGACGTCTTCACCTTCTCCTGACCAGGTCAGGTAAAGGTGAAGTAGCGCAGCCACACATAGCCCAGCGAGATGACCACGGTCACGGCCGTGACGATGAGACCGTACTTGGTGAACTGCCAGAAGGAGATGGGCTGTCGGTTGCGTTCGGCGATGCCGAGGACGACTACGTTGGCGGAAGCGCCGATCGCGGTGGCGTTGCCGCCCAGGTCCGCACCAAGTGCGAGTGCCCACCACAGGACGTGGTCGCTGGAGCCGCCCATGTCGCGGACGAGGTCGCTGGTGATCGGCGCCATGGTGGCGACGTACGGGATGTTGTCGACGATGCCGGACAGGACCGCCGAGCCGCCGAGCAGTGTCATGGAGCCGCCGAGTTGGTTGCCGCCGATGGCGTCGGCCAGCTGTCGGGAGATCTCGCTGACGACGCCGGTGTCGATGAGTCCGCCGATCATGATGAACAGGCCGGCGAAGAAGGCGAGCGTGGGCCACTCCACCTCGGCGAGAACGTCGTGCGTCTCCAGGGCGGCAACCGCGACCAGCAGTCCGGCGCCAAGGAGGGCGACGATGCTCGGTGCGTAGTGCAGCACCGGATGCAGGACGAAGCCGGCTACGACCAGGGCCAGCACGATCAGTCCCTGGACCATGAGCCGCGGGTCCCTGATGGCCTCGCGTTCCTCCAGGGCCATGATCTCGGCGGCACGGTCCTCGTCGTAGACGAAGTACCGGCGGAACATCACCCGGCACAGCACGAGAAGGACGACCACGAGCACAGCGGCGAGTGGGGCGAGGTGGACGAGGAAGTCGTTGAAGGTCAGGCCCGCCCGGCTGGCGATGATGATGTTCGGCGGGTCACCGACCAGCGTCGCGGTTCCGCCGATGTTCGAGGCCATGACCTCGGCGATGAGGAACGGCGCGGAGGGCAGCGCCAGGCGCTCGCACACCAGCAAGGTGACCGGGGCGACCAGCAGGACCGTGGTGACGTTGTCGAGCAGCGCGGAGGCCACCGCGGTGATGAGGACGAGCATCGCCATGACGCGGAACGGTTTTGCCTGGGCCCGCTTGACCGCCCAGATCGCCAGGTACTCGAACATGCCGGTCTTCTTCAGTACACCGACGATCATCATCATGCCCATCAGCAGGAAGATGACGTTCCAGTCGATGCCGGAGTCCTCGGAGTAGAACGCCGAGATGTCATCGGTCGCCCCGATCGCCAGCATCAGGCCCGCGCCGCCCAGAGCCACGGCGACGCGGTGGATCTTCTCGCTGATGATCAAGGTGTACGCGCCGACGAAGACGACGATCGCCGCCCAGCTGTGCCAGTCGCTCATGGTCCTCCGATTCCTCCTGCAGTTCGGGCGGGCTCACGTTGCGCTGTGCCTGCCTCGTCGTCCCCGGCCGGGACGCCGGCCAGGTCCTCGACGTCGAACGCGCGGGCGATGGGCACGTCGGTGGAGCTGTGGGCGATGATCGAGAAGGCGATGCAGACGGCGATGAGGGTGAACGCCTCCTTCGCCCCCGGGATCCCGGACTGCAGCACCAGCAGCCCGTACACCACCGAGGCAAAGCCCTTCGGGCCGAACCAGGCCGCCACCAGCTTCTCCCGCCGGGAGACAGGCGTACCGATCAGGGACAGCAGCAGCGAGGCCGGGCGGATCAGGAAGATCGCCAGGACCACTGCCGCGTACCCCCCGAGCGACAGGTCACCGAACAACCGCGGAGTCAGCAGCGCGCCGAAGACCAGCAGCGCGGCGAACTTCGCCAGCTCCGCCAGAGCCTGGCCCAGCGGTTCGAACGACGCCTTCGCCTCCGGTGACACATGGGCCAGCACGGCGCCCGCGGAGAAGGCGGCCAGGTAGGGGTTGGCGTGCGTGAGGTGGCAGGCCGCATAGAGGATCACGCCGGTCACCAGCGGCAGCAGGGGCTGGAGCTTGGGCTCGGGGCCCAAGAGCCGGAAGCGCACGAGGCCGTTGACGACCAGCGGCAGGGCGATACCGAAGACCAGGCCCAGCAGCAGCTCGGCCGCGATCGTCTCCGGGGCTGCGTCCACGGTACCGGCCGAGGGACCGGCGGCCGCGAGCAGCATCAGGACCACCGGCAGGGCCAGCCCGTCGTTGATGCCGCTTTCCACGTTGAGCAAGTGCCGCAGTTTTGCTGGAACTTCGATGCGGCCCACGATCGCCGAGGCGAACACCGGGTCGGTGGGTGCCAGGACCGCTCCGACCAGGAACGACGTCGTCCAGTCCAGGCCCGCCAGGAAATGGGCGGCCAGCCCCATGAACACGAAAGCCAGCGGCATGCCCAGGCCCAGGGCGCGTGCAGGGTTCCGCCAGCCGGCTCGCAACGTGGGGAGCGAGACGTGCATGCCGTCGGTGAACAGCACCGCGAACAGGGCCAGGTCGGCGGTGACGGACACGATTTCGCTGTCGGGTGTGATGTGGATCAGCCCGAGGAAGCCATCACCGACGAACGCGCCGCCCACCAGGAAGAGCAGCGAGGTGGACAACACCGTGCGGGCCGCCAGGCCCGACAGCAGCACCGCCACCAACAGCGCCGCACCGAACACCGCCACAAGCACCATGGCAGACGCCCCCGATCGGAAGTAGAGAGAACTGTCCTCTGCTCGCCGACCAGGCTTCCCGGCACACCACGGGGAACCTTACCTACTCTTGGTGCATCTTTGACAGATTACTTATGTGCAGCCATCAGGGCTCGTCGTTGCCGGACCCCGGCAACGACGAGGCACTCAGGGACGTGGACCCCCTCGTGCATCAGGAGGCGGCGACGAGCAGCCGCTCCAGAAGATGGGAAGCGGTGATCACACCGAGCAGCCGGGTTCCGGTCCCGACCGGCTCCGCGACCGCAACCAGGGGACTACGGACCTGGGCCATCAGCGCGGCGACCTCCAGCGCGGTCGCGTCGGGCTCGGCCACCGGCGGAGCGGGCACGGTCTTGGACAGGCAGTCGCGGACCGTACGCCCCTTCAAAGCCTGGCACAGCCGGTCGGCATGGCCTTCGTCCACCACGGCGGCCAGCGTCGGGTCCTCAAGCACATACGCCGGCACCAAGATCTTGATCATCTGTGAGGCGGGAAGGATCGCCTTCGGTGCGCCCCTCTCATCGACGACCAGCAGCGCCGGCAGTCGACGCTCGGCCATCAGCCGTGCCGCCGCCGTCGCATCGGTGTCGACGCTCACGGTCTCGTACTCCACTGCCAAGTCACGTGCCCGCACGATCGACTCCCGGTTCGCTGTGTGTCCCCCGGCCATTGTGGGGCAACCATCCTGGCCCGTCGGTGCTTCGCCATTTCGCGTCAGTGGCCGCGGCACTCGGTGGCCGCGGCCAGCGGCAAGGCGAGCCGGCGGACGCTGCGCTTGCTCTGCGGGATGATCGGTGAATCGTTGCTCGCTCAGCCGCGGCGGCGACGCCGGCCCCTGCGACCGCAGGGCACGCGGGCCACCCTCCTCCCGTGCCTGCCGCCATCGCTGCACCGACCGGACACTGACACGCAGGTCTTCGGTGATCAGCGAGCTCGCCTCGCCCCTGGTGAACCGCTCGGCGGCCTGGAACCGTAACTCCTCGCGGAACTGCTGAGGTTCGGCTGTCAGCGATCCGCTGCTGTGTCGCTGCGCCCGTTCGGCACTCAGGATCTTCGATGCACCTCGGGTGCCTCCACCTGCGGGGCCGTGTGGAGGCGCTCGGGCCAGCCGACCCATGACGGCGCGTGGTCCGGCTCCCGGGCCGGCCGCCTTCGCCCCTGACCGCCGTCCAGACCGCCCGAGTGACGGTCATCACGGATGCCCCTGAGAGGGTGCTGCGTAGGCTTGTGCCGTCGTCGCGGTGGGGGACGGGAGAGTGTGCGAAACCCTCTTTCAGTCGTCTGGCGACGCATCAGAAAAGTCAGCAGGTGGTCAGCACGAGTCCTGGGAAACCTGGGGAAAGCTGCCCGGACGTGCGACTCGTTGTAGGGTGTGGAAACAGCCCTTGACCTGCAAAAACGCAGGCAGGGAGCCTATATGTGGGAGTGCCCCGATGTTGCGTACCATGTTCAAGTCCAAGATTCACCGAGCCACCGTCACCCAGGCCGACCTGCACTACGTGGGATCGGTGACCATCGACGCCGACCTGCTCGACGCCGCCGACCTCCTGCCCGGCGAGTTGGTGCACATCGTCGACATCACCAACGGTGCCCGTCTGGAGACGTACGTCATCGAGGGCGAGCGCGGGTCCGGGGTCATCGGGATCAACGGGGCCGCCGCCCATCTCGTGCATCCCGGGGACCTGGTGATCATCATCAGCTACGCTCAGGTCACCGACGCCGAGGCACGGGAGCTGAAGCCGCGGGTCGTCCATGTGGACGGCGACAACCGGATCGTGTCCCTCGGTGCCGATCCGTCCGAGCCGGTGCCCGGCTCCGACCAGCAGCGCAGCCCGGAGGCCGTACCGGCCTGACGGGCGGACGACGACCAGGAGCGTGCGTGCCCATGAGCAACACCGAGATCCGCGAC
This sequence comes from Streptomyces sp. NK08204, assembly GCF_020400585.1. Lineage (GTDB taxonomy): Bacteria > Actinomycetota > Actinomycetes > Streptomycetales > Streptomycetaceae > Streptomyces. The sequence goes on along the minus strand of NZ_JAINVF010000001.1, from coordinate 486,215 downwards.
GACCGGGCGGCGGGCCGCCTGGAGGCTGTCGACGGGGGTGAGGTCCTCGGCCACATCCAGTACTTCGTACTGGAGTCGCCCGCGCGCGCCCTGGTCCCGGTCCACACGATCGTGGAGCCGGCGCACGAGGGCAAGGGCATCGCCGGGTCGCTGGCCCGCGAGCTGTACGCCGTCGCCGAGCGCGAGGACATCCCGGTGGCCCCGCTGTGCCCGTACGTCGTCGGCTGGGCCGCACGCCATCCCGAGGTGGCCCCGCCGGCTGACCCGAAGCTGCTGCAGGCGGCACAGGAGTGGGTGTCCGCCCACCCCGACCGGTTCTGACCCAGGGCCTCCGGGGGCTGCGGCTCGACGGCCTCCCCGACCTCCCAGGCCTCCCCGGACTCCCCAGCCTCCCGGCTCTGTAGCCGCCTTGTGGGCCTGCGGCCCCGCGCTCTGCTATTCCGTGGCCGCACGGTCCTGCGGTCCGTGGCCGCACGGTCCTGCGGTCCGTGGCCGCACGGTCCTGCGGTCCGTGGCCGCACGGCCGAGCGGGCCTGCGCATGCATCCACCGGCCTCACCGTCCTACGGCCGCCCGGCTCCACGCTGCTGCGGCTCTACGGGCGTCCGGGCCTCACGGCTCCACGGTCATACGGCCATCTCGTCCTGGGGCTCCACGGTCATACGGCCACCACGCCCCGCAGCCCCAGAGCCCGTCCCCGCGCGGCCCCTGGCCCGCGGCCCCGGCTCACCCCCTACCCCACCACGCGCGCACCCCGACGCACCGAAGGCTGGACGCCCCCATGCTCGCCCTCCTGCACACATCACCCGCTCACGTGCCGGTCTTCGACGCCCTGCGTGACATCGGCCACCCAGGGCTGCAGCTGCGGCATCTCGTCCGCGAGGAGTTGCTGGAGCAGGCCCGGCGGGAGGGGACCGGTGCGGTCGTGGGCGGGGTGCGGGAGGCTCTGGAGGCGGCCGTGGCAGAGGGGGCGCGGGCGGTGCTGTGTACCTGTTCCACCATCGGCGCCGTCGCCGAGGGCTGCGCGGTCGGTGTTCCGGTGCTGCGGGTCGACCGGCCCATGGCAGCCGCCGCCGTGGCCGCTGGGCCCCGTGTCACCGTCCTCGCCACCCTCGACAGCACCCTCGGCCCGACCGCCGAGCTGATCGAGGAGGAGGCCCGGCGAGCGGGCCGGCCCGTCTCCGTCGCCACCCTGGTGGTGGACGGGGCGTGGGATCTGTTCGCGGCCGGGGACAGCGAGGGCTCCGCACGGCGGATCGCTGCCGCCGCCGACGCCCTCACCGACGCCGACACCGATGTGGTCGTCCTGGCCCAGGTGTCCATGTCCCCCGCCGGGCGACTGACGTCAGGCAGCGTGCCGGTGCTGTCGAGCCCCGGCCCGGGACTGGCCGCGGGCTCGGCGGCGGTGGCCACCGTGCGCACCCACCCGGGTTCCTTCGGCGGCGCCGTCGGGTGACTGGGCGAGCGGGGGCCGGGTAGTCGGGGAAGTAGTCCACAGGCGACGTCACACGACCGGCCGGAGGACACCATGACCAGCCCGCATCCCGGCCCCGTCCCCCCGGAGCCGTATCCCACCCCGGTCCCGCCCCCGGAGCCACCTCCCGGCCCCGAGCCGGCCCCGCCGCCCCAGCCTCCGGCACCGCCCCAGCCGGGCCCGCCGGGTCCGCCGGAGCCGTCACCGTCACCGATCCCCCCGGGCCCGGAACCCGTGCCGAACCCGGAACCGGGGCCGCCCCTGAGCTGAGGAGCCGGCACTGGAACCGGTCAGGCCGTGACCTCCGCCCGGTTCCCGCCCCACAGCGTGTGGAACGAACCCTCCCGGTCCACCCTGCGGTACGTGTGCGCCCCGAAGAAGTCCCGCTGGCCCTGCGTGAGCGCTGCGGGCAGGCGTTCTGCGCGCAGCGCGTCGTAGTACGCCAGTGCCGCCGCGAAGCCCGGCGTCGGCACCCCTTGCCGCGTCGCCGCGACCAGCACCTCGCGCCAGTCGTCCTGCGCCGCCGTGATCTCCTGTGCGAACGTCTCGTCCGCCAGCAGGCTCGGCAGGTCGGGGCGGGTGTCGTACGCGGCGCGGATGCGGTCCAGGAAGGCCGCGCGGATGATGCATCCGCCGCGCCAGATGGAGGCCACCCGGCCGAGGTCGATGTCCCAGCCGTACTCCTCGCTGCCCGCGGCGATCTCGTGGAAGCCCTGCGTGTACGACACGATCTTGGACGCGTACAGCGCCTGTTCCACCCGGTCGGCGAAGGCCGCCGCCTCCGCCTCGCCGAGCGGGGACGCCTTCGGTCCGGCCAGCCCGCGGGACGCGGCCCGCAGCGCCGCGTGGCCCGAGAGCGAACGCGCGAACACCGCCTCCGCGATGCCGGACACGGGGACGCCCAGGTCGAGCGCGATCTGCACCGTCCAGCGGCCGGTCCCCTTCTGCTCGGCCTGGTCCACGACCACGTCGACGAACGGACGGCCGGTCGCCGCGTCCACGTGGGACAGCACCTCGGCGGTGATCTCGATCAGGTACGAGTCCAGGCGGCCGGTGTTCCAGGTGCGGAAGATCTCCGCGATCTGTGCGGGGGCGTACCCGGCGACGTCGCGCAGCAACTGGTACGCCTCGCCGATCAGCTGCATGTCGGCGTACTCGATGCCGTTGTGGACCATCTTCACGAAGTGACCGGCACCGTCCGGGCCCACGTGCGTCACGCAGGGTGCGCCGTCCGCCGCCTTCGCGGAGATCTTCTCCAGCATGGGGCCGAGGGACGCGTACGACTCCACCGAACCGCCCGGCATGATGCTCGGCCCGTGCAGCGCGCCCTCCTCGCCGCCGGAGATGCCCGTGCCGACGAAGTGGATGCCCTGCTCGCGCAGCTCCCGCTCCCGGCGCCGGGTGTCCGCGAAGTGCGCGTTGCCGCCGTCGATGATCATGTCACCGGGCTCCAGCAGCGGTGCGAACTCCTGGATCACCGCGTCCGTCGGCTCACCGGCCTTCACCATGATCACGAGCCGGCGGGGGCGTTCCAGCGCCGCCACGAACTCCTTCGCGGTCTCGGCCGGGACGAAGTCCCCCTCGTCCCCGAACTCCGCCACCAGCGCGTGCGTGCGCGTCGCCGTCCGGTTGTGCACGGCGACCGTGTAGCCGTTGCGCGCGAAGTTCCGTGCGAGGTTGCGGCCCATGACCGCCAGCCCCGTGACGCCGATCTGCGCCGAAGTGCTCATACCGACTGCTCCTGGTTGCCTCGTGTGTCTGGCTGCCCCGTGACCACGGCTGCGTCGCTGCGGGCCCGGGCCCATCCTGGCGTGCCGCTCCGGCAGTAGCACGCACGACCCGCCACGGGTGACGTACGGACCGAGGCGCCGTTCGTCTCAAGGAACGTTTCTTCCCGGCCAGTTGGTCTGACCAGGAGGGCGGGTTTCCGTCTTGTCATGGCCTGTTCGTGGCGCTTACTTTTGCGGCTCCTGACGCATGCCGAGGGGAATCGGACATGGCCGTACGCGGCCGGCATCGCCGGTACCAGCCGAACAGGATCAACCGCGCCTCACTCACCGTCACGGTGGGCGGAGCCGGCCTCGCCATCCCGCTGGTCGCCGCCGGCAGCGCCGACGCCGCCGACCCGGCCACCTGGAACAAGGTCGCCGCCTGCGAGTCCAGCGGCAACTGGAGCATCAACACCGGCAACGGCTATTACGGCGGCCTGCAGTTCACCCAGTCCACGTGGGAGGCGTACGGTGGCACCCGGTACGCGCCGCGCGCCGACCTGGCCTCCCCGGGCGAGCAGATCGCCGTCGCCGAGAAGGTCCTCGACGGGCAGGGGCCGGGCGCCTGGCCGGAGTGCTCGGTGCACGCCGGGCTGACCCTCCCGCACTCGCAGCTCCGTTCGAGCGAGGGGACTCCCACCGGCGGCACCGCGGACGTGCACACCGAGAGCGCCGCCACCCGGCCCGCGCGGACCACCCGTAGCTCTGTACGGGACGTGCTGCCGCAGACCACACCGCAGTCCCGTGCGGGCAGGGCCGAGATGTACACGGTGGTGCGCGGTGACACGCTCTCCGGCATCGCCGACGAGCACCAGGTGCGGGGCGGCTGGCAGCGGCTGTACGCGGGCAACCGTGCGACGATCGGCGCCGATCCCGACCTGATCCTGCCGGGCCAGCGGCTCAGCCTGCGCGCCACCGGTGCTCCGGCGCCCGAGACGCACGCCACGCCCAAGTCGCACAAGAAGAAGCACACAGGGCACCCCGGGCAGCACACCGGACACACGACACACACCCCGCACGCGCCGTCCGGCAGCGGACACGCGCTCGTCGCCCCGGTGCACGCCCCCCTGGGCACCGGCTACCGCGAGGCCGGGTCGCACTGGTCGCTGGGCTACCACACCGGCATCGACTTCCTCGTGCCGACGGGCACCTCCGTCAAGGCGGCGGGGGCCGGGCACGTGGTGGCCGCGGGCTGGGGCGGGTCCTACGGCTACCAGGTGGTGATCCGGCATGCCGACGGCCACTACACCCAGTACGGGCACCTGTCGGCCATCTCCGTGCGCGCCGGGCAGACCGTGTCCGCGGGGCAGCGCATCGGCCGCTCCGGGGCCACCGGAAACGTCACGGGCCCGCATCTGCACTTCGAGGTGCGGACGGGGCCCGGCTTCGGCACGGACATCGACCCGGTCGCCTATCTCCGGGCCGGAGGCGTCAGGATCTGACCCGCGTGCGGCCCCGGTCCCCGGCCCGCGCCGGAATGTGCTGGGCCTCGGACAGCGGGTCGTGCCAGACGGGGAGGGCGAAGCAGAGGACGGGGACGGGCGAGCAGACAGCCGAGGGGGCGAGCGGCTCACCACCGTCCCGTTCCCTGCCCCGGTCTCCGCTCCGGTCCCTGTCCCGCCGCTCTCCGCCCCGCTCTCCGCCCCGTTCCCCGTTCCGTTCTCCGTTCCGGCCCATGTGCGGTCCGAGCGCCGCCTGGTCCAGCTCCGCCCGCTCCAGCTCCACCTGTGCCGCCCCCGCTTCCGCGGCCGTTCGCTGCGCCGGTACGTCGAGCAGACCGCCCCCGGCGCAGAGGCCGGCCCCCTGCACGGCGGCGTCGGCCTCGAGCGCGGCAACCTCGGCCTCCAGCGCCGTGACGCCCGCTTCCGGCACCGTGACGGCGGCCGGCTCCGGCTCCGTGACCGCCGTCGTCTGCGCCGCCGCTGTCTGGGCCGCCGCCGTCTGCGCCTCCTGCGCCGGCGTGCCCTCGATCCGTTCCGTGGTCAGCAGGATCAGGCCGCCCGCCGCCACCGCGCCGCAGCCCAGGGCGAGCAGGGTGCCCGTGCTGCCGTAACGGAACGTCTCGCCGAACATCAGGATGCCGACGGCGGCGGCCAGCACCGGGTTGACCACCGTCAACGTGGCCAGCGGTGCGGCCAGTCCACCACCTTGGTACGCGGCCTGGGACAGCAGGACACCGGCGACCGCGAACACGGCGATCGCGGCGAGACAGAGCAGACCGCCGAGGCCCACCCCGCCGGACCAGTCGACGGCGACGGACTTGGTGAACACCGACGACATGCCGAAGGCCACGCCGGAGGCCGTCGCGAGCAGCACGCTGCGCACCGCAGGGTGCCGGTGCACGGCCCGGCCCGCGCACATCAGCGCGACGACCGCCCCACCGGTGACCAGCCCGACGACCACCCGCTGGGCACCGCCCAGGGAGTGCGCGTCGGACGAGCCCACGAGGGACAGCAGGCCGGCGAGACCGACCGTGGCCATCGAGGCACCGCGCCAGGCGGTCGCCCCGGCCCTGCGGCCGACGAACAGCGCCGCCATGGGCAGTGCGAAGACGATGGTGAGCGCGCCCAGCGGCTGGACCAGGCTGAGCGGGCCGTAGGCGAGCGCCACGACGTGCAGCAGACCACCGAGACCGTTCAGCGCCAGCGCCGCCCACCAGCCGGCTCTGCGCAGCGGCATGGACGGGCCGCCGGGGGCGGACACCGCGACCTGCTCCTGCACGATCGCTCCGCCCGCGTAGGCGAGGGCAGAGACGATCGACAGCAGCACGGACAAGGCGAGGGCGCTCATCGGCGTCTCCCTTGCGTGCGGCGGGGGGCCTCGGCCCGGCGCGGCGTACGGTCGGCTCTCATGGTGAACACTCTGCCCCGCCGGGCCCGTTCCCGTCGTCGTACCTGAGCACGCAATGCCTCCTACTACCGAAGGAGTACATCTGGCGTCCGGTCATCCCCCAGGTGGGTAACGGGGAGAGGGGCACCCGGACGTTCCAGCGATGATCGAGCCTGGTACTAGTGCCTTTCGTGGACCTCGACCCCGATCTCGCCGCGCTCCGCCCGCTCGGCGGCTTCTTCGTGCTGCGCACGACCACAGCCGCGGGCGGGCCGGATCCACGTCCGCTGCCGACCCTCGCGGACACCTATGAAACCGGAACATCGGACATCTGCCGAAATGCCCTGACTTCACGCGTCGCCACGGTCGCGGACCGTCTCCGCACCTCCGAGCCACGGGTTTCCGCCTCCGTCACGCACCAGGCGCTGGCTGCCCGCCTCTGGTCGGTGGCCCTCGGCTGTGCCGCGCTGTACGGGCGGCTGCCCGACCTCGATCCGCGCCTGCTGCGCTGGGACGCCGCCGCCTCGGCCCCCGACGACCTGTGGCTCACCGAGATACGCCCCCTGCCCGCAGACGCGGCCACCCTCGCCGACACCGTGCTGGAGGGCCATCTGGTGCCCCTGGGCGCGGCGTTGCACTCCCGCTACGGCACCGCGGCAGGCCTGCTGTGGGGAAACGCGGGCTCCGCGCTGGCCGGTGCCGCGCGGGAACTGCACCGATGGGCGCGGGCCAACGCCCGTACGGACGTGGCCGAACGCGCCCGCGCCCTCACCAGTGGCCTTTTCGCGCACCCCCTGTTGCACGCCACGGGCGCCCTCACCGGCACCGCGTTCCGCCGCCGCAGCTGCTGCCTGTACTACCGGGTACCCGGCGGCGGCCTGTGCGGCGACTGCTGCTTCACCCGTCCCCCGCGCCCTTCCCCTCGAGCCCCGTCCGGCTGACCAGGAGCGGAACTGCCGCCGGAACCAGGGGTTGTCGGCGTGAGGGGACTGCCGACCCGGAAGCACCTGCCGGACGCGTACGGCGAGGCAGGCGTCCATGCGGAGTTCAGCGTCCAGGAGTTGGCCTTCCTCGTGCACCTGGAGGTGCGACCGTGGACCTGTCCGCCGTCGCCGCCTGTCGCCGTGTTCGTCTGCCCGCCGGTGGACGAGCCCTTTCATATCGAGGGGCCTGCTCGGCCTGTCGGGCGACGCTCCAGGGGCCTCGCCCACGCGCTGGAGGCCGTTCTCGGTGACCCGGACCGCGCCCGCGCGAGGCACGAGGCCGGACCGGCGTGCGGGAAGGGCGAGTTCGACCGGGAGGCGGTGGTCCCCCGTCAGAAGGCCGACGCACTGCACCCGGACGCCGAGGACGGCGGGCCCGTACACGCCATGGGCGGCTCGATCCTGCCCCGGCCCAGCGCACGCGGAGAGGCGCAGCTGTGCGGCTTCGGCGACAACCACGCGCCGGCGAGACCGGCCGCGACCAGGGCCCGGTGCTGCACGACGACGTCCGCATCGGCCGCGGCACGGTCGTGCGCGGTGCCGTGCTGGAAAAGAACGCCGAGGTCCCCTCCGGCGCGACGACCGGCGTCGCCCCCGCGAGGGACGCCGAACCGCACACGGTCTCCAAGGGCGGGGCGACCGCGCTGGGGGAGGCCAGGCGGGTCTCCTTGGCAGGCACCGGCGGACAGTGACAGGTCGTAGGGTGTACGGCGTGACCACTGCCGCCTCCGCCTCAGCCTCCGCCGTCGTCCTGCGCCCCGCGACCCGCGCCGACCTGCCCGCGGTCCTCGCCCTGCTGGCCGACGAGGAGCGGGTGGTGGATCCGGCTGGAGTCGAGGTGACACGGGCGTACGAGACCGCCTTCGCCGCCATCGAACAGGACCCGCGCAACGAGATGCTCGTCCTCGTCGAGGACGGCCGCACGGTGGTGGGCTGTCTGCAGGCGACGTACATCCCCGGGCTCGGCAAGGGCGGCGCCGAGCGGGCCCTGATCGAGGCGGTGCGGATCCGCGCGGACCGGCGCGGCGGCGGACTCGGCCGGGCCCTGATGGCGGGCGCCGTCGCCCGGGCCCGTGCGCGGGGCTGCGCCCTGGTTCAGCTGACCAGCAACAAGAGCCGCGAGGACGCGCACCGGTTCTACACCGCGCTGGGCTTCGCCCGCAGCCACGAGGGGTTCAAGCTCGCGCTCTAGCCGTCGCCGCAGCCGACGGCGTGGCGCCGCCGGTGTCCTGGCGTGGCGTCAGGAAGTCCGCCGCTCGCGCGCGACGCGTTCATGCTGATCGGCGTTCATTGCCCGGGTTCGGCGCTGTCGGCCCTCACGATGCAGACATCGACGTCGAAGCTTCGGAGGTCATCCGACATGAGAGGGACCCGGCGCACACGGCTGTGCCTTGCCGGGGTGCTGGCAGCGTCCACGCTGATCGCCACCCCCGCCGCACGGGCGGCCGAGCGGACCGACGGCCACCTCACCGACCTGGTCAACCCCTTCATCGGGAGCCAGAACGAGGGCAACACCTTCCCCGGCGCGGCCGTGCCCTTCGGCATGGTGCAGCTCTCCCCGGACACCGGGCACAACACGGGCTACGACTACACGCAGAACCGCATCCGCGGCTTCTCGCTGGTCCATCTCTCCGGCGTGGGCTGCCGGATCGGCGGCGACCTGCCCGTGCTGCCCACCACCGGTGAGGTGACGCAGACGGACAACGCCCGGTACGCGGCGGCCTTCTCCCACCAGGACGAGCAGGCGAGCCCCGGCTACTACCGCGTCGGCCTCCGCTCCGGCATCCGGGCCGAACTGACCGCGACCGAGCGCACCGGCGTGCAGCGCTACACCTTCCCCGCCACCGCCAAGGCCAACGTCCTGCTCAACGCGGCCCAGTCGCTGCACAAGGCCGTCTCCAGCACCGTCGAGATCCTCGGCGACCGCACCGTACGCACCAGGATCACCGGCCACGGCTTCTGCCGGGACACCGGCCCGTACACCGTGTACACGATCACCCGCTTCAGCCGGCCGTTCACCGCCTACGGCACCTGGAACGGTGCCAGGCTCACCCCGGGGGCGCGGAGCGGACACGGCGGCGCCTACCTCCGCTTCGACGCGAGCCGGGACCGTACCGTCGAGGCCACCACCGCCCTGTCGTACGTCGACTCGCGCGGCGCCGCGACCAACCTGGCCGCCGAGGGCGGCCGGTCCTTCGACGCCGTGCGGCAGCGGGCGCGTGCCGCCTGGGAGCAACGGCTGGCCGCCGTCCGTGTCCGGGGCGGCACCGCGACCCTGCGGCGTACCTTCTACTCGTCGCTGTACCGCTCGTTCCTCGCACCGAACATCGGCGGCGACGCCGACGGCCGGTACTTCGGCTGGGACCGCCGCGCCCACCGCGCCGACGGCTTCACGTACTACCAGAACTGGTCCCTGTGGGACACCTACCGCACCCAGGCCCAGCTGCTCGCCCTGCTCGCCCCCCGCGAGGCCCGCGACATGGCCCGCTCGGTGGTGCGCATCGACGAGGACGGCGGCTGGCTGCCCAAGTGGGGGTACGGCCCGGTCGAGACGAACATCATGAGCGGCGACCCGGTCACCCCGTTCCTGACCACCGCCTACCAGTCGGGCCTGCTCAAGGGCTTCGAGGAGGAGGCCTACCGCGCCCTGAAGAAGAACGCCGACGGCGTGCCGCCCGCCGGCTACCCGGGCATCGGCCGGGAGGCCAACGCCGACTATCTCGCGCACGGCTTCGCGCCCCACGTCAAGAACCGCCCGTACGCCAAGATGGGCGACTCCGACTACCACCACGGCGCCTCCGTCACCCTGGAGTACGCCCTCGCCGACGCCATGCTCGCCCAGTTGGCCCGCGGCCTCGGCCATGAGCAGGACGCCGCCCGGTACGCGGCCCGGGCGCGCAACTACCGCACCCTCTTTGACCCCGGCACCCGCTTCTTCCGCGCCCGTGACGACTCCGGCGCGTTCACCGGCCCGGCCGACCCCGCCCGCGGCACCGGCTTCCACGAGGGCACGGCCTGGCAGTACCAGTGGCTCGTCCCGCAGGACCTGCCCGGCATGATCGCCCTGATCGGCGGCCGACGCGCGGCCAACGACCGCCTGGACACCTTCTTCGCCTACGACAGGCTGCTCGCCGACCCCGAGGCGACCGCCCGCCAGGCGTGGGTGCACGGCGACCCGTACGACTACTACAACGCGGCCACCTACAACCCGCAGAACGAGCCCGACCTGATCGCGCCCTACACCTACCTGTCCACCGGCCAGCCGTGGAAGACCACGGATGTGGTGCACGCGGCCCTCACCCTCTTCACCGACGGGCCGGCCGGCATCACCGGCAACGACGACCTCGGCACGATGTCCGCCTGGAACGTGCTGTCCTCCATCGGACTCTTCCCGGTCCAGCCCGGATACGGCACCTGGGGCCTGTCCACCCCGGTCTTCGACCGCGTCGACCTCACCCTCGACCGGCGCTACTGGCCGAGCGGCGGACTGACGGTCACCGCGCCCGGCACCTCCTCCGCCGACCGCTACATCCAGGCCGTCCGCACCGACGGTGCGGCGCACCCGCGCACATACGTCACGACGGACGCGCTGCGCTCCCTGCACACCCTCGCTTTCACGGTCGGCCCGCGCCCGTCTGAGTGGGGTACGGCACCCGAGGCGGCGCCCCCGGTGCTGAACTGACCTCGGCGGCGCCGGGAGTCCCGCCCCTTTCGGGGGTGAGGCTTAATCTTGCGTTAACTGAGAGTAACGCGATCGTACTTGACCGTGATCGGCAGTCGGGGATTGACTGCATATATCCAACCGTCGTCGACGTGCGAGGCAACCCCTTGACTTCCGACCTGCTCGCTCCCCTCGACCTGGCTTTCTGGAACATGGAGTCCGACCGGCATCCCATGCACCTGGGCGCGCTGGGCGTCTTCGGCGCGAACTCGCCCACCGCCGGCGCCCACGCCGCCGACCTGCTCGCCGCCCGCGCCGCCGCCGTACCCGGCCTGCGCATGCGCATCCGCGACGTCTGGCAGCCGTTCGCCTTCGGCGGTGCCGCGCGGGAGCCCGACCCGGACTTCGACCCGCTCGACCACGTACGGCTGCACGCCCCCACCGCCGACTTCCACGCGGTCGCCGGACGGCTGATGGAACGCCCGCTGGAGCGCGGCCGGCCTCCATGGGAGGCGCACGTCCTGCCCGGCGAGGACGGGGTGTCCTTCGCGGTGCTCTTCAAGTTCCACCACGCCCTCGCTGACGGGCTGCGCGCGCTCAAGCTGGCCGCCGGCGTCCTGGACCCGGTGGAACTGCCCGAGCGCGCCCCCCGCGCCGTCGAGCCGCCGCGCGGTCTGCTGCCCGATGTGCGCAGGCTGCCCGGACTGCTCCCGGGGCTGGTCAGGGGCGCGCTGTCGGACGTGGGCCGGGCTCTGGACATCGGCGCCTCGCTGGCCCGCTCCACGTTCGGCATGCGTCCCACCTCGGCGCTGACCTCCGCGCCCAGCGGCACGCGCCGCACCGCCGGGGTCGTGTTCGACATCGACGACGTGCACCGGGTCCGAAAGAGTGTCGGCGGCACCGTCAACGACGTTCTGATCGCCGTCGTCGCCGGTGCCCTGCGCCGCTGGCTGGACGAACGCGGTGACGGCAGCGAGGGTGTCGCGCCCCGTGCCCTCATCCCCGTCTCCCGGCGCCGCCCGCGCACCGCCCAGCCACAGGGCAACCGGCTCTCCGGGTACCTCATACGGCTCCCGGTGGACGACCCTGACCCGCTCGGCCGGCTCAGCACCGTGCGCACGGCGATGGTCCGCAACAAGGACGCCGGTCCCAACCGGGGCGCCGGTGCCGTCGCCCTGCTCGCCGACCACGTGCCGGCCCTCGGTCACCGGCTCGGCGGACCGCTCGTCGGCCAGGCCGCCCGGTTGTGGTTCGACATCCTCGTCACCAGTGTGCCGCTGCCCGGGCTGGGGCTCAGGCTCGGTGGTCAGGAGCTGACCGAGGTCTATCCCCTGGCGCCGCTCGCCCCGGGGCAGTCCCTCGCGGTTGCCATCTCGACGTACCGGGGGCGTGTCCACTACGGGCTCGTCGCCGATGCGCAGGCCGTGCCGGACCTGGATGTGTTCGCCCGGTCGGTGTCGGACGAGGTGGGCATGCTGCTGGCGGCCTGCCGGGCCTGAGCACCCGGCCTCCGGCCGGGTCCGGTTCCCACCGCACCAGGGGCGGCGCGGTGGGAGGCGGAGCCGTGCCGGCGCCTGTCAGGTGCGGGTGCCCGGGGCGGCGTGGAGGCGGTGCCGGTGGTGTGCGCCGTCTCGTAGGACGGACGCCCAGGTCCGAGCGGTTTGGCCAGTGGGCCCCGGGCTCCGTAGACTTCCCCGTTCGAAAGCGGGCGCGAGTCGGAGCGCCGCGCGGGTGATCAGGGAAGCGGCAGCGCGATGACGGTGACAGACGACGGCTCCACGGCCATGGAAGAGGTCGTGTACGGCCCCGGCATCGACCCGGAGCGCCTGGCCGTCTGCCTGAGCGTCCTGGAGGAGCTGGACCAGCTCGATGTCGACCACCCGGACGCGATCAAGGTGCGCCGGGCCACCTCGCACATCTACCGCACGGTCAAGCAGCGCCGCCGCCAGGAGCGCCGGGCCGCCAAGACCGCGCACGACCGCTCCGTCACGGAGGCCACCGCGACCGGCTCCGCCGAGCGCATCGACGACGAGACCGAGGGCATCCTGCCCTCCTCCAAGGTCGAGTCCGGCCGGATCGCGGGCATACTCCAGCGCCCGCGCTCCTGCTACGTCTGCAAGACGCGGTACGTCGAGGTCGACTACTTCTACCACCAGCTCTGCCCGGACTGCGCCGCCGAGAACCGTGCCAAGCGGGACGCCCGCACCGACCTCACCGGCAAGCGCGCCCTGCTCACCGGCGGCCGGGCCAAGATCGGCATGTACATCGCGCTGCGCCTGCTGCGGGACGGTGCGCACACCACCGTCACCACCCGGTTCCCGAAGGACGCCATCCGCCGTTTCAAGGCCATGGACGACTCGGCGGACTGGATCCACCGCCTGGAGGTCGTCGGCATCGACCTGCGCGACCCGGCCCAGGCCGTGGCCCTGGCCGACCAGGTCGCCGAGCAGGGCCCGCTCGACGTCCTGATCAACAACGCCACGCAGACCGTGCGCCGCCTGCCCTCCGCGTACGCCGCGCTGGTCGAGGGCGAGAGCGCCCCGCTGCCGGCCGGTGAGCTGCCCGCACACCACGTCATCGGCGCCTTCAACTCCGGCGCGGTCGACGGACTGGCCGCGCTCCCCGTCGGGGTCAGCGGACTCGACGCGCAGAAGGTGGCCGACCTCGCCCTGGTCGCCGGCAACGCCAGCGTGGCCCGGCACCGCGACGGCACGGCCATCGACGCGGGTGGCCTGGTCCCCGACGTCGTCGACACCAACACCTGGGTGCAGTCCATCGACCAGATCTCCCCGGTCGAGCTGCTGGAGACCCAGCTGTGCAACTACACGGCGCCCTTCATCCTGATCAGCAAGCTGCGCCCGGCGATGGCCGAGGCCGCGCGCCGGGCGGCGAGCAAGCGCGCGTACGTGATCAACGTCTCCGCGATGGAGGGCGTGTTCAGCCGCGGCTACAAGGGTGCGGGCCACCCGAACACGAACGCCGCGAAGGCTGCCATGAACATGGTGACGCGGACCAGCGCCGAGGAGATGTTCCAGACCGACGGCATCCTCATGACCTCGGTCGACACCGGCTGGATCACCGACGAGCGACCGCACTACGACAAGCTGCGCCTCGCCGAGGAGGGCTTCCACGCGCCCCTCGACCTGGTCGACGGCGCCGCCCGCGTCTACGACCCGATCGTGCGCGGCGAGGCCGGCGACGACCTGTACGGCGTCTTCCTGAAGGACTACGCGCCGGGCAAGTGGTGACGGACCGTCAAACACCCTCGGCCGGCCTCCGGCCGGGGGTGTGAACCGCCGGGCCCCGAGCGGCCCGGGACGTCGGCCGCCCGGGCCTCAGTCGACGGCGCCGAGCCGTGAGTTGCGGGCCGCCACCAGCTCCAGCACCGTGCGCCAGTCCTCCAGCACGCCCGCGTCGAAGTGTGCGGTGCGGGCCTCCTCGTCCGCCTGACGCAGCCGCAGCGTGTCGTCGTCGGCGGGCCCGGCGTCCCCGCGCACCAGCTGGAACACCCGCTCCCCGAGCAGCGGGCGCACCGCCTGTGCCGTACTGTGTGCCCGCTCGGCCTCGCCACCCGGGCCCGGGCGCAGTACCGGCCCGATGCCGTGCACCAGGCCCGCCACCTGGAGCTCCTTGTCGGCGGGGCGGCCGCGACGCAGCAGCGCCGCGGTCCGCAGCGCGTGCTGGTGCCGACCGGCGTACAGCAGGTCCATCAGCTCCTCGACGCTGCGCAGCTCCATGCGTCAGTCCTTCCGCGAGTCAGCCGTTGCCGCCCGCCACGAGATCATGACGAGCTTGCGACCCGGCCAACAGGACTTGAACTGCACCGCGTCCCAGGGGACGAACAACGGGAACCTCGACAATGCGTTCATACATGGGCCGAGTGGGTGATTCTCTCTCGGGTGCCCGAGAGATGCATTGTGCCGGAAATAGCTACATATTGTGGCATTGAAGTGCCGAATGACTCGCGATAGTTACACCTTGTTTGCACTCCCTATCGAGCGGGGGCCCGCTCATTTGGTTAATCTGGAGGGGGCGGACCACAGTACGGGATCCCGGCCCACACCCATGGTCCGTCCCGGGATGAGCCGGACCCGAGCGGGCGTCGAGCGCCGGAACCCAGAATGTTTCGGTACGGCCTGAGAGGGTGACCCGACACATAAGGAGTGCGCGGTGACACCGGAGAAGACGAATCGCGAAGAACGCCCCGAGGAACCCACGGAGCGCATCGGCCGGCGGCGGTCCGACGAACTCGGCAGCCTCGAGGTGTGGGCGCGGTCAGCGCCGATCCGCCTGGCCGGCTACGAGGACGACCTCGCCGAACCGCACATCCTTCCCAGCGTGGACTGAGTCCGGGGCGGGAGTACCGCGATCGCCGCACGCGTGGGCGTGACAGACTCACGCCCATGCTGATCAGAGAGGCCGTGGCCGGCGACTGGCCGCGGATCTGGCCTTTTTGGCACCGGATCGTCGCCGCCGCCGAGACCTACGCCTGGGACCCCGACACCTCGGAGCAGGCGGCCCGCGCGTTGTGGATGAGTCCTGCCAAGCGCGTCTACGTGGCGGTGGATCCCGCCGGCGCCGTCATCGGATCGGCGTACCTCACCCCCAACTACGCGGGACCGGCCTCGGACGTGGCCAACGCGGGCTTCATGGTGGATCCCGACCACTCCGGCCAGGGCGTCGGCCGGGCCCTGGCCGAACACGTCCTGGCCGAGGCCGCGGCCCACGGCTACCGGGCGATGGTCTTCAACGCAGTGGTCGAGACCAACCCGGCCGTGAAACTCTGGACCTCCCTCGGCTTCACGATCCTGGCCACGATCCCGCAGGCCTACGACCATCCCCGGCACGGCCGGGTGGGCCTGCACATCATGTACCGGGCGCTCGACTGAAGAACGTCGGGCGAACCGTCATGGCGCCGTCCGCCGCCACGGTCGCAGCGCTTCCAACTCCTCCGCCAGCTCCAGCAGATCCCGCTCCGTGCCGGTGCGGCCGACCAGTTGTACGGCGCAGGGCGCGCCCGAGGCGAGGCTGCCGAAGGGGACCGACATGGCCGGCCAGCCGGTCAGGTTCCAGGGCGGGGTGAACGGCGAGTACGCGGTGTCGGCCAGGATGTTGCGCAGCCAGCCGCGCTCGTGCCACGGGCCGGCCTTGGGGGACCGGCGGGCCAGGGCCGGGGTCAGCAGGACGTCGTGCTCGGCGAAGAAGGGCGCGAGGCGGGCGCGCAGCCGCTCGCGGCTGTCGCCCGTACGGACCGTGCGGACGAACCGCCGGCCCACCGTCGCGTGCACCCGGGTACGCCGGGCCAGCAGCGCGGGGTCCAGTCCCTCCGCGTCCACCGCCGTACCCGCCGTCCAGTGCTGAAGCGCGGTCAGGCCCAGCAGGAGCGGGTACGGCGGCTCGGCCCGCCGCACCCGGTGCCCGGCCCGCGCCAGCACCCCGGCCGCCTGCCGTAGCGCGGTCGTGTACGGCTTGCTCACGCTCACCCCGGCGAGCGGACTGCGCAGGGCGACGGCGATACGGCGCCGCGGCGCCTCCCGCTGCTCCGGCCGGGCGAACTCCGCGTCCGCGAGGACCGACAGCATCAGCCGAAGATCCTCGACCGTGGTGGCGAGCGGGCCGTTCTCCGACATGCCGAACCAGTCACCGTTGCCGATGCCGGCCGGCACCACGCCGTGCCCCGGCTTCAGCGTGACCAGCCCGCAGTTCGCCGCCGGGATGCGCAGTGAGCCCATGCCGTCGTTGCCGAGGGCGAGGGGGACCAGCCCCGCGGCCACCGCCGCCGCGCTGCCGCCGGAGGAGCCGCCCGCCGACCGGGAGGTGTCCCACGGATTGCGGGACGTGCCGTAGACCCCCTCGGTCGTACCGAAGATGCACAGCTCGGGCACGTTCGTCAGTCCCACGACCACGGCACCGGCCGCGCGCAGCCGGGCCACGGTGACGTGGTCCTCGGCGGCCGGAGTGTCCGCGGTCGCTCGGGAGCCGTCGCGGTGGGACTCGCCGCGCACGGCCAGGTTGTCCTTCACCGCCACGGGCACCCCGGCGAGCGGCAGGCCGGCCAGCTCCGGACGGGACCCCACCGCGTCCGCCTCGGCGAGCGCGGCCTTGGCCCGGACCTTGCGGAACGCTCCGATCCGGCCGTCGGCCCGCTCGATCCGCGCGAGGTGCTCCGCGACCACCTCGCGTGGCGTGGCCCGCTTCCCGCGCACTGCGGCGGCGATCTCGGCGGCGCTGCGTCCGACCCAGTTGCTCAACGGCACTCCTCGGCTGCTCGTCGGTACGTTTCCTCGCGCAGGTCGGGCGGGAGCAGCTCCCGGATCCGGTTCCGCTCGGCGTCGGCGAGGCCCGGCTCGCGGGCGAGACGGAAGAGGCCGAGGTGGGCCTCGGCGGTCTCGCGCAGGGTCAGGAGTGCCGTCGCCGCCTCGATCCGGACCCCGGCGGCAGCGGCCGAGTCGCCGAGCACGGTGGCCAGGACCCGGCGGGCCACGTGCCGTACCGGGCGGTACCTGGCCATCCCGCTCGCCGCCCGCACCCGGTGCCCGGCCGCGGTGCCCTCGGCGTCCAGGACCCGGCGGTAGGCGGCGACCGCCTCGTTGCCCACGTCCAGCTCGTCCCAGGCGGCGGCTGCGGCCAGGTGGGCCTCGGGGTCGGTGGTGTCGGGGTTGGACAGGGCGCGGAGGACGGCACGGCCTTCCTCGCCGAGGTCTTCGGCGAGGAGCGCCGCGGCCTGGGCCCGGGCGGGCAGGGGAGCGGCCGGGTCGGCGGCCAGTGTCCGGGCGAGGGGGATGCGGTTGTGGACGCCGCTTGCAGGCAGCAACTCGCAGATGTGAGAGCGCAGATCGTGCGGAGTGGCGAGGTCGGCGGCCAGCTTGTACCAGCCTGCCGTATCCGTCTGGTTCGTCATCGGATCCATGATCTCCACGGCGGCGATCCGGTCGGCCAGGGGAGCCTGTGGGTCCTCGGCCCAGGCGAGCAGGAGGGCGTCGACTCTCGGCTGCAGAGCCTCGCCGCGGACCAGCCGGTACAGGGGCCGCAGTGCGGTGACGGCGGATGCCTCACGTTGTTCGAGCAGTTCGAGCCACTGGTCCAGGGCCGCTTGCGGATCCACGCCCGCGAGCGCCCCGGTCGGACTGGCCAGGTCGTTCCGTGTCGTACGGCCGAAGGACAGCAACTCCCAGTACCCGGGTGACGGTACATAGCTGCTGACCGAGGCTGCCTCCACGTGCAGGGCGAGACGCAGCAGCGGGTCCGGGTCCAGCCCGGCCATCCGTTTCCGCCACCGGGGGTAAGGGGTCCAGCCGCACGAACGGGCGACAGCCTGACATCGTGGACCGGGCTCCGTACGCGGGTCGTCGGCGATCCGGTCGAGCGCACGCATCAGCGGCACCAGCGCGGACCGGTGCTCGCCGTGGTCCGCCTCGATCCGCAGCAGGGAGGCCACGGGGACGGTCACGTCGTCGAGCAGCTCCTCCAGGCGACCGTGCAGCGAGGTGTCCGGGACCAGGGCGTCGGCGAGATCGATCAGCTTCCACATCTGCTCGTCCGGGACACCGGTCTCGTCCAGGACCCGGTGCAGTGCCTCGGAGGCCGCACGCAGGTCGATCTCGGCCAGCTCCGCGAGGGCGTTCACCCGGTATTCCAGTCCGCACGAGGAGTCCTCGGCGAGAGCACGCAACGCACCTGCTGCCGTGTCCCGTCGGCCAGCGTTCAGCAGGAGCTGCGCGACCTTGTGGCGCACCGATGGGGGCAGCGTGACGTCCGAGGCCATGGCGACGAGAGTCTGCTCCCGAGCCGCTGTGTCCTCGGCATGGAGGCGACGGACGGCCGACAGCCGGTCGGAGGCCGCGATGTCCGGGTCAGCGGCGAGTCTCAGCAGTGTGTCGCGTCCCGCCCCCGCATGCCCGGTGTCGGCCAGGCGTGCGATGCAGTCGGTGCGCAGGTCCGCGGGCATGTCAGGGTCGGTCACCACCGAGAGCAGCAGCTCTCTGAACCTGCCGGTCTGCCCCAGTTCAAGCAGAATGGCGGAGAGTTGCATGACGCTGTGGTCCGACGACTCGGACAGCACTGCGTCGACGCAGGAGCCGGCGGCGTCCAGTCGGCCCAGCTCGATGAGTCGCGTGATGGCCATGGTGCGGGCGGATTCCCCCAAGCGGCCGTCTCGCGCAGCCGTTTCCAGCAGACGCGCGTCACGCACCCGGTACAGGGCGGAGTCCACCGCCCCGTCGCACGCGTCCGGATTCCGTAGCAGCCCGGGCAACACACGTGACAGGAGGGGGTGTTCGGCGGGCAGATGGTCCAGCGCCCGGACGCGCAGGTACACGGGGGCGGAACGGTCCTGGGCCAGTTCTTCGAAGGGGGCCGCGGTCCCGAGCAGGGTCCCGAGCAGGTACCGGGACTCGTGGGCGCTCGTCCCGTCGAGGGCCGGGTTCTGTGCCAACGCCTTGCTCAGCGTGATCCGTGTCTCCGGATCCGCCTGGTTTCGGATGTCGCGCAGTTCCCTGGTGAGGTCGATGTCCAGGATTTCCTGCATGGTCCCCAGCAGCTGGGCGAGCAGTTCCGCTGCGGCGGCAGCGTCGTACGACAGCAGCATGGCGGCGGCCGAGAGCCGGCTGCCGGGTGGGTGAGAGGGGTCGTGTGCGATGGCCGTGAGCCGGGCGCAGGCGGTGGACGGGTCCCCTGCCTCGGCGGTCAGCCCGACCGCGGTCAGCCGCGCTACGGGGGCGAGATCCGGTTCCCCGGCCAGTGCGGCGGCCAGTGCCGCGGCCCCGTGCCCCGCCCGGCGCACATAGCTCTCCAGCGCGTCCAGGCGTGGCCAGTCCGGGACCGTCCGGTCCCGGACGATGTCCCTCAGGTCGTCCTCGTGGAGCACCGCGTACAGCCGGGCCAGCACCGTGCTCGTGCCGATGTCGCCGCCGGCCGAGACGCTCCGCCCGTACACCTTGATCACGGCCCGCGCGAACCAGGCCACCAGCTCCCGGTCGGTGCTCGCCTCGTCGCTCAGGACGGTCGCGCACAGCAGCAGCTCCCGCCAGCCGCCCGCCTTCATGGCGGTGCGCAGGAACTCGTCGAGCGCGTGACCCCGGGCCCGCCAGGCCGCGGCCATGAACAGGATCACGTTCGGCCGTTCGGCGGCGATCGCCTCGCGCAGGATGTGCAGCGCCTCCGGATCGCGTGGGCTCAGCCGCCCGGCGATGCCACAGCCCGCGAGGTACTCCTGGATCGTGTGGTGCAGGAAGTGGAGTTGGCCGGACCGCTCGGTGAGCAGCCCCGTGAACGTGAGGGCCCGCAGGACGACGTCCTGCTCCACGGGCTCGTCGGGGCCGTCGGGGGCGAGCAGGTCGAGCACCTGCTCGAGCAGCGGGCGCGTGTCTCCGGCCTGCCGCCGCTCGGCCACCGGGCCGAGTACGTCGTGCACCCGGGACAGGAGGTCGGGTGTGATCCCGTAGCTGCCCGCCCCGCCGCGCCCGAGGTGCTGGGCTCCCTTGCGCCGCAGCAGCTTGATGAACCGGGCGTACAGGTCGGCCGGGTTGCGGGGAAGTTCACCCGAGGCTGTCACCACGCAGATCATGGTCAGGTACAGCGGGTTCTTCGCGACCTCGCCGAGCCGCCCGTGGCGGAGATCGGCGAGCAGCCAGCTCGCCCGCCGTGCCGCGTCCGGTACCTCCAGTGCCTCGAACCATGCCTTGGCGACCTTCGTGATCTCCTCGTCCCCGAATTCGAGGAGGGAGTACCGCTCCAGGGCCTTCAGCTTGTGCATCTCCGAGGTGACCAGGGAACGGCTGGCCACCACGAACCGCATGTGCGGCTCGCGCGTGGCCCAGCGGTGGATGATCTGGATGACCTTGTTACGTGTCTCCGAGTTCAGGACCTCGTCGAGGCTGTCGATGCACACGAGCCAGTCCACGCCCGGCAGCGGGGCGGAGGCGAAGAACTCCGGCGACGGCGAACGGCGCAGGCTCGTGAGGTCCCGTCGTACGGCGTCGGCCAGCGCCTCCGGGAGGGGGCGGTCCCCGAGCTGGTCGGCGGCCACCCGCACGGGAATATACGACGGCGCTCGCGCCGGGTCCTCGAGCCAGGCGTTGGCCGCGGTGTACGTCAGGCGGCGCAGCAGGCTCGACTTGCCCGCGCCCGCGCCACCCGTGAACAGCACATGACGCTTGGTGTCGAGAACGCTCTCGGCGGCGGGCCGTTTCTTCCCGGCCGGCTGCCGGTCGGGCGCGTCCAGGACGTCGGCCGCCTCCTGCTGGACATACACCGTGGACAGCGGGATGTCCCGGGTGTCGCTCAGCAGCATCGCGTAGGGGTGTTCGTCCGCCTCGGCCCGCGCAGCCTGCAGATAGTCCCGGAGGTCCGGTCCCGGGTGACGGAACCCGCCCGAGCGCAGCTGCGCGTCGGTCAGGGTGCTCAGCCAGGCGACCGGCGGCTCCGCTGCCGCGCACCGCGCCAGGATCTCCGCGATGGGCACCAGGTGCGCGCTGCCGGCCTTGTCGGAGCGCGCCAGCATCCCGCAGACCGCGCCGGTGCGTTCGTTGACCACCGGGCTGCCGCTGTAGCCACTGCCGACCGGTGTGCCGTAGCCGCGGGGCATGGGCATGGAGTCGTCGAAGGTGAGCCGGGAGTCGCCGAGATACTCCAGGGTGGCCCACTGGCCCGGCCGGTAGTGCCCCTGCGGGTGGCCGTGGGCCCGCATGCGGTCGCCGGGCGACAGTGCGGGGGCCGTGAGCACCAGGCCGGTGCGGGTGGCCTCCGCGTCGAAGCGCAGGAACGCCAGGTCCAGTCCGTTGGCGGCCTTGTGCTGTTCGTCGTCCGACAGCGAGACCGCGAGTTCCTGCCCCGTCCTGACGATCCGCGCCCGTACGCCTCGCGCTCCGGCGACGACATGGGCGCAGGTCACCAGCACTCCGGGGGCGATGACGAAGCCGGTCCCGTATCCGTCGCCGTCCGGGAGGTCCAGGGCGACGGTCGCCGCCTCCAGTTGCTCTGTCCAGCCGTGCACCCCTAGGCTCCCGGAGCCTCCGGGGCGGTCCATTCCAGGGTGACCTTCCAGGTGGACCTGGACGACGCCTTGCCCACCACGGCCAGGAACTGACCGGTGTCGAAGGAGACGTCGCAGCCGAACTCGACCGTCGCCTTGGACGCCCCGGTCTGCCGCAACCGCGTTCCCATGGCGCGGGCGACCGCCGTCAGGCCGTCGAGCACGGGCTCCAGACGGGGGCGACGCCAGCCGATCTCCTCTTCCTCGCCGAGCTCCGAAGCCGCCTTCCGGCCGCCCGGCCCGATCGCCAGCAGCACCTTCTGACCGTCGATCTCGACCGGAACGACCGTCTCGCCGCCCGCGTCCAGTTCCTCGTCCAAGGCCGTACTCCTTGTCCCGGCGCCGGCCTGTCCCTGAAGAGGCCGGAGGGCATTCATCGTAACGGCGGCCGTTCCTTCAAGAACCTTGCCGGCTCGGGTGGTTGACGGGAGGGCCGCCGTACTGCCCCGACCCGTGAGCCGGGGCACCGGGGCGCCCACCGCGCGGGCCGCATGGCCGTCCACGGACGAGCGCGGTCGGGGGCGGCGTGCCGCCGAGGACCCGGCGGGCACGGCGGCGCCCGAGGTTCACCACCGGCGGGCCGGGGCCTCCTCCAGTCGCACCGGAGGCATGTAGGTCCGGACGTAGGTCCGCTCCCAGCAGGCCCCGGTCGCGCGCAGCTCGCGCCAGGTGGTGTACCGGTAACGGAAGAGCCGGGCGCGGACGCAGCGGGGCGGGGTGCTCGGCGGGAAGGGGGAGCGGCGCAGCAGGCGCAGGGTGTCTCGGTCGTTCTCCAGCAGGCGCTCCACCAGACCCCCGAACCATTCCCCGGCGTAGCCCGGTGAGAGCGCGGCGAACCACATCAGCCAGTCCAGCCGCAGATGATAGGGCGCGAACTGGCGCGGCCAGTGCCGTGGATCGCCGGGCTTGCCCCTGAACTCGTACTCCCGCCAGTCGGAGTCCTCGCGCGGTACCTCGTCCAGCGTGCCCTCGATCACCACCTCGTAGCGGACCTGGCTGACGCTGCCGAACGCGCCGTAGGTGTTCACCAGGTGCAGCGGGTCGAAGGAGCGGTTCATGATCTGACGGCGGGAGATCATGTTCATCACCGGGCGGTGGCTCAGGTACAGCAGGAGCGCGGCGACGGCGAGCACCACGACCTCGTACCACAGGGGTGCGGCGGGTACGGACGGAGCGGTCGTCGGGAGCCGGAGCGCGGACACCGCCAGGACGACGGTGATCCAGTTCAGCCAGGAGAAATTGCCCGACAGCACCAGCCACAGCTGGGTGACGATCATCAGCGCGGCGGCGGCCGAGGCGATCGGCTGGGGCGTGAACAACAGGAAGGGCACGGCCAGCTGGGTGAAGTGGTTCGCGGCCACCTCCATCCGGTGCAGCGGTTTGGGCAGGTGGTGGAAGAACCAGCTGAGCGGGCCCGGCATCGGCTGTGTCTCGTGGTGGTAGTCCAGGCAGGTCAGCTTGCGCCAGCACGCGTCGCCGCGAATCTTGATCAGACCGGCTCCGAACTCGACCCGGAACAGGATCCAGCGCAGCAGGAACAGCACCACGATCGGCGGCGCGACCTTGTCGTTGCCGAGGAACACGGCAAGAAAACCGGTCTCCAGGAGCAATGACTCCCAGCCGAACGCATACCAGGTCTGGCCCACGTTGACGATCGACAGGTACAGCGCCCACGGCACCAGCCACAGCATCATCCCGGCCCACAGCGGCAGTCGGGAGTCGGCTCCGGCCAGCAGAGCGGCCGAGACTGCGCAGCCCGTCCAGGCGCAGGCGGAGAAAAGGCGGTCCGAATAGCGCAGTTGGAACAGGCTCGGCGCCCGCTTGAACGGCACTCGCGCCACGAAACGGGGGATCGGCAGTATGCCGCGCTCGCCCAGCAGCGCCCGGAACTGCCGGGCCGCCGTCAGGAACGCGACGAGATACAGCGCTGCCAGAGCCCGCTGCAGGACCAGCCGGCTCAGCCAGTAGTCGGGTGCGTTGAACCAGTTCACGGTCGTGTGCTCCCTGCCTCCATTGTGGCCACCGTGACGACCGCACCCCAAGCGCTCGGCCCGTCTCGTCACTCTGCGCGACGTGCTGCACCGCTTGCGTGATCCGAGCAAGCGAAGCAGACAATAGTGGACGAACTTGCCACCGAGAGGATGCGGGAGAACACGGTGCGGATACCCGCCGGATCCATCGTCACGGCCTGCGCGCTCGTGGCGGCGCTCTTCGTCGCCGGCTGCGCCGGACAGACCGTGCGCGAGACCGTTCCGGGCGGTGAGATCTTCCTCCAGCCCGCGGCGGACCGGGGCCCCGACCCCTTCACCGACTCCACGGCCGCCCGCGCCACCGCCGGCCGGCCGTCCGCGCAGACCGCGCCGATGCCGCCGGGGCTGCCGCAACCCGCCGGTCAGGCCGGCGTGGGCCCGCGCGCGGTGCGCGCCCTGTCCGGTGCGACCCCGGGGCTGTACAGCGGCACCCAACGCGTCTCCGGCTGCGACGTCGAGCGGGAGATCGGCTACCTGGCCGCCGATGCGGGCAAGGGTGACGCCTTCGCCCGCGCGGTGGGCATCTCCCGCACGGCGATCCCCGGCTACCTGCGCGGGCTGGCGCCGGTCGTGCTGCGCGCCGACACCCGGGTCACCAACCACTCCTACCGGCACCGCCAGGCGTCCGGCTTCCAGTCGGTTCTGCAGGCCGGCACCGCCGTCCTCGTCGACGACCGCGGCGTGCCGCGCGTGCGCTGCGCCTGCGGCAACCCGCTCAAGCCACCCGAGGCCGGCCGCGGCATCCCCGCCGCCCGGGGCACCGCCTGGTCCGGCTACCGGCCGGCCGACGTGGTCGTGGTGACCCCGGCGCCCCTGGCCGTCACCGCCGTCACGATCATCGACGTCGAGACGGGCACCTGGTTCGAGCGCCGGATCGGGCACGACGTCCGCCACGACCGTGTCGTGCCCGCACCCGCCTGGGTGTCACGGCAGGTGGGCACAGAACCCCCGCACACCGGCAGACCCAGCCCGCAGGAGCGCCGCCCGGACCCGAGTACCTCAGCGGGTGCCGTCGGGGGGACGGGCGGAGCAGGGGGGACCGGCGGCACCGGCGGCACCGCAAGGCTCCCGAGCGCCGACGCGTCGCCCGCCGTCGCCACGGCCACGCCCGCCACCGCCACGCCCGCCACCGCCACGCCCGGCGACCGTACCGGCCCTGACGGCAGCCCCACCGGCCCGAGCGGTGCCGCCACGGGCCCGGCGGACCCGGGCGCCTCGCCCCCCGGTACGACCGCTCCGCGCGATCCGCCGTCGTACGTCGCCCCCTCCACGGACGGCTCCGTCCCGGACACCCCGGGCGAGATCGGCCCGCCGAGCGTCCCCGGCACCCCCGGCCTGCCGGACGACGACGGCGTGCTGGCCGACGACACGCCCGCCGTCCGTACGCCGGCCGTCCGTACGTCCGCCGGAGCCGGCTCGTCCGGAAACGTCACCGGCAGCATCTTCGACAGCCCGACCGACGTCCTCGGCGCGGCTGAGCGCGGCCCGACAAGTCGAACAATCATGTAAACCCTGGCATGGTGGCCCCATGGCTGATCGGGGAGCGAGCGCCCTGTCACTCCCGGAGGACTGGCCAGCCCACCCGGAGCCGATCCTGGCGCTCAACCGCATGGGCAGCTTCGACTGGGACCTGGACGCCGGTCTGTTCCACATGGACGCCCAGGCCTTCGAGGTGTTCGACCTGCTTCCCGAGGAGTACGACGGGCGCCCCGAGTCCCTGTCCGTCCGGGTGCCGCAGCCGGAGGGGGCCCGGCTCGACGCGGTCGTCTCCCGGGCCATCAAGGACGGCAGCGAGACCTACGGCGCCTACTTCCGCATCCGCTGCCGCGACGGCACCTCCCGCTGGACCCACACCCAGGGCTGCATACGGCGCGACGAGACCGGCCGGCCGCGCCGGGTGATCGGCATCGTCCGGGACGCCACGCAGGAACTCGCGGACAGCGCGGCGCGCAGCCTGCGGGCCGCCCAGGACGAGGCGTTCCGCCAGCAGACCAACGTCGTCCAGGTCGTCTCGGCCGCGCTCGCGCACGCCCGCAGCGTCCGCGACGTCATCGACGTCCTCAAGAACACCCACGGCATCCGGCACCTCGGCGCTGCCAGCCTGGTCATGGGGCTGGTGGAGGCCGGCCGCATCCGGCTCGTCGCCGAGGGGCCCGCCGGCAGCTTCGTGCCCGGCACCCGGATCACCCGGGTCGACGAGCCGTACCCGATGAGCGAGGTCGTGAGCACGCTCAGCCCGCGCTTCATCGAGTCGCCCGAGGAGTTCGCCGAGAACTACCCGATCCTCTGGCCGCACCTCACCGACCTGCAGATCACCTCGGCCGCCTATCTGCCGCTGATCGCCCAGGGCCGCCCGATCGGCGCCATGGGCCTGCTCTACAGCGACCGGCGCGGCTTCTCCGACGAGGAGCGGGCCGTCCTGGTCGCGCTCGGCAGCAGCATCGCGCAGAGCCTGCAACGGGCCATGCTCTACGAGCAGGACAAAGACCTCGCCCAGGGCCTGCAGCAGGCGATGCTGCCCCGCACCATCCCCAGCGTGCGCGGCGCCGACGTCGCCGTGCGCTACCGTTCCGCGTCCCTCGGCCGGGACATCGGCGGTGACTGGTACGACGTCATCCCGCTGCCCGGCGGCAGGTTGGGCGCGGTCGTCGGAGACGTCCAGGGACACGACACGCACGCGGCGGCCGTGATGGGCCAGCTGCGGATCGTGCTGCGGGCCTACGCCGCCGAGGGACACACCCCGGCCACCGTCATGGCCCGCGCCTCCGTCTTCCTGCGCGAACTCGACACCGACCGTTTCGCCACCTGCCTGTATGCGCAGGCCGACCTGTCCACCGGTGTCGTCCAGTTTGTCCGCGCCGGGCACATCGACCCACTGGTACGGCGCGCCGACGGCACGTGCAGCCGTGTCGCCGTGGAGGGCGGGCTGCCGCTCGGCCTGTCCGCCGAGTTCGGTCGGCTGGAGTACCCCGTCACCACCCTCGAACTCGACCCCGGTCACACGCTGCTGCTGTGCACCGACGGCCTCGTGGAGCAGCCCGGCGCCGACCTGGACGACGGCATGCGGGCCCTCGCCCGCCGCGTCGCCGACGGGCCCGCCGAGGCGCGGCCCCTCGCCGACCGGCTGATCGAACTGGCCGAGGAGCGGGGCGGCGACGACGACGTGGCCGTGCTCGTGCTGCGCCGCCGTGCCTCCGAGGCCCCGCGGGCCCGTGGCCGGCTCCGGCAGTACGTGGCACCCGGCGACGCGGATGCCCTGGTCCACGCACGGCACGCGATCCGCACGACGGTGCGCGCCTGGGGCGCCAAGGACCGGGCCGACGAGATCGAGCTGGTCGCCGACGAGCTGATGACCAACGCCCTCCTGCACACCGAGGGCGCGGCGATCGTCACCCTGCGGGCCCTGGACGGCCCCGGCCGCCGGCTGAGGATCGAGGTCGAGGACTCCTCCAGCGCCCTGCCGCGCCGCCGCGAGGCCGGGGAGAGCGGGGTCTCCGGGCGCGGACTGCTCCTCGTGGACCGGCTCACCGACGTGTGGGGTGTCGAGGCGCGCGGCGGCGGAAAGGCCGTGTGGTGCGAGTTCGTGGTGCCCGGGGGCGGCGGCTGACCCGCGGTCCGCAGGGTGTTGTCGGTGCCGGATGGCACGCTGGAGGTATGCCGGAACTTCCCGAGGTGGAAGCGCTGAAGGACTTCCTCGCCGAGCACCTGGCTGGCCGCCGGGTGGTGCGCGTGCTGCCGGTCGCCGTCAGCGTGCTGAAGACGTACGACCCACCGGTCACGGCCTTCGAGGGCGGCGAGGTCACCGCCGTGCGGCGGCACGGCAAGTTACTGGACATCGCCGCGGACAGCGGGCTGCACCTGGTGGTCCATCTGGCCCGCGCGGGGTGGCTCCAGTGGCGGGACCGGTTGCCGGACGGCCCGCCCCGGCCCGGCAAGGGTCCCCTGGCCCTGCGTGCGGCGCTGGAGACCGGCGAGGGCTTCGACCTGACCGAGGCGGGCACCCAGAAACGCCTCGCCGTGTACATCGTCCACGACCCGCGGGACGTCCCGGGCGTCGCCCGCCTCGGCCCCGACCCGCTCGCCGCGGACTTCGACGAGGACCGCCTGACCGCTCTGCTCAAGGACGAGCGGCGGCAGTTGAAGGGCGCCCTGCGCGACCAGAGTCTGATCGCGGGCGTCGGCAACGCCTACAGCGACGAGATCCTGCATGCGGCGAGGATGTCCCCCTTCAGGCTCGCCGCGTCGTTGACCCCGCAGGAGGCCCACCGGCTCTACGAGGCGCTGCGCGGCACGCTCGACGAGGCGGTCGAGCGCTCCCGGGGGCTGGCCGCCGGACGGCTGAAGGCGGAGAAGAAGAGCGGGCTGAGAGTCCACGGCCGCACCGGTGAACCCTGCCCGGTGTGCGGCGACACGATCCGTGAGGTCTCCTTCAGCGACTCCTCGCTCCAGTACTGCCCCACCTGCCAGACCGGCGGCAGGCCCCTTGCGGACCGCCGGCTGTCCCGGCTGCTGAAGTGAGGGCGCCGGCTGACGCGAGAGGGCGCGTCAGCGCTGGCTGTTGCGGAACCCGATGACCACCGCGCCCCACCAGCACACCTGGGACACCACAGCGGTGGCGGCGCCCCACAGGAGCACCCGTGGGGCGACCGGTGCGCCGCGCCGGGCCGCCATGCGCCGGGTGAGGAGCCCGGCCTGCAGGCCGTTGAGAGTCAGCGCGAGCACCAGGGCGAGCTTGGTCCGGGTGAGCGGGGAGCCGAGGTCCGGGTGGAGCAGCGCCCCGCTGGCCACGAGCCCCGCCAGCCCTGCCCAGATCGGGATGTGCAGCCGGTTGGTGCTGGTCAGTGCGTCCGGCAGGGTGCACCGGCCGGTGAGCCAGAGCAGGGCGTGGTAGTCGACGGCGAGGACGGCCCCGAAGCCGAGGGCCAGCGAGGCGAGGTGGACGAAGAGCGCGGCGGTGTGCAGCGCGGCGTCCGCCCGCAGGTGCAGGGAGATCCAGGCACAGGCCGACAGGCTCAGGCAAGCGGCCAGGGCGGCGCCTCCGACGGTCCACCAGGTGTCGTACAGGCCCAGCCGGGGCAGGGGGTCGGCCTGCGGGGACACGGGTGGCTCGGGACGTGCGGACACGGGACGACTCCTAGACGGTCTCACAGGTGAAAGCGAGGTAAGCCTTACCTAATAAGATCACCTGGTCAAATCTCCCTGCCCTTGTCATGTCATCAGCGTCACGAGCCGCTGTCCTTCCGTGGTGCGCACCTCGTAGCGAGCGATCTGGTCCGGGTGCAGCGCGGCGGAGGCGAGCGTGACGAGGGGGTGGGCGCCGGCGCCGGTGTTGGTCCAGCTGGTGACGACCTGCTGCGAGCCGTCACGGCCCACAGCGACGAGCCGGCAGACGTGGGAGCCGGAGGCGTCCCTGATCTCCAGCCGCAGCAGGCTGCCCGACTCCTCGTCCGAGGAGGTGACCCGTGCCCACACCCCCGTACCCGGGTCCGTCGCCGCGGTGACGCGTGCCCTGCCGTACCCGTCGCCGCCCCGGTCGTCGTGGCCGGCGATCTCCACCAGCCCCGGAGCGCCCGTCGCCAGCACCATCGAGGCGGCCAGTCCGTACAGGGCGCGGCGGCGCCGTATCCGCCGCCGGTGCGCCAGCTCGCCGAGCAGTCGGTCCAGCAGCCGGGGTCCGGGCTGCGCCATCGGATGCACAAAGCGCGGCGTGGCTCGGCGGTAGAGCCGCAACTGCCGGGTGGTGGGGCCGAATGCGGTCACGTGTGCCGCACACCGGGGGCACTCCACGAGATGGTTCTCGAAGCGGAAGGCCTCCGCCTCGTCCAGCACGCCGAGCGCGTAAGCGCCGACGTCGCGATGCCTTTCAAGGGACCACATGACGAATCCTCGTGCCGATGGTGCGGGTGGGGTCACTCCGTGCTCCCACCCGTACGCAGCCGACAGCCGGATCACTCAAGCCGTGCACAGAACCGCGGCCGAGGCACAGCCAGAGGACCAGAGCGGCCGGCCCCGCGGATCGGTCCGCATGCCAGGCACCGAGAAAACCCGAGACCGCTCGGTCAGCACCGGGACGGCCCGGACACTGTCGAGACCGCTCGGACAGCACCGAGACCGCTCGGACAGCACCGGGACGGCCCGGACACCATCGAGACCGCTCGGGACAGCACCGGGGCGGGAGACCGCTCGGACAGCACCGAGACCGCTCGGACAGCACCGAGACCGCTCGGACACCGTCCCCGAGGGACGGCCCGGACAGCACCGAGACGGCTCAGAAAAGGTGGATGGCCAGGTGCCCGAGCGGCAGTCCGAGCCGCCAGGCCGGCGTCCACACCTTCGGGCCGTCGTCCTCGCCGATCAGCGCGCCGCCGCCCGGCACCGCGTCCAGGTCCGGCGCGAGCAGCTCGGTCTCCTGCAGCCAGCGCCACGCCTCGGACGCCAGCGCCAGATCGGGCGAGGAGACACCGCACTCGGCTGCCTCGGCCGTCAGCTCGGCCATGCGGGCGTGCACCCAGTCCTGCCACGGCTGGTCGTACGCCGTCAGCGACGCCCAGTTCTCCAGCTGGGAGATCACCCGGATGCCCGACAGTTCGCCGTCGGTGTCGGACAAGAAGACGGTGAGCGCCAGCGCGTCCCGGCCGGCCCGGAACTCGAAGGACGCCGGCGGCATCAGGTCGCCGGTGCGCAGCAGCTCGTCGGCGATGTACTCGGCGTACAACCAGGCCATGGGGACGGTCAGTTCACCGTCGTCGGTGCCGTCCGTGCTCTCGTATCCTCTGTGCGGCATCCCTTCCTGCCTTCCTCCGGTGCGTGCGCGTCGTCCGAGCCCCCGGATCCCGCCCCCTGTCCGGAACACGGATGAGGACAGCCCATTGCCGAACGGGGTTCACAGCAAGGCGGTTTACCGAGGTTTGACCCGGCCGTCGGTTTCACCGCAGGTCGGTCGCGTAACCCGGAAGGACCCGGCGCAGCGCGCGCAGCCCGTAGTACGCGCGGGACTTCACGGTACCGGGTGGAATGCCGAGGGCTCTGGCCGCTTCCGCCACACTGGCCCCGCGGAAATACACGAGTACGAGGACGTCACGGTGCTCCGGCGTGAGTGTCTTCACAGCCTCCCGGACGTCGAGCGTCAGGGCCGCCCGCTCGGCGTGGTCGGCGGTCACCCGCGCGTTCTCGGGCACCCCGTCGCCGATCTCGTGGGGCCGCGCCTGCCGGGCCCGCCGGGCGTCGATCGCGAGGCGCCGGCCGACGGTCAGCAGCCAGGGCCGTACGGAGTCGAAGTCGGCGGCGCGCAGCGCCTCGGGATGCTGCCAGGCGCGCACGAGGGTCTCCTGCACGAGATCCTCGGCGCGCTGCCGGTCCCCGTCGCTGAGCCTGAGCAGCAGTGCGAAGAGGGGGCCGCCGTGCTCGCGCTGGAGCGCGGCCAGTTCGTGCTCGGCGGTCGTCGCCGCGCGGGTGAGTGAGGTTCCGGCCGTCATGGCCGTATGGCAGCGCGGCGCGCGAACGGCGGACAGGGGGTGCGCACGGCTCTGCGACGGACGGTCGATCCCGTCGGTGAACGGTCGGACGAGCGGTCCGCCACGGCGCCGGACGGGTTAATGAGAGCACTCGGCCCGTTTGCGCCGGCAGCCGGATTCGTACCCATATCCCTGTCATGGCTCTGTCTGTAAATACGACATTCCCGGGGTGAGCTGATGATCGGACGCAGACACCAGGTGGCGCTGGCCCTGACCGCCGTGCTCGCCGCCGCGGCCGCCTGCCAGAACCACCAGCGGCAGGAGTCGGACCGGCCCGGCCGCCCGGCGCCCGCCGCCGCCCGCGGCTTCACCCTCGTCGCCTCCGGTGACGTACTGCCGCACACTTCCGTCATCGACCGGGCGGCGTTCGACGCCGGCGGCCACGGACACGACTTCCGGCCGATGCTCTCCGGCATCCGCCCCCTCGTCACACGCGCCGATCTGGCGCTGTGTCACATGGGCACCGTCTCCGGCGCCGCCGGTGACTACGCCGGCTCGCCCGTCTTCAAGTCCCCGCCGCAGATCGCCGAGGGCCTCGCCGCCACCGGCTACGACAGCTGCTCCACCGCCTCCAGTCACGCCCTGGACGACGGCGCCGCCGGCATCCGGCGCACCCTGGAGGCCATGGACCGGGCGGGTCTCCGGCACGCCGGAACCGCCCGCACCGAGGGCGAGGCGCGCTCGGTGACGATGCTGCGGGCGGGCCCCGCGAAGGTCGCGCACCTCTCGTACACCGTCGGCACCAACGGCAACCCGCTGCCGCCCGGCCGGCCCTGGGCCGTGAACCCGGTCGACGGGCGGCGCGTGATCGCCGATGCCCGCGCGGCCCGGCGGGCCGGCGCCGACGTGGTCGTCGTCTGCGTGCACTGGGGCACCGTATGGCAGGACGCCCCGGACGAACGGCAGCTCTCCCTGGCCCGCGGGCTCACCGCCGCCACGACCGCAGGCCGCCCCGACATCGACCTGATCCTCGGCACGCACGCCCACGTGCCGCAGGCGTACGAGAAGGTCAACGGCACCTGGGTGATCTACGGCATGGGCGACCAGATCGCCGGTGAGATGCACAACGGTCACGGCACCCGGGACCCGCGCGGCAACGAGTCCACGATCGGCCGCTTCACCTTCACCCCGCCCGCCCGGCCCGGCGAGCGCTGGCGCGTCACCAGGGCCGAGTTCGTCCCGCAGCTGTACGACGTCGACGCGGGCCGGGTCGTCAACCTCAACGAGGCGATCGACCGGGGCGCCGAGCTGACCGCGGCGCGCGACCGGATCAGGGACGTCGTGCTCAGCCGCGGGGCCGCCCAGGACGGGCTGGTCATGGGCCGGTGAAGCCCCTGACGAACCCCCCGGCGATCACTCGGCGGGCTGTCGGCCGGCCAGGACCGACCGCTTGCAGGAGTACCCGAAGTAGATCGCACACCCGACCCCGAACCACACGGCGAACCGCACCCAGGTCTCCCACTGCAGGAACGTGATCAGCCAGAGCGAGAAGACGGCACCCAGCGCGGGCACGACCGGCATCCACGGCGTGCGGAAGGTGCGCGGCAGCTCCGGCCGCCGGTAGCGCAGCACGATCACCGCCGTGCACACCACCACGAACGCCAGCAGAATGCCGATGTTGGTGAGTTCGGCCGCCGAGCCGATCGGCACGAACCCGGCGATGAGGGCGGAGGCCACGCCGACGATCCAGGTCACCCGGCTCGGCACCTGCCGCGTCGGGTGCGTCTTCGCGAACCACTCCGGCAACAGCCCGTCACGCGACATGGAGAACCAGACCCGGGTCACGCCCAGCATGAACGTGAACATCACGGTGAGGATGCCGATGATCGCGCCCACCGCGATCACGTCCGCCAGCCCGGTCAGACCCACCGACTTGAACGCCGTGGAGAAGCCGCTCTCCTTGTCGATGTGCCGGTAGTCCTGCATGCCCGTCAGCACCAGACAGGCTGCCACGTACAGCACCATCGAGATCACCAGCGAGTAGACGATCGCCCTCGGCATGTGCCGCTGCGCGTCCCGCGACTCCTCGGCCGCCGTCGACATGGCGTCGTAGCCGAACACCGCGAAGAACACCGTCGCCGCGCCCGTGAACGCGCCGCCGATCCCGTACGGGAAGAACGGGTGGTAGTTCTTGGTGTCGATGTGGAACAGGCCCGCCCCGATCACCAGCAGCACCACCAGCACCTTCAGCGCCACCACGAACGTCTCGAAGCGGGCCGCGCTGCGGATGCCCAGGTTCAGCAGGTACGCGATCAGCAGGCACAGCACCGCCGCGAACAGGTCGATCCGGTGCCCGTTCCCGGTGCCGGGCGCGCCCAGCATCCAGTGCGGCAGGTTCGCGCCCATCTCCTCGACCAGGAAGCTGAAGTATCCGGAGATGCCGATCGCGACCACCGCCACGATCGCCGTGTACTCCAGCAGCAGGTCCCAGCCGATGAACCAGCCCACGAACTCGCCGAGCACCGCATAGCCGTAGGTGTACGCCGACCCCGCCTTCGGGATGAGCCCGGCGAACTCGGCGTACGACAGCGCTGCGCAGGCGCTCGCCACACCGGCGACGAGGAACGACACGAGCACCGCGGGTCCGGCCGTGCCGTTGGCGACCGTGCCGGCGAGTGTGAAGATGCCCGCGCCGATGATGCCGCCCACGCCGATCGCGGTGAGCTGCAACAGCCCGAGCGACCGGTCCAGGCGAGGGCCCTCGCTGACCTCGGTCTCCTCGATGTACTCAATGGGTTTGCGACGGAGAATTCCTTCACCCATACGGAGCCTGGCCATATGCCTCACCTTTTCGCCGAAAGCAAACGGCTGACGGCGGATCATGATGGCTCAGGGCCGTCCGCCAGGGAAGACGCCACGCACGGCCCCGGACGCTCGGCCCGGGCAGACGTCCACGTCGTGCCTCGGGCCGGTCGGGCAGGTGGGGCGGGGAGGGGGCGCGCAGGGCGGCGAGGCGGCGTCGGCCCCCGTGCTGGGCAGCGCCTCCATGCCGGAACCGGGGCCCACGGAAGACGACGGCCGGGCCGAACTCGGCAGCCAGGGCGTGGCAGGCCGCCCGCTCGGGGCCGTCGACGAGCCCGGCACCCGGATCCGGGCCCCGGCGAGCCGAGTGGGTGTCACCGAGCGGAACGGCGGTGAGCGTGTGCCGCGGGACCGGCCGGCAGTGCAGGGGCTCGGCCGGGAGGCGGCCGGCCCGGCCGATCGCCACCCGGTACGGTCGCCGCCGGATCCCGTCACCACCGGAGTACCGCACACGAATCGGCCTGATCACTTGCGCGGGCTTGTTCGACCCGGCCCTCGCCGTGCCGAGCGCCTCGATCCGACCCCGGCCGACGCGACCCGGTGGCCCGGACCGTCGTCGGCTGGTCGCTCGCCGCACAAGGCCGTCACCGCCTCGCCGTGGCCGTCCTGGGGTTCCTGCCCGCCGCGTTCACGCAGCCGCGCACGGCGACCGCCGCGGCGTGAGCCCTGCTCCTTCGGACCCCGCTGCCGCTGCGGTGCCCTACGGGACGACCGTCACCGGCCACCGTCCCGCCTTCACCAGCCGGACCGCCACCGAGCCGATGATTCGGTGACCCGCCTTCTCCGAGGCGCCCACGACCACCGCGTCCGCCTTGAGGTCGTCGGCGGCCTTCACCAGGCCGTTGTAGGGGTCGCCGCGGAAGGTGTGGAACTCCCAGCGCACCTCGAACATCCCCTTGAGCCGCTCGGCCGACTCCCGGATGTACGAGATGAGGTCCTCGGCGATCTCGTCGGTGGTGTCCGCCACCGGCGCCCCGAGAGCCGCCCCGGCCACAAGCACCGGCTGCACGTACACCACGGCCAGCAGCGCACCCTGCCGCCGGGCCAGCCCGGCCGCGTACGCAGCTGCCCGCAGCGAGGAGTCGGACCCGTCCATACCGACCAGGATGACCTTCGGTCCGTCCGTACCCAGCTCGAACTGATGCGAGCGCTGCTCGTGCTGCTCCGTCACGTCGACGAGGCTATCGGAACCCACCCCTCCGCCGGACGGCCGGACCTGCCGGGGAGGGTGCCACGGGCGGCCTGCGCCCGGCCGGGGCCGGCGG
The DNA here is from genome assembly GCF_020400585.1 of Streptomyces sp. NK08204. GTDB lineage: Bacteria > Actinomycetota > Actinomycetes > Streptomycetales > Streptomycetaceae > Streptomyces. The sequence continues at coordinate 450,857 of NZ_JAINVF010000001.1, read as the reverse complement.
CTCCCGCGTGACGCGGGCCGTTCGGCGGGACCGGGGTCCCTGTCCGGCCGCGACCGGGACCGGTGGCCTCGGTGGCCCTTCCTCTGGCACGGGGCGCCCGGGAGCCGGGGTGGGCTGGGGTGTCCGGGCTGGACCGGTGCTCCCGTGTGTGGTGCGGGTTTCGCGTCGGCGGGTGCGGGGGCCTGGGCCCGTGTCCGGTCGGGCCCGGTGCCCCCGCGTGGCGTGCGGGTGCTCGGTGGTCGGTGGTCGGTGTGCCGGTGGTCGGTGGTCGGTGTGCCGGTGGCCGGTGGTCGGTGGTCGGTGTGCCGGTGGCGGGTGGGCCGGTGGCGGGTGGGCCGGTGACGGGCCGCTCGACGGGCGAGGCGTGCGGGCCCTTCCTACAGTCGGAACCATGACTGCCACCGCGGAGCCCGCCGCACGGAGGGGCGCCACGGCCCCGGTACGGCCGCCCGGCGGCGGGTGGCTCGGCCGGGTGCCGGGGGCCTTCGCGGGCTTCTTCGCCGCGCTCGGTCTGCTGTGCGCCCTGCTCGCGTTCATCGCGCCGCTGCGCCGCCTGCTGCGGCCAGCGGTCCGCGTCCTCGACCAACTGCTCATCCCCATCAGCGCCAATCTGGCCTACGCCGTCTTCCTGTTCCTGCTGGCCGCTGCCATCGCCGCCCGCAAGAAGGTCGCCTGGTGGCTGGTCGTCGTCTATCTCGGCCTGCTGGTCCTCAGCGACGCCCTCGGCGTGGCGCTCGGCCTGTACGCCGAGTCGCTGCCCTCGCTGGTGCTCTGCGCACTGCTGCTGGTCCTGCTGGTGGTGGCCCGCCGCGAGTTCTACGCCGCCTCCCGCCGCGGGGCCCTGTGGCGCGCGCTGGCCGTCCTGCTCGGCGGTCTCGTCGTCGCGATCCTGCTGGGCTGGGGCCTGGTCATCCTGTTCCCGGGCACACTGCCCGAGAGCCAGCACCTGGCCTGGGCGGCCGACCGGGTCTGCGGCGGCCTCGTCTCCAACAGCTCCTTCGACGGCCGCCCGCCGCGCCGCGTCACCTTCGTGCTCGGCCTGCTCGGCGCCCTCGCCCTGCTCAACGCCGCCGCCGCGCTGTTCCGTTCCCAGCGGCTGGAGGCCGCCCTGCACGGCGACGAGGAGGCCCGCATCCGCGCCCTGCTGGCGGCGTACGGCGAGCGGGACTCGCTCGGCTACTTCGCCACCCGGCGCGACAAGGCCGTCGTCTTCTCGCCCAGCGGCAAGGCCGCCGTCACCTACCGCGTCGAGGCCGGCGTGTGCCTGGCCAGCGGCGACCCCGTGGGCGACCCGGAGGCCTGGCCGCACGCCATCGCCGCCTGGCTGGACCTGGCCCGCCGCTACGCCTGGGCGCCCGCGGTGATGGGCGCCTCCGAGGACGGCGCCCGCGCCTTTGCCCGCGCCGGACTCGGCGCCCTGCAACTCGGCGACGAAGCGATCCTGCACGTCCCCGGGTTCGATCTCGGCGGCCGGGACATGCGCGTCACCCGGCAGGCCGTGCACCGCGTCCGACGCACCGGCGTCACCTGCCGCATCCGCCGCCACGCGAACCTCACCGACCGCGAGATGGAGGAGATCGTCGACAAGGCCGACGCCTGGCGCGACACCGAGACCGAGCGCGGGTTCTCCATGGCCCTGGACCGGCTCGGCGACCCCGCCGACAGCGACTGTCTGCTCGTGGAGGCGCTCAACGAGGACGGCAGGCTCCTCGCGCTGCTCTCCTTCGTGCCCTGGGGCACCGACGGCGTCTCCCTGGACCTGATGCGCCGAGACCGCACCGCTCCGAACGGCGTGATGGAGTTCATGGTCACCGAACTGTGCGCCGCCGCGCCGAAACTGGGCATCCACCGGATCTCGCTGAACTTCGCCGTCTTCCGGTCCGTCTTCGAGGAGGGCGCCCGCATCGGCGCCGGACCGGTCCTCAGACTCTGGCGCCGTCTGCTGCTGTTCTTCTCCCGCTGGTGGCAACTCGAGGCCCTGTACCGGTCCAACGCCAAGTACCACCCCGAGTGGTATCCGCGCTTCATCTGCTACGGCGAGACCGCCTCCCTCGCCCGTATCGGCCTCGCCTCCGGCATCGCCGAGGGCTTCGTGTCCGTACCGTCGCTGCGCAAACTCTGGGGAAAGGGACACGCGACGACGGGGCAGCGGCCCTTCACCGCGCAGGGCCTGCCGGCTCCGAGGGCGCTCGGCCTCGGCGGAGCGGAGGAGGCCGGGCCCGCCGCCCCGGGCGCGGAACTGTCCGACCAGGTCCGTGTCCGGCACCGCAGACTCGACCGGCTGCGCGCCGCCGGCACCGACCCCTACCCCGTCGGGGTGCCCGCCCCCAGCCACGTCCTCGCCGAGGTCCCGCAGGGCCGTACTGTCACCGTCGCCGGGCGCGTCATGCTGGTCCGCGACTTCGGCGGCATCGTCTTCGCCGTGCTGCGCGACTGGTCCGGCGACCACCAGATCGCCCTCACCCGGGACGGCGCCGGGCCCGCGCTCGACCGGTTCACCGCCGACACCGACATCGGCGACCACATCACCGTCACCGGCCACGCGGGCCTGAGCGACCAGGGCGAACCCACCGTCTTCGTCACCTCCTGGCAGCTCACCGGCAAGTGCCTGCGCCCACTGCCGGACAAGCGCCGTGGGCTGACCGACCCCGAGGCCAAGGTCCGCCGCCGCTACCTCGACCTGGTCACCAGCCCCGACGCCCGCGCCGTCGTCCGCATCCGCTCCACCGCTGTACAGGCCCTGCGCCAGGGCCTGCTGGACCGCGGCTACCTGGAGGTCGAGACCCCGATGCTCCAGCAGATCCACGGCGGCGCCAACGCCCGGCCCTTCACCACCCACATCAACGCCTACGACCTCGACCTGTACCTGCGCATCGCCCCCGAGCTGTACCTGAAGCGGCTGTGCGTCGGCGGTCTGGAGAAGGTCTTCGAAATGGGCCGCACCTTCCGCAACGAAGGCGTCTCCTACAAACACAACCCCGAGTTCACGATGCTGGAGGCCTACCAGGCGCACGCCGACTACACCGTGATGCTCGACCTGACCCGGGAACTGATCCAGGGCGCGGCGACCGCCGCGTTCGGCACCCCGGTCGCCCGCAAGGACGGCAAGGAGTACGACATCTCCGGCGACTGGCCGGTGCGGACGGTCCACGGCGCGATCTCCGAGGCCCTGGGGGAGGAGATCGGCCCCGGTACCGAACTGTTGCGGCTGCACCGGCTGTGCGACCGGGCCGGCGTGCCGTACACCCCCGACGACACGCCCGGCGACGTGGTCCTCGAGATGTACGAACGCCTGGTCGAGGAGCGGACCGGACGGCCCACCTTCTACAAGGACTTCCCCACCGAGGTGTCCCCGCTGACCCGGCAGCACCGCACCGACCCGCGGCTCGCCGAACGCTGGGACCTCGTCGCCTTCGGCACCGAACTCGGCACCGCCTACTCCGAACTGACCGACCCCGTCGAACAGCGCCGCCGCCTCACCGAACAGTCCCTGCTGGCCGCCGGCGGCGACCCCGAGGCCATGGAACTGGACGAGGACTTCCTCGACGCCCTCGAATACGCGATGCCCCCGACCGGTGGGCTCGGTATCGGCGTGGACCGCACGGTCATGTTCCTCACCGGCCTGACGATCCGCGAGACGCTGCCCTTCCCGCTGGTGCGCCGCCGCTGACCGCCGCGGAGGCCTTCACGCACTGGTCCGACCGGGTAGTTCCGCCGCCGCACCGGTGCCATTGTGGGTGTGCCGGGCGCCGGGCGCGGCGACTGATGGGTCATGCAGAAGGATCACTTGTTCACGCGCCGGCGCATGCTGCTGGCCGGTGCCGCCACGCTGGGGGCCGCCGGGACCGCCTCGGTCGTCATGGCCGGCGGCGGCGAGGAGACCGCCCGCAGAGCCGCCCCCGTCGCCGGACCACAGGCCCGCCAGGCGCTCAAGCCCTCCGCCTTCCGACTCCAGCCCCTGACCGGATACGGCCCGCCGCGCACCGTGCCGCACCGGCTGAAGGTCCGCAGGGCACCCATCCTGGGGATCTCCGGACGCGGCCGGCACATGATGCTGACCTTCGACGACGGTCCCCACCCGGACTACACCCCGCACATCCTGGACACCCTCGCCACGTACGGGGTGCGGGCGATGTTCTTCGTGTGCGGCGAGTGCGTCGTCGCAAACAAGAAACTGGTGGCCCGGATGGCCGACGAGGGACACGTCGTCGGCAACCACACCTGGACACATCCACTGCTGACCACCCTCAAGCGCAAGGAGATCCGCTCCGAGATGGAACGGACCAGCGATGCGATCGAGGACACCTACGGCGAGCGGCCCCAGTGGTTCCGCGCCCCCTACGGCGCCTGGAACCGCGCCGCCTTCCAACTGGGCGCCGAGATGGGCATGGAGCCGATGGCGTGGACCGTCGACACCACCGACTGGACGGTCCCCGGCACGAGCACCATCGTCGACCGGGTGGAGAGCGGCGCCGCCCCCGGTGTCGTGGTGCTCTCCCACGACGCCGGGGGCGACCGTTCGCAGAGCGTCGAAGCGATCCGCGAGTACCTGCCCTATCTCCTCGACTCCGGCTATCACCTCACCGTGCCGCGCAGACGCCTGGCCTGAGCGGTCCGCACGGGCCGACGCCCGTCCGGCCACGGCACTCAGCCGACCCCGACCAGACGGGCGAAGGCGACGACATTGCCGTCGTAGCCGTTCTGCTTCGAAAAACCGCCGCCGCAGGTGATGACCCGCAACTCCGGTGCGCCTTTGGAGCCGTACACACGGTCGCCGGGGAAACTGCTCTTCGAGAAGACCTCGACTCCGTAGACCTCGAACACCGCGGTCTTCCCGTCCTTGCGCAGGATGTCGATCCGGTTCCCCTTCTGCAGGGCCCCGAGGCCGTAGAACACGGCGGGGCCCTGTCTGTTGTCGACGTGGCCGACGACGACGGCGGTGCCCTTTTCGCCGGGGGAGACCGCGCCGGTGAACCAGCCCGCGAGATTCGGGTTGTCCGGCGGCGGCGCGCTCACCCAGCCGTCCGTGTCCAGGCCGACGGGCATGACCGGGGCGTCGACCCGGATCGAGGGGATCCGGACCCGGTCGACCGCGGAGAACGGCAGCGAGGCGGGGGCCGTGGAGAAGACGGCCGGGGCCCTGCGGCTGTCCGGGGCCGCCGCCGACGCGGGCTGCGGCGGGCCGATGTCGAACTCCCCCGAACCGTTCCGAATGAGCGCCAGGCCGGTCAGCAGGACAAGCGCTATAACGCCCCATGGGGCGCGCTTCCTGCGCCGTTCCTCCTCTTCGGCAAGCTCGAAAAGTTCGGACGCCAGCATTCGTCACCCCTCTCGACGTGGCCGTCGCCACGTGGGTCGCGCATGGGAAAACGCTAAGTCCCGGGCGCGCGGCGGGCGACGGGCCGACGCGCGAACGGGTGGCCCGGCGCCTTCCGGGTGCGCCATCCGAGTTGCCGTTCCGAGTTTTTTTCTGACGGTCCGTGACCTGCAGCAATATCCGATTGTGTGGTTTTCTGAGGGTGTGTCGGATCACCAGGACGGACCATTCTCGACATGCGGGCGTGTTCCGGGAGTCCGAGGGTCTTTCCGGGAGGTGTTTTCTCGCCGATCGACCGGGAACAGGACCCGGGCGCCTCCCGCGGAGGAACACATGCGAAACCAACGCGCTCTGGCAGCAGCGTGCGCCGCGGTCGCCGTGCTCGGGTTCGCCGCCCCTGTGGCCGTCGCGGACGGCATGGGCAACGGGGGCGGCCCGGGCCGCAACACGGGGGTCAGCCCGGAGAGCGGCACCATCACCGGCACCTTCACCGGTCGCATCAGCGGCACCGGCGCCTTCGGCCGGGGACGGGGCGACAACTCCGGTCGTGGCGACGAGTCCGGTAACCGGGGCAGAGAAGACGATTTCGGCGACGGAGGCATGGACGAGGACTTCGGGGACCGGGGCAGGGGTGATGACTTCGGGCGTGAAGACGGGTCCTGGAACCGCGGCCGGGGAGACGAGGCCGGCGGGCGTGGTGACGAGTCGGGCGGGCGCGGTGGCGAGTCAGGTGGGCGTGGTGGCGAGTCGGGCGGGAGTGGTGGCGACTTCGGCGGCGGTGACGACGGTGGCGGCAGGGGCGAGGGCCTGCGCAACATCGTCCCCGAACCCCGCGTGATCGCCGGCGGCGGCCGGCTCTCGGTCACCGTGAACGGCTGCCGCGGCGGCGTCATGACCTCACGCGCCTTCCACACCACCCAGCTGGCCCCGTTCCGCGGCGACCTCTCACGAGGCGTCGCCACCGTCGACCGGGACGCCCGTCCCGGCCCGTACGACATCACGGTCCACTGCGACGACCGGAGCCTGACCAGGCCGGCGGCCTTCACCGTCCTCGGCGGCGTCAACGGCGGGGTCGGCGGCGGCACCGCCACCGGTGCCACCCCGACCGACATGGCGATCGGCGGCGGGCTCGTGAGCTCGGCCGTGATCGCGGGCGGCGTGTTCTGGCTGCGCCGCCGGTACGAGAGGCGGATCTGACAGCCTGCCAGGGGCCGCCGGCGAGCGTCGTGCGCACGAACGGACAGGCCCTCACCCCGGTCCCTTGCGGGAGCCGGGGCGAAGGTCTGCCCCGGCGCGGTCAGCCCTTGATGTTCGGGAAGAGGTTCAAGAACGGCTGCGCGGTCGCCGTGATGCCCCGGCTGTAGGGGGAGTCGAAGTCCCAGATGAGGAAGAGCATGAAGGCGATGGTCGTGGAGAACAGCCCGGCCAGGACCAGCTCGCGCCCGGTGCGCCGGATCTGGAGTGCGAAGACCATGCCGACGGTGATGACGGCCCCGGTCAGCAGCCCCCACCACACCACGGGCGGCATGGTCGCCCCCGTCGCGTCGGCGCGCGCGTTGCGCGCCTGGTCGGCGGCTGCCAACTGGTCCAGCAGTGGCTGGTAGGCCTGCGCCTCGAAGTCGTTCTTCGGCTGGTAGTCGGTGACCTCGTGGCGCAGCCGCGTCAACAGCTCACCGCCGCGCGCGGTGAGCCGTCCATGGTCGGCCATCGACTTCCACTCGGCGGTCACCACGTGTCCGACATAGGCGTTGACGTCGTGCCGGATGCGGTCCCGGACGTCCGGCGGATAGACCCGCACCCGCTCGGAGACCTCGTGCAGCGCCTGGGCCTCGGCCTGCACATGGTCCTGGGCGGCGCTGCGGGCCTCCCACACGCCCGCGATGGCCAGCCCCAGGACGATGGCGTACACGACCCCGATCCACATCGTCATGTACTCGATGACGTCCGGGGTCTCACTGGGATCCTCGCCCTCGGCCGCGGTCTTCTGCCGCACGAGGACGATGACGACGACCACGGCACACGCCCCCAGCATCGCGAGGACGAGAACAAGCCAATCCGACAACGGGTGCCTCCAGAGGGGGAGCGCGTCAGCGCGGGCGCAGCGCCGCGACGGCGACGATCGCGGGAACGGTGATGAGCAGGACGTAGGTGACCGGCGAGGTGTGCCCGGGCGCCGGGTGGCGGGTCGGCCGGGCGTGGTACGCCGGGTAGCTCACCGGGGTCACGGAGGGCCGCGGGGCGGGCCTGGGCGTCGGCTTCGGTCTCGGCTCGGGCGTCGGGGCGGGCGTGGGGGTCGGCAGGGGTGCGGGCGGGGCTGGTGCGGGCCGGGCGGGCGGCTTCGGCCGGGGTTTCGGCGGAGGTTCGGGCGGCGGCGTCGGCCGGGGCGCCGGTTTGGGAGGCGGCGGCGGAGGAGGCGGCGACGGGGGCGGCGGGGGTGGCACGGGGGTGGGCGTGGGCGGGCACGGAGGCAGGGGCGGGCAGGGCGGATCGGGCCAGTGCCGGTGGCCCTCTCCACCCGCGACGGCCACCGCCACCGTGCCGTCCGGGCCCGTCGAGGCGGACGCGCAGGCATCAGCCGAGGCGGTACCGACCGGGCAGCCCGCCAACGTCCAGGTCAGCGCCACCAATGCCACCGCTCTCGCGGCGCAGGCGCGTCGGGTCACTTCGGGTCCATGCACGACGAGAGCATGGGGCGCCGGGCGCGGTCCCATTCCCCACCGCCCAGGTATTGATCCGAACGAGGGATGTGGCACCGTGACGGGTTTCACGGCCGGCAGGCAGGAATTTCACGTCCCCGTTGAACGCCCGGGACCTCGCGGCACGTACCCATGGCCGTGCGGCGGCACCGGAAGACGCTGCAACATCCAGGTGATAATGGGGAGTTGACGATGAATACCTCCTGGCGGACCGCCTCACTGACGGCCATGGCCGCCGCGATACTGGCGTTGACGGCGGCGTGCGGTCAGGACCACACCGCCACCCCGGCGGCCCGGAACGTCGGGGCCACGGCGGCCGTGGGCGACTACGGCAACCCGGGCACCGGATCCGGCGCGGCCAACGGCTACGGCACCGACGGCAGCCAGAGTTCCGCATCCCCCGCCCCCGCGGGCAAGCTGACCGTGGCCGCCAACCCCGACCTGGGCAGCGTGCTGACCGACGGCTCCGGCCACACCCTGTACCGCTTCGACAAGGACACCGCGAACCCGCCCAGGTCGAACTGCTCCGGCGACTGCGCCGCCACCTGGCCGCCGGTGCCCGCCGGCGACGCCACCGCCGGCCCGGGCGTCGACAGGGCGATGCTCGGCGAGGTCACCCGTGCCGACGGGACCGAACAGCTCACCATCGGCGGCTGGCCCGCCTACCGGTACGCGAAGGACGCCGGCCCCGGGGACGTCAACGGCCAGGGAGTGGGCGGCACGTGGTTCGCGCTCGCCCCCGACGGCAAGAAGGCCTCCCTGTCCGCCCTGCCCGGCCTGTCCGTCCGCAAGGACCCCGAGCTGGGCGACATCATCGTCGACAGGCACGGCAGGACGGTCTACCGCTTCCTGAAGGACAAGGCCTGGCCCGAGCCTGTCTCGAACTGCACCGGAGCCTGCCTGGAGAAGTGGCCTGCCGTCGCTGCGGTCGAGCCGGGTGACACCGAAGGCGTGAAGAAGAAGGGACTGATGGGTTTCACCCGGCCCGACGGCGTCAAGCAGATGACCGTCAACTGCTGGCCGATCTACACCTTCTCCGGTGACAAGGCACCCGGGGACACCAACGGCCAAGGCGTCGGCGGCACTTGGTACGCCGTCGCGCCCGACGGAAAGCCGGTCGGCGCGCCGGTGAAGTAGATCGCCTCCCCAGGTCGATCGACCCCCCGGCCGGCGCGCCGCCGAAGGTCCGCCCCCTCCGCACCGCACGGAGGGGGCGGACCGCTGCATGTCCGGCAGGTGTTACGCAGCGGGGCCATACGGACACTTGCCGCAGGTGGTGACCGGGAACGGACGGTCAATTTCCGGTTCAGCTCGCTCCTTTGGCGGGCGATCAGTAGCCTCAGCTCGAACACCGGATCGCCTGCACCTGCCGTATCTGCCGTCCGCACCTTGGAGAAGTACATGGAGCGTCCCGCCTGGGCCCCACGCAGCATCGACATCACGGTGCCGAGCGTGGCGCGTATCTACGACTACTACCTGGGCGGTTCGCACAACTTCGAGGTCGACCGGGAGGCGGCCCGCAAGGCGCTGGACTTCATGCCGGGGCTGCCGAAGATCATGCAGGCGAACCGGGCGTTCCTGCGCCGGGCCGTGCGCTTCGCGGCGGCCCAGGGCATCACCCAGTTCCTCGACATCGGCTCCGGCATCCCGACCTTCGGCAACGTCCACGACATCGCCCAGGGCGCCGTACCCGGAGCCCGGGTGGTGTACGTCGACCACGACCCGGTCGCCGTCGCGCACAGTCAGGCGGTGCTGGACGGCAACCCCGACGCCGACGTGATCGCCGCGGACCTGTGCAAGCCGCAGCACATCCTCTCCAGCCCCCAACTGGAGCGCCTGATCGACCTGAATCGGCCAGTGGCCCTCCTGCTCGTTGCCATACTGCACTTCGTGGAAGACGCGGACGACCCGTACGGTGCGGTGGCCGAGCTGCGTGCGGCGCTCGCGCCCGGCAGCCTGCTGGTCATCACCCATGCCTCGTACGAGGGAATCCCGCTGCCTCCCGAGCGGACCGAGGGCGCGGTGGACGTATACAAGGACATTCGCAACCCGCTGATCATGCGCTCGCGCGACGAGATCGCGCGGTTCTTCGAGGGGTACGACATGGTGGAACCCGGACTGGTGCCGATGCCGCTCTGGCGCCCGGAATCGGCACCGCAGGACGAGGATCCGTATGCCTTCTCCGGGTTCGCGGGCGTGGGGCGTCCGGCGTGAGCGCGGAGCCGGACGGGCCGGAGGACAGACTGCGGCGGCTGACGACGATCTGGAGCCGGGCGGTCTACCCGGTCGCCTCGACGTCACTCACCCGGGCGGAGTTCGAGGGGCAACTCCTGCCCCTCGCCCGCCGGCTGAGCCAGCTCCTGCGGGCCCGCAGCTTCGCCGCCGCGGAGGCCAAGGCGGTCGGTGCCGCCCTGGTCGGCGTGCACTGCACCGACCCCGAGGCGCTCGCCCGCACCCTGGACTGCGTCGACGCCTACCTGGTGCTCTACTGCGGCGAGGACGGGCCCCAGGACGAACTGCGCATGCGCTCCTCGCGGCTGCAGCACGCGATGGCCGCCGGCTACGCGCAGGCGCTGCGCGAGCGCACCCTGGCCGAGCAAGAGGCCATCGCCCAGGCCGCGTTGCAGGCCCAGGGCGTGGTGGCGCAGGCGCTGCACGCGAGCGAGGCCCGCTTCCGCGCCGTCTTCGAGGGCGCCGCCATAGGGATCGGCATCGCCGACCTCGACGGCAACGTACTGCAGGTCAACGAGGCGCTGCTGCGCATGTTCGGGCTCTCCGAGCAGGCCCTGCGGGGCCGCCGGGTACTGGACTGGACCCACCCCGAGGACGCACCGCAGACCTGGCGGCTCTACGACGAGCTGGTCCGCGGCGAGCGCGAGCACTACCACGTGGAGAAGGCCTTCAACCGGCCCGACGGCACGGTCCTGTGGACCAACCTGACCGTCTCCCTGCTGCGCGACGCCGACGGCAAGCCGCAGTACCAGCTCGCCCTCATGGAGGACACCACCGAGCGCCGGCTGCTCAACCTGCGGCTGCGCTACGAGGCCACGCACGACGCGCTCACCGGCCTGCCCAACCGCACGCTGTTCTTCGAACGGCTGGAGAAGGCACTGAACGCGGGCCAGGGCCAGCGTTTCGGCCTGTGCTACCTGGACCTGGACGGGTTCAAGACCATCAACGACAGCCTCGGCCACGCGGCCGGCGACCGGCTGCTGGTGGAGGTCGCCGACCGGCTGCAGTCCTGCGCCACCGCCCCCGGCGAGATGGTCGCCCGGCTCGGCGGCGACGAGTTCGTGGCGCTGACCACCGGTCCCGACACCGAGCGCGAGGTCGACGAACTCGCCGAGCGCATCATGAACGCCCTCGTCACGCCGATCGGCATCGACGGCCGTGACCTGCTGGTGCGGGGCAGCCTCGGCATCGTCGAGGGCCCGGCCGGCGAGCGCACCGCAGCCGAGGTGCTGCGCAGCGCCGACATCACCATGTACCGGGCGAAGTCGGCGGGCGGCAACCGCTCGGAACTCGCCGACCCCGAGGCCGACGCCCGCGCCATCACCCGCCACGGGCTGACCACGGCGCTGCCGACGGCCCTGGAACGCGGCGAGTTCTTCATCGAGTACCAGCCCCTGGTCCACCTCGGCGACGGCAGAGTGCGCGGCGCCGAGGCCCTGGTGCGCTGGCTGCACCCGCAGCACGGTGTCCTCGGCCCCGACCGGTTCATCCCGCTCGCCGAGCACACGGGCCTGATCGTCCCGCTGGGCCGCTGGGTGCTGGAGGAGTCCGTCCGCCAGGCCCGCGAGTGGCGCGAGCGCCTCGCCGACCCGATGTCCGCCGGCCCGCTGCGCATCAACGTCAACCTGTCGCCCTGCCAGCTCTCCCACCCCGGGCTGGTCCAGGACACGGTGGACATCCTGGAACGCACCGGCGTCACCCCGGAGGCGCTGTGCCTGGAGGTCACCGAGTCCGCGCTGATCGGCGCCGACGACGACCTCCTCAAACCGCTGCGCCGACTGGCCGAGATGGGCGTCGACATCGCCCTGGACGACTTCGGCACCGGCTACTCCAACCTCGCCAACCTGCGCCGTCTCCCGGTGAGCGTCCTCAAACTGGACCGTTCCTTCACGCGGGGCATGCAGCAGTTCCCGGCCGACCCGGTGGACCTGAAGATCGTCGAGGGGATCGTCTCCCTGGCGCACAGCCTGGACCTCGCGGTCACCGTGGAGGGCGTGGAGACCGGCGCCCAGGCCGAGCAGCTGCGGATACTGGGCTGCGACACGGCCCAGGGGTGGTACTACGCCCGCCCGGGCCCGCCGGAGCGGCTGCACCAGCTGGCGCTGGTGGACGCGACGCGCTGAGCCGGGACCGAAGAGCCTGGGGGAGGCACGGCTGCCACTGCACCAGTGCCGTCAGGGCGCACACCCCTCCCAGCGGGCGGGCGCTGGCCGCGCTGCCGGCCGTCGTGACCGTTCCGGCATCGGCGCCCCCCGACTCTGCCCGCCGCGTCACTGTGCCCAATCGGCCCCGGGCGAAGGCGAGTTCACCGTTCCAGCAGCATCCGCTGCAGCTCGCGGGCCGCCCGCGGTGGCGCCACGTCGCTGCGGTGCGCCAGCGCGATCGTCCGGTTCAGTCCTGGCGGGGCGAGCGGTGTCACCCTGAGCCCCTGCCCCGACCGCGTGGCGACCATCCGCGGTACGACGGCCACGCCCAGCCCGGCCCGCACGAACCCCAGCACCGCGTCCATCTCGCCGCCCTCCACCGCGAACTCCGGCTCGAACCCGGCGGACCGGCACGCGGCGACGGTCAGTTCGCGCAGGTCGTACCCGTGCCGGAACATCACCAGCCGCGCGCCCTCCAGGTCCGCGATGGAGACCGCCCGTCCGCCCCGGCCCGGTGCTGCCGCCTCCGGTGAGGACACCACCACGAGGTCCTCGCACAGCAGCTCCACCGTGGTCAGCGCGGGCGCGGGCGTGGGCAGCGGGAGCACGATCAGGGCGAGGTCCAGGGCACCACGGGCCAGTTGACGGACGAGGTCGTGGGAGCCGCCCTCCTCGATCAGCAGCTGGATGCCCGGATAGCGGTCGTGGAAGGCGCGCAGGACGTCCGGCAGCAGGCCGGTGCACAGGCTCGGCGTCGCCCCCAGCCGTACCCGCCCCCGCCGCAGCTGCACCAGCTCCTGCACCTGGTGCCGGGCGGTGTCCGCATCCGCGAGGATCCGCCGGGCCAGCGGCAGCAGCGCCTCGCCCGCGTCGGTGAGCGTGATGTTCCCCCGCGCCCGCAGGAACAGGTCCGCGCCCAGCTCCCGCTCCAGCGCCCTGATCTGCTGGGACAGCGACGGCTGGGCGACGTGGACCAGCTCGGCGGCACGGGTGAAGTGCCGGGTCTCGGCGACCGCCACGAAGTACTGGAGCTGCTGGAACTGCACCCAGGCACAATAGCCTGAGCCTATGGAAACGAGCCAGACCATGTCTTGGACCGATCGGGTTCCCGGGCCCTACGTTCTGAGACATGGCTCTGGCAACGCGGACGGAACGACGGCCGTCCATGGCGCGCACGCTGTGGGACAGCTCCGTCGGCAAGAAGACGGTGATGGCCGTCAGCGGACTGGTCATGCTGACCTACCTGGTCCTGCACATGATCGGCAACCTGAAGATCTTCTTCGGGCCGGGCGAGTTCGACCACTACAGCCACTGGCTGCGCACCCTCCTCGAACCCTTCATGCACCACGGCTGGACGCTCTGGCTCATCCGGATCGTCATGATCGTCGCCGTGGTCGCGCACGCCCTCTCCGCCTATCAGCTGAGCCGCCGCGACATCAAGGCCCGGCCCAGCAAGTACGTGCACGCCCGGCCCCGGGCGAGCTACGCGACCCGGACCATGCGCTGGGGCGGGATCATCCTCGGTCTCTTCGTCGTCTGGCACATCCTCGACATCACGACCGGCACCGTCCACCCCGGCTTCCAGCCCGGCCACCCCTACAACAACGTCGTCGACACCTTCTCCACCTGGTACGGCAACGTCATCTACATCGTCGCGATGCTCGCGCTCGGCCTGCACGTCCGGCACGGCTTCTGGAGCGCCGCCCAGACCCTCGGCGTCGGCAGCCGCACCCTCGACCGTGCCCTGAAGAGCACCGCCAATGTCCTCGCGCTGCTGCTCACGGTCGGCTTCATCGCCGTACCCGTGGGCGTCATGACCGGAGTGGTGAGCTGAACATGACCTCCTACACCGACTACACGACCGGCGCGCCGGTCGCCGACACCAAGGCCCCCTCCGGACCCGTCAACGAGCGCTGGGACAAGCGCCGTTTCGAGGCCAAGCTGGTCAACCCCGCCAACCGGCGCAAGCACACGGTGATCGTCGTCGGCACCGGCCTCGCGGGCGGCTCGGCCGGCGCCACCCTCGCCGAACAGGGCTACCGAGTCGTCCAGTTCTGCTACCAGGACTCCCCGCGCCGCGCCCACTCGATCGCCGCCCAGGGCGGCATCAACGCGGCCAAGAACTACCGCAACGACGGCGACTCCATCCACCGGCTGTTCTACGACACCGTCAAGGGCGGCGACTTCCGCGCCCGCGAGTCCAACGTCCACCGCCTCGCGCAGATCTCCGTCGAGATCATCGACCAGTGCGTGGCCCAGGGCGTGCCCTTCGCCCGCGAGTACGGCGGTCTGCTCGACACCCGATCCTTCGGCGGCGTCCAGGTCTCCCGCACCTTCTACGCCCGTGGGCAGACGGGCCAGCAGCTCCTCCTCGGCGCCTACCAGGCGCTGTCCCGGCAGATCGCGGCCGGGAACGTGGAGATGCATCCGCGCACCGAGATGCTGGACCTGATCGTCGTGGACGGGCGGGCCCGCGGCATCGTCGCCCGCGACCTGATCACCGGCAGGATCGACACGTACTTCGCGGACGCCGTCGTCCTCGCGAGCGGCGGCTACGGCAACGTCTTCTACCTGTCGACGAACGCCATGAACTCCAACGCCACCGCCATCTGGCGGGCCCACCGGCGCGGCGCCTGGTTCGCCAACCCCTGCTTCACCCAGATCCACCCCACCTGCATCCCGCGCACCGGCGACCACCAGTCCAAGCTCACCCTGATGAGCGAGTCGCTGCGCAACGACGGCCGGATCTGGGTGCCCAAGGCCAAGGGCGACGACCGCCCGCCGCACCGGATCCCCGAGGACGAGCGCGACTACTACCTGGAGCGCATCTACCCCTCCTTCGGCAACCTGGTCCCGCGCGACATCGCCTCCCGCGCCGCGAAGAACGTCTGCGACGAGGGCAGAGGGGTCGGCCCCGGCGGGCAGGGCGTCTACCTGGACTTCGCCGACGCCATCGAGCGGATGGGCCGGGCAGCCGTCGAGGCCAAGTACGGCAACCTCTTCGACATGTACCAGCGGATCACCGACGAGGATCCGTACGAGGTGCCGATGCGGATCTACCCGGCCGTGCACTACACGATGGGCGGCCTGTGGGTCGACTACGACCTGCAGACCACCATCCCCGGCCTGTTCGCGATCGGCGAGGCCAACTTCTCCGACCACGGCGCCAACCGGCTCGGCGCCTCCGCGCTGATGCAGGGCCTGGCCGACGGCTACTTCGTGCTGCCGGCCACCATCAACGACTACCTGGCGCGCAACCCCCACCAGGGCCGGGTCACCGCCGAACACCCGGTCGTGAAGGAGGTGCTGGCCGAGACCGAGGACCGGCTCAACCTGCTCCTGTCGGTCGACGGCGACCGCACCCCCGACTCCTTCCACCGCGAACTCGGCGAACTGATGTGGGAGTTCTGCGGCATGGCCCGCAACGACTCGGGTCTGCGCAAGGCCCTGGAGCGCATCCCGCAGATCCGTGAGGAGTTCTGGCGGCGCATCAAGGTGCCCGGCACCGGCGAGGAGTTCAACCAGTCGCTGGAGAAGGCCAACCGCATCGTCGACTACCTGGAACTGGCCGAGCTGATGTGCCTGGACGCGCTGCACCGCACCGAGTCCTGCGGCGGCCACTTCCGCGAGGAGTCCCAGACCCGGGACGGCGAAGCCGCCCGCAAGGACGACGAGTTCGCCTACGCGGCGGCCTGGGAGTTCACGGGTACGGGCCAGGCCCCGGCCCTGCACAGGGAAGACCTGGTCTTCGAGTACGTCCACCCCACTCAGCGGAGCTACGCATGAAGCTCACCCTGCGCGTCTGGCGGCAGAAGAACGCCGACGCCGACGGTGCCATGTCCACGTACGAGGTGGACGGCATCTCGCCCGACATGTCCTTCCTGGAGATGCTGGACGTCCTCAACGAACAGCTCATCCTGTCCGGGGACGACCCCGTGGCCTTCGACCACGACTGCCGCGAGGGCATCTGCGGCGCGTGCAGCCTCGTCATCAACGGCGACGCGCACGGGCCGGAGCGCACCACCACCTGCCAGCTGCACATGCGGTCCTTCCAGGACGGCGACACGATCGACATCGAGCCGTGGCGGGCCCGCGCGTTCCCGGTGGTCAAGGACCTGGTCGTGGACCGCTCCGCCTTCGACCGGATCATCCAGGCCGGCGGCTACATCACCGCACCGACCGGCTCCGCGCCGGAGGCCCACGCCACACCGGTGCCCAAGGCGGACGCCGACTTCGCCTTCGAGCACGCCGAGTGCATCGGATGCGGGGCGTGCGTGGCCGCGTGCCCGAACGGCGCCGCGATGCTGTTCACCTCCGCCAAGGTCAACCATCTGGGCGTCCTGCCGCAGGGCGCACCCGAGCGGGAGACCCGGGTGCTGGACATGGTGGCCCAGATGGACGCGGAGGGCTTCGGCGGCTGCACGCTGACCGGCGAGTGCGCGACCGCCTGCCCGAAGGGGATCCCGCTGGTGTCCATCACCAGCATGAACCGTGAGTGGCTGCGGGCCACCCGGAAGGCGGGCAAGCGGTAGCCGCCCCACGAACGTTCGCCGGCGGAAGGCGGACGGGCGGGGCCGGGAGCGGTGCTCACTCCCGGCCCCGTCTGGTTTCCGTCCCGGCGAAGCCCGGGGCCGCCTGGCTCCGCCCGGGGTCGTCTGCTCCCTCCCTCACCCCGACTGGACCTCCCCGGCACGGCCCGGGTCCTTCGGGTTCTCTCCCGGCTTTGTCCGCGGCCGCCGGGGGCCGCCCGACTCCATCCAGCTCCCCTGCTTTCGCCTGGTTCCATCCAGGGGCACCTGGTTCCATCCGGTTCCGTACGGCTCCGCCCGGTTCTGTCTGGAGGCCGCTCGGCTCCACCCGAGGCCGCTCGGCTCCACCCGAGGCCGCTCGGCTCCACCCGAGGCCGCTCGGCTCCACCCGAGGCCGCTCGGCTCCGGCCGAGGCCGTCCGGCTCCGCCTGGTTCTGTCCCGGGTCGCCCGGCTCCGCCCGAGGCCGTCCGGCTCCGCGCGGCCCCGCCGAGGCTCTCCCAGCCTTGCCGGTCATCTGCCGCTACGCGTCCGGATCTCCCCCCGGTCCCGGCCGGTTTTCGCCGTTCAACAAGCGCACACCCACGCTCCTGACACCGGTCACGCGCAGGCCAACCGGCATCGGAAGAACAGGAGGGGCAGGCCGGACCGACGGACTGCCCCTGCTGCCGATCCCGGCCCGTGACCATGGAGAGAGCCATGAGCGGCACCACCACACTCGACCGCGCCCCGCAGCCCGCGGCACCCACCCGCTACACCGTCGCCCTCGCCCGCGACGAGGCCGACGTACGTGCCGCGCAGCGGTTGCGGCACGACGTCTTCGCCGGGGAGATGGGCGCCCTGCTGAGCACCGCGCAGCCGGGCCACGACGTCGACGCCTTCGACGCGTACTGCGACCACCTGCTCGTCCGCGACACCACGACCGGCGAGGTCGTCGGCACCTACCGGCTGCTGCCTCCGCAGCGGGCCGCGGTCGCCGGCCGGCTCTACTCCGAGGGCGAGTTCGAGCTGGGCGCGCTGGACGCGATCCGGCCCGGCCTGGTCGAGGTCGGCCGCTCCTGTGTCCACCCCGACCACCGCGACGGCGCCGTCATCGGTCTGATCTGGGCCGGGATAGCCCGCTACATGATCGACCGGGGTCACGAGTGGCTGGCGGGCTGCTGCTCCGTCCCGCTCGCCGACGGCGGCGCCCTCGCCGACGCAACCTGGGAGCGCGTACGCGAAAAGCACCTCGCCCCCGCCGAGTTCCGGGTGCGGCCCCTGCTGCCGTGGATCCCGCGGACCGAGGCCCCCGCCGCCCAGCTGGAACTGCCCGCCCTGCTGCGCGGCTACCTCCGGCTCGGCGCCTGGGTCTGCGGCGAGCCCGCACACGACCCGGACTTCGGAGTCGTGGACCTGTACGTGCTGCTGTCGATGCGCCGGGTCAACGCGCGCTATCTGCGGCACTTCCTCGCCCTCGTGCCCGCCTGATGAGCGCCTGGCTGCCCGTCGCGCCCTGCACCCCGGGCGCCTGTGTGGAGCCGGTCCCGGCCACCGTGGCCCTGCCCCGGGCCGTGCTCCGGCTGCTCACGGTCGCCGTCCTGGTACTGACCGGGATCGCGCTGTCCCCCCTCGGCCGGCGCATCCCCGCCGACTGGGTCAGACGGTGGTGCCGGACGATTCCGCGAGCCGCGGGCGTCCGCCTGCGCATCACCGGCGCCGCCGCACCGGCCGGCGGGCTGCTGCTGGTCGCCAACCACATCTCCTGGCTCGACATTCCGCTGCTGGCCGCCGTACGCCCCGCCCGCATGCTCGCCAAGACCGAGATCAGGCAGTGGCCGGTGGCGGGGGCGCTCGCCGCGCGCTGCGGGGCCCTGTTCATCGACCGTGACCGGCTGCGTGCCCTGCCCGGCACGGTCGCCCGGATCGCGCGGGCACTGGGGGCGGGGGCGGCCGTGGTCGCCTTCCCCGAGGGCAGCACCTGGTGCGGGCGCGCCCGGGGCACCTTCCACCGTGCCGTGTTCCAGGCCGCTCTGGACGCGGGCGTGCCGGTGCAGCCGGTGCTGCTGAGCTACCGGCAGCCCGGCGGCACGGCGAGCACCGCCGCCGCATTCGTCGGCGAGGACACCCTGCTCGCCTCCGTGTGGCGGGTCGTCCGCGCCCGGGGCCTGACGGCCGAGGTCGAGGTACGGCCGTTGATCCCGCCCGGCACCCATCCCGACCGCCGCGCCCTCGCCCATGCCGCCGAGCCGGTCGTCCCCGTGCCCGCCTGGGCACACGCGGCGCTGGCCGGCCAGCGGTCGGCCCCGGGGGCCGCGAAGCGTGAAGGTGCGGCCCGGGGGTACCCGTAGAGCCGCATGTCACCTACGTACTGAGGAGCGTGTGCCCATGTCGACGGGAACGCTTCTGGCCATCATCATTCCGATCGTCGTCGTGGTCGCCCTGGCCGCTGTGGCGGTCTCGCTGCTGATGCGGCGCCGCCGCCTCCGTGAGCGCTTCGGCCCGGAGTACGAACGCACGGTCGAGCGAGCCGACAGCCGGAGGGCCGCCGAGCAGGAGCTGAGGGCCCGCGAGAAACGGCACGACGCACTGGAGATCAAACCGCTGCCCTCCGCCGCACGGGACCGCTACACGCGCGAGTGGAGCAGCGTCCAGCAGGAGTTCGTCGACCGGCCGGAGGACGCCGTCCACGACGCGGACCGGCTGGTGACTTCGCTGATGCGTGACCGCGGCTACCCGACCGAGGGGTTCGAGCAGCAGATGAAGGACCTCTCGGTGGAACACGGCCGCACGCTCGAGCACTACCGTGCCGCGCACGAGGTGGAGTCACTGACCACCCGCAGCCGGGCCACGACCGAGCAGCTGCGGGGCGCCATGGTGCACTACCGCGCCCTCTTCGACGAACTGCTCGCCGACGGCGGCGGCAGGGCGCAAGCCGCCTCTTCCTGATCCCCATCACGACCGCGCACAGAGGGACACCATGCACAGCAACGAGCACGCGGACCGCAGGACCGGCAGTCTGTCCACCGAAGACCTCGCCCAGCCGCCCGACACCGGCGCCGGCAGGGAAACGGAGGCAGCCTCCCAGGGAGCCCCCGTCTACCCGGGCGAGGGCATCGCGACGGGGCGCCCGGGCGGCGAGTCCGCCACCGGACGAACCGAAGCCGAAGCCGGCGCCCAGGAGACCTCGGCCACCGCGGCAGCACCGGGCGTCTCGGACGACGAGATGCCGCAACTGCTCAGCGACGAGGAGGAACGGGACTACCGCGACCGCTGGCAGGAGATCCAGGGCCGGTTCGTGGACGACCCGCGCGAGGCCGTGCACGACGCCGACATGCTGGTCGCGGACGTCATGCGGACCCTGGCCGCCACCTTCGCCGAGCGCAAGAAGGACCTTGAGGGCCAGTGGAGCGTGGGCGAGGAAGTGGACACGGAGCAACTCCGCGGAGCGCTGCGCCGCTACCGTTCCTTCTTCAACCGGCTGCTGGGCACCTGAGCCGAACCGCTGCTCAGCACCTGATGCTCAGCACCTCGGCGTCAGCCTGCCGCTCAGCACGTGAGCGCTCCGGTCAGGGCATGACCCGGGCCAGGTACGGTGCTGTCGCGCTGCCCTCGGCGCGGCTCACCCGCTGCGGGGGCCCGGCCGCCACGACCCGGCCGCCCCGGTCGCCGCCGCCCGGCCCCAGGTCGATCACCCAGTCGGCGTCCGCCACCACCGTCATGTCGTGTTCGACCACCACGACCGTGTGCCCGGCGTCGACCAGCCCGTGCAGCCGGTCCATCAGCACCTCGACATCGGCCGGGTGCAGCCCGGTGGTCGGCTCGTCCAGCAGATAGAGGGTGTGACCGCGGCGACCGCGCTGCAACTCGCTCGCCAGCTTGATCCGCTGTGCCTCCCCGCCGGACAGCTCGGTGGCGGGCTGGCCGAGCCGCAGGTAGCCCAGGCCGACGTCGAGGAGCGTGCCCAGGCTGCGGGCCGCGGCCGGGGTGTCCGCGAAGAACTCCGCCGCGGCCTCCACCGTCAGATCGAGCACCTCGGCGATGTTCCGCCCCCGGTACGTCACCTGGAGCGTCTGCGGGTTGTACCGGGCGCCGCCGCAGCCCGGGCAGGGCGCGTACGTGGTCGGCAGGAAGAGCAGCTCCACGCTGACGAAACCCTCGCCCTGGCAGGTCTCGCAGCGTCCCCCTGCCACGTTGAAGGAGAACCGCCCGACGCCGTAGCCGCGCACGCGGGCCTCCTCGGTGCCGGCGAACTCCCTGCGGACGACGTCGAACAGGCCCGTGTACGTGGCCAGGTTGGAGCGCGGGGTCCGCCCGATCGGCCGCTGGTCCACCCGCACCAGCCGGTCGACCCCCGCCACCTCCGCCGTCAGCTCACCGATCAGCGTGGACTTCCCGGAGCCGGACACGCCGGTCACGGCGGTGAACGCGCCGACCGGGAAGCGGACCGTCACCTCGCGCAGGTTGTGCCGGGTCACCGGCCCCACCGTCAACCAGCCGCGCGGCTCGCGGACCTCGCGGGCCGGACCGGGGGACTCGTCGAAGAGGAAGGCAGCCGTCGCGGAGTCCTCGACCGACGCCAGCTCGGCCACCGGCCCGCTGTAGAGCACCCGCCCGCCGTGCTCGCCCGCGCCCGGCCCCACGTCCACCAGCCAGTCGGCGCCGCGCACCACCTCCAGGTGGTGCTCCACCACGAACACCGTGTTCCCCGCCGTCTTCAGCCGCCCCAGCACGGTCAGCAGCGCCTCGGTGTCCGCCGGATGCAGTCCGGCCGACGGCTCGTCCAGCACGTACACCACGCCGAACAGGCCCGAGCGCAACTGCGTGGCCAGCCGCAGCCGTTGCAGCTCGCCCGCGGACAGGGTGGGCGTGGCGCGGTCGAGGCTGAGATAGCCGAGGCCCAGCTCCATCACGGGCGCGATCCGGGACTTCAGGTCCGCGGTGAGGACCCGGGCGGTCTCCGTGACCTCGGCGGCCCCCTCCAGCAGACCGGCCAGGGCGGTGAGCGGCATCGCCGCCAGCTCCGCGATGGTGCGGCCCTCGAAGGTCACCGCCAGCGCCTCGGGCCGCAGCCGGCTGCCGCCGCAGGCCGGACAGGGGGCACTGGTCAGAAACCGCTCCGCCCTGGCCCGCAGCGCCTGCGACTTGGTGTCGGAGAACGTCTTCATCACGTACCGGCGGGCACTCATGTATGTGCCCTGGTACGGCCGTTGGATCCGGTCGGCGTCCCGCACCGGGTGCACGGTGACGACCGGCTGCTCGTCCGTGAACAGGATCCACTCCCGCTCCGCGGCGGGCAGTTCGCGCCAGGGGCGGTCCACGTCGTGGCCCAGCGCGTCCAGGATGTCGCGCAGGTTCTTGCCCTGCCAGGCGCCCGGCCAGGCGGCGATCGCGCCCTCGCGGATCGACAGCGAGGGGTCCGGTACCAGCAACTCCTCGGTGGTGCGGTGCACCTGGCCGAGCCCGTGGCATTCCGGGCAGGCGCCCGCGGGCGTGTTCGGTGAGAACGCGTCCGACTCGAGCCGCTCGGCACCGGGCGGATGGTCACCGGCGCGCGAGAACAGCATGCGCAGGGTGTTGGAGAGGTTGGTGACCGTGCCCACCGAGGAGCGCGAGGTGGGGGCCGCGCGGCGCTGCTGCAGGGAGACGGCGGGCGGCAGCCCGGTGATCTCACCGACCTTGGGTGCCCCGACCTGGTGGATCAGCCGGCGCGCGTACGGCGCGACCGACTCGAAGTAGCGCCTCTGGGCCTCGGCGTAGATCGTGCCGAACGCCAGGGACGACTTCCCCGAGCCGGACACACCGGTGAAGACGGCCAGCACATCCCTCGGGACGTCCACGTCGACGCCCTTGAGATTGTGCTCACGGGCACCGCGGACGCGGACGTAAGGGTCGTACGGGTCAGGTGGGCTGTGCATCGGGGGAGACTCTATCCGCCCCCCTGCGCTACGTCCGCGGAGGGTTGCCCCGGTCCTGCCGGGTGCCGAACTCGTTCCTGAGCTTGTCCTGCGCGGTGTCGACCTGCGACTGGTACGTGTTCCCGGTTCGCTGGTCGACGTAGTCGCCGCCCTTGTCGATGCCCTTGCCGGCCGTGCCTTCGTGGCCCTTGAGCATGCCCTTGAGTTTGTCCATGAAGGACATGGCAGCCCTCCTCGTCGCTTGAGGCGTGCCCTCTCAGCGTCACCGCGCCACAGCGGGTTCGCATCTCGAAGCCCGTCGTCAGCGACGCGCGAACAGTGCGGCGAGCCGCCGGTAGGAGTCCAGCAGCACGGCACGGTCGTAGGTGCTGGTGGTGACGAGCACCTCCTCGGCACCCGTCTCCTGCAGAACGGTCTGCAGTTCGTGGGCGACCTGGTCCTCGGTGCCGGCGATGTGCCCCGCGAGCCCGGACTCGTACAACTCCCGCTCCTTCGTGGTCATCGTGCGGGCCTCGACGGCCTCGGCCGGGGCGAGCGGCGGGAAGGTGCCGTGCGTGCGCGCGTACGCCATGGACCAGGCCTCCGGCACCAGCAGCCGCCGGGCCTCCTCCTGTGTGCCGGCCACCGCGACCCTGCCGGAGATCGCGACGTACGGCTCCGGCGCCCAGGGGGAGGGGCGGAACAGGGAGCGGTACTGGTCGATGCCGCGCCGCATCTTCTCGCGGTCGCGCAGGTCGCCGATGACCATCGGCAGGCCGGCGCGGGCCGCGATCCGCGCGCCCTCACCCATGGCCAGCACGAACGGCGGCACCCTGAGCCCCTCGGCCGGGCGGGCGTGCACCCCGGTCGGCGACGTCCCCGCGAACCAGCCCAGCAGCTCGCCGAGCCGGTCCGCGAAGTCCTCGACGTCGCCCTTGTCCCGGCCCAGCGCCCTGCGCACCCCGTCCGTGAAGCCGACGGAACGGCCGAGCCCCATGTCGATCCGGCCCGGGAAGAGCGACTCCAGCACCCCGAACTGCTCGGCCACCACCAGCGGCTGATGGTTGGGCAGCATGACGCCACCCGTGCCGACCCGGATGCTGCGGGTCGCAGCGGCCACGGCGGCGGCGAGCACGGTCGGCGCCGACCCGGCGGCCCCGGGCACGCCGTGGTGTTCGGACACCCAGAAGCGGTGGTAGCCCAGCGCCTCCGCTTGCCTGGCCAGCTCGACGGTGTCCCGCAGCGCTTCGCCGGGCGGATGCCCCTCGCGGGTGCGGGAACGGTCGAGGACGGAGAACCTGGTCCGGGCGATCACTGCGCTGCTCACGCAGGGTTCAACGCCGTGGCGCCCACGGGATTCCCGCCGTCACCCGTGGTTCCCGCACTCTCCCGGGCTGGCTAGGGTGGCCGTGTGACCGACAGCAGCAGGCGTCCGCTCGCCGTGTTCGACCTCGACAACACCCTCGCCGACACCGCCCACCGGCAGCACTTCCTCGAGGGCAGGCGGCGCGACTGGGCCGGTTTCTTCGCCGCCGCCCCCGATGATCCGCCCTTGCCTGCGGGCGTGTCGCTGGCCCTGGACAGTGCCCGGGAGTGCGAGGTCGTCTACCTCACGGGCCGCCCCGAGCGGTACCGGCGCGACACGCTGGACTGGCTCGCGGCGCACGGGCTGCCCGAAGGTGACGTCCACATGCGGAGCAACGCCGATCGCAGGCCCGCCCGGTTCACCAAGCTGGAGATCCTGCGCCGGCTCGCCAGGGACCGCGAGATCCGGGTCCTGGTCGACGACGACGAGCTGGTGTGCGACGACGCCGAGCGCGCCGGGTTCGCAGTCGTACGGGCCCGTTGGTGCGCGAAGTCGGCCGCTCTGGAGGAGGCCCAGGAGCGGGAGGGCCGCACCTGAGACCCTGGATCCGAGGTCTGGTCCGAGAGCGAGCCTGAAGGCGGCTCCACTCCGTCCTGCTCCACTCCGTCCTGCTTCACTCGCCGTTCTGCTTCACTCCGTCCTGCTTCACTCGCCGTTCTGCTTCACTCGCCGTCCTCGATGCGGAAGCCCACCTTGAGGCAGACCTGCCAGTGTTCGATCTGGCCGTTCTGCAACTGGCCGCGGATCTGTGTCACCTCGAACCAGTCCAGGTTGCGCAGGGTCTGGCCGGCTCGGCCGATGCCGTTGCGGATGGCCTGGTCGATGCCCTCGTGGGAACTGCCGACGATCTCCGTGAGCCGGTAGGTGTGGTGCGACATGAGGTGCTCCTCTCCGCGCTGACCGGGGTGTGTCACGCCGTACTCCACCGTGCCCCATCACCGCTCCGGCCGCACGGCGTCGGAGCCGTACCGCCGGTAGCCCTTGACCCTGTGCATTGGTCCATACCAAAATCCAGCACACCCGACGGGCCAGACCCTGCCCGTCCCCACGTCGGGCCCCCTTCCCTGTCCGCAGCGCCCGTGCCGGCGCCCGTGCCAGAGCCTTGCCAGGCAGAACAGGACCCCGCGTGAGACGTCGTCTGCTCGCCCTCAGCTGTGTCACCGCCTCCCTCGTCAGCGCCTGTTCGGTCCTCCCGGGCGGGCACGGGCGGCACACCGTGACCGTGTGGCTGATGAAGGACAGCGCCTCACCGGACTTCCTCAGGCGTTTCACGAAGGACTTCGAGCGCACCCACAAGGACCTGCGCCTCGACATCCGCATCCAGGACTGGAGCGGCATCGTGCCGAAGGTCCGCAAGGCGCTCCAGGACGACTCCGGGGACGGCCCCGACGTCATCGAGGTGGGCAACACCCAGGTGCCGCTGTACGCCGAGGGCGGCAGGCTCGCCGACCTGACACTGGAGGCGGTGCGCTACTGGGACAAGGACAAGTGGCTGCCCGGCCTCGCCGCGCCCGGTAAGGACGGCAACAGCCAGTACGGGATTCCCTGGTATGCCGCCAACCGTGTCGTCATCTACCGCAAGGACCTGTTCGCACAAGCCGGCATCACCCGTCCGCCGAGGACCCGCGAGGAGTGGCTCACCGACACCGAGCGTCTCAACTCCGGCGGGAACCAGGGCATCTACCTCGCCGGACAGGACTGGTACACCCTCGCAGGCTTCATCTGGGACGAGGGCGGGGACCTGGCCCGGGCGAAGGGCTACGACTGGCGCGGCACCCTGGACACCCCGGCCGCCCTGCGCGGCATGGACTTCTACCGGCGGCTCCAGGCGCTGGGCCGGGGACCCGTGGCCGCCGACGAGCAACACCCGCCCCAGGCCGGAGTGTTCGCGGGCGGTGAGGTCGCGCAGATCATCGCCGTGCCGGGGCTCGCCACGTCGATCGTGCGGCAGAACCCCGGGCTCAAGGGACAGCTCGGTTTCTTCCCCGTGCCCGGCAGATCCGCCGCCCGACCCGGCACCGTCCTCACCGGCGGCTCCGACCTCGTCGTCCCGCGCAACACCGAGGACCAGTTCGCCGCGACCGCCGTCGTCGGCGCGCTCACCGGCGCCAAGTGGGACACCGAACTCGCCCGCACCATGAACTACGTCCCGAACAAGACCACGCTGGCGGGCGCGGTCGCCGGGGAGGAGGGGGCCGCCGCCATGGTGGCGGGAGCCGCCCACGGCCGGGCGACCCCCATCACCCCTCAGTGGGCCGACGTCGAGGCCGACAACCCGATCAAGGACTACATGACCCGGGTGCTGATGACCGGGGCGGACCCGGCGACGGAGGCCCGCCGCGCCTCCCGCAGGATCACCGAGGCGCTCAGTCCGCCCCTCGGCTGACCCGCCCTGGAGGCTGACCCGCCCCAGAGCCGGCCTGTCTCGCGCCGGCTCACCGTGCCAGGCTGAGGGAGAGCGCGAACCTGCCTTCCGTGTCGGTCCACCAGTGGGTCAGCTCAAGCCCCGCGGCGGCCAGTTCCGCGCTCACCCCGTCCTTGCGGAACTTCGCCGACACCTCGGTGCGCAGTTCCTCGCCCGCCGCGAAGTCCACGGCGAGGTTCAGCGCGGGTACCTTCACGGTCTGCGCGGTGCGCGAACGCAGCCGCATCTCGATCCACTCCCGCTCCACGTCCCACAGCGCCACGTGGTCGAAGGCGGCGGGGTCGAAGTCGGCGTCCAGTTCACGGTTGACGACCGTCAGCACGTTCTTGTTGAACGCGGCCGTCACCCCGGCCGCGTCGTCGTACGCCCGGACCAGCACGCGCTCGTCCTTGACCAGATCCGTGCCGAGCAGCAGCCCGTCGCCCGGGGCGAGCAGCCCCCGCACCGAGGCCAGGAACGCGGCCCGCTCGGCCGGCAGCAGGTTGCCGATCGTGCCGCCGAGGAACGCCACCAGCCGTGGTCCGGGCGTCTTCGGCAGCGCGAGCGGCGCGGTGAAGTCGGCGATCAGCGCGTGCACGTCCAGGCCCGGCCGCTTCGTCATGAGCGCCCGCCCGGCCTGGGTGAGCGCGCTCTCGCTGACGTCGACCGGGACGTACACGGCCAGCGCGGGCAGCGCGTCGATCAGATAGCGGGTCTTCTCCGAGGAACCGGAGCCCAGTTCGACCAGGGTGCGGGCGCCGCTCGCGGCGGCGATCTCGCCCGCCCGGTCGGCCAGGATCTCCCGCTCGGCGCGCGTCGGATAGTACTCGGGCAGGGCCGTGATCCGCTCGAACAGCTCGCTGCCACGGGCGTCGTAGAACCACTTGGGCGGCAGCCACTTCGGACGGACGGTGAGACCGCGCCGGACGTCGGCGCGCAGCGCGGCGTCCGTCGCGTCCTCGGGCAGGGCGCGGGTGACATGCAGGGGACTCACGTACAGGGCTCCTTCGATGATGGGGGTGCCCCCGCTCGAGCGGAGTCGAGAGTGGGGGAGGGCGCCGGGTCCTCCAGCGGCGAGAGCAGCACACCGGCGCGGCTCGCGGTGAGGACGGTGCGGTCGGGGACCTCCTGCCAGAGCGGGTCGTCGTCGTACGGCTCCGAGGCGACGACCGTGCGAAGACCTGGCTCCGTGCGGTACCAGAGGCTGTCGCCCCAGGCGGTGGCGGTGATGGTGGCGCCGTCGGTGAGCAGCAGGTTCAGGCGGGAGGCAGGCGCCGCCTCCGCCAGCTGCTGAACCGTTTCCCCGAGGGCGCGGGCGGGTTCGTCGCCGCAGCGCAGCCGGTGCAGCGCCAGTGCCCAGACGAACGCCGAGTCGGTACGGGCCTCCAGCGTCAGCAGGTCGACCGGGGGCAGGGCGGACGCCAGGGGCGCCGCCGCCTGCGGCCAGCCCGCGATCGCCCCGTTGTGGCTGAACAGCCACCGCCCGGCCGCGAACGGCGCCGCTGCGGCCTCGCCGTCCGCACCGGCCGCGGTCGCGTCGCGTACGGCGGCGAGCACGGCACCGGCGCGCACCACGCGCGCCAGATCGGCGAAGGACACGTCGGCCCAGATCGGCCCCGCCCGCCGGTAGCGGGCCGGCACCGGGTCGCCGGAGGCGTACCAGCCGACCCCGAAACCGTCGGCGTTGACCGTCCCGTACCGCTGCCGCCGCGGTGCCCACGACTGGCGGTACAGGCCGTGCGGGGGATCCACCAGGAGCCGGCCGAGCGGCTCCTCGGGCCCCAGGAAGGCCAAATGACGGCACATCAGTCAGTCTCCGAGCGGGCCGTGCGGAAACCGGAGAAGATCTGCCGCCGGATCGGGTAGTCCCAGTTGCGGAAGGTTCCCCGGCAGGCGACCGGGTCCACGGCGAACGAACCGCCGCGCAGCACCTTGTACTCGGGGCCGAAGAACACCTCCGAGTACTCCTTGTACGGGAACGCGGTGAAGCCCGGGTACGGCAGGAAGTCGCTCGCCGTCCACTCCCACACGTCCCCGATCAACTGCCGTACGCCCAGCGGGGACTCACCGGCCGGGTAACTGCCGGCCGGGGCGGGCCGCAGATGCCGCTGGCCGAGGTTGGCGTGCTCCGGTGCCGGATCGGCGTCGCCCCACGGGTAGCGCCGGGAGCGGCCGGTGGCGGGGTCGTGGCGGGCGGCCTTCTCCCACTCCGTCTCGGTGGGCAGCCGGCGCCCGGCCCAGCGGGCGTACGCGTCGGCCTCGTACCAGCACACGTGCAGCACCGGCTCGTCCGGCGGGACCGTCTCCGTGACCCCGAAGCGCCGGCGCAGCCACTGGCCGCCGTCCCGGTGCCAGAACAGCGGCGCCGTGATCGCGTGCCGCCGGATGTGCGCCCAGCCCTCCGGAGACCACCAGCGCTCGGTGCCGTAACCGCCGTCCTCGATGAACGCCTGGTACGACGCGTTCGTCACCGGTGTGGTGTCGATCCAGAACGGCGCCACCTGGCGCGGGTGCGCGGGGCGTTCGTTGTCCAGCGCCCAGGGCTCGGTGGAGGTACCCATGGTGAACGGGCCACCGGGGACGAGGACTTCGGCCGGTCCCCGGAACGGCGAAGCGGGTTCCGGGTCGGGCGCGGTCAGGGCCTGCGGACCCTTGCGCAGCTGGTGGGTGATCAGCATGGTCTCGTCGTGCTGCTGTTCGTGCTGCGCGATCATCCCGAAGGCGAAACCGGCGTCGGTGAGCCCGGTGCCGTGGAAGTCCGCGGCCTGCAGCAGGTCCAGAGCCCGGCCGCGTACCTCGGCCGCGTACTGACGGGCCTCGGCGGGTGGCAGCAGCGGCAGCGAGGGACGTTCGGCGCGCGGGTGCTCGAAGGCGTCGTACAGGCCGTCGATCTCCGGCCGCATCGCCTCCCGACCGCCGACCGCCCGCAGCAGCCACAGCTCCTCCTGGTTGCCGATGTGTGCGAGGTCCCACACCAGTGGGGACATCAACGGCGAGTGCTGCGCGATGAGTTCGGGATCCTCGACACAGGTGGTGAGCAGGGTGGTGCGGGCGCGGGCGGTGGTGAGCGAGGCCGATGCGCGTTCGCGAAGGGCCTCCATGTCGGTCGCGGCGTCTGTTCCGGTGTCGATGTCCATGCCGTTCTCGGCGGCGTTCATGTACGGACGTCCTTCCCGTGGGCGGTGCCGCTCAGTCGGTCCAGCAGGTCGTCGGCGGGGCAGCGGGCCCGGGCGACATAGCGGTCGAGGAACGCCGCGACGGCGCCCGTGACCTCGGGCGTGGCGCCGAGGCGGGGCAGGGCCTCCAGGGCGGCGGTGAAACAGGCGACGGCGGCCTCGTGCAACTCGCGGTCGGCGAGGCCGTCGCGGGCCGCGCAGGTCCACAGGGGATTGTGCGGGGCGGGCCGGCCGAAAGTCCGCTCGGCCAGCGGTTTCACCGTCCGGTAGGCCGTCTCGGACGCCTCCGGGTCGTCGAACAGCGCCGCCGTCACCGCGAGCGGCACGATCCACCCGTCGTCGCCGGGCTGTGCGTCGATCATGCGCAGTTCCAGGTGGCCGCGCGGTCTGACCGGTGGGAACAGGGTCGTGAGGTGGTAGCCGAGGTCCTCCCGCGTCGGCGGCCGGGGAGCCCTGGACCGGATCCACTCGCGGAAGGTGAGGTCCTCGGGCACGTCCCACGGGCCGCCGTCGTCGCGCCGTACGCACATCACCGGGGCGTCCAGCGCGCGCCGGGCCCAGGCAGCCCGGGGCTCCCCGTCGAGCGTGGGCGCCCCCGCCCGGCCGGCGCCGATCCGCGCCCACCACAGCTGCCGGGTGGACAGCCAGCCCGTGGGCCGTCCCGCGGACAGCGGGGAGTTGGCGAACGCGGCCACCAGCAGGGGGCCCAGCAGGTGTGCCAGCCACCAGCGCCGCACGTGCCCGAGCGGGCCGGGCTCGGTGTGGCCGGCGTCCACGCAGACCTGGACGGAGGCCGAGGTGCACATCATGCGGCGGCCGGCCGTGCCGGTGCGGTCGAGGCAGGTCTCCATGGCGTCGTAGCGTGGCGCGCGCAGGAACCGGCGGGGCCCGTGCCAGGGGTCGTGGCCGAGGCCCACGAGCGCGAGGCCGTCCCTCGCGAGGACCGCGCGGACGGCGTCCAGGTCGGCGCGGACGGTACCGATGCACTCCGTCAGGGAGGCCGCGGGCGGCGAACTCAGCTCCAGCTGGCCGCCGGGTTCGACGGTGAGCGTCGAACTCAGGGGCACGGTACGCAGTGCGGCGTAGGCCGCTTCGAGTCGTTCGGGTGTCACCGGGAGCCGCGGCTGCCGCAGCTCATGAACGAGCCATTCCACTTCGACCCCGAGCAGTCGGGGTGGTCCGGTCTTGAAGCAGATTCCCCTGACCAGGGCCTCCACCTCGGCCTCCGTGACGGCGCTGCCATGCCCCGTACCGCCGTCGTATGTGTTCGATGAGCCTGATGGGTCGGACATGTCGGGATCCTCCTGAGATTCCACCATGCCGTCGGCCCGGCTTCGGGTGAGCCGGGCAGACACTCGTTCCACCCAAGACCCTCGCGCTGATTCGCACAAGGGTGCCCCGCGGGACGCCGGGGCGGGGAAACTCCGTTGCACCGCCAGTCCAGCATCGCCCACGATGCGTACATGAGCACGGCGGGATGGCCCGCGCGTGCCGCGCTCGCGGCGCCCACGGGGGTGGCGCCGTGAGCGCGGCACGCGCGGTGCCGCTGCTCAGAAACGCTCCGTCCACCGTCGGCAGGCGCGGCGGGAGGCGTAACAGGGTCGCCGCGACCAGGCCCTACGGCGAAGATGACGGCGTCATGCGGATGATCGTCACCGAGCACGCGTTCACGGTCCTCCTCGTCGGGCGGCCGCGCTCAAGACGGTCACCGTGCTGCAGGTCACCCACCTCGGATGAGCAACGGGGCCCACTGCGCCGTAGGGCCACCGGCTCAGCACGTCGACGGCCGTCAGGTCCAGCCGTAGCGTTCGTGCAGCCGCTGCCGGACCAGGTTGAACCGCATCCGGTCCAGGGCGCACGCCTCCCGGCGCATGCCCTCCTCGTGCAGTCGCAGGACGCGGTCCACGTCCACCCAGGAGTCACGGCCCGACCGGTCCCAGGGCCCGCTGCCGATCGCCACCCACTCGCGGTCGCCGTCGTGCCGCTTGCTGGAGAGCTGGACGGCGAGCACGGTGCCCGCCGCCTCGCGGGCCACGACCAGCACCGGGCGGTCCTTGCCCCTGCCGTCGTTCTCCTCGAACGGCACCCAGGTCCAGACGATCTCCCCGGGGTCCGGGTCGCCGTCGTGGGCGGGGGAATACTCGGTGCGCACCCGTCCGACCGCGCGCGGGTCGGCCTCGGCAGTGGCGTGCGGGCCGAAGCGGCCGGGGACGTTCTCATCGGTAAACGTGGTCACGGGGGGCACCCTAGTACCCGGACCGCAGGGGCTGACACGACGAACGGCCGGGACCCCGGCAAGGGCCCCGGCCACGCGGCGGTGTGCGCCGGCCGTCTTGCTAGTCCTCCAGTTCCACCGTGACCTTCTGCTGCGGGTGCGTGGCCGCCACCTCGGGTGAAGTACCGTTCGCCGCTTGCCCGTTGGGGTTCATCGAGGCCAGCAGCTGGCGGGCCAGGCCGAGGCCCGTGCCGCCCATGGTGAGCGCCTTCGCGAACAACTCCGCCATGCCGTCGCCGCCGTTGAGCAGCACCATGTTGTCCACGTTGCCGAACGCGGACGCGCCCGCCTGGACGATCTCCGGCCACTTCTCGGCGAGTTGCTGGGCGACGACCGCCTCCTGGTTCTCGGCGAGCGCGGCGGCACGGGCCTTGATGGCCTCCGCCTCCGCGAGACCCTGCGCCCTGGTCGCCTCGGCCTCCGCCAGACCCCTGGCCTGCGCGGCGGCTGCCTCGGCCTCACCGGTGGCCCGGGTCGCCGCGGCGGTCGCCGTACCCCGGGCCTCGGTCGCCTCGGCCTCGGCGCCCGCGGCCGTCTTGACCCGGGTCGCCTCGGCCGCCGCCGCCAGCTCCGTCTCCTTCGCCTTGGCCTGCGCCGCGGAGATCCGCGCGTCACGCTCGGCCTCGGCCAGCGTCCGCTTCTCGTACGCCTTGGCGTCCGCCGGCTTGCGGACGTCCGCCTGGAGCTGCTGCTCGCGCCGGTGCGCCTCGAGCTCGGCGACCCGCGTCTCCTGGACGACGACCTCCTGCCGGGCGGCGGCCTCGGCGAGCGGACCGGCCTGACGGGCCTTGGCTGCCGCCTTGTCCCGCTCGGCCTGGTAGCCGGCCTGCAGGATCTCGCTGTCCCGTGTCGCCTCCGCCATCCGCGCGAACGACTGCTGCTCCGCCTCGGTGGCCAGACGGTTCGCCTCCGCCTGCGCGATGCGCGCGTCCCGCTGTACGGCCGCGGCGTGCGGCATCGCCAGGTTCTGGATGTACCCGGTCGGGTCCTCGATCTCGTGGATCTGCAACGAGTCCACGATCAGACCGAGCTTCTCCATCTCCGTCCCGCACGCCGCCCGGGTCTGGCCCGTCAGCTTCTCCCGGTCGCGGATCATGTCCTCGACCGTCAACCCGCCGACGATGGAACGCAGATGACCGGCGAAGACGTTGTGCACCCGCTCCGACATCAGCCGCTGCTGGTCCAGGAAACGGCGAGCGGCGTTGGCGATCGACACGAAGTCGTCGCCGACCTTGAAGATGACCACGCCCCGCACCTTCAGCGGAATGCCCTGGTGCGTCACGCAGTCCACGTGCAACTCGGTCTCGTTCAGGTCGAGGGACATCTTGCGCACCGCCTGCACACCGGGCAGCACCAGCGTGCCGCGCCCGGTGACGATGCGGAAGCCCATGCCCTCCTCGAGGCCCTCGGTGCGGTGCTTGGACCCGGAGATGACGAGCGCCTCGTTCGGCTCGGCCACCCGCCACATCATCTTGAACAGACCGATCAGAACGAGGACGGCAACGACGACCGCCCCCGCAACGACGCCGACAACCATCGGCATACGCCCCCTTTGGATGGTGCCCGTTCGGCACCGAACGAAGGGAGTGTGCGCCCGCGCAGGCCCCGGGTGAAGACGCTGACGAATCCTTGTTGCAATCTTGATGCGTTGGCCTCACCTGCGAGGCGGGCCGCTCAACTGCCGTACGCCGCCGTCACGTACACCGTGCGCGGCGGCAGGTACTCCATCACCATCACCACCGTGCCCGGCGCGATGGGGCCCGAGCCGTCGGCCGGGTAGGCGAGGAAGTGCTCAGCGCCCCCGCGCACTCGGACGATCACTTCGCCGACGAGCCCTGGCCCGACCGTCCCCGACACCCGCCCCAAGAGCCCGACCATCGATGCGTCGTCCATGGTCACAGGGTAGAGCCTGCGTGGTCCTGGCCGTCAGGGTCCGCGCGCTGCCGCGCTACTCGACGCGTCCGGTGACGCCGTCGAGCGGGTTCTGCGGCACGACCAGCGTGGGCGGCAGCGGCACCGCCACCGGGCCGTCCGGGGCCGGCCCGGCCTGGTGCGGCGGGAGCGGCGGCGTGCCGGGCGGAACGGCGGCCGGGGTGCCGGGCTCGTCCTCGATACGGTCGACCTGGCTGCGGTACAGCGTCGTCCCGCCGGTGACCGCGCTCGCGGCGCCCACCGCGAGCAGGGCCGGGCCGAGCAGCGAGGCGTCGCCCAGCATCTCGGCCACCATCACCGTGACGCCGAGCGGCGCGTGCGCCACCGGGCCGAGGCAGGCCGCCATGCCCACCGCCACCGGTACCAGCGGGCTGTGCGGGGCGATGCCGAGCGGCTCCGCCAGCCGCCACACCGCCGCGCCGACACCGGCGCCGACCACCATGCCCGGCCCGAAGATGCCGCCGGAGCCGCCCGAGCCGACCGACAGGGCCGTGCCGGCGATCTTCGCCAGCGGCAGCGCGAGCACCACGGCGAGCGGCAGATCCAGCAGCACGTTCCGCCGCGTCAGCGCCTCCAGCAGGCCGTACCCGGTGCCGAGCACGCCCGGCACCAGCAGCCCCAGCCCACCCACCAGCAGCGCGGCGACGGTCGGCGCCGCGATCCGGCCGGGCAGCCGGCGGACCCGTTCCCCGACCCTGGTGTGGACGAGATAGAAGCACGCTGTGTACAGGCGCCCCGCGCCCCCCGCCGCGAAGCCCACCAGCACGACCAGCAGGAGTCCGCCCGCACCGCCGAGACCTCCCGTGGGATGACCCAGCACCGGGTCGAAGCCGTGGCACGCACCGAAGACCAGCCAGCCCGCGACCGCTGCGATCACCGCCTTGGGCAGCACCCGGGCGTCCATGCTTCTGCGGTACAGCAGTTCAGCCCCGAGCAGCGCCCCGCCGAACGGCGCGTCGAAGATCGCGCCCACGCCCGCCGCGAGTCCGATCACCACCGCCGTCCGCGCCTGCTGCCGGGACATGCCCGTGCGCCGGGCGATCACCGAGCCGAACGCCGCGGAGATCTGCGCGGCGGGCCCCTCGGTGCCGCCCGAGCCGCCCGAGCCGATTGTCAGCGCGGACGCGACCAGCTTCACCACCGTCACCCGGCCGCGCATCCCGGTCGGATCGTGGTGGGCGGCGGCGATCGCGGCGTCCGTGCCGTGCCCGCGGGCCTCCGGCGCCAGCCACAGTGCGAACACGGTGGCGACCAGCGCGCCGCCGGCGGCCACCAGCGGTACCGCCCACGGCCGGCCCGACTCCGTCAGCGTGCGGAAACCCCCGTCCGCCGACGTCCGGTAAGGCCGGTAACCGGCCACCGACTCCAGCAGCCAGCCGGTGCACAGATGGAGCAGCCCGAACAGGGCCGCCGCGCCCGCCCCGGCCACCACACCGATGAGCACGGCCGGCACCAACCAGCGGGCCAGCGACTCGTCCGCGCCGTCCACCGGCATC
This sequence comes from Streptomyces sp. NK08204, assembly GCF_020400585.1. Classification (GTDB taxonomy): domain Bacteria; phylum Actinomycetota; class Actinomycetes; order Streptomycetales; family Streptomycetaceae; genus Streptomyces. The sequence continues at coordinate 415,416 of NZ_JAINVF010000001.1, read as the reverse complement.
ACACGCGCGGCGAGTACGCGTAACGACGAGCGCCGTGCACCCTCCCGTGGCCCCCGTGACTGCTTTTCCACCGGCCGGCTCCCGACGCTTGACACCCGTACCCCCCAAGAGGTTGGCCGTTCGCCCGGTCTGGGGTCAACTCTGCCAGCTCGAACGGGTGTTGTGGTGAGCCAGGTGGGTGAAACGGGCGCACGCCGGTGACTTCGCGGACCGCACGTTCCCCGCCGGAACAGGCCCGGTGCGCCCGAATCACGGCCTGACCTGCGCGCGTTCCTATGGTTATCCTCAAAGCCGATTCAACAATGTGTCAGCGGGCAGGCGTACACAGGGGGGTTGAGGCCCATGTCCAGCAGCGGCGGAGAGTGCACGGCGGATATGCCGGACCTCACGGGGCTTCCCCTCGAACAGATCCTGGAGAGCGGCGACCACGCGCTCTCCCAGGCGGTACGCCGGGTCCTGCGCCATCTGGCGGGGGAGGAGGCGCCGGTCGCGGCCTACGACTCCGGGGGCGACACCTGCGAGGGCCCGCGGCGGATCACCGCCGCCGCCCCGTGACCCGCCCGGCCGACGCCCCCCACGTGCTCTGGCCCGACGACCTCCTCGACGTCGCCGCGCTGCGCGCCGCGGGCAGCCTTCCGCTCCCCTTCCGGGAGTTCGTCGTCAAGATCCACAGTCGCTGCAACCTGGCCTGTACGTACTGCTACGTGTACGAAGGCGCCGACCAGCTCTGGCGCGAGCAGCCGCGCACCATGCCCTGGCACACCGCCGAACAGGTCTGCCGGCGCGTGGCCGAACACGCGACCGCACACCGGCCGGCCTCCGTACGGGTCATCCTGCACGGCGGTGAACCGCTCCTCGCCGGCCCGGCGTTCCTGCGCGCCTTCACCCGCACCCTGCGCGGCCTGCTCCCCGCCGCCACCGCCGCGGAGATCCTCATCCAGACCAACGGCCTCCTTCTCGACGAGGCCCTGCTGCGCCTGTGCCACGAGGAGGACGTCCGGGTCGCGGTCAGCCTCGACGGCCCCCCGGAGATCCACGACCGCGCCCGCCGCGACCACGCCGGCCGCGGCAGCCATACCCGGGTCGCCGCCGCCCTGCACCGCCTCGGCACCGCCGAGCACCGCCCCGTCTGGGCCGGCGTGCTGTGCACCGTCGATGTCACCGCCGACCCGCTCGCCACCTACGACCACCTGCTGTCCTACCATCCGCCCGCGATCCGCCTCATCCTGCCGCTGGGCAACTGGACCCGCCCGCCGGCCGGCCGCACGGACGACCCCTCCCATGTCCCGTACGCCGTATGGCTCGCCGCCGTCTTCGACCGCTGGTACCACGCCCCGGGGCCGTCGGTGCGCATCGCCTTCTTCGAGTCGATCCTGGACCTGCTGCTCGGCGGCGTCACCCGCACCGAGACCATCGGCGGCGCCCCCACGCAGCTCGCGGTCGTCGACACCGACGGCGCGCTCACCCTCTCCGACCAGCTGAAGTCCGCGTACGAAGGTGCCGACCGCAGTGGCTTCGACGTCCACCGCCACTCCTTCGACGCGCTGCTCGACCACCCCGGCGTCGCGGCCCGCCAGCTGACGGCGACCGGGCTCGCCGAGCAGTGCCGCTCCTGCCCCGTGGGGGCGGTGTGCGGCGGCGGGCACTACCCGCACCGCTACCGCGCCGGAAGCGGCTATCTGAACCCTTCCGTCTACTGCCCCGACCTGATGGCGCTGATCCGGCACGTGGCCGGGGTGCTCCGCGCCGACCTGGGCCGGCTCACCGAGGCGCGCCGTTGACGGCCGACCGGCGGACCGTGCCGTCCGCGCCGCCGCTCGTCCTGTCCGCGGACCTGTGGCAGCGCATCGCCCGCGGCACCCCCGACCCCGGCACGCTCGGCCTGCTGCGCACCGCACGGACGGGCCGCAACCTCCTGCTGCTGCGCGCCCTGCACGAGAAGCTGCACGGCGAGCCGGGCTGGCGCGCCGCCGTCACCCTGCTCGCCGAAGTACGGCGGCACTCGCCCGCGCTCTTCGGCAGACACCTCGCGGATCCGGCCGCCGGGGCGGTCCTCGCCGAAGCCGTACGCACCGCCCTGCCCGGCTCGGTACCCGCACTGGCCGCCGTCGCCGGACACCGCGCGGACCTGCCGTTCCGGCTGGACGCGCATGCGCACGGCGGTGGACTCGTCCTGCCGGGCCTCGGGCGGGCGAGGGTGGGGGCCGGCCCGGCCACGGTGCGCAGGGAGCGCGGAGCGGACGCCACGGTCGTCCTCGCGCCGGGAGCACGCATCGAGGTGCCCGACCCGCCCGGTCGCCCCGCGCCCGGCTGGGAGCCGGTGCCCCGCATCCACCTCTCCACGGGCGGCGCCACGCTCGCGGTGCGCCTCGACCCGCATGCGCTGCCGCACCCCGGCACGGGGCGTCACGGGCCCGGGGAGCCGGACCGCTGGCGCGGACGGCTCGCCGCGGCCTGGGAGTTGCTCGTCACCCGCCATCCCGAACGGGCCACCGCCGTCGGTGCCACCGTGCGGGCCGTCGCACCCCTGGGAGCGCAGGCGTACGCGCCCGGCGCGCGCCGCCCCTGGCGCAGCGCCTCCTTCAGCGACGCGTTCGGACTCGTGGCCCTGGCTCCGCAGGACGACCCGGCCGAGCTGGCCGCCGCGCTCGTCCACGAGACCCAGCACTCCCTCCTGTACGCCCTGCAGGACCTCACCCGGCTCCTCGACGCCCCGCCCGGCGCACGGGGCCGCGCGCCCTGGAGCGACCGGCCCCGTCCGCCCTCGGCGCTGCTCCAGGGCGTGTGCGCCTTCCTCGTCACGGCCGGGTTCTGGCGCACCGAGGCCGCCCGCGGCAACCGCGCCGCGACCACCCCGTACGAGCGATCGCTGCACATCGCCCGCACCGCGGCCGGTGAACTCGCCCGCGGTGACTGGCTCACCGCGCACGGGCGGCTGCTGCTCGACGCCGTGCACGACGTGCTCGCCGAATGGGACGGAACTGACACATGATCAGATGGGCGGCGGCTCGACGTCGCACTCGATCCGAACACCGGCCGCCGCCCACCGGCTCTCCGGGTGCTCCGGCCCCAGCGTGGCCAGATAACGCCGCTGCACGGAGGCCAGCAGCTCCTCCCCGGTCTCGGTGTCGCCCGTCGCGCACCTGTCCAGGGCGACGTTGGTGAGGGCGGCCAGCGTCGCCGGGTGGCGGTCGCCGTAGCGGGCCTCCAGCGCGTGGGCGCACTCCTCGCCCAGGGCCAGCGCCGCCTCCGCCTCCCCGGCCAGCGACAGATCGGTGGCGAGGTTGACGCGGGCGAGCAGCAGCCACGGGTGGTCGTCCGGGAGCCCGGCGGCGAGCGCGGTCACCGTCTGCTGGTCGACCCGGCGTGCCTCGGCGTGCCGGCCCAGGGCGCGCAGGGCCGCCCCGTGGTTCACGGCGGCGGCGCACGACAGGGGGTGCTGCGGGCCGAGCACCGCGTGATAGCGGTGCAGCGCATCGGCACTGTGTTCGCACGCCGACCGCGGATCCCCGGTCAGCCGCAGGTCGTTGGAGAGGTTCGTCGCCGCGGCGATCGTCTCGATGTGCTCCGGGCCGAAGTGCGTGCAGTGCCGCTCGAACGACTCCCGGGCCAGGGCGAGACCCTGCTCGAACTCGCCCGCCTTGCGGCATGTCACCGCCATGTTCTTGATCGCGCGCAGGGTGGCCGGGTGGTGGTCGCCGTACTGCTCCCGGTAGCGCTCCAGGGTGCTGGTCTGCAGCTCCAGCGCCTCTGCGTAGCGCCCGCACTCGCGCAGGTCACGGGCCACGTTGTTGACGGAGAAGAGCGTCGAGCGGGCCGTCGGGCCGAGCACCGCCAGGCGGCCCTCGTGACACTGCTCGTCGATCGCGAGGGCGTCGTCGTAGTGGCCGTTGACGCGCAGGCTCACACCGTAGTTGTGGGCGACGGTCAGGGCGTACGGGTCCGTCGCGCCGAACAGCCGTACGCTGCGGTCGTACGCGTCCCTGTCGAGGGCCAGCGCGTCGGTGAACCGTCCGGCGGCGCGCAGGTCGGCCGCGGTGGCACCGGCCACCGTCAGCGTGTACTCGTGATCGTCGCCCACCGTGGCGCGCAGCCGGCCCAGCACGTCCTCGTTGATCCGGTGGGACTCCGAGAACTGCGACAACTGCCAGTGCGCGCTCGCCTGCTGGCGCCGCGCCCAGAGCGTCTGGAGATCGTCGGGGCCCAGCTCCGCCGTCCACACCTCGACCACGCGCCGGGCCAGCTGGATGGCGCCGACGAAGTCGCCGCGGGCGATGACGTAGCTGAGGATGCCCAGAGCGGTGTCGCGGGCCTCGTGGTCGCCGCAGTGCAGCAGGCCGGAGGGTTCGATGTGGGGGAGGATGTCGGCGTAGTTGCGCCAGTTCTCCGGTCGCTGGGAGTCGCCGGGGTCGTGCGCGGCGATGATCCGGTGCACGAGGTGGCGCGTCGTGGTGCGCTCCTCGTCGGACATCTCGTCCTGGAGGACACCGCTGAGCAGACGGTGCACCTGGAGGGTGGCCGTCGCCGGGTTCACGGTCAGCAGCGAGAACTGGTTGATGGCGCGGATGGCCCGGCCGCGGGCCAGCTCGTCGCGGGCGACCGAGGCCAGCGCCTCCGGCAGGGGCAGCAGACGCGCGTCGTGCAGGAAGGACTGGGCGATCGGCTCGGTCCCGAAGCAGGCCAGCAGACGCAGCAGTTCCAGCGCCTGGGGGTTCTGCGCGCGCAGCAGCTCCACCGAGGTGCGCCAGGTGGCCGCGACGGTCTGGGCACCGGAGAAGGCGGGCTCCGCGAGGACTTCCCGGCGGCGGGTCTCGAGCAGGTCGAGGTAGGTGTCGGTGCGGATGCCGGACTGGGTCTGGGCCGCGGCCGAGTGCTCCAGGGCGAGCGGCAGGTCACCGAGCGACTCGGCGAGCCGCTGGGCCTCCTCGCCGGTGGCCCAGGGCGTTCGGTGGCGCAGGAAGCTGACGCTCTCCTCGCGGCTGAACACGTCGACCCGCAGCGCATGGACGCGTTCGGCCCAGCCGGAGTGCCGGGAGGTCACCAGTACGTGGCCCGCACCGCCCCGCACGCCGAGCAGCGACGGCAGGTACGGGAGGACGTCGTCGGGCGCCCCTGCGTTGTCCATGACCAGCAGCCAGCGCGTGAACGGGTCCCCGGTGGACATCGCCGCCAGGACGCGGTCCACCGGGTCGCCGGGGCCCTCGGCGGCCGGTCCGAAGTCCGGGGCGAGCGCGGCGAGTTGTTCGCGGATCACCGCGGGCTGCTCGGCGTCGACCCACCAGATCCGCTGGTACTCGGTGTGGTGGCGGCGCACGTACTCCACGGCGAGCCGGGTCTTGCCGACCCCGCCCATGCCGTACAGGGCGTAGGGCAGGACCGCCACCTGGTCCCCGGCGTTGAGGATCCCTCGCATCTCGTCGAGTTGCGCCTCCCGGCCGGTGAAGTGGCCGGCCTGCGGCAGCGGCATGGCGCGCGGCAGCCGCGTCGGCCGCCCCGGCGCGGTGCGCGCGGCGCGGCCGGGCGGGGCGGGTGGCCGGTCGCCGGTGGCCGGGGGCGTCGTACGGGAAGAGGCGGAATCCATCGAGACGTCCTCCGTGGGCGGAGCCGGTTCCAAGGGCCGGCGATCAGGGGTGGGCGCCGCGTCCTCGGTGGACGCACCCGGCCGACCTTCGCTGTCCTCCCCAGGAGGCGGCGCGTCCAAAGACGTACGCTCCCGTGCGCTGGCCAGCGCACCACCGTAGGCCGGTCCGAGCGCCGCGAGCGCGGGCGCGGCGGCGGCGAGCAGCTCCCGGTCCGCCGCGGACAGGGCGCTCCCGTCGAGGGCGGTGGGGGAGACGACCAGGGTGCCGAGCAGCCCCGCGCGTGCGCCCAGCACGGCTCCGGCGGCGTCCGACACCTCCTGGAGCGTGCGCAGGGTCTCCCTGCGGCCGAGGCCACGCAGCAGCCGTTCGCGCACACCGTCCAGGAACTCGTACAGCGGGCCGTCCGAGCCCGGCCGTACGGACAGCAGGCCGCCGAGGAGGATCTCCGCGAACGGCAGCGGGCCGCCCTCGTGCCCCAGCAGCCGCTGCACCGCCCGCACCGCCTCCGGCCGCAGCGGCACCATGGCCAGCCGTGCCGCGAGCCGGCGGGCCTGCGGCGAGGCGTGTTCCAGGAAGCGGCGCACCGTCTGTTCGGGGGAGAGCGGGCCGGTCCGCTGTTCGGGGGCGAGCGGTGGCAGGCAGTCCGGTGTGAGTCCGTGCTCGTCCACCAGGAGCGCGGCGATGTCGTGGTGCGTACCGGCCTCGCCCGTGACCAGACGGGCCCAGCCGGCGAACCAGGCGGACTCCAGTTCGAGCATCGGGACGGGGTGCGGCCCGTGGCGCACCCATCTGCGGTTGCGGCGCTGCAGGAGCAGCGCGTTCGGCACCCCGGGTGCGGCCGCCCGCACCCGCACGTCCCGGGGCACCGCCTCGCACAGGTCCCACAGCCGGCTGGGCAGCGGCTGGAGCACGGCGACGGGGGCCCGGCGTGCCCACCCGTGCAGCATCCGCGGCACGTTGCCGGACGCCCAGGCGTCGCCCACGCAGTCGCTCAGCACCAGGATCAGCCGTCGCCCCTGCGGATGGAAGAGCTCGCTCGGCGCGCGCGGCGGACCTCCCCGCTCCGGCCGCAGGGCCGCCGTCTTCCCGTTGTGGGTGTCCAGGCGCCACATCCGTACGTCACCGAACGCCCCCTGCCTGCGCAGCAGTTCGGCCAGTTCGGCGGCGACGCCCTGCCACACCGCCATGGACACGCTGTGCTCGACGACGAGGGCGACCTCGAACCACCGGTCCGGCACGCTCACCTCGACCGGGCTCCACCGGCCCAGCTCCGCCGACCTGACCGCCGTGGCCTCCTCGTCCAGGGTGCGCCGGTGCGGCGAGCGGACACGGCGGTTGAAGGGGCGCAGTGTGCGGGCGAAGCGGAGCGGGTCACGGAGGACGCCGGGGCGGGTGTCCGCGTCGAACAGGGGCGTGGTGAGCGCCGGCACGGGCGCGCTCGTGCCCGGCGCGGGGCGCACGTCGAAGAGCGGGGGCATGCCGTACGCCGGCGCAGAGGCAAGCGGTGGGGCGGGCGGCCCGGTCAGAGAGGCGGGAGGGGCCGGGGCGGACGCGCCGCCCCCACTGTTTCCACCGCCGGTGCTGTCCCTGCTGTCCCCGCCGTTCCTGCTGTCCCCGGCGTTCCCGCTGTCCGCGGCGTTCCTGCCGTCCCCGGCGTGCTTGCCGTCCCCGGCGCGCGGGTCAGCGGGTGCAGGGTGTGGGGTGACCGACCGGTTTGTCGTGAGGGCGCGGACCACGTCTCCGGCCGGGTCACGGTCGGGTAACCCGCCGCCGGCCGAGCCGATGCGCTCCATGAGCCACATCGCCTCGGCCCACTCGCGTGCGGTGGGCGGCGAGGCCGCCTGGCTCGCTGTCATGGCGTGGCGTCCGTCGCCAGGCTGCGCCACAGCGCGGTCCGCAACTGCGTCCAGGACGCCTCGTCGACGTCGGCGGCGCGGTTCGTGAGCAGATGCACGGTGTTCAGGAGCTGGTCGGCGGCGATCGCACCGGTGCCTCGCTGCTCCAGGAAGGAGTGGACCAACTCCCTGGTGGACGCGTCGAGTTCCGGGCCGAAGTGCGACTCGATCATCGCGGCGAGGCGGTGCTCGTCCGGCGGGGCCAGCTCCACCTCGAGGCACCTTCTGCGGAAGGCCGGCGAGAACGCCCGCTCCCCGTTGCTGGTGATCACGACCACCGGGAACTCGGCGCACCGCACGAGGCCGTCGCGGATCACGACCGGGGCGCCGTGGTCGGCGGTGCCGATGCTCGCCTCGCGCCGCGACCGCCCGAGCCGCTCCAGCTCCCTGATCCGGAACTCGCCCTCCTCGAAGATGTGCAGCAGATCGTTCGGCAGGTCGATGTCGCTCTTGTCCAGCTCGTCGATCAGCAGCACCCGGGGCCGTTTCCACGGCAGCAGCGCCGTGCCGAGCGGGCCCAGCGTGAGGTAGCGGCCGATGTCGGGCAGCGGGCCCCGTGATCCGCCGGGACCGGGTCCGGCGGGGGCGTCCTGCACCCGGCCGATGGCGTCGTAGTCGTACAGGCCGTCGCGCAGCGTGGTGCGGCTGACGACCGGCCACCACAGCACCCTGCCGAGCCCCAGCTCGGCGGCGATCTGGTGGGCGAGGCTGGACTTCCCGGTGCCGGGCTGCCCCGTGACCAGCAGCGGGCGGCGCAGCTGGATGGCGGCGTTGATCAGGTCGACGACCGTGCGGTCCAGCGTGCCGGGTCGGCACGCGCCCAGTTTGCGCTCCACGTCCAGGGCGTCGGCCGGTACCGGGATGTCGAGCGGAGGGCTGTCGGTGGCCTGACGGAAGCGCCGCCACGGGGGAGCCGGCGGCAGCGGCGGCAGCGGGTCGGCGGGCGAATGGCGTGCTCCGCTGTCCCGGAAGACCCACCAGTCGGGGGGAGGGGGAAGGGGTGCCCCGCTCAGGTCGGTCGTTTCCCCGCTCATGCTCTGCCACCCCCGGTCCGCGGATGCCCCAGCGTGGCGTCCGCCCCCTCCAGTCCGTCCTGGCTGTCCCACACTAGGGTGAGGTGACGATGCAGGTCCAGCGTCACCGGTGACGCCACGCCGCCGTCCGGACACCCACCGCCCCTCAGATGGCGTACCCGGTCCGGTAACTGGTCCAACCTGCCCGCCAGGTGATTCCACAACTCGGTGCGGGCATGCGCATGATGACCGTTCTCGCGCAGCGCCACGATGGCCGGAATACCTACTTCGAGTAGTACGTACACGGGATCGGCGGCCAGGTCGCCTTCGTAGGGCGGGGCGTCGAGCAGGACGAAGCAGAACGGGGTCTGCCCGCCCCTCAGTTGCCGTAGGAGGTCCTCCGGCGCCGGCACCGTGCCCGGCGCGACACACCGCACGGCCGGCGCGTCGAAGAGCTCGTCGGCGTTCAGCTCCAGCCAGCCCAGGCGGCGGTACAGCGCGGGCCACCAGCGGCGGATGCGGAACCGGTCGCGGCTGCGCACCAGCACGGTGTGGTCGGCGCCGATCGGCCGCGGCACCGATCCGTTCGGGCTGATCATGAACTGGTCGACGTCCAGCCACAGCAGGGGCCGGGGCAGCACGAACTCCACCGTCAGCTCGCCGCTCAGCTCGCCGAGCAGGTCCCCGACCGCCTGGTGCAGTGCCGCGACGGTGTGCTCCAGCTCGCTCCGCGACGTCACCCGGCGGTCGGCGAGCAGGGAGCCCGGACCTTCGCCGGGGCCGAGCAGCCAGCCCCGTAACCAGTAGTCCTCGGGGGCGGCGGGATGCGCGGTGATGTCGACCAGGATCCGCGACGGTTCGACCGGGCGCCCGGCGCGGAACGCCTCGCGGTTGCGCACCCTGTGCAGGAGATCCGGCGCACACGCGAGCCGGGGGGCCACCCGCTCGTTCCACAGCCGCAGCCGCTTTTCCAGACCGGGCGGCTGCCGTACCGCGACGGCTTCCACGAAGGAGATCAGGGGATGGGCCTCGTCCGGCATCAGGAGGGCGTCCTCGAACGCATCGAGCAGTTCCGCCACCGTGTACGGCCCCGTGGCGCCCTCGGCGCGCTCCGGCAGCAGCGGCAGGAACCGCAGCGCGATCCGCTCGATCGGCGCGCCGGGGGCAGGGAATGCGAGCAGGTCGCACAGCTCCTCGTACTCGGAGGAGTCGAGCAGCCGCCTCGGGTGCAGGCGCAGGTACATCTGCTCGACGGCGGTCCACGCCACCATCCCGGTACGGCCGATGCCCAGCGCGTCGAGGTAGAACCGCAGCCCGCCCTGATAGGCGTCGCACTTGACCAGCGCCCGGTACAGGTCCTCTCTGAGGGTCCCGGACTCCGGGAGGTCGAGCGGCTCGAACCGCTCGCCGAACGCGTCGGCGGCGCGGCGCAGGGGCTGCCGGTCGTTCAGCGTCGGGACGCGCAGGATGAGGCCCGCCAGCTCGAAGAACAGGTTCGTGCGGGGCGTACCGAAGTCCGTCATGACGCCGGCTCCGGCTCGCCGCGCAGCCGGCGCAGCACCCGCTCGAACTCCCGCATCGGCAATGACCCCCGTTCGTACCAGCGCAGCGCGGCGGCGAGCCGGTCGATGCCGTCCGCGTACTGAAGACACACCTCGACGATCCCGCGCACGTCCTCCAGGAGCACCGACGACCGCTCGACGAGGTCGAAGAAGTCCTCGCCGGTGTCGCGCAGCACCCGCTCCCGGCGTTGCGGGTCCCGCATGCTGGGAATACGTACGAGAGCCGTCGTCAGTTCCCGCGAGGACCCGGCAGGCCATGCGGGCGCGGGCGGCAGTTCGGCGGTGACGGCGTCGGTCAGCAGCGGGCAGTACCGTACGAGGGCCTCGACCGGGATCATCCACGCGATGCGGGCCGTCTCGTCGCGCAGCGCGGCGACGACGATGCCGATCACGTCCCCGTGCCCGTCCACGACGCCCGCTCCGCTGAACCCGCCCAGCACCCAGGCGCCGCCCAGGCCGCTGCCGTCGAGCTGGACCCAGTCCGGGCTCAGCCCGCCCGCCCCGACCAGTCGGCTCGTGACCCACAGGCCCGGGGGTTCGGCCGTGCTCTGACCGAAGAGGCGTACGTCACGGCCCCGTGCGGGGCCGCACGGACGCAGCCGGGCCGGCGCGCAGTCCGCGGGTGCGGGCGCCTCCAGACCGAGCACGGCGACGTCCGCGCGCCCCTCGTCGGGCGGTGCCCAACCCCCGGGAAGCACCGAGGCGTACGACACCTCGCCGGACAGTGAGCCGGGATGGTCGAGGGCGATCCGCGCCTCGCCGGGACCGCTGCCGGCGGTCGGCCCCACTACCTGCTGTATGACATGAGCACACGTCACCACCCGTCCACCGGTGACCAGAACACCCGATGCCACCGGCGTGTTGTCCCTGCCGAAAATCCGTACCCGCCAAGAGTCCTCGATCGACTGCGACACCCCGCGCCCCGTTCGCTTCGCCTCAGCACGATGCTGACAGAGAACGACTGTGGGTGACAGCGGTCTGGGTGAACACTGCGACTGTTCTGTTGCACAAGGAGGGTTGGCGCCCGGTGCGGCTGCGGATGTTCCCCTGTTGCGACCGGCCGCGGCGGCCACCGCGGCGGCCGGGCCAGGCCGGGCTCGGCTGAGCGGCAGGGCAACGCGTGAGGGCCGGAACCGATACGGACGCTGCGTCCGACACGGCTCCGGCCCTCGTGCGGTGACTACCGGTCAGGCGGCAGCCTTGTGTTCGGCCACGACAGCCTGCACGCGCTCCAGGACGTCGGTCAGCTGGGCGACGACCTCGGCGTCGTCGGCCGGGTGGGTCTGGGCGAAGCGGGCCATGGAACCCGGGATGGACAGCTTGATGTCCTCGATCGGCTTGCCGCCGCCGATACCCACGGACTTGCGGGTCTCGTCCTGCGCCCACACGCCGCCGTACTGGCCCATGGAGGTGCCGATCACGACGACCGGCTTCCCGCCGAAGGACGGGGCGCCGTACGGGCGGGACAGCCAGTCGATGGCGCTCTTCAGGGCGGCCGGGATGGTGCCGTTGTGCTCAGGGGTGAAGATCAGGAACCCGTCGGCGGCCTGCGCGGCGTCGCGCAGCTTCTGCGCGGCCTCGGGGACGGCGCCCTCCACGTCGAGGTCCGGGTTGAAGAGGGGGACGTCGGCCAGCCCCTCGAAGAGCACGAGTTCGGTGCCCTCCGGAGCGAGCTTGAGGGCCGCCTCGGCGAGCTGGCGGTTGTGCGAGCCGGCGCGGATGGCGCCGACGATACCGAGGATGCGAACAGACATGGGAACTCCAAAGGGCTGATACATCGCTGTGCACGACCGGACCAAGGTCCGGTTATTTGTACCAACAAAAACGGACCACGGTCCAGTTACGCCGGTGATGCTTTACGCTGGCTTCATGTCCGGTCCACTGCCGCCTGCCCCGTCCGACCACAGGCCCCTGGACGCGCCGCAACTGCTCTCGATAGGCACCGGCGCGGACGAGCCGTGCCTGCGCGCGGACGCCGCCCGCAACCGGGCCCGGCTGCTGGAGGCCGCCTCCCGGCTGATCGCGGAACACGGGGTGGCCGGGGTCACGATGGAGGCGGTGGCCGCCGCCGCCCACGTGGGCAAGGGCACCGTTTTCCGCCGCTTCGGCGACCGCACCGGGCTGCTGACGGCGCTGCTGGACCATTCGGCGCGCAGGCTCCAGGCGGACTTCCTCGAGGGGCCGCCGCCCCTGGGCCCCGGGGCACCGCCCCTGGACCGGCTGCGCGCCTTCGGCGTGGCGGTGCTCTACCGCTCGGTCGAGCAGCTCGACCTGCAGCTGGCGGCCCAGGCGGAACCGGCCCGCAGGCTCTCGCACTCCGCGGTGCAGGCGCTGCGCACGCACGTCATGGTGCTGCTGCGGCAGATCCTGCCGGACGCCGACTGCGAACTCCTCGCCTACACCCTGCTCGCTTATCTCGACCCCGCTCTGATCCACCACCTGACCAGACAACGCGGGGTACCGATGGAACGGCTCGAGGAAGGCTGGATCGACCTCGTCGCCCGCGTGACGCGCACCGAGCCGCCCTGCTGACGCCCGCTCGGCCGACAGGGTGGCGGGGCGCGCGACGGCCTGTGCGAGGCGCGCTTCGGTGGAGCGCGAAGGCGCGCTTTGGTTGAGTGTGGAACGACGTTCCCCCGCCAGAGCCCGGCCCCCGCCCCTCTGCCAGACTGCCGTCCGTCATGGTGCAGATGCCGAACACGCCCACGAGCGCGGACGTTGCCCGCCTGGCCGGGGTATCCCGCGCGACCGTCTCCTACGTCCTCAACAACACGTCAGCCGTTCGGATCAGCGAACCGACCCGCCGCCGCGTCCACGAGGCAGCCCGGGAACTGGGGTACGTGCCGCACGCGGGCGCCCGCAGTCTGCGTGCCGGGCACAGCCGGCTGGTCCTGATGCCCGCGCCGGCCTTCCCGGTCGGTCCGCTCTACAGCCGGTTCCTGGGCGAACTCCAGTGGGCCCTCGGCCGGCTCGACTACACGGTCGTGCAGTACGGCACCGTCGGCCTGCAGGGCGACGATGCGGCCCGCGCCTGGGCCGAGTTGCGGCCGGTCGCGGTCCTCGTGCCGGGCGCCGGGCTCGGCCCACGGGGCGTGGCGGTGCTCAAACGGGCCGGGGCGCGGGCCGTGGTCACCCTCGGCCCCGAGCGCGTGGAGGGTGCGCACGCCCTGCTCATGGATCACGACGCGGTCGGCCACTGTGCCGGCGCCCACCTGTACGCCCGGGGCCGGCGCAGTATCGGTGTCCTGGTGCCCGCGGAGTCCGGTCTGGAGTCCTTCTCCGGGCCCCGGCTGGCGGGTGTGCGCCACGCGCTGCGCGGCACCGACGCGACCGTGACCGCGCTGCCGCTCGCCTGCACCGAGCGGGCGGCAGCCGCGCTCGCCGCCCGCTGGGCCGGGTCGGGGCTGGACGCGGTGTTCGCGTACAACGACGAGTACGCGATGCTGCTCATGCGGGCCCTGCAGGACGAAGGGCTGCGCATACCCGACGATGTCGCCGTGATCGGCGCCGACGACCTGATGCTCGGCCGGCTGCTGCGGCCCCGGCTGAGCACGGTCCGCATCGAGTTGCCCTCGGGGCGCGACCTCGCGGAACTGGTCGACCGGGCCGTACGCGACCCCGGCGGCGAGCCGGAGGTGCGCAAGGTGCTCGGGGCGTCGCTGGTCCAGCGCGAATCCAGCTGACCGGCGACACCGGAAGCTCTCCGCCCGGCGGCTTCCGGCCCGGCGCCCTACTCGGCCTGCTGGGCGGCGATGCTCGCGCGCACCTTGTCCATGTCCAGCTGCCGGGCCTGCCCGATCACATCCGCCAGTGCGGCCTCCGGCAGCGCGCCGGGCTGGGCGAACACGGCGACCTGGTCCCGGACGATCATCAGGGTGGGGATCGACTGGATGCCGAAGGCCGCGGCCAGCTCCGGCTGCGCCTCCGTGTCGACCTTGCCGAACACCAGGTCGGGGTTGTCCTGGGCGGCCTTCTCGTACACCGGGGCGAAGTGACGGCAGGGCCCGCACCAGGCCGCCCAGAAGTCGATGAGAACGAAGTCGTTCTCCGTGACCGTCTGGTCGAAGTTCTCCTTGGTCAGCTCCATGGTGCTGCTCATGGCGTATTCCCTCATTCCTGGTCTGCGGCGAGCCGTCGCGTCAACACGGCCACCGTGGCACGTATTCCGCGCCATACCCGTGTGGCCCCCGCACACACCACCCACCAGACTGACCCCATGACGGAAACGACGGGAACCACGGGAACCACGGGAACCACGGAAACGACGGGAACGGCGGGAACGACGGGATCCGACTCCATCGCGTACGACGTCGTGGTGATCGGGGCCGGACCGGTGGGGGAGAACGTCGCCGACCGCACCCGCGCGGCGGGCCTGACCACCGCCGTGGTGGAGAGCGAACTGGTCGGCGGCGAGTGTTCGTACTGGGCGTGCATGCCCAGCAAGGCGCTGCTGCGGCCGGTCATCGCCCAGGCGGACGCCCGCCGCCTGCCCGGTCTCGCCCACGCGGTCCGGGGTGCCCTCGACACGCAGGCCGTGCTCGCCCGCCGGGACACGTACGCCGCGCACTGGGAGGACGGCGGCCAGGTCGGCTGGCTGGACGGCATCGGCGCCGACCTGTACCGGGGGCACGGCCGCCTCGCCGGTCCCCGCACGGTCACCGTGACCGGCCCCGACGGCGCTGTCGTGACCCTCACCGCCCGGCATGCGGTCGCCGTGTGCACCGGCACCCGCGCCCAGCTGCCCGACCTGCCCGGCCTCGCCGAGGTACGGCCGTGGACCAGCCGCGAGGCCACCAGCGCCAAGTCCGCCCCGGCCCGGCTGATCATCGTCGGCGGCGGTGTCGTCGCCACCGAGATGGCCACCGCCTGGCAGGCCCTCGGCTCGCGGGTCACCGTCCTGGTGCGGGGCAAGGGACTGCTGGGCCGCATGGAGCCGTTCGCGGGGGAACTGGTCGCCGAGGCGCTCACCGAGGCGGGCGCCGACCTGCGCACCGGCACCTCCGTGGCCTCCGTCAGCCGGGAGAACGGCACCGTCGTCGCCGTCACGGACACCGGCGAGCGCTTCGAGGCCGACGAGATCCTCTTCGCCACCGGCCGGGCACCGCGCACCGACGACATCGGCCTCGACACCGTCGGCCTGGAACCCGGCTCCTGGCTCGACGTGGACGACAGCCTGCGCGTCACCGGCACCGACTGGCTGTACGCGGTCGGGGATGTCAACCACCGGGCCCTGCTCACCCACGAGGGCAAGTACCAGGCCCGGATCGCGGGCGCCGCGATCGGCGCACGCGCCGCCGGTGGGCCCCTCCTGGACGAGCCGTGGGGGGCGCATGCGGCCACCGCCGACCACGACGCCGTACCTCAGGTCGTCTTCACCGACCCCGAGGCCGCCGCCGTCGGCCTCTCCCTCGCCGAGGCGGAACGGGCCGGGCACCGGGTCCGCCCCGTCGACGTCGCGTTCTCCTCGGTCGCGGGCGCCGGCCTGTACGCCGAGGGCTACAAGGGCCGCGCCCGCATGGTCGTGGACCTGGAGGAGGAGATCCTGCGCGGCGTCACGTTCGTCGGCCCCGGTGTCGGCGAGCTGATCCACTCCGCGACCGTCGCCGTGGTCGGGCGGGTCCCGGTCAGCCGTCTGTGGCACGCGGTCCCGTCGTATCCGACCGTCAGCGAGGTGTGGCTTCGGCTGCTGGAGGCGTACCGGGACAGCTGAGCGGGTCTTGCGCGGTCCGGGTCACGGCAGCTCGAAACCCAGCTCCTGGGCGGCCTGCTCGGGCGTCGGCTGCGCCCACAGGGCCGCCACCGCCTCGCTCGTGGACAGGGAGCGCGGCTCGGCGCGGTCGAGGTAGAGGGTGCCGTCGAGATGGTCCGTCTCGTGCTGGACGATGCGTGCGGGCCAGCCGGTGACCACCTCGTCCAGCGCGCGCCCGTGCTCGTCCTCGCAGCGCAGCCGCACCTGGGCGGGCCGGGCGACCACCGCCTGCCAGCCCGGCACGCTCAGGCAGCCCTCGAAGAACGCGGCCCGCGCGGTGCCCACCGGTTCGTAGGACGGGTTGACCAGCACACGGAACGGCTGAGGCACCCGGCCCCGGGCCACCGCGATCTCGGGCGGCACCGGCGCCGGGTCCTCGACGACCGCGATCCGCAGCTCCACGCCGACCTGGGGTGCGGCCAGGCCCACGCCGGGTGCCGCGTGCATCGTGAGGCGCAGCGCCTCGATGAAACGGGCCAGCAGGGCGGGGCCGAGCTGTCCGTCGTACGGCTCGGCCCCGCGCCGCAGGACAGGCTTCCCGGCCGCCACGATGGGCAGGGGGCCGCCGGCGGCGAGGAGTTCCTCGACCCGCACGGCAAGGCGGGCGCGATCGCTGGGGGTCGACATCAGGCCAGGATGCCATGGGCAACGCCGGGGACGGCCATGACCACGGCGGTCCGTGCCCCACTCCCACGGGCCGCTCCTCTCACTCCCCGGGCCGTTGTGGCGGGAACTCACCCGTGAGCGCGGCGGCGATGCGCAGATGCGCCTCCGCCTCCTCGTGCCGCGCCTGCCGCTGGAGGGTGCGGCCCAGCATCAGCCGGGCGTAGTGCTCCACCGGGTCGCGCTCCACGATGAGCCGCAGCTCGGCCTCGGCGCGGCGCAGCTGGGCCGAGTGGTAGTAGGCGCGGGCCAGCAGCAGCCGGGGCCCGGTCTGCTCCGGCACCTCCGCCACCAGAGCCGCCAGCACGCGCGCCGCGCCCGCGTAGTCCTTGGCGTCGAAGAACCGCTGGGCACGTTCCCAGCGCTCGGCGGGAGTCCCGTGGTCGTAGTACGTCGTGTCCACTCCTGACCTCCTTCGCCGGGCTCAACCCGAGGAGGTCGTTGAATATTCCACCACCTGGGTGCTGTCGGTGCCGGCCGGCCTCGACAGCACCGCCGGTGGCCTCGGTCAGGCGATCTTCTTGAGCAGTTCCGCGGCAACGGGTGCGGAGGACGCCGGGTTCTGTCCGGTGACCAGGTTCCGGTCGACGACGACGTTCGGCGCCCACGGCTCGCCCGCCCGGACGTTCACCCCGGCCTCGGTGAGACGGTCCTGGAGCAGCCACTTCGCCTTGTCGGCGAACCCCGCCTGGGACTCCTCGGCGTTCGTGAACGCGGCCACGTCGTAGCCCTCGAACGCGTTGGTGCCGTCGGTCCGGGTGGCGGCGAGCAGGGCGGCCGATGCGTGGCAGACCACGCCGAGGGGCGTGCCCGAGTCCAGGGCGAGGGTGAGCAGCCTGCCGGAGTGGGCGTCGACGGCGAGGTCCTCCATCGGGCCGTGGCCGCCGGGGTAGAAGACGGCGGCGTAGTCATCGAGGCTGACGTCCTCCAGCTTCACCGGCGAGCGCAGCTCGGCCATCGAGGCGAGCACGCCGGCGATCCGGTCGGCGTTCTCCTGGCCGCCGTTCACCTCGGGGGCGAGGCTGCTGCTGTCGACGGTGGGGACGACGCCGGCGGGGGTGGCGACGACGATCTCGTACCCGGCCGCCCTGAAGGCCTCGTACGGAGCGACGGCCTCCTCGGCCCAGAAGCCGGTGGGGTGCTGGGTGCCGTCGGCCAGCGTCCACTGGTCGACGCCGGTCATCACGAAAAGGATCTTCGACATGGGGTGTTCATCTCCGGGGGACGGATCGGCGTACTGCGTCCGAGGTGTCGGATCGGGTGATGTGCTCGAAGGTAGGCCGTGCGATCAGCGGTGACCAATGACGGAACCAATGCCTGTCATAGGAAGTTCCATCGGTCCCGGGCCATGGCCGCCCCTGAGCGAGCCCCCGGGCAGGTATCAGGATGTTCTAGGCTCGAGGGCGTGAGCCATAGCGATACGGATGGCCCGGGGAGGGACTCCACCCCGCCCGACCTCAACCTCCTGCGCACCTTCCTCGCCGTGTACCGCTTCGGTTCCTTCACGGCGGCAGCTCACGCCCTCGGTCTGTCACAGCCCACGGTCACCACACAGATCCGCAACCTTGAGCGCCAGACGCGGCGCGAGCTGTTCGAGAGGCTGCCCCGCGGTGTCGCCCCCACCCCGGTCGCCGACGAACTGGCCGCACGTGTCGCGGCGCCGCTGGACGCGCTCGCCGGCGCGGTGGGGCGTGGTCCGGCCGAGGGGGCGCGCCGCGAACCCGTGCACCTGGCCGGACCCGCGGAGATGCTGGCGACCTTCGTACTGCCCGTGCTGGGTCCGCTCGTCGCCGAGGGGCTGCGGCTGCGGGTGACCCCGGGCCTGACCGATCCGCTGCTGGACGAGCTGCGGGCGGGGCGCTACGACCTGGTCATCTCCACCACCCGCCCCCGGGGCCGCTCCCTGGCCTGGGTGCCCTTCGCGGACGAGGAGTTCGTCCTGGTCGCCGCGCCGGTGTGGGCGGACCGCATCAGGGAGCCGCTGGCCGCCGAGGGGCCCGGGGTGCTGCACACCGTGCCCCTCGTCTCGTACGCGCAGGACCTGCCGATCGTGCGGCGCTACTGGCGCCACGTCTTCGGCAAACGGCTGACCTGCCACGCCGCGGTCACCGTGCCGGACCTGCGGGCGGTCGTGTCGACACTCGTCGGAGGCGGCGGCTTCAGCGTCCTGCCCCGCTACCTGTGCGCCGGCGAACTGGCCCGCGGCGCACTGGTCCTGCTGCACGACCCCGAGGACCCGCCGATCAACACCGGTTACCTCGTGCAGCGCCCGGGCGTCTGTACGAACCCGGACGTCGACCGCGTACGCGACCGTCTGGTGGAGGCCGCCAAGGACCTCCACTGACGACGGGTCAGGCCCGGGCGCCAGGTCCCGTGGCGGGCCCGGTCCTGGGGGTGCCACGGGTCCTGCGCGCATGCGGTCCGTGGTGGCCGTAGCGGGTCGTGCCGGCCATCAGGGCCAGGCCCAGGCAGAAGAGCAGTGCCAGGGCGAGGCCGGAGCAGAACACCCCGAGCGGGCTGAGGGTGGCGATGTGGTGGCCGAGCACCGACACCGCGTAGTCCGGTCCGCCGGACAGGTTGTCGGCGATCACCAGGCCGGTGAAGGCGCCGGTCAGCATGAGCAGGAGCAGTCCCAGGAACAGCATCCGATTCATCTCCTCGTCAGGACGTCGTCGGCAGACCGTCCTTCCGGCCCGAGTACCTGAGTACGGGGCGGCCTACACGGCGCCCGGGTCACCGCACCTTCTCCCAGCAGATCGCCTCGTCAGCGGCGCGCAGTACCGGCATGACCTGGTCGGCGCCGAGGGACAGCGGCAGGGGGTAGCGCGGGCGGACCCTGCCGACCGCCCGGTGTGCGCGGACCAGGCTGGCGAAGTCACGGGGGTGGGCGGCGGCATCCGCGCCGGCCAGGACCCCGATCTTGCGGGCGCGGGCCGCCGTGCGCTGCCATGCCCAGGCGTCGGCCAGACCGATGGACTGCGTGCCGTGGTTGAACAGGACGATGCGGATCTCGTCGTACGGATCCGTGGCGTCGAGGTAGGCCTCGAGGCCCGCGCGGAAGGTCTCGGTGCCGAAGACGGTCCAGTACGGCACCGAGCCCGTGCGCAGCGCCTGCCAGGGTTCGAGGAGGAGGAACGACTCCACCAGGAGGCGGTCCGTGGGCAGGCCGAGGTCGGCGTACCACGCGCGGTGCAGGCCGGCGACGGCGGGGCTGAGGCGTTGCGGCGTGTCGAAACGCAGGACGTCCAGGCGGAGTTTCTCCTGCTCGGCGAAGGCGGCCATGTCGTCGAGCAGGGCGGGTTGCATCCCCCACTCCGCCTCGGGGCTCTCCCCGTCGGGGACGGGCGGGTCCCAGCGGCGCAGCGGGGAACCGTAGCGGGCGAGCAGGCCGGCCACGCGCGGTCCGCCCCGGTGGTACTCCTCGGGCGTGGCGTCGCCGAGGGCGCCGAACTGGAAGAGGTACCGGTCGTCGACGGTGGTGGTCGGCCACGTCAGTGTGCAGTCGACGGCGACGAGCAGGCCGCCCGGAGCAAGACGCTCGCGGACGAAACGGCGGTACGCCGGCGGCAGGCGGCGCCACTTGACCCGGAAGCAGGTCATGCCGGCGATCATGAGACGGTCCTGGTTGGGGTCGTGCATGTGGTGCAGGACGAGGTCCGGGTTGGCCGCGAGCAGCGCTCGGCCGGCCCCGCCGACGGCGGCCAGGTCGCCGCGCGGGTCGTCCGGAACGACGCCGCGGCGGCGCACGGGCAGCAGCAGCGTCTGCGGCAGCCACGCCGCGTCGAGGGCCGCCGCCAGATGGACGAGGGCACCGTTGGCGGACCCGATGAAGATGACCGGATAACGGCGCTCGGGGTAGTGGCCGGTGATCCACTCGGCGAGCGCCTGCGAGCGCACGTTGCCGACCCGGCCCGCCGGGACGGCCTCGGCCCAGCCGCCCATGCTGTACGCCCGCTCCTGGACGGTGGCCGGCAGCCTGTTCAGGAGGCCGAGCAGACCGGACACCGGCGCCTGCGCCGCAGCCGGAAGCATGCCGAGGGACGGGGCGTCCCGCCCCGCGAGGAATCGGGACAGCGCGCGCAGCATCCCGGTGGCCGAGTCGAACGAGGCGACCGCCCTGGACGCCCTCATGCCGCCGGCCCCCGCGTCCGAGGCGGGTCGCCGTCCGGCGCGACGGCACCCGCAATCTCCTGGTCGAGGAAATCGCCGACGAGAACCGCCAGCTCATAGGGCCGCCGATACGGCACCATGTGGCCGGCCCCCGGCACGACGACCAGCCTGCCCGAGGGCAGCAGTCGTGTGACCTCCTCCGCCCACTCCTGGGAGACCAGCCGGTCCCGGGCGCCACGGACCACCAGGACGGGTGTGCGGACGTGCGGCAGCTTGTCCTCGATGCGGTCGCGCAGCGACTCGGCGAACGCGCTCACGACGCGCCGCGGCCCCGCGTCGCGGTAGTCGGCGAGATTCAGCGGCGCCATCGAGAGCCGTTCCTGGGGCGCGTTGCGGATCCAGCGCAGCAGCTGCCGGAAGAAGCCACGGGCGGCGGGATCGACGGTCGGCCCCACCAGCACCAGTCCGGCGATGCGGTCCGGATGCCGTACCGCCGCGTCGACGGCCACCTGACAGCCGAAGGAGCCACCGAGCAGCACCACGTGGTCCAGGCCGACGGCCGTCAGCCAGCCGGTCAGCGCCTCGGCGAGCGCCCGCAGTCCCAGCGGGCGCACCGGGCCGGCACTGGCACCGAACCCCGGCAGATCGACGGACCACGCGTCGTGGTGACGGCCCAGCGCGTCCAGGAACGGCTGGAACTCCCGGCTGGAGAACCCGGCCCCGTGGACGCAGACCACCGACGGTGCGCGGCCGGCATGGTGCCAGGCCGCCACCGGCCGGCCGTTCACCGCCTGAGTGATCCGCGACATGGCCACCTCACGAGCCTGCTTCAGCTCGCGGTCGGCGGGTCGGTCCGCCCCGGCGGGTGATCGATCCCCGGGTACGGGTCCCGGATCCCGTCCGCCCCGTTCTCCAGGACCGCGTACATCTCGGCTCCGCTCGGAAGGTGTACCGGGCCTTTTCAGTAGGGTCTCAATTCCCCGGAACCGTCTCAACCGCGGTGGCGGCCGGGCACCCTCTCAGGACGTCCGCTCACGCAGCCCGGCGGTGAACGAGGAGAAATCCGGGATCCGCGTGCGGACGCGCGCGACCAGCGGCGGCAGGAACGGTGACAGCGCCGTCGCCCCGGCCGCGGCGGACAGCGCGATCGTCCAGGCGACCGGGCCGAGGGGCGTACAGCCGAAGAACTGGCTCAGCAGCGGCGTCTGGACGACGGCCGCCAACGCGGCCAGGGAGCCGAGCGAGGAGCCGGCGATCGCCTTGCTGCGGCCCCCGACCAGGAGGGTCTGGCCGAGCTGAGCGCCGACGAGCGCGACCAGGGCGACGGTACGGGCGCGGGCGGCCCGGCCGGTGAACCGCGCGGCGAGCCAGCCCGCCGTGGCGCCCAGGGCCGTGGTCGCCGCACGGCACACCATCTCCTCGGTCAGCGCCGTGCCGAGCGAGACCTCGGGTCCCTCGCGGAGCATGCGCTCGGCGGCCTCCGGCCGCGGCGGGCGCAGGGCGACGGCCATGGCCGGGGCCAGGTCGGTGAAGAGATTCACCAGCAGCAGCTGGCGGGCCGTCAGGGGCGAGGACCCGGTGGCAGCCGCACCGAGGAGGGTGAAGGCGATCTCACCGAGATTGCCGCCGACCAGGATCGCCAGGGCCTGCCGTACCGAGGCCCACATCGCGCGGCCCTCCACGAGGGTGGCGAGCACCGTCTCCAGCCGGTCGTCCGTGACGACGAGGTCCGCCGCCGCACGAGCGGCGGGAGTGGCCCGGCTGCCGAACGCGATCCCGATGTCCGCGAGCCGGATGGCGGGCGCGTCGTTGGCGCCGTCCCCGGTCATCGCCACCGTACGGCCGAGGCGCTGGAACGCCCGCACCACGCGGACCTTGTGCACGGGGGTGCCGCGGGCGACGACACCGACGTCGGGCAGCAGCCGGTCCAGGGCGCGGTCGTCCAGGTCGTCGAGCTCCGCTCCGGTCACCACCCGCCGGCCGTCCAGGACGCCCAGTTCGCGGGCCATCGACTCGGCGGTCCCCGGATGGTCCCCGGTGATCATCACGATGTGCACGCCGGCGTCAGCGAGCCGCCGCACCGCGTCGCGGGCGGTGCCGCGCACCCGGTCGGCGAACGCCAGGAAACCGAGGAAGTCCAGGCCGCCCACCGTCTCGTCGGTGAGGGTGCCGCCGGGCGCGTCCCGCAGTTCGGCGACCGCGAGGATCCGGTGGCCCTTCGCGGCGAGCTCCTCGCCCGCCGCGAGGACGGCCCTCCTGCCCTCGCGGTCCAGGTGCCGGCCCCCGCGGGTGGCGCAGCGCCCCACCACCTCCTCCGGTGCCCCCTTCACCGACAGGATCCGCTGCTCGCCGCAGCGGCCCAGCGTCGCGTGGAAGCCACGGCTGGGTTCGAACGGCAGGCCGGAGGTGCGCAGCCAGCCCTCCGCGGCCGTGGTGCGGTCCACCTGCGCTTCCTTCGCGCCGTCGGTGACCGCGCCATCGGTGGCGTGTTCCAGTTCCCCGCCGTTGTGCGGGCGGGGTGTCGCGCGCAGCGCCGCGGCGAGGACGGCCCGCTGCTCGTCCCCGAGCTGTTCCAGGGGCCTGCTGTGACCGTCGGCGGCGACGGCGACGAGGGAGATCCGCCCGTGCGTGAGCGTTCCCGTCTTGTCGAAGCACAGGACGTCGGTACGGCCGGCCGCCTCGATGGTACGGGGATGCCTGAGCAGGGCCCCACGCGCCGAAAGCCGTCTGGCGGAGGCGAGCTGGGCGGCCGAGACCAGGAACGGCAGTCCCTCGGGCACGCTGGCCACGGCCAGCCCGACACCCGCTCCGACCGTGTCCCGGGTGGGGCGTCCGCGCAGCATGCCCGCCGCGACCACGGCGGCGGCCGAACCGAGCGCCACCGGCAGCGTCGTACGGCTGATCCGGGCCAGCCGGCGTTCGACGCCGGCGGAGGGCGCGGTGTCCTGTCCGTCCGCCGCGGCACGGCCCGCCTCGGTGGCCGTGCCGGTCGCGACGACGACCGCCCGGCCGCGCCCGGCCGCCACGGTGGTGCCCTCGTAGACCATGGACGTGCGGTCCCCGAGGTCCGAGGCCAGCACGGGTGCCACGCTCTTGGCCACCGGCAGCGACTCGCCGGTCAGCGCGGACTCGTCGACCTCCAGGTGGTGCGCCTCCAGCAGACGGCCGTCGGCCGGCACCACGGCCCCCGGGTTCAGGTGCACCACGTCGCCCACGGCCAGTTCCCCGGCGGGGGCCGTGGTCTCCTGCCCGTCCCGCACCACGTTGGCCATCACGGCCGACTCGCGCCGCAGCTGGGCGACCGCGCGGTCGGTCCGGTAGCGCTGGAAGCCGCCGAAGAACCCCGACAGCGCGGTGACCGCCACGATGACGACGGCGTCGAGCACGGCGCCCACCGACGCCGACATCGCCGCCCCGGCGCCGAGGACAGGCGTCAGCGGGTTGGCCATCTCGGACAGGTAGGCCCGGCCGAGCGAGGTCCCCGGCGCCGGTTCGCCGTCGGTCGTGGCCCGCGCCCGCGCCTCCTCGGCCGTGAGGCCCGCCTCGCTGCCACCGGCCCTGGCGAGCACGGTCGCCGGGTCCATGGCATGCCACGGGTGCTGCGGGGTGGGCAGCGGCGGCGGCTTCCGCAGCAGCCGTACCGCCGCCCAGACACCGGCCGCGGTGCCCAGTGCCGCCGCCGCGTTGAACGCCGTCACGCCCCGGGCGGCCGGGCGTCGTACCCGGCCCGCCAGCTCCGCCGTCGCGCCGACCGCGGCGGCGGCCTGGGCGAGCCGCACGCCCGCACGCGCGGTCTCCCGGGCGGTGCGGCAGGCGCTCACGATCACCACGGCCGACGCGGGATCGCCGTCGAGGTACAGATCCGCGCCCCAGGGCGGTGTGCCCCGCGGGCCGGCGAGACCCACGCCGACATCGGCCGCCCGGAGCGCGCGCCGGTCGTGCGAGAGCAGCAGCACGCCGTCGCCGTCGCGCTGCAGGGCCCGTACCGAATCCAGCAGCCGCTCACCGCCCGCACGGACCGCGTCGGCCCCCCGTACGGACACGTCGGCGGTGTGGCTTCCGGCGGCCACGACCTTGAGCCCGGCCGCGTGTGCGGCAGGGACGAAGGCGCCGGCCGCCTCGTGCATCTCGGGCAGCACGGAGATCACGGCGAGCAGCTGCTGTCCGTGCGCCAGGCCCAGCACCAGCCCCGCACCCTCCCGCCGCAGCCGCTCCCGGGCCCGCTCGCCCGTGGGCCCCTGCAGGCTCAGGCGTTCGACCGGCCCCAGCACCCACTCCCCGTCCCGCTGCACGCGTTCCGGCGCGGAGCCGTCGAAGAGCCGGTGGGCGGTCGCGGCGAGCTCGCCGGCGGGCACGTCGTCGTCGAGGGCGACCAGATCGGCCGGCCGATGCGACCCGGTGCCCAGCACGTCCGTGTCCACCAGCACGGTGCCGATCCGGTCCAGCCTGCGCAGCGCCCCGGGGTCGGCCACGACGACCCCCCGGCGGGCCAGGCCCCGGCCGAAGACGCAGGCAAAGCCCTCACGAGCCAGCAGCGGCGCCTTCGGGATGGCCGCCAGCGCCGCGCCGACGGCCCGCCCGGGGCGCCGGGTCAGCAGCAGCGACCCGGCGAACGACGCCGCCGCCACGGCGGGGGCCCGGTCGGCGTAGCGCTCGATCGGGCCCTGCTTCAGCGGCACCTCGCGGGCAGGCGGCTCGGGCGCCGCGCGGTGGGCCCCGGCCTCGGCGCTGCCCGTCAGGCGTGGCTCGGCCGCCGTCCAGGCGTCGGCCTCCGCGTCGGCCTCCATCATGCGCAGGCCGTGCCGCAGCGTGTCCACGCCGACGCCGACGAGCCCGCCGGAGCCCGCCTGGCTCAGCGCGCCGAGCGAGGCCAGGAGCATTCCGGCGTTGTCGGCGCCGCCGACCGCCTGATCCAGCCGCTGCCGCAAGCGTGGGTGGGCGTCGACGAGCGGGATGAGCGCGGCGATGCCCGCGGGGATGGGGGCGCGGCGCGTCAGACCGGTCAGCGCCGCCAGGGGAGCGGCTGCCAGGTGCAGGGCCATGGCGAAGCCGGAACGGCGGACCGTCCCGTCCGCCACGGGATGTTCGGGCAGCGGATGGGTGACGCCGTGGGCCTCCTCGACCGCCTCGACCGCCTCGACGAGGGTGTCCGCGATCGTCTCGGACTCGAAGGCGCCCGCGGCGCCGACGACGGCATGGCCGAGCACGGTGTTCACCACCGCCCACTCAACCGCGGGCAGCTCGGACAGGCGCCGCTCGACCTCCTCGGCCAGCTTGTCCGCCGCGGACTCCGGAAGGTCGCCCGGGCGCAGACCCCGCACGGCGACATGCGCGCGCCGGCCGAAGAAGCGGACGCGTGAACGGGCCTCGTCCTCCAGCGCACCGGCCGCACGGCCCACCGCGGCCCGCAGCAGTCCGCGTCCCGGCAGTGCCACAGCGCATCACCAGCTTCCTTCGGTCCGGCCCGGGCTCCCTGCGCACGGTCGGCCGGCATCCGGGTTTCCACGGCAACGCTTTCCACGCGCACACGCCACCGGAAACGCGCGAGAATTGAGGAGCACACCACACCGACTCCGAGGAGAGGAGGAGGGGGATGGCCAAGACAGTGCAGAAGGCTCAGCAGGAAACCCATGCGGGCGACGGCGCGGGTCTGCACCTGCACATGCGCACGCTGCATCCTCCGGTTCCGGTCCCGTACGTCACGAGGGAAGAGATGGCGACCACGGCCCGGGCGGCGACGTCCCGGCTTCCCGGTAACCCTCCCGTCAAGGACCTCGCGTTCTACGGAGGTCTCGGAGCGCTGGCCGTGGCGGGGGCGCTGGAGTGGCCGGTCGCCCTGGCCGTCGGCGGCGCCACATGGCTGGTGCGCAGCGGACGGAAGCAGAAACAGGAGCAGCAGACCATGGGCGTCGGGACGTAGGCGCCCGGGGCGTGGTGGGGATGACCGGTTGCCCGGCGGCGTGAGCGCCGCCGGGCGCCGCGCGGTTACGCGGCGGCCGGTGCCCAGGCCGTGCGCGCGGAGCCCGCGTAGGCGGACCAGAGCTGCCACAGGAGGCGCATGACGATCGCCTCGACCACCGCGACGGCGATCTTCGTTGCCACGGCTGCCAGTATCTCGGCCATGTCGGCTGTCTTTCTGTACTCGGATACGGGTGTCTGAAATCAGACAATGCAGCCTTTTCACGCACCGCGGGCGCCTTCTGTGCATACCTCCGGCGTCACCCAGGTGAACATCAGGTGACGCCGGAGAGGGATCTGGCTCAGTCCGGAGGTTCGCCGGGGCTCTCTTCTTCCGGGCCCTCGTCGGCGCCCTCATCAGGGGCCGGGGAGGGTTCTTTCACCTCTTCCGGCATGTCCGGCGTGGGCGGCGGGTCCCGGGGGACGGGAGCGTGCCCATGTCCTTCGGACGCACTCGCCAGGGCAAGGACGGGGTGCCCGAGGAGGAACCGGATCCGGGGGTGGTCGAGGATCAGCAGTCGCAGAGCCATTGCGGTCGTTTCCGTGGGTCGGGGTGGCGGGTGTCTGCGTGGGCCGCGGGCGGCGGGTGTCTCACGCCGATCCGGCGGCGGCGAGCACCTCGTCGGCCAGCGGCTTGTCGAGGGCCGCGTGGACGAGGCCGTCCGCGAGGCGGGGCATCTCGCGGTCGGCGACGAGGCCGCCCAGCTTCTCGGGCGAGGCCGGCAGGCCGAGCCGCCGGGCGCCGTCCAGGGCCTTGCGGTCGATGTACGGCGCGAACTCCGGCCACACCCCCTGGACGTCACGCAGGAAGATGTCGGCCCCGGTGGGTCCGATCCCGGGTATGTCCTGCAGGGCCTTCTTCGGGTCGGGTTCCTCGCGCAGGCGGCGCAGATCGCCGCCGTACCGTTCGAGCAGCAGCTCGGCTCCCTTGCCGAGCATGGTCGAGGTGCGCTCGTCGTAGCGGCGGTAGCCGCCCCTGCCGAGCGCGTCGACGCGTTCCTGCCAGGACGCGTCCGCCATCGACCGGGGGTCGCGCAGCCCGGCGTCGAACAGCGCCCGGGCCGCCGCCACCGCGACGTCGGCCCTGATACGTGCACTCAGGAGCACCGCGAGCACGAGCGTCTGGTACAGCGGCGCGGGGGTGTTGCGCAGCCGGATGCCGGCCTGGGCCGGATAGGTGCGCCGCTGCCGGTGCAGCAGTGCGCGCACCACCGCGTCGTCCTTCGTGTCGTTCCTGCTGGATTTCCTGTCGCTCTTCGTGGTCATCGCACAGTCACCGATTCAACGTTCCTCCGGCTCGCCGGAGGGCCGAAGCGCCGAAACATGCCATGCCCCGACTACCCGTCCAGACCTGGACGAAGCGGCCGTCGGCCGGGCCGAACCCCGGCGTCCGGGCCGGCGCTGAACCAGTGCGCCTGTGCGCCTGCGTGCTGTGGCCTGCGTGCCTGGCGTGCCGGTGCGTCAGTGCTGGCAGTGCGGGCACCAGACGGTGCGGCGGCCGGCGACACGGCGCGAGCGCAGGTCTGCGCCGCAGCGCGGACATGCCGGTTCGTCGTCGCGGTGGCCGGTGAGCCAGGTGCGGCGCGGCGGCACACATGCGGCGCGCACGGAGGCGGCGAGCACCCGTCGCATCGCCGTGAACACGCGACGTGCCTCGCCCTCGCCGAGGTCCCGCGCCGGCCTCTCGGGGGCCACCCGCGCCCGCCAGAGGATCTCGTCGCTGAGCAGGTTCCCGAGACCGGCGATGGCGGACTGATCCATCAGGACGCTCTTGACGGTGCCCCGCCGCCGGGCGAGCAGCGCCACGAACTCCTGGCGCTCGATGCCGAGGGCGTCGGGGCCGAGGCCGGCGAGGATCTGTTCCACCGCCCCGGGCGTCGCGGCCAGCCGTACGCCCTGGAGCTTGCGCTGGTCGCGGTAGCGCAGCTGCTGTTCGCCGTCGAGTGCGAACACGATCCGGTCATGGGCGTGCAGCGGGTCGTCCGTCCGAGTGCACAGCAAGGCGCCGGTCATACCGAAGTGCCAGACGAGGGCCGGGCCGTCGTCCACCGGGGCGACCAGCAGTTTGCCGTGGCGGCGCGGACGGCCCAGGCGCCGCCCCTCGACCTCCCGCTGCAGGCGCGTGGCGCTGACGCCCCGCAGTACGCCCGTGTCCCGCACCTCGACCCGCAGGACACGTCGCCCCCGGGCACAGGAGTTCAGGACCTCGCGAAAGCCTTCGACGTCCGGCAGCTCCGGCATGTGCTCCTCCCCGCACTCGTCGGGTGACCAGGTCCGGTCACGCCGATCGCCGTGGCGAGCAGGAACCGGCTACGCCGCCGGGCCGGGGCGGGAGTCGTAGAGCACGCTGTGGAAACGGCCGGCCTCCTCCCGTCCGGACGGGTCGCCGCCGAGGCCCCTCACCGCCTCGACCGCGTACCGCTGTTCCCCCTCGTCCGTGAAACGCCGCTGCGGGTAGGTGCGGGACGGATCCACCGTGGTGCGCAGGCCGTGGGCGGCCAGGGCCCGCACGACCGGCTCGTACGACACGGTCCGCAGGACGAAGGCGCTCACCCACACGGGGCGCCGGGCGCCGTCCAGCAGCGCGGTGAAGGTCCGCTCGGTGACATAGCTGCCGCCGCCCGTCAGGGTGATCAGCCCGACGTCGGGCAGCGCGGCGGCCAGCCGGGGGCCGGGCGGTGCCTGCTCCAGGTCGTCGGTGAAGGCGCCGTCCAGCAGGCCGGCCTGCTGGGCGTAGTGCACGGCCGGGGCCGCGATGTCCAGGCCGTACACCGGCAGCG
This sequence comes from Streptomyces sp. NK08204, assembly GCF_020400585.1. GTDB lineage: Bacteria > Actinomycetota > Actinomycetes > Streptomycetales > Streptomycetaceae > Streptomyces. The sequence continues at coordinate 386,104 of NZ_JAINVF010000001.1, read as the reverse complement.
CCTCCGGCCGCCGCCGCCCGGCGTAGAACTCCTTGTCCCACGCGGCCAGTTCCGCCGTCGACATGCCGTGCGCCGCATCGGACGTGTACCGCTCGTACAGCTCGGCGAGCGTCACCTCGTGATTGAGCAGGGCGGCGTTGATGCCGTACGAACAGCACACGTCGAGCACCGCCGGCCGGCCGGGCCGGCCGTCGTCCATCGCCGCCCGTTCGGCGGCCACCTGCCGGAAGACCGGCTGGGCATGGTGCGGGATCTCGTACTCCAGCGGGGCCATCCGCGTGAAGTAGGCGCGCGGGTCCGGCTGGGCGTAGATGTCGTCGAAGCGCGACTTGCCGCCCGTCATGCGGCACTCCGAACCCTGCTCGCGCACATGTCTCCACGTCCCCTCATGCTTCCGTTTCCGCCCGGGCGCCAGGCGCGGCTCACCTTACGTTCCGTAGCCGGACGGATACCGGAAACACTCGCCGGGGCGCTCCGAAAGAGCCCGTGTGCCGGACGGTCAGCGGGTGCGCAGAGCGGCGAGTGTGGCGTCCAGGTCGGCCGCGCGCGGCCGGTTGTGCGGCAGCTTGCTCAGCATCACCGCCATACCGCAGGTGTCGGTGAGCGCGGAGAAGACGAGACCGCCCGCGATACCGGCCGACAGGAGCTGGAACGCCGGGTGCACGAGGAGACCGAGCAGCAGACCCAGGAGCACCACCGTGCCCGCGGTGAAGCGCACCTGCCGCTCCATGCTCCATCCTGCCCGGGTGTCGCAGGCGAGCGGCTGCTGCAGTTCATGTCCTTCGGCGGCCCAGGCTCCGGTGCCGCCCGCGAGGGTGGCCGCCGCGATGCCCTGTTCGGCCAGGATGCCGCAGGCGCTCTGCGAGCGGGCGCCGGAGGCGCAGACCATCAGGACGTCGCCGCGTTCGGCCGCGTGCCGGAGTTCGGGCAGTGCGCGGCGGACCTGGTCCAACGGGATGTTGAGGGCACCCGGCAGATGGCCGGCGGCGTATTCGCCGGGGGTGCGGACATCGATGACGGCGAACTCGTGCAGTCGGGCGCGGGCCTGGTCGGTGCCGAGGGTGACGGGGGTGGTCATGACAGATGTGATCCTTGCTTGTCGCCGTCGTCCTGAAACCGGACGTACAGTACCCCTAGGGGTATTACGGAGGAGTGGTTGTGGAACTGGAGCTTGAGGGTGAGTCGCTGAAGGCCGTGCTGAACCGGCTGCGGCGGGCGCAGGGTCAGATCTCCGGTGTGATCCGGATGATCGAGGAGGGCCGGGACTGCGAGGAGGTCGTCACGCAACTGGCCGCCGCCTCGAGGGCGCTCGACCGCGCGGGTTTCGCGATCATCGCCACGGGCCTGCAGCAGTGCGTCGCCGACATCGAGTCCGGCCGTAAGACCGGTGAGGACACCGAGGCGATGCGTGCACGGCTGGAGAAGCTCTTCCTGTCGCTCGCGTGAGGAGTCGCGGGAGCGGGCGCATCGCGGGCGGGGAGGAGTCGCGGGCGCGGCGATCGCGGTCGGGTCGCCATCACGCCACCATCGCATCGGCCGGCGGGAAGCCGGCCGCCGCGAGCGGAACGGACGCGAACGGCCGCTGAAGCGCCGGCCCGGACCGCACGGTGGCCGGGGGGTGCCCGGGAAGTGCGTCGCCCGTCGTCGCAGGACCGGCCCCCGTCGCCGCGGAGCGGTCGCGTGCGCCGGCGGGCATGGCCGGTGCGGCCGTGTCGGCGAAGAGCACGAGGCACTCCCTTCCGGTGAAGAATTACTCCGAGGGGTATGTCGTCGACGGTAACACAATTACCCCGGGGGGTATGTTCGGGCGGGGGGGCGGAAGAGGCGGGGAACCCGGTGGGGGACGTGAACAAGAAGACGAGAAAGGCCACCACCATGCGGTACGACCGCACCGTGCACCTCGACGACGACTTCGCCACCGCCGTGGCCCGGGTCCGCGACGCACTCGCCGAGCAGGGCTTCGGCATCCTCACCGAGATCGATGTCACCGCGACCCTCAAGGCCAAGCTGGATCAGGACATGGAGGACTACGTCATCCTCGGTGCCTGCAACCCGCCGCTCGCCCACCGCGCCCTGGAGGCCGACCGCACCGTCGGCCTGCTGCTGCCCTGCAACGTGGTCGTGCGCAGGGACGGCGACCGCACCGCCGTCCAGGCCCTCGACCCGCAGACGATGACCAGCGTGACCGGACTCGACGCGCTTCGGCCGGTCGCCGAGGAGGCGACCCGCCGCCTCGATGCCGCCCTGTCCGCCCTCACCGGGGCGCACACGGACCGCTGAGCCGCCGGGTCAGGCGTCCGGCAGTACGAGCGTGCACGTCTCCCCGGGCGTGATGGTGACCGCGCGGTCGGCCAGCACCACGCGGATCGGGGTCTCCTCCGAGTCGGGCACACAGAGCTCCAGCTGCCCGCTGCGCCGCCGCACGCCGATGCCCCAGTGGCTGCGGTAGCGCAGCGAGAACCCGTACTCGGACAGCGCCGGAAGCGGCACCGGGTCCAGCCACAGGGCGTCCTCGCGCGGCACCAGCCCCGTCAGGCCCTGCTGGACCAGGCCGAGGGTTCCGGCCATGGCCCCGAGATGGATGCCCTCCCCGGTCGTGCCGCCCTGGATGTCGGCGATGTCCGCCTCCAGGGCCTCACGGACGTAACTCCAGGCATCGGCCCTCCTGGCCCTGGCGAGGATCAGGCCGTGGACGAGTTCGCTGAGCGTCGAGCCGTGGCTGGTGCGCTGAAGGTAGTAGTCCACGGTCCTGCACCAGACGTCGTCGTCCAGGCGGTAGCCGAGACGCCGGAACAGATCCCGCAGCTCGGCGGGCGAGAACAGATAACCCAGCATGAGGACGTCGGCCTGCTTGGACGCCTTGTAGCGGTTGACCGTGTCACCCTCGGCCTCAAGGATCCGGTCCAGCCGCCGGATGGTGCCGTAGCGCGCACGGTAGGCCTCCCAGTCGAGCTCGGCGAGAGAGTCGTAGCCCTCGAACTGGCTGATGACGCCCCGGTGGAACGGCACGCGCAACCGCCGGGAGACCTCCTCCCAGCGCGGCAGCTCGCCGGGGTCCAGCCCGACCCGCTGGAACAGCTGCTCCCGGCGCCACGCGGGAAGCCGCCGCAGGAGGTCCAGGGCGCGGGCGAGGACCCAGGCGGCGGTGACGTTGGTGTACGCGTTGTCGTCCAGCCCCGGCCGCCCGGCGTCCGGGTAGGCGTCGTGGTACTCGTCGGGGCCCATGACGCCGCGGATGCGGTAGCGGTCCGTGACGGGGTCGAAGGCCGCGAGGCTCGCCCAGAAGCGGGCGATCTGCAGCAGCATCTCCGCGCCCTTGGTGTGCAGGTACTCGGTGTCGCCACTGGCCTCGCAGTACTGCCACACGTTGTAGGCGATCGCGGAGCCGACATGATGCTGGAGCCGGGAGTGGTCGGGCAGCCAGCGGCCCGAGTGCGGGTTGAGATGCCACTCCTGGGCCTCCTCCCGGCCGTCGCTGCCGCTCTGCCACGGGTACATCGCCCCCGCCCGGCCGCTCGCGGCAGCCGCCCTGCAGGCACGCGGCAGGCGCCGGTAGCGGTAGTCCAGCAGCGCCCGCGAGACCTCCGGTACGTGCAGGTTGAGATACGGCACGACGAACAGCTCGTCCCAGAAGACGTGACCCCGGTACGCCTCACCGTGCAGGCCCCGGGCGGGCACGCCCACATCCAGGTCCGAGGTGTGCGGTGACAGCGTCTGCAGCACGTGGAAGAGATGGAAACGCAGGATCCGGCCGGCCTCACCCGGGACCTGGATGTCCGCGTTCCGCCACAACCGCTCCCACGCCGCGGCATGGGAGCCCAGCAGGGCGGTGAAGCCCGGCGCCGTGGACACCCGGTCGACCGCTTCGCCGATCGGGTCGCTGATCGCCCTGTCCCGTGAGGTGTGCAGCGCCACGGTCTTCTCCACGGTGACGGGCCGACCGGGAACCAGCGGGACCACCAGGCGGTGCACCGCACGGTGGCGGGCCGGACCCAGCACCGACGAGGCCGCGGCACCGTCGACGGCGACCGTCGTCCGGGCGGCCAGGGCGACGGCGATGTCCGACGTGCTGGTCCGGCAGCTCAGCCACACCGTGTCGGGTTCCTTCTCCCCGGTCCGCACATGTGTCACATGACGGCGGTTCAGGGCACGGTAACGGTGCACGTTGCCGTTGATCACCTCGCCGTCCAGACAGCTCTCGATCTCGATCTCACCCGGCCGGTCCTCGGCCGTGAACACCGTGCGCAACGCGGCCAGATGGGGGTCCCCCATGTGCACCAGCCGGGTCTGCTCGACACCGAGCACGCCCGTGTCGTCGCTGCGGTGCCGGAAGGTCCGGGTGAGCGTGGCGCGGCGCAGATCCAGGGTGTGCCGGTGGTCCACGAGGACATGCGTGTCAGGCGAGAACCAAGGGCCCCACTCCCCTTCGGCGCGGCGCACACGGAACCGCAGCAGCAGCCAGTTCGGCAGGTTGACCAGGTCCTCGTTGACCACCTGCCGCCCGGCGACGGCCGACTCCAGGCGGTTGTAGCACCCGGCCGCATAGGTTCCCGGGTAGTGCACCAGGCCCGCCCGGCACTCGGGCACCGCACCGCGCGTGGCGAAGTAGCCGTTGCCGAGCGTGCACAGCGATTCACGCAACCGCTCGGCCGCGGGGTCGTAGCCGGTCCACTCCCATGTCCAGTGCGACATCCGCCGCCCTTCCCTCTCCTGCACAGGCCGTGACGGCCCGAGGCCGCCCGGCAGGCCTCCGACCGGCCGGGGGACGACGGCGGCAGGGCACCGCGCACGGTGCAGCAGGGCGCGGGGCGGCCCTGCGCAGCTGCAGACCCGAAGTGCGCGCGCCGACGCTGCGCGCCGACCACCATCACACACGCTCGGCCGATGCGGTCAGCGCCGCCCGGTGGCGGGGCCTCCGGCCGGCCGACGACGGACGGTGCCCCGGGGCTGTTCCAGCGCGGCCTCGCCCGGCGTGCTGGCCTCGCGGACGAGGACCGGGCAGCCGGCACGAGCCGCGAGCGCGAGGCCGGCCGGCCCGCGCAGCAGTCCCGCCGCCTCCCCGCATCCACGGGTCCCCGCGGGCACGAACGCCTGGGAGCCCGCCCGCAGCGAGGCGGACACGGCACCGTGGGGCGGCGCCCGGCCCGGCACCCTGAAAGGCGGCTGGCTCCCTCGTGCCGCTTTGACCGCGTCGGCGGGCAGGCGCGGACCAGGCGCGGCGCACGCCCGTGATGCACGCCCGTGGTGCACGCCTCCTCCACCGCCCGGTCGACCGTCGGGCAGGCCGGAGTCCGGTCCGTCGACGCCCCCCACCAGCGGGAGTCCCATCGCCGCCACACCGCCTTTCCACCCGGCTGCCGGAGATCCCGGTGCACCGGGGGTCTCCTCTGTGAATACCGTCGCACCGTCCGGGTGCCGCCGCGACACACCGGCCGGGTCGCGGTGATGCTGGAGGCATGCCCATGCCTGACGCCGCCGCGCACATCGTGAGCGACGTGATGACCCGGCCCGTGGTCACCGTCGGGCGCGACGTGCCGCTCAAGGCGATCGTGCGGGCCATGAGGGAACGACGGGTCAGTGCCGTTCCGGTCGTGGACGGTCGGGGGCGGGTCCTCGGGGTGGTCTCCGAGGCCGACCTGCTGGCCGGGGCGGAGGCACTGACCGCAGGGGAACTCATGACCGCGCCCGCTGTCACGGTCCGCCCCGACGTCACCCTGGCCCAGGCGGCCCGGCTCATGGCCCTACGGCACGTGAAACGGCTGCCCGTGGTCGACGACGCGGAACGGCTGCGGGGCATCGTCAGCCGGCGCGACCTGCTGAAGGTCTTCCTGCGGCCGGACGAGGACATCGAGGAGGAAGTCCGCCGCACCGTGGTGTCCTACCTGTTCCCCACGCTCGCCCACGCCATCCACGTCTACGTGCGGGACGGGATCGTCACGCTGCGCGGACAGGTCCACGACCCCTCGCTGATCTGGGTCGCCGAGCGCCTCGTCCGCGCCGTGGAGGGCGTGGTGGGCGTCGAGTCCCGGCTCAGCGGCGAGGAGGCCGCCCAGGGCGGCCACGGCAGGCCTACTGGTCCACCGGAGTGATGCGCCGGCCCGTCAGGCTCGTGGGCCGGATCGACACCCACATGTCGCGTTCACCGCCCGCCCACGGCATCGTGTGGACGTGCTGGACGAGCCTGCGCACGGCGTCGGGATTCGTCACGACGCTCGCACGGCCGACGGCGAGCACGCTCCAGCCCCGGCTCAGCGCGTCGTCCACGTGGTCGACCTCGAAGGCGACCTCGGTCTCCGCAGCCGCCGCGGCCACGGAGTCGGGCGAGGTCCGGAAGACGATGGCGTCGTCGACGATCTCGTAGTTGACAGGGACGACCGCCGGGCGGCCGTCGGACGCCGACACCGCGATGCGCCCGACGCCGTGAGTCGAGAGCAGGGTGCGGCACTCCTGCGGGCTGAGATCCTCCAGCCGGGGGTGCAGCAGCGCCTGGCCCTGACCGGGCGGCAGATCCACGCCCGAGCCGCGCAGGGCGGTGACCGTGGTGCCCAGCGCGTCGGCCAGCCTGACGAGCGTCGCCAGAGTCGGGTCGGCGGGCCGTTCCTCCAGGTACGCCAGGTAGTCGGGCGACATCCGGGCCCGGCGGGCGGTCTCCTCCCGGCTGAGTCCCTGTCTCCGGCGTGCGACGCCCACGCGCCGGCCGACGTCCCCGGGCCCGGTCGTCCCGGCCGCCGGGGCCGCAGCGGGCCGGGCCCCCGCCGCACCGGCCCGCGGCGTCGGCCCGGGTGAGGTCGCGGGCCGGCCGTGCTCGAGATGATGGATGTGCGCGTCCGGACCGGGGAACACGAGCGTCACTTCGTCCGTGTCCGACCAGCGCACGTCGTAGGGAGGCGTGCCGTCCGCGTGGTGGAGCCCGACGATCTCGCCGTCGCGCCGGCCGGCGCCGGTCGCCGGACTCTCGATGACGAGTCGGTCGCCGAGGTGAGCTCGCATGATCGCCGCCCTCTCCGCAGACTGGTGCTGTATCCAACCTGCCACGCGGGACGGACCGCCGCACGGTGCGAGCGACCCGTGTCCGCGGGGCCGGCCACCCCCGGCAGGGGACCGCGTGCCGCGCCTGGAATCCCGGAGCGGGCCGGCGCCGAAGGCTGTGCCTGCCGCGGGGAACCCGTGCGGCTCGACCCGTCGCGAGACGACGGTCGGGGTGTGCGGTCCGGTCCAGCCCGGGCGGCAGCGTGGCCCTGCGGAGCCGCGTCCCTGTGCCGGAGCACCTGTGCCGCGGTGTCGACGGCCGTGTCCCACTCGCCCGCACCTCGCGCGGGCGGCGGTCACCCCAGGTCCGCGGTCACACCTGGGGCACGACCGCGATGGGGCACGGCGCGTGATGCAGCAGCGCGTGACTGATCAGGCCGAGCTGCAGCCCCTGACGCACCAGACGGGGTGGGGCGCCGACCACCAGAAGATCCGCCTCCGACGCGGCCTCGAGCAGTGCCCGGCGTGCCGGCGCCTCGATCAGGCTCCGCTGCACCGTGGTGTCGCGGTACCGCTCCGGCAGGCCGCGCAGGGCGTCGTCGAGGACCTGCGCCGGCGGGCGCTTGTGGGCCTCCAGGGGCCATGACGGGGCCTGCGGGGTCGTGCAGGCACCGAACGGTGCGATCCAGGCGTGCACCGCCACCAGACGGCACCGCCGCGCCTGGGCCTCGCGGAACGCGAACCGCAGGGCCGTGCCGCTGCTCTTCTCGTCCTCGACACCGACGATGACCGTCCCGTACCGGGCAGCCCGGTGCTCGGGCGCGCCGCGGACCACGACGACCGGGCAGTCGGCCCGTGCCGCCACCGCGAGGCTGACCGAGCCCAGGAGCATCTCGGTGAGGTCTCCGAGCCCTCGGGACCCGAGGACCAGCGCGAAGGCGTTGCGCCCCTTGTCGACGAGGGCGGAGGCCGCGTCCTCGTGGACCACCTCGCTCGACAGCCGCACCGAGGGAGCGCCCCTGGCGGCGCGTGCGGAGGCGGCGCTGATCACGGCGGAGCTCTCGCGGTCGCCGCCCGCCGCGTGCAGGAGGTGCAGCGCCACCCCGTGCCGGACCGCCTCGTCGGCGGCCCAGTCGACCGCCTCCAGGCTCGCTTCCGATCCGTCGACGCCGACCACCAGGGGAATCGTCACCGCCCCTGTCTCCTCTCGTACCGGCAATCCCCACCCGATCCGACTCGCCCGCCGTCAGGTCCAGCTTCTTACGGGGCGTCGGCCGCCGCCACGCGACGTGGGTGTCCGCCCCACCTGCTCCGGGGGAGTCACTTCGCCGGGTCCGAGCGGTCCCGCGACCTCTCCACCAGGAACCGCGTGGCACCGGACAGCGTCGTCAGCTCCGGGTAGTCCTCCTCGTCGATACGGATCCCCGTGCGTTCGGACAGCAGCTCCACCAGGGTGAGGAAATCCAGCGAGTCCAGTTCCAGCACGTCACGGATCCTGTCGTCCGGTCCGACCGAAGCGAGGTCCGCGTCGGGGATGATCCGGGTGATCGACTCCTTGACCACGTCCATGGCCTCCGCGTCGTCCAGGGGCTTCATCCGGCTCACAACTCCTCGGGTTTCTGCAGCAGCCGGTCGACGGCCGTGAGGTAGCGCGCCCCTACGGCACCGTCCGTGGCGCGGTGGTCGGCGGACAGCGTCGCCGTCACCACCGGACGTACGCCCAGCATGCCGTCCGCGGCCCACGGCCGCTCGACGACGGCGCCGAAGCCGACCAGGGCCACCTGGGGCGGATGGATGACCCCGAACACGCTTTCCACACCCTGGTCGCCCAGGTTGGTGACGGTCAGGGTGGCGCCGGTCGTCTCGCTGCCGCGCAGCCGTCCCCGGCGGGCGCGCTGGACCACATCCCTGAGGGTGGTCATGAGGGCGTCCGGTGGCAGGGTGTCGGCGCGGCGGATGACCGGCGCCAGCAGCCCGCCCTGCCGCAGCGACACCGCGACACCCAGGTTGACCTCGGCACCGGGGACGAATCCGCCGTCCTGCCAGTAGCCGTTGAGGCCGGCCACCTCGCGTGCCGCCGTCGCAGCGGCCTTCAGCAGCAGCGCCGCGGGGACGAGGCGGTCGGCGGGCTGCCGGGCGTGGTTGATCCGGCGCAGCCAGTCCTCGGCCGCCGAGAGGTCGATCGTGGTGGACAGGTAATAGTGCGGGATCTCCCGCTTGGAGCGGCTCATGAGGTCGGCGATGGTACGGCGCATGGTGTCCGTCCGCTGCTCGCGGCCCCGCAGGTCCTGAGCCGGCGGCTCGGCTTCCCGTTCCCCCGCGCGTGCGCGCACGGCCAGGTGCACGTCCGCCGCCCGTACGGCTCCGCGGTCACCGGTGCCCCGTACGGCCGTCAGGTCGATGCCCAGGTCATGGGCGAGCCGCCGTGCGTACGGGGTGGCCCGCACCCTGGCCCCGTGCGGCGGCGGAGCATGCTCCACATCGGCACGGGTGATCCGCCCTCCGGGACCGGTGCCGTGCAGGGCCGTCAGGTCGACGCCCCGATCCGCCGCCAGGCGCCGCACGAGCGGTCCGGCCCCGACGGGTTCCGGGTGCACCGGCTCCTCGAGGGGCTCGGGTTCCTCGAGGGGCTCGGGTTCCTGGAGGGGCTCGGGCGCCTGGACCGGCTCGGCTTCCCGGACGGGCTCGGGCTCGAGGACCGGCTTCCGCCGGGGTTCCCGGCGTTCTGTCGTCGGTGGGGGAGCGCTCTGACTCCCGGCCTTTCCTTCGGGCTCGCCCTCATCCTTGCCCTCGCTTGCCTCGCCTTCCTCGCCTTCCTCGCCTCCCAGGCCCTCTCCTTCGCTCTTCTCCTCGATCGTCGCGAGCGGTGTCCCCACCGGCACCCGGGTGCCCGGCGGGACGAGCAACTGCCCCACCGTCCCGGACTGGAAGCACTCGACCTCGACGGCCGCCTTGCCGGTCTCCACGACCGCCACGACGTCGCCCCTGCGCACCCGGTCACCGGGGCTCACGAGCCACTCCTGAAGCACCCCCGCGTCCATGTCCGCGCCGAGGGAGGGCATGGTGAACGCGGCCATCTCAGCCCGGCCCTCCGCCGACCGCACGGCGCGCGGCTGCGACGATCCCGTCGACCTGGGGCAGCGCGGACTCCTCCAGCCTGCGCGCGTACGGCATGGGCACCTCGGCGCTGCACACCCGCTCGACGGGCGCGTCGAGGTCGTAGAAGTGCTGTTCGGTGAGACGGGCGGAGACCTCCGCGGCAAGGCTGCCGGTGCGCCAGCCCTCGTCGACGACGACGGCACGGTGGGTGCGCGCGACCGAGCCGCCGATGACGGCGTCGTCCAGCGGGCGCAGGGTGCGCAGGTCGACGACCTCGGCGCTGATGCCCCCGTTCGCGAGGTCGTCGGCGGCGGCCAGCGCCTTGGGCAGCGAGCCGCCGTAGGTGATCAGGGAGACGTCCGTGCCGGGACGCCGGACACTGGCGTGGTCGATGTCGACCGGCCCCGCGTCGGCGGGCAGGTCCCCCGAGACGTTGTACAGGCTGCCGTGCTCGAAGATCAGTACGGGGTCGGGGTCGGCGAGCGCGGGGGCCAGCATGTACCGGGCGTCGGTGAGGGTCGCCGGGGCCAGCACCCGCAGGCCGGGGATGTGCGCGTACCAGCACTCCAGGCTGTGCGAGTGCTGGGCCGCCAGCTGCCGGCCCGCACCCGTGGTCATCCGGATCACGACCGGCACCGGCAGCTGACCGCCCGACATGTGCAGCAGGGTCGCCGCGTTGTTGAGGATCTGGTCCATGGCCAGCAGGCTGAAGTTGACGGTCATGATCTCGACGATCGGCCGCATGCCCGCCAGCGCGGCGCCGATCCCGGCACCGACGAACGCGGACTCCGACAGCGGGGCGTCGCGGACCCGCTCCGGCCCGAACTCCTCCAGCAGGCCCAGGCTGACACCGAAGCAGCCGCCGTACCGGCCCACGTCCTCGCCCATCAGAAACACCCGCTCGTCGGTGCGCAGTGCCTCGCGCATCGCCTCGCGCATCGCCTCACGGTAGGTCGTCTTGCGGTCGGACGCGGTGGCGGGCCCTGCTGCGGGTCCGGCGTCACGGGCGTGGATCGTGTTCATGGCCGGCTCGCCTCCGCCGGGCTGGTGACGTACTTCAGCAGATCCTCGACCGGCTCCTCGGGAGCCTGATCGGCGGCTTCGACGGCGGCGTCCAGCTCGGCGGCCAGACGGTCCTCCAGGGCGGTGCGGGCCCTGTCGTTCAGCTCCTTCTCCTCCCGCAGCCGCCGGGCGAGGCCTTCGACCGGGTCGCGCTCCTTCCAGTGCTCGATCTCGGCCTTGTCGCGGTAACGGTCGGAGTCGTACATGGAGTGGGCACGGAAGCGGTACGTGCGCATCTCCAGGAAGTGCGGTCCGGTCCCGCCACGCACCCCTTCGACCGCCCGCCGGGCGGCGCCCTCGACAGCGACGACGTCCATGCCGTCGACGGCCCAGGAGACCATGCCGTACCCGGCCGCCCGCAGCGCGAGGTCGGTCTGGGCCTGGTGCCGGGCCAGGGCCGTGCCCATCGCGTACAGGTTGTTCTCGCAGATCAGCAGCAGGGGCAGTTGCCAGAGCGCGGCGAGGTTGGCGGTCTCGTGGAACTCGCCCTCGGCGAACGCGCCGTCACCGAAGAAACAACAGGTGACACGGTTGCGGCCGGTCATGCGGTCGGCGAGGGCGAGGCCGGCCGCGAGGGGCAGCCCGCCGCCGACGATCGCGTTGCCGCCGTAGAAACGGCGACCGGTGTCGAACAGGTGCATCGAGCCGCCCCGGCCCCGGCTGCAGCCGGTGACCTTGCCGAACATCTCCGCCATGATCGCGTCGGCCGGGACGCCCCGGGCGAGGGCGTGCCCGTGTTCGCGGTACGTCGACACGACCGCGTCGTCGTCCGTGAGCGCCTCGTTGACGCCGACGGCCACGGCCTCCTCGCCGATGTACAGGTGCATGAAACCCCGGATGCGTGCCGCGCTGTACAGCTCCACACAGCGTTCCTCGAACCGGCGCACGCGCAGCATCGACTCCAGCAGGGCCAGACGGTGCGCGGCCTCACGGGTCGGCCGGGTGGCGGAGCGCGGGGTGTGCGGGGTGCGCGGAGTGCGGGTGGTGCTCATACGGACCGCTCCGTCCTCACCAGGGAGGAGGTCTCCGGGGTGGTGTCCTCCAGGGTGGATGTGTCGCCCTCGGGCAGGCCGAGTTCCCGGGCCCGCAGCAGGCGACGCATGACCTTGCCGCTGCGGGTGTGCGGCAGGTGCTGGTCGAAGGCGATCTCGCGGGGCGCGACGGCCGGGCCCAGCCGGTGCCTGGCGAAGGCCAGCAGGTCCTGCCGGGTCGTGGAGGTCGCGTCGAATCCCGGCCGCAGCGCGACGAACGCCTTGACGATGTTCCCGGCGACGGGGTCCGGCCGGCCGATGACCCCCGCCTCGGCGACCGCCGGATGCTCCATCAGGGCGCTCTCCACCTCGAACGGCCCGATGAGGTGTCCCGCCGACTTGATGACGTCGTCGGCGCGCCCGACGAACCAGTACCAGCCGTCCGCGTCGCGCCGCACCAGGTCACCGGTGAGGTACCAGCCGTCCGCGAAGGCCGCCGCGGTGCGTGGCTCGTCGTGCAGATAGCCGCGGAACATCGACGGCCAGCCCGGCCGCAGCGCCAGCTCGCCCTCGACATCCGGCTCCCGCTCCACGGTGACCTGCCCGTCGGCGACCTCGGCGCGTCCGTCCTCGCCGCGCCGCAGCACCGCCGCCTCCACGCCGGGCAGCGGACGCCCCATCGAGCCGGGGCGGATGTCGCAGGCGGCGAAGTTGGCGATCATGATGGCGCCGGTCTCCGTCTGCCACCAGTTGTCGTGCACCGGCAGGCCGAGCACGTCCCGCCCCCACACCACGGCCTCCGGGTTCAGGGGTTCGCCGACCGACGCGACGAACCGCAGCGCGCCCAGGTCGAACGAGCGGGGCAGGTCGTACGGCCCGGTCCTCGGCGTCGTCCGCATCAGCATGCGCAGGGCGGTCGGCGCGGTGTACCAGACGTTCACCCGCTGCTCGGCGAGGATCCGGTACCAGCGGCGGGCGTCGTAGTCGCCCTCGTCCACGACGACCGACACGCCGTGCATGAGCGGTGCCACGATCCCGTAGGACATGCCGGTGACCCAACCCGGGTCGGCGGTGCACCAGAACACGTCCTCCGGGTGCAGGTCGAGGGCGTACAGCGCGGTCATGTAGTGCGCGACGGCTGCCTCGTGCACATGTACCGCGCCCTTGGGGGTGCCCGTGGTACCGCTCGTGAAGTGCAGCAGGGCCATGTCGTGGGGCGAGGTCGGCGGAATGGTGAAGCCGTCGGCCGCGTCGGCCATCAGCGCGGCGAGGGACACGGTGCCGGGCAGTTCCTCCGCACCCTCACCGACGATCAGCACATGGCGCACCGAGGCGAGCCTGCTGCGCAGCCCGGCGACCTTCCGGCGGTACAGATCCGCCGTGGTGACCAGGACCTGCGCGTCGCTCAGTGTCACGCGTTGGGCGACCGGATCCGGGCCGAAGGCGGAGAACAGCGGGCACAGGACGCTGGCGTTCTTCAGTGTGCCGAGGACCACGGTGTACAGCTCGGGGCACCGTCCCAGCAGCGTCACCACCCGGTCGCCGTGACCGATGCCGAGGCCGCGGAGCACGTTGGCGAACCGTGCCGTCGAACGGGCCAGCTCCTCGTAGGTCACACAGGTGACGGAGTCGTCCCGCCCGACACAGCGCAGCGCGACCCTCGTCGCACGGTCCGACGCCGCGTGCCGGTCCACCGCCTCGTGCGCGATGTTCAGGCCCCGCCCCCCGGGCAGCCCCTGCAGCCTGCCCCGGGCCCGTGTCCACGCGAAGCCCGCACACTCCTGGTCGTAGTCGCGCAGATTCGGGGCGACTCGAAGCGGGGTGTCCTTCCGGATGGTCTCCCACCGCATGCGGACCCTCCTTCCTCCGGGCCTTCTTCGACCATCCGCCGCGCCCCGCCCGCCCGCACTGGGTCGAACGGCCCCCGTATACGGCCGGACGGCTCGGGTCCGTGCTCACCGCTCGCCCGGGACGACGACCGCGGCACGGCCCCTGGAGGCGACAGGCATGCCGACTCGGCTCCGGCTTACGCTGCCGGGTGCGGGCGCCGTGGCGTCCGCGCGGTTCGCACCGGCCGGTCCGCCGGTCGCGCACGGCCGTCACCGTGTCGCGTTCGACAGCCGGCCCCGGGGCGGAGCCACTTGAGGGCCCACGGGACGCCTGGCTCGTCACCGACGGACACGCCGGACTCCGCTCCGATCTGGCGCATCCGCCCGCGGTGACCGCATCGAGGCAGCGGCGGGGCGGCTGTGCGGACCGGCGGCCGATGCGCGCGTGGACCAGGCGTCCGCTCCCGTTCCGGGCCGCCTCCGCGCCGACTTCTCCAGGCCGCCGTGAGGGCCACACGTACCTCCTGCCCCGGCGCCCGGCCGGACCTCCCGCGGCCCGGGGTCACGCGCCCTCGCGACCGCGGCTGCCGCGTGCGACGGTGAAGTTCAGTCCCCGTGCGCCGCGCGAGGTGGCGGCCCCCATGAAAGGCGGTGGGGAAGATGACGCTTCCTGTGGTGGTGGGCGTCGACGGATCGGACCCGGCCCTGCTCGCGGTCGACTGGGCCGTGGACGAAGCCGTCCGCCACGGTTGTCCGCTGAGGCTGGTCCACTCCTCCCTCTGGGAGCGCTACGAGGAGGGACTCCCGTCGCTGGGCCGCGAGCGCCCGCGCGAACACGTACTGGCGGAACACATCGTGGCCTCCGCCGCCGAACGCGCCGAACGGCGCAATCCCGACGTGAAGATCAGTACGGACATCGTCCCGCAGGACGCGGTCGACGCCCTGGTGCGCGCGGGCGACGACGCCTTCGCGCTGGTGACAGGGTCCCGTGGCCGGAGCCGGCTCAAGGGCCTGCTGCTCGGTTCGGTCGGTCTGGCCGTGGCGGGCCGGGCGCACTGCCCGGTCGTGGTGGTCCGGGGCGACCGGGCGGGCCTGGCCGGCACGCACGAGCGGATCCTGCTCGGCCTGGGGGAGGCCGACACGTGCGCCGAGGCGGTCCGGTTCGCCTTCCGCGAGGCCGAGGCGCGCGGATGCACCCTGGACGTGGTCCGCGCCTGGCGCAGGCCCGCGCTCGACAGGAGCGGCGAGGGGACACCGGCCGAGGAACCGGCGGACGCGCACGAGGAGCGGGCCTCCGCCCTTCTCGACGCGCTGCTCAAGGCCGCGACCGCCGAGCATCCGCACGTCCGCGTGCGCCCCGCGGCCCTTGAAGGTCCTGCGGGCAGGGCCCTCACGGACCGGTCGGCCGCCGCCGACCTCGTGATCCTCGGGGCGCGCCGCAGGGCGGGCCACCTCGGGCTGCAGCTCGGCCGCGTGAGCCACACGGTGCTGCACCATGCCGCGTGCCCGGTCGCGGTCGTGCCGCAGAGGGCGTGAGCGCTCCACCCAGCGCTCCACTCAGCCGAACAGACTTGGCACCCGGATCGTTTCGACGCGCCGCCAGGTGCGGTCGGGCAGCAGCAGCCAGTCGCCGCCCGCGCCTCGCCCGTTACGGCGCACGGAGCCGGGCGTCGTCGGCCGTGCGCCCTGGACGCGCGCGGTGCCGCGCGACGGCAGCCGGGCGCCGCAACGGCCGCGGCCGGCTCGTGGGTCGCGACGGGTGCGTCTGCTCATCGTCCCTCCTCGTCCCTCCTCGGCGTCCCCCGCCCCCTTCATCGTCCCCCGCCCTCCTCATCGCGTCGCGCGCAAGGCCCCGACGTCTGTCGGCGCGTCCCGGCATCGCTCCGGTGCAGCCCCGCCCGGTGGGGCCGAACGGCACGCGCGGGGACCGTGGGACCCCTGCCCGGCCGGTCCGTCACGGGCGACTGTGGTACGGCACACCGCACCGACGATGCGACAGCGGAGGGCCGTGCCATGAGGACATCGTGTCTGCCCGGCCGGCAGGGGGTGCCGGACACGCCGCGTACGGGGCTACGGGCACGCCCGGCAACTTCGCCAAGGGGCCACCGCCACGGTGTCGTGCATCCCCGCGGGGACATCGCCGGGCCGCCGCCGGGTGCGGCGGTGCGGCCGTCGTCCTGGGCGCCCGGCGGGCCGTCGGCAGGCCCCCCGACCGCCGCTGCCTCGACCGCCGGACCCGCGGAGGGAACGCGTCGGGCCGGACCGGGTGAGGGGCTACCGGTGCTGACGGAGTGCCGGCGAGAGCACCGTCCGTCATGCCCCCGGATGCTCTTCTCTGGCGCGGTGGCGATGCGTCACGCAGCGTGGAGGAGTGGAGGTGGAAGGCATGGACAGTGATGTCTCCGAGCCGCGGGTCGTGGTCGGCCTCGACGGGTCGCCGTCCTCGTACGACGCCCTGCGCTGGGCGGTGCGGTACGCCGGCCTCGTCGGCGGCGTCGTGGAGGCGATCGCCGTGTGGGAGCTGCCGGGTATGTACGCCTGGTCGGCGCCCGCCGTGGACATGGACATGGACCTGGACGAGACCCGGCAGCAGCTGCAGCGGGAACTGACCGACGTGCTCGGCGCCGACGCGGCCGGCTCGGTCCGGACCCACGTGGTGCACGGCAACCCCGCCGACGTCCTGCTGCGGGCCGCGCAGGGAGCCGAGGCCCTGGTCGTCGGCTGCCGGGGGAGGGGCGGGTTCGCCCGCGCCCTGCTCGGCTCCGTGAGCCAGCACGTGTCGCAGCACGCCGACTGCCCGGTCGTGATCGTGCGCCCGGAAGACCGGTGACTACTGGAAGGCCGCGTGGATCTCCTGCTCGGTGGCCTCGTGCGACACGAGCAGGAGTTCGTCGCCCGGCAGCAGCCTTACCCCGGGAGCGGGGACCGTCGGACGTCCGTCACGTACGACGGTGGCCACGACGGTACCGGCGGGCAGCGTGATCTCGCCCAGGGTGCGCCCCGCCGCCCGGGACCGCTCGGTGATCGCGGTCTCCATGACCTCGACGCCGGCCTTGCTCAGCCGCAGCAGCGCCACCGTGTCCGTGGCGCCGGTGGCCTCCTCGATCAGGGAGATCAGCGGGGTGGCCGACGGTACCGCGACGTCCACCCCCCAGCGCTGGTCGAAGAGCCAGGCGTTCTCCGCGTCGTTGACGCGCGCGGCCACTCGGCCCACACCGAACCGGCGTTTGGCCAGCAGGCTGATGACGAGGTTGTCCTCGTCCCGGCCGGTGGCGGAGATGACCAGGTCGCAGGTGAGGGCTCCCGCACGCTCCAGCAGCCCCGCATCGCAGGCGTCCCCGGCCAGCAGGCGCACATGGGGCAGGCCCTGGAGTTCGGCCACGCGGTTGTCGTCGTACTCGACGAGGGTGACGACGTTGCGGGCGGCGGCGAGCACCTGGGCGATCTGGGTGCCGAGGCGGCCCGCGCCCGCGATGAGGACCTTCACGTTCCCAGCTCCTTGTCGAGGAAGCCGCGCAACCGGCCCAGCGCGGTCGCGGCGACGGCGAAGGTGACCAGGTCCCCGGGCTCTGCCGGAAGACCGTGGGCGGGCAGCAGCGAGCGCCCGGCCCGGGTGATCTCCACGACGCGGATCTCCCCGTCGACGTCGAACTCGGCCAGCTGCCGTCCGGAGAGGTAGGCGGGCAGGCGGGAGCGGACCAGGAGGGTCTCGCCGTTGCCGAAGACGAGTTCCGGGGTGAGGTGGCGGTGCAGAAGCATCTGGTGGATGCGGTTGACGGCCCAGCGCACGCTGGAGACCGCAGGGATGCCGAGTTCCTGGTAGATGTCGGTGCGCCGCGGATCGTGGATGCGGGCGAGGACGATCGGGACCCGGTACGTCTCCTTGGCGGTCCGGGCGCTGACGATGTTGCTGTTGTCCCCGGAGGTGACCGCGACGAACGCATCCGCGTGGACGATTCCGGCCGCCTCCAGCACGGAACGGCTGAAGCCGTTGCCCACCAGGAAGTCGCCCGGAAAGCCCGGCGGCAGCAGCCTGCGTGCCACCGGCCGGCGGTCGACGAGCCGTACGTCGTGGCCCTCGGTGACGAGCTGGGCGGCGAGGGTCGCACCGACGCGCCCACAGCCCACGATGATCACTCTCATCGGGTTCCTTCCTCCGACGCCGGCCCGCGGTGCCGCAGCACCCACTTGCGCGTTTCCTCGGCGGCCAGCAGCAGCGCCCCGAACGCGGCCAGCACCGCCCAGTCGGACGCGGTCAGCGGCGCGGTGCGAAAGAGCGCCTGCAGCGGCGGCGCGTAACTGATGGCGGCCATGAGCGCGATGCCGAAGCAGCCCGCGGCCAGCAGCCAGGGGTTGGTCAGCAGGCCGGCCCGCAGGACGCTCTGCCGGTCGGTGCGCACCGCGAGCGCGTTGAAGAACTGGCTGACGACGATGCCGGCCTGGACCATGGTGATCGCCTCCCGGTAGGCGGGAGTGTCCTTGGTGAAGTCCGCGTAGGGGATGCCGGAGGCGTGGATGTGCCAGAAGAAGACGGTGCACACGCCGACGGCCTGGATGCCGCCCAGGAAGAGGATCCTGCCCATGACCCCGGCGGAGAACAGCCGTTCCCGGCGCGGTCGTGGCGGGCTGTCCATGACGTCGGGCTCCATCGGCTCGGCGCCGAGCGCCAGCGCGGGCAGCACGTCCGAGCCGAGGTCGATGGCGAGGACCTGCACGGCGGTGATCGGCACCAGCGGGAACCCGGCGAACGTGGCGGCCAGGATCGGCGCGAGTTCGGCGATGTTGTGGCTGAACAGGTAGATCAGGAACTTGCGGATGTTGCGGTAGACCGAACGGCCCAGGCCCACCGCCGTGGTGATGGAGGCGAAGGAGTCGTCGAGCAGCACCATCACCGCCGCCTCCCGGGCGACATCGGTGCCGGTGGCGCCCATGGCGACGCCGATGTCCGCGTGTTTGAGGGCGGGCGCGTCGTTGGCGCCGTCCCCGGTGACGGCGACGACCTCGCCCCGCTGCTGCAGCGCCGTCACCACCCGCATCTTGTGCTCGGGACTGACCCGGCACAGCAGCAGCTCGGCGGAGTCCGTCAGCAGCGCGTCCAGCCCGGCGTCGTCCAGCGCGTCCAGCTGCGCGCCCGTCACCACGGCCGGGTCCGGACCGCGGACGATGCCGACGCGGCGGGCGACGGCCTCCGCGGTCAGCGGGTGGTCGCCGGTGACCATGACGATACGGATACCGGCCCGTCGGCACGCCTGCACCGCGTCCCGCACCTCCGGGCGCGGCGGGTCGTACATCGCGGCGAGCCCGAGCAGGGTCAGCCCCGACTCGACGTCCTGGAGCGGCGGCCGAGGCCCGGCGACCCGCCGCCGGGCCACCGCCAGCACCCGCAGGCCCTGCCCGGCCATGCCGTCCGACGCCGCGGCCACCTGGGCGCGGGCGGCGTCCGTCAACGGTTCCCGGGTGCCGCCCCGGTCGACGGCGGCGCACCGGGACAGCAGCTCCAGCGGCGCGCCCTTGACGTACGCGAGATAGGTGCCGTCCTCGTCCAGGTGCACGGTGCTCATCAGCTTGCGGACGGAGTCGAAGGGGTGTTCCGACACCCGCGGCGTGCGGGCCTCCTCCGTCGCCGGATCCACGCCGGCCTTCTCGGCGGCCACCAACAGGGCCCCCTCGGTGGTGTCGCCGAGCACCCGCCACCCCTCGCGCCCGGCCGGCGGCACCAGCCGGGCGTTGCTGCACAGGGCCGCCGCCCGCAGCAGTTCCCGCACCGGCCGCGCGTCGGCGACCTCGCCGGCCGGCGCGTAGCCCACCCCCGTCACGGTGTGCGACACACCGTCCGCCCACAGCTGTACGACGGTCATCTCGGCCTGCGTGAGCGTGCCCGTCTTGTCCGTGCACACCACGCTGGTCGACCCCAGGGCCTCCACCGCGAGCAGCTGCTTGACGAGCGCGTGCCGGCGGGCCATGCGGCGCACGCCGATCGCCAGCGACACCGAGAGTGTCGCGGGCAGGCCCTCCGGCACGAGCGCCACCATCACCCCGAGCGCGAACACGAACGTGGCGACGAACGGCTGACCGCCGGGCACCCGCACCGCGAACACCACGGCACCCGTCGCCAGTGCGACGCCCGCCACCCGGCGGGCCATGACGGCGACCTCGCGCTGCAACGGGGTCTGCTGCCGCGGTGCCGCGGCGGTGAGCCGGAAGATACGCCCGAACTCGGTGGCCGTCCCCGTGGCGAACACGACGGCCTTGCCGGTGCCCGCGACCAGATCGGTGCCCATGAACACACAGTTGCGCGCCTCCAGCAACGGCCCGGGCGGTGCGGGTCCGGCAATGCGCCCGACGGCATCGCTCTCACCGGTGAGCGGCGCGTTGTTGACGGCGATGTCCTGCGCCCCGACCAGCCGGCAGTCGGCGGGCACCGCGTCCCCGGCCTCCAGGACCACCACATCGCCCGGTACCAGTTCCCGGGCGGGCAGTTCCTGGGGCCGGCCGTCCCGCAGTACGCGGCAGGTGTGCGGCACCATCGCCTGCAGGGACTGGGCCGTGCGCTCGGCGGAGTACTCCTGCGCGAAACCGATGCCCGCGTTCAGCAGCACCACGCCGAGGATCGCGACGGCCAGCTGAAGCGTGGCCGGGTCCCGCGGGCGTCCCAGTACGTAGGCGAGGAAGGTGGTCGCGGAGGCGACGAGCAGCGTCACCGCGAAGAGGTCGGTGAACTGCGCGAGCAGCCGCCGCCCCGCCTGCCCGCGGCCCGCGCCGGGCAGCTCGTTGGGGCCGTGGCGGGCCAGCCGGGCGGACGCCTCGGCCGGTGTCAGACCGCGCGGACGGCTGCCCAGGGCGGCGAACACGTCCCCCGCCGGCAGGGAGGGGACGGCCGGCCGGTCCCCGGGCGCACCGTTCGCCGTCCTTGCGACGGCCGTCGGCGGGCCGTCCCCGCGTAGTGCGGCAGCCGGCGAGCCGTTCTCCCAGGGTGGGGTCGTACCGGACGCGCCGGACGCGCCGGATGTACCGGAGGCATCGGAGGCATCGGACGTACCGGATGTGTCGGACAGGCTCGCCGGTCGCCGGGCCCGCTCAGGGCTCATACGGGGCCCCGTGCGCGGAAGGAGGACCGGGCGGCTCCTGCAGCACGCTCCAGGCCACGGGTCCCAGCAGGTCGGCCAGCCGCCGGAAGACGTCGAGGAGCAGGTCGTCGATCGTGAGCACACCGGCCACCCGCCGGCCCTCCAGGACGGGAAGGCGGCGCACCCCGGTGCGGCGGAACGTCCGGTAGGCCGCCTGGAGGTCGTCGTCGGCGTCGACCGTGATCACGCCCGTCGACATGACCGCCTCCACCCGTGCCTCCCGGTCCAGGCCACCGCCCAGCCCGCGTACGGCGATGTCGCGGTCGGTGACGATGCCCCGCAGCAGCCCGTCCTCGACGACGAGGACCGACCCCACCGCGGACTCGGCCATGCGCCGGGTCACCTCCGCGAGGCAGGTCCATGGAGCGACCGTCACCGCCGGAGCGGACATCACCTCGGACACCTTCACGTGACTGCTCCCGCTCCGCCTCAGACGATCTCGAGCAGCTCGGCCACCGGCCGTCGGGGGGTCGGGTGCCCCTCCGGGCCGTAGCCCAGCCGCAGCACCATCTGCACATGGGCGATCTCCGAGAGCGGGTCGCGGGCCACCCACCGCAGCTCCGACCATTCCAGGGGCTGTGACGTCACCGAGGCGACCAGCCCGTGCGTGGTGGCCAGCAGCAGGACCCGCTCCAGCGCCTGACCCGCGCGCAGCCAGTCCGCCGGCCTGTCGTGGGCGGTGCCCAGCAGGGCGATGTGCGGGTGCTTCTCGAAGGACGCCGAGACGCGCCCGGGTACCGTGCGCCCGGCGGCGAAGTCCCGGACGAAACCCCCGCCGTAGCGCGGGCGAGGACCGAACGCCTCGGCGGGGATCCCCTCCGGCGCGTCCGCCTCGCCCGACGGCTCCGCCCGGGCCCAGTGGGCGACCTCACCGCGCGCGCCGGGGTCAAGCGCCTCCTCGGTCTCGGCGTCCTGCACCAGCTCCAGGAGCGACCGCAGGTGCCAGGCCCCGGGGAAGAGCAGCTCGGCGCCCTCGGCACGGGCCGCGTCGCGCAGCCGGCCCTGCAACGCGGTCGGGATGTCCTCCTCACGGAAGGGGTTGCGGCTGCAGTGACGGCGGCGGATCGCCGGGTGCAGCAGGGCGAGGGTCTCATCGAGCGGACCGGTACCGCGCAGGTCCACCTCGGCGAGCAACTGCGCATCCGCCGGGTCCGGCAGCAGCCGGACGGCCGGCGCCAGTCCCGCCGCCGCGGCGGACACGCGCAGGTTGAACAGCGCGGCTCCGCAGCCCATGTGCAGGTTGCGGGTGTCCGGGTCGGTCCGTGGCGCGACGCGCGTCATATCGGCGTACAGGCGCAGGACACCGTCCGCGGACAGGAAGCGGAAGGCCCACGGCTGGGCGTTGTGGTGCGACGGTGCTGCTGCGGCGTCCCCGACGAGTGCGGTGACGGTGTTCGTGTCGAATGCGTGTGCGGCCACGGTGACGTCCCTTCCTTACCCTCAGCCTCACCCGTGACGACCCGCGGTTCACCCGGACGTCGCCGGAACCACGAGAACGGGGCAGCGGGCGTGCTGCAGCACGCCCTGGCTGACCGAGCCCAGCAGCATGCCGGTGAAGCCTCCATGGCCGCGGGTCCCCACCACCAGGCCCAGCGCGTGGGCCGAGGCCTCGGTGAGCGCCTGCACCGGATGCCCGACGACCAGTTCGTGCCGCAGGTCCACTTCCGGCCAGCGCTCGTGGCGGCCGGCCACGATCTCGGACAGCAACCGGCGGCACTCCTGCTGCGACTGGTGCTCGTCGCCGATCCGCAGATGCCCGGGCTCCCAGACGTACAGGGCGCGCAGCCCGGCACCGCGCAGCGCCGCCTCCTCGAAGGCCAGGTCGACCGCGGCGGCGGAACGCTCGCTGCCGTCGACGCCCACGACGTAGTACGCGTGCTCCTGCGTGATGTGCTCCGGCTCCGGTACGACCACCACCGGGCAGTGTGCGCGGGCCATGACGGGCAGGGCGACCGACACGGAGCCGAACGCCTCCTGAGCCCGGCTCAGGTGCCGCGAGCCCACGACGACGGCCGTGGCGTCGCGGCTCTGCTCGCGCAGCACCCACACCGGGTCGCCCTCCGCGAGCAGGGCGTCCACCGTGACCCCGGGCTGCCGGGCCGCGACGAAGTCCACGGCCTCGTCGAGCACCTGCTCGCCGGCCTTGTGCAGCGCCTCGTTCCATTCCTCCCAGGACGGCGGCACCTCCCGCCTCCGGTAGCCGCGCGTCGGCACGCCCTCGGCGTGGACCACGCGCAGCGGCAGCCGGCGGCGGGCCGCCTCGTCGGCCGCCCAGGCGAGCGCCATGCGCAGGCTGGGATCCGGGTCGACGCCCGCCACGACCGGCCTTCGGTCACCGGGCCGGGACATGACCACCTCCGCCGCGACCGGCCGAGGTGACGCGGACACATCCCCATGGGGAGGTGCCTGTCGCCTCGGGCCACCTACCCGGTTCCGCCTTCCTGGCCGGTGCGGGAGCGGTCATCGTCTTCGCCTCCTCGCCGCGGCGCGCAGGGACGTGCACAGGTGCGCCGCCGATCCCATCGAAGCCCGTGGTGCGCCGGGACTCCAGGGGCCATTGGTCCCGGCACCGGACCCGTCGGCCCACCGGGCCGGTCATCGCGGGCCCAGCGCGGAGCCAGAGGCCGTGGTGCCGTTCGGGCCGACGGCGGATTCCCGGCGGAACCGGCTCTCGAGGTCCTCGCGCACCGTGGCGGCCAGTTCCCGAACCGCCCGGGACGTGACCGGTCCGACCGGTTCCGGGTCCTCGATCCGCAGCGCCGGGCCGGGCAGGCCGGCCAGATCCGCACGCAGCCTCTCGCGGGCGTCCTGCCAGCGGTCCGGCGGGCCCGTGCGCCGCCCGCCGCGCATCACCGTGCGCAGGAGCGGCCACGCCGCCTCCGGCGGCTCCTCCCGCCACAGAGCGATCACGTCGGGCCGCCCCGCGCGGCGGAAGACCTGCTTGCGGCCCGGGGCCGTGACCTTGGCCGCGGACAGCTTCATCACAGGCCGTCCGGCGTACTCGACGAGCTTGTACGCGGCGTCCA
Source organism: Streptomyces sp. NK08204 (assembly GCF_020400585.1). GTDB lineage: Bacteria > Actinomycetota > Actinomycetes > Streptomycetales > Streptomycetaceae > Streptomyces. The sequence continues at coordinate 362,021 of NZ_JAINVF010000001.1, read as the reverse complement.
GGTACGGCGCGTCCGCGGCCACCCCGACCCGCGTACCCACGGCGTACACGTCGATCGGGGCACCGGAGCGCACCAGCCGGTCGACCTGGTACTCGTCGAGGCCGCCGCTGGCGATGATCCGTACGTCGGCCGCCCCCGCGGCGTCCAGCACGGCGCGCGCCCGCCGCGACAGCGCGTCCAGGTCCCCGCTGTCCAGGCGGATGGCGCAGCCCGGTCCGCGCCCCAGGTCCCTCAGCACCCGGGCCGCGACCCGTACGCCCGCCACCGTGTCGTAGGTGTCCACGAGGAAGGTGACAGGGCCGGGATGACAGCGGGCGAACGCACGGAACGCCTCCTCCTCGCCGGGGAACGCCTCGATGTAGGAATGGGCCATGGTGCCGGAGGCCGGGATGCCCAGGGCGGTGGCCGCGGCGATGTTGCTGGTGCCCGCGAAACCCGTCAGGGCGCCCAGCCGGGCAGCCTGGAAGCCCGCCCAGGGGCCGTGGGTGCGGCGCAGCGAGAAGTCCACCACGTCACGTCCGGCCGCGGCCAGGACACAGCGCGCCGCCTTGGACGCCACCACCGTCTGGTGGCAGACCTGGTTCAGCAGGTACGTCTCCACCAGCTGGGCCTGCGGCAGCGGGGCGGTCACCTCCAGCAGCGGCTCACCGGCGAACACCGCACGGCCCTCCGGCACCGCGCGTACCTCGCCCTCGAAGGCGAGGCCGAGGAGCGGTTCGAGGTCCCGCACGGGACGGCGCAGGACGTCCGCGAACTCCTCCACGTCCTCGCGTTCGACGCGGCAGTCCGCCAGGAAGTCCAGGGCGGGCTCGAGACCCGCGGCGACCAGGAAGCCCCGGCCGGGCGGGAGGTCGCGGACGAAGAGGCTGAAAGTGGCCGGGTCCCGCATGCCCTCCCGGAGGTAGGACAGGGCCATGGTCACTTCGTACAGGTCGGTGGTGGTGACGTCGGACATGTGATCGCCGCCGGATGTGGTCGTCCCCCGGTCATCAGTCTGGCCCTGAACGCGGGGGAGGAAAGGGGCCTGCGGACCCGGACGTGGGCTGTTCGGCCCAGGTGCGGCACGGGCCGTCCTGCCCTGCGTTCGGGTTCGCGCGGGTCCGAGCTGCGCCGGGCTCGTCGTCGTGCCCCCTCGCCGCACCGTCACCGGGCGCCACGTGCGGCGGCCCAGCGGCGCCGGACCCCCTCCTCGTGTTCGGCCTCCTCCAACGTCAGTTCCACGGCGGCGAGTTCGCGCCTCAGACGGGGGATCCAGTGCCGGCGCAGGGCACGTACCCGCTGCCGGGTCCGTCCGGCCTCGGCGCCGAGCAGTTCGGCCGCCGCCCGGTGGGCGGCGTGTTCCGCGGCGGCCCGGACCGCGGCACGGTAGGCCGTGTCGGCATGCACCAAGGCGGTGTTGGACGGTGTCGTCTCGTCCGGGGAGCGGACGGGGGCCGTCAAGGTCACGTCGGCCGGATGGCGCACGCCCATCAGCGAGGCCCACCGGACATCGACGCCCGCCCGGTCCGTGGGCACCGCCTCCGCCAGCGCCCGTTCGCCGCCGAGCAGTACCCCGCGCAGCAGCCAGAGATCCGCCTCGGCCAGCCGGTCCTGCCACACCCGGCCCGCCTCCTGCGCCGCGCGTCGCTCGGCGCGCTCATGGTCCAGCAGGAGCCGGAGCTTGCGTTCCAGCAGGTCCGCTCCGCGCAGCGCGGTGGCGAGGCCGCGGCGAAGCCGCAGCCGCCCGGCCCGGCCCGGCGGTACCCGGCGCCCGTGCCCGTTCACGACGGCGTCTGCTGATGCGAGGGGCGGTGGGCGTCGAGCAGGTCGGCCGGGAGCATGCCGAGCTGGCTGCGCGGCAGGGTCAGCAGCACCTCCCAGGCCCGCTCCAGGGACGCGTCCAGCGGCCGGTTCTCCCGTGTGCCCTGGGCGAGGAACCGGCTGCGGAACGCGCCCTCCAGGTCCAGGTGGCACAGGTCGGTCGGGCTGAGCGCCTGCCGCCCGATCAGGTCGGCCAGCTCCCGCACCTGCCGGGACCGGGCCAGTGCGGCGATCAGCTGCGCGGCGACCGCCGGATGGTCCGTGCGCGTGCGTCCCGCTCCGGTTCCCTTGCGCATCAGACGCGACAGCGAGGCCAGCGGATCGACGGGCGGGTACGTGCCGGCGGCGTGCACCTCGGCGGACAGCACGATCTGCCCCTCCGTGATGTAGCCGGTGAGGTCCGGCACGGGGTGCGTGATGTCACCCGCCGGCATCGTCAGCACCGGCAGCACGGTCACCGACCCGGGCCGGCCCCTGATCCTGCCGCAGCGTTCGTAGAGGGAGGCGAGGTCGCTGTAGAGGTAGCCGGGGTAGGCCCGGCGGGCCGGGATCTCGCCGCGCGCGGCGGACACCTCGCGCAGCGCCTCCGAATAGGCCGTCATGTCGGTCATCACCACCAGGACGTGACGGCCCTCGGTGAACGCCAGGTGCTCGGCCACCGTAAGGCCCAGGCGCGGGGTGAGCAGCCGTTCGATCACCGGATCGTCGGCGGTGTTGAGGAAGAGGACCAGTTCCCGCGCGGCCGAGCGCTCCGCCAGCCCGTCACGGACGAACGCCGCGTCGGCGTGCGTGAGCCCCATGCCGGCGAAGACCACGGCGAACGGCTCGCCGCCGCACGTCGCCTGAGCGGCGACCTGCACCGCCAGCTCCAGGTGCGGCAGCCCCGCAACCGAGAACACCGGCAGCTTCTGGCCCCGCACCAGCGTGGTGAGCACGTCCACGGCGCCCACACCGGTGAGCACCGGCTCGTTCGGCGGCTCCCGGCGCACGGGGTTGATCGGTGCGCCGCCGACCGCCGCACGGCTGCCGCCCAGCACCGGAGGCCCGCCGTCGGCCGGTTCGCCCCGCCCGTCGCACACCCGCCCCAGCCATCCGGTGCCGACCGGGACACGCAGCGGTGAGCCGGAGAAGGCGACGCGGGTGCCGGTCCGGCCCATGCCGGCGGTGTCCTGCAGGACCTGCACCACCGCCAGATCCCGGTCCACCTCCAGGACCAGCCCGTGCCGACGCTCACCGGAGTCCAGGACGATCGTGGCGAACTCGTCCCAGCCGACCCCGCTCACCCCTTCGACGACGACGAGCGGTCCGCGCAGTTCCCGTACGCCCGTGTACTCGACATCCGCGGGCCCGCTCATGCCACCTCCTGCAGGCGCCCCAGCACGGCGTCGCGGGCCGCCTTCACCGGCCCGGTCCGATCCGGCCCCGCCGTCTCGCGTGCCCGTAGCAGCGGGGTGAAGTCGACCGCCTCGACGGCGTCCGCCGGAACACCGCCGTCCACCAGTTCCACGCAGCGGTCGATCACCGTCAGCACGGCCGCCACGAGAGCCGCGGTCTTCTCGGGGGCGCTGTAGGCGTCCGCCGGTGACAGCGCGCTCTGCTGGATCAGCGCCTCGCGCAGCAGACGTCCCGCGAGCACACTCATCCGCTCCCGCGGCGGCAGGGCCGTGATGCCGACCAGTTCCACCAGGTCGGCCAACCGGTCGGCCTCGGCCAGCAACCGTGCCACCCGGCCGCGCCGCTCGGCCCACCCGGCGTCACCGGCCAGCGCGTGCGCGGCGGACAGCGCGGAGACGTCGCGGGAGAAGGAGTCCGCCCAGGACACGGCGGGGTAGTGCCGTGCGTAGGCGAGGTCCCGGTCCAGGCTCCACAGGCACCGTACGAACCGTTCGGTGTGTGCCGTGACCGGCTCGGTGCGGTCGCCGCCCGGCGGCGACACGGCGCCGATCACGGTGACGGAACCGGTCGCGCCGCCGAGGGTGCGCACGGCGCCGGCCCGTTCGTAGAACGCGGCCAGCTGCGAGGCGAGCCCGGCCGGATAGCCCTCCTCGGCGGGGAGTTCGCCCATGCGCGAGGCGAACTCGCGCAGTGCCTCCGCCCAGCGCGAGGTCGAGTCGGCGATCAGGACGACGTCGAGCCCCATGTCGCGGAAGTACTCGGCGACCGTCGCCCCCGTGTGCACGCTCGCCTCGCGGGCCATCATCGGCATGTTGGAGGTGTTCGCGATCGTCACGGTCCGCTCCGCCAGCCGGCCCCCGGTTCTCGGATCGGTCAGCTCGGCCAGCTCCTCGATGACGTCCGCCATCTCGTTGCCGCGCTCGCCGCAGCCGACGTAGACGATCACGTCCGCGTCGCACCACTTGGCGATCTGCTGGAGCAGTACGGTCTTGCCGGTGCCGAAGCCGCCGGGGACGGCGACCGTGCTGCCGCGGGCCACCGGGAAGAGCAGGTCGAGGGCCCGCTGTCCGGTGTTCAGCGGCGCGTCGGCCGGCAGCCGCCGGGAGACCGGCCGCGGCCTGCGCACCGGCCAGGACTGCGCCATCCGCACCTCGTGCCCGCCGACCACGGCGAGCACGGCGTCCGCCGTGTGCCCGCCCGCCTCCGCGACCCGGGTCACCTCGCCCGAGAGGTCCGCGGGCACCAGGAGCCGCAGCGGCACGCCCGCCCCGATCTCACCGAGGACGTCCCCGGCCGTGACCCGCGTGCCCTCGGACACGCCCGGTGTGAACCGCCAGGTCCGCTGATCGCAGGCGGCACCCGGCCCGGTCCTCAGCAGGAGGTCGCCCGCGCCGTCCAGAGGGCGCAGCAGGCCGTCGAACACCCCGCCGAGCAGATCCGGGGCTAGGCGCACCGACAGGGGGTGGCCCTGCGGCTGAGCGGGGTGTCCGGGAGCCAGCCCGCCGGTGTACTCGTACGCCTGGACGGTGGCCGTGTCGCCGCGGATGGCGACCACCTCGCCCGGCAGCCGTTCATCGCCCAGTACGACCAGGTCGTGCATGGCCACGGAGGGAGGGCAGAAGATCTCCACGAGGGGACCCGCGACCCGCAGCACACGAGCCGCGCCCTCCCCTGGGCCGGTCGCCGGGCCCCTGTCCGTGCGCTGCGGGCGGGTCCCGGGGCCGGGACGGGCTGCGGCCGGGGTGTCGCAGCCGTCCGCACGGTGCTGGGCCGGCGTCGGGCCGGCGGAGGCGTTGTCGCTGGGCGGGGCCGGGATCCGGGTACGGCAGGCACCCTTGCCGGAGCGGCCCGGGGGCGGTGGGCCGCGGAAGACGCCCTTCCCGGGGTGGCTCGGGGGTGGTGGGTCGTGGGGGATGTCTTTGCTGGGGTGGCTCGGGGGTGGTGGGTCGTGGGGGATGTCTTTGCTGGGGTGGCCCGAGGGTGGTGGGTCGCCGGAGACCTCCCTGCCGGGCCGGGCTGCCGCCGGGCCGCCGGAGCCGGTCACAGCGGCCCCCACAACGTCTCTGCCCGCGCACCGAGCCGGTCCAGGGCCCGGTCGGCGAGCGCGTCCGCCGACAGGTCGACCCGGCGGCCGGGCGCCTCGGCCGTCACCCCGCCTCCGGCGGCGGGCCGCACCCTCGCATCCGGTCCCAGCAGGGACCGTGCGGTCGCCGCGAGCCGCGCCCGCGGGACGGCGCCCTCCGTCAGCGCCCGGCGCACGGCCGCCCGGACCGCAGCCCTGAGCTGCGCGTACGCCTCGCCACGAGCGGCGAGTTCCACCGCCCAGGCGTCCTGCACCGCCCGCACCCGCTCCCGGTCGGCCGCGGCGGCACCGTCGGCCGCGCCGAGGTCCCGGGCCTGCGCGAGCAACGCCTCGGCACTGCCGCGCGCCGCGCGCAGGGTCTCCTCCGCGTCGGCCCGCGCCCGGTCCAGCACCTCGTCGGCGCAGGCCCGTGCCGCACGCAGCAGCTCGGCGCGCACCGGATCCAGCGCGTCCACGGCCGCCGCCATCAGGGCATCACCACCGTCAGCGGCCGGGACGGGTCCGGCGCCGTCGCCAGGCTGCCCAGCGTCTCGGCGGCCTCGGCCGTGAGGATCACCAGGCCGACCGTCCGCGGGAGCGCGGCCCAGGCCCGGCGGACGGCGTCCGGATCCTGCGCGACGAAGACGTCGACCCCGGCCAGCGCCAGACCGCACACGCCGGTCCGGGCGCCGATGGCGGCCACCGTGCCCATGGTCACGCCTTTCCGATGAGCAGGATGGCGACCACCAGCCCGTACACGGCGATGCCCTCCGCCAGACCGACGATGACGATCGCCCGGCCGAACAGCTCCGGACGTTCGCTCAGCGCGGCCAGCGCCGCCGCACCCGTGTAGGCGACCGCGATCGCCGCCCCGATCGACGCCCCGGCCACCGCGATGGCCGCCGCGATCAGCGCGGTCCCGTTGGCCCCCTGGGAGGCGGCGGCCTGCGCCGACGCCTGGGCGGGACCGGCGAGCGCCGTGGCCAGGACGGCACAGGCGCCGCCCAGCAGGGTGAGGTTCGTGGCCAGCAGCCAGCGGAAGGCGCGCCGGGTCCTGCGCCGACGCAGCAGCCGCACGGCACCGAGCGCCGCGGCCAGGACCGGCAGCACGATCAGCCAGGTGAGCATGGGATCACCTTCACAGCGGGGTCGGCAGGTTCCGCCGGGGGAACGTGCCAGGGACGAAACGGGCGGCCCTGCGTCTCGAAGAGCCGGGAGAACAGTTCGTAGAACTCCAGCCGGAGGGCCTGCACACCGGCCACCAGTGCCTCCAGGCCGAACGAGACGGCCGTGCCCACGGCGAAGACCAGTACGGCGCCCACGACTCCCAGGACACCGCGCGCGGCCAGGCCCGCGGTGCCGCGCCACACCAGGCCGGCGAGCGCCGCGTGGGTGAGGCCGAAGGCCGCGAGCCGGGCGAAGGACAGGGTGTTGGTGCCGGTGCGCACGACGACGTCGAACAGCCGCACCGCGGTCTCGGCGAGCCCCGCGCCGCCGCCCGCCGTGGCCCGGAACAGGCCGTACGCCATCAGCGCCAGCCCGGCCCCGGCGAGCGCGCCGCCGGTGACGGCCGCGGCCGTCCGGTGCAGGAGCAGGCCAGCCGCCGCCGACGCGAGCCCCAGATAGAACAGCAGCCCGGCGCAGCCGGACGCCGCGTACAGCCCCGTGCCCCAGCCGCCCTCGCGTACCCGGTTGACGGTGCCGGCGGCGTGCGCGAGGGCGAGCAGGCCCGCCCCGAAGAGCACCGCGGCGGCCAGCAGACGGACGGGGCTGTCCAGGGGGCTCAGCCACAGCACCGGCAGCAGCCCGGTCGGCCCGAAGAACTCGCCGTAGGCGGCGCCCGCGAGCATGGCGGCGGCTCCGGCACCCGCCAGGAACGGCCACAGCCGGCGCAGCCGGGCGAGCCGACGGGGCCGCCCGTGGCGCAGCGCGAGCGCGGCGAGCAGAAGCAGCGCGCCGTGTCCCACGTCGCCGAACATGATCCCGAACATGGCGACGTAGGCGAGGGCCGCCGGCCACGAGGGGTCGAGGTCGGCGTAGGCCGGAGTGCCGTACGTCGTCACCAGCGGTGTGACGGAGACCGGACCGCCCTGCCGCAGCAGCGTCGGCGGATCGGTGCCGGGAGGGGACGGCAGGGGCAGCAGCGCGCCACCGGCCGCCGCGAGTCTGCTCGCGACGCGCGACACCTCACCGGCCGGGCACCACCCGGCCAGTGCGGCCACCTCCCCGCGCCGTACCGCGCCGCCCGCGCGCTCCTCCAGCTGGGCCTCGCCCGCCAGCAGTCCGACACGGCGCTGCCGTTCGAGGAGGTCCAGGTCGGGTGCGGCAGCGGCCAGCACGGCGCTCGTGGCAGTGAGCGGCTGTGCCGCTTCGCCGACCCCGCGCAGCCGCTGCAGCCGCACCGCCGCCGGGCCGGGCGCGGCCTCCTCGGCGCGGTCCAGCTCCACGCAGCCCTCCTGTGCGATCCGCACCAGCGCCTCCCGCAGCGCCGCCTGCGGCACGACCACCGCCACACGGCGCATCCGGACGGGCGCCATCGCCTCAGACCAGGGCATCGAACACCTCCACGGGCCGTCCGCCGCGTGCCGCCGACTCGAGCGCGGCCCGCATCCGCCAGGCGTCCACCGAGAGCACCGCGACCGCGCCCACGACCATGCCAGGCCCGTGACGGCCGTCGCGCAGCAGCGCCGCGCCGTCCGTCTGCACCGTCCGCCACCAGCGGCCCTCGGCCCGCCACAACCCGCCCGGCTCCTCGATGTCCGCGAGGACCCAGCGGGCCGCCGCGGGCAGGCGGTCGCGGAACTCCTCGTACGTGGCCGCGGCCGGCGCCCGCGTCCCGATCAGACGTGCCGCGTCGCGCCGTACGGGCTCCGGCAGCGAGCGCCGGTGCACGAACAGCTCACGGGCCGTCAGCAGCACGGCGCGCCCCTGGGCCCAGCGGTGGGCGGCCGGTACGGCGAGGGCGGTGCGCCGTGCGGCGGCCATGCGCATGCCGGTGACCACGGCCCACGGCGTGTCACCACCGGGATCACCCCAGGGCGAGGCGGCGAGGGCCGCCCGCACCTGCGCGGGTGTACCCGCGCGCGCCAGGCGCCGCCAGGCGGTCTCCAGCGCCCCGAGCCGGTACGGTTCGGGCACCTCCGTACGGCGGCCCTGCGGAGCGGGCAGCCGGGAGACGACGTTGGCGATCTCGAAGCCCGCGGCGAGCGGAACGAGCAGGCGGACGCCGCCCGGCGGCAGCCAGCCGCCCAGCACCCGAAGGTGCCACAGCAAGGTGGCGGCCACCGCCCGCTGTGCCGCGGGCAGGCCGGTCGCGGTCCGCGCGTACCTTCCGTACGGCGTTGTGGCGAGCCGGCGCAGGCCGTCGTCGAGGCTCGGGCTCGCGGCGATCTCACGTGCCCCGTCGGCACCCGGGTACCGGCCGGCCATGACCTTGGCCCGCACCGCACCGCCGACCCAGCCGGCGCTCACGGCGCGTCGCCCGGCCCGCGTGCCGGCCGCAGGGCGTCGGCGACCGCGCGCTCCACCAGGTCCGGCATACGCTCCCCGGCCCGCTCCCGGACCGTCGAGGCGGCGCGGTCCCCGGCGGCACGCAGGGCGTCCGCCTCGCGCCGCGCCCGGCGCAGGAGGGGTTCCGCGGCCTGCCGGCGGACCTCCGGGGCACGCTCACGGGCGCCCGCCACCAGGCGTTCCGCCTCTTGGGCGGCGTCCCGGCGGACGGCCCGGGCCGCCTCTTCCGCGGCGGCCCGGATACGGTCCGCCTCCTGCTGCGTCTGCGTCAGTCGCGCGAGGGCGGGCTCCAGTTCGGCGGCCCGCTCCGCCGTACGGTCGGCGGGCACGCCTGTGGCGGACGCACCCGGCGTGCCCGCCGGGCGGCGGAACCGCTCCAGAAAGTCCCGCAGGCTCATCGGCCAGCCTCCTGCCGGTCGGCTGCTCCTTCAGTTTCACCGTTCCCGTCACGCCACGCACCGGATAGGGCCGTCGAGCCGTCGCACCAGGGCCGTTCGGCTCTTGGCGTGGGCGGGCGCGGCGGAAGACTGGGACGGTAGGCAACTCGACGGAGTCCGGAGGCCATCGTGAACGCGCACGAGAACTTCGCCTCGCGGGCCGAGGCCCGGCGATCCACACCACGCCGCCCCTGGACCCCCGGTGAGACGGCACGGGAGGACAGACTCGTGCGCTACCTGGGAGCCGTCGCCTCGGCGGCGGCCACGCACACCGGAACCCAGCACCCGCAGGTCACCGAGAGCCCGCAGATGACCGGGAGCCCGCAGGTCACCGCCCCCGCTCAAGGCGCCGCACCGCCCGGGGCGACGCTCCCGCTGGTGCGCGACGTGATGGACGTGCCCGCCGCGTCCCTCCAGGAGGACCTGCCGTACCGGGACATCGCCCGCCTCCTGGCGCGTGAGCAGCTGGGCGCGGTCCCGGTCGTCGACGCCGACGACCATGTGGTCGGCGTCGTCTCGGAGTCCGATCTGCTGGCGAAGGTCGCCTTCGAGGCGTCGGGTCACCGGCCCGGACGGATCGGCAGACTCCGCGAGCGCCGGCTGTACGGAAAGGCCCGCGGCGAGACCGCCGCCGACCTGATGACGAGCCCCGCGATCACCGTGCTGCCGGGTGCCACGGTGGCCGAGGCCGCCTGGCTCGCCGCGCTGTCCCGGCTGAAGCGGCTCCCCGTCACCGACCACGACGGCCGCCTGGTCGGCGTCGTGCGCCGCGATGCGCTGCTGCAGGCCCTCATCCGGGACGACGCGGCCATCCGGGCGGAGGTCGAGACAAGGGTCCAGGCCGTGTGCCCGCCGGGCGAACGCGAGGCCGTGGAGGTGGCCGTGCACGGCGGCGTCGTGGAGCTGACCGGACGAGTGCCGACCGCCACGACGGACCGGCTGGTGGCCGAGGTCGAGGGGATCCCGGACGTCGTCGGGGTGAAGAACCTCCTCACCGCCGAGTGACGACGATCACCGCCGAGTGACGACGACTGTCGCGCGGACGACTGTCGCGCGGACGACTGTCGCGCGGAGGGGGGAGGGAGCGGAGTCAGTCGTGCTGGTCCAGGTGGGAGGCGAGAACCGCCGCCTGGACCCGGCGCTGCACACCCAGCTTGGCCAGCAGCCGCGAGATGTGGTTCTTGACGGTCTTCTCCGACAGGTACAGCTTCTTGCCGATCTCGCGGTTGGTGAGGCCGTCGCCGATCAGGGCGAGGATGTCCCGTTCCCGCGGTGACAGGCTCGCCAGCTCGGGCGGCAGCGACGGCGTCTCGGCCGGGTCCGCGCGCAGGGACCGCATGAGACGGGCCGTGGTCGCCGGATCCAGCATCGACTGCCCGGTGGCGACGGTACGCACCGCCGAGACAAGGTCGGAGCCCCTGATCTGCTTCAGGACGTACCCGGACGCCCCGGCCATGATCGCGTCGAGCAGCGCTTCCTCGTCGTCGAAGGAGGTCAGCATCAGGCACGCGAGATCCGGCATCCGGCTGCGCAGTTCCCGGCACACCGAGATGCCGTCACCGTCGGGGAGACGGACGTCGAGCACGGCGACGTGCGGACGCAGGGCGGGACCGCGTACGAGCGCATGCTCGGCGGTGTCCGCGTCGCCGACCACGCAGATGTCCGGTTCGGCGTCGAGGAGATCGGTCAGACCACGGCGTACGACCTCGTGGTCGTCCAGCAGGAACACACGGATCGGGTTCTGTTCCGTGAAAGTGCGTGTGTCTGCCATGACGACCTCTCGTTCCCGGGCACGGACATGCCGCAGCTGCCGTTCCGGCCGAGCATGACCTGTCGGCGTCGGACGGTCTAGGGCCGATCGGCCCTACTCACCGCGCCACGCTACCCCTCCGCGGCTCGCGCCCCCACATCGCGCGCGAGGTCGAACTGTACGTCCACGACGCCCTCGACACCGCGCACCAGACGCGCCACCACCGGGACCAGGGAGGTGTCGTGGACCCGGCCGACCAGCGTCGCGACCCCGTCGTGCACCTCCGCCCGGAGCGCCGGGACCGGCGGCGGGAAGAGGCGGGCCACGATCTCGCGCCGGATCTCCTCGGCGATGTCCTCGTCGTCGCGCAGAAAGACCTTGAGCAGGTCGGCGCGGCTGACGATGCCCTGCAGCAGGCCGAGCTCGTCCACCACGGGCAGCCGCTTGACGCCCGCTCGTGCCATGATCCGTGCCGCCTCGGCGAGGGTGGCGTCCGCCCGCACGGTGACCGCGGGCGAGGACATCAGGTCCTGCGCGGTGAGCGCTCCGGCCTTCGCCAGGTCGGCAGGGGCGCGCCGGTGGACGTACCCCTCCTGCGGGGCGTCCCGGAGCTCCTCCGTCGGCAGCAGGTCGGCCTCGGAGACCACGCCCACCACCCGCCCCTCGCCCTCCAGCACGGGGAGGGCGCTGACCTGCCAGTCCTGCATGAGCTGCACGATCTCCTTGAACGCTGCCCGCCGGCCGACGGCGGTGACCGTCTGGGTCATGACGTCGCTGACGATGTGCGGTGTGCCGAACATGGTGACTCCGTGAGGTCCAGGTGGTCTTCATGGTCTTGCGCCGCGGTTGTACCCCCTCCAGCGTGGGCCGGTGCGCACGGCGCGGGGAAGGGCCGCCCGGCCCCCGGACGGGCCGTTCGGACGGTTCTTGGGTCGGTCGGTCCGGACCCGGGACGTGTGGCCCCTCACCGCCCCGCCGCCACACCATCACCCTGAGAGGGATCCTGTTCCCCCTGGGAGGTGAAGACCGTGTCCCCAACCATTGCCGTCGGCCTCGACAGCTCCCCCGAGAGCCGGGCCGCGGCCGAATGGGCGGCCCGTGAAGCGGTGCTGCGCGGCCTGCCGCTGAAGGTCGTCCATGTCCAGGAACCGGTGCCCCCGCCGACGGTCCTGGCGCTGCTCGGCACGGAGAGCGATCAGCACTGGACCGAGGAGATCGCGGCGGAGTCGGCCGAGGGCCTGCGGCTGCGCCACCCCGGCCTCGAGGTGATCACCGAGGAGCGCTCCGGCAACGCGGCCGAGGTGTTGTGCGAGGCGGCGGACGCGGCGGGACTGCTGGCGCTGGGCTCACGCGGGTTCGGCGCGATCGGCGGCTTCACGGTCGGCTCCGTCAGCCTGGCCGTGGTCGCGCACGCCCAACGGCCGGTGGTGCTGGTACGGGCGGGGGAACAGGCCGCGGACGAGCACAGGCCCGACCCCGCGGGCGTACCGTCCGCCGCGACACCCTTCCAGCCAGTCGTCCTCGGCCTCGACATCCGCACCCCGGACGAGACGCTGCTGGCCTTCGCCTTCGACGCCGCCGCGCGCCGGGAGACGACCCTGCGGGTGGTGCACGTCTGGGACGAGCCACCCACTTCCTTCTACCGTTTCTACGGGGACGCCGAGCTGTACAGCACCCTCGTGAGCAAGCAGGCCGGCGCGCTCACCGAGGCGCTGCACCCGTGGCGGCGGAAATTCCCGGACGTCGACGTGGTGGAGGCGAGCCGGTGCGGCAGTGCCGCCCAGGTCCTCGTGGAGGCCTCCCGCGACGCCTCGCTGGTCGTCGTGGGGCGGCACATCCGCACCGGCCGCCTCGGCGCCCGCATCGGCCATGTGGCCCACGCCGTCGTGCACCACGCCGCCGCCCCTGTCGCGGTCGTCGCCCACGGCTGATCCCATGACGAGGAGAACCCGTCGAGGCAGGGGAGAAAGGTGAGCGCGATGGACCTCCCGATCGTGGTCGGCGTGGACGGCTCCGAGCCGAGTCTGAGAGCCGTGGACTGGGCCGCCGACGAGGCCGCGCTGCGCGGCGCGCCGCTCCGGCTGGTGTACGCCTCCCTCTGGGAGCGCTACGAGGGCTACTCCGCCGCGCACGACCTCGGAAAGCCGGACGAGCAGGTGATGGCCGAGCACGTCGTCGAGGCCGCCGAGCAGTGCGCCCGACGTCGGCAGCCGGGGGTGCGGGTCACGTCCGAGGTGCTGCCCGAGGAGCCGGAGTACGGGCTGGTCCGGGAGAGCCGCACGGCCCGGCTGATGCTCCTGGGCTGCCGTGGCCGCGGCGCCCTGGCCGACGCACTCCTCGGTTCCGTGAGTGTCATGGTCGCCGGGCACGCCCACTGCCCCGTGATCGTGCTGCGCGGCAGCCACGACAACCAGGCCCGCTCAGGGAAGCACGGCCGCATCGTCCTCGGAGTGGGCGACAAGCAGACGGGCCCGGCCGCGGTGCGGTTCGCGGCCGAGGAGGCCCTGCTGCGCGGAGTCGCGCTGGAGGCCGTACGGGCCTGGCAGCACCCCGCGCACACGGTCACCGTCCACCCGCTGATCACCGGCGAGCCCGCCCACCTGCGGGAGAGGCAGGCGGTGGAGGATCTGGACGAGGCACTGCGCGACGTCCCGGCAGAGGTGCAGGTGATGCGGCGTGCGGTCGAGGGCCGCGCCCGCGACGTCCTCCTGGCCGCGTGCCACGAGGCCGACCTGCTGGTCGTCGGCGCCCGGCACCGCTCGGGCCGCTTCGGTCTCCAGCTCGGCCGTGTCGCCCACGGCGTGCTGCACCACGCCGCCTGCCCGGTGGCCGTCGTACCGGAACCCGACTGACCACCTGCGGATCTCTCACCGAAGCCGCCCGACGACGGTGGGGCGTCGTGGCGCTGAGCGAGTAGTCCAGCCGTCAGGTGCCGCGCTTCTCTGCCCTCGTCGAAGAGTTCTCATCGGCCTCTCCAACGACACCCTTCGGGCCCGGTGAGCCGGACCGCGAAGCGGACAACGGGCGGCGCCCTCACGCGGGCACCCCTGTCTCCAGCCGGATGTCGGGCGGTCGCAGCAACGTGTTGTGCACCGTGCAGTGCTCGACCACGGCACGCAGTCCCTCGAGCCTGGCCCTGCTCAGTTCGTACGGCAGTACGACCCGCAGGTGTACGCACGCGACGCGGGCCGGACGGTCGTCCGCCATCGTGAAGTCCGCCAGCACACGGAGCTGCTCACGGTCGAGGTGGTGGCGTTCCAGGAAACGTCCGGCGTAGTGGGCGACGCACGCGGCGAGGGACACGACGAGCACTTCGACGGGTGTGGGGCCGCGGTCGTCACCGCCCGCCTCGACGGGCTGGTCGGTGACGAGCGTGTGACCGCGCACCTCGGCCACGAACGCCTCGCCCGTCAGATGACCGACCCGGACGACCCCCTCGGGCACCGGGACGCTCCGGCCGGTCGGTGAGACGATGTCCGTCATCACGCCTCCTCTCGGCGCCCGGCCGGGCCGGACGCGGCCGGCCAGGCCAGGGCGCGGGTGATGTCCGCGACGGTGAGGATGCCGACCAGGCGGCCGGCGTCCAGGACCAGCGCACGCCGGGCCGGACTTGCCTGCAGGCGGGGCAGCACGTCCAGCACGGGCTCCTCGGGAGCGGCCGTGACCACGTCGGCGAGGGGCAGCATCACCTCGCCGACGGTCGTACGCTCCCGCGACTGCGGCGGCGTCGCCTCGACGTGCCGCACGGTGAGCAGCCCGGCCACCGAGCCGTCCGCCGCCAGCACCGGGAACGCGGAGTGGCGGTAGTGGCCGAAGGGCCCCGCAGAGACGAAGTCCGCGAGCGTCGCCGCGGCCGGCACGGTGACCGGGTCCGCCGTCATGACACGGCCGACCGGGACCCCGCCGAGTACGCCCCGCATGTCGGCCTGACGGGCCTCCGCGGTGGCCGCGCTGATCAGGAACCAGCCGATCAGTGCGGCCCACAGACCGGACAGGTCGCCCCTGAACAGGACGACCGCGAAGCCGGTCAGCACCATGAACCAGCCCAGCGCCCGGCCCGCCGCCGTTGCACCCCGAGTGGCCCGCAGCCGGTCCCCGGTACGGTGCCACAGGTAGGCGCGCAGCAGCCGCCCGCCGTCCAGCGGGGCAGCGGGCAGCGCGTTGAAGACGGCCAGCAGGACGTTGATGGCCGCCAGCCAGGAGACGGCCTCGACCACCAGCGCGGACACGTGGAGCGCCTCCAGCCCCACCGCCACACCGGCCAGCAGGCCGCCGGCGACCAGACTGGTCAGCGGACCCACGCCCGCGATGCGCAGCTCGGCGGCCGGGGTCGGGGCCTCCCCGCGCAGGCGGGCCGCGCCGCCCAGCATCCACAGGGTGATGCCGTCCACCTCGACGCCGTTGCGGCGGGCGACCGCGGCATGCGCCAGTTCGTGCGCGAGCAGCGAGGCGAGGAAGACGACCGCCGTCAGCAGGGCGAGCGCCCAGTACAGCAGCGGCGCATGGCCGGGATGCGCGTCGGGGAAACGACCGCGCCCCAACGCGACCGTCACCAGGGCGACGATGACCAGGACACTCCAGTGCAGGCCGACCCGCACGCCGGCGATCCGGCCGAGGGGCAGCGTCTCTTCCATCACCCTCGCCTCACCTCCGAGTACCGCTCCGTCGCCGTGCCCGGCAGCACAGGCCGCGGCACCTTCATGGTCCGGCGGCGGCCGTCCGCCGGGGAGGGGCCGATGGGCACCGTCCGGCCGCGGGTGGGGGCCGTACGGCCCAAGCGGCGCTCCCCGCGCACCGCACAAGCTGAAACGTGCGGGGCACCTCACCTCCGGCGCTGTGCCGGAGCCCGGCCTGCGCCCCCTCGTACACGCGCCGGGACGTGTGCCCGTGACCGACCCACGAGGGTGAGGAGTGTCATGAAGGGCTTTGTCTTCCACGGTCCCGGGCAGGCCTCCTGGCAGGACGTCCCGGACCCGGCCGTCAAGGAGCCGACCGACGCGATCGTGAAGGTCGGCGCGGTGAGCATCTGCGGCACGGACCTGCACATCCTCAAGGGCGACGTGCCCGAGGTGCGCCCGGGAACGGTGCTCGGTCACGAGGCGGTCGGTGAGGTCGTCGAGGCCGGCAGCGACGTGCGCACCGTCAGGCCCGGTGACCGGGTGCTGCTCTCCTGCATCAGCTCCTGCGGGCGGTGCCGCTTCTGCCGGGACGGCAGCTACGGCCAGTGCCGGGGCGGCGGAGGCTGGATCCTCGGTCACCTCGTCGACGGCACCCAGGCCGAGTACGTCCGCGTGCCCTTCGCCGACCTGTCCGCGTACCCGCTGCCCGGCGCCGTCCGCAGCGAGGACGCCGTGCTGCTCGCGGACATCTTCCCGACCTCCTACGAGGTGGGCGTCCTCAACGGGCACGTGCGTCCCGGCGACACCGTCGCCGTCGTGGGTGCCGGGCCCATCGGACTCGCGGCCATCGCCACGGCAGGGCTCTTCTCACCCGAGCGGATCATCGCGGTGGACCTCACGCCGGCCCGGCTGGAGGCGGCCCGGCACCTGGGCGCCGATGCGGTGGCGGCAGCCGACGAGGCTTGCGACCTGGTCGCCGACCTGACCGACGGGCTGGGCGCGGACGTGGTCATGGAGGCGGTCGGCGTCCCGGAGAGCTTCGAGCTGTGCACCCGCATGGTCCGCCCGGGCGGGCACGTGGCCAACATCGGCGTGCACGGCAGGCCCGCCACGCTGCATCTCGAAGAGCTGTGGATCAAGGACGTGACCATCACGACCGGGCTGGTGGACACCTATTCCACCCCGACCCTGCTGCGGATGACGGTGGCCGGACGGCTGCCCACCGGACAGCTGGTCACCCACACCTTCCCGCTGGAGCACATGGAGGAGGCGTACGAGGTCTTCTCCAAGGCCGGCGAGACCGGCGCGCTCAAGGTGGTCCTCGGCGGGGAGCAGCACGCGGAGGTGGCCGTTCCCACGGCCTGACGAAAGGGACGTGACGATGATGACCGGACAGTCCGCGTCCGACACGGAGACCGGCGCTCCCCTGGGCGATCTCGGCCGTCGCCTGGCCGCCCGGCGTGGGCAGTTGGGGCTGACCCGTGGGGAGGCCGCCGCCCGGGCCGGCGTGGCGGTGGCCTATCTCAGGTATCTGGAGGAGCATCCCGGTGCCGCGCCCGGCCCGGGTGTACTGGGCAGCCTCGCCGCGGCGCTGGAGACCAGCGTGGCCGAGCTGACCGGCGGTGCCGTCGAGCAGGCGCCCGGGTCCTCGGCGGCCGCGCGTACGGCGAAGCTCACGGAGCTGAGCCTCGGCGAGTGCCAGGCCCTGCTGGGCACGCACGGCGTGGGGCGGCTCGCCGTCACGACGTCCTCGGGGCCGGTGATCGTCCCCGTCAACTACAGCGTCGTGGACGGCGCGATCGTCTACCGGACGGCGCCCGGTGCCACGCCGTCCCTGGCCGCGGGCAGTCAGGTCGCCTTCGAGGTCGACCGCATCGACGACACGTTCAGCCGGGGCTGGAGCGTCCTGGTCAGAGGACCCGCGCACACGGTGACGGATCCGCAGGAGAAGGCCAAGTTCACGGAACTGGCGCACACCACGCCCTGGACGGGCGGCGTGCGTGACGTATGGGTGCGCATCGAACCCCAGATCGTGACGGGACGCCGGATCACCGTGTGAGCGCGGGCGGTACGACATCACGGGAGCGGTACGAGTCAGGCGGCGCCGGCGGCACTGCAGTGACAGTGCCGCCGGCGCCTGAGTTCTCTCTGCGGCGGGCCGGTCAGCCGTCTGAGTCTTCTGAGCCTCGGCCGTCTGAGCCGTCCTCGGGTGCGTCACCCGTCCGGGTGAGCAGGACGCCGGTGACCAGGTCGGGATGGATGCGTACCGCGTGGTCCGTGCCCGGCTGGGCCGCCCAGGGGTGCAACATCGTCCGGATCCGGGCGACCTCGTCGTCGTCGGTCACCAGGCGGGCGTAGCCCGTGACCACCACGCTCCAGCCGAGGTGCGTGTCCGGGTCGATGGCGTCCGCCTCGTAGGCGACGACGACACCGGTGTCCTCGGACTGCCGGGCCTGGCTGGTCAGCGCGGCGCCCTCGTGGGTGCGGATGACGATGTCGCCGCCGTCCAGCACGTGGTTGACCGGGCGGACCGTGGGCAGGGCCTGCCGGGTGAAGACGATCCTGCCCAGGGGCACGCTGCCCAGCAGCCGCAGGGCCTCGGCAGGGTCGAGGTCGATGCGCCGGTGCGCCGGGACGTCGTCAGTGGACATGGCGGAGCTTCTTCGCAGGTGGGTTGCCAGGTGGTTGCTTGAGGCGGGCGGAGCGACGCCGCGGGGGACCGGCGCCGCTCCTGAGTTCACTTTCGGCCATGGCATGCCGGTGCTCCCAGTGCCGACCGGTCCCGGCCACAGGGCCGGAAGTCCCCGCGCGTCATCTGCTGTCGCCGCCCTCGACCCCCACCAGGGTGGCCCGGCCGGCCTCCAGACGGGCCACCGGCACCCGGAACGGCGAGCAGGAGACGTAGTCCAGTCCGACGTCGTGGAAGAAGTGGATCGACTCCGGATCGCCGCCGTGCTCGCCGCAGACGCCGGTCTCCAGATCCGGGCGGGCGGCCCGGCCCTCCTCGACGGCGACACGGACCAGCCGGCCCACCCCCTCCCGGTCGAGCGTCTCGAACGGCGAGGCGGCGAACACGCCCTTGTCGAGGTAGGCGGAGAAGAACGCGGCCTCGACGTCGTCGCGGGAGAAACCCCAGGTCGTCTGGGTGAGGTCGTTGGTCCCGAAGGAGAAGAACTCGGCCTGCTCGGCGATCCGGCCCGCCGTCAGCGCCGCCCGCGGCAGCTCGATCATCGTGCCGACGGGGCAGCCGACGGCGACACCGGTCTCCTCACCGACCTCGGCCAGGACCCGTGCCACCTCCTCGCGGGCGAGCCGCAGTTCCTCGACGGCTCCGACGAGCGGCACCATGATCTCCGCGCGCGGCGTGCCGCCCGCCCGCGTGCGCTCGACGACCGCCTCGGCGATCGCCCGCACCTGCATGGCGACCAGGCCCGGCACCACGAGCCCGAGCCGTACGCCGCGCAGGCCGAGCATCGGGTTCTCCTCGTGCATCCGGTTCACGGCGTCGAGCACCTCCACGTCGTGCCCGTCCGGCGTGCCGCCGGCGGCCTCGGCCGCCGCGATGCGCACGGCCAGTCCGGTACGGTCCGGCAGGAACTCGTGCAGCGGCGGATCCAGGAGCCGGATGGTGACCGGCAGCCCGTCCATCGCCTGGAGGATGCCCGCGAAGTCCCGCCGCTGGAGCGGCAGAAGCGCCGCCAGCGCCCGGTCACGCCCGGCGTCCGTGCGGGCCAGGATCATCTCCTCGACCAGCCTGCGCCGCTCGCCGAGGAACATGTGCTCGGTGCGGCACAGCCCGATGCCCTGCGCTCCGAACCGCCGGGCCCGCGCGGCGTCCTCGGGGGTGTCGGCATTCGCCCGCACCTCCAGCCGCCGGACATGGTCGGCGTGCTCCAGGGCGCGGGCGATCGCGGCGACCGCGCTGTCCGCCTGTTCTCCGGTCTCCAGATAGCGAACGGCCGCCGACGGGACCAACGGCACCGCGCCCGCGTACACGTCACCGCTGGAGCCGTCCACCGAGATGACCGTGCCCTCGTCGACGACCGTGCCGTCCCGGGTGGTGAAGCGCCGGGCCTGCGTGCTGACGGTGATGTCCTGCGCACCGCAGACGCAGACCTTGCCCATGCCGCGGGCGACCACGGCCGCGTGGCTGGTCTTGCCGCCCCGGCCGGTCAGCACCGCCTGCGCGGCGACCATGCCGGGCAGGTCGTCGGGGGTGGTCTCCTCCCGCACGAGCACCACCCGCTCGCCGTCCGCGGCCCTGCGTACGGCCTCCGCGGAGTCGAAGACGGCCGCGCCCACCGCGGCGCCCGGCGAGGCCGGCACGCCGTGCGCGAGCGGCTCGCCGGTGGCGCCGGCGTCGAAGCGGGGGAACATCAGCCGCGCCAGCCCGTCACCGCTGACCCGCGCCAGCGCCTCGTCGGCCGTGATCAGTCCCTCCTCGGCCAGCTCGGCGGCGATCGCGAACGCGGCCTGAGCAGTGCGCTTGCCCACCCGGGTCTGCAGCATCCACAGGGTGCCGCGCTCGATGGTGAACTCGATGTCGCACAGGTCCCGGTAGTGGCGCTCCAGCGTCTGCGCGTGATCACGCAGACGCTGGTACGAGTGGGAGTCCAGCCGGGCCAGCTCGGCGAGCGGCACCGCGTCCCGCACGCCCGAGACGACGTCCTCGCCCTGCGCGTTCGGCAGGTAGTCGCCGTACAGGCCCGGTCGCCCGGTGGCCGGGTCGCGGGTGAAGGCGACACCGCTGCCCGAGTCCGCGCCCAGGTTGCCGAACACCATGCGCTGCACCGTGACCGCGGTGCCCAGGTCGTCCGGGATGTGCTCGCGCCGCCGGTACAGGCGGGCCCGCTCGGCGTTCCAGGACCGGAACACGGCGAGGACCGCCTGCTGCAGCTGCTGGGCGGGGGACTGCGGGAAGTCGTCCCCGGTCTCGTCGCGGATCAGGCGCTTGTACGTCTCCACCAGCCAGGCGAGGTCGCTCGCGTCCAGACGCAGGTCGTCCGGGGCCTCGCGGGCCTCCTTGAACAGGGTCATCGCCTCGTCGAACAGGGCAGGGTCGACGCCCATGACCGTGCTGCCGTACATCTGCACCAGCCGGCGGTAGGAGTCCCAGGCGAAGCGCTCGCTGCCGGACGCCTTCGCCAGGCCGAGCACGGAGGCGTCGTTCAGGCCGATGTCGAGGACGGTCTCCATCATGCCGGGCATGGAGAAGCGTGCCCCGGAGCGGACGGACACCAGCAGCGGGTCGTCGGCCTGACCGAGCCGCCGGCCGGCGGTCCTCTCCAGCGCCGACAGGTGCCGGGAGACCTCTGCCGACATGCCCTCCGGTTCCTCGCCGGTGGCCAGGAAGGCACGACAGGCCTCGGTGGTGACGATGAACCCCGGCGGCACCGGCAGGCCCAGCCGGGTCATCTCGGCCAGGTTCGCACCCTTGCCGCCGAGCAGGCCGGCCAGTTCACGGCCCCCGTCCTGGAAGTCGTACACGTAACGGCTCATGACGCCTCTCCTCGGCTCCGTGGTCCGCTCCCGGTCATCCCTCCAGCGTCCGCCGGGACAGGACCGCCCGGGCAGGTGCTCTCGGTCCCCCGGGGGTGGGCCGACCGGCCCCGAACGCGCGGCTGTGCCACCATGGCGGTGCGCGGGCCCCATGGCCGCCGGCCACCGCGGTGGAGTACCGCGTTGCGCCGGGGGCCGATACCGTAGAGGCGAAACGATCCGATGGGTCCGCGCCCGCGCGCCGACGGGACCAGGAGGAGCGTGGTGGCGTGGTGACCAGCCCCGAGGACCCTCACGTACGACTGCCGCAGCTCAAGCTCGACGAACTGCTGGAGGAGCTGCAGGCCCGGATCGACGCGGCACGCGGCACCCGGGACCGGGTGCGCAGCCTGCTGGAGGCGGTGCTCGTCGTCGGCCGGGAGCTGGACCTGGAGCACGCCCTGGGCGCCATCGTGCACACGGCGGCGGTGCTCGTGGACGCGGAGTATGCCGCGCTCGGCGTCATCGGGCCGGACGGCCAGACCCTTTCCGCCTTCCACACCGTCGGCGTGAGCGACGAGGACGTCGCCGTGATCGGCCCCTACCCCGAGGGGCACGGCATCCTCGGTGAACTGATCCGCCACCCGCAGCCGCTTCGCCTCGCGAAGCTGTCGCACCATCCGGCCTCGTACGGCTTCCCGCCCCACCACCCGCCCATGAACAGCTTCCTCGGGGTCCCGATCCGGGTCCGCGACCAGGTGTTCGGCAACCTGTACCTGACCGAGAAACGCGATGGCGCGGAGTTCGACGAGGAGGACGAGTCGGTCCTGTCCACGCTGGCCGTGGCCGCCGGCGTGGCCATCGACAACGCCCGCCTGTACGAGGACTCCCGGCTGCGCGAACGCTGGCTGCGGGCGAACGCCGACATCACGCACAGCCTGATGTCCGGCAGCGCCCGCGCCGAGGCGCTGGACCTGATCGCCGAACGGGCCCGGGAGATCACCGGCTCGGCGCTGGTGGCGGTCGCAATGCCTGTGACGGACACCAAGTCGCTCACCGTGGAGATCGCCGTCGGCCTGCACGCCGAGGCACACCGCGGGCTGGTGCTGCCCCTGCACGAGAGCCTGATGGGACTGGCGTACGCGGCAGCGGCCCCGGTCGCCAGCGACGACGTCATCCACGACCCGCGCATCTCCTCGCAATCCCCGCGGTTCGCCGGGCTCGGCCCCGCCGTCGCCGTCCCCATCGGCACGGCGCAGGGCGGCACCCGGGGCGTGGTCCTGCTGGCGCGGGAGACCGGCCGGCCGGTGTTCTCGGAGAGGGAGACCGAGATGCTGCAGGGCTTCGCCGCGCAGGCCGCGATCGCGATGGAACTGGCCGACCGCCGGCAGGACGCCGAGCGGATCGCGGTGCTCCAGGACCGTGACCGGATCGCCCGGGACCTGCACGACCTGGCGATCCAGCGGCTGTTCGCCACCGGGATGACGCTGCAGAGCGCGAGCCGCTTCATCGACCACCCGGAAGCCTCCGAGCGGGTCCTGCGGGCCGTGGACGACCTGGACGAGACCATCAAGATCATCAGGTCGGCCATCTTCGGCCTGCGGGCGCGCGAGGGCGTCGCCGGCGGCGGACTGCGGGCGCGTGTCGTCGGCGTCGTCGACGAGGCCGCCCCCGTGCTGGGGTTCGCCCCTAGCCTGCGCATGGAGGGCCTGGTCGACACCGACGTGCCGCGCGAGATCGCCGACCACGTCGTCGCCGTGCTCTCCGAGGCCCTCACCAACATCGCCCGGCACGCCCGCGCGGACCGCGCACACATCGCCCTGACCACGGACGGGCGGGAAGCGGCCCTCACCGTGTCGGACAACGGCGTGGGCATGCCGCCCGGGGGCCGCCGCAGCGGGCTGCGGAACATGGCCGAGCGGGCGGAACAACTCGGCGGCCGGCTGACCGTGTCCAGCCCGGACGGCGGCGGCGCCACACTGCAGTGGCGGGTCCCGTTGCCCGCGACGCGGCCGTCGGGTCCGGCGCCGGGACAGTGAACCGGACGTGCCGGAACTCCCGGCCGGACCCGTCCTCGGGGGGCCCGGGGACGGGCCACTCGGCCCATGCCCCGCACCCGTCGCCGGCCGCAGGCTGAAGGTGTCGCAGCACGGATCCGAGTCTCTGGAGGACGCCATGGACGGTACTCCGACCGTGAACGACGTGATGACCCGTACGGTCGTCGCAGTCCGCCCGGACGTGGTCTTCAAGGACATCGTGAAGACCATGAAGGAGTGGCGCGTCAGCGCCCTCCCGGTGCTGGACGGCGGCGGGCACGTCGTCGGTGTCGTCTCCGAGGCGGACCTGCTGCCCAAGGAGGAGTACCGCGAGGGCGACCTGGGCCGCCACGGCCAGGCGCACCTCGCGGACGTCCGCAAGGCCGACGCGGTGACCGTCGAGGACCTGATGACCGCCCCGGCCGTCACGGTGCAGCCCGGGGCCACCCTCGCCCACGCCGCACGCCTCATGGCCCGCAACCGGGTCAAGCGGCTGCCGGTCGTCGGCGACGACGGCACGCTGAAGGGCATCGTCAGCCGCTCCGACCTGCTGAAGGTCTTCCTGCGCGACGACGAGGACATCGCCGAGGAGGTACGGCGTGAGGTCGTCGTACGCCTCTTCGGCACGGGCCTGGTGCCCGTGGGCGTCGAGGTGTGCGACGGGGTCGTCACGCTCGCCGGCCGTGTCGACGACACCAGGCTCGTACCGCTCGCCCTTCTCCTGACGCGGACCGTACCGGGCGTCGTGGACGTCCGCAGCGCCCTGACCGGACCCCGCCGGCACCCCGATCTCGACCCGGACCTGCCGGAGGAGGACCAGCCGGGTCCGGAGCGCACGGCCTCCGCCTGACCGCGGCCGACGGCAGCGAGACGACGGCCCGAGACGACGGCCCGAGACGACGGCCCGAGACGACAGGAGTGCGCGAGGACGGCAGCGAGAGGACGGGAAGAGGCGGCGACCGATGACACGGACACCTCCCGCGACTCCGGCGCGGGTGCGGCTGTGGCGCTGGCGGCGCAACCCGCTGCGGCGGCACAGCGACCTCGTGGAGGCATGGATCGTGCTCGCGGCATGGCTTCTCGCCGCCCTCGGCGGCGTCCTCGCGGGTGCGGCGGCGGCACAGGCCACGGAATCGGGCCTCGCCGCCCGGCGGGCCCAGGCGCACGCCGTGTCCGCCGTCCTCACCGACGACGCGGCGAGGACCCCGGCCGCCGCGTCCGGCTACGACGACGGCCGGGTCTGGGTCGCCGTGCGCTGGACGGATCCGGACGGCTCGCCGCACACGGACCTCGCCAAGACGCTCCCCGGCACCCGCGAAGGAACCCGGCTCACCGTGTGGACGGACCACGCCGGCCATATGGTGTCCGCCCCCGTCACGGGGACCGACGCCACCGTCCAGGCGGCCCTGACCGGCGCCCTCGCCGCCCCGGCCGCCGGCGCGACGGTGTGGGGCGCGGGACGGACGGTCCGCACCTGGCTCATGCGGCGGCGCCTGGCCGAATGGGACGAGGAGTGGCGGCGGGCCGAATGGGGGAACCTCAGCGGCGGCAAGGGCTGAACGCGTCGGCAAGGGCTGAACGCGTCCGTCCTACGTCTCGTTCAGTCTTCCGCGTTCGTGTCGTCGTCCGCGGTGAGCCGGCAGTCCACGGCCACCACGCCCTCGACGCCCCGCGCCATGCGCACGGCGAGCGGAATCCGGTCGGCCTCCCGGACCCGGCCGGTCAGGGTCGCGACTCCCTCCGTGACCATGACGTGCACGGGCTCGACCGGCGCCGGGAAGAGGACGTCGACGACATCGCGGCGGATCTCGTCGGCGAGGTCGTTGTCCGGGCGCAGGAACACCTTGAGCAGGTCCCCGCGGCTCACCACGCCTTCGAGCAGCCCCTCGGAGTTGACGACGGGCAGCCGCTTGACGTGCCGCAGGGCCATGATGCGGGCCGCCTCGGTGAGGGTGGCGTCGGCATGGACGGTGACGGCCGGGGTGCTCATCAGCTCGTCCGCGGTCACCGCCCCCGCCTTGGCCAGGGCGGACAGCCTGCGCAACTGGGTGAACCGGTCCGGATCGTCGTCCCGGAACTCCTCCTTGGGCAGCAGGTCGGCCTCGGAGACGACACCGATGACCCGGCCGTCGCCCTCGAGTACGGGAAGGGCGCTGACCTGCCACTGCTCCATGCGTTCGACGATGTCCTTGAACAGGGCCTTGCGGCCCACCGCCACCGCGGCGCGCGTCATCACGTCGTTCACTCGGTGCGGACTGCCGGCCATGCTCTCCTCCTCCGGACGCCGGTGAGATCCGGACACGGCGGTCATGTCAGGCCCCCGCTGCCGTACGGCGCGTACAGGTCGAGCAGCCGGACCCTGGAGGCGTGCAGCCGATGGGCGACCACCCGTCCGACCCAGACCGCGATCGCCCGGCCGAACTCGGCGTCCGCGGCGCACATCGCCCGGACCGTCTCGGCGTGGAACTCCCAGGCCCGCACGGGGCTCATCGCCTCGGCACCCAGCTGCCACAGGTACGGCGGGAAGTGCCAGGAGAAACCGACCAGTTCGCCGTGCCCGAGCGATTCGATGACGGCGGGACGGCGGCCGGGCACGCGCAGGTCCAGGGCGACGGTCCCGGTGCGCACGATCCAGAAGCGGTCGGCGCGCCGGCCCTCCTCGAACAGGCGGGTCCCGGCCTCGAAGGAGACCTCGCGGGCGGCCCGCATCAGCCGTTCACGGTGCTCGGCGGGAAGCGCCGCGGTCATGGTGGTGGCGGAGGTCATCGCACCGGCTCCCTTCGTGGTTACTGACCCCAGCGTGCGCGCGGCACCGGTTCTTCACCACGGGCCACCCGGGCCCGCGCCGGGGCTCTTCGGCCCATGGGGGCCGTACCCGCCGCGCCGCAGGCTGGGAGACAACCGCACTGGAGGGAGACGCACCATGCGCCCCGCTACGCGATTCGCGGTCGTCGCGGTCGGCGATCCGTCCCGGCGCGACGCCGGCGTCGGCCACGCGGTCCTGTGCCGTCTGCGCGAACGGGCGGTACAGCGGCCCTTCCCGCCCGGCACCGTCCTGGCGGAGTGCGACCTCGATCCTGGGCGGCTGATCCGGCTGTGGGACCACACGGACCTGACCGTCGTCATCGAGGCGGCACACACCCTCCCGAGCCACCCGGGCCGCATCCACCGCCTGGAACCGGACGTCCGCCGGCCGGCCCGGCCGCAGGCGCTCGGTCCGCGTGGGCTCGACCAGGCCGTCGAGGTGGCCTGGGAGCTGGACCGGCTGCCCGGCCGCCTGGTGGCGTACGCCGTCGAGGCCGCCGACACCTCACTCGGACCGGGACTGTCCCCACGGGTCGCCGCAGCGGTCGACACCCTCGTCGCACGTGTGGAGGACGAGATCGTCCGGCACCGGGTCGCCGCGGCACGCGGCACCACCGCCCCGGCCACGGCATGACAGGACGGGAAGGGCCATCCACTTCTCGCGGATCCGGATTGCGCGGTGCGCGGCTGCCGGCCGCTTCTCCGCGCCGGGCAACGGTCCTTCCCGCCACTACCAGCACACCACGCGGACCGCGCACTCCACCAGTGCCGACCGGCCCGCGGCCGGCACGAGCATCGGATTTTGCGGGGAGCGGGCCTCAGCCCGCGGACACACCGAGGGCCCCGGCGCGCGGTCGCGCGGCCGGGGCCCTCGACAGGAACTCAAGCCGGATCAGGAGCCGTCCTCATCGTGGTCCCCGGTCTCCGTCTTCGAGTAGGCGTCGTGCCAGGCGGCCTTCGCACCGGAGTCGCCGATCCGGTAGACGTCCACCACCGCGCCGACCGCGACGGCCAGCGAGAGCACCCCGATGACGATCCGCACCGGCAGGGCCGACCAGCGGGGGCGGCTGCCCTCTGCACGCTCCGCCGAAGCGAGCCGGCCCACCCACCACACGACTGCCGCCGCGACGAACAGAGCCACGGCCCACGGCAGCAGTCCGTCACCCAGCTCGGTGTGCCGCCGTACCAGGGCGTCGTCGTCCACATGCCGCTCGAGCCACTCACCGGCATGCGTGGTCAGCGGCACGCTGCCCAGGGCGGCGAGCGCCAGAAGCGGCAGCAGCGGGCCCAGCTGCCGTGCGGCGCGCGGCCACAGCGCGGCCGTGACCAGGGCCAGCGCCGTCAGGGGTATCAGTACGACGACCACATGGACCAGCAGGACATGGGTGGGCAGACCGTGGAACAGATTCATCGAGGCGCTCCAAGAGGGGGGTAGGGCGCGCGCCAGCCTGGCACAGCAATCTCTCAGTTGCCTCTGAGCTCACGTGGCGGCTCACGGGGGCTCACGGGCGGCGCAGCCAGTCGTCCGCCACGCCGTGCACGGCCGGTTCCGCCGCCTGTACGTGCCTGTCGTCGAAGCGGTAGGTGAGCTGGTCGACGACGTCCACGACACCGTCCACCCGTCGCGTCAGACCGACCGCGGCGCTGACGTCGCCGCGGCGCTCCAACTGCCCGGTGAGGGTGACCACGCCGTCGTCGACCCCGACGTCCACGATGTCCGGGCTGAGCCACAGGGCATCGGCGAACACCTCGCCCTGTACGGCCCGCCGGATCTCGTCGTCGGGACGCAGGAAGACCTGGAGCAGGTCGCGGCGCGTGACGATGCCGACCAGCCGGTCCTCCTCATCGACCACCGGAAGCCGTTCGACGCCGTGCCGCGTCATCAGCCGGGCGGCCTCCGACAGCACCGCCTGCGCGGGGACCGTCACGGCGGGCGCCGACATCAGCTCGCCCGCCGTACGCGTCCGGCCGCGGGCTGCGCTCCCACCCGTCCCCAGGTGCAGACCGCGCACCCAGGCGGCGAAACCACCGCCGGACTCCGGTGCCCGTGCCTGGCGCCGCATCAGGTCGGTCTCGGAGATCACCCCGATGACCTTGTCGTCCTCGTCGATGACCGGCAGCCCGCTGATGCCGTGTCCGCGCAGCAGGCGCACCACCTCCTTGAACGGGGTGTCGTGGCGGACCGTGACGACGTCGTCGGTCATGACGGCGCCGACCTTGGTGGGTTTCATGGTTACCTCCTTCAGCGGTGGCGCCCCGTCAGCGCAGCCTGCGCAGGTATGGATCGTGGGGGTGGCGCGGCACGAGCCGGACCCGGGCGTCGAGCGCGGTGATACCGCGCGGCCCGGCCAGGACCGGGTTGAGATCGGTCTCCGCCAGTTCGGGCAGGTCGGAGGCGAGCCGGGACAGCCGGTGCAGCAGCTGCTCCAGAGCGCCGAGGTCGGCGGCGGGGCTGCCGGCGTAGCCGAACAGCAGCGGGGAGCAGCGCGGCGAGGTCAGCAGGTCGTGCACGTCAAGGTCGGTGAGCGGGGCGAGGCGGGCGGCGTGGTCGGCGAGCAGTTCGGTGGCGGTGCCGCCGAGGCCGAACACGACGAGCGGCCCGAAGACCTCGTCCTGGACGACCCCGGCGAACAGTTCCGTGCCGCGCTCGGCGAGCGGCTGGACGACCACCCCGGTCATCCGGTCGCCGAACCGGGCGACCAGATCGCGGTGGGCGGCCCTGACCTCGGAGGCGTTCTGCAGGCCGAGGTGCAGGGCGTGCTGCTCGCTCTTGTGCAGCAGACCGGGCCAGTACGCCTTCAGGACGACCCGCCCGTCCGGTCCGGCGAGCCGCTCGGCAGCGGCGACCGCCTCACCCTCGTCCCGCGCCCAGGCCCAGGGGATCTGCGGGATGCCGTAGCAGTCCAGGAGCGTGGCCGTCGCCCGCGGATCGAGCCAGCCCCCTTCCGGATTCCCGTGCAGGAAGGCGACGGTCAGGCTCTTCGCCCGCCCCGTGTCCACGCCCGCCGGCTCCGGTACGGTGCCGGCCGGCCGGGCGAGCCAGTCGGCGCGGGCCGCGGCATGGGCCACGGCGCGGGCGGCGTCCTCGGCGTCCGAATAGGCGGGCACGGTGCCGCCGCCGACGGCCGGCAGCAGCTCGACGCGGGCCGCCTGCGCGGGCAGTACGACGACCACCGGGCGGGCGAGCGGGCGGGGCACCGAGGTCAGCGCGCGCACCAGGTCCTCGCCGGTGGCCGCGGCGACCGCCGTGGGGACCAGGCTCACCAGGACGGTGTCGACCGCACCGTGCCGGGCCAGCAGACCGACGCAGGCCCGCAGCCGGTCCTCGTCGACGGCCGCCGTGACGTCCACGGGGTTGGTCGCGCTCGCCCCGTCGGGCAGCAGGGCGAGGAGTTCGTCCACCAGGCCGGCGGCGAGCGGTGGCACGACCAGCCCGGCGTCCGCGCACGCGTCGGCGGCCAGGACCCCGGCACCGCCCGCGTTGCTGACGACGGCGACCCTTCTGCCGTCGGGGAGCGGCTGGGCGTGCAGGAGGGCGGCGGTGTCGAGGAGTTCACCGATGGTGCGGGTGGCGGTGATGCCTGCCTGGGTGAACAGGGCCCGCCGGGTCATGGTCGGGGTGGCCGCCGCCGCGGTGTGCGAGGCGGCGGCCCGCCGCCCGGCCGCGGACCGGCCCGCGTCCACGGTCAGCACCGGTATCGACCGGGCCACCCGTCGGGCCGTGCGGGAGAACGCGCGGGGATTGCCGAAGGACTCCAGGTGCAGCAGCGCCAGGTCGGTGTGCCCGTCGCTCTCCCACCACTGGAGCATGTCGTTGCCGCTGACGTCGTACTTGTCGCCGAGCGAGACGAACGTCGACAACCCGATGCCGAGCCGGGCCAGGCCGTCCAGCAGTGCGATACCGACGCCGCCGGACTGCACGGCGACTCCCGCGGTGCCGGGCCCGGGGTGCCGGGCGGCGAAGGTGGCGTCCAGGCGGACACCGTCGTCGGTGTTGGCCAGGCCCAGGCAGTTCGGGCCGACCAGCCGCATCCCGTGAGCGCGGCACGCGCCCAGCAGCGCGCCGCTCTGGTGCGTGTCCAGGCCCGCGGACACCACGAGCAGGGCGCGCACACCGGCCCGCCCGCACTCCTGTGCCACCTCGGCGACGGCCGCGGCCGGTACGGCGATCACGGCGAGGTCCGGCACCTGCGGCAGCGCGGCGACGGACGGGCAGGCGTGCACCCCGGCGATCGCCTCGGCCTCGGGGTGCACGGCGTACAACCGTCCGGCGTAGGAACCGTTGTGGATGTTCCGCAGGATCGCGCGCCCGACCGACCCCGGTCTACGGCCGGCGCCGATCACGGCGACCGCCCGGGGCCGCAGCAGCGGCTCCAGGCTGACCACGTCGGCGACCCGGCCCCGGGCCTCGACGGCGCTCAAGTAGGCCTCGTCCTCGGTGAGTTCGACCCTGCAGTGCACCTCGGGTCCCTCGAAGCGGCGGGTGATACGCAGCCCCAGGTCGTGGAAGACCTTCAGCACGTCGTGGTTCTCGGCCAGGGTGTCGGCGCTGAACGCGGTGACGCCCGCCGAACGCGCGGCGTCCGCGAGGTGCTCCAGCAGGAGGGTGCCCACACCGCGGTGGTGCCAGCCGTCGGCGACGGCCACCGAGACCTCCGCCGTGCCGCCGTCCGGCAGGACTTCGTACTCGGCAAGCCCCACGAGCCGCCCACCGCACTCGGCGGCCAGCGCGCGGTAGCCGGGGCGTTCGCCTCCGGCCACCCGGTCGGCGGCCCGCCCGGCGGAGGCCGGGCTGACGGAGAAGAACCGCATACGCAGGTTCTGCGGCGACATCTCCTCGTACAGCCGCCGTACGTCCTCGTGGTCCGCCGGGCCCGCCCGTCGTATGCGTACGGTGGTTCCGTCGGCCAGCAGGGCGTGCACCGGGGCCTCCTGGATGCCGGTCATCGCGGACTCTCCCTCCGACAGGCTCCCGCCTTCAGCGTCCGGCGGTGGGTACGGGCCGCACAGGGGCTGACCGGGCACCGTGCGGGCCGAGTGGCCCACCCGGCTGCGGGCGAAGGGCTCCGGCAGCCGGCGCCGCGGGCTCTCACTGGGCCAGCGAGAAGTAGTTCTCCTCCTCCTGCGTGAAGTGCAGGCGGAGTACGGTGTGCAGCCCGTACAGGCAGGAGCGCAGGTCGTCGAGCTGGCCGGGGGCCAGTCCGCCCTCGGCGTGCGCCAGCCGCAGGTGGGTGGCGATACGACGGGAGAGGCGTTCGATCTCGGTGTGGGCGCGGCTCATGGTGGCCGTCGCCTCCGGCCCGCCCAGAACGGGGGCGAGCGCCGGGTAGAGGTGGTGCTCCTCGGCGTACTCGTGGGGCAGCAGCCGTTCGGTGAGCAGCCGGTGCGCCTCCTCGACGGCCGCCAGGGACTGCGGGCCGGGGCCGTCGGAGAGGCGGTCGGCCGCACCGTGCACCGCCTCGATCACGTCCTGGAGGTCGTCGTGTTCGGCCGCGAAGCGGTGGATGAGCGCCTCGGCGGCGGGTGTCAGCGCCGGCCGTGCGCTCTGGTCGACGCGCAGCGCGCGCAGGGCGTTCAGGATGACCGCGACGTCGATGGCCTCCTGGAGCAGTGCGCCGGCGGCGGGCGGCAGCAGGCCGAAGGCCGCCGCGGCCATCGCGGCCAGGGACAGCACCATCCCGCCCAGGGCGCTCTGCACGGCGATCCGCCGGGCCCGTACGGCGATGACGACGGCGTCGGCGAGCCGGTCCACGCGGTCGGTGGTCAGCACGATGTCGGCGGCCTCCGAGGAGGCGGTGGAGCCGCGCGCGCCCATGGCCACACCGACGTCCGCGGCGGCCAGCGCGGGGGCGTCGTTCACGCCGTCGCCGACCATGACGGTGACCGCGTGTTCGCGTTCGGCCCGTACGACGGCGACCTTGCCGGCCGGGTCGAGACCGGCGCGGACGTCGTCCAGACCGAGGACGGCGCCGACCTCGTGGGCCGGCTCCGCGCGGTCGCCCGTCAGCATCAGCAGCCGCTCGATGCCCGCGGCCCGCAGCTCGCGCAGGGTGCGCGGGGCGTCGCGGCGCAGGGGGTCCCGAAGGAGCACGGCACCCACCGGACAGCCGTCGACGGTCAGCCAGGCCACGGCGGCGCCGTCCAGGAGCGCCCGGTTGTCCACCGCCCTCGCCCAGGACGGGCGGTCCCCGGGCGCGGTGAGGCGGCCGACGCACACCCGGCGCCCGTCCACGCTGCCCGTGGCACCCTGGCCGGGCTCCTCGGTGACGTGGGACGGCATCGGCAGGACCAGCTTCCGGTCGTGCGCGGTGTCGACGATCGCCCCGGCCAGGACATGGGGCGAGTACTGGTCCAGTGACGCGGCGAGCCGCAGCACGTCCGCGGGCTGCCACCCCGGTGCGCCGACCACGTCCAGGACCTGGGGCCTGCCCCGGGTCAGGGTGCCGGTCTTGTCGAGCAGCAGGGTGCGGGCCCGGCCCAGGTTCTCCAGGGCGCCGCCGTCGCGCATGACGACGCCCAGCCGGGAGGCGCGGGAGATCCCCGAGACGATGGCGACCGGCGCGGCCAGCAGCAGCGGACAGGGGGTGGCGACCACCAGCACCGCCACCGCGCGCACCGCCGAGCCGCTGAGCAGCCAGGCCAGTGCCGCAACCGCCAGGGTGAGCGGCAGGAACCAGACCGCGTAACGGTCGGCCAGCCGCACCACGGGCGCGGACTCGGCCCCGGCCTGCCCGGCCAGGCGCACGATCGAGGCGTAGGTGCTGTCCTGCTCGGCCGCCGTGGCCCGCAGCTCGAAGGCGCCGCCGGCGTTGACCACGCCGCTGCGGACGGTCTCGCCCGCGGCCCGTTCGACGCTCAGGGACTCGCCGCTGAGCACGGACTCGTCGAGGGTGGCCGTGGCCCCCTCCACCCGCCCGTCCACCGGCACGGTCTCACCCGGGCCCACGACCAGCAGGTCACCTACGGCGACCTCGCCCAGCGGGACCGTGGCGACACCGGCCGCCGTGCGGCGGCGTGCCGAGCGGGGTGCGTGCTCCAGCAGGGCGCGCAGGTCGTGCGAGGCCCGCCGCTGGGCCGCGCCCTCCAGGGTGCGACCGGTGGCCAGCATCAGCGCGATGAGCACACCGGCCAGGTACTCATGGACGGCGAGGGTGCCGCCGAGGGCGAGCACCGCGATCAGATCGACGCCGGTACGGCCGTGGTGGAGGGAGAGGAGCACCCAGCCCACCGCCGGCGGGACCGCGCACAGGGTGCCCAGACCCCACAGCAGATGGGCGAGAGCCGCGTCACCGGCGAGCCAGGCGCCACCTCCCGCGGCCAGGGCCGCGGCGGTGACCGCCAGGAGGGCGGGCTCCAGCCGTGGCCAGGCGCCGACATGTGTCTGCCGCATCATGGTCGCCCTTCGGGGAGCGGGCCCGCGGGGCGCCGCTCAGCGCCTGGCGAGCGGGGGGTCACCGGCGCCTGCGTAGGACGCCGAGGCGATGGGAGTACGCGTCCTCGTCGATGTCGCCGCGGGCGAAGCGTTCCGCGAGCAGTTGTCCGTCGGCGGACGCGGACCCGGTGGGCGGGGCGCCGGCGGACGTGGCGGAGCCGCCCGGCCGGGACAGGACCCGCAGGAGCAGGACGCCGAAGGCGGTGATCTCCGCCCGGAGGAAGGTCGTGCCCGCCGACATGGCGAACCAGCCGGGACTGTGGTCGTACCGGAACATCGCTGTCACCGTCCGTCCTCGCGGCCGGCCCGCGAAGGTCCGGCGCAACACGGTTTCCTCCCCGAGGCCTCGTCGTCACCGTCCCACCGCCGCACACCTCCCGCATGGGCCGGTGGGACCAACGCGTCCGGGCCGTTGGACCCTCACCCGGCGGGCTGTTCCGCGGGAGGCCGGGTGAGGGCGCCCGGCGCCGTCCCTCTCCAGCCGGGAGGCGACCGGTCCACGCATGGCATCCTCCATAAATCTGTGGAATATTGTACGAGGGAGGAGGGGCTGCGCCGCCCCGGCCCGGCACGACTGGAGGACATCGTGGGATTCACCGACGAACACCTGATCCCCCTCGTCGACGAGGGGCTGGGCAACAGCGCCTACCTCGTCGACCTCGGCGACGGCCGAGCCCTGGCCGTCGACGCCTCCCGGGACGTCCGCGCGCTCCGCCAGGCCGCGACCGAGCGCGGCCTCACGGTCGCGTACGCGGCCGACACGCACCTGCACGCCGACTTCCTCACCGGCGCCCTGCAGCTCGCCCACGACGACGGCGCCACCGTGCTGGCCTCCGCCGCCTCGGAACGCGCCTTCCCGCACACCCCGCTCGCCGACGGCGACGAGACCGACCTGGGCGGCCTCACCCTGCGGGCGCTGGCCACCCCGGGCCACACCGACGAGCACCTGTCCTACCTGTTGCTCGACGGCCCCCGGGCGCTGGGCGTCTTCACCGGTGGCTCCCTGATCGTCGGCTCGGCCGCGCGCACCGACCTCCTCGGCCCCGGCCGCGCGGAGGAGCTGGCCCGCGCCCAGTACCGCTCCCTGCACCGCCTCGCCGCCCTGCCGGACGCCACCGCCGTGTGGCCCACGCACGGTGCCGGGTCGTTCTGCTCCGCCCCGCCCGGCGCCGAGCGCACCACGACCGTCGGCGCCCAGAAGCGGGCCAACCCGCTGCTCGCGGCGCCGGACGAGGACGCCTTCGTCCGGGAACTGCTGGACAGCCTGGGCACCTACCCCGCGTACTTCGACCGGCTGGGCGAGGCGAACCGGCACGGTCCCGCCCTCCTGCCCGCCGCCCCGGGCCTGGCGCCGCTGGACACCGCGGCGGTGCGGGAACTGCTCGGCCAGGGCGCGCAACTGGTCGACGTCCGCCCGGTGCGGCAGTTCGCCGCCGGGCACGTCCCCGGTGCCGTCTCCATCCCCCTGCGCGCGGCATTCGCCACCTGGCTGGGCTGGCTGCTGCCGCCCGAGGCTCCGCTGGTGTTCGTCCTCGGCCCCGGCCAGGACGCGGCGGAGGTGGCCTGGCAGGCGGCGAAGATCGGCTACGACCGTCTCGCCGGCCACCTGGCAGGCGGCCCGGACGCCTGGCGCGCGGACGGCGGATCCCTGCGGACGCTGGAACTCGTCACGGCCGACCGCATCGGCGACCGGCCCGTCCTCGACGTACGCCAGCGGGCCGAGTACACGGCCGGGCACATCCCCGGAGCCCGGCACACCGAACTCGGCACCCTGACCCGGCCGACCGGGGCACCACCGCACGGGACGGTCGTGATGTGCGGGCACGGCGAGCGCGCCACGACCGCCGCCAGCCTCCTGGCCCGCGGCGGCGCCGACGACCTGGCCGTGCTGGTCGGCGGGGCCGCCGACTGGGCGAAGACCACCGGCCGCCCTCTCCAGGAGGGCGCATGAGCACCGACACCACCACCCCGGGCGGCGCGGTCCGGCTCGGACTGCGCGCCAACCTGGCCCAGTTCTCCCTCCTGGTCGCGGTCAACGCCCTGGTCGGCGGCATGCTCGGTCAGGAACGCACCGTGCTGCCGCTGCTCGCGCGTGACGTCTTCCACCTGTCCGCCTACACCGCCGCACTGACCTACATCGTGGCCTTCGGCGCCACCAAGGCGATCACGAACTTCTTCGCCGGCACCCTCTCCGACCGCTACGGCCGCAAGCCCGTGCTGGTCGCGGGATGGATGGTGGCGCTGCCGGTGCCGGCGCTGCTGATCTGGGCACCGGCCTGGGGCTGGATCGTCTTCGCCAACGTGCTGCTCGGCATGAACCAGGGCCTGACCTGGTCCACCACGGTCATCATGAAGATCGACCTGGTCGGGCCCGCCCGCCGAGGGCTGGCCATGGGCTTCAACGAGGCCTCCGGGTACGTCGCGCTCGCGGCCACCGCCATGGCAACCGGCGCCGTCGCCGCCCACTGGGGGCTGCGCCCCGCCCCCTTCCTCCTCGGTGCCGCCTACGCCGCCCTGGCCCTGGGCCTGTCCACCCTCGCGGTCCATGAGACCCGGGGCCACGCCCGCGCCGAGGCCGCGCGTCATCCCGTACCGCGCAACCCCGACCACCACGGTGAGCTGACCACCGGCCAGATCGCCTGGATCACCAGCTTCCGCGACAAGGCCCTGTCGGCCGCGAGCCAGGCCGGGATGGTGAACAACCTCAACGACGCCCTCGCCTGGGGCGTCTTCCCCCTGCTGTTCGCCGCCCACGGCCTGACCGTGGCACGGATCGGCGTCCTCGCCGCCCTCTACCCCGCGGTGTGGGGCTTCGGGCAACTGGTCACCGGCTGGTGGTCCGACCGGGTCGGCCGCAAGCACCTCATCACCACCGGCATGCTCGTCCAGGCGGCGGCCATCGCCCTGGTGGCGACCGGCACCACCTTCCCCGTCTGGGCGACCGCCCAGATCCTCCTCGGTGCCGGGACCGCCCTGGTCTACCCCACCCTGCTGGCCGCCATCGGCGACGTCGCCCACCCCGCCTGGCGCGCCCGCGCCGTCGGCGTCTACCGCCTGTGGCGCGACGGCGGCTTCGCCGTCGGCGCCCTCCTGGCCGGAGCCCTGGCCGACGCCTACGGACTGACCACCGCCATCCGGGCGGTGGCCGCCCTCACCGCCGCCTCCGGCCTCGTCGTGGCGTTCCGCATGTACGAGACCCACCCACGGAGCTGAACGCCCACCGTGCGGGGCCGAACGGCCCTGGCACCCGCCCCCTTCCCTGCGGACAGTGGAATCCGCAAGGACAGCCGTGCGCACCGCGGCGGCAGAGGAAGGGCGGTCAGCAGGGGGAGCGGACAGCAGGGGGAGAGAGAACCTCCTCGGGAGGTGGGCACAGTGATGTACTGGAACGGTGGTGGCTGGGCCTGGATGGCCTTCATGCCGCTGTTGTGGATCGCGTTGATCGTCCTCGTGGTGTGGGCGGTGGTCCGTCTGGCGCAGGGCGCGTCCCACGGCCACTCGGACGCCGGCCGCGGCTGGCAGGGCCGCGAGGGTCCCGCGGCCCGGGAGACCCCGGAGGAGATCCTCGACCGCCGCTACGCAACCGGTGAGATCGACGCGGACACCTACACCGAGGCCCGCAAACGCCTCGCCGCGCACAGACCGGGGCCCCGGTGACCATGGCCGTGTGCCGCTGCTCGGGCTGGTGAACTCCTCGCCCCCGGCGGCAGCCGGGCCGCCGAGGTCGCCGTGTGTCCTCAGCCCGAGAGCAGCACGCCGAGGAAGAGAGCGGCCAGCGCGCTCAGCAGGGTCAGGGCGCCGTACACCGCCAGGGGGACGGTGCGGCGTGCGCGGGCATGCAGGTATGCGGTGAGCCCGGAGACCGCGACGACGGCGACCTTGACGGTCAGCGTGGTCCGGTAGGCACCGGTGCCCGGGCCGTGCTGGGCGGCGATGTTCCACACCCCGGTGGCCACCAGTACGGCGAACGCGGGCCAGGCGACCTGGTTGAAGCGGCGCGCCGCAGCCTGTGTCACCGCGGACCCGAGGCCGCGCAGGGACGGGACGAGGGCGATCAGGGTGAGCTGGCCGCCGACCCAGACGGTGGCGGCGAGCACGTGCAGAAACAGACGGACGGTGTCCCAGCTGACGGCCAGCATGAGGATGATTGTGCCCCGGCCGGCCGCGTGACCCTCGTCAGGGTGTCAGGCGCGGCGCCGGCCGGCTGAAGAGGCTGAACCGGGCCGGCCGTCGCGTCAGCCCGCGTCGGCGGGATCGCGGTCCGACGGACCGGCGGCCCAGGCGAGGGCTTCGTCGAGTGCGCCGTATCCGAACTGGCGTACCTCGGCTTGGACGAAGTGGTTCGCGAGGTGCGGCACGAGTGCGGCGAGCCTGCTGTCGGCCGCCAGCGCGATTCTTGCGACCCTGCGATGGTGGTCGCGGACGAAACGTACGTGGCGGAGCAGGCTCGCGATGTTCTCCCACCCCGGGAAGGCACGAGCGTGCACCACGATCCCGGCCAGTGCGTCATGGGTTTCGAGCCAGCTGTCGGCGGTCTGCGCCAGCGCGTCGAAGTCCTGTGTCCGCAAGGGCTCTTCGACCTCGACCACGAGGACCTTGGAGTCGGGCAGGAGCTGGTGGGAGACCCCGGGGCCTTCGGGCAGCGAGACCAGCCAGCGCAGGGCCTCCTCGCGGTCCTTGCTGCCGAAGACGCGGACGGGGCAGGGCATCAGGAAGCTCGCGAGCCTGGTCGACTCCCGGATCCAGCCGGTGTCGCTGACGACCGCGCATCCCTCGAACAGCCGCATGGCGCCGACCCCGACCTTGAAATCCTCCCACCCGGCCGCCGGGGTGTAGGACCTGAATTCCGGGTCGAACTCCCACAGGAGCCGGATGCGGCGGCCTTCCCTGCGGGCGTCGTCGATGAGCGGCTCCATCACCGCTTTGTAGTCGTCCTTCGACAGGGTGCCGATCGCCTTCACCGCATCGATCTGCGGGGGCACGTCCTTTGCTCTTTCCAGCATGCCGATCCTCTCGCGGGGCCGGTGTGACGCAAGATCAAACCATATCAATTCCATCTTTTCCGTGCGATTCTCATGACGGTGGAGGGTCGAGATCTCCGTGACCGCGTCCCGCGGCGGTCATGTCCGTCCGTAGAGCCGGTCGAGGCCGACGAGCACCACCTGCCCCTGGGCCTCGGCGGCACGCAGGGCAGGGCTGAAGCCGGCGCCGCTGTAGCAGGCGGGCCGGGTGCGGCCGACGTCCTCGCCGCGGTCGGCGAGGGAGCCGAGGAGGCCGCGGACACGCTCCAGATGGTCCAGGTCCATGACCTCGTCCCACCGCGCCAGGCCCACCGACAGCAGGGCCCCGTCACGCACGCCGCCGTGGCCGCGGACGACCACGTCCGCCGCCATGTCCGCACCGCCCGGGTGCGACGGGGCGGTCAGTGACCCGTGGGCCGCCGACCCGGGGCCGGTGCCGAAGACGTCCGGGCCGGCGAAGCGCAGGACCCAGTCGCGGCACACCTGGGCGAAGTGGGACCGCACCACCATCGAGTCGAAGACCGGCCGGGCGCGCTTCCAGACCGTGACGGGGTCCTGCTGTTCCAGGGCCGACCGGTGGGGGCGTACCGCCGCGTGCTCGAAGGCCAGCAGCGGTTCGGCGACGCGCAGCCTGATGAGGTGGGGCCGGAAGGCGTCGGCCTCGCTGTGCAGCAGGCCGTGTTCCCGCAACAGCCCCAGACAGTGCGCGGTGTCGGTCAGCGGGGCGCCGAGGCAGTCCGCGACCTGGCCCTGGGTCGAGCACCCCGTGGCGACAGCGGCGAGGGCGGAGTGGCACAGGGCGAGGTCCCTGTGGTCGATCTCGTCGTGCAGGAGGTGGTACGCCTCACGGAAGAGGGGCTTGCCGGGATTGAGCACGCTCCTGCACACCCAGGCGTCGAAGTCCTTCCCGTCCGCGGGCGCGTCGTTCTGGACGTAGTCGCGCCGGTACGCGGGGGATCCGCCGACGACGGCGTGGACGAGCAGGGCGAGGGCAGGGTCGTCGATGTTCCAGAACCGTGCCGCCTGCCGGTAGTCGAGCGGGCGCACGGTGAGATGCAGATCGCTCAGTTCGTGCAGGGGTGAGGCGGTGCTGAACAGCCGGCGCATCAGGGGCAGGGAGCTGCCGCTCAGCAGGAGGCGGGCCTGGCCGGGGCGTCCGCCGTCGTGGCGCCGGTAGGCGCTGTGCAGGACGGAGGGAAGCGAGGGGCTCTGCCGCACCAGGTCGGGGAACTCATCGATGACGATGGGTGTCGGACGGTGGTCCCCGAGTGCCAGGAGGTCGTTGACGGCATCCTCCCAGCCGTGCCAGCGAGGCGGGGCAGAGGCGTTCGTGTACCGGGCGAACTCGGCGGCGAGGTGGTTCAGCGACTCGGGCTCCGTCCCCCGCTGAGCCCCGAAGCGGAAGCCCGCCAGGGTGCCGGTGAGCGCCTCCAGCAGGTAGGTCTTGCCTTGCCGGAGCCGTCCGCTGACCACTCCGAGGCGGGCCTCGGGCCGGCTGTCACAGGCGAACGCGACGAGTTCCCGCCACTCGGCGTCCCGGTCGAAGACCCTGTCCGGCTTGTCGGGGAGAGGGATGTGGGACGACGCCACGGCCATTCCCCTCGTTCGGCGGTGCTTTCGTTTCCAGTACAACGCCGGATGCCTGGCCCCGCGACACGCACCCGGTGCTCAGGCTCGTGGGCGAATGACCGCCAGGGGACATTGGGAGAACTGCAGGAGGTGGTGGCTGACGGAGCCGAGGGCCAGTCCGTGGAAGCCGCCGAGCCCACGGGAGCCGACGACCAGGAGGTCGGCCCGGTCCGACGCCCGCGCCAGCGCGGTGACCGGCGATTCGTCGGGCACCTGCTCCACCACCTCGACGTCGGGATGCTCCTCGCGCAGCGGTGCCAGCCACTCCTCCAGGGCCTGCCGGTGCTCCTTGACCATGGCGTCCTGGGCCGTGCTGACCTCGGCACGGGGCCCCGGACGGCTCCAGGCGTGCACGGCCTGCAACTGGGCGCCGCGCAGCGACGCCTGCTCGAAGGCGTACGCGAGGGCGGCCTGGGCGTGTGCGGAGCCGTCGGTGCCGACGACGATGCGGCCGTGGCCGATGGTGACGTGGTTGACGATCACCACCGGGCAGGGCGCGTGGCCGACCACCTGCGAGGCGACCGAACCGAGGAGCAGACTGCCGAAGCCGCCCATGCCCTTGGCGCCGAGCACCACCGTGTGCGCGTCCTCCGCCTCGGCCAGCAGTACCGCCGCCGGGGCGCCGGAGGGCAGTACGGAGGTCACTTCCAGGTCCGGATGGGCTGCTTGCACGATGGCGATGGCCTCGGCCGCGACGCCCCGGTCCCGGTTGCTCGCCTCCCACGCGCGCCCCTGTTCGGTGGTCGCGTACGAGCGGGCGGGCGGCAGCACGTGGATGATGCGCAGGGGCAAGCGGCGCAGCGCCGCCTCGTGGGCGGCCCAGACCAGGGCTCGCAGACTCCGCCCGGAGCCGTCGACCCCGACCACGATCGGATCGGTCATGTCCTTCTCCCGGGTATTGCGGGTGCCGGTGGCCGCCGTAGCCCACGTGAGCGCAGACCCGGCCGGTCAGGGTGCGGCGCAGATGACTTCGACGAAATGGCCCACCTGGTCCTCGGGCAGGTGACGTGCGAGGTCCGCCTCGCTGATCATGCCGACGAGCCGGTGGTTGTCGATCACGGGAAGCCGGCGGATCTTGTGCTCTTCCATGGCCCGAAGGACCCGGTCGGCCTCGGCCTCGGCGTCGATCGTGACGGGCTTGCCCTGCTCCAGCTGCCCAGCCGTCATCGTCTTGGGGTCCTTGCCCTTGGCGACGCACTTCAGCACGATGTCGCGGTCGGTGATGATCCCGTGGAGGCGGTCGTCGGGACCGCAGATGGGGAGGGCGCCGACGTCCAGTTCCTTCATCCTGCGCGCAGCGGCCTCGAGTGTCTCGTTCTCCTGGACGCAGATGGCGCCGGAGTGCATGATCTCTCGGGCGGTGGTCATGACCGTCTCCTTCAAGCGTCGCTGTCTGCGCGGGGAGAGCCGTGGAGCCTGGCCCGCCCCGGCCAATACTCCTCAGGACCAGTGTGTGTTCCCCCTCCTCGGTGCGCATGCCGGTTCACGGCCTGGCAGTGCGGGCCAGGGCCGGGCATCTCCTGGGTGTGCCTGGCCCACCCGGGTCGTCAGGCCGTCTGACGGGGGCTCAGCCGGGGCTCGACCGTGCCTTGTATGTCGCGTTCCGCGGTCTCCAGCAGTTGGTGGGCGAGGTCGATCATGGCCCTGCCCGCGGCCAGTTCGTCGCCGATCTCCGGCACGTTGGTGTCCGACGGATGGCAGCGTGCGAAGCCGCGGGCGGTGATGGCGTTGGTTCCGGTGTCCAGTACCAGGTGCGCCTTCGTCGTTCCCTCGTCGTCCTCGTAAAGATGGAGACGTACTTTCCACTCGGCCGTGTGTGACATCGCATTCATCTCCTCTCCGGCGAACCGGGCCGGTGCCTGGGGCACTCCGGGTTCGCACGGGGCCCGCCTCCTCGAAGGCTCCGGCTTTCATGGTGACCCGGCCGGCCTGCGACAGGACCCGGGCCACCCGTCCCGTCACCGGGGGCCGACCGGCCCGAGGGTCCGAGCCCCTCGCCGCGCCGGGCCGTCGGGCGGCGGCGCGGCGGGTTCCGCCCGCCGTACGGGCGGTGGGGGAGGTGACGGCCGGCCGGTCCTCCGGCATCGGCCTTCAGGACGGCATCGGGTGCGAGACCGGTCGGCCGCTGCGAAGAGCGCGCTCGACGTCGTCGCCGGTGGGCTTGTGCCGCGTGAACACGTCCTGCCCGACCACAGTGGACTCCCATGACTCCGCCGTGGCCGCGGAGCGGGTCAACAGCCACGTGGTGAGGATGCGTTCGGGGTCTGTCAGCAGCTGGCCGCTCCAACTCGTGACGGAGCCCAGGTTGCCGTGCTCATTGCGCCAGGCGACCGTCCATCCGAGGGCGATGCCCGGCCCGGGGCCGGCCGGTCCGTCGTGCCGTCCGGTGAGGAGGTACGTCCCCGGCGCGTGCCCCACGGCGGTGACGTACTTTCCGCCGACGGTCCCCTCCGGGTCCGACTCGAGGTGCAGTTGTGAACCGAACTCGTTGTACCACTCGCCGTCGATGGGCATGGTCCTTCTCTCTGCTCGCTCGCGCGCCGGCAGCTCGACCCGGGGCTGCCGTTTCCTACTTGCGGTGATTTCTACCGTAATGTCACATGCGCGTCACAAGCCTGTCCGGCGGCGCACCCCCTCCGGCCATCGCACGGAAGACAGCGGACATGAGCGAAGCCGTCCATCGACCCGAGGATCTCGTGCAAGCCGTCCGAGCGGTCGGCGTCAGCGACGAGCGCCTGCTCCAGGCCGTACGAGCGACGCCTCGAGAGGCGTTCGTCCCCGCCGGCCACCGAGCGAGCGCCTACCGGGACGTTCCCCTTCCGATCGGCCACGGACAGGTGACCACCCAGCCCTCGCTGTCGGCCATGATGATCGAGAGCCTTGAGCTGAGCGGGGACGAGCACGTCCTGGAGATCGGTACCGGTTTCGGCTTCCAGACCGCACTCCTGGCCCGGCTGGCGGCCGACGTCGTGACCATCGAGCTGTGGCCGGACCTCTTGGAACAGGCGCGACGCAACCTCGCGCAGCAGGGCGTGCGGAATGTGGAACTGCTCGTCGGCGACGGCAGCGGTGGTGTGCCGGACCGTGCTCCCTACGATGCGGTCATCGTGTCCGCTGCGTTCCCCGAGGTTCCTGCGCCGCTGGTCGGGCAACTGCGCTCCGGCGGCCGTCTCGTGCAGCCCATCGGACCGGGCGGCCGGGAGCAGGTCGTGTCCTTCCTGCGTACCGCGACGGGGCTGGAGCGCCGACGGACCGTCACACCGGCACACTTCGTCCGCCTGCGAGGGCAGTACGGCTTCCCGTCGTGAGGCCGGCTTCGGGCAGGTGGTCGTACACGTCGAAGACGCCCTCCAACCCGGCGCCGTGGACGACTCGCAGGAATCGGTCGCTGTCCGTGACGAGGCGCAGCCGGCCCCGCCGTTCCGTGATCCGGTCACGCGCCCGGCACAGAAGCCGCAGTCCGGCGCAGTCGATGAAGGACACGGCGCGGAGGTCCACCACGAGGTCCGGGCAGACGCGGGCCGTCAGGGCGTCGAGGCGCTCCGTCAGGGACAGTGCGGCGAGTATGTCGATCTCGCCGTACAGTTTCACGACGGTCGTCCCGCCGACGGCACGTTCCGTGTGCTGGGCTCCGGATCCGATGACGGTCTCTGCCATGGTCAGAGCAAACCCGGGCCGAGGGGTGCGCCGGAAGGGCCGTCAGGTCCCTTGTCGCCGTGTCTTCCAGGGCCTCTTTCGCGGCCGGTGGTTGCCGCGGACCCGGCCGTGCCGGGTGTCTGCGTGTCTGCGCGCCGTCGTCACCGGCCGGGCGGCCGACAGGGCCGTCATGGCTGGTGCCGGGCCCGGTCGCCGATCGTGTGCGACCACGGCCGGCTGCGCCGGCCCGCAGCCGGGCGGGACGGACCACGCACCGGGCCCGTCCTGCCGGTCCCGGACCGAGCGGCCCTGCCGGCAGGGACATTCGGCCCTATCCCGGACGACGGTCCCCGAGGCATGATCGACTCGACTGTCGGATCCGCGCGGCGGAGCCCGGCGGACGGTGAACGCCGTCCCTCCCATGCCTCTCGAAGGAGTCCCATGCTGTCGCCCGAGTCGGCCGCTGTCGTTCGTGCCACCCTGCCCGCCGTCGGCGGAGCCCTGGACGAGATCACCGAGCGCTTCTACGCCACCATGTTCGCCGAGCAGCCCGAGCTGCTGGACGGACTGTTCAACCGCGGCAACCAGGCCAGCGGTGAGCAGCGCCGGGCACTGGCCGGA
Source organism: Streptomyces sp. NK08204 (assembly GCF_020400585.1). Classification (GTDB taxonomy): domain Bacteria; phylum Actinomycetota; class Actinomycetes; order Streptomycetales; family Streptomycetaceae; genus Streptomyces. The sequence goes on along the minus strand of NZ_JAINVF010000001.1, from coordinate 317,790 downwards.
TCCATCGCCGGCTTCGCCCAGGCCCTGCTGGCCGACCCCGACGCCCGCCCGGACGCGATGCTGTCCCGCATCGCCCACAAGCACGCCGCGCTCGGCGTCACCGAGGACCAGTACACGATCGTCCACAAGTACCTGTTCGGCGCGATCGTCGAGGTGCTGGGCGAGGCGGTCACGTCGGAGGTGGCCGCGGCCTGGGACGAGGTGTACTGGCTGATGGCCGGCGCGCTCATAGCCCAGGAGGCCCGCCTCTACCAGGAGGCCCAGATCGACCCGCGCAAGCCGTGGCGGCAGTGGACCGTGGTGGAGCGGCGCGAGGAGACCGCGGACGTGGCCTCCTTCCTGCTGCGCCCGGCCGACGACGGCCCCCTGCCCGATGCTTGCGCCGGCCAGTACGTCAGCGTCTGTGCGCTCATGTCCGACGGCGTCCACCAGACCCGCCAGTACAGCCTGTCCAACGCTCCCGGCGACCGGGTGCGGCGCATCACCGTCAAGCGGGTGGCGAGCGTCGCCGACGCCCCGGAGGGCGAGGTCTCCAACCACCTGCACCGCACCGTACGCGTCGGCGACGAGCTGACCCTGTCCGCCCCGTTCGGCGACGTGGTCCTCGACGACGCCGACACCCCGCTCGTCCTGGTCTCCGCCGGTATCGGCTGCACCCCGATGGCCGGCATGCTCGAACACCTCGCCGCGACCGGCTCGACCCGGCCGGTATGGGTCCTGCACGCCGACCGCAGCCCGGCCGACCACGCCCTGCGCGCCGACACCCGCCGCCTGGTGGAGCAGCTGCCGGACGCGCGGGCGGACTTCTGGTACGAAGAGGACGCGGCGCAGGAGTCGGGCTCCCGCACGGGCCTGATGAACCTCGACGGCCTGGGCCTGCCCGCCGACGCCGACGTCTACCTGTGCGGCTCGGTCCCCTTCATGCGGGCCGTCCGTTCCCAGCTGCTCGAGGCCGGCGTTCCCGCGCGCAGCATCCGCTACGAGGTCTTCGGCCCCGACCTGTGGCTGGCCCACGCCGAGGCCTGACACCTCGGGCGGCCGAACCCCGCGGCACGGTGGCGGCGTAGCACGCCACGCAGGTGCAGACCGCGCCCTGCCGGACCGACAGGTCCCGGAGGGCGCGGTCTGCGTTGCGCCGCGTGGTCTCACGCGGCGCGTCGGGTGCGCCGCGGGGCGCGCGGGCCGGGGAGCGGCCCTTCGTGCACCGCCGGTGCCGGGACGGCCGCGCGGCGACGGTAGACCAGGTAAGGGCGGGCGAGGTAGCCGATGGGTGCGCTCCAGACGTGGACCAGGCGGGTGAACGGCCAGGCGGCGAAGAGCAGACAGGCGCTCAGCGCGTGCAGTCGGAAGAGGAGCGGTGCTCCGGCGATCGCCTCGGGCTGCGGCTGGAGGAGGAAGATGCCGCGGAACCAGACCGAGACGGTCGAGCGGTAGTCGTAGCCGCCGCCGAACACGTTGTGCGCGGCGGTGGTGGTGATGCCGAGCAGGACGGTGGCGCACAGCAGCGGGAACAGCAGCTTGTCGCTGCGGTCGGTGGTGCGGCGGATCCGGCGTGCGAGAAGCCGGCGGGCGCAGAGCATGCCCAGGCCGGTGACCATGGTGATCCCGGCGACGGAGCCCAGCGCGACGGCCCCCGTGTGGTAGACGTGCTCGCTGATCCCGGCTGCCTCGGTCCAGGAGGCGGGGACGGCCAGGCCGAGCACATGCCCGGCGATCACGGCGAAGGCACCCAGGTGGAACAGCGGGCTGCCCCAGCGCAGCCAGCGGTGTTCGAGGAGCTGGGTGGTGCGGGAGGTCCAGCCGAACTGGTCCTGGCGGTAGCGCCAGACGTGCCCGACGACGAACACGGCGAGGCAGATGTAGGGCAGGGCGACCCACAGCAGCAGGTCGGCGCCGCCGGGGGCGGACGCGATCGGGTTCATCGAAGACCTTCCGTACGGCAGGTGGGCGGGGCGGGCGGGGGCGGTACGAAGGCGTCGGGCGGCGCGAACGCTCCGGCGCCGTGGGCTCCGTAGGGGTCCAGGCCGACCTCCTCGTTCGGCGGGCCCTCGGCGGCCGGCTTCGTCACCGCCTCCTGGTCGGCGTCCGTCGGCGGCGGCAGGAGGGTGAGCAGCGCGGCCAGGACGTGGTGGTAGGGCGAGCCGGCGTCCTTCAGGGACCGGTGGATCAGGTCCAGTCCCCGGCGGTGCGGGCGCAGTGGTGCCTCGCCCGCGCCGGTGCCGGCCAGGGCCGCGAACTCCAGGACGACCGGCAGGTGGTCGGGGAGCTCGCCGCCGTCGACGTCCCGGCCCGCGGCCTTGTACCGGTTGGCCAGGGCGAGCAGGGCCATGCCCCGGCGGCGGGTGTCGCCGTGCAGGTAGTAGGTGAGGTAAAGGCTGCTCTTGCGGCGCAGGTCGAAGACCTCCACGTAGTGGGGCTCCAGCGACTCGGGCTCCTCGGTCGCGAACCAGGCGGTGAAGGCCGTCAGACGCCCGGCGGCGGGCGTGGGCCGCAGGCCGCGGACCGTGTCCGTCAACTCGCCCCGAGCCGCGGCCAGTTCAGCATCCGGGTACTGCGGGAGCAGCGAGATCAGGCGGAGCAGCAGGGCCCGTTCCTCGGTCTCCTGGGGGGAGAGGCGGGGCGGACGGCGGACCGCGGCGCGCAGGCGGGAGCGCACCAGGGCGGGAACGGTGGCGGGCAGCGGGCTCACGCGCGGCCTCCGTCGTGCCGCGGCGCAGCGCGGGGATGCCGAGCGTCACCCGTCGGCCGCCACCGGCCGGTTCGCCGGCGGACTCGACCGGGCAGCGGTTCTCGACGGCACTCAACGCCGCCGCGTCCTCCCTGTGGGCGGCCGGTACGACGTACCGGTCCTGGTACTTGGCCACGGCGAGCAGCCGGTTCCTTGACGTACACCATCCCTGAGCAGGAACCGGTGCAGTTGACCCCGTGCGTGGAGCGCACCACCTTGTCGTGCGCCCAGCGGTCCCGGTAGAAACCCTCCCACTTCGGGTCGCCTGCGCCGAAGACGGCGCGACCGTCGGCCGAGACCTCACGGCGGGTCAGCAGCCTGCGGGCGGCCGGCGGCCAGTCCTCGCCCGCGCGCCGCCGCGCCGGGCGGGCGATCTTGTCGTTCACCATGGCCACGAACGTAGGCGCAGGCCCCCTGGTGGGCCTGGGGCCGAACGGCCCTGTCCCGCAGACCTTCCGGCCCGGCATCACCCGCCCCGCGGGGACTTGGGTCCCCAACGGCACACGGATACTGGAGAGTTCGCCGTACACGGTGGCGGCCGGGTACCCGGCCGCCGGTCACTTCGCGCCGAACGTGCCCGTCAGTTCCCGGCCGGTGACCATCTCGGCCTCGATGCGTACGAAGACCCAGTCGTGCGTGACCAGCCAGGAGGGCGGGCCGGTGCGCGTCAGCCGTTGGCGGTCGGCGGGGTCCTGGAGCACGGTCGCCCGGCCGGTGACGACCACGCTCCAGCCGGAGCGGGCCTCGGCGTCGAAGTCGTCGGCCTCGAAGGCCACCACGGCACCGTCGATCGCACGGACCAGGTCCGACTCTGCCGAGGTCCGCAGGACCACGGAGGAATCCGTGTCGAGGGAGAAGTTGACCGGGAGAACGGCGGGCAGCGCCTGGCGGGTGTACACGACACGACCGACCGGCACCTTCGCCAACAGGCGCAGGCACTCCTGCCGGTCGAGCGCGCGGAAGCCGTCTTTGCGGAACATCGGTCCATGCTCTCCTCCAGGACCGGCGAACGGTTAGGGCCGGACGGCCCTTGCCTATGAGCGACGTCGCGCAGATGACCGCTTTTCCCGCCCCGGTCGGCCGGGAACCGGGGACCGCCGGGCCATCTGTGCGGCCGTACGGCCCACTCGCTGGAGGAGCCCGCGTTCCGATAGTGGATCAGGCCCCCGCCGGCATCGCCGGGGCGCATCTTTCGCGGACACGGAAGGACGGGTGGCATGCTTCAGTCGTCGGGGAGACAGGAAGGGACACCGGTACCGGGACCCGCATCGGTGCCGCGACCGGCATCCACGGGCGTGCGCCAGGCGCTCACCCGGCGCGTACCCGCCGCACAGGCGCGCTGATCAGGCGGGCGCGTTCACCGCGGTCACGAGGACGAGGAGAGCGGGACGACCCACTCGACGACCGTTCCGCTCGGTCGGTTCGCGGACAGGGTGAACGTGCCGCCCATCTCCTCCGCACGCCGGCGAAGGTTGGCCAGGCCGCTGCGACGGGTGACCGCCGGGTCGATTCCCCGGCCGTTGTCGGCCACCCGCAGCTTCAGGGTGGTGTCGGTGACCTCGGCGCCGACATCGACAGCGGTGGCGTCCGCGTGCCGGGCGGTGTTGGACAGGGCCTCGCCGAGTACGGCCAGCAGCTGCTCGGCCTGCCCGTCGGAGACGGCCGTGTCCAGCAGCCCGGTCATGCGCAGCGCCGGGGCGAAGCCGAGCGACTCGGTGGCCCGTTCCGTCGCCGCCACCAACTTGGCCCGCAGCCCGCTGCCGCGGCGGTCCCGATCACGCTCGCGAAGGGCGTAGATCGTGGAACGGATGATCTTGATGGTGTCGTCGAGGTCGTCCACGACCCGGTGGATGCGTTCGCTGACCTGCGGTCGGTCGGCGACCCGGCCCAGCGTGGACTGCAGTGACAGCGCTCCGGCGAACAGCCGCTGGATGACCAGGTCGTGCAGGTCCCGGGCGATCCTGTCGCGGTCGTTGAGCACGACCATGCGCTCCGCGTCCCGCCGGTGCTCGGCGACGTCCAGGGCCAGCGCGGCCTGGTTGCCGAACCCGGTGACCATGTCGACCACGGCGCCCGTGAAGAGGGCACCGCCCGGTACGTTCGCGACCTGCAGCACGCCGCGGACGTGCTCCCGGGTGCCAAGAGGCAGGAGGAACGCCGGCCCGAGTTCCAGCACCGACGCACTGCCGCCCCCGGCGCGCGGGTCGGCGCTCACGGCCTCGCTGATGATCGTCTCGCCGGACGTGTAGACCTTGGCGCCCAGCGCCGTGGCGGGCAGCACCAGCCCGCGGACCTCCTCGGCCCGCGACCCCGAGGCGGCCTCGATGACCAGTTCGCCGCGGTCACCGACGGGAACGGCCAGCGTGACCAGATCGGCCCCGGCCATCTCCCGCACGGTGGCGGTGAAGGACTCCAGCACCGCGCGGGGCTCCGCGCCCGACAGCAGGCTGCGGGTCAGCTCGTTGCTGGCCGCCAGCCACCGCTGCCGGCGGTGCGCGTCGTCGTACAGCCGGGCGTTGTCGATCGCCACACCGGCCGCCGCGGACAGGGTGCGCAGCACCGCCTCGTCGTCGGTGCCGAACTCCACACCGCTCTTCTTGTTGGTCAGGTACAGGTTCCCGAAGACCTGGTCGCGCACCCGGATGGGGGCGCCGATGAAGCTGGTCATCGGCGGGTGCCCGGCCGGGAAGCCGACGGAGGAGGGATGCTCCGCCAGGTTCCCCAGACGCAGCGGCTGTGGGTGCCGGACGAGCAGGCCGAGGATGCCCTCGCCGCGCGGATAGTGCCCGATACGGGCGATCGTCTCCTCGTCCATGCCGACGGAGATGAACTGCTTGATCGTGCCTTCCTCGCCCAGCACGCCGAGGGCCCCGTACTGGGCGTCGACCAGGGTGACCGCGGATTCCACGAGGCGGCGCAGCACCACCTCCAGATCGAGGTCGGAGCCGACCGCCAGGACCGCGTCGAGCAGCGTGTGGACCCGGTCGCGGGCCGCCCGGACCTGCGACACCTGCTGCTGCAGGTCGTCCAGCAGCGCGTCCATCCGCAGCTGCGGAGACACCCCGGACATCTCCATCTCACGCGTGTCCCGCGCGTGCTCGTCCACCGCAGCTCTCCTCATCGTGTCGCCGGCCCACCCCCCAAGCATGCCCGACGGGCAGATCCCGCTCGACGCCGCCCGGGTGCAGGCGGCGCAGGGACGGGCCGGAGGGGAGCCGTTCCCGGCGGGACAACCGGTGACGGCGGCCCGGACACTCCTGTCGATGTGGCCGTCTACGGGGCGGACAGGGCTCCCCTGTCCGCCCCGGCGGTGTCGTCTCCTGGCTGCCCTTGCGCAGGGTGGCCCGGCTGGAGCCGGTGGTGCAGGGGCGGGGGCTGCTCGGCCCAGATGGTCTTGCCGGTGGGCGTGTGGCGGGTGCCCCAGCGTTCGGCGAGTTGGCCCACCAGGAAGAGGCCGCGACCGCCCTCGTCCGTGTCGCGGGCGCGGCGCAGGTGCGGGGTCGTGCTGCTGGAGTCGGAGACCTCGCAGATCAGGGCGGCGTCATGGATGAGCCGCAGCTGGATCGGAGGATGGGCATGACGGATGGCGTTGGTGACCAGTTCGCTGACGATCAGCTCGGTGGTGTCGCTGGCGTCCTGCAGTCCCCACGCCGAGAGCTGGCCCGCGGCCCGGCGGCGTGCGTCGGCGACGACGGCTGGATCGGCGGGCAGTTCCCACGAGGCCACGTGGGAGGCGCCCATGATGTGGGTCCGGGCGACGAGCAGCGCGACGTCGTCGTCCGGCCGGCCGGGCAGGAGTGCTTCGACAATGCGGTCGCAGGTCGCCTCCGGTGAGGCGCCGGGCCGGGCCAGACTGTCCAGCAGGGCCCGCTGCCCGGAGCCGATGTCGCGGTGCCGGCTCTCCACCAGTCCGTCGGTGTAGAGGACGAGCAGGCTGTTCTCGGGCACCCAGGTGTCGGTGGCCTCGAACGGCAGGCCGCCCACGCCCAGCGGCGGCCCGGGCGCCACGGTGAGATGGCGTACGGCGCCGTCGGGGGTGACCAGGGCGGGGGCGAGATGGCCGGCGCTGGCCATGGTGCAGTGGCCGGAGACCGGGTCGTAGACGGCGTACAGGCAGGTGGCGCCGACTTCACCGACCGACTCGATGCCCTCTTCGATCTCTTCGAGGATGAGATCGTCGAGCTGGGTCAGCAGTTCGTCGGGTGCCAGGTCGACATCGGCGAGGGTACGCACCGCGGTCCGCAGCCGGCCCATGGTGGCGGAGGCGTGGATGCCGTGGCCCACGACATCGCCGACGACCAGGGCGACCCGGGCTCCCGAGAGCGGGATGACGTCGAACCAGTCGCCGCCCACACCGGCCTGGGGATCGGCCGGCAGATAACGTGTCCCCGTCTCCACGGCCAGCTGGGTCGGCCGGTGGTGCGGCAGCAGGCTGCGCTGCAGGACCAGGTCGGGGCCGTCGTCCTCATGCGGGGGGTCCGCCTGGAGGAACCACTGGACATGCTGTTCGGCGTCCATCAGCGGGCAGGCCCGGAGTTCGGCCTCCACCTGATGGCCGGCCTGGTCGCGCAGGGCGACCGGTCCCGTCCACGCCTGCCGCCGGACGGCGCTCCGCCGGGCTGCTTCGGGCAGGTCGGCGGCCAGGAGCTGCACCGCCGGATGCCCTACGATCTCGCCAGGCGCGTAGCCGAGCAGCAGCCGTGCACCGCGGCTCCACGCGGTCACGACGCCCCGGGCGTCGACGGCCACCACGGCCGCCTCCTGCGGAGTGGCATACGTACGCATCGCCATCAACCAGTCACCCATGACCGAAAAACGTGGACCGGATGCCGGGCATTCCCCTGGCCCGGAGTCGCTGCGCTGCCGCGACTCCGGGCAGCGGGCCCCGACGCCCGGGGATCAGCTCGCGTACACCCGGTGGACGAACTCGGCGAGCTTGTCGTCGGTGAGGTTACGGGCGATGTCCGCCTCGCTGATCATGCCGATCATCCGCTTGTCCTCGATCACCGGGAGGCGCTTGATCCGGTGGGACTCCATCTCCTGCAGGACTTCGGAGACGTCGGAGCCGGCGGCGATCCAGCGCGGCGTGCCCTCGCACAGGTCACCGCACGTCACGCGCGCGGGGTCGTGGCCCGCGGCGATGCACTTCACCACGATGTCACGGTCCGTGATGATGCCGCACATGCGGTCGTTCCGGCCGGGGTCGCTGACCGGCAGCGCACCGACCTCGTGGTCCCGCATCATCTGCGCTGCGCGGTCGAGTGTCTCGGTGGCGGGAATCCACTGGGCTCCAGGGGTCATGATGTCCTTGGCTGTCGTCATCGCGAGCCTCTCCATGGTGTACGGGTGTCCTGGGCCGGCACCTGCCGGCGCCTGCCCATGCCATCTCCAGCTTCCCGTCCGTGCCCGCCGTCCGGCGCCTTCACCTACGCCGTACGGGCACGAGCCCGGCCGTGACGGCGGTTCGCAGGCGCGCGGGCCGTGGTGTCCCGGCGGACGTCAGCCCCGGCGCAAGGTCACCGTGAACTGGGCACCGTCGGGATCGCGCAGCACCGCCTCCCGCTCGTCCTCCGCCAGAACGCTGCCGCCGTGCTTCTCCGCGGCCCGGACGCACGGTTCCACGTCGCCCACGAAGAAGTGGACCTGCCAGTGGGGCCTGACCGAGGGATCGGGCGGCGTCTCCACCGAGCCCGACTCGATACGCGCCACGATGCCACCCCGGCTGCGCAGCAGTACCTGCCCAGCCGCGTACTCGACCTCGCAGCAGCCCGGCCGGCCGGAGGCCCAGTCGAGGACCTCGCCGTAGAAGATGGCGGCGTCGAAGGCATCACGGGTGTGAAGGGTGATGAAACTCGATGCCGCCCGCCGCCACGCCTCCCACTCGGTGACGAGTTTGCCCTGCCATATCCCGAAGGTGGCCCCGTCACGGTCCGCGAGCAGCGCCGCCCTCCCGGGAAGGAACGAGATCGGCCCCACCGCCACGGTCCCACCGCGTTCCCGGACACGCGCCACCGCCTCGTCCGCGTCCGTCACGGCGAAGTACGGCGTCCAGGACACCGCCATCTGCCACATGGAGGCCACCGCCGCGATCCCCGCGACGGGCACCCCGTCCGCCAGCGCGGTCCGGAAGTGGTCACCCAGTCTGGCGATGCGCCACCGCCAGCCCAGAACGGTCGTGTAGAACTCCTGCGTGGCGTCGAGGTCGCGACTGGTCAGACTCACCCAGCACGGCGCGCCGAACACCGAGGGCGTGAAGACGTCCCCCGTCGCCGTGCGGGGTTGTCCCGTGACGTGATTCATGGCCATCGCGCAGGGTCTCGCATTCACCGGCAGCCACTGATCCCCCTCCAGTGTAGGCACGGAGGGCCGGCTCAGCCCGGTCTGCCGAACAGCTCCGCGTAGTCGGCAGGCAGCTGCGACAGCAGGTCGTCGACCTGCCCGTCGGACACCGCGTCGGCGACGGTGGACAGCACCGCGCCGGCGTCCCACTCCGCCGTGCGCGGCCGGGCGCCCGTCCGATCGGCCACACGCCGCAGGAACTCCTCCCGGCCGAGGGACTCGGGCCCTTCCCGTTCCCGGTGCAGTACGTCGTCCAGCGGAGGGGGCAGCTGAGCCGCCAGGCCGTCGGCCTCCTCGGGGGTGATCCCCGTGGCGAGCACCCGCAGCACCGCCGTACTGATGTGCTCCGCTTCCTCCTGGCTGTGGTACTCCCCGCGATCGCGGACCTGGGCCAGAAATTCCGCCAGCTTCACGGTGCCTCCTGCCTCGGCCGGTTCCGGCTCCGGGTGCCCGTCGCAGGCAGAGCGGAAACCTCCGTGCGGCGCTGCCGACGCGTTCGCCGACGCCCGGCGAACGCCGCGTCGAGCGGCGGAGGAGACCGCGGTGCCGCGGTCGATCCGGAGCGTGTGTGGTGAGGCACCCTGTCGGGTACCCGACGACGGCGGAGGATCGTCGGCCTCGTCGGCCTCCTGCGAACGGTGACGACGTCGGGGGGACGAGACTCCGGCCATTGACAGAAGCAGACGTGCTCGCCGCGCTGCACCCGCAGTGACCCCCGGGCGCGCCGGACCGGCGCGGAGGCCGCGATGGAGTTGGTCGAGGAACGTTCCTTCCGCTATCGCATCGAACCGCACGACGGCATGCGGGTACCGGGGATCGTTTTCGCCTCCCGGGAGCTGCTCGCGGACGCCGAGCAGTCCCTGGGACAGGTCGAGCACGTTGCCGAGCTGCCCGGCATCGTCACCGCCTCGTACGCCATGCCGGACATCCACTGGGGGTACGGCTTCCCCATCGGCGGCGTCGCCGCCACCGACGTGAACGCGGGCGGGGTGGTCTCGCCGGGCGGTGTCGGCTTCGACATCTCCTGCGGGGTGCGGCTGCTGGCCGCCGACTGCGACGGCGACACGCTCCGGCCCGCGCTCGACGCGGTCATGGAGGGCCTGGACCGGGGGATTCCGCGCGGGGCCGGGCCCGGGGGTGTGTGGCGACCGGAAGGCCCGGGGGAGCTGGAACGCCTGCTGGCCGGCGGCTCCCGCTTCGCCGTGGAGCGGGGCCACGGGGAGGAACGCGACCTGCTGCGCTGCGAGGACGGTGGCGCGGTCGCCGACGCCGATGTCACGCACGTCGGGCAGCGGGCCCGGGAGCGGGGCCTCGGCCAGGTGGGCAGCCTGGGCTCCGCGAACCACTTCCTGGAGGTGCAGCAGGTCTTCGAGGTGTACGACGAGTCGGCCGCGGCGGCCTTCGGGATCCGGCCCGGGCAGGTCTGTGTGATGATCCACTGCGGGTCGCGCGGTCTCGGGCACCAGATCTGCACCGACCATGTGCGGCTCATGGACCGCGCCATGGCCCGGTACGGCATCACGGTGCCCGACCGGCAGCTGGCCTGCACTCCGGTGCACTCGCCTGAGGGGCGGGCGTACCTCGGGGCGATGGCTGCAGCCGCCAACTACGGCCGGGCGAACCGGCAGTTGCTGACCGACGCGGCGCGAGACGTCTTCCGGCGGGCCGCGGGTGTCCGGCTGTCGCTGGTGTACGACGTCTCCCACAACCTCGCCAAGATCGAGACCCATCCGGTGGACGGTGAGCGGCGACGGCTGTGCGTCCACCGCAAGGGAGCCACCCGCGCCTTCCCGCCCGGGCACCCCGAAATCCCCGACGACATCAGGGAGTTCGGTCAGCCGGTGCTGATCCCCGGCACGCTCGGCACGGCGTCGTACGTACTGGCCGGTGTGTCCGGGGGCGACGCCTTCCACTCCACCTGCCACGGAGCGGGCCGCACCATGAGCCGCCACCGGGCCGCACGCGCCGTCACCAGCAGTGAGCTACGGGCTCGGTTGAGCCAGGCCGGCATCGCCGCGCGTCCCAGGTCCTGGCGCGGCCTGACCGAGGAGACGCCGGAGGCCTACAAGGACGTCGATGCCGTCGTGGCCGCGAGCGAGGGGGCCGGGCTGTGCCGGAAGGTCGCCCGGCTGGTGCCGCTGGGAGTGGTGAAGGGGTGACGGGGGAAGGGGCGACGGGGAGAGGTGGTGCCGCCTGCGCCGGCTGCCCGCTCACACGTCCACGATCACCGTGCAGGACCATCCGTACGGGTCCGGACCGATGTGCAGTTCCTGCCAGGAGATCCCCTTGGGCGCGGCGCCGATGACGTCGACGTCCGCGAGAGCGGCGAGGCAGAGCCGTGCCTCGACTCCGCCGTCGTCGGTGGCCTCCACCTCCACGTCGACCGGGATCAGACCCGCCACCTCGAGCCGGAAGACGACCTCGTCCAGGAGTGCGACCAGCAGGTCCTCGTCGCCAGCGGGGTCGAGACGGACCCGTTCGACGCTGGTGGGGTGCACGTCGGACACCTCGGCGAAGGCATCCACCAGGGCGCGTACGGCCTCGGCGAGGCAGTGCTCACGGCTGGTGCCCCAGGCGTGCAGACGCGTGTCGGCGGTGTGGGGCAGCACGCGGTGGCCGTTCTCGCCATGGCGTCTGGCCAGTAGGTCGTCGCCGATGTCACCGACCATGGCCCCGTGCTCCCTTCTTAGCCCCCTCGTCCGTCCGGGCGGCGTCCGACGCGGACCGAGTACCCGGCACGGCAGTGTCAGACGCCCGCGGGCCAGGTCTGCCTCTCGGCGCCCGGCACAGGCAGGGGGTGCAGCGGGGTGAGGGCACGCGTGTGGTCGAGGTGGCAGAAGGCGTCGTAACGCTGTGCGAGGACGGTCGGCACGTAGTTGGTCACGTGCTCGTACGACGGCCGGTACACCACGCCGATCGCCCGGTGCCCGTGCTCCTGGTGGAACCACTCCTGGCGGCCGGTGGTGGCCGGCCTCTGGAGTTGCACGTGCGGGAAGACGAACAGCGCTTGCGCGCCGGGCAGCGCACGATGCAGCAGCTCCTCGAGGCTGCCCGCGCGGGCGGGCGGCACATCCATGACCTGCGGTACGTCGCCCCATGCGTCGGCGGCGACCACCGTGCCCCGGTACGAGCCGAAGCCGACCAGCACCACGCCCTGCCCCATGTGGCGCTCCCGGACGAGCTGACCGATGTTGAGCAGACCGGTGTCGGCCATGTCGGTGGCACGCGCGTCCCCGACATGGGTGTTGTGCGCCCACACCACGGCCCTGGCGTCGGGGCCGTGGTGCTCCATCAGCCGGTCCAGGGTGTCGGCCATGTGGCGGTCGCGGATGTTCCAGGACTCGGGGCCGCTGTCGAGCATGGCCCGGTAGTACGCCTCGGCACCGGCCAGGATCTCGGCGTTCTGCCGGGCGGCGAACCCGGCGAGGGTGCCGACGGCGCTGTCCGCTTCGGCCGCCCGGCGCCGCAGCACGGTGAGCAGGGACAGCACCTGTGGCTCGCAGCCTTCGGGGACGAGCCGCGTGGCGAGGGCGTAGGAGTGCGGGTCCCCGGCGTACGGCTCGAGGCAGCGGTATGCCTCCAGGGCCTGCTCGACACGGTCGGGGTCGTGCTCACGGAGGTGGCCGAGGACGGCGTGCAGCGATTGCCAGAGGCTGTAGACGTCCAGGCCGAAGAAACCGACGCGTCGCTCGGCCGGCCGGTGTTCGTTGTGCTGCCGCAGCCAGCGGGCGAACGCGGCGACCTCGTTGTTCGCCCACATCCACGCGGGCCAGCGCCGGAGTCCCGCCAGGACCTGGGCCGGGTCCTCGGGTGCGCCCGGCTCCGCGACCAGCGAGCAGTGCACGGCCTGGCAGTCGGGCCAGTCGCCCTCCACGGCCACGAACGAGAAGCCCTTCTCCTCGATCAGGCGGCGGGTGAGCACGTCCCGGACCTGGTGGTAGTCGGCGGTGCCGTGGGAGGCCTCGCCGAGCAGCACATAGCGGGCGTCGCCGATGCGGTCGAGGAGCGGGTCCAGGGATTCCGGGCCGTTCAGGGGCAGGGCTTCGTCCCGGATGCGGGGCTGGTCGGTGTCGGTCACGGCTCCTCCCTTGCAAGGTGCGGCGCCTTCGCGGGCTTGGCCGGTCCCTCGGGGCACGGAGCCCGTCTTCCGGGCGTCCCGGACGGGTTCCCGTGCCGGTCGGATGTGAAACCGGGAGAGGCCGACACGGGAGAGCCTGACCGCCGAAGGATCAGGCGCAGCGCGCGAGGCGGGGCAACGCCGGGGTCCCGCATCCAGGTGGCTGACGATCAGCGAGGCGGAGTGTGCACCTCCGGTTCCGGACGCCCGGGGGGCGATGACGCGTTGACGGCGGGAGTACCGCTTTTCCCGTCCGCCTGGCTGCGCTCCTGGCGCAGGACGTCGAGGACGACAGAGCCGTCGACGGTCTCGTGCGCGACCAGTTGCTCGGCCAGGTGTTCCAGGGCGGGCCGGTGGTGGCGGAGCAGCGTGATCGCGTGCTGTTCCGCCTGGCGCAGCAGGCGGGCGACCTCCTCGTCGACGACGCGCTGCGTCTGCTCCGAGTACGGTGGCCGGACTGCCTCCTCCGTGGTCTCACCGAGGAAGCGCGGATGGGCGGAGGCGTAACCGATCGGTCCGAGTTCCGCGGAGAGGCCGAACTCGCGGACCATGCGGGTGGCGATCTGGGTTGCTCCCGCCAGGTCGTTGGCGGCCCCCGTCGATCCCTCGCCGAAGACCACGAGCTCGGCCGCCCGCCCGCCCAGGCGCACCGCCAGCAGGTCCGTCAGGTAATTCTCGCTGTACAAGTGGCGTTCGGCTTCGGGGAGTTGTTCGGTGACACCGAGAGTGACACCGGCCGGCAGGATGGTGACCTTCGCCACCGGGTCCGCATGCTCGCACAAGGCCGCGACCAGGGCGTGGCCCGATTCATGGACGGCCACCGAGCGCCGTTCCTCGGGCAGCAGCGCGTTGGAGGACTCCCGGCGTCCCAGCAGCACACGATCGCGGGCGGCGTCCAGGTCGTGCGGCTCGATCCGGGTGCGGTTGTCCCGCACGGCGTTGATGGCGCCCTCGTTGACCAGGTTGGCGAGATCCGCGCCGGAGAACCCGGGCGTGGCACGCGCCACGGCGTCCAGGTCGACGTCCGGAGCCAGGCTCTTGTCACGGGAGTGCACGGTGATGATCGCGGCCCGCTCGGCCTGGTTGGGCAAGGGGACGGTGACCTGGCGGTCGAACCGTCCGGGGCGCAGCAGGGCCGGGTCGAGGGCCTCGGGCCGGTTGGTGGCGGCGAGGACGACGATGCCGCTGGACTGGTCGAACCCGTCCATCTCGGACAGCAGCTGGTTGAGGGTCTGCTCGCGCTCGTCGTTGCCGCCCAGCCGGGCCCCGCCGGCGCGACGTGATCCGAGCGCGTCGATCTCGTCGATGAAGATGATCGACGGGGCGCGTTTGCGTGCCTCCCCGAACAGATCGCGCACCCGGGAGGCTCCGACGCCGACGAACATCTCCACGAACGCCGAGCCGGTCACCGACAGGAACGGCACGTCCGCCTCGCCGGCGACCGCACGCGCGAAGAGCGTCTTGCCGGTGCCGGGCGGGCCCACCATGATCACGCCGCGTGGTCCCTTGGCGCCCGCGGCGGTGTACCGGGCGGGATTGCGCAGGAAGTCGACGACCTCGCTGATCTCCTGCTTGACACCGTCGTACCCGGCGATGTCGTCGAAGCCGGTGGTGGGCCGCTCCGCCTCGATGATCTTTGCGCGCGAGCGTCCGATGGCGCTCAGCCCGCCGGTCACCGAGCCCGCGGCCCGGCGTCCCATCCATACGAAGAAGCCGATCAGCAGCAGGAACGGCAAGAAGGTGAGGAACACGGACAGCCATGCCGAGCCGCCACTGCTGCTGCTCCGGCTGGCGGTGATCTCCACGTGGTGCGAGGTCAGCTGCTGCTGGAGCTGGGCTCCGGTGCCCAGCGCGGTGGGGATCTGGGTGGTGAACCTGGTGCCGTCCTTCAGTGTGCCGCTGACCGCCCCCTTGTCGTTGATGTCGACAACCTTCACCTGGCTGGCGCCCACCTTGCCGACGAAGTCGCTGTAGGACAGTGACGTCGCGTGCGGCCCGGACCGTGTACGCGAGATCAGCAGGACAAGGGCGAGCGTCATCAGGACCCACCAGAGCATCCACCGTCCGCCGGCCGGCTGCGGTTGCCGGGGCGCGGGGCCGGGCGGTTCGCGCGGTGGTCCGGGCTTGGCGGGCGGCGTCAAATGCCGGTGCGGCATCCGCACTCGTGTGATCACCAATCCCACGCCCTTCGATCGGCATCGCCCCCGAGTACAGCCTCGACCCGGATGTCCCCGTGTCTCAGGGGTCAAACGGCCCTAATCGCGTCCATCCGGTCACAGGCTGCCCAGCCTCTGCCTCTCGAATCATGCGGCTGTGTCGTCGACGGTGTAGTCGATCATGGGTCTGACGGTGACGACGCCGTCCACGCCCTTGGCGAGCCGCTCGGCGATCTGGGCAGTGCTGCGGTTCTCCACCGCGCCGCGCAGGGTGACGACACCTTCGTGAACCTGGACGTCCACCTCCCTCTCGTCCAGCTGCAGCATTCCTTCCAGTACGTCGTCGCGGATCTCCTCCTGGATCTCCTCGTCGGGGCGCAGGAAGACACGCAGGAGGTCCGAGCGGCTGACGATGCCGATGATGCAGTCCGTCTGGTCCACGACGAGCAGCCGTCTGACGTGGTGGCGGTCCATCGTTCGGGCCGCCTGGGCGACTGGCCAGTCCTCGTGAGCGGTGACCACGGGGGTGGTCATCAGTCCGGCGGCGTTCTCCGCGCGTGCCTTGGCCTTCTCGTGCGGCCAGCCGGGTGCTGCCTGGTCGCCGTACTCGCCGGGCTGCGCGGCCTGCTTGCGGAGCAGGTCGGTCTCGGACACCAGTCCCATCGGGGCACCACGTTCGTCGGCCACGGGAACGGCGCTGATGCCGTGGGTGGACAGTACGGAGGTGATCTCCTTGAAGGGGGTGTCAGGGCGGATGGTGACGACATCGCGTGTCATGACATCGCCGACGGTGCTGTGCTGGGCGGTCATCTTCGCAGTTCCCTCCTGCAGGGTCCCGGATACCGGGCGACAACTCCCAGAGACGGTTTGGGACGTCGATGACGCCGTCGACGCTTTCGCACAGCCGTACGGCGATGGGGATGAGCTGCTGTACGGCACGACGCCGGTGAGCGTCGATGCGCTGTCTCGTGCCGGCGGTCAGGCAGCCGGCTGGAGGAGCAAGGCCCGGATGTCGTGGGGGAGTTGTTCCAGTGCCGCTTCCAGGTGCCCGGGTGAGACGCGCTCGCGTACGACCTGGGTGACCGCGGCGGCGACCCGGGGGACGTCTTCGGCGGTGACCTTGGCTTCCTGGACGAAGCGGTTGGTGTAGCCCTCGCGGTCGTACTTGACCGGGACGATACTGGGGTCCCAGCCGTCGTAGTAGCCGCCCCTCAGCAACTCCGGCAGTTGTGCGGCGAAGTGGGCGGCCACGTCGACGGTGAGCCTGTCACGGAACGTGTGCAGCCAGGTGCGGAGGATCCGGTGGGCGAGGTGGCGGTCCTCCGTCTCCAGGGCTTCCGACACCGCTTTGAGCCAGATGTTGGCGCTGTGGATGGCGTGTTCGAAGTCGGGCGGGTGTGTGGGGGGCATGGATCTTCCCTTCCGGCCGTCGGCGGAGCGTCTGTTGCGCCGGATGCGCCAAAGCTTCATCCGGGAGACGCGGAGACTGACTTGTTGAGAAGAGGCGGGGTGCAGCACGACCCGGTGGCGACCCATGGGTTTTCGACGGTGCCCCGGTGGCTTGTCTTTTCTCCCTGCCCAGGGCTCCATGCTAGGGCGGTCGGAGCCGGTTGGCAGCCGCACCGCCGCCCCGCGCCAGGGCACCGTCGCCGCTGCACAGGGCCGTTCCGTCATGTCCGGTTCAGGAACGCAGGGTGGGTGCCGAGCGGCCGGGCGAGCGATTCCTCCAGGCAGGCGACGACCCCGTCGTCTGTCCGGGAGAAGCCGGCGTGGCACCGTCCGATCGCACGGAAGTCTCGCCGCGTGGGCAGACACACCGATTCGTCGGTGTCCGCGCCGAGCCGCCGGGCCCCGTCATGCGGCGCCGCCGGAACCACCGGCACACGCGTGCGGCCTCGCGAAGGCGAGCGATCTGACAGGCCGCCCGGGCCGTCGACGCCCTGGCCACCCCGTCATCGACCGCCCAGGACCATGCGGCCGCCGAGCCGGAGCGGTTCTCGCCTGTCCCCGGTGGCGTCGGGCGCGGCTCTCCGCAACATCCCGCTCGCGTGCCGCGACCTCGGCCGGCTCGCCCGGCGTGCACGTGTGCTGCGCACCACCTCGTCGTCGATCACCGGACGCCGCCCTCGCCGATGGCCCCTGTACCCAGCTCCGGCTGACACGGCACGCCCGGTTCGTCACCGCCTTCGCGTGCGGCCTCAGTCCGGCCGGTCCTTGCGCAGGAATCGGCGCAGTCGCCGCAGCGGCCATGCGTTGATCACATCGTCCGGCGTGAGCCACCCGCGCTGTGCCGTGCCGATGCCGTAACGGAGGTACGCGAGCTGGGGGATCGAGTGGGCGTCGGTGTCGATGGCGAACTTCGCCCCGTGACTCCTGGCGCGCAGGACGTCTTCGTCACCCAGATCGAGGCGGTCGGGCTGCGCGTTGATCTCAAGGGCCGTGCCGGTGCGGGCGCAGGCGGCGAACACCTCGTCGAGGTCGGCGTCGATGCCCGGCCGTTTGCCGATCAGGCGGGTGGTGGGGTGTCCGATGACGTTGATGCGGGGGTTCTCGCAGGCGCGTACGAGCCGTCGGGTCATCGCCTTCCGGCCGAGGTTGAAGTGGGAGTGCACCGAGGCCACGCAGATGTCGAAGCTCCGGAGGAACTCGTCGGGCCAGTCCACCTCCCCGTCCGGGCCGATGTTGAGCTCGGTGCCGTGCAGCAGCCGCATCCTGTGGCGCGTCCCGTCCAGTGACCGCATCTGCTCGCGCTGGGCAAGGGTCTTCTCGTCGGTCATGCGCTGCATGTACAGGTTCGGTGCGTGGTCGGTGACCGCGTAGTACGCGTAACCCCGCTCGGCCGCCGCTGCCACCATCTCCTCCAGCGGGGCGAGGCCGTCGGTGAGGTCGGTGTGGCTGTGCAGGTCACCTTTGATGTCGGCCTCCGTCAGGACCTCGGGCAGCTCGCCCCGCAGCCCGGCTTCGATCTCACCTCGGTCCTCGCGCAACGTGGGCGGGATCCAGGGCAGGCCGAGTCTGGCGTACACCTCGTCCTCGGACCGGGAGGCGACCCGCTTTCCGCTCTCCGTTTCGAACAGGCCGTACTCGGAGAGTTTCAGCCCGAGGTGGACGGCGATGGTGCGGGTACGGATGTTGTGTGCCTTGGAGCCGGTGAAGTACTGCAGCCCGGCGCCCCACGCGTCCGGCCGCACCACGCGCAGGTCGACCTGGACGCCCTTGACGGTGCGGACCGAGGTCTTCTTCGCGCCGTGTGCGATGACTTCGGCAGTGGAGGGCAGGTCGGTGAGTGCGTCCATGAAGGGGGCCGACCGGTCGGCCGCGACCAGGATGTCGATGTCACCGACGGTTTCCTTCATACGGCGCAGCGAACCGGCGTACGCGCAGTGTTCGCAGCCGGTGATCCGGGACAGCTCCGTGACGATGTCCTCGGCGGACTCCATGGCGGTGCCCAGCAGGATCCGCCCCCCTGCCTGCTGCATGAGGGCGATGCCGTGCAGGATGTTCTCCTCGGTCTTCTTCCCGAACCCTTTCAGGTCCTGCAGCTTCTCGGCCTTGATGGCGTCGGCCAGTTCGCCCACCGAGGAGATGTGCAGATCCTCGTAGAGCGTCATGGCCTTCTTGGGGCCGAGCGTGGGGATGGTGATGAGCTGCCGCACCCCTGCGGGAATCCTGGCCCGCGTCTCCTCGACCACGGTGACCTTGCCGTGGCGGAAGTACTCGACGACCTTCTCGGCGATCGACTTGCCCACGCCCGGGATTTCCTTCAGACCCGCGACATCGAGGTGGGAGACGTCGGCGGGGTAGCCACCGATCGCGCGGGCGGCCTTCTCGTAGGCGCGCGCCTTGAACGCGTCGCCTCCGGTGATGGCGATGAGGTCCGCGTACTCCTGCAGGAGCGCCTCGACCTCCTCGTTGGGCCGGACCACGTCTCACAGTCTAGGAACGGACCTGTCCCCCGTGCCACGGCTTGTGCCCGGCTACGGCACGACCGGACCGTTGGTCCCCACGGACCGGGACCCTGGGCCTGGGCCGTTCGGCCCGTGCGATCAGGGAGCGCAGGCGGTGGACTGGAGGAGTCGGCATTCAGCAGGAAGCCGAGCCCGTACCCGCGGGGAAGCCTCGCAGGCCGGACGGTGATGTCGCAGGAGGGGCCGAGCGATGAGACACCGCAGCGTGGGCGATCTCATGACGCCCACCGTCGTGAGCGTGCAGCCGGGCACGCCGCTGGACGAGATCGCGCGTCTTCTCGACGAGTACGGCGTCACGGCCGTCCCGGTGGTCGACGACGAGAGCAGGCCGGTGGGGGTCGTGTCCCAGGCCGACCTGCTCCGCAAGCAGACGTCCGCGGACGTCGGGCACACCGCCCGGGACGTCATGACGAGTCCCGCCGTGGTCGCGGAGCCGGGGTGGAACGCGGTGCGTGCCGCGCGGACGATGGACAGACGCAAGGTGAAACGGCTGCCCGTGGTGGACGACGACGGCCGGCTCATCGGGGTGATCAGCCGAAGCGACCTGATACAGCTCTTCCTCCGCCGGGACCGTGCGATCCAGGAGGAGATAATCGAGGACGTCGTCATGCGGACGCTCGGACTGGCTCCCTCCGCGCTGACGGTCGAGGTCACCGACGGCAGGGTCACGCTGAGCGGTAGCGTGGCACGCAGGAGCCTGGTCCCGGTCACGGTACGGCTGTGCGAAGGCGTCGACGGTGTGGTGGACGTCGTCAACCGGCTCGGCTTCGACCGGGACGACACGGTGCACGGGACTGCTCCGTAGGCGACCGCGCCCCTGCGCCGGCCGCCCCGTGGGTACGAGAGCCGTTCCTGTGCCCGTACGGCCCTGTCCGTGTGGCGCCATGCCGTGAATGCTGCGCTTGTGGACTCTGGGCACGGTGATCCCTTAACCGCCTTCCTTTGTACCGAGGGAGAGAGAGGCCATGAACCCGGACACCGACGTGAACACCTCGTCGCCTCCCGCGGCAGACGGGATGGTGATGGGCAAGGACGGGATCGCCGCGCTGGTGGACGTCCTGGCCGGGCGCGGTTTCACCGTGGTCGGCCCCACCGTGCGCGAGGGCGCCATCGTGCTGGCGGAGCTGGAGTCGGCCGACCAGTTGCCCTACGGGCAGGGTGTGGAGCTGGAGGCCGGGCAGTACCGCCTGCGGGAGCGGCCGGACGGTGCGGCCTTCGCGAACGCGGCGGGCCCCCAGTCGTGGAAGACCTTCCTGCACCCGGCGCGGGTACGGCAGTGGAGTGCCGACCGGGTGGGGGACGAGACGGTGTTCTCGGCCGACGAGACCCCGCCTCCCCGGTACGCGTTCCTCGGGGTGCGCTCCTGTGATCTGCGCGCCGTCGCCATCCAGGACCGGGTCCTCAACGGCGGCCCGCACCTCGATCCCGTCTACCAGGGGCGGCGCTCGGGAGCCTTCCTGGTGGCCGTGGAGTGCACGGAGCCCGGCGGCACGTGCTTCTGCGTCTCGATGGGCACAGGACCTGCGGCCGGCCCCGGTTACGACCTGGTGATGACCGAGGTGGTCGATGACGACGGCCACCGCTTCTGGATCCGCAGCGGCAGCCCGGAAGGCGCGGAGATCCTCGCCGAACTGCCCGTCCGCCCCGCCGACCCCGCCACCCGCGAGGCCGCTCGCGCCGGCGTCACCGCCGCCGCGGACCGCATGGGACGCACCATGCCTGAAGCCGACCTGCGGGAACTGATGGCCGGAACGCTCGACGCACCCCGCTGGGACGACGTCGCCGGGCGCTGCCTGACCTGCGGCAACTGCACCATGGTCTGCCCCACCTGCTTCTGCACCACCACCGAGGACGTCACCGACCTCACCGGTGACCACGCGGAACGGTGGAGGCTGTGGGACTCCTGCTTCGACCTGGACTTCTCCCACCTGCACGGCGGACCGGTCCGCACCACCACACGCAGCCGTTACCGGCAGTGGATGACCCACAAACTGGGCACCTGGCACGACCAGTTCGGCTCCTCCGGCTGCGTGGGCTGCGGACGCTGCATCGTCTGGTGCCCGGTCGCCATCGACATCACCGAGGAGGCCGCCGCCCTGCACGACTGGGCGCAGTCCCGGGCCTCGCAGGAGACCCCGTGACCGGCCCGCTGTCGCCTCTGGACTTCCTGACGGCCGCCCATCGCGAGCGGCTGCTGGCCATCGGGTCGAAGGTCACGTACCCGGCCGGGACGCGGCTGTTCGACGAGGGCGGGAAGGCCGACCGTTTCTGGCTGCTGCGCTCCGGCGAGGTCGACCTCGACGTGTACGTGCCCGGCCGGCTTCCGGCGCCCGTGGTGGAGACGATCGGCCCCGGGCAACTGCTGGGCTGGTCCTGGATCGCCCCACCGCACCGCTGGCACCTGGGGGCGCGGACGGTCGGCGCGGTCGAGGCCACGGAGTTCCCCGCCGCCGACGTTCTCAGGCTGTGCGCGGCCGATCCCGAACTCGGGTACGCCCTGATGCGCCGCTTCACGGAGGTCGTCGCCGAACGCCTGCAAGCCACCCGCATCAGGCTGCTGGACCTGTACGCGCCGCACGGAAGTGGCCCGGCATGAGCGTCGTGACGCCTCCGCTGCCGTACCGGGTCGCCGCCGCCCGGCAGGAAACCGCCGACACCCGCACGGTGGAACTGGTGCCGGCCGGGCGGGAGCTTGCGCCGTTCTCGCCGGGCCAGTTCGCCATGATCTACGCGTTCGGCGTCGGCGAGGTGCCCATCTCGGTCAGCGCCCTGCGCGGACCCCACGGCGGGCTGGTGCACACCGTACGCGCGGTGGGCGCGGCCTCGACCGCGCTGTACCGGCTGCGCCCGGGGGACACCGTCGGGCTGCGTGGACCCTACGGCACCCCGTGGGACCTGCACGCGGCGGCCGGCCACGACGTGCTCGTGATCGCGGGCGGCATCGGGCTGGCGCCGCTGCGGCCGGTGGTGCACGCGGTCCTGGACGGCCCCGCGCTCTACGGCCGGCTCGGGGTCCTGGTGGGCGCTCGTACCCCGGACGACCTGGTGTACCGGGAGGAGATCCACAGCTGGCGCGGCCCGGCCCGGGTGGGTGTGACCGTCGACCGCCCCGGCCCCGGCTGGCACGGCCCGGTGGGCGTGGTCACCGCACTCCTGGACCGGTTCGGCATCCGGCCCGACCGCACGTGCGCCCTGGTGTGCGGACCCGAGGTGATGATCCGGCACACCGCACGCGCCCTGACGGACCGTGGCGTGCCCGCGCACCGGATCCAGGTGTCCCTGGAACGCAACATGCGCTGCGCCACCGGACACTGCGGCCACTGCCAGCTCGGCCCGCTCCTGCTGTGCCGCGACGGTCCGGTCGTCCGCTACGACCACGCCGAACCTCTGCTAGCCGTACGGGAGCTGTAGATGGACCCCACCACCCGACCGGATGCCGACCCCCGGCCGACGCTCGCCGTGTGGAAGTTCGCTTCCTGCGACGGCTGCCAGCTGACGCTCCTCGACTGCGAGGACGAACTGCTCGGCCTCGCCGAGCACGTGCGCATCGAACACTTTCTGGAGATGTCCGCCGCCGAAGGTCCCGACGGGGAGCGCGCGGAGCTGAACGGCCGGGGTCCGTACGACCTCTCCCTGGTCGAGGGCTCGATCACCACGGCCGAGGACGCCGAGCGAATCCAGCACATCAGACGCATCTCCCGGCGCCTGGTGACCATCGGAGCCTGCGCCACCGCGGGCGGCATCCAGGCTCTGCGCAACTTCGGGGACGTCGAGGAGTTCCGCGCCGCGGTCTACGCCCGCCCGGACTACATCGCCACCTTGGAGACCTCGACACCGATCTCGGCGCACGTGCCGGTCGATTTCGAACTCCGGGGCTGCCCCATCGACCGGCGCCAGCTCCTCGAAGTGATCACCGCCCACCTGGCCGGTCGCACACCACGGACTCCCGGCCACAGTGTCTGCTTCGAGTGCAAGAGGCGGGGCACCACCTGCATCACGGTGGCCCACGGCATCCCCTGCCTGGGCCCGGTCACGCACGCCGGCTGCGGCGCCATCTGCCCGGCCTACGGACGCGGGTGCTACGGCTGCTTCGGGCCGGCGAGCCGCCCCAACCTGCGCTCGATGATCGCCCAGCTGCGCCACGACGGGATGAGCGAGCGCGACATCCTGCGTGTCTTCCGCACCTTCAATGCCGCGTCACCGGAGTATGCCCCCGTACCCGATCTCGCGGCCGAGGAGCAGCAGCAGCGCCCTCGGGCCTGACAGACACCACCCCGGAAAGGCCCGTATGAGCCATCGCGGATCCCGCGTCCTGCGCTTGGACGCACTGGCCCGCGTGGAGGGCGAAGGCGCCCTCCACCTGCGCGTGCACGACGGAACCCTCGCCGAGGCGCGGCTGCGCATCTACGAACCGCCACGGTTCTTCGAGGCCTTCCTGGTCGGCCGGGGACACACCGAACCACCGGACATCACCTCCCGCATCTGCGGCATCTGCCCGGTCGCCTACCAGATGAGCGCCTGCCAGGCGATCGAGAACGCCTGCGGTGTCACCGTGGACGGCCCCCTCGCGCAGCTGCGCCGCCTGCTGTACTGCGGTGAATGGATCGAGAGCCAGACCCTGCACATCCACCTGCTGCACGCCCCCGACTTCCTCGGCTGCCCCAGTGCCGTCGAACTCGCCCGGCAGGACCGCGCCGCCGTCGAGCGCGGCCTGCGGACCAAGCAGACCGGCAACGCGATCCTGGAGCAGTTGGGAGGTCGCACCATCCACCCGGTCAACGTCCGCGTCGGCGGCTTCTACCGCACGCCGGCGCCGGAGGAGCTGCGCCCGCTGGCGCAACGGCTGCGGCAGGCCCGCGAGGACGCGCTGGAGACGGTGCGCTGGGTGTCCGCCTTCGACTTCCCCGACGCGGTGTGCGACCACGACCTGCTCGCACTGCGCGATGCGGGCCGCTACGCCATCGACTCCGGGACGCCTGCGGTCATGGCCGTCGACGGCGGCGGCACCGAGCGGGGTACGGCGCCGCGCGAGTTCCCGGTCGCCGACTTCGAACAGCGCGTACAGGAAGCGCAGGTACCGCACTCCACCGCCCGGACCGCCACCCTCGACGGTCGTCGCTACCTGACCGGCTCACTGGCCCGCTTCGCCATCAACGGCCGATGGCTGTACCCCGTTGCCGCGGAGGCCGCGCGGGACGCCGGGCTCGGCGACCCGGCCGCGGGCGCGGTCTGCCGCAACCCCTTCCGCAGCATCATCGTGCGCGCCGTCGAGGTGGTGCAGGCCGTCGAGGAAGCCCTGCGGATCATCGACGCCTATGAACCACCTCCCCGGCCGGCCGTCGACGTCCCGCCGCGCAAGGCCGTCGGCACCGGCGCCACCGAGGCACCCCGCGGACTGCTCTACCACCGCTACGCCCTCGCGGAGGACGGCACGCTCACCGCGGCCCGCATCGTCGCGCCCACCGCCCAGAACCAGTCGGCCATCGAGGAAGACCTGCGCCGGGCCGTCCAGACGCGTCTGGACCGGCCGGGCCCGGCCGCCGATGACGAGGAACTCACCGCCCTGTGCGAGCGGGCCATCCGTAACCACGACCCGTGCATCTCCTGCTCCGCCCACTTCCTCGACCTGACGGTGGAGCGCACATGACAGGCCGGGTCGTGGTGATCGGTGTGGGCAATCCCTTCCGCCGTGACGACGGCGTGGGCCCGGCAGTGGTGGAGGCACTGAGGGGCCGGGTCCCGGACGGCACCGTGCTGGCGGTCAGTGACGGGGAACCCGGCCGGATGCTCGACCTGTGGCACGGTGCGGACACCGTGGTCGTGGTGGAGGCGGTCCGCACGCGGCCGTCCCGCCCCGGACGGCTGCACACCCTGTCGGCGGCGGAAGCGGCTGCGCACCCCAGGGGTTCGGCGAGCACGCACGCCCTCGGCCCGGGCGAGTGCCTGGCCCTGGCGGAAGCTCTCGACCGGCTGCCACGCGCGTTCGTGATGCACGCCGTAGAGGTGTCCGACCTGGGACTGGGCACCGGCCTGAGCGAACCGGTGCGGGCGTCCCTGCCCGCGTTGGTCGACCGTGCGGCAGCCTCCGTACGAGAGGCGTCCGCGCCCCACCCCTAGGAGGCGCCCGATCTGCTCGGGGGCAACGGCACGCTCACCCGTCGGCGCGGTCCTTGTCGCCGCCGCGGTCCTTGTCGTCGCCGCTCCGGCCCCGGGGCGCTCACAGCGGTGCTGCACTCCGGCCGCCACAGCCCGACGAGGCGACCGTCACTCTCGTGCCCGGCGGCATTCGCATGATCGCCGCCCTCTCCTCAGAATGGTGCTGTATCCAACCTGCCGCGAGCGCTCCGTGCCGCGGGGGTGGGCGGCCCGTGCACGGGAGGCACCATGCACCACCGAACGGTCGAGGAGCTCATGACCCGGGACGTCGTCGTCGCGCAGCCGCACACGCCGTTCAAGGAACTGGTCAGGCTGCTGGCGGAGAACGACGTCACCGCCGTGCCCGTGGTGGACGGCCTGGGCCGCCCCATGGGGCTGGTGTCCGAGGGCGACCTGCTGCGCAAGAGCGCCGACCAGGCAGACCCTTCGGGCCGGGTTCCGGTCCCGAACCTGGAGGCCTGGGAGCGGGCCAAGGCCGAGGGCTCCCGGGCCGAGGAACTGATGTCGGCTCCCGCGGTGTGCGCGCGCCCGGAATGGAATGTGGTGGAGGCCGCGCGCCTCATGGAGACCCAGGGTGTCAAGCGGCTGCCCGTGGTGGACGAGACGGACCGGCTCGTGGGCATCGTCAGCCGTGGCGACCTGCTGCGGATCTTCCTGCGCCGGGACGACGCCATCCGTGACGAGATCACCGAGGACGTGCTGCGGCGCACCATGGGCGTCTCTCCCTCCGAGGTGACGGTCGAGGTTCGTGAGGGGCGGGTCGACCTCGGCGGCTCCGTCGAGTTCCGGAGCCTGATTCCCGTCATCGAGCAGCTGTGCCGCCGCGTCGACGGTGTGGTCTCGGTCAGCGAGCACATGGCCTACCGGACCGACGACGCCCACCGGTTCACCACCGGGACGTGACCGCACCGACCGACGCGGACGTCCAGTGGCTGCTCGCCGCAGCACGGGGCGCTCGCGGCAGCACAGGGCGAGCGGGCCCGAGCGAGGGGCCGCCCCGGGACATGCCCAGGCAAGTGTCTCCAGCACCGTGTCGGGACTCGTGCCGACGGGTACTCGGCCGCGAACCGAGGAAGGACGGAGGACGGGACATGGCAGGCGGCGACGACTTCTACTCCAGGGACCGTCCCGACCATCCGCAGTTGCCCGAGGACCGGCCACGGGGCGGTGGCCCGGAGCATGTGCCCCGAGGCGGCCATCGGAAAGTGTTGCTTCTCTGGCTGCTGGCGGCGGCGGTGATTCTGATTCTCTTCTTCATCTTCATCTGAATGAGGGCAGGCCGCGGGAGCAACCGTGGCCGGCCCGCGTGCCAGGAGGACGCACCGCCCTCACCTCGGACGTCCGAGGGGCGCCGCGGCGGTGGCCGGACGGCGGCAGGCGGGCGGCGGAGGGGCCATGAGCGACCACGACATCACACGGACCGGGCAGCCGGCGGACCGCCCTCTGATGTGCCTGGTGACCGGCGCGACCGGATACATCGGCGGCCGGCTGGTTCCGGAGCTGCTCGATGCGGGCCATCGGGTGCGCTGCCTGGTCCGCAGCCCCCACAAGCTGCGCGATCACCCGTGGGCTGGCCGGGTGGAGATCGTCCAGGGTGACGTGACCGACGCGGAGTCGGTGGCGCGGGGGATGGACGGTGCGGACGTGGCCTACTACCTCGTGCACGCCCTCGGCACCGGGCGCGGATTCGAGGACACCGACCGTGAGGCGGCCCGCGTCTTCGGCGAGGAGGCACGCCGGGCCGGCGTCGGCCGGCTCGTCTACCTGGGCGGTCTGACCCCCGCTTCGGTACCCGAGCGGGAACTGTCGCCGCACCTGCGCTCCCGCGCAGAGGTCGGCCGTATCCTGCTCGCCTCGGGCGTGCCGACGGCCGTGCTGCGCGCCGCCGTGATCATCGGCTCCGGCTCCGCCAGCTTCGAGATGCTGCGCTACCTCACCGAGCGCCTGCCGGTGATGGTCACCCCCCGCTGGGTGCGCACCCGGATCCAGCCGATCGCCGTACGGGACGTGCTGCGCATCCTGACCGGCTGCGCACGGCTGCCCCGGGAGGTGAACCGCACCTTCGACATCGGCGGCCCGGAGGTGCTGACGTACCTCGACATGATGCGCCGCTACGCCGCCGTGGCCGGCCTGCCCCGGCGGCTCATCCTGCCCGTCCCCGTCCTCACCCCCCGTCTGTCCAGTCTCTGGGTGGGCCTGGTGACTCCGGTCCCGGCCTCGATCGCCCGCCCGCTGACGGAGTCCTTGCGGCACGAGGTGGTGTGCCGCGAGAACGACATCGAACGGTACGTACCCAGCCCGCCCGGCCACCCCGTCGGCTTCGACCGCGCCGTCACCCTCGCCCTGAAGCGCGTCCGGGATGCCCAGGTCACCACCCGATGGTCGTCGGCCTCCGTGCCCGGTGCGCCCAGCGACCCGCTGCCCACCGACCCCGACTGGGCGGGCGGCAGCCTGTACACCGACCTGCGCGAACGCCACGCCGACGTCGCGCCCGAGGTGCTGTGGGACGTCATCGAGGGCATCGGCGGGGAGAACGGCTGGTACTCCTTCCCGCTGGCCTGGGCGGTGCGCGGCTGGCTCGACCGCCTCGTCGGCGGCGTGGGCCTGCGCCGGGGCCGCCGTGACGCCCGGCGTCTGCGGGTGGGCGACTCCCTGGACTTCTGGCGGGTCGAGGAGATCGAACGCGGGCACCTGCTGCGCCTGCGCGCCGAGATGCGGCTGCCCGGCCTGGCCTGGCTGGAAATGCGCGTGGACGTCGACGGCGCGGGCACCGTCCGGTACAGGCAGCGGGCCCTGTTCCACCCGCACGGACTGCTCGGACACCTCTACTGGCGGAGCGTCTCCCCCTTCCACGCCGTCGTGTTCGGCGGCATGGCCCGCAACATCGTCCGGACCGCCGAGCGCTCGGTGCCTCCCCGGCCCGGGCACGGCGCGGGCGCATCCACCGCGCCGGACGCGACCGAAGGCGTCCGTACCGGTTCTCCGCCGGGTCGGGGCTGAGCAGCGCAGCGCCGGTACGGCTTTTCTTGGCGTGTGCAGGTGACGGCGCCTCATCTTGACGTGCTCATGATTAGCAACGCTGCCCGGCGCTCCGCGCCGTGGCGCGTACGCGTACTGGATCGGCCGTTCAAGGTCGCGTCGAGGTACGGCGACGCGCAGCGCGGCGGCGGCCCGCCGGGTGGACAGTGCCGGCAGGTCCCAGGACGTCAGCCCGACGTCGACGCCGGCGTCACTCCTGCACAGTGGGGCTGCGCCGACCGTACCGCTCCTGCGCTGCGGCGAGAACCGGTCAACTGTGCGGGCCGAGCGACGACTTGTCGAGTGCGAGGCAACCAACGCGCCCTTCTCACCCTTTTCACAGGTGACACACATGTCACGTCCGACGGCTGCCAGGGGGATCGGCAGCCATCGGACGACGCACGCGAGAAGGAACTGATGACCAGACACCACCGCCATACCCTGGGACGCGCGGCGTTCATCGCCACCGCGGCCCTCACCGTCGGTGCTGCCGGAACACTGGCGGCGCCCGCCGCTGGAGCGGCAACGCCGACGGGCACCCCGAAGCTGAGGCTCATCGCCGCGTCGGACACGGTGACCGTGGACCGCTGGGAAGGTGAGCCGGGGGTCTACCTCGACCTCGGCACGTACGTCACCGTCGACGGCGCACCGCTCGAACTGCGGGTGACGCGCAAGTCCTACAGCGACCCCGTCGTCGCTTCACAGATCATCCACTCAGGCGGCAGGACCGTGACCAAGTCCCTGCCCAAGGGCCTGGTGAAGGACTTCTCGGGGCTGCCCGGCTTCCTCAAGATCAGCATCAGCGACCCGTCGGGCCGAAAGGTGGCCGACACCTCGCAGACCTTCTGCCCGAACAACCAGGCGGGGCGGATACGGCCGGACGCTCCGGCCACCTCGAAGTACCCCAGCAGCTGCTCCGACAACCCGTTCGCGATCGGCTCCGTGTGGGGCGTCGACAAGGGCTGGGCGGCGGCCACGATACCGGGCTACGGATCGGACGACTCGGTCGACCTGAAGCCCGGCGCCTACACCGCGAAGGTCTCCGTGGCGAAGAAGTACCGGGACTTGTTCGGCATGCCGGACCAGACCCGGACCATCAAGGTCAAGGTCCGCGAGCAGGATCCCGGCGGCGCTGAGGGCCTGCGCGCAGGCGGGCCCGGCAAGGCCGAGGGGAAGAGCCTGGAGCCGGCCGCGAAGCCTCCGGCGGGCCGGGCGGGCGTTCCCGCTGACGCGCCCAAGCCGGACCTGCGTGCCCTGCCCGCGTACGGCATCACCGTCAACCATGGGGACGGGGAAGGCGCCGCCCCGGCCAAGGACTACCTCGCCTTCAGCGCGACCGTCTGGAACGGCGGCTCCTCACCGCTGGTCGTGGACGGGTTCCGCCGTCCCGGCGCCAAGACGATGGACGCCTACCAGTACTTCTTCGACGCCAAGGGCAAGCAGGTCGGATACACGCCCACCGGCACCATGGAGTGGGACCCGCGGGTGGGCCACCAGCACTGGCACTTCAGCGACTTCGCCAGCTACCGGTTGCTCGGCGCGGACAAGAAGGAGATCGTCCGCAGCGGCAAGGAAGCCTTCTGCCTCGCCAACACCGACGCCATCGACTACACGGTGAAGAACGCCAACTGGCACCCGTACAACACCGACCTCGCCACCGCCTGCGGTGAGGAGTCCTCCGTCTCCGTCCGCGAGGCTCTGGACATCGGCAACGGCGACACGTACTCCCAGGAGCGGCCCGGACAGTCCTTCGACATCTCCGGCCTGCCGAACGGCACCTACTACATCCAGGTCCTCGCCAACCCCGACCAGCGACTCATGGAAGAGAGCACGGCCAACAACGTCACCTACCGCAAGGTGATCCTCGGCGGTGAGCCGGGCGCCCGCACGGTGACCGTCCCGAAGTACGGCCGCGTCGACGCACCGTGATCCTCCGCGGGCGGGGGCTGCCCATGTCCCCGCCCGCTCGAGCGCCCTGCTCGTGCTGACGAACGCAGAAGTCAGCGGCTGAAGGGTGATCACATGCACCGACGATCACGCCCCTGACCGGCACGAGCACCCCCTCCACGACCCACGCCGGCTCCGCGGACCTGCAACGTCAGGTCGGAAACCTCACTGCCCCGCAGCGCTGTCGATGCGGCTCATTGACAGCGTTCCCGTGCCGTCGAGTTGGCGGTGGCGTGGATCATGTGGCCGAAAGGCGCGTAGACGGTGGCGCCGTCGCGGCATGTAGTGGAGATCACCACGACGCAACCCGTACCCAGGCGAGGCTTTGATGACTGACGCAGGAACAGGCGCGAGCATCGGGACACCCGCTGCCCCGGCGCCAGGTGGTGTCCCGATCCCCTTCCCGCAGGACCGCAGCTGCCCCTACCAGCCGCCCGCCGGCTACCGCCCAGCCGTTGAGGACGGCCCGCTCGCGCGGGCAGTCCTCTACAACGGCCGTACCGTGTGGATGGTCACCGGACACGCCGAAGCGCGGACCCTGCTGGCCGATGCCCGTCTGTCCTCCGACCGGACCCAGCCCGCCTTCCCGGTGTCCACGGCCCGCTTCGCCGCGCTCAATGCCCGCCGGATCACGCTCGTGGGATACGACGACCCCGAGCACGCTGCCCAGCGCCGGATGCTGATCCCCAGCTTCACCCACAAGCGCACCGCCCAGCTGCGCCCGAAGATCCAGCAGACTGTGGACCGGCTCCTGGACGCCATGGCCGACAAGGGCGGGCCGGCCGATCTGGTCAGCGCGTTCGCCCTGCCGCTGCCCTCCATGGTGATCTGCGAGCTGCTCGGCGTGCCCTACGAGGACCATGCCTTCTTCGAGGAGCAGGCCCGCAAGATACTGCGTGGTGCCACGCCTGCCGATGCCGCCGACGGCCGCGAGCAGCTTGAGCGATACTTCGGCCGGCTCATCGACCGCAAGGAGCATGACCGCGGCGACGGACTCCTCGATGAACTCATCGAGCAGCAGCTCGCCCAGGGCAGCATGGACCGGGCAGAGCTGGCCGGTTTCGCCTGGGCTCTGCTGATGGCCGGCCACGAGACCACGGCCAACATGATCTCGCTGGGGACGTACACCTTGCTCCAGCACCCGCAGCAGCTGGCCGAGCTGCGTGCCGATCTCTCTCTCGTCCCGGCTGCTGTCGAGGAGCTCTTGCGCTATCTCTCCGTCCACGACGGTGCTCTGCGCCTGGCTGTGGAGGACATCGAGATCGCGGGCCGGACCATCCGTGCCGGCGACGGCGTCATCCTCGCCACTTCCCTCATCAACCGCGACCCCACCGTCTATCCCGACCCCGACCGCCTCGACTGGCATCGGCCCACCCGCCACCATCTCTCCTTCGGCCACGGCATCCATCAGTGCCTCGGCAGCAACCTTGCCCGCGCCGAACTCGAGATCGCCTTCGAAAGCCTTCTCACCCGTTTTCCCGGCCTCCAACTCGCCGAGGATGCCGACCGCATCCCCTTCAAAGCCGGCGACACCGTCCAGGGCATGCTCAGCCTGCCTGTCACCTGGTAGGAGTTTCGTCGGCGCTCGCGAGGCGCCGTGCACCTGGTCCGGTCGGGGCTGTCGGCAGCGGTCTGTGCACGTCGCCCGGCGCTGCCACGGCAGCCTCGCCGGACGGGCGAGGATCTCCTGTGCCCCGGGATCGATGTACGGGTGGAGCACGTCAGCGCCTCCGTCGACGCCCTCATGGCGGAGGCGCTGCCCACCGGTCGGCCGGGCGGACGTCCGGACTGCCGGAAGCCGGCAAGCCGCGTGCACAGCTCGTACCACCGCCCCGTGGACGAGGCGCCGGCCAGGGCGGATCAGGAAGGCGACCAGGACGGCCGCGAGCCATGGCCGGGATCCTCGACCGCTTTCTGCTGTCCTCCGCCATCACGACTCGCTCCCTTGCGCCACCGGACGTCACCGCGACGGCCATGGTCGCCGTTCGGTTCCCGTCGCCCGCGAGGAGCTGGGGGAGAGCCTCAGCGGACGCCCGAGTCGAAGGGGATGACGACCGTGGCGTACCGCCCGCTGGTGACGGTGACGGTCACCGGTTGGGCGATCGGGGTGACGGCGCCGGTCAGGTTGACGGGGCGGATCGTATAGGTGCCTGGCGGCAGCGGGACACGGAAGTGGCCGTCGGCATTGCTGGTGGTCTCGGCGACCTTCCGCTGAGGATCACCGCTGGTGATGGTCAGCCGGGCGCTCAGGGGCCGGTCGGGGCAGGGGCTGTGCTCGCGGATCACCGGGCAGCCGCCGTCGACCATGGTGCGGCCCTCGATCCCGGAATCGGACGCGGGCGGCGCTCCAGCCCCGTGAGAGTCTCCGCAACCGGCGGCCGACAGCACGGCGGCGAGCGTCAGGAGGGCGAGGGCAGTACGAAGGGCGCTCTTCACAGGGGTTGGACGTCCTACGGCGTCGGCCGGTTCCTCCGCGGGTATGGCCCGGGGCCGGGCGGAGAGGGTTTCCCGCCCAGCCCCGGGTTGCTTGCTGCGGCTGTGGCTGATGCTAGGAGAACAGAACGTTGTGCGGCTCGGGGTAGGCACCGGTGGCGCCGCAGTTGCCGCCCTTCATCGCGTAGCCGGCGGCGACCCAGCGGGTCGGGTCGGCCTGGTAGGTGCGGACGGTGAGGTAGTCGCCCCAGCGGGGCAGGCCGGCGTAGGTGCAGGTGTTGCCGGCACCCCACAGGTAGTAGTTGGGGTTGGTGTCGATGGCGTTGGCGGGCTGCGAGTTGATGCCGCTGCCGGGGTAGTAGTGCGTGGTGCCGGTGCCGCCGCCCCAGGCGAACTCCAGGCCCACCCGGCCGAGCGAGTTGGGCGCGAGCGAGGCGAACTGGATGGCGCCCCAGCTGCCCCACAGGTCACCGGAGCCGTTGAGGTTCTTGTCGGACTCGTTGAACCACACGAACCGGGTGTAGGGGAACGGGTGGCTGCCGTCCTGTTTCGCGTTGAAGGAGAAGCCGATGAGGCCGGCGGTCCGGTAGGCGCCGAGGACGCGGGAGTCGGCGTACTGGCACCAGTTGGTCACCACACCGTCGGCGCTGGCGCAGTTCTGGCCGCTGTTGCGGGTGTAGAAGCCGTACGACGGGACCGTGCGGTCCCACCACGAGTAGCTGCCGGAGTTCTCCGCCCAGGCGAACACCCGGAAGGAACTTCCGTTGGTCTGACCCCAGTTGCTGCCCCAGTACAGAGTGTCGGTGGAGCCGGGCACCAGCTTGAAGGTGAGGTTGTCGGTGCGCGTGAGGTAGTTGTAGCTGAAGCCGCTGCACGTGCTCATCGGAGACTTCGGCAGCCGCAGCAGCCCGGAACCGCTTCCTCCGGTGCTGGGGAAGAAGTTGGTCGAGATGTTGACGTTGCTGTTGGTGATGGACATGTCGTTGAAGTCCAGCGCCGTGGTGCTCGCCAGCCCCATCCAGCTCGGGGTGATGCTCCAGTAGCACCAGCCGGTGTACGCGCCGGAGCCGGAGGCCGAGGCGTTGGCGATCACCAGGTGGTCACTGAACTGCAGCAGCCAGAACTGCCTGCCGGTCGCCGGGTCGTACTGGGTCACCTGGTCGCAGCAGAAGCCCGACCCGAAGAGGGAGTACGGGTCGAGGTAGGACCAGGTCGCGCCGTTGTCGGTGGAGCGGGTGGCGTACCAGTTGCCGGTCTGGAAGATGTTGGAGCCGTTGGCGTCGGTGCTCGGCTCCTGGGTCGACGACAGGGAGGAGGCCCCTCCCGATATCGCGGAGGTCGGGATGGCGCTGTCGCGGACCATGGTGGCGAAGGACCGCACGGAGGACGGTTCGGCGACGGCGGCACCGAGCGGGGCGTGCTTGGGTGTTTGCCCCGCCCTGCCCTTGTCCATGGTGTCTTCGTCGTACAGCCGGGCGTTGAGCTGGGCCAGCTCCTCGGCCGTGTACTGGCGCGGCTTGTCGAGGACGGCCGCCGTCACCCGAGCACCGTCGCTTGCCGCGGCCTGGGCGGCACTGCCCTGACCGTGTGTGGCAGCGGAGGCGGACGTGGACTGGATACCCGCCAGCCCGAACGACAGGACCATGAGCACAACCGCCCAGACGGACAGTCTTCGCCATCTGACCCCGGCCAGGGGCATGCGAATGGAACCGGACATGCTGTAACCCCCCTTGATGATGGGCAGATCGGACGCGCGACGGCCTCGATCGCCGCTCCCCCACACGTGCTGGGGCAGAGTGCTGCCGCCGCACGTCCGCGAACCTAGCGATCCGTGACAAGCCCACCAAGACCCTGGGTGACGGAATCAAAAGAGGTCCGAATTGCCTTCCTGTGCAGGGGAACAGGCGCATCGCCAGCCCCGCGGGCAGGCGGCTGTCACGGCCCTTGGTGCCGCGACAGCGCATAACAGCCAAACTCTCACCACAGCGTGTGGCCGAGGTGCGCCCCCGGCGGACACCGGAACGCACTCGGAGCGGGCAGTGGCGAGATCAGCGCCGAACCGGCAAGGGCCTCGTTCCAGCGGACCTGTGCGGTGCGGCGACGGTCGCCGCACCATGGGGTGTGGAGCGTGCGCTGCCGCCGCTGACGGCGAGCGGACCGGCGGTGTGGAGGGCCTCGTCGAAGGCTTGCCCCGTTCGTCGGGGCCTTGCCTACGGCGAATACGCAGACCGCCTTACCGCCGACGGCGGAGGCGGACAGGTAGTCGCCGACCATACGGCCCTACGTGGAGTCGGCGAGCTGGGACAAGGACGGGCCCGGCGACGGTGGCCGGTGCGCTCCAGGTGCTGTCGCCGTCGGCCGTCGGGTGGAAGCAGGAGCAGAGGCCGGTTTTCGCCGTCGTGCCGGAGGCGGCGGGGATCGGTGCCGATGCCGGGGATGAAGCGGTCGGCGCCGGTGGTGGTGGCGTCGAGGCGCCGCAGTACGGCCCTGCGCGTGCCGTGAACCGGCTCCCCGCGGCCCAGGCCGTGCTCCGTACCCCGTCCTGACAGCCCGATGTCGTGTCAGGGCCTGAGTGGCTCCGTGAGGCGGGACAGGTGGCCGGTGAGCGTGGCGGTCACCTCCTCGTGCCTGGCCGCCAGATAGAAGTGGCCGCCCGGGAAGGTGAGGGAGTCGAACGAGGCGGTGGTGTGGTCGCGCCATGCCGCGATGTCCGGGGGTGAGACCTTGGGATCGGTACGGCCGTTCAGCGCGGTCACCGGGCAGCTGAGGGGCGGGCCCGGCACGTAGCGGTAGTTCTCCACCATGTGGTAGTCCGCGCGCAGTACGGGCAGGGCGAGCCGCATCAGGTCCTCGTCGGCGAAGACACGCGGGTCCGTTCCGCCCAGCCTCCGCATCTGCTGGAGCAGGGTGGTGTCGTCCAGCTCTGTGCCGAATTCCCGCCGGTGACGGGACGGCGCACCGCGCCCCGACACGAACAGGCAGACCGGGGTACGGCCCATGGCTTCGAATCGTCGGGCCGTCTCGAAGGCCACCATCGAGCCCAGACTGTGTCCGAAGAGCGCGAACGCGCGGTCGGTCCACGGTGCCAGCTCGGTGACGAGCGCTTCGGCGAGCGCGGTCAGGTCCTTCATCGGGGGTTCCGCCCGGCGCTCGAGGCGTCCGGGGTACTGCACGGCGAGGACGTCGATGTCCGGGGCCAGCGTCCTGGCCAGGCCGCTGTAGAAGGTCGCCGAGCCTCCCGCGTGCGGCAGGCACACCAGCCGGACGGGCGCGTCGGGCGCGGGGGCGTAGCGCCGTATCCACGGAGAACCGGGGGGAGTTGCGGGCCTGGACATGCCGCTCCTTGGGGTGCTCGTCGTACTGTGCCCCGAGTCGGGGTCCTCGTTCGTTCGACGCGGTGCCGGCTCATGGCGGGAATCGTGCTCGGGGGCGGCCTCGTCCCGGGACCGACCGTCGTGCCGGTGCAGTACGCCGCCCACCGTAGGGACGGCGGATCCGCCGCGCATCCCCCGGCCTGGTAGCGGGGCGGGACGGGCCCGGCGATCTCCTACCAGGCTGAGGGATGTTCGCTGGCAGGGGCCGTCCTAGCCTCCAGGAGGATGGAGCCGAAGGGCCGCGCCTGCGCAACTCCTTCGTGCGCCGCGACAACTCGTGAAGGCCGGCGGCGCGGGCCGCGCACCGGCGGACGAGCCGCTCCGTGAAAGGACGTGCGACCCGTGCGTGCTGACCTGATCGAAGTCCTGCCCGTCACCCTCCGCCGGAACGCCGCCCGCTTCCCGGACAAGGTCGCCTTCTCGGACGGCCAACGGGCGGTCACCTACGATCAGTTGGAGAAGCGGACGCGTCGGCTGGCCGGGCATCTGACCGGACTCGGAGTGCGGCGCGGCGACCGAGTGGCGATCTGCCTGCGCAACTGCGTGTCCATGGTGGAGAGTTACCTCGCGATCGTCCGGGCCGGCGGCGTGGGCGTACCGGTCAACCCGGCGTCCACCACCGCCGAGCTGCACTGGCTGCTGGCGGACAGCGGCGCGGCCGTCGTCGTCACCGACGCCGTGCACACGCCGGATCTTCTCGGCCTGTCCGGGCCGGCATCCCAAGCCACGCTGCTGGTGACGGGCGCGAGCCCGGCGCCGGAGGGCACCCGCTCCTTCGACGAACTGGCGGTCACCGAGCCCGCGACGCCCGCGCCGGACGATCTCGGACTGGACGACCCCGCCTGGATGTTCTACACCTCGGGGACGACCGGAAAGCCGAAGGGGGTGCTGTCCACCCAGCGCAACTGCCTCTGGTCCGTCGCCTCTTGCTACGTCCCGATTCCCGGACTCTCGCCGGAAGACCGGGTGCTCTGGCCGCTTCCGCTGTTCCACAGCCTGTCCCACATCGCGTGCGTGCTGTCGGTGACCGTGGTCGGGGCGAGCGCCCACATCATGGACGGCGCCTCCGCGGAGGATGTCCTGACGGCTCTGCGCGCCGACCGGTCGACCTTCCTGGCCGGGGTTCCCACCACCTACCACTACCTGGTCGAGGCGATCCGCCGGCAGCCGTTCTCGCTGCCCGACCTGCGGATCGGCCTCGTCGGCGGCGCGGTCGCCGACCCCGAGCTGTGCCGTGCGTTCCGCGAGAGCTTCGGTACGCCCCTGGTGGACGCCTACGGCAGCACGGAGACGTGCGGGGCGATCACCATGAACCCGCCCGACGGCATGAGGGTCGACGGTTCCTGCGGGCTGCCGGTGCCCGGGGTCGGGGTCCGCATCGTCGATCCCGACACCGGCGCGGACGTCCCCACCGGGTGCGAGGGCGAGGTGTGGGTCAGCGGACCGAACGTCATGCTCGGCTACCACGGCCGGCCGGAGGAGACCGCGGCGGCGCTGCGGGACGGCTGGTACCGCACCGGCGACCTGGCCCGGCGCGACGAGCACGGCTACTTCACCGTCTGCGGCCGGATCTCGGACCTCGTGATCAGAGGCGGCGAGAACCTCCACCCGGAGGAGGTCGAGACGGTACTGCGCACGGCCCCGGGCGTCGCCGACGCCGCTGTGACCGGAAGACCGCACGACACGCTGGGGGAAGTACCGGTCGCCTACGTCGTCCCGGCCTCCGCCGAGCTGGACGCCCCGGAGCTGGTCGAACTGTGCCGCGCGCGGCTGTCGGCCTTCAAGGTGCCCGAGGAGATCTACGAGGTCGCCGCGATCCCGCGGACAGCCTCCGGCAAGATCACGCGTCGCAGGCTCGCCGAGCAGCCAGCCGTGCTGCGGTACGCCGCAAGCGGTCACCACGACGACCTGTTCGAGGTCGGCTGGGTGCGGGCGTCCGACCCCGCGCCCGACGCCGGCCCCACGTCCTGGGCGCTGGTCGGCCCCGGGGCCGCCACACTCGCCGCCGCCTGGCCGGGCGGGGCCGGCCACCATGGCGAACTGGCCTGCGACGACGGTGCCGCGGAGGTGACCGTGGTCCTGCCGTCGTCCGCTGACAGCTGCTCGATCACGTCCGCCCCGGCCACCGCGCAGGACGTGGCGTACGACGCCTGGCCGGACTCGGTGGCGGCGGCCCGAGCCACCGCCCGGAAGCTCGCCGAGCAGCTGGCCGGCCGGCTCGCTCGGCCGGAGCGGGGCCCGGGCCGCCGGCTGGTCGTCCTCACCCGCGGCGCGGTGACGGCACGCCCCGAGGACGGTGCGCCGGATCCGGTCCAGGCCGCACTCTGGGCCGCGGCCTGCTCACTTCAGACGCGGTACCCCGACCGGCTGGTCGTCGCCGATCTGGAGGCGGGGAGCGAGCCGGTGCCGCACGAGCTGGCGGCGGCGCTCGCGGCGGACGAGCCGCGGCTCGCGTTGCGGTCCGGTGTGCCGTACACGCCGAGGCTGGTGCGGATGCCGGTGGCCGATCGACCGCGGCGGCCCTGGCCCGGCGCGAAGGGCACGGCCGTGGTGACCGGCGCGGGCAGCGTCCGGGGGGCGGCGGTGGTCCGGCAGCTGGCCTCGGTCCACAGGGTCGAGCACCTGTTGCTGGTGGGGGACGAGAGCACGCTCGATCCGGACATCGCCGGGGCGGACGTACGGTGGTCGCCCGGCGACGAGCGGTCTCTGCGGGCCGCGCTCGCCGACATGGCCGCTCCGGTGACCGCCGTGATCCACGCGGACGGCGACCTGGCTCCGGCGGCCTTCCTGGCCCACGCCACGGCCGGACATCACCAGCCGCGGACGTTCCTGGTGATCTCCGATCCCGCCGATCCCGTCGCGGCGAAGGGCGACACCGGGGGACCGGGCGGGACCGGGGCGACGGACGATCCGGACGCGGTCGTCTCCGCCGCCCTCGCCGAAGCCCTGGCCCGCCGCCACGGCGGGTCCTTCCTCGCCTGGCCGCGGGAAGAGGCCGCCGATGCGCGCAGGGTGCGCGGCGGACTGTCCGCCCTGGACACCCTCCTCGCCGAAGACCCGGCGTCCTTGCTCTGCCTCCGTGTGCCTCGACCGGCCGCCGGCGTCGCGGTCCCGCCGCTGCTGCGCGAACTGTTCCCCGAGGTCTCCCCGCAGAGCCGTCCCGACGACGCCGTCACGACCGCGCTCCACGACGAGCTGGCCCCGCTGGACGAGGGCGCCCGGCGCGCCCGGCTCGAACGGCTGGTCACCGAGGAGGCGGCGGTCGTGCTCCGCCCGTCCGCTCCGGGGGGCCTCCGGGCCGACCGTGCCTTCCGCGACCTCGGCTTCACCTCCGTCGCTGTGGTGGAACTCCGCAACCGGCTCACCGCACGCACCGGCCTGCGGCTGCCCACCACCGTCACCTTCGACCACCCCACCCCGCGTGCCTTGGCCGGGCACCTGCACACCGAGATGTTCGGTGGCCCCCAGCCGGCCCCGGAGGCCGTCCCGACCGCCGAACCCGACGACCCCGTGGCGATCATCGGCATGGCCTGCCGCCTGCCCGGCGGCGTCGACGGCCCCGACGAGCTGTGGCGGCTGGTCTGCGAGTGGCGCGACGCTCTCTCCCCGTTCCCCACCGACCGCGGCTGGAACACCGAAGGCCTGTTCGACGCGGATCCCGGCCGCTTCGGCACCTCCTACGTCGACCAGGGCGGCTTCCTGCCCGACGCGGGGGAGTTCGACGCGGGCTTCTTCGGGATCTCGCCAAGGGAGGCACTGGCCATGGATCCCCAGCAGCGCCTGCTGCTGGAGACCTCGTGGGAGGCGCTGGAGCACGCCGGCATCGATGCGTCGACCCTGAAGGGGGCCGACGTGGGCGTCTTTTCCGGCGTGATGGAGCAGGAGTACGCGAGTCACGGCTCGGTGCCGGAGGAGATCGAGGCGTTCGCCACCGCGGGTCGGGCGGCCGGCGTGGCGTCCGGGCGCGTCGCCTACGTGTTCGGGTTCGCCGGGCCCGGCGCTGACCGTGGACACCGCGTGCTCGTCGTCCCTGGTCGCCCTCCACCTGGCCGTCCAGTCCCTACGCAACGGCGAGTCCACGCTGGCCCTCGTCGGCGGTGTCGCCGTAATGCCGACGCCGTGGGTCTTCGTCGACTTCAGCCGGCAGCGAGGCCTCGCACCGGACGGGCGCTGCAAGGCGTTCGCCGCAGGGGCGGACGGCACCGCGTGGTCCGAGGGCGTCGGCATGCTGCTCGTCGAGCGGCTCTCCGACGCCCGCCGCAACGGCCACCGCGTGCTCGCCGTCGTCCGCGGCTCCGCCCTCAACCAGGACGGCGCGTCCAACGGGCTTACGGCACCGAACGGCCCCTCGCAGCAGCGCGTCATCCGCGCCGCCCTCGCCAACGCCGGCCTCACCGGCGACGACGTGGACGCCGTCGAGGCGCACGGCACCGGCACGACCCTCGGCGACCCGATCGAAGCGCAGGCGCTGCTCGCCACCTACGGCAAGGGCCGCACCACCGACAGCCCGCTGTGGCTCGGATCGGTCAAGTCCAACCTCGGCCACACCCAGGCCGCGGCCGGGGTGGCCGGTGTGATCAAGATGGTGCAGGCGCTGCGGCACGGGGTGCTGCCGGCCACCCGCCACGTCGACGAACCGACGACGAAGGTCGACTGGTCGAGCGGCGCGGTGTCCCTGCTGACGGAGAACCGGCCCTGGCCGGACACCGGTCGGCCGCGCCGAGCCGGAGTCTCCGCCTTCGGGCTCAGCGGCACCAACGCACACGTGATCCTGGAACAAGCGCCGGCGGCAGGCGAGGAGTTGCCGCCGGCCCCTGTCGCGGCGTCGGCGGCACACGAGGCCGCACCCGCGCCGCCGGCGGTGCCACCCGTCACGCCCGTCGTGGTGCCGCTGGTGCTCTCCGCCCGCAGCGAGGGCGCGCTGCGGGGCCAGGCACTGCGGCTGGCGTCCCTCCTCGAAGGCTCCGGCGGATCCTCCTGGACGGAGGTCGCCTCGGCGCTCCTCTCCCACAGGGCCGTCCTGGAGGAGCGGGCCGTCGTCCTGGCCGGCTCCCGGGAGGAGGCCCTGGCCGGACTCGCGGCGCTGGCCGCGGGGGAGACCAGCCGCGCCGTGGTGCGCGGGAGTGCCGCCGCGTCCGACGCGCGGCGCCGGGTGGTCATGGTGTTCCCCGGCCAGGGCTCGCAGTGGGCCGGGATGGGGCGGGAACTGCTCGCCCACTCACCGGTGTTCGCCGAGCGGGTCGGCGAGTGCGCGCGACTGCTCGCCCGGTGGGCCGACTGGTCGTTGCTCGACGTCCTGCGCGGCGACGCCGAACCCGACCTGCTCCACCGCGTGGACGTCGTGCAGCCCGCCAGTTTCGCCGTCATGATCGGGCTGGCCGCGGTGTGGGAGTCGGTGGGCGTACGCCCGGCCGCGGTCGTCGGGCACTCGCAGGGCGAGATAGCCGCGGCCTGCGTGGCCGGCGCCCTGTCGCTGGACGACGCCATGCGGGTGGTTGCCCTCCGCAGCCAGGCCATCGCGGGCACGCTGTCCGGCCGGGGCGGAATGGCCTGGGCCGCGCTGGGCGCCGACGCCGCCGCGGAACGCATCCGGCCCTGGGGCGGCCGTCTCGCGGTCGCGGCGGTGAACGGACCCTCCTCCGTCGTCGTGTCCGGTGAAGCCGCAGCGCTGGACGAGGTGCTGGAGGAACTGGCCGCCGACGGCGTCCGGGTGCGCCGGGTCGCGGTCGACTACGCCTCGCACAGCGAGCAGGTGGAGGACATTCGCCACGCGCTGGACGAGGCGCTGACCGGGCTGGAACCCAAGGCCCCGGCCGTGCCCTTCCACTCGACCGTCACCGGTGAGCCGGTCGTCGGCGCCGGCGTTCTGGACGGCGCGTACTGGTGGCGGAACCTGCGTCGGCAGGTCCGGTTCGGGCCCGTCGTCAGCGGGCTGCTGGGCCAGGGCCATGATGTCTTCGTGGAGGTCAGCGCCCACCCGGTGCTGGTGCAGGCGGTCACGGAGATCCTCGACGAGGCCGCCGTCCCCGCGGTGGTGGCCGGGTCGCTGCGCCGGGACGACGGCGGCCCGCTCAGGCTGGCGGCCTCGATGGCCGAGCTGTTCGTCCGCGGAGTGGAGGTGGACTGGTCCGGCCTCCTGCCCGCCCCGGGCACGGACTGGGTGGAACTGCCGACGTACGCCTTCGACCGTCAGCACTACTGGCTGCAGCCAGCGCCGGCCACCGACCCGGCGTCGCTGGGGCTCGCCGACGCCGGGCATCCGCTGCTCGGTGCCGTGGTCCGCCTGCCGCACTCCGGCGGGGCGGTCGCCACCGCCCGGTGGCCGGCGGCGGCGCACCCCTGGCTGTCCGCGGCCGGTGCCCCGACCGCCGTACCCGACGCCGCCCTTGTGGAACTCGCCGTACGCCTCGGCGACGAGACCGGCACACCCGTCGTCGACGAGCTGACCGTCGAGCGTCCGGTGACGCTGCCGCGCCAGGGCAGCCGCGTCATCCAGGTCGTCGTCGGCGAGGCCG
Organism: Streptomyces sp. NK08204; assembly: GCF_020400585.1. GTDB lineage: Bacteria > Actinomycetota > Actinomycetes > Streptomycetales > Streptomycetaceae > Streptomyces. The sequence continues at coordinate 275,039 of NZ_JAINVF010000001.1, read as the reverse complement.
GTCCGGACGGGCGCAGGCCCGTCGACGTGCACTCCCGGGCCGGGACAGCCGCGCCGGACGGGCCGTGGACGCGGCACGCACACGGCGTCCTGGCCCCCGCCTCCGAGGCCGCGGACCTTGCCGGACTGGGTGACCCCGCGCAGGCCGCGCTGCCCGAATCCGCGCTGGGCGACGCGCCCCGCTACGGAATCCACCCCGTGTTGCTGGACGCCGCCGTCCGCACCGCCATACCCGAACACACCCGGCCCACGCGGTGGACCGGGGTACGGCTGCTGGCCGCCGGGGCGTCCGCGCTGCGCGTGCGGTCGGGCGCCACGGCGCAGGCCGGGAGCGGACACCGGGTGGCGGGCCTGGAGCTTGTCACGCCCCAGGGGCAGCCGGTCATGACCGTGGAGAGCCTCGAAGCGGAGCCGGAGCCGGTCTCCGCGGACCACGGCGGATCGGCGGACCACCTCTTCACCGTCGAGTGGGCGGAGTGGACCCCCGGGGAGCCGGCTGCCGCCGACGTCCGGCGCGTCGCGACGGCCACCGACGTCACCGCCGCGGCCGGCACGGACCTGCTGGTGTACGAGGCGGGCCCGGGTGAGCCGCGGGCGGTGGTCACCTCGGCGCTGGCCGTGCTCCAGGCTTTCGTCGCCGCTTCGGCTGCCGGTACGGCCCGGCTCGCCGTTGTGGTCCCCGACGGCACCGACCCCGGCGCGGCGGCTGTCGGGGGGCTCGTGCGCTCGGCCCAGTCCGAACATCCGGGCCGCATCGTGCTGGTCGAGGCCGACGCGGCGGGCCGGGCGCAGGTGCCTGTCGTCGCGACGGGCGGCGAACCGTGGCTGCGGGTCAGGGACGGGCGCACCGAGGTGCCCCGGCTGACCAGGACGGCACCCGCGAAGGCCGCCCGCCCGCTGGACCCGGCGGGGACGGTGCTGATCACCGGGGGCACCGGCACGCTCGGCGCCCTGACCGCGCGGCACCTGGTCACCCGCCACGGCGTGCGGCACCTCGTACTCGCCGGGCGGCGGGGTCCCGCGGCCGAGGGCGCCGGCGAACTGGCGGCCGAGCTCACCGCGCTCGGCGCGAGCGTCACGGTCGCCGCCGTCGACGTCGCCGACCGGGCACAACTGGCGGCGCTCATCGACGGGGTCCCGGCGGAGCATCCGCTCACGGCCGTCGTACACACCGCCGGTGTCCTGGACGACGGCGTGCTCACCGCGCTGACACCGGACCGCCTCGAAACGGTGTTCCGGCCGAAGCCGGACGCGGCGCTGCACCTCGACGAGCTGACGCGGGATCTGGACCTCGCCGCCTTCGTGCTCTTCTCGTCGGCCGCCGGGGTGCTCGGCAACCCCGGGCAGGGGAACTACGCGGCGGCCAACGCCGCGCTGGACGCGCTGGCCGGGCGGCGGCACGACCTCGGGCTGCCCGCGGTGTCCATCGCCTGGGGCTACTGGAGCCGGTCCAGTGCCCTGACCCGGCACTTGGGCCGCGCCGACCTGCGGCGCAACGAGGCCGTCGGCATGGCCGGCCTCTCCGACGCCGAGGGCATGGCCCTGTTCGACGCCGCGCTGCAGGGGGGCCCGCGGGTCGTCGCGGCGAAGTTCGACCCGGCCGCCCTCGCGTCCGCCGACGCCCACGTCCCCGCCCTGCTGCGGGGCCTGGTCCCGCGGCGCCGCCCGGTCGCCCGCGCCGCGGTCGTGGCCGTACCGCCGGCCCGGACCGAGCGGCTCGCCGGCCTGTCGCCCGGCGAGCAGGCCTCCGCACTCCTGGACCTGGTACGCCGGCACGCCGCAGCGGTGCTCGGCCACGCCGGGCCCGAATCCGTCGCAGCCGACCGGACGTTCAAGGACGCCGGGTTCGACTCGCTGACCGCGCTGGAACTGCGCAATCGGCTGGCCGCGGAGACCGGCCTGACCCTGTCCCCGGCGATGATCTTCGACTACCCGAGGCCGGCCGCGCTCGCCGAGCACCTGCGGGCCAGGCTCCTCGGCGAGCCGACGAGCCGTCCGGCCCCGGCGGAACCGGCGAGGCCGGTGACCGCGGACGAACCGATCGCCGTCGTGTCGATGGCGTGCCGTTTCCCGGGCGGGGTGGACAGCCCGGAGGACCTGTGGCGGGTGGTGGCCGAAGGAATCGACGCCATCGCCGACTTCCCGGCCGACCGCGGCTGGGACACCGAGGCGCTCTACGATGCGGATCCCGACGCCCCCGGCAAGACCTACCTGCTCAAGGGCGGATTCCTGGACGACGCCGGTGACTTCGACGCCGAACTGTTCGGCGTCTCGCCGCGCGAGGCCCTGGGCATGGACCCGCAGCAGCGGCTGCTGCTGGAAACGGCGTGGGAGACCTTCGAGCGCGCGGGCATCGACCCCACCGGACTGGCGGGCGAGGACGTCGGGGTGTTCGCGGGCGTCAACAGCCACGACTGGTCGGTACGGCTGCACCGGGCCGCCGAGGTCGAGGGATTTCGCCTGACCGGCAGCTCCGGCGGTGTCCTCTCCGGCCGGATCGCCTACCACCTCGGCCTCGCCGGCCCCGCCGTCACCGTGGACACCGCGTGTTCCTCCTCGCTGGTGGCGCTGCATCTGGCGACGCAGGCGATGCGGCTCGGCGAGTGCTCCATGGCACTCGTCGGCGGTGTGATGGTGATGGGCACCGTCGAGACCTTCGTGGAGTTCTCCCGGCAACGCGGCCTGGCACCCGACGGGCGCTGCAAGGCGTTCGCCGACGCCGCCGACGGCACCGGCTGGTCCGAGGGAGCCGGGCTTCTGCTCCTCGAACCCCTGTCCCAGGCCCGGCGGCGCGGGCATCCCGTGCTCGCCGTCGTCCGCGGCTCCGCGGTCAACCAGGACGGCGCGTCCAACGGGCTGACCGCGCCCAACGGGCCGTCGCAGGAACGGGTGATCCGGGCCGCGCTGGCCAGCGCCGGTCTGACGGCCGCCGACGTCGACGCGGTCGAGGCACACGGCACCGGCACGACGCTGGGCGACCCGATCGAGGCGCAGGCACTGCTTGCGACCTACGGTCAGGAGCGGGCCGGTGAACAGCCGTTGTGGCTGGGGTCGGTGAAGTCGAACATCGGCCACACGCAGGCCGCCGCCGGTGTCGCGGGCGTGATCAAGACGGTGCTGGCCCTGCGCCACGGAGTGCTGCCCCGGACCCTGCACGTCGACCGTCCCTCGGCACACGTCGACTGGACGGCGGGCGACGTCCGGCTGCTGACCAAGGCCCGGGACTGGCCCGAGACCGGGCGCCCGCGCCGGGCCGGCGTGTCGTCCTTCGGCATCGGCGGCACCAACGCCCACGTCATCCTCGAACAGGCCCCCGAAGTCCTTGGACAGGCCCCCGAACCGGCTGCGTCCGTGCCCGAGCCGGGCTCCGCCTCCGTCACGTCCGACACCGGGCCGGGCAGCGGATCAGTCCGCTCCGCCCCCGCCCCCGAACCGCCGGACCTGCCCTGGGTCCCCGTGCCGGTGTCGGCGCGCACCCCCGCCGCGCTGCGCGGGCAGGCGGCCCGGCTCGCCGACTTCCTGGCCGGCCGCCCGGACGTGTCCCTCACGGATGCCGCCCTCGCCCTCGCCACCGGCCGCGCCCAACTCGACCGGCGCGCCGTGCTGCCGGCCCGCGACCGTGACCAGCTCCTCGCCGGCCTGCGCGCCCTGGCGGGCGGCTCGGCCGCCGGGGTCATGGGCAGCCCAGCCGACGGGAAACTGGCTTTCCTCTTCACCGGCCAGGGCAGTCAGTGGGCCGGCATGGGCCGGGGCCTGGCCGAGACCTTCCCGGTGTTCGCCGAGGCGTTCGCCGACGCCTGCGCGGCCGTGGAGCGCCATCTGGGCGAGCATGCCGCACGGCCCCTGGCCGAGGTGGCGTTCTGCGCGCCCGGCTCCCGCGAGAGCGAACTGCTCGATCAGACCATGTACACCCAGGCGTGCGTCTTCGCGCTGGAGACCGCGCTGTTCCGCCTGTTCGCCTCCTGGGGCGTGCGCCCCGACCTCGTCGCGGGGCACTCCGTCGGGGAGATCACCGCCGCCCATGTGAGCGGCGTGCTCGGCCTGGCCGAGGCCGGCGAACTGGTGGCGGCACGCGGCCGGCTCATGCAGGGACTGCCGCACGGCGGCGCCATGGCCGCAGTCCAGGCCACCGAGGCCGAGATCGCCCCCCTGCTGGCCGGCGCGGCGGGCACGGTGGCCGTCGCGGCCGTCAACAGTCCCGGCTCGCTGGTGCTGTCCGGCGACGAGGACGCCGTGCTCGCCGTCGTCCACGAGCTGGCCGGACGCGGGCGCAAGACCCGCCGGCTCCCCGTCAGCCACGCCTTCCACTCGCCGCTGATGGCACCGATACGGGAGGAGTTCCGCGCCGTCGCCGAACGGCTGACGTACCGGGAGGCCGAGCTGCCGGTCGTGTCCGCCGTGACCGGCGCCCTCGTCACCGACGGCCGGCTGGCCACCCCCGAGTACTGGGTCGAACAGGTCGAGGCCGCGGTACGGTTCGGTGACGCCGTCACCGCTCTGTGCCGACAGGGCGCGGTGACGTTCGCCGAACTCGGTCCGGGCGGAGCCCTGGTCGCGATGGCCCTCGAATCGCCCGACGTCCCGGCGGACGGCTGCTTCCCCACACTGCGCGACACCGGCGCGACGGCGGACGCACTGACCGCACTGGCCGGGCTGCACACGCGCGGCGTACCCATCGACTGGCCGGCGGTCCTCGGCCGTCCGGCCGACGGCACGGTCGCCGCCGAGTTGCCCACCTACGCCTTCCAGCACCGACGTTACTGGCTCGACGAGGCCGCGCCGGACGCGAACCGTGCGGTACCGGTCCGTCCGGGGGCCGAGCCCGCCGGTGACGCGGTGGCTCCCGTCGGCCGTTCCGGAGCCGGGCGCCCCGCCGCCGAGGCGGTGGATCCGGGCGGCCGTTCCGGCGAGGACGGGCAGCGCGTGCTCCTGGAGCTGATCCGGGAGAGCGCCGCCGTCGTCCTCGGGTATCGCGGCGATGAGGCGTTCGACTCCGACCAGCCGTTCAAGAGCCTCGGTTTCGACTCCCTCACCGGGGTCCGGCTCAGCCGCCGGCTCAGTGACCTCACCGGCCTGCAGGTACCCGGGACCGCGGTGTTCGACCACCCGACCCCGGCGGCGCTGGCCGCGTATCTCCAGGGGGAGCGGCCCTCGTCCGCCGTCGCCGTACCGTCGTACGCGAATGAGCCGATCGCGATCATCGGCATGAGCACCCGGCTGCCCGGCGAGGTGAACAGCCCGGAGGAGCTGTGGCGACTGGTCGCCGAGGGACGTGACGCCATCTCCGGATTCCCGGTCGACCGCGGCTGGGATCTCGACGGCCTCTATCACCCGGACCCGGCCCACCCCGGGACGAGCTACACCCGCGCGGGCGGATTCCTGCACGACGCCGCGCAGTTCGACGCCGGACTGTTCGGGATCTCACCGCGCGAGGCCCTGGCCATGGACCCGCAGCAGCGCCTGCTGCTGGAGACCTCCTGGGAGGCGCTGGAACACGCCGGCATCGACCCGCTCTCGGCCCGTGGCCAGGACGTCGGGGTCTTCACCGGAATCGTCCACCACGACTACGTCACCCGCCTGCGCAGCGTGCCCGAGGAAGTCCAGGGCTACGTGATGACCGGCACCTCCTCCAGCGTGGCCTCGGGCCGGGTCTCCTATGTGTTCGGCTTCGAGGGCCCCGCCGTCACCGTCGACACCGCCTGCTCCTCGTCGCTCGTGGCGATCCACCTGGCCGCGCAGGCCCTGCGGCAGGGCGAATGCTCCCTGGCGCTCGCCGGTGGCGCGACCGTGATGGCGAGCCCGGACGCCTTCCTGGAGTTCTCCCGTCAGCGCGGGCTGTCCGCGGACGGCAGGTGCAAGGCATTCTCGGCCTCGGCCGACGGCACCGGCTGGTCCGAGGGCGTGGGCGTGCTGCCCCTGGAGCGGCTCTCCGTCGCCCGCCGCAACGGCCACCGCGTGCTCGCCGTCGTCCGCGGCTCCGCCCTCAACCAGGACGGCGCGTCCAACGGGCTTACGGCACCGAACGGCCCCTCGCAGCAGCGCGTCATCCGGCAGGCGCTGGCCGCTTCGGGGCTGCGGCCGGCCGATGTGGACGCGGTCGAGGCGCACGGGACGGGCACGACGCTCGGCGACCCGATCGAGGCGCAGGCGCTGCTGGCGACCTACGGGCAGGAGCGGGCCGGTGACCAGCCGTTGTGGCTGGGGTCGGTGAAGTCGAACATCGGCCACACGCAGGCCGCCGCCGGTGTCGCGGGCGTGATCAAGATGGTCCAGGCCCTGCGCCACGGCGTACTGCCGGCCACGCTGCACGTCGACGAGCCCACCCGGCAGGTGGACTGGTCGTCCGGAGCGGTGCAACTGCTCACCGAGGCCAGACGGTGGCCGCGCGGCGACCGGCCGCGCCGCGCCGCCGTCTCCGCGTTCGGGGCGAGCGGTACGAACGCGCATCTGATCCTCGAGGAGCCTGAACAGGTCGCCGAGGAGGCCGCTCCCGCCGAAGCCGACGTGGACACACCGCCCCCCGTGCTGCCGCTGGTGCTGTCGGCCAGGACCCCCCGCTCGCTGACCGCGCAGGCCGGCCGGATGGCGGCGTTCATCAAGGACACGGCCGGTCCCTCGATCCCCGCGGTCGCCTCGGCGCTCGTGACCGGCCGGGCGACGCTCGCCGAACGGGCCGTCGTCCTGGCCGGAACGCGCGCGGAGGCCCTGGCCGGTCTGGGCGCCCTGGCCCGCGGCGAGAGCGCGCCCCACGTGATCACCGGCGGCGTCGCCGCCGCACCGGGCAAGGTCGTCCTGGTCTTCCCGGGCCAGGGGGCGCAGTGGGCCGGCATGGGCCGGGCCCTGCTGGATTCCTCGCCGGTGTTCGCGCAGCGGATCGCCGAGTGCGCCCGCGCGCTCGAGCCCTGGACCGACTGGTCGTTGCCCGACGTCCTGCGCGGCGACGTCGACACCGGGATGCTGGAGCGCGTCGACGTCGTCCAGCCGGCGAGCTTCGCGATGATGGTCGGCCTGGCCGCGGTGTGGGCTTCGGCCGGCGTGCTGCCCGACGCGGTGGTGGGACACTCGCAGGGCGAGATCGCGGCGGCGTGCGTGGCCGGGGCCCTGTCGCTGGAGGACGCCGCCCGGATCGTCGCGGTGCGCAGCAAGGCGATCGCGGCCACTTTGTCCGGGCGCGGCGGAATGGCGTCGGTGGCGCTGGACGCGGACGAGGCGCGCCGCCGCCTGCTGCGCTGGGACGGCCGCGTCGAGGTCGCCGCCGTGAACGGCCCCACGTCGGCGGTGATCGCCGGGGACACGGAGGCACTGGACGAGGCCCTCGACGCGCTCGCCGCGCAGGGGGTGCGCGTGCGCCGGGTGCCGGTGGACTACGCCTCGCACACCCGGCACGTCGAGGACCTGGAGGAGGTGCTGGCTCAGGCGCTCGCGGGAATCGAGGCACGCGCGCCGCACGTGCCGTTCTACTCCACGGTGATCGGCGACTGGGTCACCGACGACCTGGCCCTGGACGGCGCGTACTGGTACCGGAACCTGCGTCGGCCGGTCGGCTTCGGGCCGGCCGTCGAGGAGCTGCTGCGGCTGCGCCACGGCGTCTTCGTCGAGGTCAGCGCCCACCCTGTGCTGGTCCAGCCGATCACCGACCTGGGGGACGACAGCGTGGCCGCGGCGTCCCGTCCGGTCGTGACCGGCACCCTCAGGCGCGACGACGGCGGGCTCGCGCGCCTGCTCGCCTCCGCTGCGCGGCTCTTCACCGGCGGCGTGGCGGTCGACTGGGCCGCGGTCCTGCCCGACGACGTCACCCGCGCACTCGACCTGCCGACGTACGCCTTCGAGCGTCAGCACTACTGGCTGGGCGAAGGCACGACGCCCGACCGCGGCACCGAGGCGGCATCGGGCGCGGACGGCGACTTCTGGACAGCGGTCGAGCACACGGACACCGGCTCGCTGTCCGAGCTGCTCTCCCTCTCCACCGACCAGCGCGAGGCGCTGGGCACACTCGTGCCCGTCCTCGCCGACTGGCGCAAGGGCAGCCGTGAGCGCTCGGCCGCGCAGAAGCTGCGCTACACCGTCACCTGGAAGCCGCTGGAGCGCGAGGCCGTCGGTGTGCCCGTCGGCCGGTGGCTCGTCGTGATACCGGACGGTGCGGAGCCGGACGAACTGCTGACTGCGCTGGCCGGGCTGGGATTCGACCACATTCCGCTGACGGTCGGTGAGACGGGCCGCTCCGTGCTCGCCGAACGGCTCACCGCCGCCCTCGCCGAGTGCGAGGTGTCCGGCGTGCTGTCCCTGCTCGCCCTCGGTCCGCGGTCCGGCACCGGTCCCCAGGACCCGACCGCGCTCACCGCGTCGACCCTCGCGCTCGTCCAGGCGCTCGGCGACGTGGGCGTCACCGCACCCCTGTGGTGTGCGACCCGGGGCGCGGTGAACATCGGCATCCGCGACACCCTCGACGCGCCCGCCCAGGCGGCGCTGTGGGGGCTGGGCCGAGCCGTCGCGCTCGAACGCCCCGACCGGTGGGGCGGTCTGATCGACCTTCCGGCGAGCATGGGGCCCCGGACCGCGCAGCACCTGCTGGGCGTGCTCAGCGGAGCCTCGGGCGAGGACCAGCTGGCGGTCCGGCGCTCGGGCGTCTACGTCCGCCGGCTGGGCCGCAAGCCCGCGCCCAGGTCCGCCGGCGCCGGCTGGAAGCCGCGCGGCACGGTCCTGGTCACGGGCGGCGCGGAGGGGCTCGGCCGGCACGCCTCGCTGTGGCTGGCTCGGGCCGGGGCGGCCAGGCTGGTCGTCACCACGACCACCGGCGCGCCCGAGGACTGTGCGGCCCGGCTGCGCGCGGAGCTCGGCGGGCTGGGCACGGCGCTGGAGTTCTGTGCCGAGCGGGACCTGGAGACGCTCACCGAGCTGCTGTCCGCCGATCCGCGGCAGCCGCTCACCGCCGTGGTGCACGCCGCCGACATCACGCAGACCAGTCTCCTCGACGACACCGGCGAAGCGGACCTCGCGGCGGTCTTCCGCACCAAGGTGGCACCGGCGGTGTGGCTGGCCGAGCGGTTCGCCGGCACCCCGCTCGACGCGTTCGTGGTCTTCTCCTCGATCGCCGGTGTCTGGGGCGGTGGCGGCCAGAGCCCGTCCGGTGCGGCGAGCGCCGTCCTCGACGCCCTCGTCGAGTGGCGCCAGGGGCAGGGCCTCGCGGCGACCTCCATCGCCTGGGGCGCGCTGGACGAGGTCGGGGTGGGCATGGACGAGGCGGCCCTGGCGCAGTTGCGGCGCCGCGGCGTCCTGCCGATCCCCCCGGCGCTGGCGGTCACCGCGCTGGCGCAGGCGGTGGAAGGGGACGACAAGGCCGTCACCGTCGCCGACATGGACTGGACCGCCTTCGTCCCCGCGTTCACCTCGGTGCGGCCCAGCCCGCTCTTCGCCGATCTGCCGGAGGCGGCGGACGTGCTGCGGGCGACGGCGTCCGACGGCGGTGGCCAGACCACCGCCTCCCTCGTGGACTCCCTGCGCGCGGTCGCGGAGGCCGAACAGGACCGCATCCTGATGCGGCTCGTGCGCGGCCAGGCGGCGGCGGTCCTCGGGCACAGCGGCGCCGAGGCCATCGGCCCGGCCCAGGCCTTCCAGGAGGTCGGCTTCGACTCGCTGGCCGCCGTCAACTTCCGTAACAGCCTGCACACCGCGACCGGGCTCAAGCTGCCGTCCACGCTGGTCTTCGACTATCCGACCCCGGAGGCGCTCGTCGGCTACCTGCGCGAGGAACTGCTGCGCGACCCCGCCGAGGACCTCGGCATCCGGGACGAGGACCTCAGGCGCGTGCTGGCCACCGTTCCGCTGGAGCGGTTCAAGGAGGCCGGGGTGCTGGAGACGCTGCTCGGCCTCGCCGACAGCGGCAGCGGCCCGGCCGGCGAGGAAGCCGGTGCGGCCGGTGCGGCCGAGGACACCGCCGCCGACGACGAAGGAATCATCGACGAGATGGACGTCAGCAGCCTGGTGCAGCGGGCGCTGGGGGCCGTGGACTGACGCAGCGTCAGCCCGACGGCGGACGAGTCGTGTTGCGCGGCTCGATGAGCAGGACGTCATGAACAGGAGGTGGGAAATGGTCCGGCGAGTTCCGGTGCGCTTCGGGGCGCGTTCCTACGAGGTGCTGATCGGTCCCGGCGTGCGGACCGAGCTGGCGTCCGTGCTGCACGGGCTGGGCGTGGCCCGGACCGTCGTGGTCTCGGCCCGGCCGCGAGAGTGGGTCCCCGAAACGGGGGTCGAGACATTGGTGCTGGCGGCCCGGGACGGCGAGCCGGACAAGACGCTCGCCACCGTGGAGGCGCTCTGCCGGGAGTTCACCGCGTTCGGGCTGACCCGGCACGACGCGGTCGTCTCCTGCGGCGGCGGTACCACCACGGACGTGGTGGGGCTCGCCGCGGCGCTCTACCACCGTGGCGTGCCGGTGGTGCACCTGCCGACGTCACTGCTGGCCCAGGTCGACGCGAGCGTCGGCGGGAAGACCGCGGTGAACCTGCCCGAGGGCAAGAACCTCGTGGGCGCCTACTGGCAGCCGAGCGCCGTACTGTGCGACACCGACTACCTCACCACGCTGCCCCGGCGGGAACTGCGCAGCGGGCTCGGTGAGATCGCCCGATGCCACTTCATCGGAGCCGGTGACCTGCGTGGTCTGCCGCTCGCCGAGCAGATCGCCGCGAGCGTGACCCTGAAGGCGGGGATCGTCGAGCAGGACGAGCGCGACACCGGCCTGCGGCATCTCCTCAATTACGGCCACACCCTGGGGCACGCGCTGGAAGTGACCACCGGCTTCGCCCTGCGGCACGGCGAAGCCGTGGCCATCGGCACGGTGTTCGCGGGCCGGCTCGCCGGAGAACTGGGCCGGATCAGCCCGGACCGGGTGGCCGAGCATCACACCGTGGTGGAGCACTACGGTCTGCCCACGGCCCTGCCGGCCGGGCCTGCGACGGAGGAACTGATCCGGGTGATGCGCCGGGACAAGAAGGCGGTCGACGGGCTGGCCTTCGTCCTGGACGGACCGGCGGGAGCGGAGCCGGTCGCCGACGTCGCCGAGGACGTCGTCGCGCGCGTCCTGGAGCGGATGCCGCGCCGGCCGCAGGCGGAGCTGCTGCGCGAGACCGCGCGGGCCTGACACGCCGAAGGGGGCTCCCGGCGTACCGGGAGCCCCTGGGCGGATACGGCGGTCACCGGGGCGGACACGGCCATCAGCTCCTGATCGGCCCCTGCGGACCGCTCAGCGCCGAGGCGTGATGAACGACATCAGCGGGACGACCGCATGCCGACCGGCGTCGTTCTTGACGGCGTCCTGGAGGGAGCTGAGCTGGATGTCCACAAGACGCCGGGTCATCGGATCCGTGAGCACGGTCGCGGCCTCGCCGTCGCCCTCGGCCTGCGCGGCCTCCATCCTCGTCGGGGCCTCGCTGAGGTGCACCCACGGACCGCTGATCACGAACGCGTGGCAGTCGTGCAGCACCCGGCCCAGATCGCTGAGGGCGTTGCGGCCGAGGCCGCGGCCGGGTGTGGCCACCATGGTGACGACACATTTGCCCAGCAGAGCGGACCTGCTCGTGGGACGTGACGCCCAGTCGATGGCGTTCTTGAGCACGCCCGGAATGGAGCCGTTGTACTCCGGGCTCGCGATGATCAGGCCGTCCGCCTCGGCGATCGCCGTGCGCAGCCGTTGCACCGGCTTCGGGCAGTCCTCCACGTCGAGATCCTGGTTGTAGAGCGGTACATCACCCAGGCCGTCGAAGAACTCGATCTCCATTCCCTCGGGTGCCAGCGGCGGCAGTGCGCGCAGTAGCTGCGTGTTGAACGAGTCCTGACGCAGCGACCCGGAAATGGCGAGAATACGCAACGAAGAAGCTCCCTGTTGTGTTGTGTCGAGGATCGCCTCACGCTAACAACGTCGGCCCGGTCATTGATGATTTTTCGCCTTATCGGCGGGCCGGTACCAGCTTCCGTCCGGCGCCCCTCGCCGGACCATCCGTCAGGTTGGTAGTTCTCGGCTCCATGGTCCGCGAGGCCTTGCTGCGACGGGCGTTCGCTGCCTACCTTCGGTCGCCATGACGACGTATACGGTGGAATCCACGCACAAAACGGTCCGGTCCGGAATCCTCGACCCGAAGGCGCCGGCCGCCGCTACGATCGAATCGGGTGATGAGGTCGATTACCCGAATACGTGGACCAATTGGCAGAACGAGATGAAATTCGGCATGTCGTTCGCCGAGCGCGCCCGTCTGCGCGAGCAGTATCCGGGCTGCCCGTTCCAGCTGATCGGGCCGGTGGAAATGGCCGGATCCCGGCCAGGAGACGTGATCGAATGCCGGCTGATGCGGCTGCGGCTCGCGGACTGGGGGTGCAACGTCTTCCCGCGCGGCGCGGGGGCGCTGCCGCACGACTTCGACGAGCCGTACACCCACTACTTCCGCTTCGACGACACCCGCACCCGGGCCGACTACGTGCACGGGATCTCGTTCACCCTGGCGCCGTTCCTCGGCATCGTCGCGGTCGAGCCGGCAGGCGACGACCCGGTCAGCGCCCTTCCGGCCGGGGCCTACGGCGGCAACCTGGCCCTGCGCGAACTCACCGTGGGTTCCTCGCTCTTCCTGCCGGTGGCCAAGCCCGGCGGCCGGCTCTGGGTGGGCGACGTGCACGCCCTGCAGGGCGACGGCATCGTGGACCAGACCGCGATCAAGTCGACCGCCGAGGACCTGCGGATGCGCTACGACCTGCGCCGCGGCGTCGCGCTGACCCGGCCGCTGGCGGAGACGGACACCCACTGGATCGGCTTCGGCTTCGCCGACAATCTCGACGACGCGCTGATCGACTGCGTCCGCGGACTGATCAGCTGGTTCAGCGCCGCGGCCGGGATCAGCGCCGCCGAGGCATACGCGCTGTGCAGCATCTCGGCGAGCTTCCGCGTCACCCAGTACGCCGACCAGCGAGGCGCCCCGTACGTCGGCCTCGACGGACCGCCCAAAGGCGTGCACGGTCTGCTGCCGAAGGACATCTTCCCGGCCGAGCTGCGGGCCCGCGTCGACCGGTGGCTGCGCCCGGACAGCTGACCGGCGGCGGGGCTGCCGGCCGTCGTCCGTCCGGGCGCGGCGGTTCATCTGTCAGCCGATGTCGATCAGCACCTTGCCGGTCGTGCCGCCCTCGACCGCGTCGTGGGCGTCGCCCGTGCGGTGGAGCGGGTAGCGGTGCAGCGGCAGGCCCGCGCCCTCGCCCACGCCGAGGGCGCCGTCCGCGACCGCCGCGGCGACATCGGCCACGGCGGCGTCCTTCTCCTCGGGCGACAGCGTCAGAGCCAGTACGAACTGGTAGCGCAGGTTACGGCCCATCAGCAGCCGGGTGGGCAGCCGGACCTCGCCGTCGCCCTCCGTCCCGTAGGCGGCGACCGTGCCGCCCGGGGCGAGCACCTCCAGATCGAGACCGAGGTTCGCGGAGGGCGCCACCTCGACGACCAGATCCACCCCGGCGGGCGCGATCGCGCGGATCTCCGCTGCGGTGCCGCCCGACCGGTGGTTCACCACGTGCCCGGCGCCCGCGGCGCGCGCCAGCTTCTCCTTCTCCGGCGCGCCGACCGTCGCGATCACCGACGCGCCGCACCACGTCGCGAGCTGGACCGCCGCGTGGCCGACGGCCCCGGCGCCACCCGCCACCAGTACGGTGCGCCCGGCCAGCGTGCCCGGTCCGAGCCGGGCGGGCGCGTGCTGTGCCGAGGTCAGACACCGGTGCGCCGCCAGCGCGGGCAGCCCGATGCTCGCACCCAGTTCCAGCGAGGCCCCCGGCGGCAGTTCCACCGCCTGGCGGGACGGCAGCACCACGAACTCGGCGGCGGTGCCGTGCGCGCGCCGCCACGCCGACTCCCACAGCCACACCCGCTGCCCCACGCGCCCCGCCGGGACGCCGGGGCCGACGGCGTCGATCACGCCGCTGCCGTCGTGATGCGGGATCACCTCGGGAAACATCAGGCGTCCGTCCGCATGGCCGAACCGCCGGCACTTCCAGTCGGTGGCGTTCACCCCCGAGATCGCCACCCGGACCCGGACCTCGCCCGGGCCCGGCTGTGGCACCGGCCGGTCCACCATGCGGAGGACGTCCCGGTTTCCCACCGTCGTATACACGATCGCCTTCACTCGCACTCCTCACGACAGGGAGCCGCTGTGGAACCGGAAGCCGTTCCACGGCCGTGAGGCTAACCACCGCCGCTCCGGCGTCACAGCGGTTCCCGCGACGCCTGTCAAGGTGAGGGATGGCGGGACACGCCGGGATCACTAACGTCGCTTCAGTCCGCCGATTCTGCCCGGTCTGAGGAGGATCCCGTATGGCAGCGCCCATCACCCACCAGCAACTCGTGGACCGGACCGACCACTTCGCCCCGCCGGCGATCCTGACCGCGGCGACGCCGCTGTCCCGCATGGTCTACCCGGACGGGCATGTGGGCTGGCTGGCCACCGGGCTCGAGGTGGCCAAGGAGGTGCTGAGCAGCCCCGCGTTCAGCCACAACTTCCATTCGGCGCACTTCCCGATGCTCAAGAAGGGGGAGCCGTTCTCCCCCATGCCGATCATCCCGGGCATGTTCATCCACATGGACCCACCCGAGCACACCCGCTACCGCGGCATGCTCACCGCCGAGTTCGGCACCCGCCGCATGGCTGAACTCGCCCCGCGCATCGGGGAGATCGCGGCCGGGCAACTGGACGCCCTGCGGGCCGGGGGCTCGCCTGCCGACCTGCTGCCCGCCTACATACGGCCGCTGGTGCTGCGCGTGCTGTCCGAGGTCGTCGGCGTCCCGTACGAGGACGCCCCCACCCTGGCCGCGCTGGCGGACACCGCCAATGACGACAACGTCCCCCTGGAGGACGAGTTCGCCGCCGAGAAGCGGGCGTTCTTCCTCACCCGCGACCTGGTCGAGCGGGCCCGGACCTCGCCCGGGGACGACATCCTGGGCCGGCTGACGGCCATCGAGGGCCTCTCCGACCGCGAGATCACCAACATGCTGCTGGTGGTGTTCGTCGCCGGTTTCGCCACCTGCGAGGGAGCCGTGGCCGCCGCGGTGCTCGCGCTGCTGCACCACCGCGACCAGCTCGCGGCCTTCCGCGCCGCGGCCGCATCGGGGTCCGGCACGGAGGCGGCGGTCGAAGAGCTGCTGCGCTACACCACCGTGAACCAGTATCAGATCTTCCGTACCGCGCTTCAGGACGTGCGCCTGCACGGCGAGCTCGTCAGGGAGGGCGACACGGTCACCGTCTCCCTGCCGGCCGCGAACCGGGACGCGGGCCAGTTCGGATGCCCCGAGCGGCTGGACCTCGACCAGGACGCCTCCGGCCACATCGCGTTCGGCTACGGCGCGCACGCCTGTGTCGGCCAGCGCCTCGGGCGCGCCGTGCTGGGCACCGCCCTGGAGACCCTCGTACGAGGGCTGCCGGAGTTGGCGCTGGACGCGCCGCTGGCGGACATCCCGCTGCGGGCCCGCACGCCGGTGCTGAGCGTGCAGCGCCTTCCCGCGCGCTGGTAGCCCGACACCGACCGCACCGACCGCACCGACCGCACCGACCGCACCGACCGCACCGACCGCACCGACCGCGCCGACGGCACCGACGGCACCGACCGCATGCGACGCCCGGCCGGCAGACCCGAGCCGGGCGTCGGCATGTATGCGCACGACCGGCCCGGCCACGTGGCGTAACCGGGCCGTGCCCGCTGCCGTCGCGGGCGGCCTGCCGGCGGCCCGGTCCGGCCCGGTCCCTCAGCGAGGCTGCGGGACCGGGGCGCCGTGCAGCTGTGTACGCAGTTCGTCGACCAGAGCCGTGGCGCCGCCGGGGCCGGCGGTGCCGAACACGTGGTGGTCGGGGCGAACCAGGACGCTCGACGCGCCGAGCCGGCCGAGACAGGCGTGGTAGACACCGTCGACGTCCCGCACCTCGCCCGGTCCGGGCGGCGAGCCGGGCGGCGACAGGCGCACCACCCGTGTCCCGAGGCCGGCCAGGAACTCCCCGTGGGCCTCGCTCAGCGCGGCCGGGCCCTCGGTGGTGATCAGGACGAAACCGGTACCGATGAGCTCGTCGAACCGGCCGCTGACGCCGTCGGCCTCCACCGTGCCGGCCATCATGACCTCACCCGCGCCACCGCAGCCGTCCCCGGCCGGCCGCAGCAGCCCCTTGGTCAGCGGCTCGGCGGCGGGCGGCTCCTGTGGCGTTCGGCCGCCGCCGTTGGCCAGGATCGCCGCGTCGCGGTCGGCCGCCGCGGCCGGGTCGGTCACACAGATCACCCGGCCCAGCTTGACCGAGGCGGTGATCGACGTCTTGGCCTGGAGGCGGCGTTCGAGCGGGTAGGTGTCGAGCAGCCGGTCCGGCGCCCGGTCGGACAGCACCAGGTCGAGCTTCCAGGCGAGGTTGACGACGTCCCGGATGCCGGCGCACATGCCCTGTCCGGCGAACGGCGGCATGAGGTGAGCGGCGTCCCCGGCGAGGAAGACCCGGCCCGACCGCCACTGGTCGGCCCACATGGCGCGGAACTGGTAGGTGGCGCTGCGCAGCAGCGTGGCCGTCCGCGGGGTGACCCCGTGCGGGGCCAGCAGGCGCCAGGCGGCGTCGGTGGTGCCGAGCTCCTCGGCGCTTTCGCCGGGCAGGCGCATGAACTCCCAGCGGCGGCGCCCCGGGCCGCTGCCGACCATCGTCGTGGGGCGTGCGGGGTCGCACAGCTGCACGTTGGTCGGGACGAACTCGCGGGGCGTGTGCAGCCGGACGTCGCAGAGCAGCCACTCGTAGGAGAACCCGAGGTCGGTGACGGACACGCCGATGTGCTCGCGCACGAAGCTGTTGGCACCGTCGCAGCCCACCAGCCACCGGCCGGTGAACGCGCGGGTCGTGCCGTCCTCGGTGACCGCGGTCGCCGTGACGCCCGAGGGAGTCTGGGTGATGTCCACGACGCGGTGGCCGAGGTGCGTCTCGACGTCCGGGAGCGTCGCCAGCCGTTTCGCGAGCAGCTCTTCGAGCGCGGGCTGGTGCATCGTGTTGGCGTCCGGCCATCCGTACCGGCCGGTGCGGCTGAACGCGATGTCGAGCAGGGGCCGGCCGGCCGCGGTACGCCACTGGTAGCCGGTCGCCGGCTCGGAGATGCCGGCCAGGCCGTCGCCGATGCCGGTGGCCGCGAGCAGCCGCGCGGTCTCCCCGTCGAAACTCGTGGCGCGCGGCAGCGGGTACGGCTCGGGCCGGCGTTCCAGCACGCACACCCGGTGGCCGTGGTCGGCCAGCAGAATGGCGAGTACGGCGCCCACCGGGCCCCGGCCGACGACGATGACGTCCGTCTCGGGAGTCTGGGGGCCGGGTGCGGGCGACTGCGCTGTGTCGGACATGTCCAGGGCCTCCGTACCGCGAACGGGAATCCGGCGGGCAACGGCTCCGGACGCTACCGGCGGTGTCCCTGGCATTGTCAAGGCTGGTCAGGGCACGGGCATATGACTGTCAGAGTGGGGGATGCTGGGGCCGGGGCGGCGCGCATAGCCTTGCGGCGTCGCAGGAGGTGGGTGTTGGCACGAACAACGAGGGACGACGTGTCGAGATGCCATCGAAGCCGCTCCCGCCCGATGTGTGGTGCGAAGGGGCGCGCTTACGGCCTGCGGCTGTGACCGGCGGCGGAGGCCGCGCGGGAAAGGGTCGACCAGCCCGCTCTCCCGCTTCGGCGGCCACGGTGCGAGACGCGGATTCGCCAGGTTGCCTCGCACCACGGATGCGCAGGCGGCCGAGTGGCGCGTACAGCACCACACCGGTGGCTCCGCAGGGTCTTCCCACAAGGGACCGACCGCGAGCCGGTGGGTTTCGACGCGGCGTCAGGGAGGACGTCGTACAACCGCACAGTCGATTGGGGGGAACATGGACGGGCATGGGCGCGAGCAGGATGCCTCCGAAGAATCGTCACTGCTGACCTGTGTCGTGGAGGACTGCGTCACCGCCGGAATCCTGACCCGCGCCCACGCGCGCTGGCAGAGCGGCAGCCTCATGGCCGGCATAGCCCTCGCCGAAGAGGCGATCCGGGCGGAGTGCGGCCGGTGCGGCAGGCCGTGTTCGGCCTACGCGAGTCTGCTGCTGACCCTGTTCCTGGCGTCCATCCGCCGCGTGGAAGCGGCGGCCGACGTGCAGCGTCGGCTCCTCGCCTCGGCGGAGGTGCAGGGCGACCCCGAACTCGTCGCCAGCACCAGGCTCGTGGGGGCGAAGGTGGCGCTCGCCGCCGGTGACTACGCGGACGCGGCGGCGCTCGCGGAACAGGGCTTGCGGCTCGCGGCCGAGTCCGGCCAGACCGCCTGGACCCCGGTCGGGAACCTCGTGCTGGCCACGACAACCCTGCGCCGGGGGGACATCTCCGCCGCGCTGCACTACAGCGCCAAGCTGGAGGAGGACGCGGTCTTCGCCCGGGAGATGTTCCCGACCGGACAGTCCGCGTGGGCCATCGTGCAGCTCAGCGAGGCGGGCAAGGGACGCGACAAGGCCGCGGCCCTCGCCCGGGAACTGCTCGAGTCCGAGACGCTCACCCGCCGCCTGCTGCTGTCGGAACCCGCGGCGGTGCCCTGGCTGGTCCGGCTGATGCTGCGGGTCGGCGAGCGCGGCCCGGCCGGTGAGGGAGTCCGCTTCGCCGAGCGGCTCGCGGCCGAGAACCCGGACGTCGACTCGGTCGGCGCCGCCGCCCTGCACGCCGCCGCGCTGCTGGAGGGCGACCTCGACAAGCTGCGGCGTGCCGCTGAGTCCCACACCGATCCCTGGGCACGCGCTTCGGTGCTGGAGGACATCGGCGTCCGGCTCTGCGAAGGGCGGGTGGAGTCCCCGGAAGCGGCCACGTACTTCGAACGCGCGATGCGCGCCTACACGCGGATGGGATCGCTGCGCGACTCGTCGCGGGTCATGAGCCGGCTGCGGGGTATCAACGCCAGCCCGCTGTCCCGTGAACGGTGCCGGCCGCGCAGCGGCATCCAGGGTCTGACCGACACGGAGTACGCCGTGGCGAAGCTGGTCTCCCGGGGGCTGACCAACGGCGAGACGGCGGAGCAGATGTTCCTGTCCCGGCACACCGTCGCCTTCCACCTGCGCAAGGTGTTCCAGAAGGTCGGGGTCAAGTCCCGTCTGGAACTGGCCGTCATCTGGAACGAGCTCGACACCGGCCCCGCCGGTCCGGCCGCCGGGGCCGCGCCCGCACTGCACGGGACCCGGACCTGACGGCCGCCGGTGCGCGCTCGCGCACCCGCTCAGCCTGGCGGAACACGGCTCGCGAGGGCGGCGGTGCGTGCCTGGTCCCGCCCCAGGAGCCGGGCGAGCGCCACGGCCCCGTACAGCGAGGCGAGCCCGCCCCGGCACGAGGCCTGGACCGGCGGTGCGGGCACTCCCGGCCGGGCCAGTGCGTCGAGATGGTGCGCCACGGTGTCGACGAAGCCGGGCAGCCCGGCGGCGAATCCGCCGCCCACGACCACCAGCCCGGGGTGCAGGAGCTCCCTGACACCGGTGATCGCGAGCGCGATCCGGTGACAGGTGCGGTCCACCGCCTGTACGGCCCACGGCTCCTGGTCCGCAAGGCCTGCCCGTAGACGCCCGTACGTCGTCCCGGCGCCGCGCAGCCGGCTCGCCCGGGCCAACGTGGCCGGGCCGGAAGCGGTGGACTGCAGACAGCCCCGCCGGCCGCACCGGCAGCGCGGCCCGTCCGGGTCGGTCACCACATGACCGAGCTCGAAGGAGCCGCGGCCCAGGCCCGGGAGCGGCCCGGCGCCGGAGGTGAGGCCACCCCCGACGCCGGTGCCGACACCGACGTACAGCACGTCCGCGCACCCGGTCGCCTCAGCCTCCGCCAGCGCGCCCAGGTCGCCGTCGTCGGCCCAGCCGAAGGGCGTGCCCGGGAACAGCTCGCCCATGGCGCGCCGGACGTCGAGGCCGGTCCACTCCGGGCGGCTCGGCCAGACCGCGACGCGGTCGTCCGGGCCGACGGTGGCGGGCAGCGCGACGCCCACCGCGGCGAACACGCCCGGCACCTCCCGGCGCAACAGGCCGACCTCACAAGCGAGTTGTGCCAGGTCGGAGGCGACACCGCGGCCGTGCCAGCGCAGGACGCGCTCGCGCGCCTCCCCGCTGTCGGTCTCCGCGCGCAGGGCCACCTTGGTGCCGCCGAGGTCCAGGCCGAGCCAGGTCGCCGGCTCCCGGGGGCCGGCGACCACGGAAGGCAGGTTCACCCCAGGCCGCCGACGGGAGCCGGAGGACACCAGGCCAGCAGGTCCGCGGGGCGTTTCAGGACCAGATCTGGTCCGGCTCCCAGCAGCTCGTCCTCGTCGACCGTCGCCCACGTCGCGGCGGCGGAGGTCACCCCCGCGCCCCGGGCACTGCGGACGTCCGCGGGGGCGTCGCCCACCATGATCGCCGCCTCGGCCCGGGCGCCGAGCCGGTGCAGGGCCTGGAGCACGATGTCCGGCGCCGGCTTCGGGTCGGCGACCTCGT
The DNA here is from genome assembly GCF_020400585.1 of Streptomyces sp. NK08204. Taxonomy (GTDB): domain Bacteria; phylum Actinomycetota; class Actinomycetes; order Streptomycetales; family Streptomycetaceae; genus Streptomyces. Next base: position 254,557 of record NZ_JAINVF010000001.1, on the reverse strand, counting down.
CGGAGCCGATCACATGGTCGAAGTACGTGATGAGGCCCAGCGTCTCCAGCAGCGAGCGGGCGCGCACCCCGGCCTTGCCGGTGGCCACGGCGAGCCGCAGCCCGCGTGCCCGCAGGGTGTCCAGCAGGTCCACGATCCCGTCGACCACCGGGACCTGACCGGCCAGCCGGTAGCTCTCGCGGACGAACGGCTCCTCCATCTGCAGCGGGAGGCCCATCGTGCGCATGATCTGCGGAAAGTACAGGCCCTGGTAGCGCTGGTACTCCGCGAACGGAGCGGGGCCGTCGCCGACCACCTCGGCGTAGGCGGCGGCGAAGGCCCTGCCCATCACCTCGTGGCTGTCGACGAGGACGCCGTCGAGGTCGAAGATCACCGCGCTGCGTGCTGCCACGGCCGTCATCTCTCACCTGCCTTGATCTCGGCCGGCCCGGCCGGCACCAGGGACGTGTTCGCAGCCGCGTAGATCGCTTCGACGGCCGCGACGATACGGTGGGCGCCCGCGATCGCCCGGCCCCGTGACGAGGGCGCGGCCAGCAGCGTGCGCAGCGCGGACAGCTGACGGTCGTACTCGGCGCCGACCGGTTCCGCGGGCACCTGGATGTCGCTGACCCTTCCCGCTCGGACATGGGTGATCCGGGACCGCGGCTCGCGATGGGGACTGAACCCGAACGTGCAGCGCAGGGTGGCCGTCCCGGCGGTTCCCTCGACCCGGACCGTGGTGACGTCGTGCGTCGCGGTGTGCGTGGCCCAGCTGGCCCGCAGCCCGACGGAGAGGCCGCCCCCGGCGACCATGAAGGCACGCACGGTGTCCTCCACGTCCGCGGTGCCCTCCGGGGCGGGCCGGTCGTGGCGCCAGGCCGCCGCCCGGTCCGCCTCGTTGACATGGTCGTCCGTGGTGACCGCCGCGATCTGCTCGAACGTCACCGGGCCGACGAGCGCGTCGAGCACGTCGAGGAGGTGCCAGCCCAGGTCGAACAGGACACCGCCGCCCGCCAGTGCCCGGTGGGTGAACCAGCCCTTGGCCTGCGGCACCCCGCGGGCCCGGATCCAGGACAGGCCGACATTGCGGACCCGGCCGAGCGCCGGGACAAGACGGGCCAGTTCGGTGACGTCGGACCGGTACCGGAAGGCGCTGCCGGCCAACAGCGGTACGCCGCCCATCTGTTCCGCGTCGGCGAGGAGCCCGGCCTCGTCGGTGGTGAGGCACACGGGCTTCTCCACGAACGTGGCCAGGCCGCGCAGGAGGAGGGTCCGGGCCACCGGGGCATGGGCGTGGTTGGGGACGGCGACGACGGCGAGGTCGGCCTGCCCGGTGTCGAGGGCGCCGGGGTCCGCGAAGGCCGGGCGCCCGGTCGCGGCGGTGAAGGCCGCCCGACACGCCGGATCGGGGTCGACGCCGGCCACGACGTCGTAGTCGTCGCGGCCCAGCAGCCGGGGAAGCCAGATCTCCCGGCCGGACCAGCCGAGTCCGACCAGTACCGTGCGTGTCGTCATCCGGCGCGCACCAGCTCGGCCACGATGGCGGCGGCGTCCGTCAGCGCCGGTACGGAGCCGAGCAGCATCCGGTGGTGCAGCCAGACGCAGTCCGCGCTGATGGCTTCGGCGTTCGGGCACCGCGCGGCCACCTCGTCCACCGTCTCGTCCGGGGCGTTGACCTGCCAGAAGGCGTCGGTCCGGTAGACCGCGCGGAAACCCGCGAACGCCGGGAGCCCCGCTGCGACCAGCCGGTCCACCAGGGCGTTGCGCCGCTCCTCGGACCAGCCCGGCAACCGGAACATGGCCATGTAGTGCGGGTTGCGGTCGGCCCGGTCGTCGTCGGCCTGCGGCTGGACGCCGGGGATGCCGGCCAGCAGCGTGGACAGCACCGGCCACCGCTCCTCGCGGACCGTGATCTGACCGTCGAGCCGCGCGAGCTGGGCGCGCAGCACCGCGGCCGAGAACTCGTTGAGCCGCATGTTGGTGCCGGCCGTCCGGTGCAGGTAGCGCCGGTCGTCGCGGGGGCGGCCACAGGAGTGCCGCAAGAACGCCTGTTCGTACATCTCCTCGTCGGGGAAGAGGACGGCGCCGCCTTCCCCCGCGGTCATCAGCTTGCCGTTCTGGAAGCTGAACGTGGCGACCGAGCCCAGTTCGCCGACCCGGCGTCCCCGCCACCGCGCCCCGTGCGCGTGCGCGGCGTCCTGGAGCAGGGACACGCCGGCGTCGGCGGCGAGCTTGTCCAGCCCGTCCATGTCCGCCATCAGCCCGGCCATGTGCACCGGCATGATCGCCTTGGTGCGCGGGGTGATGGCCGCGGCAGCCGCGGCGACGTCGAGGCAGTAGGTGCCGGGGTCCACGTCCACGGGCACGCTGACCGCGCCGATGCGCTGGACCGCCTGGGACGACGAGATGAAGGTGAACGCCGGCACGATCACCTCGTCGCCGGGGCCTACCCCCATGGTCTCCAGGGCGAGTTCCAGCGCGTGGGTTCCGTTGGTGACGGCAAGCGCGTGCCGGGCTCCGGTGTATGCGGCGAACTCCTCCTCGAAGGCGGCCACTTCGCCGCCTCCCAGGCGCCACCACTGGCCCTGTGCCAGCGCACGTTCGAGTGCTTGGCGTTCGGTGTCGTCGAACTGGGGCCAGGCCGGAAAGGCCGGTGCGGGCCGGGAATTCATGTCGGCTGCTCTCCTTGTCTCCCGCCCGCAACGGTGGGTTCCCTCCGAGCAGCCTCGGCCGTCCACCGTGGAGAGGGTCCATGTCCTGCGCCGTCTCGCGGACCGCCTGGGAAGAGTTCCAGCAGGGCATCTCGAGGCGCGGTGTCGGATGTGGCCTCACCGTAGGCAGCCGGTCGCGGCCGTCGCATCCCACGACCTGGTAGTGCCAGGCCGGGCGGGCCCACGAGGCGGGGCACGGACCCTGCGTGGGCACAGCGGTGGGCGAGGGCGTACTACCCGTGTGAAGGATGCCGAGGCGTCCGCCGCGGGAACTAGGGTGACAGGCGGGCAGCCGGGTACGGCGCCGGGACGGGGCCAGCGGCCCGACGGCGCGCCGGCACTGCCGATCTCTCACCCCCCGTCGCGGAAGGGCACCGGATCATGACCCGCCCCGTCGTCAGCCCTGATGAGCTCGACTGTCTGGACTTCGCCGATCCCCGGCTGCACGCCGAGCGGGACCTCACCGAGGTCTGGCGTCACCTGCGCGCGCGGCAGCCCTTCCACTGGCAGCCTCCACGCGAGGACCGTCCCGGCTTCTGGGTGGTCAGCCGCTACGCCGACGCGATGGCTGTCTACCGCGACAAGGAGCACTTCACCACCGAGCGCGGGAACGCGCTGGAGAACCTCATGATCGGCGGTGATCCGGCGGCCGGCTCCATGCTCGCGGTCACCGACGGCCCCAAGCACACCCGGCTGCGGAACGTGCTCAACGCCGCGTTCGCGCCGAAGACCCTCGCGCGAATCCGCCGCAGCCTGCGCCGCAGCATCGACGACGCCCTCGCCGCCGCCCTGGACAAGGGCGAGTGCGACTTCGTCCGCGATGTGGCGGCGAGCATCCCGCTGGGCGCCATCTGCGACCTCCTGGGGGTGCCGGACGCCGACCGCCAGTACCTGCTGGACCGCACGTCGCACGCCTGGAGCTCCGATCACGCCGACGCGTCGGCGGAGGCGACCTGGCAGGCGAAGAGCGAACTCCTGCTGTACTTCTCCGACGTGGCCGCGACACGGCGCGGCACGGACGCCGACGACGTCATCAGCCTGCTGGCCAACTGCCGCCTCGACGGTGAACCGATCAGCGACCGCGACCTGATGGCCAACTGCTACGGGTTGATCATCGGCGGCGACGAGACGGGACGCCACGCGATCTCCAGTGGTCTGAAGGCGCTCATCGAGCATCCGGCACAGTGGCGGGCGCTCAAGGACGGCACGGCCGATCTCGCGACCGCCGCCGACGAGGTCCTGCGCTGGACCGTACCGTCGCTGCACAGCGGCCGGACGGCGACCGCCGATGTCGAGGTGAACGGCCGGCCGGTCAAGGCGGGGGACATCGTCACCGTGTGGACCTCCTCGGCCAACCGCGACGCCGAGGTCTTCGCCGACCCGGACCGCTTCACGCTGGACCGCCGCCCGAACAAGCACCTGACGTTCGCCTTCGGCTCGCACATCTGCCTGGGCCACAACCTGGCCCGGATCGAGGTGGAGGAGGTGCTCGGCGCCCTGCGCGCCCTGGTGTCCTCGGCCGAGCAGACCGGCCCCGAGCAGTGGATCTACTCCAGCATCCTGCACGGCATGAGCTCCCTGCCGGTGGCGCTCACGCCCGAGGGGCGGTGACGCGGGATGCCGCACACGCAACCGCCGACGGGCACCGGCCTGCCGCTCGCGGGCGTCACCGTGGTCGCCGTGGAGCAGGCGGTGGCGGCGCCCCTGGCCACCCGCCACCTGGCCGACCTCGGTGCCCGGGTGATCAAGGTGGAGCGCCCGGACGGCGGGGACTTCGCGCGCGACTACGACACCAGCGTGGGAGGGCTGGCCAGTCATTTCGTCTGGCTCAACCGTGGCAAGGAGTCGGTCACGCTCGACCTGAAGTCGCCCGGAGGGCGGCAGGTCCTCGCCGAACTCGTCGCCACCGCCGACGTCTTCCTGCAGAACCTCGCCCCGGGCGCCGCCGCACGGCTCGGCTTCGGGGCCGCCGAACTACGGGCCCGGCATCCGCGGCTGGTGACCGTCGACATGTCGGGGTACGGGAGTACCGGACCCTACCGGGACAAACGCGCCTACGACATGCTCATCCAGTGCGAGGCGGCTCTGGTCTCGGCCACCGGCGCGGCCGACAGCCCGGCGAAGGCGGGCATCCCCGCTTCCGACATCGCGGCGGGCATGTACGCCCTCTCCGCGACCCTCGCCGCTCTGGTGGGGCGGGCGACGGGCGGTCAGGGCGCCGCGCTGGAGATCTCGATGCTGGAGGCGACCAGCGAATGGATGGGCTACCACATCCACCACGCCCAGGGGACCGGGCGTGCGCCCGGTCGTATGGGTCTGTCCCATCCCAGCGTGGCGCCCTACGGCGCGTTTCCCACCGCTGACGGCGCGGACGTGGTGATCGGGGTGCAGAACGACCGGGAGTGGGCGAGGTTCGCCGAGGAGTTCCTGGGCCGTCCCGACCTGGCGACCGATCCGGCCTGGGCGACGAACGTCGCCCGGGTGCGGCACCGGGAGGAGGTGGACGCGCTGGTCGCGCAGCACACCTCGGCGACGGCCGCGGACCGGCTCGTGGCCTGCCTGGACGCCATCGGCATCGCGTCCGGCCGCGTCAACGAGGTCGGTGACCTGTTGGAGCATCCGCAGCTGGCCGCACGCCGCCGCTGGCGTCCGGTGGAGACACCCGTCGGCACCGTGCGCGGACTGCTGCCGCCGTTCACCGTGGCAGGCGTGGAGTTGCCGATGGGGCCGGTCCCGGCACTCGGCGAGCACACCGTGGCCGTACTGCGCGAGCTGGGCTACGACGCCGGGGCCATCGCCGGCCTGCGGCGCTGCGGTGCCGTCTCCTGTCCGCTGCAGACCGCCCCGGCCTGAGCGGCGGCCGGCCGGGGCGTGCACGGCCGCCCCCCCACAGGCCCGGCGGCGGCGCGGCCTCCCGCCGGGCGGACCGGTGGGCGGTGCGGCCGGGTCACCGGGAACGGCGCCTTGCGGCGTGGTGCCGCACAGCACGCCCCGGGATCACGGGGCCTGCCGGAAGCCGAAGTAGGCGCAGTAGAGATCGAGTTGATGGTCGAGCATGGGCGCGCCGAAGTGGACCGGCAGGCCCCGGCCGGCCGCCTTGCGCAGGAGCCGGGTCTCCCTCGGTTTCATGATGATGTCGGCCACCAGCGTGCCCGGCCGCGCCGTGGCGGGATCGAACGGCAGCGGATCCTCCGGACGCAGGCCCAGCGGCGTGGCGTTGACCATGATGTCCGCCTCGCCGACGCGGGCGACGGCGGTGGCGGTGACCCGGCCGGGCCAGTACCCGTCCAGCCGCTCCGCCGCCTGCCGCGCCCGTGTCCCATCGGTGTCGTGCAGCGTGAGATGGGCTACGCCCGCGCCGAGCAGGGCAGCGGCGACCGCCGTCCCGGCGCCGCCGGAGCCCACCACCGTCACCTGCTTCCCCTCGGGCCGGTGGCCGGCGGCGGTCAGCCCCGCGAGGAAGCCGGCGCCGTCGAAGTTGTCGGCGTGCCAGGAGCCGTCCGGCTCGCGGCGCAGCGCGTTGGCGCTGCCCGCGATCTCGGCCGCGCGGCTGCGGACGTCGGCGTACCGCAGCACGTTCGTCTTGTGCGGGACGGTGACCAGGAGTCCGTCCAGGTTCGCGGTCCTGCGCAGTCCGCGCATGACGTCACCGAGGTCCTCGGGACGGACGTGCACCGGAACCAGCACGGCGTCGACTCCGAGGGCGCGCAGCACGGGGTTGAGCATGGTCGGCGCCCGCACCTGCTCGACGGGGTCGCCGAGCACCGCGAGCAACCGGGTTCGGCCGGTGATGTCCGGTGTGTGCTCCGCCGCTTCACGCATGGGGCCTCCTCGGCCGTGGGGTGGGGCGACGCCCCTCGGGTGTCGGGCGGGGGATGCCCGGCTTACGAGGACAGGCTGGGCCGGCCCGTCGTGAGGGCACCCGTCGTGTGCTCGCGCATCCCCGTGTGCGGAGCGGCCAGGTCGTTCCAGGCGCTCGCCAGCTGCACGCGGGACTCCACGCCCAGCTTGCGGAAGATCTTGCGCAGGTGGAACGCGATGGTGTGCGGCGACAGGAAGAGCTGACCCGCGGTCTGCCCGTTGGTGAAGCCCTGGGCGACCAGGTGCGCGACGGCGTATTCGGTGTCGGTCAGTTCGGGGATGTCCCGCGTCCGCTGATGCCGGCTCACCTGGCCGGCGCTCGGGGCGCTGTGGTGCAGCCGGGACTCGATGCGCGAGGCGTCCCGCCGGGCTCCGGTCTGTGTGTAGGTGTCCAGTGCCTGCTGGAGAACGCGTGCCGGGACGGTCCGGTCGTCGCCGCGGGCGAGTATGACGGCGATGTCCTCGTTGGCCGACGCCCTCGCCCAGGGATCGACGTGCGACTCGGCGGCGAGCCGGAGTTTGCCGAGGTCCTCGTCGTGCAGTCCGGCGGCGTGGGCCGCGGCTGCCTGCACCGAGCTGAAGTGGGGGTTCCTGGACGCCAGTTGCCGGCAGACGTGGACGCCGTGTGCCGCCAGCTGCTTGCGCCCGCAGTTCATCATGAGCCGGACGAGCCAGGGCAGCGCGGCGGGTTCGGCGATCGAGAGCTGGCGTACGGCCGCGTCCGCGGCGAGCAGCTCGGCGCCCAGCGGCACGGCGTGCTGCCGGCCCTTCTCCGCCTCGGCGATCTGGATCACGGCCCAGGCGGCCTGGCCGGCATGGAGCATCTCCCGCTGGAAGATGGTGTCTTCCTTCAGTTTCTGCGCGTAGCGGACCGCCGTGGACAGATGGCCCTGGCGCAGTGCGGACTGCACCAGCACGAAGTGTCCGAGCGGCGTCCAGGCTTTCAGGCCGGACCGCTCCGCCTCCCCGAGTCCGGCGGTGGCGAGCTTGGCCGCCTTCCCGAAGTCACCGGTGGCGAGGGTGACCCCGGACCGGGCGAGCGTCGCGGTCGCGGTCAGCTGGTCGTCGGCGCGCGCCCGGACGAGTCCGTCGACGGTCTCCAGTACGGCCTGCGCGTGGTCGGTCCGTCGCACCTGCGCAAGCAGGAGGCTCAGGACGAGCGCGGCCTCTGTGTGGCAGGGGCTGTCCGCTGCGCATCCGTCGTGCAGCGCCCGTTCGGCGAAGTCGATCCCGTCGTCCAGCAGACCGTCGCGCCAGGAGCGCCGGGACAAGGCGAGGAGAGGGGCGGTATGACATGACGGTGCCGCGCATTTCAGCGGAGATGCCGCCGCGCGGGGGATGTCGTACTCGGTTAAGTGGTGCTCGACCAACATGCTATTTTGCAAAGCAAACCCCTGACTATGCAATGCAAACTCCGACATGCTCTGGAGGAGTCTATGGTCGGCTGTCTCGCGTTGTCAAAGGTGACTATTGGGGAAGGAATTCAGACTCGAAAGGGCGATTTCATGCCACACTGAACATCTACGAGAATTTTACCATCCCATGCTTGACTTTCGGCCTGTCGAACGCTGTGCGACGTGTGCACCCGCCGGGTGTTTGCGTGAGATGTCGCAGCGGCACGCCGTTGGCCTCCGGAAACTCGGTGTCCGGGCCAACACTGTCCAGGACTGTCAGGTCATGCGGTTGCCGTTGCCGGTGCCGGTCGGTGAGTCTGGCGATCCGGGTTGTGAAGGCGCCCGACGGTCGGATTTGCCGCACGGGGAGGTGGGTATGAATTCCATTCTTCTGTTGAACGGGCCGAATCTTGGAATTCTTGGCGAACGTGAGCCGGAGTTCTATGGCCGGGAGACCCTCGGTGATATCGAGAAAATGGTCGCGGCCGAAGTGGCGGATGCGGGCTGGGACGTTATTTCGGTCCAGCGGGAGGGCGAGGGGGAGCTGGTGCGCGCCGTCCATGAGCACCGTTTTACGACCGTCGGCGCCATCGTGAACCCCGGTGCCCTGATGATCGCCGGCTGGAGCCTGCGGGACGCGCTGGCGGCCTATGAGCCCCCGTGGATCGAGGTGCACCTGTCGAACATATGGGCCCGGGAACGATTCCGGCACGAATCCGTCCTCGCGCCGCTGGCCGCGGGCGTCGTCGTCGGACTCGGCGCCTTCGGCTACCGGCTTGCCGCACGGGCGCTCGTGGGGCTGTGCGAGCCCGGCGCCGGGCGGTCGTGACGTTCCGGGGCACCGAGTCGACGTCGTGATCCTGCCACCACACCGGGAGCGGACAGTGATGACTGCCGAACGGGCCGCGGCCGGCTTCCCGCCGCCGGGCGCCCGGACCCCCCACCACGGACGACCGGCAACCGTGACACCTCACGACGCCGTGTCCCCGCAGCCGCGATGATGCACCTGGGAGTGCCGGATGCCGGCCCGGCCCCGCTGTCGCTGGCAGCCGCGGTCACCCGGCCCACGGCGCAACAGCCCGACTGGCCGGACCTGCCCCGCGTGCGGGCCGTCCGTGAACTTCTGCGCACCGCGCCGCCGTTGGTCCTGCCTGCCGAGGCCGACCGTCTCACGGCCCGGCTCGCGGCGGTCGCGCGCGGTGAGGCGTTCCTGCTCCAGGGCGGGGACTGCGCCGAGACGTTCGCCGGCAACACCGAGTCGCATCTGTGCGCGAACCTGGATCTGCTGGCGCGGATGGCCGTCGTGCTCGCCCGCGCGGGCGGCCTGCCCGTGGTCCGGCTGGCCCGTATGGCGGGGCAGTACGCCAAGCCCCGCTCCGCCACGACGGACGGCCATGGCCTGCCCGTCTACCGCGGCGACATGGTCAACGGCCTCGGCGCGACCCCGGCGGAGCGGACGCCCGACCCGGATCGGATGCTCCGTGCCTATGCCGCCTCGGCGCTCGCCATGAAGGTCGTGCGGGCCCGGACCGGCGGTGAGGTCTTCACCGGACATGAGGCGCTCGTGCTCGACTACGAGCGCGCGCTGCTGAGGCCGGGGCCCTGCGTGAACCACCGGCCCTACAGCGGTTCGGGGCACTTCCTGTGGATCGGAGAGCGGACGCGCCGCCTCGGCGGGGCCCACATCGGGTTCGCCGAGCTGCTGGCCAACCCCGTCGGAGTGAAACTGGGTCCCGAGACCACCCCGGAGGAGGCCGTCGAGTACGTACGGCGGTTGGACCCGGACATGGTGCCGGGCCGGCTGACGCTGGTGAGCCGGATGGGACACCGGCGGGTGCGCGAGGTGCTGCCGCCGATCGTCGAGAAGGTCACCGCGTCGGGACACCAGGTGGTCTGGCAGTGCGATCCCATGCACGGCAACACCTTCGTCGCACCGACCGGCCACAAGACCAGGCGTGTCGAGCACATGCTCGACGAACTCGCCGGGTTCTTCGAGGTGCACCGGCGGCTGGGCACCCGCCCCGGCGGCGTCCATCTGGAGCTGACCGGGGACGACGTCACCGAGTGCCTCGGCGCGGGCATCAGCGAGAAGGACCTGCCGCACCGTTACCGGACCGCCTGCGACCCCCGGCTGAACGCCCGCCAGGCGACTGCCGTGACCACGGCCTTGGCGGACCTGCTCCGCCTCCCCGTCACCCGCTGCCCTAACAACCGGCCACGACCACGGGCGTCCTGACAGGATGTCCGCATGGAACTTGGACTGATCAGCCTCGCCGACCTCACGCCGGATCCCGCGACCGGTGACGTCGCGCCCGCCGGCAGGCGGATCTTGGACATCGTGCGCGCCGCCGAGCTCGCCGACGAGGCCGGCCTGGACGTCTTCGCGGTCGGCGAGCACCACCATCCGAACTACGCGGTGTCCTCGCCCGCCGTCGTGCTCGCGGCGATCGCCCAGGCCACCACGCGCATCCGGCTGACGAGCGCGACGACGCTGATCGGGGTCCTCGACCCGGTACGGGTCTACGAGGACTTCGCCACCGTGGACCTGCTCTCCGGAGGCCGCACCGAGATCACCGTCGGAAGGGGCGCCTTCCCCGAGCCGTTCGAGCTGTTCGGGTACGAACTCGACGACTACGACAGCCTGTTCACCGACCACTTCGAGCTGTTACGAGGGCTCGTCACCCAGCCCTGGGTCAGCTGGTCGGGCCGCCACCGCGCGCCGCTCACCAGCGCCGGGATCATGCCCCGGGCCAACCAGTACCCGCTGCCCGTCTGGGTCGGCGTCGGCGGGAACCGGGGCAGTGCGACGCGAGCCGGGTCGCTCGGTGTGCCGATCCTCGCCGGCGCCACCGGCGGTGCCCTCTCCCGCTTCGTCGACACCTTCACCGCATACCGGGCGGCGGCCGAGAAGGCGGGACACGACCCGGCGGAACTGCCGGTGGCCACCACGAGCTACCTCCATGTCGCGAACACCTCCGCCGAGGTGGACGGCTTCTACGCCCACTGGGCCGCATACGCCGCCCACCACTCCCGTGGCCGGCTCCAGGGGCAGCGCGAGGTCTTCGACCGGCAGCGGGGCGAGGACGGGACGCTGCTGCTGGGCAGCCCGCAGCAGATCGTGGACCGCATCGGGCGCCAGCACGAACTGTTCGGCCACGACCGGCTGCTCGCCCAGATCGACCTCGGCGCGATGCCCTTCGCACGGGTCGCCGCAATCATCGAGATCCTCGGTGCCGAAGTGCTTCCCGAGGTCCGCAAGTTCACCCGCTGACCGCCTCGCGACTACCAACCCGACCGATCCCGGCCGGGCTCGATGCGCCCTAGCCTCTGGCACGTGCGGGTGAATCGGCCCGCGCCAGGCGAAAGGTGGGGAAATGCCGCAGGTGGCGATCATCGCCGGAACCGGCACCGACACCGCGGCCTCCGCGGCGCTCGTGCTGGCCCAGGACGGATTCGACGTGGCACTGCTCGACGCCGACGAATCCGCCCGCACGGCCACGGCGGACCAGGTCAAGAGCCTGGGCCGCCGGGTGATGGCGGTGCGAACGGACTGGACCGACGGCGGCTCGGCGGGCGCGGCGATCGAGCAGGTGTGCGCCGACCTCGGCGACCCCTCGGTCCTGCTCACCGTCGTGAGCGTGGCCGACGCCGGGCAGCTGAGCGCGCTCTCCCAGCCGCAGTGGACCGACGCGACCGCCGCGCCCCTGCGCGCGGTCTTCCTGGCCTGCCAGGCCGTACTCGACCCCATGACCATGAACGGCGGCGGCCGGATCATCACGATCGCCGACCCCGGGGGCGCCGAGGGCGAGAACGCCACCGTCCGAACGGCGCTGGAGGGCCTCACCCGGACCCTGGCGCTCGAACTGGCGCCGCTGGGCATCACGGCCAACCTCCTCACCCCGCTGCTCCCCGTCGACCAGCTCGGCACCCGGGCGGCCCGTACCCCCACCGCCGCGGAGTTCGCAGCGCAGGCGGCCCGGACCGTGTCGATGCTCGCGGGGACCGCCGCGGCCTCCCTCACCGGCCAAGTGCTGCGCGTCGGGCCCTGACAGGCAGCCGTCGACCGTGACCGGCCGGCCGGCCCTGTCGGGCTACCAGCCCGAGGGATGTGAGCCCACCCGGCCGGAACCTACGTTGGTCGGGATCCGGGCGCAGTTCTCTGCACCCCGCCGGAAAAAGCCCCGCACACCCGGCCGGACCTGCTGACACGCCCTGCCCGAACGTGCCTGTTGACCACCGAGTCGCATTGGAGAACGTACGTGCAAGGCCATGACCACTACGTACGCCAGATCCTCGCGAGGCTGCGCGCCGAACCCGGTGGCGCCCCGCTCGTCCACCGGGACACGCCGACCACCGCCCGTGAGCTCGCCGAGTCCGTCACGACAGCCGCGGCCCGGATGCGTGAGCACGGCGTCGGCCGCGGCAGCGCGGTCGCTGTGCTGACGAACCCGAACACGCCCGCGACCCTGATCCTGCGCTACGCGTCCAACCTGGTGGGCGCCACCGCGGTGCACATCCGCGGCGTCAACGCGGTCGACCCCACCGACCAGCTCTCCGCCGAGGCGCAACTCGCCATCCTCACGGACGTCGAACCGGCCATGCTCGCCGTCGACCCGGACAACATCGGGCGGGCACTCGAACTGTGCGGGTCGCTGCCCGAGCGTCCGCGGCTCGCGTCGCTCGGCGGCGCCCACCCCGGCGCGATCGACCTGTCCGCCCCCGGATCCTTCGACCTCGGCACCGCCGAACAGACCACGATCGCCGTCGTGACCTACACCAGCGGCTCCACGGGCAAGCCCAAGGGCGTCAGCTGCACCTTCGCGGTCAAGAACGAGATGGTCGCCACCTCGGCGGCCCGCGGCGACCGCGCCCGCTGCCTGGTCACCGCCCCCCTCACCCACTCCAGCGGCGCCACCGCGGACGACACGATCGTCGCCGGCGGCGCCGTCGTCCTGCACCCCGGCTTCGAGGCCGGTGAGGTGCTGCGCGCGGTCGCCCGCCACGGGATCACCCGCCTCGTGCTCGGCTCGCCCCAGGTGTACGCGCTGGCCGAACACCCCGATGCCGCGAAGACCGACCTGTCGAGCCTGCGCGAGCTGTTCTACACCGGCAGCCCGGCCGCGCCCGAGCGGCTCGCCCATGCCCTGAAGGCTCTCGGCCCCGTCCTCTTCCAGGTCTACGGGACCAGCGAGACCGGCCTGATCAGCCTGCTGCCGCCGCAGGACCACCTGGACCCGGAGCTGCGCGCCACCGTCGGCCGCCCACCGGAGCCCGTGCGGGTGAGCATCCGCTCCGTCGACGACGACCGGGAACTGCCCGTCGGTGAGGCCGGCGAGGTGTGCGTGATCGGCCGCTGGTCGATGGCCGGCTACTGGAACGAACCCGAACTGACGGCGCGCACGGTGCGGGACGGCTGGGTGCACACCGGAGACATCGGGCACCTGGACGAAGCGGGCTATCTGCATCTGCACGGCCGCATCGCGGACGTGATCAAGGTCAAGGGCATCAAGGTCCACCCGAGCGCGGTCGAGCGCGCGCTCCTGGAGCACCCGGGTGTGGAGGCCGCCGCGGTGTTCGGCGTCGAGGACGAACGGCGCGTCGAGCGGATCTGCGCGACCGTGGTCCCGCGCGACGGCGTGACCCTGGACCGCGCGGCCCTCGGACGCCACGTCACCGCCGCCCTGTCGGTCAACCACGTGCCCGCGGAGATCGAGCTCCGCGAGGCGCTGCCGATGGTGGGTCCCGGCAAGCCCGACCGGGTACGGCTGCGCGCGCAGGCCGTGGCGCGGGCCTCGCGGGCCGAGGGGACGGCGAACTGACATGGTGCGGAAGACACTTCCCGCGCACGTGGTCACGCTGGTCGACGTCGACGGCCCCCTGGACGCCGCCGCGCTGCGGCAGGCCGTCGCCGTACTGGCCCGGCGCCACCCGCACCTGCGGCCCGCGCCCGACGCGGAACTGCCCTGGCACGACGTCGACCTCACCGCCGTGGACACCTCCCGGCGCACCGCCGAACTGGACCGGTACGACGCCGAGGAGGACCAGGGCCCTGCGGTCCCGCTGCGGCTGCTGCTCGCCCGCCTCGGCCCCGAACGGCACCGGCTCCGGCTGAGCAGCGACCCGGCGGCGCTCGACGCGCAGTCGCACCGGGTGCTCATCGACGAACTGCTCGCCGCGTACGCGGGCAGGGACGGCGACCTGCCGCGGGTGCCGGCCCACGACGACTACGCCGGCTGGCTGGCCGCGCAGGACCGCGAAGCGGCCGACCTGGTCTGGTCGGCCCACCTCGCCGAGGCCGAGCCGACACTCGTCGGAGGCCGGGCGGACCACACGAGCTCCGGCCCGATGGAGCGGGTCTCCGGTGAGCTGCCCGCGGACGTCGGCAGCGGCCTCCTGCGGATGGCCCACGACCACGGGCTGGCGTTCGAGACCGTGGCGCAGGGCGCGTTCGGGATCCTGCTGGGCTGGCTGACCGGCCGGGACGAGGTCGTCCTCGGGGTCACGGCCCGGCCGCGCTTCCTCGGGATCGACATCATGGCCGGCCGACTGGCCGAGCCGAGGCCGGTGGTGGTGCGGGCCCCCGCACGGCACTCGCTGCTCGACGTGTTCTTCCGGCTGGCCGACGACCAGGACCGGCTGACCGGTGTCCTCGCGCCCCGCGCGGTGGACGGCATCTTCGACACGGTGGTCTCGGTGGACTGCAGCGAGCCGGCGCCGGTCGCCGGCCTCCGGGTGGTGGCCGTGGAGCAACGGCCGCAGGGGCCCGGTGCGCTCGCCTTCCGGGTGAGCGGGACGGGCGAACGGCTGCGGCTGGACCTGGACTACCGGCCGGACCTGGTGGAGCGCGCCGACGTCGAACGGATGCTGAACGTGCTCACCCGGCTGTTCACCGCCGTGGAGAAGGACCCGACGCAGCACGTGGGCGGGGTCGACCTGCTTCCCGTGGCGGAGCGGCGCCTCACGCTCGTGGAGTGGAACGACACCGGCACCGCGGCAGCGCCCTGCACGCTCTCCGAACTGCTGCGTCGCCCGGCCGGCCGGACCCCGGACGCGACCGCGCTGGTCTCGGCGACCGAGACTCTGTCGTTCGCCGAACTCGACCGGCGCGCGGACCGGCTGGCCCGGCTGCTCGCCGCTCGCGGACTGGGGCCCGGACGGCTGGCGGCGCTGGCGCTGCCCCGTTCCGTCGACCTCGTCGTCGCCGTACTGGCCGTGGCCCGCACCGGAGCCGCGTTCGTACCCGTCGACCCGGACTACCCCGCCGAGCGGGTCGCGTTCATGCTCCAGGACGCCGCGCCGTCGCTGGTGTGCACACTCTCCACCACCGCCCTGGCCGAGCTGCCGGAATGCCTGGTCCTGGACCGGCCGGAGGTACGGGCCGCGGTGTCCGGCCCCGCTGCGACGGACGGGGAGGAGTACCCGTTCCCGGTTCCCGCACTGGCCGAAGTCGCCTACGTCATCTACACCTCCGGCACCACGGGACGGCCCAAGGGCGTCGCCGTGACGCACGCCGGACTCGTCAACCTGGCCACCGCCATGGCCGAGGGCATGGGCCTGGACGGCGGCAGCCGGCTCCTGCAGTTCGCCTCGCCGAGCTTCGACGCCTTCGTCGCGGAACTGCTCGGCGCGTACCACGCGGGCGCCGCGCTGGTCGTACCGCCGGACATCACGCTCGCCGGTGACGCCCTCGCCGAGGTGATCGCCGAGCACGACGTGACGCGGCTGCTGCTGCCACCCGTTGCCGCCGCGAGCGTGGAGCCGCGGGAACTGACCGGCGTCGAGGGCCTGATGACCGCGGGGGAGGCCTGCTCGGCCGACCTGGTCGCACGCTGGTCGCCGGGGCGCCGGATGGTCAACGCGTACGGTCCGACCGAGGTCACCGTCTGCGCCACCCGCAGCGAACCGCTGAACGGCTCCGGCACGCCCCCCATCGGACGGCCGATCACCGGCGCCTCGGTCTACGTGCTCGGCAAGGGACTGCAGCCGCTGCCGCCGGGCGTGCCCGGCGAGCTGTACGTGGCGGGCGACGGGCTCGCGCGGGGATACCTCGGGCGGCCCGCGCTGACCGCGGAGCGTTTCGTGGCCGACCCGTTCGGGCCGGACGGCTCGCGCATGTACCGCACCGGCGACCTGGTCTCCTGGCGGCCGGACGGCACCCTGGCCTTCCACGGCCGCGTGGACGATCAGGTGAAGCTGCGCGGCTTCCGGATCGAGCTCGGCGAGGTCGAGGCGGTGCTGGGCGACTGCCCGGGCGTCGCACACGCGGCGGCCGTGGTCCGCGGCGAGGACGGCGGGCGCGACGTGCTCGTGGGGTACGTCATGCCCCACGAGGGAGCGACGCCCGACCCCGCCGCGGTGCGCGAGCACGCGGCCCGGTTCCTGCCCGACCACATGGTGCCCGCCGCCGTCGTCGTGCTGGACGCGTTCCCGGTCACCCCGGGCGGCAAGCTCGACCGGTCGGCACTCCCGGCCCCCCGGGCCGCAGAGCCGACGGGCGGCGGCCGTGCACCGCGCACTCCGGCGGAGGAGGCGTTCTGCACGATCTTCGGCGAACTGCTGGGTGTCTCCTCGGTGGACGTCGACAGCGACTTCTTCGCCCTCGGCGGTGACAGCATGCTCGCGATCAGCCTGATCCAGCGGGCCCGCGCCGCCGGGTTCGCCGTCTCGCCCAAGGAGATCATCAACAACCCGACGATCCGCGCGCTCGCCGCGGTGGCCGTCCCCACGCAAGGCGGTCGCTCGTGACGTCGCTGCCCCTGCTCCGCCCCGGCCGACTCGACGAACTGGACTTCGCCGACCCCCGGCTGCACGCCGAGCACGACCTGACGGAGGTGTGGCGCCGGCTGCGGGCCGAGCGCCCCTTCCACCGCCAGCCGCAGCGCGGCGCGCAGCCGGCGTTCTGGGTGATCACCCGGTACGCCGACGCGATGGAGGTCTACCGCGGCCGGGAGTTCACCACCGAGCACGGCAACGGCCTGCCGACCCTGCTCACCGGAGGGGACGCGGCGGCAGGCACGATGCTCGCGGTGACCGACGGAGTACGGCACCAGCAGATCCGCGCGATCCTGACGAAGGCGTTCTCCCCGCGCATACTCGCCGCCATCCAGGACGGCGTCCGCCGCACGGTGGACGAGCTCATGGCGGCGGCGATCGCCAAGGGCGAGTGCGACTTCGTCCGGGACGTCTCCGCCAACATCCCGCTCGGCGCGATCTGCGACCTGCTCGCCGTGCCGCGGGCCGACCGGCAGTACCTGCTCGGCCTCACCTCGCACGCGTGGAGTTCCGAGCATGCCGATGCCCGGCCGGAGGACTCCTGGACCGCCAAGAGCGAGATCCTGCTCTACTTCGCCGATCTGGCGCGCACCCGGCGCGACGGCGAGGGCAGCGACGTGGTGAGCCTGCTCGCCAACTGCCGCATCGACGGGGAGCCGCTCAGCGACGCCGAACTGATGGCCAACTGCTACGGCCTGATGATCGGTGGCGACGAGACCGGCCGGCACGCCATCTCCGGTGGCCTGCTGGCGCTGATCGAGCATCCGGACCAGTGGGACGCGCTCAGGAGCGGCGCCCTGAACCTGCAGACGGCCGCCGACGAGGTGCTGCGGTGGACCGTCCCCTCGCTGCACGCCGGCCGGACGGCGACCGCCGACGTCGAGGTGAACGGACAGCTGATCCGCGCGGGCGAGGTCGTCAGCGCCTGGATCTCCTCGGCCAACCGCGACGGCGACGCCTTCCCGCACCCCGACCGCTTCGACCTCACCCGCACGCCGAACAAGCACCTGACCTTCGCCTTCGGCGCGCACTACTGCCTCGGTCACTACCTGGCCCGCATCGAGATCGAGGCCGTGCTCGACAGTCTTCGCCGGATGGTGTCCGGCGTGCGCCAGACCGCGCCGGAGAGCTGGATCTACTCCAGCATCCTGCACGGCATGAACACCCTGCCCGTCGCGTTCGAAGCCGATCCGGCTGGCCTGTCCCCATGACCGAGGAGCACGGCGTGTCCCCTGTGTTCGAAGACGACGACACGGACTATCTGGTGTTGCGCAACGAAGAGCGGCAGTACTCCCTCTGGCCGGCGTATCTCGCCGTACCGGGCGGCTGGCAGGTCGTGTCAGGACCCGCCGCCCGCACCGACTGCCTCGCCCACGTCGAGCGGAACTGGCGTGACCTGCGGCCGGCTTCGCTCACCGCGACCGGCGACCGGACCCAGCAGAACGGAATGGATTCGTGATCAACACTGAGCTGCCCATCGTCCCGCAGGACAGCACCGACCTGCGGGAGATCTTCGCCACCGCTCTGGTCCGGCAGGCGCCGCTGCCCGAGCGACTGAACACCGTCATGCTGGAGATGGAGACGATCGCGAGGGACGAGGGCATCCCGGTCATCGGGCGCCTCGAAGGCGCGATCGTCCGTACGCTCACCGCTCTGCGCGGCGACGCGGTGACCCGCGTGCTCGACATCGGCACCGCGATCGGCTACTCGGCGCTGTGGCTGGCGTACGCGCTGCCCGAGGGCGGCAAGGTCACCAGCATCGAGCTCGACCCCGAACGGGCGGCACGCGCGGCGGACTTCATCGACCGCGCGGGGATGGCCGACCGCGTCGAGATCCTCGTCGGCGACGCCTTCGAACTGATCCCACAGCTCGGGACGTACGACCTGATCTTCCAGGACATCATGAAGCACGCCTACTTCGGCAGCGACCCGTCGTTCGCCACCGAGCTGCTGAAGCTGTCGAAGGCGCACCTGGAGCCGAACGGCGTCCTCATGATCGACAACGCGTTCTGCGGCGGCGGCGTCGTCGCCGGGGAACACGCCCATCCCTCCAACCAGCTCGCCGGCGTACAGGAGATGAACAAGGCGCTCGCCGAGGACCCCGACTTCACCGGCCTGATCCTGCCGGTGCGCGACGGCCTCTGGATCGCGCAGCGTACGGCCTGAAGGACAGCACGTCAGCACGCCAGCCCGCCGGCACCGACGAGGGGAGCGCCATGACGACCGGGCAGGACATCGAGGAGCTGGTGCGGTTCGTGCTGGCCCCCGGCACCAGCGACGACCCGTTCGCCCACTACCTCCGGCTCCGTGAACTCGCCGACGTCCACCGCAGCGAACGGACGGGCATGACGCTCCTGTCGCGGTACGCGGACTGCCGGCAGGTCCTGGGCGACCCGGAAACCTTCCGGGTCGTCGACACGGAGTGGATGGCGGCCAACATCCCCGGATGGCAGCCGTCGCAGAGCCAGGAGCAGTTCCTGTCGTCGCTGTTCTTCCGCAATCCGCCGGACCACACCAGGTTGCGGCGACAGCTGTCGCGGGGGTTCACCGCACGCCGCCTCCAGGTGCTGCGCCCGGTGGTGGAGAAGGAGGTGCTGCTCGCCCTCGCCCGGCTCGCGGCCGTCCCGCCCGGTGAGGCGGCCGACTTCCAGGAACTGGTCTCCGTGCCACTGGGCCTGGCCGTGCTCGGCGGCCTGTTGGGCATCCCCACGAGCGAGCACGCGCGCTGCTGGACGCTGCTGCACGAGGCGGTCCCGGCGCCCGACCCCGCCGCCGACGAGGCGACCCGCAAGGCCGTGAGCGAGCGGGCGGACGAAGCCGCGGCCGAACTCGCGCAATTCTTCACCGAGTTGATCGCCAAGAAGCGTACCGAGCCGGGTGACGACCTCATCAGCGCCTGCCTGGCCGAACAAGCCGATGACCCCGAGCAGTTGACCGACCGTGAGCTGGCGCTCGCGGTGCTCCCGGTCTTCGGGGCCGGAGCGACGACCCTCAGCGACACCCTCGGCAACATCGTCCACACCCTGCTGACCCACCCCGACCAGCTGGAGCGGCTGTCCGCCGACCCGGCGCGGGCCGAACGGGCGGCCGTCGAAGCACTGCGCTACTGCGGGGGATACCACGTCACCCGCCGCTACGCGACGCGCGACACCGAGATCCGGGGGGTGCCCGTCGCCGCGGGCTCGGTCGTGGTGCTCCTGCTCGCCGGGGCGAACCGCGACCCGGAGGCCTTCGGCCGGCCGGAGACGTTCGACATCGAGCGCCCCGAGACCACCTCGCTGGCCTTCGGCTCCGGAATCCACTACTGCCTCGGCGCGGCGCTCGCCAAGCTGCTCGTCGAAACCGTCTGCGCGGCGCTGCACCGGGGGCCGGCGCTGCGCTCCGCCGGGGCGCCGCGGTGGCGGCCGTCCCTGCTGTTCTTCGGCCCGGTGCACCTGCCCGTCACGGTCGTGGCGGGCACCGGCACGCCGCAGCCGGCGTAGCGGCCGGCCGTCGCCACGGCGTGGGCAGCGCCGCGCGCCGACGTACTCCAACGGGGCGCCGTCGACCGGCGCGAACCGCACCAACGCCTCGATGCGTTCGATTCGACAAGCCTGGAGGACGAACTTGAGCACGCCGGAACCGGATCTCGTCAAGGCTCTGCGCGCATCGGTCAAGGAGACCGCGCGCCTCCGGCAGAAGAACGCCCGACTGCTCGCCGCCGCCTCCGAGCCGATCGCCGTCGTATCGATCGGCTGCCGCTTCGCGGGCGGGATCGCCGGACCGGAGGACTTCTGGAAGGTCGTGTCCGAGGGCACGGACGTGTACACGCCGTTCCCCGACGACCGGGGCTGGGATCTCGAAGGGCTCTACGACCCCGACCCGGACACCCCCGGCACGACCTACGTGAACCAGGGCGCGTTCCTCCATGACGCGGCCCAGTTCGACGCGAGGTTCTTCGGGATCTCCCCGCAAGAGGCCACGGCGATGGACCCCCAGCAGCGACAACTGCTCGAAGTCTGCTGGGAGACACTGGAACGCTCGGGGATCGACCCGCAGAGCCTGCGCGGATCCGACACCGGCGTCTACGCCGGCATCGTGCACCAGGACTACGCACCCGACCTTCCCGGTGCGGAGGACTTCCTCAGCCTGGAGCGCGCGCTCGGCAGCGCCGGCGGCGTCGCCTCCGGCCGGGTGGCCTACTGCCTCGGACTGGAGGGCCCGGCCGTCACCGTCGACACCATGTGCTCCTCGTCGCTGGTCGCGATTCACCTGGCGACCCAGGCGCTGCGCCGCGGCGAGTGCTCCCTGGCCCTCGCCGGCGGGGCCACCGTGATGGCCACCCCGGGCGGCTTCGTCGGGTTCGCGCGCCAGCGCGGCCTCGCCTTCGACGGACGGTGCAAGTCCTTCGCCGCCGGCGCAGACGGCAGCAGCTGGGCCGAGGGGGTCGGCGTCGTCCTGCTGGAACGGCTGTCCGACGCACAGCGCAACGGACACCACGTCCTCGCCGTGATCCGCGGCTCGGCCGTCAACTCCGACGGCGCCTCCAACGGGCTGACCGCCCCGAACGGGCCCTCGCAACAGCGCGTCATCCGCAGCGCGCTGGCGGCAGCGGGCCTGACCCCCGACGACGTCGACGCCGTCGAGGCCCACGGCACCGGCACCACCCTGGGCGACCCGATCGAGGCGCAGGCGCTCCTCGCCACGTACGGGCAGGGCCGCGACCCGAAGCGGCCGCTGCTGCTCGGCTCGGTGAAGTCCGTCCTCGGCCACACCCAGGCCGCCTCCGGCGTGGCCGCCGTGATCAAGACCGTACTCGCGCTGCGCCACCGTCACCTGCCGGCGACGTTGCACGTGGACGCGCCGACCCCGCAGGTCGACTGGTCCTCCGGAACCGTCGAGCTGCTCACCGAGGGGCGCGAGTGGCCGGAGAGCGGGCGGCCCCGCCGGTGCGGCATCTCCTCGTTCGGCGCCAGCGGGACCAATGTCCACATGATCCTGGAGGAGGCTCCCGAGACCCCGGCGGCCCCGGCCCCGGCCCCGGCCCCGGCCCCCGTCCTCGCGCCGCCGCAGCCGGAACAGGCCCTTCCGTTCATTGTCTCGGCCCGCACCGCGACGGCGCTGGCCAACCAGGCACGACGCCTCACCGGCCCCCTCGACGACGGCGTCCCCCTCGGCGACCTCGCCTCCGCCCTGGTGACCGGGCGCGCGCTGATGAGCCGGCGCGCCGTACTCCTCGCACGCACCCCGGAAGAGCTGCGCTCCGGGCTCGCACTGCTGGCCGAGGGCCGCACCGGCACCGGGGTGGTCACCGGCGTCGCGGGGCAGAACGGGCCCGGCAGGACGGTCTTCGCGTTCCCGGGGCAGGGCACCCAGTGGGCGGGGATGGGCCGCGAACTGCTGGACACCTCACCGGTCTTCGCCGCCCGTATCGCCGAATGCCAGGAGGCGTTCGAGCCGTGGACCGACTGGTCGCTCGTCGACGTCCTGCGCGGTGACGGCACCGAACTGGACCGCGTCGACGTCGTCCAGCCCGTGTCCTTCGCGGTGATGCTCGCCCTCGCCGAGGTCTGGAAGTCCATGGGCGTGGTCCCGGACGCCGTGATCGGCCACTCCCAGGGCGAGATCGCGGCGGCCTGCGTGGCCGGCGCGCTGTCCCTCGCCGACGCCGCGCGGGTCGTGACCCTGCGCAGCCAGGCGATCGCCGAGGTGCTGCCGCGCGGCGGTGGGATGGCCTCCGTCGCGCTTCCGGTGGACGAGGTGCGCGCACTGATCGAACCGTGGGCCGAGCGGCTCCAGGTCGCCGCGGTCAACGGGCCGTCCGCCGTGGTCGTGGCCGGCGAGGGCACCGCCCTGGACGAGCTGGCCGCGCAGGCGGCCGAACGGGACGTCCGGTTCCGCCGGATTCCCGTCGACTACGCCTCGCACAGCCACTACGTCGAGAGCATCAGGCCCACTCTGGAAGCCGACCTCGGCGGGCTCCAGCCGTCTGCACCGGACATCCCGTTCTACTCCACGGTCGAGAGCCGCTGGATCGGTACGGACGACCGGCTCGACGCCGACTACTGGTACCGCAATCTGCGCCAGACGGTCCTGTTCGACCCGGCCGTCCGGGAGCTGATCGCGCAGGATCACCGGGTCTTCGTCGAACTCGGCGCCCACCCCGTCCTGGTGCCGGCCGTCACCGACATCGCCGAGGAACTGGACGCGGACGTCCTCGCGGTCGGCTCGACGCGCCGGGACGAGGGCGGCATGGACCGGATGCTCGCCTCGATGGCCGAGGCGTTCGTCCGCGGGGTACGGGTCGACTGGAACACGGTCGTCCCCGAACGCGGGCCCGCCCCGGTGGAGCTGCCCACCTACCCGTTCGATCACCAGCGGTACTGGATCACCATGCCGGGCACCGCGACCAGCGCGGAGTCGCTGGGCCAGACGACCAGCGACCACCCCCTGCTCGGAGCGGCGGTGGAGCTGCCGCAGACGGACGGCCTCGTCTTCACCTCGCGGCTGTCGCTCGCCACCCATCCCTGGCTGGCCGGTCACCGCATCCAGAACGTCGTGCTGGTGCCCGGAACCGCCTACGTCGACCTGGCCATCCGGGCCGGCGACGAGTTCGGCCACGGAGTGCTCGACGAACTCGTGATCGAGGCACCCCTCGTGCTGCCCGCCGAGGGTGCCGTCCGGGTCCAGGTCGCGGTCGGGGGCGCCGACGCGACGGGGCGCCGCCCGGTCGAGGTGTACAGCGCGCGGGACACGCAGGGCTGGACCCGTCACGCGGCGGGCATGCTGTCCGACTCCCACGCCGACACGAGCGGCAGCGGATTCGACTTCAGCCAGTGGCCGCCGCCCGGCGCGCGCCGGGAGGAGACCGACGACTTCTACGCCCGCCTCGCCGAGCGCGGATACGACTACGGGCCGGCCTTCGCCGGACTGACCGCCGTGTGGCGGCGCGGCGAGGAGATCTTCGCCGAAGCCGTGCTCCCCGCCGAGCACCGCCAGGACGTGGACAAGTTCGGCCTCCACCCCGCGCTCCTGGACGCCGCGTTGCACGCGAACGCCTTCCACCGGCGCGACGACGACCGCAATGTGCTGCCCTTCGCCTGGAACGGCGTCCGCTTGCACGCGGCGGGCGCCGGCGCGCTGCGCGTCAGGGTCGCGCCGTGCGGCGCGGACGCCCTGTCCTTCGACGCCGCGGACGAGACCGGTGCGCTGGTCCTGACGATGCAGTCCCTGGTCTCGCTGCCCATATCCGACCTGGGGGCCGAGTCCGCCGGTCAGGCCCCCGACACGCTGTGGCAGCTCGACTGGACGCGCCTGCCGTCGGGGACCGGGCATCCGGCCGGGAGCCGGACCGTCGTCCACACCTCCGGTGACGTGGCGCGGATCGCGCTCGCCGAGGATCTGGGTGAGCCGGTGCCCGACCTCGCGGTGCTCGACCTCACCGCACACACCGGGGCCGACGCCGGCACCGGGGAGGATCCGCTGCCGCTGCTGTGCCGGGTGCTCGGCGTGCTCCAGGCCTGGCTGGAGGAGACCGCGCTCGCCTCGGTGCCGCTGGTCGTGGCGACCCGGGGCGCCGTGCCGGCCTCCGGCCCGGTCACCGACCCGTCCGGTGCCGCGGTGTGGGGACTGCTGCGCGCGGCACAGGCCGAGAACCCCGGCCGGTTCGTCCTCGTCGACCTCGACTCCGGCGCCGACCGGGACCGGGCGATCGCCGCCGCCCTCGCGACCGGCGAGCCGCAGACCGCCGTGCGCGAAGACGCCGTCCTCGCTCCGCGACTCGGCCGCGCCGCCCTCACCGAACCCCCGGGCCCCGCCGGGTTCGCCGAGAACGGCACCGTGCTGGTCACCGGCGGTACCGGCGTGCTCGGCGCGCTGGTGGCCCGGCACCTGGTCAGCGAGCACGGGGTGCGCCGGCTGGTGCTGGCGAGCCGGCGCGGCCCGGCCGCCGAAGGCGTGACCGCGCTCGTCGACGAACTCACCGCGCAGGGCGCATCCGTCGTCGTCGCCTCCTGCGACGTGTCGGACCGTGACGCGCTCGCGGCGCTGCTCGCCGCCGTCCCGCCCGAGCACCCCCTGACCGGCGTCGTCCACGCCGCCGGCGTGCTGGACGACGGCGTCATCGCCGGCCTGGACCCGCACCGCATGGCCGGCGTCCTCGCGCCGAAGGCCGACGCGCTGCGCCTGCTCGACGAGCTGACCCGGGACAACCCGCCCCAGGTCTTCGCCGCGTTCTCCTCGGCCGCGAGCGTCTTCGGCTCGGCCGGCCAGGGCAACTACGCGGCGGCCAACGCGTACGTCGACGCGGTCGTCTCGGCCCGACGGGCGGCGGGGCTGCCCGCCGTGTCCCTGGCCTGGGGCCTGTGGAGCCCGGTCACCGGGATGACGGGACAGCTGGCCGAGGTCGACCGGACCCGGATGAGCCGCGGCGGCGTCCGTCCGATGTCGACGGCCGAGGCACTCACGCTCTTCGACCTCGGCATCCGGTCGGGCAACCCGCTGCTCGTACCGATCAGGCTCGATCTCGGCGCCGTACGCGCCGAGGCAGGCACGGACGGGACCGTCCCTCCGCTGTTCCGCGCGCTCGTGCGCCCGCCGCGGCGGGCGGCCCAGGCCGGTGCCGGCCCGGCGGGCGCGCTGGCCCGCCGGCTCGCCGGCCTCTCCCACGACGAACAGACCGAGCTGGTGCTCGACCTCGTCCGCGCCGAGATGTCGGTCGTCCTCGGCCTGGGCGACACCGGCCCCGCCATGGACTCCGAGCGGTTCGGCGACATCGGCTTCGACTCGCTGACCGCCGTCGAACTGCGCAACCGGCTGTCCGCGGCCACCGCGGTCAAGCTGCCGGCGACGCTCATCTTCGACTACCCCACGCCACGAGCCCTCGCCCAGCACCTGCTCGAACAGGTGGGCGGCACGGCCGACACCGCTGCCGCGCCCGTGCGCCCGGCCGCGCCGGCCGAGGCGGGTGCCGACGACCCGGTGGTCATCGTCGGCATGGCGTGCCGCCTGCCGGGCGGGGTCACCTCGCCCGGCGAGCTGTGGCAGCTGCTCGCCGACGGCCGGGACGGCATCTCGGGATTCCCGGACGACCGCGGATGGAACCTCGACAACCTCTTCGACACCGACCCCGACCGCGTCGGCACCGCCTACACCCAGCGGGGCGGCTTCCTGCGGGACGCCGGGTACTTCGACGCCGCGCTGTTCGGGATCTCCCCGCGCGAGGCACTGGCCATGGACCCGCAGCAGCGCCTGCTGCTGGAGACCACCTGGCAAGTGCTGGAGAGCGCCGGCATCGACCCGTCGTCGCTGCGCGGGGAGCGCGTCGGCGTCTACACCGGCATGTCGATCCACGATTACCTCGGCTCACTGGCCGACGTCCCCGCCGAACTCGAGGGCTTCACCACCACGGCCACCGCCGGCAGTGTCGCCTCCGGCCGGGTCTCGTACGTCTTCGGGCTGGAGGGCCCGGCCATGACGGTGGACACCGCCTGCTCCTCGTCCCTCGTGGCGATCCACCTGGCGGCACAGGCGCTGCGCCAGCACGAGTGCGAGCTGGCCCTCGCCGGAGGCGTCGCCGTCATGGGCTCCCCGGTCGGCGTGACCGGCTTCTCGCGTGCCCGGGGGCTGGCCGCCGACGGCCGGTGCAAGGCCTTCGCCGCGGCGGCCGACGGCACGGTGCTGTCCGAGGGCGTGGGCATCCTCCTCCTGGAGCGGCTGTCCGACGCGCGGCGCAACGGGCACCGCGTCCACGCGGTGATCCGCGGGTCCGCCGTGAACCAGGACGGTGCGTCGAACGGGCTGACCGCGCCCAACGGGCCGTCGCAGGAACGGGTGATCCGGGCCGCGCTGGCCAGCGCCGGTCTGACGGCCGCCGACGTCGACGCGGTCGAGGCACACGGCACCGGCACGACGCTGGGCGACCCGATCGAGGCGCAGGCACTGCTTGCGACCTACGGTCAGGAGCGGGCCGGTGAACAGCCGTTGTGGCTGGGGTCGGTGAAGTCGAACATCGGCCACACGCAGGCCGCCGCCGGTGTCGCGGGCGTGATCAAGATGGTCGAGGCCATGCGCCACGGGGTGCTGCCCAAGAGCCTCTACGCGGACGAGCCGACGCCGCACGTCGACTGGTCCAGCGGCGCGGTGTCCCTGCTGGCCGAATCCATGGACTGGGCCACGCTCGGCCGCCCCCGGCGAGCGGGCGTCTCTTCCTTCGGGATCAGCGGGACGAACGCGCACGTCATCCTCGAACAGGCTCCGGCCGAACCGGCCATGTCCGCTGCCACCACGCCCGACGCCGCCGCCGGTGCCTCCGACGCGGCTGCCACAGAGCCCGCCCCGGCGGACGGCGGGGCCGACGCCGTGCTGCCCTTCGTCGTCTCGGCGCACAACCCGGCTGCCCTGGCAGGCCAGGCGAAGCGGCTGCGCGCGGCGGTCGCCACCGGGCTGTCCCTGCCGGGGACGGCGCGGACCCTGCTCACCGGCCGTGCCCTGCTCGCGCACCGGGCCGTCGTCGCCGCCGCCGACCGAGAAGCCCTCCTCGACCGGCTCGACGCCATCGCCGCCGGCGAGTCCGCACCCGGCGTGACCGTCGGGGCGGCTGCCGCCCAGGGCGCCGGACCGGTGGTGTTCGTGTTCCCGGGGCAGGGCTCGCAGCGGCCCGGCATGGGACGCGAGCTGTACGCCCGCTTCCCGGTGTACGCCGAGGCCTTCGACGACGCCTGCGCACGCCTCGACGACCGGCTCCTCGGCGCGGTCGGCGCATCCGTGCGTGACGTCGTGTTCGCCGAACCGGACAGCCCGCAGGCGGCACTGCTCGACCAGACCGTCTACACCCAGGCGGCGCTGTTCGCCGTCGAGACCGCGCTGTTCCGCCTGGCCGAGTCATGGGGCGTGCGCCCGCGCCTGCTGCTCGGCCACTCCATCGGCGAGATCACGGCGGCGCACGCCGCCGGAATGCTCTCCCTGGACGACGCGGCGACCGTGGTCGCCGCCCGGGGCCGGCTCATGCAGGCGCTGCCCGCCGGCGGTGCGATGGCCGCCGTGGCCGCCACCGAGGACGAGGTCCGCCCGTTCCTCGGTGCCGGCGTCGACATCGCCGCCGTGAACCAGCCCTCGTCGGTGGTGCTGTCCGGCGACGAGGACGCCGTCCTCGCCGCCGCCGACGCGCTGCGGGCACAAGGCCGCAAGGTCAAGCGGTTGCAGGTCTCGCACGCCTTCCACTCCGCCCGGATGGACCCGATGCTCGCCGAGTTCCGCGCGGCGATCGCCGGAGTGACCTGGCAGTCGGCGCGGATCCGCGTCGTCGCTCACCAGGACGGCGACCTGACCAGCACCGACTACTGGGTCGAACACGTACGCCGTACGGTGCGCTTCGCCGACGGCATGGCCGCCGCGCTCGACCAGGGCGGGGAGCTGTTCGTGGAGGTGGGGCCGGGCGCCGCCCTGTCCGCGCCGATGCTGGAGGCGGCGGCGGCCGCCGGCGCCACGCCGGTGTGCGTGCCCATGCTGCGCGACGGACACGACGAGACGCACACCGCGATCGGCGCCCTCGCCGAGCTCTTCGTACGGGGCGTTCCGGCCGGCTGGCAGGCGCTGCTGCCGGCCGCCGCGCCCCCCGTCGAGCTGCCGACCTACGCCTTCGACCGTACGCACTACTGGGTGAAGCCGGCCGGCGGACGGACCGACGCGGCCGGCCTCGGTCAGGTGGCCGCCGACCATCCGCTGCTGTCCGCCGTCGTTCCCGTGCCCGACACCGGCGGGCTCGTCGGCACCGTCCGGCTGTCCTCGGCCACCCACCCGTGGCTCGACCGGCACCGGGTGCACGGGGCCGTCGTGGTGAGCGGCGCGGCGCTCGTGGATCTGGCCGTCCGGGCCGGCGACGAGGTCGGCTGCACGGTGGTGGAGCGACTCGCCGTCGAGACCCCGCTCGTCGTTCCGCCGAACACCGGGGTACGGGTGGAGATCGCCGTGGGCGCGGCCGACGAGCAGGGCTGCCGCCCGGTCACGATCCACGGCGCCCAGGACGGATCCGGCGTATGGGTCCGGCACGCCACCGGTGCCCTGTCGGCGCGCACACCGGCCGCCCCCGACCCGGCGCCGGAGGCATGGCCGCCGGCCGGGGCCGAGCGGGTCGAGGCGTACGAGGAGCACCCGGGCGTGCTGGGCGTGTGGCGCCGGGGCGAGGAGACGTACACCGAAGTCGCGTTCACCGACGACGGCACCGACGACGGCACCGACTCGGACGACGCCGCGCGGTTCGGCCTCGATCCGGCCCTGCTGGACGCGGTCACGCGGGCGGTGACCGCCGACGCCACAGCCGCCACGGTGTGGGAGGAGGCCGTGCTGCACGCGAGCGGCGCGCGCCGCCTGCGCGCCCGGCTCACCCCGCTCGGCGACGACCGGTGGACCCTGGAGGCGACCGACGAGGCCGGGACCCCGGTCCTGTCCGCCCGGTCCTGGACAGCGGCGCCGATCCGGCCCGAGGACGTGGGCAGCAGCGCCGCCGCGGACGCGATGTACCGAGTCGTCTGGAGCGCCACGGAACCGCCCGTGACCGTGCCCGAGCGGGCGGCGACGGCCCCGGTGGCGAGCCCCGCGGACGTGGCGGCGCTCGCCGGACGGGCCGCCGCACAGGCCGGTGAGCAGGGCACTGCACAGTCCGCTCCGCAGGACGCCGGGACGGAGACCGGGCACGACGACCGGCAGCGGAGCCTGCCGACCGTCGCCGTGTTCGAGGCCGCCCCCGGCCGCGACGCGCAGCCGCTGCTCGCCGACGTCCTCGCCGTGCTCCAGACCTGGCAGCACGAGGCTCCGGCCGCCGCCCGGCTCGTCGTCGTGACCCGGGGCGCCGTGCCCGCCGGGACGACCACCGTCACCGACGTGTCCTCGGCCGCCGTCTGGGGCCTGGTCCGCGCCGCCCAGGCCGAGCTGCCGGGGCGCGTGCTGCTGCTGGACCTCGAACCCGGGGCGGACACCGAGGCGGCGGTCGCCATGGCTCTGGCTGCCGACGAGCCCCAGGTGGCCCTGCGGGGCACCACCCTGCTGGTGCCTCGCCTGGCACCGGCCGGCCAGCTCGCCGAGCGGACCGCCGGGCAGCCCGCCGCCGTCGCCCCTGAGGGCACCGTCCTGGTCACCGGCGGCACCGGCTCCCTCGGCGCCCTCGTGGCACGCCACCTGGTCCGCGCCCGGGGCGTGAGGCACCTGCTGCTGGCCGGACGGCGCGGGCCGGCGGCCGAAGGCGCCGAGGAACTCGTGGCCGAACTGTCCGGCCTGGGCGCCACGGTGACCGTGGCGGCCTGCGACGTTTCGGACCGCGACGCCGTGGCCGCGCTCCTCGCCGGCATCCCGGCCGCCCATCCGCTCAGCGCCGTCGTCCACACCGCCGGCGTCCTCGACGACGGGCTGCTCGGCGCGATGGATCCGGACCGCCTCGCCACGGTCCTCGGCCCCAAGGCCGACGGCGCACGGCATCTGGACGAGCTGACCCGGGAGTGCGAACTCGCCGCGTTCGTGGCGTTCTCCTCGGCCGCCGGCCTGCTCGGCTCGGCCGGACAGGCCAACTACTCCGCCGCCAACGCCTACCTGGACGGGCTCATGGCGGCGCGCCGCGCGGCCGGCCGGCCCGGTGTCGCCCTCTCCTGGGGCCTGTGGGACCAGGCCGGCGGCATGACCGGGCACCTGGACGCCACGGACCGGGCCCGGATGAGCCGCGGCGGCGTGCTGCCGCTGCGCCCCGAGGAAGGACTCGCGCTGCTCGACGCCGCCCTCGACAGCGGCGAGACGCATCTGGTGCCGATCAGGCTGGACCTCGCCGCCGCCCGCGCCGACGCCGCCGCCGGCGGTCCGGTCCAGCCACTGCTGCGGCAGCTCGTGCGGGCACGCCGGCGCGTCGGTGGCACGGCTGCGGCGGGCGAGCTGCTCGCCACGCTCGCCGGCCGTTCCCCCGCCGAACGGGAGGCACGGCTGCTGGCCCTGGTCCGTTCCCGCGTCGCCCTGGTCCTCGGGCACAAGTCCGCCGACGACATCGAGCCGGACACCGCCTTCCAGAGCGTCGGGATGGATTCGCTCGGCGGCGTCGAGCTGCGCAACCGGCTGGCCGCCGCGGCCGGGCTGACCCTGCCCGCCACGCTGGTCTACGACTACCCGACTCCCCGGCAGCTGGCGCGGTTCCTGCGCGACGAGCTCGCCGGCACCGCCGCCCCCGCCGAGGCGACGACGGTGGTGGCCGCCGCTTCGCACGACGACATCGCCGTCGTCGGACTCGGCTGCCGGATGGCGGGCGGGGTGCGGGGACCGGGCGACTTCTGGGAGCTGCTGGCCCGCCGGGGGGAGGGACGGTCGGCGTTCCCGACCGACCGCGGCTGGGACCTGTCCACCGTCCCGGTGGAGGCCGGCAGTTTCCTGACGGACGCGGCGAACTTCGACGCCGGGTTCTTCGGCATCTCCCCGCGCGAGGCGGTGGCGATGGACCCGCAGCAGCGCCTGCTGCTGGAGGTGGTGTGGGAAGCACTGGAGGACGCGGGCCTCGACCCGGCCGACCTGCGCGGCACCGACGTGGGCGTGTTCGTCGGCGTCATGGGCCAGGGCTACGGCATGTTCGGCGGTGACGCCCAGTCCGACGGCCTGCGCGGCACCGGCGGCGCCGTCTCCGTGGTCTCCGGCCGGGTGTCCTACGTCTACGGGTTCACCGGCCCGGCCGTTTCGGTGGACACCGCCTGCTCCTCCTCGCTGGTCGCGATGCACCTGGCCGTCCAGGCGCTGCGCAACGGGGAGTGCTCGATGGCGGTGGTCGGCGGCGTCACCGTGATGGCCACACCGGGCGCGTACGTCGAGTTCGCGAAGAACGGCGGCCTCGCGGCCGACGGCCGCTGCAAGGCGTTCGCCGCCTCGGCCGACGGCACCGGCAACGGCGAGGGCGTCGGCGTGGTGCTGCTGGAACGCCTGGCCGATGCCCACACCAACGGACACACCGTCAGCGCCGTGGTGCGCGGCTCCGCGATCAGCCAGGACGGCGCGTCCAACGGGCTCACCGCGCCCAACGGCCCGGCGCAGCAGCGGGTGATCCGGCGCGCGCTCGCGGTCGCCGGGGTGGCGCCCGCCGACGTGGACGTCGTCGAGGCGCACGGAACGGGAACCCGGCTGGGCGACCCGATCGAGGCCCAAGCGCTGCTGGCGACCTACGGCCGGCGTGACCCCGGCCGACCGCTGTGGCTCGGCTCGGTGAAGTCCAACATCGGGCACACCCAGGCCGCCGCGGGCGTGGCGAGCGTGATCAAGATGGTGCTCGCCCTGCGCCACCAGGAGCTGCCGGCGACCCTCCACGTGGATGCGCCCACTCCCGAGGTGGACTGGTCCAGCGGCACGATCCGGCTGCTGACCGACGCCCAGCCGTGGCCCGCGCGCCCCGGCCACGTCCGCCGCGCAGGCGTCTCCGCGTTCGGGCTCAGCGGAACCAACGCCCACCTCGTCCTGGAGGAGCCGCCCCGACGGCCGGGCGAGCCGGCGGAAAGCCCCGCCGACAACTCCCCGCTGCCGTTCGTCCTGACGGCCGGAAACCGGGCCCGGCTGGCCGCGCTCGCGGACCGCCTGGCCGACTTCGCCGAGCGCGGCACCGCGCCCCTGCCGAAGCTGGCCGCCGCCCTGGCCCACGGGCGGACGCGGCACGAGACGCGAGCCACCGTGATCGCCGCCGACCGCGCCGAACTCGTCGACCGGCTGCGGGCACTGGCCGCGGGCGGCTTCGACCGGGCCGTGGTGGGCGGGCCGCCCGGACCGGGCTCGGGCGTCGTGTTCGTCTTCCCCGGCCAGGGCGGCCACTGGGTCGGCATGGGCCGCGAACTGATGGACCGCTCGGACGAGTTCCGGGCCTGGGTGCGGCGGTGCGACGCGCTGCTCGCCGAGTACGACTGCGACTGGACCCTGGAGCAGGCGCTCGGCGGCGAGAACGACCTGTCCCGGGTGGATGTGATCCAGCCCGCCTCGTTCGTGATGATGACGGGTCTCGCCCAGCTCTGGGCATCCGCCGGCGTGCGGCCGGACGTGGTGCTCGGCTCCTCGCAGGGCGAGATCGCCGCAGCGTGCGTCGCGGGCCTGCTGTCGGTCGAGGACGCGCTGCGCGCGATCGTGCTGCGCTCCCGGATGGCCGCGAATCTGCCGTCCACCGGCGGGATGCTCGTGGTCGGCGTGAGCCGTGCCCGGATGACGGAGATGCTCGCCGGCTATCAGGGCCGGGTGGAGATCGCCGCGGTGAACGGCCCGGCGAGCGTGGCCGTCTCCGGCGAGCGCGCGGCCATCGAGGAGCTGGCCGCCACCGCGGCCCAGCAGCAGCTCTGGTTCCGCAGGATCCGGGCGGACTACGCCTCCCACTCGTTCCTCGTCGACGAACTCCAGCAGCCGATGCTGGCCGCCCTGGACGGGATCGGGGAACGGCCGGCGCACGGACTGGTCCCGGGCTGCCGGTTCTACTCCACCGTCGACGGCCGCTGGATCGGCCCCGACGAACTCCTCGACGCCGCCTACTGGTTCCGCAACCTGCGCCGGCCGGTCGAGCTGGACGCCGCGATCCGCGCCGTGAGCGCCGACGCCCGGGCCGTCGTCGAGGTCTCCAGCCACCCTGGACTGGTCCCGTCCCTCCTCGACATCATCCAGGACACCGGCCGGACCACCCCGGTGCTCGCCACCCTGCGGCGCGGCGAGGGCGGCCGGGAGCGGCTGACGACGGCCTTCGCGGAGGCGTTCGCCGCCGGTCTGCCGGTCTCCTGGTCGAGCGCCGTCCCGGCCCAGCCGGGGGACTGGCGAGAACTCTGCCGCGAACTGCCGACCTATCCGTTCGACCACCGGCGCTACTGGTTGCGCGGAGCGCCGACCACCGGCACCGCCGCCCTCGGCCTGGCGGGCACCGATCATCCGCTGCTCGCCACGATGGTCGAACTGCCGGACTCGGACGGGCTGATGGCCGTCGCACGGCTCTCGCCCCACGACCAGCCGTGGCTCACCGCCGGTACCGCCGGTACCGCCGGTGGCCCGGTCGAGGTGCCCGGCTCGGTCTGGGTCGAGCTGGCCATCCGGGTCGGCGACGAGGTCGACTGCGGCACCCTGGACGAGCTCGATCTGAAGGCGCCCCTCATCCTCGGCCCCGCCGACGCGGTGCGGCTGCAGATCAGCGTCCAGGCCGCCGACGCCGCCGGCCGCCGGCCGGTGACCGTACGGTCGGCACCCGCGACGACCGACCGGCACGCACCGGTGTGGACCTGCCACGCCCAGGGCGTGCTGTCGCCCACGACCCTGTCCGCCGCGCCCGAGCCGGACCCGGCCCCCTGGCCGCCGCCGGGCGCCGAACCGGTCGGCCTCGACGAACTGACCGCCACGACCGGCGCCCTCGTGCCGCCGGGCCTGCACGCGGTGTGGCGGCGCGGCGAGGACACCTACGCCGAAGTGGCCGTACCCGCCGACCAGGCCGACACGGCCGCCCGCTTCGGCATCCACCCGCTCCTGCTGGAGTCCGCGGCGTACGCGGCGGGCTTCCCGCCCGGTGACACCCCGTCGACCTGGCAGCACGTCCTGCTGCACGCGTCCGGCGCCTCGGCGCTGCGCGTCCGGCTGCGGCCGGCCGGCGGCGGCACAGCGCTGGAAGCGGCCGACCACGTGGGTCTGCCGGTTCTCACCGCGGCGCGCGTCACGGCCCGTCCGGCCGCCGCACCTGCCGCCCGGCGGGGCCGTGCGCTGCGCACCGAATGGGTCCCGCTCGACGCCGGGCAGGCGGACGAGCCCGTCGAGCTCGTCACCGTCGACAGCGACACCGCCGTACTCGAACTCGCCGCGGCGCCATCGGCATTGGCCGCCGCGACCGTCGTGCTCGACATCGGCGCCGGCACGGAGCCCGAGGACGCCTGCCGGCGCGCGCTCGCCGTCGCACAGGCGTGGCTGGACGAACCGAACCTGGTGGAGCGCCGCCTGGTGGTGCGCACCCGTGCGGCGGTGCCGGCCGGTCCCGGGGACGCCGGTGCGACCGCGCTCGACCCGGCCGCCGCGGCGGTGTGGGAGATGCTCGCCGCGATCCAGGCCGAGTACCCGGGACGGTTCGTCCTGTTCGACGTCCCGCCGGAGGACCGTGACGAGGCGAGCCTCGGACGTGTCCTCGCCGCGGACGTACCCCAGGCCGCCGTGCGCGCCGGCCGGGTCCGTGTTCCGCGGCTGGTACCGGCCGACGCCCCGGACGCCGAGGCCCCGGCCCTCGACCCGGACGGCACCGTCCTGATCGTCGGCGGCACCGGCACGGCCGGCGCCCGGGTGGCGCGGAACCTGGTCGCCGACCACGGGGTACGTCATCTGGTACTCGCCGCCCGCGGCGGACCCGACGCCCAGGGCGCCGCGACGCTGGTCGCCGATCTCACCGCGCTCGGCGCGTCGGTCACCGTCCGGGCCTGCGACGCCGCCGACCGGGACGCCCTGCGACGGCTGCTGGGCGACATCCCGGACGACCATCCGCTCACCGGCGTGGTGCACGCAGCGGGCCTGCCGGACGACACCCGGCTCGCGGAACTGGACGCGGACCGGCTGACCGAGGTGATCGCCGCGCGCACCGAGTCGCTGCGGCACCTCTGGGAGCTCACCGCCGACGACCGCCTGGCCCTGTTCATGGTGATCACGTCGCCGACGGCCCTGCTGGGCCCGGTGCACCATCCGGCGACCGCCGCGGCCGACGGCTGCGCACGCGCGATCGTGGCCCGCCGCCGGGCGGCCGGGCTCGCCGGCTGTGCCCCGGTGCTGCTTCCCGCCGGGGCCGTGCCCGGGACAGGCGGCGCGCCGGACCAGGACGGGACGCTGTCCGCGGTGTCCGAGGCGCTGCGCTCCGGCGAGCCGTTCCCCGTGCCCGGCCGGCCCGAACAGTGGGCCGCCCCGGCGGCGGGCCGTCCCGTGCCGCCACTGCTGCGCGGGCTGGTCCGGTCGCGCCGGCGCTCGGCCCGCACGGCGGAGCTCGGCGCGGGCGCCGAGAGCGGGTGGACGGACCTGCTGAACGGGCAGAGCCGTGACGAGCAGGAGCGGACCGTACTGGACCTCGTGCGCGCGCAGTTGGCCGAGGTGCTCGAACTGGATCCGGGCGAGCCGGTCGACGCGCAGCGCGGGTTCTTCGAGCTCGGCCTCGACTCCCTGCTGGCGATCGAGCTGTCCCGGCGCCTCTCAGGCCGCACCGGCACCGCGCTGACTCCCGCGGCCGTCTTCGGTCACCCGACCCCGGCGGCACTCACCGACTATCTCCTGGCTCGCCTGGACGACACCGAAGCCGACGCCTGACAGATGCCCGGCCGCGGCAGCGGCCGGCCGCGGAGCGCGACTTCCTGGAACAGAGAGGCAGTGACCGTGTACGACACCGACACCTACCTGCGGCGGCTGGGCCACGACAGCGGTCGCGCCGGGTGGCCCGCGCCCGACCTGACCACCCTGGTGCGGCTGCACAAGCGGCACATGGAGACCGTCCCGTTCAGCAGTACCGGCTCCCTGGCCGTGCCGACCGCGAGCGGCGAACCGGTCGAGCTGGTCGACTTCGACGAGGACGCCACGTTCGACGCCGTCGTCGCGGCGGGCCACGGCGGCGGCTGCGTCCAGATGACCCGCCTGTTCCTGCGCCTGCTGCGCGACCTCGGCTACGAGGCCGACCTGATCGCCGGCACCACGGCCGAGGGGACGGCGGAGTACGGCGTCGACGTCGAGCACATGCTGATCCTGGCCCGCGTCGACGGCGTGCGCTGGCTCGTCGACGTGGGATACGCCGGACCGTCGTTCCTCGAACCGCTTCGGCTCGACGGCGCCACCGACGGGCGGGAGCAGGTGCAGTACGGCTGCCGGTACCGCCTCGTCGAGGACGGCGACGGCGTGCTCCTTGAGCGCAGGCCGCGGCTCGGCCGCTGGAGTCTGGTCTTCCGATTCACCTCGAAGGTGCGCGAGCCCAGGGAGTGGCACGCGTTCCAGGACCTGGCGAACGTGAAGCTGGCCGCGCTGTCCGAGGAGAGCGCCCCACAGCTCTACAGCCGGGCCGTCGCCGACGGCCAGGTGGTGCTCAAGGGCCGGCGCCACCTGACGGTGCGGGCCGGGGTCGACAAGGCCCGGACCATCGTCGGCGACGACGAACTGCACGCGCTGAGGGACGCGATCCTCGGCGGCACGCTCGCCTGAAGACGGCTCGCCGCCCGCACCGCTCAACACTGCCCACGCCGCTCACCACCGACGACAGAACAGGATGAACATGCGTCGCAACCTGTCCCGCTCGGAGAACCTGTACGCCGGGGAGATCAGAACGCAGGCCGTGCGCTTCTGCGTGGTGCGCGGCGGAGTCGACCCCGAACTGCTCGACACGGCATACACCGCGCTGCTGGCCGAACACCCCTCGCTGCGCTGTCGCGTCGCGCAGGACGCCGACGGCAGTTTCCTCAGTCCGCTGGCGCCCGACGAGCTACCACGCCTGGTCGTGCGTCCCGGCGACCCGGACGCGCTGACCAAGGAGTGGAACACACCGCTGCCGCTCGGCGGCCCGCTGGTCCGCCTGGTGCTGTTGACCGGCGCGGACGAGGACACCCTGCTCATCGGGGCCGACCATGTGATCTGCGACGGCCGCAGCGCGATGGCCCTGTTCTTCCGGCTGTGGCAGCTCTACGCCGGCATCCGGGCGGGCACCCACCCGGCCGCCGACACCCCGCGGCAGGACTGGCCGGTGGCGATCGACGACCGCCTCGCGCCCCGCGCCGAGGCCGATCTCGACGCCTACGTCCAGGCGCGGCTCGACCGGGCCGAAGGCGCCCCGGTCGCCGCCCTTCCGTACCTCGCGGCCCGGTCCGGCGGGGCGGCGCCCGAGGAAGGCCTGACGCACTCTCGCCGGGTGCGGCTGACCGCCTCCGAGACGACGGGTCTGCTGGCGTTCGCCAGGAGCGCCGGCGCGTCGGTGCATGGCTTGGTGGCCGCGACGTTTCTCGCGGCCGTACGTTCCGGCCTGCCCGCACAGTACGACGACCACCGGCTGGCCTGCGTCTCCACGGTGGACCTGCGCGAGCGCGTGGAGCCCGCGCTGAGCCGCGAGGTGATGATCCCCGCGGCCTCGTGGTACCAGGACCTGGTCGACGTACCGGCCGGGGCCGACCTCGTCGGACTGGGCCGTCGTCTCGGCGCGGGCCTGAGCGCCGGCATCGACCGTGGCGACCCGGCCCTGGAACTGCAGTCGCTGGACCGGCTGTTGGCCCACCCGCAGCTGCTCGCGGCGAGCCTGGTGGTGACCAACGCCGGACGCGTGGCCCTCCCGCCGCCCCCGCCCGGACTGGAGTTCGTCGACCTGAGAGGGTTCGCGGTCTCCAGCAAGGCGCCGTCGTTCCTCCAGCAGGGCCCGGTGCTCGCCTCGCTGATGACGGTCCACGACCGCTTCCGCATCGAAATGCCCTACAGCACCCAGTGCTTCACGGAAAGCCAGATGGACGCGGTCCACGACCAGGTCAGCACGACACTTCGGGAGTTCGCCGGCCGTGCGCCGGTTCAGCCTGGGTGAAGACCCGGCGCAACCGGCGTCCGGCAGACGGTTCGGGCCGCTCAGCCCTGGGACGTGAGCTCCTCCAGGCCGGCTGCCACCGGCAGCGGCGTGAACGCCACCACCTGGTGCTCCGCCACGGCGTCGACCGGGTACGGGTCGGTGGCCGGCAGCCGTGATCGAGTCCTCGGCTTCCATCCCAGGGCCGCTGTGATCGGGGGGCGGCGCCTAGTCGTGAGCCACGACTCCGACGACCACCGTGCAGTACAACTCCTCGCTCGTCGACACGCTCGGGACGAGCCCCTGGTCGGCCATCGCCCGCGCCGTGACCGGGGCCTGCTCCTCGCTGGTCTCGATCAGCAGGCTGCCTCCCGGCGCCAACCACGTTCGTGCGCCGGCGGCGACCCGCCGGTGGATCTCGACGCCGTCCGCGCCGCCGTCGAGTGCGTGCCTCGGTTCGTGATCGCGTGCCTCGGGAGGCATCAGGGCGATCTCGTCGGTCGGCACGTACGGGGCGTTGACGACCAGGACGTCCACGCGCCCGCGCAGCGAGTCCGGGAGTGCGTCGTAGAGGTCGCCCTCGTACACGTGAGCGCCGGGGCCGACGTTCAGTCGAGCACAGCGGACCGCGTTCGGGTCGACGTCGGCGCACGACAACTCGATCCCGTCGACCCGCGCGGCGATGGCGGCGCCGATCGCTCCGGTTCCGCAGCACAGATCGACGACGACCGCGCCCGGCCGGGCCAGCCCCGCCGCGAGGTCGACCAGGAACCGGGTGCGCTGACGCGGGACGAACACGCCGGCGTCCACCCTGACGCGCAGGCCGCAGAACTCAGCCCAGCCGAGGATGACTTCGAGCGGTTCACCGATGACGCGGCGGCGCACCAGCACATCGAGCTCGGCGGGCGTCGCGGCGGCCTCGAGGAGCAACCGGGCCTCCTCCTCGGCGAACACGCATCCGGCTCCTCGCAGCGTTGCCACGGTGCGCTGCAGCGTCTCATCGGCAGGGGTGATCGACATCGAAGCCTTTCGAGGGAGGAACCCCGACCGACACAGCCGACCCGCCGGCCGCGGATGCGTCAGGTGCCGTCAGACCGGGGGATGTGGCGTGCGGAATGTCAACTTACGGTGACCAACGGACGGTTCAGCAGCTTAGCAGGAGAGACCAATGGAGTTTACGACCAAGGAAGTTGGGGCCCACGGCGAGGGCGCCGGCGTGACGTCCGCAGCGCGGCTCGCCGGACGGGGCCGCGGTACGCGCCGTGACCCGGAGCCGCGGTGCGCTCGCGCACGGCGACGGGCGGCTGCGCGGTCATGAGCACAGCCACCGGCCCCGCGAGGGTCTCCGCGGTCTCAGCGGTCGCCGCCACCGAACCCCTTGCCCCGCGCACGACGGCGGGCAAGGTGAGCGACCTCCACCGACGCATCGACGCCGCCCTGCACGCCGGCAGTGCGGACGGGGTGGAACGCCAGCGGGCGAAGGGGCGCGGAACGGCCCGTGAGCGCATCGACGCCTTGCTCGATCCCGGCTCCTTCGTCGAACTCGACGCGCTGGCCCGGCACTCGACGGCTCCCGGCGCGCCGGCACCTCACCCCATGGGCGACGGCGTCGTCACCGGCACCGGCACGATCGACGGCCGCCCGGTGGCCGTCTTCAGCCAGGACGCCACCGTGTTCGGCGGAACGCTCGGTGAGGTGCACGGCGACAAGATCGTCAAGCTGATGGACCTGGCGGCCAAGGTCGGCTGCCCGGTCGTGGGCATCAACGACGGCGGCGGTGCGCGCATCCAGGAGGGTGTCGGCACGCTCGGCCGCTACGGGGAGATCTTCTGCCGCAACGTACGCTGCTCCGGAGTCGTCCCGCAGATCTCGTTGATCATGGGTGCGTGCGCCGGCGGCGCGGTGTACTCGCCGGCGCTCACCGACTTCACCGTCATGGTGGACCGGACCAGTCACATGTTCATCACCGGGCCCGAGGTCATCAGGACCGTCACCGGCGAGGAGGTCGACTTCGAGACCCTCGGCGGAGGCCGCCCGCACAACACCCGGTCAGGGGTGGCGCACTATCTGGCCTCCGACGAGGACGACGCGCTGTCCTACGTCAAGGACCTCCTCAGCTACCTGCCGAGCAACAACCTCTCCCTGCCTCCGGTCTTCTCCGCGGCACAGCCGGCGTCGGGTTCGATCGACGACGGACTCACCGCCACCGATCTCGAACTCGACGCGATCGTCCCGGACTCGTCCAACCAGGCCTACGACATGTGCGAGGTCATCACGCGCGTGCTCGACGACGGCGAGTTCCTCGAGGTGCAGCGGCTGTTCGCGCCCAACATCGTCGTCGGCTTCGGCCGGGTGGGCGGGCACAGTGTCGGGGTCGTCGCCAACCAGCCCACGCACCTGGCGGGCTGCCTGGACATCAACGCCTCCGAGAAGGCAGCGCGGTTCGTGCGTACCTGCGACGCGTTCAACGTGCCCATACTGACGTTCGTCGACGTGCCGGGTTTCCTGCCCGGCGTCGACCAGGAGTGGGACGGGATCATCCGCCGGGGCGCGAAGCTGATCTACGCGTACGCGGAGGCGATCGTCCCCAAGATCACGGTGATCACGCGCAAGGCGTACGGCGGTGCCTACGGAGCCATGGGCTCCAAGCACCTGGGCGCCGATGTCAACCTGGCCTGGCCGACCGCGCAGATCGCCGTGACCGGCGCGCCCGGAGCGGTCGGCATCCTCTACCGCAAGGAACTGTCGGGGCTGAAGGGCGATGAACTGGAGGCGCGGCGCGCCCAGTTGGTGCGGGAGTACGAGGACCGGGCCACCCCCTACGCCGCTGCCGACCGCGGCTACGTCGACGCGGTCATCCCCCCGTCGCACACCCGTGCACAGGTCGGACGGGCTCTTCGGCTGCTGGCGACCAAGCGGGCGGAGGACCCGCTCCGCAGGCACGGCAACATCCCGCTCTGAGCGGGCTCCGATTGCCAGAACTCACCTGCCAGATGCGCAGTTGACGGATCGAAAAGGACTCAAGCGGTGAAGACAGTCGATCCCCATGACTTCCTGGACCTTGACGACGAACTGAACGCCACTGAGCGGGACCTGCGGGACACCGTGCGCGCCTATGCGACAACCGAGGTGCTGCCGCAGGTCGCGGACTGGTACGAGCGCGGAGAGCTGCCCCGCTCGATCGCCAAGGAACTCGGCGCGCTCGGGCTGTTCGGAATGCAGCTCGACGGCTACGGCTGCGCGGGCCTGTCGGCCACCGCCTACGGCGTCGCCTGCCGTGAACTGGAAGCGGTGGACTCCGGATTGCGCAGTTTCGTGTCCGTGCAGGGCTGCCTCGCCATGTGCGCCATCCACCGCTGGGGCAGTGAGGAGCAGCGGCAGGAATGGCTGCCCCGCATGGTCACGGGAGAGGCGCTCGGGTGCTTCGGCCTGACCGAACCGGACTCGGGCTCCGATCCGGGTTCGATGCGTACGTTCGCCCGCCGTGACGGGGACGACTGGGTGCTCAACGGCACCAAGACCTGGATCAACAACGGCGCGATCGCGGATGTCGCCGTGATCTGGGCAGACACGGCGGACGGTGTGCGCGGCTTCCTCGTGCCCACCGGCACGCGCGGATTCGCCGCCCAGGAGATCACCCGCAAGCTGGCCCTGCGTGCCTCGAACACCGCCCGGATCACCCTCGACGAGGTACGGCTCCCCGCCACGGCCGCCCTTCCCGGGGCCCAGGGCCTGAAGACGGCACTCTCGTGCCTGAACGAGGCGCGTTTCGGCATCATCTGGGGTGTGGTCGGCGCGGCCCGTACCTGCTACGCAAGCGCGCTCCAGTACGCCGCCCGGCGCGAGCAGTTCGGCCGTACGCTCGCCTCCTTCCAGCTCTCCCAGCGCAAGCTCGCGGACATGGTCGTGGACATCACGCACGCCGGGATGACCGCGCTGCGGCTGGCCCGGCTCAAGGAGGCCGGCCGGCTGGTGCCCACGCAGCTCAGCCTCGGCAAGCTGGCCAATGCGCGCTGCGCGGCAGAGGTCGCCCGCAGTGCCCGCAGCATCCTCGGCGCCAACGGCATCACCCTCGAATACCCGGTGATGCGGCACATGTCCAACCTGGAGGCGGTACTCACCGTCGAGGGGACCGAGGAAGTCCACGCCCTCAGCATCGGCCGGGCGATCACCGGCGTTCAGGCATTCCGCTGACGGCCCCGCGCGTGACGGTGCCTTGCGGCAGCGCGCGACAGCGGAACCACCCCGCACAACGAGGAGTTGCCATGCAGCGTCACGACATTCCCCCTCCTGGCCGGGAGACGGGTCAGCACCCGCGGGGCATGAGCCGGCACGGGAGGGTGGGAACGTGAGGGCCGTCTACGCAGCACGACCCGACGCCGAGGATCCGCTGGCCGCCCTGGTCGTGGGCGAGCGCCCCGATCCCGCGGTGCCCGAGGGGTGGGTGCGCGTGCGGGTCAGGGCGGTCTCCCTCAACCACAAGGACCTGTGGACCCTGAAGGGCGTCGGCCTGAACCACGACAAGTACCCGCGGATCCTGGGCTGCGAGGCGGCGGGGGAGACCCCTGACGGCCGCCGCGTGACGCTCTATCCCGTACTGGAGTCCCCGCCGGGCACCACGGACGAGACCCTGGTCCTGCCGGCCGCGCAACTCGTCGGCGCGCGGCCGGGCACGCTGGCCGAGTACATCGCCGTGCCCGCGGTCAGCCTGCTGCCGGTCCCCGACGAGCTGACCTGGGAAGAGGTGGCCTGCCTGATCTGCACCTGGCTGCCGGCGTACCGCATGCTGTTCACCAAGGCCCGGCTGCTGCCCGGTGACTCGGTGCTCGTGCAGGGCGCCGCGGGCGGTCTGTCCACCGCGCTGATCACGCTGGGGGTGGCCGGTGGGCTCAGGGTCTATGCCACCAGCCGTACCGCCGACAAGCGAGAGCTGGCCAGGCGTCTGGGGGCCCACGAGGCGTTCGCACCCAACGCGGAACTGCCCGAACAGGTGGACGCCGTCATCGACAGCGTCGGCAGGGCCACCTGGACCCACTCCCTGCACAGCGTGCGCAACGGCGGCACGGTCGTCGTGGCCGGCGCCACCTCCGGCGACGTCTCGCCGGCCCGGCT
The DNA here is from genome assembly GCF_020400585.1 of Streptomyces sp. NK08204. Classification (GTDB taxonomy): domain Bacteria; phylum Actinomycetota; class Actinomycetes; order Streptomycetales; family Streptomycetaceae; genus Streptomyces. The sequence goes on along the minus strand of NZ_JAINVF010000001.1, from coordinate 211,241 downwards.
GCACCGGGTCTACTTCCATCAGATCAACATCGTCGGCTCGTTCAGCGGCACGCGGGAGGAATACGCGCGGATGCTGGCGCTGATGCGCGCCACGGGAATCAGGCCCCTCGTGGACGAGGTGATGCCGCCCCAGGACGCACGGGCGGCGTTCAAGCGCCTGCTGGACGGCGACGTCCGGGGCAACCTCGTACTGAGCTGGCCGTAGAACGCGCGGCGCCCGGTCCGTACGCACCGGGCGCCCGGCTACGAGGGCGTCAGGGCCGATGCCGACCCGTCTGCCGGAACCTCCCGGGGAGAGGCTGCATCTGTCTGTCCGCGGAGGCAGGGGGCCTCTCCACGAGGGAAGGACCTGATGGCACAGCGCAAGGCAACGGTCCTGATACTCACCCTGGCGGTACTGCTGGGGTTGAGCTCCTGCGGTGGGGGCCACACCCGCGCCGCCGCCTGCGGTTCCCACCAGCTGCGCTGGAAATGGACCCTCCTGGCCGACAAGCCGGCAGGCGCACCGACGGCCATGCTCAGCGCGACGAACAGACGTGCACGGCCCTGTGCCTTCGACGGCTACCCGCAGCTCGACGTCTGGGTCGGCAAGGCGCAGGACGTGCAGTCGGAGCCCGTGAAGAAGGCCGTGCCGGTCCGGCTGGAGCTGAAGCCGGGCCGGACGGTCGACTTCCCGCTCTTCTACCAGCCGCACGAAGTCCCGCGCGAGAGCTGCTGGATCTCGGGCGAGTACAACGCGTCCAGTGACGTGGTGCCGCCCCACCCCGCCCAGCACGACTACGGCTCCTTCGTGCACCCGACCGATGCGCAGGGACACCGGCTGCCCACCCAGGTGTGCAGCGACACCGTCCAGTTGGGTCCGCCTCACCTGCGCTGAGGCGACCCTGATGCCGACGGCTGGGCCGAGAGGGCGGCTGCGTAGCGGCCTACGTCCCACAGGCACACCGTCCGTCCTTTCCGGCGGTGCCCAGGGTCCTGCCGCCGGAGGTGAAGCCGAGGGTCTTCCTACTCCGACGGCACGATCGTCCGCTCGATCGAGGAGGCACAGGGCGGCCAGGAGCCGGAAAACCCGGCGCCCGTGCTCAAGCTCACCGCCAAGGGCACGGAGGGTTGTCTGCGCGGATGTGTCGGTCCGTCGAGTGCTACGGCGCGGTGGGCAGGTGCGGGCTGCGGAGGACGAGCAGGGTGATCTCGCTGGGGGCGAAGACGCGGAAGGGCGGGCCCCAGAAGCCGGTGCCGCGGCTGGTGTAGAGGAGGGTGCGGGTGCCGTGGTGGCTGAGGCCGGCGAGGGCGGGCTGGTCGATGCGGACGAGGTGGTGGAAGGGCCAGATCTGGCCGCCGTGGGTGTGGCCGGAGAGTTGGAGGTCGATGCCGGCGGCTGCTGCCCGGTCGATGAACTTGGGCTGGTGTGCCAGGAGTAGGACGGGTAGGTCGGGGTCGGCGCCGTTCAGGGCTCCGGCGAGGTGGGCGCGGTGGCCTGCCAGGCCGGACGACTCGGCGGTGACGTCGTCCACGCCGGCGACCACGAGGGTGTCGCCACCGCGTTCGAGCAGCAGGTGGCGGTTGCGCAGCGGCTCCCAGCCCAGCTCGTCCATCAGGTCGACCCAGCCCTGGGCCTCGCTGTAGTACTCGTGGTTGCCGGTGACGTATACGCGGGCCCGGGTGGCCCGCACGGTTCCGAGTGGGGCGGCCTGGGCGCGGCGGCGTTCGGCCGTGCCGTCCGCGATGTCGCCCGTGTGGCAGACCAGGTCGGCTTCCAGGGTGTTCACCGTCTCGCAAACCCGTACCGACCAGCGAGCGCGATCGAGTGGGCCGTAGTGGGTGTCGGTGATGAGGACGACACGGATGCCGTCCAGCCCGGCACCCAGCCGCGGGAGTTGCACGTCGAGTCGGCGCACGCGTGGCACACGGCGGGCCTCGGCGTACCCCCAGGCGAGCAGCACGGCGGTTACGCCGAGGACGGCCCACGTGACGATGCGGGCCCGGCCCTGACTCTCGCCGACGCCGGCCACGGTCAGGGCGAGCCGCAACAGGACGCCGAACAGAACTGACCAGGTGAACAGAACCCAGCTCGTGCCCAGCAGGGTGTCACCGACTATCGCCGCCCGGTCCTGCTGACGCCGGCCGTGGCCGCGCACCATCGCGAGCGGCATACATATGAGGCCGAGGACGAACAGGACGGTGCCGACCAGCGTGACGGGCAGCGGCCAGTGCTGGCCGGTGTACAGGAGCACCCAGCAGGGCACGGCCCACAGCAGGAAGGGGGCGATCAGGGGGAGGTAGCGCATCAGGCGGTGCAGTCGGCTCTGCCGCGGAGCTTGTGCTTCGCCCTCGGCGGGCCGGGTGCTGCTCGTGTCGGTCACGCTTCCCCTCCTTGACCAGGCTGCCGTCTCGCGCACTGTATCCGGTCGCCCTCGGGCCGGCCGACCGGCGTTCATGGACGCGGCCCCTTGGGACGAAGGGCTCTCTGCGGGATGGAAGGCCCCGCCGCAGACATCTCCCTTGGCATGAGCCGCGATCAGGGCGCTACTGCCCCGGCTTGGTACTGCCGCCGGCGGAGCGCGCGCCGGCGGGACGATGACCTGAGCCGATGATGGCGAGTGCCGGCCTCACTGTCAGCATTGGGTCAGCATGAGTCCGACCAATGCTGACTACGGCTGGCGCAACACGCACGTCAAGGGGGAGTGGAACGGGTGGTGTGAGGGGAGTTTGCTCGCGCGGCCTGAGCGAACCGGGCGTGGCCACCTGTCTCCTCCTGGACCTGACCCTGCTGCTGACCGCGTCCTGGTTCTCCCGGGGCCGGTTGACCCAGGTCAAGCCGTGCTCACAGCCCTTTCCCGCGGATGGTGCGCCTCCCTGCTGAGCATCACTCGTGGAAGGGCACCTACCTGTGGCTGTTGCGGTAGAGCGTGATCGCCGACGTTGACCTTGGACACGCGGCATGCCCACAATCTGCGGGCCCACGACGGCCGCTGGCGAACACGGGGGAGGGCCACCATGCGTGGAGAATGCGGTCACCGCGAGACCATTGCTGCGATCGCGCGAAATTCTGCGGCACCGGCCGAGGTCTTGATCAGGCTGCTGTGCGAGGAAGCCAAAGCGGCCTGGGACATGATCGCCTGGCGCGCTCTGCCGGACAAGGCGGTCGACGCCATCGTCATGCATCCCGACCGCAGGCTGCGGACAGCGTTCGCTGAGAACGCCGCGGTGACGGAGGATCAACGCGCCCGGCTCGTGGACGATCCCGATCCACGTGTCCGCCATGCTCTGGCCATCGGACCAGACTGGTTCCGCATCCCGGTGCAGCCGCTGCCCCTGTCCGCTCAGCAGCGCCTGCTTGCCGATCCGGAACCACGGGTCCGCCGAAGCGCAGCCTTCTCCCGCCACACGGCTCCAAGCCTGGTTGCCGGGCTCGCCGACCACCAGGAAGCGGACCTTCGGCAGGCAGCCTGCAGCCAATGGGCCTTGCTTTCCGAGGACACCCGAAGCCGTCTGCTCCGCGACGTTGATGACAAAGTGCGTCAGGCAGCCATGATGGAGGCCTGCCACGATGACGCGGGCTACACGGACCTTCTCCTCGACGCAGGAATTGGCCGCTTCGGCAGGCAGGATGTGATCAGGTACGGCGCCATGAGCACGGCGACTGCCGAACGGCTCGCAGCAAGCACCGAGGAGGAGGACCGGCGGGAGCTGGCGGCCAACCTCAACGTTCCCGTCGAGATCGTCCGGACGTTGGCGAACGACGACGCGCACAGCGTGCGGCTGGCGGTATCGGTACGACCCGAGCTGACGGAGACTGAACGTACCGCCATCGACGTCACCATCAGCCCGTCCGACCGGCACTATCCCGTCGAATGGGTTCGCCACTGCGCCGATCCCGACGTCTTGCGCCAATGCGCCAAGTCGGCCAACACCCTGCTACGGCGCAGTGCCGCCTACAGCCGGCACCTGCCTGCCGATGCCATCGACCTGCTCTCCGTGGACCACGACTACGCCGTGCGACTTCTGCTCTGTGAAAACCAACCGACCGTCGACGGCGAAGTGGTGCTGCAGGTGTATCTGGACTGCCAGGTCATCACCAAGGGTGCCCTGCTGCGGCACCCGAACTTCCCGAGCACAGGCGCCGGACAACGCTTCGCCGACGACCCGGATCCAGAGAAACGATGGCTCGTGGGGCTCGACGCCGAAGCGCCCGTCGACGCTGTGGTCCGGTTGCTTGCCGACCCCGACGATCGTGTACGTGCCATGGCAGCCGCGCACCCCGCGCTGCCAGTCGATCTCATCCTCCAGAGCTGCGGGAATCCGGAGACCTCCTCCCACGCCCTCAGCAACCCGAGCCTCCCCACGGAAGCCATGCACCAATACCTGGACGATGCAGGGATCCCTCGTTGACGCGGACAGATAAGAAGCGCAGAGCACGTGTCCTCTTCGGGCGCAACGGGGTCCCCCCGCGAGTCGCCCGCAGCCCGGCAAGCCTTCCGTGGCACGCCACCAGGAACAGGTGCCGTACCTGGAACGTCGTGGCCTGCGCCCTATGGCCGTCGAGAATCAGCAGACTGCCGACCTCAACTCCCAGGTTCTAGCTGATCACCGCTACTACTGCGGCTGCGGCCGTCGCCGCGAGTCCACAGGGACAGATCGCTGCTCGTCGCTACGGCAAGGGTCCGCCCGGAGGGCGAGAAGCCTGCGGCACGGAGCTCCGAGAGACTGCATCCCGAACCCTATAGGCGGCCGTCCGGCCCCACGCAGGGCTCGCACGCATCACAGAGGGTCAGCTCGATCGGCCGGGATTCGCGCAGGGTTCCAGCGTTGCCGCAGCGCTCGCAGATGTGCTCGCTGGCGGCCGTGAACTCGGCCAACAGCGCGCCGAGCCTGACCGCCTCGTCGGACGTCCAGTTTCCACCCCGCTTCCACGGCCGAGGAAATGCCTGGAAGGACAGGGCCGCCCACTTCTGCTTCACCGCCAGAAGCTCGTACTCGGGAAACGCCGCGACAACCGCCTCATGGCACAGCAGCACAAGAGCACGCCACCCGGGCCCCACAACGAATTCGAACGAGGGATCACGGAGGTGGCGCCTGAGCGGCTCCAGCTCAGCAGCATGTGCGGGCACCACGGGAGCGGCAAGAAGCCGATCCCGCATGGCCTGTTGGTACGCGGAAGGCGCCCGGTCACGCCTTTGTCGCTCCACCGGAGCCGCCTCCTTGGTCCACTTCATCGCCACGCCGGGATCCACACGTCAAACTGCGACCTGCCAGTCGGCCGTGAGATCCGCCACAGTTCCGCGTTCAGCCGTGCGCCCTCAAGCCTTGGGCGGAACCGAACGACGCTGACGCATGTCCATGGTGATCGGCAAACCCGTTCAATCGGCATTCCCGTCGGTGGTCACTTACCGGTCGGAGCCGCGACGCTCTCGTCCCCCGCTCTGACGGGCGGGCTGGCCGCCCGTAGTGGGCAGCCGGTGCCGACGCGCGCGGCCAGGTCGGCCCGGAGAGCGGCAAGGTCGGCGATACGCGTGTCGATGACCTGAATCTTCTCCTCGAAGAGCGCTGACAACGCTACCGCGGTGTCCGGTGCCTCGCGCAGTCTCTCGCCGTTCCGCGCGATCTCCGCCAGGGAGAATCCAAGCGCCTGCGCAGTGCGGATGTACTTCAGCCAGACCACCGTTTCGGGCGGGAAGTCGCGATACCCGTTGGGTAGACGCCGACCTTCGACAAGGCCGGCCTTCTCATAGAACCGGATGGTATCCCTGGTCATGCCTGCCTGCGCGGCAAGCTCACCGATGCGCATGCCCCTCCATCAGATATCAGGCTTGACCTTGGACCGTACTCCAATGTTTAGCGTGAGGCATTGCTTCCACGAAACCGGTTGGAGCCTCACCGTGAACCTTCTGCACACCCCTGAGCAGCCAGCCTATCTCCGCGTCGTACACGCGAGTGCGTGGTACGACCTGGTCGTCACAGCGGGATTCGCCACGCCGTGGACCTATGCGCTCGTACACGACGCACTGTCATCGTGCGGCAATGCGCTTGGACTTGGCGCTCTGCCGGAACTCGACCCGTGGCAGGTCCTGTTCGCCAACCTGATGGGCTCCGTGGTGGTCGTCTGGGCCGTTCTGCGCATCGTCAGGCCGCTGCCGGAGCACGGTCTGCTCGATGGCATCGCGCGTACCCTGTTCGCCACGTGGCAGGCATACGCGCTGGCCCACGGTGTGTCGCGGCTCCTGTGGGCTTTCTTCGCCCTCGAGGTGGCATTCGGCGTCCTCCAGCTTGTCCCGTGGATGAGGGGCCGAAACGCCGACCTCGTAGGCGACGACGCCGGCCCGGCCGACGGAGGCCCCCTGAGCACAGCGAGTCGGTGATGCGGGAACACGCCCACCCATGCCACTCACCGATGGGCGTGTACGCTTTCCCGTTCCCACCGACGTGTGCAAAGAGGCCACCAACGCGGCTTGATGCCCCACGTCAAGCCGCGTTCACAGTCCTTTGCCAGAGGCAGCGGCGGCGCTCTGATCTCTCCGCGGACTCCCGAGTGGTTGGCCTGGCCGGCAGGATGGTCGACATGGAGATCATTCCAGGACAAGGCGTGGCCCTCGTCAGGATCGGCGATCCGCGCTCGCAGGTTGAGGAGCGCGTCGGGTCTCCGTATCACGGCCCAGGCGGACAGCGGGCCGTCTACACCACCTCACCCACACTGGTGATCACCTACGCGGCTGACGAGACGGTCGAACTTGTCGAGATCGGCTACAGCGGCGAAGACGGCGATGCCGAAGCGCACTACGACGGGGTTCAGCTGACCCATCGCTTTCTGGATGACGTCGTCGCGGACCTCCACGCCCTGGGGCACTCGAGCACACCCTCGGACATCGGCCACGACTTCCACGCCGGCTTCTCCGTGTGGTCCATGCATTCGTTGTGGGCGGGCGACCTCGACCCGGAGGCCGGCGAGGACGACGAACGCGCGGTCTGCGAAGGAGTCTCGGTGGCGCCGTATACGTACTTCGCCGAAGGATAGGGAGAGGCCGGGAAGTGGCGGGCCTGCCCGGAGGGCGAACGCACTCCGGTGCCCCCCTCAGCAGCTCAGCCGGTGTGCCGGTCCGTGGAGAGCAGCCACTGCCAGCGTCGACGTTCCGTAACGAGGGTGGCGGCCACGAGGAGAGAGACGAGGACTGCCGCATAGATGGGCCAAGCCGACCATGCGGCGATCGCGGCGGCGGCGAGTTGGAGCACCACGAGCAGGATCGTGACCGTACCCGGGACAGGGATGATCACCTGCGCCTTGTCTCCCGGAGTGGAGAAGACGGTCGGGAGGCCGATCAGTACCACCACCGCCAAGACGGCAAGCAGCCATGAGTACTTGGACAAGGCCCAGGGAGTTGCCACCCAGGCGACGAGTTCCGCAGCGAAGCGCAGGACGGATGCGATGCGGTCGTCCGGTCTCTCCAAGTTCGCCTCCCACAAGCTGTGTCGACCACCAGCGGATGATCTTACGACCACGGATGGAGCTGTGAACATGCCGTTGGAGCCGCCAAGCGCTGTCGGCGCATCCGTGTTTCCGACGAGGCAGCGGCACCGACGCGGGGTTCGACCGTCCAACCGACCAGGGTTTGTTCCGTACGAGCCAGTCGTCGATGCGCTGGAGACGTCCCGGGCGCGTACAAGATCGGCAACAGTGACATGGTGCTCGGGGCGGAGGTCAGCTCGTCATGTGCCTCCACCGTGGGCCGACCAGGTCCCACTCGGTGCCCCATTGCTCCATGCGCCGCCGGTCCAGCCACCACCGTCCGGCGCTCCCGACGCCGAAGACCAACCCGCTCAGTGCGAGGGCGGCCGACGCTCCCAGAAAGCTTGCCTCGACAGTCGCCTTGCTGGGAGTCGGCGGCTGGGCGCTCAGCTTTCCGTGATGATCCGCCCAGATCGTGACCGTGGAGCCGGCCTTCCGCCCGGTGCTCACCAGTGTCTTGCCGCTGCGGGTGGAGCCGTCGGAGGCCGTCCAGCCAACCTTCGCCGAGACCAGGTCGTTGCCCGCCTCCGACACCGCCGAGTACGGGACGTTCGTCAGGAGCACGGCACGGACAGGGGTCCGCTCGGCCCGCTGCCGGGCGAACGAACGGTCGGCGGCGTGGGCGGTCACCGCGCCGGCCACCGTTCCGCCCACCACGATGAGTAGCCACATGGCGAGAAGGAGCCACGCCTCCAGGACGTCGTCGCGTCGCCGGATCGGACTGCTCCGCCACCGCCACAGCGGCAGCCTCATACGCATGGGCTTCCTGCCGGCCTGCTTGTCGTCGCGCATCTCTCCGCCCCTCCTCGTCCTCACTCCACGACAGTGACGGCACGAGCCGTACCGTCGCATGGGCCGACCAGCCGCAGGTCGAGGGCCGACCGGGTCAACCGGGAGACGGATGCGTCGTTCCGTGCCGCGAGTGCCAAGCGCCGTGGCGCTTCCCGGCGGTGGTCGACCGAGGCCGGGACACCGTACGGGTGGAGGACGTCCAGGCCATGGACGACGAGAGAGGGACGGTTGGCCCCCATTCGCGGCACTCTTCCTCGGGCCGCTCTCCGGCGAGGGCGGGACTGGTGGCCCCTCATCTGCGGCCGTTGCCTGGCACACCATGGAGCGTAAATCCCCCCACCAGGCGAGAGGCGGGCAGGCTCATGGACCCGAACGATGGATTCCGCGTACTCGGTCGTGAGGAGTGCCTGCGCATGCTGGCGACGGTCCCCGTCGGCCGGATCGTCTACACGCGAAAGGCACTGCCCGCGGTCCTGCCGGTCAACTTCCGCCTGGACTGTGACGGCGCTGTGGTGCTGCGCACCTCGGCGGCTTCGGAGTTGGCTCGTGCTGTCGATGACGCGGTCGTGGCCTTCGAGGCGGACGCGGTCAACGCGGTCGCGCAGGCCGGCTGGAGCGTCGTCGTCACAGGTCGCGCCGCGGTCGTGACCGATGAGGCCGAGCTGAAACGCCTGGACCGGCTCGGCCTCTGTTCCTGGGTGCCCTCACCCGAGGAGGTGCTCGTGCGCATCGAGCCCGAAGTGGTCACGGGGCGGGAACTCCTCGCCGGCCGCACCATCTACGGCTTGCACCTCTCCGCGTGACCGCAGGGCGCTGTTGCTCGCAGATGGGCCGGGCGGCCCTGTGGCCAAAGCGGCCGGACGACGGAGCGACGGCGGTTCCTGAGACCGCCACCGATGACGGCAGGCGACCGTGGTCAGGCTGCTCCGGGCTCCTCGGCCGCGGTGAGCCGGACGCCGGTGATCAGGTCAGGCCGGATCCGAACCGCGTAGTCCATGGTCTGGTTCACCCACGGGCGGAGCAGTGCCTGGTAGCGGGCCAGTTCCGCAGAATCGGTCACGAGGTGCGCATAGCCGGTGACCACTACGCTCCAACCCAGGTGGGTGTCCGGGTCGATGGTGTCTGCTTCGTAGGCGACGACGACGCCCGGGGCGCCCGCCTGCCGGGCACGCGACGTCAGAGCAGCGCCTTCATGGGTGCGGATGATGATGTCGCCGTCGTCCAGGACGTGGTTGACCGGGCGGACGGTGGGCAGCGCCTGGCGGGTGAAGACGATCCTGCCGAAGGAAACGCTGCCCAGCAGCCGCAGGGCTTCGTCGCTGTCGAGCTCGACGCTGCGGCGCGGCCCGGCGGGAACGGACTGGACGTTGTCGATGGTCATGGCGGGCTTCCGTAGGGACTCGCTGCTCACTGTGGTGTGTCTCCAGCCGGCGCGGCGTGGGTTTCGCGCGCCCCGCCACCGCCGGGACGACTGGTGCGCATGTGGGCTGTCCTCCTGGGCGCGGGCGGTTCCCTGTCCGTGGCGTCTGGCGAGCGGGAGCTACGGACAGATCGATCAGGTCATTGGAACGGCACCGAGGCTTCCCACACCAGGGCCGTTCGGCCCTGTTTTCGCGGCCGGGCCACCCTGCGCGTCCTCGTGGTGGGGACGGCCGAGCAGGCATCCGCGGCAGGACCCGCTGATCCGCCGGTGCGGTGTTCAGCTCAGGGCGCTTCGCCACGCAGCTCCTCAGCAGGCGGCCGGCAGTTGTGGTCCGCGAACCGCAGACGGTTCATCACACCGACGACCCCGTCCACACGCCAGATCGACCGGATCACCGACGGGATGTCACTGCTCTGCAGGAGGCACCCGTCCAGTACGACCATGCCGTCCCGGACGGAGACGGTGACCGCGCCAGGGGGAAGGCCCAGCACGCCGGGCAGAACCTCCTCGCTCAGCTGCCGACGAATCTCCTCGTCCGTAAGCAGGAAGGCCCGAAGCAGGTCACGACGGGTGGCGATGCCGATGATGCGGTCCTCCTCGTCCACCACGGGCAGCCGGTCGACCTGGTGGCGCTCCATCACCCGTGCGGCATCCGATACACGTTGCTCCGGATGAACCGTGACCGCAGGGCTCGTCATGAGCTCCCCCGCAGCCCCGGCCGCCGAGCCATGCGCCGAGCGCCCCCGACCCGGCAACCGGAACCAGCGGTCCCGACCGGTTCGTGCTCGGGCCATCCGCCCCTGCGCGAGATCGCTGCCGGAGACCACGCCGATCACCTTGTCGTCGTGGTCCACGACCGGGAGCGCACGGATGCGGTGCCGGTTCAGCAGCCGCAGCACATCCTCGGACGACGTCTCCCGGCTCGCGCACACGACGTCGCTGGTCATGATCTCGCCGACAGTGCGTGATTTCATAGGGCTTCCCTCCTTGACCGAGCCCGAGCGAGGGGCCATGGAGCCGCGCGTTCCACACGGCGTCACAGCGGCCCTGCCCGAGCCCCGCCGCACTCCTTGCCCTGGTGCCTCTTCAGCCTCACAGTCGGCTGCACCAGGGGGGCAGGGCCAGACGTAACCGGAAGGAGGGCCGACCCGCCTCGTGCCACAGGGGCGGAGGGCTCTAATGCCGCTTGCCGTCGGTACGGCCGCCGCGCCACGGAGGCGGAGTGGCCGTCCGGCGGGCGGCGTCCTTGCGGTGAAGGGCGGTCTCGATCTGGCCGCGCAGCCGGTCCTGCAACCGGTCCGCGAGTTCGCCGGCGCTGGCTTCCTCCGCGTGCACGACCACGAGCATGCTGCCCACGTGGATCTCGGCCCGGGCGGACCAGGGCCGCTCGACGTGGTGCGCGGCGGCCCTGGCGATGCGTACCACGCCGGTGACCTCCGGAAGTCCCGGCCGGCTGAGCGCCGCGTCGACCTTGTTACGGACGTACGAGAGCGCGTCCTCGTCCACGTCGCCTTCCGCCCGCACCTGTACCGCGATGCTGGTGATGTCGTGGGTGCCGGTGTCCTTGGCAGTCATGTTCTCCGCTCCTTCTGATCGTCGGGCAGCGGCTCCAGACTGCTGCGAGCACCGGTTGAGCCCCAGGGCTTTCCGGCCCCGGCGACAGGGCCATGGGGCCTGTTCGCGTGGCGAGGCGGCCCGACGCGGATGCCCAGGCGGTGCCGGCAAGCCCCTGGGGTCCGTCTGGCAAGGTGGAATGGGGCCGACCGGCCCTGGCCCTTCGGTCCGCATACGGGAAAGATCTCGGTGGGCATGCCGGTCCTGTCCACCGGCGGGCATCGGCGCGGAACGCAGAGCAAGGAGTTTTTCGATGGTGGACGGCGAGCAGGGCAGCGCGATCCGGGTCTTCCTGATGGACGACCACGAGGTGGTGCGGCGCGGCGTGCGCGACCTGCTGAACGACGAGCCGGACATCAAGGTGGTCGGCGAGGCCGGCACGGTGGAGCAGGCCCTGGTGCGCGTCCCCGCGCTGCGCCCGCAGGTGGCGGTGCTCGACGTACGCCTGCCCGACGGCGACGGTGTGACCGTGTGCCGGGAACTGCGCTCCCGGATGCCCGAGCTGGCCTGCCTGATGCTGACCTCATTCGACGATGAGGAGGCTCTGCTCGACTCGATCATGGCGGGCGCGTCCGGCTACGTACTGAAGCAGATCCAGGGTTCGGATCTCGTGTCCGCCGTACGCACCGTGGCCAGCGGCCAGTCCCTGCTCGACCCGAGCGCCACCACCAAGCTGATGGCCCGGCTGCGCGGCGGCCAGCAGCAGGAGCCGGAGCCGGACGAGCTGCAGGGCCTGACCGAACGTGAACGGGAGGTCCTGGCCCTGATCGGGGAGGGGCTGACCAACCGCCAGATCGGTCAGCGGCTGTACCTCGCCGAGAAGACGGTGAAGAACCACATCTCCCGCCTGCTCGCCAAGCTCGGCGTCGAGCGGCGCATCCAGGCCGCCGTCATCGCCACTCAGGTACAGGACCGGCAGCGGTAGGAAGGGAGCACCGGTCCTGGGCTTCGCGCCCAGCCACCGTCCTCTCGGAGGCCCTGACCAACACCGCCCGGCACGCGCATGCCGACCGCGCCGAGGTCGCACTGACGACCGACGGCCGCGAGCTCTGCCTCACCGTCTCGCTCGTCTGGCGGGTACTGGTGACGGACGGCTAGCCAGGCACCCCGTCGCGCTCCTATGGGTCATGCGGGAGACAGCTTTCCGTCGTCCTGCGCCGAGGCGGTGGTCGTTTCAGGCGGGGTCGGACGGTCGGGTCGTATGAGTGCGAACTCCACGTCGACCACGCCCTCGACAGCTCGGGCCAGGCGTGCGGCGACCGGGACGAGCGAGGTGTCCCGGGCCTGGCCGGTGAGCTTCACGACGCCGTTCCGCACGTCCACGCGCACGGCCGACGTCGGCGCGGGGAAGACGTCCGACACGACCTCTCGGCGTACTTCCTCCGCGATCTCCTCGTCGTCCCGCAGGAAGACCTTGAGCACGTCGGCGCGGCTGACGATGCCCTCCAGCATCCCCACCTCGTCGACGACCGGCAGCCGTTTGACCTTGGCCTGTGCCATCGTTCGCGCGGCCTGGGCGAGGGTCGCGTTCGCCCGGACGGTGAGGGCGGGGGAGGTCATGAGGTCCTCCGCGGTGAGCCCGCCGGCCTTCGCCAGGTCGTCCAGGCGGCGCAGCTGGGTGGCCCGGTCGGGGTCGCTGTCGCGGAATTCCTCTTTAGGCAGCAGGTCTGCCTCGGAGACGACACCGACCACGCGGCCCTCGCCCTCCAGCACGGGCAGGGCGCTGACCTTCGAGTCCTGCATCAGCTGCACGATCTCCTTGAAGGCGGCCCGGCGGCCGACTGCGGCGACCGTGTGCGTCATGACGTCGCTGACGATGTGCGGGGTGCCGTGCATGGTGACTCCTTCGTCGCTGCGGTCCGCTCAGACCATGGCTCCGGCGCCGTACGGCGCGTACAGGTCCAGTAGCCGGGTCCGGGCGGAGCGGAGGCGGTGGGCGAGCACGTCGCCGACCCACTGCGTCATGGTCTGGCCGAGGGCCGGGTCGTCCCGGCACAGGGCACGGACGGACGCGGCATCGAACTCGTAGGCTCGCACCGGGGTCATCGCCTCGGCACCCAGATGCCATACGTGGGGTGCGAACAGCCAGGACGAGCCGACGAGTGCGTTGTGCCCGAGCGTCTCGATGACGGCGGGGCGGCAGCCGGGGACACGCATGTCGAGTTCGACGGTGCCGGTGCGGATGATCCAGAACCGGTCGGCGCGGGCGCCCTCGTTGAAGAGGCGGGTCCCCTGCGGGATGGTCACCTCCCGGGCGAGCCGCATGAGCCGCTGCCGGTGCTCGACGGGCAGAGCGCGCGGCATGCTGGGGGTGAGGTGACCGTTCATGGCGTGCCTCCTGGGGATGTACGGACTGCCACGGCCAGCATCTGGCGGTGGCCTGAAGCGAGCGAGGGGCCATTCGGCCCGGAGCGCGGGCCACCCGGTCCGAGGCCGAGGACGGCCGTCGCGCGGGCGTCGTGCCTCCCCCGACATGAGACCTGTACGGACGAACCTCGCTGCTCGTGGGGGACCGGGGGAGAGAAGCGCCCCACCTCGTCAGAGCAGCAAGAACGTGGCATCGCAGCCTGGTTGACGTCGTGTCCTGAGAGAACGGCTGCGGTTGCTGCCTTCGAGAGTCGAGCAGGGGGCTGCTGCCCGGAAGAGGGCCGGTCGGCCCTCAGGTACCGGCTGAAAGGCCCCCGCCGTGACACCGGCCGGACTGCGGGCCCGTCGGCGTGGACCAAGAGGGCTCGGGCACGGGGACCATCGGGGCCACGCCGGGGCCGTGTGGCCGCTGACCCGGATCGGCGGGGCGCAGAAGGATCGTTGGCGGCTCGACCGACCCGCAAGCGACCTGCACAAGGAGTTACCGGCATGCCCAGAACCACAGGAGGCGGAAAGGGGACGGCGCCCCAGGCGGCGCTCGGCCTCCCCGCCGCCTCCGCGCTCGTCATCGGCAGCATCATCGGCACAGGCGTCTTCGCGCTGCCGTCCGCGCTCGCGCCCTACGGGCCGATCTCCCTCGTCGCTTTCGTCGCCGTCACCCTCGGCGCGCTCGCGCTGGCGCTGACCTTCGGCGCCCTGTCGAAGCGTGTGCCCGCCAGCGGCGGACCGTACGTCTACGCCCGTGAGGCCTTCGGCGAGTTCGCAGGGTTCCTGAACGCCTGGTCGTACTGGATCACCGCGTGGGCGGGCAACGCGGCGATCGTCGTCGCCTGGGTCGGCTACGTCGAAGTCTTCGTCAACACCGGTCACAGTAAGTGGATTTCGGCGCTTCTTGCCCTGGTCGGGCTGTGGATACCGGCCGCGATCAACCTCACGGGCGTCCGGAACACGGGCGCGTTCCAGGTGATCACGACCGTGCTGAAGTTCGTGCCGCTGGTCTTCATGGCCACCGTGGGGCTGCTGTTCATCGACGCCCACAACTTCGGCCCGTTCAACGCCAGCGGCCAGTCGGCGCTGGGCGCGATCTCGGCCGCCGGCGCCATCGCCCTGTTCAGCTACCTGGGGCTGGAGGCCGCCTCGGTGGTCGCCGGCCGGGTCCGTGAGCCGGGCCGGAACGTGCCGCGCGCCACTGTCTACGGCACCCTCGTCTGCGCCGTCATCTACATCCTGGGCACACTCGCCGTCTTCGGCACCGTCGCGCATGGCAAGCTGGGCGGCTCGACCGCGCCGTTCACCGATGCCGCGAACACCATCTTCGGCGGCACCTGGGCCGGTGACATTGTCGCGGTGGCAGCGATCGTCTCCGGCATCGGCGCCCTCAACGGCTGGACGATGCTGTGCGCCGAGATGCCGTACGCCGCCGCCCGCGACGGACTCTTCCCCACCGCCTTCGCCCGGCTGCGCGGAAAGAACGACGTCCCCGCCTTCGGCATCGTCGCCTCGGCCGTACTGGCCTCGCTGATCACGGTGTTCAGCTACACGCGCTTCGAGGACGTCTTCACCAAGATCGTGCTGCTGAGCGTGCTCACCGCAGTCATCCCGTACCTGTTCTCCGCCGCCGCCCAGCTCTACTGGCTGCTGGTCCGAGGCCGTGACAGCCTCACACCTCGCCGACTGGCCCGTGACGTCACGGTCGCCGCGCTCGCGCTCGCCTTCTCGTACTGGTCGATCCAGGGCAGCGGCTACCAGACCGTCTACTACGGCCTGTTCGTGCTGCTGCTCGGCGTGCCGGTCTACGTCTGGCTCAAGCGGGGGCAAGGCACGTACGGCGAGACGACGGCGCCCAGGGATGCGGTGATCCCGGCCCAGCAGGAGCGGGCACCCGAAACGCCCCCGCCGGCCACCCGGCTCTCCCGTGGGCTGCGTACGAACCGCACAGGCGGCCCCCGGAAGCGGAACGACCTCCGCCACCACGACTGACACCCACCCCTCGCAACACGGAGGAACTCCCGCGATGAACACCTTCCACGTCGACTCCGAGGTCGGCCGCCTGCGCCAGGTGATCCTGCACCGCCCCGGCCTTGAACTCTCCCGCCTGACCCCGCGCAACGTCGACGCCCTGCTCTTCGACGACATCCTGTGGGCCAAGCGGGCCCGCGAAGAGCACGACGCCTTCGCCCAGGTGCTGCGCGACCACGGCGCCCGCGTCCACTACTTCGCCGACCTGCTCGCCCAGACCCTCGACGTGCCCGAGGCCCGCGACTGGCTGCTGGACCGCGTCGTCACCCCGGCTGCGGTCGGCCCGGCCCTCATCGACCCGGTGCGCGCACTGTGCACCGAGCTGGACGGAGAGACGCTCGCCGGCTACCTCATCGGCGGCCTCCTCAAGAGCGACCTGCCGCTCGCCGCCCCGCACAGCCTGGTGTGGAACGCGCTCGGCGCCGACGACTTCGCCCTCGCCCCGCTGCCCAACCACCTCTTCCCGCGCGACAACTCCTGCTGGATGTACGACCGGCTGTCGGTCAACCCGATGGCCAAACCCGCTCGCAGGCGCGAGAGCCTGCACGCCGAGGCCATCTACCGCTTCCACCCCATGTTCGCCCCGGCCGCCCCCGAACCGCTCCTCGACGGCGCCGTGGGCACCCTCGAAGGCGGCGACGTACACGTCCTCGGCAACGGTGCCGTCATGGTCGGGACGGGCGAGCGGACCACCCCACAGGCGGTGGAAAACCTCGCCGCCAGACTCTTCGCGCACGGCACCGCGAACCGCCTCATCGCCGTCCAACTGCCCGCGGCCCGCGCCTACATGCACCTCGACACCGTGCTGACCATGGTCGACCGCGACGCCTTCGCCATCTACCCGGGCCTCGCCGACTCCCTCCGCTCGTGGACGCTGACGCCCAGCGACACCCGCGGCTGCGGCTTCGAAGTCGCCCCCAATTCCGACCTGGCCACCGCGCTCGCCGAAGCCCTCGACCTCGACAAGGTCCGCATGCTCTCCGCGCCCCAGGACATCCGGAGCGCCGAGCGCGAGCAGTGGGACGACGGCAGCAACTTCCTCGCCGTCTCTCCTGGCGTGGTCGTCGGCTACGAGCGCAACGTCACGACCAACACCTACCTGCGCAGGCAGGGCATCGAGGTCGTCACCATCGCCGGCGCCGAACTCGGCCGCGGACGCGGCGGCCCACGCTGCATGAGCTGCCCCATCGAACGCGACTGAAGCCGCCTGAACCCGAAAAAGGGAAGCCACCACCATGACCACGAATCTGCGAGGCCGCTCCTACCTGAGCGAACTCGACTTCACCGCCGCCGAGATCCACCACCTTCTCGACCTCGCCGCCGGCCTCAAGAAGGCCCGCCGTGCCGGCACCGAACAGCCCCGGCTCACCGGCAAGCACCTCGCCCTGATCTTTGAGAAGACCTCCACCCGCACCCGCTGCGCATTCGAGGTCGCCGCCGCCGACCAGGGTGCCGCCACGACCTACCTCGGCCCTGGCGACACCCACGTCGGTGAGAAGGAATCCATCGCCGACACTGCCCGCGTCCTCGGCCGCATGTTCGACGGCATCGAGTACCGGGGCTCCGCTCAATCCCTCGTCACCGACCTCGCCGCCCACGCCGGCGTCCCCGTCTACAACGGGCTGACCGACACCGCACACCCCACCCAGAGCCTCTGCGACATGCTCACGATGCGGGAGCACAGTCCCAAGCCGCTCACGGAGATCAGCTACTGCTACCTCGGTGACGCCCGCAACAACATGGGCAACTCCCTGCTCTCGATGGGCGCCCTGCTCGGCATGGACGTACGGATCGCCGCGCCCAAGGCGCTGTGGCCGGAATCCTCGCTGGTCGCCGCATGCCGTGAGGTGGCCGGCCGAAGCGGGGCGCGCATCACCCTCACCGAGGACGTGGAGACCGCTGTACGCGGCGCCGACTTCATGCACACGGACGTCTGGGTCTCCATGGGGGAACCGGCCGACACCTGGCGGGAGCGGATCGAGTTGCTGCTGCCGTACCAGGTCAACGACAAGGCCCTCGCCCTCACCGGCAACCCGGACGTGAAGTTCATGCACTGCCTGCCGGCGCTCCACGACCACCGCACCCGGCTCGGCCAGGAGCTGTTCGAGGCGTACGGCCTGAACGGGCTGGAAGTCACCGACGAGGTCTTCTCCTCGCCCGCCTCGATCGTCTTCGACCAGGCGGAGAACCGGCTGCACACCATCAAGGCCGTGCTCGTCGCCACCCTGGAGGACTGAAGCCATGCGCATCGTCGTAGCCCTCGGCGGCAACGCCCTGCTGCACCGCGGCGAACGCCCCGACGCCGCCGTCCAGCAGGCCAACATCGACCGGGTCGCCGAGGCCCTGGCCGCCCTCGCCCACGAACACGAGCTGGTCATCACCCACGGCAACGGCCCCCAGATCGGCCTGCTCGCCGTGGAGAGCGAGTCCGATCCCGCGCTCAGCGCCCCCTACCCGCTCCACCTGCTCGGCGCCCAGACCCAGGGCATGATCGGCTCCCTGCTCGCCTGCGCCCTGCACGACGCGATGCCCGGCCACCGGATCGCCGCCCTGGTGACCCACACGCTCGTCCGGGCCGACGACCCGGCCTTCGCACGGCCCACCAAGTTCGTCGGCCAGGTCTACCCGAAGGAGGTTGCCCAGACGCTCGCCCGCAAGCGTCGCTGGCACATCGCCCGGGACACCACCGGCTGGCGCCGGGTGGTCCCCTCACCCGCGCCGGAGCGGGTCGTGGAGACCGACACCATCCATGACCTGCTGAACGGCGGCACGCTGGTGATCTGCGGCGGCGGGGGAGGAGTGCCCGTCACCGCCGACCGGGACACCGGGGCACTGACCGGCGTCGACGCCGTCATCGACAAGGACCTCACCGCGGCCCTCCTCGCCGAGGACCTCAAGGCCGACTTCCTGCTGATCCTCACCGACGTGCCCAACGTGTACGAGGGCTACGGCACACCGCACCAGCGACCGCTGTTCGACGCCACCCCCGAGGAACTGCGACGCGGCGGCTACCCGGACGGTTCGATGGGCCCCAAGGCCGAGGCCGCCGCCCGGTTCGTCGAACGCGTCGGCGGCCTGGCCGCGATCGGCGCCCTCGATGCGGCGTTCGAGATCGTGCACGGCCGGGCGGGCACACTGATCCGCCCGGACCTCATGGCCGGCTGAACAGGGTGCAGTAGCTGAATCCGTATCCTCTGGAGCGTTGCCATGGTTGCCATAGCCGCAGTGCTTCAACTGATGCTCCTGGCGGGCGCACTGCACGACACCGCCCGGCTTCTGGCATCGACCGACAGCCGCCGCCCGCCGGGGCACAGGCGGCGCCGGGCGGCACTCGAGGCGGTCGAGCGGCGGCTCTCGACTCGGCGTCTCATCAGCGGACTTGTCGACTGCCACCCAACCGGTCCCGCAGACAGGGACGTTCAGCCCCGCGGATGGAGACCTTCGGCATCCGGCGCAACGTCGCGCACCTGACGAGAGTGAGGGTCAAGAAGCTGACGCCCATACATCCCTGAAGGGATCACCGTCATGGCCGTGCACGAGCACTCTCACCGGAGCCCGGGCTTCCATCTGTCGACGGCCTTCCGTTGGCACCGGACCGCCTCCGCCTCCGAGTCCGCCGCGTTGGCACGTTTCGGCACGCACACCGCGCAGGCTTACGCCCTGGCGTCGCTGCGCATCCTGACCGGGTTCGTCTTTCTGTGGGCGTTCCTGGACAAGACCTTCGGCCTCGGTTATGCCACGGCGTCCGGCAAGGGCTGGATCGACGGTGGATCGCCGACGAAGGGCTTCCTCAGTTCCGTTGCCGCCGGGCCGATGGAGTCGACGTTCCACTCGTGGGCCGGTGACACGTGGGCGGACTGGCTGTTCATGCTGGGCCTGCTCGGCATCGGCGTGGCCGTCACGACCGGTGTGGCGCTGCGTCCGGCCGCGGTGGCGGGCACGGCGATGATGGCGCTGATGTGGATCGCCGAGTGGCCGCCGGCCAAGCACCTGTCGAACGGGTCGCCGAGCACGTCGACGAATCCGTTCGCCGACTACCACGTGATCTACGCGGTGGCGCTGATCGCCGTGGCGGCCGCGGCCGCGGGCGCCACCTGGGGCCTGGGCCGGCTGTGGGCGCGGCTGCCGGTCGTCCGCGACCACGCCTGGCTGCGCTGACCGCACTCGGCGGGACGGACCTCGCCCCGGGCCCGTCCCGCCGACCCGTGCACGGGTCCCTTGGTCCGCGTTGAAGGACCAGCGGACCCTGCCCCGGACAACCCCCGAACACGACGCCTACGGCATGGCCGTGGAGCCCGCGGTCGAGCGGGAGATGGCGAAGGGCGACGCCGCCGCCCTGACCGAGGTGCTGCGCCCTGGCGGCTGAAGTACGCCGACGTCGAGGTCGTCGAGCAGTCCCACTACGGCAGCCCCCCGCTCCTCCTGGTCGACGCCTCCCACGAAGCCACCCTGATGGTCGTCGGCCGCCGCATTCGCCGCTCCGCCATGGGCGCCCACATCGGCACCGTCACCCACGCCGTCCTGCACCACGCCACCACCCCCGTCACCGTCGTCGTCCACGACTGACCCACCACCGACGCACCACCGCAGAGGAGAGAGAAGACCATGAAGGCAGCAGTCGTACGAGCCTTCGGCGAGCCCCTGGTCATCGAGGAGCGCCCCGACCCCGAGCCCGGCCCCGGCCAGGTCCGCATCCGCGTCGAGGCGTCCGGGCTGTGCCACACCGACATCCATGCCGCCCACGGGGACTGGCCCGTCAAGCCCAGTCCGCCCTTCGTCCCCGGCCACGAGGGCGTCGGCCTGGTCGAGGCGCTCGGCGACGGCGTCACCCACCTGGCCATCGGCCAGCGGGTCGCCGTGCCCTGGCTCGGCACAACGTGCGGGCGGTGTGAGCACTGCCTGTCCGGCTGGGAGACGCTGTGCGAGCAGCAGATCAACACCGGGTACGGCTGCGACGGCGGCTACGCCGAGAAGATGCTGGCCTGGGCCGACTTCGCCCAGCCGGTACCCGAGGGCATCACCCCGTTCGACGCCGCCCCGCTGACCTGCGCCGGCGTGACCACCTACAAGGCCCTCAAGGTCGCGGACATCCGACCCAGCCAGCTTGTCGCGATTTCCGGGATCGGCGGCCTCGGCCACCTCGCCCTGCAGTACGCGAAGATCGCCGGTGCCACCGTCGCCGCGATCGACGTCAGCGACGACAAGCTCGCACTCGCCAAGGAGTTGGGCGCCGATCTCGTCATCGACGCCCGCAAGCAGGATGTCGGCCAGGTGCTCAAGCAGCACGGCGGCGCCCACGCCGCGATCGCGCTCGCGGTGAACGACGCCGCGTTCGAGGCGGTCAATTCCGGGCTGCGACGCGGCGGCAAGCTGGTCATGGTGGCCCTGCCCGCCCATGGCACCGTCCGTGTCCCGATCTTCGACACCGTGCTGAACGGCACCTCGCTGATCGGCTCCATCGTGGGCACCCGGCAGGACCTCGCCGAGGTCTTCCAGCTCCACGCGGCCGGTCGGACCAGGGTCATCTATGAGACCCGGCCCCTCACATCCGTCAACGAGTCCATCGACGACGTCCTGCGCGGGCAGGTCAAGGCCCGCATCGTCTTCGACCTCGCAGTGGGGAGCTGACCGCGATGGACCTTCCGATCGTCGTCGGAGTGGACGGCTCCGAGCCGAGCCTGCGGGCCGTCGACTGGGCGGCCGACGAGGCCGCCGTGCGCGGGGTGCCGCTCCGGCTGGTGTACGCCTCCCTGTGGGAACGGTACGAAGGTGTCTCTCTCGCCGACGGCCTGGGCAAGCCCTCCGAGCAGGTGATGGCCGAGGACGTTGTCGCGACCGCCGAGCGGCGGGCGCGACGCCGGCAGGCCGACGTGAAGATCTCCACCGACGTACTGCCCGAGGAGCCGGAGTACGCGCTCGTACGGGAGAGCCGCACCGCCTCGGCGGTCGTCCTCGGCTCCCGCGGCCACAGCGGTATGGCCGAGGCGCTCCTCGGCTCCGTCAGTGTGACGGTGGCCGGTCATGCGCACTGCCCCGTCATCGTGCTGCGCGGCGGTCACGACAACCGGGCCCGGTCCGGGGTACGCGGCCGTATCGCCGTCGGCATCGGCGAGAACTCGGAGAGCGCGGCGGCGGTGCACTTCGCCCTCGAGGAGGCGCGGCTGCGCGGGGTGCCTCTGGACGCCGTACGAGCCTGGCGCTGCCCCGCGCACGAGAGCATCGGTCACGGCCAGCTGTCAGGTGAAGCAGCTCGGCTGCACGAGGAACGGGCGGTTGGGGCGCTGGAAGCGGCCTTGCGGGACGCCCCGGCCGATGTCGAGGTGCACCGGCGCATCGTCGAGGGCCCTGCCCGCCAGGTGCTGTCGGCCGCCTCGGCCGAAGCGGACCTGCTGGTCGTCGGAGCCCGGCGGCGCGAGGGCCACTTCGGCCTCCAGCTCGGCCGCGCCGCCCACGCGATGCTGCACCGCTCCGCCTGCCCGGTCGCCGTCGTACCGCAGCGGGCATGACCACGGTGACCGGCTCAGAAGCCCCCCGCGTGATCAGGGACGTAGGGCTGCAGGTCGCGCGGCGGGCGCTCGTAGCCGGTCGACGCGGGCCGCGGCGGAAGCTCCAGCACCGGCGGCGGCACGTCGTGGTAGGGCACGGTGCTCAGCAAGTGGGCGATCATGTTCGGGCGGGCCCGGCGCTTGTCGTCGCTCTCCACGACGTACCACGGTGCCTCCGAGATGTCCGCGTGGATCATCATCTCGTCCTTGGCCCGGGTGTATGCCTCCCACCGGGAGATCGACTCCAGGTCCATCGGTGACGGCTTCCAGCGCCGCAGCGGGTCCTCCAGCCGGCGCCGGAACCGTTCCTGCTGCTCGGTGTCGCTCACCGAGAACCAGTACTTCCGCAGCAGGATCCCGTCCTCCACCAGCATCCGCTCGAAGATCGGGCACTGACGAAGGGCCCAACGGACCTGGGGGAGACCTTGCGGCCCCTACCCGCACGAGGGCCGTGGCACGACGCTGGCAGCATCGAGCAGACCGCAGCGCAGGAGGTGCGCATCATGTTTTCGCCGGTCATCGCTGGAGTTGACGGATCGCCGGAGAGTCTCGCCGCCGCCGAGTGGGCCGCCCGCGAGGCGGTGCGCCGGGACGTACCGCTACGACTGGTGCACGCCTGGAACTGGCACCCCCGCCAGACGGACGGCGAGCCCGCGAACGCCGCGCAGCGCCGCCTCGCGCGCCGTGCCCTCCGCCGGGCGGAGGAACAGGTCCGCGGCGCCGCACCCGGCGTGCGCCTCACCGACGAGCAGGTCGAGGGCCCGGCGACCGCTGCCTTGCTGAAGGCTGCCGAACAGGCAGAACTACTGGTGCTGGGCTCACGCGGTCTGACCGGCTTCACCG
This sequence comes from Streptomyces sp. NK08204, assembly GCF_020400585.1. GTDB lineage: Bacteria > Actinomycetota > Actinomycetes > Streptomycetales > Streptomycetaceae > Streptomyces. Next base: position 188,137 of record NZ_JAINVF010000001.1, on the reverse strand, counting down.
GACTTCTGGTCGGCTCGGTCGCCCTGGGGGTGGTCGCGAAGGCGACGCGTCCCGTCGTCCTCGTACGGGCGGGCGAGGAGGCCGAGGACGAGCACTTTCCGGCGGACGACGGCAGCTGGTCCACCCGGACGGGCTACCGCGACGTCGTGCTCGGCATCGACCTCGCCGACGCTTGCGACGAGGTGATCGAGTTCGCCTTCGAGGCGGCCCGGCTGCGGCACGCCCGGCTGCGTGTGGTGTACGCCTGGCAGCCGCCGTCCGCGATCAGCCTCGGCCCCGGCGACATCGGCCTGGTCAACGATCCCCGGCAGGCTGAGGAATGGCAGGGGTTCCTGTCGGCCGTGCTGCAGATGTGGCGCGAGAAGTACCCCGAGACCGAGGTACTGGAGTCCGTCGTGGAGGGCAAAGCTTCCACCGCGCTGGTACGGGCCGCCTCCGCGGCGAGCCTCCTGGTCGTCGGGCGTCGCCTGACCGCAGGGCCAACGCTTCCGCGCATCGGCCGCGTCACCCATACCGCAGTCCATCACGTCATCTGCCCGCTGGCCGTCGTCCCTCACAAGTGACAGGCCCGACAAGGATGAGCGCACCCAAGTACGAGTACGCATTCGCGAGGGCAGCCGGGAGACGACCGACCTGCTCGGCAGCGAGGGGAGCCGGCCTGGCCGGAATGACCCGGCTCGGGGCTGCCCGTGGCGCCCGGCTTCCTCAAGGCCAGAAGTGCCGACGCTGAGGTGGCCCGGCGCCCGGGACGATGGGGCCCGCTTCCTGAACCCATCGGCCCTCGTCACTTCGGCGGGCTCGGCCTACGGTGGAGAGGTGATCGTTTGAATTCAGCGGGAGGAGAGCAGGTGGAGATCGTCGCGTACGGCGTTCTCGCGGACGAGGAGCCGTTGCTGAGGGAAGCGTTCGACGGCGTGTTCGCCACCCGGCATGAGTTGCGGTGTCTTGGAATGTTCCTGGACCGGGACACCGTCCCGACCGCCGCGGGCCACGAGGTCGTACTCAGCAGCGTCAACGACACTCTGGACGCCGATGTGCTGCGCTCGCTGGCCAAGGGCGGAACCCGGATGGTTGCCCAGCGGTCCACCGGTTACAACAACATCGACCTTGACACTGCCCGGGAACTCGGTCTCACGGTGGCCCGGGTCTCGTACTACTCGCCGTACTCGGTCGCCGAGTTCGCCTGGACCCTGGCCCTGGCGGTCAACCGTCGCATCGTCAGGGCAGTGCACCGTACCCGGGAGTTCGACTTCCGGCTCGACGGGCTGATGGGCCGCGACCTGCGAGGTCGTACGGCCGGCGTGGTGGGCACCGGAAAGATCGGGGCCGCGTTCGCCAGGATCGCTCACGGGTTCGGCATGCGGCTGCTGGGCTGGGACGTCGCCGAGAATCCCGAGTGCCTCGCCCTCGGCATGGAGTACGTCCCGCGCGAGCGGCTGTTCGCCGAGGCTGACCTGGTCAGCCTGCACGTGCCCCTGCTGCCGGACACCCACCACCTCGTCGACGCCGAGGCCCTGGCACTGATGAAGGACGACGCGATCCTGGTCAACTCCAGCCGCGGCGGCCTGGTCGACACCGACGCCCTGCTCGAGACACTGCGCGCGGGACGGCTGAGCGGTGTCGGCCTCGACGTGTACGAGGAGGAGGCCGGCGTGTTCTTCCTGGACAAGTCGCTGGAGGTGATGACCGACGAGCGCCTCGCGAGGCTGATGACCTTCAGCAACGTCCTGGTCACCTCCCACCAGGCGTACTTCACCAGGGACGCCGTCGGCCAGATCGCCCAGACCACCGTGGCCAACGTCGAGGACTACTTCGCCGGCCGTTCCGGCGACAACACACTTGTCCGCCCGGAGACAGCCTGCGGGCCCTCCCGGGGCCGGCCCTGAGCCCGAAACCGGTCACTCCGCCGGCATGGCGGACCGCGTTGCTGATCAGCTGGATGTAGCCGTGCCGTTCCAGGCCCTCACGGGCCCCTGAGAGTCAGGCGGTCCGCTCAGTTGTCGGCGCCGGAGCCGGATCCGGACGGTTCGGGGGCAGGCAGCATGGTCAGCAGCATGATGGTGGGTTCGGTCGCGCGCACGGTGTGCGGCAGCCGGGCGGGCAGGTGGATCCAGCTCCCGGGCGTCGCCTCGGTCTTCTCCTCGCCGAGTACGAGGTCGAGGCGGCCCTTGATGACCTGGATGACCACGGGCAGGGCCGAGGTGTGTTCGGTGAGTTCCTGGCCGGCGGCGAACGCGAAGCCGACCACGCGAATCCGGTCGTCGCGGTACAGGACACGGCTGAGTGTGCCGCCCTCGGCCAGCGGCAGTTCAGCGGCCAGGTCGGTGATCACGGTTGCGGTCATGGGGTACCTCCTCAGTGTGCGGGCGGGGTGGGTACGGCGATCAGGCTGATGGCTCCCAGGTGGTGCTGGTGACGGCGGAAGACGCTGCGCATGCGCAGGAGGCGGCGTCGGGCCGACGGGTCCCACAGGGCGTGCCCGGCGATCCCCAGGGCTCGGATCAGACCCTCGTCGGCGACCGTCCGGCGTGGTTCGAGGAGTGCCATGGGCGTCATCCTCTTCGCGGTGATGGTGAAGCCCTCTGCCGCGAGCAGGTCGCGCCAGCCGGAAGCGGTGAGCGGGCGGGCGCCGACGCGGATGGAGTCACGCAGTTCGGCGGTGATCTGGTCGGCGAGTGTGCGGTCGATGTCGTCGGGCAGCAGGCACAGTTCGTGGATGCCGTACCGGCCCGAGGCGTTGGTGAGCAGTCGGCGCGCCTCCCTGACGACGCGGCGCTTGGCCGGTTCGGGCTGCATGGTCAGCATCGCCTCGCCGTACACGACGGTGGCGCTGCCGGGTGGCAGGCCGGTGTCGGTGGCGTCAGCGCGTACGGCGCGTATCTCGGTCGACCCGGCGGACGTGAGCCTGCCCAGCCGCGTCACTGCTGCCGGATCCCGGTCGACGGCGGTGTAGGCGGCCGGGTGACGGGCGAGGGCCAGTCGTGCGGTTGCTCCCAGCCCGGCGGCCAGTTCCACCACCCGGTCGTCGGGGCCGATGTCCAGCGTTTCCAGCATCCAGCGGGTCAGCTCAAGACCTCCGGGGCGCAGGACCCGCTTGCCCAGGCGGGCGAGGAGCCAGTGACCCGGCATGCGGGAGGCGTCGAGTCCGTCGCCGGGCACGGGTGTGTCGTTGGACAGTGGCTGGCCATGGTCTGTAGTCACCATGCTCGTGCCTCGCTCTCTACCGGCACATTCAGTGCTTGCTCAGGCCACCCTAAATTTGCTGGTCGGCACCGGATGGGGCCAAACGTCCCGGCATGAGGGCCCACCGGCCTCGCAGATGCTTCACGGACACCTGCATGTGGGCTGTTCGGTCCCCGAGGGGGACCCCAGAGACCCCTGCTGTGCCATGTACATGGCCCGGAGACTGGCACGGCATCCCTGAAGGAGGTCCGTACATGCCCACCATCACCGTCGGCCTCGACGGCTCACCCCACAGCCTGGCCGCCGCCTACTGGGCCGCCCGTGCCGCAGAACAGCGCGATGCGTCGCTGCATCTCGTGCATGCTTGGGAACAGCATCCCTACGTGCGCGCGCCGTTCATCGGTCTGTCGGCACCGGCCGCGATCGACGCACAGCGTGAGTGGGCCGCTTACACGCTGCGCGACGCGCAGTCCCGGATCGCGAAGGACCACCCCGACCTGCCCATCAGCACACACCAGGCCGGCGAACAGGCCGTCCCCGCCCTGCTGTCCGCAGCCGGGGACGCCGACATGCTGGTCCTCGGATCCCGTGGGATCGGCGGAGTCGCCGGATTCCTCGCCGGTTCCGTCGCCCTTGCCGTCGTGGCGCGCTCACCAGGACCCGTCGTCCTCGTACGAGCCGTTCAGCGCGCCGAGGACGAACATCTTCCGGACGCCTCGGGAAGCCCATCCACCGTCACCCCGTACCGCGACGTCGTGCTGGGCCTGGATCCGGAGAGCACCGGCGACGCAGTCATCGGGTTCGCGTTCGACGCAGCCCAGCGCCAGGCCGCCGGCCTGCGGGTGGTTCACGGCTGGACTCTGCCCACCGCCTACGGCTACGGCGCCGCCATGGACTTCGTGCTCAACGACGAACTGTCCGAGCAGGTATGGCACCGGATGACCGAGGTACTGCGGCCGTGGAAGGCCAAGTACCCCGGCGTCGAGGTGCGTGAGCACGCCGTGGTCGGCGGCTCGGGGCGACACCTCGTGCACGCCTCGCGGGACGCGGCCCTGGTCGTCGTCGGCCGGAAGAACCGCCGCGCGCCGGTCGGCGCCCACATCGGAGCGGTGACGCATGCGGTGCTGCAGCACGCCTCTGCACCGGTTGCGGTGGTCCCGCACGACTGAGCGCCGGGCAGTTGCGTGACGACCGGCTCGGGACCTTCGTGGGCGTGAGGTTAGCCCCGCCTCATCAAGGCGTTCGTGATGTTCCCTTGCCGGGCGGCGATACCCAGGGCGGTCACGGCGGCGAAGGCACCCAGTCCGAGCAGCATGTTGGGAACGTCGAACAGTCCGCCCTGCGTGCTCGACATGACGCCGCCGCAGCTGACGACGGGGCTGATGTTGCACGGCGGCTGGTAGGCGAGGTCGCGGAGTAGCCGTCAGTCGTCCACGGCGAGTTGGAAGGAGGCGAGCCGGCCGACGATCCCGGTCAGCAGCATGACCAGACCTGTTCGGCGGCTCGCGGCGATGGCCTGTGCGGGCCGGGTGGTCGTGGCGTCGGGTGCGAGCGCGGGCTGGCGGCTCATGCGGCGCGTCGGGAGCCGGAGACCGGCCGGGGCTGGTGCACGGCTGTCGGGGGCGTGGCCGGTGTGGCTCGCCGTCGGTAGACCAGGTACGGGCGGGCCAGGTAGCCGATCGGGGCGCTCCAGACGTGGACGAGGCGGGTGAACGGCCAGGCCGCGAAGAGCAGGCAGGCGGACAGGGCGTGCAGCTGGAACAGCAGCGGTGCTCCGGCGATCGCCTCGGGCTGCGGGTGAAGGGTGAAGACGCCGCGGAACCAGACGGAGACGGTGGTGCGGTAGTCGTAGCCGGGGCCGAAGACGTTGTGGGTGGCCGTGGCGCTGAAGCCCAGCAGTACGGTGGCCGACAGCAGGGGGAACAGGACCTTGTCGCTGCGGTCGGTGGTGAGGCGGATCCGCCGTGTCAGCACCCGCCGCGCGCAGAGCATGCCCAGGCCGGTGACCATGGTGATCCCGGCGACGGAGCCCAGCGCGACGGCCCCCGTGTGGTAGACGTGCTCGCTGATCCCGGCTGCCTCGGTCCAGGAGGCGGGGACGGCCAGGCCGAGCACATGCCCGGCGATCACGGCGAAGGCACCCAGGTGGAACAGCGGGCTGCCCCAGCGCAGCCAGCGGTGTTCGAGGAGCTGGGTGGTGCGGGAGGTCCAGCCGAACTGGTCCTGGCGGTAGCGCCAGACGTGCCCGACGACGAACACGGCGAGGCAGATGTAGGGGAAGGCGACCCACAGCAGCAGGTCGGCGCCGCCGGGGGCGGCCGCGATCGGGTTCATCGGAGACCTTCCTCCGTGCGGTAGGTGGGCGGGGCGGGCACAGGGGGTACGAAGGCGTCGGGCGGCGCGAACTCTCCGTGTCCGTAGGCGCCGTAGGGGTCGAGCCCGACCTCCTCGTTCGGCGGGCCCTCGGCGGCCAGCTTCGCGACGGCCCGCTCGTCCGCTTTCGTGGGCGGTGGCAGGAGGGTGAGGAGGGCGGCCAGGAGGTGTCGGTAGGGCGAGTCGGCGGCCTTCAGGGCCTGGTGGATGAGGTCCAGTCCGCGGCGGTGCTGGCGCAGGGGTGCCTCGCCCGCGCCGGTGCCGGTGAGTGCGGCGAACTCGAGGACGACCGGCAGGTGGTCGGGTAGTTCGCCGCCGTCGATGTCCCAGCCCGCGGCCTGGTAGCGGCGGGCCAGGGTGAGCAGGGCCATGCCGCGGCGGCGGGTGTCGCCGTGCAGGTAGTAGGTGAGGTAGAGGCTGCTCTTGCGGCGCAGGTCGAAGACCTCCACGTAGTGGCGTTCCAGAGCCTCGGGGTCCTGGGTCGTGAACCAGGCGACGAAGCGGGTCAGGTGCTCGGCAGCGGGCGAGGGGTTCAGGGCGCGGACCGTGCCCTCCAACTCAGCGCGAGCCGATGCCAGTTCGGAGTCCGGATACTGCAGGAGCAGTGACAGCAGGCGCAGGAGCAGGGCGCGGTCCTCGGTCTCCTGCGGCGACAGGCGCGACGGACGGCGGACCGTCGCTCGGATGCGGGTGCGCACGATTGTGGGAACGGTGGCGGGCAGCGGGCTCACGCTCGGCCTCCCGTCGCCTTGCGGCGCAGGGTGGGGATGCCGAGCATGACCCGGCGTTCGGAAGGCTCACCGCCGGCCTCCACGGGGCACCGGTTCTCCATGGCGCTCAGCGCGGCCGCGTCCTCCTTGTGCGCGGCGGGAACGACGTACCGGTCCTTGTACTTGGCGACGGCGAGCAGTCGGTGCATGTCCTCCGCCTCGCGGGCGGTGAGCCCGACGGCCTTGAGCACCGTCTCGTCCCCGGCCTCGCCGAGCGTGCGTTCGCGCATGTACGAGCGCAGGGCGGTGAGCTTCATCAGTACGCCGGCCACCACGTCGGTGTCCCCGGCGGTGAACAGCTCCGCAAGGTACTCCAACGGGATGCGCAGCCGGGTGACGGCGGCGAAGACGTGGTCGGGATCGTCCTGGTTGCCGCCCGCCGCGTCGACGGCGTCGAGGACGGGGGAGAGGGGCGGCACGTACCAGACCATCGGCATCGTCCGGTACTCCGGGTGCAGCGGGAGTGCCACCTTGTAGCGCATCACCAGGTCGTACACCGGGGAGCGGCGGGCCGCCGCCAGCCAGTCCTCGGGGATCCCGGACTCCCGTGCCGCGGCGATCACTTCGGGGTCGGCCGGGTCGAGGAAGACGCCGCGCTGGGCGTCCAGCAGGTCCTTCTCGTCCGGGGTGGCGGCGGCCTCGCCGACGCGGTCGGCGTCGTAGAGCAGCAGGCCGAGGTAGCGCAGCCGGCCGACGCAGGTCTCGGAGCAGACGGTGGGCTGTCCGGCCTCGATGCGCGGGAAGCAGAAGGTGCACTTCTCGGCCTTGCCGGTGGCGTGGTTCACGTACACCTTCTTGTACGGGCAGGCCGTCACGCACATCCGCCAGCCGCGGCAGCGGTTCTGGTCGACCAGGACGATGCCGTCCTCGGTGCGCTTGTACATCGCGCCCGACGGGCAGGCGGAGACGCAGGCCGGGTTGAGGCAGTGCTCGCACAGCCGGGGCAGGTGGAAGAGAAACGTCTGCTCGAACTCGAACTTGACCTTCTCCGCCCAGGCCCCGGTCAGGTTGGGATCGCCGCCCGCGTGCTCGGGCGCGCCGCCGAGGCCGTCCTCCCAGTTGGCGCCCCAGGTGATCGCGGTGGGCTTGCCGGTGAGGACGGAGCGGGGGCGGGCGACGGGGATGTCCTTGCCGGCGGGGGCGCTGACGAGGTTGTCGTAGTCGTACGTCACCGGCTCGTAGTAGTCCTCTATGCCCGGTAGGTCGGGATTGGAGAACAGGGACAGCAGTCGCTTGACGCGACCGCCGGAGCGCAGGACGAGACGCCCGCGCTTGTCGAGCATCCAGCCGCCCTTCCACTGCTCCTGGTCCTCGTAACGGCGGGGGTAGCCGACACCCGGCTTGGTCTCGACGTTGTTGAACCAGGCGTACTCGACGCCCGTTCGGTTGGTCCACGTCTGCTTGCAGGTGACCGAGCAGGTGTGGCAGCCGATGCACTTGTCGAGGTTCATCACCATCGCCACTTGGGCCATCACTCGCATGTCAGTACTCCACTTGCTGGCTGCGGCGGCGGATGACGGTGACCTCGTCGCGCTGGTTGCCGGTCGGGCCGTAGTAGTTGAAGGCGTACGTGAACTGCGCGTAGCCGCCCGCGAGATGGGTGGGCTTGAGCAGCAGCCTCGTCAGGGAGTTGTGGATGCCGCCCCGCTTGCCGCTGACCTCGGTCTTCGGGACGTTCACATTGCGGTCCTGGGCGTGGTACATGTACACGGTGCCCTCGGGCATGCGGTGGGTGACCACGGCGCGGGCCGCCACGACGCCGTTGCGGTTGTACGCCTCGATCCACTCGTTGTCCTTCACGCCGATCTTCTCGGCGTCGGCGGTGGACATCCAGATCACCGGGCCGCCGCGGGACAGGTCGAGCATGTACTTGTTGTCCTGGTAGTTCGAGTGGATCGACCACTTCGAGTGCGGGGTCAGATAGCGGACCGTGACCTCCGCCCGGCCCTCCTCGTGCAGATGCTCGTCACCGTAGTGCCGGGGGGTGTTCAACGGCGGCCGGTAGACGGGTAGTTGCTCGCCGAGTTCGGCCATCCAGTCGTGCTGGACGAAGAAGTGCTGGCGACCGGTGAGGGTGTGCCAGGGCTTGCGGTGCTCGACGTTGATGACGAAGGGGGAGTAGCGGCGCCCGCCGGTCTCCGAGCCCGACCACTCGTAGGAGGTCATGACCGCGCGAGGCTGGGTGCGGGTGTCGGCGAAGGTGATCCGCTCGGCCTCGCGCTCGGCGGCGAGTTCCACCAGGCCCCCGCTGCCGGTCTGCCGCTCCATCTCGCGGAAGCCCTCGGTGGCCAGGCGGCCGTTGGTGGTGCCGGACAGGGCGAGGATCGCCTCGCACATGTCGGAGGCAGTGGCCAGGGAGGCCCGCCCGGCGGCGATTCCGTCCCGGACGGTCCCGCACCGGTGCCGCAGTTCGTTCAGCTCCTGGTCCGGGTGGACGGTGATGCCCTTGGTGGTGGTGCCCAGGGTGTCGAGCAGGGGGCCGACGGCGCGCATCTTCTGCGCGGTCGCGGCGTAGTCCCGTTCGACGACGACGAGCTTCGGCATGGTGCGGCCGGGCACCGGGTCGCACTCGCCCGTCTTCCAGTCCCGTACCACCCCGCCCGGCTGGGCGAGCTCGTCGGGAGTGTCGTGCGTGAGCGGCACGGCGAGGACGTCGGTGCGGGTGCCGAGGTGCTCGGCGGCCAGCTCGCTGAAGCGGTCGGCGATGGTCAGGAAGGTGTCGTAGTCGGTACGGGCCTGCCAGGGCGGGGCGATGGCCGGGGTGAAGGCGTGCACGAAGGGGTGCATGTCAGTCGAGGACAGGTCGTCCTTCTCGTACCAGGTTGCGGCCGGCAGGACGACATCGGCCAGCAGCCCGGTGGAGGTCATCCGGAAGTCCATGCAGACCAGCAGGTCGAGCTTGCCCTCGGGAGCCTCCTCCCGCCACACCACCTCCTTCGGCCGTCCCTCGGGCGGGGTCTCGGCGGATCGGACCGCCGCGTCCGTGCCGAGCAGGTGGCGAAGGAAGTACTCGTTGCCCTTGCCGGAGGAGCCCAGCAGGTTCGCCCGCCACACGGTCAGCACGCGGGGGAAGTTGGCCGGGTCGTCGGGATCCTCGGCGGCGAACCGCAGCCTGCCGGACTTCAGCTCGTCGACAATGTGCTCGGCGATGGGGCGCCCCTCGGCGGCGGCCTCGTCGGTCAGGTCCAGCGGGTTGCGGTTGAAACCGGGATGGCCGGGCGTCCAGCCGAGCCGTACCGCCTGTGCGAGCGTGTCCGCGAACGCCTTCCCCTTGAAGCGGCCTTCACCGAGCGGGGATGCCAGCTCCTCGGGCCCGAACGCCTCGTACCGCCACTGGTCGGAGTTCAGGTACCAGTACGACGTCCCCGCCATGTGCCGGGTGGGCCGCTGCCAGTCGAAGGCGAACGCCAGGTGCTGGAAGCCGGTCAGTGGACGGACCTTCTCCTGGCCGACGTAGTGCGCCCAGCCGCCGCCGTTGACGCCCTGGCAGCCGGTCATGGTGGTCAGCGCCAGGAAGGCCCGGTAGATGGTGTCGGAGTGGAACCAGTGGTTGGTGCCCGCGCCCATCGCGATCATCGAACGGCCCTGGGTGCGCTCGGCGTTACGGGCGAACTCCCGGGCGATCCGGGCCGCCTGCTCGGCCGGCACCGAGGTGATCGTCTCCTGCCAGGCGGGGGTGTACGGCTGGGACGCGTCGTCGTACGCGAGCGGCCAGACGCCGGGCAGGCCGGGCCGGGCCACCCCGTACTGGGCCAGCATCAGGTCGAAGACCGTGGTGACGACCCGGCCGCCGATCCGCCGCACCGGCACCCCGCGCACCATCACCGAGCCACCCTCGCCGGCCCCCTCGTCGAACCGGGGGAGTGCCACCCGCACCCGGTCCTCGGCCGAGTCCAGCAGGCTCAACTCGGGCTCCGCCCCACCCAGTTCGAGGTTCCAGCGGCCCTGCTCGGTCTTCGCCCAGCGGAAGCCGAGCGAGCCGTTCGGCACAACAGGCTCGCCCGTGGCCGCGTCCAGGAGGACGGTCTTGGACTCGGCGTGCTCCGTGTCGTGCCCGAGGTCGGCAGCGGTCAGGAACCCGTCCGGGACGAGACCGTGTTCGTGCTCGCGCAGGGTCACCAGGAACGGCGCGTCGGTGAACGTGCGCAGGTAGTCCCGGAAGTAGGGCACCTCGCGGTCTACGAGGAACTCCCGCAGGATCACATGGCCCATGGCCATCGCCAGCGCGCCGTCCGTACCCGGGTGCGGGGCGAGCCACTCGTCGGCGTGCTTGACGTTGTCGGCGTAGTCGGGGCTGACCGCGACGACCTTGGTGCCGTTGTAGCGGGTCTCGGTCAGGAAGTGTGCGTCGGGGGTGCGGGTGACGGGGATGTTCGAGCCCCACATGATCAGATAGCCCGCGTTCCACCAGTCCGCGGCCTCGGGCACGTCGGTCTGGTCGCCGAAGACCTGCGGGGAGGCGATCGGCAGGTCGGCGTACCAGTCGTAGAACGACAGCAGAGTGCCGCCGATCAGCGACATGAACCGGGCGCCGGCCGCGAAGGACGCCATCGACATGGCCGGGATGGGGGAGAAGCCGGCGACGCGGTCGGGGCCGTACTCCTTGATGGTGTGCACATGAGCGGCGGCGACCAGCTCGGCGACCTCGTCCCAGTCGGCACGCACCAGGCCGCCCTTGCCGCGAGCCCGCTTGTACGCCCGCGCCTTCGCCGGATCGCCCGTGATCTCGGCCCAGGCCGCCACCGGGTCACCGAGCCGCCCGCGGGCCTCGCGCCACAGCTTCAGCAGGGCGCCGCGCACGTACGGGTAGCGGACCCGGCTCGGGGAGTAGGTGTACCAGGAGAAGGAGGCACCGCGGGGGCAGCCGCGCGGCTCGTACTCGGGGCAGTCGGTGCCGATCGACGGATAGTCGGTGGCCTGGTGCTCCCAGGTGATGATGCCGTCCTTGACGTACACCATCCACGAACACGACCCCGTGCAGTTCACGCCGTGGGTGGAGCGCACCACCTTGTCGTGCGCCCAGCGGTCCCGGTAGAAGCTCTCCCAGGCGGGGTCGCCGGTGCCGAAGACAGCGCGTCCGTCGGCCGAGACCTCGCGGCGGGTCAGCAGCCTGCGGGCTGCCAGCGGCCAGCTGTCACCTTCGCGCCGCTGCGCAGGGCGCGCGATCTTGTCGTTCTCCATGAGCACAAACGCTAGGCGTCCGATTCTGGCCAGGCCTGGGGCCGAACGGCCCTGCTTGGGCGACTGTACGGCCCGCTCTTCACCTGGGGCGAGGGGGACCCCAAGGCCCTTCGGGCAGTGGGGGCCAGATGCGCGTGCATGAGATCCGTCCTCTGACCGGTTCGATCCGGATCCCGCACCCCCCGGCCGCCGCGAGGACGATCCGCGCCAGGATCCCGTGCAGGCGGGACACGAGATCTCCGCGCCGCCATGGTCGCCGCCGTCGCCGACCATGGCGGCGACCGCCTTCCCGATCTCCCCTGTCCAGGCAACACCTGTCCCGTTCCGAACAGCCAATTCACAACATCTGCTCGCGCTCCTGGGGCGGTTGTCGACGCAAAGATGACGTGCGTCTCCGCCGTGGCTGGGGGAGGCACTCGGCGTCGCATGCCATCGGCACCCGCCTGTGCGGCATTTGCCCCATTAGTTCTATTCGGCCCCTTCGGCCCTGTCCTGCGAACCGAACGAGGGACCGTCGGCCCCATGCTCATGGGCGGATCGGCCGCCGCGCCCAGGTCGCCCGTTGCCCGAGGCTGACAGCGACCGAACCGGAGGTATCCCGTGTACGACCGAATCGAGCGCCCGTGCGGCTGTCTCCACCGTCGTCCCCCGTGGCGGGCGCCGTGCACGGGCCGGACAGGTCATCGTCCGGCCGCCCGCCACGTCTGCCCTGACTCCAGGGTGGCCGGACGCACGATACGCACCGATTCCGAGCGGGGAGACCGATGAGCGGCCTGCGAGTGATTCGCCGGCAGCGTCAGAACGCCGACGACCGGCCGTTCATCGTGATATGGGAGTCGACCCGGGCCTGCCCGCTCGCCTGCCTGCACTGCCGGGCCGAGGCGGCGCCCGACCGTGACCCGCGGGAGCTCGACACTGCTGCCGCCAAGGAACTGCTGCACCAAGTGGCCGCCTTCGGGTCCCCGGCACCACTGTTCGTGATTACCGGCGGTGATCCCTTCCAGCGCCCCGACCTGCTGGAGCTGATCGCCTACGGTGAGACGGCGGGTGTGCGCGTCGCTGTCTCACCGTCCGGCACGCCTACGCTCACCCCGGACAGGCTCCGCGCCGTGCACGACGCGGGTGCGGTCGGGCTGTCGCTGAGCCTCGACGGCTCCACCGCCGAGCTGCACGACGGATTCCGTGGCGTGCCCGGGGTGTACCGCTGGACCCTGGACGCCTGGGACACCGCCCGCGGGCTCGGCATGAAGGTGCAGATCAACACCACGGTCGCCCGGCACGACCTCCAGGACCTGCCGGACATCGTCCGTCTGGTCGTCGAGCACGGCGCGATGCTGTGGAGTGCCTTCTTCCTGGTGCCGACCGGCCGTGGCCGGCAGCTCGGCGTGCTCACCCCGGCCGAGACGGAAGACGTCCTCAACTTCGTGTACGACGTGGGCCTGACGGTGCCCGCCAAGACGACCGAAGCCCATCACTTCCGCCGCGTCGCACTCCAACGGAAGGTGCTGGCGGACGCCGGCGAGGACCATGTCAGGGTGCTCGGGCTCGGCCCGCTTTACCAGCAACTTCGCGATCGAGCAGATGAGTTGGGCCTGAACGACGGAGGCCGCCGGGCGAGGCGTCCGCCGCTGGACGTCAACGCGGGCCGCGGCTTCGTCTTCGTCTCACACACAGGCACCGTGCACCCGAGCGGCTTCCTGCCCCTGGGCGCGGGCACCGTGCGCGAGACACCGCTGCCCGAGATCTACCGCACCTCGGAGCTGTTCACCGGCCTGCGCGACCCGGACCGGCTCGGCGGGCGCTGCGGAGCCTGCGAGTTCCGCCGGGTCTGCGGCGGCTCCCGCTCCCGCGCCTACGGCGTCATGGGCGATCCGTACGCCGAGGAGCCGTGGTGCGGATACCGGCCCGGGTCCTTCCCCCACCAGCGCGAACTGGCGGCGCTGCTGGCGGACTCGCCCGGTACGGCGGGCCCCGGTGCCCCACCGGAGCCGGTTCGTCATCCGTCGCCCGAACGCCGTACGCAGCAACCGGAAGTCACGTGACCACCGAGCTCGAACGCCCCGAATCCACCGGGGGCTGGCATCCCAGCAGGTTCAAGCAGTCGGGGCTGAAGGGCCGTCACCTGCGCGCCCATGTCGTCGTCGTGGCCTGGGCGGCCCTGGCACTGCTGGCGGCCACCGGCCAGCGGTCGCTGCCCATCGCCCGCTGGTTGGCGATCCACCTGTTCCTGCTCGGCGCCGCCACCACCGCCATCGTGGTCTGGAGCGAGCACTTCGCCGTCGCCCTGCTGCACGCCCGGCGCCCCGACGAGCGGTGGAGTGACGCTCGGCTGGTCGGGGTCAACCTCGCCGTGGCGGGTGTCCTCGTCGGCGTGTGGATGGACCGGCCGCTTCTGATCGGGACCGCGGCCGCCCTGCTGCTGGTCGCGGTCGCCGCGCACCTGGTGGTGCTGGTGCGCGTGGGCCGGGGCGCGCTGGGCGGGCGGCTCGCCCCCGTCGTCGGCTTCTACCGGGTGGCCGCGGGGGCACTGGTCGTCGGTGCGGTGCTGGGCGGCCTGCTCGCCACGGGCCGAGCGGGTGCTCAGCACTACGCCGAACTGAGGCTCGCCCACGTCCACGTCACCCTGCTCGGCTGGATCGGACTTCCTGTGCTGGGCACCCTGTTCATGCTCTGGCCCACCGTGCTGGGCGTCCGGATGGCCGAGCGCACCACTCGTGTGGCGCGCTGGGCGCTGGGGCTGACCGGCGGCGGACTGCTGACCGCTGTCGTCGGGCTGGCGGCCGGGTGGCGGCCGCCGGCCGCGATCGGTGTCGTGGCGTACGCCGTCGGCGTGGCCTTGGCGGTGGAACTGTTCGCTCGCACGGTACGCGGGCGACGCCCGGTCTCGGCGGCGGCCGCATGGACGTTCGGAGCAGCTGTCGTGTGGCTGTGCGTCGGCGTGACCGCGGATGCGGTGATCCTGACCACCCGGCGCCTCGTCCAGGCAGGGGAGGATGTCGAAGCCCTGGTCCCGGTGCTGCTCATCGGTGTCGTCGCACAGGTCCTCATCGGTGCCCTGACCTACCTGTTGCCGATCGTGCTCGGCAGCGGACCGAAGGAGCGGGCCGCGGTGCGGGCGGTACTGGAACGGGGCTGGCCGGCCCGGGCGCTGACCCTCAATGGGGGCGTCGCACTGATGGCGCTGCCGCTGCCCGGTCCCTCCGGCGTGGCGGGCATGCTGCTGGCCGCGACGGCCGGCGCTGCGTTCATCGCCCTCACCGTCTCCGCTCTCGTCCGAGCGGGGCGCCGTACCGGAGGGAGCCGTTCGGCGCGCAGGCCGGTCCTGGTGGGCAGTGCGGCCGGTGCTGTCCTGATCCTGCTGGCCGTGCTGGTCGCCAACAGCGCCGGCGGCACCCACAGCCCGGCCGTCGCCGCCGGGGTGGGCAGCGGTGCCGCAACCGGCACGCGCACCGTCGACGTCACCCTGGCCGACATGCGTATCCGGCCCAGCCGTATCGAGGTCACCGCAGGCACGGCGCTGAAGCTGAAGGTCACCAACAAGGACGCCCAGCGGCACGACCTCAAGGTGGACGCAGGCCCCTCCACCCCCCTCCTCTCCCAGGGGCAGAGCCGCACCCTCGATCTCGGGCCGCTCACCAAGGACCGCGCCGCGTGGTGCACGCTGCCCGGCCACCGCGCCGCCGGAATGATGATGGCCATCGTCGTGAAGAACGCCACGGACACGGCCACCAGCGCGCATGACGGGCATACGACCATCCTCGACAGCACGGGGCTTGACCTCTCCGCCGACTTCTCCCGTGGTTGGCAGCCCCGTGATCCCGATCTGGCTCCCGTGCCCTCCGGCAGAGTGCACCGGATCGAACTGCACGCCGCCCCCAGGACCATCGAGGTCGCCCCGGGTGTCAAGCAGCAGATGTGGACCTTCGGCGGCACCGTCCCCGGCCCCACCCTCCACGGGAAGGTCGGCGACGTCTTCGAGATCACCCTCGTCAACGACGACACGACCATGGGCCACGGCATCGACTTCCACGCCGGTTCGCTGTCCCCCGACACGTCGATGCGTACCATCCGGCCCGGGCAGCGCCTCGTCTACCGGTTCCGTGCCCACAAGGCCGGTGCGTGGCTGTACCACTGCAGCAGCGCGCCGATGCTTCAGCACATGGGCAACGGCATGTACGGGGCGGTCATCATCGACCCGCCCGGCCTGAAGAAGGTGGACCACGAGTACCTGCTGGTCTCCTCCGAGTTGTACCTCGGCACGCCAGGCAGCGCGGCCCAGGTGGTGAAGATGCGCCAGGACACTCCGGACGCCTGGGCGTTCAACGGCGTCGCCGCGCAGTACGCCAAGGCCCCGCTGAAGACGCAGGCCGGCGAGCGGACCCGCTTCTGGGTGGTGGCCGCCGGACCGAGCGACGGCATCGCCTTCCACGTCGTCGGCACCGTCTTCGACACCGTGTACAAGGAGGGCGCCTACCTGCTCGAGCCAGGTGAACCAGGAGGCTCCCAGGCGCTCGATCTCGCCCCCGCCCAGGGAGGGTTCGTGGAGACCACGTTCCCCGCGGCCGGCCACTACTCCTTCGTCGACCACGACATGCGCCACGCCGAAGCCGGGGCCATGGGAATGGTGGAGGTGAGCAAGTAGTGGGCACGGTGGGGCTGTGGTCCCTGGTGCGGTTCCTCCACGTCACCGGTGCCGTGCTGTGGGTCGGCGGGCAGCTGGCCCTGACCCTCGTGGTGCTTCCGCTGGCCCGCCGCCTGCTCGCGCCGGAGGCCAGGGACCGCTTCGCCGCCGAGGCGGGCCGCCGCTTCGGACTGCTGACCGGGGCGGTCTTCCTGCCCGTGCAGCTGGGCACCGGGTGGGCCATGGCCTGGCACAGGGGCGTCACCTGGGCGTCGCTCGCCGAGCCCGGCTACGGCCGCACCCTGGCGGCCAAACTCGGCCTGTTCGTCCTGGTGATGCTCGCCGCGGCAGGACACGGCATCGCGCACGCCCGGAACCGGCCTGACCTCGCCCGGAGCCTGGCGGTCGTCTCCCTCGTCGGCTCCCTGGGCGTCGTACTGCTCGCCACCGCCCTGCCCGCGACATGAGCGGCGATCACTCCGTCCACGACGGGCTGCCTGGTCCGTCGAACGCAGGGGACACGGCGAAGACATCCACCACTGCACCTCTCGGGCGGGCGGAGGGTGGCCGGTGGCCCCGGACGAGAAAGGAAGCACGGTGCCCATTCCCGACCTGGACGCTGCTGCCCTGGAGACGCTGCTCGCGGCGGCAGTGGCAGCTCCGTCCATCCACAACACGCAACCCTGGCGCTTCCGCCTGAACCCCGCCAACCAACTGCTGGAGGTCCGGGCGGCGCCGGAGCGGTCACTGCCGCTGGCCGACCCCGATGGCCGCGCACAGCATCTGTCCGTGGGGGCGGCGGTGTTCAACATCAGGCTCGCCGCCGTACGTCTGGGCTGGCACCCGGGCGTGCGACTGCTGCCCGATCCGGGGGAGCCGGAACTGCTGGCCGCCATTCAGCTGTCCCGTCCTCCGCGCCCGGAGGACAGCCGGCCGGCGGAACCGGACCTGTACGCCGCCATCGCGCGACGCCACACCAGCCGGATGCCGTTCACGGGCCGCCCCGTGCCCGATCCGGTCGTCGCGGAGCTGGCGGTGGCCGCGCATGTCGAGGGCGCGCGGCTGCACATGCCTGACTTCGTCGGAATCCGGCGGCTGCTGCGCCTGACCGCCATCGGCGAGGCGCGCAACCACGCCAGCCCGGCACGCACCGCCGAGACCCGCAGTTGGATCACCCGGCCGGGAACGGACACCCCCTACGGCATCCCGGTCACCGCTCTCGGCCCGGCGGACGCGGCCGGGCGGATGCCGATGCGGGACTTCACCGGGCCGCTGCCCGCGCTGCACCTGCCCGCCCTGCGCTTCGAACGCCACGCCCAGGTGGCCCTGTTGTGGACCTCCCACGACCGGCCGGAGGACCGGCTGCGCGCGGGCCAGGCACTCCAGCACGTGCTGCTCACGGCAACCGTGCACGGCGTGCGCACCTCGCTGCTGCACCAGGCCATGGAATGGCCGGACCTGCGCGCGGCCGGGAGCCTTCCGCAACAGCAGTGCCATCCGCAGGTGCTGATCCGGTTCGGCTACGGCCCGGACGGCGGCCGGACCCCACGCGCTTCCGCGCAGACCACGCCTCGTTCCGCGGAGGCGACCGATTCGACTCGCTTGCCCAGGGACACCGGGCCGGCGACCTGAGTGCCCTGGTCTGTGAAGGGCCTGTCCGGGCCCTGTCAACCGTTACCGGAGCTGCGTCGGCCCGGTCAGCTGCTGCTGTCGTTGCGCACCGGTGAGTTCCCAGCCGCTGACCATCGGACTCGATGCGTACGAAGACCCCGTCGCTCGTGACGACCCACGAGCGCGGCCCGGTCCGTGACAGCCGTTCGTGTTCGGCGGGATCCGTCACCACCCGTGGCACGGCCGGTGACGACCACGCTCCAGCCGGACCGGGAGGCGGCGTCGAACTCGTCGGCCTCGAAGGCGACCACGACCCCGTCGATCGCGCGGACGAGGTCCGAACTCACCGAGGTACGCAGCACCACCGAGGAGTCTGTGTCCAGAGAGAAGTTCAGCGGGAGCACCGCAGGCAGCGCCTGCCGGGTGTACACGACACGACCGACCGGCACCTTGGCCACAGGCGCAGGCACTCCTGACGGTCGAGTGCGCGAAAGCCGTCGTTGTGGGACATCGGTCCTCGGTGCCTCCCCAGACCGGTGCGGCGTCAGGGCCGGACAGCCCTCGGCCCTGACCTCCAGAGTTTCGGCCAAGGTCTGCCGGCAGCCTCGTACGAGGGGTCGTGGCCCGGCCCCATCGGACGGGAAACCGGGGACGGCCGGGCCGGGTGATGAGGCCGGATGGCCCACCTCTTCGGGGAGTCCGCACGCGGATATTGGCAGCAGGTCACCGGCCCGCGTCGCGCGGTCGGCGGGCCGGCGGTCCCGGACCGATCACCGGGGCCGCCCCACTGCGAGGACGAAGGGACGGGCGGCAATGCTGCAGCCGTCGAGAAAGCAGGACGAGGGACCGGCAACGGCAGCGGCCATATCCGGTCGGGCGTGGCTGATGCTGGCGCTGGCCACGGTGGGCTTCGCCGTCAACTTCTGGGCGTGGGCGCTGCTGAGCCCGCTCGGCCCGCGTTTCAAGGACGACCTGGGACTGTCCTCGTTCCAGCAGTCGCTGCTGGTGGCGGTGCCGGTGGTGGTCGGCTCGCTGGGGCGGGTCCCGGTGGGCGCGCTCACCGACCGGTATGGCGGGCGCGTGATGTTCCCGCTGGTCTCGGCGGCCACCATCGTGCCGGTGCTCTACCTCGGCCTGGCCGGGCACTCGTCGCTCGCCGAACTGCTGGTGGGTGGATTCTTCCTCGGTATCGGCGGTACCGCGTTCGCCGTCGGCGTGCCCTTCGTCAGCGCCTGGTTCCCGCCTCAGCGGCGCGGCCTGGCCATCGGGATCTTCGGCGCCGGCATGGGCGGCACCGCGATCAGCGCGCTGACCACGGTGAAGCTGGTGAAGGCACACGGTATGGCCAACCCCTTCCTGATCACTGCCGCCGTCCTGGCGGTCTACGCGGTGATCGCCGCCCTGCTGCTGCGCGACGCACCCGGCCGCACGATGCCCACCGAACCCATGGCCCGTCGCCTGGCCGCCACCCTGAAGCTCGGCATCACCTGGCAGGCGTCCGCCCTGTACGCGGTGGCCTTCGGCGGCTACGTCGCCTTCTCCGTCTACCTGCCCACCTACCTGAAGACCGGCTACGGCCTCGCACAGGCCGACGCGGCGAACCGCATGGCCGGCTTCGTCCTGCTGGCGGTGGCCATGCGGCCGGTCGGCGGCTGGCTGTCGGACCGCATCGGCCCGGTGCGGGTCCTGGCCGGCGTCCTGACGGTCGTCCTCGCCGGAGCCTTCGTGCAGGCGTTCACACCGTCCCTGGCGCCGGTGGGCACGATCGCCTTCCTGGCCATGGCCGCCGCGCTCGGCGCGGGCAGCGGCGCCGTCTTCGCCCTGGTGGCGCTGCTGGCCCCGGCGAACAAGGTCGGCTCGATCACCGGCGTCGTCGGCGCCGCAGGCGGTCTCGGCGGCTTCCTCCCGCCGCTGGTGATGGGCGCGCTGTACGGCACCTACGGCTCCTACGCGGCCGGCCTGGCCCTGCTCGGTGTCGTGGCCGCGGCGGCACTGGCCTTCACCGAGACGGGTGTGCGCCATGCGGTCATACGGCGCCTGCCCGCGGCCCAGGCGCACTGATCGGGAGAGGAGGGACAGGACGATGTGTGAATACTGCGGCTGCCAGGCGCTGGAATCCATCGACCAGCTGACCCGGGAGCACGAGACGGTGGTGAACCTCATCAGCCAGGTACGCGACGCCCACCGCGACGGCAAGATCGCGTACATGGCGGAGCTGGCCCGGGAGATCGTCGCCGTACTGGACCCGCACACCCAGGTGGAGGAGCACGGACTGTTCCCGGCCATGGCCGCCGACTTCCCCGAGAAGATCGCCGCGCTGGAGGACGAACACCGCCGCATCGAGGCAGTGCTGGCCGAGGCGAACGGACCGTACCTGGCAGACCCCACCTGGCCGGGACGGCTGATCGAGACCCTCGACCTGCTGCGCGACCACATCCTCAAGGAACAGGACGGCGTCTTCCCCGCCGCACTGGCGTTCCTGAGCACCGAGCAGTGGGAGACCGTCGAAGCGGTACGTGCCCGGGTCGGCACCCGCATGCCGGAGCCGTCCACCTGACCCGAAGCCCCCCGCTCAGCCCCTGCCCGCCCGGCGCAGCCCCTGCCGCCGGGCGGACTGCTGCGCGTCCAGGCACGGCAGACCGCGGAAACGCCGGGGCTGGAGGCGTCGGTGTCGGTCGTTGTGGCAAGGCGAGGGATGGCGTTCCCTGAAGGGACCCAAGCGAGCATCCGGAAGAGGCCGTAAGGCCCGGGAAGAGGCGGCGCGATGGCCACGGAGACCGAGCCGACACCGGACAGGAAGCGCAGGTATTCAGCAAAGGCAGGGCTGGACGGCGAGGTGGCGGAGGCACTGGTCCGCTCCCGCCGCTTCTTCACGCGGGCCGAGGTCTCGGCCGACCTGCGCACCCTTCACAAGACGGGCGGCCGTCAGGCCGACGAGTTCTACCGGGACCGCTGGTCGCACGACAAGGCGGTCCGCTCCACCCACGGCGTGAACTGCACCGGCTCGTGCTCCTGGAAGGTGTACGTCAAGGACGGCATCATCACCTGGGAGGCGCAGCAGACCGACTACCCCTCCGTCGGCCCCGACCGCCCTGAGTACGAGCCTCGCGGCTGCCCCCGCGGGGCTGCCTTCTCCTGGTACACCTACTCGCCGACCCGCGTGCGGTACCCGTACGTGCGCGGGGTGCTGCTGCAGATGTACCGCGAGGCCAGGTCGCGGCTGGGCGACCCGGTGGCCGCCTGGGCGGACATCGTCTCCGATCCCGAGCGCGCCCGCCGCTACAAGTCCGTGCGCGGCAAAGGCGGCCTGGTGCGCGCGAGCTGGGACGAGGCGATCGAGATGGTCGCCGCCGCCCACGTGCACACCATCAAGACCTACGGCCCCGACCGGCTGGCCGGCTTCTCCCCGATCCCGGCGATGTCGATGGTGTCGCACGCCGCCGGCGCCCGCTTCTACTCGCTGCTGGGCGGGGTGATGCTCTCCTTCTACGACTGGTACGCGGACCTGCCGGTCGCCTCCCCACAGGTCTTCGGTGACCAGACCGACGTGCCGGAGTCGGGGGACTGGTGGGATGCCGGGTACCTGATCATGTGGGGCTCCAATCTCCCGGTCACCCGCACCCCGGACGCCCACTGGATGGCCGAGGCCCGCTACCGCGGCCAGAAGGTGGTGGCGGTCTCCCCGGACTACGCGGACAACGTGAAGTTCGCGGACGAGTGGCTCGCGGCGCAGCCGGGCACCGACGGGGCTCTGGCCATGGCGATGGGCCAGGTGATCCTCAAGGAGTTCTTTGTCGACCGGCGCACGCCGTATTTCGAGGACTACGTCAAGCGTTTCACCGACCTGCCCTTCCTGGTCGCCCTGGAGGAGCGGGAGCCGGGGACGTACGCCCCGGGGAAGTTCCTGACCGCTGCCGATATCGGTGGCGAGCAGGAACCTACTACGCCCACGGCGACACCCGGAAACGCGGCATCGCCCTCCTGCGGCTGAAGCAGACCTACGCCGCCGCGGGCCTATGCCTGAGCGACGACGAACTGCCCGACCACCTCGCCGTCGTCCTGGAGTTCGCTGCCACCGACCCGGCAGCAGGCCACCGCCTGCTCACCGAGCACCGCGCCGGCCTCGAACTGCTGCGTCTGGCCCTGCACGACGAGCAGTCACCCTGGGCTCCCCTGCTGGACTCCGTCTCCGCCACCCTGCCCGACCTCGAGGGCGACGACCGTGCGGCCGTCGCCCGGCTCGCCGCGGAAGGGCCGCCCGAGGAACAGGTCGGCCTCGCCCCGTACACACCCCCGCAGTACATGCCCGACCCCGCAGGAGGCCCGCGATGACCGCACCCGCGCACCCCCTCACCACGGCGGCCGAGGCCGGCACCGGCGGCATCCTGCTGTGGGTCGCCCTCCCGTACGTCGCCCTCGCCGTCTTCGTCCTCGGCCACATCTGGCGCTACCGCTACGACAAGTTCGGCTGGACCACCCGCTCCTCCCAGCTCTACGAGCGGCGCCTGCTGAGGATCGGCAGTCCCCTGTTCCACTTCGGCATCCTGGTCGTACTCCTGGGCCACATCGGCGGCCTGGTCATCCCCAAGAGCTGGACCGAAGCCGTCGGCATCAGCGAGAACGCCTACCACGTCTCCGCTGTCGTCCTCGGCACCGTCGCCGGGGTCTGCACGCTGGGCGGCCTGGCGATCCTCGTCTACCGGCGGCGCACCGTCGGACCGGTGTTCTCCGCCACCACGAAGAACGACAAGGCGATGTACGTCTCGCTCACCGCGACCATCGTCCTCGGCCTGTCCGCGACCGTCGTCGCCAACCTGGTCGGCGGCGGCTACGACTACCGCGAGACCGTCTCCCCCTGGTTCCGCTCCATCTTCTACCTCCAGCCCGACCCGAACCGGATGACCGGCGCACCGGTGCTCTTCCAACTGCACGCCATCAGCGCCATGCTGCTCTTCGCGTTCTGGCCCTTCACCCGTCTCGTGCACATGCTGACCGCGCCGCTGGGCTACCTCACCCGTCCCTATGTCGTCTATCGCAGCCGTGATGTGCAACTCGGCGCCCGCGCACCGCGCCGGGGTTGGGAACGCACTGGCTGATCGACACGGACTGCCGTGTCTTGGCGCGGCACCGGGCCCGGTTCGGCCCGCGCGGTGTGACCCGAACGGCCCTGTCGGGTACCCGGCGAACCACCCGAGGGTGGTGTGGTGCACCGCAAAGTATCGCACTTCGGCCGCTGATCCGACGAGGAAAGGAATCTCGATGTCCGTCGACCAGCAGCAGGTGTCCGCTCGGCTCACGGAGGACGAGCTGAGGTCGCTGGACGCCCACTGGCGCGCCGCGAACTATCTCTCCGTCGGCCAGATCTACCTCATGGCCAACCCCCTGCTGACCGAGCCGCTGCGCCCGGAACACGTCAAGCCCCGGCTGCTTGGCCACTGGGGCACGTCTCCGGGCCTGAACCTGGTGCACACGCACCTCAACCGCGTCATCAAGGACCGCGATCTGGACGCCCTGTGCGTCTGGGGGCCCGGCCACGGTGGCCCGGCTGTTCTGGCGAACTCCTGGCTGGAGGGGTCGTACACCGATACCTATCCGGACGTCACCCGGGACGCGGCCGGCATGGCCCGGCTGTTCAAGCAGTTCTCCTTCCCCGGCGGCGTGCCGAGCCATGTCGCACCGGAGACGCCGGGCTCGATCCACGAGGGCGGTGAGCTGGGTTACTCCCTGTCGCATGCCTATGGCGCGGCCCTGGACAACCCCGGCCTGCTGGTCGCCTGTGTGATCGGCGACGGCGAGGCGGAGACCGGGCCGCTGGCCGCCTCCTGGCACTCCAACAAGTTCCTCGACCCGGTCCACGACGGTGCCGTCCTGCCGATTCTGCACCTGAACGGCTACAAGATCGCCAACCCGACGGTGCTGTCCCGGTTGCCGGAGTCCGAGCTCGACGAGCTCCTGCGCGGCTGCGGCCACGACCCGATCCACGTGACCGGCGACGATCCGGCCGCCGTACACCGGGCCATGGCGCAGGCCATGGACACCGCCCTGGACCGTATCGCCGCGATCCAGCGGGCCGCCCGTGTGGACGGCGTCACCGACCGGCCCCGCTGGCCGGTGATCGTGCTGCGCACCCCGAAGGGCTGGACCGGCCCGGCCGAGGTCGACGGCCTGCCCGTGGAGGGGACCTGGCGCGCCCACCAGGTTCCGCTCGCCGCCGTCCGCGACAACCCCGAGCATCTGCGGCAGCTGGAGCAGTGGCTGCGCTCGTACCGGCCCGAGGAACTGTTCGACGAGCAGGGCGCCCCGCGCCCGGACGTACTCGCCTGCATCCCGCACGGCGCCCGCCGGCTCGGCGCCACCCCGCATGCCAACGGCGGACTGCTGCTGCGCGAGCTGCCCTTGCCGCCGCTGGAGCGGTACGCCGTCGAGGTCGACAAGCCGGGCGCCACTCTGCACGAGCCGACCCGGGTCCTCGGTGACATGCTCCAGGACGTCATGGCGGCTACCGCCGACCGGCGCGACTTCCGCCTCGTCGGCCCCGACGAGACCGCCTCCAACCGACTCCAGGCCGTCTACGCGGCCAGCGGCAAGGCCTGGCAGGCCGAGGTCCTGGAGGTGGATGAAGACCTCGACCCGCACGGTCGCGTGATGGAGATCCTCTCCGAACACACCTGCCAGGGCTGGCTGGAGGGCTACCTCCTCACCGGTCGGCACGGCCTGTTCTCCTGCTACGAGGCCTTCGTCCACATCGTCGACTCGATGGTGAACCAGCACATCAAGTGGCTGCGCACCACCCGTCGCCTGCCGTGGCGCGCCCCCGTCGCGTCCCTGAACTACCTGCTGACGTCCCACGTGTGGCGCCAGGACCACAACGGCTTCTCCCACCAGGATCCCGGCTTCGTCGACCACATCCTCAACAAGAGCCCCGAGGCGGTGCGCGTCTACTTCCCGCCGGACGCCAACACCCTGCTGTCGGTCGCCGACCACGTGCTGCGCACCCGCGACTACGTCAACGTCGTCGTCGCCGGCAAGCAGCCCTGCTTCGACTGGTTGTCGATGGAGGAGGCGACGGTGCACTGCGCACGCGGCGCCGGTATCTGGGAGTGGGCCGGCACCGAGGACGGCACCCGCGAACCGGGCGTGGTGCTGGCCTGCGCAGGCGACGTGCCCACCCAGGAGGTGCTGGCCGCGGCCCAGTTGCTGCGCCGGCATCTGCCCGAGCTGGCGGTGCGCGTCGTGAACGTCGTGGACATCGCCCGGCTGCTGCCGCGCGAGGAACACCCGCACGGAATGACGGACTTCGAGTACGACGGGCTGTTCACCCCGGACAAGCCGGTGATCTTCGCCTATCACGGCTACCCATGGCTGATCCACCGGCTCGCCTACCGCCGTACCGGCCACCGCAACCTGCACGTGCGCGGCTACAAGGAGATCGGCACCACGACCACACCGTTCGACATGGTCGTGCGCAACGACCTCGACCGCTACCGCCTGGTCATGGACGTCATCGACCGCGTCCCCGGCCTGGCCGTGCGCGCGGCGGCCGTACGTCAGAGCATGGAGGACGCACGCCAGCGCCACCATGTCTGGATCCGGGAGCACGGCACGGACCTGCCCGAGGTGGCCGACTGGACCTGGGACGGCTGAGCAACCACGTCCCGCACTACCTGCGCCCCGGCGACGCCTGACAGGTCCGCCGGGGCGTGTCACGGAGGTACGTCGAAATGAGCCAGTCCGGCGGGGAGCCCCGGCATCACCCGGTGGTGGTCGCGCACCACAGCGGCCGTGCCGAAGACGTCCAGTTGCGTGTCGCCGACGCCATCACCAAGTTCGCCGGGTCCATGCCGTTCGTCTACATTCACGCGGTGGTCTTCGCCGTCTGGATGGTGTTCTGCGAGTCCAGTCCCTGGCCCACGCTGACCCTTGTGGTGTCACTGGAAGCGATCTTCCTGTCGACGTTCGTCATGATCGGCCAGAACCGGCAGGCGGCCTTCCAGCAGATGAAGGCCGATCACGACTTCATCGAGCAGGAGTTGGAACTCAAGACGAACACCGAACTCACCCGGGCCATCCACGCCATGACCATGGAGCTCCACCGGCGTTTGGTCGATGACGAAGTCGAGCCATCGCCGTAAAGGCGGTCGGTCTCCCGGAAACCGCCGACGCCGGGACGCGGGTTGTTCGTTGTCAAGGGGACGTGGTGAAACCCCGTCGACTGAGGGGAAGTCGACTCTGAGGGACTGGTCACCCAGTTCCCTCGCGTGAACCCGCTGCCTACGCTCTCCGCACGCCTCGCCCCGCTCCGGCGGTGGCAGGCGCCCCTGTCGTCCGTTCCTCGGAACGGCACCTTCACTTCAGGTGACACGGACACACCGTCATCAAGCTGTCAGGAGAGATAGACCTCGCCGCGGCGGTCGAGATCCGTCCGGTGCTGGGCGCCGTTATCGAGCTGGCCACCCCCTCGGTCGTCGTCGATCTGCTGGACGTGGACTTCTTCGACTGCTCCGGCCTGCGGCTCCTGTGCCGCCCGCCGCCGGACCGAGGAGCGCGGTGGCCGACTGACACTCGTGTGCACGCATCCTCTGATCCTGCACATCCTCCGGGTGGTCCGGCTTGCGGCGGTATTCGGCGGTCTTCGCCACCCCGAGGAAGGTCTTGAACAGCCGGCCATCGTGCGGACGGACACGCTGCGGCCAAGAACTGCCCAGCGAACGCAAGAGCCGTAACGTCGTCTGACGCCGTCGGTCCTTGGCCCGGAAGAGTCACTCCGCCGACGAGAGCGGCACGACCCACTCGACGACGGTGCCGTTCGGCTGGTTCGAAGACAGGCTGAACGCGCCGCCCAGCTCCTCCGCTCGCTTACGCAGGTTGACCAGGCCGCTGCGACGGGAGACCGCCGGGTCCATCCCGCGCCCGTTGTCGGCCACGCGCAGCCGGAGGGTGGTGTCGGCCACCTCGACGCTGACGTCGACCGCGCTGGCGTGCGCGTGCCGGGCGGCGTTGGACAGCGCCTCGCCGAGCACGGCCAGCAGGTGTTCGGCCTGCCCGGCGGACACGGCCGTGTCGAGCAGTCCGGTCATGCGCAGGGCCGGGGCGAAGCCGAGGGACTCGGTGGCCCGGTCGGTGGCAGCCACCAACTGTGCACGCAGTCCACTGCCGTGGCGGGGCTGATCGCGCTCGCGCAGTCCGTAGATGGTGGAGCGGATGATCTTGATCGTGTCGTCCAGGTCGTTCATGACCCGCTGGATCCGTTCGCCGACCTGCGGCCGGTCGGTGACCCGGCCGAGCGTGGACTGCAACGACAGAGCCCCGGCGAACAAACGCTGGATCACCAGGTCGTGCAGGTCACGGGCGATTCGGTCGCGGTCGTTGAGGACGAGCATGCGTTCCGTGTCCCGCCGGTGCTCGGCGACGTCCAGGGCCAGCGCGGCCTGGTTGCCGAACCCCGTGACCATGTCGATGACGGCGTCGGTGAAGGCAGTGTCGCCTGGTACGTTCGCCACCTGCAGCACGCCGCGCACATGCTCCCGGGTGCCGAGCGGGACGAAGAACGCCGGCCCCAGCTCCACGACCGAGGCGCTGCCGCCCTCGGCGCGCGGGTCGGCGCTGACGGCATCGCTGGTGATCGTCTCCCCGGACGCGAAGACCTTCGCGGCCAGGGTCGAGGAGGTCAGCACGAGCCCGCGGACCTCCTCGGTCCGGTCTCCTGAAGCGGCCTCGATGACCAGCTCGCCGCTGCCGGCGACCGGCACCGCCAAGGTGACCAGATCCGCCCCGGCCATCTCCCGCACCGTTTCGGTGAAGGACTCCAGCACCGCCGCGGGTTCCGCGCCGGACAGCAGGCTACGGGTCAGCTCGTTGCTGGCCGCCAGCCACCGCTGCCGACGGTGGGCGTCCTCGTACAGCCGGGCGTTGTCGATCGCCACACCGGCTGCCGCGGCCAGCGTGCGCAGCACCGCTTCGTCATCGGAGCCGAACTCCGCGGCGCTCTGCTTGTTGGTGAGGTAGAGGTTGCCGAACACCTGCTCGCGCACCCGGACCGGGGCGCCGAGGAAACTGGTCATCGGCGGGTGCCCGGACGGGAAGCCCACGGACGCCGGGTGATCGGCAAGGTTCCCCAGGCGCAGCGGCTCCGGGTTACGGACGAGCAGGCCGAGGATGCCCTCGCCGCGCGGGTAGTGTCCGATCCGGGCGATCGCCTCCGCGTCGATGCCGGCCGTGACGAACTGCTTGATCGTGCCTTCCTCACCCAGCACGCCGAGCGCCCCGTACTGGGCGTCCACCAGGGTGACCGCCGATTCCACGATGCGGTGCAGCACCACTTCGAGATCCAGGTCGGAGCCTACGGCCAGCACCGCGTCCAACAAGGTGTGAACCCGATCCCGGGCGGCCCTCACCTGCGCCACCTGCTGCTGTAGATCATCCAGCAGCGTATCCAGCCGCAACTGCGGAGACGCTCCGGCAGTCTCGGTCTCTTGCGAGCCCTGCGCGCGCTCGTTCACCACAGCTCCTCCACCGTCTGACGGGACTGTCTCTACAGGATGCCCGACGCGCCGAACGCGTTCGGACGGCGGCGAGGCGTCGCGCCGGAGTGCGCCACACGCTCTTGACTACATGTCAGTGCAGTCAGCATTGGGTCAGCATCAGTCCGATCCAAACTGACTACGGCTGGCGAAACTCGCACGTCAAGGTGGAGTGGAACGGGTGGTGTGAAGCAGGTTTGCGCAAGCGTTCTGAGCGAACCGGGCGGGGTGCGCTCCACCCCGCCCAGCCATGTGCGTGCTGGGCTAGAGAACCACAGTTCAGCGCACTCGACCCCGCGGCTTCAGCGGCACCGGCGGCAGCTCCGGAGCAGGGAGCGGTGCCCCGTCGTAGCCCTTCACCTCGCCGAACCTCGTCCCGCTCATCCAGTCCTCTCGGGCCTGGGCGATGTCCTCCTGGGTGCGGCCGACGAAGTTCCACCACATGATCAGCTCCTCGCCGAAGGGTTCACCCCCCAGCAGCATGATCCCGGCGTCGGACTCGGCGCGCAGCGGCAGTTCGGTGCGTCCGCAGCCGAGATAGAGCATCGAGCCGGGCAGCACCGGGACCCCGTCCACGTGCACCTCCCCGGACATCGCCAGGACGCCGTACTCGAAGTCCGGCTCTACGGGCAGCCGGACGTCCGCGCCGCGGGTGAGGGCGAGGTCCGCGCCGATGATCGGGGTGTACGTCGTACCGGGCGACGTGGTGCCGTCGAGGGTGCCGAGGAGCACCGTGGCCGTCAGGCCGGGCGCGCTGACCGTGGGCAGCTCGGGGTGGTACTCGAACCGGGGGTCGGTGTGGCGGTGCGCGTCCGGCAGTGCCACCCACAGCTGTGCGCCGTGCAGGAAGCGGGCGTGCGGCCTCGGGCTCTCCTCCGAGTGGCTGATCGCGCGGCCCGAGGTCATCAGCCCGAGCTGTCTGGGGCGGATGGTCTGCAGGCTGCCCGTCGAGTCGCGGTGCAGCACCTCGCCCTCGTGCAGCCAGCTGACCGTCTGCAGCCCCATGTGGGGGTGCGGCGGGACCTGCATGCCGGGCTCGTCGGCGATGTCGTCCGGGCCGTAGTGGTCCACGAAGGCCCAGGCGCCGATCATGCGGCGGCCCAGGTTCGGCAGCAGCCGGCGTACCTCGGTCGACTCGCCGAGCTTCACCTGGCGAGGGCTCAGCAGTTCGCGGACGGGCTCACCGGCGACGAATCCGCGTCCGCCGCACGGACTGGGCACGGGTGCGCGGTCAAGGTTGCTCATGGTGCCCAACTTAGCGGTCGGCCGGAGGGACTGCCGAGCGGACGCCCGGCCAGGCTCGGAGGCGAAGCCCTCGAGGTCGGCCGAGGGCGGCTCCGTGCAGGCGGCGCACGCGGTGTGCATGCTCGGGCAAGGCCGTGGACAACGTTGTCCCATGGGCTTCGAATGGCGGTGCCGAGATGCCGGGTCGACGATGGACGCGTAGGGTACGACCCGCCCCGGGCCGCAGTGAGCGGCTCGAAGGGAGGAAACCGTCATGCTGGAAGTGAAGACGGTCGAAAAGCCGGACGAACGGCGTGACTTTCCCCGCGGCCACCTCGAGGCCCTCCATCTGACCGGCCTCGACTTCGCGGTGGCCACCTTCGAACCGGGCTGGCGCTGGTCGGAGTCGGTGGCCCCGATCGCGGGCACCGAGAGCTGCATGGTCCACCACAACGGCTACCTGGTCCAGGGACGGTTGCGCATCCGCATGGACGACGGCGCCGAGTCCGAGGTGGGCCCCGGTGACGTCTTCGTGTGCCCGCCCGGTCACGACGCCTGGGTGGTGGGGGACGAACCGGTCGTCATGCACGACTTCGCGGGCCAGACGGCGCAGGAGTACGCGAAGGGGTCGTAGGGCAGAGGGGCCACCGCCCCTTTCATGTGACCGGCAGCAGCCGTCCCACCAGTGCGCCGAGCTGCCGGGCCGTGCGGCACTCGTGCATCTGCACCAGCTCGGCGTACACGGGCGCCGCCGAGTCGCCGGTGCCCCACCGGGAGCGTGGCTCGGGGTTGAGCCAGTGGACGTGGCGGGCCCGCCGCGCCAGTTCGCGGACGGCGGGGAGGTTCGGGTCGCTCATGTTGGTGCGCGCGTCCCCGAGGACGAACACCGTCGTACGGGGACCGACCGCATCGCCGTAGCGTTCCGTGAACTCGCCCAGCGCGACGCCGTAGTCGCTGCTGCCGTGCCAGCCGGTGAGCGTGGCCTCGGCGCGGATGCGGGCGCTGAGGCCGTCCGGGTCGGCCCTGCCGTGGTCGAGGAGGCCGGTCACCTCGTCCAGGCGGTTGACGAAGGCGAACACGCGGATCTTGCTGAACTGGTCGTGCAGTGCCTGTACCAGCAGCATCGTGAAGTCCGAGAAGCCCGACACCGAGCCGGAGACATCGCAGAGCAGCACCAGTTCGGGCCGGGCCGGGCGGCGCCGGCGCAGCACCGGCCGCATCGGGACCCCGCCGGTGGACAGCGAGGAGCGCAGCGTGCGGCGCAGGTCGATCGTGCCGCGCGCGGCCTTGCGACGGCGCGCTGCCAGCCGGGTCGCCAGCTTGCGCGCCAGCGGCTGAACGGCCCTGCGCAGCTCTGCCAGCTGGTCCCGGCCGGCGAAGAGGAAGTCCACCCGGTCGGCGGTCGGCCGCACGCCCCGCCGGGCGATCTCGTCCCGCCCACGCCGTTCGGCGACCCGGCGCCGCGCCTCCGCCGCGACCATCCGCCGGAAGTCCTCGATCCGGCGCCGGATCTCGTCGTCCAGCAGCCGGTCCGCGAACCCCGTGCCCCCGTCCCGCCCGCGCACGTCGGTCCGTACCCGGGCGAGCAGGGTCTGCGGGCGCAGCCGGTCCAGGGTCTGGTACGCCGACCAGCCGTCGGATTCCGGTGAACTCCCGTACCCGCCGAGGCCGTCCACGGCCTGGGCCGCCAACTGGGCCATCAGCGCCCGGTCGTCGGCGGCCAGCGCGGCGGCGAGCCGGTCGCGCAGCTCCTCACGGTCCGCCGCCGGAGTGTCCGGTCCGCCCGTCCCTCGCGGGAAGTACAGATCGAAGACAGGGTCGAACACCGCGCGCTGACCGGCTCCGTGCAGCAGGGTCGCGGCCAGCCCCTCGCGCAGCAGCTCCCGGTCCGACAGCCCCAGCGCCTCCACCGCGAGGGCCGCGTCGACGCTCTCCCCGGTGCCGATCCGCACGCCGTGCGCGCGCAGGGCCCCGACCAGGCCGGTGATCCGCTCGGCGACGTCGCTCACCGCGCATCCAGCGCGCCCAGCGCGTCCAGGTCGAGCTTGGCGGCGGCCTTCTGGATGTCGTCCTGATGCTTGAGGATCACCCCGAGACTGTCCCGTACGACCGTCTCGTCCAGCGTGTCGGCCCCGAGGGCGAGCAGGGTGCGCGCCCAGTCGACGGTCTCGGCGACGGACGGTGCCTTGCGCAGGTCCATCGCGCGCAGCGCCCCCACCACCCGGACCACCGACGCGGTCAGCGCCTCGCCGAGCCCCGGCACCTTCAGCCGTACGATCCGCCGCTCCAACTCCTCTTCGGGGAACCCGATGTGCAGGAACAGGCAGCGGCGGCGCAGTGCCTCGGACAGCTCCCGGCCGGCGTTGGAGGTCAGCACGACGAACGGGCGGCGTGTCGCGGTGACCGTGCCCAGCTCCGGGACGGTGACCTGGAAGTCGCTGAGCACCTCCAGCAGCAGCCCCTCCATCTCGACGTCGGCCTTGTCGGTCTCGTCGATGAGCAGCACCGTCGGCTCGTCGCCGCGGATGGCGGAGAGCAGCGGGCGCGGCAGCAGGAACTCCTCGCTGAAGATGTCGGTGCGGGTCTCGTCCCAGGTCTCGTCCCGCCCGGCGCTGATGCGCAGCAGCTGCTTGGCGTGGTTCCACTCGTACAGCGCCCGGGACTCGTCCACACCCTCGTAGCACTGGAGCCGTACCAGCCGGGCGCCCGCCACCTGGGCGACGGCCTTGGCCAGCTCGGTCTTGCCCACGCCAGCGGGGCCCTCCACGAGCAGCGGCTTGCCGAGCCGGTCCGCGAGGAAGACGGTCGTGGCGACGGCGGGCGAGGCGAGGTAGCCGGTCTCGGCGAGGCGGGCGGAGACGTCGTCGACGGACGTGAACAACGGGGGCCTCCGGCAGGGGGTCGAATGCGGGCGGGTCGGTCACCGGACAGCGGTGCGCCGACCCTCAGTACTCCTCTATCTAAGCGCTTGTTCAGGGCTTGTGTCACGTGATCCGGCACCCGCGAGGCGGGCCGGTGCCTCCTGATGGCGATCTCGACAGGTCGTCACCTGCGCCGAGGTGTCGTGCTCGGCGACCCGCACCGGTCAAGTCCTCGGCACCGCCGGCGGCACCCCGGCCGCCGGCACGCTCCGCCCGGCCCGCGGCTGCACCTGCCGGCTGGGAGGCCCCGGGTGCGACCGCCCCCGCCACGAGCCGGCCGCCCTCGTGAGCGTCCTCACGGTTGAGGCAACGGCGCGACCGTCCGGCGCGCCGCTTCGGCCCGCGCCTTCCGCATCCGGCCTCGACGGCGGCCCCGTGACGGGGCGGCACGGCTCCGTGGCCGCAACACGGCCGGTGACCGAAGGACTGCACCCCGCCCGGCCGCCGCCCGGGCGGCACCGGCTGATCCGACGGCTCACCGGCCCAGGGCGCCGGTTTCGGCGATGGCGACCGCACAGCCGGTGACCACGCTCTCCACCTCGTCCAGCTCCGGCGGAGTGCTCGCGGCACGGTCGTGGACCCGGACGGCGTCGGCGGCGGCCGTCCATCCCGGCGACAGACCGGGGCACCAGGTGGCGGTTCCCGCGCCCGGTGAGCAGGCGCACCACGAGGAGCGGCAACTCCTCGGCTGCCGCGCGGTGCACGATCGTCCGGAGTCCGCCAGGTTCCGTGTCAGCAGCTGGGGGCACGGTCTCCTCGACCGGACGGTCCCCGTGTTCGCGCAGATAGTCCCGCGGGACCACCTCCTCGTACGACCGCCCGCGGGGGCCGCTCGTGGGGCCGCTCGTGGGGCCGCTCGTGGGGCCGTTCGCCCGGTCGTACGTCCGGTCGGTACGTCCGAGCCGTCCGCCGGATCCGCCCCCCAGGAGCCGCCCCCTGCCCCTCACTTCGCCCCGTCCCTTCCACCGCGCGTGCGCTGCCACCAGTCGCGGAACGGCTCCGCCGGCACCGCCGGCAGGTCCCGCGCCCCGCTCCACGCCCGGCCGGGACCCGACAGGGTACGCGGATGCAGCCGGCGCGTGCGGGAGGTCAGCCGGCACAGCAGCGCGTCACCGGCGCCTCCGGAGCCTGTTGCTGACTCAGGGTTCAGTAACAATCCACGTCCCCTGGGGGGCGGAGGGCGGGCGGGCATGTGCTGAACTGGGTCGTGTCCGTCCCATCCGTCCCGGGAGACCCGTTGAGCCTCAGTTGTCGCCAGCCCGGCGTCGTCCTCACCGACCGCCACTTCACCGTGCCCCTCGACCATGCCGATCCGGGGGGCGAGACCATCGAGCTGTATGCCCGCGAGGTGGTCGCGAGCGACAAGGCGGGTAAGGAGCTGCCCTGGCTGCTGTACCTCCAGGGCGGACCGGGCTTCGGGGCGAATCGGTTCGTCGGTCGGCAGGCCTGGCTCGACCGTGCGCTCAAGGACTACCGCGTGCTGCTCCTCGACCAGCGCGGTACCGGCCGTTCCACGCCCGCCACCCGGCAGACGCTCCCGTTGCGCGGCGGTCCGGCCGAACAGGCCGACTACCTCGCCCGGTTCCGCGCCGACTCGATCGTCCGCGACTGCGAGGCCATCCGCCCGGAGGTCACCGGCGGCGCCCCCTGGACCGTGCTCGGCCAGAGCTTCGGCGGCTTCTGCACGGTGACGTACCTCTCCCACGCCCCCGAGGGCATCGACACCGCGATCGTCACCGGCGGGCTGCCCTCCCTCGACGCCCACGCCGACGACGTCTACCGGGCCGCCTACCCGCGCGTCGAACGCAAGGTCGCCGCGCACTACGCCCGCTACCCGCAGGACGTCGAGCGGGCCCGCCGCATCGCCGACCACCTCCTCACCCACGACGTCGTCCTGCCCAACGGCCACCGTCTCACCGTCGAGGCCTTCCAGTCGCTCGGCCTGATGCTCGGCGCGGGCGACGGCAGCCACCGGCTGCACTACCTCCTGGAGGACGCCTTCGTCCGTACGCCGGGCGGCCTGCAGCTGTCCGACGCCTTCCAGGAGCAGGTGCAGGCCCTGCTGTCGTACGCGGGCCACCCCCTGTACGCCCTCGTCCACGAGGCCATCTACGGCCAGGACGCCCGTCCCACCGCCTGGGCCGCCGAGCGCGTGCGCGCCGAGTTCCCGCAGTTCGACGCCGCCAAGGCGCTGGCGGGCGACGCCCCGGTGCTCTTCACCGGCGAGACCATCCACCCCTGGATGTTCGACACCGACCCGGCCCTGCGCCCGCTGCGCGAGACGGCCGAGATGCTGGCCGCCCGCACCGACTGGGCGCCCCTGTACGACGCCGAGCGGCTCGGCGCGAACGAGGTCCCGGTCGCCGCGGCCGTCTACCACGACGACATGTACGTCGACACCGCCCACGCCCTTCAGACCGCCCGCGCCATCCGGGGCCTGCGCACCTGGGTCACCGACGAGTTCGAGCACGACGGGCTGCGCGCGGGCGCGCCCCGGGTGCTGGACCGGCTGCTGGCGCTCGCCCGTGACGAGGCGTGACCTACGGCGGCCGTGACGAAGGAGCCGCCGCGGCGCCAGACGTCGCTGTGACAAAAGGCGTTGGGAGGAGGGGCGCGGCGGCTTAGTCTGCGCCCATGACCGACTCTACGATCACTCAGCTCCAGCCCCTGCCCGACGACTGGCGGCGCGCCCTCGCCGTGGTCGCGCACCCCGACGACCTGGAGTACGGGTGCGCGGCGGCCGTCGCCGCCTGGACCGACGCCGGCCGCGAGGTCGCCTATGTGCTGGCGACCCGCGGGGAGGCCGGGATCGACACCCTCGATCCCGCCACCTGCGGCCCGCTGCGCGAGCGCGAGCAGCGGGCGAGTGCGGCCGTCGTCGGCGTGGACAGCGTGGAGTTCCTGGACCACCGGGACGGAATGATCGAGTACGGTCCCGCGCTGCGCCGCGACATCGCCGCGGCGATCCGCCGTCACCGCCCGGAACTCGTCATCACCCTCAACCACCGTGACACCTGGGGCGGGGTCGCCTGGAACACGCCCGACCATGTCGCCGTCGGCCGGGCCACCCTGGACGCGGCGGCCGACGCCGGCAACCGATGGATCTTCCCCGAACTCATCGAGCAGGGGCTGGAGCCCTGGAACGGCGTCCGCTGGGTCGCCATCGCTGGTTCCGCGCAGCCGACCCACGCGGTGGACGCCACACCCGGGCTGGAGCGGGCGGTGCGCTCCCTGCTCGAACACCGCTCCTACATAGAGGCGTTGACCACCGAGGACCCGGAGACCTACGTCCGCGGCTTCCTGACCGCCAACGCGACCGCCACCGCGGACCGCTTCGGCGGTACACCGGCCGTGGCCTTCGAGGTGTTCAGCCGATAGTCAGTGAACCGTCCCCGGCCGGAGTGGCGGCGGTGGTTGCGGGGGCGGTGCGCCGCTCCAGGCCGAGCCGCAGCCCCTCCGGCATCACCGTCAGGCGTTCGGTGACCCGCAGCCGGTAGTCCGGATCGGGCCGCAGCTCGTAGCGGCGCAGCAGCAGACCGAGCACCAGCGTCGCCTCGTGCAGCGCGAACTGGCGGCCGATGCAGGCCCGCGCGCCGGTCCCGAACGGCTTGAAGGTGTGCGCGGGGCGGGACCGTACGGCCTTGGCGTCGAACCGGTCCGGGTCGAACCGCTCGGCGTCCGCGCCCCACACCTGCGGGTCGCGGTGCAGCAGCGGCAGCAGCACCAGCGTCCAGGCGCCGCGCCGCATCGGATGCTCCCCGGCCAGCACCGTGTCGTGCCGGGCCTCCCGGGCGTAGGCGGGCGCGGTCGGCCACAGCCGTAGCGACTCGTCCAGCACCCGGCGGACGTAGCGCAGTTTGGCGACCTGGTCGTAGCCGGGCCGGGGGGTGTCGCCCCAGATCCGGTCCACCTCGGCGCGGGCCCGCGCGGCGACGTCCGGGTGCCGGGCGAGATAGTACAGGGCGAAGGAGAGCGCGCCCGAGGTGGTCTCGTGGCCCGCCACCAGGAACGTGATCACCTGCTTGCGGACGTTCTCGGCCGACAGCCGCTCCCCGGTCCTGGGGTGGGCCGTCTCCAGCATGCGGTCCAGCAGGTCCCCGTCCCCGCCGCCGGAGCGGCGCCGGGCCGCCACCACGTCGTCGACCGTGCGGTTCAGACGGGCGATGTCGGCCTCGTTGCGCCGGGCGGCGCCGCGCAGCAGCAGCGGCGCCAGCGGCGTGGGCACGCTGTTCAGGCGCTGCGCGTAGGTGAGCGTCCCCACCATCGCTGTGACGAAGGGGTGCGGCCGGTCCCGCTCGAAGGACCCGAAGCCGTGCCCGAACCCGGTGCGCGCGATCGTCTCCAGGGTCAGCCTGGTCATGTCGCCGGGCACGTCCACCGTGCGTCCGGCCGCCAGCTCGCGGTCCCAGTGGCCGGTCAGCCGCTCGGCGACCTCCAGCATCATCCCGTGGTAGCCCTCCATGGCCTCCCGGCTGAAACCGGGCGCCAGAACATCGTGCGCCAGCTGCCAGTTCGGCTCGTGGTTGTACGCCGTGAACAGGCCGTCCCCGGCGACCGGACGCAGATTGGCGACCCCGAGGCCCACGTGCTTGGCGAACCGGGCCTCGTCGGCGAGATCGGCGACCAGGCGGGAGCCCCACACGAACACGAACTCGTTGCCGAAGGCGCGGCGCCGGAAGATCGGGCCCAGCTCGCGCCCGAAGCGCATGGAGTCCTGCAGGGGGCGGTGCCGGTCGACGCCGATGACATCGCCGAGCAGCGGCAGCCGGCGCGGCGGATGCGGGATGCGGTCCAGCTCGGGCCAGCCCTGCTCGGCACCCCGGAACCCCTTCGGCAGCCCGGTCTCCCTCGTCTGCGCCATGACGCGATCTCCCTTGATGCAACGCAGCGTTGTCCCTGCGAACACGCGTGTTGTACGTGGGTTCAATAAGGCTCCCAGTGTCGTCCGCTTGTTGAACCGGCGTCAAGTAAAGTGGCGCCATGTCCGCGAACCAGGGGGAGCGTGCCCGGCGCAGACTCAGCACCGAGGAGCGCCGTGAACAGCTGCTGTCCGTCGGGGCGAGGCTGTTCTCGGAAAGTCCCTACGACGACGTGTGGATCGAGCAGGTGGCCGAGATCGC
The DNA here is from genome assembly GCF_020400585.1 of Streptomyces sp. NK08204. Classification (GTDB taxonomy): domain Bacteria; phylum Actinomycetota; class Actinomycetes; order Streptomycetales; family Streptomycetaceae; genus Streptomyces. The sequence goes on along the minus strand of NZ_JAINVF010000001.1, from coordinate 150,613 downwards.
CGGAGTCTCGCGCGGGCTGCTGTACCACTACTTCCCCACCAAGCGGGACTTCTTCGCGGCCGTGGTGGAGCGCGAGAGCGAGCGCATGCTGCGTATGACGGCGGCGGTGCCCGGGGTGCCGGCGCGCGAACAGCTCACCGCCAATCTCGACGCATACCTCGCCTACGTCCAGGCGCACGCTCATGGCTTCCGTGCCTTCCACCGCGCCGATGCGGCCGGGGACCAGGCCGTGCGGCGCGTCTACCAGCATGCGCTGGCCGCGCAGGAACGGCAGATCCTGGCCGCGCTGGCGGCCGACCCGGAGTTCGGGTCCGTGTTCGACCGCGGCCCGGAGGTGCGCCTGGCCGTGCGCGGCTGGCTCGCGTTCACCACGGCCGTCTGCCTCGAGTGGCTGCGCGACGGCTCGCCGGCCCGGGAACAGGTCCGGGACCTGTGTGCCCGTGCCCTGCTGGGTGTCCTCGGATAACTCCCCGGCCTCACAGGGGCCCGCGCGCGGTTGGCGCTTGCTCCGATCTCCGATAAGTTAGGCAAGGCTTACCTAATGAGGAGGTCTCAGGATGGCGGACGGTATGGACGGCACGCGCGGCTGGGCGGCTGGACCCGGGGTGGCTGAACGGGCGCGGTCGGTGCTGGCCGCCGCGTGGTCCTGCGCGGTGACCGCCGGCGGCGCCCGTGAGGAGTACGCCGGCGTGCACTCCGTGACCGACGGCGGAGAGGTGGTGCTCGCCGCACCCGTGGACAGTGCCCTGCGCACGGCGGCGCTGTGCGCCCCACGCGGGGAGCCGTCCGCCGTGCTGGAGTTCGCCGACGTGGCTCCCGTACCGGTGCGCAACCGCATCCGCGCCCGGCTGTGGCTCGCCGGGTGGTGCACCCCCGTCGGCGACGACCTGCTGCTCCGGCCCACCCGGGTGGTGCTGCGGCAGCCCTCGGGTCCGGTCCTCGTGGACGTCGACGAGTTCGCCGCCGCCCGGCCCGACCCGCTGACCGGCGACGAGGCCCGGCTGCTCACCCACCTCGCCGAGGCCCACCCGGACGCCGTCGAGCGGCTCACCCGGCTCGTGCGGCCGGAGAGCCTGCACGCCGCGACCCGGGTACGGCCCCTCGCCGTCGACCGGCACGGACTGACCCTGCGCATCGAACGCACCCGCGCCCACGGCGACGTACGGCTGCCTTTCCACGCGCCCGCCGACGACCTTCCGCAGCTCGCCGAGCGCGTGCACGTCCTGCTGGCGCAGGCCGGCGCCGCCGCCTGCCCCCGGGCCCTACAGCGGCAGCGCGCAGACGGCGACGGGTGAGGCGAACGGCTCGCCCGCCAGGCGCAGTCCGCCCTGGTCCGCGTCCACGTGGAAGACGCTGACGGTGCTCGACCGCTGGTTCGCCGCGAACAGCAGCCGCCCGTCCGGCGAGAACGCGATCTGCCGCGGGAAGTCCCCGGCCACCGGTACCGTGCCGAGCAGCCGCAGCCGCGCGCCGTCCGCCTCGACGGCGTACCGGGCCAGGCAGTCGGCACCGCGGTTGGCCAGGAAGGCATAGCGGCCGTTCGCCGTCACCAGCAGCTGCGCCGGGTAGTTGGTCACGCCGCCCGAACCCGTCGGCTGCGGCTCCCCGACGGTCAGCCGTCCGGTGTCCGGGTCGTAGCCGCAGACCGTGACCGTGTCGTCCACCTCGTCGGCGAGGTACGCGTACCGGCCGCCCGGATGGAAGGTCAGATGGCGCGGCCCCGCGCCCGGCCGGGTGTGCGCCTGGGCCACCGGCGTCAGCGTGCCCTTCGTGTGGTCGAGGCGGTAGGTGTGGACGGTGTCGGTGCCGAGGTCGACGGCGAGGACGTGACGGCCGTCGGGGCCGGTGACGACCTGGTGGGCGTGCGGGCCCTGTCGGCCGGGACCGGGCGGCGGCGCGGTGTGGGTGACCCGGTCGCTGCGCTCGCCGAGGGCGCCCGAGGCGTCGATCGGGTGCACGGCGACGCTGCCCGACCGGTAGTCGGCGCTGAGCAGCCAGCGCCCGCTGGGATGCACCGACAGGTGGCAGGTCCCGGCGCCGCCCGTGCTCCGGGTGCCGAGGATCCGCCGGTCCGCGAGGCGGATCGCCGTGACCGCGCCGTCCTCGCACTCGTTCACGGCGTACAGCGTGCGGCCGTCCGGGTGACGGGCGAGATACGACGGGTCGGGCACACCCGTGAGCGTTCCCGAGCCGGTGATCCGGCCGGTCGCCGGGTCGTACGAGGCCGTCGCGATGCCGGTGCCGCCGCCGTCGACGGAGGTGTAGGTGCCCAGGTACAGCGGGCGGGGTGCGGATCCCTCCCGGGGTGATCCGGCGGACGTCTTCTCATCAGGCGCGGGCGCGGGCGCGGGCGCGGGCGCAGATTCGGGTGCGGGGGCGCCGCCCGCCGGTGGTGCCGCGGGCGACGGGACCGCCACGACGGCCGCCGCGCCCGCCACGGCCCCGACGAAGCGCCGCCTGCTCCAGCCTCGCCCCACCGCCCGTGCCTCCCTTTCCGCCCCGCACCGGGCCTCTTCGCGCTTCACCTCGTCACCAGGAACCTCCGCCGAACCCGGCGCGGTTGCGCCACAGCCGGTCCTGCACACCGAGCCTCTCACGCAGCCGGGACATGCCCAGCAGCTTGGTCCGCTGGGCCCGGGACACCCGGTCCAGTTCCTCCAGCAGGCGGCGGGTGCGGTGCTCGGTGTCGAGTTCGTCGATCATCCGGTTCACCTCAGTGAGCACGGCGCCCAGCAGCTGCCAGTTCTCCCCGTCCTTGCGGACCTCGGCCGCCAGCAGCTCGGCGAGCCGGTCGCGGGTGTTGGCCGCCGTGTGCAGCTCGGCCGTCAGCCGTGCCTCGGCCGACTCGGCGTTCTCGCTCAGATGCGTGGTGACGAGGACCGCGAAGCTCACCACGGCGTCGCCGATCTCCGACAGCAACTGCTCCACCGTCGCCCCGATCCGGGGCGGGAACAGCTCCCGGGCGCCACGGGCCTTCGCCAGGTCCGTGAAGGAGCGGGCCAGCACCCGCAGCACGACCGTGCAGATCTCCAGCGTGTCCAGGCCGGTGCGCATCACCACCCGGTGCAGCAGGCCCTCCCTGACGCGCGGATTGAGCCGCAGACTGTCCTCGGCCTGCCGCAGCGCCGCGTCCACCTGGACGATGTCGTGGTCCAGCCGGCGTGCCTCGTGCAGCCGCTCCGCCGCCCGCTGCCAGGGGATGCCGCCCGCTGCCTCCTCACCCATCCGCAGCATCAGCCGACGCACCCGGCGCGCCAGGTCCTCGATCGACCGGCCGGCCTCGTCCACCCACACCGGGGGCGGCAGCAGCAGGTTGCAGGCCATCCCGACGACCGCGCCGATCAACGTCTCCACGATCCGTGCCCAGGCGGTGAACCCGACGGTGGTCACCCCGAGCACCAGCATGGCGCTGATCGCCACCTCGGCCACGTACTCGTCGACGCGCACCAGGTGCCCCACGGCCAGCGAGGCCACGATCAGCAGCGCCAGGCTCCACCAGGTCAACCCCACCAGCAGGCTGAACGCGATGGCCACCAGGACGCCGGCCACCACCGAGTTCACCCGGCGGATGCCGTTGGTGAGCGTGGCGTAGAAGGTGACCTGGACGACCAGCAGGGCGGTCAGGGGCGCGGTCAGCGGGGCCGGCTCGGGACTCAGACGAAGCGCGACGACGTAGGCGATCGTCGCCGCCGCGGCGGACCGCAGCGTCTGGACGACCACCGGTTCCCGGCGGCGCCCCGTGAGGCGCCTGAGTTTCGCGGTCCACTTCCGTACGTCGTGCATCCCTTGGCCTGTTCCCGCTCCTCGCCCGCGTCGAACGTGGCCGTCCCCCGGTGGCGGGGTGTCACACGTACAGCTTGTCGAGGAACGCGGACAGATTGCCCGTCAGGCGGGCGATCTGCTCCTCGAGGGTGAGGCTCTCCTCGAAGCGGGTCCCGGACTCGGGCACCTTCTTGCCGCGCACGTACAGCGAACACGCCAGGTCGGTGCACATGTACAGGCCGACCGAGTTGCCCTCGCGGCCCGCCGGGCCGGCCTTGCGCGCGGTCATCAGCGACACCCCGCCGCCGGGATGGGTCGTCAGGCACACCGAGCACATGCTGCGGTGCAGGAACCCGCGCTGCGAGGCGGGGAAGCGCAGCGCGAGCCCCACCGGTTCACCCGCTCGCTCGGTGACCAGATAGCTGCGGTCGGGCGCGCCCGGATCGCGCCAGCCGAGGAAGTCGAGATCGTCCCAGGGGCGGTCGCCGAGATCGCGTGGCACCGTCAGCCGTTTGGCCTCCCCCTTGGAGCAGTTGACAAAGGAGGCGCGTAGGTCCTGCTCGGTGAGCGGTCGCATGGGGGAGTCCTTCTGATGAGTCCGGTTGCCGGGGCGGACTGCGCCCCGGAACCTAGAGAGCTTAGGTACTTGCCTAGAGTAGGTAGCCAGGCGGAGGGCGGGCCAATGGTTTTCCGGTGGCGGTGGCGGTGGCGGTGGCGGTGGCGGTGGCGGTGGCTGTGCTGTTCCGCTCCGTTTCACGGTACGGGCATGACCCGGCAGGTAATCGACCCGTGTGCGGGATCAGGGAAACATCGGGGTCGTCGAGAACGACGCCCGTACCGCCGGATCGGCCGGAGATCGGCCGGACACCCCGAGGAGGCCCTCATGCCGTACTTCACGAGCCCCGTCGACGGCGCCCGCCTGCACTACACCGACCAGGGTCCCGCGACCGGGCCCGTCGCCGTCTTCCTCGCCAGTGCCTACATGGGGCACGAGATGTGGGAGTACCAGATGCTGCCGCTGGCCGAGGCCGGTTACCGCTGCGTCGGCCTGGACCGGCGCGGCCACGGCAAATCCGAGGACACCTGGGACGGCTACGACCTCGACACCCTCGCCGACGACCTGCACGGCCTGCTGGACCACCTCGACCTCGGTGACGTCACCCTGATCGCCCACTCCGTGGGCACCGGTGAGGCAGTGCGCTGCCTGAGCCGGCACGGCACCGGCCGCGTGGCCCGGCTCGCCCTGGTCGCCGGTGTCGCCCCCGGCGTCGTCCGCTCGCCGGGCACCCCCGACGGGCTGGACCCGGCGCTCGTCGAGGCCGACAACGAAGTGTTCCGGCGCGACCGGGCGGCGTACTTCACGGCCCTGGCGGACGACTTCTTCGCCCTGTCCCGGCCCGGCAACGAGGTGTCCCCCGCCTACGTCCGTTACATGATCGACCGCTGCCTGGTCTCCACGCCCCGTGCCTCGAACGCCGTACGTGACGTGGTCGCCGCCCTGGACGTGGCCGCGGAGCTGGCGGCCCTGACCCTCCCGGTGCTCGTCGTGCACGGCACCCACGACGCCTCGGCACCCCTGGAGCTCACCGGCGCCCGCAGCGCACGGCTCGCGCCCCACAGCACCCTGAAGGTGTACGAGAACGGCGGCCACGGACTCTTCGCCACCCACGCGGAGCTGCTCACCGCGGATCTGCGGGAGTTCATCGAAGCGGGGCAGGCCGAACGCACCGGGCGCGCCGACGCCGAGGCACTCGCCGGAGCGGGAGCCGAGCTCTGACGCACCACGGTGTGCCCTGGAGCCGGGCCCACCAGGCCCCGGCCCGTGCCCCGGCCCCGGTCAGGCGCCGACGTACGCCGCGAGATGCTCACCCGTGAGGGTGGAGCGGGCGGCGACGAGGTCCACGGGGGTGCCCTCGAAGACGATCCGGCCGCCGTCGTGACCGGCGCCGGGGCCGAGGTCGATGATCCAGTCGGCGTGCGCCATGACCGCCTGATGGTGCTCGATGACGATCACCGACTTGCCGGAGTCCACGAGCCGGTCCAGCAGGCCGAGCAGCTGTTCGACGTCGGCGAGGTGCAGGCCAGTGGTCGGCTCGTCCAGGACGTAGACGCCGCCCTTCTCGGCCATGTGCGTGGCCAGCTTGAGCCGCTGCCGCTCACCGCCGGACAACGTGGTGAGCGGCTGGCCGAGGCTGAGGTAGCCGAGCCCGACGTCGGCGAGCCGCCCCAGGATGCGGTGCGCGGCCGGTGTGTGCGCTTCACCGGCGCCGAAGAACGCCTCGGCCTCGGTCACCGGCATCGCCAGCACCTCGCTGATGTTCCGGCCGCCGAGCCGGTACTCCAGCACCGCGGCCTGGAACCGCCTCCCCTCACAGTCCTCGCAGGTGGTGGCGACGCCGGCCATCATCGCCAGGTCGGTGTAGACGACGCCGGCGCCGTTGCAGGTGGGGCAGGCGCCCTCGGAGTTGGCGCTGAACAGCGCCGGCTTGACCCCGTTGGCCTTGGCGAACGCCTTGCGGATCGGGTCGAGCAGCCCGGTGTACGTCGCCGGGTTGCTCCGCCGCGAACCGCGGATCGCGCTCTGGTCGACCGACACCACCCCCGCGCCGGGCGGGATCGAGCCGTGCACGAGCGAACTCTTGCCGGAGCCCGCGACGCCGGTGACGACGGCCAGCACCCCGAGCGGGATGTCCACGTCGACGCCCTGGAGGTTGTTCGCCGTGGCGCCGCGGATCTCCAGCGTGCCGGTGGGCTTGCGCACCGTCTTCTTCAGTGAGGCCCGGTCGTCGACGTGCCGGCCGGTGACGGTGCCGGAGGCCCGCAGCCCCTCCACGGTGCCCTCGAAGCAGACCGTGCCGCCCGCCGTACCGGCACCGGGACCGAGGTCCACGACGTGGTCGGCGATCGCGATCACCTCCGGCTTGTGCTCCACGACGAGCACCGTGTTGCCCTTGTCCCGCAGCCGCAGCAGCAGGCCGTTCATCCGCTGGATGTCGTGGGGGTGCAGGCCCGCCGTGGGCTCGTCGAAGACGTAGGTGGTGTCGGTGAGCGGGGAGCCGAGATGGCGGATCATCTTGACGCGCTGCGCCTCGCCGCCCGACAGCGTGCCTGCCGACCGGTCCAGCGAGAGATAGCCGAGGCCGATCTCCACGAACGAGTCGAGGCTGTGCCCCAGCTTCTCCAGCAGCGGCGCCACGGACGGCTCGTCCAGACCCCGGACCCAGTCGGCCAGGTCACTGATCTGCATCGCGCAGGCGTCGGCGATGCTGATCCCCCCGATCTTCGAGGACCGGGCGCCCTCGGCGAGCCGGGTGCCCTCGCACTCGGGGCAGGTGGTGAACGTCGTGGCCCGTTCCACGAAGGCGCGCACGTGCGGCTGCAGCGCGTCGATGTCCTTGGCCAGCATCGACTTCTGGATCTTCGGGATGAGGCCCTCGTAGGTGAGGTTGACGCCGTCCACCTTGATCTTGGTGGGCTCCTTGTGGAGGAGGTCGTGCAGCTCCTTCTTCGTGTACCTGCGGATCGGCTTGTCCGGGTCGAAGAAGCCGCAGCCCTTGAAGATGCGGCCGTACCAGCCGTCCATGCTGTAGCCGGGGATCGTGAGGGCGCCCTCGTTCAGTGACTTGGAGTCGTCGTACAGCTGGGTGAGGTCGATGTCGGAGACCGTGCCCCGGCCCTCGCAGCGCGGGCACATGCCGCCGGTGCGGGTGAAGGTCGCCTTCTCGGTCTTGCGGGCGCCGCGCTCGACGGTGATGGCACCGCTCGCCCGGACCGAGGGCACGTTGAAGGCGTACGCGCTGGGCGGGCCGATGTGCGGCTGCCCGAGCCGGCTGAAGAGGATGCGCAGCAGCGCGTTGGCGTCGGTGGCGGTGCCGACGGTGGAGCGGGGGTCGGCGCCCATCCGCTGCTGGTCGACGATGATCGCGGTCGTCAGCCCTTCCAGGACGTCGACCTCGGGACGCGCCAGGGTCGGCATGAAGCCCTGCACGAACGCGCTGTAGGTCTCGTTGATCAGCCGCTGCGACTCCGCGGCGATCGTGTCGAACACCAGGGAACTCTTGCCCGAGCCGGAGACCCCCGTGAACACCGTCAGCCGGCGCTTCGGGATCTCTACGGTGACGTCCTTGAGGTTGTTCTCGCGCGCGCCGTGCACGCGGAGCACGTCGTGGCTGTCGGCGGCGTGCGGCGCGGGGGCCTGCGGGGCCGCGCTCCGGGCCATGCTCATCGTCTCTCCATCTGTCGGGCGGGGCCGCCTGCGCGGACTCCGGCCGACACGCTACGTGCCGCCCGGGTGCCGGCGCTTCTCGAATTCTGACCGGTTCGGTCACGAGTTTCCGGCCGTTCCGGTCGCTGGCTTGCGGCCGTCTCGGTCACCGGCTTGCGGGCGTGTTGTCCGCCGGTCTCCGGCCGTTCCGTCTGCTGGCTTGCGGCCGCCCTGGTCGCTGGCTTGCGGGCGTCTCGGTCACCGGCTTGCGGGCGTGCTGTCCGCCGGTCTCTGGCCGTCCTGTCCGCTGATTTGCGGGCGTGTTGTCCGCCGGTCTCCGGCCGTCCCGTCCACTGGCTCGCGGCCCGTCTCGGTCACCGGCTTCCGGCCGCCCCGTCCACCCGCCTCCGACGGGTCCGGTCACCGGCTTCCCGCCTGCCCGGTCACGGGTTTCCGACGGGTCCGGTCACCGGCTTCCCGCCTGCCCGGTCACGGGTTTCCGACCGGTCCGGTCACCGGCTTCCCGCCTGCCCGGTCACCGGTTTCCGGTCGGCCCGGTCACCGGCCGTGGACCCGGTTGTGTCACCGGAAGCGGCTCAACCGCCCGTCACGCGGACCGGCGTACGGCCCTCACGGGTCCAGGCCAGCAGCTCCTCGGCCGGCCACGTGGTGACCACCCGCTCTGCGGCCACCCCGCACTCCTCGGCGCGGGCACAGCCGAGGATCTGCCAGTCCAGCTGGCCGGGTGCGTGCGCGTCGGTGTCGATGGCGAACAGCACCCCCGCCGCCACGGCCTCGCGCAGCAGCCGCCGGGGCGGGTCGAGCCGTTCCGGACGACTGTTGATCTCCACGGCCGTACCGGACTCGGCACACGCGGCGAACACCTCGCCCGCGTCGAATTGCGACTCCGGCCGCCCCCGGCCCGTGACCAGGCGTCCGGTGCAGTGCCCGAGGACGTCGGCGTGCGGATCACGGACGGCGGCCACCATCCGCCGGGTCATCGCGCGGGCGTCCATCCGCAGCTTGGAGTGCACCGAGACGACGACCACGTCCAGGCGCTCGAGCAGGTCGGGCTCCTGGTCCAGCGAGCCGTCCTCCAGGATGTCGCACTCGATGCCGGTCAGCAGCCGGAACGGCGCCCAGCGCGTGTTCAGCTCCGCCACGACGTCCAGTTGCTCGCGCAGCCGCTCGGACGACAGGCCGCGGGCCACCGTCAGGCGCGGGGAGTGGTCGGTGAGGGCCGTCCACTCATGCCCGAGGCGGGCCGCCGCGCGCCCCATCTCCTCGATCGGACTGCCGCCGTCGGACCAGTCGGAGTGGGTGTGGCAGTCCCCGCGCAGCAGGGCCCGCAGTTCCCCGCCGCCGTCGGGGGCGAGCTGTCCTTCCGCCTCCTCCTCCAGGGCGCGCAGATAGCCGGGCACCTCCCCGGCCAGGGCCTCCCGCACGACCTGCGCGGTCTTGGGTCCGACCCCCCTGAGCGACTCCAGCGTCCCGGCTGCCGCTCGCTCGGCCGCCTCCTTCTCGGGCAGGGCGGCCAGCACCCGGGCCGCGGTGCGGAAGGCCCGTACCCGGTACGTGGGCGCGAGCGAGCGTTCCAGCAGGAAGGCGATCCGGTCCAGGGCCGCGACGGGATCCATGGTCACCTCCTGCTCGGCACGCACCTCCAGGGTTGCCCAGCTGCGGCGGGCCCGCACGACGGGGCCCCGCGGCGGCTGCGCCGGACGACCCGTCGCGGCCGGTTCCGTCCTACGCTCTATTGCATGACCGAACAATCAGCCCCTCACATCGCCCGGCCGCGGATCCTGGTGCTCGGGGTCTGTGCGGGCAAACCGGGCGACCGGCCCTTCCGGATCATGGAGATCGACGGTCAGGTGGTCGCCGAGGCCAGGACCGTCACCGACGTGCTGGAGACCGCCGCGGCCTACGGCATCGTCATCCACGACCTGGACGACCCGGACGTGGTCCGCTGGGTCGGCGGCGACAAGTACACCTGGACGCTCCACTGAGCCGGGCACGGCTCGCCCGTCCCTCCACCGCTGACCGGCGCCGCGACGGTACGAGGCAGGATCCTGTACGTCCCGGTGACGACAGGGGCCGGTTCGTAGCATGATCGGTGCAGCCCGTGCCGGCCATGCGAGGAGCGGATCGTGCGAGACATCGCCGTCTTCAGCGGCAGTGCCCATCCCGAACTGGCTCAGGAGGTCTGCGCCCACCTCGGAGTGCCGCTCAGCCCCATCCGGGTGAGCCGGTTCGCCAACGACTGCCTGGAGGTGCAGCTTCAGGCCAACTGCCGGGAACGGGACGTCTTCCTGGTCCAGCCGTTGGTCCGGCCGGTGCAGGAGCACCTGGTGGAACTGCTGCTGATGTGTGACGCCGCCCGGGGCGCCTCCGCCGCCCGGATCACGGTCGTCATGCCGCACTACTCCTACGCCCGCTCCGACAAGAAGGACGCGCCGCGCATCTCCCTGGGCGGACGGCTGGTCGCCGACCTGCTGGTGGCTGCGGGCGCGCGCCGGGTCCTCGCCATGACCCTGCACGCCCCGCAGGTGCACGGCTTCTTCTCGGTCCCGGTGGACCATCTGCATGCGCTGCGCGAACTCGCCCTGCACTTCCGGCAGTACGACCTCACGCGCACCACCGTCGTCTCCCCGGACCTCGGCAACGCCAAGGAGGCAGCCGCCTTCGCCCGGCTGATCGGCGCGCAGGTGGCGGCCGGAGCCAAGCAGCGGTACGCGGACGACCGGGTCAGCATCAGCTCCGTCATCGGCGAGGTCACCGGCCGTGACGTCATCGTGCTGGACGACGAGATCGCCAAGGGCAGTACCGTGCTCGAACTCCTGGACAAGCTGCGCGAGTCCGAGCCGCGCTCGATCCGGCTGGCATGCACGCACGGGCTGTTCGCGGCGGGGGCCCTGAAGCGGCTGAGCGAGCAGCCCGACGTCCTGGAGATCGTCTGCACCAACACCGTGCCCGTGCCCGCCGGTGAGCACACCGACAAGCTCCGCGTCCTGTCCATCGCCCCCGCCCTCGCCGAGGCCGTACGGCGCATCCACAACGGGGAGTCCGTGAGCGCCCTGTTCGACGAGCCGCGCACCGCCTAGTACGCCGCGCTGACCGTCGATGACACCGGCCTCCTCGAGGACGCGAATGCCTCGGCGTGCGTGGCCAGGCAGTACACCGGCACCGCGGGCAAGGCCACCGACTGCCAGGCCGGGGTGTCGCTGCACCTGGCCTCCGACGGCGCCCCGGCGGCTGTCGGCTGGCGGATGCTTGTGCCCGAGAGCTGGGATCCGGCCTCGCCGAAGGCCGTAGCCCTGCGGGTCCGGCCCGCCGGACGTGAGATCCGCAAGAACACCGACGGTCCGGAACTGCCGGTGCGTCGGCTGCCGGCCGAATGGCCCGCCACGGAGCCCGAACCCGTCCCGTTCTGGCTGTCCAGACCCGACCAAGCACTACTGGGTGCTGGGCGTGAGAGTGATGGCGAGCGTCGCGCTGTTGTTGACCGACCCGTTCGACCAGAATGCGGTGCTCGTGTACTGCTGGGTGGAATCGATGAGCGACTGCCAGGTCCCGAAGTAGAGGTTCCATTCGAGGAACGGCTGCCCGACCTCCCAGAACACTGCCCTGAACTGTGCGTTGGGGCTCGAGCCCTGCTGCTGGAACTGGTATCCCACGTACCAGCTTCTGCCTTTGGTCGGGCCGTCGGACGGGCCCGGAGCCGTCGTCGGGTAATCGATGATCAGCTGTTTCGTGTTGTCGTTCGGGTCGGGCAGGTAAAAGAAGTTGTTCGGGTCCGTCTTCGGGTCGGCGTTCGCGTTGTCGGCCGTCAGGTCGGCCGTGACGGTGCTCCCGCCGTAGTCCTCGATGGGGTTGACGTCGGGGTCGACGGTCAGCGTGTAGCTCCCGGTGGCCGAGAACACCTGGGCCGACAGCGTCATCGCGCAGTCGCCCGCCGAGATCGGCACGTTGACGGTCGCGAGGGTGTCGACGAGTCCCTTCAGCTCGTACGTCGTCTGGCCGGTCTGCGGCGGGGCGTCGCTGGAGCCGGCCGCGAGGTGAAAATTGATGTCCTGCTGCCAGGTCTGGTCGGCGGCGCCGGCCCACTGGTACTCGTAGGTCGGGTCAGTGGTGGTCGGCTGGTTCGTCAGCTGCCAGTTGGTGGTGCCGCCGCTGCCGTCGTCGTCGAAGGCGAGCGTGGGGGCGGCGGACATCCCGGTGCACATCCACTTAGGGAAGCTCAGTGTGAGGGTGGTCGTCGTTTCGCCGGTCTGGAACCGTTTCGACGGCACGTCGTCCCGCTGCGGATGGACGATGTTGCCGTAGACCAGGGGGTGATCGGTGTCGGACCCGTCGTACTGCACGCCGGTCTGCAGGTTGGTCGGGGAGATGTAGTACGTGGCGAGGTCGACGCCGCCGGCGGTGGTGATCTGGTGTCCCTTGCGGATGACGCCGATCGCCAGGTGCAGACCGACCTCGGCAACGATGCGGAACCCGGCGATGTACTTGAACGCGTCGCTGATGATGGCACTCGGCTCGGCGGGGGGCTCGGCCCCGGTCGGCGGGACATCCGGCACCCACCCGAACAGCTCGACCCGCCCGCCGCCGAAGACCAGCGGGATCCGCAGCGGGCCGAGCGGCGGCCCCTCGTACCCCAGATAGGCCCCCACCAGGTGCGAGGTGCTCTCCGGTGGCAGGAACCAGAAGCTCAGGTCGAGCGGGACCGGTGCCAGCGTCGCGCTGTAGCCGATGTCGACCCCGATGGTCTCCGCGTACCAGGCACGGCCCACAACCCGGTTGGGCGTCCGGAAGGTACCGACCTTGTAGGGCCACAGCCACACCAGTTCCGCCCCCGCCTGGCCGCCGATGACGACGGCCGCCTCGGCGCTCGCGGTCACCAACCCCATCCCCTTGCAGCCCTGACGCGCGGCCGATGCGCCGAGCGCCGCCACCGCCGGCAGCTGAGTCAGGCGCTCGGCCCGTTCCAGTGCTTCCGGGCCGAGCCGTCCGTCCGGGCCGACCCGAAGCGGTTCGAGCTCCCGCAGGTCCGGGTGCTGACGCAGCTGCTGCTGGACCGCCACCGCCTCCTTGATCAGCGGACCGTAGGTGTACTGGAAGCGCCGGATCTCCTCGGCCACCTCCTCGACCTGGCGTACCCATGCCGGGTCGCCCGTCGGCGCTGCCCCGGACACGACTTCACGAAGAGCTTCTTCCAGTGAGCTGAGCATGCTGCCTGCCTCCCTGCGTATGTGCTCGGCCGCGGTGCGGTCCGTGGGTCACCAGGAATCGGCGACAACCTAGAAATGACAATAGGGAGAAATTGGATGAAGGGTGCGATGTGGAACCGGGTCGTGGAGCCCGAACGGGGAATCTGCGAGCGCCGCGACCATCAGCGTCTGCTTCGTGCCGAAGCTCAGCCGGAGCCGCGGCCGGGATTCCCGCCGTCGGAACGTCGCCCGCTCGAACACGGCCGTGCGGGTGAAGGTTGCACCGTTGACGTCGGGTTGCCTTCAACGAACGTGTCACGAGCCTCGAACGGCGAGGTTCGTGCCGGTGAGAGCGATCCTCGTCGATCTTCCAGCGGCATCTGGCAACACGGACCAGACCGGCGGCCGGCCCCGGCGCCGCAGTACTGGCCCAGGACCAGCGGCGCGGACCTCGTCGTCGGCCGCCCTCGGACGGTCGTTCACCACGAGCCGGACGTGGCCCCCGACTCTTCCAGGGCAGCGTCCGGTGTCGGGTGTGCGGGCAGCAGCCGGGACAGGCCGGTGACCCGGAAGACCCGCAGGGTCAGCGGGTGGGTGCACACCAGGTGCAGTTGACCGCCGTGCTCCAGCACCCGGGCGCGGGCCCGGTAGAGCAGCCGCAGCCCGGAGCAGTCGAAGAACTCGACCGGCCGCAGATCGATGACCACGCGGGGGCCGGCGCGCTGGGTGACCCGGTCCAGGTGCGGCGTGATCTCCGCCGCCGCGGCGATGTCGATCTCGCCCCGGAACTCCAGGACCGTGTGCCCGCGGTACGTGTGCACACGCAGATGCCGGGTGAACGGTGCGGACTGGTGTCGCACGACCACCTCACCTCCCACCTGCGCCCGGAAATCGCTTCCCCGACCGTCAAGTTACCCTCGATGGAAGGAATTTGAGCATGTTCGATTGACATATGTCTTCGAGTTTTCGGCCGTGTCGCCCGACGGGTTTCGGTCGGCGGGTTCGGTCAGCTCCTGCAGGCGGCCCGCGCCGCCAACGGCCGAGCGAACCCGGCCGCACCTGGCGCGCCTACAGGTGGTGCACCCGGACGAGGCGCGGGTCAGTCCCGGGCGGCCTTGGCAGGCACCGGCCACGACCCCGTCGAACGGGCGATGGCCTTCGCGCCGGTGCGGTTCACGGCGCTGCGTACGACCGCGAAGACGGCGCCCTCCACCGCCGCCGCGAGCAGGATCTCGCCCCAGCCGCGGTCCCGGTCCAGCGCGTCGGGCACCTCCTCCTCGTGCCTCAGCGTCAGCCACGCCTTGCGGAAGGCGAACGTGGCGAGTGCCCCGCCGGTCCAGCTCAGCACGAACCCGATGGGCGCGTATGCGAGGGGGAGCTTCTTCTTCTTCTTGGCCACGCGTCTCTCCTTGCGGTCAGGGCCCACTCGTACTGTCGTACTGTGCCCCACGCGCGGCGGCCCGGCCCGGCAGGCGCCGCTGATCGGCTGTCACGGCGGGCACGGGAGAGCCCCGCCGTGACGGGGGAACGCGGCGGGGCTCGTCGCACGCGTTCCCACCCTCCAGCCGGTTCATGCGTCCCGGAGACGGATTTTTCCGAAAACGGCCGCTGCCCGGCCGGAACCGGCTCCCGCGCCGGCCCCTCAGCCGGCGTCGAACGGCTCCAGCACGAAGACCGGGATCTCCCGCGAGGTCTTCTTCTGGTAGTCGGCGTACGGCGGGAACGCGGCCACGGCCCGCTCCCACCACTCGGCCTTCTCCGCGCCGGTGACCTCACGGGCCCGCATATCCCGCTTGACCGGCCCGTCCTGCAGCTCGACGTGCGGATCCGACGTGACGTTGAAGTACCAGACGGGGTGCTTGGGAGCACCGCCCAGGGAGGCGACGGCCGCGTACCGGCCTTCGTGCTCCACCCGCATCAGCGGCGTCTTGCGGATCTTCCCGCTGCGGGCGCCGCGGGTCGTCAGCACGATCACCGGCAGCCCGGTGTCGCGCAGGGTCGTCCCCTGCGTCCCGCCGGAACGCTCGTACAGCTCGACCTGCTCGCGCACCCACTGCGTCGGGCTGGGCTCGTACTCGCCCTCAAGAGGCATGGCATCCGTACCCTTCGTCGGTTCCACGGCCGTCTCGCACCCGGTTGCCGGCACCGGTGGCCGTCCGGATCATCCGTACCACGGATGCCCTCGGCCGGTGGCCCATGACCTCGCGGGCCATCGTGCCGGGTCGGCGGCCGCGGCAAGGTGGTGGGCGCCCCGCAGACCGCCGGCGTCCCGCCGAGACAGGAACAGCCTCATCCACGTCCACGTCCACGCCCCGCACCGCCTCGACCCGTTCCGCCGTGGAGGAACTGCTGCACAGGACGGCCAGGGCGACCCGGAGCGCATCGCCGAGCTGTACGCACCGGACGCCGACTGGCGGCTTGACCGGCCCGAGGAGGAACGCGGCCGCGCCGACACCCCGTGGATCCGGCACCGTTCCACCCGCGCCGACGCCGCCGCGCACTTCCGGGAGCTGGCCGCGCACCACGTCCCGGAGAAGGCGGACACCCGCATCGAGCGCATCCTGGTCGATGCCGGCGACGCGGTCGTCCTCGGTGAGATCCGCCAGACGGCGGCACCTACCGGCCGCTCCTGCACCGCCCGGCTCGCCCTGCACCTACCGTCCGTGACGGCCTGTTGACGGCCTGGTCGTACGCCACCACGTGTACGAGGACAGTCTCGCGGTCGCCCGTGCGTTCGCGCGGTCCGACGGGGCCTCGCGTATGCCGTGAGCGTCGGCGGACAGCTCTCTCGTGCCGGTGCTTTCCGGTCAGAGAGCGCGCCTGTCTCCGTTCTTCGAGGCCTTCCGTGACGGGACTGCGGACCGGGCGCTGTCACCGCGCCGGACGGCTGAGGCGGAGGCATCAGCGGACCCGGCGGACGTAAGAAGCGCTGCCCGGAGTGGAGACCCCGACGTCCCGGCGGACGATGCTCAGCCGCTCGCCCCAGCGGGCCAGGGCCTTGCGCAGCCCGCTGTCGGTGTACTCGATGTCCACGACCCGGTCGTCGAAGGCCTTGGCGTACAACTCGCACTCGTCGTACTGCCCGCACTCCTCCGTGACCGCGAAGTCAAGCCCGGTCCGCTCGCGCTGCCCGGCCAGCTCCGCGGTGTTCTTCTGCGCGATGGCCAGGTGCCGGGCATGTGCGTGCCGGGACAGCAGGGTGACGAACGCGGTCGCGTCGGCCGCGGTCAGCAGGTGCCGGGAGCGGCTGTAGCTGTCGTAGTTGTCGGGTTCGACGGCGTCGAAGCCCTTGGCCGCGCAGCCGTCGATCCACCCGTTCACCCGCTCGGCCACCCGCCTGCGCTTGTCCGCGGTGCGGATGTCGAGCAGTGGCTCGTTCCAGTCCTCGTCGATCACGACCCCGCCGTGCGCGTCACGCAGCAGCAGATCGGCCGGCCAGGAGCCGCGTTCGGCGGGCTGCGCCTGGAAGGCGTTGACATAGCAGATGTTGTACAGGCCGGGCGCGGGGGAGTCGGACCGGTCGCGGCTGACGATGCGGACGCCGGGGGGCGGGGGATAGGACCCGCCGATCTGATAGTCGAACCCGGCGTGGCGCGGTGGCAGCCGCACCGCCCCGGACTTCGGCGAAGTCCGCGTCTCGGGCCGGGTGTTGCCGGAAGCCTGACCGGCGTCCCGGGCCGAGTCGCACCCGACAAGCGTCGACAGGGCGAGGCATACGGCGAGCACGGTGGCGCCGACGGCTGCTGCGGGGCCCGCGGCGCGGGTGACACCCTTGGGAGGCACGTCCGCTCCATCCTGCACACGCCGGGCGGCGCGGCACATGGAGGATCAAATCGCCGCCGCACGGTCGTGGTCAAGTCGGCACCGCGGTCGCGTCGTAGGCTGCGCGACGACCACCCGTCCTGAAGGCGAAGACAGCAACGATGCAGTAAGTGAAGCTCGGTTCGACGGCCTGGACGTGTCGCGGACGTCCGGGGCTGCACGGTCCACGGCCTGCCCGACCGAGGCGTGCACGAGTGGCCCCGGCCGAGGAGGCCTCCCGCCCGCTGATCCGACAGGCGGACAAGGTGCACCGCATCAGGGCCGGTTCGATGGATCAGGGTGTCGCCGTACTGCCGTGGAGGCCGCGGGCGGCTCATCCGGGACTGGGGCACGGTCACCGAGCGCAGCGCGGGCGACGACATCGGCAGCCGCCCGTACCTGGACGGCGACCGGACCATCGTCGAGGCCGTCACCCGGGTCGCGGGCGAGCGGGGTGTCCCGCGCGCCCAGGTCGCCCTGGCCCGGCTGCCGCACCGGAACACCGTGGTGGCACCGATCGTCGGCGCGGCCGGGCCGCGGCACATCGAGGACGCCGTAGCAGCCGTCGAACTGGAGCTGGGCGAGAGGGAGGCCGAGGAAGGGGAGCATGCCTGCACCCCGCGCCCGATCACCGGTCACTGAGCGCCCGTCGAGCGCTCAGTGAGGGCCGTGCGCGTGCGTGGGGTCAGGGGCCGGTGCCGGGGCTGAACACGCTCAGGAAGACGGTGGACGAGTTCCCGGAGACCGGCACCGCTCCGCCCGACCACACCACCTTCAGCTGATCCTTCTCGTCCGGCGGGGTGATCAGCAGGGTGGCCGGGGTGGCCGTCTTCGCACCGCTGATCCCGGGGTTGGAGAAGGTCAGCCCCGCCCAGGCGCTCTGGCCGGGGTCGAGGGTGACCGTCACCGGCGAGCCCGACTCCCGCTTGGGGTCGGCGCCGAGCTGGGTGCCGGAGGCGTCGACGAAGGCCGCGCCCGGATAGCCGCGCACGGTGCAGGACCGGGCGGAGGCGTTGGTGACCACGACGGGAAAGTTCTCCTGGCCGGCGCCCGGGTCGTTGCGGCCCACGGAGGCGCGCAGCTGCGAGGTGTGGCAACGGGTGTCCGTCGCCGCGGTCGTACCGCCTCCCGAGGGGGCTGACGTCCTCGGCCCGGAGGACAAGGCCGGGGCCGAGGGCCGGCCGGCCGGGGTGGAGGCGCCGGCGGCGGACGTGGCGGAGGCCGGGCTCTTGGTGGTGCCGGTGGCGGGTGCCGCCGTACCCGGTGCCGTGACCATGGGGTCGCTGTGCCGGTCGGAGGCGCCGCCGCAGGCGGTCAGGACGCCCAGCACGGCGACCGCGCCCACGAGCATGGCCCCGCGCCGCGCGGCCGAGGGTGTGTACACCATGTCGCTCAACACTCCTGGATCTTCACGGCACGCGCGCTGCGCGCGCCTACGGCGCCGAGTGCGCCGTCATGACACTCCGATGCGCGCGCCGACGGAAAAGTTCTCCCCACTCACCGTTCTTTCCCTCACCTTGACCGACGGACGCACTCCGGCGCGTCAGCTCACCCTCAGTGAGCGCAGCACCCGGTCTGTCGCGTCGCCCGGACCCCGCTGGCGCACCTGCACGTACACCTGCGGCCCGGCGGCACCCTTCGCCGGTCTCAGGGCGGACTCCGTCACCGAGCCGCCGTCCGGGCAGCCGGTCCAGGCGCGTACCGGGCCGTGCCAGCGGGCGTCGGCGAAGAGGCGGCTTCCCGAGTAACGACAGCCGGAGTGGGTGAGGGACTGGACGTGGGCGGTCAGGTCGCCGTAGTGGCTGACCCCGATGAACACGCCGTCGACCGCCGCAGCCAGGTCCGGCCACCGTGCGAGGTCGTCGGCGACCAGCAGGCCCGGCTCGTGCCCCGCCCGCAGCCCCAGCGCGCCCGGGTTCCAGCCGGAGTCGCGCAGTGCGCGGCCCCAGCCGGCGGGAACGCGGGCGACCACCCGGCCGGTGGAGTCCGACACCCGTGTCTCGTCCGCCGTGCCGTGCCGGCCGGTCAGCACGGTCCCCGTGACCGCGGCGGCCCCCGCGGCCAGCACCGCGGCGAGGGCCAGGGTCACGGTACCGAGCCTGCCGCGCACGGCGTCCAGGCGCCTGCGGCCACGCTGCGCGGGCGAGCCGGCCGCCAGCCGGTCCAGCTCGTCCGCGTACGCCTGCGCGCCGGGCCAGCGGCGCGCGCGGTCCGGCTCCAGCGCACGCAGCAGCGCCCGTTCCACGTCCTCGCCGAGGTCCGGCCGCAGCCGCCTGGGCGGTACGACCTTTCCGGGCGGCCCCGGCACGGTGCCGGTGACCAGCTCGTAGCCGACCGCGCCCAGGCTGTAGACGTCGGCCCGTTCGTCGATGCCCTCTCCGGGCTCCGCCTGCTCCGGCGGCCGGTACCCCGCCGAGCCCGCAGCCAGGGTGAGCATCGAGGCCTGGGCGAGGCTCTTGGCCAGCCCCAGATCGGCCAGCAGCACCCGCCGCTCGCCGTCCGGCGCGGTGTGCAACAGCACATTGGTCGGTTTGATGTCCCGGTGCACGATGCCCGCCTCGTGCAGCGCGGCGGCGCCGCGCGCGATCAGCGCCGTGAGCCGCAGTGCCTGCGCGACCGGAGGCCGACCGGCGGCCAGCAGATCGGCGAGGGTGCCCCCGTCGGCGTACTCCATGACGAAGTACGGCCTGCCGTCAGGGAGTTCACCGATGTCGTAGACCTGCACCACCCGGCTGGAGCCGGCCCTGCGCAGCAGCCGTGCCTCGGACAGGAAGCGGTCGCGGATGTCGAGCCGGTGCGCCCAGTTCTCCGCGAGGACCTTCACGGCCACCAGAGCCTGCAGATCGTCGTCGTGGGCGAGCCAGACCGTGGCGAAGGCGCCGCTGCCCAGGCGCCGTTCGAGGCGGTAACGGCCGATCCGCTCCGGGGGGTGCATACGAGTATCATGCCTGCCCTGAGATCGATGCGAGGGGGACCCTTCCGTGCAGGACCCGGCGCCGCTCGAAGACCTCGCCCGGCGTGCCGCCACGGGCGACAGCGCGGCACTGGACCGGCTGCTGACCGGCATCCGGCCCGAGGTCGTGCGCCGCTGCGGGCGCTTCCTGCCGTGCCGGGAGGACGCGGAGGAGGCCGCCCAGGACGTGCTGTTCCAGGTGGCCCGGCACATCACCGGCTTCGAGGGCCGCAGCCGCTTCGGTACCTGGCTGTACACGGTGGTCGCCAACTGCTGCCGGCAGAAGTACCGGGAGCTGAAACGGCGGGCCGCCGAGCAGCCGGCCGCCATCGAACCGGCCGAGCACGTCGACCCGCGCACCACCAGCGTCATCGCGGGCTCCCGCGTCGACCTGCTGGAGGCGCTGGACCGGCTCGAGCGCGAGCACCCGCAGTTGGTCGGGCCGCTGGTCTACCGGGACATCTGTCAGCTGGAGTACGCCGAGGTCGCCGAGCGCCTCGGTATCCCGCTCGGCACCCTCAAGTCCCGTCTGCACGAGGCCCGCAAGCAGGTCCGGCCCTGGCTCACCGCCGACTGACGCACCCCGCGCGCCCGGACCCGCCTCCGTGCCGACGTCTTTGCCGGCTGCCGGCCTTCCTCGGCCTGCGGGCCTGCGTCTGTGTCCGGGGCATCCTCCGGCTGTGGGCCCTGCTCGGCCTGCGGCCCGCCTCCGCAGGCGCCCTACGCCTCCAAGTCCTGCCATGCCTCCGAACCCTGCGACGCCTCATCGAACAGGGCCAGTTCCGCCCAGATCGTCTTGCCCTCCGCGATGTGCCGGGTGCCCCAGCGCTGGGTGAGCTGGGCGACCAGCAGCAGGCCCCGGCCGCCCTCGTCGAACGTCTTGGCCCGGCGCAGATGCGGTGCGGTGTGGCTGCTGTCGGAGACCTCGCAGGTCAGGGTGGCCGCGTCGTGGATCAGCCGGAGCCGGATCGGGTGGGAGCCGTACCGGATCGCGTTGGTGACCAGCTCGCTGACCACCAGCTCCGTCGTGAACGCGGCCTCGGTCAGCCCCCAGGCGTCCAGCTGCCCCACGACCTGCTTGCGGATCGGCGCGACCAGTGCCGGGTCGGCGGGGACGTCCCAGGTCGCCACCTGGGACGCGGGCAGGCCCTGGGTGCGGGCGAGCAGCAGCGCCACGTCGTCGGGGGCGCCGTCGGGCGGCAGCAGCGCGTGCAGGATGCGGTCGCAGGTCTCGTCCAGGGAGCCGGTGTACCTGCCGAGGGCCTGGTGCAGCAGTTCCCGGCTGGTGTCCGGGTCCTGCTCCCGGGAATGCACCAGGCCATCCGTGTACAGGGCGAGGACGGTGCCCTCGGGCAGTTCCACCTCGGCCGACTCGAAGGGGAGTCCGCCCAGTCCCAGCGGGGGACCGGCGGGCAGGTCGAGCCGGTCGGGCCGCCCGCCCGGCCGCAGCAGCACGGGCGGCGGATGCCCGGCCCGGGCCAGCGTGCAGCGCCGGGACACCGGGTCGTACACCGCGTACAGACAGGTTGCGCCGACCACGCCGGTGCTCTCGTCGCCGCCGGACTCCTCCGACAGCCGGAGCACCAGGTCGTCCAGATGCGTGAGCAGTTCGTCCGGGGCGAGGTCGATGTCGGCGAGGGTGCGTACGGCGGTGCGCAGCCGCCCCATGCTCGCCGAGGCCTGGATGCCGTGCCCGACGACGTCCCCGACGACCATGGCGACCCGCATCCCGGACAGCGGGATCACGTCGAACCAGTCGCCGCCCACTCCTGCGCTGGCCGCCGGCAGATAGCGGGAGGCGGCCTCCAGGGCCGCCGTGCGGGGAAGCGAGCGCGGCAGCAGGCTGCGCTGGAGCGCGAGGGCGGTCTCCCGCTCGCGCGAGTAGCGGCGGGCGTTGTCGATGCTGACGGCGGCCCGCGCGGTGATCTCCTCGGCGAGCAGTACGTCGTCCGCGGTGAACGGGTCCGGGCACCGGTGCCGGGTGAGCACCGCGACGCCGAGGGTCAGCCCGCGCGCCTGGATCGGCACCGACATCGAGGAGTGGATGCCGAACCCCCGCACCATCTGGGCGCGCGAGGTGTTCCAGGCCACCCACTGCCCCATGTCCTCCGCGGCCGACGAGGTCGTGATGGTGCGGCCCGCGGTGAGCGAGTCCGCCTGCGGGGAGAAGTCCGGGTAGGTCTCGAGCCGGCCCGGCTGGGTCACCGCCTCCGGTACGCCCGGCAGAACCGACTGGTGGGCGGCACGGCGCAACCGCACCGGCGCCGTCACACGGGCCGGGGGCTCGCTGCCGTCCTCCTGCGGGTCGAGCAGGTCGATGGTGACGAAGTCGGCGAGCACCGGCACGCACACGTCCGCCAGCTCCTGCGCCGTACGGGTGACGTCCAGGGTGGAGCCGATGCGGACGCTCGCCTCGTTCAGCAGTTGCAGGCGCTGCCGGGCCCGGTAGCTGTCGGTGATGTCGTGGGCGACCAGGGACACGCCCAGCACCCGGCCCTCGGCGTCCTTGACCGGTGCCATCCGGACGAGCCAGACGTCCGCCGGGTCCTCGCCGCAGCCGCGCGTGAACGTATGGTCCCCCAGCGCCCGGCCGGTGGCCAGCACCCGGAGCATGCTCCGCTCCAGCTCCTCGCTCTGCTGCCCGCCGCTGATCTCCGCGAACCGGAGACCGCGCACCCGCTCCTCGGGCAGCCCGACGACCTCGGCCATGGCGTTGTTCATCCGGCACAACCGCAGCTCGGCGTCGTACACGGCGACGGCGCACGGCAGCTGGGTCAGGCCCGCCGCGGCCAGCGGATCCTCCGCGCCGACGGGTTCGGCGCCGGTCAGCGGGGTGACGACCAGCCAGTTCCCCGGGTGGCCGTCATGCGCCGGGCGGTGGTGCGCGAGCAGCCACACCGAGACCGTACGGCCGTCCCGGTGGCGCAATCCGATGGTCCCCGCCCAGCGGGTGACGCCGGCTACGGGCGGGGTGCCGACAGCGGCGAGCAGGTCTGCGGCGGGGCGGCCCACCACGGCCTCGGCGGGGTGGCCGAGCAGGCGCTGGGCGCCCTCGTTCCACTCCACCAGGGTTCCGTCGTCGTCGATGACAGCCCGGGCCGTAGCCGCATCGTCAAACGGATAGACCCGGCTCATCGTCGCCGCTCCCAAGCGCACACTCACAGTGAACAGGCTGCACCACTCGTGTTCCAGCGTAGTGCGTCGGACGCCGACGCGAACGGCGATCCCGGTGACCCGGCCGGAGGGTGGAACACGGTCAAGGGGGAATTCCGGTCCCTCTTGCGCCGGGGCGGACGGAAGCGGCCCTTGCCGATCGCATCTGGCGGACCGTCAGATATGGTGCACCGACGATCGATTGTGAGTGCCGGCGCTTCCTGGCGAGGGCGAACGGCGCGGTCACATGGCGTCGTGGAAGACCAGCCCCAGGGTGCGCCGTCGCCCGGACCGTACGGTGCTCACCCCGTGCCGCAGCGCTGCGGCCGACCAGCCCCGGCGGGTGCGCACGGGACGGTCCCGCGTGGTGAACACCAGGCCGTGGCCCCGGCGCAGGACGCTCGCCGTGCCCCGGGACTGGGCGCGGGGGCGCTGCTCCACCAGCAGGAACTCGCCGCCGGTGTAGTCGGTGCCGTACGCGTCCAGGGCGATGACCACTTGGAGCGGGAAGACCAGCTCGCCGAACACGTCCCGGTGCAGGGCGTTCCAGTCGCCCGGCCCGTAGGAGAGCAGGATCTGCGCCGAGCGGTACTGCCCGGCGGCATGGCAGCGCTCCAGCCATTCCTCCAGCGTGTCCGGCCAGAGGGCCGGGCGGTCCAGGCGGGCCGCCCAGTCCCGGGCGACCGGCAGCAGGTGCGGGTAGAGCGCGGCGCGCAGGGCGGCGACCGGCGCGGGCAGATCGTGGGTGAAGTAGCGGTACTCGCCGCAGCCGAACCGGTGCCGGGCCAGATCCACCGTCGTGCGGAACAGCTCGGGCCTGTCGTAGAGGGCGGCCACACGGGCGCATTCGGCGGGCGTCAGCAGCGGACCCGTCGGCGCGCTGCCGTACTCGTCCAGCTCGGCGGCGAGCGCCCCCCAGTCGGTACGGGCGGCGCGGCGCCGGGCCTCGTCGGTGGTGAGGGTCATGGTGCCTCGCCGGGTCACACCAGTGTGGGCTGCAGCGCGCCCTCGTGCGTCAGCAGCCAGACCTTGCGCTCCACGTCACCGGCGTACCCGCGCATCGAACCGTCCGCGCCGATCACCCGGTGACAGGGCCGCACCAGCAGCAGCGGGTTCGCGCCGAGGGCCCGGCCCACCGCGCGGATCTCGGTCCGGGGCACGCCCAGCACGGCCGCCAGCTCGCCGTAGCTGGTCGTGGTGCCGTACGGGATGTCGTCCAGTGCCCGCCACACCCGCTGCTGGAACGGGCTGCCCGCGGCGGCGAGCGGCAGGTCGAAACGGGTCGGGCGGCCGGCGAAGTAGGCGTCCAGCCATCGGGCCACCGCGGCGAACACGTCGTCGTCGCGGTCCTGTGGGCGGACGGCCGGCACGCCGCGCTGCCCCGGCAGGGACAGCGAGGTCAGGGTGAGGCCCGCGAACGACCGCTCGCCGGTCAGCAGCAGGTCGCCGAGCGGGCTGGTGTACCGCGTGTGCACAGTGCGCTGGTCCGTGAACTCTTCCATGAGGGCGAGTCTGCTGTGCCGGGCCGCCCGGCACCGGCGGGAATCGGACATGATGTCCGGCCTCGCGGGCTCGGCTCGAAGGTACCGGAGAAGATGCCGCCTGACCTGGTGATATTTACGGGTAAGTACCCGCGCGGTACCGTGAGGGCATGCCAGCTCTCAATGTGGAGTTCAGCGAACGCGAGCTAGAGGACCTGAGGCAGATCGCCAAGGAGCGCGGTACGTCGATGAAGGCCCTGGTGCGTGAGGCCGCAGCCGCCGACATCGCCCGGCACCGGGCGCTGCAGGAGGGTGCGGAGGCGTTCCGCAGCTTCTTCACCGCGCACGCGGAGGAGTTCGCCGCCGCCTTCCCGGACGACGAGCCCCCCGCCAAGGGCGAGGCTGCCTGAGTGATGCCTTCCCTCATCCATATCGACGTCCCCTGGCTGCTCCAGCGTCACGAGGAGGTCCTGCCCGACCAGCCCACGGTCGACGACTTCTCCGCGCTGGTGGCAGCCGTCGCCCGGCACCGGGTCGACCCGCCCCGGCTCGGCGTCGACTCCGATCCCGCGTGGCGGGCCGCCGCCCTGCTGCACACCCTCGCCGTGCTCAAGCCGCTGCCCGCGGCCAACGCCCGCTTCGCCTGCGCCACCGCCGTGGCCTACATGTTCGTCAGCGGGGTCGGCATCGACCCGCCCTACGGCGCCCTGGTCGACCTCGCCCGCGACCTGATGTCCGGCAAGGCCGACGTCTACGGTGCGGCCGACCGGCTCCGCTCCTGGCAGATCTGACACCACCCGGGCCGGCGGGGGAAGCCGCCGTGGGCGGCCGGCCCGGCCCGGGGCGGTGCCGGTCGGCGATCGGTCCCCCACGGGGACGGCCGGCCGGGGAGCGTGCGCGGCCCGGCGATGCGTGTGCGGCCTTCGCACGGGCCGCGGGAGAAATGGAAAGCCCGGCGTTTCGGAAGCAGCAAGCCCTCTCTGCATTCCGACTTCTCTTCGAACCGGCCGATGTCCGTACGGGTCTCTTGTTGCCTGTGTGGAAGGTGTGCAAAGGTTGCCACGCCCGTGCGGAGGGTAAAGGCCAGGGCCCTTCCGGCAGTTGGCCGATCCGGCCGGCCGTGCGCCGGTGAATTTCCGCTCCCCGAATGCACTCCAGAGGTATGTGCCATCGCACTGACGCAACGTCACACGCGCCAAAGGAATCCGCTCAGTGTTCACCCCCCACCCCCCTCGTCCCCCCTATCCGCCGCCCGGATCGCAAGGCGGGGAATCCGATGAATCCCTCGCCGGCCCCCTGCGTGCCGGCTCCGACGCAGAGGCCTCCCGGTCCACCGCCCTGCTGATGGCCCGGCACTGGCGGCCCGCACAGGACTACGCGGTCATCTGCCTGGCCACGTCCGGCCCCCTGGCCCACATGGTCACCGCCGCCGCCTTCCACCAGGTCCTCGGCCGCCTCGCGCTCGGCGAAGGCGCCGAGGCGCTGCGGCCACGCCTGCTGGTGACCGTCCGGGACACGGTCGTGAACTGGTCCGGAACGGAACGCATAGCCGCCGAACTGCCGGGACTCCGGAAACCCGCAGGCGGACGCGGTATGCGTGCGGCGCAGTCCCTGATATCGGAAAACCGCGCCCTGTCCGCACACTCATTCCATGCCCTTCCCCGGCTGGAGCAGGCACTTCTGTGGCACACCGAGGTGGATGCCGAGCCGGTAGCCGTCCCCGCCGGGCTGCTCGGCATGGACACGGACACCGCGGCGGCCACTCTGGAACAGGCCCGGGGCGCATTCCGGGAAGGACTTGTCCGCGCACACCGGGAACTCGCGCCCAGCAAGGACTGCCGCTACTACAACCGCCTTCTCGACGTTCCGATCCGGCGCGGCGGCGGCCTGCTGCCCGATGTCCGCCGGCACCTCGCCGGCTGCCCGTACTGCCGGCACGCCGCCGAGCAGCTGGGCCAGGCCGAGGCCGGTTCCGGCGTGCTCCTCGCCGAAGCCGTCCTCGGCTGGGGAGCACGCCGCTACCTCGACTCGCGCCCCGGCCGCCGCGGCCCGGGACCCGGCCCCGCCCTCGGCGGCACCCGTCGCTCCG
This sequence comes from Streptomyces sp. NK08204, assembly GCF_020400585.1. Classification (GTDB taxonomy): domain Bacteria; phylum Actinomycetota; class Actinomycetes; order Streptomycetales; family Streptomycetaceae; genus Streptomyces. The sequence continues at coordinate 123,966 of NZ_JAINVF010000001.1, read as the reverse complement.
GCGGGCGCCGCGGCGGCGGACGTCCCGGACTGTTCGCCCGTGCGGCCCAGTCCGGGACAGGTCTGTCCGGGACAGATCCGTCCGGGACAGCCCTGTCCCGAACGGCTCTGTCCCGTACCGTCGCGCGCCGGGCCCGTCGGCACGGCGACCCGGGTCCTGGGCCGCTCGCGCGGGTCCCCGCGCTCGTGCGGGGCGTACCCGGTGCCGCCCGGTCCTCGAGGGCGCTGCTCACCGCGGTCGGCCTCGCCTCGGTCGCGCTGCTCGTGACGGCCGTGGCGATCCGCGTGTGGCCGGACGGCGGCCACAGGACCGGCCCGATTGCCTCCACGAGCGCCGTCCCCGGCGGCGCCACCCCGTCTCCGCCCGCCTCCGCGACCACGCCCGGCACCGCCCGACTGCCCGCCGCCGGGCGCCCGACCCGGCTGCGCAACGCCGACTCCGGACTGTGCCTGGACGTCAGGGGCAGGCCCGCGGCCGGCGCGGACGCGGTCCTCGCCGCCTGCTCCTCGGCCGCGACACAGCGGTGGACGTACGATGCCGACGGCCTGCTGCGCAGTGCGGCCCGCCCCCGGCTGTGCCTGGACTCGCACGCCGACGCCGGGGTGGTGATTCTCGGCGGTTGCGCGCAGGCAGGCAGCGAGCGGGCCGACGACGTGCGCTACGACCTCACCGTGTACGGCGAGTTGCTGCCCCACTGGGACAAGACGCTCGCTCTCGCCCCGGCCGGCCAGGACCCCGGCGCCGACCTGGTCGTCAAGGTCCGCGACCGCTCGGTGGCGCAACGCTGGCTGACCGACGCGCCGTCGGCGACCCCCGGACCGCTGTCGATCGCGGGCAGCGGCGGCCCCTCCGCCGAGTCCTCGCAACTGCCCGGGCGGGGCGCGTAGTCAGGCCTCGGGACCACCGCGTCGGCCGGACCCTCGGCGTGCGGCCCGGCGGAACAGCGTGCGCCCGGCCAGGCGGCGTGGCTCGGCGTGACACGGGGTCAGGCGGGCAGGACGAGGAGGTCGTCCGCGGTGATGCCGGCCGGGGTGGCGTGTCCGGACAGGGCGAGGGTCAGGTCGAACTCGGCCAGCACGCACCGGATGACGTGCTCGACGCCCGCCTGTCCGTCCAGGCCGAGCCCGTACACGTACGGCCGTCCCAGCAGCACCGCCCGCGCGCCGAGGGCGAGCGCCTTGAACATGTCGTCGCCGGTGCGCACGCCGCTGTCGAACAGCACGGTGAGCCGGTCGCCCACCGCCTCCGCGACCCGGGGCAGCGCGTCGGCCGCCGCGACGGCACCGGCCACCTGCCGTCCGCCGTGGTTGGAGACCACCACCCCGTCGACCCCGGCGTCCGCGGCGAGCCGGGCGTCGTCCGGGTGCAGGACGCCCTTGAGGACGATCGGGCCGTCCCAGTGCTCGCGCAGGACGGCCAGGTCCGGCCAGGTGTGGCCGGCGTCCCCGAACAGGCCGAGGAAGTGCCGTACCGCCGCGGTCGGATCCTCGTGCACGGGTTTGGCCAGGCCCGCTCGGAAGGCCGGATCGGTGAAGTAGTTCGCGGTGCCCACTCCGTGCAGGAACGGCAGATAGGCCTGGTCCAGGTCGCGGGGCCGCCAGGCCAGCATCGGGGTGTCCAGGGTGACGACCAGCACCGTGTAGCCGGCGTCCTTCGCCCGGGCGAGGAAACTCCGGGTCACCTCGGGGTCCTTGCCCCAGTACAGCTGGAACCACCGTTCGGCGTCCCCCATCGCCTCCGCCACCTGCTCCATGGGTGTGCTGGAGGCCGACGACAGGACGTACGGCACGCCGTGGGCGGCGGCGGCCCGGGCGACGGCGGACTCGGCGTCCGGATGCATGATCGACACCGTGCCCACCGGAGCCAGCGCCAGCGGCGCCGGCAGCGGGCGGCCCAGCACCTCGACCGACAGGTCCCGCTCGTGCACGTCCCGGAGCATGCGCGGCACGATGCGGTGCCGGGCCAGCGCCGCCCGGTTGGCGCGGGCCGTACTGCCGTCGCCCGCGCTGCCCGCCACGTACCCCGCCGGGCCGGGGCCCAGCCGGAGTTCGGCCAGCTCCTCAAGCCGGGTCAGGTCGGTGGGCAGCCGGGGCACGGCGCCCGTCATCCCGTTCAGATAGATCTCGTACTGGAAGTCCGCCCAGTGCTTCGCCATCCGTCCCTCCGGCCGTTCGTCGCCGCGGCGCGCTGCCGCCCGACGATACTGGCCGGTAGGTACAGGGGTGTCCACCCGTCCGGTCCGTCCTCTCTGCCGGTCTGTGGCCGTCCGCCGTTCCCCGGCCACGGTGCGTCGCTGCGCATCGGATGCGCGACGGCAGCCTGAACACAGGGGGTCATCAAGGGGCCCGCCGGGGGTGGGGCCTGAATGTTTCAAGACGATTAATAAAGAGGTGTTTTTCAGCCAATCGCCTGCATCCTTCGATCAAGAGCCGCTCAGATACGGGGACTTGGCGATCGGATTCCGTAACTTCACGCCACTGCTTCAATACAGAAGGTTACCGAAACCCGTGTGTTCGATGTGTGTTTCGGCGGCGGACTCGGCAGAGTGGCGCTCGCCGCTCCGGCGCAGACCGGGCTGGAGCCGGCGCCCCGTTGTTCGAGCGGAAGGATGCACACAATGCGGAACACCGCGCGCTGGGCAGCGAGCCTCGGCCTCACGGCCGCCGCCGTCTGCGGACCCCTGACCGGGGCCGCCGTTGCTGCACCGGGCGCCGCCCCGGCCTCGCTCTACGCCCCTTCGGCGCTGGTGCTCACCACCGGCCACGGCGTCAGCGCGGCCACGGCCACTCCTGAGCGCGCCGTCACCCTCAACTGCGCCCCCACAGCCTCCGGCACCCATCCGGCCGCTGCCCAGGCCTGCGCCGAACTGCGGAGCGTCGGCGGTGACTTCGGCGCCCTCAAGCAGGCCGGTGACGTGTGGTGCCCCCAGCTGTACGACCCGGTGGTCGTCACGGTCCAGGGTGTGTGGCAGGGCCAGCGCGTCGACTACGAGCGCGTCTTCGGCAACTCATGCATGCAGAGCGCGACGGGCGGCAGCGTCTTCGCGTTCTGACAGGGACCGGGATCGCACGGTCCCCCGCAGTGCCGGATCAGGCCTGCAACTGGGGAGTGCGGCCCCCTGGAGCGGGGGACCTGCGATCTCGCACCGGGATCGGCGGGCGGAGTGGGGCCGCCCGTCGTCTCCCGGGTACACAGCCGCTCCCCGGGCAGGCCCGTGGGGGGCCGTCCCGGGGAGCGGCGAAAAACAGTCTGTTTGCGCGTCGTGCGTCGGCGAGGCGTGTCGTACGTGAGCGACGGCGGCGGATGCACAGAGCGACGGCAGGGCCAAGGGGCAGCGGGTCAGGCGGACTTGCGGGCAGCCGACGAGGAATCCCTGCCCCGTACCCGGCCACCTGCCCGGCTCGCGGCCCCGCCGGCAGCGTGCTCCGGGGCCGTCGGGCCGGTGGGGCACCGGGCGGGCGGCGCGCTGGTGACACCAGGAGGGGCCGCCGCGGACGGCGGCCCCTCGGACCGGGTGGTACCGCGGCTGTCACATGTGGACGACCGGGGCGCCCGCGACCTGCTTCGGCACTCCACGGCGGTGGAGCAGGAAGGCGATCACCGTGCCCGCGGCGAAGAAGCCCGCCGACCACCAGAAGGCGGTGGTGTAGCTCTCGATCGTCGCCTGGACCCGCACCAGCTTGCTCGTGCCGTCGTGACTCGACAGGTAGTCGGTGGCGGCGCTCGCGGCGAGGGTGTTCAGCAGGGCCGTGCCGATCGAACCGCCCACCTGCTGCATGGCGTTGACGGTCGCGGAGGCGACCCCCGCGTCCTCGGCGGCGACCCCGCCGGTGGCCAGCTGCATCGCGGGCGGCATGACGAGGCCGAGGCCCACACCGATCACGATCAGCTGTGGCAGCACCGCGCCGGCGTAGTGCGAGCCGAGGTCGATGCCGGTCAGCCAGGCCATGCCGCCCATGGAGATGGCGAAGCCCAGCGGGATGATCGTCTTGGGGCCGATGCGCGGCAGCAGGACGGTGGTGCCCAGCTGCGCGGTCACCATCAGCGCGCCGATCATCGGCAGGAACGCCACACCCGTCTTCGTCGGGCTGAAGCCGAGGTTGAGCTGGAGGTAGTAGGTCAGGAAGAGGAAGACGCCGAACATGCCCGCGCCGCTGATCAGCACCGCGAGGAAGGAGGCCGCACGGTCCCGGTCGAGCAGGATGCGCAGCGGCAGCAGGGGATGCGCGGCCCGGGTCTGCCACCAGGCGAAGGCCGTCAGCAGCGCACCGCCCGCGATCAGGAAGCCCCAGGCCAGCGGCGAACCCCAGTCGTGGGTGTCGGCGTTGGAGAAGCCGTAGACGAGGGAGAACAGACCGGCGGCGACCAGGACCGTGCCCGGCACGTCCAGTTTGGCGTTCGCGGCGTCGCGGTGGTTGCCCAGCAGCACCCAGCCGCCCGCGAAGGCGACGACTGCGATGACCAGGTTGACGTACAGGGTCCAGCGCCAGTCGAACGTGTCGGTCAGTACACCGCCGAGCAGCATGCCCACCGCACCGCCGGCCCCGGCGATGGCGCCGTACACGCTGAACGCGCGCGCCCGGTCACGGGGGTTGGTGAACGTGGTGTTGAGCAGCGACAGTGCGGCGGGCGCGAGCAGCGCGCCGAACGCGCCCTGCAGGGCGCGCGCGGTGACCAGCATGGTGAAGCCGTTCGAGGCACCGCCCAGTGCGGAGGCCCCGGCGAAGCCGACGACGCCCACGAGGAAGGCGGGCTTGCGGCCGAACAGGTCGGCTATGCGCCCGCCGAGCAGCAGCAGCGAGGCGAAGGCCAGCGCGTAGGCGGTCACGACCCACTGCCGGTTGCCGTCGGAGAAGCCGAGGTCTGCCTGGGCGGAGGGCAGGGCGATGTTCACGATCGTGGCGTCGAGGACCACCATCAGCTGGGCGATGGCGATGACCCCCAGGATCCACCAGCGCTTGGCCGACGCCTCGGCAGAGGCCGTTGCCGCCGCGCCCGCGCGGGGGCCTTCGGCCAGGGTCTTCTGGGACATGTGGAACCGCTCCAGGTACTTGTTCGGGAACACGCGCGGAGCGCATGCGGCGAGAAGCGCGTAAACGAAACAGTTTCGTACACCTCAAGCCTAGGCGAGTTTCAGCGAAACGGCAACGTTTCGCTGGGTGAGGTCGTCCGACCATGCCCCTCCTCGAGACGGCGTCCGCTACGGTGGCGCCGTCGGCATGGGGGCTCTGAGTCGGGAATCGGTTACAGGTGGCAGACACTTCTTCTGGTCCCGTCGCGGTGATCCTCACCGCGCTGCACGTCGAGTACGAGGCGGTCCGCCTCCGGCTCACGGACCTGACCCGGACCAACGAGGGCGGCACGATCTTCGAACGGGGCCGGTTGCCCGGCACCCGCTGGAGCGTGGTCCTCGCCCAGACCGGGCCCGGCAACGACAACGCGGCCGTGGTCACCCGGCACGCCTACGACCTCTACCGGCCCAAGGTGCTGTTCTTCGTCGGCGTGGCGGGAGGGCTGAAGGACGACCTGCGGATCGGCGACGTCGTCATCGGCGACCGCATCTACGACCACCGCGAGAAGCAGGGCCCCGACGGCGGCCACTACCGGCCCCGTGACTGGGAGGCGCCCTGGTGGCTCGTCCAGCACGTGCAGCGGATGACCTACGGGCCGGAGGTCGCCGGCCGGGTGCGCGTCGCGCCGATCGCCTCGGGCAACGTGGTTCTCGACGAGGACACCTCGGAACTGGCCGGGCTCCTGCGCGGTAACTACGACGACGCCGCCGCGATCGAGATGGAGAGCGCCGGGGTGTGCCGGGCTGCCCATCTCGTCGGCGGGCTGGACACGCTGACGATCCGGGGGATCAGCGACAGGGCCGACGGTCACAAACGCCGGGCCGACGCGGGGGGTTCCCAGGAGTTCGCGGCCTGGCGCGCCGCCGCGGCGGCCGTGGCCGTCCTCACCTCCCTCGCCCCGGACGACGACACCGAGGGACGGGCGGGGGAGGAGACGGTCGCCTCCGCCGAGTTCGCCGCGCCCGGCACCGGCGGCGGCCCGGCCCGCGGGCATGACAGCCCGGCTGACACGTCGCCCGGGTCCCGGCCCCACCCCGCGCAGGAGCCACCGTCGGGCGGCGCCCGGCCCACGTCCCCGCGTCGCCCGGCCCCGCCCGCCCGGCGGCCCCGCCCGCATGCCTTCCTGCTGTCCGCCGCCCGCCGCCTGCGCTCCCGGAACACGAAAGCGGCCGGTCCCTCCCGGCGCGGCCGTGCGGTGCTCGTTGCGTGTGTCGCCGTGGGCCTGGCCAGCGCCCTGGTCGCGGCGCTGCTGACCTCGCGCTCCCACCCGGCCGGGGACGACAAGAACTCCCAACTGCACAGGTGTCCACTGTCCCAGGCACATGTCAAACTGCGTGTCGCCGCCTCCGTCGACCTCTCCGCGTCGCTGGCCGAGGCGGCCGGCGACTACGGTGCGCGGCGTGTCGGCGGCAGCTGTGTGGCCGTCGAGGTGTCCGGCCTGAACTCCGGCACGGGAATGCGCGCCCTTGCCCGCGGCTGGCGTGAGAGTGACGGCCACCAGCCCGACGTGTGGTCGCCCGCCGGCAGCGCATGGCTTGCCCTGGCCCGGGCCCGGGCAAGCGGCGACGCCAAGAAGCTGCTGCCCGAGACCGCCCAGCCCATCGTGACCAGCCCCCTGACGATCGCGATGCCCAAACCGATGGCCGAGGCCCTGGGCTGGCCAGAGTTCACCCTCGGCTGGAGCAAACTCGCCGAGTGGGCCGCCGACCCGGCCACCTTCTGGGCGAAGCTCGGCCGCAAGCAGTGGGGCGTGTTCAAGCTGGGCAAGACCAACCCCCTGTACTCCACCTCCGGCCTGAACGCCACGATCGGCGCCTACTACGCCAAGACCAACACCAGCGCCGAACTGACCACCCGGGACATCGACTCGGCGAAGAACCGGGACTTCGTCCGCGCCATCGAGAAGTCCGTGGTCCACTACGGCGACACCACCCTCACCTTCCTGGCCAACCTGCGCGCCGCCGACGACCGGGGCGGCGCCGACGAGGCGCTGAAGTACATCTCGGCCGTCACCGTCGAGGAGGACGCGGTCGTCGCCTACAACGAGGGCTATCCGTGCGGCGCCTTCAGCAAGGAGCGCGGCTGCAAGAAGCGCAGCCGGCCGCGCACCCCGCTGGTCTGCTTCTACCCGACCGACAGCAACCCCACCAGCGACCACCCGTATGTGCAGCTGGGCGGGATCGGCAAGGACAAGGAGGCGGTGTCGGAGGACTTCCTCGCCTACCTGCACAGCCCGAGCGTCTACCGGAAGTACTTTGCGCCGTACGGCTTCCGTACCCACGACGGGTCGGCCGGGTCCGCGCCGCTGATCGACCGGCGGGACGGCGCGCTGCCCGACCGGCGGATCGCGGGCTACACGGCACCGGACGGCAAGGTCCTGGCCAGGCTGCAGGAGGTCTGGCCGGGGCTGCGCCGCCGGGCCAACGTGTTGGTGCTGATCGACACCTCGAAGTCGATGGACGACCAGGTGCCCGGCATGGGCGCCACCAAAATGGAACTGCTGCGCGCCGCCGAACCGGCCCTGTTCAACGGCTTCGCCGACACCGACCGGGTGGGCCTGTGGAAGTTCTCGAACGCGGCCAGTCTCGACGGCAGACACCACTACGTCCCGCTGGTGGACATCGGCCCGATGGGGGAGAAGCTCGCCGACCACCACGGCGTCACCCGGCGCAGAGAACTTGCCGACGAGGTCGACGGGCTGGTACCCAACGGCGCCACCGGCCTCTACGGCACCGTCGAGGCGGCCGTGGACACCATGCGCAGGAAATACGACCCGGGCGCGATCAACGCGATCGTCCTGCTCACCGACGGACGCAACGAGGGCGTGCCGTCCCGCCCGTCCCTCCAGGACGTCCTGGCCAGGATCGGCACCCCGGACAAGCGGATCCGTGTCTTCACCGTGGCCTACGGCTCCGCGGCCGACCAGCAGGACGCGAACGGCAAGACCGTTCTGGAGGAGATCTCGGCCGCGACCGGGGCACGCGCCTACTCGGCCAAGCGGCCGGAGATCATCAGTGACGTGCTGACCAGCGTGATCTCGAACTTCTGACCCACAGGCCCGAGCATCGAGCGGGGCGGCGACGAACTCCGCCTCGCCCTGCGAAGGAGTTCCGTGACGATCATGTCGCGGCCGGGGCACCTCCGGGCGCCCTGCGCCCGGCCCGGACCGCCCGGCCGACCGGACCCGCAGGCTGTGCCGGCTGTCTGCGCACCAGCTCGCGCAGCCGGGCCGGTAGTGCTGGCGAGCAGGTCGGCTGGTGGGCCCTGCTGGACGACCCAGCCCTCGGCGACGGGCGCAACGCCGGCAACAGGGCGTCCCGCAGCGCACCCGGCCTTCGTCGGCATCGGCCGATGGGGCCGCATCACCGGCCACCCGCGAACTGCGACCAGAAGCGCGACTCGCCGCACCCTCCAGCCGGGGGCACGCTGGGAGTGTGACCAGCACGCCGGTCGTCGTACACCGGCCGTCCCGCACCGGCGGCCGGAGAGTCACCGTGCACAAGCACGGCCGGGACCGGATCCTCGGCATCGCCTACAGCGACCGCGATCTGGTGGTGTTCCTCGAGGGCGCCGGCCTCGACGATCCCGAGGGCGTGCTGGACGACCCAGGGTGGGTGGAATGGCGGGGCGGCGGCCCCCACGAGTGGAAGGCGGCCTGAGCTGCTTGTCATGGAGCCGAGTGACCACCGGCTCGAGAAGGGCAGACGCCTGGGGCGCACCAAGAAGCAGCGCAGTCCGGGTGATGAAGGTCATCGTCCCAAAACGCCATAAAAACAAGCAATGCCATAGAGAGGAAATGGCTCGAAAAACGCCTCGGTTAAATCTGGTTACGAGGCCGTTTATCTCGATGCCAAGCTAAATATCGATCGGGTCGATCAAAAACGAAAGAGGGGGTGGGCAGCAAAAAGCCCGCTCCCGGAAGAGGTTCTCCGGGAGCGGGTGAAAGGGGAACGCCTCCTACTGGACTTCGGCCGAGCCGGTGACCGTCTGTGAGAGGGTCCGGACCTTGCCGAACAGGGCGAGCTCCCGCTCGTCGGGGAACCGGTACCGGCGATATCCGGTGGAGACGAGGTCGCACTCGCGCAGCACCTTGAGGGCGTTCTCGATGGTCGCCCGGCTGACCGAGAGGGAGTCGGCGAGATCGGTCTGCGACGGCCCTTCGATCATGCGGCCGTATCTCGTGCAGGGCACGGCACACCGGTCGAGGAGGTGCACGAAGAGGCCGGCGAGCCGCTGCTCGGGCAGGAGGCTGCGGCGGTTGTAGACGCGCTCCGCCGTGACGAGCTGGTCTGCCAGTACCTTGCCGAGAGCGGCACCGATGACCCCGTTGTGGTCGACGATGGAGCGCATCCGGGCCAGCGGGATGGTGAGCGTGAGCGTGGAGTTGAGGCAGCGTGCGGTGGGCGCGTGCAGATCGGGATGGAAGATCTCCGCGATGCCGAGCACGGCGCCGCTGCCGTGAATGCGCACCGTGGTGTCCTCGCCGTACGACGACTCCTCGTATACGCAACCGGACAGCACTATGTGCACTGCCGAGCCCACGGAGCCTCTCAACTGGTCGTTGCGGCAGCTCTGCCGGGTCGACATCGCGCTGGTGAGCTCCCGGCGCGTGACGCGGGAGAGATCTGCCAGGAAGGGGTTGAGGTCGATGAGCGCCCGTATCGCGCGGGACCCGGACAGACCGTGGCCCACCCGGCCCGTCTCCTCGTCGAAGGCGTACACCGAGTTGCCCAGGACTATGGGCTGCAGTCCGTCCCTGGGGCGACGGCCTCCCTCGAACAGCGTCGGGCCGCCCCTGAAGACGCCGGCCATGCGGTCTTTGGCGAGGCCCATCAGAGGACACCCCCCGAAGCGGCGGCCTGGGGCCACACGGTCGTCGGAGCGGCGGGGGCGGGCGCCTGCCCGGTCGGCGCGACGATCACGCTGGCCGAGGGGAGCGGCGCCGTCGGTACCGGGGAGAGCGGCTCGACGATGCGCGGCACCACCGCGAACAGAACGGCGACGGCGCCCAGGACGGCCGCGATGCGCGCGGGGGTGGACGAGAGGGTCTTGACGACGAGTACGACGGTTGCCCCGGTGATCGCGACGATCATGACCGCGGCCGTAAGAAAATCCATTCCTGCTGTCCTTTGAAGTTATGCCTGTCTTGACAGGTTGGTGCGGCGGGTCCAGCTATGTAAGTTCTGCATAAGGGGGGTCCCAGGCCGACTGGTGAGGTCGGCTAAAAGAGGGATCCCCATTGATCGAGCAGGATATAACACGGTCCCCGCGTCACGGAAACGTCACCCTCGGGGCAGGGATTCGGTGGCTCGATCCGCGGCGCGGTCGCGAGATTCGAATCCCGTAAAGAACGGGAATTACCGCCGGGTAACATTCGACACTCCCGAAGTTTAGGGAATGGATCTCGGGGGAGGGCCGTTACATTCAACGGAGCTGAAGTTGTGCCTTGGCGGGTCCAGCGTCAGCTTGTCGGGGTCCCTCCGGGGGTGGTGCCCCGGAGGGCCCCGATCAGAAATCGGCCTCCTACCTGCGAGGACACAACAGAAGATGAACATCCTCAACGAATGAGTGGCGGCACCCGAGGGGCCGCCACCAGTCGTTTCGAGGGCTGTCCGAGCGCGGCGTGCGCCGCGTCGGGGCCACGGACCGATGCGTAGGGTATCGGCCGGGACAGACACCCCTGGTGCGGCGAGGCCGACATGCGGTAAGGCGGGATGTCAGCCGACGTCGAGCAGGACAGCGGTCACGAACGCCTCCGCCTGAGTCCGCGACCACGTCCCGAACGGTCGAGGGCGGTGCGGCGAGCGGTCCCGGTCGGAAGGGACGCCCGGATGCGCCGCAGCCGGCGCACCGGTCGGTGCGGACGGTGGCCTCGCGTCCGGCATGCCGGCGGTCTTCCCGCTGTGCTTCGGCGGCCCGGGCCACCTGCCCGGGGCTGGCCGCGAGCTCGCGCGACCGCTCGCCCTTTCGGACGCTCTCCCCGGTGCGGGACCGGCGGGTGAGCTCCTTGCCGTGCACCGCGGCCCGCTCGGCCGGCTGCCGGGCCGCCTCACACGCTGACCGGGCCGCGCCGTCCCGCGCCGTCCCGCGCCGTCCCGCGCGCATCCCTGACGGATGAAGGCGAGGGATCCTCCGGTGGGCGGAAAGCGGCCGGTCGCCCTGCGTGAGGAGGTGCCCGGCTCGTTTCTGGGGGGACCGCGGAGCGCGGAGCCTGCGGCGCGGCGCGTGGCCACAGAGGCTGCACGGGCGGCCCATAAGCGCTGTAATGGCGAACGTGGGCAGTGAGGGCGCTGCGGTCAGCCGCACGAGGACGGAGCGTGCCGAAGCCGCCCTCGACGCGCTCACCGAGTCCCCGGGCGAGCCCGACCGGGTGCGCCGCGTCCTCGAACAGGCACTGGTCTTCGCCGGGGCCGCGTTCGCCGGGGTGTACACGCCCGGCGACGACCCGTCCGTCCTGTGCCTGACCGAGTTCGCCGGTCTGCCGCGCAGCCTGTACGGCCTGCGCGACGGCTATCCGGTCAAGGGCGGCTCGCCGGCCGCCGAGGCCTACCGCACCGGCCGGCCCTGCTGGCTCGGCCCCGAGGAACTGGCCGACTGCCCCGAGGCGCGCCGCATCCCCTACCCGGACTTCGCCCTGGCCGCGTTGCCGCTCGGCCCGCCGAGCGGTGGCTGTCTGCTCGCCGTCAGCGAGCACCCCGGCGGCTTCGGCACCGACGACCGCGCCTGCCTGGAGCTGATCGCCCGCGCCGTCGCCGGGTCCGCCCCCCCGGCGGGCCGGGGCGCCGACACCGGCGAACTGCCCGCCGACGCCTTCAGCCTGGCCGTGGACACCGGGCGGGTCGAGGTCGGCGACGCGATCCTGCGGCTGTTCGGCATCGGCCGGGACGCCTTCGACGGCCGGGTGGAGACCCTGCTCGGGCTCACCGTGCCCGAGGACGTGCCCGCCCTGATGTCCGTGGTCGAGGCCGATCACATGTCCATCGGCGACCGCGAGCTGGAGTTCCGCGTGCTGCGGCCCTCCGGCCCGCCGACCTGGCTGCGGCTGCGCGGCCGGATGCTGCCCGCCGGCGAGGGCCGCCCGGCCCGGCTCGTCGGCACCGTCCAGGACGCCTCCACCCTGCGCTCCGACACCGATGTGGCCCGCGTACAGCGCCTGGCAGCCGCCCTCGCCACCGCCGGCACGGTCAAGGACGTCGGGCAGGCCGTCGTCGCCGCCCTGCGCAAGCCCCTGGGGGCCGACCGGATGGCCCTCGCCGAGCTGGAGAACGACCGCCTTGTCGTCACCGTCCTGGACCCGCCCGAACCCGATGCATGGCCAGAGGTGTGGCGCACCGAGTGGCGCACCGAGTGGCCCGACGCGCCGGTGCGGGCCATGCCCACCCTCGCCGCCGCCCTGCGCGAGGGCCGCTCCCGGATCTGGCCCGCCGGCAGCCCGCTGGAGCCCGCCCTCGCCGATGTGGGCCCCGGGGGGCTGGCCGTGCTGCCGCTGCCCGCGGGCGGTCGCATGGCAGGCGCCTGCCTCATCGGCTGGGACCGCCCGCGCGAGTTCGGCCCCGACGAACGCGCCCTGCTCACCGCCTGTGCCGGCCTTGCCGGGCAGGCCCTGCTGCGCGCCCACGCCTTCGACGCCGAGCACGAACTCGTCGGCATGCTCCAGCGCACCCTGCTGCCGCGCCGCCTGCCCCGGCTGCCCGGCGTGGTCGCCATCGCCCGCTATCTGCCCACCACCGCGGGCCTGGAGGTCGGCGGCGACTGGTACGACGTGATCCCGCTCGCCGAGAACCACGTGGCGCTCGTCATCGGTGACGTCCAGGGGCACAACGCGGGCGCCGCGACGCTGATGGGCCAGATGCGCACGGCGCTGCGCGCCTATGCCGCCGAGGGCCACCCGCCGGACGTGGTCGTCGCGCACGCCAACCGGCTGCTGCTGGAGATGGAGACCGACCTCTTCGCCACCTGCTGCTATGTCGACGTCGACATGGAGCAGGGCACCGCCTGGTGTGTGCGCGCCGGTCATGTGCCGCCGGTGCTGCGTCACCCGGACGGCGCAGTGGAGATCGTCCATGCCGAGGGCGGCCCGCCGCTCGGCGTGCTCGGCCAGGCGGAGTACCCCATGACCCTGCTGCGACTCCAGCCCGGCACGGTGATCGCGCTGACCACCGACGGTCTGGTGGAGTCGCCCGAGACCGACATCGACGAGGGCCTGGACCGGCTCACCCACGAGCTGGCCGCCGCCGACCCCGCCCACCTCGACCTGGTCGCCGACGCCCTGCTCTCCGGCGCGCACCGCGGCGACGACGTGGCCCTGCTGCTGGTGCGCTACGACGGCATGACCGTACACCCGCTGCGCGAGAGCTGGACGGTGTGGCGGCTCCCGCAGGCGGTCGGACACGCCCGCCGCTTCACCCGGCGCACCCTGCGCGTCTGGGGCGTGCCCCCGGCCACCCTGGACATGGCTCTGCTCGTCGTCTCGGAGCTGGTCACCAACGCGCTCGTGCACACCGAGGGCCCGGTCCGTCTCGACCTCAGCCTGGTCAACCACCGGCTGCGGCTCGCCGTCGCGGACGCCTCCCCGCGCAGCCCGGTCAAGCCCACCAACATCGGCTGGGAGGCCACCGGCGGCCGGGGCATCCTCCTGGTGGAGGCGGTGTCGGCGGCCTGGGGCACGGTCCCGGTCAGCGGCGGCAAGCTGGTATGGGCGGACCTCGTGCCCGAGGACTGAGCGGCACTCGGGTACGGGAGCGGCCACTCGGGTACGGGTGGATGCCGTGCCCGGCAGGTCGGTGGGGCCCGGCCGCCCGCGGTGCCTAGGGTCGGACACCGTGGCGCACACCTTCGATGAACTGGTCGAGAAGCAGCGCGCGGCCGCCGCGGCCCACGCGCAGGTCCTTCATCTGCGGGAGGCGTACGGTCCCCCGGCCGAGCGCGGGATGACGGGCGCTCAGGCCGGCACCTACGAGACCGCCGTGCGCGCCTGGCGCGATCTGGCCCGCGACGTACAGACCGCGTTGAGCGAGTACGCCCGGCAGACCGGACGGCCGCGGGCCGAGGTCGAGGCCGAGGTGGAACGGGCGGCCGGCGCACCGGAGGAAAGGTGAGCCGCGACGCCCGCCGCGCCGAGCGCCTCGCCGCCGCGCTCGACGCCCGCCTGCCCGCCGGTGAGGCCGGTCCCCTGCTGCGCAAGGCCTTCCCCGACCACTGGTCCTTCCTGCTGGGCGAACTCGCGCTGTACAGCTTCCTCCTGCTCGTCCTGACCGGCATCTGGCTGACCCTGTTCTTCAACCCGGAGATGCACGAGGTCGTCTACGACGGCCCCTACGCACCGCTGCGCGGGGTGCGCATGTCGGCCGCCTTCGACTCCACCCTGCACATCAGCTTCGAGGTGCGCGGCGGACTCCTGGCGCGGCAGGCCCACCACTGGGCGGCGCTCGTCTTCGCCGCCGCGATCGGTACGCACCTGCTGCGCATCTTCTTCACCGGCGCCTTCCGCCGGCCCCGCGAACTGAACTGGATCATCGGGCTGACCCTGTTCGTACTCGCGCTCGCCGAGGGCTTCGCCGGCTACTCGCTCCCCGACGACCTGCTCTCCGGCACCGGGCTGCGCATCGCGCAGGGCATCATGCTGTCCCTGCCCGTGGTGGGCACGTACGTCGCCTTCTTCGCCTTCGGCGGCCAGTACCCCGGCCACGACATCATCACCCGGCTCTACCCGGTGCACATCCTGCTGCTGCCCGGCGTCCTGATCGCGCTCGTCAGCGTGCACCTCGTGCTGGTCTTCCACCTCAAGCACACCCAGTGGCGCGGCCCCGGCCACACCAACCGCAACGCCGTCGGCAAGCCGTTCTTCCCGCAGTTCACCGCCTCCTCCGGCGGCCTGACCATCATCGTCTTCGGCGTGCTGACGCTCCTTTCCGGCCTCGCCCAGGTCAACCCCGTCTGGAAATACGGCCCCTACCGCCCCGACCAGGACTCCACCGGCTCCCAGCCCGACTGGTACGTCGGCTTCCTGGAAGGCGCGCTGCGGCTCGTTCCGCCGTGGGAGACGAACCTCGCCGGGCACACGATCATGTGGAACGTGCTGCTGCCGGCCGTCGTCCTGCCCGGCCTGCTGTTCGCCGCCCTGTATGTCTACCCGTTCGTGGAACAGCGCCTGACGGGGGAGTGGCAGCGGGAGCAGCACCTGTGCGACCGGCCGCGTGAACGTCCCGTCCGCACCGGGCTCGGTGTGGCCGGCGTCGTCTTCTACGGCGTGCTGCTGCTGGCCGGCGGCAACGACGTCATCGCCCAGACCTTCCGCATCTCCGTCAACGCCCTGACCTGGGTGCTGCGGGCCGCCCTCGTCGTCCTGCCCCTCCTCGCCTTCCTGCTGACCCGGTGGCTGTGCCGGGCGCTGACCGAGGCCGAACGCGAGCGCCTGGAAAAGGGAGTGCCCACCGGCGAGATCCGCCAGAGTGTGACCGGCGGCTACGGCTCAGGCCACGAGCCCGTCGGCAGCTTCCGGCCCGGCGCGCCACGCAAGCCGCTCACCGGCGCCCGTACTGGAAGACCAGCCCGAACACCCCGCGGACCAGCACGCCGAGACCGATGAGGAACAGCCACAGCCCGAAGACCACCCCGGTCGCCGTCACCGCGAAACCGAGCGCGGTGACGATCGGCCACGGACTCTCGTCCGGGAAGAACGCCACCGGCCCGGCCCCGTCGGCCACTTCCGCGTCCGTGCGGTCCTGCGCCCGTGCGCCCCGGCGCCGGTACTGGATCAGGCAGAAGAAGGCGACCAGCGCCGCCATCCCGAAGGCGACGACCAGCACGACCGTGCCCGCGTCCTCCTGCGCCCACATCCCGTACAGGGCGGCGCATCCACCGAAGAACAGGGCCACCCCGCCGAACAGCATCGCCTCGGCCTTCACCGCCGGCCCTCCTTCTCGGCCTTGCGCACGACCTCCGGGTGGTGCAGGTCGAAGGCCGGGGACTCCGATCGCACCCGGGGCAGTGCCTCGAAGTTGTGGCGGGGCGGGGGGCAGGACGTGGCCCACTCCAGGCCGCGCCCCCAGCCCCACGGATCGTCCTCGGTGACCCGCACGCCCCTGGTGGCGGTGCGCCAGACGTTGTACAGGAACGGCAGCGTGGACACGCCCAGCAGGAACGCACCCGCCGACGACAGGGTGTTGAGCAGCGTGAAGCCGTCGGCGGGCAGGTAGTCCGCGTACCGGCGCGGCATCCCGGCCTCGCCGAGCCAGTGCTGCACCAGGAACGTCAGCTGGAACGCCGGGAACAGCAGCCAGAAGTGCAGCTTGCCGAGCCGTTCGTCCAGCATCTTCCCGGTGAACTTCGGCCACCAGAAGTAGAAACCGGCGAACATGGCGAACACCACCGTGCCGAACAGCACGTAGTGCAGGTGCGCCACGATGAAGTAGGTGTCGGTCAGATGGAAGTCCAGCGGGGGCGAGGCGATCAGCACCCCGCTCAGCCCGCCCAGCAGGAACGACACGAGGAAGCCCATCGACCACAGCATCGGCGTCTCGAACGACAGCGATCCGTAGCGCATCGTGCCGATCCACGCGAAGAACTTGATGCCCGTGGGCACCGCGATCAGGAACGACATCACGGAGAAGAACGGCAGCAGCACCGCGCCCGTCGCGAACATGTGGTGCGCCCACACGACCGCCGACAGCATGGTGATCGCGATGGTCGCCCCGATCATCGGCAGATAGCCGAACAGCGGCTTCCTGGAGAAGACGGGGATGATCTCGGAGATGATCCCGAAGAACGGCAGCGCCACGATGTACACCTCCGGGTGCCCGAAGAACCAGAACAGGTGCTGCCACAGCAGCGCGCCGCCGTTCGTCGCGTCGAAGACGTGGGAGCCGAACTTCCGGTCCGACTCCAGTGCCAGCAGCGCGGCGGTGAGCACCGGGAAGGCGGGCAGGATCAGGATCGAGGTGAACAGCACGTTCCAGGTGAAGATCGGCATCCGGAACATGGTCATGCCCGGAGCACGCAGGGACACGATCGTGGCGATGAAGTTCACCGCGGTCAGCGTCGTCGACACACCCGAGACCACCAGTCCCATCGCCCACAGGTCACCACCCGCGCCGGGCGAGAAGTAGGCGCTGTTCAGCGGCGCGTAGGCGAACCAGCCGAACGGCGCCGCCCCGCCGGGCACCAGAAAGCCGGAGACCACGATCAGGCCGCCGAAGAGGTACATCCAGTACGACAGCGCGTTCAGGCGCGGGAAGGCCAGATCGGGGGCGCCCAGCTGCAGCGGCATCACGGCGTTGGCGAACCCGGCGAACATCGGCGTCGCGAACAGCAGCATCATGATCGTGCCGTGGACCGTGAAGAACTGGTCGTAGCCGTGCGCGCTCAGGAGCTGCAGTCCCGGCCGGGCGAGTTCCGCGCGCATCCCGAGCGCCAGCAGTCCGGCGAGGAGGAAGAAACAGAACGCCGTGACCATGTAGAGCCGGCCGATCACCTTGTGGTCGGTCGTGAAGGCCCAGCGCAGCAGGGCCCGGCCGGGCCGCGGCGCGGGGGCCGTGTACCGGGCGGTGATCTCCCCGATCTCTGGCATTTCCGGTGTTTCGGTCATCTCGGGGGACGCTACCGTACCGACGCGCACGCAGGCGGCGCAGACACCTTGCGGACAGCCAGGGTCGACCTGGGCGTCGTACAGTGGTCGTCGGCGCGGCCGAGTGCCCGCCGCCCGCCCCCGGGGAACCACAGCAAGGTGCAGATCCGTTCATGAACCTCCTCGTCACCGGTGCTGCCGGGTTCATCGGCTCCGCGTACGTGCGCTTGCTGCTCGCCGCAGGTTCCCCCGACGCGCCGCGCATCACCGTGCTGGACAAGCTGACCTACGCCGGCACGCTCACCAACCTTCCCACCGGTCATCCGCGGCTCGACTTCGTGCACGGCGACATAGGCGACGCCGACCTGGTGGACAAGCTGATGGCGGACGCCGACCAGGTGGTGCACTTCGCCGCCGAGTCGCACGTCGACCGGTCCATCGGGGCCGCGGGGGAGTTCGTCCGCACCAACGTCCTGGGCACCCAGACCCTGCTGGACGCCGCCCTGCGCCACGGCGTCGGCCCGTTCGTGCACGTCTCCACCGACGAGGTGTACGGCTCCATCGCGACCGGCTCCTGGCCGGAGACGCACCCGCTCGCCCCCACCTCCCCCTACTCCGCCTCCAAGGCGTCCGCCGACCTGCTCGCCCTGGCCTGCCACCGCACCCACGGTCTGGACGTCCGCGTCACCCGCTGCTCCAACAACTACGGCCCGCACCAGTTCCCCGAGAAGGTGATCCCGCTCTTCGTCACCAACCTCCTCGACGGCCTGGACGTCCCGCTCTACGGCGACGGGCGCAACGTCCGCGACTGGCTGCACGTCGAGGACCACTGCCGGGGCGTCGAACTCGTCCGCACGCTGGGCCGCCCCGGCGAGGTCTACAACCTCGGCGGCGGCACCGAGCTGAGCAACCGGGACCTCACCGGGCTCCTTCTCGACCTGTGCGGCGCGAGCTGGGACCGCGTCGAGCACGTCGCCGACCGCAAGGGCCACGACCTGCGCTACAGCGTCGACTGGAGCAAGGCCCGCGACGAACTCGGCTACCGCCCGCTGCGCGACTTCAGGGCCTCCCTCGCCGAGACGGTCGCCTGGTACCGCGACAACCGGGCCTGGTGGGAGCCGCTGAAGCAGCGGACCGTGCGGTGACCGGGCCCGGCCGCCGGACCGGTCAGGTGCGGGTCCTGGCCGGCAGCCGAAGGATCTCCTCGGTCGTGCCGGTCTCGCCCGCCCGGGGGAAGCCCCGTTCGACGCTGCCCGCGTGCGCCGTGGGGTCGCTGTCAGCCATGGCGTGACGCCGCGACGGCTCAGCCGGACGTCCGGACCGGTGCCGTACAGGGCGCTCGGGTCGTGCTCGTGACCCGGATGTCGCCCGGCTGTCCGGGGAGTTCGTCGACGACGTCCCGGCCCACCGGGAGGACGAGCCCCCGCGCCCGGTGCTCGGCCCGGCCGGGGACCGCGTCCGCCCCGTCGGGCGCGACGGACACACGGACCACGACCACGGGCAGGCCGCGGGCCTGGAAGACATCGGCGAGCCGGGCCGCGAGGCCCACCACGGCCACGGCGGCGTACGGATGCCCCGGGCACGCCACGATCCGTTCTGCAGGCCGATCAGGACGAGCGCCGTGCGCGGATCGACAGTGGCCGACGGCGATGGGGGTCGGGAACACGCCCGGTCGGGCGTGCCGGTCCGTCCAGGGCGGCCGGCGCGGCCACCGTCGACCGCGGCCGTACGCCCTCCGCGCCGACCAGGGCCCTGACCGTGGCCGCGCCGCCCTTGCCGACCAGGGAGAGCGCCGATCCACCGGGGGAACTTGCCGCGCCTCGCGGCCGGACCCTCCTGGCCGAGCATGCCCCGATCGGGCTTTTTCCGGTCCGGCTCTCGCCGGTCGGGCTTTCAGCCGCCTAGGCTGGCGGGGTGCGTCTGCTGCTGATGTCCGACACCCACCTGCCCAAGCGCGCCAAGCGGCTCCCCGAGCAGTTGCTCGCCGAACTCCCGTACGCGGACGTCGTCCTCCACGCCGGCGACTGGGTCGACACCGCCACCCTCGACCTGCTGGAGAGCCGCTGCCGCCGCGTCATCGGCGTGTACGGCAACAACGACGGCCCGGCACTGCGCGCCCGGCTTCCCGAGGTGGCGTACGCCGAACTCGACGGGCTGCGCTTCGGCGTCGTGCACGAGACCGGGCCCGCCCAGGGCCGCGAGGCCCGGTGCGCCGCTCGCTTTCCCGACCTCGACGTGCTCGTCTTCGGCCACAGCCACATCCCCTGGGACACCACGGCCCCCGGCGGACTGCGCCTGCTCAACCCCGGCTCCCCGACCGACCGCCGCAGCCAGCCCCACTGCACATACCTGACCGCGACCCTCGACCACGGCACGCTCGACGAGGTCGTACTGCACCGGCTGCCCAGCGGACCAGCCGCTGGGTAAATCCACTCGGCGGCGGTGGACCAGCCGTGACAGGATGCCTCGATGATCTCTGATGCAGGCGTCCCGGCAGCCGTCGTTCCCGCAGGTCGCATGGCCCGGACCGAGCAGCCCGTACTCGCGCTCCCCAGCGGTCTGCAACTGCGGCCCTGGCGGGTCGACGACGCAGACGCCCACGCCCTGATGACCGCCGGGCAGGACCCCTCGATCCGTCTGTGGAACCGGTTCACCGTCGGCGGTCCCGAGCAGGCGCGCGGCAGGATCGAGCGCATGCACCGGCGCTGGCGGGCCGAGACCGCTGCCGTGTGGGCCATAGCCAGGCCTGGCGGCGCTCCCGTCGGGCTCGGCGCATGGGGCGACATCGACCTCGCGGACGGCACCGCCGAGATCGTCTACTGGCTGCTGCCCGAGGCGCGCGGGGCCGGTATCGCGGCCGAGGCGACCAGGCGGCTGACCCGGTGGGCCCTGGACGACCTGGGCCTGCACCGTCTCCGCCTGTGCCACTCGGTCGCCAACCCCGCTTCCTGCAGGGTCGCCGAGAAGGCCGGCTACACCTTCGAGGGCACCCAGCGCAGTGCCCTGCTGCACGCGGACGGCTGGCATGACGAGCATCTGCACGCACTGGTCGCGGGCGACGTCTGACCGGTGCGAGGAGCCCCGGCCGGACGGCAGGCGCGCAGGCGGTGGGCGCGGGGACGGCGCAGGGCGGGGGCGGTAGGCGCTCGGGCGGTGGACCTCAGACCACCCCTCGCGGATGGATCGGGCCGCTCGCCGCGCTCAGGGGCAGCCCGCTGCCGCCCCGGCGCAGGGCGACGATCTCCGCCGCCACCGACACCGCGAACTCCTCCGGCGTACGGGCACCGAGGTCCAGGCCGACGGGGGAGCGCAGGCGGGCCAGTTCCCCGTCCGTGACGCCCGCCCGTGCCAGGCGGCGGCACCGGTCCTCGTGAGTGAGGCGAGTGCCCATCGCCCCGATGTAGGCCGCCGGGCGCAGCAGCGCCTCCCGCAGCAGCGGCACGTCGAACTTCGGATCGTGGGTGAGGACGCAGACCACCGTCGTCTCGTCGGTGTGCGTGTCGCGCAGATACCGGTGCGGCCAGTCCGCGACGACCTCGACACCCTCCGGGAACCGTCCGGGCGTGGCGAACACCGGGCGGGCGTCGCACACGGTCACCCGGTAGCCGAGGAAGTCCCCGATCCGGGCCACGGCCGCAGCGTGGTCGATGGCGCCGAACACCAGCATCCGCGGCGGCGGCGCGAAGGACTGCAGGAACACCGTGACGGTGTCCTCGCGGCGCTCCCCACGCGGCCCGTAGCGCCGCAGGCCCGTCGCACCGAGGGCCGGCTCGCCGCGCGCGTCGGCGGCCACCGCCGTGTCCAGGCCCCGCATGCCAAGACCGCCTGCGGCCGTGCCGGACCACACAGCGAGGGTCGCCCCGCGTGGCGCGGGCCCCTCGACCAGGGTGGCCACGGTGACCGGCTCACCGCCCGCGGCCGACGCCATGACCGCCCCGAAGGAGGGATCCCGGGCACGCGTGACCGGCCGTACCAGGACGGTGATCTCGCCGCCGCAGGTCAGCCCGACCGCGAACGCGTCCTCGTCGCTGTACCCGTACGTCTCCAGGCGCGCCTCGCCGCTCTCGACGACCTCCTGGGCCAGCTCGAACACCGCGCCCTCCACACAGCCCCCGGACACGCTGCCGACGACCTCCCCGTCCGGGCCGACCGCCATCATGGCGCCGGGCTCGCGTGGAGCGCTGCGGCTGACCGCGACGACCGTGGCGAGCGCGAACGGCACACGGGCGGCGTACCACCGCTCCAGCACCATGAGAATCTCGCGCATCGCCCGCTCCCCGGCCGACCTGCTCAACCCCCTGGTTGAACGTTAATCCGCCGCTGCGGCCCCCGCACCTCGCCCTCGCACCGTCCGCCGGTCCGCGCTGTCCGGCGGTGAGACGGCCTCCGAGGGGAGTGGGGGCACCCCGGAGGCCGCCGTCCCCGGGGGGCAGCTGCCGGGCAGGTCAACTGCTGGACGGACCCGTCCAGTCGGACTGCACATGGCCCAGCCGGACCCGCTGCGGATGGTCGCCGACGGGGATCGACGTCACCTTCCGGCCCGTGGCGAAGTCGATGGCGGTGACCTGGTCCGCGCCGCTCTCGGAGATGAGGCAGTCCTTGCCGTCCCCGCTGACCGTGGCCCAGTACGGCTTGGACGCGGTGATCAGCGGCCCCTCCTGGAGGGTGGTGCGGTCGACCACCGCGGCGTAGTCGTCCATGGTGCCCGCGACGCACAGTTTCGTGCCCTCGGGGTTCATCGAGATGCCGTGGTGGCGCGAGTCGTTGACCCAGGTGGTCCGGTCCGTGCTGGTCGCCGGGTTCTCCGGCAGCGTCTTCACCCGGGTGATGCGGTCGGCGGCGACGTCGTACTCCAGGAAGCCGTTGAAGAACGACACCTGGAAGTACAGCTTCGACTCGTCGGGGGAGAAGGCGGCGGGGCGCACGGCGTCGGAGAAGTCCTTCAGCCCGATGGCGTCCAGCCGCTGCCGCATGTCGATGACCTTGACCTGCCGGTACGTCGTCGCGTCCACGACGGTGATACGCCGGTCGCCCTTGGTCCAGTCCCAGGCGGGATCGTCGAGCGCGGTGTTGACCTCGCCGATGGACATGTTCCAGATGTACTTGCCGTCCTTGGTGAAGATGTTCTCGTGCGGCTTGTCGCCGGTCGCGAACGAGCCGAGCTGCTCACCGGTGTCGATGTCCAGCACGTGCACGGTGTTCGCGGTCGAGGCCGACACCGCGACCCTGGTGCCGTCGGGCGAGACCGCCATGTGGTCGGCTCGGTAACCGGCCACCGGGAAACGCCAGTTGATCCGTCCGGTGGTGAGGTCGATGGAGACGACGTCCGCGAAGCTCGGCCGGGAGACCACGACCGACCTGCCGTCCGGGGTCGAGTACATGTCGTCGGCGAACTGGTCGTGCCCCTCGCCGACACTGTTGCGGATCGACATGAAGTAGATCCACTTGACCGGGTCGGCGTTGATCTCCGCCATCCGCTGGTCCTTGTCCGGAATGACGTTGATCCTGCCGATCTTGGCGAAGTCGCCGGAGGACTTGATGACGTCGGCGGTGCCGTCCCAGTTGTTGCCGACGAACAGTACTTCGCGCAGGCCGTCGGCGGCGCCGCTCACACCGGCGGCGGTGGCGACGGCCGCCGGGCCCGCGACGGTCAGGGCGAGGGCGGCGGCTATGGAGCAAAGGTGCCTGGTCATGGAGGCAGGCATGACTGCTCTCTTTCCTCGGGGAAATCTGAACACGGGCGGATTCACAGTGGACTTACTGCAAAGTAAGGAAGGGTCGCCCTTCTCGACAAGACGTGCGCACGACAAGATTGGGTCACCGGGTCGGTGACGGAGGGAGAAACGTGTCGGGGAGGCTCAGGGCGCCTACGGGCCGCTACGGCGGCAGGTCCGCCGAGGAACGGAAGGCCGAGCGCCGTCGCCGGTTCCTGGACGCGGCACTACGGTTGTTCGGCGACAGCCCGGGCTACCGGGGGACGACGGTCGCCGCGCTGAGCCAGGCCGCGGGCCTGTCCACGCGCCAGTTCTACGAGGAGTTCCACAGCCTGGAGGACGTCCTCGCCGCGCTGCACCTTCAGGTCAACGCCTGGGCGGAGCAGGCGGTGCTGGACGCGCTCGCCGCGGCCGAGGGGCTGCCGCTGGCCGAGCGGGTCGCCGTGCTCTTCCACGCCTACGCCCGCGACGTCACCTCCGACCCACGCCGCATCCGCATCGCCTTCGTGGAGATCATCGGGGTCAGCCCCCGGCTGGAGGAACAGCGGCTCTCCCGCCGCGCACGGTGGGTCGACCTCATCCGCGCCGAGGCCGACGCGGCCGTGGCGCGCGGTGAGGCCGCACCCCGCGACTACCGCCTCGCGGCCACGGCCTTCATCGGCAGCGTCAACGGCCTGCTGCACGACTGGAGCGCGGGCTGGGTGGCGGCGAGCCTCGACGAGGTCGTCGACGAACTCGTCCGCCAACTGCTGGGCATCCTGCGGCCGCAGGGGTGGCGTCCCGCACCCGCCTGATCCTCCGGCCGGCCCGGGTCCCGTGCCGTGCGATGCCGCTGCCGGTCCAGGCCCTCCCGCGAAGCGGGTCGACCTCACCGCCTTCTACGGCACCCGTCCCTCTGCGCACCTCCGCCTCGACTCGGAGCGCCGCCTTCAGACCCTGCGGGCAGGAAGGAACGGATCCCCGATTCCAGCGAAGGACGGATCCCCGACCCCAGCGAAGCCCGGATCACCCGCCTCGAAGCAGAGAAGGCCGAGCCGAAGGAACGAATGGCCCAGTCGGAGCAGACGACCGACCGGCTGTCGGACTTCCGCACCCACGCCCTGGCCTGGCTCGCCGCCCAGTACGCGGAGATCCTCCGGCTCCGCGAGGCCGCTGCCGGAGCAACCCGTTCAGCCACCTGTCACCGACCCGGACCACCGTCACCGGGACTTGCAACTGAGATGCCCCACCGCAGTGTCCGGCCCCTTTCACATATGCCGGAGCGTGTACTCCGCGTCGGCATACGCGCCGCCCTGCAGACCGTTCTCCGTCAAGTCCCCTTCCGGCGGCATACGCGGAGCAAAGACTTCCGCGTCGTCCACGGGTGTGTATCCCAAAGCCGCCCCCGCCTCGATGTCCCAGAACCGGCGGGTATTGGCGGAAACGGCATAGATGGTCGTGAAGCGGATGCCGGGAGCGGTGAGCGCGGCCCGGATGAAACCGAGGCAGTCGCGAGGGCTCAGCCAGGTGGCCAGATGACGAGGCTCGGTCGGTGTGTCTTCAAAGCTCCCGATGCGCAGGCACACCACGGGCAGACCGAACTTGTCCGCATACAGACGCCCCAGTGCCTCGATCGCCACCTTGCTCACCCCATAGAGACCGTCCGGCCGCGGCGGCATCTCGGGCGTGACGGTCTCCGAGACCGGATAAAAGCCGGTGAGGCGATTACTGCTGGCGAGCAGTACCCGTCCAACCCCTTGCCGACGCGCTCCCTCCAGCACGTTGTGCGTCCCCCGGACATTGCCATCCAACAGGTCCGGCAACGGCGCCTCGTCCGGGACCCCGCCCAGATGCACCACGGCATCCGCACCCTCCAAGGCCGCCATGACCGCTTCGGCGTCCCGCAGGTCGAGCTGCCGCACCTCCTCGGTCGACGTCTGCGCGGCGAGACCGACACGGTCGACGAGCACCAAGCGCTCGGCTTCACCGCGCAAACCGATCCGCACCGCCGACCCAACTCGCCCGGCCGCGCCGGTGATCACCACAGTCCCAAGACTCGTTCCCATGGCGGTCACTCTGCCTCACGTCACCGACAATCCGCTCCCAGGAGATCTCGGCAAGAGGGAACGGGAACTCCGACAGCCAGTGATCCACAGGCGTCTATGGGGTGCTGTCCAGTCCCAGGAGGACGCAGCCGAGATGGTGGACGTTGTGGGCGATGCCCGACCGGGCGCGCAGCCGGGGGGTTCGGGCGATGTCGTTGGCGATGGTCAGTACGGCCTGCGTGCGGATGCGTGCTTCGGCCGGTGACATGCCGGGGTGAACGTGGCCCATGAGGTGCAGCCATTCGTCGATGTAGTCGCGCTGGGCCTGGCGGATCCGGTGCCGCTCATCGTCCGGGAGGTGCTCGGTCTCGGTGACGATGAGTGTCACCAGGTGCGGGTGGGCCAGCGCGAACTGCGTGTACTTCAGCACGAGGAGGCGCAGCGCGTCCACGTGGTCGCGGGCTGAGGCGAGTGCCTCGGCCAGGTCCAGCCAGAGCCGTTCGGCGCTGCGGTTCATGGCGGTGGCGAGGATCTCGTGCTTGCTGGTGAAGTGGTTGTAGATGCTCTGGCCGGCGATTCCGACGGCGGCGCCGGTGTCCTCCAGGCTGACCGAGGCGTAGCCGCGTTCGGCGAACAGCCTGGTGGCTGCGGCCAGCAGGCGCTCGCGGCGGGACCGGTGCGACAGCGCCTGGCCGCTGTCCGGGCGGTCGGTGGCGAGTTCACCGAGGTGCGGGAGGTCGGCGGCCGCGATGCGTCGCACGAGACCGGCAATGAGGTCCGTGTACTCGGGCGTGGGCATTTCGATGTGCTGGTAGGCGATGCTGGCCGCGATGTCGAGCGTGCTCCAGGCGAGGAGTTCCGCGTGGGCCGGCTCCAGGCCCGGCCGGAAGGCGGTCAGCTGATCGACGAACAGACGCCGGGCGGCGTGCAGCCGCTCGCCGAGTTCGGCCTGCTGTTCGGCCGGAAGGTGTCGGGCTTCGCGTTGCCACAGCACGCCCAGTTCGCGGTGGGACAGCGCGGCCTTCGCGAACTCGTCGGACAGTGCGCCGAGGTCGCCCGGTCGCGTGGTGTGCAGCCTGGCCAGGGATGTCTCCAGGGCTTCGGCGACGACCGCGTGGAGAAGTTCCTGCTTGCCGCGGAAGTGCCGGTACAGCGCTGAGGGGCCGATGCCGACGGCCGTGGCGATGTCACTCATCGCCACGTTGGTGTAGCCGTGCCGGGAGAACAGCTCACGTGCCGCGGCGATGAGTGACGCCCGGCGGTTGCGGGGCCGGGTGCCTCGGGCAGGAGGTGCTGAAGCATCCGTGTCGACCGTCACCGTCTCCTCCTGGTTCTGGGGCCAGTTGTGGGCGCGCAGGTCAGCGGACCTGGTATGCGCCGTCCGCCCAGTATTTCCGGCGCAGCTCCCGTTCGAGAATCTCGCCGCCCCCCGATCTGGGCAGGGCCTCGGCGAAGTCGACGCGGCATCGGCGACGGACCGCGCCCGAGGACGCCGGCCCGGTCGCCCGGTCGCACGCCGAGCGATCGGGCGACCGGGCCGGCGAAGCGAGCCACTCGCTCCGCCGATTCGGCGACCGTACGGACTCGGCCGCCGACGATCGTCATCGGCGCGCCGGGTGGTGCCGGAGCGCTGTTCGCAGGGGCCGGGTCACGTGCATCAGGCGCTCCCTTGCGCGGGATCCGGCGAGGTGGCTATCCGAGGTCGAGGGAGCGGCCGATGATCTCCTTCATGACCTCGGTCGTGCCCGCGTAGATGCGGCTGACCCGGCTGTCCTGCCAGGCCCGGGCGATGGGGTACTCGAGCATGTAACCGTATCCGCCGTGGAGTTGGACGCAGGCGTCCACGACCCTGCCCTGCAGTTCGGTGCACCACCACTTGGCCTTGGCGGCGTCGACGGCGGTCAGCTCCCCCGCGTTGAGCGCGAGGATGCAGCGGTCCAGGTACTGCTGGGCCACGTCGATCTCGGTGGCCAGCTCGGCGAGCCGGTGCCGGATCACCTGCATCGATCCGATGGGCTTGCCGAACGCCTTGCGCTCGCGGACGTAGTCGGTTGTCCAGTCGAACGCCGCGGCGGCCTGGGCCAGACCGGCCACCGACACCGAGAGCCGTTCCTGCGCGAGGTTCCGGGTCAGGGCGAAGAACCCCTCGCCCTCGTTGCCGAGCAGGTTGGCCACCGGTACCCGGGCGCCGGTGAAGGACAGCTCGGCGGTGTCCTGGGCGTGCAGCCCGACCTTCTCCAGCTTGCGGCCGCGTTCGAAGCCCGGGGTGTCGCGTTCGACGACGATCAGGCTCAGACCGCGGTGCGGATGCTCGCCGGTGCGGGCCGCGAGGATCACCAGGTCCGCGTTGATGCCGTTGGTGATGAAGGTCTTCGCTCCGTCGATGACGTAGTGGTCGCCGTCGCGGACCGCCTTGGTACGGATGCCGGACAGGTCGGATCCGGTGCCCGGTTCGGTCATCGCGATCGCGGTGATCAGTTCGCCGGAGGCGATGCCGGGGAGCCAGCGGGCCTTCTGCTCATCCGTGGTGCACTCGAGGAAGTACGGCATGCACACATCGGCGTGCAGCGCGGGGCCGAGCACCGCGGGGGAGACGGCCGCGCGGGCCGCTTCCTCCT
This sequence comes from Streptomyces sp. NK08204, assembly GCF_020400585.1. GTDB lineage: Bacteria > Actinomycetota > Actinomycetes > Streptomycetales > Streptomycetaceae > Streptomyces. Next base: position 95,973 of record NZ_JAINVF010000001.1, on the reverse strand, counting down.
GCAGGATCATGTTGTATCGGAAGTCGTTGATCCCCGCACCGCCGAACTCCTCGGGCACGGCGAAGCCGAGCGCGCCGAGGCGGCCCAGCCCGGTGAACAGTTCACGCGGCACGATGCCCGCACGGTCCCAGTCGGCGTAGCGGGGCGCGACCTCCTTCTCCAGGAACGCCCGCACGCTGTCCCGGTACGCCTCGTGCTCGGCATCGAACAGGATTCGTTTCACTTGTGTCTCCGGCTGTCTGAAAGGGTTCTCTGAAGCGGTCGGTGCGAGGGAGGAGTCTCAAGGTCCGTGCGGGGCACGGCCGTCTCCGTGTCCACGGGGCCCCTCTTGGCCGACGGCCTTGGCGAAGCACAGACGGCCGCGCTCCCCGTGGGCGGTGATCGGCTCGAGCATCGGCTTCCTGGCCGCCTCGGCGTTGATCGCCATCGCTCAGCCCACCGTCTCGTACAGCGTCACCACAGCGGCACCGCCGAGCCCGATGTTGTGCTGCAGTGCCACCCTCGCGCCCTCCACCTGCCGTGCCTCGGCGTGGCCGCGCAGCTGCCACACGAGTTCGGCGCACTGGGCCAGCCCGGTCGCGCCCAGCGGGTGCCCCTTGGACAGCAGGCCGCCCGAGGGATTGGTGACCACCCGGCCGCCGTAGGTGTTGTCGCCGTCGCAGATGAACTTCTCTGCCGTGCCCTCCGGCGTCAGGCCCAGCGCCTCGTAGGTCAGCAGCTCGTTCGTGGTGAAGCAGTCGTGCAACTCGACCACCCGCACGTCCTCCGGGCCGACGCCGGACTGCTCATAGACCTGCCTCGCCGCGGCCTTCGACATGTCGTAGCCGACGACCTTGCGCATGTCCGCGCCCGTGAAGGTCGACGGGAAGTCCGTGGTCATCGCCTGCGCGGTGATCGCCACGTCCGTGCGCAGCCCGTGCCGGCGGGCGAACTCCTCCGAGCAGAGCACCGCTGCCGCCGCGCCACAGGTCGGCGGGCAGCACTGCAGCCTGGTCAGCGGCCCGTAGATCCGCGGCGAGGCAAGCACCTCCTCCACCGTCACCGGGTCGCGAAACACCGCGTACGGGTTGTTCGCCGCGTGCCTGCGCGCCTTCACCGCGATCTTGGCGAAAGTGTCCTCGGCCAGGCCGTACTCCTCGGCGTAGGCAGCGCCGGCACCGCCGAAGTACTGCGGCGCGAACGGGGCGTCCGATTCGCCCTGGACGGCGACCGTCACCGCGTCGAAGCGGGCGAACGGGCTGGGCCGGTCCTGCCAGTGCGTCGCCAGCGCACCGCGCTGCATCTGTTCGAAGCCCAGCGCGAGCACGCAGTCCGCCATGCCGCTCCCGACCGCCTGCCGGGCCAGGAACAGCGCCGAGGAGCCGGTCGAGCAGTTGTTGTTCACGTTCACGATGGGGATGCCGCTCCGGCCCACGCCGTACAGCGCGGCTTGGCCGCAGGTCGAATCGCCGTACACGTAGCCCACGTACGCCTGCTGCACCAGGCCGTAGTCGATCCCCGCGTCGGCGAGCGCGGCCCGCGCTGCCTTCTCACCCATCAGGTCGTAGGGCTCGCTGTTCCTCGGCGTCGTGAACGGGATCATCCCCACGCCCGCGACGGTCACCCTCGATGCCATGGCAGCTCCAGCCTTCCGCGCTATCTCCAGAATGCGAAGACTACTGATCATTCACTTAACGTGGAAGAGGGTTCGGCCTTGCCTTACTCATGACGGTGAAGCGGTTCTCATGAGGCTGTTGGCGATTCACTATTGAGGTATCGAGCTGAGGGGTGCTGCTGCGGAAGGCGGCGGCTGGTCATCGTCTGACGCGGTCGGCCCTGATGCGCACTCAGACGCGGCCGATGTTCCAATGCCTTTATTGACGCACAGATGTATCAATAGATACTTTGTGATAGCAGTCTCCATGTACTGATGATCGGGTATCGCTAGCCGCCGGGTGCCGTGCACGCCCTGCTGGACCGGCAAGCGGATACGCATCACCGTGCATGACGCGTCCACCGGAGCCTTTGGCTTCTTCGCCCATGGGCAGACCGTCGAACGCAACGGAGCGCTCGTCGACTGCGGCTCCCCGCCCGCGTACTCGTCCGACCGCGCCACCATCTCGACCGTTCGACCCGCTGGGAGCCAGCATGACCGCAAAGCCCTTCGGTGCCCTGTCGCCCTCGCCCTTCGAGGCGCTGTCCCCGGACGATCCCCGCGGGATCGGCGGTTACCGTCTGTGCGCGCGGCTCGGTGCGGGCGGCATGGGCCGCGTCTACCTGGCCTACACCGCCGGCGGGCGCCCGGTCGCGCTCAAGGTGGTCCGGCCCGAACTGGCCGAGGATCCCGGGTTTCGGCACCGTTTCGCCCAGGAGGTCGCCAGCGCCCGGCGTATCCACGGTCTCTACACCGCCCAGGTGGTCGACGCGGGCATCGACGCCACCACCCCCTGGCTCGCCACCACCTTCGTACCCGGACCCTCCCTCCACCAGGTCGTCCACCGCCACGGCCCGCTGCCCGAAAGAACCGTTCTGCTGCTCGTCGCCGGCATCGCGGAGGCCCTGCAGGCGATCCACGCCGCGGGAGTCGTCCACCGGGACCTCAAGCCCGGCAACGTCCTCGTCGCCGCCGACGGACCTCGCGTCATCGACTTCGGCATCGCCCGCGCCGCCGACGCCACCCCGCTCACCGGCACCGGCCTGCGCATCGGCTCACCGGGCTTCATGGCCCCCGAACAGGCCCTCGGACTGCCCGCCACCCCGGCCACCGACGTCTTCGCCCTGGGCGCCCTGATCACCTACATCGGCTCGGGCACCGCCCCCTTCGGCGACGGACCCGAATCCGTCTCCCTCTACCGGGCGATACACGAGGAGCCCGACCTCTCTCACCTTCCGTATGGACTGCACGAGCTGGTCCGGCTCTGCCTTGCCAAGAGCCCCGAGAACCGGCCGGGCACAGCCTGGTTGATCGAGGCCGCCCGCAGCCACCCCGCCACCGGTGGCGAACTGCACTTCTCCGACGGCTGGCTACCTCAGCAGGTCAGCACCGAGATCCACCGCCATGCCGACCTTCCGGCCACACCTCCCCCTGCCGCGACCTTCCTCGACCCGGCCCGGTCCCCGGCCGGCGCCCAGGCCGCACCCGTCCTCCCCACCCCGGCGCCCGGCCAGCAGCAGCCGGCACCCGCCAACCGCAGAGCCGCGCCCACCCCAGGCCGGGGCGCCCGCACCGCGCTCCTGACGACCGCCGGCTTCCTCGCCGGCGCAGCAACGACCTTCGCCCTGCTCAATTCCGGTTACTTCGACGACCCCGGCGACCAGAACGTCGCCGCGACCGGCAGCCTCCCCCCGTCCGCCGGCGCCGCCCGCACCGCGTCCTCGCCCTCGGCGACCCCGCAACCGACCGCGGCCCCCGGTTACACCGCCGCCTACACAGACCGCGAACTCACCTCCCCGGACTCCGACTACGAGTTCGACCTCAGAGCCGGGAAGGTGACCCAGGACAACTCCACCTGGTACCTGGGCCGCGAGGACGGCGAGTACTACATCCCCGACGACAGCGCCGCCTACATCTCACCGGCCGGCTCGCTCAGCCTCTCCGACTGCCTCAAGGGCATCGACACCCAGCCCTCCTCCGCCCTGCCCTTCACCACTGTGCGCGCCGGCCGCAGCTTCTGCGTCCGCTACCCGGGCGGCCAGGACATCGCCATCATCCGTACGTCCACCAACGGCTCGAACGACGGTCCGGTCAAGGTCTCCATCACGTCCTACCGGCACTCCGCCTGAGTACGACCGACCTGCCTCCGTGTTCGGGCAGGTGAGGGGACTCCCGGGCCGCAGCCCGGATGTGACAGGGAAGACGCAGCTCCGCCCGGCCCGGGGACCGGGTGGCGGCGCTCGGGCTCGGTGGGCTCGGGCACCTCGGGGTGCAGTACGCAGTCGCCCGGGGCTCGAGACCGTGACGTTCGCCCGGGGCCCCCAGAAAGCCGACTTCGCCAAGCAGGTCGGCGCTCACCGCCACGTCGACAGCACCTCCGGCACTCCGGTCGCCGAGGTGCTGCAGTCCCTCGGCGGTGCCTGGGCCGTGCGGCCACGGCGGGTGACTCCGCGCCCATCCCGCCCACCATGGCCATCGTGGACGGCCTGGCGCCCCGCGGGGAGCCGGTGGTCATCGGCGCGGGCGTCGATCCGCTCGGTATCAGCAGCCCGGTCCAGCCGACCATGACCGCCCAGGTCGTCCGGGGGCCACCCGTCCGGCACACCCCGGGGATGTGGGGGACATCATGTTAGGCCTGCTACCGGATGGTCACCACGGGCTGAGGAACCGCCCCCGGCGCATCACGCCCCGAGCTGCCGGGCGGCGGCCTCGACGGTCTGCTCCAGCAGCGTCGCGATCGTCATGGGGCCGACTCCGCCCGGCACCGGCGTGATCAGCGAGGCCCGCTCCACCGCCGAGTCGAAGTCGACGTCGCCGACGTTGCCCGGGTTGTAGCCGGCGTCGATCACGACCGCGCCCGGCTTGATGTCCTGCCCGCGGATCAGCCGGGGCCGGCCGACGGCGGCGACGACGATGTCGGCCTCACGGACCGCCGCCGACAGGTCCCGGGTGCGCGAGTGGCAGTAGGTCACGGTCGCGTCCCGGGCCAGGAGCAACATGCCCACCGGCTTGCCGAGGATCGCGCTGCGGCCCACGACCACGGCCTGCTTCCCGGCCGGGTCGACGTCGTAGGCGTCGAGCAGCCGCAGGATGCCGCCGGGCGTGCAGGACACGAAGCCCGGCAGGCCGAAGCTCATCGTGGCGAACGATGCGAAGGTGACGCCGTCGACGTCCTTCTCGGGCGCGATCGCCTCGAACGCGGCCCGCTCGTCGACGTGGTCGCCGACCGGGTGCTGGAGCAGGATGCCGTGCACGGCCGGGTCGGCCGACAACTCCCGCAGGGTGCCGACCAGTTCGGCGGTCGTCGTGTTCGCGGGCAGCGCCACGTGCCGGGATTCGATACCGGCCGTGCGGCAGCGGTTCTGCTTCATGCGGACGTAGGTGACGGACGCCGGGTCCTCGCCGACCAGCACGGTGGCCAGACAGGGTGCGGTGCCCGTCCGCTCGGTGAGGCGGGCGGCGCGTTCCGCGGTGTCGTCGACGATGCGGCGGGCGAAGGCGGTTCCGTCCATGAGCCGGGCCTGGGTCATGCTGCACACTCCTGAGCTGGTTGAGACTCCTCGCCCAGGCGCGCGGCATCGACCACGGGCCGCTCCCCGGTGGTACTCCACCTCAGCGCCAGTCACGGCCCGCACACAGCGTAACCGAAAGGCTGTACGAGAGCTGCGCGGAAGCAGGGCCGCGTCCTCGTCGACGAGGACGGCCGGGCCGAGAAGGTCCAGGCCGCCCGGGAGGTGACCTGGACCCTCGCGGTCCTTGCGCCTACTCGTCCCATGCCTGGATGAGGAGCTGCTCGGCTATCTTGCCGTCACGCAGTATGACCATCGATTCGGCGAGGACGCGGGTGCCGTCCCCGTACTGGCAGGACTCGCTGTAGGCGGCCCGGTCGCCCTGTACGACGCACTGCTCCAGCTTGTGCGTCATGTCGCGGCCGTAGATGTCGTCGAGCAGCTCGGCGATCTCGCTCCGGCCGTGCACGACCTTGGGGTGGCTGGGCTGGGCGTTGTGGTCGACGATGCGGATCTCCGCGTCGTCGGTGTAGAGCGCCAGAAGGGAGTTGCCGGTGGTCCCTTCTATGGCCCGGCGCAGTGTCTCGGTGGTGAAGGTGCCTGACGCGGTGCCCATGGTGACCTCCTTCGGGCGCCCGCAGCCCGGCGCGCGGGGCCCCACCTTCGAGGCTCCCCCGCCCCGGCGGAGGCGGCAAGCGCAGGCGGTGTGCTCCGCGTGTCTCCGAGCAGCTGCGGGTGTTGAACCAGGCCGGCGGGGTGAACCGGCCGCACGAGCTGCACCGGGTGACCGGCCTCGCGGCGCCCGTGACCGGCCTGCTGCCCGCCGTCGAGGCCTGATCCCGCCCGCAGATGGCTCCGAGGAGGACCGCTCGCGCGTAGGGTCGGGGGGTAGACAGTCGATGGAAGGGGCCAGGCCATGGCGCAGGAAGTACGCGGCGTTGTCGCACCAGGGAAGGACGAGCCCGTACGGGTCGAGACGATCGTGGTCCCGGACCCCGGGCCCGGCGAAGCCGTCGTACGCGTCCAGGCCTGCGGCGTCTGCCACACCGACCTGCACTACAAACAGGGCGGCATCAACGACGAGTTCCCGTTCCTGCTCGGCCACGAGGCCGCCGGTGTCGTGGAGTCGGTCGGCGAGGGTGTCACCGACGTGGCGCCCGGTGACTTCGTCATCCTCAACTGGCGTGCGGTCTGCGGGAACTGCCGGGCCTGTCTGCGCGGCCGGCCCTGGTACTGCTTCAACACGCACAACGCGAAACAGCGGATGACCCTCACCGACGGCACCGAGCTGGCCCCGGCCCTCGGCATCGGCGCGTTCGCCGAGAAGACCCTCGTCGCCGCCGGGCAGTGCACCAAGGTCGACCCGGCCGTCTCCCCGGCCGTCGCCGGGCTGCTCGGCTGCGGGGTGATGGCCGGCATCGGCGCCGCGATCAACACCGGCGGCGTCGGCCGCGGCGACTCCGTGGCCGTCATCGGCTGCGGCGGTGTCGGTGGCGCGGCCGTCGCGGGGGCGAACCTCGCCGGCGCCGGGAGGATCATCGCCGTCGACGTCGACGACCGGAAGCTGGAGACCGCCCGTACCCTCGGCGCCACCCACACCGTCAACTCGAAGAACACCGACCCGGTCGAGGCCGTCCGTGAACTGACCGGCGGCTTCGGCGCCGACGTCGTCATCGAGGCCGTCGGGCGTCCGGAGACGTACCGGCAGGCCTTCTACGCCCGCGACCTCGCCGGCACGGTCGTCCTCGTCGGCGTCCCCACCCCCGAGATGCAGCTGGAACTGCCCCTGCTCGACGTGTTCGGACGCGGTGGTGCCCTGAAGTCCTCCTGGTACGGCGACTGCCTGCCCTCCCGTGACTTCCCGATGCTCATCGACCTGCACCTGCAAGGACGCCTGCCGCTGGACGTGTTCGTCACCGAGACCATCCGCCTGGACGAGGTGGAGAAGGCCTTCGAGCGGATGCACCACGGCGACGTGCTGCGTTCGGTGGTGGTGCTGTGATGGCCGCACGCATCGAACGCCTCGTCACCTCCGGTCGGTTCACCCTCGACGGAGGTACCTGGGACGTGGACAACAACGTCTGGATCGTCGGCGACGACCACGAGGCGATCGTGATCGACGCCGCCCACGACGCCGACGCCATCGTCCGCGCCGTGGGTGACCGCCGGCTCACCGCCATCGTGTGCACCCATGCCCACAACGACCACATCGACGCGGCCCCGGCTCTGGCCGACCGCACCGGCGCCACGATCTGGCTGCACCCCGACGACCTGCCGCTGTGGAAGATGACCCACCCCGACCGCGACCCCGACGCCCATCTCGTCGACGGCCAGGTCATCGAGGCGGCCGGTGCCGACCTCACCGTCCTGCACACGCCGGGTCACGCCCCCGGCGCCGTGTGCCTGTACGACCCCGGACTGGGCGCGGTCTTCACCGGCGACACGCTTTTCAAGGGCGGACCGGGCGCCACCGGACGTTCGTACTCACACTTCCCGACGATCATCGCCTCCCTCCGCGACCGGCTCCTCTCCCTCCCCCCGGACACCCGGGTCCTCACCGGCCACGGCGACTCCACCACCATCGGTGCCGAGGCACCCCACCTGGAGGAATGGATCGCACGCGGGCACTAGCCCAACGACTCGGCCGGTGAGCCGGTGAGCGACGCCTGAACGACGAAACTGAAGATGTCCGGCTTCGCCGGGACAGTGGACGGCGACAGCAGTCGTCGTCCACGGGAGGCCGGACACGTCAAGGTCATTGCACGGCAAGGCGCGATGCCCCGCCGGGGCGCCCCGGGGCGCCCCGGCGGGGCATCGCCGTGGCTGACCGGCGCGGTACGGCGTCGAGATCCCCGACTCGGCTGCCCCGTGCCCGACTTCCACCACCCAGCGGCGTCCCCACGGACGTGCAGGCCGGGCGTGCGATCGCAGATCGGCTCGGCGGGCAGGTCCGGTACTCACCGCCGCCCCTGCACAGCTCATCCCCACCGAACTCCTCACCACCCGCTCGCGTCCCTTCTCACCAACCTCCGTGCCGGGTTTGGGCGTTCACGGTTTCGTCACAGCATGACCGGAACCACAACCCTGACGCCCACTGGCAGGTCTAGCAGTCGGACACCGCGGGAATCGCGCAGGGGAACACCCGGGCGGGGACCTGGGGCGAGGGAAGAAAGGGGAGCCCGACATGGGGGACATGCACAGACGAGGCGTTGTCGCAGTGGGTGTCGCGGGACTGGTGGCGCCGCTCACGCTGGCCTTCACGGCGGCACCGGCCCAGGCCGCGACCTGCACCACGCAGGCGGGGCCCTACCAGAAGCAGGTGGAGAAGTTCCTGGGGCGGCCGGTCGACGGCAGGCAGTCCGCCGCCGACTGCCAGGCCATCCAGGCATTCCAGAACAAGCACGGCATCACGCCCGCCATCGGCTACGCCGGGCCCATCACCTGGGGCGTGATGGACCTGATGCTCAAGCAGCGGGCCGTCGGGGACAACCCCAACAAGGACGGCAAGTGCCCGGTGAACAAGGGCCGGATCGCCTGCGTGAACCTCTCGCTCCAGCTCAGCTGGGTCCAGGACGGCTCCAGGCTGGTGTACGGGCCGGTGCCGGTGCGTACGGGGCGCGACGGCTACGAGACCCGCACCGGTCCGTACAAGATCTACTGGCGGGACATCGACCACGTCTCGAGCCTCTACCACGTGCCGATGCCGTACAGCCAGTTCTTCAGCGGCGGCCAGGCCTTCCACTCGACCGACAAGAGCATGTGGAACCCGCCGGGTTCGCATGGCTGCGTGAACATGACGACGACCGCCGCGAAGAAGTACTGGTCGCTGCTGAGGACGGGTGACGACGTCTTCGTGTACGGCCGCAAGCCGGGCACCTGAACGGTCCGGCCGCGGAATCGGCGCCTGCTCTTGACAATGTGACGTGATGAGTAACACGGTCCGAAATGCCCGTATCACGGGCACTTGCTCACGGTGCCTTCACCTCGAGCGGCATATGCTTCACGGCATGTCCACCACTGTTGAAGCCGTCTCCGAGCGATCGGCCGCGGAGGTCAACGAGGAGATCCGGGCCCTGTGGCTCCGGTCGGGCGGGACACTGACCACCGAGCAGCGCGCCGAGTACCAGCGCCTCGTGATGGAGTGGGCCGCCGCGGCCCCGGAGCCGCGCCGGGCGGCCTGAAACCGCCCGGCGCGCACCACGCCGCGCGCGCCGTCCCGTCACCGTCCCACGCCATCCCGTCCCGCCGGGGCGCCCCCGCGTCAGCCCCACGTCGCCGAGTAGTACCGCCGGTAGGTCCTGCGGTCCTGCTCGGCCCGGATGTACCTGGTCGCGACCAGTGCGAGCAGGCTCCCCACGATGACCAGCAGCCCGGGACCGACGTTCCGGGTGTCCGTGAGCTCGGCCAGGAGCGTCCTGCCCCGGGAGGATCCCGGGACCGGCGCCGCGTTCAGTGCGCCGCCCCCCGCGGCCGGTGCCGGCACGATCAGCCTGACGCCCAGTGCCGTCATCGCCCTGTTCACCGGCTGGAAGAACGTCGTCCCGCCCGTGGTGCAGTCACCGTTGCCGCCCGAGGTGACGCCCAGTGCAAGACCGCCGGAGAACAGCGGGCCGCCGCTGTCGCCCGGCTCCGCGCACACGTTCGTCTCGATGAGCCCGCTGACGGTGCCCTCGGGATAGTTCACGGTCGCGTCCAGCGCGGTCACCTGGCCGTCGTGCAGGCCGCTCGTGCTGCCGCTGCGGAACACCCGCTGCCCGACCGCCGCGTCCCCCGCCCCGGTGATCCGCACCCCTTTGCCGTCGCCGATCGCGACCACGTCCGCCCCGTCCCCGGCCCGCCCCGCGTCGTAGCGGACGAGTGAGAAGTCGCCGCCGCCCGGGAAGCTGCTGCTCACCGTCGTGCCCAGCGGCCGGCCGCGCCGGTCGTCGGCGAACCAGACGGAACCGGCGGGCCCGCAGTGCCCCGCCGTGAGGATGAAGTCGCGCTGCCCGTCGGTGACGTTGAAGCCCGCCGAGCAGCGACCGCCGGTCGACAGGATCGGCTGCGCCCCGTCCAACCGCGTGGTGAACGTGCCCCGCGTGCGCTCCATGTGCACGAAACCACCGATGTCGGCGGCGACTTGGCGCAGCCGGGACCAGTCGGCGGCCGACACCGTGCTGTCCCCTCGCACCACGACCTGGTTGCCGCGGTAGTCCACCGCCCACGCGGTGCCCGCCACCCGCGGCGCCGCACGCAGCGTCGCGGTGGCCGACCTGAGTTGCCTCATGCTGTGCCCGACGACCTTCGCCGTCGCGCCCGCGCGCCGCACCTCCCGTGCGGCCCGCGCGTCGGTCACGGCCACGACCGGCCGCCCGTCGGCGCCGATCCAGCTGCCGGCCGTCCGCCCGGTGCCGAGCCGGGCCACCAGATCGGTGCCCGTGTCCGCGGCGCCGGTCTCCGCGGCCGTTCCGGCCGATGTGAACGGCCGGGCGGAGGCGGGGGGCGGGGCGGACGCCCGGGGAGGCTCGCTCGCCATGGCCGCCTGCGTGACCATCGCACCTCCCAGGAGGAGTCCGCCGGCCGCCGCCAGCCGTGTCACCCGCCGGACGACCCGTGCCCGTCCTCGTACGTGCCTCATGTGTGGCTCCCGAACCCCGAACGCGCGGTGCCCTGCGGGCGCCGCGGGGCACCGCGGTCGACGAGTACCCGGAGGTGAGTACGCGGCCCGGGAGCACGCCGTTCACCGACGGCGGCCGGCCTCTTCGGGCTCTTCGGCCGCCGTCAGTTCTTGCGCGCCACTCCGCCGAACATGGCGACCTCCTCCGGCTCGGGCCCGTCGGTCTCCTCGGGCCGCCAGCGCGAGCAGGACACCACGCCCGGCTCCAGCAGCTCGAGCCCGTCGAAGAACCGGACGATGTCCTCCGGGGTGCGCTGGGTCAGCTTCGGGGTGCCGTGCTCGTTCCAGAACCGCACCGCGTCGTCCACGTCCGGCATCGCCGGGCTGGTGATGGTGTGCGACAGCACGAGATGGCTCCCGGACGGCAGCCGGTTGGTCAACTGCCGCACCAGGCCGTACGGATCCTCGTCGTCGCCGACGAAGATGACCACGCCGAGCAGGATCAGCGCCACCGGCTCGCTGAAGTCCAGCGTCTTCGACGCGTGTTCGAGGATCGCGTCGACATTGCGCAGATCCTCGTCCAGATAGTCGGTGCGGCCCTCGGGCGTGCTCGTCAGCAGGGCCCGCGCGTGCGCGAGGACCAGCGGGTCGTTGTCGACGTACACGATCCGCGCTTCCGGCGCGATGCGCTGCGCGACCTCGTGCGTGTTGTCGGCGGTGGGCAGCCCGGTGCCGATGTCCAGGAACTGGCGGATGCCGAGGTCTCGCACCAGGTGTCGTACGGCCCGGCCCAGGAACAGCCGGTCGGCACGTGCGTACTCCCCGATACCCGGGTGCAGCTGGCGGATCTGGTCGCCGGCCGCCCGGTCGACCTCGTAGTTGTCCTTGCCGCCGAGCCAGTAGTTCCAGATCCGGGCCGTGTGCGGCTGGCTGGTGTTGATACGGGCGCGCAGCGACGCGGCCACGTCGTTGGTGGCTGCGGAGTCGTCGGTCACGGGTCAGCTCCTGGGTGCCTGATGAGAGGGTACAGCGTCAAGACGCAATCTAGACGCAAGAGTTGATCTCCGCTGCTCGACCCTGGTTTTCGCCAATTCCCGTGGCGGGCCGACAGCCTGCCGACCGGCGGTGGACGGCGGCCTGGCGGACTCGGCGGGCGGGGCTCCCTAGACTGCCGGCATGAACGACACGCGCCTGGACCGGCTCGGCGCCGGAAAGTACCTGCTGGTCACCAGCTACCGGAAGGACGGCACCCCGGTCGCCACCCCGGTCTGGGTGGTGCGCGACGCAGACACCCTCGGTGTGTGGACCGCCGCTGACAGCTGGAAGGTCAAGCGGATCCGGCGCCGCGCCGACATCCTCGCCGGGCCCTGCGACGTGCGCGGCAACCCCACCGGCGAGCAGCTTCCCGGCACCGCGGAGGTCGTGGACGCGGCCACCACCGCCCGCTACCGCGCACTCATCGCCCGCAAGTACGGCATCGTCGGCCGGCTCACCCTGCTCGGCAGCCGGCTGCGGCGCGGCCTGGACGGCACCGTCGGCATCCGGGTGACCCTCACACCGTGAGAGGCCCCCGGGGGAACGTCCTGACGCACACACGCGCCGGGCGTCCTGTGACGTGTCCGTGCCCGTGTGCGCGTCGATGTCCGCGTCGATGTCCGCGTCGATGTCCGCGTCGATGAGGTGCCGTCGCCGTCACGCGTGCTGCCCCGCACCGTGACGGGCACGTCGATGTCGTGGCCGCCCGGACGCCCATCGTGCGGCCGGTCCTTCGTCTGCCCGGTGGCCGGGCCGACGACGTTCACGGCGGCTGTGGGGAACGACGGCGGCCGGCGCGTCGCCTCGGCTCAGATCCAGGTGCGGTACGCGGGCTCGTCCAGCAGTTGGAAGACCGGCTCGCCGCGCACCGGGTCCTTCGCCGTGGACAGGCGGACGCGGTCCCCGCTGTGAATGCCGATCGGCGGTCCCATCACGCGGCCCCGGACGACGAACCCCTCGGCCATCTCGATCAGGGACACGTTGCGCGCCGCGGGAGTGTTGCGGTGCACGACGGTGGAGTGACGGACCGTGCCGATGCCTTCGCTGCGCTCCGTGCGCAGGTCGCTGCCCTGGCACACGGGGCACAGCAGCCGGTGGTACATCGCGGTGCCGCACCAGGTACAGCGCTGGAAGACGATGGCGTCTTTGGAGTCCGCGGAGCCGGGCTCGAGGACACCCGCCGCAGAGCCCCCCGCGGCGTGCGTGGCGCTTGCTGAGTGGTGGTACACGCTGGTCAACTCCCTGCGCTCGGCCGGAATCCCGCGTGCCCGGCGCGCGCCGCACACGCGTGTGCGCGGTTCAGCTGCTGTCACCGTGCACGCTCACAGGGTATGGCACTCAGTGTCAGTCGTAAAGGCACTGCGTACCCTCAATTTTGGCCTCGCGGCCGGCCGGTCCGCCCGGTGCGCGGTCGCCCGGGCGGCCTGCCGCTGCGGACGGGCTCAGGCGCGGCCGAGCGCGGTCTCCAGCTCCTGCACCACCCGCCACAGCGGGGCGTCGCGACGGGAGACGAGGACGACGACGTCGTCGGAGCCCTCGGCCGGGGCGCCGGCCAGGGCCGGTCCGGACCTGGCTGCGGCGGGCCCGGTGGTGCCGGGGGCGCCGGACGCGCCGGGGCCCGGCAGGGCCGGTGCGGGACGGCCGAATGCCGCCTGGACGTACGCCAGGGCATGGTCCACTGCCGCGCCCGGGTCGCCCTCGCCGTCCGAACGCAGCCAGGACCGCAGGGCGTTGTTGTGCGCGGCGACCACCGCCGCCGCGATGACGTCGGCCTGCAGCGTGCCGTCGGGCCGCCCGGCGAACCGCCCGCGCAGATACTCGGCGAGCGCACGCTCGTAACGCCACACCACCGACAACTCGTAGGCGCGCAGCCCTGGCACCTGCCGGGTCAGGCGGTAACGCTGCACGGAGAAGGTCGGGTTCTCCGCGTACATCCCCAGCACCATCCGGGCCGCGTCGCACACCCGCCGGACCGGTTCGTGGGTCTCGTCGCTCGCGGCGAGGAAGGCCGTCATGTCGGAGAGACAGCGCTCGTGGTCCGGGAAGACCACGTCCTCCTTCGAGGGGAAGTAACGGAAGAACGAGCGCCGGCCCACTCCGGCCAGCGTCACGATGTCGTCCACGGTGGTCTGCTCGTACCCGCGTTCCAGGAAGAGCTGGAAGGCCGCCGCGACCAGGGCGTCCCGCATCGGCGGCTTCGCGGTCGGCACCGCACTGATGGAGCTCATGGACGCGAACGTAGCACCTGGACCGGATCTATGGCACTCAGTGCAGCTTGAGTTGCGTCGCGAGGGAACTGAGTGCTTTGAGGAGACCGGCGACCCCCGTATCCTGCGGCGTAACCTTTCTGCGCCGCTGTCCCGTCGTGGCCGCCGGTACCGAACCCCCGTCCGAGGAGACCCGCATGCCCGCTGCCCGCCCCCGGCTGCTCTACGTCACCGACCTCGCGTACCAGGCCGGCGGTCGGCGCTACTGCGACGAGGACATCTTCCTCACCGCCCGGCTGCGCGCCCACTTCGACCTGGCCCTGTGCCACCCGCTGGACGCTGTGTCGCTGATGGACGGCTACGACGCCGTCGTGGTCCGCAACAGCGGGCCCGTGCTCGGCTACCAGAAGGAGTACGAGGCCTTCCGGACGCGTGCCCTGAGCAGCGGGACACGGGTGTACAACCCGCTCACCGGCAAGGCGGACATGGCCGGCAAGCAGTACCTGCTCGACCTCGGCGCCGCCGGGTTCCCGGTCATACCCACCGTCGACCGGGCCGCGGACCTGCACCGGCTGCCGCCGGCCGAACGTTACGTGGTCAAGCCCAAGGCAGGCGCGGACTCCCTCGGCCTGCGGATCGTCCCCGCTGCCCGGGTCGCCGAGTGCGCCGTGGGTGACGTGCTGATCCAGCCGTGCGTCGACTTCGCCTACGAGGTCTCCTTCTACTTCGTGGACGACGACTTCCAGTACGCCCTGTACGCCCCCGACCCGCGCCGGCGCTGGGAACTGCAGCCCTATGCGGCCACTGACGCCGACCTGGAGTTCGCCCGGCGCTTCATCGGCTGGAACGGCCTCGGCCACGGCATCCAGCGCGTCGACGCCTGCCGTGCCCCCGACGGAGGCCTGCTGCTGGTCGAACTGGAGGACCTCAACCCCTACCTGTCCCTGGACGCCCTCACGGATGACGCCCAAGACGCCTTCGTCACCGCGCTGACGGCGTCCTTGAGCAGGTACGTCCGCCGAGCGCTCGGCTCGCCGGCCTGACGGTGCCCCCCGGTCACCGTCGGGTCAGCGAAGGGGCGCCGCGGCTGGCCAGCGCCTCGCTGACGGCCCGTACGCTGCGCGCGATGTGCTGAAGCTGGAGCACCTCGGCCGCGTACAGCTTGATGGTGTGCTCGATGACCGACTCGGGCACACCCAGCATGGGCAGCTCGGCCCGCGCGGTCTGCAGCGCCGTGCGCGCCACCCGGATCTCCTGCTGCACCTGCAGGTGCGCGTGCCGGGCGAGCAGCACGGGGTGCCGGATCAGGGCCGGGTAGCTGGCGTAGCGTGCCGGGATCAGTTCGCGCAGCCACTTGGCCGCGGAGCGCTCCCAGTCGTAGCTGCCCGGCGTCTTGACCTGACAGGGCCAGTCGGGGCTGATACGCGTGCTGGTCAGGGGCATGATCATCGCTTCCGGTGTGCGGCGTCGCGGGGGGTGTCCGACGGTTTGGGGCGGCCCCGGTCTAGGGGATGACCGAGGCCGCCACGGGCACGGCGGGCAGGCACCGTGCCGGTGAACACCCCGGGCGCCGACGCGGGTAGGAGGCGGCGGCTCGGGATGTCCGTGCGGGGCCCCGGGCAGCGGGGACCTGCGCGGCTGGAGAGCGTGCGTGCGCATGGGTGGTCCGTCGGCTTTCTCGGGGCATGGCTGCGGGCGCCAAGGCCCGCGGGGGTGGTGCGCCTCCGGAGTGGGCCGGAAGCGATCCGTGTGCAGTAT
The DNA here is from genome assembly GCF_020400585.1 of Streptomyces sp. NK08204. Lineage (GTDB taxonomy): Bacteria > Actinomycetota > Actinomycetes > Streptomycetales > Streptomycetaceae > Streptomyces. The sequence continues at coordinate 80,235 of NZ_JAINVF010000001.1, read as the reverse complement.
TTATATATGCCGACCACTTTGCAAGACGCATGAAAACATTCATATGCAAGGTGTGCCGATTGATACCTATTGGGTGATATCGGCGGGGAGGATCGGCCCCGGTGGGATCAGTCCTTGAGGAAGAACTGGTGCTGCTCGGACAACTGCTCGTACTTCTCCAGGCGGGCCTGGGTGCGCTCGGGGTCCGCGTCGGTCATGGCCTGCAACAGCGCGGCGGCCATCACACCGGGCGCCGCGTACGAGTCGAACACCAGCCGCGAGCCGGTGCCGGTGGCGAAGGTGACGTCGGCCTCGTCGGCCACTGGCCCGAGTGCCAGGTCCGTGACCAGGGCGACCTTCAGACCGGCACTGCGCGCCACCCGCACGGCCTGCAGCGTCTCCTGCGAGTGCCGGGGCATGGCGAACGCCAGTACCCAGGTGCCGCCCGCCTCGCGCGACTGGAGCAGCGCGTCGTACGCCACGCTGCCACCCCGGGTCACCAGCCGGACGTCGGGGTGGATACGGCGGGCGGCATAGCCGAAGTACTCGGCGAGGGACACCGAGATCCGCAGGCCCAGCACGGTCAGGGGGGTGGAGCGGGACAGCTCGCGGCCGACGTGGATCACCCGGTCCGGATCGGCGAAGTCGCGCCGCAGGTTCTCCAGGTTCTCGATCTCGCCGTCGACCGCCGCCTGCAGCTCGTTGGCACGGTCCTCCATGCCGGGGCCGCCGGCCAGCGTGCGCAACGCGATCGACTGGAGCCGCTCCCGCAGTGCCGGGTACCCGCTGAAGCCGACCGCCGAGGCGAAACGGGTGACGGACGGCTGGCTGACCCCCACCCGGTCCGCCAGTTCGGTGATCGAGAGGAACGCCGCCTCGGTGATGTGCTCGATCAGGTACTGGGCGATGCGGCGCTGCCCCGGAGAGAGCCGGGGGCCGTCGAACAGCTCGCGCAGTTGGGAGGTCGGTGCGACCTCGACCTCGGGCACGGCCCGGCCCGACGTGATCGCTGATGCCTGTGCGCGTGCCTGCTGCGGCGAGGGCACCGTTCCGCCTCCTTTGTCTCCCACGACCACTCAACATAGCTCACCGACCGTGGTGACCACCGGGTGGTGAGGTGCGCAGGCTCATCGCCGGTACAGAGTGATCGAATAACCCACCTGGCCGACCGGGCGACTGCTGTCGATCAATTCGGCGAGCTTCCCGCGGGCCTTGGCCGCCGAGGAGTCCGACACGGCCAGCAGACCGTGTACTTGGTCCAGCGGAACCTCGCGCGGATCAGCCGCGTGGATGCCGTAGAAGGACGGCACACCGCTGCCCTTGTACACCAGCCACACCCGCTGGCCCCGGTACCGGGTGCGCAGCCGGCCGGCGAGCCGCCCCAGGTCCTGGCCCCAGTCCACATTGGAGTCGTGCAGCAGCCGGTGGGTGTGCGCCGGGCCGCCGAACGCCTCGTTGGCATACGGCAGGTAGTACGGGAACGCCCGCAGCGAACTCACCACCACGAACAGCGCCAGCGCCGCCGTCACCCCCGTCGCCCACGGCCACCGCCACCGCAGCCGCGGCACGCAGGCCGCCGCCACCGCCAGGAACATCGGCACGAACAGCGCGTACCGGGTGCCGAAGTTCCGCGAGCCCGTCATCGCCGCCGCCAGCAGCACCGCGGGCGGCAGCAGCAGGTACGGCGCCGCGGGCCGCAGCCGCCGTACCCCGAGCACGGCGACGGCCCCGGCCGCGCCCAGCGCGAGCAGTCCGAGCGGCGTCTTCACCAGCAGGGCGGCCGGCAGGTAGTACCAGAGCGAGCCGGTGTACACCCGCCCGAACAGATAGCCCTGCCACGGTTGCCCCTCCAGGCCGAACTGCACCCGCATGCCCTCCCGGTAGGCCCGGGGCAGCGGCAGCAGACCGGTCAGCCGCCCGCGCAGCCCGTGCACGGCGGGCACCGGCCCGGCCGGGGCGAACCGCAGGTGGGGATCGACGGCCAGATACGCGGCCCACACCACCATGACCGCCGTCAGCGCCACGACCGCCGCGCCCGCCAGCCCGCCGAGGACCCGGCGCGGGCGGTCCGCGCCGCGCCGGGCCGTCCCCACGGACACCGCCGCGAGGACCATCAGCACCGGGACCGCGGGCAGGGTGCTCATCTTGGTCGCCACCGCCGCGCCGAGGGCCGCCCCGGCGAGCGGCAGATACCGCAGGGGCCGGTGCCGCGCCCGCCGCACCAGCCAGGCCGACGTCAGCACGAAACCGGCCGCCGGCACGTCCAGCGTCGCCAGCGCGCCGTGCGCGATCACATCGGGGTCGAAGGAGTACAGCGCGAGCGCCACCGGCCCGCCCGCCGTACCCGTCAGGTCCCGGGCGAACGCGAACACCACCAGCCCGAACAGCAGGGTCAGCCCGATCACCGGCAGTCGCGCCCACAGCATCAGCCGCCCGGGGTCGTTGCCCGACTCGTACAGCAGATGGCGGCCCACCTCGCCCTGAGTGCCGGAGTACGACGGGTCGTAGCGCGGGCCGGCCACCGCCACACCGGCCGCGATCAGCAGCTTGCCCAGCGGCGGATGCTCGAGGTTGTAGCGCAGCCGGTGCTCGCGCAGGTAGTCGGTGGCCGTCGCGACGTACACGGGCTCGTCGATGGTGGGTGTCTGCCGAACGGCCGTGGTGACCATGGCGCCGGCCATCTGGGCCAGCAGCAGCGTCACCAGCAGCGGGGCCGCCCACCGGCGCTTCCGGCGCAACCGGGCGGGCAGCCGGGCCGTCGCCTCGGGCACCGCGGCCGCGGCCCCGGCGTCTCCCGCCTGCCCCGCCCGCAGTGCGTGGACCGTGTGCTGTGCGCGCGCCATCATCCGCCCCGTGGTGGCACCGGCCGTGGAGCGGCGGCGGCAGCGGGCGGGAGCCGGATCATGGCCCTGACCATCCCCCTACTGTTGCACCGCTGCGCCACCGCAGGCGTCACCGCCGCACGGTCGTACCGGCGGACCTTCCGCCGTGCACCTGGGTACGGCCCGCGGTCGGCCGAAGTTCATCCCCGACGCGCCCGGGCCTCCGGGCGGCCGGGCATCAGCGCCGGCGGATCGCCGGGGCGGGCAGCGTGGTGGCCGGCACCACCAGGTCCGCGTGCGTCCGGGTCGTCGCGATCAGGTCGGCGTTGCGCTGGTCGGTGCCCCGCACCCAGGCCACCGCCGACTCGTGGTCCTTGCCGAACTCCTCGTGCCGGGCGACCAGTCGGCGGATCCGCTCCTCCTCGGCGGTCTCGCAGAACCACACCTCGTCCAGGCAGGGCCGCACCCGGGCCCACGAACCCTCCCGCAGCAGGAGGTAGTTGCCCTCCGTCACCACCAGCCGGGCGGTCGGCGGCACCGGGATCGCCCCCGCCAGCGGCTGTTCCAGCACCCGCTCGAACGCGGGCGCGTACACCACCTCGTCCGTGTCCTCGCGCAGCCGCCGCAGCAGGGCGGCGTACCCGGATGCGTCGAAGGTGTCGGGCGCGCCCTTGCGGTCCCGGCGGCCCAGCCGGTCCAGTTCCGCGTCCGCCAGATGGAAGCCGTCCATCGGCACCTGCGCCGCCCAGGGCGGGCCGTCGGCGTTCAGGGCGCGCACCAGGTGCTCGGCGAGCGTGGACTTGCCGGCGCCGGGGCTGCCCGCGATGCCGAGGAGGGCGCGCCGGCCGCCCCGGGCGAGGGCGCGGGCACGGATGAGGAGGTCGTCGAAGGTCAGCGGCACACAGCAGAGTCTGACACTCGGTCCGGGGCGCCGGAACACGGCGGAGCGCCGGGGACGCGCGCGTGCCGCCCCCAGTCGTGCGCCCGGTGCGCGACAGTGCTGGGTATGACTCAGCTCGGTCTGCCCGACGGCATCCAGGCCTGCCTCTTCGACCTCGACGGGGTCGTCACCAAGACGGCCGTCGTGCACGCGGCTGCCTGGAAGGAGACGTTCGACGCGTTCCTGTGTGCGTACGAGGGCGAGCAGGCGCGGCCGTTCGACGCCCGCGCCGACTACGACGAGTACGTCGACGGACGCCCCCGTGCAGACGGTGTCCGCACCTTCCTCGCCTCGCGTGGCATCCACCTGCCCGAGGGCACCCCCGACGACCCGCCCGACGCCCGGACCGTGCACGGCCTCGGCAACCGCAAGAACGGCCTGCTCCTCGCCAGGATCCGCGCCGGCGGCGTGGAGGCCTACGACGGCACCCTGCGGTATCTGCAGGCCGTCCGCGGACTGGGTCTGGGCACCGCGATCGTCTCCTCCAGCGCCAACTGCCGGGACGTGCTGCGCGCCGTCGGTGCCGAGCACCTCTTCGACGTGCGCGTCGACGGCGTGGTCGCCGCCGAACGGCACCTTCCGGGCAAGCCGCGCCCCGACACCTTCCTCGCCGCCGCCCATGACCTGGGCGTCGAGCCGCCGCGGGCGGCCGTCTTCGAGGACGCGCTCGCCGGGATGGACGCGGGCCGCGCGGGCGGTTTCGGGTACGTCGTCGGTGTCGACCGTGTCGGACAGGCCGAGGCACTGTACGCGCACGGCGCCGACACCGTCGTCAGGGACCTCGACGAGCTGGCGCGGTGACCACCGCCGTCCGCGCCGCCCCGCGCGTTTCCTGCGCCTGGCCCCGGGCGCCGGCCGAGGGTCAGCTCAGGACGCCGGAGAGCAGGCCGAGCAGGTCGTCCGTGGCGTCGGCGGCGAGCAGGGCCGGCAGGGCACCCAGCGCCAGCACGGCCGCCGCCGCGGACCACAGCCGCGGCGGCGGGCTCGTCTGGAGGGCCGCGATACGGCGGGTGACCGCGCGGTCGGTGAAGTTCAGGGCGCAGGCCGTACGGGCTCGGCCCGCGCACAGCGCCGCGCGCGCCAGCGCCCGCGCGGTGGCCCCGCGGTCCCCGACCTGGGCCGCGGCCTGCTCGTCGGCCCAGCGCTCCACCAGGAAGGAGACGGACGAACGCAGCGGGCCCAGCAGCGGGTTGGCCGCCGCCGCGAGCGTGGCCGCCGTCACCAGCGGCGCGTGCCGGTGGGCCAGGTGCGCCCGCTCGTGCGCGAGCAGCACCCGCCGCTCGCCCGGCCGCAGCGCGCTCAGCATCGCGGAGGTCACCAGGATCCGGCCCGGCCGCCCCGGGATCGCGAACGCCCTCGGCACCTCGGACGCGGCGACGATCAGCTCCGTGTCCGACGGGTGGCCCGCGCACAGCCGCCGCAACGCCCGGCGCGTGCGCCGCTCGGCGGACACCGCCCGCTGCACACGCCACGCGACGACCGCGAGCGCCGCGCACGCGGCGAACCCGATCACCCCGGGCACCGGATCCACGAGCGGACGCCCGTTCTCGCGGGCCTCGCGCACCACCGGCGGGGCGTCCCCGACCAGCGCCGCCGCGAGCAGCACCAGCGACCAGGTGGTGGCCGCGGCCGTCAGCACGGCCGCCGCGGTCAGCACCCGCGCGGCCAGCGCCGGGGCGACCCGCCGGGCGACCAGCGGACCGACCGCGGCCAGCAGCAGCGACAGCACCAGCGGGGTGTACACGTCGAACTTCATGCGCCGCCTCCGGCGAGCAGCTCGCGCAGTGCGCGCTCCTCCTCGGGGCTCAGACCGGTGACGAACTGCTGCAGTGCGGCGATCGGATCGGGACCCCGGTCCAGGGCCTCGTGCATGGCCTCGGCGGTCAGCTCGGCCGCGTTCTTCGCCGGCCGGTAGGAGCCGCGCCGCCCGTCGGCGTCCCGCAGCACCAGCCCTTTGTCGTACAGGCGTTTGAGAATGGTGTGGACGGTGTTGTAGGCGAGCCCGCCGCCTATCTCGGCCTGGATCTCCGCCGGGGTCAGCGGACGTTCGGTGGCCCAGAGGGCGGCCAGTACCTCGCTCTCCAGCGCCCCGGCGCTGCGCCGCTCCGCTCTGCCACGGGACCCTGTGCCAGCCATGGCCCAACCTTACAGCGCGTAGGGCCATCGGCCAGATGGCCCTGTCGGACCGACAGGCTCTCCGGAACGCGCTAGTTTGGCCGTGTTTTGCCCGACGTATTCCCGACTCTCGCCCCGGCCCTACGGGCTGTAGGGTGACCAGGCGACCCTACAAACTGTAGGGTCAGAGGGGTGATCATGTCCGGCAGCGTGCACACCACACTCGTCGCGGCCCGGCGCGAACGTTCGCGCCGTCCCTCCGCCGAGCGTCCGGAGGTCCGCGCCCGCGTCGCGCTCGCCGCGGTGGCGCTGGCCTTCACCCTGGCCCAACTCCTCCTCGTCCGGCCCGGCATGGGGCTGGGCTGGGACGAGTCCGTGTACGTCAGCCAGGTCAGCGGGCACGCGCCCGCGGCCTTCTTCAGCGCCCCGCGCGCGCGGGGCGTCCCCCTGCTCGTCGCGCCCATCGCCTCCTGGTCGTCCTCGACGGTCCTGCTCCGCATCTACCTGGCCGTCCTGTCCGGCCTCGCGCTGTACCTGGCGCTGCGTGCCTGGCGGGGGCTGTTCCCCGCCCGTGTGCTCACCCTCGCCGGCGCCCTGTTCGCCTCCCTGTGGGTGACCCTCTTCTACGGCCCGCAGGCCATGCCCAACTACTGGGTCGCCATCGGCGCCCTCACCGCCGTCGCCTGCTTCCTGCGCGCCCGCGCCGACCGGTCCGACCGGGCCGCGCTGTGGGGTCTTGCCGCGAGCGCGGCGCTGATGGCCTGGATGCGGCCCATGGACGCCGTCTGGGCGGTCCTGCCGCTCCTCGCCCTGGCGGTGGCGCGGCGCACCGGGCGGCTGCTGCTCGTCCTGCTCGCAGGGCTCACCGCCGGGGCCGTCGAGTGGGTCATCGAGGCGTACGTCAGCTTCGGCGGCCTCGCGCGGCGGCTGTCCGACGCCTCGGCGATCCAGGGCGGCCTCGGCTTCCACGGGGCCGTCGTGGACCAGTTGCGCAGCCTGGGCGGACGGACGCTGTGCCGGCCCTGCACCGGTCCGCTGCCCGGCCCGGCACTCACCGCCTGGTGGTACGTGCTGCCCGTGCTCGCCGCGCTCGGCCTGGCCGTCGCCGTCCGCGCCGGGCGCACGGCGCCGACCGGGCTGCCGCTCGCCTGCGCGGCCACGGCGGCCTTCCCCTACCTCTTCATGATCGGCTATGCGGCGCCCCGCTTCCTGCTGCCCGCCTACGCCCTGCTGGCGATCCCGGTCGCCGACGCCTTCCGGCACCTGGTCAGCGTCCCGAGCCGGACCTGGCGGCCGGTCGCGGCGACGCTGGTGGCCCTCGGGCTCGGCGCCCACCTCGCGGTGCAACTGGCCGTCCTGACACACACCGTGCACGTCACCGACGCCGCCCACCGCACCTGGTCCCGCACCGCCGCGACCCTGCACCGCATCGGTGTCCGCCCGCCCTGCCTGCTCACCGGGCACGACGCCATCCCCGTCGCCTTCTACGCCGGCTGTTCCTCGGCGGCGACGAGCGGGCACAACGCCAACGCCACGGCGGCCGGCATCGCCCGCACCGCCCGACGGAACCCGGCCGCCGCGATGGTGCCGGCGGGTTCCGGCCCGCCCGGGGCCGCCCGCCACTGGCCGTCCCTGCCGCTCGGCGGACTGCGGCTGTACTACGCCGTACCGGGGGCGGGTTCATGACCTGCCGCCCGGCGGGAGGCGCCGCCCAGGCGAGGCGTGCCGGGGCCCGGCCGCCCGCGCCGGCCGAGGGCTCCGGGTGCCGCCGATGACGGCCCCGGCGCAGCTGACCGCCGCGGTCGGCCGGAGGCGGGCGTACTGGCACACCGGAGTGTGCCTGGCCGTGCTGCTCGGTGCCCTCTGGCTGGCGCGGCGGCACTGGACGACGGTGCGGACCGGGGCCGGGCGGCTGGTCGTCGCCGACCAGGGCTGGCTGCTGCTGGGCGCGGTGGCGGCCACGGGCACCTGGGTGGCCTCGGCCCTCGCCCAACAGGGCGCCGTCGAGCGCCGCCTGCCCGGACGCCGGCTGGTCGCCGCCCAGTTCGCCGCCTGCGCCGCGAACCACCTGCTGCCCGCGGGACTCGGTGCCGGCGCGGTGAACCTGCGGTTCCTGATGCGCTGCGGACTGCCCGCGACCCGCTCGGCCAGCGCGCTCGCCGTCAAGGCGACCGCCGGTGCCGTCGTCCGCCTGGCCCTGATCGCCGTGCTCGCCCCGGCCTGGCCGGGACTGCTGCGCCTGCCCCACCTGTCCCTGTCCGCGCTCGTGTCGGCGCTGGGCCTCGCCGTCCTGCTCATGGCCGTGCTGGCCGGCCCGCTGCGGCCGCGCTGCCGGCGGGCGGGTGCCGCCGTGCTCGCCGACGTCCGCTCGGTGCACGCGTGCCCCACCCGCGCGGCGGCCCTGTGGGGTGGCTCGCTGGCCTTCGCCGCGCTGCACGCGCTGGTGCTCATCGCCGTCACCCACGCCGTCGCCCTGCCCCTGCCCCCGCTCCGGGTCGCCCTGCTGTACCTCGCCGCCAGCAGCGCCGCCGCTCTGCTGCCCACGCCGGGCGGGCTCGGCTCCCTGGACGCCGCGCTCGCCCTCGCCCTCACCGCGTCCGGCAGCCCCGGCGCGACCGCCGCCTCCGCCGTGCTCGGCTACCGGCTGCTGACGGTGTGGCTGCCCCTGGTCCCCGGCCTGCTCGTGCTCGCGGCGCTGGTGCGCCGCAAGTCCCTGTGAGCGCGGGGGAGTTTCCCGCACGGTCCCGCCAGGTAGGAGTGGGGTGTTGCCGTACCGCACAGGGCCGCGCCACGCAGGAGGGGGAAGACATGTCGGGGAAAGACACCACAGGCTGGCCGCACGAGGCGTTCTTCACACCCGGGACCTCGTCCTTCACCGAATTCCTGGCCGCCTGTCGCCCCCGGCTGCTGCCCACCGCGCCGCCCCTTGCCGAGGGCGTCCACGCGGCGCCCGGCCGCTTCCCGCACGGCACCACCGTGCTGGCTCTGACCTACCGCGACGGCGCCCTCATCGCCGGCGACCGCCGGGCCACCATGGGTAACCTCATCGCTCAGCGCGACCTGGAGAAGGTGCACCCCGCGGACGACCACACGGCCGTCGCCTTCGCCGGCACGGTCGGACTCGCCCTCGACATGGTGCGGCTCTACCAGGTCGAACTGACCCACTTCGAGAAGATCGAGGGCACACCCATGACCCTCAACGCCAAGGCCACCCGGCTGGCGACGATGATCCGGCAGAACCTCGCCCAGGCCATGCAGGGCCTCGCGGTCGTCCCGCTGCTCGCCGGCTACGACACCACCGCACCCGGCGGCGGGCAGGGCCGCATCTTCGGCTTCGACGCGGCAGGCGGCCTGTACGAGAAGCGGGACTTCCACGCCGAGGGCTCCGGCTCGCCGTACGCCCGCGGGGCGCTGAAGAAGCTGTTCCGGCCGGACCTGACCCGCCGGGAGGCCGCCCTGGCCGCGCTCCAGGCGCTGTACGACGCGGCGGACGACGACTCGGCCACCGGCGGCCCCGACCTGAGCCGCCGTATCTTCCCGGTCCTCTCGGTCATCACCGAGGACGGCTTCGAGCGGCTGTCGGAAGCGGAGACGGAGGAGTTGAGCCGCGAGATGGTCGAACGCCGCGCCGTCCGCCCGGACGGACCGCACGCCGCGCCCTGACCCACCTGGCACAGGCTCGCCGGCGACGTCTTCGCCACCGGGCCGGCGAGCCCCCGGATCCGGCCGGCCGCGCCGCACCACCTCACGCAGAGCGCGATCGCCCTGGACCGGAATCGTGGGGCGTGTCCCTCTCCGCCGGCCGGTCTGCCCCGTCGGGCCATTCGGCCGTGTCCGCCCCATCGGTCGTACCGGCTGTATCGCCCGTGGTGCTCTCCCGAGTGGCGGGGACGTATCGCGGGGGCAGCCACCAGGCCGCCGCGCACAGGCAGGTACCGAGCCAGCCGAGGGCGAACAGCCAGCCGCCGAGCACGTCGGTGAACCAGTGCACGCCGAGGAAGACGCGCGTGAGCCCGACCCCCGCTCCCCAGCAGGCGGCCACCGTGCAGAGCCCGGTCCGGCCCTGCGGGGCGCGTATGCACACGGCGAGGATCACCAGCCCGGCCGCCAGGGCCGAGGTGGTGGCGTGTCCGGAGGGGTAGGCCCAGCCCGAGGCGGGCGTCTGCCAGTCCTGGTGGGGCGGGCGGGCCCGGGCGACCAGCTCCATCACGCCGTGGCGCACGGCCTGGCCCGCGGCCAGACAGACCGCGCCGAGCAGCGCGGCCACCAGCCGCTGCTGCCGAGTACGGCCGGTGAGCAGCCCGGTGAGCACCACGAGAGCGTAGGGGATCACCCCTGTGCCGGTGGCGGTCAGCCCACGGGCCAGCGCCAACGCGATGGGCGGGCGGTGCCCGACGGACCAGGACAGCAGGCTCTGGTCCACGTGGAGCGGGGCACCGCGGCCACCGGCCACGGTCAGGGCCAGCACCCCGAACGCCACCCACGCCCCGAGGCCGACGCTGCCCGCCAGCTCGGCGGCCGACTTGCGGTTCATGAGGCCGGCCAGGGTCGCAGCCGGGTCGCCGACAGCCGCCTCGGCAGCTCCCGCGGCAGGCGCCGCAGGGCGGTCGTCGCGAGGAACGCCACCGCGGCGTCGGGTGCCGCCACGGCGGCGACATCGTGCGAGCGCGCCGCGACCCCGACCCGGGACACCGTCATGGCTGCCGAGCACATGGCCACCACCACGCCCAGCCGGCGGGGCACCGAGAGCGGCGGCGGCGCCGCACAGGCTGTCGCGGCGTGGCTGCCAGGGGACGGCCGGTGTCCGCGCCCGGGACACGCCTCCGGCGTGCGCGACGCCAGGCCACCCCGGCAGGGCCGGTCCACCACGTGCCGGTACGGCGGCCCGTCGGCGGACGAGCCGGTCAGCGCGCGGACCATCAGCGGGCCTCCCTGGCGGCCTTGCGGGAGCGCAGCACCTCGGCGGCGAGGGGGACGAGCGAGACGACCACGATCAGCGCGATCACCGGCAGCAGGTATCTGTCGATGTTCGGGACCGAGGAGCCCAGCGCGTAGCCGGCGACGGTGAGGCCGAGGCTCCACACCAGGCCGCCGGTCACCTGCCAGACGGTGAAGGTCCGCGCGGGCACGCCGAGCGCGCCCGCCATGGGGTTCAGCACCGTGCGCACCACCGGCACGAAGCGGGCCAGGACGATCGCCTTCGCGTGCCCGTACCGCTCCAGCAGCTCCTCGGCGCGCCGGGCGCCCTCCTGCAGCCGGGTCGATCTGCTGCGGGCGAGCAGGGCTCCGCCCGCCTTGCGGCCGAGCAGATACCCGCACTGAGAGCCGACCAGCGCGCCGGCGGCCGCCGCGACCAGCAGCGGGCCGAGCGACAGGTGCACCCCCCGGTCGGACGCGCCCGTGCACAGCAGGCCCGCCGTGAACAGCAGCGAGTCGCCCGGCAGGAAGAAGCCGATCAGCAGGCCCGTCTCCGCGAACAGGACGATGCCGACGCCGAGCACGCCGAACGCGGCGAGCAGCGAGTGGGCGTCGAGCACGTTGACCGCGAGCTGCGACGCCAGGTGTGGGGGAGGGGCCATCGCCGCACGCCCTTTCCTTGGACGAGATCCGCCTGCATCCGACTACACATTTGTAGACCGACTACTGGACTGTAGACGAATGCGGGGCGCGGCGCGTTCCCGTCCCCCGCCCCGGGCATGGCGATCCCTGGCCGCGTGCGCGTGGTGTGCCGTACGCCGAGGGCGCACGCCACGCACACCGGCCGGGCGCGGCCCCGCCCGGCCGGCGTTCCCCGTTCGGGTCTTCCCCCGTTCGTCTCGTCCGTGAGTGCGTGACCGGTGTCGTTCGTGCCGGGTCCCGGGTCCCCGGACCGCCCTACGGGAGCAGCTTCTCGACCGCTGCCTGGCCCTCCGTCTCCAGCTTGCGCCGTGCCCAGTCGAGGGTCTTCGGTGTGACGTCCCTGCCTGCCGCCATCACCAGGTCCTCCGGGGTGACGTTCCTGGACGGAGCCGAGTGCAGCAGGGCGTCCGGGGTGCAGTGGTCGTCGGACGGCCGGGATTCCTCAGGTGTGGATGTCGACATGATGCCTCCTCCTCGGTCCGGATGACCGCATCCGTGCCGGTGCCTGCCGAACGGGGCACACTCTCACCATTGCCCGGCTGGGCGCAGCCTGCATCCCGAGGGGCCGAGGCAACCGGTGCCGCCCAGCGGCTGCCCATACCGCCACCGGGCACGCGCTCCTAAGCTGGAGGACAGCCAGCACCCCGCACCGGGAGGCCCGATGGCCCAGACGCCGTTCCCGCAGGACGCACCACAGAGGCCTCGTTACCTGCCGATCGCCGAGCACGGGCTCATCGGCGACCTGCGCAGTGTGGCGCTGGTCGGCAGCAACGGCACCGTCGACTGGTACTGCTCCCCGTCCTTCGACGCCCCCAGTGTCTTCGCGGCCATTCTGGACGCCGACCGCGGCGGCTGCTTCGAGCTGGCCGCCGCCGTACCGGCACGCACCAAGCAGTTCTACTTCCCCGACACCAATGTGCTGATCACCCGGTTCTTCACCGAGGACGGCGTCGGCGAGGTCCAGGACTTCATGCCCGTCACCGGGGACGGGCGGGTCGGCGAGGCCGGCCGGCACCGGCTCATCCGCCGTGTGATGTGCGTGCGCGGCACCGTGCCGTTCAGGACGCTCGTCGCGCCGCGCTTCAACTACGGCGCCGACCCGCACAGCCTGCGCACGCTGGACGGCATCGTGCTCTTCGAGTCGCCGCGGCAGTCGCTCGCGCTCACCTCCACCGTGGTCCTGGAGTGCGACGACCGCGACGCCCGCGCCGACTTCAAGCTCTCCGAGGGCGAGAGCGCGGTGTTCGCCCTCGACCAGGTCGGCGGCACGGTGGCCCCCCGAGGCTGCGCCCACATCGAGGCCGAGGAGCAGTTCAACGCCACCGTCGCCTACTGGCGGCGCTGGCTGCAGCAGTCCCGTTACCGGGGTCGCTGGCGCGAGATGGTGCACCGCTCCGCCCTCACCCTGAAGCTGCTCACCTACGCCCCCACCGGCGCCATCGTCGCCGCGCCCACCACCAGCCTCCCCGAGCAGCTCGGCGGCGAACGCAACTGGGACTACCGCTACGTGTGGGTGCGCGACGCGGCCTTCGCCGTCTACGCCCTGCTGCGGCTCGGCTTCACCGGCGAGGCCGAGGCGTTCATGCAGTTCCTGACCACGCACATCAGCCCCGGCTGCGGCGACGGCTCCGGCCCGCTGCAGATCATGTACGGCATCGACGGCCGCACCGACCTGCCCGAGCGCGAGCTGGGGCACCTGGAGGGGTATCAGGGCTCCGCCCCCGTCCGGGTCGGCAACGCCGCCACCGAGCAGCTCCAGCTGGACATCTACGGTGCCCTGATCGACTCCATCTACCTCTACGACAAGTGGGCGCAGCCCATCTCCAGCGGTCAGTGGGACGACCTGTGCCATCTGGTCGACTGGGTGTGCCACAACTGGGACCAGCCCGACGAGGGCGTGTGGGAGACCCGCGGGGGCCGCAAGACCTTCCTGTACTCCCGGCTGATGTGCTGGGTGGCCATCGAACGCGCCATCCGTCTCGCGAACAGGCGCGGCCTGCCCGCCGACCTTCTTCGCTGGTGCCAGGCCCGCGACACCATCTACCGGCGGATCATGGACCGCGGCTGGTCCGAGCGACGGCATGCCTTCATGCAGTACGAGGGCGCGGACGTCCTGGACGCCTCCGTCCTGATGATGCCGCTGGCCAAGTTCATCGCGCCCACCGACCCCAAGTGGCTGTCCACCCTGGACGCCCTCACCGAGGACCTGGTCTCCGACTCCCTCGTCTACCGCTACGACCCTAAGGCCAGCCCCGACGGACTGCGCGGCGACGAGGGCACCTTCTCCATCTGCTCCTTCTGGTACGTCGAGGCCCTTGTGCGCGCCGGCCGGCTCGACGACGCCCGCCTCGCCTTCGAGAAGATGCTCACCTACGCCAACCACCTCGGCCTGTACGCAGAGGAGATCGGCCGTACCGGTGAGCAACAGGGCAACTTCCCGCAGGCGTTCACCCATCTGTCCCTGATCAGTGCCGCCTTCAACCTGGACCGGGCCCTCGGCTGAACCGGCTGTGTACCCGCAGGTCGCACGGGTACCCGGGGTGTGCGAAGGGCACATCCACACAGGTCCGCAGAAGGAGGACACCCGATGACCAGCACCGAGACCGGCGACACCACCGGTACCCGCGACAAGAACTACGACCTGATCTGGTATGTCGAGGCGTGCCTGGACAACGCCCTGCGTCTGGAGACGTACATCCAGGACGCCGAACGCGACCACGACAACGAACTCACCGACCTGTTCCGCAAGGCGCAGGCCGACAGCCGCAAGGGCGCCGAAATGGGCAAGCACCTGCTGCGCTCGCGGCTGAGCGACTGACCGTCGCGCCGCCCACGCGGACCGGCAACCACCGTTGTGGCGAACCGGGAACCGGGAACCGGGAAGGGGACCGGCGGATCCCGCGGTGAACGCCGCGTCAGGGTCCCCCGGCCCTCGCCGTGCCCGAAGCGGCGCCGGCCGTGATTCCTGTGGCGGCGATCCGCTCTGCGGGTGGTCGCCGCCCGAAGTCATAGGGAGACCCGGCCCGTTCGGGGGTGGCCCCGGTGTGGTCGCGAGGCGCCGGGCGGGCCGTCCCACCGCAGGGCTCACCTCGTCCAGCGGCTGCTCCTCGTCGGCCTCCGCAACTGTCCCAGGGCGACGGGGACATGGCCGGACCCCGATGACGACGGTCCTTCAGGACAGCGGCTGCTCCGCCCAGATGATCTTGCCGTCGGAGGTGTAACGGGTGCCCCAGCGCTCGGCGAGCTGCGCGACCAGGAACAGGCCCCGCCCGCCCTCGTCGGTGCTGGCCGCGTACCGCAGATGCGGCGCGGTCGTACTGCGGTCGGAGACCTCGCAGATCAGTGTGCGGTCGCGCAGCAGCCGCACGCCGATGGGGCCGCGCCCATAGCGGATGGCGTTGGTCACCAGCTCGCTCAGGAGCAGCTCCGTGGTGCCCGACAGCTCCTCCAGGCCCCAGTCGGCCAGCTGCCGGGTCACCGACGCCCGTACCTGCGAGACGGCCATCGGATCCGACCGCACCTCCCACTGGGCGACCCGGTCCGCACCGAGGACACGGGTGCGGGCGACGATCAGCGCCACATCGTCGCTGGGCCGGGCCGGGAGACGGTCGAGTACGGTACGGCAGGTCTCCTCCGGGGAGGCGCCGGCCGTGCGGCGCAGCGCGTCGCGCAGCAGATCCAGGCCGACGTCGATGTCCCGGTCGCGGTCCTCCACCAGCCCGTCCGTGTACAGCACCAGCCGGCTGCCCTCCGGCAGCTCCAGATCGGCCGTCTCGAACGGCAGCCCGCCCAGGCCCAGCGGCGGGCCGGCGGGCACATCGGGGAACTCCACGGTGCCGTCCGGGAGCACCAGCGCGGGCGGCGGATGCCCGGCGCGGGCGACGGTGCAGCGCCGCGACACCGGGTCGTAGACCGCGTACAGACAAGTCGCACCGGCGACCGTCCCGGCGCCGTCGGCCGCGGTCTCGTCCTGGTCGATGCGACCGACCAGCTCGTCCAGCAGACCGAGGAGCTCGTCCGGCGGCAGGTCCAGGCCGGAGAAGTTGTGCACGGCCGTGCGCAGCCGGCCCATGGTCGCCGCCGCGTGCAGCCCGTGCCCCACCACGTCACCGACGACCAGAGCCACCCGGGCCCCGGACAGCGGCAGCACGTCGAACCAGTCGCCGCCCACCCCCGCCTGCGCGGGCAGGTAGCGGTAGGCGAGCTCCAGGGCGTCCTGCTCGGGCAGCGTGCGCGGCAGCAGGCTGCGCTGCAGCGTGACCGCCATGCTGTGCTCGCGCGTGTACCGGCGGGCGTTGTCGATGGACACCGCGGCCCGCGCGGCCAGCTCCTCCGCGAGCGCCAGCTCCTCGGCGTCGAACGGCTGAGGCCTCTCCGAACGCCAGAAGTCCGCCACCCCCAGCACCAGGCTGCCCGCCCGCAAGGGCACCGTGATCAGCGAGTGGATGCCGTACGCCAGCACCTGCTCGGTCCGCTCCAGATCCTGCTCCAGCCACCCACGCGTCCCGCGCAGCCGGGGCTCCACGACCGACTCCCCGGTCGTCAGACTGCGCGCCTGCGGGGAGGTGGCGGCGAACCGGATGCGCTCGCCCACGGCGTGCAGCGGGGAGTCGTCACGGACACCGGCGCAGGCCGCCCGGCGCAGCGCGGTCCCGGGCCGCGGCTCCTCGCCCTTCAGCACGGTGTCGAACAGGTCCACCGTGGCGAAGTCCGCGAACCGGGGCACCGCCAGCTCGGCCAGTTCCCCGGCCGTGCGGATCACGTCCAGGCTGGTGCCGATGCCGACCCCGGCCTCGTACAGCATGTTCAGCCGCTCGCGCGCCACCTCGGCGCGGCCGGACAGCGCGCGCAGCTCGGTGGAGTCGCGCAGCGTGGTCACGCTGCCGGCCGGCCCGCCGTCCACGTGAGTGGGCCGCTGGTTGATCGCCAGCAGCCGGTCCTTGACCAGGTGCACCTCGTCCGTCGCCACCCGCCCCGAGGCCAGCAGGGCCGCCGTCTCGTCGTCCAGGCCGAGCTCCAGCACGCTGCGCCGCTCGGCGTCCTCGGGCAGCTCCAGCAGACGGTGCGCCTCGTCGTTGGCGAGCAGCAGCCGGCCGTCGCCGCCGACGATCAGCACACCCTCGCGCACCGCGTGCAGCACCGCGTCGTGGTGCTCGTACATCCGGGTCATCTCGTACGGGCCGAGCCCGCGGGTCTGCCGCAGCAGACGTCTGCTCACCAGGGCCGTGCCCGCCGTGGCCAGCCCGAGGGCCGCCGCTGCCGCCGCGAGCAGCAGCGGAAGCTGCTGGTCGGCTGCCCCGCCCACGTGCGCGGTGGTGATCCCGGCCGACACCAGGCCCACCACCTTGCCGTTGGTGTCCTTGACCGGCACCACGACCTGCACCAGCCGTCCGATGGTGCCGGTGATGTGCTCGGTGACCGTGCGTCCGGCCAGGGCGGGAGCGAGCGTTCCGACGAACTTCTTGCCGATACGGTCCCGCTCCGGGTGCGTGTAGCGGATGCCGTCGGTGTTCATCACCACGACGAAGTCCACCCCGGTCGCCGCGCGGGCGGCCTCTGCGCGCGGCTGCAGCACGGCCGTCGGATCGGGTGCGCGCAGCGCGGCGACCGTGCCCGGTGCGTTCGCGAACGTCTGGGCGACCGCCAGCGAGCGCTTACCGGCCTCCACGTCGCTGTCGTGCCGCACCTGGAGCACCTGTGCCACCACCGCCGCCACGACCAGCAGCAGCACGATCACCACCTGCAGGACGAACACCTGCCCGGCGACACTGCGCCCGGCCACTGCCGACCGCAGTACCCCCGGCGGACCGCCGTTCCCGGCGCCGTTCGCGCCGTCATCTGCCGGCCGGCCGCGCCGGGGCGGGCGCGGCTGCCCGAAAGGGCGGGGAGGCCGAGTCACGGGCCGGCCGGGCAGTCGGACCATGAGCCATGTGTACACTGCCCGGCCCCGTCAGGCGAGACCATCGACCGGGGTGACCGCCGCGGACGGGTCACCGGCGGTGCACGGGCGCCGGGCGGCGAGCAGCAGCGCCACGTCGTCGGGGCGGTCGACGGCGTGCCGGGCGGTCGCGGTCAGCCGGTCGGCGACCCCGCCCAGGAACCGTCCGCCTCGCCGCCCCACCGTCGCACCGGCCCTGGCCAGCGCCAGCCGCAGCGCCGTGATGCCCTCGTCGATGTCGGCGCCGGGCCGCTCCACCAGGCCGTCCGTGTACAGGGCGAGGATCGCGTCCGGCTCCAGCAGCAGCTCGGCCACCGGGTAACGGGCCTGTGGATCCACGCCGAGGACGACCCCGCCCGGGACGTCCAGCACCCGGGTACGCCCGTCGGGGGAACGCAGCACCGGCGGCGGATGCCCGGCCCGTGCGATACGGGCCAGGCCGGAGGCCGGATCCAGGCGCAGATAGCAGCAACTGGCGAACTGGCCGGGATCCAGGTCGATGAGCAGACGGTTCGTGCCACTGAGCACCTCGTCGGGCGGCCGGTCGCCGAGCGCGAACGCGCGGACGGCACTGCGCAGCTGGCCCATCGTGGCCGCCGCCTGCACACCGTGCCCCTGCACATCACCGATGACCAGCGCGAGCCCGTCCCCGGACGCCACCACGTCGTACCAGTCACCGCCCACGTCCATGCCCTGGGTGCCCGGCAGATAGCGGCCCGCGGTCTCCACCTGCGGATGTGCCGACAGCCGCCGCGGCAGCAGCGCCTGCTGCAGGCCACGGGCGAGCGCGGCCTCGCTGTCGTAGCGCTGCGCCCGCTCCAGCGCGTGCGCGATCAGCCCGGCCAGCGCGTTGAGGACCGTACGCTCCTCGGTGCTGAAGCTGCGCGCCCGGTCGAAGCCGAGGATGCACGAGCCGACCGGTCGGCCGGAGGCGATCAGCGGCAGGAACGCGCGGGCGCCTTGCGTGGCGTCGAGCGGGATGCCCGGATAGGCGGCGCCGATCTGCTCCATGGACTCGAAGAACAGCGGCCGGCCGGTCGTGAGGGTCTCCACGCCCGGCAGGTGCGCGTCCAGACCGACACCGTCGAAGGGGGCGAGGAAGCCCTGCGGGAAGCCGCTCTCCCAGGCCAGGTACAGATGCCGGTCCTGGAGCAGGTAGATGGCCAGCTGCCGGCCACCGAACGCGGGCAGCAGCTCCTGCATGACGACCGCTGACACCTGCCGGGCCGTCACCGCGTCCGTCAGCGCGATGGCCAGCGTGATCGGCCGGTACAGCGGCGCCATCGAGCGCCCGTCCGCCACCGTCCCCTCGGGGACGTGCGGCTGCGGCACCGCTTCCGATGACGCGTCCACCCGGCTCGCCGGGACGATCGTGCAGGTCAGCAGCTCCGCGTCGGAGTGCACCGACACCGCGAGCCAGTCGCCCTCGCCGTCCTGTTTGCGCGGCCCGGCCGGCCGCCGGACGTGGAAGTGCACCGGTTCCGGCGACAGCAGCGCCCCACGCAGATGGTCGTCGCACCCCGGGCCGGTCAGCCACGGCAGCGCCTCCCACAGCGGACGCCCGAGCAGCCCCTCCCGCTCCGCGCCCGCCAGCCGGGCCGCGGCCGGGTTGACGTAGACGACCAGCCCCAGCCGGTCCAGGCAGAACACGCCCTGCGGCAGCAGGTCGGCGGCCCCGTCCGCCGACGCGGCCGGACCCGGGTCGATGACCACGGCACCGATCGGCGCCGCGCCGCACGGGCACGGCTGAGGGCACAGGTCCACCAGCAGCGAGGTCCCGTCCGGCGAGCGCACTCCCAGTGGCGCGGGCGGCGGCCGCCCGGCGGCGGTGTCGCGCAGCGCGGCCAGGATCCGGTGGGCGTCGCCGGGGGCCAGGGCGTCCCCGAGCGCCGCCACCGTGCCTGCGAACTCGCCGGGCCCCAGCCCGAGGAGGGAGTGCAGCTGGTCGTTGGCACGCACCTCCGCGGTCACCGGATCCCACGTGAAACGGCCCACCCGGGCCTGCGCCGGCCGGCTGGCGGGCGGTCGTACGCACAGCGGCTCCCCGTCCCAGACGACCGCGCTCGCGTCCCCGCCGGTCAGGGCCAGCAGCTCGGCCCCCAGTTCCTCGGCCAGCCGCACGAGCGGCTCCCGGTCCAGCAGCTCGTCCACGGTGTCGGCCACCGACGCCCGCAGCACGGTGAGCGCCCCGAGCGGCTCGGCGCCGCCCGGCACGGGCACGTGCACCGACCCGAACTGGAAGGGCAGGGACGCCGCGAACTGCGGATACCGGCGCACCGTCTCGGCGGCGTTCGGCAGCACCACCTGCACCCCGAGCCGGTAGGCGTCGGCGACCGGGAAGGGACGGTCCACGTGCAGCCGCCACCAGGGCCTGAACAGCGGACCGGGCAGCCCTACCAGCACCGCCAGGCGCAGCGTGCCAGGGGTGCCGGAGCGCAGGTACACGCCCGCCACCCGGCCCCCGGCCGCGCCGAGCGCGCCGATGGAGGCGTCCACGAGCAGCGCGGCCAGCCGGGCCCGCGTCCGGACCGCCCGCTTCCCGCTGCCAGCCATCGCCCTACCTCGTCCCGTGCGCCGCCGGGTGGATGACACAGCAAGAATGCGCCACCCTGAGTGCGGAAGCACCTTTGCGGAGGGAAGAGAACGGGGGAGAAGAAGCCCCCGCGCGGCCCGGACGCCGCGCCGCACACGCTCCCCGGGGGAGCCGCACCGCGGTCAGGCCGCTGTGCAGGTGGCGGCCGTCAACCGGCCGGTCGGGAAACGCACCGAGCCGACGGCACCGGCACATCACACTCGCCGTGCTCGCCCTGGCCTTCCTCACCGCCCTCGCCGCCCTCGCCGCCGACGCAGCACCGCAGCGGCCCGCAGCTACGCACCGCCTCGCCCGCAGCCGCGATCCGATCACCCTGACCGTCCCGGAAATCCGCCGCCTGGCCAACCTCCAGGAGGGCCGGCACGCGCTCGCCCGGATGATCTTCCACGGCTGCATCCCCCCACCCCGGGGACGACGACGCCACACTGTTCCTCTACAAGACATACGCCGACCGGTACGGGTGGGACTGGATCAAGCGCCTGGCCGATCAGGACATCGTCTTCCACCGCGGCACCAACAGTCCGGGTGAGGCGGTCGACGCCGGCACCAAGCAGATCGGCCTGGCGGGCACCGAGACGGGCGGCGCGGACACCACCACCTGGGTCACACCGCAGGGCGACCACCCCTTCCTGGCCTGGGGCCAGCGCGCGGCCCTGTTCAAGAGCGCCCGGCACCCCGCGGCCGCCCGGCTCTACCTCAACTGGCTGCTCACACCCGCATGGCAGGCCGTCGGCCAGCACGGCTGGGGCGTGCGCACCGACGTCACCCCCACCGGGCAGGGGATCTGGGACGTCCCCAACGCCCACACCCGCGACTTCATCGACTTCATGGCCGACCGCGCCGCCGTCGAACGCCGGCGCCAGACCATGGTTCTGTACCTCGGCGAAGTCTCCGGGCCGCCGACCCCCGGCTGGCTCGGGCTGTTCCCCGCCCGCCACGCCTGAACGGCTCTGGCACCCCGCGATTCGACCACTGCGCGAATACGACGAGCGGGCCGCCACGGCGTCGAACGTCCTACAGGCGGACCGTCGCCCCGGCCTGCTCCGTCATCAGCGGCGGCTGGAGCCCGGGGCGAGCAGGCTGGCGCCGGTTTTCGTTCCGATGTTCCTCGACCCCCGTCCTGGGCACGTACGGTCGCCCGCCGCAACCGGCAGGGAGACCGGGTGGGCAGGAGGGCCGGGGAAGCCCTGCCGGGGTCACGAGCCCCCGTCACGGCGTCCCATCGTGGGTGCTGGTCATGGACTGCCGGTCATGCGCTGCCGGGCTCCGGCGGCCGCGGGTGGGTGGCCCTGCGCAGGCTGCGCAGGGCCAGGAGCAGGACGCCGATGTCGTCCAGGTACACCGGGTCGGGCAGCAGGTCGATGGGCAGCAGCAGGTACACGACCGCGCCCCAGAACACCCAGCGCGGGCCGGTCGGCAGCCCGGCCCGGCGCAGGGTGCGGCGGGCGCGGACCAGCCGGACCAGCAGGCCGACGGCGGCGGTCAGCAGCAGCACCGCGATGACGGAGGCCACCAACAGCAGGGTCGTCGTCGTGTCGTCCATGCGGCCTCCTTGACCGGGGAACGTCTACGCCGGCCGGTCGGTTCCGCCGGCCCCGCCGGTGCCGCCGACGTCACCCGGTCCGGAGTCCTGCGGTGCCGGGCGCGGCCCCTTGCCGGTGAACCTGAGCCGCTCCCACGTCCGCGTGAGCTGCTGCAGCGCGGACGGCGTCCACGAGCCGGGGCGCTGCTGCGGCAGGGCGGGCTCGGGCGCCGGTGTGTCACGGAAGGCGGCCAGCGCGGCGTGGGCCTGCTCGGCGGCCTCCCGGTACAGGTCCCGGGACTTCGTCATCGCCTCCAGCGCCTCGGCGTACATGGCGACGAGCTGCCTCTCGCGCTCCAGTTCCTCCTGAAGGGTCATCAGCGTCCAGTTCTCGCGCAGGTCCGCCAGCGCCTCCTGGGCGTCCTGCGGCAGAGGGCGGGGCAGGGCGGCGTGGTGCCGCAGCGCCGCAAGCAGTCCGGCCGGTTCGCTGCCGTCCAGGAAGACGCTGCGCACGCTGTGCTCCCGGCCGTCGTAGTCCTCCGGCGCCGGGTCCGGGGGCAGCAGGACGGCCCCGCCACGCGGCACTTCGACCCCGAGGTCCTTCAGTGCCCAGTTGACGGCCCGCAGTTGCTGCGGGGCGGCCCGGTGCTCCACCACGCGGTGTCTGAGGCCCGGCGGCAGCAGCCGGGTCAGCGGCAGCCGGCCACGCTCGTCCGGGGTCATCGCCTCGTGCACGACGACGTTGAGGCACCACGATCCGCGGGCCGCGTCCCGCAACCGGCGGCGCATCTCCTTGTCGTCCTCGGGCAGCGCGTTGACCTGCCGGAACCGTACGCCGAACAGCGTGGGGTGATGGTCCCAGGAGCCGTCGTCGCCGTCGGCGGGACCGGCCTCCGGCCAGAACAGTGTGGCGGGCGAGGGCCACGCCTCGTCCCACGCACGTTCCGCCTCGGCGACGAGCGTCCACGCGTGTCCTCCCGAACGGCCGGGCCGCGGTACGAGGGTGAGCCGGGCCCGTACGGTCACCGTGCCGCCCGCCCGCCAGCGCGCCTCGAAGATCCGCCGGGCGGAGTCCTCGGGCGCGGGTGGCTCCGCGAAGTCGTCGATGTCCCCGCTCTCCTTGTGCCGGACCAGGGTGCGGCGGACGACGTCCGCGGCGGTGGCTCCGGGGTGGCGGCCACGGGCCGCCCAGAGGGTCTGCGGAAGGGTGGCGCGGTCGGTTGCGGAGTTCGACATGAGCCAATCTGCTGATCGGGGCGGGTGCGCCTCCCAGTATCACCGTCCCGCCCCGCGACACGTCGACGGGGGCCCGGGACGGCGTGTGGTGTCGCACCGATCCGATGCATACCGGCAGCCGGGACGACTGCCAGAGAGCGGTCCTCATGGCCCCCTGTGTGCCGATGGACGCGCTCGGCCGGCTGTTGCCGCGCACCCGGCGCATGGACACGGGCCCGCCACCGCGCGGACGTGGGCTCGTCCGGCGGTGGCTTCGCCCGCACGGCCGGCCGCGCCCGCCCTGTCGGCGGCGGTGCTCGCGGTGGCCGGCCATCAGGGCCTCACGACACGCGCTGCCGACGTGGCGGGCACGGGCCTGGCGCTGTGGGGTACTTACGCCCCGCTCTCCCGCAGCATGTCCTCACGCTCGACGATCTTCACGCGCTCGCGTCCCTGCGGCTCGCCCAGGGCGCGCTCGGCGGCGTCCAGCTTGTACCAGCCCTCCCAGGTGGTGAAGCGGACGTTCCGCTCGGTGAGGAAGGCGTCCACGGCCTCCGGCGCGGGCGAGGCGGGGGTGTGCAGGCGGCCGTTCGCGTAGTCGTCCAGCAGGTTGGCCACCGTCTCGTTGGCGTCACCCTTGGTGTGGCCGATCAGGCCGACGGGACCGCGCCGGATCCAGCCGGTGACGTACGTCGACTGCAGGTGGGCGCCGCTGTCCTCGATGACCCGGCCGCCCGCGTCCGGGACCGTGCCCGACTCGATGTCCCAGGGCAGCTTGGGGAGTTCCTCGGAGAGGTAGCCGACCGCGCGGTACACGGCGGTGACGTCCCAGTCCTTGAACTCGCCGGTGCCCTTGACGTTGCCGGTGCCGTCCAGGGCGGTGCGCTCGGTGCGCAGGCCGACCACCCGGCCGTCCTCGCCGAGGATCTCGGCGGGCGACTCGAAGAAGTGCAGGAACAGCTTGTGCGGCCGGTTCCCGACGTCCCGGATCGCCCAGTTCTCCAGGGTCTTGGCGACCATGTCGGCCTGCTTGTTGCCGCGCCGGGTCTCGATCGAGCCCTTGTCGTAGTCGATGTCCTCGGGGTCGACGACGACCTCGATGCTGGGGGAGTGGTCCAGCTCGCGCAGCTCCATCGGGCTGAACTTCGCCTGCGCCGGGCCGCGGCGGCCGAAGACGTGGACCTCCAGGGCCTTGTTGGCCTTCAGACCGTCGTACACGTTCGGCGGGATCTCGGTCGGCAGCAGCTCGTCCGCGGTCTTGGCCAGGATCCGGGCCACGTCGAGCGCCACGTTGCCGACGCCGAGCACGGCGACCTTCTCGGCCTGGAGCGGCCAGGTGCGCGGCACGTCCGGGTGGCCGTCGTACCAGGAGACGAAGTCGGCCGCGCCGTAGGAACCGTCGAGGTCGATGCCGGGGATCGGCAGTTCCCGGTCGGCCATGGCGCCGGTGGAGAAGATCACCGCGTCGTAGAAGGCGCGCAGGTCGTCCAGGGTGATGTCGGTGGGGTAGTCCACGTTGCCGAACAGGCGGATCTGCGGCTTGTCGAGCACCTGGTGCAGGGCGGTGACGATGCCCTTGATGCGCGGGTGGTCGGGTGCCACGCCGTAGCGGATCAGGCCGAACGGGGCAGGCATCCGCTCGAAGAGATCGATGGACACGCCGGGTTCGGCGGCCACCTCGGACTTGAGCAGGGCGTCGGCGGCGTAGATCCCGGCGGGGCCGGCTCCGACGATGGCTACCCGCAGGGGGCGCGGCATGATCAGGTTCCCTTCGAGTGTGATCGGGTGACTCGACTGGGAGCCTAAGCTAAGGCAGACCTAAGTCAGTACGGGGGTCATGTCTATGACCTCATAAGGCGATCTTATGGGTTTTCCAGGTGGCTCTTATGTTTTCCGGTTGTCTCGCGTGGGCCGCACGATGCGGTGGCCGCAGGCCGCCCGGCGTCGTGGACCGGCTCCTCGCGGAGACGCAGGCTCTTCGAGCCCGCGGGGTAGGGGCGCCGGGGTGCGGCGGCGGAGGCGGGCGGCGCCCTGTCCTGCGCTCCGGTGCCGGGGAAAACGGCCGCCTCGGTGCGACCGCCCCCGTCAACCGTCGTGCCGCGCCCGGTGCCTGCGGGCGCAGAGTGTGCGGCGGCGCGGGGCGTTCGTACCGGGCGGTGGGCGGTGGGCGATGGGCGGTATGGGCGTGACGGTCGGCCCGGGCCCGGCGCGTGCCGCGTCGAACCACCGCCGGCCGCCTCGTCGGCGGCCGGGGCCGCGCGCCGGACGGTCCGTCCGCCAGGTGGCACGCCCCTCGGGCGCACCACCGCCACCGGCGCCGCGCGGGTCGCCGCGTGGTTCACGGTCACGTACGCGGCGTGGTCGTGAAGGAACTCGATCCGCTCCGGACCCGGTCGCGGCTCTCCGGCGGGGGAGGGTTCGCCGGCGCTGTCGCCGTCACGCCAACCGCAAGGTCCGCTTGGCGAGTTCGAGCGCGGGCAGCATCGCGTCGTGCTCCTCGCTGTCCAGGCCGCTGAGGTGCAGGACGACCGGGCCGTCAGGCGTGCTGACCGCGAAGGCGCTCTCCCGCTTCGTCTCGTCCAGGAGCTTGCTCGTGTGCAGGTACTCGACCTCCACGCCGAGGGCGCCGCCGCCCGTCTTGACGGCGTGGTAGCGCTCCTTGCTCGTGCCGTCCTCGGCGGCCACGAACCGCCGCAGCACGCTGCGCGCGTCGGAGTCGCCCGGCTTGCCGGTCCACACACGCAGGAAGCCGATGTTGCCGGCCGGCTTGGCGTCGATCTCACAGGCTGCCGTCACCGGCCCCTGACGCAGGAGCGCATCGGCCAGCGCCCCGCTCAGGTCGCCGTCGGAGCCGTTCGACCTCTTCGCCATCTCCGCCTCGGCGTGGATCGCCTTGGCCTTCCAGTGCAGGGCGACGTCGAAGCGGACGGGAAGTTCGCAGGCCGAACCGGCCGCGCCGATCGTGCCGCCGCTCGCGGCCGCCGGCCCCTTCGCCGCCGCCCCCTCCGTGCTCGGCGACGTGCTCGAGGCTGCCCCGTGGCCCTTGCCGTCTCCTTGGCCGCAGCCCGCCAGTACGGCGGCCAGAGCCACCGCCAGCGCCGCTCTCGCGCCCATGGACCCCACCCTGACCTGCACTTCGTCTCCCCTCGTGTCCAGGGCGGCCACTGTAACCGAGGGCGGCGGCATCGCCGTACGGAATATCCGTCCCGGTCTCAGTGCGCCTCTCGCCGGCAGCGCAGGAAGAGGTGCGGCTCGGGTGCGGCGTCGGGGTGGGCCGGGGTGAACAGGGCGTGCTCCTCGCCCAGCACCGTCAGGCCCGCGCCGGCCGCCAGCGCGGTGAAGTCCTCGGCGCCGAAGCTCGTCACGCGCACCGGCTGCCCCATGAAGACGGCCTCGACGTCCTGAACGTCCAACGGCACGGTGGCCAGCGCCACCAGCCCGCCGGGCCGTACCGCGCGCGCCATCCTCGCCACGACGGCGGCCTGCTCCGCGCGGGACATCTGGAGCAGTGCGAAGTAGCAGCAGACCGCATCGAACCAGCTGCCAGGGAGGGGGAGTTCACGGATGTCGGCCCGCCGGAAGGAAGCGCCCGGCACCTGCCGGGAGGCAAGCTCGACCATCACCGGGGAGACGTCCACACCGAGCACCTCGTGCCCCGCATCGGTGAGGGTCTGCGCGGTCGGCCGTCCCGTGCCGCTGCCCACGTCCAGCACCCGGCTGCCCGGTGCCAGCCCGTCCAGCAGCCATCGCAGCGACGCACCGTGCGGTGCGGACGCGGCGAACGCCTCCTCGTAGGCGAGCCCCAACGCGTCGAACACCACAGCGGCCGGCAACCGGTCGTCGTCCTCGGTCAAGACGGCTCCTCCCGTCGTCGTGTGCGGGTGTCCGGCATCGTCGCACCCCCGGAGGGCCGCCACAACGCCCCCGGGCCCGTGCCGCCGCCCGGCAGACCTCCGGTCACGCAGCCCGGACCGCCCCGGGTTCCGTGCCGTTTGCGACGGGCGGCGCACGCAGGGCAGGGTGCGGGATGTGCCCACCTTGCTGATCGTCCACCACACCCCGTCCCCGAACTGCCAGACCCTCTTCGAGGCCGTCGTCTCCGGAGCGACGACCCCCGAGATCGAGGGAGTGCGGGTCGTCCGGCGGGCGGCCCTGTCCGCGACCGTCTCCGACGTGCTCGAAGCCGACGGCTATCTGCTCGGCACACCGGCGAACCTCGGCTACATGTCCGGCGCCCTCAAACACTTCTTCGACCAGGTGTACTACCCCTGCCTGGACGAGACCCGGGGCCGCCCCTTCGGCTACTACGTGCACGGCGGCAACGACGTCACGGGCGCCGTCCGTGCCGTCGAGTCCGTCACCACCGGGCTGGGCTGGCGCCGTGCGGCGCAGGCGGTGACCGTCACCGGCGCGCCCGGCAAGGCCGATGTGCAGGCCTGCTGGGAACTGGGAGCCACGGTCGCCGCCGGGCTGACAGCCGACTTCTGAGCGCGCCCCCCGCTGCGCCGTCAGGGCCACGGGCACGGCCCGTCCCCGGCACGGCAGGAGTGCAGGGCGAGGGACATCCGCGGCGACGGTGCGGGAGCCATGTGCCCGAACGGCCCAGGCTCGGGGGCGGTGCGGGGGCGGCGGCGTCCTCTGCCTGGAGGGATGAAGGTGCGAGCCCGGTTGCCCTCATCGACCATGGGACCGGGGCCGCGTCCCGTCGGCGCGGCGTCACCCCGTCATGTGTCTTCGTGGCCCTACGCCTTCGTCGTCATATGTCGTTCCAGTCATGTGTCGTCGTACGTCCTCGGCCGTACGCCCTCCAGGCGTACGTCGTCGCGTCGTACGTCGTCGCGTCGTACGTCGTCTAGTCGAGGGAGCCTCGGATGCGAGCGGACGGCCACGCGCCCGGACGGCCCACGCCGGACGGGCGGGACGCCACGGAACTGCTGCGGCGCTGCGCGCGGGAGACGGTCGAGGTGGCCGAGGGCATCCGCGGGGTGTCCGCACGCACCAGCGCCGCGCTGTTCGCGCCGCCGCTGACCGCCTCCGCGCGCAGCCGTCCCCGCACCGGCCTCCCCGCCCGCTGGGCGCTGCTGCGGGCCCTGACGAACAAGCGGGGCCTCGGCTCCGCGCTCGTCGCGCCGAAGGGCATGGGGCACGTGCTCGGCACGGCCGGCGAGGTGCTGGGGCGGGAGAGCCTGGCCGCGCTGGTCGCCGTCACCTCGCTGCGGCTGAGGATCGCCGCGGTGCTGGCCGATCACCCCGAGTTCGCACGCGACCCGGGCATGCGCCGGCTGACGGAGGCGGTCACCGCCGACCGCGACGTGGAGTCCGTACGGGCGCTGCGCGCCCTGCTCCGGGACCAGGGGGCCCAGCGTGCCCTGTCCGGGCTGGCGCCCCTGATGGCCGAACTCATCGCCCTGCGCGCCCTGCTCGACGAGGACCCGAAGAACCACGAGACGGGCTGGGCGCTCGCCGCCGGCCGCACACTGACCGCCGGCCCGCTGCACGGCATCAGCGCCGCCCACCTCTCGGGCATGGACAAGGGCGAGGGCGCCGCCGAGGCCGTCGACCTGTCCGAGCAGGAGAAACAGGTCATCGCCACCGAGGGCTCGTTCCTCGGGTTCCTGCGCAACATCGAGGCGCTGTCCACCGGCGGGCGGATCCTCGTGCAGAACGTGCGCGGCCCCGACGGTGTCGTCCGCTACGTCGTTCAGGCACCCGGCACGGCACCCGGCCGCCCCCGCAACGACTCCCCGCAGGACTTCGCCGGAGCCTGGCGCAACCTGTTCATGACCGACTCGCCCTACACCCGCGCGATCCTGATGGCCCTGGCCGACCACGGCATCCCGCGCGGCGCCGAGCTCGCCCTGATCGGGCACAGCGAGGGCGGGATCGCGGTGCTGAACCTCGCCCAGGACGAGGAGTTCTGCCGCGCCCACAAGGTCACGCACGTCGTCGCCGTCGGCTCGCCCGTGGGCAACAGGAAACCCGCCGACCCGCGCACCTGGGTCGCCGGCATCACCAACCAGCACGACATGGTGCCCGCTCTCGACGGGAGCAGAGCCGGCTCGGCGTTCGACCCGCACCCCCACCGGTACGAGGTCGACTACCCGGGTCCCACCCACGAGTTCCCGCTGTGCCACATGCTCCGCGAGTACATCGAGCACCTGCGGACCGTCATCCCCGACGCCCGCGCGCACGTCGACGAGGCGCTCACCCCGTACCGCGGACCCGTCGTGCGCACCCAGGCCTACCAGCTCAAGGACCGTGCCCACCCGCCCGAGGGCTACCCCTTCCTCACCCTGCCCACCCACTGCGTCGCCACCGCCGCCGGTCCCGTCGACGTGCCGGTGCGCTACTACGACTCCTCCGCCGTCCACCTGTGCTTCCGCGTCGACGCCGACAAGGCGCGCGGCCTGCTGCCCGAGGTCACCTGGATGACGCCGAGCCGGCTCGGGCGGCGCGCGCTGGCGGTGCTCTCGCTGTACGAGCACCGCTGCAGCACGATCGGGCCGTACGCCGAGGCCGCCCTGTCGGTGCTGGTGGACGACCTGTGGCGGCCCCGCCCCTACGACATCGCCGCCGACCTGCTGCGCCGCGTCGACCTTCGCCGTACCGGCCGCTACGTCGTCTCCCTCGCCGTCACCACCGACGAGGCCCGCGCCGTCGCGCAGGAGATCTGGGGCCAGCCCGCGCTGCGCGTCCGCGCCCAAGCCGACCTGATGGACCGTCAGATCAGCTTCGGCTCGGCGGACCTCGGCCTCACCGTCGAGGGCCGGCTCGGGCCGGGCGTGCGCTGCCCCGAAGCCGACTGGATCCTCTACGGCCGCCGCGGCGAGAGCACCGTCCGCACCCTCGTACGGGCCCACGGGAAGCTGCGCCTGCACCCCGCCGCCGGCGTACGGCTGCGCCTGCACACCGCGGCAGCCGAGCCCCTCGCCGGTCAGCTGCGCCGGCTCGGCATGGTCACGGCCCGGCCCCTGTTCGTTCTCAACTGCCCGCAGTTCATGGTCCACCGCAGCGCCGGTGCCGTCCTGCCGCGCTGAAACTCCTCGTACCGACACAGCACAGTGGGAGCCGCCATGGTGACCGAATCCCCCCGCGCAGCCATAGCTGACGGCGAACTCATCGAGCACATCGGCGCGTTGAACGCGGACGCCGACCGCATGGACGGCTACGCCCGGCAGCTGCTGGCCACCGCGGCGACCCTGGCCGGCTGTCCCGCAGCGCCCGAGTGGAGCCGTACCACCCTGGCCCAGCAGGCCGCGGCCTGCACCACGGCGGCGGAGCAACTGCGCACCGCGGCCGGAGCATTGCTCGTCCACAGCCAGGCCGGGGACTGACCCCGAGCGCCCGCCTCATCCGCGGCCCGGCCCTGTGCCGGGCGGGGGTCAGCTCCAGCGCATGCCCAGCGCCGACAACTCGCCGAAACGTTCCGGGGTCAGGGCGGCGGCGCGGCTGCGCTGGTTGCTGATCCAGGCGCCGAGCCGGATCACCCGTTCCTGGTCGTCGGTCCTGACGGTCTCCACATGCCCGCGCGGCACACTCAAGTGCCCTTCCCGGGAACGGAACTGCTGGGCGGCGGCCAGGTTCAGCGCCCACTTGTCGGCATGCGAGACCCGCGGCCTCGGCCGCTCCTCCTCACCGGCCGGCCCGATGCCGAGCACGTGCTCGCACAGCCACCGCCGGCTCACACCCAGTCCGTCCCACCCGAGCCGCTGCGCCCGCACCCAGCGCCCCAGGTCCTCGCCCTGCCGTACGGCCTCGCCGGGAGCGGCCGGCAGCCGACCGCCCTCGGCCAGGTGCAGCCGGGTGAGCTGGAAGCAGCGCTGCCACTCCACCGGCCAGGCCGGGCACCAGGACGGGTCGATCTCCTCGAGCTGTTCCCGGCGCTCGTCGGGCAGATCGGCGCTGCGGGCCCGCTGGTTCTTCAGCCAGATCCCGACCCGGAACCCCTGGTGGGTCGCATCGTGCGGGGCGAGCAGATGGCCGTGCTCGGCAGCCCAGGCACGGGCGGCGGCCAGCCCCTCCTCCCAGGCGACGTCGAAGTGCGACCAGACCATGCCGAGCCGGTCCAGCTGCCGCACCCGTTCCTCGTCGAGCGCGCCGCGGGCGTGGAACCGCCGGGCGTCCGCGATCCACTGGCCGAGCGGGAACCCGGCGAGCGCACCCGGCCAGGCCGCCTCGTCGCCCTCCTCGGCCACCGGCACCCGGAACGTGAACGGCACCCGCAGGTCCCCGTACGCCCGCACATAGCAGGCTGCGGCCTCGACACCGCGCCGCCAGTGGGCGCGCTCGGGGTTGACGACGCGCAGCTCGATGAACGCGGCCAGCCGGGCCGGATCGCGGGGCGTGGAGAACTTCAGCAGCGCCCGCGCCGGACCGCTCACCCCGGGCGGCCCCTCCTGCCCCGCACCACCCAGCTCACGGCCCTTGGCGGAGCGGCTGCGCGCCTGCGGCACGGCCAGCCGCTCCACGATCCGGGTGTCGTGTGCGCGCAGCGCCTCCAGCAGTCGGGCCAGACCCGCGTACGCCCGGCTGGAGAGCATCGAGTCGGGGGTCTCGCCCGGCCCGAGCAGCACCGGCACGACCAGCGAGGCGGTCTTGCCCTCACCGGGCCGCAGCCGCAGCGCCCGGCCCACCGCCTGCACCAGGTCCGGCATGGAGCCACGCACGTCGGCGAAGTACACCGCGTCGCAGTGCTTGGTGTCGACGCCCTCGCCGAGCACCCGCACCGAGCTGAGGAACGCGCGGCGCCGGGTGCGCGCGAACTCCTCCAGGACACGGCGGCGGTGCGGCGCCGGATGATCGCCGCACAGCCACTCGGCCCACACCCGCCCGGGATACCGCCGGGGGCTCTCGGCGTGCAGCCGCTCGGCCACCCCGGGCAGCCCCGCCGCGAAGGCCTCCGCCTCCCGCACCAGATGGTGGAAGACCAGCGTGCGCCGCAGGCCCTCGCTGCCCGCCGCCTTGACCAGCGCGGTCTGCAGGGCGGCCAGCCGCGCCCCGCGGATCTCGTCCGTGCGGCCCTCCATCCCCAGCAGCTGCGCGGCCTGCAGGCGGGTGTCGGTGACGTCGACGCAGACCACCTGGTACGGCGCGCAGATCCCGCGGTCTATGGCCTCGGACAGCGTCAGCGTGTAGCAGCGGGCGCCGAACGGCCCGTCCGGATCGTCGTCCATGGAGGCGACCAGCTCACCCGGAACGGCCTCCTCCTGATCACCCTCTGGCTGCCACAGCCGTGGGGTGGCCGTCATGTAGAGCCGCCGCAGCGCGGGGATCCGGGTGTTGTCGTGGACGACCGCCCAGGGTTTGCCGATCCGGCCGGAGGTGCGGTGGGCCTCGTCCACGACGATCAGGTCCCAGCCCGGCAACCCCGCCGCGTGCGCGCGTTCCAGGGTGCCCAGGCCCAGGGAGGCGTACGTCGCGAAGACGGTCACCTTGTCGAAGGGGCCGACCCAGGCGAGCAGCTCGCCGGCATCGGTGGTGTTCGGGAACGCGGCCTGGTCACGGCGCAGCGAGGAGACGCCGATCACCGGCCCGCTCCGGCCGCCCGTCCGCCAGGCCTCCTCGGTCTGCGCGAGCAGGTCCAGCGAGGGCACCAGCACCAGCACCCGGCCCGCCCGCAGTTCCTCCGTGGCCCGCACGGCGACCAGGGTCTTGCCGGACCCGGTCGCCATGACCACCTGCGTACGCAGACCGCGCGGCGGCACGGCACCACCGGCCGGCAGCCCGAGCGCTCGGACCACCCGGTCCACGGCTTCTCGTTGGTGGGGACGGAGTCTCACACCTGCGACGATAGCCGCCTCTGCCGTCGCCCCCGTGCGCGGTCGGTCCCGGCCCACGGATGCGGTACGTGGGTCGCGGGAAAGCCCGGCGAGGCGGGAGGGGCCCGAACGACGCGGGGCCGGCCGGCTCGTCGACCTTGCAGATCACCGGCCCGAGGTGGTGCGCTCACCGGCGACACGGCGACACGGCGACACGGCGACACGGCGACACGGCGACACGGCGACACGGCGCCCGGGCCCGCCGCGCCCGCTCGGGGCGCAGCTCGCGGCTGTCTGTCCGGCCTGCCCGCAGTACTCAGGCCGTGTCGCGCGGGTCGTACGGGCGCGGCAGCCGCATACCCCGGTCGGCCATGATCTGCCGCACGCGGTCGGGGTAGTCGGTGATGATCCCGTCGACGCCCATGTCCATCAGCGTCTCCACGGTGGCCGGATCGTCACAGGTCCACGGCACCACCGTCAGACCGCGCTCGTGTGCCTCGGTGACCATCGCCGCGTCGGAATAGAAGCGGAAGTCCGCATCGCCGACCTTCCCGGACTGCGGGAAGCCGTAGTTGGGGGAGAGGGTCGTGACCCCCGGAATCGTGGCGGCGGCCTTCACGAAGTCACCGCCGTAGTCGTCGGCGTCGATCCCGCCCAGCCAGGGGGACGCGCCGGGCCGGCCGACCTGGAGGAAGTCGTAGTTGGTCAGCGCCACCAGCGGCCATCTGGGAGCCAGCCGGTGCATCGCCTTCAGCGCGCCCCAGTCGAAGGACTCGATGGTGACCTGGCGCTCGATGCCCGAGCGGTGGATCTCCTCGTACACCCGGCGGACGAACACCTCGCGGGGCGCGGTCTGTTCGGGCGCACCCGCCTCGACCTTGGTCTCGACGTTCAGCCGGACCTGCCCTGCGTGGTAGCTCCTGACCAGGTTCAGGACGTCCTTCAGCTCCACCATCCGGAAGCCCTTGACGACCTCCTGCTCCGGAAAACCGGGCAGTTGCCGGTAGCCGCAGTCCAGCGTCCTGATCTGGGCCAGCGTCAGGTCCTTGATGTACTTCCCGACGTACGGGTACTGAGGGTCGTCGGGCGTCACCGGTCCGGTGTCCCGGCACTTGACGCCGCTGATCTGCCGGTCGTGGTTGACGACGACCTTCAGGTCCTTGGTGATCTGCGTGTCCAGCTCCAGGGTGGACACCCCGAGCCGCATCGCCTTGCCGAAGCCCTCCAGCGACTCCTCGGTCGTCAGACCGATGCCGCCGCGGTGGGCCTGGAGGTCGAACCGGGTCCGCGGGCCACCGGGGGCGGCGTGCGCGGCGGCCGGGAACGCGAGCGCCGGCACCAGGGCGAGGGCGGCGAGCAGCTGTCGTACGGGCAGTCGTAAGGACATCGGGGACCTCACTGGGGTAGGGCAGGCAGGAGCGGGCGCAGATTCTCGCACCGGCCCCCCGGGTGGGCCACCTCCTGCTGAACACTGTCGCAAGGACGGGTGAACGGGCAGCGCAGTCTCACCCCGCCCGGTGCCGGAAGGCGTCCGTGCCGCCCGCCAGGCCGTGGTGGCGGCGCCGGTCCAGCGGGGTGCGGTGCAGCGCGATCAGCGCGGCGTCGTCGTCCAGCCGGCCCCCGGCATGGGCGAGCAGGTCGTGCCGCAGATGGTGCACCAACGCCTCCGGACTCTCGTCGGTCCACCGCGCGGCCCGCTCCGCGAGCGGATAGAACCGGCCGTGCGCGTCCCGGGCCTCCACCACCCCGTCCGTGTACAGCAGCAGCGTGTCGCCGGCTTCGAAGGAGAACACGTCCAGCGTGTGCTCGGCACTGTCGTGCTCCACCCCGAGGGGCGGTGAGGGGTGCAGGCTCGGGAAGGTCACCACGTGCCCGGGGCTCAGCAGCATGGGCGGTGGATGGCCGCAGCTGGTCATGTGGGTGACCGGGTCCTGATCCGGAATGTCCACCAGCAGAGCGGTGGCGAACCGCTCACCCGCCTGCTCCTGCGGCTCCAGGTCGGCCGCGTAGCGGCTGACGCTCCGGTCCAGCGTGGCCGCCAGTTCCGGGAGCGGGATGTGCCGGTGCGCGCTCTCCCGGAAGGCGCCCAGCAGCAGGGCGGCCTCGCCGATGGCCGGCAGGCCCTTGCCGCGCACATCGCCGATCAGCATGCGCACGCCGCCGTCGGACCGGGTCACCGCGTACAGGTCACCGCCGATCTGGGCCTCGTCCTCCGCCGCCAGATACAGCGAGGCGATGCGCAACGGGCCGATCTGTTCGGGCAGCGGCCACATCAGGACGTGCTGCGCGGCCTCGGCGACCGTGCGGACCTGGGCCAGCTGGGCCTGCCGCCGCTCCCGCAGCGCGCTGTAGACCACCAGGAGCACCGAGAGCACCGCGAGGGTGATGATCTGCACGATGTGGTTCGTGGTGCCCAGGCCGCCGTGGACGTTGCCGATGAGGATCTGGGCGGCCACCGCCAGGCTCCCGATGAACGCGGTGGCCCGGGGACCTGCGAACGACGGCGTCAGCGCCGGTGCGATGACCAGAGCCGGGCCGAGGTGGACATCGGTCGGGAGGCGCATGTCCACCACGGTGATCACGACGATGAGCACGAAGGGCAGCAGCAACAGCGCATGCGTCGGATGCCACCGCTGCCGCAGACCCGCCACCGCCAGCCGGGGACTCATGCCTACCAGCCTGCTCCCCGGGCGGTGGAGCGGCCACACGGAAGGGGCCGGCACACGGCGGCAGCGGGTCCGGGGCAGGTCAGCGGTTCACGGCCCGCATCCCCGCCTCGTCGTAGCGCTCGCCTGCTGCCTCGGGCAGCTCGGCATCGATGCGGGCGAGGTCGTCCTTCGTCAGCTCGATGTCGACCGCGGCGGCGTTCTGCTCCAGGTAGGTGCGGCGCTTGGTGCCGGGGATCGGCACCAGGTCCTCGCCCTGGGCCAGCACCCAGGCGATCGCCAGCTGGGCCGGGGTCACGTCCTTCTCCGCGGCGATCTCCTTCACCTTCGCAGCGAGCCGCTGGTTCGCCTCGATGTTGGCCTCGGCGAAACGCGGGGTGCCGCGGCGGTAGTCGCCCTCGTCCAGCTCGTTCGGCGAGGTGAAGCGGCCCGCGAGGAATCCGCGCCCCAGCGGGGAGTACGGGACGAAACCGATGCCCAGCTCCCGGCAGGCCGGCAGCACCTCGGCCTCCACGTCCCGCGTCCACAGCGAGTACTCGCTCTGCACCGCGGTGATCGGGTGAACGGCGTGGGCGCGCCGGATGGTCTCCGCGCTCGCCTCGCTCAGTCCGATGTGCCGCACCTTGCCCTCGGCGACCAGCTCCGCCAGCGCGCCGACCGTCTCCTCGATGGGTACGTTCGGGTCGACGCGGTGCTGGTAGTACAGGTCGATGTAGTCGGTGCCGAGCCGCTGCAGCGAACCGTGGACCGAGCTGCGGACATGCTCGGCCGAGCCGTCCTGCGGGCCCACCGTGCTCATGTCGCCGGGCACGGCGTTGTCCATGCGGTAGTTGAACTTCGTCGCGATCACGTACTCCTCGCGGTGGCCGCGGACCGCCTCGCCGACCAGCAACTCGTTGGTGAGCGGGCCGTAGAGCTGTGCGGTGTCGAGGAAACCGATGCCGAGGTCGAGGGCGCGCCGGATGGTCGCGATGCCCTCGTCCTTGTCGGTGGAGCCGTAGAAGGCGGACATCCCCATGCAGCCGAGGCCGATGGCCGATACCCGAAGATTCCGCAGACTGCGCTGTCGCATGTGGTGTTCCAGCCTTTCCCTGCACACTCGATCGTCGTCCGTCCCGTAGGGGACATTCGCGACGCTATGGCTTGAAGTGCGCTCGAAGTCAAGCCGGGTCGTCCAGGCTCTTCCCGTATCCCTGGAGGACGTCTCCCGGGCGGTGGAAGTTGCCTCTCACCCCGCGTTCACGGCCCCGCGCGCCTGTGGGTCTTCCCACACCGGCCGGGACCCGGAGCGGATCTTGACGCCCGCCTGCCCGCTCGCTGAACTGAGACGGACCGGCCCGCGCGACCGCGTGGGGCCCTACAGAGGGGGAGGGGTGCGCCCCATGCCGGAACGGCGGCAGCGCAACCTGCGGGTGACCGACGAGTTCCGGCGGCTGTGGGCCCGACCGCTGGAGCACACGCCGCACTGCGCCGGGTTCCCTGAGCGCGTCGCGAGCCCGTCACCGTCGTCGCACTGACCAGGACGGGTGGCCGACCCGGGCGACCGGTCCGTACGGAGGGGGCGGATCGGCCAAGGTGGTTCCGCCCCCTCCGTGCGGACCGGGGCGGATCGGCCAAGTCAGATCCGTGCATTTCTGTACGATGACGCCGGAAACCGGCGCATGAGGAGACAACGCCACGCACGGCCAAAAGCCGGGCGTGCGGTACAAGGGGGCGATGCGGGTGACGGGGGAGCCGGAAGCGATGGGCTGTCGTGACGCATGACCACTCAAGGGCGCACAGTGTTACTCCGCCCGGCGCTCGCACGCCTCGCCCGGTTCACCGGGCACACGCTGCGGGCCGAGTGGCATGCCATCGTTGTCGAGCCGGTGCGGCACCTCGCCCGGCGCGGTCTTTCCGGGCTGCTGCTGGCCTTCGTCGCCGCGTTCGGTGTCATCTTCTTCCACGACCTCGCCCAGCACCCGGCCGGCGCCCTGTGGGTACGGCGGTTCGGTGGCGTCACCGCCGACCTGCCGCTGTGGCTGTCGCTGCTGCGCACCCCGGTGTCGCTGTACGTACCGGCACTGGATCTGCCGGTGTGGGCGGGCATCACCCAGCTGTTCCTGGCCTTCGCGCTGGCCGAACTGACCCTCGGCCGGGCCCGGACCCTGGTGATCGCCTACGTCGCCACGCTGGCCGGCACCCTCACCGCCCGTGTGATGATCGCACTCGGGCCGGGGCGGTGGGGATTCGGGCTGCCGCCCGAGTGCGCGAAGGTGCTCGACACCGGGCCTTCCGCGGCTGTCGTGGGCCTGTTCACCTACCTCTCGGTGGTCCGCCGCGCGCCCGTGGTGTTCACGCTGACCGGCGGGTCGATGGTGTGGGAGTCGATCGCGGTGCCCAATCTGGCCGGCCGTGAGCATCTGATCGCGGTCGGCGCGGCCATCGTCCTCGCGGCCCTGCGCGGCCGCCGGAAGCGGCTGCCGTTCGCCGTACGGTCCCCGCGGCGGGCGCGGCGGGCCGTCGGGCCCGCCCCCGGGAAGCCGGTGCCGGGGCCGGCCCCGGCGGTCGCCGACCGCCCGGAGGCACCGTGCGCGAGGTTTCCCTGACGTCCGCCGCGTGCCGGGCGCAGGTCTCCGCGCCGGACCCTGGCCCACCCTGCGAAACCCCCGGATCCGCCGTTCCGTACCGCTCGGCCACGGGTACGCAACCCCCACGCCGATGTGACGGGTCTCGCACTTCGACGTGTGCAGGCACCCCCTAGGGTTGCCGCCATGTACGGCAGGGCGTGGCTGACACCAGGGTGGTCGTCGCCGGCAGGCTGAAGGGAATCGAATCCAGGATGTTCCGCAAGGTGCTGGTCGCCAACCGTGGAGAGATCGCGATTCGTGCGTTCCGGGCGGGGTACGAACTCGGCGCGCGTACCGTCGCCGTGTTCCCGCACGAGGACCGCAACTCGCTGCACAGGCTCAAGGCCGACGAGGCGTACGAGATCGGGGAACCGGGGCACCCGGTGCGGGCCTATCTCTCCGTCCAGGAGATCGTGGGCGCCGCCCGCCGGGCCGGGGCGGATGCGGTCTACCCGGGGTACGGGTTCCTGTCCGAGAACCCCGAACTCGCCCGCGCCTGTGAGGAGGCGGGCATCACCTTCGTCGGTCCGAGCGCGGCGACGCTGGAGCTGACCGGCAACAAGGCCCGCGCGGTCGCCGCGGCCCGGGCCGCCGGCGTGCCCGTGCTGGGCTCCTCCGCGCCCTCCACCGACGTCGACGAACTGGTGCGCGCCGCCGAGGAGATCGGCTTCCCCGTCTTCGTCAAGGCCGTCGCGGGCGGCGGCGGGCGCGGCATGCGCCGCGTCGAGAACCCCGCACAGCTGCGCGAGTCCATCGAGGCCGCCTCCCGCGAGGCCGCGTCCGCGTTCGGCGACCCGACCGTCTTCCTGGAGAAGGCCGTTGTCGACCCGCGCCACATCGAGGTGCAGATCCTCGCCGACGGCGACGGCAACGTCATCCACCTGTTCGAGCGGGACTGTTCCCTGCAGCGCCGCCACCAGAAGGTCATCGAACTGGCGCCGGCCCCGGGCCTCGACCCGGACCTGCGGGAGCGGATCTGCGGCGACGCCGTGCGGTTCGCCCGCGAGATCGGCTACCGCAACGCGGGCACCGTGGAGTTCCTCCTCGACCGGGACGGCAACCACGTCTTCATCGAGATGAACCCGCGCATCCAGGTCGAGCACACCGTGACCGAGGAGGTCACGGACGTCGACCTGGTCCAGGCCCAGCTGCGGATCGCCGCCGGTGAGACCCTCGCCGACCTCGGCCTCGCCCAGGACACGGTCACCCTGCGCGGTGCCGCCCTGCAGTGCCGGATCACCACCGAGGACCCGGCCAACGGGTTCCGCCCGGACACCGGCCGGATCAGCGCCTACCGCTCGCCGGGCGGCTCCGGCATCCGCCTGGACGGCGGCACCACCCACGCCGGTACGGAGATCAGCGCGCACTTCGACTCGATGCTGGTCAAGCTCACCTGCCGGGGGCGGGACCTCACCGCCGCCATCGGCCGGGCCCGGCGCGCGGTCGCCGAGTTCCGCATCCGTGGTGTGGCCACCAACATCCCGTTCCTCCAGGCCGTGCTGGACGATGCGGACTTCCAGGCCGGGCGGGTCACCACCTCCTTCATCGAGCAGCGCCCGTACCTGCTCACCGCCCGCTCCTCCGCCGACCGCGGCACCAAGCTGCTCACGTACCTCGCCGACGTCACCGTCAACAAGCCGCATGGCGAACGGCCCGGACTGCTCGACCCGGTCACCAAGCTGCCCCCGCTGCCGGCCGGCGAGCCGCCCGAGGGATCGCGCCAGCTGCTGGTGGAACTCGGCCCGGAGGGCTTCGCGCGCCGGCTGCGCGAGTCGCCGACGCTCGGCGTCACCGACACCACCTTCCGCGACGCCCACCAGTCCCTGCTCGCCACCCGCGTACGCACCAAGGACCTCCTCGCCGCCGCCCCGGTCGTCGCCCGCACCCTGCCGCAGCTGCTGTCCCTGGAGTGCTGGGGCGGCGCCACCTACGACGTCGCCCTGCGCTTCCTCGCCGAGGACCCCTGGGAGCGGCTGGCCGCACTGCGCGAGGCCGTACCGAACATCTGCCTGCAGATGCTGCTGCGCGGTCGCAACACCGTCGGCTACACGCCGTACCCGACCGAGGTGACCGACGCCTTCGTCCAGGAGGCCGCCGCCACCGGCATCGACATCTTCCGCATCTTCGACGCGCTCAACGACGTCGGCCAGATGAGGCCCGCCATCGACGCCGTGCGCGAGACGGGGACCGCGATCGCCGAAGTCGCCCTGTGCTACACCGGCGACCTGTCCAACCCCGCCGAACGGCTCTACACCCTCGACTACTACCTGCGGCTCGCCGAGCAGATCGTCGAGGCCGGCGCCCACGTCCTCGCCGTCAAGGACATGGCCGGACTGCTGCGCGCCCCGGCCGCCGCCACGCTCGTCTCGGCACTGCGCCGCGAGTTCGGCCTGCCCGTGCACCTGCACACCCACGACACGGCGGGCGGCCAGCTCGCCACGTATCTCGCCGCGATCCAGGCGGGCGTCGACGCCGTCGACGGGGCCGTCGCCTCCATGGCGGGCACGACCTCGCAGCCCTCGCTGTCGGCGCTCGTGGCCGCCACCGACCACTCCGAGCGGCCCACCGGCCTCGACCTGCGGGCCGTCGGCGACCTGGAGCCGTACTGGGAGGGCGTGCGGAAGATCTACGCGCCGTTCGAGGCGGGCCTGGCCTCCCCGACCGGCCGTGTCTACCACCACGAGATCCCCGGCGGCCAGCTGTCCAACCTGCGCACCCAGGCCGTCGCCCTCGGGCTCGGCGACCGGTTCGAGGACATCGAGGCGATGTACGCCGCCGCCGACCGCATCCTGGGCCGCCTGGTCAAGGTCACCCCGTCCTCGAAGGTGGTCGGCGACCTGGCCCTGCACCTGGTCGGCGCCGGGGTCTCGCCGGAGGACTTCGAGTCGACGCCCGACAGGTTCGACATCCCCGACTCGGTGATCGGCTTCCTGCGCGGTGAGCTGGGCACGCCGCCCGGCGGCTGGCCCGAGCCGTTCCGCACCAAGGCGCTGCAGGGCCGCGCCGCGCCCAAGCCCGCCCCCGAGCTGTCCGCCGAGGACCGCGACGGGCTGGCGAAGGACCGCCGGGCGACCCTCAACCGGCTGCTGTTCCCCGCCCCGACCCGCGAGTTCGAGGCGCACCGCCAGGCCCACGGCGACACCAGCGTGCTGGACAGCAAGGCGTTCTTCTACGGCCTGCGCCCGGGCAAGGAGTACGCCGTCGACCTGGAGCCGGGCGTCCGGCTGCTGATCGAGCTGCAGGCGATCGGCGAGGCCGACGAACGCGGTATGCGCACCGTGATGTCCACGCTCAACGGCCAGCTGCGGCCCATCCAGGTGCGCGACCGGGCGGCAGCCTCCGACGTGCCGGTGACCGAGAAGGCCGACCGCGCCAACCCGGGCCATGTGGCGGCGCCGTTCGCCGGTGTGGTCACCCTCGCGGTCGCCGAGGGCGACGAGGTGGCGGCCGGTGCCACCGTCGCCACCATCGAGGCGATGAAGATGGAGGCCACGATCACCGCGCCGAAGGCGGGCCGCGTCGCCCGGCTGGCCATCAACAGGATCCAGCAGGTGGAGGGCGGCGACCTGCTGGCCGAGATCGGCTGAGCACACCACTCGCCGCGGCCGGCGCACCCCGGCCGCGGCGGGCCGGCTACCGGCCGATGGGGTGCTGGAGCCGGGCGAGGAGCAGGTTCGGGTCCTGGCGCGTGAAGTATCCGGCGCTCGGCACGTAGACGGTCCGGCCGAGCACGGCCACGGAGGTCGGGTTGGACAGTCCGTCCTGCCGGTCGAGGACGACCGTGCTGCTGCCGTCGCTGTGCACCAGGACGACCTGGTTGTCCGGGTCCAGGGCGACGAGCACGCTGCTGCCGTGGCCGGGGAAGCCGAAGTCGTCGATGCCCGCGAGCCCGCTTGCCCGGGTCTCCACGGGCCCGGCGGAGCCGTCCTCGCCGACGGGGATGCGCAGCAGTGTTCCCCGGTCGGTGTTGGACACCCACACCGCGCCCCGGTGGACCTTGAGGCCGTTGGCGCCGAAGCCCGCGGCCGGCGGCGACGGCAGCGGGCCGAGGGCCGCCGCCCGGCACCATGGCGTGGCCGTACCGCCCGAGAGCGGGACGCGCCAGACGGTGCCGAGCGCCGAGTCGGCCGTGTAGAGCACACCCTGGCGCTCGTCCAGGGCCAGACCGTTGGGAAAGCCGTCGTGTGGCAGCCGGGCGATCTGCACCGGGGCTCCGCCGTCGGGGCCGAGACGCCAGATGCCGGTTCTGCTCGTACCGGTCACGTAGTTGACGTACAGCGTGCCGTCGTGGGCGCGGGCGATGCCGGTGACGGCGGCGCGCCGTACCAGCGGCGCGTTCGGGTTCGGCTCGGCGGGCAGCGTCGCCAGGATCCGGGTGTGCCCGTCGCGGGTGACGCGGGCGACCTGGCGGGCGAAAGCGAGGGTGAGGTCGGCCGAGCCGTCGCGTTCGAGTGCGATGTTCTCCGGCGTCTGCCCGGCGGCCAGGTCGAAGTGGGCGACGATGTGG
This sequence comes from Streptomyces sp. NK08204, assembly GCF_020400585.1. Taxonomy (GTDB): domain Bacteria; phylum Actinomycetota; class Actinomycetes; order Streptomycetales; family Streptomycetaceae; genus Streptomyces. The sequence continues at coordinate 37,952 of NZ_JAINVF010000001.1, read as the reverse complement.
GGGGCGGTGACCGGCTGGTCCTGCCCGGCGGCGGGGGCGGCCACGATCACGCCGAGGGCGAGGGCCGCCGCTGCGGCACCGGCCAGGCGGGGGAGTCTGGGCAAGGCAGTGGCCTCTCTTCGGACGGCGCGCGAGGCGGCGACGTACGGGATCACCACCATGATGCAGCGACAGCCCGAGGCACGCGGGGCCGTGGCCGGGGGGATCGCCCGCGCGGCCCACTGCCCGGTCGCGGCATGTCCTCGAGCGGTCCTCCGGCCGGGGCCGGTCAGTCCCAGAGCGGGTACGTCATGACCCTGTGGAAGCCCTCCGGGCGGGCGCCGTGGTAGGTCAGGCGCATCCGCGTGTAGTGCTGCACGGACGGGTGCTTCTTCCAGGGCTTGGGTTCGTCGAGCCGTACGGTCACCAGGTAGCCGTGGAAGGTCCCCGCGGCGCAGTACGGCTTGCAGTCGTTGACGAAGTTCACACCCATGGCCGTCGCCCCGTGCGCAGTCCACCGCGTCCAGTGGAGGTCGGTGAGGCGGCTGTTCCCGTCGCCGCAGGCCAGGAGGAAGTCGGCCGGGCGGACGTCGCGGTGCCACACGCAGTCCACCAGCACGGCCTGCCGGGGCGCGGCCGGGGCCGGGTCCTGCGCCGACGGGCTGGCCGAGGCCGTGGTCATGGCCGCCGTCAGCAACGCACCCGCCGCGAGGGTGAACACCGTTCCCACCACTGATCCGCGCATGGCCGCTCCCACCCGTCGTGCCGTGTCCGACCGCGTGCTCTCGACGCTACGACCGTACCGCCATTTGCACCAGTCGCGCAGGTCGCGCCGCGTGTCACCCCTGAACCTGCGTCGGACACGTCAAGAGGTCGGCAGGCGCCCTCGTGCTGCCAGGGACCCACGGAGGCGTCGAAGCCGCTGTCGGCATGGGTGTGGGCGTGGGTCCGGCGGGGGTGACCGCGGCGAACCTCACCGAGTACCCGGCGCGTCCCGGGAGTTCCGGGCCACGCCGGAGCATGTCCCCTGCGTGCGGCTGCCGTTGTCGACCGGGGTGCACGTGCGGTCGCGGAGCAGGGACCAGAACGTGAACCGGCCCACCGGACCGGTGTGAAGACGTCCCACGAGTGCCGGCGGAGGGGGGACGGGAAGGCCCCCACCCTCCGGTGGCTGGTGCGGTCATGCCGGCCATGCGGACAGAGCGATCGACTCGTCGGACTGGACCATGCCGTTCCCGTTGCCTTCTCTTCTACCTTCCGTCGGCCAAGTGGACGGTGAATCCGCTGTCGAGCGGCAGGCTCGGCGTCGTGATGGTCGTGACGTGGGTGTCCTGGTCGTAGGACCAGGCGCCGTCCGGCAGCCGGTGCCCGTCGAGGAGCACCCGCTCGGGTGCGTGATCGCCGTGCACGGTGAACCGGTACGTCCGTGCGTCCACCTTGCCCGCGTAGCCGCCCCTGCTCGCGCCGACCGTCACCGTCGTCTCCCCGGCGCCGGTGTCCACGGACACCCGCTGGGTGGCGAAGCCGCCCTTGGTGAAGTCGCGTGTCACGCCGTCGTCCTCGTACAGCGTGTAGTCGCTCGTGCCGTGGGCCGACGGGTAGAGGTCCCAGTCCAGTTCGTGCCGGTCGCGGTTCTGCCAACTCGTCGTGCCCTTGGGCCACATGGGCACGATGGCACCCTCGCGCACGAACAGCGGGAGCGTGTCGAGCGGGGCGTGGTAGCCGTTCAGGGTGGTGGGGCCCTGGTAGGTGCGGCCGGTCCAGTAGTCGGTCCAGGTGCCCTTCGGCAGATAGATGCCGTCACGGGTGTCGGAGTCCTGGTAGACCGGCGCCACGAGGAAGTCGGGGCCGGACAGGAACTCGTACTTCGCCTGCGCGCCCAGGGTGGCCGGGTCGTCCGGGTACTCCAGCCACAGCGGACGGACCGCGCCCACACCCGTCTTCGCCGCCTGGGCGGACAGTGTGTACATGTACGGCAGCAGCCGTTCCTTCAGCTGGAGGTACTTGCGGTTGATGGAGGTGTAGGGCTCCCCGTCGCGCCAGGGCTGCTGGTCGGCGGGCTTCCTGGTGGTGATGTCGGTGGCCCAGCCGTCCATGGTCATGATGGCCGGCAGGAACGCCTTCCACTGCAGGTCGCGGGCGTACATCTTGGCGTCGTGCCGGTAGATGCTGCCCACGTCACCGGTGTTGTAGGCGATGCCGGACATGGTCGCCCCGGCGTACGTCGGGATCTGCCAGCGGATGTAGTCCCAGGACAGTTTCTGGTCGCCGCTCCACAGCACCCCGCAGCGTTGCGCGCCCGCCCAGGAGACCGGCAGCCACACGAACCCGCGGGCGTCGCTGTTGTCCTCGATCCCCTTCTTCGCGGCGTCACAGGCGTCCAGTGCGAACTTGTAGCCGTTGCCGACCCAGGCCACGTCCAGCTTCGCCACCCGCTGGCCCGCCCTGACCTGGTCGGCCAGCTTGTCGATGCCGTCCTGTGTCCACAGGCCGAGCTGGGCGTGGTGGTCCTGGAGCCCCTTGGCGGTCTGCTCCAGGTTCTCGTACCCGCAGCCGTAGCCGTCGTTGACCAGCATCCAGCCGAGCGGCATCTGGTTCTCGGTGTACCCGTCGGCGATCTTCAGCGCGTCCAGGGTGTGCCGCTCGCCCCGGTTGGCGTTGTGCAGATAGCAGTCGGAGTCGCCCGGTTCGAGGCCGTACACCGGCGGCATGAACGGCCTCCCGACCAGCGCCGTGTACTCCCCGATCACTCGCTTGGCGTCCCCGAGGAAGTAGTAGGCGTCCAGGCGGCGTTCCTGCTGCCCCGTCGTCACCGGCGAGCCGAAGGTGTAGACGCCCGGGGCGAAGGTGTTGCGGAAGACGCCGTAGCCCGCGCTGGAGAGGTAGAACGGCTGGGAGTTGTTGTAGCCGCCCTCGTTCCAGTCGAAGCTGTTGGCCACGTACATGGTCTGCCCGCGGTGCGAGAAGCTGCCGTTCTGCTCGCCGCCGCCGAAGAACTGTTCGTCCGCGCCGCGTTCGAGGCTCTGCCGCATACCGCCGGTCGACCAGCGCAGCGGCTTGTCCTCCTGCCAGACCCTGGTGCGGTTGTCCGGCTTGTACAGGCCGAACCGCAACGGGCTCTTGTACACGCGCAGGACGGCCTGCGGTGAGCGGATGCCGTAGTAGTCGCCCGCGTCGAAGGACGAGGTGTGCCGCTGGAGGGCGGGCTGCTCGCGCACGATGGCCGTACCGGCCGGATCGCTCAGCGAGCCCGATGGATCGGCCTGCAGTCGCAGTTGACCTCCCGTCAGGAAATCGGCGCGGGCTGTGAGCTGCCCCGCCCTGACGGTGTAGCTGCCGTCGCCGCCGGAGAACGACGTGAGGTCGCCTGCGTCCGTGGTCGCGGGCAGGTACGCGGTGCCCGCGAAGGAGTTGTCGTGGACGTCGTACGGCACGACGACCACGTGGTACGTCCCCGACGCCCGCGGGATCACCGTGGCCTCGGGGTCGGCGGTGCCGGCACTGGACGCCACCTGCTTGCCGTGGTCGTCGAAGACGTACAGGTCGAAGTCGTCCGAGGGGTGCTCCCACTTGATCGACAGCGGGACACCGCCCTCGGGGTTGTCGTCCCAGTAGCCGTCCGGCACGGACACGGTCAGATCGAAGCGGTCGCAGACCTTGTCGTCGGGGTCGGAAGCGGCGTCGGGGCAGCTCTCGGGGCCGCCTCCGGTGCCCTTGGCGTAGACCGGGCTCTGCCAGCCGACGCTGCTGTGCGCGGCGTCCAGCACGCCGGCGGACGGCGTGGCGGCGGCTGCGGGGGGTGCCGGGGCGGCGAGCACGGTCCCCGCCAGGGCGGTCGCCAGCCCCAGCGGAATCCAGGCCGGCCACGGCACACGGTGTCGGAGTCTTCGCACGGCGGAACAGCTCCCATCGCACCATCGCGGACTGAGTGTGTTCTTGCTGCGGCACTGCAATGTTGCTCGTAATAGCTTGAAAGAAGCGGCAATCGAGCAACTTCAAGCACGAAGCCTCGTGGTCGGCACAGGTTCATGTCAATACCGCCGGGTCACCTGGAGTCCGGCCTCGACCGTGTGATCGTTCGTCCTCGAATCGGCGGCGTCGGCGTCGATGCCCTGTGCGGAGGTCCTGGTGGGCACGACATCCCGGCCCGCGACGAGTGCGCCGTCAGCAGCGCGGAGTTCGCCGGCACGTCGGTCCACGCCGTCAGGTGCGCGAGCTCCGCCGAACCCCGCGCGGGCCGCACGGAACGGGTGACCCGGCGCCTTCCGGGTCACCCGTTCTGCGGATACGGCACCACGGTCACGTCCAGCGTGAAGACCGGGCGGGCGGCACCGGCCACATCCGGCGCCTTCGCGGTGACCGTGACCTCGGCACTGCCGCCCCGGGTGCCCGCGCACCGCAGGGTGGCCCGGGCGCCGCCGGCCACCTGGACCTGCCACCCGGTCGGCAGGACCAGGGCGGGCGCGGAACTGTGCACGTCCACCCACCGCTTGTCGTCCACCCGCGGGTGCAGCACGAGCGTGAGCACGGCCCCCGGCCGCACGCACAGCGCCCGGCGCACCGGGTCGCCCGGAGACACGACGACCTCCACCGGTCCGCTCGCGCACCCCTGCGCGGGGGCGGATGCCGAGGTGGCCGCTGGTCCAGCGGAGGATGCTGCGGAGGGCGTCTGCGAGGACGGCCGTACGGGCCGCGCGCCGGACGGCCCGCCGCCCGCACCCTGCCCCGCCGGAGCGCCGCACCCCGCCAGCACGACGACCGTGACCATCGCGACGACCGCACAGCCACCGAACCGGCACCGCATGACGAACCTCCGCATCGCCCCCACCCTCCAGCATGCCCCCGCCCCCGCGACGCCGCTGCCCACGGCGAGGACGCGGCTCCCGTGCCGCGAAAGTGCAAGAGGCGGAGCACCACAGTCCATTGCCGCGGCAACCGCCGCGGCCGGATCGTTCCGGTTGCAACCGGCCCTTCGTCGACAAGGAGCATCCGTGCGACTTTTCAGCAGAGCGGGCGGCGCCGTGGCAGTGTGTTCGACGGCCGTCGCCCTGGTCCTGGGCAGCGGCACGGCGTCCCCGGCGCCCGTCGCGGCAGCGTCCCCCGTGGCCGCCTACAGCGTGACCGTGGGCACGCCGGTGCCGTTCACGCATCCCACCGACACCCCCGCCACGCCGTACACCGACAAGGACGGCACCTTCCACTACCAGCAGTCCGCCGCGCTCTACGGCGCGAACGACCCGCGCACCTGGGATTTCTACACCGGCACGGACTTCGACACGGCCGCGTTCGACAAGAGGATCAGCAAGGCGGTGAACCCCGCCGACTCCAAGGACCGCAACGACGACACCACCTGGCGTTGCAACAACAGCCCGACCGGCCGCGAGGCGACGTACGCGCCCAGCGGCTCCGGCTACGCGCAGAAGAACTACTGCGACCTGTCGGGGGTCTGGGCCGACCCGGACACCGGGGACTGGTACGGCCTCGTGCACAACGAGTTCACCCCGCAGCCCTTCGGTGACAGACTGCACTACGACGCCATCGACTACGCCGTCTCCACCGACCAGGGCCGCACCTGGACCATCAAGGACCACGTCATCACGTCCCCGTACAGCACCGGGCGCGGGGACACCACGGCCTTCCCGAACCAGACGTACTCCTACGGCGACGGCGACCAGCGCCTGTTCGTCGACGCCGCCTCCGGCTACTTCTACGTCTATTACGGCTCGCGGATCATCGACAAGAGCGGCGGCTGGAAGGCGTTCTACGAGCACGTGGCCCGCGCCCCGATCTCCGGGAAGATGGCGCCCGGCTCCTGGCGCAAGTGGTACGACGGTGCCTGGTCCCAGCCGGGCACCGGCGGCCGGGAGAGCAACATCGTCCCCGCCGACGCCGACCATCCCACCGGGTACACCCCGGTCGCCGACGAGTACGACCCGGTGAACACCGGCACCGCCGCCCAGCAGATCGCGGCCGGGACGATGCCCCCGACCTCGCCCCTGTTCGTCATGAACATCACCTACGACGCCTACCTCGGCCTCTACATCGGCGAACCGCAGGCCGTCGACCAGAGCGGCAACTCGCCGCAGTACCTGTACGCCACCGACGACCTGGCCACCCAGAAGTGGCAGCTGATCGGCGACACCGGCAGCTACACGAACGCGTCCTGGTACCGCTGGTTCCTGGACCGCGCCAACCGCACGAGCGGCACGATCGTCGGCAGGACCTTCCGCTCGTACTGCGCCTTCGGCTGCTCCCACGACGCCTCCGGCGAGTACGTCGACCTCACGATCGACTCCTCCGCCCCGGCGGCACCGCCCATGGACACCGGCCGCACCTACCGCATCGCGAGCGGGGCGGGCCGGGTCCTCGCCCAGGTACCCGGGGGCTCCGGCACGACCTCCGTGGCGAGTTCCACCGGAGCCGCCGAGGAGTCCTGGATCTTCACCCCGACCGGCGACGGCTCCTACACCGTCGCCAACGCCTCCAGTGGCCGGCTGCTGGGCGTCGACTCCGTCACCAGGGCCGGCCGTGCCTGGGGTGCGCAGCCCACGGTGACCACGCCGCCGCCGGGCGGCCCCACCGTCGGCCAGCAGTGGTTCCTGATCCGGAGCACCGCGGACGACGGCACCTACCGTCTCGTCAACCGTTACAGCGGCCTGGTGCTGGGCCTGTCCGCAGCCGCCGGCCGCCTCGCCGAGACCACCCCGGTGCGCAACTGGACGGACAGCAGCGGCAGTTTCGTCGGCGGCGGGCGCACGGCGGCCGAGCAGACCCTCTCGCTCACCCCGGCCGGAGCGGTCCCCGGCACCCCGGTCGTCACCGGCGCCCACCCGCTGCACGCCTCTGGCCGGGCCCTGGACGCCGCCTCCCGCTCCACGTCACCCGGCACCCGGGTCGTCTCCTGGGACGGGATCTGACCCACGTACGGCCGCCCGCCGGGGCGGCCGTGCAACCCACCGTGGGGCCAGCCGACTTGAGCCGGGACCCGGTGGTTATCCTGCATGCATGACGGTGATCGACTTCGAGTCGGACGCTCACGTGGCGATGACGGCGGCGACGGCGGGTGCCGCCGTGGTACGTGACATGTACGGCGGCCCCCTGGCCCGTTTCGAGAAGTCCGCGGGCGACTTCGCCACGGCGGCCGATCTCGCGGCCGAGAAGACCATCCTCGACATCCTGCGTGCCGCCCGGCCCGACGACGCCGTCACGGGCGAGGAGAGCGGACGCACCGGAGCCGAGGGAGCGCGGCGCCGCTGGCTGGTCGATCCGCTGTGCGGCACCCTCAACTACGCGGTGCGCAACATGCTCGTGGCCGTGAACGTGGCGTTGCGGGTCGGCACGGACGTCACGGCCGCCGCGACGGCGGACCCGTTCAGCGGTGAGGTGTTCTGGACCGACGGCACACGGACCCGCCTCCGTGCCGGCGGCAGGGACGAGGATGTGGCGCCCTCGCCGGATTCCCGGCTGGTGGACGTCAACCTCGACCCGCCGTTCCCCAACGCGCCCGGCTTCCAGGCGGTTCGCCTGCTGGCCGAACCGGGTTTCGCGCAGCGGTTCCGGCCCCGGGTGGTCTCCACGACCCTCGCGGTCGCCTGGGTCGCCGCCGGCCGCAGGGCCGCCTACGTCACCGACGGCGACCTGCGCGACAGCGTGCACTTCGCCGCCGGGATCGCCCTGTGCCGGGCCGCCGGCTGCACGGTCACCGGCATCCACGGCCAGCCACTGCACACCGGAGCGGGCGGACTCATCGTGGCGGCCGACGAGGAGACGCACGCCGCGCTGGTGGAACTGGCCGGCAGCCGCCCCGCTCACCGGGACTAGCGGGACAGGTGCCCTGTGGCCCGGCGGGGTCGATGGAGGAGTCCGCTTTCGCTCAGCCCAGAGGTGATCCAGGTCCCGGTCGAGGCCGGCGCCCACGCGTGCGGCAACAGGCCACCGACCCGGTCGGGCCGTCGAACCCCGCCGCCGGTGGCGTCTGCGCCGGCCAGGACTGACTGACGCCGTTCGTGCGCCGGCCCCTCACCCGGGGGCAGCCGCACGGTCGTGCGGTGGCACGGCTCACTCGCGTGCCTCGGCGGCGGGCCGGCCGGTCGGGCGGCGGCGCAGCAGCAGCCGCCTCCCGGGCCGCTCCACCGCCTCGTACAGCACCCAGGACAGTGCGAGCGACACGGCGAACGCGATGACGGTCACCGCCAGCCCCGCCGGCACCCCGAAGTGCGGCTTGGTGCCCAGCAGGTTCCTACCGGCGCGCAGCACCAGCAGATGGATCATGTAGAAGGCGAACGACAGTTCCCCCAGCCGCACCATCGGCCGGTGCCGCCACAGCGACGGCAGCCCCCGCAGATCCGCGACGGCCGCCGCCGGGATGAGCAGGACGAACCCGGCGAGCGTGCAGGCCGTGGCCGAGTAGCCCGGCGTGACCTGCGGAACGAGGAAGTAGCCGATGATCGTCAGGCCCAGCGACGCCTCCAGTCCCGGTCCGTGCCACCGGCCCAGCACCACCAGCCGGGCGGTGACCGCGCCGAGGACGAACTCGGGCAGCCGGGCGGCCGGGAACGAGTACATGGACAGGGTCGTCCAGTGGTGGGCGTCCGCCCGGGTCAGCACGAGGACCGCCGCCACCGCCGCCGCGCCCAGCGCGGCCGACCCGCGCGCGCCGAGCCTGCGCAGCAGCAGGATCAGCAGCGGGAAGGCGGCGTAGAAGAAGGCCTCGCAGGCCAGCGACCAGCTGACCGGGTTCAGCGTCTGCCACCAGGGATGCCACCAGGAGTGGAGCAGCAGGACGTTCGCCGCCGCCTGCGTCGGTGTCGGCTTCGGCTGATGCGCCAGTGTGTACGTCATCAGGAGCGCGAGGGCCAGCGTGACCAGGTGCACCGGGTAGATCCGGGCGATGCGCCGCCGCCAGAAGCCCAGCACGCGGTCACCGGGTCTCGCGGACCACGTCAGCACGAAACCGGACAGGACGAAGAAGAACGACACCCCCGTGGCACCGGCCCCGAAGGCCCAGAACACGATCCGGCCACCGGCACCGCCGAAGTAGCCGAAGTTGTTCACGTGCAGCCCGAACACCAGCAGCGCCGCTATCCACCGCAGCCCGGTGAGCGACGGCAAGGAGCGGCCGGCCGACGGCGAGGGCTTCCCGGCCGCCGCGCCGGTGCCGGTGGGCGGCGTCCGGGTCGTCCGGGGCGTCGCCGTGCTCATCGGATCACCTGCCGCAGGGGGTTCGCGTGGGGTATGAAGGAGAGCATTGCCCGTTCACCGCCGGTCCATCACGTGGCCTGGCGAACGTCACACTGCTGCCGAACGACGCAATCGCCGGGATGCCACGGACGGCCGGACGGGGTGCACCCGTACGAGCGACGGCCGGCTCTGTCTCCCGCCTCGGCCCCGGCTCTCACCCGTCCGGGGGATGTCCCGGCTTGCCGCGCTGCCGTCCGGGCTCCGGCGCCGGATGATGCGGGAATGCCTGCGGGCGCCCCCCGGCCACGCACTGTAGCCGAGTCGGGGCGGGCAGGGTGCCTCAAGCACCGCCGTGTCACACGCCGTCGTGTCATACACCGCCGTGCCGCACGCCGCCGTGCCAGGCGCGGCAGAGCCACGCAGCGTCAAAGACCTGGCGACGGCAAACGGCCAGAATTGCATTATTCATTTTCTTGAGTCATTCGTGTTTATGGGGGTAGGGTCGGCGTCATGACCGCCTCCCCGCCCCCGACCGCCGCCGAACAGCTCCGCGGCGCCGGCCTGCGTGTGACAGCGGCCCGCGTCGCTCTGTTGGAGACCGTCCGGGACGGAGACCACCTCGGCGTCGAGGCCATCGCCTCCGGGGTGCGTGCCCGCGTGGGCCACATTTCCTTGCAAGCCGTCTACGAGGCCCTGCACGCCCTCACCGGAGCAGGGCTCGTACGCCGCATCGAACCGGCCGGCCATCCGGCCCTGTTCGAAGGGCGGGTCGGCGACAACCACCACCACGTCGTGTGCCGGTCCTGCGGTGCCGTCGCCGACGTCGACTGCGCGGTCGGCGGCGCCCCCTGCCTGACCGCCTCCGACGACCACGGTTTCGCCATCGACGAGGCCGAGGTCGTCTACTGGGGCACCTGCCCCGATTGCTCCCCCGGCCGCAGTTCCTGAGCACCGAGTTCCGCACAGTTCGGAAGGATTGCCATGACTGACAACCACGATGCGATCGTCACTGACGCGAAGTCGGAGGAGGCCAGCGGCGGCTGCCCCGTCGTGCATGACCGTGCCCCGCACCCGACCCAGGGGGGTGGCAACCGGCAGTGGTGGCCGGACCGGCTCAACCTGAAGATCCTTGCCAAGAACCCCGCCGTCGCCAACCCGCTCGGCGAGGACTTCGACTACGCCGAGGCCTTCAAGAGCCTCGACCTCGCGGCAGTGAAGCAGGACATCGCGCAGGTGCTGACCACCAGCCAGGACTGGTGGCCCGCCGACTTCGGCCACTACGGCCCGTTCATGATCCGTATGGCCTGGCACAGCGCGGGCACCTACCGCATCAGCGACGGCCGTGGCGGCGCCGGCGCCGGCCAGCAGCGCTTCGCCCCGCTCAACAGCTGGCCGGACAACGCCAATCTGGACAAGGCCCGCCGTCTGCTGTGGCCGGTGAAGAAGAAGTACGGCAAGAGCCTGTCCTGGGCCGACCTGATGATCCTCGCCGGCAACGTGGCGCTGGAGTCGATGGGTTTCACGACCTTCGGCTTCGGTGGCGGCCGTGAGGACGTGTGGGAGCCGGAGGAGGACGTCTACTGGGGTCCGGAGACCACCTGGCTGGACGACAAGCGCTACAGCGGCGACCGCGAGCTGGAGAACCCGCTCGGCGCCGTCCAGATGGGCCTCATCTACGTCAACCCGGAGGGCCCGAACGGCAACGCGGACCCGCTGGCCGCGGCACGCGACATCCGCGAGACGTTCCGCCGCATGGCGATGAACGACGAGGAGACCGTCGCCCTGATCGCCGGTGGCCACACCTTCGGCAAGACCCACGGCGCCGGCCCGGCCGACCACGTCGGCCCCGACCCCGAGGCCGCCGGCCTGGAGGAGCAGGGCCTGGGCTGGAAGAGCACCTACGGCACCGGCAAGGGCGCGGACACCATCACCTCCGGCCTGGAGGTCACCTGGACCACCACGCCCACCCAGTGGAGCAACAACTTCTTCGAGATCCTCTTCGGCTACGAGTGGGAGCTGACCGAGTCCCCGGCCGGCGCCAAACAGTGGAAGCCGAAGGGCGGCGCGGGCGAGGGTACGGTCCCGCACGCCCACGACTCCTCCAAGAAGATCGCCCCGAGCATGCTCACGACCGACCTGTCGCTGCGCTTCGACCCGGTCTACGAGCAGATCTCCCGCCGCTTCCTGGAGAACCCCAACCAGTTCGCGGACGCCTTCGCCCGCGCCTGGTACAAGCTGACCCACCGCGACATGGGCCCGAAGCCGCTGTACCTCGGCCCGGAGGTCCCCGAGGAGACCCTGCTGTGGCAGGATCCGCTGCCGGAGCGCGAGGGTGAGCTGATCGACGCCGCGGACATCGCGGCCCTCAAGGCCAAGCTGCTCGACTCGGGCCTGAGCGTGTCCCAGCTGGTCACCACCGCCTGGGCGTCCGCCTCGACCTTCCGGGGCAGCGACAAGCGCGGTGGTGCCAACGGCGCCCGCATCCGCCTGCTGCCGCAGCGAGGCTGGGAGGTCAACCAGCCCGACGAGCTGGCCCAGGTGCTGCGCGCCCTGGAGGGCATCCAGCAGGAGTTCAACGCCTCCTCCGGCGCCAAGAAGGTCTCCCTGGCCGACCTCATCGTCCTCGGCGGCGTCGCAGCCGTGGAGAAGGCGGCGAAGGACGGCGGCTTCGACCTCGAGGTGCCCTTCACCCCGGGCCGGGTCGACGCGACCGACGAGCACACCGACGCCGAGTCCTTCGAGGCGCTGGAGCCGGTCGCGGACGGCTTCCGCAACTACCTCGGCAAGGGCAACCGGCTGCCGGCCGAGTACCTGCTGCTCGACAAGGCGAACCTGCTCAACCTGAGCGCCCCCGAGATGACGGTCCTCGTCGGCGGTCTGCGCGTGCTGGGTGCCAACCACCAGCAGTCGCAGCACGGCGTCTTCACCGAGACGCCCGGCGCCCTCACCAACGACTTCTTCGTCAACCTGCTCGACCTGGGCACGACGTGGAGGTCGACGTCCGGCGACCAGACCACGTTCGAGGGACGCGACGCGGCCACGGGCGAGCTGAAGTGGATCGGCACCCGTGCCGACCTGGTCTTCGGCTCGAACTCCGAGCTTCGCGCGCTCGCTGAGGTCTACGCCTGCGACGACGCCAAGGAGAAGTTCGTGAAGGACTTCGTCGCCGCGTGGGACAAGGTCATGAACCTCGACCGGTTCGACCTGATCTGATCGTCGGGCCGCACGCCACCACCGAGGGCGTCCGGCCGGTCCACCGGGACCGGTCCGGGCGCCCTCGTCGTGTGTCTGTCCGGCGTGTGTCTGTCCGGCGTCGGGCACCGCACACGGAAGAGGGAACCGGCTCCGGCTGCTGACGTGACCGCCGGAAGGAGAAGACCCCGAGGACACTGTGGCGCATGGCCATCGTCGGGCAGCCCCCTGTTCGGGCCGACGGCATGGCAGCCGGCGTCGAGGACCGGCCCGGCGAGGCCGTGTGCCGTGCGGCCCTCGCCACGCCGGAACGACTGAGCGGGTGCTGCACTGCCGGGGGCCGTGGTGGTGCTCGTCGCCCCGACGCCCCGCCGGACCGGGTTCCTTCCTCGTCCGGCCGGGACGGGCCGAGCCGGCGGGCCCCGCCTGATGCAGCGGACGCGCCCTGCCGGGCCTCATGCGGCTGCGGGATCACCGCCCCGCGACACCGAGCACGGACCCGACTACGTCCTGGTGGCCCGGCCTGTCTCGGCGGCCGGGCACCGCCGCGCCCGCCCGGGCGTCCTTCTCGTCCAGCGCGCCGGAGGGGGCGTCCGCGACGCCGATGCCCGCGACCTGGGCACCCCTGACGGTCACCGGGACGCCGCCCGCCAGGTCGTGGACCGGGGCGGCAACGCCCTGGTGACCCTGCGCGGCGACGGGGCGGGCCCGCAGTCGCAGGAGTCCGCCGAGCGGAAGGCGTTCACGGCCGCCTCCTGGAACGCGCCCACCTCCGAGCCGGCCGGACTCCCGGTGGTCCTCGTCTCCGGCGCCCCCTGGCGGGCGCACGACAGGGCGGGCGTTGAGTAGAAGTACTCATGACATGGGCTCCGCGGGCCGCGAGGATCCGGGCGTGACGACGTATCGCACGCCCGGACACCGCCGGTTTCCTAGTACCGGCAGTAACATGATGACCTTGATTCCGGGTGCCCACACCGTCCGCCCCAGCGCTGTCTCCAGGACGCGCCCTGCCCGGAGTTGCCCATGTCTTCCCTCGCCATTGCCTTGGAAAACGCCCGTATCACCTACGAGCAGCACGTCGCCGAGTGCCGCCAGTGCCGGGCCGATGCCGCGCCCTGTGCGGTGGCCAAACACTTCTGGCGCCTGTACAACAACGCGCGCAGACAGCAGCTCCGCGCGCCGGGACCGCAGGCCCGCCCGGCACCTGGAGAGCAATCTGAGGGGTGATCAACTGGCGCGGCATTCAGGTGGTTGTGCCGTACACCTCCGGCACGTTGCTCCGCGCCGCGGGGCCGTACCGCGCGGCCGGGCCCCTGGCGAACGCGCGCAGGACGTTCTCGGTGGTGCGCGTGACGAAGGCGCGGGTGCGGCCGTCCATGCCGTGGTCGCGCCCGAGTTCGCCGGTGCCGGCCAGCAGGGCCTCCACCCAGCGCATGGTTCCGGTCGCGAACACGCCCGCCCCGCCGGGGGCCGTGTAGTACGCCGAGTCGCTGTGGCTGGGCCGGCCGCCGCACACCAGCGGGGAGTGCGCGACGATCTGCAGCGGGCCCGGCGCGGGAACGCCGGGGGTGACGCGGTCGTACTCGACACCCACCAGGTGGGCGAAGCTGTCGCCGGGCTCGGCGCCCGTACCGTCGTACACCCAGTGACCGGCGGCGTGGACGACGTAGGGGGCGTCCACCGGATACCCCTCGTAGAGCACGCCGGTGAGGGAGGACTCGGGGTCGGCGGCGGGCGGGCGCCGCTAGTCGGTGGTGACCAGCGCGGGAGCCGAGCCGTAGCAGGGGTCGGCGCGGTAGGCCGACTTGTAGCAGACCACCGTGCGGTCGCCCGCCCCCTGACCGGCCTCCAGCCGGACGCGCCGGAAGCAGGTGTTCGCGCCGAGGAAGGCGATGTTGGTACCGGCGTCGCGCGCCTCGGTGACATGCGCCCGCTGCTGCGGCGTCCAGTACTCGTCGTGCCCCAGACAGACGACCGCGTGCGCGCCGCGCAGCACCGCCGGGTCCCGGTGGACGTCGACACCGGTGCTGTAGGCGAGCGGGATGCCCAGGCGTTCGGCCAGTACCACCAGCGCCCGCTCGTACACCAGGAACTTCTCGGCGCCGTTGCCGTCGTAGGGGCGGTCGAAGCTCACCGCGAGCGAACGCGTGGCGTACCCGCCCGACGGGCCGTCGTAGAGGCTGTAGCCGCCCCACCGGTTGTACGCCTGCCAGGTCGCCGGCGCGTGCAGCAGGACCGTGCGGCCCGCCGCCTCCGTGGAGCGGACGATCAGGGGGACGTACCGCTGGTGCCCGGCGTCCGTCTCCAGCCGCAGCAGATAGGCACCCTCCGGCCAGCCGGTGGTGTCCACGGACAGCGTCGCGGGCCAGTCGGCGCGCACCGTGCGGGTGGCGGGCAGCAGGTGCGGGGGCGGCTGGACACGGCCCGGGATCCGGGGCGAGGCCCATATCCTGCGGGCCTGTGCACCGCCGTACCAGCCGACCCGGAAGGCGCAGACACGGAACGACGCGGCGGTGGTCGACACGTGCAGGCCGCACTCCTCGCCCGGCGTCACGCTCACCCGGTCCGTGTAGCAGGCCACCGCGTCCGGCGGTCCCTCCGCGCGGAGGCGCCAGTCAGGGGTGCCCGGCGCGTCCCGCTCCACCTCCGGCCTGCACCGCGCCGCCGCGGGGCCGCGCGGGTCCCGGTGCCCGGACGCGCCGGTGCAGGCCGTCACGGTCCCCAGGCCCAGGCCGGCGCACAGGGTCAGGAAGCGCCGCCGGGCGAGGCCGGATCCGGCCGGCGGTGCACTGCCGTACTCCGGAGCCACCACACCTCCCGGCTCGTGTCTCCCCGTTCCTCCTCTTCCCTGCTTCTCAGACTTCCGAGTCCGACGCGTCCGGCGCAACCGCGCTGTGCCGTTCGGGTGGAAGCAGCGACGCCCGCGTGAACCGCCCGGTCAGGCCACACGGGGTCGACGGGGCGACGTCCGGGTGACCGCCGGTCCGCCCCACGCCGAAGTCCCGCCCCCCGGGGAATCGCTGCTGGGCCCGCCGGTGCCGGACACGTCCAGCGGATGCCCGAGCGGACGACGCCGACGCCGAGTGCGCGCCGGCCCAGCCCCTGCGCGACTCCGCTCCGGCCGTCGGACCAGGACGGACCACGGCCGCAGCCGCACCCGCCAGCCCCCGGTCGCCCGCAGGCCTTGCGCCGCGAGCGCGTCCGTCACCCAGCCGGCGACAGCGGCCTGCCAGGAATCCTGCTCCCACGGAGTCACCCCCTCGTACTGCCCGCGGTCCACCGTCACCGGTGCCTCGTCTCGCATCACGCCCTTCCAGCAGCCCGGCCCGATGCCCATCAGCGGTTTCCCTGTGCGATCAACTCGCCCCGCACAGCGTCGGTATGCTCACGAACACCTGTCCGGGGTGCCACAGCAGACGAGCCCGGACCACAGTCACACAGGGCGGCACGGACTGGTCCGGCTACAAGAAGGTCGTCGGCGTGGGCGACCTCAACGGCGACGGCCGCGGCGACCTGCTGGCCCAGGACAAGTCCAATGTGCTGTGGCGCTACACCGGCACCGGCACCGGCACGTTCGCGTCCCGGGTGAAGCTGCTCAGCAGCTGGGGAGCCTCCTACAACGCCGTCGTCGGCGCCGGCGACCTCCCCGGGGACGGCAAGGCCGACCTGGTCTGCCGCGACACCAATGGCGTCCTGTGGCGCAACAACGGCGACGGGGGGGCTCCTTCGGCTCCCGCACCCAGATCGCCACCGGCTGGGGCGGCTGCAAGAGCCTGTCCTGACCCGACCGCACGACGGACGCCCCCGGCAAGCAGCCGGGGGCGTCGTCGTGCGAGGCGACGGGAGGTGTCAGGCGGTCGTGTGCCGCCTGCGGCGCCGTGTCAGATACGTGCCCGTGACGCCCGCGGCCAGCAGGGCACCCACGCCGAGGCCGACCGGCAGCGCCGGGGACGACGAGGAGGCCGACGCGGCGTTCTGCATCGCCGGGCCGGGGGTGATGCTGGTGGCCACCGGGGCGACGTGCCGGATCGGGCCGACGTACCTCACCGAGCCGTCCGCGTTCAGCAGCACCTGCTTGTTGTTCGGGTGCGTGAAGTCGAACATGCCCGCGAGCGAGCCGGCGCCGGCGTCGAAGGAGTGGTCGCCGATGCGGCCGGTGTGCCAGTTGTCCTCGATGAACCGGGTGACGGACGCCTGGTCGGTCAGCGTGTGGTCGACCTTGTTGACCTTGCTGTACGGCGAGACGACGAGCAGCGGCTGACGGGTGCCGGGACCGCACCGGTCCGCGTAGCCGCCGGACGCCGCCGGGCCGTTCTGACAGGCGGGGCTGTCGGTGGCCTTGCCGTTGGAGCCGAGCGAGGTGTCCCGCGAGCCGTTGCGCGGGGCGACGTAGGCGTGGTCGTACCAGCCGTCGGAGTCGTCGTAGGCGATCACGACCGCGGTGGACCGCCACTGCGGGGAACTCTGGATCGCGTTGATCTGCTGCACCAGGAAGTGCTGCTCGTCGACCGGGTCCGAGTAGCCGGCGTGGCCGTCCTGGAACTGCGGGGCCTTCACGAAGCTGACGGCCGGCAGCTTGCCCGCCTTGAGGGCAGCGCCGAAGTCGGTCAGGTCGTAGTTGTGGTTGGCCTGACCGGCGTGGCCGATCTCGTCCACGCTCTTGGGCGCCAGGTGGTGCGGGTTGGACGTGGACTTGTAGTACTCGAACGGCGAGTGGTGCGGGCTGTAGTCGGGCACCGACGCGCCGCCGAGGTTGGTGTGCACGGCCTCGCACTTGGCGTAGTGGTCCTGTCGGCCGTCCCACGCGGTGGTCGGGCGGAAGCCGCCCTGGAACCAACCCCAGCTGACATGCTTGGCGTTGAGCAGGTCACCGATGTTCCTGCCCTGCATCACAGCGAGCGCGTTGGTGCTGGTGTGGTTCTTGTCCGAACAGTCGTCGAAGGCCGGGTCCGGGTCGTTGATGACCGTGCCGACGCCCTGCGCGTCGGGCGACTTGACCGTGTACGCGTCGGGCGTCGAGGTCTGCTCAGGGTTCTCGGTGCCGGACGCCGGGTCCACGGAGATCACGCCGTGCGTCTGGCCGGAGACCAGGTTGAGCGCGCCGGGCGTGGAGGGCCCGTAGGCCGAACTGAAGGAACGGTCGGACAGCGAGTAGTGCTGGGCGTAGTTCCACAGCGCGGTCACGGTGTTGCCGTCGTAGTAGTCCATCACGAGGCCGGGCTCGCCGAACAGGCCGCCGCTGCACTTGTCGATCTCGGTGTTCTGCACGTACTGGTCGGCCTTGCCGCCGTCGGCCGCGTACTGCTCGGCGCTGTAGTTGTGGTTCTGGTCGCAGGTCATCGCCTGCGACGGGGCGAGCCGCTTCGGCGTGTACTGGTTGGGGTTCTTCGTCAGCAGACCCGCGTGGGCCAGTGTGTCGATGTTCCTCGGGGTGGTCGGCGAGGCGTGGAACGCCGTGCCGTCGGTGTTCGCGGCCCTCGGGTAGGTCGCGAAATAGTGGTCGAAGGAGATGTTCTCGTCGAAGAGCACGACGATGTGCTTGATGGGTGTCGCGGTCGGCGTGTAGGCGCCGGAGGGCGTGGCCGCCCAGCCGGGAGCGCCACTGCCGAGCACGGTGAGCGCCGCCGCACCGGCGAGCACCCCCAGGCTCCTCATCGCTGCTCGTCTTCCTCTGCTGGCCATGGTGGTTCACCCTCCGAACAGGAACGTCTGCACGTCGTACGAGCACGGATGCTGCGCCGGGCGCACGGCGCGCCGGCGGAGCCATGGTGACCCATGGGTGAACACCGAGTCAGGGAAGCCGGGGCAAAACTTGACGGGGTGTTGACTCGAAAGGCGGCCGAAGCAGCCCAAGTTGTCCGGACAGGCTCACGTCAGCAGGGCCCGCCCGTACCAGTCCGACGCGTCCCGGACGCCGGGCAGCGCGAAGAAGTAGCCGCCGCCGAACGGGCTGATGTAGTCGGCCAGCGGCTCGCCCGCCAGCCTGCGCTGCACGGCCTCGAACTGCCGTGCCGCGTCCCGCTGGTAGCAGCAGAACAGCAGGCCCATGTCCAGGTTGCCGTTGGCGTCCGTGCCCCGGTCGTAGTTGTAGGCCCGGCGCAGGATGCGCTGGCCCTCGGTGGCTGCCGTACGGGGGTTGGCGAGCCGGATGTGGGCGTCCAGCGGGATGACGTCACCCTTGGGATCGTCGGCGTACTTCGGCGTGTCGTGCTCCCGGTCGCCGTCCAGCGGCGCGCCGGAGGACCGGGACCGGCCGAAGATGCGTTCCTGCTCGCTGAGCGAGACCCGGTCCCAGAACTCCACGAGCATCCGGATCAGCCGCACCACCTGGTAGCTGCCGCCGACCGCCCACTCCGGCTCGCCCTCGTCCGCGCCCACCCACACCAAGCGGTTCATCTCGCGGGCGTCCGCCGGGTCCGGGTTGGCGATGCCGTCCTTGAACCCCATCAGGTTGCGGGGGGTGCCCGAGGGCCGGGGCGGGCTGGTGAAGCCGTCCAGCCGCCAGCGGATCTGCATCCCGCCCCGGGTGTGCCGGGCCATGTCGCGCAGCGCGTGCAGGGCGGTGTCCAGGTCGTCGGCGTGCAACTGGAGGCTGAGGTCGCCGTGGCACCACTCGGCCTCGAGGTCGTCGTCCGGGAAGACGGGCATGGTGGTCAGCCGCCGGGGCCGCAGCGTGGCCAGGCCGAACCGGTCGTCGAAGAGCGAGGCACCGGCACCGACCGTCACGGCCAGCGCCCCGGCCGGCAGCAGGTCGCCGAGCAGGCCCGAGTCGGCGGGCGGGGCGGTGATGCCCACCGGTGCGGGCGTCCCGCCGGACGTCAGGAAACGCGCACGGTCGGTGAGCGTGCGCAGCAGGTCGGCGAGGTCCGCCCGGTCGCCCGCGGTCACGTCCAGGGCGGCGAACACACAGGCGCGGCGCGGCGCGGCGAGCACGGACGCCTGGTGGACGCCGTGGAAGGGAGCCACCGGCACGGCGGCCGAGGCACCCTGCGTGGCCGGAGCCGCCGCACCGCCCGTGGCGAGTCCCGCGCCGGCGAGGGCGGCACCGCGCAGGAAACCGCGCCGTGCCACCGCACCGGACGGCTGCGACGCGCTCACACCGTCCTCCTCGGGTCGCACAGGGTCGCCACCGAGGCCAGCCGCTCCACCAGGTCGCCCAGGACGGCGTCCGTCCTCTCCCGCTGGACACGGCTCAGCCGGTCCGGCGCGGGCCACCGGCCGCCGTGCCGCAAGCCGTCGAGCGTGTGCTGCGCGCGGTCCAGCTCCCGGTCGAGAAAGGACAGGTGCGGATAGCGGGTGGTGAGCAGCGGGCGCAGCCGCGACAGCACCTGGCGGGTGCCGTCGAGGTTGGCGCGGGCCGTGGCGAGATTGCTGCCGCTGCCGTAGTCGGTCCGCCCGGTCAGCTCGAACTGCACGGTGTTCTCCAGGATCTCGTGGGCCCGCACACCCAACTGGGCCGGGTCCATGCGGGTCTGCGACCAGCTGTCCCGCAGCTCTGACACGGCCCCGGCCAGGGCCGCCGCCGGGCCGCGCAGCTTTGCGGCCGGCTGTCCGTGCCACAGGCCGTACTCGACGCGGTGGAAGCCGGTGAAGCCCGTGTCGTGGACCCCGCCGGGCAGCCCCGCGTCCGTGCCGTTGATCCGCCGGTCCGCGTCGCCGAAGGCGTCGTACGCCGCCCCCAGCCGCTCGTACTCCAGATGTGCCGGCAGCCAGGCCGAGCGGGCGGCGGCGAGGTCGCCCCGGTCGATGGCCCGCCGCAGTGTCGCCGTGAGCCGCACGACCCGGTCGAGCCCGCTGCCGACCCACTTCTGGTAGGCGATCGCCGGCGGGATCAGATCGTGCTCGGTGACGGGGGCCGCGCCCGGGCCGCGCCGGCCCGAACCGATGCGCACACTGGGCCCGGTGACGGCGTCGGCGTCGTCGGGCACGCACAGGAACGCGTACGTCCCCTTGCCCAGACGAACGGTCAACTGCCGTGTGGTGCCGGGGCCGATGCCCTCGACCTCGCCGTACACGGCCCGGCTGTGCGGGTCTTCGAGGTAGACCTCGGCGGCGCCGGCGGAGGAGTTGTGCAGGTCGAAGGTCTGTACCCCGGGCGCGGGCCGTGTCCAGCCCTGCCCGCAACGGCTCGGTGACACCTCGACGGTGATGTGCCGGGGCCCGTCGCCCGTGTGCCGTCGGCCGAGGAGGACGGCCAGGATCCCCGCGCATCCCACCGCGAGCACGAGCAGCACCACCGCGACCGACCGCAGACGCACGGAGCGCGTGCCGGGGCGGGGCAACGGCATGGCGAGCCTTTCCGGGACGACGTGGGACGGTGCCCCGCGGGTCCGCGTGAACACCGAGGGGACGCCCTCATGTTAAGCAGCCACCGGAAACGGACCGCTGTCCGGACCGTTCGATGACCAAGATTTCCCCCCCGGCTTCACCGGCCGTATCCGCGAACGGCCGTGCCTCGCGCGTCGTCACGGCGTGAGCATGAGGTCCTGCTCGTTGAGCGGGGTGCCGCTGTGCCAGTCCAGGGCCTCGCCGAAGCGGACCAACTCGCCGTAGTGAGCGGGTTCGACGCGCTCGGCGAAGACCAGGTCGAGGACCGCCCGAGCGGCCTGGGCGGGGGACTGGGCGTCGCTGAAGTCGCTGAACCAGGGGCGGGAGGTGGCGGTGTCGACCATGCCGGGGCACACGGACGCGATCAGCGTGTCCGTGGCGAGATCCTGTGCGCGGCGCTCGGCCGCGACCGCGCGGACGGCGGCGACCTGGGCCACCTTGGACGGTATGTTCAGCCAGCCGGGCCAACCCGCCTGCTGTGCCGTCCTGTTGTGGACGGCGGTGCGCCAGGACTCGACGGCGTACTCGACCTGGTCCAGGCTCGCGCCGTCGAACAGGTGGTGCAGCCTCGGGTCGAGGTGGCCGAGGGTGCCCAGGCTGCTGGCGACGACGAGCAGCCGCCCGCCGGGCCGCAGGACGGGGCCGAAGGCGCGCAGGACCGCATGGGTGGCGGAGTTGGAGACGTCGATCAACTCGTCGGCGCGCGCGGACTGCGACTCCCCGGGCAGCACCCGGGCCACGGCGTTGGAGATCACCACGTCCGCTCCGCCGTACCGCTGCTGCAGTTCGTCGGCGAGGCCAGTGACGGCGCCGGTGTCGGTGACGTCCAGGACCCGGCCCTCGACCCGCGCCCGGGTGCCGGCCCGCTGGGCCACCTCGCGGGCCGCGTCGGCGACCCGCTGCGGGTTGCGGCCGGTGAGCAGGACCAGGTCGTCGGGGTTCATCCCGGCCGCCAGCCCCTCGACGAGAGCGCGGCCGAGGCCCTGGTTGGCGCCCGTGACGAGGGCGATTCGCGATGTGTTCATGCCCGTAACGCTAGGAGCCCCAGAACTATGCGTCCAACGAAAGTTTCGCACCGGTAGTATGCGTAAACGTCATGGACTTCACTGATGTGTCACTGACCGCACTGCGTGTCCTGCGCGCGGTCGCCGAACAGGGAACCTTCACCGCCGCCGCGGCGTCGCTGGGCTACACCCAGTCCGCGGTGTCGCGGCAGATCGCCGCGATCGAACGGGCGGCGGGCGCCGAGCTGCTGGAGCGTCGGCGCGACGGCGTACGGCTGACCGCGGCGGGCCGTGTGGTGATGCGCCGCGCGACGGTCGTTCTGGACGAGATCGACGCCACGGCGCGCGAACTGTCGGGCCTGCCCGGACAGGCCGGGACCGTCCGCCTGGGCTGGTTCCCGAGCGCCGGAGCCGTCCTGCTGCCCAAGGCCCTTGCCGCCCTGCGCCGAACGGATCCCGGCCTGCATGTCGTCACCCGCGAAGGCAGCACCCCGGCGCTGGTGCGCGCCCTGCGGGCCGGCAGTCTCGACCTGGCCCTCCTCGCCGCAGCGCCGCCCTTCCGGCCGCCGGACGCCGAGTCGCCCGCGCTCGCCCTGCAGACGCTGACCGAACGCGCGCTGTGTCTCGCGGTGCCCGCGGCCCATCCGCTGGCCCGCGGCGACTACGTCGACGTGGCCGACCTGCGCGGGCAGCGCTGGATCGCCGGCTCCACCGCGGGAGAGGACGGGCACATGGGAGTGTGGCCGGGCCTGGACGAGCGGCCCGAGATCGTCCACGTCGCCCGCGACTGGCTGGCCAAGCTGCACCTCGTCGCGGCCGGCTGCGGCCTGACCACGGTGCCCGCTCCGCTCGCCGCCGCGGCCCCGCCGGGCGTGCGCGTCCTGCCGGTCCGCGGCGGACCGCAGGAACAGCGGCGTCTGCTCCTGGCCCGCCTGCCCCACCCCCCGAGCGACGCGGTCGTGCGCGTGGCGGCGGCGGTCCGTGCCGCGGCGCTCGACCATGACCTGCTCGGCCACGACCTGCCGGACCGGCCGCCGCCCCCGGCGTGAGGCAGGGATGTGCCCCGCGCTAACCTGATACATCGAAACGAGGTGCAACGAATCGAGGTTTGAGTATGTCGCGAGTCCCGGCCGCACCGCTGACACTCCGCTACGGCCCGCACCCGGACCAGGTCGCCGACCTCTGTCTGCCGCCCCACGACAGAACCTTGGCGGAGCACGGGTCAGGGACTCCCGCGCCCCTGGTGCTGTTTTTCCACGGCGGGTTCTGGCGGGCCGAGCACGACCGGCGGCACGTCGCCGGATTCGTCCGTGCGCTGGCCGCCGACTCCGGCTGTGCCGTGGCCAGCGTCGAGTACCGGCGGGTCGGCGACGGCGGCGGCTGGCCGGTCACCCTGACCGACAGCGCGGAGGCCGTCGACCGCCTGCCCGGCCTCGCCGCGCATGCCGCGCCCGGCCGGGTCGACCCGACGCGCGTGGTGTACGCGGGGCACTCCGCCGGAGGCCACCTGGCGTTGTGGGCCGGCGTCCGGCACCGGCTGCCGCAGGACGCTCCCGGCCGTACGCCCGCCCCGCCCCCGCTCCTCGGCGTACTGGCCCTCGCACCCACCGCCGACCTGGCCCTGGCCGACGAACTGGGCAGCGGGCGCGGCGCGGTGGCCGCTCTGCTCGGCGGGGCACGCGACCAGGTCCCGGACCGGTACGCCGCCGCCGATCCCGCCGTCCTCGGCGCGCCCGCCGGCCGTACGGTCCTGATCCACGGCACGCTCGACGAGGCGCTGCCCGTGACCATGGCCCGCGACTACGCGGCCAGGGCCGGCGCGACGCTCCACGAACTGCCCGGCTGCGGGCACTTCGAGCCGATCGACCCGGCCTCGGCGGCCTGGCCCGTGGTGGTCGACGCGCTGCGCGCGATCGTCACGACGGACCCCGAGGCCGCCCGCCGGGAGGTTCAGCGCACCGGGAACCCGAACGCATAGCCCTGCTGCTTCAGCCAGGGCAGCAGGGTGCGCAGGGCGGCCACCGTCTGCGAGCGGTCGCCGCCCGCGTCATGGAACAGAATCGTGGGCCCGTTGGCCAGCTCGCCCTTGACGGTGGCGACGATGGTGTCGGTGCCCGGCCGCTCGAAGTCCTTGGAATCGACGTTCCAGCCCAGGGGCCGCATCCCGTGCGAGGCCGCCAGGTGCCGGCTGTACGGGGTGAACGCGCCGCCCGGGGCCCGGTAGTACAACGGCCGCACGCCCCCGGACGCCTTGGTTATCTGCTGTTCGGCGTCCAGGATCTGCTGCGACTGGTAGGCCTGGGACTTGGTGTCCATGGTGGTGTCGTGCGACACCGTGTGGTCACACAGCCGGTGCCCGGCCGCCACCACCTGCTTGACCAGGTCCGGGTGCGCCTGGGCCTGGGTGCCGACCATGCAGAACGTCGCCTTCACGCCGTACTCGCGCAGCACTTGGAGCACCTGCGGGGTCCAGACCGGGTCCGGGCCGTCGTCGATCGTGATGTTGACGGAGTGGTCGCCGTGGTCCGAGGCGTGCACGATGGCGGCGGACACGGCCGCCGGCCTGGACGCGGCGGGCCGGGGCGCGGAGCCCGCGCCGCCCTGTCCCTGGCCGGCCTCCGCCGTCCACACCGACGTCGCGGCAGCCACCGCCGTCACCCCGACCGCCGCCGCGACCACCCGGCCGTACCAACCCCGCCCGCCATGCCGCCCCATGTCCGCCCCGCTCCCAGCCTGTGCAGATGTCCTTCGTGCACCTGTCAGGACGAGCCGGGGCGATCAAGGGATCCCGCTGTTACCGATCACGGACAATTCCGCGGCGCTTCTGCGACAGGCGGGGCGCGCACCACCGCGGCAGCGGCCGGGCCGCACCGCCGAGTCGCCGCCGAGTCGCCGCCGGGTCACCGCCCGGCGGCGACTCGGCGCGAGCGCGCAGGACACCGCCGGGCGCCCGGTCGTCGTCGGGGAAGGACGGCGCGGGGGCCGTCACGGACGTGGCGTAGCGTCGCAGCGCACGCCCGGTACGGCGGGCACGGCCGCCGTTTTCCTGAACACGGGCCGCGCGTGCGGCAGGGACCGCCGCTCAGCAGTCCGGTCCGGGCGAGCCCGCACGGTTCCCGGGCGGCCTGGCGCCGCTCGGTGCGACGAGCCCGGGGCCGCCCACGTCGCGCACCGCGCGGCTCACCGCCCCGTCAACACTCGCTCAGGAGTGCCGCCGGGGCAGGAGCTCCTGCACCTTGGCCTTGAAGCCCTGCCTGACCATCCCGGCGCGGTCGGAGTCACCCTTCAGGACGGACAGCGCCGCCGCCTGGATCTCGTCCAGGGAAGCGTGCGGCGGGATGGGCGGAACCGCCGGGTCGGTCAGGAAGTCGATGACGAAGGGCCGGTCCGCGCCGAGCGCCGAACGCCAGGCCTCCGCCACGCCGCCCGGCGTCTCCACCCGGACGCCGCCCAGCCCGAGGGAGCGTGCGAAGTCCGCGTAGCGCACGTCGGGGATGGACTGGGAGGGGAGGAACTGCGGAGCACCCTGCATCGCGCGCATCTCCCAGGTGACCTGGTTCAGGTCCCGGTTGTTGAGCACGGCGACGACGAACCGGGGATCGCCCCACTCCTGCCAGTACTTGTGGAGGGTGATCAGTTCGGCCATGCCGTTCATCTGCATGGCACCGTCGCCCACGATGGCGACACAGGGCCGGTCCGGATGGGCGAACTTGGCGCCGATCAGATACGGCACACCCGGGCCCATGGTGGCGAGGGTGCCGGAGAGCGACCCGCGCATCGCACCGCGCATCCGCAGGTGCCGGGCGTACCAGTTCGCGGCGGAGCCGGAGTCGGAGGCCAGGATCACGTTCTCGGGAAGCAGCGCGTCCACCGCGTGGACGACGTACTCGGGATTGACCGGATCCGCCTCCACCTCGGCGCGGCGCTCCATGACTTCCCACCAGCGCGCGGTGTCCTTCTCGATCTTCGCACGCCACTCCCCGTGTTCTTTCGCCCGCACCTTCGGCAGCAGCCTCCTGAGCGTCTGCCCGGCATCGCCGACGAGGATGACGTCGAACGGGTAGCGAAGCCCCACCATGAACGGATCGATGTCTATCTGCACGGCACGCGCCTGGCCGAACTCCGGCAGGAACTGCGTGTAGGGGAAGCTGGATCCGACCACCAGCAGCGTGTCGCAGTCCCGCATCATCTCGTACGACGGCCGCGTGCCCAGCAGCCCGATGGCACCGGTCACGTACGGCAGGTCGTCGGGGAGGGCGTCCTTGCCCAGCAGGGCCTTGGCGACGCCCGCGCCGAGCAGGTCGGCGAACTCCCTGACCTCGTCCTGGGCGCCACGCGCTCCCTGCCCGATGAGGATGGCGATCCTTTCGCCCTCCTCCAGGATCCGGGCCGCCCGGTCGAGGTCCTCCTCGGCCGGCACCGGCGCCGAATGCGCGGCCCCCAGCGTGGAGGGCACCATCTTGAACGCGTGCTCCGGCGCGGAGTAGTCCAGCTCCTGCACGTCCGCCGGAACGATCACCGCGGTGACGGTCCGCACGGCCTGCGCGGTACGCAGGGCCCGGTCGAGGACGTTCGGGAGCTGCTGGGGGACGGTGACCATCTCGCAGTAGGCGCCCGCGACGTCTTTGTACAGGCTCATCAGGTCGACTTCCTGCTGGTAGGAGCCGCCCATGGCACTGCGGTTCGTCTGGCCGACGATCGCCACCACCGGCACGTGGTCCAGCTTGGCGTCGTAGAGGCCGTTGAGGAGATGGATGGCGCCGGGACCCGATGTCGCCGCGCACACACCCGGCCGACCCGAGAACTTGGCGTAGCCGACCGCCTCGAACGCGGACATCTCCTCGTGCCGGGACTGGATGAAGGCGGGCTTGTTGTCGGCACGGCCCCAGGCGGCCAGCAGACCGTTGATGCCGTCGCCCGGGTAGGCGAAGACGTGGGTCACGTCCCACTCACGCAGCCGCTGGAGGATGTAGTCGGACACCTTCATGGCGGAGGACTTCCCTTCGTCAGGCGGGCCGGCCGTCCGGTCGGTCGTCGGGCCGTCCTGGCCCGGCCGGTGACGAGCCGTTCATGGCGCGCGCCAGGACCTCCGCGAGATGCAGGGGGCGACGGCCGGTGCGGCCCTGTTCGATCTGAGTACGGCAGCTGAACCCGTCGGCGATCACCACAGCGTCCTGCGGAGTCCGGCGCACCGCGGGCAGCACGCCCAGCTCGCCGACGGCCATGGACAGCCCGTAGTGGCCGCGTTCGAAGCCGAAGTTCCCCGCCAGCCCGCAGCAGCCCTCGTCCAGAACCCGGGCGTCGATGCCCGCCCGGCGCATCAGTTCACGGTCCGCGTCGAAGCTCATCACCGCGTGCTGATGGCAGTGGGTCTGCACGGTCGCCGCCCCGCCCACATGGGGTGGGCGCCAGCCGTCCGGCGTGCGGTCGACGAGCATCTCGGCGAGCGTGCGGCACTGTCCGGCCAGACGCTGGGCGTCCTCGTCGTCCGGGAGCAGTTCGGCGGCGTCCGCGCGGAACACCGCGGTGCACGACGGCTCCAGGCCCACGATGGGGACACCGCCTGCGAGCCAGGGCCGCAGCCGCCTGAGCGTACGGCGCAGCACACGCTTGGCGACGGCCAGTTGACCGGTGGAGATCCATGTCAGACCGCAGCACAGGGGGGAGACCGGTACGGCGACCCGGAATCCCGCGTCCTCCAGCAGCCGTACCGCCGAACGGGCGGCCGAGGGACGGAAGTAGTTGGTGAACGTGTCGGGCCACAGCAGGACCGTGCGGTCGTCGCCGGGTTCCGGCCGGGGCCCGGAGCGCGCCTGCCACTGCTGTACGAAGGACCGCCGCGCGAACCTGGGCGCCTCCCGCTGCACCGCCACCCCGGCGACCCGCTTGCCGAGCGGTGCGAGTACGGGGGCGTGCAGGGCCGAGTTCACCAGGTCCGGAGCCAGGCGCGACATGCGTGCCCACAGCGGCAGCCAGCCCAGTGAGTAGTGCGCGGCGGGGCGGAGCCGGTGCGCGTAGTGGTGGGCCAGGAACTCGGCCTTGTACGTGGCCATGTCGACGCCGACGGGGCAGTCGGACTTGCAGCCCTTGCAGGCCAGACAGAGGTCCAGGGCGTCGCGCACCTCGGTGGAACGCCAGCCGTCGGTGACCGGGGAGTCCTCGTGGCCGCCGAGCATCTCGAACAGCAGCCTGGCCCGCCCACGGGTCGAGTGCTCCTCCTCGAAGGTGGCCCGGTACGAAGGGCACATCACGCCCCCCTCATGCGCACGGCAGTTGCCGATACCGACGCAGCGCATGACGGCCTGGTTGAAGGAGCCACCGTCGTCGGGGTAACCGAAGTGGGTGTCGCTGCCCCGGGGGCGCCAGGCCGGGCCCAGACGCAGGTCGTCGTCGACGCGGTGCGGCGCCACCACCTTGCCGGGATTCATCCTGTTGCCGGGATCGAACAGCGCCTTCACCTCACCGAAAGCGGCGACCACGCGTTCACCGAACATCCGCGGCAGCAGCTCACCACGAGCCTGGCCGTCTCCGTGCTCGCCCGACAGTGAACCTCCGTAGGAGGCCGCGAGATCGGCGGCGCGGAACAGGAAGTCACGGAAGCGGGCCACTCCTTCGGCGCTCTTCAGACCGAACGGGATACGGGTGTGCACACACCCGTGGCCGAAATGGCCGTACAACGAAGGCCGGTCGTAGCCGAACTCGGTGAACAGGTCCCTGAGATCACGCAGGTAGTCGCCCAGCCGCTCCGGTGGGACGGCGGAGTCCTCCCAGCCCTCCCAGGTCTCGCGTCCGTCCGGCGGCCGGGCCGTCACACCGAGCCCGGCCTCCCGCGCCTTCAGCATCTCCTGTTCGCGACCGGGGTCGTCGGAGAAGGCCACGGTCGGATCCTTCTCGCCGCGCCCCAACGCCCGCAGCAGGTCATGGGCCTGGGCATCGACGTCCTGCTCGCTGTCGCCGGTGAACTGGACCAGCAGCCAGCTCTCCCCCTCGGGGAACTGCTCCAGGGACTCGAGATAGGCGTGTTCCTCGCGCATCAGCTGCGCCATCCGCCCGTCGAGGGCTTCCAGTTGGGTCGGGTTGCTGTGCGCGAGCAGCCGGGGCACGTCGTCGGCCGCCGCGCAGATGTCGTCGTACCCGAGCACCACGATGGCCTCGGCCCCGGGCACCGGCACCAGGTCCAGTTCCGCGCGCAGCACGGTGACCAGGGTGCCCTCGCTGCCCACGAGCGCACGGGCGAGATCGAATCCCTTCTCCGGGAGCAGCGAATCCAGGTTGTAGCCGGAGACCCGGCGCGGGATGTCCGGGAAGCCCGTCCTGATGTCCGCGAGATACCGGTCGACGATCCCGCGCAGCCCCGCGTACAGCTCCGCGCGCCGGCCCCCGCCCCGGACGACCGCGTCGAAGGACGCCCGGTCGGTCGGACCGACCCAGCAGCGGGTCCCGTCGTAGGTCAGGATCTCCAGCCGCCGGACGTTGTCCACCGTCTTGCCGTAGGCCTGGGCCGTGCCTCCGCACGAGTTGTTGCCGATCATGCCTCCGAGCGTGCAGTGGCTGTGCGTGGCCGGCTTGGGGCCGAACATCAGGCCGTACGCACGCAGGCGACGGTTGAGTTCGTCCAGGACGATGCCGGGTTCGACGACGCACCGCGACCGCTTCGGTTCCACGGACACCAGGCCGTGGCAGTACTTGGTCCAGTCGATGACGACGGCCGTGTTGGTGCACTGCCCCCCGAGACTGGTGCCGCCGCCGCGGGACAGGACCGGGACACCGAACCGTGAGCAGACCTCGACCGCCGCCACGCCCGCGTCGATGTCGTAGGGCACGACGACGCCGATGGGGACCTGCCGGTAGTTCGACGCGTCCGTGGCGTACGCGCCACGGCTCCCGGCGTCGAAGCGCACCTCCCCCTCCACGTCGCGGCGCAGCTCGGAGGCGAGGGCCGCCGTGTCGACACCGGGAAAACCGGTCGGCACCGCGGCGGACGCCCGCCCGCCCTGTGCTGGTGTCCCGCGCCCGGTGACCATGCCACCTCCTGACGGTCGGGCAGTCGTGCCAAGGCGGACGCCGAGTACCCGGTCGCGGTCCGAGTACGCCTGCCGTGGCCGGTTCGCCGTCCCGCTACGAGCCCGGGACCCTGCCGCCGCGGCCGAGGAGGCGGGACGACCGGGTGCCCGTGTCCGGGGCGGTGAACACCGGCGAGGGCGGAATCTCCCCGGGGCCGGGCGCCTTGGTGATGTCCAGGAAGACGTGGTCGGCCTGCGGCCACTCGGCGGCGATCCGCCGCTTGAGCCGGACACAGACCAGCTCCACCTTCTCGCTGTCCAGCCCTGGAGCAAGGTCCAGGCGGGCGGTGACCAGCACCGAATCCAGCCCCAGCCGCATGGTCAGGAGCGCCGCGACCTTGTCGATCTCGGGCTGGGACGCGAGGAAGTCACCGATCCGGTCGCGCAGTTCGGTGTCGACCGCCTCGCCGATCAGCCGGTCCCGCGCCTCCCGGGCGAGCCGGTAGGCCACGCACAACAGCAGGACGCCGATCCCCATGGAGGCGCCGGCCTCCCAGGCCACCTGCCCGGTCGCCAGGTGCAGCCCGATACCGGCCGCCGCGAGG
The DNA here is from genome assembly GCF_020400585.1 of Streptomyces sp. NK08204. Lineage (GTDB taxonomy): Bacteria > Actinomycetota > Actinomycetes > Streptomycetales > Streptomycetaceae > Streptomyces. The sequence goes on along the minus strand of NZ_JAINVF010000001.1, from coordinate 7,661 downwards.
AGCACCCCCGCCACAGCCGTCGCGTCCTCCGCGATCACCGTGCGCAGAGCCGGGTCGGTCGCGCCCTCCCCGTGCCGGCGCGCCTGGTGCAGGGCACGCACCAGGGAGGCGCCGTCGGCCAGCAGCGCCACCCCGAGCACCGCCAGCCCGGCCACGTAGCCCCTCAGCGACTCCTGCTGGTCGGTGCGCAGGGCCTGGACGCCCTGGTACACCGAGAAGCAGCCACCCATGACGAAGATCCCCACGGCGGCCAGCAGCGCCCAGAAGTAGCGCTCCTTGCCGTATCCGAACGGATGACGGTCATCGGCGGGGCGCTTGCTGCGGCGCACCGCGATGAGCAGGAACACCTCGTTCAGGCTGTCCGCGACCGAATGCGCCGCCTCCGAGAGCAGCGCGGACGACCCGGCGAAGAGCCCGGCGGCCGTCTTGGCCGCGGCGATCACGAGGTTGGCTCCGAGGGCGACGAGGACGGTGATCCGAGTGCGGACGTCGCGGGCCTTGGAGCCCCGGTCGCCCTTCTCGTCAGTGCCCGTCACCGGGACGGCTTCGGTGCGAGAGCCGTTCACGCGGACTGTCGGTCGCGCAGGCGCGGCAGGACCTTGGTGCGGTAGAAGTCGAAGAAGCCCTGCTGGTCCTTGCCGATCTGGTTCACGTAGACGGCGTCGAATCCCGCGTCCACGAAGGCGGTCAGCGCCTCGACGTGCGTGTCGGGATCGTCTCCGCACGGTACGGATGACGACACCTGCTCCTCGGTGACGAGTTCGCAAGCCTGCTCGAAGTGGCGGGGGGTCGGCAGGATCTGCGCGAGTTCCCCCGGCAGCTGCTCGTTGGCCCACAGCCGGTGCGCGGTGCGCACGGCGTCCTCCCGGACGGTGTTCCAGCACACCTTCAGGCCTCCGGCGACCGGCTTGTCCGCGCCGCCCGAGCTCCGGAACCGCTCCACCATGTCGGCGGCGGGCCCCATCGTGATCAGCCCGTCACCGAAGCCCCCCGCGGCCTCGGCGGATTGCGGCCCGAAGGCGGAGACGTCGACGGGGACCGGTTCGCCGGGGACCGTGTACAGACGGGCGTTCTCCACGACGTAGTGCTTGCCGTAATGGCTGACCTGCTCCCCGGTGAGCAGCTTCCGGATGATCTCCACGGCCTCCTGCAGCATCTCCAGACGTACGGACGCCTCCGGCCACGCGCCACCGAGGATGTGCTCGTTGAGCGCCTCGCCCGTACCGACGCCGAACCGGAAACGGCCGTCCAGCTGCACCGCGCTGGTGGCGACGGCCTGGGCGATCACCGCGGGATGCGTCCGGACGATCGGGCAGGTCACGGCCGTCTCGACGGGCAGCGAGACCGCCTGGGACAGGGCACCGATCACCGACCAGACGAACGGGCTCTGGCCCTGCTGACCGTTCCACGGGTGGTAGTGGTCCGAGATCCACAGGCAGTCGAATCCGGCCCGCTCGGCCATCCGGGCCTGGTCGACCAGCTCTTTCGGTCCGTGCTCCTCGCTGGACAGGAAGTATCCGAAGTGGGCCATCTGTTCCTCCTCGGGGAGTGCGGCACCGGTAAGGAGAACCCCGGTGCCGCGTGACCGAGTACCCGGGGCGGACGAGGTTGTGCCCGGTGCCGCGGCGGTGAGCGGCGCGACGCGGGGTACCCGGCTGGCAGGCGCGGTGACAGCGCCGTACCGGGCGTCGAAGGGGGCCGAGATGGCCAGGAACGTGCGTGACGTCATGGCCCGTGTGCCGGCAGTGGTGGACGCGGGGGCATCGGTGACGTCGGTGGCTCGGACGATGCGCGACCAGCACACCGCCCTCGTCCTGGTGGTGGCGGACGGCGAGCCGATGGGTCTGGTCAGCGACCGGGACCTGGTGGTCGGTGCGGTCGCGGACGGGACCGATCCCCAGCGGTTGCCCGTGGCCAGGACGGTGCGCGGGGAGCTGATCACCGTCGACGCGGACGACGACGTCGTCCATGCCGCACGGACGATGCGTGAGCACGCGGTCCGGCGGGCCGCCGTCCTCGACGGCGGCACCCCCGTGGGGCTGGTCTGCCTCGGCGGACCGGTCGCCGAGGCGCCCTCGGCGCCCACGGTGGCGCCGACGCCGGATCCGCCCGGTGACGCCGGACCCGGTACGTGAGAGCGCCGAGGACGCCGGAGAACACCAGGAAAGGGGAGTCGAACGATCATGCGTATCGCGTTTCTGACCGCACCCGAAGGCGTGGAGCAGGTGGAACTCACCAAGCCCTGGGAGGCGGCCGAGGCGGCCGGGCACGAGCCGGTGCTGGTGTCCACCCGATCCGGTGAGGTCCAGGCCTTCCACCACCTCGACAAGGGGGACACGTTCCCGGTGGACGAGGTGGTCGACGAGGTGTCCGCGGACTCCTTCGGTGGCCTGGTGCTGCCGGGCGGGGTCGCCAACCCGGACTTCCTGCGGATGAACGACAAGGCTGTGGCGTTCGTGAGGGAGTTCTTCGAGCAGCAGCGCCCGGTCGCCGCGATCTGCCACGCACCGTGGACACTCGTCGAGGCGGACGTGGTGCGGGGCCGTGAGCTGACGTCGTGGCCGAGCCTGCGGACCGACATCCGCAACGCGGGCGGCACCTGGGTCGACGAGCAGGTCAAGATCTGCGACCACGGCCCGAACAAGCTGGTCACCAGCCGCAAGCCGGACGACCTGAAGGCGTTCTGCGAAGCGTTTGTGGACGTCTTCGCCGAGGAGACGGCGGGACGCTGAGTGCGCCCGCCACCAGGGAGGAGTCATGGCCCAGCGGGTTCGCGAGATCATGACGGCACGCCTCGTCACGGTGGCGCCGCTGACGTCGGTGGTCGACGTCGCCCAGCTGATGCGCCGGGAAGACGTCGGGGACGTGCTGGTGGTGGACGAGGGCCGGCTGCGCGGAGTGGTGACCGACCGCGATCTGGTCGTCCGCGTGATGGCGGAGGGCGGCAGGATCGGTGACCACACCGTGGCGGACGCGTGCAGCGAGGAACTGGTCACCGTCACCCCCGACGACGACGTCGACCAGGTCCTGCGTCTCATGAGCGAGCGGGCGGTACGCCGCCTGCCGGTGGTCGAGGACGACCGCCCCGTCGGCATCGTCACCTTGGGAGACCTGGCTGTCGCCCGCGAGCCCGGCTCGGCGCTCGCGGCCATCAGCGCAGCACGCCCCAACGAGTGAACGACATGCGGGGCGGTGCCACGGGTACCCGCCCCGCGGGACACCCCACAGCGAAGGGCAACGGCCATGAACGGTATGTCATCTCATGAGGCAGGAGGCGCCGACGGGCTCCGGGTCGTGGTGACCGGCGCGACCGGCAACGCCGGGACCAGTGTGGTGGAGGCGCTGCGCCGCCATCCCGCGGTGGCGTCGGTCCTCGGTGTCGCCCGCAGGGTTCCGGACTGGAGGCCCGAGGGGACGAACTGGCTGGCGGTGGACATCGGCCCGGACGGCAGCGACCTCGTCCCCCACTTCACCGGCGCGGACGCGGTCGTCCACCTCGCCTGGAAGTTCCAGCCCACCCACGCCCCCGTGACGACATGGCGCACCAATGTGCTGGGCGGCATGAGAGTGTGTGAGGCCGCCGCGGAGGCCGGGGTGCCGGCGCTGGTCCACGCGTCGTCCGTCGGAACCTACTCACCCGGCCCCAAGGACCGCCCGGTCGACGAGTCCTGGCCGACGCATGGCTGGCCCCAGGCGGCCTACTGCCGGGAGAAGGCCTACATGGAGAGGTACCTGGACGCCTACGAACTGCGCCACCGGGACATGCGGGTCGTCCGGATGCGCCCCGGCTTCCTGTTCAAACGCGAGTCCGCCTCGCAGCAGCGCCGGATCTTCGCCGGGTCGCTGGTCCCCGCGCAGCTGATGCGGCCGGGCCTTGTGCCGGCCGTCCCGGACCTGCCGGGTCTCGTTCTTCAGGCCCTGCACACCGACGACGCGGCCGCCGCCTATGTGCAGGCGGTCGTCCGGCCGGTGCGCGGTGCGTTCAATCTCGCCGCGGAGCCGCCCCTGGATGCGGCCGGACTCGCCCGGATCCTCGACGCGAGGCCACTGCGGGTCCCGCTGCCGCCGCTACGCGCCGCGCTCTCCGCGGCCTGGCGGCTGCGGCTGGTGCCCGCCTCGCCGGACCTGTTCGACGCGGTCCTGCGACTGCCGTTGATGGACTGCTCGCGTGCGCGGGAGGAACTGGACTGGCAACCGCGGTACTCGGCTGCCGAGGCGGTCCAGGAATTCCTCGACGGACTGCGCGAACACGCGGGCATGGACACCGCACCGCTTGCCGCCTGAACCGGCCGTCCCCTCTCACCAGTAGTGGCGGCGGCCACCGACCGCGTGACCGAGCATGCCCAGAACCCAGAGGATGAGCCCGATCACCACGAGGATGATCCCGATCGTCCACAAGAAGCTGAGTCCGGTCAGGAACCCGATGATCAGCAGAATGATCCCGAGGATAATCACTGTGACCTCCAAGGAGCGAACGCGCCCACTGCGCGTGCTGACAGCCGAGTACCCGGGTCTGCGCGACGCATACGGTCCTCGGATTGCCGACGCGGTCCGATAATGTTCGAGGCATGACAGAGCGACGGGCGATCCTCAGCGGTTCGATCTTCGAGGAGCAGATCGGTTATGCCCGGGCCGTGGTCGACGGCGACTGGGTGCACGTGTCCGGCACGACCGGCTTCGACTACACCACGATGACGATCTCGGACGACGTGGTGGAGCAGGCCGAGCAGTGCCTGCGCAACATCGAAGCCGCCCTGGCCGAGGCCAAGTGCACCTTCGCCGACGTGGTGCGCGTGCGCTACCTGCTGCCCGACCGCGCGGACTTCGAACCCTGCTGGCCCGTCCTGCGCCGTTGCTTCGGCGAAGTCCGCCCGGCGGCCACGATGATGGTGTGCGGCCTGTCCGACCCCCGTATGAAGATCGAGATCGAGGTGTACGCCCGCCGCGGCGTTGGCTGAACCGGCGCGGGGCTCCTACGGTGACGGGCCGGTGCGCATCTCATACGGTGACGGGCCGCGCCCCCGGCCGCACGGTCAGCCGTCCGGTGCGTGCGAGGCGACCGACACAGGCCGCGCAGCCCAGGCCGGTCACGGCCAGGGCGGACCAGGCGAGCCAGCGGGCGCCGTGCTGCCCGGCGAAACCCCACAGGGCCCCGGTGCCGAGGTTGCCGATGGTGATGCCGATGCCGGAGACGGTGTTGTAGAAGCCGTAGTGGGTGGCGACCAGGCGGTCGCCGGACAGCGTCACCACGGTGTCCATCTCGAAGGGATAGACGATCGCGCCGCCCACCGCGAGCAGTACGACGGACAGCAGCAGCGCTCCCAGTGCTGCCGGTGCGGACCCCGCCGGGACGAGGGCCGGAGGGAGGAAGGCGAGCCCCATCGCGGACAGCCCGCGCACCAGCGCCTGGTCCGGCCGCCAGCGCTGCCCGGCCCAGCCGGTGAGGCGGAGCTGCCCGGCCGCCGACACCGCCGCGGAGACGACGAACAACCCGCTCGTCACCGCCGTACCCCCGGACCCGAGAACCTCGGAGGCCGCCAGGGGCAGTGCCAGGTACACCTGGAAGGACAGTACATACGAGCCGGTCATCGCGGTGGCGAACAGCAGGAACGGCCGGTTGGCCACGACCGTGCGCCAGTCGGACAGGACGCCCGCCCGGCCCGTGGCACTGGCTGCCCGCTCGGCGCGGCGCGCCGGCAGGCACCGCCACTGCAGCGCCGTGAGCAGCGCGAAGACGGCCGCTGCCACCCCGCACACCAGACGGAAGTCGGCGACCAGCAGCGCGAGTCCGACCGGCGGGCCGAGCAGCATGCCCGCCTGGTAGAAGACGTTGAAGACGGCGAACGCCTCGACACGGCGCGGCCCCGCCTCGGCGGCCAGGTAGGCGCGCACCGCCGGATTGAACAGCGCGCCCGCGAAGCCGGTCGCGGCGGAGGCGGCGACCAGCGTCGGCAGGTCACCGACCCAGCCGAGCAGCCCGAAGCCGGCGGTCCGCAGGAGACATCCGGCCATGATGGGAATCTTGTAACCGACGCGGTCGGCGAGTGTGCCGCCGATGAGGAACATCCCCTGCTGGGAGAAGTTGCGCACCCCGAGGACGAGTCCCACGGCCCAGGCGGCGAGCCCGAGTTCGCCGGCCAGATGGGCGGCGAGGTACGGCATCAGCATGTAGAAGGCCAGGTTGATGAGGAACTGGTTGGCCATCAGCAGTCGTACGGCCGGCGGGAAGGAGAGCGTCCGCCGCCACAGGTGCCTCATCGGGTGACTCCCGTCAGATCGTGCGGTGGGCGGTGCGCGGCCAGCGGGTCGACCACACGGGTGCAGCGGGTCCAGCGGGTGACGGCCCGCTCGGCGGGGTGGCCGATGCGGTCCGGGTCGTCCGCGGGCGTGCGCCCGAGCAGGTCGTGCCGCGCACAGAAGGCGTCGTCGAAGACGGTGCCGACGTAGCGCTGCGGCCCGTCGGGGAAGACGGCGACGATCCGGTTCCCGGCGGGCAGGGTACGCGCCAGCCAGCGGGCGACCAGGGCGACGGCGCCCACGCTCCAGCCGCCGGTGGCGTAGTGGGCACGGGCCAGGCGCCGCGCGGCCCACACGGCCTCCGCGGCGGCGACCCAGTGGACCTCGTCGAACAGGGCGTGCATGACGTTGCGGGGATGGATGCCGGACCCCAGGCCCCGCATGAGGCGGTCCCCGGCGGGCTGCCCGAAGATCGTGGACCCGGTGGTGTCCACGCCGACGACCCGCAGCCGCGGGAAGTGGTCGCGCAGTACGGAGGCGATGCCGGCGGAGTGGCCGCCGGTGCCGACGGAGACGACGAGGGTGTCGATCCGGTCGAGTTGGGCGAGCAGTTCGCGGGCCAGGGGAGCGTACGCGGCGATGTTGTCGGGGTTGTCGTACTGGTTGGGACACCACGCGTCCGGATGGGCGGCGAGGAGTTCCGCCACCCGCTGCCGGCGGGCCTGCTGCCAGCCGCCCTGCGGGTGCGGAGCGCAGACCACGTCGATCTCGGCGCCGTGGGCGGTGAGCAGGCCGGTCATCAGCGGTTCCATGCCCGGGTCGGTGACCACGGTGAGCGGATGTCCGTGGATGATCCCGGCCAGGGCGAGACCGAGGCCGAGGGTGCCGGACGTGGACTCGACGATCCGGGCGCCCGGTGCCAGCCGGCCGCGTTCACGGGCCGCCCGGACCATGTACAGGGCGCTGCGGTCCTTGATGCCACCAGGGTTGCGGCCTTCGAGCTTCGCCCAGAAACCGCGTCCGGCGGTGGTGAAGGGCTCCCCGATCCACAGCACGGGCGTGTCGCCGACGAGCCCGGCCGGGGTGAGCGCCGGGCCGGCGGTGTGCGCCGGGGACCCGGCGGGGCGAGGAGGGGAGAGGGGCGCGGGGGTGGGGCCAGGGGCAGGGGTGGGTGTGGCGGTGGGGGGCGGGGCGGGGGGGGGGGGGGGGGGGGGGGGGGGGGGGGGGGTGGGGGGGTGGGGGGGGGGGGGGGGGGGGGGGGGGGGGGGGGGGGAGGGGGGTGGGGGTGGGGGGGGGGGGGCGGGGGGGGGGGGCGGGGGGGTGGGGGGGCGGGGGGGGGGGGGGGGGGGGGGGGAGGGGGGGGGGGGGGGGGGGGGGGGGGGGGGGGGGGGGGGGGGGGGGGGGGGGGGGGGGGGGGGGGGGGG